>NZ_VFIE01000017.1:0-69761 GCF_010119385.1 Nesterenkonia haasae
TCCGTGATGGGACCTGTCAGGCCCCGGGGTGCACGGTGGCCGCGCAGTGTTGCGATATCGACCATCAACACCCCTGGCATGACGGGGGCGAGACCACAGCAAGCAATTTGTGGGCGCTGTGCCGGAGGCATCACCGGATGAAATCCCACGGCCACCTGACCCCACCCACACCAGAAGACAAGCACAAGGCGCACCCACCTCAGCGAGGGAGCCCAGCTAAACTTCCATCAGGTAAGAGGCACCCCGACCGGGGCCAACACAGATCCCCGTCACGCCACCACCGACACCCACCAGCCCTGGCCGAGCCTGCCCTGGGAAAACCCACCATGTTTTGGGCACCCAGCACCATACCCATCAAGTACTAACAGGCACCCGCAGGGGAGCCGGGAGGGAGAGCGCCTCCCGGCAAAGAAATGTGCTCTGTTAGAGGTGTCGTTCGTCTGGGCCGTTGTACTCGCTCAGTGGGCGGATGAGGGCGTTGTTCGCCCGCTGTTCCATGATGTGCGCGGTCCACCCCGTGATGCGCGAAGCGATAAACAGAGGAGTGAACATCTCCGTGTCGAAGCCCATCAGGTGATATGTGGGACCAGCCGGGTAGTCGAGGTTGGGTTTGATGCCCTTAGCCTCATCCATGGCCGTCTCCAAACCGTCATAGAGACCCATGAGTTCACCGCGGCCATAGTGCTCCACCATGGCATCCAGCGCTTCCTTCATCGTCGGCACACGGGAATCGCCATGCTTGTACACTCGGTGTCCGAAGCCCATGACCTTGCGCTTCTCAGCCAAGGCGTTCTCCATCCAGGCCTTTGAACGCGCGGCAGCTTCCTCGCGAGTCTCCTCCTTGCGGATCCCGATTTCCTCGAAAGTGTGCATCACCGCCTCATTGGCCCCACCGTGCAGCGAACCCTTCAGTGCGCCGATAGCTGCCGTCACTGCAGAGTGCAGATCCGCCAACGTCGAGGTGACTACCCGAGCAGTGAACGTCGAGGCGTTGAAAGAATGCTCCGCATACAAAACCATCGACACGCGGAAGGCATCCACCACCTCTTCAGGTGCTTCCTCACCAAAGGTCATCCACAAGAAGTTCTGCGAATAGTCCAAGTCATCGCGAGGCTCCACCAGCTCCTGGCCCCGTCGACGCCGCTGGTCATAGGCGACAACCGCAGGGAAAGCCGCAAATAACTTCTTAGCCTTCAGCAACTCAGTAGCACGGTCGGAGTTCTCCGAATCCGGATCGTTCGCGCCCATCACCGACACCGCAGTGCGCCCCACGTCCATGGGGTGGCAATCAGTCGGCAACAGATCAATAGCCTGGCGCACATTCGGCTCCAATGCCCGGTGACTACGCTCAAACTCGACGAACTCCTTCAGCTCATCCTCGCTTGGCAGATCCCCATTCCACAACAGCAGAGCGACCGCCTCAAAGTTCAGCTCAGCGGCCAGCTGCTGCACCGGGTAACCCTGGTAGAGCAAAGAGTTCGTCTCCGGATTCACCTTAGAGACAGCCGTATAGTCGGCTACGACGCCGGCTAGTCCCTTATACACAGTGGTCTCAGTCATCCTTGGGCTCCTTCATCATTAAAACGTTCCGGCACATCGAAGTCGAAGATCCCGGCATCAAAGCTGCTGTAGGACTCATAGTCCACCAGCTCGTAGAGCCGTGCACGAGTCATCATCTCCTGTACCGCGGGTTCTTGGGTACCCTCTGCAGCGAGTGTGTCCAACGTGCGCTCAACTGCTCCCATAGCAGAGCGCAGTGACGTCACCGGATAGATGATCAGTGCCACCCCCGCGGACGCCAGCTGATCACGAGTGAACAGTTCAGACTTGCCGAACTCGGTCATGTTCGCCAGAACCGGCACATCCACCGCCCTGCACATGGCCTCGAATTCGCTCAGATCCTTCATCGCCTCCGGGAAGATCGCGTCAGCACCGGCGGCCACGAGGGCCTTTGCGCGGTCCACCGCCGCGTCCAAGCCGTCGGCCGCGCGAAGATCAGTCCGCGCCATGATCAGGAAATTCTCGTCCCGCCGGGCTGCAGCCGCTGCGCGGACCCGCTTGCTCGCAGTCTCCGCATCCACGGTGGCTTTGCCGTCCAAATGGCCGCAACGCTTTGGGTTGACCTGATCCTCAATATGGCAGCCGGCCAAACCCGCGTTCTCCAACTCATGAATGGTCCGCGCCACGTTCATCGGCTCGCCAAATCCCGTGTCCGCATCGGCAATCGTCGGCAGATCCGACATTCTGGCGATCTGCCCAGCCCGCTGCGCAACCTCCGTCAGTGTGGTCAGTCCAATATCCGGCAGACCCAGCTCATTGGCCAACACCGCCCCGGAAACATACAGGCCGTCGAACCCCTTCTCCTGAATGAGCGGGGCGCTCAGCGGAGTGAAGGTACCCGGAAACTGGCGGGCAGCCCCGGGTGTAAGGATCTGTCGCAGATGGGCGCGCTTCTGCTCAGGTGTGGTCTTCGCGTACAACATCAGAACAACCCCTTGGGGGAGGCAGCGAGGTCAACGACGCCGCCAGCAGCCTCAATATTGAGCCCCACCAGTTCATCGGCGGTGAGTTGGGGCAGTCGCTGCGCAGTTTCCAGGAAACGGTCGGCCTCGGCGTCGTCGATGATGCCGGCAGCCAGGGAGCGGAACTTGGCAATGTACTGCTCACGGGCGAATGGCCTGGCACCCAGTGGGTGGGCATCCGCCACAGCGATCTCGTCGGTGATGGTGCGTCCGTCTGTCATGCGAATCTCTACAGAACCGCCGAATGCCTTTTCCGAAATGTCCAGCGAGTGATAGCGGCGGGTCCACTCCGGGTCCTCCTCAGTGGTGACCTTGTGCCACAGCTCCACAGTGTCTGGGCGTCCGGCGCGTTCGGGTGCGTAGGACTCCCCGTGGTGCCAGCTGCCGTCCTGCAGTGCCACCGTGAAGATGTACGGAATGGAGTGGTCCAGAGTCTCACGAGACGCCGTGGGATCGTACTTCTGGGGGTCGTTGGCCCCGGAGCCGATCACATAGTGAGTGTGGTGGCTGGTGCGGATCAGCACCGATTCCACATTGGCCGGGTCAGTGACCTCAGGATGTTCGTGGTGGAGCTTCCTCGCCAGGTCAATCCATGCCTGGGCCTGGTACTCGGCGGAGTGTTCCTTGGTGTAGGTGTCCAAAATTGCTCGCTTCGCCTCACCGGGTGCAGGCAGCGGGACCGTGTACTCGGCGTCCGGGCCATCCAGGATCCACGCGATGACCCCATCTTCACCTTCGTAGATCGGCACTGGTGATGTTTGGCCGCGCATGGCACGGTCAACGGCCTCCACCGCCATTTTCCCGGCGAAAGCGGGGGCGTGGGCCTTCCAGGTGGAGATTTCACCCTTGCGTGACTGGCGGGTGGCCGTAGTGGTGTGCAGAGCCTGACCCACCGCCTGGAAGATCGTCTCAGTGTCGAGCCCCAGCAAAGTGCCGATGCCAGCTGCTGCCGAGGGGCCCAGGTGGGCCACATGGTCAATCTTGTGCTTGTGCAGGCAGATTGCCTTGACCAGATCCACTTGGATTTCGTAACCGGTGGCCAGACCGCGGATGACATCAGCACCGGTCCGTCCCGTGTGCTGCGCCACGGCGAGAATCGGCGGGATGTTGTCGCCCGGGTGGGAGTAGTCCGCGGCCAGGAAGGTGTCATGGAAGTCCAGTTCGCGCACTGCTACGCCGTTGGCCCACGCTGCCCACTCAGGGGAGGACCGCTGGTTGATGCCGAAGATGGAGGCGCCTGTGCCGTTGGCGGAGACCGGGTGGTCCAGGGCCTGGGCGCGAGCGGAGACGATGGGCGCACGCACCAGGGAGGCAACCGCCACGGAGGCGTTGTCGATGACCCGGTTGATGACCATCTCGGTGACATCGTCCTCAACGGCCACCTCGTCTACGGCGACCTGGGCGATCTTGTAGGCCAGTTGGTCTTCTCGGGCCAGATTGTCCTTGCTGGGGTGGACCCGGACGTTGTGTTCGATCATGGGGTGAGGTGTCCTCTCATGGTGACGGTACCGGTTCTGTACGGCGCAGTTCGGAAATATAAGCCAGGCTTCGGCGCAGGTGGAGACTTGTGGCCGCTTCGGCCATCTGGGGGTCACCAGAAGCGATGCCCAAACAAATGTCGCGGTGCTCAGCGGCAGATTCGGCGAGTCGCTGCGGTTGGTCCTTGGCTAGGCGTCGCACCCGAATCAGGTGCACGCGGAGGTTGGCGAGCATCGTGCTTAGGTAGCGGTTACCCACCGAGGTGTCGATGGCCTCGTCCATTCGGGCTGCCAGTTTGTAGTGGCTTTCGGCCTCAGGTGCTTCTTGGGCGTGCCGGAACTCTTCGGCCAGGCCCGCGAACACCTCTGGCGTGCCGCGTTGGGCGGCCAGTCCCGCAGCCTGCGTCTCTAGGGGAATACGCACCTCGAAGAGCCGGTCGACGTCTTCAAGGGAGATGTCGCTGACTACAGTTCCGCGACCGGGCTGCTGAATGGCCAGCCCTGCTGCCACCAACCGGGAAAAGGCCTCCCTAATGGGAGTGCGGGAAACACCGAGCCGCTCAGACTGCCCCACCTCACCCAAGACCGTCCCCGGGGCCAGACGACCCTCGAGGATCTCATCCTGCAGCGCCGTGTAGGCCGCGTCACTTGCTCGCATATCTCAAGTGTATACAACTAGAGCTTATCTGAGCACCCCGGCCCACGAAATCTGCACTATTTGAGGTCACTCTGAGGTTTTCTGTATACACCGTGAAGTGTGGCGGATACACTAACAGTGACTGACGCCACATCACTGCCGCTGTGCGAAGGAGCTCCCATGTCCCCATCCCGTCCCTCCGCTTCCTATCGTGAGACTCACCGCAGATCGATCACCGAGCCTGAAGGCTTCTGGCTAGAGGCCGCGGCCGGGCTCGAATGGGAGAGCTTTCCCACCACGGCAGTGGATGACTCGGCGGCCCCGCTCTACCGGTGGTTCCCCGACGGCAAACTCAACATCACTCGCAATGCCCTGGACCGCCACATCGAGGCCGGCAATGCTGACCGAACAGCGTTGATTTACGACTCTGCGGTGACGGAGAACTCCCGCAGCTACACCTATGCCGAGCTCTTGGATGAAGTCGCCGCCGCCGCCGGCGCGCTGCAAGCGCTTGGCGTTGGCTCAGGGGACCGGGTTCTGCTCTACATGCCGATGATCCCCCAAGCGGTCATCTCAATGCTTGCCTGCGCCCGCTTAGGTGCGGTCCATTCCGTGGTATTCGGAGGATTCGCCGCCAAAGAGATCGCAGCTCGGATCGACGACGCCGCCCCAGACACCATCATCACCGCCACAGGTGGCATGGAGCCCTCCCGACGCATCGAATATCTGCCAAAAGTGGCAGACGCAGTCGAGCGCGCTCAGCACCAGGTCCGCGACGTCGTCGTCGTTCACCGTGAGGGGTTCGAGTCCAGTGTGGAGGAGGTCTCCGCGCAGACTGAAGCTGCGTGGCATGACTGGGATACGGTGACGGCGCAGGCTGAACCCGCCGGGGCCGTCAGTGTGGAGGCGACTCACCCGCTCTATGTGCTCTACACCTCCGGGACCACAGGCAAACCCAAGGGCGTGGTGCGGGACCAGGGCGGGACTGCGGTGGCGCTGAATTGGTCAGTTCCGGCGATCTTTGATGTCGGGCCGGGCCAGACCATGCTCACCGCCTCAGACGTCGGCTGGGTCGTGGGACATTCCTATATCGTCTATGGGCCGCTCTTGGCCGGCGCCACCAGTGTGCTCTATGAGGGCAAACCCGTCGGCACCCCCGATGCAGGCGCGTTCTGGCGGATGGTCGAGCAGCACCGGATCACCTCCCTCTTCACCGCACCGACCGCACTGCGCGCCATCCGCAAGGCGGACCCGGAGGCCTCAGCAGTGGGTGAGTATGACATCTCCAGCCTGAAGTATCTCTTTTCTGCAGGGGAGCGGCTGGACCCTGAGACGCAGCGGTGGATCGGTCAGGCGCTCAACGTGCCGGTGATCGACAATTGGTGGCAGACCGAGACCGGCTGGCCGATCGCCGCAAACCCGGTGGGTATTGAGCAGCTTCAGGTTAAAGAGGGTTCCGCGACCCTGCCCATGGTCGGTTATGACATCGCGGTCCTCGACCCGCTCGGAGAGCCGCTGCCCGCCGGCCAGGAGGGCAATATCGCCATCAAACTGCCGCTTCCTCCGGGGACCCTCTACTCCCTATGGGGTGATGACGCCCGGTACGTCGAGTCCTACCTCAGCGCATTCGACGGTTACTACACCACCGGAGACTCCGGTTACCTCGACCAAGACGGCTACCTCTTTGTCATGGGCCGCACCGACGACGTCATCAACGTCTCCGGTCATCGGCTCTCCACCGGTGAGATCGAGGCCGCGGTCGCGGAACACCCAGCTGTTGCCGAATGCGCGGTGATTGGATTGGCTGATGAGCTCAAAGGACAGCGCCCCGCAGGCTTCCTGGTGCTGAAGACCGGCGTGGACATCACCGAGGACCAGTTGCGTGAGGAGCTGGTCGCCCATGTGCGCTCAAGCATCGGTCCAGTGGCCGATTTCAAGGAGGTCGCGGTGGTGCCTGCCCTGCCGAAAACCCGTTCCGGGAAGATCCTGCGCAAGACCATGCGGCAGATCGCCGACGGTAAGGACTACATCGTGCCATCGACTATTGAGGACGCTGGGGTGATCGAGGATCTCCTCCCTGTGCTGCGCAGAAACCTGTAGGGGTTGAACCTGCACCTTGCTCGAAACACATCAGGCGGTAATCTGGTCTGGACATCGACAGCCGTCGCATCAGACCACACCGGAGGGCCGCACGTGAACGCCGATCAGCCGCGAACGCTCTTCACCATCCAAGGTGAGGCGATCATCGGCCCTACCGGCCGTCCCAAACATGACTTCGCGGACCCCGAGCCGCTGGCAAGTCACGGCCCGGCACGAATCATTGCGATGGTCAACCAGAAGGGTGGGGTCGGCAAGACCACCTCAGCCATCAACCTTGCTGCAGCACTGGCCGAATACGGGCGCAAGGTCCTCATGGTGGACTTTGACCCTCAGGGTGCGCTGTCCGCGGGTTTCGGTGCCAATCCGCACGACCTCGAAACCACCGTCTACAACGTGCTCATGGAGAAGGACATCACCATCCATGACGCCCTCGTCTCCACCCATGTGCCCGGCGTAGACCTGCTGCCAGCCAATATTGATCTCTCCGCCGCTGAGGTGCAGCTGGTGACCGAGGTCGGCCGCGAACAGGTTCTCCAACGCGCTCTGCGTCCGGTCCGCAACGACTATGACGTCATCATTATCGACTGCCAGCCCTCACTGGGACTGCTGACAGTCAACGCGCTCACCGCCGCCCACGGGGTGCTCATTCCACTTGTGGCTGAGTTCTTTGCCCTGCGCGCGGTCGCACTGCTGAAGGACACCATTGAGAAAGTCCAGGATCGTATCAACCCGGACCTGGAGATCGACGGTGTGCTGGTGACCATGGTGGATCTGCGTACAACTCACTCCAAGGAAGTCATCCAGCGGATCGTGGAGGCATTTGGAGAGAAGGTCTTCGAAACGGTCATCAAACGGTCAGTAAAATTCCCCGACGCCACCGTGGCCGCAGAACCGATTACCAGCTATGCGGCTAAACATGAAGGCGCTAAGGCCTACCGCCAGCTGGCTCGCGAACTCATTGGCCGGGGATGCTCGCCGTAAGCACCGTCGACTCGGAATCTGAGACCGCATCCGGCTTCCAGGTGAGCGTGGACGGTTTCGACGGCCCGTTCGATCTGCTCCTGGGGCTCATCGCCAAGCGTCGGATGGACATCACCACTGTGGCTCTCGCCGAGGTGACCGATGAGTTCATCACATATGTGCGCACCCTGGACGCGGAGCGCGCGCTGGATGAGTCCTCCAATTTCGTGTTCGTAGCTGCCACTCTGCTGGATATGAAACTGGTGCAGCTGCTGCCCGGGTCTGAGGTTGAATCCGAAGAGGACATCGCCGTCTTAGAGGCCCGGGACCTGCTCTTCGCCCGCTTGCTGCAGTTCAAGGCGTTCAAACAGATTGCTGAGCAGATGGGCGCGGCGGTGGAAAACAACTCCGGCCGGTTCCCACGCCGCCCTGGAGCACACCCAGATATGGCGAACCTCCTGCCCGAACTGGTGTGGAAGACCACCCCGGAAGACCTCAAGGACTTGGCCGAACGCGCCCTGCTGCGGCAGCAGATGGAACCAGACCATGTTGGTATGGATCACCTGCACACCCAGACCGTCAATATTCAGGCAGAGATGGCAGGGATGGCGCAGCAGCTCCGAAGCGCAGGCTCATGCCGGTTCCAGCAGCTGGTCGCGGGTGCGGAGAGCCGGCTGGTCGTGGTGGTGCGGTTCCTGGGCCTGCTGGAACTCTTCCGTGACCGGACCGTGGAGTTTGACCAGCAGGTGCCGCTGGGGGAGCTGATCATCAGCTGGGCAGGAGATCAGAACGACGACGCCGCCGCAGCGGCAATTGCCAGAGCAGCCGCGGAGTGGGACGCAGCGGAGACTCACGGTGCTGCGCAGGACGGTGGGCCATGAGCGAGTCCCATAGTCCCAACCCAGCCCTGGAGGAGGCGGACTCAGATCATCTGGTGTCCCATGGGGAGTATCTCGCCGCTCTGGAAGCAGTGCTGATGGTGACCGAAGAGCCGGTGACACCAGCGGAGCTGGCCGCCGCCGTTGACGTCCCCGAGCACCAGGTGGTGGTGCTGCTGGATCAACTGCGGGCTGAGGCTGATGGTGCAGCCGGAGGCAGACAGCGCGGCTATGAGTTGCGCGAGGTCGCTGGCGGCTGGCGGTACTACTCGCGGGCACGCTATGCCGAACAAGTCTCGGCGTTCGTCCTTGGCACCCAGACATCCAGGCTATCGGCCGCGGCACTGGAAACTCTCGCAGTCATCGCCTACCGACAGCCAGTGGCCCGGTCCGCGGTTTCCGCGATCCGCGGCGTCAATGTGGATGGTGTGGTGCGCACCTTGGTCCAGCGCGGCCTGCTGGATACCGCAGGGCATGATCCGGTCACTGGAGCCACGCTATATGTCACCACATCACAGTTGCTGGAGCGGCTTGGCCTGGATTCACTGGCGGACCTGCCCCAGCTTTCACCCCACCTGCCAGGGGTCGAAGACCTTGGAGAGCATGACCGCCCGCCGGTATGAGGTTGCCGGGCGAATTCTGGGCCACTGCTGGACGGTAGGATTGTCCGCATGACTTTTTCGGGGAAAGACGGCCGCAACCCCACGCCGCAGCGGGCCACCAGGGCTGCCCGCACCCCCAAACCAGGCTCTGACGGCGGACCCTTCGCCCACACCAAACCAGAGCGGCTGATCTCGGCCCAACCCAAGCCAGTGAAGATCCGAGCTGATGAGGCGGAGGCGAACTTCCGCGCCGTGCACCAGGAAGACGGCACCAGACTGCAGAAAATCCTGGCCCAGGCCGGGGTTGCCTCCCGTCGCGTCTGTGAAGATCTCATAGCCGAAGGCCGCGTCACCGTCGGTGGCAAAGTGATCGTCGAACCCGGCGTGCGTGTTGACCCGGATACAGTGTCAATCCATGTCGACGGGGTTCGAGTGACCCTGGATGTGGAGCACCGGTATGTGATGTTCAACAAGCCAGCGAAAGTCATGACCACTATGCGCGACCCGGAGGGCCGGCGCTGCGTGGGGGACTTCCTGGATGAGAGCATGCGTGAAGCCCGCCTGGTCCACGTCGGACGACTGGACTATGAAACTGAAGGTCTGCTGCTGCTGACCAATGACGGTGACCTGACCAATAAGCTCACCCACCCCCGCTATGAGGTGCCGAAGACCTACATGGTTGAGGTACAGGGACAAATGCCGGTCAAGGCCGCCAAACAGCTCCAATCTGGGATCGAACTTGACGACGGCCCGATAGCCGCAGACCGGTGCTGGGTGTTGGGCTCCACCGGTTCGCGCACCATGGTCGAAGTTACCCTGCATTCAGGACGGAACCGGATTGTCCGGCGGATGTTCGAGCACATCGGCTTCCCGGCAACACGGTTGGTGCGCACCGCCATCGGCAAGATCGTCATCGGAGATCAGCCCCAGGGCGCTCTGCGTGACTTGGAGAAGCAGGAGATCGGTCATCTGCAGGACCTAGCTGGGGGCGCACAGAATGGGTGAACCGCGTGCGAAGGTCTTGATCCGCGGCACAGGACTGCTTGGCACAAGCATCGGCATAGGTCTGCGCGCCGCCGGCCACCAGGTGTGGCTCTCCGACCCCTCACCCACCGCTCAGCGTATCGCCGAGGATGTGGGCGCAGGCACCTCATGGTCACCGGAGGACGCGGCCGAGCTGGTCGTGGTCGCCTCCCCTCCAGAGGTCACGGCCCAGGAAGTGGCCGAGGCACTGCAGGCGCATCCGCACAGCGTGGTGATGGACATAGCCTCCGTCAAAGCTGCTGTTTTGAAGGATCTGCTGGTCTGGGCTGAGGACGGCAGCCACGCCCTCAGCCTGGGCGATATCAGACGGTATGTGGGGACACACCCCATGGCTGGCCGGGAAAAGTCCGGGCCGGTGGCCGCACGTGGGGAGCTGTTCACCTCCATGCCCTGGGTGATCTGCCCAGCGGAGGATCCGCGCACCGGAGAGCAGATCTCTGATCCGGAAGCGGTGGACACTGTCACTGCCCTTGCACGCCGCCTAGGAGCCAGCGCGCACAAAATGAGCGCGGTCAAACATGATCAGTCGGTAGCGCTGATCTCTCATCTGCCGCAGATCGCTGCCTCATTGGTGGCCTCACGGCTCCAACAGGCTGAATCGGGCGCATTGGCGCTTTCCGGCAACGGACTGCGCGATGTCACCCGTATCGCGGCCAGCGACCCGAACCTCTGGGTGCAGATCCTCAGCGCGAACTCAGCCCCCGTGGTAGAGATCCTCTACGGAGTGCGTGAGGACGTCGAACGGCTGATCAGCACTCTGGAAGATCCTGCCGCACCGGGTGGTCATGCGGATATTGCTCAACTGATTGCCGAGGGGAACTCTGGTGTGGCCAGAGTGCCGGGCAAACACGGGGCACCGCCGCAGTCGTTCGCCCAGCTCACTGTTATCGTTGACGACCGGCCTGGGCAGATCGCCGCTGTGCTTAACGACGTCGCCGAAGTCGGCGTCAACGTCGAAGACCTTCATATGGAGCATTCGGCCGGCCACCAAGTCGGTATGGTGGAACTGTCTGTGCTCCCCGCCCGCCGCGACGAGCTGGCTGAGGCGCTGACGACAATGGGATGGAAGGTAGTTCTTTCGTGAGTACACATACTGATGAGGCGCCTCCCGGGGCCCCGCAGTACACCGGGCGTATGGTGATCGCTGTGGATGGACCCTCGGGGTCCGGTAAATCCAGCGTCTGCCGCGCCGCAGCCTCCGAATTGGGCGCGGCCTATCTGGACACCGGGGCAATGTACCGCGCCGCCACCTGGTACTGCCTCCAGCAGCAGGTAGACCTCGATGACCATGATGCGGTTGAGGTGGCCGTTGAGGAACTCCCGCTGAACATCTCCACCAACCCCGACCACCAAGTGATCACCGTCGGACAGGCAGACGTCACAGACGCAATCCGGGATGCCAGCATTTCCGAAAAGGTCTCCGAAGTGGCGACAAACCCCAAGGCTCGGGCACTGCTGATCGCCTCCCAGCGCGGCATCATTGACCGTGAGGGTTTCATTGTGGCCGAAGGGCGGGACATCACCACTGTGGTGGCCCCGGACGCACAGGTCCGCGTGCTGCTGACGGCTTCCGCTGAAGCCCGACTGCGCCGCAGGGGAGCCCAGATGGGCGGCACCCAGGATGCTGAGGCGTTGAAGCGGCAGGTCCTAGACCGCGATACCAAGGACTCTGCGGCGTCGAACTTTACCGAGGCCGCCGATGGCGTGGCCGTCCTGGACTCCTCAGATCTGAGTTTCCAGGAGACAGTTGATTCACTGATTAGCCGGGTGCAGCTTGCCCAGGGAGCACGGACCTGATGGCGCACGATTCGCAAGACACCGGCGAGGACTTTGTACCTACCGGAGATGATGAGAAGCTCGCCCAGCGGCTTGCTGCGATCACCGAAGAAGAGGCCGAAGCCCGTGCCGCCGCACTACGCGCTGGTTTGGAGGACTACGAACTCGACCCTGAAGACTCAGCGCTGCTGGACATCGACGACGACGACGTCGAAGACCGCCCCTATGTGCCCGCCCCGCCGGTGCTCGCCATCATCGGGCGCCCCAATGTGGGCAAATCCACGCTGGTCAATCGGATCATCCGATCCCGTGAGGCTGTGGTGGAGGACGTACCTGGTGTGACCCGTGACCGGGTGTCCTACCCGGCGGAGTGGAACGGGCGGGACTTCACCCTGGTCGACACCGGCGGCTGGGAAGCCGACGCCAAGGGACTCCACAAACGCGTCGCCGAACAGGCCGAACTGGCCGTTGATGAGGCTGACGCCGTGGTGTTTGTTCTTGACGGTCTGGTCGGGGCGACCGCGGTGGATGAGGCCGTCGTGAAGATGCTGCGCCGGAAGAAAAAACCAGTGCTGCTGGTGGCCAATAAGATCGACTCCAACGCGCACATGTCTGAGGTGTACCCGCTGTGGAACCTCGGCATGGGGGAGCCCTTCCCCGTCTCGGCCCTCCACGGCACCGGAACCGGCGACCTGCTTGACGCTGCCCTGAAACATCTGCCCAAGACTGCCCAGCACGGGGGTATGGTTCCCCTGGGCGGACCGCGTCGCGTGGCTCTGGTCGGCCGGCCCAATGTGGGCAAGTCATCACTGCTGAACAAGCTCGCCGGTGCCGAACGTGTGGTGGTGGACAAGGTCGCCGGGACCACGCGGGACCCGGTGGACGAGCTGATTCAGCTCGGTGGTGAGGAATGGACCTTCGTTGACACCGCAGGGATTCGGCGACGTCAACATATGGCCTCCGGTTCCGAGTACTACGCTATGCTGCGAGCCCAACGGGCCCTGGAGCGCGCTGAAGTGGCCGTGATTCTGCTCTCTGTGGAGGAGCCTGTCAGCGAACAGGATGTGCGGATCGTTCAGATGGCTCTGGACTCCGGCCGCGCTGTGGTTCTTGCGTTCAACAAGTGGGACCTCTTGGACGATGAGCGTCGCTACTACCTGGAGCGGGAAATCGAGCGGGACCTAGCGCATATCTCCTGGGCACCCCGAGTCAATGTTTCTGCGCTCACCGGATGGCATAAGGACCGGCTGGCTCCTGCTCTGCAGCGGTCGCTGCAAAATTGGGAACAGCGGATCCCTACCGGACGGTTCAACGCATTCCTCGGCGAGCTGGTCGCGGCGCACCCGCACCCAGTGCGCGGTGGTAAACAACCACGTATCCTCTTCGGCACGCAGCCCTCAACGCGTCCGCCGACATTCGTGCTGTTCACCACCGGTTTCTTGGACCCCGGCTACCGGAGGTTCATTATCCGCAGGCTTCGGGAGACCTTCGACTTCAGCGGAACCCCGATTCAGGTGCAGATGCGCGTCCGGGAGAAGCGCAAACGCCGCTAGAGTCCGTCAGCCATACAGTGCGGCTTCAATGTCGCGGGTGATTCCGGCCAGGGAGTCCCAGCTGGAGCCCTGACTGAGGATCGTCAACACATAAGTTCCTGATGGGTGGTGGACGATCGCCGTGTCATGCAGGTTCCCACTGATGAAGCCAGGCTTGTTGAGCACTCGCCCGGCCGAACCGGCGGGAATGCCCTGCCGGTGCACATTGGCGGCCAGGGCATTGCGCATGCGTTCATGGCCGGAGTCACTCATAGACATAGATCCGGTGGCCAGACTGGTCATGAACCGGGTGAGGTCTAGGGCATTGGTGCGGATCCCGCCCTCGCCTGCGCCGGTGTTGGTGGCGCCCATGGCTGCAGCGTCGGCATAGATGTTCGCCCAGCCCAGCTCCGGGCCAATGGCCTCGGGGCACGGGTTATCACTGATGGTGAGCATATCGTTGAAGCATTGCGCGAGGTCACGGTCGCCGAGTGCCGTGTCATCCCAGTTGCGCTCGCCTGACTCGACTTCGCGGATGAGGCTGTAGCCCACGAGCAGTTTGTAGGTGCTGGCGGTAACGAAGGAGTCTGAGCCACCGGTCGAGCCGCTGCGGGATTCGCCGCCGACTTCTTGCAAGCTGATAGCAATCCGCCCCGGGTACGCACTGGACGTCTGAGTGAGAAAAGTATCGAGGTCACCGTCGAATGTGACGTTGGAGGAGTCAGGCGCCGGTTCAGGGGCCGGCGCTGGTTCTTCCACTTCTGCTTCGGGTTGCGGAGCTTCAACATCCGGCTCGGGCTGCTCCTCATCGCCGGTCTCGTCTTCGGTCGCTTCTTCTTCAGGTTCCTCATCTGTTTCTGCTTCGCGCTGGGCCTCTTCCTCAGCTTCGGCGTCAGCTTCAGCTCGGCGTTGAGCCTCTTCAGCTTCGGCCTCGGCTTGCTGTTCGGCACTGTCTTGTTCGGCGGTCTCGTGCGCGCGAGCGAGCGCTTCAGCCCAGTCTTCTAGCTCAGTGGCCGTGGCGTCAGCGGACTCATCAGCCTCACCAACCTCGGTTGCGTCTTCAGAGTCTTCAGGATTGGGCTCTTCGGTCGTTGGGCTCTGTTCCGTCGGCTGGTGCTCGGCCACTTGCTGCACCACGGCCGCGGCGGCGTCACGCATGGTGGTGTCCGCAGTGTTCTTCACCGTTTCGGGCAGATCCTGGGATTCGCTGGCCGGTGTGAGGCTGGAGGGCTCGGGGGCGTGGAAGTTCGGTGCGCAACCGGAGACCAGCAGAGCTGCAGTGACTGCAGCGACCGAAAGCCGTCCGGGCACACCCGCAAATTGGGGAAGACGCGAGTGCATAAGGGGTACCGTACCCAGGCCTGGGCACCTGACCTGGGATTTCAACCACATTTGCGAGTTACGGTTTCATCACAGGTGGGTCAGAAGGGTTAGGATGCTCGACGGGCAGGTTCGTGTCTGGACCGCCCAGGTAATCATGTAGACTGTTCCGGTGCTTCGGCCGGCCTAGCCAGTTTCCGAAAGCGCAGTCGCGGGCTATAGCGCAGCTTGGTAGCGCGTCCGTCTGGGGGACGGAAGGTCGTGGGTTCAAATCCCGCTAGCCCGACCAAACAGGCCCGGAATACCGGGGATGCAGGCAGGGAACACCGGCAGATGTTACCTAATCCGCCGAATGTGTTACCTAGCAGCGATAGAATGCCCCTCATGGCTAGCATCCAGACCCGCTCGGGCCCCAAAGGAACCTCATTCCGTGTCACCTGGCGCGAAGATGGCTCGCAAAAAGTCGCGACCTACCGCTCCGAGGAAGCCGCCCTCAACTGGAAACGGCTGATCGAGGCCGTCGGCAGCGCCGATGAGGCCGACCGCATCCTGGAGAAGCAGAACTCCACCTCCCCCACCGTCGATGAGGTGGCCGAGCACAGACTCGAACTGCTGCGCGCCACACGGGGCACCAAGGCCACCTACCGCCAGTACATGCGCACCCACATATCCCCCGCATTCGGCTCCTGGCCAGTGGACACGGTCAGCCCCGACGACTGTCGACGGTTCGTCATCGCCCTGGAGAACAAAGGGCGGGCCCCGAAGATGATCCACAACATCTGCGGTTGGCTGACCAGCCTCATGCTCCACGCCGAAGAGCGCGGCTGGCGATCCGGCAACCCCATGAAGGCCGACATGCTCCCGCCGGTGGAAAGGTCAGACGCCACTGAGGCGAGCATGTTCCTGACCAAGAAAGAGGCGGACGCGATCATCAGCCGCGTGCGCCAGCCCTACCAAGACTTCTGCCTGCTGATGCTCTCTACGGGGATGCGTCCCTCAGAGAGCCGGTCGCTCACCGTGGCCGATGTTCTGCTCGATCAGCCACAGCCGGTCATCCGTGTCACCAAGGCCATGAAGAACAGCCGCGAGAAGGGCGGCTACGAATACGTCGGCCCGCCGAAGTCCAAGGCGTCGCGACGCCCAGGGGGACTGCCGCCCTCGGCGGTCCAGATGCTCCGACCACACCTGGCGGGGCGGCCCTCCTCGGAGCCGCTGTTCCCCGGCGTGCGGACCGAGTACATGTCCCACAGCGCACCCGGCCGTGCATTCAACAAGGGGGCCGCAGAAGCGCGCTCAGAGGGTGAGCTACACAAAGACCCGGATCTGGACAGCTTGCGCCACACGCATGCGTCGCTGATGCTCGCTGCGGGCATGGAGACGTGGAAGCTCGCGAACCACCTCGGCCACGACGAAACCATGACGCGGAAGGTCTACGGGCACCTGATGCCGGAGGCTCAGTTCGAGGCCGCCACGTTCGCAGCGAAGGCCCTCGACGGTGGCGCCATCCTCATGCTGGGGACGGCCACCTCCTGACCCTGCACCGCCCCCGAGTTGTTGATCTCCTAGGGGTAAGGACCTAACCAGAGAACTTCGCCCCGTGACGGCTCGGACACTCGCCTACCCTTGCCCTCGAACATACGGTCAACTTATGCGCGCCCGAGCGGAGGCAGGAATTGCCACTATTGGTTGCAAGGCCTCAAGACGACCTGCGTAGGTATTGGCAACTCGGTCGTAGAGGTCAGCTGTTCTCTTAGACTCGACGTCCACGACTAACGAATACGGGATCGCTTTGGGGCCTTGCGCCATACCGCCATTACTTCGTGCGTTGTAGTGGATATCGAAAACCGGTTCACGCAAGGAGCGGCCAAGTTTGCTTCGACTTGCCCTAAGCGTGGTTTCCCATTTCTGAGCATCGGTTCGTAACGCTCTCTCTGTATCCCAATCGCCGCGCTTGAAAAAGCTGTCGGTTTTCGGATCTACGGCTGACTCGTCCTTGAAGTTTCCGCTATGAGGGCGGAAGGTAATATCCAGACCGGCGCGGCTATAACTCCCGGGGTCTTCGGGATCCGTCTCCGTAGCGAAACAGAACGTAGCGGTTATGCCAACTTTTCCCAACAACTCTTCCGATGGAAGGGGAAGTCTGGCTCGCAGATATTGTCCTGGATGGAGCTCGCCCTGGTACAAAACTCTGACTTGACCATCGCCGCAGGACACAATCTCATCCAAGTTAGATGGAAGACGCCCCCAACCCACCTCTCGACGCTCTTGCTCTCGATGGTCTGCCGACTGTACGAGAAGCGCTCTGATACCCAGTGGCGTCAATCGATCACCAAAGTGGGCTCTCATAGAGAGCGCTCGACCGAGAGCGCTAGGCGAGGCAAACGACGTTCCCTGAGTCCATGCCAATTGTCCAGGAGTGTTCGACTGATATACCAGGAACGGCTCAGTGAGCGTCCCTCCAAAATCCAACACATCAGGCTTGACATACCCGGGTGACCTTCCAGGTCCTGTAGCGCTATAGGCCGCTTTCGCCCAGCCAGCCCGAGAGGAATCTGCAGCACCCAGAGCGAACCCGTTGATGCAATCTGCAGGGACTTGGATCCGACGGCTCAGCGAATCAGAATGTTCGCCGTTATTCCCCACAGCGACGGACATGAGAGTCTTGCCGTCGGCAAGGTGCCCATCGAGAACTGCAGTCCATGGGTGCACATCATCGTCTTCGATTGAGACGGATGGTCCCAAGCTGAGATTGACGAAGTTGTATTCGTTCTGGTCGAGAACGTCTTTGATTCGCCTCAACACGTCGTACAGCTCATAAGGGTCCGTCCCGGAAGCGTCGTCCAGCACTCGATAGTGGTCGACTTCACATAGAGGGCTCCGAGGCGAGACCCCAGGCTCCAGAGTCCCAAACAGCAGAGCGGACGTCACATCGTGTCCATGATCTTCCAGTTCCGGCACCGCGGCGCCCAGGTCCTTGGTCGTGAAGCTGCGCACCCACGGGGCAAGAGGGCTTGAGCTAGGAAAGCCGCCATCGAAAATCGCGACACGGATGCTGTCGTCAACTGGTTCTTTGGGAGGAAGTGTGGAGGTGTATTCGCTCGAAAGCGGGGATGACCGCTCAACCTGAGGCGTAGACCGCATCTTCGAGAGAGGTCGTGCTGCGCGCATAAACGAGAACTTGCCTAGCTCGGAAAGCTGGGCCTCAGTCGCTTCGGTGGGCACAAAGTAGAGACCACTCGCGAATATTGCCTTATCAGATCGAGTCTCGACACCCAAGGAGCTCGCGTACTCGATGAACGAATCAACCACGTAACGAGAAGTCTGAGATGCGTGTAAAACAATCTCGACCAGTAACCCACCAAGCGTCTCTTCGGCCCGTTCCAAGTTTCTAAGCTTATCCTCGAGAAGGAACGGAGAAATCGCTTCGATCCTCTGAATAACCGGGTCTACTCCTGAGGGTTCAGAAGACATCTCCTCGGCCCAGTCGTTGAATCGGTCGCGGTCACCAGCGACAAAGAGGGTGGTAGAAGGACTGAGCCGCGGCTCTTCCTTCTTGGTCCACTTCTCTGGGACTAGTTCTGTTGGCCGCGAGCCAACTTGCCGGAGACCGTAATTGTCGAGCAACTTCTTGGGATGGAAAGACTTAGCGAGCGATTGCGGGTGCAGGGTCAGCGCTGCTACTGCCTCGTTGCCAGGACAGGCCGCACCTGGAAGACCCTCAAGGGCGTTTGACGTTGACCGGACTTCGCCTCGGAGGCGCTTGATCGCTTCGTCGAAGGAGTAGGGCGTTTCGGGGGGCCCACCACCCCCGGGGGCCGCAACTCTGTCTGTGAGTCGCTCTCCATAACCAAGCAAAAATTGCTCATTATTCGGCATCGAATTCCTCAACTTAAGTTGCGCGACTATATTTCCGAATAGTATCGCGGCTCACGCCAGTGAGCTCGCTAATTACGCGCTGACTCAATCCGGCGTGTTTAGAGAGGTCAGCAGCCACCCGACCTCGATCTCGAACTGGCATCGAGTCGAACCGGTCGTGGACGGCCCCCAACAATGCTTGCACCGGGTCCGTGCCCCTAAGGGCCGCAGTACGACGGGCCCGGAGGACATCCCGCTCCAATCTACTAAGAGTCTCACCCTCATATAGCTTCGCAATCATACGAAGTGTCGCCTGAGGCATCGGAGCATCGAAGAAGGTTGCAGCACCTTCGGCCAAGGAGTCCAGACTTGGCAAGGGAAACTCTAGGATCACGTCGAAGCGGCGCCACAAGGCGGGGTCCAACAACTGTGAGTGGTTGGTGGCACTAACCAGAAGGGATCCTTCCGGCCAATTGTCGATCTCCTGCAACAGAACGGTGACTAACCGCTTTAATTCTCCAACTTCCGCATTGTCGTCTCGCTTCTTTGCAACGGCATCTATCTCATCCAAAAAGAGAACGGACGGAGTCCGACGCGCATGGTCGAACACCCTCTTAATGTTGGCACCGGTTTGCCCAAGCAAACTGTTCATAACTGCTGACAGGTCAAGCACGAACAGAGGAAGACCTATCGATTGCGCCATCCAGTGTGCGGCTAGAGTCTTACCTACGCCTGGGGGGCCGGAGAGGAGCACCGTGCCCGTGGGGGCGAGGCCTGCCTCGAGGAGTCGTGAGCCATTGACGTGTTCTTCGATGACCTGCTCGAGAGGAGCTCGGACACCTGCATCAAGAATCGGTTGTTGTTGTGGAGTTAGAGACTCCTCACGTATCAAGGGCAATTTGCTCTCGCTGTCCAACGGCGCATCGAGTGACTGTCCGGATGCGACCGAGCGAGTGGGGCCCTCCCGCAGTGTCTCGACTATCGCCTTCGCGACGTCCGGGTTGTTATCACGATAACGCCTCGCCATACGGCGCAGACTTGTTTGCGCCCCGGGTGCCGCACTCCTTGCGGAGAGACCGAGCAGGTGGACTAAATCTGCTCGCGATAAGCTAATTTGGTCCGCGTAGTTTTTAGTCACTTGGAGACATTATCACCTTGTCTGGACGACGGAACGGCGATGTCAGCATGAACAGCCCACCGAGTCGACCGCTTCAAGATCCAGCCCAGAGCAGCGCTGGGAGGAAGCAGGACTCCAGGTGAAGTCATAAGGCGTAGACAAACGGAAAGCCGCCCCACCATCAGAGGAGGATGGGGCGGCTCTATGGGGTGGCGAGCTCAGCCGCCGCGAGATGCGGCGACGGTCTCACGATTGCCGGACGACGGGTTGCCGTCCTTGCGGCCGGATCGCAGCGACATCAGCACGGACGCCACGGCCGCGATGGCCGAGGTGCCGACGATGTTGATCGCGGTGATGCCGATGCTCGACCAGTTCAGTTCGAGCACGTTGATGAGTCCGGTGACCTCACCGCCGAACGTCGCATGGACGAGTGCGGCGAGGGTCTGCTCGAACGTCTTGAGTGCGCGCTCTCGGGCGGCGCTCCAGAATGCAGCGGTGTACGTGGTCGGTTCTTCCCTTGTTGGCGACTGTTGCCCGGCCGGCGCAGTCTTCGGATTCGATCAGCTCGCGCAGCCCGGCCGTGAGCTCGGGACTGTCGGGTACCTGCGCGAGCAACGTGTCTGCAAGGTCCCTGAACGGGCGGGAGACGGCTCGCAGGTCCTCGGGCCGGTGATCCTTGCCGAACCGCCGCAGCGCGCTCTCAGTGAACGAATGGCGCTTACCTTCACCGAATACGGCAGGCCAGCCGGGAAACTCCCGCACACCGTCCGCCGACTCGAAGCTCGCGAGCCATGACTTGAGGCCAGCCTCGTCCCGCTTGGGATCGCGGCCGCACTCACGTATCCGGCGCACCAGATCATCGCGTGGAGCCATCACCAGGAACGTATGGGTGGCCTCCACGAGCTCAGCAGCACGCCTCCGCACCGAGCACGTAGCCGCCGACCGGATCACCACGGCACACGCCGCCTGATCCGCCGCCAGCTTGCGCAACGCCGTCGCGAACTGACGCTCGGACAACCACTCAGGATCGTCACGGTCATAGACGCGAAGGCCCGACTTACGGGCGAGTGTGGACTTGCCAGCACCCGGCGGACCCGTCAGCAAAACCACCATTCGCATCGAGAGTTCCCCCTCACGTTGGATCTCACGTCGTACCATTCGAGAAACCCCTTTGCTGCTACTCAACAGAGAGATTCACACGGAGGTCACTCACATGGTGCGATCGTGTGAACTAGAGAGCCGATCCGACGTGCGACATGGGAGACTCATGCACAAGCAGTTACTAGGTGATCGTCTTCAAAAGTTCGGCCGCGACGATTGCTTCCTGTGCGGAACGGATTTGTCCGCAGCGCCAGGCATTCGAACTGAAGAGCACGTCTTCCCAAAATGGTTACTGCAGGAGCTCAATCTCTGGCATCACTCGATTACTCAACTCAACGGGCAGCTTGCGTACTACCGCCGTCTAAAAGTTCCTTGCTGCCAACGCTGCAATGGAGAGCATCTAAGCCGTGTGGAAGCGCGGATCAAGGCCGCCTACCTCGAAGGTCCGAGCGCCTTCCGAGAACTGGACCGCCGCGACTTGTTCATCTGGCTCGGAAAGATTTACTACGGGATCATCTACCGCGAGAGCCACGAGCCGCAATTAGTCCGCGAGCAGGCCGGCGAACGTCTTGTACCCGCCGACCACCTTAAAACACTCTCGTTCCATCACTTCCTGCTACAGAGTGTCGCGGATCGATTGGACTGGTTCCCCCGGTTTCCGGGCCCGGCAAGCTTCCACTTTTTCGAGTGTCTAGACGACGAGGACCCCCTCCGCAGATTCGACTACATGGATGACCTGGGTACCCCGATGCTTGCCATCAGAATCGGACGTATCGGGATCGTTGGTGTGTTGCAAGACTGGGGGCGCTCGGAGAACGTGCAACAACCGCACCTCGTCGCTGCCCGGGAGATGAAGCTCCATCCGACACAGTTCCGTGAGGTCTATGGACGACTCAAATACATGACTGAGATTGCCTGGAGGGACAATGTCCATCCGACCGTCGGCGGTCCGGAGTGTGTCACCGTTCTCTACGATCCCGCCCAGGAATTCCGCGGGGAGGTCGACCCTGGCGAACAGGCCCGCGTGCTGGCGTCACTGTGGGGTGTGTCACCCCAAGCGATCACGAAGGACGGCATGGGTATGTCCACCATCTGTGACATGTCCGGGTCACCGTTGACTGCCCCAGACCATGGGTTAATCTTCTTCTCGCTGGATGGTTCCACGGGTCTTTGGCCCGCGAATCAGGTCGAGCTGACGGAGGAACTGTTGAAGTCTCCTTGCATCGGTACTGACTCGCCCAGCCCAGACTAGGTCTCGCGGACCACGCTCCGGTACCTCTATTCGAGTCGATCATCCTCAGAAGCCATCCGAATTCACGGGGTCGCCCGCAGAGCGCCCAGTGGCACCAGGTTCCGCAGTCGCCGGGTGAAAGTTCGCAGATTGTGGCCCTTGCAAGAAACTCCTGGTACCACGTGCGCGAGCGCGCCCGACCCCTCCACTCTCCGGGGGAGGGAGAAAGCTAACCCCCCGCTGTTTCCGCCCCCGGCTCTAGAGTTTTGACCCGCCCCTCCCGTGGGAGCAGTTCGTCCGTCTTGCGTGGTCTCGCATCTACGCCGTTCTCCGTTCCTTATTGAGAACCGCGGAGCTACCAAACTCGCGATGTGGTGCCGATGGCGAGCGTCGCGGCCGTGCCTTCGCCCTTGTTGCATGTGAGGTGCTCAGGTGCCCAGTTGAGTGGGTCCCAGGTGAGGTGCGGGTAGAGGGCTCGCGACTTGGGGTGCTGCACGCTGCATCCGTCTGGATCGCTGGATGGGATGTCGTAGTCGATGGGTTGCTCGCAGATGCAGCAGGGCAGGTTGTTCGCCTTGCCTCGTGCCTTGACCTGAGCGAGAGCGTCCTGGGATCTGCGCCCGTTCCAGGCTGGAATGCTGCGGCCGTCGTCCATCTGCGCCCCTCACCCAAAGCAGACTGCCCCTATTCCGGCCACTGGGGTCGTCGGCGCAAGTGCTTTGCTCAGTGGTCTAGTCAAGAACTTCAGTGAATTGCCGGCCGGCCAAGCCGTGTCCGCGTACCGCGCTACGATTATCGAATGAGCAATCTCGGTGGATATCAGACCATGACACGGTTCATAAAGTCTGTCGGTGGGCCCAAGAATGCGTTGGCACTAGGCGGTACCGCAGCGTTGGGCATCTTCGCGGCTGGAGGTGCGACCTATGCGGGTGGTCAGAAAGCGGTTAAGTCGATACGACTTAGGCTCGCGAGCAGGACCGATCCTTCTGCGGGGAAGCTATTCATCGTGCGTGAGGAAGGTGAGGATGGTAACGGGCTCACTCTCAGCGTCGGCTCCACATATAGAGTGCTGGAGAAAGACCGAGAGGCCGTGGTAATTGAGCTGTTTGACGACGACGACAATCCCTATGTCACCTCCGCCGAGTTCTTGGAACGGGTCTCGATGCCCATACCAGAGGCCGAGCATGCCGAGGAATAGCCGAGTTCTACACTGAACGAACTTCATTGAGCGAAGACCTAGTCAGGAGAGCATCGATTAGTACCTGCGGCTGCATGCCGTGGGCACCGTCCACGCCGTCTCCCCTCCACGCTGATCTCGATTTTGTGGCGTGCACGGTGCGCGGGGACTCGGGTGATTGACACGTACTCGCTCATTGGGTCCTCTCTTAGGAATTGAAAAGGCCCCCACCAAATTGGTGAGGGCCTCGAGTCGATGCGAGCAGTGGTCTCTCTTAGCCGATCGATGAAATCCATTTATGAGCCGCCTTAGCCAGTTCATGAAGTTCCCTGAACGGATTCGGACTCTCTAACGCGACCCATGCCCCTTCAGACGAAAGTTGGTAGCGCATGTCTCCATACCCCCAGAGCGATTCGAACTTCGTGTGCAACGGGCCTGTAATTGGGCCCGCAATCTCTCGGCCCGCGAGGACAACATGGAAGATCCAGAGGTTCTCCACCAGTTGATGCCATAGATTTCTACTGGAGAGAATCCAGGGCTGCCGGTCTTGGGTTTCTACCGAGGGGTTGGGGACCACAAGGTGTGCGGCGACTTCGTAGACGTGCACGGGGTCCACACACTCCACGCCGGTCTTGAGACAGAAGATTGGCTCGCCGTCCCCTGGTGAGTTGAGGAGATCGCGCTGCCACTGAGCGATTCTTCTGAACGAATAGTTCGCACGCACGCCCCCGTCACACGTCAGGGTGACTGCAAGACTGGTGTTACGTTCATGTTTATCGTCGTTCGCCTCTTTTCGGCTCGACTGAACTCCTCCCTGACGCATCCAGTCCGCACTCGGAGGGGAGCCGTCCGGGAGTTTGTCCCGGAACGGCTGAGTGAGCGCGATTCGATCGAGTATCACGTCGGGAACAAAACTCAACTTCTCCCTCTTGGTGTCCCAATCGTCTTTTGTCGTTGAATTGGGCCAATCTAGATGCCCAACCTTCTTCTTGACTTTCTTCTCCGTGAGGCCGCTTGAGCGCTTTAGGACCTCACGGAACATGTTGTTCCTCATCGCTACAAGCCGACTGTGAATGCTGGCACGCTCGATCGACCACTCATGGAGGGGCAATTCGTCTGGAACGTCCGCGTAGTACCGGTGCCACCCTGACGACGTGTCGGGCTGCTTATAGACCACGGCAGGCGAAGTGGAGCTCAAACCACGCCGTTGCTCGTCCCACAGTTCAGCTGCCTCGCGGAGAGCTCTCTCCAGACGGTATTGGATGCTTTGGTCAAGGTGTTGGCCGGGAACGAGAAGAGGGTCACCCGCTGGACCTTTAGACCAAGACCCTTCCCATGCAGTCGATGCGTCCACTGATCACTCCTGGGAGGCTGGATATGTCATGTCTAACCATAAATCTAAAGGCGTCAATCGACGACAAACGTCGGAATAGCCCTCCAGTCGATGGCGGCACTGGTGGCGACTCATGCGCCCCTCGATGGTGCCTCTGATCGCCCGACGTATAAGCGCTCTCGCCTCTCGCCCCTCCGTAGGTACTGCGCTCTACAACTCTTGCGCGCACTCGTCCAAGTCCTCCCGGAAGGATCGAACCCCATCTCTCCGAACCACTCGTCCTCCGCCTTGCCTTGTCGGATCCTCTATGTATTCACGTTCGCCTCTTTGGGGCGGGGTCGGTGCCGCTTGGGCGCTCAGGGTAGTCCTCGGTGTTGCGGTCCTCGAACCATCCACGCTGCTGCCAGTGGCAGAGCGTGTCTCGGTACATGGGGCCGGGCTTCTGCTTGGGCGGCTCCAACAGTCGTGCCTTGGACGTCTCCAGGCCCTTCTTTGACCCGTAGATCTTGCGGATGCGGGCGGGCTTGATCGGGTCGATACGGTGCGGCTCCAGGTGCTCTCCGTAGTAGTCCATGACGGCGGCCTTGGCGTCAGCGTAGGGGATGTGCTGGAGCTTGCGACACCACGTCTCAAAGTTCCCCTCGCCCTCTGAGACCAGGCCGTCCTGCTCGCAGGCGAAGGCCAGCAGCATGTTCACCTCGACGGGCGTCATCCCTTGCGGCTGTTCCTGGTCGTGCATCTAGTCCTCTTCGATCTGTCGTAGCGTCCAGGGCGCCGCGTTGTCCCGCAGGCCGGTGAGTCGCTGGTGGCGCTCTTGGGCGGTCTGCATCTTGCGCTGTGTCGCTGTCTGCCGTCCGCCGTTGGGCTGGCGTGGTGGCAGTGGCGGATCGTTCCAGTGCTCGCCGTGAAGCCAGGTTGTCGGTAGCTTGGTGTAGCCCTGCTCGCGGTTCGGGTCCACGGCGAAGCGGTGCGCGTTATCGGTCAGGTTCTGCGCGCTGGCGACCCGTAGCGCCTTGTCGAATTTCTCGGGTGCGCCTTTCTTGGCCTCCTTGCGCGGGTAATCCTGCGAGAACTCCTCGAATGCCTGCTGCTCGGTGCGGCCTGGGATCTCCTCGGCGATGGGCTCGAACGGCTCGTCGCTCGGGCCGTCCGCGTCAGCGGTGGACAAGTGTTTAGGTACTTCTTTAGAAGTACCGGGTACGGGCTCGGGTACGGGGGTGCAGAACTTCTCCGTGACATCGGCGTGAGTCACGGTGGCGTCACGCTGTGACAGGTCCGTGACTGCGTCGGTGTGACGGTTGTCGTCACGCTTCCCGTGGCACTCGCCGCGTTGCTCGCGGCGCTTGCGCTGGCGCTATCGTGCAGCGTCGCGCTCAGCATCGACTGGCCGATTTCATGAGCTGGTAGTCGGACGAATCGCGGAACTTGTAGCCCTCCTCGGTGGTCTCCCCTAGCCGGCCGGCGACGAGCGCGTCGGCCTCGTCTTGTGTGCCGCCGAGGCGTCGGAGCTGCACGCGACGGATGACGCCGTCGGTGGGGTAGTCCGCACCCGGGGTCTAGGCGAGGGTTCAGCTGCCGACCGGGCCCGGGGAAGCTCCATCACTTTGGGGTGACTGTGGAACTTGTCTCCGATCCGGGCCCGTGTCTGTGATGATCAGCAAGCCGGGAACTTGCAGCACTCCGGTTTATGGCGCCCCGCCACAGCGTGTTACCTAAGGTAACGCCACCTCGCGACACGCCGGTACACACGGGATCACCTGGAGCGTATTCGATAGCGAAATATTCCGGCCCTCGACACCCCTACTTCGCTTTATTGGCGGCGAAGTAGAGGGGTCGAGGGCCCCTCCAATTCTGTGGGTTCAAATCCCGCTAGCCCGACATTGTTGAGGTCTCAATACATGAGAAAGGCCCTGAACCCTCGGTTCGGGGCCTTTCTCATGTCCAGGGTTTTCGGGGTTGGTAGTCACGAGGGAGAGCTCACGAGTGCGCGAATGAGAACGATGGGACTCAATGCGAGAAATGTGTTTCGGCTCCGCCGAGACCCCCAACTATCGTCTAGCGAATCGCTACCATGAGAGCTCCTGGCGAGGACGTACCTGGATTTCGGTGAGCTGAGTATCTTCCTGCGCAGTAATTGCGTTGATGATCGCTCGTGCCACAGTGGATGGCTGGATCAGCTGAGGCCGATCAACGTCGCCGGTGAACAGAGGTGTGCCCGTTGGGCCCGGGAAGACGGAAATTACCCGCACTCCGTATACCTGCTCCTCCTGCCTCAGTCCGTTGGTCAATGCGCGTAAGGCATGATTAGTGGCTCCGTAGAGTGTGTTCCGTGGCAGAGGGGGTCACTCGCTCCAGAATTGACGAAAACGACAGTACCGCGGTGCCGCCGCAGACTGGACAGGGATTGCCGCACCAGATCTGCTCCGGCAGTCACATTGAGGGTGAAGGCAGAGCTCCATTGCTCTGGCGTTGCGTCCTCGACCGAACCCGTCGGGACAACTCCTGCGGCATGGACCAGAGCGTCGACGCGTGCAGGGACCAGGTCTGGGTAGGGGAAAGATGTGAGGTCTGCTGGGCGTGGGTCGACTCCTGGTGCTTCGGCGGCCAACTGGTTGAGGCGCTCTTCACTTCGAGCGACAGCGATGACGCGCCACCCCAGCTGGGCTAACTGACATGCCACCTCGCGGCCGATTCCGCTGCTTGCACCGGTTACTAGCACCGTCTTGTGCCCTGAGTTGTCAGTGTTCGCAGTCATGCTGAGCCTTCCCGCTCGATCGGTCCTAAGCACTTCTGGGGCAGATTCTACTTCCGACGCGGCGGCGTCCGTAGAGGGCTAGGAGGTCACGAGCCGTCACCAGTGCGAAGGGGGAGTGGGGGAGAAATTGCGGTTTTCTTCCCAATAAACAGGAGAGTCGGTCAGGAACGGGATAGCAGCTGCGCGCTCTTCGTTGATCATTTCCTGCGGGAATGAGTCTTCAATAGTCCGATGGCGCTTGATCACGCCGGCCTTGAACTCTGGATGGGTCAGAATAAACATGTCTCCGCGCAGCAGTCCTTGAAGCACGCGCTGGCCAGCCTCCTCGGCAGACATGTAGGGCTGCTGCTTAGACCGTGCGGCAAATTCAGGTGACGCTGGTGTGTAGCCTGACTCACCATACTCGGGCGGTCTAGTGCTCGTACCTAAGGCGATATTGCTGTGCACCGGCCCGGGAAGATAAGCAGAAACGCCAATATTCTGATCAAGTAATTCGATGTGCATGGCTTCCGAAAGGGCTATGATGGCGGCCTTAGTCATCGAGTAGAGGCCGGCAACTATAGGCATGAGTCCACCCATTGAAGAAGTGTTGATGATCCAACCGCCTTCTCCGTGGGCCTGAAGCTTCGGCAGGAACGCTTGGATGCCGTGGCCCACGCCGCGAATGTTGACATCTATGACCCAATTCCAGTCATCTTCAGTGGCATCTGCCACGGGACCGGTAAGGCCGATCCCAGCGTTATTAACCAGGACATCCACTCTGCCATACCGTTCCTGAACGTCATCCGCAAGGCGCCGCATACTTTGTAGGTCAGTCACATCCACGCTCTGAGTCTCAACTTCAAGACCTTTTGAATGAAAGATTCCTTGGGTCTCTTCCAGTAAACTTTGTCGCCGCCCAGTCACGAGAACCTTCATTCCAGCCTGAGCGAAGGCCAATGCGATGCCCCGGCCGATGCCACTTGAGCCGCCGGTCACGACGGCTACCTTGTTTTCAACAGTCTCCATGTGTGCCTGTGTGGTCATGCTCTGATGCCACCATCGGTCGGGGTAAGAAAGGTGGTGCCTTCCGTGAGGCAGAAGGAGCAGCCCCTGGATGGCACTCAGTGCCATTAGTGTGGTGTATGTCACTCTGAACGACGCATTCCAGGAGTCATCCAGAGTGCGTCACCAATATTTTGCCCACGCAACAGAAAGGCAGCTCCCATGACCGCAGAGCCCGTTGCACTTACCCGGCCTTCGGCTTCGGGGGGCGCCCCTGCGACACCGAAGCCCATGCGCCTGGTGGACCACTTCGAGTATGGATTGGATGCGCCCATATGCCTGACGTGGGAACTGACCTACGCCTGCAACCTCACGTGCACGCATTGTTTATCGAGCTCGGGACGCCGCGACCCCCGGGAGCTCAGCACTGAGGAGTGCAAAGGTGTGATCGATGAGCTGCAGAAAATGCAAGTGTTCTATGTGAACATCGGTGGCGGAGAACCCACGGTGCGCAGCGATTTTTGGGAACTGCTCGATTACGCGACCAGCAACAATGTCGGAGTGAAATTCTCTACCAACGGGGTAAAGCTGACTCCGGAAAACGCAGAGATGCTCGCGGCGAATGACTATGTGGACGTACAGATTTCCTTGGACGGCGCCGACGCTGAGGTGAACGACTACATTCGCTCTGCGGGCTCGTACGACATGGCCATTCGGGCCATGGAGAATCTGCAGAACGCCGGCATGAAGAACTTTAAGCTTTCTGTCGTCTGTACCCGTTGGAACATCCCCCAGTTGGACGAGTTCAAAGCAATTGCAGACCGATACGGGGCTCAACTGCGACTGACACGTCTCCGCCCGTCGGGTCGTGCGGTCGATGCGTGGGACGATTTGCATCCCACGCAGGAGCAGCAAAAGGAGCTCTATGAGTGGTTGCTGGCCCACGGGGACCAGGTTCTCACAGGCGATTCTTTCTTCCACCTTTCCGCTTACGGTGAGTCGCTGCCGGGTCTCAATCTCTGCGGTGCAGGACGCGTGGTGTGTCTCATTGATCCGATTGGGGAGGTGTACGCCTGTCCCTTCGCAATCCACGACGAGTTCCTCGCGGGGAATGTTCGTGACGAGGGTGGATTCGAGAAGGTCTGGAAAGAGTCCACACTCTTCAAGAGTCTGCGAGAACCGCAGGCCGGAGGCTCCTGCTCCACCTGTTCTTTCTTCGACACCTGCAAAGGCGGCTGTATGGCCGCGAAGTTCTTCACAGGTCTCCCATTGGACGGGCCCGACCCGGAATGTGTGCGGGGCTTCGGGGAGGAACTCCTCAACGAGCGCGACGGTTCGGAACTTCCCAAGCCATCTGGTGACCATTCCCACCGCACCTCACCTCCGCGACCACGAGCCGGAGCGGCCCGCCCCAGAACGAACCGTAAGGTGTCGGTGACAATCGGGACTAAACCACCTGCACCGAGTGCTCCTCCTGTCTCCGCATGTGATGAGAGCCCACTAGCCGGATTCGCGCCTGATCAGGCCACGGCCAAGTAACTCAAGCCCTACCGCCACCTAAGGAAGAGAACACATGGCTAGCACATGGTTTGAAACGGTTTCCCTCGCCCAGAAGCGCGCCAAGCAGCTCCTGCCGCCATCGGTTTACGGTGCGTTGATAGCCGGCTCTGAGAAGGGCGTGACCATAGCGCAGAATCAGGAAGCGTTTGCTCAGATCGGTCTTGCTCCGCATGTGGCCGGACACAAGCCTCATCGTGAACTGAACACTGAGGTCATGGGCATACCGTTGTCCCTGCCGGTGCTCATTTCGCCCACGGGCGTGCAAGCCGTGCACCCAGACGGTGAGATCGCGGTGGCCCGAGCAGCAGCCAACCGAGGAACCGCCATCGGATTGAGCTCCTTCGCCTCAAAATCTATCGAAGATGTCACGGCGGTGAACGAAAATACGCTCTTTCAAGTGTATTGGAGTGGCACCCGAGAGCAGATGCTGCAACGTCTAGACCGGGCGAAGAAAGCTGGCGCCAAAGGCATTATTGCCACGTTGGATTGGTCGTTTTCCAATGGGCGTGATTGGGGGAGCCCATGGATTCCTGAGCGACTGGATGTGAGAACCGCCGCAAAATTCGCACCGCAGGCTCTGACCCGCCCCAAGTGGCTCTACACTTTCCTGAAATCTGGTCGTGTCCCTGATCTCACCGCACCCAATCTGCAGGCGTCCGGGGGAGAAGCTCCCACTTTCTTCGGGGCCTACGGCGAATGGATGGGCACGCCGCCGCCTACGTGGGAAGATGTCGCGTGGCTGCGCAAGCAGTGGGATGGGCCGTTCATGCTCAAGGGGGTCACGCGCATCGATGACGCCAAGCGCGCCGTAGGTGCGGGCGTTACAGCAATCTCGGTCTCCAACCACGGTGGTAACAACCTCGACACCACACCTGCGACGATTCGCATGCTACCCGGCATTGCGGAGGCTGTGGGGGACGAGGTCGAAGTGCTCCTCGATGGTGGTGTCCGCCGCGGTTCCGATGTTGCGAAAGCTGTAGCGCTAGGAGCTAAAGCTGTGATGATCGGACGAGCTTACCTCTGGGGTCTGGCCGCCAACGGCCAGGCCGGCGTCGAGAACGTGCTGGACATCCTGCGCGGTGGCCTGGAAGCCGCGGTGCTCGGTCAAGGCAAAGCCTCGATTCATGAGCTCTCTCCTGACGATCTTGTTGTGCCGGAAGGATTCTTCCTCCGCCTGGGGGATCCCCGAGGAACCTCCGGCCCAATGATTGATCGGCAGGCGGCTCAACCTCAACCGACTGCGGCCCGCGCCAGCGAATGACATCGACGGTAGAGCCCCAGAGCCAGAGCCACATGCAGCTCAGCCAATGGCCCTGGCCGGAAATCCGCGAACCGGTAGTTCTGCTACCACTAGGGTCCACCGAGCAGCATGGCCCGCATCTGCCGGTCGACACCGACACCCGCATCGCGCAGGCCGTTGCTGAGAGACTCGGGCAGCGGCTTAACGCTGAATCTGAGAACGTCCTCATCGCTCCCGCCGTGACCTACGGTGCCAGCGGAGAGCATGCCGGCTTTCAGGGCACCATCTCCATAGGACATGAAGCACTGGGCGCCCTGTTGGTGGAATACGGCCGTTCTGCGCTGGAGTGGGCGGCGAAGCTTGTCATCGTCAATGGACACGGTGGAAACGTTGCGTCTCTCTCCCATGCGGTGCCCCGCCTTCGCTACGAAGGGCGGGAAATTGGATGGTTGCCCTGCGCCAACGGGTATGGTCTGCCCGGCCCAGAAGAAGACGCTCACGCCGGCAGAGTTGAAACCTCACTGATGCTGCATATTCAGCCCAACCTCGTCCACATGGCCAAGGCAGAGCCAGGGGTGACGGAGCCTTTGGAGAAAATTCTCCCTCGGTTGATGGCTGTAGGAATCAAATCGGTGGCTGCAAACGGCGTGTTGGGCGACCCTACAGGCGCCAGCGCAGCGGAGGGAGAAGAACTGCTCAATTCGGTCGCCGAGAGTGTGTATCGTCGCTACCGGGCATGGAATGTGGCAGAGACCGGTTGCCTTGCCTTACCGGCCACGTAGCAATCGCCATCATAGAGGACTGACAAAGCGGTGAGCATATGAGCACCTCCCGGGAGGAAAGCCTGGTTCTCCCGCTCGGCACCACAGTGCGGCTCAACGCCCACACTTATGTGTTCGGCGGCGGTCAGATCCTGATGGGGGGATCGCCTTCCCGAGTAGCACGGCTCACCCCGCAGGCGGCTGAGTTATTCACGCAGGTGCAATCAAGTAGGCGCCCAAAGATCCCGACCAAGCAGCATCACCGGCTGCTGATCACCGGGGCGACAAGTCAGCGTGTTGCCGGATACCTGGTATCCGCGGGTATGGCCGATCCTGACCCCACCTCACTACCACCACTTGGCACCGCGGAGATCACCGTGGTCATCCCGTGTTTCCGCAGAGTTGAAGCGCTGCGCCGGCTCTTACGCAGCGTTACTTCGGAACTTCCAGACTCCTCGGTCATCGTCGTCGATGACGCCTCAGGAGACCTGAGTCCGCAGATCGCAGCCGCTTCCCGGAGTTATGGTGCTGAGGTCATTACATGTCCCCGTAACGAGGGACCCGCCGCAGCGCGGGACAGGGGTTTGGCGCGGGTCGTCACTCCTTTCGTCGCGTTCATCGATACTGACGTCGTGCTCCGCCCAGGCAGTATGTCCCTTCTCTTGCGACACTTCGCCGATCCACTGCTGGCTGCCGCAGCTCCTCGCGTCCTGGGCCTCGCGCAGAAAGAACCCAGCTGGGTCTTGCGGTACGAAAACGCCCGCTCCTCCTTAGACCACGGGCCAGATGCATCCCTAGTACGTCCGCATTCCCCTCACTCCTGGCTCTCAACTACCTGCCTGCTGGCTCGCACGAGCGCAATGGGGGCAGGGTTCGTCGCTGAAATGCGGGTGGCTGAAGATGTCGACCTCGTGTGGCGTCTGGTCAGTGACGGGTGGCGCGTCCGCTACGAGCCACAGTCTGTCGTGGCACACGAGCACCGTTCCAGTGTAACTACCTGGCTCAGCCGGAAGTACATCTACGGCACCGGGGCGGGAATACTCGCACAGCGGCACGGAGCCCTCGTCGCCCCGGCAGTGATGTCACCGTGGGCGGGTGTCGTCCTGGGAGCGCTCGCGGCCCAGAGACGCTGGTCATTTCCCGTAGCCGGCACCGCCACCCTGATAGCGACAGTCGTCAATTTCCGTCGCCTGCGGAAGACCACCCCAGGAGTGAGCCCACGCGCGGTACTCGCCCTGCGGTTATCAGTCTTCGGGCTGACGTCCGCCCTGGGTCAGGGTTTGGCGCTGACGCTGCGTCACTGGTGGCCTGCGGCCGTTGCTGCCGCCTGCATCTCACAGCGCGCACGCCGTCTACTTCTGGTGGCCGCAGTCGCGGACGCCGGTTGGGAGTACATGCGTCTTAAACCGCGGTTGGACCCGTTTCGCTTCGCGCTGGCCCGCCGACTGGACGATTGTGCTTATGGCCTGGGCGTGTGGGTGGGAGCGTGGCGGGCACGATCTATTCGATCGTTGTTGCCGACGCGACCGAAGCGGTCCCGGGATTAGCCGTCGTCACCTCTCCTCATCGGCCGTATTCCCCTCCTACTTCCATGTGATGGAACGAACTCTGTTCGAGGGCACAAAGTCAGTGACCATAAGTTAATGACCTAGCGTCAGTCGACGACTCAGGAGCCCTAGGTAAGCCCAGTTCACAGCCTTGGGCTAGTTACCGACAGCACTCTCTAGCGTGAAGGACCTACTGTGACAGACCAGACCCCAGACTTGGTACATGCCCTCGTCATTGTCGGCTCCGGCCCTGCTGGCTACACCGCTGCCGTCTACGCGGCTCGGGCGAACTTGAAACCCGTTGTGTTGGCTGGGTCGGTGACCGCAGGTGGTGAGCTGATGAACACGACGGACGTGGAGAACTACCCCGGTTTCCCCGAAGGGATCATGGGGCCCGACCTCATGATGAAAATGGAACAGCAGGCCCGGCGATTTGGAGCGGACATCCGCCACGAGGACGCTACGGCACTGATCCTGGATCGTCCCATCAAGGAAATTACTACTGGCAACGGGGACGTGCTGCACTCACGGGCAGTCATTTTGGCCACCGGTTCTGCCTACCGCGAGCTCGGCGTGCCCGGCGAGAAGGAATTTTCCGGGCACGGAGTGAGCTGGTGCGCGACCTGCGACGGATTCTTCTTCCGCGAACAGCACATCGCCGTGGTCGGCGGCGGCGACTCCGCCATGGAGGAGGCCATTTTCCTGACCAAATTCGCCTCCCACGTCACGATCCTGCACCGCCGTGAGGAGCTCCGAGCATCCAAAATCATGGAGGATCGCGCGAAGGCCAATGAGAAGATCAGCTTCCTCTGGAACACTGAAGTGACTGAGATCCAAGGTGACGACAAGGTCAGTCGCCTCATTCTTCGTGACACGGTGACCGGAGAACCCTCCACCCTCGACGTCACAGGAGTGTTCGTCGCCATCGGTCATGACCCACGCACATCCCTGTTCAAGGACCAGCTGAGGCTCACTGAAGATGGCACGGCCTGGGTCGACAGCCGAAGCTCCAGGACTTCACTCCCCGGCGTCTTCGCCGCTGGTGACGTCCTGGACCCCACGTATCGTCAGGCCATTACGGCGGCGGGCTCAGGGTGCACGGCCGCGATCGACGTGGAGCACTGGTTGGCTGATACTGCGGAGTCCGGCGTCTCTGACGACGCGGCCCTGCAGACCGCCGGGTAACTACGACATTGCGCGCGCGATCATCTCGCCGATGAATACTGCAGTGTTGGCTGGCCCCCGGGAGGGGGTTGAAGGCAGCAGAGAAAGATCCGCCACGCGAAGGCCCTCCACTCCGTGCACCATGCCCACAGAGTTTGTCACGGTGTCTGCACGGGACTCCGGGCCCATTCGCGCGCTACCGCATGTATGGAAGCGAAGTCCGATGTTTGCACGGAGCCACGTGCTCCATGTCTCGGCGTCCTCCACCAGCGCCCCCAGATCTTGCCGGGCTGAATCTGCCAGAAGCCCTCGCACAGGCTCAGCGTCTAGTACGTTCACGGCGGTCCGCATTCCGATGCGAAGCCTCGCCAGATCTTCTTCGGCCGTCAGGAAGCGGTAGTCGATGTCCGGTGGGGTGAAAGGGTTATTCGACCTTAGCGAGATCCGGCCTCGGGATTCGGCTCGCTGAAGTCCGATCATCAGCGAATAGGTGTGCCTTGCCACCTCTGTCTCGATCCCAAAAAGGTGGCTGTGGGGCAGCGACGTCAGAAGTAGTTCAATATCTCCCCGTTCGGCGGGGTAGAGGTCAGCCCTATGCCGAGGCTGTCGCTCCGGCAGGCTCGCTGACCGCGGGCTGGCTGAGAAGTTCCAGGAAAGGGTGAAGGCCGTCGTGGCGTCGGTCTGCTCAACCCCCGGGCGCACCAGCAGCGGGAGATTGATATCCGGATGTTCGCTTACCCCTTGGCCCACACCGGGTAGTTCGGCACGAACCTGCAGTCCGTGACGGCGCAGTTGCTCAGCTGGTCCGATTCCTGACAGCAAGAGTAACTGGGGCGTAGCGATGGCACCTGCGGCGAGCACCACTTCTCCGCAAGCGATAGTCTCCACGCCAGCGGCACTACTTCCACCGGTAACAGTACGGACGTCGACCCCGACAACCCGCTGTCCCTGAAAGCGCAGTCTAAGCGCGTGAGAGTTCCCCCTGACCTCCAAGTTGGGTCGCATTCGGGCAGGTGCCACGTACTGCACCCCGGGATGCAGTCGAACACCTTGGATCGAGTTCATCGGCACGGGGCCGATACCAGGGGTGCCACCGGCGTTCTTGTCCTGCTCCCATACTGCACCGCCGCTGAGCGCCGCTGCTAGGAAGGCCTCATCCAGTGGTCCTGATGCGCCGTCGCGCGGTGACTGGGTCCACGCACGGGCAATCTGCATGGGACCGGTCTCGCCATGCAGGTTCGAATCTGGATAGTCCAGATCAGTCTCGAGTGCTCGGAGAATCGGTAGAGCGTTGGAGTAGGACCACCGCGAATCGTGTGGATCGTCCCCGGATGCGGCCGCCCAGTCGGCAAAGTCTCCGGGGTGAGCCCTGACGAAGTAACCCCCGTTGATGGCCATCGATCCCCCCAGCGCCCTGCCGCGGGCCACCCGCCAATCCCTTCCCTTCAACAATGAAGTCGGGTAATCCCAATTCAGCTCATGGCCGGAGCCTACGGACCGCAAGGAGCCCGGCGGGTGCGGGTTTTTGGCGGGGGCATCACCTGCACCGGGTACTGATCCAGCTTCAATGAGGAGCACTGCAATCTCTGGGTTCTCGCTAAGCCGAGCCGCAAGTGCACAGCCGGAGGCTCCACCCCCTACAATCACGACGTCGTAGCGCTTGGCCATTCAATCAGCCGGCGAATACTGCGCGTACGTTGTGGAAGCCGCCGTCGATCAGTTCCCCCAGCAAGAGTGTTTCATCCACCAACCACTCCTCATAGGCTGAGAGGCTGATGCCCAGACACACCTGACCCAGGGTGATGGCTATATGGGAGTGCCACGCCACACCAAGACGTTCTGCCACGAACTCTGCCACTACCTTTCTCCAGTCCTGGTAGCGGAGGGCGGAGTGGGCCACAAGAGTTGGGGTGGTCAGCAGGACCATCATCCGTTGACGCAGGAAAGGGATCTCATCCTCCGGAAACCGATTAAAGTCGACCACCGATTCCCGTAATGCATCGAAGAGTGGAGTCTCAGCAGGTACTTCAGCCAGCCGGGAACGCATTCGGAGCAGGAGACCGTCGAAATCTCCCCATGGTAGGTCGTTCTTGGATGAGAAGTATCTGAAAAAGGTGCGACGACCAATACCGGCGGCCTCGGATATATCCTCGACGGTGACATTGTCGAAGCCATACTTGATAAACAGGTCCAAACCGGTGCGCCCTAGGCTCTCTGCACTGGTTAATCGCGCCCTCCCCGCCTGCCTTGAAGCGCGCCTATTCGGTACCGCTGCAACAGCTTGCTTCACACCTTCACCTCAACACGACTCGCGCGATTTGCAGATCACTCTTCCGCCTGACAGTAGTTGGGCGGGGTTTTTCTCAACATCTCTTTCCATCGGCACTCTGTGCCAATAATATGATGCATATCACGTTCTCACACCGCTGTCTCGAACTTTCCGGCAGCTCAACCGAAAGGACCGCCCAATGAACGACCACATCGAACCGGAGAAAGCCGAAACTGAGCAGACAGAGAGCGCTGTGGAGTCGGACGCGTTGATTGAGGAAGTCTCGATCGACGGCATGTGCGGCGTCTACTGAGTCGCGCGTTCTGATGTTTGACCCGGAATCACCGTGGCAGCTGAGCTCGCAAGTCTCAGTGCGACCTGAGCCTTTCGGCGCTTTGCTCTATCACTTTGGAACCCGCAAGTTGTCCTTTCTCAAGGACCGGACACTCGTACAGATTGTGGAGTCTTTGCAAGACCACCCCAGCGCCCGCGCAGCAGTCGCCGCCGCCGGTGTCGCGGAAACGTCTCAGGATATCTACATCAAAGCGGTGAACTCTCTGGTGGACTCGCACATGGTGGTCGCTCAAGACGCCTGAAGAAGTGACCGCTCAAAGGAGGGGCGGGAGAAGCTAGAAGACCAGCTTCTCCCGCCCCTCCTTTGCCAGCACGCGACTAACTAAACTGTAGCGGCAGCTGCCGCCGGACGGGCCGGCCGATTGGGCAGCATCTGGCCAGGTTCCAGCGGGAAGTGGCACGCGACCTTATGGGGTCTGCTGCTGCCGTCGCCGACCTCGGTCGGGATCGGTTCAACCTCGGCACAGATGTCCTCAGCAAGTGGGCAACGCGTGCGAAAACGGCAACCGGATGGAGGATCCAGCGGAGAAGGCGGATCGCCTTTCAGCGGGACGGGCCGTTTGGCTTCTCCGGTCTCGACGTCCAGTATCGGAATCGAATCCAGGAGGGCGCGTGTGTAGGGGTGCCGCGGCGCATCGTAGATCGCCTCGGCGGGTCCGATCTCTGCTAGCTGGCCTAAGTGCATCACTGCCACTGAATCGCTGATCTGCTTGACGGTGGCAAGGTCGTGGGCAATGAAGAGGTACGCTAAGCCAATTTCCTGACGCAGCTCCTCAAATAGGTTCAGCACTTGGGCTTGGATGAGCACGTCTAAGGATGAGATTGCCTCATCACAAATGATCAATGCTGGCTCGAGTGCGACGGCCCGAGCAATGGCTACGCGCTGGGCTTGTCCGCCGGAGAGTTCTATTGGTCGACGATTGCAATAGATGCTGGGGTCGAGGCCTACGATCTCTAGGAGTTTCTCTACCCGTTCCTGGCGCTGCTGCTTGGACATATCTGTGTGTCCCAACATCGGCTCGGAGATGACGTCAGAGACTTTCCAGCGTGGGTTCAGAGAGCCAAAGGGGTCCTGATACACCATCTGCATTTCAGCACGGACGGCTCGCAGGTCTTTTCGAGACATACCGTTCATCTGTTTGCCGCGAAACTCAACGGTCCCCGAAACTGGCTCCTCGACCTGTATCACTGCGCGCGCCAATGTTGATTTTCCGGAACCAGTCTCACCCACAATGCCCAGTGTTTCACCCGGATACAGCTCGAATGAGACGCCGGAGAGAGCATGCACTGTTCCGGTCTTCACGCCTCCCGGCCCTCTCGTGGAGTATTCCTGGACTAAGTCTTTAACAACGAGCAGCGGTTCCCGTTCCCGGGCCATCTCACCGTGTGTGTCGGGTTCTTTTGCATCCTCGGCGGAGCCAGAGTTCACCGCGTCCGGGTTAGCTGCTTTGCCGGTCATCGTTTCGCTCTTTCGTCTAGTGATGAGGCGAATACAGCGCGTTCTTGTGTCGATGTTGAGCTCTCTGAGCACGCACCGTCCTGCGCATCTACCTTCAGAACATCTGCGGTCCCTGCGGCCTCTAGTGGCTGTCCACCGACAGGATGCCAACAGGCGTAGCTGTGCTGGTCGTTCTGCCGCTCCAAGGGCGGTTCCTCCGCTGTGCAAACATTTGTGGCACGTGGACATCGTGGAGCAAATGGGCACCCAGTTGGCAGGTTACTAAGGTCCGGGGGGTGTCCTCCGATGACGGTGAGCCTGGAGTGCGGGATTGTCGTAAGCTGCGGGACGGCTCCCAGAAGGGCTTTGGTGTAGGGCATCTGGACGTTACTGAAAAGTGACTTGGTGTTGGCGTGCTCAACGACCTTGCCTGCGTACATCACCATGACATCGTGCGCATAGTTCGCCGCCAGGCCGATGTCGTGGCTGATCATGATCACCGCAGTTCCGAGTCGCTCTTGGATGTCCACGAGCAACTCCATGATCTGCGCCTGAGTGGTGACATCCAGTGCGGTGGTGGCTTCGTCGGCTATGAGTACCTTAGGGTCCGAGGCTAACGCTATAGCGATGACTATGCGTTGCCGCATTCCTCCTGAGAGCTGGTGAGGATACTGCCTGATTCGCGTTTCTGGCGATGGCAGCCGTACGAGCTTGAGAAGCTCAATGGCCTTCACCTCGGCTTCCCTTTTTTTCATAGGATTATGGAGGCGTATTGCCTCCATAATCTGACTTCCCACATTCATCGTAGGGTTCAGGGACGCCGCCGGATCTTGGAAGATCATTGCGATTTCTTTGCCTCGGACGCTCATCAGTGCCTTCTCGCTGAGGCCAACGAGCTCACGCCCGTTGAGCCGGACCGACCCGGTGACCTTCGCGCTCGGCGGCAAGAGTCCCATCAGGGACCTCACCCCGACTGATTTTCCGGACCCAGATTCCCCGATGATGGCCAACGTGCGGCCGGAGGACAATTGGTAGTTCAGGCCATTGACTGCTTGGACTTCGCGTCCGTGTTTCGAGAACACTACTCGGAGATTCTCAACGGTCAGGATGGGTGCGTTTTCTAGCCTTGACTGATTCTGGCCCACGTGGCTCCTCTCTGCCTGGAGTGCGCTCATCGAGTGTTCACTTCATCTCGAATACTTTCACCCAAGAGATTGAACGAAAGTACGGTCACTAAGAGTGCCAGGGCAGGCCAAAGCACAAGCTGTGGAGTGGCGGACATCGACTGTTGGGCCTCATACACCATGTTTCCCCAGCTAGGATTGGGTGCTGGGATTCCCAGGCCGAGGAAGGACAGGGCCCCCTCTGTCACGATCACTATCGCCATGCCAAGCATGAGAAAGTTCGTCAGTTGCGGCACTATATTCGGGACGATGTGCCGGAAGAGGATGCGCCACCATGGGCTGCCCGCCAACTGGGCCGCCTGGAGATAGGGCATGCTCATGACTTTCATAGTTGAGGAACGAGCGATGCGTGCTACGGCAGGAATGCTGAAAGCGGTCAGCGCAATGATGGTATTCGGCAGGCTCGGACCCAACACTTGGGCCAGGACAATGACCAGTACCAGTGAGGGGAAAGCAATGAGAACGTCTAGAACTCTCATGATCGCCGTATCGGATTTTCCTCCGAGATAGCCCGAGACCGCGCCGACAGATCCCCCGACCACTAAACCGATGAGGTTGACCGCTATGCCAACGGTGAGGGAGGCTTGGCCGCCGTGAATGAGCCGCGACAATACATCGTTACCGTTGACATCGGTGCCCAAAGGATGCCCGGGTGACCCCGGAGGCAGTGCACTGTTCAGAACGCTGCCCCCCACCGGGGGGTGCAGTGGCAAAACGTACGGCCCCAGAAAACACAGGAGGATGAGCAGCACCACGGTTCCCCCCGAAAGCCACGTGATCATGCGCCGTCTGAATTTCGACCAGCGAACGCCAGTCCTTGGTAGCGTCGGAGCAGGGCTAGCGCCTCCGAGTTCCGGTCTTAGTGGTGCACTAGTGACTGCCATATCGAATCCTAGGGTCGAGAACGGCATACATGATGTCGACGAAGAGATTGGCGAAAATTGCGACCGCCGCGAAGATAAAAACGCAGCTTTGAACGATCGCAAGATCCAGGCTGATCACACCTTGCAGCATGAGCATTCCCATACCGGGCATCGCGAAGATTTGCTCAATAATGACGGTTCCTCCGACGAGCGCACCGATGTTCAGGCCTACTAACGTCAGTAGCCCGAAGCTGGAATTCCGGAACGCATGGAGCCACAGAATCCGCCAGATGCCTGCGCCCTTGGCCCGCGCTGTATCAATGTAGCCCGCCCCGAGGAGTTGCTCACCCAGATCCCCTCGCAGGAAGCGAGCGTAGAAACACGCCATCGGGATAGCCAGCGCCAATACCGGCAGGGTGACGGATCGTAGGTTGTCGACGAGGCTGACTTGAACGGGGACATAGCCGATGGCCGGCAGCATCTGCAGCGTCACGGCGAACACGAGGACAAGGAGCAGAGCCATCACGAAATTGGGTATGGCGAGCAGGGTCATGGAGAACACCATGATGAGGCGGTCGACAATTCCTCCAGGCTTGCGGGCCGCGAGAAGTGCGACCGGCAGTGCCAGCACCACTGACAGGACGAACGCCAGTCCGACGAGTTCCAGTGTGACGGGGAGTCGCTCTGCTAGTAGCTCGGCTACCGGTCGGCCACTTACCGAGGAGACGCCCAGGTCTCCTCGGAGAAATCCGAACAGCCACGTGATGTAACGTTCAGGAGCTGGGCGGTCGAGTCCCATGCTCCGGCGTACTGCCTCGACTTGATCTTCAGTGGCGTCCATGCCCGCCTGGTTCCGAGCAGGATCTCCTGGCATGGCTTCGAGAAGGATGAAGACAAGAAGACTGACTGCAAGGAGAAGCGGTACGGCCAAGAGCACCCTGCGGATGATGAGTCTCAGCAGAGGGGAGCCGGCCGTCCGGCCCAAGAAGCTACCGTGTTTCTTGGACCGGGGGCTGGTGACCTGAGCGTCGGCAGTGCTGGTCATTCTTGGTCTATCCAGACGCGATCGTAGAGGACCTGCTGGTTCACCGCGAGAGCGGGGATGGGTTCGGTCAGCCCGGGACCATAAATACCGTCACGAACCACTTGAGCGGGGCTGAAGGCGGGGCCGAAGGGCGCGTAGGCCTCGTCGGAGATGTACTGCGAGATCTCCTCATAGAGTTCTTGGCGTTCATCTTCGTCAATTGTGGAAGCTGCCGCATCGAGCAGTTGATCAAGCTCGGTCTCCAAGCCTTCTGCCTGTGCCTCCTCGGCAGAGGAAGCGCCCTCAGGCAAGGGCGCGCCGCTGTAGGGAACGGTGGAACCGAAGCGCACGTTCACCCCGATGCCGGCGGCTGGATCCCATGCGCCGGCAGTCTGGAGGATCGACTCCCACTCTCCGCTGACGAATTTGGTGATGATGTCACCCAAACCAGCGGAGTTGATGGTGACATCGATACCGGCTTCCTGCCACTGTGTCTGCAGTGCTGTGGTGACCTGCCGCGCCGTGGAGAGATCGGTGGTGCTCAGCTCGACTTCCAGACCGCCGATTTCCTCCACCAGTTCGGTGGCTCGCTCAAGATCGTATTCACGGTAGCCGGGCACTTCTGCGTGGTGGAATAGACCACCGGATGCTGTGAAGGACTGGCTCATGTCACCCTGGCCATCGAAGAGGCCCTCGTTAATGGCGTCAAAGTCGGTGGCGTAGTAGATGGCTTCGCGAGCGCGTTTGTCGTCGAAGGGCTCGGTACGTGCGTTGAGCTGGACCACATAAGGCGAGGTCGGGGCACCAAGGTGGACGTTCAGATCTGGGTTCCGATCGGCCTCCTCGATGAGGTTCACATCGCTCAAGCCTTCAACGACGTCTCCCTGGCCAGCCTGAATCGTTTGGTAGGCGACCTGGTCACCACCAACGGACTGGAAGTTCAGGGCGTCAAGGTAGGGCAAGTCATCCTGGTAATAGTTGTCGTTGCGTTCCAGCTCCAATCGCTCGTTCTGCTGGTTGCTGGTGATGATGAAGGGTCCTGCACCTACGGGCAACCTGCTGAACTCCTCGCCCCCCAGCTCTTCGTAGGCTGTGGGTGAGCCAATATAGTTGAGGTTTGTTCCGGGGAAACCATTGAGCAGCGCGGCGTTGGGGCTCGAAAGATGAATCTCGACTGTTCGGTCATCCACAGCCTGGATGGCGCCTAGTCGCGACATGATGACATCTTCGTCCACATCGTCTGGAAGAGCGTCGAAGAGGCTATCGAGCCATTCGTCGTCCAGTTCGGGAGCTTCCCGCTCCAAGTCGAAGTTCACGTTCACTGTGGCAGTACTGCCGGAGCTGATCGCCCGAATCCAGTTCCACACGACTGCATCAGCGTCCATCGGTGTTCCGTCTGTGAACTCGATTCCCTCGCGGAGAGTGACGGCGAGTGTGAGCCCGTCTTCTGACCATTCCGCGCTCTCCGCTTGATTGGGAACAAGCTCAGCTCCCTCCCCGTCTTCTTCGGGTTCGAGGAGAAAGAGTCCGCCGAAAATTGCCGCGTTTTGACCCAGGTTGGCCCCCACGCTGTTGCTGGTGGCGGGGTCTAGACCTGTTGACCAGTCTCCGGCGAAAGCGGAGTCCAGAATCGCGGTGAGTTGCCCACCTTGTTGTGGTTCACCGGACTCTTCTCCGTTATCGTTCCCATTGTCATTCCCATTTCCACCTGCGACGCCGCCTCCGTCGTCGCCGCACGCCGTGAGAGCTAGGGCGCCCACAGCGGCGACGGTGAGGAGCCGCAGGTAGGTGGGTTTACGTGCTGACGAGTCTGTGTCCCTCATGACAAGTTCCCCTTAGAACTATGGTGCTGGAGTACTTCCCGAGCATCCACCGGGGTGTGTGCCCCGGTATTCAAAGCCTGACGGATTTGTGTGAGCCGAATCACAGGCCTTCCGTCGGGAGGAAGTTCAATACGGTAAGCCAGTAGGCGCCAGAGGGCACCTCGAAAAATGCCTGCAGCAGGGTTCAGCAGGCGTTGGTGCCCATTGGCGTCAGGCCGTCAAGCCCAGCCATCTGTAGGCGTTGCGGTGGCTGATGTTCTCCCAGTCACCGGGAGGCAGTTCCATGGACTTCAAGGTTTTCGCAGCTGGATCCTCGCGCAACATCGCAGGAAAGTCTGAGCCGACCATCAGACGGTCCGAGCCCAGGATGTCTATGAGGTACCGGATGGTCCGGTGGTCAAAGACCATGGAGTCATAGTAGTAGCGGCGGGCATAGTCCAGAGGCGAAGGTCCATCGTCTGGCATCACTGCACGCTCAAGATTCTTCGGCTCCTCATTCCACGATCCACCCCAGAAATAATTGGCACGGGGAAGCATCATGGGAAACCCACCAGCTGCGTGGCTGAAGGAAATGCGCAGGTTCGGACAGGCCGCCGCCGTTCCACCAAGGATCAGAGACGCCGCAGCATACATACCCTCGATGCCTACCACATAGGTGCCCATGGCAGACATCGGGAGCCTGTCATTGGGAGAGGGCATAGCGTGGACGAACAAGGCCAGATCCAAGCGTTCTAGTTCCTTGAAGAACTCCAGAAATTTTTCGTCGCCTATAGAGCTCCCACCAATATTGGAAGCGATCTCCACACCTGCAAGGCCCATGTCCTTGACGTGTTTCAGCTCCCTCGCGGCTGCCTCTGGATCCTGCAGCGGGACCATGCCGAGACCGATCAGTCGCTGAGGAGAATGAGAGGTTAGCTCCACGGTGAACTCATTGGTATGCCGAGCTAGCGCAAGCCCGTCCGCTGCCGGAAGGTCGTAGCGCAAGAGAGGAGGCATAGGACTGATGACCTCGACGTCTACTCCGGAGGCGTCCTGCGCTTCTAGGCGTTTTTCGGCCTCGAAGAAGACATCCCTCGCGCGGAATTTCATCTGTCCGAAGATCAGCTGCCTGTCAGTACTGTCAGGCAGCGCTTTCATAGAGGGAAAACAGGCGGGGGCGTCTGCCGGGTAATCTTTTGGCAGATAGTGGGCGTGTGCGTCGACAATCATCAACCTTCTCCTACTCAATCCTTGTGAGGATGAACGGAGACATGGACAGCATCGCCGTTTCCCGCCTTGCCGGACAGAGTGTCGATGGCCTCACCCACCTCTTCCAGCCCAAAGGTGTGGGTGTGGAGTTTCTCCAGCGGGAAGCGGCCCGATTCGATGATCTCTATCGCCTTACGCTGTGCGGGAGCATCCACGCCGAACGCTCCTTTGAAGGTCAGCGCCCGTTGGATAATAGTGTCCGTCACGATAGGGATTTCCCGTCCAGCCTTTAGGCCTGCTAAGACCACAGTTCCGCCGTGCCGGACAGATTTGATGGCATCGTTCACCGGTCCCGCCGCCATGGGTGTCAGTTCAACGGCTACGTCTGCCATCGCGCCATTGGTGATGTCCCCGACGAATTCAACGATGTCTACGGCATTGGGGCCGTCGACAGCGACAGCGTGGTCGGCGCCAAGTTCTTTAGCCAAGTCCAGTTTGTGGTGATCTTTTTCCAGCCCGGTGATGACGACCTTCGAAGCGCCTACGGACTTCGCAGCAATGACTGCTCCCAGCCCGCGCTGTCCTGCACCCAAAATGACCACAGTGTCACCCAGCCCCACTCCTCCCAGATCTACGGCCCATCGGACGCCCGCGCCGATGGGATTATACATCGCGGCAATTTCCTCTGGGAGATCCTTGTCGATTTTGTGCATCACCGACGTGGGGGAGAGGTACATGTACTCCGCGAAACCACCCCAGAGAATGGGCTCGACAGCGACCGGGGTGACACCGTGGCCTCCTTGGCGGAAACGGCATGCCTGGTATCGGCCTATCAGGCAATCTTTGCACTGGCGGCAAGGAACAATGACTTCCAGGCCCACTCTGTCTCCGACCTCGACGCCCCATCGTTCGGAGGCGAGCTCACCGAGCTCTTCGATGATTCCCATCGGCTCGTGACCGGGGATGAACGGCCCTCGGGCGCCACCGAGCTCACCGCTGAAAATCTCGACATCTGAGCCACAGATTCCGTTAGCCTCCACGCGAATGAGACCGTCGTCGCGCCCGATTGTGGGACGTGGATATTCCCGCATTTCTATAGTTCGTGGTTCGGTCTGGACAGCAGCGCGCACCATTTCTACCATGTTTACTCCCTAGTGGTCTTTGAGTCTCGTCAGGCGGAGGTCAGAGTCTGCACAATGGAAGGGGTCAATTGGCGTGCCCGCTCCTTGACCTCGTCCGCGCTCAGCGGTGCCACAGGATGCTCAGTGGTGATCCACTGATAATCGGCGTCCCCTTGAATCTTGGCCATAGACCTGCCAGTCGTATCGAACGCATCAGTGATGACCACTGCTGCCGGCAAGCCGCCTCCTTCAAACTGAATGCCGTCGGCCACGGCTGCGGCACTGCAGGAACCACAATCACCTATACCGATGACCACAACGTCCGAAGACTCTTTGAAGCGGCCGATGATGTCTTCATCGACCGGCACTGAGAAGTTCTGCTTGGTCTCCACTATGCTCACCTCCTTGGCTCCGTATTCATTGGTGAGGAGATTTCCCACCTCCTGAAGAAAGAGCAAGGCGTTGTGTTTGGTGTTGTCCAGCAAACCAACGCGCAACCCGTTGAGCTGAGCGGTCCGCTGCGCATGGGCTTTCGCGGACTCCTCGCTTCCTTGCGAGACCTGGGTGGGGTTCAAAATTCCATTCGGTGTCACGGCTGAGTTCCTATTCTTCTTCGTGGATAATCACACCGCGGATGTTCTTGCCGTCGACGAGGTCCTGATATGCATCATTGACCTGGTCGAGGGTGTACCTGCGGGTGATGAGTTCGTCGAGCTTGAGGTCGCCTTCCATGTACATTCGGAGGAGACGCGGGATGTCGTAGGTGGGATTGCAATCGCCGAAGAGAGCTCCGCGGATCTCCCGTTGGTATCCGATCAGGAAGCCACCGGGCAGCGTCACGGCTTCACCGCGGCCGATGCCGGTGATGGTGACTTTGCCGCCCTTTCCCGTCATTTGGACCGCTGCGTTGACCATCTCTTCCGTCACGATATGCGGGGTGAGGATGACATGATCCGCCAGCTGTCCCCAGGTGTGGGCGACAACAAAATCGTGTGCTTCCTCAGCGGTGGCAAAGGCATGCGTGGCCCCCAGTGTCCTGGAGTTTTCGCGCTTGAACTCCACGGGATCTACCACAATGACATCTCGAGCACCCGCATAGCGTGCTCCCTGAACCGCATTGGAACCCACGCCGCCGACGCCGAATACCACAACAGTCTGGCCGGCTTGGACGCCCGCGGCGTACACTGCGGAGCCCCATCCGGTGGGCACTCCGCACCCGGAGATCGAAGCAAGGTCGAAGGGAATATCATCAAAGAGCGGGATGACCGCGTACTCGGACACCACGGCGTACTGGGAGAACGTCCCCAGAGAGCAGAACCCCCCGTAATCCTCACCATCCTTGTGGAATCGGAACGTGCCGTCCAAGAACATTCCGGTCCCAGCGTTTAGCCCCTTGACGCACATGCTTTGGTGACCCTCCGAGCAGGGTCGGCAGGTACCGCAGGCGGGGATGTACGAACACACAACTCGGTCCCCGGGCTTCACACGGGTGACGTGCTCGCCGACGGATTCGACGATCCCAGCGCCCTCGTGTCCTCCGACTACGGGCATACGCACTGGGGCATCGCCTTCTGTGATGTGATGATCGGAGTGGCAGAGTCCAGAGGCGTAGAACTTGATGCGGACCTCGAAGGCCTTTGGTGCATCCAGCTCCAGCTCGGTGATCTTCCAGCCGGTGTGCGCCTCGTGGGTCACGGCAGCGCGAGTGGTGATGGTGTCAGTCATGAGTTGTACGCAGCCTCAGTTCAGCGGATCGAAACGGTTTTAACCTGGGTCCACTCCAAGACGGAGTCGGCTCCCATTGTTCGGCCGAAGCCGGAGTTCTTGTAGCCCCCGAAAGGTCCACCGATGACGCCGGCACCGATAGGACTGTTGACTCCGACTTGCCCGGCTTGTAACCCCCGAGCAAATTTGACGGCGCGTCCGGTGTTGCTTGTCCACACAGACGACACGAGTCCGTAGTCAGTGTTGTTCGCTACCTGGAGGGCCTCGTCGTCGTCCTCGACCGGAATCACTGAGAGAACAGGCCCAAAAATCTCTTCCTGCGCCAATCGGCTATCGGGATCAACTTTGTCGAATATGGTCGGCTCGACGAAGAACCCGTTTTCGTATTTGGCACCGGATGGCTGGCCACCACCAATGATGAGGTCAGCGCCTTCCTGTCTGCCGATATCCATGTACCCCAGCACACGCTCATGCTGTTTCTGGTTCACCACCGGCCCCATGCTCACGTTCTCATACCAGGGGCCGATCGTCGTTTTCTGCAACTCAGCTGCCAGGCGTTCCACAACTTCGTGGTGGATACTGCGGTGGACAACCACACGCGAGCCCGCCGCGCAGACCTGACCGGTATTGATGGTGATGGCGAACGCCATACCGGGAATCGCCCGCTCCAGATCGGCGTCGTCGAAGACAACCTGTGGGGATTTTCCGCCCAGCTCCAAGTGCAACGGCGTGAGGTTCTTGGCGCAGGACTCCATAATTGCTCGCCCAGTTTGTGGCGAGCCGACGAATCCCATACGGGTGACTTTGGGGTGAGCCGGAATTGGCGCTCCAGCTTCGACCCCATAACCGGTGACCACATTGATGACGCCAGCCGGTATGCCTGCTTGAACCCCGAGTTTGGCCAGCGCAAGGGCTGCCAGTGGGGCGTCTTCGGCGGGCTTGATAATGATGGTGTTTCCCGCTGCGATGGCGGCGCCCACCTCAACAGCGAACATGGGGCCGGGCGCGTTCCAGGGAATGATGGCACCTACGACTCCGAAGGGCTCACGGAGAGTGAAGCCAATGGTGTCAGGTGAGTGGGTGGGTAGTGATACGCCCTGCACCTTGTCCGCCTGCCCCGCAATGAACCGCAACTGATTTGCCATAGGGACCATGCCCCTGGCGGGTCGGCCGACTTCTTGGGACTCAAGCTGGTCTAGCTCTTGGACTTTCTGTTCCACGAGGTCTGCCCATTTGAAGATGAGGTCGGCTCGGAGAGTCGCGCTGAGGTCACGCCAGGCAGGGAGAGCTTTTTCGGCAGCCTGAACGGCTTGGTCCACGTCCGTCGCATCGGAGCGTGGAATGTTGGCGATGACGTTGCCATTGGCGGGGTTGATGACCTCGATGGTTTCTCCGCTGGAGGCGGGCACCCAGTCTCCGCCGATCAGTTGGGCTCCGCTAATGAGAAGTTCTGGGTCGAGATCAAGGGGTGCTTCTGCTGTGACAGTCATAATGCGTGTCCTTCGTCAATTCTGTTCAGGAGGAGAAGTTCTGGTCAGTCGTCGTGGTCGATGAGAACGACGCCGCGGATATTCTTGCCGTCAAGCATGTCCTGGTATCCCTGGTTGATTTCGTCCAGGCTGTAGGTGCGGGTCACCAATTCATCGAGTTTGAGCTTGCCGGCTTTGTACATGCTCAGCAGTCGCGGGACGTCGACCAGCGGATTGCAGGCGCCGTAGACATGGCCTTTGATGCGCCGCTGGTAACCGATAAACAGACCAGGATTGGCCTTGATCTTGCCTGGCCCTACGGCAGTAATGGTGACCTGCCCGCTTTTACCGATGATGTTCAGAGCATCGGCGATGACTTTGTCGTGAAGCTGCCCGACTGTGATGAGTGCATGATCCGCTAGTTCGCCCCAGGTGATTGCGCGAACGAACTCGAAGGCTTCCTCCGCAGTCTCAAAAGTGTGAGTAGCACCGAAGACCTTCGCCATGTCACGTTTGAACTCGATCGGATCGACAACGATGACACGCTCGGCACCTGCCATTGCGGCCCCCTGGACCGCGTTGGAGCCGACACCGCCGGCACCGTATATGACGACAGTCTGCCCCACTTTCACTCCGGCAGCCTTCACCGCGGTGCCCCACCCAGTAGGGACGGCACAGCCGCACAGTGAGGCCACTTCCCAGGGGATGTCTTTGGGAATTTTGATGACAGAAGCCTCTGAGACCACCGAGAACTGGGTAAAAGTCCCGAGTACACATAGTCCGCCGTAATCAACGCCGTCTTTGTGAAAGCGGAAGGTGTCGTCCTTCAGAATCCCAATACCAGCGTTCTTGCCGTCGTCACACAGGTTCTGGCGACCCGAGGAGCAGTAGCGGCAGTTACCGCAGGCCGGAATAAAGGAGGCAACGATGTGATCGCCCAACTCGACTCGGGTAACTCCCGGGCCCACGGCGTCCACGACACCAGCTCCCTCATGGCCTCCAACGACCGGCATGCGCATCGGCGCATCGCCCTTCTGGATATGGTCATCGGAGTGGCATAGACCCGCGGCATACCACTTGACTCTGACCTCGTTGGCCTTCGGAGGATCGAGTTCCAACTCGGTCAGCTCCCAGGGCGTTCCGCCCTCGTAACAGACGACAGCCTTAGTTCTAATGGTTTCCAGCGCTTGTTCGGCATATTCCGGCGCATCAACGGTGGTGCTCATGAGCCCCCTTCGGTCAGCATCATTGCTCTGGGTAACCCCGGTGAGGAGGTGTCCTGGTACTCCATGGTGATCATAAGTCAGTATGTGGCGCACCTCACTTCCTCCGGGTGGAAGGGTGAAACGCTGTGGACTCCGATGAGAGCTCCGCTGGGCTGACAAATCTTCTTCCAGCACACGAAAAGCTCCTCCCTATATGCCACGAGGAGGGTCATATTCAAGGTACCGCTCGCGCGCGGTGCGCGGTGAAAGTCATCGCGAAACTTAGAGACGGAGCACCACTATGAACGATCAGACAGCATCAGACTCTTCTGCGGTCGACCAGGCACTTGCAAACTTTCGCGAAACGATGGAGAAGGATGACTATCACCTGAAATGGTCCTTGAACGAGGAAGAGAAGGTGACGGTAGAGATCGAGGCTGGGCCTGAGGCTTGCGCTGACTGCCTGTCTCCCACTCCGGTGATGGAGGCAATCATGGGCGAGGCTCTCTCCAGCACGCCCTACACCCTGGATCGCGTCGTCCTGCCCAACGAACACTGAGTCTCCACCTGGATGCCATTCCATGGCGTGGAAGTGCCCATGACACTGCTACGGGCCTAGATGGATAGTGATACGTGCCACATAGGCTAAGCGAGCCCAGGCTTGGTCTGCTCGCACGGAACGGTTGAAAGGGTGCCTAGTGAACGATCAACAGGCAGCAAAGCTCGATCCCCAGAATGCGCATCGAGTGTCTGACTACCTCTACGAACACGGCTGGTCAGACGGATTGCCTGTTTTGCCTGCCACAGAAGCGCACGTTGACGAGTTTCTCGCTCATGCGTCGCGATCTCCCGATGAGGTCATCGCCAAGCTTCCGCAACTTGGTCGAACCGCTACGGTCCGGGAGGTGGCAGTTCATGCTGTGATGGCCGGTTGCCGTCCGGAGTATTTTCCACTCGTGCTCGCCACATGGGATGCATTAACGAACGAACGTGCGGCGCTGGGCGGCGGATGGCAATCCACATCCGGTCCCGCGCCATGGGTAATCGTCAACGGACCGATTCGCGAGCGCTTGGGCATTAACAGCACAGGAGGGGTTTACGGTCCCGGCTTCCGAGCCAATATGACGATCCCACGGGCCATCGGCCTGACTGTCCGCAACAGCTTCGGACTGTTGCCACACGAACTCGAACAAGCAACTCAGGGTGTTCCTGGACGCTGGAGTCAGCTCATCGGCGAGGATGAGGAGCACAGTCCGTGGGAGCCACTTTCAGTGGAACTGGGTGCCGCGGCTGGCGAGAGTCGGGTGAGTACGATGCTTGTACGCACCTGCGAGTTCCTCGATAACAGGCACTTCCACGAGCCTGTCGAGATTCTAAGGGATTTCGCTGACACCATCTCTCGGTCGGGGCCGTGGATTTTCAAACACTCCTCGGTGGGTATTGTGATGAACCCAGACCATGCCAGGGTGCTGGCGGCCGCCGGTTACTCCAAGCAGGACGTGCGTGAATGGCTAGTAGAGCACTGCGGCAAGACAGAAGGGCAGCTGAAGTCGGTGGGGAAGGGGCTCAGCGCGAAACAGCCGGATGCTCCCTTCGACGATGAGCATTTTCACCGGGTCTTCGCCGCCAACAGCCCCAAATCTCTTCCCATTGTGGTGGCGGGTTCCCCAAACGCTGCGATTTCAATGGTGGTGCGAGTCTTTTCGGACTGGTCAGCGGAATCCTTCCCAGTGGGGACATCCGGAGAATAAAGCCACGTCGCCTTCCCAAAACCAAGGAGTGTTCCATGCCGAACCAAGAATTTCCCGTCCCACTCACGGACCCGCTGGCCGATCCGCGTGCTCAGTGGCTAGCTGGCAAGACGGCGGCGGTCGCAGGTGGCGGGCTCTCCGGACCCCTAGGCAACGTCGGTTTCGCGATGGCGTGGCTGTATCACCGGGCTGGAGCTCAAGTTGCAGTATTGGACCGGGACAACGCGGCCGCCGAACGAACGGTAGCAGCCATCACTGAAGATGGTGGTAATGCAAAGGTCTTCGAGGTGGACGTCCTTTCCCAAGAGTCCACGTCAACAGCTGTTGCTGCTGCGGCCGAGCAATTCGGAAGCTTAGATGTCGTCGCCACCTCTATCGGTGGCGGAGGTGCCACGAGCGTCTTCGGTCTTTCTGAGGAGGAGTGGGATCGGGCCTTCGATCTCAACCTGAAATCGGCCTGGAGGCTCATGGTTGCTTCGGAGCCTCATATGACGAACGGAGGGGCAATCGTCACTGTGTCGTCCGGAGCGGCGGAGGGTCGCGGTCCGGCCATGCCTTACAGCTTGGCGAAGGCGGGCGTGGAAAAGCTGACAACTGGTGCGGCCGCTACTTTGGCCCCCAGAGGAATCAGAGTCAATTGCATTCGCGTTGGCATGATCTGGGGCGCATTCGCAGCCCGGGGCATGGATGAAAAAATGCGTGAGATTCGTCGGAAGAATGTCGCCCTTCAGACTGAGGGAAATCCTTGGGATATTGCTTCAGCCGCCTTATTCCTATCAACAGATCAAGCTCGGTGGATTTCCGGGCAGGTCCTCTCGGTAGACGGTGGAGGTTTCGCGATTCGCAGCACTGGTGCGGCCGGGGCTGACACTCTACAAAAGAACTAGTTTTACGCAGCGGCGCGATGCCTATATGTGAGTCCTTGACTCGATCACGAGTCTTGGAGCACCCGGTTAACAAGAACTTTTTGACACAATTTGGAGATCCTGAATGGAAGACAAAGTCGTCTCAACTGCTGCCGACGCCGTGGCGGACATCCCAGACGGAGCCTCTGTGGCGGTCGCCGGCTTCGGCATCTCCCACCGCTTCCCGTCTACTCTGTTGGAAGCACTCCAGGGGCAGGGAGCAAGTGGCCTGACGGTCTACTGCAATGGGCTAGGGAGCCAGGGAGCGCCAACCGCACAACTTTTAGCGGAAAACGAACAGATTTCTAAGCTCGTTGCAAGCTTTTCTTCCCGTCCCGGACCACCAACTTTGGCCGAGGAGCAGATTCTTGCCGGAAAACTAGAGTTCGAGGTCGTTCCCCAGGGGATTCTGGTCGAACGTATGCGAGCCGGAGGGTCCGGTATCCCTGCGTTCTACACAGAAGTCGGTGCCGGAACCAAAGTGGCAGAGGGAAAAGACGTCCGCTTCTTCGATGGGCGACCACATATTTTGGAGCGAGGCATCACGACAGACTTCGCCATACTGCGCGGATATCGGGCGGATCGATATGGCAATATCCAGTTCCGTGGCGGCAGCCGGAACTTCAACGACAGCTTTGCCAAGGCCGCACGCACAGCCATCATAGAAGTGGAGGAGATCGTCGAGGTCGGAGAGCTTTCACCTGAAGAGATTCACCTTCCGGGAGTCTTCATTGCGCGGGTCGTAAAGACCACCACGAAAGTCGACGTTTCTTCCCTGCCCCAGCGTTCAGCCCGTTCTGCGGACTCTCATCGGGAGTACAACGGTAAGCCAGCATTGTCGCGCGCGGAGATTGGGCGGCGGGCAGCGGCGCTTCTGGAGGATGAGAGCGTCATTAACCTGGGGGCGGGCCTGCCAAACCAAGTGGTCAACTATTTGGATGGGCGCGACGTCGTACTGCATGCCGAGAACGGGATGCTCAATTACGGTGGTTTTGCTGATATTGAAAGAGCAGATCCCGATTTCCATGACGCTGGAGGGAACTTTATTGATGTCCTTCCCGGAGTCAGCTTCTTTGATTCAGTCACATCGTTTGAAATTGCACGCGGGAAGCGGTTAGATGCCGTCGTGTTGGGTGCCTACCAAGTTGGCGGCAACGGTGATTTGGCAAACTGGGCGCATCCAGGACGCCCAGGCGGCGGCATCGGGGGAGCAATGGACCTCGCCGTGGGCGCAAAATCCGTCATTGTCACGATGGAGCATGTGGATTCCAAAGGTCGGCCCAAGCTCGTCCAGGAATGCCACTATCCGATTACCGCGGCCGAGTGTACGAATGTGGTGGTCACGGATCTCGCGCTCCTGCGACGTAATGAGCGGGGGCGATTCACGCTGGAGGAGCTCGCGGCAGGATTCTCCGTTGAGGAGGTTCTCGAGCTAACTGAGATGGACGTCGATGTCGCAAAGAATCTCGGCGTCATGCAAGACGCATGGTGAGCCTTCCGGCCAAGGACGGCGTCGAACATGATGTGGGAGGGTCTCCCCGGAACTGGTCATTAGTCAATCTGCACAATGAACCCTGAGGTGGCCACCCGTGTATTTCCCAATGTTTTTGGCCTAGTAAGATATGGAAATTTTGGAGCCCAAGATGCTTACCGGGACTGACTTCCGCCCCTGACTGCGGTATCTTGTGATTTATGTCACTGCGTGCCATAGTGGTGTCGATACCATACAACGTCGTATGCAGAGGGTGCTGTGATGAGCGATCTTGCTGAACCAAAGCTGACTGCTGCCGGCCGAGTTCTGGCTCTGTTGGATGCCTTCACCAAGGCAGGCAGCCCACTTTCTCTGTCAGAAATTAGCCGTCAAGCGGACCTCACCCTGACAACGACACATCGGCTCGTGAAAGAAGTCGTGCAATGGGGCGGTCTGGAGCTTGACGAGTCGGGCCGCTACCGCCTCAGCAGCAAGATCTTGGGTCTCGCCTCGACGTCTCAAGCGATGGGATTACGCGAACGAGCACTTCCTCATCTGATGGAGTTGCATTATCGAACAGGCATGAGCGTTCATTTGACCGTCCGCGACAAGTACGAGGTGATGTACGTTGAAGCACTGCGTGCTCACCCGAATTACACTGGACGGAACAAAATAGGCGGCCATTTTCAGCTTCACGTCGCGGCTTCCGGCCTCGTGCTTCTCGCCCACGAAAGTGAGGATTTCCTTGAGGAGTACTTACAACGGCCGCTGAAGCGCTACACCGAACACACTATTGCCGATCCTGGCCACCTACGCTCCACTTTGGAGAAGATACAGCAGCAAGGATATTTCGTGGCTCATCAGTGTGTCTCCCCGTCGGCAGGCGGGGTAGCGGCCCCAATAGTCGGCTTGGATGGAGAGGTGCGCGCCGCAGTGGGTCTGACATATGAGGTCAACCAGGTCACCCCAACTTCCCTTGTGGACTTCGTGCGAGTATGCGCCACACGGATTTCTCGCGCTCTCAAAGAGAAGCCTCAGCTAGATCCTCGAACCGTAGATTTCAACCGGCGACACGCGGGCATGTCGTAATTGGGAGCATCTGTATTTTTCAATTCCCTGTTGAATTCGAGCCTGTCGCATCGAGCTCTCTAAAGTTGCTTGGGGCGAGGTGGCGTTTGCGTGTTCTTCGGATTTGGCGGTCCGTTTTGCCTTTTACGCGGCACTATTCCAAAGAGGCTCGGGTCCGCGGGTCGTGAACCATGGGCGCCATCACCCCAGGTGATCGCTGCGAAGGCAGCCTGGATCTAGATGCGTCCGTGGTGGGACTACACCACCAGTGGTCTGCTCTGCGGTGGCGTCTTGGGTGAGCCCGACTTTGGTGAGATCTGATTGCTAACAACCATTGGGTGGTGGGGCTTCGAACCTGATCTGTGAGGCTTTGGGTCTTTTCTTTAATTGATCGGGGTGAGCCCTTGGCGTTTCAGGATCCGGTTGGTCGTTGCTCAAGACGGCACCTGGCAACTGGGTAGGCGTCTGTGGAAGTGACCAGCGATGGTGGGATCTGGCATCGAGGCCTTCGGTACTGAGGTCCTAACGGTTTCTGGTGATCCGTTGAATCAACTCATCGGCAATTACTGCTGGGTGTGTCTTCGGTCCCCTCGGGAGCCAGTGTAGAAGGCTTGATCACCTTTTCTGGCCCATTGCTTCAACAGTTTCGAGACCATCGAGGCGGAGACCCCATAAGCCCGGGCTCCTTCTGCCTGCGGCATCGATTCGCCGCTCACTGCCCTGATGATCTGTCTACGCCGAGTCATCCATCATCATCAGCCCTGACCCGGTATTAATAATGTATTGAGAGGCCTAGTGATGATCTATTGAGACTCAAATCCCGCTAGCCCGACATTTGTGACAGGACACCTACCAGGAAAGCTCCCTTCGTGGGCGGACTTGGATCTCGGTGAGCTGGGTGTCGTCGGTCGCCGTGATGGCGTCAATGATCGCTCGTGCCACAGTTGCGGGCTTGATCAGTTCTGACCGATCGACGTCGCCGGTGAACAATGGGGTGTCGGTCGGGCCCGGGAAGACTGACGTGACCCTGACCCCATTGCTTTCTTCTTCTTGCCGCAGCCCATTGGCCAGTGCACGTAGTGCGTGCTTGGTTGCTCCATAGAGCGTATTGCGGGGTAGGGGAGTGACCCCTGCACCAGAATTGACGAAGACAACCGTCCCTCGGTGCTGGCGCAGCTTGGGCAGTGCCTGGCGGACGAGTTCTGCTCCGGCGGTGACGTTGAGTGTGAAAGCTGAGTGCCAGTCTTCAGGCGTGGCTCTTTCCACGGACCCTATCGGTACAACACCGGCGGCATGGACTAACGCGTCGACACGGTCGGGAACCAGATCAGGGTATGGGAACCTGGTCAGATCTGCTGGTCGTGGTTCGACGCCAGGTGCTTCGGCCGCTAGCTGCTTCAGGCTGTCTTCGCTCCGAGCGATGGCGATGACCCGCCACTCCAACCCTGCCAATTGACGTGCGACCTCGCGACCAATGCCGCTGCTGGCCCCGGTGACCAGTGCCGTCTTATGTGCTGGACCTTCTGTATGTGTTGCCATATTGAATTCTCCTCCTCGATGGTGGGCGCATCTGCAGCAGACCCCACGGACAACGTTTCTCTGGTCCGCTCCAGACAATGTACTAGGAGCCCAGGCGGCGCGACATCACTGCGCATCGCGCTGGACCACTGGAATCTCCACCCCAACACTGGGTGCACCGCATCTCCCGCTTCCTGACAGCAATTCTTCGCAGTAGCAATACAGTGCTTGCTATTTACAAGTAAAGAGTGGTAAAAACAGTGTATGCGTAGTTACAGTGATGCGTGCGGAATCACACGGGCCCTGGATGTGATTGGTGAGCGTTGGGCGCTTCCCGTGGTGCGCGAGCTCATCTTCGGCCCGCGTCGCTACTCCGATCTGGCTGCGGCTCTGCCGGGGGTGAGCACCAACATCTTGGGTAGCCGGCTCAAAGAGCTCGTCGGTGCCGGAGTCATATACAAAAGGCGCCTGAGTCCGCCTGCTGCGGCCACTGTCTATCAGCTCACCCCCTGGGGTGCCGAACTCGAACCGATACTGATCTCCCTGGGCCGCTGGGCTGCCCATACTCCGGTTGAGTTGGAGGAACAGTCATTCAGCGCCTCGTCGTTTGCGCTGTCACTGAGGACCACTTTCGATGCCCAGGCTGCCCGTGAGGCGCACCTGCACCTGAAGTTCCTCATGGGTGAGGACATATTTGATGCCCGAATCCACCAAGCATCGTTCAGCATCGGCAGGATCCCCGAGCAGGGAGGAGGCACGCCGGACGCCGGTCACTCTGCAGGATCCGCTGCCACCAGCGTCCACGCCGATCCAAAAACCCTTGCGGCCATCGTCTATGGAGGGCTCGATCCTGCGGAGGCGAGCCGAGAAACCCATGTGCACATTGATGGCTCACCGGCTACGGTCACCGCCTTCGCCCACTGTTTTACACTGCCAACACCTCCGATGGGAGCCCCCGCATGAGCAACGTCATTGCCGATATCTCCATGTCTCTGGACGGCTTTGTCACTGGCCCTGACCCGGACCTCGAACACGGCTTGGGGCGGGGCGGGGAGGCGGTCCAACAGTGGGTCTTCGCCTCCAACGAGTCCCCTGAGGATCGCGCGTTCCTCGAGCAGGCGGAAGGCTCGACCGGTGCGGTCATCATGGGTCGGCGCACCTTCGACTTCGTAGATGGTCCCAACGGCTGGAATCAAGACATCAACTACGCCTACGACCACCCCACCACGGCCATGCCGCCGATCTTCGTCCTTACGCACCACGTACCGTCGCAGACCAGGCACACTCAGGGATTCACCTTCATCAGGGACGGCATCGAGTCGGCCGTCTCCCAAGCGCGGGAGGCTGCGGTGGAGAAAGAGGTGGTCATTATGGGCGGTGGCGAGACCATCGCTCGGGCAATTGCCGCCGGGTTGGTCGACATGGTGCGCGTGCACCTTTCGCCGGTGCTGATGGGAGCCGGGACCAGTCTTTTTGCGCTCATCGACCAGCAGATCCAAATGACCCAGGTCGACGTCGTGGTCACCCCTAATGCCACACACCTCACCTATCAGATCGAGACGACAAGAAAGACGTAGTGATGAAACTGAGCGTCAACTTATTCATGACCCTCGACGGGGTCTCGCAATCACCGGGAAGCCCAGAGGAGGATCCGCGAGGAGGCTTCGCCAGGGGCGGGTGGCTCATGCCCGTGTTCGACGAAGGCTGCGGTCGGGCCGTCGACGAGTGGTACTCACATACCTCGGCGCTGCTTCTTGGGCGCACCACCTACAACGCCTTCATCAGTCACTGGCCCCAGGTTACCGATCCGGAGGACCGGGTGGCCTCCCAAATCAATCAGAGAACAAAATATGTTGTCACCTCCTCCCCAGTGGACGAAGTGTGGGCAGATACCACCACCGCGCTCGGAGAAGACTTCCTTGACCGAGTTCGTGAACTGAAGACCCATCCCGGGGATGAGCTTCAAGTGCACGGAAGCATCCAACTAGCGCGCACCCTCCAGCAGGCGGGCCTGGTCGATATCTACCGATTCCTCATCGCCCCAGTCATGGTCGGTGAGGGATCCAGCGTCTTCGGATCCACTAACCCAGCCAGCACGATGACAGTTACGAGCAGCACAGTCACGGCCAGTGGAGTTGTGGCCCTGGAACTAACCCCCGGAGAGTTTCGACAAGCAGCTGCGGTCGTCGAAAACGGCAGAGACAGTATCCAGCAATAGTAGGTCGCCCCTGCCGTCTACCCTCCATTCGTCACGTAAACACCCCGTTTGGCCCTTTGGATTAAGGAGATCCCAATGGCACTTCCACGAATCGTCGAATCCAGCGAATGGCATGCGTCGCTGAGCAAGCAGCACGCTAAGGAGAAGGCACTCACTCGCCAACTCGATGACCTTGCCGCGGATCGCCGCCGCCTGCCGATGGTCGAGTTGCCGCCCTATACACTCCGTGGTGGGCAGGGGGAGACCAGTCTGCTCGATGCCTTCGAAGGTCGTCGACAACTGATCACCTACCATTTTATGTGGAATCCCGGAGCTGAGGACCAGTGCAGCGGCTGCACGTGGTTCGCCAGTCACATCGCAACTCTGGAACCTCTCCATGCTAGGGACACGACCTTCGCCGTTGTGACGGTTGGCCCCTGGGAGGAAGCTGATGCCTATCGCGCGCGATTCGGGTGGACCATGCCCTGGTACTCGGCAGCCGAGAGTTCGTTCGGTGCCGACGTAGGGGCGGGCCGCGGACAAGGTTTTGCCCTCAACGTCTTCCTTCGCGAGGGCGAGCGAGTTTTCCGCACCTATTACACCACTGGCCGCGGAGCAGAACAGTTCACGAATACCTGGGCCCTGCTGGATCTGACACCATGGGGTCGCCAGGAAGCCTGGCAGGAGGTGCCCAGCGGGAGGCCGCAGGGCGACCCCTACACCTGGTGGCCAGAGCCCTCCGACTACGAAGCCGAGTACAAGCGGGCCCGTGAGATCAGGGCGGGGTGAGAACGGCCCACTGTCAGCAAGGCGTGCTCGCCGTCAATTCACGTGCTGTGGCTGGTTCAGCGGTAGCCTTCTCAGTATGGATGTGCTGTGCACCCAGCATCCGAATGACCAATTCGCACGCTCCACGAAAGAGGATCAGATGACCGTTATCGTGACCGCTGTTTTCCACCCGAAGGCTGGAAAGAAGGCTGAACTCGTTGAGGCTATGCGCACTGGTATTGAGGCTGTCCACCAAGAGGAAGGCTGCGAACTTTACGCCATCCACGATGCTGAGGATGGGACCGTCACCATGCTTGAGAAGTGGTCCTCAGTCAAGGCGCTGGATACCCATGGGAAAGGGGCGGCGGTGCGCCAGCTCTTGTCCGCCATCAGCCACCTGATTGAAGACTCACCTGTGGTCACCCGCATGTCGCCAATTCCCATGGGCACCTCCAAGCAGGGCGTGCTCTAAAGGGCCAGCGGACCTAAGAAATAATGCCCGCGATGTAGCCGACGAATATCAACAACAGCACCGCCACTCCAATGCTGCCAATGATGATGAGTGGCTTAGCACTGCTGGGCGACTTCGCCGGCGGTGCTCCGTGGCTCTGATCATCTGTGGTGCCAGCGTCCGGCGGGGTGTCGCCAGGACGGACACTGTTTCCAGCGTCGAGGCCTGGAGACTCTTCGGGGCCCGGTCCGGGCTCATTGTGGCGTTCGCTCATATCCCCATCGTACAAGGTGCCCCGGTTCTGACCAGCAGTTCTTCATCGTGGTCGATGCAGCGTGCAGTTCTGGACCGCTCTAGCGTGATCAGCCTGCGGCGGCGTATGGTCGTTTCATGTGCGGCAGATACGTTCAAGCGCGTGCTGGGGCAGACCTCGCAGCGGACCTCGGAGTTCATCTCGCTGAAGGCGTGGAAGTGCGTCCCTCATGGAACGTCGCACCCACTGCTGGCGTGCCGATAGTGGTGGAGCGCCTCGACGAGGATGAACTCCGCCGCGAGATCCACGTGGCCCGGTGGGGGCTCCTGCCGGGCTGGGCGAAAGATCCCAAGGATGCGTATAAGGCATTCAACGCCCGGAGCGAAACCGTCGTCGAAAAGCCCACTTTCGGCTCAGCGGTGAGATCCAAACGATGCGCGGTGCCGGCAGACGCCTATTACGAATGGTTGCCCGAGGGCAACCGCAAACGACCCCACGTGATCAGACCCGTGGATGGGCGACTGATTGCCTTCGCAGGGCTTTACGAATGGTGGAAAGACCCAAGCACCGGCGATTGGTTGCTCTCCACCACGATCCTTACCGGTCCATCGCCAGCGCCAGGAACCGGCGGAATCCTCGAGGACCTCTCGGCTTTGCATGAGAGGATGCCCCTGCCCCTCGGCCCTAAGCACTTCGGTGATTGGCTGAGTCCAGAGACACTGGAAAAGGACGACGCCGCCCTTCTCCTCACGCAGTTAAGGGCTGAGGCGCTCGAAGTCGCCTCGGGCTGGGAAATCTATGAGGTGGGCCGCGACGTCGGCAACGTCCGCAACAATTCGCCCGAGCTCTTGGAACCCCTACACCGCTAGGTCGAGTTTAGGAGTCGAAACTGGTCTCCGGTGTCGACTGTCCCACCGTGCTGATGATCTGCTCGGCAAGTTCCCGCAACTTGATATTGCGGTGGTTGGACGCTTTCTTCAGGATCTCCACAGCTTTCTCCTGGCTGCACCGATTCTGGCCCATGATGACGCCCACAGCGATGTCGATGGTGGTTCGTGACTCCATAGCGCGTCGACGATCCTCAGCGGTTTCTGAGTGCTCTGCAATGCGTAGAGCGATCGCTACTGTCGTAGAGGCGGTTTTGGCGTATTCCAGCGCGATGTCCAAGGCTTCGTCGGCGAAATCGCCCACCTGATAGGAGTAGAAGTTCATGGCAGCCGTTGCCGATGTGTTGATCTCTAACGGCACCGCCAGCACGCTCAGCGGGCCGTGGCGACGCACTTCCTCCATGTAGGGCGCCCAGCGCTTCTCATGCCGGACATCAGGGATCCTGATCACGGTTTCTGTGCGTTGGGCTTCCAGGCAGGGGCCCTCTCCGAAACCAGTTTGGGTTTCCTCCATTTGCTTCGCCTCAGCCGAACCACTCGCGACGACCATGTTCCGTCTTGGGCGTTCCAGCACGATTCCGCACCGCACAATTCGACCCATGGAGAGCCGTTGCTCAGCCAGGTGAGCCAACGAGTTCAATACCTCGACAATGTCGTGGTCCTCCATCAACAGTTCACTCAGCTCAGCCGAAAAGTCGCGCGTGCCGTGGAGAGTCTCCATTGCCGTCTCCGTTCTCCCCACTGGGAACGCCGGGTCTTCAGTCATAGGCCTGACTCTACGCTAGAGACCACCTCCACGCCCCCTGGCCAGCCGTGAGAGCTTTCTCCCAGTGTGACGATCTGGTACCGTAATTTTCTTAGCTCAAGCAGAGGGCTCTTGTCGATTCTCATCCAAGGGTAACTGTAACTAATGGAGCACTCATCCCAACTTTCTATCAGCCTCTCCGACGTGAACGGTCCTCTTCATCTCGTCGTATCGGGCCGTCTCACCTTGGAGAGCGCAAAAGCTCTGACTGCCGCTCTTGACCAAGGAATCCATCCAGCGGCCCGCCCAGACCTCACCCTGGACCTCCAGGATGCCGAACACATTGAACCCGCAGGACTCGCCGCGCTGCAGCTCTACCTCACTCAGGTCCGCCAAGCGCTGGGGCTCCCGGAACCCACCGTAGAGTTCCCGGTCCTGCCCCTAGAAGGAGAGAAGGTCCTGCCATGACATACGTCAGCGACCTGATGTCACCCATTACTAGCGTCATCTCCATGACCCAATCCGTAGCTGAAGCAGCTCAGTTGCTCAGTGGCGAGGACGATGCCGTGCTCGTGTTGGGGATGACCAATCAGCCTCGTGGGCTGATCACAGAGGCGGCGATCGCGCAGGTGGTCGCAGAGTACCCCGAGACGTGGCCTAAGAAACGCTGCGCATGCATCATTCCAGAAGAGCTGGAGTTCGTGAGACCGGACGACACGACTGACGACGTCATCCGGCTCTACCAAGATGGCGGACCCCGCCCCCTCACAGTCGTCGGAAACATCAATGCTGTCGGGATCCTGTACCCGGGCCCAGTGTTCGTGCAGACCCTGAGTCAGCCGGAATCTCGGATGAGCGGAAGCTCCGATTAGTCCAGCGAGTCAGTTCCTAAAAGAGGCGGTTGATTCGCGGAGGGCATCCACGGCCCGGTGGAGGTGATCCATCGGGATATCAGCTCCGAACGTGAAACGCACTGCAGTCTGCGCTTCGTCTGCAGAGAGTCCCATGGCGCTCAGCACCGGGCTGGGCTCATCGCTTCCGGCTGCGCAGGCCGAACCAGAAGAGCACCACACACCCCGTTGCTGCAGGTCCAGCAACAGGGACTCCCCGCTGCGCCCAGCAAACTGAAACGAGGCATGACCCGGCAACCGCTGAGTCGGGTGCCCTGTCAGCTGGGCACCCGGAACAGCGTCCTGCACCGCAGCTATGAAATGATCACGACGCCGCCCCCACCGCACCACATCGGACTGCGCGGCAGATTCCAGGGCCACGGCCATACCGACTGCGCCAGCGGCATTCTCCGTCCCGGAACGGCGCCCACGCTGCTGTCCACCGCCGTGAATCAGCGGCTCACAGCGGGTTCGGCGATGCACATACAGCACGCCTACTCCCTTAGGGGTGCCGAGCTTATGCCCGGCCAGGCTCAACGCCTGCACTCCCAGGTCGCCTACCTGCAGCGGCATCGCCCCAGCAGCCTGGACCGCGTCCGTATGGAATGGCACCCCGTACTCGGCCGTAACCGCGCTCAGAGTAGCAATGTCCTGCACTGTGCCGACCTCGCCATTGGCAGTCTGCACACTCACCAGGGTGGTGTCCTCGCGCAGGGCTGAACGCAGGGCATCTGGGCTCACCAGGCCCTCGGCGTCAACGGGTAGATGCTCCACAGTGAATCCCATTCGGCCCAGCCAGTCCGCCGGCGCCAGGACCGCTGGGTGCTCCACGGCAGAAACGAGCACGTGACGGCCACGCGGCGCTGCAAATGCAATACCTTTCACTGCTGCGTTGTCTGCTTCGGTCCCGCCCGAGGTGAAGACGATTTCTGCCGGACGAGCACCCAAGTTCTTCGCTACCCGCCGTCGGGCGTCCTCTACCGCACGCTCTGCTTCCAGACCCGGGTCATGCCGGCTGGCTGGATTGGCGAAGTAGGCGGTCATATACGGCCACATGGCCTCCAGCACTTCACGCCTCGGCGGGGCAGAGGCCGCCTCATCCAGATAGATCATGCGCCGACCTGAAAATCCAATCCCAGATCCAACGCCCGGGCGCTATGGGTCAGCGCGCCCACACTGATGACGTCAACACCGGTGCGCGCAATACCGGCCACTGTCTCCAGGGACACTCCGCCGGAGGCCTCCACGAGGGCGCGGCCGGCGATGAGTTCCACTGCCTGGACCATGTCATCGGGGGAGAAGTTGTCCACCATAATGGTGTCCGCTCCGCCCTCCAGGGCGGGAAGAATCTGCTCGACCCGGTCCACTTCCACCTCAATATGAGCAGTGTGCGGAAGCCGTGCCCTCGCGGTACGGATCGCCTCAGCCAGGCCAATCCCTTCCGCAGCGAGCGCCGCCAGGTGATTATCCTTGGCCATCACCGCATCAGAGAGACTGAACCGGTGGTTATGCCCACCACCGCAGCGCACGGCGTAACGTTCCAGGACCCGCAGGCCGGGCGTGGTCTTCCGGGTGTCGGCGATCCGGACACCGGTGCCTTCCACGGCTGCCACGAACTTGGCGGTGACAGTGGCGATTCCACACATGCGCTGTACCAGGTTCAATGCGATGCGTTCGCAGGTAAGGATCCCACGGGCGGGACCATGAAGCTGCGCCAGCAGGTCTCCTGCCGCAAACTCAGCCCCGTCAGCGACGTCCAGGTCCACGCTCACGCGGTCATCGACTGCCTGCATGGCCCGGGTGAACACCTGTCCACCGGAGAAGATCCCTGGCTCGCGGGCGCGCAGCTGTGCCTGAGCCTGAGCGGGCTTGGGCACGAAGGCTCCGGTGGTGAGATCCCCGAAGGGGACATCTTCGCTGAGCGCAATGTCGATCACCCGGTCGATCTGACCTGTGGAGGGCGCAGTAGCACCCATTAGTGTGCTCATTTCGGTGCGGCTGCCAGCATGCGGTCCAGGGCCACGCGGGCTGGCTCCGCAGTCTCGGGGGGAACGATGATCTGGTTCGGCGTCCGGCCTTCGACGATCTCATCCAAGACCCAGGCCAGATAGCCGGGGTGTATCCGGTACATAGTGGAACACGGGCAGATCACTGGGTCGAGGCAGAAGATGGTCCTATCGGGGTATTCAGCGGCGAGCCTGTTGACCAGGTTGATCTCTGTGCCGATGGCGATCACATCCCCTGGTGAGCTGGCAGCGACGTACTTTCTGATCGCATCCGTGGAGCCGGCGGCGTCGGCGGCGTCCACTACTGGCATCGGGGACTCCGGATGCACAATGACCCGGCATCCGGGGTAGTCGGCCCGGGCTTTGTCAATTTGGCGGACGGTGAAGCGCTTGTGCACCGAGCAGAACCCGTGCCAGAGCAGCACCTTGGCCTGCAGGAGGTCTTCTGCGCTGTTGCCTCCAAAGGATCGGCGTGGATTCCACATGGGCATCTGCTCCAGCGGAACTCCCATGGCCTTGGCCGTGTTGCGTCCCAAATGCTGGTCGGGAAAGAACAGCACACGGTGGGCCCTTTCGAACGCCCACTCCAATACGGCTGAGGCGTTGGAGGAGGTGCAGACGATCCCGCCGTGTCGGCCGCAGAAGGCCTTCAGTGCGGCGGAGGAGTTCATATAGGTCACCGGCAGGATCGGCAGCTTCCCGTCCGGACCTGGCACCGCATTCTCCGGGTCCACCCCGTAGACATCACAGATGTCTTCCCAAGCTGCCTCCACGGAGTCTTCATCGGCCATATCGGCCATTGAGCACCCGGCGGCGAGGTTGGGCAGGATGACCTTCTGGTGCTCTTCAGAAAGGATGTCGGCGGTCTCTGCCATGAAGTGCACACCGCAGAAGACAATGTGCTCGGCTTCCGGCTTGGAGAGCGCCGCCTTGGCCAGCTGATAGGAATCTCCGAGGAAATCCGCATGCTGGACCACCTCATCGCGTTGATAGAAGTGCCCAAGGATGACGAGTTTCTCTGCCAGGGCGGCTTTCGCCCGGCGAATCCGTTCATGCAGCTCTTCCTGTGACATCTCCCGATATGCCTGCGGCAACTGGCCTGAGCGGGTGGTGGCATCGGGGATGGGGTCTGCTTCTGAGGAACCGGGCCCATATCCAGGGTGCGGGTCGAACTCCCAGGGGCCTTCAGCGAGCTTCGTATTGCAGGACCTGGAAGGTGACAGTTCGATCTGTTCAGTCACAGACAGCGTCATGGGTTCTCCTCGATGGTGAGTGCGTAGCGGCTGCTCTTGGGTGCGGAGCGGTAGAGCTTGGGAGGGCGGTGTGCGGTGCCGGTCATCCGGCGGCCGGTGTCTTCCACAGTGCCCTGGGACAGGATCTGCCGCCGAAAATTCGACGGGTCCAGCGCGCGGTCGAGGATGGCTTCATAGACCCGGCGCAGGTCAGCCAATGAAAACTCATCAGGCAGGAAAGCATGCGCGATCGGGGAGTAGGTGACTTTGGCCCGCAGCCGGTCCACGGCGTAGCGGATGATCAGATCATGGTCGAATGCCAGTGGCCCCGGTATCTCCTCCACCGGATGCCATTCAACGTTCTCAGCGTCCACTACCTGGAGGTCCTCATCCTGGCGGACGAGCGCCCAGTAGACGATCGAGACCACCCGTTCGGGGGCTTCGGGAGATCGGTCGACGTCACCGAAGGCGTAGAGCTGCTCCAAATGCCGCGGCTGCACCTGTGTGGTGCGGTGCATGGTGCTCTTGGCTGCCTCCGCCAGGTCCAGCCCATTGTCCAAGGGTCCACCGGGCAGCGCCCACCGGTCTTTGAACGGCTCGCGGATGCGACGCACCAGAGGCATCCAAAGGGTGAACTCGCCAGTGTCCGGGTGCGGACGCAGCGAGAAGATCACGGTGGATACGGCCAGCACCATTCGCTGTTCCGGCTCTGCGGACATTTCACCATCCTGAGGTGGTCGAACCCCGAAGGGCTTCTGGTACAGATGACACTATCTCCCGTGACTTGTGGTCAGGTCAACCTGAAGCTCATAAGGGGCCGTTCCCTGTACTCTGGTGCGCATGGGCCACGTGTATCTCACCCGTCCGCTGGGCGACGTCGTAGAGCAGTTCCGGAAGCAGCTTCCAGATGAGCTGCGCACTCACTACACCGCAGCTGCTCCACCAACCCGCGAGGAGCTCGTTGAGTCCGTCAGCGGGGCTGAAGCTATCGTCAGTCTGGTGACCGACCGGATTGACGCCGAAGTGCTCGACGCCGCCGGGGATCAGCTGAAAGTTGTCTCCAACGTGGCAGTCGGGTACGACAACATTGACCTGGACGCTGCCGCCGAACGCGGGGTGCTCGTCACCAACACCCCCGGAGTCTTGGATGAGGCCGTCGCCGATCTGACCTTGGCGCTGATTTTGGCCACCACCCGGCGGGTAGCCGAAGGCGACCGATTCATCCGCACTGGCACCGAGTGGATCTGGAGTCCCGAGGGCTATGTAGGACTCGATGTATCGGCCGGAGCCACCCTCGGCATCGTTGGCCTGGGCCGGATCGGGATGGCAGTGGCCAAACGAGCTCAGGCCTTCGGCATGAACATCATCGCCACCGGGCGGCGGGCTCATGACGACGACGCCCGAAGCCTAGGCGTGAGCCCTGCGTCGTCGCTTAATGAGCTGCTCAGCGCCGCCGATATCGTCAGCCTGCACTGCCCGCTGACCGAAGACACTAAACACTTGATAGGTGCCCAGCAATTGGAGGCTATGAAGCCCGGCAGCTACCTGATCAACACTGCCCGCGGGCCCCTGGTGGATGAGGAAGCCCTCGCTGATGCGATCGATTCCGGGCATCTCGGCGGGGCGGGGTTGGACGTTCACGAGTTTGAACCGGCCACCAACCCGCGGCTTCGCACGTTGGACTCGGTGGTCATGCTTCCGCACATCGGCTCAGCCGGCGATGTCACGCGCAATGAGATGGCCTCCTTGGCGTTCCGCAACGTGGTCGCCGTGCTCAACGGGGAGAAGCCGCTCACCCCCGTAGGCTGAGCGCCTCGACGGACTACGTCTTGCCCTTGTATCGGGCGAGGGCGGCGTCGCGGAATTCTGAAAACCTGCCCTCAGTGATCGAGGTGCGGATATCAGCCACCAGCTGCACCGTGAAGTATTCGTTGTGGATCGTGCAGAGGGTGGAGTAGAGCATCTCCTTGGCCTTGAACAGGTGATGCAGATACGCCTTGGTGTAGTGCTGGCAGGTGTAGCACCCGCAGCCCTCTTGGATGGGGGAGAAGTCCTTCTTGAACTTTGCCTGCGGGATGTTGAAATACCCATCTGGGGTGTACACACGACCAGTGCGGGCCACCCGTGAGGGTTGGACGCAGTCGAACGTGTCCGCACCGTTCTCAATGGCGGTGAAGAAGTCCTCTGGCTCAGAGATGCCTAGTAGGTGCCGCGGCTTATTCTCCGGAAGCTCCTCGCTGACCCACCGCACAATGGTCCCCAGGTTCTCCTTCTCCAGGGCACCACCAATGCCGAAGCCGTCGAACTCCTGGCCGTCGACCATCATGGTGCCGAGGTCGCTGGCGGCCTTACGGCGGAGATCCTCATACTGCGCACCCTGCAGCACGCCGAACAGTGCCTGATATGGCTTGTGGCTGCGCTGTTCGGTGAGGTCACGGTGCGCGCTGAGGCAACGCTGAGCCCACAGCCGGGTCCGCTCCAACGACTCTTCCTGATAGGCGCGGGTGTTGAACAGGGTGGTGAGCTCGTCGAAGGCGAAGATGATGTCGGCACCGATCTCATGCTGCAGCCGCATCGAGATCTCTGGGGTGAAACGGTGCTTGGTGCCGTCGATATGGGACTTGAATGTCACACCGTCGTCGTCAACGAAAGCTCGGCGCTCATGCTCCTCAGACATCGCCTCATCATTGGTGACCCGACTGGCGTCCATCTGGATCACCTTCTTGAACCCCACGCCGAGGCTCATCACCTGGAAACCTCCGGAGTCGGTGAAGGTCGGGCCCGGCCAGTTCATGAACTTACCCAGCCCGCCGGCGGCGTCGAGCACGTCTGTGCCGGGCTGCAGGTTCAGGTGATAGGCATTCGCCAGCACAGCCTGAGTGCCGAGCTCGGCCATTTCCTCCGGGCGTACCGCTTTGACGGTCGCCTTGGTTGCCACCGGAATGAACGCTGGAGTTTGGATGACTCCGTGTGGGGTGGTGATGGTGCCGGTGCGGCCCAGGAACCCGTCAATCCGGTCATGGACTTCGAAGGCGAAGTCTCCCTGGACATGGTCGGGGGGCAGGGGCGACGGCGCGGGGACGGTTTGGGGGTCAAGCACCCAAGGATTCTACCGGTGCCACGGCAGAGCCCCGAGTCCCCATACACTGATGCGGTGCCAACCTTTGACCCCGAGCGGTGGGTAGACCGCGGTTACGAGATCCTGCCCGGGGCCATCCTGGCCTTTGTCGGAGCTGTCCTGGCCCACCGCTTTCTTGGTGAATGGCTTCCGGTTTCGAGCCT
>NZ_VFIE01000017.1:69788-209939 GCF_010119385.1 Nesterenkonia haasae
GTTGGTCGCCATTGTGATCGGCATGCTCATCCGAACGTTCGGCTGGGTTCCGTACTGGGGTGAGGAGGGGCTGAAGTGGGCGGCGAAGTTCCCGCTGCGATTAGGTATTGTCCTGCTTGGACTGCAGCTGGCGCTCGCCGACATCCTGGGCCTGGGGTGGGAGGTCCTGGCCATTGTGCTGGTTACTGTGACGGTGACATTTATCGGCATCCGCGTGCTCGGCCCACTATGCCAGGTGGACCGGACCACTGCGGCGCTGGTCGCGACCGGGACAGCAATCTGCGGAGCTTCCGCTGTGGCAGCCGGCTCAGCCGTTCTGGACCGCGGGGATGGGCGAGACCGGCAGAACCGTCACATGGCGGGCCCAACTGCCACTGCCCTGGCGGTGGTGACCATATGGGGGACAGTGGCCATGGTCGCGCTTCCTGCGATGAGCGCCGCACTAGGGTTGGGGGATCGACCCGCGGGCGTATGGATCGGCGCCAGTATCCATGAGGTTGGTCAGGTGGTGGCCGCCGGCGGGATCGTGGGCGCCACTGCGCTGACAGTAGCCACAGTTGTTAAGCTCGCCCGTGTGCTGCTGCTGGCCCCAGCAGTGGTGGCGCTGCGGCTGGGCGATACCGCAGGTACCGCCGGCGAAGGAAAGCGTCCGCCGATCATGCCGTGGTTCGTGGTGGGCTTTCTGCTGGCAGTTGCGGTGAATTCGGCGGCTGACATTCCTGACGATGCTGCGGAGTTTCTCGCTCAGATCACCACGATGCTCATTACCTTCGCCATGGTCGGCATCGGTGCTGCGGTCGACCTCCGGAAAATTCTGCGCACCGGTGCCCCCGCATTGCTGCTGGGTGGTGTCGGCAGCGTGCTCGCGGCAGGGACTGCACTCGGCGGCGTCGTGCTGCTTCTCTGACCCCGGGAGTGGAGACGCGGGGCGAAGGTCTTCCGATAGCGACATCCTCTGTGAGTTGGTTGAAGGCCGCATCAGCTTCCATTCCCACTGAGGCTAGCCACAAATGCGACGCCCCTCTTGAACCGTATTCGAATATGTGTTCGAATAACGGCATGCGTTGGGACGCTCAGAGAATCGATGAAGCTGCTGCTCCTGCGTTGCTTCCCATGCAGAACTTGGTCCGAACCGTCCGGACTCCTGAATTCGAAGGTGTGACTTTCCACGAGGTCGCAGCGAAGACGGCACTGAACAAGGTGCCCAAGGCATCAAACATGCCCTTCGGGTGGACCGTGAACCCCACACGTGGATGTCTCCATATGTGTCGCTATTGCTTTGCGCGGAAAACGCACGAGTACCTGGATATGGACTCGGGCCGCGACTTCGACACTCAGATCGTGGTGAAGACCAATGTGGCTGAAGTTCTGCGCGCAGAGCTGGCCAAGCCCAGCTGGCGGCGCGAACATGTGGCTCTGGGAACGAACACCGACCCTTACCAGCGGGCGGAAGGTCGCTACCGGCTGATGCCCGGGATCATCACCGCACTCGCCGACTCAGGCACACCTTTCTCCATTCTCACCAAAGGCCCCCTGCTGAAGCGGGACCTTCCCCTGCTCAAGGAGGCAGCTAAGAAGGTGCCCGTCTCCGTGGCGGTCTCACTGGCCATTATGGACACTGAACTCCAGCAGAGGGTCGAACCAGGAACCCCCGACCCGCGTGCCCGGCTCAACCTGGTCAACGCCATCACGGAGGCGGGACTGGACTGCAACGTGCTCGCTATGCCCATTCTGCCCTGGCTCACCGACTCCGCGGAGCATCTGGACCTGCTCCACAAAGAGCTCGCCCGGGCCGGCGCCGGCTGGGTCACCACCGGAGCGCTGCATCTGCGCCCCGGGGCTCGTGAGTGGTACATGCAGTGGCTGAACGAGGAGCACCCATTGTTGGTGCCGCGCTACGAGAAGCTCTACCGAGGAGCGCGCGGCGGATTCACCACCTACGCCTCCAAGGACTACAAGATGTGGCTTGGCCAGCAAGCAGCATCAGCACGACGCCGCCACGGGTTCCTCGACTACGCCGAGACCACCTGGCGCGGACGCACCTCCCCCGAAGGCCCGCCCACTGACCGCGAGGCCCAGCTGGCGCCGCTGGATATTCCCACGGGGCCTGCCCAGCCAGCGCTTTTCTAGGTGTACTGACCGGACACGTTAGTCGGGACGGATAGTCAGGATCGATAACGTGCCGTCAATACTTCGGCACGCACGTACATCGCATCGCGGACGGATTCTGGCGCTAGTACTTCGGCGTCCGTATCAAGCTGCCACACCGCCCACACCGCGTGGCGCAGGTCTTCGAAGGTCACGTCGAGGCGGACCCAATCATCCGGCTCCGGTTCCTCGGCCCGGACAGCTCGGGCATTCTCCAGCAGTTCCTCACGACGCGACGTCTTGATGCGGACGACGACGGGGATGTGGTTCTCAGAGAGGAACTGTCCGGTGCGTTCGGCCCAGATGTGGTCGAGATCGACCTGCGCGGGCCGTTGCGCCGGTTCGGGGAGCGCTTCGGCGCTGAGCATCCGAGACAGACGGTAAGTCCGATCGTCTCCGGACCTCGTCGCCAGCAGGTAGGTGCGCCCGCGGACGGTGACCAGTCCAATCGGATCGACGGTTCGACGACTCGGTGCTTTACCAGGTGCCGCGTAGTTGCATCGCAGTCGGCGGCCGGTGAGCACCGCGGCTCGGACCTCGCTCATGACGCCTTCGGCCAGGTCTTCGGTGTGGGCGTAGCGAGAGAGTAAGTCGGTCTGCGGCTCCACGAGGAATCGTTTGGCCGCATCGCCGAGGCTCATCTGGTGTCCCTCGGGGAGCGCGTCGACGACCTTGCGCATCGCCGAGGCTAGAGATGCGCTGAGACCGAAGACCTTCTCGCCGCGGTCTGATCCGGCGGTGAGCAGCGCGAGTGCCTCGTCATGGTTCAGCCCGGTCAGTTCGGTGCGGAAGCCGGGAAGGAGCGAGTAGCCGCCGTGTCGACCACGGTCCGCGTAAACGGGGACGCCCGCAGTCGAGAGGGCGTCGATGTCGCGCAGCACGGTGCGCGTGGAAACTTCGAGTTCACTGGCCAGCTGGTCGGCGGTTAGTCGGCCTCGCTGGCGCAGCAGCAGCACCAGCGAGACCAGTCGGTCTGCTCGCATGCATCCATCTTTACCAGAAAACACGACACAAGGTGTCGTGATTCGTCGGGAGGCTAGTAGTGCAGCGTCGAGGACGGCGGCCATAGGGCGGCCGGGCGCTGCGGAACGAATGAACGGAGCAGCAATGGAACGCAGGGCAGTAAATACGGTGACGTGGTCGCAGGAGATGGGCTTCAACCAGGGCGAAGTCATCTCAGGGGAGACACGGACACTGTACATCTCGGGACAGACAGCTATGAGCAAGGATGGTCGGCCCGAGCACGACGGGGATGTCGAGGCCCAGCTCGCGCTGGCCGTGGCGAACCTCGAGGCCGTACTCGTTGAGGCCGGCATGTCGCTGGCGAACCTGGTCCGCCTCAACGTGTACACCACTGACGTGGACGCGATGTTCCCGCACTACGGTGTGCTCGCCGGGAAGCTCGGGGCGGCAGGAGTCGCCCCGACTACCACGATGCTAGGCGTCACCCGCCTGGCGATCCCCGGCCAGATGGTCGAGCTCGAAGGAACCGCCGTCGCATAACGCTTCCGCCTTTTGCAACTCATCTCGGACGGTCAGCAGGGTAGCGCTGCTGACCGTCTGACAGTCCTAAGGAGCCCCATGTCCCACGCAAATGCCGCCCTCACTCCTCGCCATCGCCTTGAAGTCGCTTGCTTGGTCGTAGATGACGGCTGGCCGATCAGCGAGGTCGTCGCTCGCTTCCAGGTGTCCTGGCTGACAGTGAAGCGGTGGGTAGACCGCTACTCCAATGGCGAATCGATGCACGACCGGCCCTCCCGACCGAAGACCTCGCCGAACAAGGCGCGCAAGGCGACGATGCTGGTTGTACTGGTGCAGCCACGGCTGCAGGGCGTCGCGGCGTTCCTGCTCAACCAGCCACCCTTCTCACGATTTACCAACGTGGCCGGTCAGTACATCTAGGTTGAGCCGTTCAGAGACGCGGGCCCAGGTTCGTAATTCCCGTTGCCGGAGGTGACGATCAGACCCTCAGCCACCGCCTGTTGGAACACATCATCCAAACGCTTCCGGATCTTCGGCCCCATCCGCTGATGACCGTACAACCGGGCCACCGATCGGAGGATGTCGTCCTCCGGGGCGCGGAACGCCCGCCGAAGTACCTGGACCATCACCTGGGACAACTCGGTGTATGGGACCTTCTCAACATGGCGCTCCACCACCTGGATCGGATCCGGTTCCGTCGAGTCCGGTTCGGGCGTTTCCGGGGCTGTTCGTTCCGGGCGGGCAGATGAAGCGTCGGCCTGATCAGTATCGTTTGGACCAGGATGAGCGGCGCTCTCGGCTGTCGAACGAACACGCTCAACAACAGTTTCTGCGTCCCGCAGCCACTCGGGCAGCCACACACGTTCCACCGCAGACCATCCCATGGCTCCGACAAGTACCGACTGTGGGAGCGCGTCCCGGTCACCTACTGTGCTGCGCTGCGCCCATTCCGGGCCGTCCAGAAGCACAGCCACCCACGGCTGGTCCGTCCAACGCACCGCGAAATCGACCTGGAAATCCGACAAGCCCACCCGTGGAACGACCTCTAGGCCGACCCTCGCCAAGTGGTCGTGCACCTCCTGGGCATGCAGGTCTGCTGCCAAGGTTGACGAATGCCCCGTGTGTGAGAGCCGCCGGGTTCCGTCACGGGCAGCCAGCAGATACTCCTTCAGATCAGACAGGCCCTGCGCGGTGGAGTTGCGCAGATCCAACTCATGCGGCTCAAAGGAGCAGATGATCCGCACCGTCTCCCGAGCTCGGGTGATCGCCACATTGAGCCTGCGCTCACCCCCAGCAGAGGTCATCGACCCCCACTGCAGAGGGACCCGGCCGTTGGCGTCCCGGGAGAACGCCAGAGTGAAGATCACCACATCGCGCTCATCCCCCTGTACGTTTTCCAAGTTCTTCACGAACAGGGGCTCCTCATCGCACGCCAACGCCTCCTGAATGAGGCGCTCATCGCTGGCCTCCAACATGTCCAGCAGCAGATCACGCTGCTGCACATTGAACGTCACGACGCCGACGCTCCTGCCGGAATCTTCAGTGAGCAGTTCGATGACCTCGCGGACAACCTCCTGCGCCTCCATACGATTGACTCGGGCAGCGCCGCGCCCACCTTCCCACTCGCCCTCGACTACGCGCAGCCGCACAGCATCAGAATCGGAAGGGGCAGGCGGTGTAGGGAAGGTTGAAAGTCGGTCCTGATAGTACTGCCGGTTGGAGAACGCGATGAGGGACTCGTCCCTGGACCGGTAATGCCACGTCAACCACAATCGGGGGAGACCTGAATCGTGGGCCTCAGAGAGTATCGAGTCCAGATCCGCTGGAACCAGGGCGTCGTCGTGATCATCCTCGTTCCCAGCATGGACGAATGTCGAGGTTGGAGGCATCTGCCTGGTGTCACCCACGATCACCACGGACCGCCCCCGGCCCATGGCTCCGATGGCCTCCGGGACTCGAATTTGGGAGGCCTCATCAAAGACCACCACGTCAAAGTCCACAGCCTCGGCCGGTAGGAAGCGCGCCACCGAATCGGGGCTCATCAGAAGGCACGGTGCGGCCTCGGTAATGAGGTCCCCAAATCGCTCAAACAACTGCCTGATGCGCAGGCCACCGCGCCTCCGGCCAATCTGCTGCTGCAGCTGCGCCACCGCGCCCACATCAGCGCCCGGAGCGAACCGGCGGGCCTCAACCAGCTCAGCTGGCAACTGGGTGCGCAGCATGTGCCGCCGTCGACCGGAGGACTCAGCGAACTGTTGGATCCGCCGGCTATGGGCGGTCGGATCGAACCGATGAAGGCCGGTGGTGTGCAGGCGGTCATCCAATACAGCGTCTGTGAGTGCTCGGCGCAGTACCTGTTCGACGTCGCCAGCGGGGATCTGCTCTGTCAGAACAGCCTCGGTCACCGTCTCCAGTCCGCGTGAGCGTAAGGCTTCAGCGGGTTCGGCCAGCGCTGCCCAGCGGCTGAGACTCAGCAGCACGTCATCGTTGGAATCTGCCCGCCAGGCATCAGCGCATGCTGCCACCGCCGCGGACAGGGTCGGCTTCGGATCGCCGGTGACACCGCGCGACCAACGCAGGACTGAGCTGTCATCAGCGGCAAGGAGGGCGAGCAGATGAGACCAAGCGGCAGCGAACCGTTCGATCTGCCCGACAGGCATCTGAATGAGTTTGCCATCGTTGAAGACCTCTCGAGCTAGTCGATGGGCCTCCTCAGCGTGGTCCGAGGCGCGGAACGCTGCCTCCAGCTCCGCCCAGGCCTGTTTCAGTGTGGCCAGCGAGCGGAAGTGGTCCGCCAGATGATCGAGGTCGATCGCGCTGCGCAGGCTGATGTGATTGCTGATCTCATCCAGGAGGCGATCTTTGCGGCGATGCTTTCCGAACGGCCAGAAGCCGTCATGAATCTCTTGGGCCCGCTGAGCCAAATGGTCGACGTCCAGATCGAATGCCGAGGTGGTGAACCCAGGGGTGAGCGCCCTGATCCACCCCAGCAGAGTCGCCGTTTGCTCTGAGGTGAGGGCGAGGCTGAACAGCCGTCTCGCAGGGGAGTCAGGAACATCGTGGTGTGCGCCCAGGAGTTCGGCGACAGCATGGGTGACCTCCGGCGGGTCCCACTGGTCAGGTGATGTCCGTGCCAGGGCCCACGGGTGAGAGGCGGGATTGGCGCCAAGGTCGAACAGGGCACGGTCGGCTGCGGCGGCGTCGTCGTACACCGCACTCAGATCTCCCAGGGCACGTGCCGTTTCCCTGTCGACTGAGAACACTCTTGAGTAGACGTCACGTTCTGCGGAGAGTTCTAGGCTGAGTTGGTGAGCCGTCCAGGCGCTCAGGCCCGATGGTCCAGGGGAGTGGAGGCGCTGCGGGTAGTCAGCCAGTTGCTGGGCCGTAGAACGCGCGCGGGACTGCACCGCGTCCCATGCCACAGGTTTCGCTGCTGAGGCTTCCAATGCTTGGCGGATCTGGTCCCGCACTGCAGACAGTGATTGGTTGCGGCCGTGAACATCCAGGGTGAACGGACCCAACCCAACATCCTCCAGACGGCGTTGCACCACATCCAGGGCGGCCTGCTTCTCCGCGACGAACAGTACCTTCTTGCCGCGGTGGACACATTCAGCGATCAAGTTGGTGATGGTCTGTGACTTCCCCGTCCCTGGAGGGCCCTCTAGTATGAAGCTCTTTCCCGCTGCAGCCCACCGCACCGCCTGAATCTGTGACCCATCAGCTGGGACGGGCAGCCGCATGGTGGTCTCGGCCAGGGTGTCCAGATCCGGGGTAGCGACGCCGTCGTCATAGGGCTCACCGGGGTGCTCCACCAGGTGCCGGACATGGGGTCGGGTCGTGAAATGCTGCCAGTTCTCACCCATATCCCGCCAGAGGTCCAGGGTGGAGAACTGGGCCAGAGCAAGATGTGCGGACTCCTGCACGGCATAATTTTCCAGCCGCTCGTCCAGCAGAGTGTGGCGGATCTGTTCCAGAGCGGCGTCCACGTTGACACGGCCATCACGCATGGGGGGCTCCAGCAACACGTCAAGGGTCAAGCCCTGCTCGGAACGAATCTTCTCGACCAGGCTGATATTCGCGACAGTTTCGCGAGTCTCATCCAGCGTGATCCGGAACGGTGTCCTGCCGCGGCCGCCGGACAGTGCGACCGGGACTAGGAACAGCGGGGCCCGGCCTCCACCATTACGCCCCCCGCGTGGGCCGACCTCCTCCCAGGTCAACAGTCCTACAGCAATGTAGAGCGGGTTCGCGCCTGTTTCCTCCGCTGTGGTGCGGGCTCTGCGCTGCAAGGAGCGTAACCTGCGGAGAAACTCGGTGAAACTCAAGACCGCGAAGATTCGGTGTTCGTGTTCCAGAACGGTGGTCAGCACCCCGGAGTCCACATCGGCGGCGGTGCGTGCCCCCTGAGCTTTGTGCAGATCGTCAATATCTCCGTGTTCATCCACGGTCAGCCTCGTCCCGGAGGTGAGCAGCTCCACCAGAAGGTTCAGTGCCCCTGCTGGGACGTGCAGCTCGGCCGAGGACGTGGGTGTCAGCCGCAGCAGCGGGTTGCGGTAACTGAGGTCCAACAGTGAACGCCGCCAGCGCTGAATTCTTAGCGGGGGCTCTGCCGCCGCCGGCGCATCGGGAGATTCCTCGGGGTGCGGTGATGGGGTGGTGGTCTGAGGCGACGACGCCGGCGCGCTTTTGACGACCTCCACCACTCGGGTGTCGCCCTCCCAGCGGATGTTCGGCAGGGCAGAGATGCGCCGGTGCGCGGCATGGACATCAATGAGGTACAGGCCCTCACGCTCATAGCTGGACCACCAATGGAGGGCGTGGTCGGCGGCGTCGTCGAACATCATTGTCTGTTCACCCCGGCACAGCCCGGTCACTTCGACAGTCTCGAACATCAACGAATCAGCGATGGTCGCGATTACGGCAGGGGAGTCCACCACGGGCGCGGGGAGCCGGTGTGGTTCGGAGAGCCAACCGAGCAGTCCGTGGCGCTCGCTGACGGCCACCACACTGTGGATGCCTGCACGCTCGATCGCGGCGGCCATGATGGTGACCAGTTCCAAAGTGGTGGCGCGGCCCCGTTCCAGCACATGGGAGGGCGAACCAATGCGGTGCCCTCCGGCAAGGAAGCTCTCCGCGGTGCTGATGTGCCCCAGCTGAAGGCTGCTGAGCACATGGTAGATACCGCGAACGATTTGCCTCACCCGTCCGGGGCCGGAGTGGTAGCCGGCGATCTCCGCTGAGCCGGTGAAGTGTTCTAATGCGGCGGAGGTTTCGTCGAGAAGCCAGGTGATCGCAGGGTCATGGGGCCGGATGAACGCGGCCAAGGAGTCGCGGATCCCCTCAGCGCCCCATACATCGGCAGGTAGCACCGTGATGGTAGTCGAGGCCGGGGTGGCCGTCGATGCGGGCTCCTGGACGTGGAGGTAGGTCTGGGCTGTCGAGTCCAGGCTGAGCAGTGCCGACAGGCTCAGCGGCCAGATCAGGTCGCGAGGCGGGGGGCTGTAGATTTCTCCGGCAGTAAGCACGGGCACGCGAATCGTGTGGGGAGCGGCCGCCAGTTCGAGGTTTGGGCCTAGAGGGTCTAAGCGAAGCTCGATGTCCAGTGGCGGTGAATCTTCAGTGCTGGTGTTGGTGATGTCTGCTGCGGAGATCAGGGGTACCTGATTGTGCATCAGGGCATAGTTGAGCGATTCGCGGAGATGGATGACGACGTCTAGCCGGCCGCCATGTGCCCTCAGCTGCAGTGTGCCCATTGCCCCATACTGCCCTGTGCGCAGGCAGCAGGGGTGACCATGACACGGTGGCGGTGCAAGAATGGGTCTATGAGCAGTGTGATCAAAATCAACGCCATCACCGTGCCGGAAGACTCCGGCGACCAGCTGGGGGAGCGCTTCGCCGCCCGACGTGACTCGATGGAGGGCACCCCAGGCTTCCAGGGATTCGAGCTGCTGCAGCCCACCGATGGGCGCACCTCATGGCTGGTTGTCACTCGGTGGGATTCGGAGGACGCCTTCGAGGACTGGAGGAATTCCCAGAACTTCGGTGCTTCCCACGGACGCGGTGAGGGCGAAACGCCTCAGAAGCCTGTGGGCATGTCCAGCGAACTGTGGAGCTACACGGTGCACACCACTGGCTAGGTGCCGTGAGCAGTTCCTGGTAATCTAGATCGGTCAGCGCGACGGCGACGTCGTGAGGACCCCCGCCTCCGTAGCTCAGGGGATAGAGCGTCGGTTTCCGGTACCGAAGGCCAGAGGTTCGAATCCTCTCGGGGGCACCATTTTCTCTTTGTTGGCGCGGGGGCGTGTCGGGACATCGTTCACTTTTTGGGTTGGTAGTCCCGGTTTGGTGTGAGGTCGCCGGGATCGTGACCGCCATGCGCCTCAAAATCCAGTGGGCCAGAGCTTTAGGCTTCTGGGCCCCATGCCATAATTCAATCGTGCCCGACCTCCCGGACCCGTGTATGGCAATAACCTTCGGTGACTACATCCCTGACGCCTGGACTCACTTCGGCCTAAAGGACGCTGGGTACGAGGGCTTCGTATCCTTCGACGAGCTTCGCACCACTCGGGCGAATGCAGGCCCCGGTGTATACGTGGTGCTACGCGAAACGGTCGACTCACCAGTGTTCCTTGAGGCGAACCCAGCCGGCAAGACGCGCGATTTCACGGCATCGATTGCCACGCTCGAGCAGGCTTGGGTACCAAGCGCGGAGGTCCTGTATATCGGTAAGGCGACCTGGGGTGTTCGACACGACGGTATCCATCGTCGGCTGAAGCAGTATCGGCGAACCGGATCAGGCACCGCCGACAACCATGGTGGCGGCGTCTGGATCTTCCAGCTCGAGGATGCTGCCTCTCTCCGTGTCTGCTGGCGGGTGGCACAGGATCCATCTGACGAGTTCGTTTGTGGTCTTGAGACACAACTCATCGCAGACTTCGCCTCACGGCCCGAGTATGACAAACGACCATTCGCCAACCGGATGGGTTGAGGGCCGGCGGAAAGCGGCTAGAGATGCCTGTCGTACTCGCTTAGCTCGCGAATGGACTGGAACGGCGCTGCCGCGGAGGCCACCACACGGACATGCACAAGCTCTTCGCTGCGGACTTGTCACCGGTCAGTCTCCGGACCAGGGCCACGGCTTAGGGATTTTTTGGGCCCGTTGCCCTGCGAGAGGTTCAGGGCACGAGGCGCAAGAGTTCCTCGCTTGCGGTGAATGCACGTTTACCGTGGTTGTCCTGCCAGTAGACCAGCGTCCCTTGTTATTTCTCATTGGAGGATCCGAGTTGGTCCAGCGTTGAGGCGACATCGTGCTTCAGCGGCCCGAGCCCGTCGAGTATGGGGCGCTCGGCCTTCTGGGTCTACCGATGTGCTTCTTGCAGCGACTCCAGCTCTTTTTAGCAGAGCTTGCCAGTTTCTGGAGCAGGTTTCGGCCCTTCAGAGCTGTTTCCGGCCGACCGACCCTCTGTTCCAGCTGTGTTGCGCGGCCCAGGAGCTTGTCCCACAGGCTCAGCGACTCACTAAGTGTGTGCGCCAATCGTGACGCTGATGAGGCCTCTGTTCCCGGGTTCTCCTCGCCTGGGGATATCGTTCACCTCGAGGAAGCGCTGTCCCTTGGTGCGAGAACAGTAGAACCTTTCACTGATGGCTGTGACTGTCACTCCAGCTCGGTACTCCGCGATGAGGCTCTAGCTCTCACCGGGAGTGAAGCGTCGTGGGCGACGCCCGCGTAGTTCCTTGACTGTCGGCGATGCCCTGGTCGGCACGCATCCCACGTGACTCTGCTTGCGCCTGACTTTTGCCGCTGGTTCGACAGAACTCCTGATCTGACGGAGTTTGATCGAGTCGCAGCGCGAGAGGTGCACCTTTTCGCTTTGTTGGCGCGGGGGTGTGTCGGGACATCGTTCACTTTTTGGGTTGGTAGTCCCGGGAGTGCCACGCTAGTCATCGAGAGTTTCCGCCACCGGGGCGAAGGAGCCGCTCCTGGCGACGTTCGTCAGCGCGCTCACCAAGCATGTGTGCGGCCAGCTTGTGCGCGTCGGCCCCGACAAATCCGAGGAGTGAAGACCCACGGTTTGACTGCCAGGATCGGCCCACAGTGTAGAGGCCGGGGATCGGTGTGATGCCGGCAGACGTGGGCAGTTGCCCGTCTACCGTTGCTGCGGGAATTTCGATCCAGCTGTCATCGTGGCGGTAGCCAGTGGCCCACACGATGACAGCCGGCGCTAGGACGGACGAGTCTGCGAAGGTGACGGATCGCCCATTCGTGGCGACGGCACGTGGGTGCAGAGTGACGCCGGCCCGTCGTAGGGTCTTCAGTCTCGTGCCGATGACCACGTCTTTTCGGGCGCGTAGTCGGCGGCCTATTGCAGAAGTGGCGGGAGTGCGCAGCAATCCGCTGTGCTCGAGCCACCAGAAGATGTTCCGGCCCAACAACCGCTGCGGGAGTGAGGGAGTGGCGGCACCCTGTGAGAGATGGATTTCTTGGCGGGAGTCCGCCATCTCCAAGGAGATCTGCCGTCCTGTGTTCCCGTCGCCAACGACCAAAACGGGTCCTTCGGGGAGATCACGGGGCCTCCGGTAGTCCTCGGCATGAATTTGGTAGATCGTAGAGGCGAGGTCGCGAGCGAGTGTGGGAACCCAAGGTGTCCCGAAGGCGCCCGTGGCGACCACAACTTGTCGCGCCGTTCGACGCTCGCCTCCATCGAGTGTGGCGAGGAAGTGTCCGTCGAGGTACTGCAATCGGGTCACTAGGCGATTGAATTGGATAGGCAGAGTGAATCGACGCGCATAATCGGACAGGTAACCGGCAACCTCGTCCTTAGTGGGACTGTGCCATGGGTCCCCGGGAAACGGCATGCCCGGCAGGGCGGAGTAGCGAGCGAGTGTGAACAGGGTGAGCGAGTCCCATCGCTCCGACCACCGTTGGCCGGCGTATGCGTGGGCGTCGAAGATGGCGACGTCGATCCCCCGAGTGATCAGCGCGTGGCCAACCGCCAACCCGGCCTGTCCCGCCCCGACGACGAGGACGGCATGGTGTCGACGCCGTGGCTCTGCGCGTCGGCTTGTGTGGTCATCACGCACGGTTCCGCAGGTGCTCCGCGCCGGCCACGATCAGATCGAGGGTGAAGCCAAAGTCATCGTCGGTTTCCAATGGTGGGCAGATGGTCCACGCGACGCGGACCAGGTCTGGCGGAGTATCGGGTGGGAGCAACTGGGTGAGGCTGATCAACTGCTCTGGGTCGGGCTCACCGCTGGCATTGTGAGGCCGCTGCGGCAGCTCGTAGGTGACACGGAGGGCGGAGTCGCTCAACGCCACAGAGCTGACGCATCGAACGATGGTGGCCGCCTCCTGCTCGGTGAAGCCCGCATCTTTTACGACATCGAGTGCGTGCTTCAACACCACCAGTGCCGAACCAGGAAGGACGGGACGCGAGAGCAGTAGTGGCCCAGCAGACGGATGTCTCATCATCACATCCCGCAGACCGCGTCCAAGGTGACTGAGCACAGCCTTCCATTCCTCAGAGTCGGGCCCCTGGGGCCAGACCTGCGACCAGAGCTGCTCGACGACTCCATCCAGGAGCGCATCCTTGTTTTTCACGTGGCGGTAAATGGTCATGGGGTCAACCTGGAGCTCGGTGGCTATCCGGCGCATCGTCAGGGCATCAACTCCGTGCTGGTCAACAATGTGGAGCGCCGTCTCAAGGAGGCGGTTTCTGTTGAGACGCTGACCGCGCCGACCAGTACGACCTGCCCTGTCCTCGTCAACTGTGCCCGATCCTGCATCGCGAGCTGCCATGGTCCCTCCTGGAGAAATCGTAGAAGTGTGTACTCGACAATCCTACTTCCACTGGTCTACGGTATTAGTCTACACTGTAGACGACAAAGTAGAGGAGATGGCTCATGACCCATCCGGTGATTCACTCACAGGGACTGAAGAAGCGCTACGGGAACCATAAGGCTCTCGATGGCCTCAACCTAGAGGTGCCCTCTGGCGGCGTATATGCGCTGCTGGGGCCCAATGGAGCTGGCAAGACTACCGCCGTGCGTGTCCTTTCGACTTTGGTGCCACCTGACGGTGGTGCCGCGCACGTTCTCGGCTATGACCTCGTCAGGGATGCGCACACTGTAAGGAGCAAGATCGCACTCACCGGTCAATACGCGTCAGTGGATATTGACCTCACTGGACAAGAAAACCTCGTGTTGATTGGGCGTTTGCTCGGTCTGGGTCGTGCAGGAGCCCGGCGGCGGGCTACGGAAGTGCTGGAACGCTTCTCGCTGACCGATGCCGCAGCGCGGCAGGTCCGAACCTACTCAGGTGGCATGCGTCGCCGACTGGACCTGGCCGCGAGCCTCATAAAGCCCCCGCAACTGCTGTTTCTCGACGAGCCGACCACCGGGCTGGACCCGCGAAGTCGGATTGAGCTGTGGACACTGGTTCGCCAGCTGGTCAGCGACGGAACGTCAGTGTTGCTGACCACGCAGTACCTCGACGAGGCCGATCAGTTGGCTGACCGAATCGGAGTGCTCAATTCCGGACGCATGGTCGCCGACGGTACGGCAGATGAGCTGAAAGCATCGGTGGGTGGCGGCAGCCTCCAGGTCAGACTATTGGACCATGAGCAGCGGGATACGGCAGCCCAACTGCTGGGGTCCCAACTTAAGGCGCAACCTCACCTGCCGCCCGATCCCGCCGTAGTTGAGATCCCGGTCATTGGCTCGGAGGCGGCGAATGATGCTCTCACTCAGCTCCACCACGCCGGCATCGACATCATCAGCTTTTCCCTCGGTCAGCCCACTCTGGACGAGGTCTTCCTGTCACTCACTGGACACCCCACAGCCACAGAGGAGCTCGCGTGATCAATGCACCTTCCCCCACTCAGTCGCCGTCCACTACGGTTCCGGGCCGCCTCGAGACCCGTGGGGCCAGCCGAAGCGCGGCCACGCTGGCGTTCGCCTGGCGAACCGCATTGCGAATCAAGTACGTCCCAGAACAACTCGTCGACGTAGTTGCGGTTCCTCTCGTATTCACGGTGATGTTCACCTACCTGCTCGGCGGTGCCCTAGCAGGCTCGCCCTCGTCCTATCTGCACTCACTGCTCCCGGGCACGCTCGTGATGACGTTGGTACTACTGACTACCTTCACCGGTACCGGACTGCGCAGCGACTTGTCGTCAGGTGTCCACGACCGCTTCCAGTCGCTGCCTGTGTGGCGCCCTGCTCCCTTAGTCGGTGCGCTGGTGGGTGATCTCGGACGGTACCTTCTCGCAAGCAGCATCGTGTTCGGTCTGGGGCTTGCGATGGGATTTCGACCGGACGGTGGTGTGGGGGGTGCCCTCGCCGCGCTCGGTCTGGTGCTCGTCTTCGCCCACGCGCTGTCCTGGGTATGGATCGTCGTTGGGATTAGCGTCCGCAACGTCTCCGCTGTGAACGCGATCAATATAGGGGTGCAATTACCTCTGACGATGGCGAGCAACGTCTTTGTGGACCCCGCCACAATGCCCGGTTGGCTGCGACCAATTATCGAAAATAACCCGATAAGTTTCGTGGTAACCGCGACCCGTGGTCTCATGCACGGTGAAGCACAGCTCTCAGAGGTCCTCTGGGTGCTTGCGATTGCCGGCGCACTACTTGTGGTATTCGTCCCGCTCAGCTTGTATAAGTACCGTACGCACCGTTCGTAGGTGCGGCGTTTCGGTTGCGTATGACCGTGTGGACGGTCCGTTCGCGCCGAGACATCTGCCCTGCGCTGTCATCGGAAAACTACTGCGCGGCTGGCTGCTCATCGTGGACGGACTCCTCAGCCTCGGGAACGACGGGACCTGCCCTGGCGCATGTCGTATCGGCCATGAAGCAACCAGTAGACGACGAGAGCCACCACAATCAGCCCGGCACACGCTGCGTACATGAATCTGTAACCACCAGCTTCAGCTAGGGGTCCCAACAACAGTGGAGACAGACCGACGCCAATATTCATCATGATGGCAAACGTGGACAGTCCAATAGTGAGTCGGTGCGGCGGCACCGACGAGGCAATAATGGCCTGAAGTACCGGCATAAGGGATCCGTGGCCGAACCCGGCCAACACCGCTGAGGCCAGGACCACTGCTTCATTGGGGGACCAAGCCAGCAGCGCCATGGCGCCGAAGAACATCAGCACGGTCGGGTATATGACGAGGTTGTCACCGTGACGGTCGTGCAGTCGCCCCACGAAGAGCCTCGTGATCAGGACGACTACTGCGAACACCACGAAGTAAAGACTGGCCACATTGGTCATGTGTTCGCTCCGGGAGAAGGTGTCCAGGAACGTAATGACGGAGGCGAAGCCTACGGAGAGCATCATGCCGATGAGCGCAATGGGTATCGCGCGGCGGTCCATGATGTCGCTCGGCTTGAGCATCAGACGGTGCCGAAGCCGCTGGTGGTGAGAGCGTGTTTCGGGAAGCCGGATTGCCAGCGAGAGCAGCAGCGCGAACATGGCGACCAGCGACGCAGACACAAAGAGCGCCTCGTAGCCGAAGGCCTGGCTGATTTGCAGCCCGAACAATGGGCCCAGGGCCTGAGGCAGCGAGTTCGCGATGAGGTAATAGCCAGCTCCTTCGCCTCTGCGGGCGGCAGGGATCATCGCGAATACCCCAGCGTGCAGGGCCGTTTCGGAGAAGCCGAAGGCCATCCCCTGCACCATCCTCACGACCATCAGCATCTCGTAGCTGTCGACCAGGAGGTACGCCACAGCGGCTAGGAGATAGACCACCAGGCCGATGAGGACCGTCCGCCGCCGACCCAGGACATCGACATACTTGCCCGCGAAGACGCGGGCCAGCAACGCTCCAACGACGAAGGCGGAGGCCGCAAACCCGGCAGCCGTGTCCCCGATCGCGAACTCCGTGGCCGCATAGACCGCCATGCCGGTAATCAGCATGAAAAAGACCATGCCGAGACAAAGATTGATCCCGATCGCTAAGAAGAAACTGGGACCAAAGGCCTTCGCTGAGCCGTCCTGGTCTCCCTTCGGTCCTTTCGGGGGAGGAGGGGGTACGCAGCGACTCACCCGAAGAGTCTCCCACGGTATGGAGACAGCTCAGTCAGACATTCAGTTACATGAAGCCAACGACGTCGCCAGGGTCATCTCGGAGCTGCCGAGTGCAGCGGCTCTAGGACCGCATTATCATGAGAGCACTATGCCGGAGCTGCCCGAGGTTCATGCGCTCGCCGTTGAATTGGAGTCCCGTCTTGCCGGGCGGAGAGTCGACCGGTTGGATGTGCTCGCGTTTCATGCGCTGAAGACCTTTGACCCGCCGGTCTCCGTGCTGGCTGGGCAGACCGTGCAGCAAGTGCGCAGGCACGGTAAGTTCCTCGACGTCCTCATGGGACAACTGCATCTGACCATCCACCTCTCGTTAGCCGGGTGGATTCGCTGGCGGGATAGAGCCCCCTCCGGCCCGCCGTCGCGGAGGAGCCCCATCGCCGCACGCCTAGTGCTCGACGACGGCTCCGGTGTGGACATCACCGAGGCTGGCACCCGCAAGGCACTTGCCCTGCACATCGTGACGAATCCGGTCCAAGTGCCAGGGATCGCCAAGCTGGGTCCCGATGCGCTGAAGATTGATGAGGACGAGTTCGCTGAGCGCCTGCGCAGCGCCGAGCGTGGACGAATCAAGAACGTGCTGAGGAACCAGTCAGTCATCGCCGGGATCGGCAACGCCTATTCCGATGAGATCCTGCACGCGGCCAAGATGTCCCCATTCCAGCCGGCCGATATGGGGCATGACGACGTCGTGCGCCTCTATGCGGCTATGCGTCAGATTCTCACCGAGGCTGTGACACGGGCCGAGGGGCACTCAGCAAGTGAGCTGAAGCGAGAGAAGAAGACGGCGCTCCGAATTCACGGACGCTTCGGCGAACCCTGTCCTGTATGCGCGGAGCCGATCAGGCAGGTGATCTACAGCGACTCCAGCTTCCAGTACTGCCCTACCTGCCAGAACGACGGCAAGAGCTTCTCTGACCGGGGCATTGACCGACTGCTCTGAGTATCGGCAAGTCTAGGAGTGGCGGGTCAGTGCGGTGAGGGCTCTCCGCCGACTGAGAAGCCAGTCATGGCTTCTTGGTCCAACAGAGGCAGAATGGGTGTCCTGCCGGGTCTGTGTAGACACGGAAGGCGTCGTTTCCGCCATCGTCTTCCTCCTCCTTGAGCAGGCGAGCGCCAAGTTCTGTGACCTTCTGATGTGCTGGTCCGATCTCTTCGACGAGGAGGTCGAGGTGTATCTGCTGCGGAGGCGAACCATCGGGCCATTGTGGCGGCACATGGTCGGGGGCCAGCTGGACACCGATTTTGGGGGCGCCCTCCACTAAAACCGTATGCCAGTCGTCGTCGGTGTCCACGGTTCCCTCGAGCACCCCCGCCCAGAACTGGCTTTCTGCGTGCAGGTCCGCTGCGTCGAAAACAACTAACTGATGATTGATCTTCATGACGGGCTCCTCATGATTGGGGACGGGTGGTGTGGAGTCTAGGAAATGTTGCCTCGTTCGGCAGGGCGGTCGCGCTCCTCGGAGTCATCAGAACTGTCTGGGCATCTGGAGCCGCTCTGCGACTGCGGCGTCTCGTCTGAGATCGGCCTCCTGCAGCCGGACCTGGCTCCGATGCCTGCTTTCCGCGCTGGCAAGCGGAGAACTCTTCTTCTGGGTAGATGCCACGGCCCATGCAGCCAAGGCTTCGGATAAGGCCAGCGCGAGGCGCTGGAACTTTCCGGGCTTCAGGGAGGCATGGTGAATAGAGACGTGCCGCTGTCTGGGCGCCATTGTGGTCCCGGTATCAACGGTGACAGGAGTTGTGATGCTCACGCCACTCAGAGTCTCAGCAATTAAGGACAGATAGCTTCCGGAATGAGTGAGAGAATCTGTTTATGAGCTCTGAAGGGACTACTGAGCGAGTGCTGCGGCTCCTGGGACTGCTGCAACGGCGGCCATCCTGGACCGCCACAGAACTGTCCGCGGAACTTCAGGTGACTGACCGTTCGGTGCGCCGGGACGTGGAGCGCCTGCGCTCTTTGGGCTATCCCGTCCATGCCGTTCCGGGGGTTGGCGGCGGCTACAGGCTGGGTGCGGGCAAGCAACTTCCGCCTCTGCTATTGGATGACGATGAGGCCACCGCCACGGCGGTCTCTCTGCGCATGGCTGCAGGCGGCACCGTAGCAGGCATCGGAGATGCGGCCCTCCGAGCTCTAGCTAAGCTCGACCAGGTGATGCCACCACGACTTCGCGGTGAGGTGCGGGTGGTCCATGAGGCTACCGAAACACTCCAGGGCACGGGGGGAATCGACGTAGAAATCCTCACCACGCTCGCCCACGCCTGCCGGGACCGAGTTCGGGTCCGTTTCCTGTATACCCGTTATCGGGGTGAAGAGCATGAGCGCCGGGTTGAGCCCGTTCGAATGGTCTCTGCGGGCTGGCAGTGGTACCTCATGGCATACGACGTGGATCGAGAGGACTGGCGCACCTTCCGTCTGGACCGGATGCGGCAAGTAACCGCCACTACGTGGCGGTTCCGTCCACGTGAGCACCCCGATCCGGTGGAGTATATTCAGGAGTCGGTCACTGCCTCGCCGTATAAGCACCTGGCAAGGGTGCGAGTCCATGCCACCGCTGAAGAGGTGAGCCGCACAGTACCACCGCAAGTTGCTCGAATCGAGGAGGACACCGACGGTTGGTGCTTGCTCACTGCCGGAGCAGACGACTTCGATTGGATGGCTCAGTATCTCGGTCTGCTGGACTTTGAGGCAGAGATCCTCAGCCCTCCTGAGCTGCGCGACGCAGCGGCCGAAATGGGCCGACGTCTGTTGAAGATGGCAAACCCAACATCGGTGCCCCTCAATCCGGAGGAGGACGCCGTGCCCAACTCGGAGCGTGTTCGGGACGTACGCCAACTCCGATGAGCCTGGGCAAAACTCCCGAAAGGGCTGGGAACTGACGCAGTATTCGCTCCAAGCTGCGCGGGACGCTGAGCGGCACCCCTGTGGCGAAGACGCGCTCCAGACCAGCATGAACCCGGCGCTGAAAGGCTTGAGTCAGACGCGTGGGCGGCATTCGCCGTCGCTGAACAGCAGCGAGGTGTCGATCGCCCACCGCACCCGCCCGCAATGGCTTCGTCAGGAGCCGTGCCGTGGCGACCGCGTCCTGTACGGCTAAGTTCACCCCCACACCGGCCACAGGCGACATCGCGTGGGCTGCATCTCCGATGCACAGCAGGCCAGGCCGCCACCAGCGCTCGAGCCGGTTCATTTTGACGTCCAGCACTTTCACGTCCCCCAGCGTCAGCCTGGCAGCGGCGGCGGTGCATTCAGGAAGCGCTGCGGTGACTTCTCTGCGCAGTGCCTGGTCCCCCCGTGCTCGCAGTGTGGCGTCGGCTCCCTTGGGGATGAGCATAGCTGCTTGGATATAGTCACCGCGCGGAATGGGCAGCACTGGATACTCCGCGTTCAGGCGAGGAAAGACCATGGATCCGGTCGCGGTTCCGGGCCCCTCTGTCTCCACCTGGAACCACCAGACGTCCAGCGGCACGGGAAACGAGATTGTCGGCAGTCGTGCCTCGTCGCGTATCGCGGAGTCACGGCCGTCGGCGGCCAAGGTCAGCAGCGCCTTGATCTGGCTCTCGCCATGAGGTCCGCTCACCTTCACACCGCTGACCTGATGCCCGTCTGGTTCTGTATCGTCGTCGTGCTTGCTCCATAGCAAGCCGGTGACCTCGGTATTCATGCGCAGTTCGAAATGTGGTTCCTCTTGGCCGGCTTCGGCGAGCAGATTCAGAAACTCCCACTGGGGAGCCATCGCCAGGTAAGGGTGGGGGTGGTTCAGGCGGCTGAAGTCCATCACTGTCACCTGTGAGCCATCAGGTGCAGGAAGGCGCGCGCTGACCACTTTGTGATGGGCGATGTGATTGAACCTGTCCATCAGGTCTAGTTCTTCGAGGAGTTGGAGCGTGCTGGGATGAATTGTGTCTCCTCGAAAATCGCGAAGGAAGTCACGGTGCTTTTCAAGTACGACGACGTCGACACCTCCGCGTGCCAGCACCAGCCCAGCGATCATCCCGGCGGGCCCACCGCCAGCGATCACACATGTCCTGACGCGTTCGCTCACCGGTGGCACGCTTCCATCAGCGGGAATGAATCGAGGCGGCTCATATAGGGAAGGGGCGTGTAGGTCATTAATCGTGCTCCATTGAAGTGGCCGCAGTGTTCTACCCGCGCAGGAAGTACGCGCCGATAGAACCGGCGAGCGTGGCGAAAATGGCTACGGAAATATCCTGCCAGTACAAGCTGTACCTTTTACGCAAACGCGCCGTGCGCTGTGATGACGGGTACCTGCGACAGAGGGGACCGCATGCGTCGGAAGTTTGAGGATCCCGCGCTAACCTGGGGCGATGAACTCCGAACGCTCTTCCCATGAGTCAGCTGAACACCAGAAGGACTCTCAGTCGACACGAGCATCAGAAGCGGCTCGAGAACTCGCTGACACCGCCAGGGGAGAGGTCTCGCAGGAGCGCGCTCAGGAGATCGAGGAGCGGTGGGAACGCTGGCTTGCCTGGCCGGTCATGATCGCGGCCCTCGTCTCAGTGCCGGCGGTCTTCCTGACGCTGCTGGACGAGCCGTTCGAAATGATTGGGCACATAGGACTGTGGGCCACCAGTGTGGTGCTGGTCTTCGAAACGGTGGTGCTGTTCCTCGTCTCGCCCAAGAAAGTTGCATGGCTGCGGCAGAACTGGTGGCTCATAGGGCTGACCGTACTAGTGATTGTCGGCGTCGTCTTCAGTATTGGGCCGATGCAGATACTCAGGTTGCTGCGCAGCGTGGGGGCACTGAGGGTTCTGCGTGCCAAACAGGTCGCGAAAGCAGGCCACTCTCTTCAGAAAACCGGCACCTCGCGTTTATGGCAGCGCCTAGGCACCATTCTTGCCACCCTGGTGGTGTCAGCATTCGTGGTCGTGGCGCTAGTTGACCCAGAATCGCCCGTGCGGTCATTCTTGGATGATCTCGTCGGGGAAGAATGGGCGATAGCCACAGCAATCGGAGTCGGTGTGCTGCTCTTTGCCGCAACATATCTGCTGGTGCGGCGACCCCGCGATAAGGAAGAGGGAGAATCTGCCTCGAACGCGGGCTCGTAGACTAGTGGCCGCTGCCGAGGTTGCCGCTGAGTCGGTCATGGCGAGCAGAGCTGGCCGCGTCCATACCCGTGATTGTGACATTCTTTCCCTTAGCCTCATATTTGTAGCGCACCGCATCCAATGAGGCGATGGTGGAAGCATCCCAGACGTGGGCTCGGGACATGTCGATCACTATGTCCGTGGGGTCCCCGGTGTAGTCAAACTGGTAGACCAGATCATTGGACGACGCGAAGAACAGCTCACCCTCAACACGGTATACGCGCTGATTGTCATCATCGGTGGCATCCAGTCGCGTGACCTGGGTGAAGTGGGCCACTCGCTGGGCGAAGAGCACCATGGCCACGAGCACGCCGACGCCGACACCGTAGGCCAAGTTGTGGGTCCAGACGGTAACAATCACGGTAGAGAGCATGACCGTGGTCTCAGACTTCGGCATTCTGCGCAGGGTGGAGGGGTGGATGCTGTGCCAATCGAACGTGGCCCAGGAGACGAAGATCATCACGGCGACCAGAGCTGCCATGGGAATGATGGCGACGATGTCGCCCAGAGTCACCACCAGGATCAGGAGGAATATGCCGGCCAGGAACGTTGAAAGCCGCGTGCGGGCGCCGGAGGCTTTGACGTTGATCATCGTCTGGCCGATCATCGCGCAGCCACCCATGCCGCCGAAGAATCCGGTGATGATGTTCGCCGCGCCCTGTCCCCATGTTTCACGGGTCTTATTGGAGTGAGTGTCCGTAATGTCGTCGACGAGCTTCGCGGTCAGCAGCGACTCCAGGATGCCGACCAGCGCCATAGTCAGTGCGAAGGGAAAGATGATCCCCAGCGTTTCCAAGGTCCACGGCACATCAGGAATGAGAAGCTCCGGCAGTGAATCCGGCAGCTCGCCTTCGTCACCCACAGTCGGCACTGCGATGGCTGCAGTGACGGTGATGATAGTCAGCAGCACAATCGAGACCAACGGTGCAGGGATGATCTTGGTCAACTTCGGGAACAAGAAGATGACGGCGAGTCCGAGAACAACGAGCGGGTAAACCGCGAACGGAACGTCAGTCAGGTGCGGGATCTGTGAGGTGAAGATGAGGATAGCCAATGCGTTGACGAATCCCACCATGACGGAGCGCGGAATGAACCGCATAAGTTTGGCGACGCCGACTAATCCCAGAATGACCTGCAGAATGCCGCCCAGGATGACAGTGGCGATTAGGTAGTCCAACCCGTATTCCCTCACAACGGGTGCAATGACGAGCGCGATTGCCCCGGTGGCAGCGGAGATCATGGCGGGCCGTCCACCGAGGATCGCGATGGAGACAGCCATAGTGAAGGATGCGAATAGGCCCACGCGGGGGTCGACGCCTGCAATGATGGAGAAGGCGATCGCTTCTGGGATGAGCGCAAGGGCAACGACGAGCCCAGCCAGAGCCTCAATCCGCAGCCGCTTCGGAGACTTCAGCGCGGCCCAGATGGAGTGGGAGCGGTCTACCTCAGGGGCTCCTGTCACCGGTCGCGGCTTTGGCGCCGGGCTAGGCTTCGGGCTCTGTGACACAGACGTCTCCTTCAAAGAGTGCGGCGCTTTTGCCGGAAATGGGGAACAGTCGCGAGGTGCGAATCCCAACTCACAAAGAGTCTGAGGATGGCACTGTCGACTTCGCAGAACCCTACCCTAACGTGAAGGTAGAGTATGCATCGAATTCAAGACAGAATGGATGGTTATGACTGACAATGGTGGCGGCCTCGACAGAGAGGGCAGGTCTGACGAGGCTGCGAATTCAACGGGCACGATGCACATCGGGGCCGTTGCTGAGCAGACTGAGCTCTCTCTGCGGACGCTCCGGCACTACGACGAGGTTGGCCTACTACGTCCCTCCGGACGCACCACTGGTGGCTTCCGCCTCTACACGGAGGAAGACGTGGAACGCTTGCTGCTGATTCGGCGGATGAAGCCGTTGGGGTTCACATTGGATCAGATGGGTGAACTGCTGAGGCTCACCGAGTCTTTGGCAGAGTCACCTGACAATGAGTCTCAAGCTCGGCTGGAAGAGTTCATCGTCGACGCGCAGGAGCGCCGTCAGAAGCTGGCATACACCCTGGAGATCGCGGATGAGTTCATTGATCGGCTCCAGCAGCAGCACACCCATACGCGCTGAACTGTTCATCCGAGAGTCCGCTGTGGGAAGAGCGAAGCCTCCGGTGAGGGGATGATCAGCGCCTTCAATAAAGCGGGACGCGGCGACGAATCGAGGAAGCGCAAAATTCAACCCTATCTTCACGTGAGGGTACAGTCGTAGTTGTGGCAAATTCGAGTGACAACCAGGTGGCGGAGAAAGCGCGCGCACGGCGCAGCATTGCTGTGATCTCGCACCCCGATGCAGGAAAATCAACGCTGACTGAGGCGCTGCTGTTGCATGCCAGCGCGATCGGTGAGGCTGGAGCCGTTCATGGCAAAGCCGGCCGGCGCGGGACCGTGTCTGACTGGATGGACATGGAGCGTGCCCGAGGCATCTCCGTGAACTCAACGGTCATCCAATTCCCGTTCCACGATGCGGTGATCAACCTCGTCGACACCCCTGGTCACGCAGATTTCTCTGAGGACACCTTTCGCGTACTGACCGCCGTGGATGCAGCGATCATGCTCGTCGATGCTTCAAAAGGTCTTGAAGCCCAGACCATGAAGCTCTTTGATGTCTGCCGGGAAAGAGGACTGCCCGTGATTACTTTCATCAATAAATGGGACCGGCCCGGCAAAGAGGCGCTAGCGCTCGTCGATGAGATAGCAGACCGGACCGGGCTGCGATCGATGCCCAAGACCTGGCCAATTGGAGAAGCCGGCTTCTTCCACGGTTTGCTCGATCCGCAGCAGCACACCATGCAGCGTTTTCGTCGAACCCCAGGGGGCACCACGAAGGTCATCGCTGACGAACTCAGTGATACCCAGGCGGAATCTGCGTACCCGGATGAATGGGCGACGGCTAAAGAAGAAGCATCACTGCTGGAAGCCGATGAGGGTTTCTACGACCGGGAGTCTTTTCTCTCGCAGGAAGCCACCCCCATGTTCTTCGGCTCAGCGGTGCAGAACATCGGTATAGAGGACCTTCTCGGATTTATTGCCGATGAAGCCCCATATCCGGGAGCCCGCAAGGACGTCATGGATCAAGCGCATCCCGTGGACGGAGACTTCTCCGCCTACGTGTTCAAAATCCAAACCGGCATGGACCGGGCTCACCGGGACCAGATTGCCTTTGCGCGTGTCTGCTCAGGCGTCTTCGAAAGAGGCATGGTGGCCACCCACGCCCAGACCGGCAAACCCTTCGCCACCAAGTACGCACAAAAGGCCTTCGGGCGCGAACGCGAGACCGTGGATACGGCCTGGCCCGGGGACGTCGTCGGTCTCGTCAACGCCTCCGCGCTGCGACCAGGCGATACGCTCTACGAAGGTCAGAGTGCCGTTACCTACCCGCGATTACCGCACTTCGCGCCTGAACACTTCCGTGAGGCTCGCTGTGCCGACGCCGGAAAGCACAAGCAGTTCCGCCGCGGCATTCACCAACTGGGAGAAGAAGGTATCGTCCAGGTGCTGCACTCCGAACGCCGTGGAGCTCAGCACCCGGTCCTCGGGGCCGTAGGCCCCATGCAGTTCGACGTCGTTGTCGAACGAATGAGTGGTGAGTTCAACGCCCCCATCACCCTGGATGTGCTTGATTACACCTTCGCCTGCCAGATCGACCACGCGGCCGGTGAAGCTCTCACTGGTCATCGTGACTGCGAAGTCGTCATGCGTGAGGATGGAACCCTGCTCGGGCTCTTCCCCAACCCATGGAAACTGCGTAGCGTAAAGCGCCAATACCCTGAGATCACACTCGAGCCGATGCGCGGCATCGCTGACCAGTTCCACCACTCGGCCTCTCCGCAGAGGTGACTGTGGCGATCTCACAGGACCGGGGAGGCCTATGACCAGTGTCGTCTCCAGAATGCACTGGATGGACTTACTCCGTGGGCTCGCTGTGCTTCTGGTAGTAATCCTGCATGCGGCGCAGCATGGAGGGGCGACGGTGGAGTGGTGGGACGAGGCGAATCGATACCTCGCACCGTTTCGAATGCCGCTGTTGATGTCCCTCTCCGGAATGCTGCTCGCGCGCTCCTTGGCAAAGCCCCTACCGCTGTATCTGTGGGGGAAGGTGGCGGCAATCGGCTGGCCGCTCATGGTGTGGTTGGCGCTCTACGGTTTACTGGTACGCGGCGGCGTCGGCTTGCCGGATAACCTGGTGGATTATCTTGCCACGGGGGACTACCTCTGGTTCCTCATGGCTTTGCTGGCGTGTTATTTCTTCGCGGCGCTGTTCAGGCCGCTGATGACTCGGCATCCCAAATTCTGCGACTGGTCTTTCCTCGGTGTCTTTTTCCTGATGATTACCGCCTCTGTGCTCAGCGGGACTATCCCGGGACTGCTGGGCAACACGCTGTGGTACGGATCCTTCTTCTTCCTCGGTGCCTGGGCTCAGCCGTATGTTTCGCGCTGGATATCCTCCCCGTGGTGGGCTAGCGCACTGTCGCTCGTTGTGGTGGTCGGCGTGTCAGTGATTGGAGTAAACGGAACGAACCAGAGCCTGCGCACGCCAGCGATGGCAGCACTGGCGGTGCTCGGAATCGCCGTGGCGCTGTGGTGGGCCCCCCGAATACCGCGCTCGCCGGCTGTACGGGTGATCAGTTGGGCCGGGCGACATTCCATCGTGGTCTACGTGGCTCACTTCCCAGTGATCATGCTGCTGCGCGACCGCGTGCTCTCTCATGTTCAAGTGCCTGATGAGGTCTACGTGGTTCTCATCACGCTGCTTTCCCTGCTGCTGACGATGCTCATTGTGTGGGCGCGGCCCTGGACGCCGTGGTTTTACGTGATGCCTCGTAGCCAGCGCGTGGCCGCGCGACTCAGGTAGAGGTCGACAGTGGTCGTATGGACATCGAGGACCAGACCTGACATGGTCCATCAATGGATATTTCACAGTACTGGGACGGTTGGGAGCCGATCGTCCACACACTCGTTACGCTGGTGGCCGGATACCTGACACTGTTGGTGTTGCTGCGCATATCAGGCGCCCGCACCATGGCGTCAATGACGCCGCTGGACCTGATTATCGCAGTGACGATCGGCTCGGCCTTCGGCCGGACCGTCACCGCCGTGGACGTACCCGTAGCGCAGACGGTTTTCGCTCTGGTTCTGCTAGTTCTTCTGCAGTGGATACTGGCCTGGGTGCGGGGGCGATCCCCGCGGATACGTCGACTCCTCGACTCCCCACCGGTGCTGATCTACTACCAGGGCAATTTCCAGCGCAAAGCGATGCGTAAACATCAACTTGTCGAAGCTGACGTGCACACAGCGGTGCGCTCTTCCAGCAAGGGCACGTTGAAAGACGTCTCAGCTGTCATTCTGGAGCAGAACGGAACGCTCGAGGTCATCGGTGACGACGCCGTGGGGGACTCTTCCAGCATTCTGCCGTACACCGGTGATGCCGAACCGGCTTGAGCTCCTGAGCTTTCGGAAGCGATGAGGTCGCCCCATGCTCGACTTGTATACCCCCAGGGGTATATGCGAGGATGAGTGGATACCCCATGGGGTATCAACCATCTGTTGAGCTGGGAGGCATTATGCTGCTGGAACGTATCTACGACGAAGATCTGGCGCAGGCTAGTTATTTCATAGGCTGCCAGGCGAGAGCGCAGGCCGTGGTTGTTGACCCGCGCCGAGATATCGAGATCTACCTTGACCTCGCACGGCGTCACGGAATGACGATTGTGGCGGTCACTGAGACTCACATCCATGCGGACTACCTCTCAGGCAGTCGGGAGCTGGCGGCCGCCACGGGTGCTGAGCTCTACGTTTCCGGAGAAGGTGGAGATGACTGGCAGTACGGTTTTGACGCCCATCGACTCTTCGACGGAGATACCATCACGGTCGGAAACATCACCGTGCGCGCTCGTCACACCCCAGGGCACACACCGGAACATCTCATCTTCGCCATCACCGACGGTGCGTTCAGTGACTCCGTGGGATATGTCCTCTCCGGGGACTTTGTTTTCGCCGGCGAACTTGGTCGGCCAGACCTCCTAGACGAGGCCGCAGGCGGCGTCGAGACTCGATACGAGGGTGCCAGGCAGCTCTTCCGCAGCCTGAAGGATGTTTTCCTTCCGTTTCCTGACCACGTGATGGTCTATCCAGGTCACGGAGCTGGGAGCGCATGCGGCAAGTCCCTCGGCGCCCTTCCGGCGACCACTGTGGGATATGAGCGGACAAACGCCTGGTGGTCCCCATACCTCCACACCAATGATGAGGCAGGCTTCGTCGAGCACCTGCTCGCAGGTCAGCCGGATGCCCATGCGTACTTTGGGCGCATGAAGCGGCAGAACAAGACCGGTCCCGCCCTGCTTGGTGAACTTCCCGCGCTGAAAGAGTTGGCACCTGACCAGGTGAAGCGGTCAATAGAACTCGACGAGGTCGTCGTCGTGGATACCAGGACCCATGACCAGGTGCACCGCGGGACTGTGCTCGGTGCGCTGAACATCCCCGGTGTGGAGAAATCGGCAAGCTTCGCCGCATGGGTCTACGATCCAGAGCGCGAGACACGGCCGCTTGTCCTTCTGGCCTCAGATGCGCAGGAGGCGAACCAGCTCCGCAATCACATGATCCGTGTGGGCATTGACTTCTACGCCGGTTACATCCGAAGCCTGGCGAGTCTGCCCATAATGACACCGCGCACCATCAGCCCGGCCAACTTGCCGGTTTCATCCGCTGATGTACTCCTCGATGTGCGCAATGCCATCGAATATGCAGATGGCCATATCCCCGGTGCGGAGAATATCAGCGCAGGCAAAGTGCTCTGGCGGCTGGAAGGTCTCCCGCGCCATGGCACGATTGTTTCCTACTGCCAGTCCGGAAAGCGCAATGCCGTAGCAGCCAGTGCTCTCAGGCGGGCCGGATATGAGGTGTTGGAACTCGAAGGCAGTTATGCCGGTTGGCTCGAACACGCCGCATGACCGATTAAGATCTCACGCTCACGCACTGACTCCATCGCGACGAAAGGCTCACGTATCTATGACCATCACCCTGTACTCTCCTGAAGACTTGCGCGTTATTGGAAACGACAAAGAGCGGCTCAACCTGCTCGATGTGCGCACCTCAGCCGAGTTCGAGGCAGCCTATATTGAGGGTTCACACAATCTTCCCCTCGATCAGCTCCAAAAAGACCCCAGTGCGGTAGCCGCCCTCCTGCCAGAGGACGTGGTCCTGGTGTGCCAATCAGGTGCGCGTGCCGGGCAGGCAGCTGACGCACTCGCCGCAGCCGGTGCGCCGCATGTCAGTGTCCTTGCTGGGGGCATCATTGCCTACCAACAGTGCGGCGGAAAAGTCCTTGGTGGCCAAAAGCGCTGGGCCATGGAACGTCAGGTCCGAATGGTCGCGGGAACTCTGGTGCTAGGGGGCCTAGTCGGAGCGCGATTTGTCCACCCGAGAATGGCCTATCTGTCAGCAGGAGTGGGGGGTGGACTGATGTTCGCTGCCGCCTCCAACACCTGTGTTATGGCCAGTGCATTGAGCAAAATGCCGTGGAACAAAGCAAAGGCTGACCTCAATCTTGAGGCCTTCTTCCGCAATAGTCCTGTCGCAAAGCCGACTGACTGACTGCCGCTCATGAACAGCACCGTGATCCTCACAGCGGGGCTGGCGGTGCTGATCGGCGTCTCACTCGGACTGCTGGGTGGCGGCGGGTCAATCCTTGCGGTGCCGCTCCTAGCCTATGTGGCAGGGTTGCCGCCCCAAGAAGCGATCGCCGGATCACTGTTCGTGGTGGCAGTGACCTCCATGGTTGGGCTGATTAATCACGCTCGGCGCGGCCACGTCCGCTGGAGGATCGGCGCGTTCTTCGGGACCGCCAGTATGGTGGGGGCCTTCGCCGGAGGACTCCTCGGTGGACGCCTCCCCGGGACGGTGTTGATGGTGGCCTTCGCTCTGATGATGGTGGCGACCTCAGCTGCAATGCTCCGCCGTCGAAAAACCCAGGTGGCCGGGACCAACGGTCAGCGTCACCACGCTCGGTGGCGTATTCTTCTGGATGGGCTCGTGGTGGGGTTCATCACCGGCATGGTCGGCGCAGGTGGCGGATTCCTGGTCGTCCCCGCACTGGCTTTGCTGGCCGGACTGTCGATGCCGGCAGCTGTGGGAACCTCCCTAATGGTCATCGCGATGAAGTCCGTTGCTGGGCTGGCCGGTTATCTCACAGTGGTGAGCCTGGATTGGGGACTGATCCTCATGGTCACCGTTGCTGCCGTCTTAGGGGCCCTGGCTGGATCCCGCTTCACCGACCGGGTCCCCGAAACCAGGCTCCGGCAGTCTTTCGGAGTCTTCGTTCTCATCATGGGCGCGATGGTCTTGGCGCTGGAGCTCCTCTGACTTCTGCCCCTGAGCGTTCGTCTGGTCAGACATGTCATCATGAATCGCAACTCGATCCACTCGTTCCAGCACAAGGAGAATCACCCACAATGCGTAGCGCCGACCCTGAGACACAGCGTAAAATCCTTAACCGACTCAAGCGAGCACGGGGCCAGCTGGACTCGGTGATCGATGCCATGGAGAACCAAGCCTCATGCCGCGAGGTAGTCACCCAGCTCGCCGCGGTCTCTACCGCCCTGGACAGGGCGGGGTTCGTCATGGTCTCAGGCGCTATGAAATACTGCCTGATCGATCCGGAAACCGCAGCCGAAGAAGAAGACGGCCTCACCATTGAGGAACTCGAAAAACTCTTCCTCTCACTCTCCTGATCCGACCCGTGGGGTCCGCCGCAGCTCAGTAGACTCAAAGATCATGGGCATTCGTGAGCTGAGAATTCATGGAGTGGGCGGGTCGCCCGGTGCCGCCATGCTCGGCGTGCCCCCTGAGGAGACGGTCGTGGTCCGCCAGGGCCGGCGTACCCGGGTTATTGCCCGCTCACAGGATCGGCGCGTCGAAGGTTACGACTGGGGCCGGTTGACTACAGATTCTCCGCTCCAGCCACTGTGGGTGTTGTTGCTTCCTTTCACGCTGGTCAATGTTGCTGGGTGGGCGCACGATGGCTTTGCAGGCAGCAGCTTCCGTTTGCGAGTGACCCGCGCAGCCGTGCACCTCTCTGCTGGTTTACTGACCGTCAGCTACACGCTCTGGGCAGCGATTATCAGCGTCGACTATTTGGGGTACCAGGCAATCGGCAGGTTGGGGGAAAATGCCCTAGTCCTCGGCGTCGTTATGGGCTTCTTCGTTGCGGCCGTGGTTCCAGCACTGCTGATGACTGTCGCCAACGCCACCCGCCGGCGCTATGAGCAGGTGGACTCCGGGCATGGGGTCGGCATCCGCGATGGACAGGCTCGATGGGCTCCGGATGAAGACCTCCGCAGTGACCAATTCTTCGCCCACGACCGCAGTCTCCAGAAGCTGCTCAATTGGCACGGTCTCGTCACCGTTATGACCTTCGCAGCTGTGGCGCTAGTCGCATACCGCCAGTGGGGTGAACCGAACCTGGGGTTGGGCCGCGTGTTCGTCATCGTCGGTTTTCTGCAGATATTGGTTATTGCAGCCCTGGCCATCATCTGCTGGAACCCCTCCGGCGGATTTCCCGGGCGGGCGGGACCGCGAGCTCTCCCCGCCGCAGCAGTCACACTCGCAGTGGCGCTGAGCAACGGCGTCTGCGCCGGTTTCGCCCTCCTGGTCGCCCAGCTCTTAGGTGTGCCCTGGGACCGATGGGGCCAAGAGCTGGCCCTGATCGAGTCGTTTGTGATCACCGTGGCATTGTGGGCGGCCGGCTTGTCAATATGGGCAGTACGACGTCGCGGACGCGCCAATGCTGATGAGTTGCCTCCTCGCACCACCCCCGAGGGACACGCGCCCGACGGGGTGACCGCGCATCTCCGAGCTGAGGTAGCCTCCCAACGGTCCCGAGCCCTGGCAGCGCACCAGGCTCCTCAGCTCGTGAGTATTTTTGCGGGGCTGTTTCTCACCTCTGCTCTGGTCTCTCTGCTGATGCGCATCGACGTCGCAGGGCCCGTGGTGGATTGGTTACAGCCGCCTCAACGGGGTGTGCTGTCCCTGGTTGCTGCGGTGTTGCTACCGGGGATCGCCCTTATGGCGATGTTTCTGGTGTGGCAGTCGAGCATAAGTCCCGCGCTGCGGCGAATCATCGCCACCATATGGGATGTGCTGACCTTCTGGCCCCGGCGTTATCACCCCTTCGCCGTCCGACCGTTCACGGAGCGTGCGGTGCCAGAGTTTCAAGGTCTGATCACTGATCGCGTTCGAAGCGACGGAGGCCTGATTGTCTCTGCTCATTCCCAAGGGTCCGTACTTGCTGCGGCCGCACTTGCCCCAATGGGACGTACGGTGTTGCACCGTTGTGGGCTGCTGACCTACGGGTCGCCTATCACCACGCTGTACGGCCAGGCATTTCCTGCCTACTTTGGCCAGCAGCTGGTCCAGGACTTGGGTCACCGGGTTATGTCTGGTGCCGGTGGGTGGGTCAACCTGTATCGCCTGACTGATGCCATAGGCGGACCCATCTTTGGATTTGGTGCGTCGGAAGCCGATGTGGAGGTGCCGGATCCGGCGGAGGAGGAAGCGTCGAGCTTCCCCCTGGACCCCATGGATCCCGAACCGCTGCGACAAGCGTGGGCCGACGTGGCTGGCCATCAGGACTACCAGCACGAGATTGCCTATAAGAAGGCAGTTCGCGACTACCGGAGCAGCGGTCTTTAGGATCTGTGTTTCGGTGAGAGCGCACTATGCATCTCCACCGGCGGCTCAGGATTCTCGAAAAGTAAGGTTTTTCTCGCCCATTGCTTCTTTCAATATGCGGACGGCCTTCGGTCCCACACCGTGGATGGCCAGCAGTTCCTTTTCGGTATGCGCACTGGCCTTCTGCAAGGAATCAATCCCTGCACTCTGAAGCTCCCGTGGGGCAGTCTTGCCCATCGAATTCGGCAGGTCACCCACAGGTCGAACGTCTGGTGTGTTGCTCATGCGTTGTTTCTCCTTCAATCCAGGCAAAACTCATTGCCCTCGGGATCAGCCATCACAATGAAGCCCATACTCATAGGCGGTGCCGGCTCGTGACGCTCAAGTCGACGCGCTCCGAGGGCAAGGAGACGGTCACATTCCCTCTCGAGTGCGATCATGCGCTCATGACCTTCGAGTCCCTCAGCGGCTCGAACATCGAGGTGGACGCGATTCTTGACGGCCTTTGCTTCCGGTACCCGCTGGAAATAGAGCCGTGGACCTTGCCCCTCGGGGTCCTCGAGCGCGGAGGCACTGTTGTGCTGGTCCTCAGGAATGTCGGACTCTTTCAGGAACGTATCCCATGCTTCCAGACCGTCCTGTCCGTTGGGTAGTGCGACTCCAGGTGGGGGAGGATGTCGATATCCGAGGACCTCCGCCCAGAATATTGAGAGAGCGCGTGGATTGAGGGCATCGAAAGTAACCTGAATCTGCGCCTTCATCGTTGCGTCACCTGCTGCAAGATTTTCATACGCGTAGCTTGCCAGTAATTGCGGACAGGGAACGTCCGTGTTAGTAGGAGAAGTGCGTGAGTTTTTCCGAAGGCAGCCCGGACGCGACGCCAAGGGGCTGCGTTTGCTGAGTTGACCGGTTCGCGCTGAGCGGACGGTGGTTACCTCCGTTGGGGGAAGTCGAACAGCAAAGCGTAGGCCGCGGTCTATCCTGTAAGTCGCCTGAGGAGCGTCTCGCGCTCACATCCGGGTGTATGATCGGCTTAGTGAGGGAGTATCCCTAGAGCTGTGAACGTCAGCACGCAAAGCCCCTGAGCTTCGCCGGGCACAGCAGTCGGAGACCTGTATCTCAGGCGGAGAGACTTGCGACGGTGACTGCGCGTGTCGCACTCTCGAAAGGTTCCCTCATGGAAATCACCCCTCTGCTGTGGGCGATCACGCTCGTTTCCATCGTCGCGCTGTTGGCCTTAGACTTCTTCGGCCACGTCCGCAAGGCACATGAACCCACCTTGCGAGAGTCAGCCGCATGGTCGGGGTTCTATGTGGGTATCGCGCTGCTGTTCGGTTTGCTCTTCGTCATCCTGGGGGATTCGGGACAAGCGGTGGAGTACTACGCCGGTTACCTCACGGAGAAGGCCCTGTCGGTAGACAATCTCTTCGTCTTCCTCGTGATCATCTCCAGCTTTAACGTCCCGCGGAGGTACCAACAGAAGGTTCTGCTCTTCGGCATCGTCTTCGCGCTGATCGCACGAACTGTCCTGATTTTCCTCGGCGCCGGACTCATCAACGTGTTCAGTGACGTCTTCTACCTTTTCGGGATCATCCTCCTGCTTACAGCGGCAAATATGGTGCGAAATGAGGTCAGAGATCAGCAGGACGCCGAACACTCCGAGAACATCGTGATGCGCACGGCGCGGCGCTGGATGAATACCTCCGATGACTACCACGGTGACAAGCTCACCACGGTGGTCAATGGACGACGTATACTCACCCCGATGTTGCTGGTGATGGTCGTCATCGGAGGCACTGACGTTCTCTTTGCCCTGGACTCCATCCCCGCGATCTACGGGCTGACCAGCGAGCCGTACATCGTGTTCACTGCCACAGCGTTCTCGCTGCTGGGATTGCGCCAGTTGTACTTTTTGCTGGACGGGCTCCTAGACCGACTGGCCTACCTTTCCTATGGGCTCATCGCGATTTTGGGTTTCATCGGGACAAAATTGATCCTCCACGCTTTACATGACAACAATCTGCCCTTCGTTAACTCGGGGGAGAGCGTTCCCGTCCCTGAGATTCCCACCGGCATTTCCCTGGTAGTAATCGCTGGAATTCTGGTGGTCACGGTCACAGCATCTTTGATCAGTGCGCGGAACAACCGCCTCAAGGAGCTTGAGCCCCAATCCTCGTGAGCCTATTGTCTGCTACCGAGTCTCAAAGGCGTGCCGTCAGGATCTGAGTTCGGTTGAGGCCCTTTAGCCCGGGTAGGCTGTCGCGACGCACGATTGTACGCGGACCGGTTTTCCGCCTCCGTCACTCAGAGAGTGACGAACATGTAAGTCACCTCTGACGTAGCCACTCTCTGCGGACGTTATCGGGAAGACTGTCGGTCGCGGTGCGAATCATGGCTCTGGGCATGCGGTGATGCTGGTCAATGAGGAATGTGAGAAGCCGGTCTGGGTCTACTTTGCCGACCTCGCGGAGAGCCGTCCCCACGGGCTTAGTCACCAGCTCTGAATCGTCCTCGATCAGGCGGACTGCCAGCTCTAGCGGATCATCAGTATCACCTTGCCTGATGAGCCAGAAAGCCGCGGTGATGGCTGTGCGGCGTTCGAGCGCCACCTCTGACTCGGCGAGTGAGAAGAGCGGCTCTCGGGACTTATCCGATAGATACCAACCGACCACTCGAGGAGCAGCACGGTCTACCAGGTCCCACACGGTCAGGAGGTGGTGGTGCTTCAGGTACGTGTCGTAGAGGTGTCTCCGGTCACCGTCACCGAGCCCGCGTCGTCGAGCCTTGAAATCCAGTATGGCGACGGCAACCATGCGCACCTCATACCATTGGCTTGCCAGGAGGTCCGGCACCACTGTGAGAGAGATGCCGGTCCACGCTTTTGCTAGATCGAAGACGTCCTTCATGCGGACGCCCAGAGCGCTGAGGCCGCTTTCTGCAGGGAGCCGACGAGTAATCTTGGCCTGTTCCGATTCGCTGCACAGGCCAGTCAACGCAGTAGTGATCTGCTGAGCAACGGTCGCCATGCCTACTCCGCTTAATTTAGGGCAATGATCTGCCAGGCATGGCCGTCAGGGTCGGTGGCGACGCCGCTAAAACCCCAATCCTGCTGGGCGGGCGCTGCGAAGACTCCTCCGCCGCCGGCTCTCATACGCTCGATGCTGGCGCTGACTTCCGTAGGGCTCTGCACTGTCAGCGTCAGGAGACATTCGCTGACGTTTCGGGGTGCGGCCATTCTGTCTCCCAGTACCCAGCCGAACCCGCCTGTTGGAATGAACATGACCGTGGAGTTTTCATCGATTCGGAACTGTAGGGGTTCTGGAACCCCGTCCTCGGTGGGCTCGCCGATAGGCTCCAGCCCGAGCGTTTCCTGATAGAAGGTGTAGGTGCGCTGCCGGTCGCTCGTGGGTAGGGCAATGGTAAACGGACGGTTCACGGTGTCTCCTAGAGCGTATAGGTCAGATGAGTGGCGTGTGGAGTGACGGTCGCCTCGCCGTGAGCAAGCAGGGCTCGTGCGCTGAGCAATGCAAAGAGGGGCGCCGGCGCCCTCCATGGCTGATGTCTTGGTTCCAGCACACTGATAGGGCCACCTTCGGTCTGCTTAAATTCGGCCACACCATTCGTGTTGAGTAGATCAGGCTGCAGAGAGAAGCTCAGTTTCCAGGCGGGCGTAGCTCGTCTCCATACCGTCAGTCATACCAGTGGCCAGGACGGTGTCGCGCTGTTCTTCAGTGGCGTAGGTGATGACCAGGGTGAGCAAGGTTCCCTCTTTCACAGCAGTTAGCGTCTGCTCGTTCAGGGTGGGTGGTCCGTCCCAATCCTCCATGGATTCGGTGAACACTTCCCGGTGCGGAGGGTCTGATTCTCGTACCTCACCGGTGAGGGCGAAGCCGTTTTCGCCATTCGCGTCGGCCCAGGCATAGCGAAAGGTCTGGTCGACGGCGTTGGCGACCTGACAGTCTGTAAACTTCCATCCCTCCGGTCCCAGCAGCCAGCGTGTAAGTAGCTCAGGGTCGTGATGAGCGTTCCAGACCTGCTGGGGTGCGCCGCGAATAATCCGGCTGATCCGGACCTGGGTGGGGGAGAGCATCTGGGCTGTCAGAGCGCGATCTGCGGCAAAGGATGTGAGATCTTCCAGCACTTCATCGATCTGGCCCATGGCCGCGGTGGCACCCTCTTCCATACCCATGCTGACCAACTGCTCCATCTCTTTGAGAGAGTTGAAGAATGTGGTGTTGGTGAGGCGGGAGCCAGTCGATGTTTCCTCGAAAGTGAAAACCATCCGCATTGAGGGCATTTCCTGGTTGGGCTGGCCATTCTCCGCGGCGAAGCCGTCAATGACCTCAAAGGAGTGTCCCTGCTGCACAGAGGTGAACTCCCAGTACCCATGTGAACGGTCTCCGTCGGGTCCTGTCATGTAGTACTCAGAGCGACCGCCAGGGTAGAGGTCGTGGCGGGTAAAGGTGGCGGGCCACTCAGGTGGGCCCCAGAATCTCTCGATTTGTCGCGGGTCTGCGTAGGCATCCCAAAGTCGTGTGAGGGGGGCGGGAAAGTCGGCGACTACTGTCATTGTCAGGTGGGTGAGGTCTTTGTCGACCGAGGTGATAGGCACGAGGTGAACCTTTCTGGGGGAGTGCTGGTCAATCATCGGTGAGCAGGGCATCAAGCTGGTCAATGCGGCCTTGCCAAATGCGTTCATAGGTGTTGAGGAGTGTGCGTGCTTTGCGAATTGCTTCAGGGTTTCCACGAATCAGCCGCTCCCGGCCACTGCGATGCTTGGTCACAAGCCCAGCTCCCTCAAGGACCGTGATGTGCTTCTGCACGGCAGCAAAAGTCATGTCATAGCCGTTGGCCAGGTCAGAAATGGACTCTTCGCCGACCAGAGCGCGGCGCATAATGTCCCGGCGGGTCGCGTCCGCCAAGGCGCGGAAGATCCTATCCACCTCATCGTCGGTGAGGTTCAAGTCTGAGTGCTGATATACAACCATTAGGTTTCATATTAGGCTCGCGTCGCATACCCGTCAAGGGATGTCGAGGGGGCAGCGCTGTACTGTGCGGGCTAGACGGCCTAGATCAAGGTCAGGCCTCTGGGGCGGATGAGCGTTCGGCCTGATCAAGGCTCGGCGAGCTCGCATTTGTGACGGTATCGGAACCCCAGCGGTGCCGCTGTTACTTGATACCCGTCTTGGCGAAACCCTTGACAAGGAACTTTTGTCCAATCAAGAACGCAATAAACATCGGAATGAGGGAAATCACACTCATGGCGAACATGGCCCCGAAGTTGGAGGTGGACTGACCATCGATGAACATGTTGAGCGCCTGGGGGACCACATAGTTTTCCGGGCTACGCAGGTAGATCAGAGGACCGAAGAAATCTGCCCAGGTCCAAATAAAGGTGAAGATGGTCGTCGTGGCCAAGGCGGGGATCATCAGGGGCAGCGTAATTTGGACGAACTGGCGGAAGTGCCCGGCCCCGTCGATACGTGCCGCCTCATACAGTTCGTTCGGCAGCGACCGAATGAATTGGACCATCAGAAAGACAAAGAACGCTTCTGTCGCCATGAATTTGGGTACTACGAGCGGAAGGAAGGTATCTAGCCATCCCATCTCACGGAAAAGAATGAACTGCGGAACCAGCACGACGTGAAACGGCAGCAGAATTGTGCCGAGCATGACAGCGAAGGTGATCGTTCGGAACCGGAAGTCTAGCCGCGCAAAAGCATACGCCGCCATAGAACACGAGATCAGGTTTCCGACGATTGCACCGATGACAAGGATCGAGGAGTTCAGAAGATAGACATGGAACGGAAGTAATTGGGCGTCCCATCCCTGGATGTAGTTGTCGAAACTCAAATCGGTGGTGAAGATGCTCAGGTCAGTAAAGATCTGCTCATTGGGCTTCATGGAGGACACCACGAGCCAGATGAGGGGGTAAATCATGAGCAGGGAGAGGCCGATGAGCAACACGTGCTTCACCACTGATCGAAGCCGGCGCCTGAAAAGGCTCGGGGAGACTGGCCGCGGCCGCGCGCTGCTGAGGTCAGGCGTACCTTCGCCGTAGGGTTCGGTTGTCTCTTGTGTCGTCCGCAGATCAGTCGTCATAGAACACCCAATACTTTGAGAGCCAGAAATTTACCGCTGTAAGTCCGCCGATGAGCATCACCAGCAGCCACGCCATGGCAGAGGCGTAACCCATTTGCATCGGTGTATTGAACGCTTGCTGATAGAGGTACAGCGTGTAGAACAGGGTGGAGTCTGAAGGACCGCCGGTACCACCCGAGACCACATACGCCTGTGTGAAGTTCTGGAATGCAAAAATAATCTGCAATACCAGATTGAAGAATATGATCGGAGTCAGGAGCGGCAGCGTTATGGTGAAGAACTGCCTGAGTTTTCCGGCTCCATCGACATTGGCCGCCTCGTAGTACATGTCAGGAATCTGCCGCAGTCCGGCGAGGAAGATCACCATGGGTGAGCCGAATGTCCAAATGTTCAGAACGATCAGGGTGCCCAGTGCGTAGTCGGGGTGTGCGATCCAGCCAGGACCCTGCACGCCGAAGAAACTGAGGAAACCGTTGACGATTCCCTCGTAGCCGAAGACTTGCCTCCACAGGATCGCGATCGCAACCGAACCTCCCATCAGTGAGGGAAGGTAGAACACGGAGCGGTAAAAGCTCAGCCCGCGCATTCCTCTGTCGAGGAGTACTGCGACAGCGAGCGCGAGAACCAACAGGAACGGCACGCTGACAAATACGTAGAGGAACGTGACTTCAAGCGACTTCCACAGCCGTTGGTCCCCCCACATGCGGGTGAAATTCTCTAATCCCGTCCAACGCGGAGCTTGTAGCAGGTTGTAGTTGGTGAAAGCCAGATACAGAGACACGAGCATGGGGCCGGCAGTAAAGACGAAGAAGCCGATTATCCAAGGCACCAGGAACAGAAAACCGGCCATGTTATCTCGGTACTTGCGTCTTTTCTGCGGTTGCCCGGGGTCGGTCTTGGACCGCTTCGCAATGGTGCGAAGTTCGCCCAGACTGCTCACGGGGCCCTCCTCATGTTTGGTGGTCAACTGGCAGCGAGTTCCATATCAGCGCGTGAAAGCGGTTTCTCGCATTGATTCATATTATGAGGCCGGTCACACGGTGTCAACCTGAAACCGGTTTCTCGAGGTATTCTGTCGGGGTGAATCCCCGGAACCTGTTCATGGATCTTTCTCCCTTGAGGGAGTCTCCGGCGTATAGACGGTTTTGGCTCAGCGGCATCGCCGCGGGTATAGGTGTGCAGCTCACCGCTGTGGCGATTGGGATACAGGTATATTCACTCACCGGCTCGACGGCTGCGGTCGCGATGGTCGGAGCGTTGGCGCTCGGCCCCATGATTCTGGTGGGAATAGTGGGTGGGACATTCGTCGACGCCTTTGACCGCAGGCGAGTGCTCATAGGAGCCTCTTGCGCGGCCCTCATTGCTCCAGTCGGAATTGCGATTCTGGCGTGGAACGAGGTCGAGACTCTGTGGATGTACTACGCTTTCACCACTCTTTCCTCCGCAGCCGGCTCCCTAGTGGGAGCAGCGCGATTCGCCATTCATCCGCGTTTGGTTCGTCGGCAGCTGCTACCTGCGGTAGCAGCGCTGTCGGCCGTTTCGGCGGGCTTGCAGGCCGCTGGCGGGCCGGCGCTGGCGGGGTTGCTCGTCGCCACGGTGGGCTACGCATGGACCTACACCATCGATGTCGTGTTATTCATGGTGGGTTTCTGGGGAGTCGTCTCCCTACCTGCGATTCCGCCACGCAGTGAATCGCGGCTAGGGCTCATGGCGCTGAAGGACGGCCTGCGTTTTCTGCAAGGCGCCACAAACCTCCGCACTGCCATAGGGCTCCATGTGGTCGCTTTTACCTTCGGTCGGCCCTACGCGATTTTTCCCGCCGTAGGCATTCTGCTCATTGGGGGCGGCGAATGGACAGTGGGGCTCCTCACCGCATCAGGTGCGATTGGGGTCGTGGCCTCCAGTGTCCTTTCCGGGCGGTTCGGCAATATTCGGCGCCATGGTTTGGCGATCAGTCTCTCCACCATGGTCTTCGCGGTTTGTGTGGCCCTTCTCGGTGCGGCAACCCTGTACCTGGAGCACTTTGGCCAGCCTGTGAACCCGTACCGCGTCAACCTCGTGGCTCTCCTGTTGTTATGCAGTCTGACCGCCCTTATCGGAGCTGCAGACAACGTAGCCGGTATCTTCCGAACGACCATGATGCAGTCCGCGACACCGGACGAGTATCGCGGACGATTGCAAGGTATATATACCCTGGTGCTGACTGCGGGCCCCCGTCTTGGCGACACCTACATCGGCTTTGTGGCTGCGATGTTCACACTGTGGTTTCCGCAGCTCTTAGGTGCACTTCTGATCCTTTGTGTCGCAGGCCTCTACCTTCGGCTGCGGCCAAGTTTCCGTCAGTACGACGGCTTGGACCCACATCCCTAGTTCTTCACCTGCAGAGTGCCTGCCTTTTCCTCCAACTCAATGAACACGGCGCGTTCGTTCGGAGTGTCGTTTGGGGTGTGGAGTGTGAGCCAGAGAGTGGAGTTGAGATCGCGAAAGATCATGCCGTGTCCGCCGTCGGCCTCATAGAGGGGTTCAGGATTCTGCTCCCAGGGGCCAGTGATACTACCCGTGGTGGACCGTGCCACCCCCTGTGCGTACCGACCGTTTCGGAAACTGGCCCACAGCATCAGCAAGGTGCCGTTCTGGGCGCGGTAGGCGAAGGGTCCATCGGTGACATATCCAGTGCCGTGTTTGGCGGATTGCACTGGGTCCACCCACGGCGCAGATGAGGCGGTGAACAGTTCCACCGGTGGACCCGCGGCGCGTGAGAGGTCCTCCGTTAGTCGCACTGCACACACCTTTCCATCAGTGGCCTGCACCCATTCGTGACAGAAGACCATCCACGGTGCGCCGCTACGGTCCACATGAAGTGTTCCGTCGAGGCACTCCCATTCGCGCGGGGTCACGGGGCCGTCACTGTGGGGGATGTAGGGGCCCTCCGGAGTATCAGCCACCAGTATTGCGGTCCCTCGTCTTACTTCAGGATTGTCATGACCGAAGGTTGCAAACATGTAACATCTGCCCCGGAAAGAATGCACCTCCGGAGCCCAATAATTGGTAGGCGACCAAAAGTCGGGACTGGGTCGGAACGCGGCTATGGGACCTTCCCATCGGTTCAAATCCTCGCTCCGATAGCAGTCGAACCCGGTAGCTTCGCCTTTCCAGATATTCGCATCGGTGGAACCGAAGAGGTAGTAGCATTTCTCCTCCTCCTGCACCAGCACAAACGGATCGCGTAGCTGGATCTGATCAGTATTCAGCGTCATAGGGTTCCTCCGATTATTTCAGTTAGCGCGTGGCGGCGAGAAGCCGGGAGAGTCCCGCCCGACGATATCCAATGCCTCCAGCTTCACGTACTCATTGGCGGCAAGAGTCAGGTCGACGGCGCGGCCGTCCCAACTGAGTCGTCCAGTAACCGACCGGGGGGTCGAACAGGTCACTGTCGTGGGAGCCCCTGCGGCATTGACAGTCACTCTCCATCCGCGGGGGAAGTTCAGATGCTCTGACCCGTTGCGGAACACCACGACCTCGTGGTCATCGGCAGCGAGTTCATAGCGCACGCCTGCAACGGCTCGGGAGTACGCGACAGCTTGGGCGGCTGCCGAAGCCCCGGCGGCACTTGTTGAATTGCCATGGGATGGATCCAGGCGGGTTGGGGCAAGACCGTTGAAGGCGACCTCCCCAGATGGCATTGGCAAAATCCCGAAAGTGCGTTCTACAGTGTCGAGCATCCAAAGGATTGAGGGGGAGTAGGTGCTGGTGAACCCTGCGGCCCCACTCCAAGGATCGATGCCCTGTGGAAAGCGGTCAGCTGTGGTCAGGGCGGCGAGGAGGTCTTTGTTCACCACATGCAATTCGGCCAGTCGCCCGTGGTGTTCGAAGGCATGTGGGGCCCGCAGCTGGGTGAGGAAATGGACGGGTCCTGCCCACGAATTTCGTGTGTGGTCCCCGTCGTACCGGGGGTCAGAGAGCGAAATGGTGGTGAATCCATAGTGGGATAAAAAGTGTGCTGAGTTCATGACATACCGTTCCAAAGCATGTGTGAAGAAATCCGCGTCGCCGATTTCGCAGGCGAGTACGCGCAGCAGCACATCAGATGCGACTTTGACTGGAGCGTCATGAGCGTCGAGATCGTAGAAAGTCCCGTCGGTCTCGTCATAACAGTGCTGGAAGAGCGCCTCGACGGAAGCCTCGGCCTTAGCTTCCCAAGGATGCGGATCTTCCTCGAGCTCTGCTGCGATGAGAGCAAGGTATCGCCGCTGACAGGCTACATTCGCAGTGAGGTCCGGGGCGAGGAACGGAGCGGTGGAGGCCTCTGGATCGCAAAGGGCGGCATCGTCCCGGAAGCAGCGGTCGGGAACGAACCAGAACCGCGGGGAGAGATCATGACCGGTGTCGAAGGTGCAGAAAGCCTCCACACAGCCGGTACCCCGTGTGTTCCGATAGGTGCTCAGCCACTCGTCGTAGCGAATCATGGCGATGTACATCTGGCGTAACCACTGCACGTCGGCGCCCGAATCGAGGGTTTGCCGGTGCAGCTGATAGTGATTCCATACCGAACGTGCAAGCGGGGTAACGATTTGAATCTGGCTGAAGGCGGGACCGTCGGCAGTGACCTTATAGGGGATGAGACCGTCGGCGCGTTGATGCGTGGCGTAGATGCGAAATGTCTCAGTAGCGGTACGGGGTGCAAAACGAGATAACACTTCGGTATTGATAGTTCCGGTGGATTCGATCCACGTACCGGCGTAGACGCCCCCTTCATTGAGCACTGGGGGAGAACCCGCCAGCGGGCGGATGCACTGCTGCAGCTCTGCAAGAGCCTGGTGCCACCGGTCTTCCATCATCCCTCCGACTGCAGCGAAGCCGACACCGGAGGCTTCTATTTGCGCTGCGACTTCACTGGAGAGGTCAGCCCGTGTCCACGAGGGCTTAGCACTGCGGAGCTGCTCCAATGCTGTCTGAGTGGCTGACATAGTTCTCTTTCCGATAAAGATCTGCCGCTGTTTATTGTGTGGGCACGGTTGTGCGGGTGACTCCAATCAGGAATCACCCGCACAACCGTGGAGACTGGCTGTTACGTCAGAGAATGCTCATTCGCCCTGTTCGAGGGCGTTCTCCATGTAGTCCATCCACTCCTGGACACCCTCATCGACCGTGGAGTTGCCGAAAAGGATGTCGGACTCAATTCGCTGGGAGAGCGCGTTCATCTCCGCACCACCTGCTGGCTGTGGTGGAGCAACCACTCCCTGCTCCAGGACCTCCTGGATATAAGCAGCTGCCTCTGAGTTGATGGGATCCAGCAAGGGTTCGACAACCTCGAGCATTTCAGGGTTGAAGGGCAGACCGCGGTCATCTTGGAGAATCTCAGCAGCCTCCTCATCGTTCAAGATGAAGTCCAGGAGCATAGCTGCGGCCTGAGGCTCTTCAGTGTTGGCATTGATGGACCAGAACTGTGAAGGGAGGACAGCGACACCGGGATTGTCCGTCTCAGTCGGTGGTAGCCTCATGCTGACCTCATCATCACCCAAAGCTTGGGTGTAGGGGGTCATCTGGTTGCTGTAGCTAAAGACCATCGCTGCTTGACGCGTTCCGAACAGGGACTGGTCTGGCGTCACATTGTGGTACTCCACCACCACGGAAGGATCTGGCACCCCGTCGTTTTCCACCAGGTCGAGCTCTAGTTCGTACCAACTGGCCAGTTCTTCTTCGGTGACGGCGAGCTCCCCATCCCAGTTGTACAAGCCGAGGTCGTTGAGCTGAGCGGTGTATGTGGAAATGATGTCTTGAATCCGCAGATCCAAGCCGAGGGCGTCGTCGTGGTTGGCTGAGATTTCTCCCGCCGCCTCTACGAACTCGTCCCAGCCCCAGTCCTCATCAGGAACCTCGACCCCCGCTTCCTCGAAAATAGTTTCGTTGATGAGCAGACCGATGGCGTTACCGCCTGTGGGCAGCCCGTAAAGCGTGTCATCGACGACCGCGTTCGTCACCATGAAGTCCTCATAGGGATCCAAGTCCACATGCTCACTGACCTCTTCAAGATCCAGAAGCATGCCGGCACCCCCGTATTCCTGAGGCATAGCACCACCCAAGGTGAACAGGTCGGTTCCGCCCCCGGCAGCGAAGTCAGTGGAGAGACGATCGAAGAGGTCCTCGGGATCGCCGGTGGGTTGAGACTGAATGGTGATGTTCGGGTGGCGTTCTTCAAAGATGTCGAACACCTCGCTAGTGAGCTGGGCACGTTCGTCGTTGCCCCACCACGCTACGGTGAGCTCGATTTCGCGATCTTCATCGTATTCTTCAGCGGCAGTACCGTTCCCTCCTCCTCCGCCGCAGGCCGACAGGACCAACGCGCCGCTGAGAACAGTTGCGAATGCTGCGCGCCTTTTTACAGATACCGAAGTGAACCTCATGGATCTGCCTCTTTCCAAAATTGTGGCGGCCGTCGAAATCGGCCGCCTCCTCAACGGTGCGTGCTACTCGACATGCGGGCAGCGAGGTGACTCAGTCGGTCTGAGAAACCGCTTTCTCACCATGAAACGATGATATGAGCTGCATCACAAGGTGTCAATGTGCGGGAACTTCAGCGAGGTGAGGACTGTGGCGCCGCGGTGGAGGACCGGACCTCGAGACGCGGTTGAAAGACCACATCATGGGCAGGTTCTTGTCCTTTGATAAGGGCCCGGAGTCGGTACCATGCCTGGATTCCAAGTTCTTCGTGCGGCACTGAGGCGGTCGTCAGCGGTGGCGCGATGTACCTGGCGAAGGGGATATCGTCGAACCCTGCTACGGAGATATCTTCGGGGACGCTCCGCCCCTGATCTTGGAGGCCGCCGATCAGCCCGATGGCCACGAGATCGTTGAAGGCGAGTACTGCACTGACTTCCGCCCGCAGGACGCTGTCGACAGCCTCGAAACCATCCTGGCTGCTTGCGCCCCCCGCGACCTCGATAACTCCAGTCTCTGGATGCCTGTCACGGAAACTGCGAATACCGGCGCGACGGTGTTCGTTGGACGCGCTGTGGGCAGGTCCGCTGACATAGGCGATTCGCCGGTGGCCCAGGTCGTGGAGGTGTTCGAGCAGGGACCTGATGCCGGAGTAATAGTCCACGTTGAGTGTAGGAACTGCTCCGCCGCCGGAACGGTTGATGAGCACCATAGGCTGCAGTGCCGGGGCCAAGCCGCTGAGTTCCTCCTGGTCCATTCGCGGAGCGCACAGGACCAGTGCATCACAACGCCGCCGAACCTCTCGGGCGAGCAGTGGCTCCTCAGAGACGGATTCGGCAGAATCTCCGATGAGTACCCGGTAGCCGTCGTCACCTGCGGTAGCACTGAGTCCGGACAAAATCGTCTGGAAGGCTGGGTTGCGAAGGTCAGGTGCGACAAAGGCGACCGCCTGGGTGTGTCCCAGAGCGAGGCTTCGCGCGGAGTAGCTGGGGGAATAGTCCAGTCTGGCAGCGGCCTGAAGTACTCGCTCTGCGATCTCATCGGCCCCGACGAATCTGCCGTTCATTACCCGTGAGACCGTCGCCGGAGAAACTCCTGCTTCAGTCGCCACCTGGGCGATGGTAGGCGCTCCGTGTGACTTTCCGTTTCGCTTTCGCGGCACCTTCGTTACATCCTCACCATTGGTGCCGCATGAGCCCTGAGCGGTCACAGAAGTAGGCCCACTGACCGTCGGTGAAGGTGAGCACACCAATCGGGTGCCCGAAGCTTCCAGCAATCGAGAGTTGCATCTACCGCCCCTTTGCGTGTGTCATCGCTACGCCTCGCCCTGCTAGAAAGCGCTTTCTCAGTCTAGACCTCGGGGGGTGGCTGCTCAAGTGAAGCATAAGGGGATTGGCGAAAGCAGGTCCGAATTTCCCTTCATCGCCGCATGAGGCGGATTCTATTCAGGACGGACGGCTGTTGAGCCGGCTAGCTTGATGCAACATGTGATTGCGTTCAGCCAGGTTCGAGGCTTTGGTTGCCGCCTGAGCGTAGAGTCGGGCGGCTTCGGTCAGGTCACCGCGCATCTCATGGAGGTAGGCTGCCGTTGCAGAGTGACGCGGCAACGAGTCGGGAAGGCGGTCGAGCTCGGCTAGGCCCGCCCCAGGGCTCTCCGCGTGCCCCCGGGCGACGGCACGATTGAGCCGAGCTACTGGACTGCTTACGAGTCCTACCAGCTCGTCGTACCATTCAAGAATCTGTATCCAGTCGGTCTCTTGCGCAGTCTGCGCGTCCGCGTGCAGTGCCGCAATTGCCGCCTGTGCCTGATACTCACCTAGCTGATCGCGGCTCAATGCGCGCTGCAGTACCGCGGTGCCTTCGCTGATCAATGACCTGTCCCACAGCGTGCGATCTTGAAGAGGGAGTGGAATCAGACTGCCGTCTGCAGCAGTGCGTGCCGGACGCCGGGCAGTTGTGAGCAGCATGAGGGCAAGCAGTCCCTGCGCCTCTGGGTGGTGGGTCAACCCAGCAAGCTGTCGCATCAGTCGGATAGCTTCCACGACGAGGTCAACATCTCCGGAGTATCCCTCATTGAAGATCAGATACAGCACTTTGAGGACCGTGATGACGCCGCCGGGTTCAGTGAAACGGGCTCCAGCCAGTTTTCGCTTGGCTCGAGTGATGCGTTGAGCCATGGTCCGCTCGGGCACCATATAAGCCTGGGCAATCTGACCAGTGGTGAGTCCGCCGACTGCGCGCAGCGTCAGTGCTACTGCAGAGGACGGCGACAGTGCGGGATGCGCACACCGCATATAGAGCCACAGTGTGTCATCGGTAGCAGGTGCAGGAATCGCAGCGGGTTCCGCATGAACAATGTCTTCCCGGCGGCGTCGGGCCGCGTCGGAGCGAACTGCGTCGAGGAATTTTTTCCAAGCCACCGAAATGAGCCAAGCTTTGGCGTCTTTCGGCGGTTGCCGGGGCCAATGCCGAACGGCTTCAACGAGAGCCTCTTGCACTGCGTCTTCGGCGGTGGCGAAGTCGGCCCCACGGTGGATGAGAGCACTCAGGACCTGGGGAACCAGCTCCCGCAGCATGGTCTCATCCACCACAGGTGCCATGGGCCTCAGTCGGTGCTCGCTGGGGCGTCGGTGAGGAACGGCCGCAATTCCAGCCACTCGTGAATCGCTCTGCCGCCGGCTCCCGGCGCGGCCGAGAGCTCCCCGGCCAGTTCCACCGCTCGGTCATAGGTGTCGACGTCAATGATCATCCACCCTGCGACGAGGTCTTTAGTTTCGGCAAAGGGCCCGTCAGTCACTGGTGGGCGTCCCTCACCGGCAGATCGGACCCACACGCCGTCGGGCGCGAGCGCCTGACTGTCAACGTACTCCCCGGAATGCTCGAGGCGATCGGCGAAGTCATTCATGTACTGGATATGGGCAGAGAGTTCCTCGGGCGCCCACTGATCCATTGGGACGTTATTGACTGCCTCGGGGGCGCCGCGGTAGTGCTTCAGCAGCAGGTATTTGGCCATGATGTACTCCTTTAGTCTCCGCGCAGCCGGTGTGCTGCGTCCATAGCTAGGACGGAGCCGGTTCTACGATTTCGACATTTAGCATGAAAACACTTCCGTGAGACGCCATCCTGGAGCAGGAGAGGCTCATGGTCGCAGAGGTGAGCCGTCCACATCGTATTGAAATCCGCTCATCTCGCCAGAGAGTAAGGGCATTGCTTCGGCGATTGCCTCCCGGACCGACGTGAGTTGAAGCGACTGCTGGTGTGCATTCGCGGAGATCCACAGCTCCATCACGAACACAGTGTCGGGCTGGTCCTGCGACGTTCCCACCTCATAGAGCAGGCATCCGGCTTCAGCCAGAGCTGGGTTTGGCCTGGTGAGGATGGCCACCACAGCCTCCTGTTGGCCGGGTTGTGTCCCCAGTGTTCCCACGTTTGCGAAGGTCATGAGGTGAATCTAGCGCTTTGGGCCACCGAGTGGAAGAGCCACTGAGGCATCGATGAGTCCGTCGAGGACCTCATGTGCCGCATCGCGGTCGGCAGCGCCACCTTCAACTATCCAGAGCGCGGCCTCGTTCATCGCCCCGGAGAGCTGGGCTGTGGTGGCTTCCAGCAGGTGCTTGGCTGCTCCCGCGGCTTCCAGAGCTTCGCGCAGATGTACTACAGAATTTTCGGAGTCCATTCTGCGCCATTGGGACCAGCCCAGAACTGTAGGCGCCTCAGTCAGCAGGATGCGGGCTGCAGATTCGGCGGTGATGGCGTCGAGAAACGCATGGCATCCTGCGCGCAACTGCGTGATGGGCGACTCGCCCGAGGCTTCCGCCGTGGTGACGATGACATCGGCGACTCTGCTCTGCAGGCTCTCGACTGTTGCTGTGAAGAGTCCGAGCTTGTTGCTGTAGTGGTGATAGACCGCCCCGCGAGTGACATGAGCTCGTTGCGCGACGTCGTCTACGGAAACTGCTGAGAAGCCGCGTTCGGAGTAGAGGTCTATTGCCGCGCTCAGAATGGCTTGTGCGGTCTGAGCGGCGGCGGTTGCACTTGCGCGGGGCATCGCATCTTCCTTTACGTACACAGAGTATGTATCCTTTGAGTGTTACATACCCATCGTACGTAAAGGACCTCTGTCATGGTGACGACCTCGTTCTATCCCGTCCTAATGTCCTCTGATGTGCCTGCTGCCGCAGACTTCTACCGCGGACACTTGGGCTTCGAAACCGTCTACGACTCCTCCTGGTATGTCAGCCTGCGGCTCGGAGCCTTCGAACTGGCGTTGCTCGCTCGTGAGCACGAAACTGTTCCTGCCAGTCATCAGGCGCTCCCGCAAGGTGTGATTCTCAACCTTGAAGTCGACGATGTCGACGCCTTCCATGAGCGGTTGAAGGCCATACCGAGCCTGCGGACTGTCCAGCCGCTGCGCAGTGAGGACTTCGGTCAGCGGCACTTTATTTTGGAAGGCCCGGATCGGGTCTTGATTGACGTGATCCAGCCCATAGAGCCCACCACCGAGTTTATGGATTCCTACCGCGAGCAGTTCTAGCCTGACCGGCGCGACGCCGTCGGAGCAGCTCTACTTTCCGCCTTGTGTCAGGGAAAGCGGAGGGGGCCTTGCCCCGTGGTCCCCAGAACGTCGTCCGGATTCGAATAGGGACATGCTTTGAGTGACAGGCAGCCGCAGCCGATGCAGTCTGAGAATCGGTCACGCAGGGCGGTGAGATGTTCGATCCTGTCGTTGAGGCTGTCGCGCCACTGGCGGGAGATGCGTGCCCAATCCTTCTTAGTCGGAACATCCTCATCCGGCAATTGATCCAGCGCATCCTTGATCCGCTCCAAGGAAATCCCGACTCGCTGCGAGGCTCGGATGAACGCGATGACCCGCAGCACGTCCCGACGGTATTCGCGCCGGTTGCCCGACGTTCGGCGACTGGTGATCAATCCGAGGGACTCGTAGTAGTGCAGAGTCGAGACCGCCACTCCGGCTCGTTCGGCAACTTGACCCGGTTTCAGCCAGACCACACCTTCAGGTACTTGGGGCATGCAACTGAACCTCCGAGTCCGCCCTTGACGTCAAGTGAACTTGATGTAGTCGACTGTACATCAAGCATGCTCGACGAAGACGGAGGAAAAGATGGTGGCAATAGAGGTGTGGGCCGATGTGCGGTGCCCGTGGTGTTGGATCGTGTCGCGGCGGCTGCTGCGAGTCGCGGAGAGGTCTCATCACGAGGTGAGGGTGCGTCGTCGTAGTTTTCTCCTAGAACCGGCTGGTCCAGAGACTGCCGGGAAGCCCATAGCTGAGGAGGCGATGGCGACCTGGGGAATGTCAGCAAGGCAGTGGGACGCTAAGCGAAGTCTGATCCACTCCCAAGCCAGAAGTGAAGGCTTGGAGATTGCACTCGACACTGCCCTGACATTCGACTCTAGACCTCTGCACCGGTTGTTGAAACTCGTAGCAGAGGCTGGGGAGAGCAGCCCTGACGCTGCTTGGGACGCAGCATTCGCCGCACATTTTCACGACAACGCAGATCTCAATGATCCAGCGGTGTTGAAGAGTCTGGCCATGTCCTGGGGGATCGACCTCCGCCAGGCTGAGCGTGCGGTATCGGGGCTGACTCACACACAGGCAGTTCTTGCTGATATCGCCGAAGCTCAACGGCTGAACATCACGTCAGTACCCACTCTTATTGCAACCAGCGGCCGACGTTTGGTGGGGAATGTCTCAACAGCCCGGCTGGACGAATTTCTCACCAGTGAAGGAGCCGAGCAGTGACCATTATGATGCGCGCAGCTGCGATGGAGAGATTCGGGCCACCAGAGGTCCTGCAGACGGTTCGGGTTCCGACACCTCAAGTCACCGCCGACCAAGTCCTGGTACGAGTCATCAACGCCGGAGTGCAACTCACTGATGCGGCGATCCGTGCAGGGTGGACTCCGCCCGGTGCGAAAGTCCACTTTCCGCAGATACTCGGTAACGAATTCTCCGGCGTAGTAATCGAGGTGGGACACCAGGTCAGTGGTCTCGCACCTGGAGATGAGGTGGCCGGGTTCAACGTGTTTGGGTGCTACGCCGAGTACGTCGCCGTGCCGCGTTCGCAGGTGGTGCGCAAGCCAGCGCACGTCCGGTGGGAAACGGCTGGGGCGTTATCCGCCTCCGGGCAGACCGCCCATACCGCCATGGAGGATCTCAGAGTCGCCGCAGGTGAGGTGATCCTCGTACACGGAGCAGCTGGCGGGGTAGGGAGCATGTTCACACAACTGGCCATCAACCGTGGTGCGACTGTCATCGGCACCGCCAGCAGCCGCAACCACCCGTACCTCAGCTCCCTTGGGGCAGTTCCTATTGAGTATGGGGCTGGGCAGTTGGGCAGAGTCCGTGCCGCCGCGCCCCGGATCGATGTTGCCTTCGACGCTGCTGGCCATCAAAATCTCCGGACTTCGATAGAACTGGTCACAGATCGACGACGCGTAGCCACAATCGTGGATATGGCTCTCGCACAGGAACTAGGGTGCCGCATCATTCGCAGCCGCCGATCCGCAGAACGGTTGACGGATCTATTGAACAGAATCGCCGAAGGCTCACTGGACGTCCACATTCGTCACCGCTACTCACTCGAGGAAGTCGCACAGGCGCACCACGACGTTGAATCAGGACACGGCCGCGGGAAAAACGTCCTCGAGATTGGACATGCCCAGTGACCATCGCGACATCTGGCTCCACCGAGCGGTTGTGGACCACTCAACGCTGGGCGTTTATTGCAAGCGTGCTGGGACTGATGACGTGTATCGCGTTCGAATCATTCGCTGTCACCACGATCTTGCCAGTCGCCATGTCCGAGCTGGGGGGTAAGTCGTGGTACTCGCTGGCCTACTCAGCGACTATCACCGCAGGATTGGTGGGAATGGTCCTTGGAGGCAGCTGGACTGATCGATCGGGATGCAGATCTCCACTGATATTTGGTGGTGGGCTGTTTCTGCTAGGTCTGCTGCTCTGCGTTGTGGCTCCGAATGCCTTCACATTCATCGTGGGGCGTCTCCTGCAGGGTGTCGGTGGAGGCATCGACTCCGTGGTCCTCTACGTGTTGATTGCGCGCAAGATTCCCGAGGCATTGCGTCCACGAATGTTCGGCCTGCTCACCGCCGCATGGCTCGTGCCTTCGGTGGCGGGCCCAGCGATCTCAGGTGCCCTGGCTGAGGTGACGAGCTGGCGGGCTGTCTTTGTAGTCGTACTGGCTGGTTCTGCGCTGTCTTTGCTGTTTCTGGTCCATGTCGCGCGGGATGTATCTGCCACGTCTGAAGACTCAGCTCCGGGACAGCGTGTCTTTGGCCGCAGAGGTGCGTTCTCTGTACTTGCGGCTCTGCTGCTGCTTGGTCTTCACATGTCCACTCACCTGCCTCCACCGGCATCTGTGCTCATGGTGGTTGTGGCGTTATCTGGGCTGGTCTTCACCGCCAACTGGGTTCTTCCGTCGGGCACGGTGCGTCTGAGCGGGGCGCCGCAACGGTTTATCGGTCTCAGAGCACTGCTGGGAAGCACTGTCACCTCTACCGGCCTCTACCTGACGCTGTATCTCCAGGTTGAGCGGGATTACAGACCAACAGCAGCTGGACTAGTCATTGCGGTCAGCGCATTCGGGTGGGCTATTGGTGCATGGTTGCAGGGGCGATTCTCCAGTGGACAGGTCACCCATCGCAGGATCATTCTTTGCGCGACTCCGCTGATTAGCTTAGGACCGGCAGGAGTACTCTTCTACACAGTCACTTCGGTACCGTTATTCGTGGTCGTCGTCGGATGTATCGCGATGGGTGTTGGAATGGGAATGGCCTTCCCCCGCGTGGCCAGTGCCACACTGGAGTTGGTCGAACCACATCAAGAGGGTGCCTTTAGCTCCGGGCTCCAAGCTGGTGAGAGCATGAGTGTTGCTGTCACAACTGCCTTGACCGGGGCGATCCTGACGTTGGGACTGCCCCACTCTGTGGCATACCCGGCGGTCTATACGTGTCTCCTCTGCATGTCAGCTGCTGCGCTATGCCTTGCGTTGTTCATTTACCGCCAGCGGGAGATATCTGCTGAATCATGACGAATGGCACTGTGTGGACGCGCTCGGTGGTGATGAGCTGAGCGATGTTGATGTCTCCCTGACGCGGAGGGCCCGGGCCTGTGCTTCTGATCTGCGGCGTAGTTAGTTGCTGCGCCTTCATTCTGGTGTTTCTCATAGACGGCTGGACACGCCCCGGATACTCGCCCGTGCGTCATACGATCAGCGCATTGGCATTAGGGTCCCGGGGGTGGGTGCAAACCACGAACTTCCTCATCTCCGGCACAGGACTCATCGCCGGTGGTCTCGGGGTGATGCAGGCCCAAGCCAATTGGTTGTTTGCGAGCCTGCTGATTCTTGTCGGTATCGGGCTTATCGCATCAGGTGTCTTCGCGATGGACCCCATGCGGGGTTACCCGCCGGGAACTCCGCAGACTGATCCAGTGGAGCTCTCACTGCGGCATAGACTCCACGACCACGCCGGGACGGTGGTCTTCTTCGGTATCCCCCTGACTGCCTTCGCGGCCGGATTCGCGGTAGAGGGTCTCGGCGCGAACATCGTTGCCGGAGTCGTAGCTGCTGTCCTGGTGGGGGGAGTCGTGGCGTTCGGTAGCGCTTGGGAGCGGGATTCGCCGGTGACAGGGCTCATCCAAAAAGCAGTAGTAGTTGGAGCGTTCAGCTGGGTTGCTGGAGTTCTCCTCATCATCAGCCTTCATTGACGGTCAGGGCTGCAGGATTGGCGTAGAAGCGATCAGTTTCCAGAGGTGACCGCGGTATCGATCGGAGGGTGCTGACCGTGACGGAGAAGTTCTCCGAGACCGTATGATTACCACAATGAATCCTGCCGATGAGACCGGGCCCGCATCGGCGACCGTGGTAGTCATCGGGGCAGGCCAGGCCGGTCTCTCAGCTGGACATCATTTGCAGCGATCAGGGTTTGTCAGTGCGATTCAGCAGCCTGAAGCGTCGCGCAGCTTCGTCCTCCTCGACGCCAACGAGGCCCCCGGCGGGGCGTGGCAGCATCGTTGGCACTCATTGCGTATGGAAACGGTCAACGGAATTTTCGACTTACCGGGGTTTCCGAAGCCACCAATTGACCCCCAGGAACCCAGCTGCATCGCCGTACCGCAGTACTTTGCTGACTTCGAAACGACCAGGCAACTGCCCATCCTTCGGCCAGTGCACGTGAAGCGCGTGCAGCGATCCGGTGCCTCTACTGACGGAGGCTTTCTCGTTGACGCGCACCAGCGCCTATGGCATGCCCAGGCGATCATCAACGCCACAGGTACGTGGAACAATCCGCTTCAGCCCACATACCCCGGCCAGGAGAACTTCCAAGGTCGCCAATTACATACCCGGGACTACACATCCCTGGAGGAGTTCACCGGTCAGCGTGTGGCAGTCGTCGGCGGGGGCATCTCAGCGCTCCAGCAGCTGGAAGAAGTCTCACGTGTGGCGACTGCCTACTGGTACACCCGACGTGAGCCCTTCTTCTTCGGTGAAGAGTTCCGTCCTGAGACCGAGGGACGGCGTGTCATCGAGAAGGTCACAGCAGACGCGGAGGCAGGCAAGCCCCCGCGCAGCGTGGTCTCCTACACAGGGCTCGGATGGACCTCGTATGCCCGAGCCGCTGAGGAACGCGGCGTATTGAACCGGAGGCCCATGTTCACCGCGCTGGAACCCCACGGTGTGCGAGAGGCTGACGGATCATTCACGTCTGTAGACACCGTTCTCTGGGCCACCGGATTCCGTCCCGACCTGAAGCACCTGGACCCATTGGAACTGCGGAATGAGCACGGCGGAATTCACATACGAGGCACTCAGGTGATCAGCGATCCGCGCATCCATCTGATTGGATTCGGACCATCACAGTCCACGATCGGCGCCAACCGGGCGGGCCGCGAAGCCGTGAAGTCCCTCGTGGCCACATTCAACGACCAAGAAGCAGCTCAGCGAGATCAGCGTCGAGCTCATCCTGCACCTGCCGATCGTAGGTAGAGGTCGAAAGGAGCAGTTCTTCGGCACCGGTGAGTTCAACCAGTGACTCCAACTCTGCGCGAACCGCATTCGGTGGCCCGGCTATGACCCGCTGGATGCTCTCCTCCACGCGCTGTCGGGTGCGTGGACTCCACTTTCGGGAGCGGATGGTTTCTGAACTTTCCAGCGGATCAAACCTTCCGGTCTCTCTTGATCGGGCCATGGACCAGGCCTCTGGGAGTGCGAGTTCGCGAGCTTCAGCTTCGGTGTCAGCCACAAAGGCGTCCAGGGAGATGATGACCATCGGTTCTGGTGCAGTGACTGAGGCTTGGAAACCTCGGCGATAGTCCGCCAAAATCGTCGACAGGTCGGAGGATTGGAGGACAGGACCTCCGATCACCACGGGAAGCCCGAGCTGGGACGCGGTGGAGATGCCCTGGCCGGTGGCCAAGAGGAAGACCTCCGGGGGCGGATCTGCGATGGGACGGGCTGTGACCGGCGCCTGCCGGTCGAGAAAACTGCGCAGTTCGGCAATTTCAGCTGCGAACTGTTCCGCGTCGTGTTCCTGCTGTCGAAGTGCCCGACGCACCGGCTCTGTGAAGCCTAGGCTGCGGCCTACGCCGAGGTCGATCCGACCCGGATAGAGAGCCTCCAGCATGAGGAACTGCTCTGCGACCACGAGTGGCTGGTGGTGTGGGAGCATCACGCCACCGGACCCGAGTCGGATATGCGAAGTTCGCGCACCAACAGCCGCCAGCAGCACCGCGGGTGAGCCAGAGGCGACCCCTGGTACAGCGTGATGTTCTGCTCCCCAGAAACGGTGATATCCCAGTGTCTCGGCTCCGACGGCCCGCTCCACAGAGTGTTCCAGCGCCGCAGCTTCTGAATAGTCGGCCCGGGTGCGTGATCGGTCCAGCAAAGAGAGTCTCACACTGTCGCCAACCGTAAGTAATGGACAAACCTTCCCGCCCGGTCATTGTTGGCATCACTCAACAATCAGGAAATCCGTACAGCAGGGAGCACCTGATTGCCACAAAAACGCAAGCACTCACCCGATCGCGTCCAAACTATATGACGCCTTCGTGACCCGTCAGCCGTCGCGCGGAGGCCGCACGGTCGGCTCCCCTTCGGGTAACGCCGTGTCTATGACGAGGACAGCCGAGTGCTGCTTCGTCAGGAAATCGACCGTGAGGAGGCCGCGATCATCGTCAACGCCGCGGACGAGATTGTGAGTGGTGTTCAGTTGTCGGAGCGGCGCAGCAGGACTTCGCTCCCGGCCGGGTCAATGAGGGCGCGGGCGGAGGCGGTGTGGGCAGCCTCTCTGTGCCCGGTGACGCCGGCGACCGCCAGAGCGGCGCAAAAGGGGTCACGGTGCCGTCCTCGTGCACGTCGAGCACGACGAGTGGGATGGAGACGGGGACGGGCTCAGGGTTGGGTTTCCTCATACCGCAAGGGGAGCCAGGACCTCCCGCACGTTCAGGTCGTTCTCTGCATCCGGCTACTGGGGCAATGGAGCACGCCAGGATATGCGTTGTCGAGTGATCTATGGTGTGTCGTCGCTCTGGCGCAAGGAGCGAACCATGCTCCGAAGGATACCGGCCACGTTCGATCGCTCCGTCTCAGTCAGGCCAGCCATCATCCTCATCTCGACGGACCGGACCGCTGCTGATGCCATCTCGAGACTCCGCCTGCCACGAGAGGTAAGCCGGGTGGGAAGCGCCTTGCCCACGGGCGCCTCTTTGGCTCTGGTGACATAGCCGTCCTGCTCCAGCGCCTGGAGCAACACGTTCATCGACTGCCGGGTCACGAATGCGCCGCGCGCGAGCTCGGAGTTCGATGAGCCCGGTCGTTGAGCCAGCAACTCAAGGCACGCGTAGTGAGTCACAGTCATCCCGAACGGTCGCAGCACCTCCTCCATCGCCAGCCGAAGCGCGCTCGATGCTTCCTTGAGGAGGTAGCCCACGGATGTCTCCAGGTCGACGCCACTGCCATCTTGACTCATGTCAATAGTCTGACATAGATTGTTGTATGTCAGAAGACTGACATGAGCAGCAGAAGGAGCACTAATGCCCGCCACTGGCCCCGATTTCATCTCCCTCCAGGTTCGCAACCTCGACGCATCGCAGAAGTTCTACGAGAAGTACCTCGGCCTCGTTCGATCACCCGCCGGACCTCCGCACGCCGTCGTGTTCGACACGCGGCCGATCGCGTTCGCCCTGCGTGACCTCGTACCCGGCACCGATCTGGATGCGGTCGCCCAGCCCGGCATCGGTGCGGCGATCTGGCTCCACGCCACCGGCGTGCAGGAGATTCACGACGCACTTGTCGCCGACGCGCAAACAATCGTGATCGCTCCGTTCGACGGCCCGTTCGGGCGGACGTTCACCTTCGCCGATCTCGACGGCTACCAGATCACCCTCCACGACCGTGCCTGAGATCGGCGTCCTGCTTCTCGGCGCGACAGGCGCGCTCGGCGACAAAGGCGTCGCCCCCGCTCCGATCACGACTGCCGGTCGGAACCACCAGCGTCTGGCGGAACTCGTGGCCCCACAGGTGCCCGGCTAGCCCGCGGCTCGATGCGCCTCCTGGGCATCCCCAGCAGACTCGACTTGGAGCAGTGGGACACAGGTGTCCGAACCACATACGGTTCCTGAGGACTGGCATCACCAGCGTTTGTCGTGGATTATCAGGGCTTTTTTGAGAAAACAGGAGACTGTAGAGGCCTGAAACTTCAGCAACCCCCTGAAATTCGAGGGGAGGGCCTGCCTAATGCCTAATTGCATGTGGTTGCTGATGTAGGTTGCTCGTTTATGCGCAGGAGAATTTTCGCTGCATCCTCCGGTCGGCTGAACTGTGGCCAGTGGCCAGTAGAGAGGTCGATGTAGCTGGCATCGGCGAAGTGGGGAAACTCAGTGGTGGGCGGGAAACCTGCCTTGATCCAGTCAGTGAGGTCCGCTGTCGAATACTCGGTGCACACCGCGGTGAGGGGTATGTAGTGCCGTTCAGGGTGGCTCAGGTGCAGAGTACCGGCAAGCACCTGAGCCGGCACGGATACTGCATTCGCGCGGAACTGATCCAGCGCGGCGTCGTCGAGCCCGGCGAGGTCCGCGGGGCCGAAAGCAGAGAAGTCCGGCAGCGACACGAATCCCTCGGCATCGGGAAACTGCTGGTCCAGCAGCGGCATCCCGTCAGGCAGCGGGAACCCGCCTATGAGCACCAGATGGCGAACCGCATCTGCCCGTGCGTCAGCAGCTGCGTAGGCCAGTCCACACCCAGCAGAGTGGCCCACCAACACGGGAGGTTCAGGTGCAGAGTCTATGGCGAGCACGACGGCGTCGACCCAGTCCTGCAGTGTGGTTTCCCGATCGTTGGGAAGAGTCAGCGAGTGGGTGCTGTGGCCTGCGGCTACCAGGGGAGGGGTCACCTCGTGCCAGCTGCCGGCATCAAGCCACAACCCCGGAATGAGGATGAAATGCGCCATAGCTGAGGCCTTTCCCGCGTAAGAGAGGAGGTTATTTCAGCTTAGCCGTCAGTGCCGTCCCCGTCACGATGAGGCGGCTGGTCGCTCATGAGGATCTCAGCCTGGCGCTGCAGACACAGAAGTGATTCGGCAACGAGGGGATCCAGACTCATCGAATGCCGGACATGTGCCACAATGCGACGCTGCACCCGTGGCCTGTGCAGAGCCCTGACGACCACCCCGGGAGGAAGGTCCCGTAGTGCTAGGTGCGGAAGCACCGTAACGCCCAGCCCCGCCGCCACCAGTCTCAGAGCCGCGTGATGGTCATCGAGCCTGGCGCTGAACTGCGGGGTGAAGCCCGCGGCCCGAGATGCGGAACGAATAATTCGTCCAGTGGGACTCTCATAGATGTCGTGATCGACCCAGTTCTCTCTCTGCAACTGACGCATGCTGACGCTCCGCTCCGAAACCAGCCGGTGAGTTGACGGAACCGCTACCGCAAAGTCCTCTACGCACAACTCGTGGCGAACGTAGCCCTCCAGTGGAGCAGCGGGTTCCTCCATCGACTCGTTGCGGATATCTACGTCCGCTGGCCTGCGTCCCTGGCCGCCGTGGGGTTCATTGAGGCTGATCTCAACTGTTAGCTCGGGTTCCGACTGGCGGGCTCGGTGTACCACCTCGGGAATCCATTCCTGGGCGACCGAAGAGAAGCACGCGATGGCTAGGTGCTTGTTCCGTTGGTTGCGAAGATCATCGACCACCCGGTCCAGTTGACTGAACGCCGAGAGTGCAGCACTGGCTTGTTCAGCAAGATGCAGTCCCGCAGCGGTGGGACGTCTGCCTCGCCCATCTTTTTCGAACAGCTGAAGCCCGGTCTCTCTGCTCAATGCGGTGATGTGCTGGCTCACCGTGGCGGGGGAGTAGTGCAAGTTTCGGGCCGCGGCCTGCAACGACCCGGCTGCCACTACTGCCTGAAGGATGCGCAGACGCTGGGGGTTCAGCATCTGGCTACTGTACTGCAGTGTTCGTCCATACCGAACAATAAGTTGAAATTGTTTACTTGTTTCTGAATGTCCACTCATCCAGAATGAAAAAACGTCTACAGCGCCCAATCCTCAGTCAGGAGCAGCTATGTCACAGTCGAGCACCGGAAGTTTCTGGAACCGCGTTTCCAAGCATGTGGTGGGATACGGGGCGCCGTTCAGTTCAGCGATCATCGAACGTTCGTCTGGCTCCTACATTTACGACCACACTGGCCGGGCCATATTGGACTTTACGTCGGGTCAGATGAGCGCTGTTCTTGGGCATGGTCACCCAGCCATAGTCAACGCGGTCAGCTCGTCAATCAAGACTCTGGACCACCTCTTCTCTGGCATGCTGAGTCGTCCAGTGGTGGACTTCGCCGAGAAACTTGCCTCCACAATGCCTGATCCGCTCACTAAGACCCTGCTGCTGACGACTGGGGCCGAATCCAATGAAGCGGCCCTGAAGATGGCCAAGATGTATACCGGAGGCTACGAGGTCATCAGCTTTGACCGATCGTGGCATGGAATGACCTACGGAGCAGCCTCAGCCACGATGTCTGCGGGCCGTCGCGGATATGGGCCTTGGATGCCGGGAAGTCTCGCCTTGCCCACGCCCCACGCTGGCATCTCACCGTTCCGGAACGACGACGGCAGTCACGACTGGCGCACCGAGCTGGACTTTGGATTTTCGCTGATCGACAAACAGTCAACCGGCGCGCTCGCGGCGGTGATAGTGGAGCCGATCCTGTCGTCAGGAGGCATCATTGAACTGCCTGAAGGGTATTTGGCTCGGCTCAAAGAGCACTGCGACGCCCGGGGCGGACTGCTGATCCTTGACGAAGCGCAGACCGGAGTCGGGCGTACCGGCACCATGTATGCCTTCGAACGTGACGGGGTGGTACCGGACATCATCACCCTCTCGAAGACGCTCGGGGCCGGTTTACCGGTTGCCGCAGTCGTGACTTCCGCGGAAGTGGAGGAACGTGTGGCCGAACGTGGTTTCCTCTTCTACACCACCCATCTCAACGATCCGCTGGCTGCCAGTGTGGGCAGCACGGTGCTCGATGTGGTGGAACGCGAGGGCCTGGTCGAGCAGGCGGCGAAGTTGGGCAATCAGCTCGGTCAGGCCCTGCGCGACCTGCAGGACACCATGGAGGTTGTCGTCGACGTGCGCGGGCGTGGCCTGCTGCAGGGACTGGAACTGGGAGCTCCCGAGAACGGAACCGTCGATGACCTTGTCTCCGCCATTACCCAAGAGAGCCTGCAACGCGGGCTGCACATCAATATTGTCCAGATTCCGGGGATGGGCGGCGTCTTTCGGATTGCACCGCCGCTGACGACCAGCGAAACCGAACTGGCTGAGGGAATCGACATTCTCCAGGAGTCGATCGCAGCCGTCGCCCGCTGACTCAGCTCCATGGAATGAACCCAAGAGCGAGGGCGAGTAGGAGTGCGACCACCGAGAAGATCCACATGGGTAGAAATGAATAGCGGATGTGCTTGCCGATATCACAACCAGCGAGTCCGAGGGCAAGCCATAGCGCGGCAGAGAACGGACTGATGAACGTGCCGATGATATTGCCCACCAATACGGCGTAAACCACCGAGATCGTCCCCACCCCGGCCTGCCCTGCGACGCCCTCCACCACAGGAAGCAGGGCGAAGTAATGCGCGTCAGTGCTAAGCAGCAACTCCAGGGGCAGTCCGAAGAAACCGACAATGAGGTGTACATAGGGAACCAGGGCGGCCGGCAGGATGGAAACGGCATCTGTGGCTAGTGAATCCAACATTCCCGATTCCTCCAGGATGCCGAGGAAGCAGCCGGCAGCAAGAACGATGGCACCGGTGGCGATGGCGCTGCCGCCATGGGCCTTGATCGTCTCCATCTGGTCGCTGACCTTGGGGTGGTTGACCACTAGGGCTGCGCTGAGACCGAGCATGAACGCCAATGGGGCCGGCAGGATGTCTGAGACCAGAAGGGCGAGCATGCCCAGGACCAGAATGGTGTTGACGATCATCTGCCAACGCGGGGTCTGCCCTTCGGTGTCGTGGCTGCCCCAGAGTTCGTCTGCCTCGCCGCTGAATTCGTCAGTCCCTGTGCTGTGGTGTCCAGAGCCGGAAGATGTTGAGTCGTGGTCGGACGGGGCGAAGCCCCCTGTTCTCTGCGCTGACGCTGAGACGAGTTCGCGCTGGTCGACCTGCTCCTCGTCGGATTCCTGAGTCTCGGTTGTTGTCTCCACTGCGTCCGCTGGAGCGCCGCCACGAGCAGCGATTCGGCGCTTCTCCCGTATGCCAAGCAGTACCGCGGCCACCACGAGCATCAGCAGGCAGAGAATCTGCACCGGAATCAGGCCTCGCCAGAGCGCGATCGGATCCATGCCCACCACCGCCGAGGCGCGAGCAACCGGGCCGCCCCAAGGAAGCATGTTCAGCACACCCATGCTCATGCCGGCAAGCAGCAGCAGCAAGTAGGGACTCATACCCAAGTGCCGGTAGAGCGGAAGCAGTGCGGGGATGACGATCAGGAACGTGGAGGCGCCCGCGCCGTCTAGGTGGCAGACCGCGGCCAGCAATACCGTACCCACGCAGATGGCGATGACATTCCCGCGGGTCAGTCGCACCACGAGTCTCACCAAGGGGTCGAAGAGCCCAGCCTGGTTCATGATCGCGAAGAAGAGGATCGCGAAGATCAGCATGACCGCGACGTCGAGCACCGCGCCGATGCCCTCACCGAAGAAATCGCCAATCTCAGTGAAGGAGAAGCCGGCCAGCAGTGCTCCCGCGAAAGGGATCACCGTCAGTCCGACAATTGGGGCGATACGCCCCATGATCAGCAGCGTCGTCATGATGACGATTACTGCCAGGCCAATTAGGCTGAGCATGGTGTTCTCCTAGATGCGGTTCTATGGGTACGTTCGGCGTCAGGAAATGTGAGCCACGTGACAGTATTGAATGAATGTGACCGGCCCCACAGTTTTGTGCACATTCACGCAATAATGGTCATATTGGTCCCGAAATAGGGTGCTGTGAACAGTGATAAGTCCCGTTCATCAGGCGGAGGAGGGAGGGGCTATGTCTGCACTGGCTCGCCGTCCAAGATCCGCCGCACGCGAGGTTTCGCTCGGCCACCGGCTCTTCCGGTGGAACATGGTTCTGCTCATTGGAGCGGTCACTTTGGTCTCCCTGCTCTGGGGTGCGAATCAGTACGTCGAAGTTCGCCAGCAATATGAGGACCGAGTCCTCACCATGGCTGAATCCGTGGCCGTGATGGAGACCGTCCAAGGCGCCCTAGAGACCGATGACCCAGCGGAGATTCTCGCCCCCTGGGCCGAAACTTTGCGTGAGGCCACCGGCTACGAATACATCATGATCGCCGACAGCGATGGCATTCGGCAGTCCCACCCAGACCCCGAAGCGATCGGCCAGCGACCTCATTTGGACCCCGCTCCCGTCTTGGCGGGAGATACTTGGACCGGCGTGGAACACGGTCATGCAGGTCTCACAATGCGTGCCCGCGTGCCCATCTTCAATGAATCCGACGAGGTCATCGGTTTTGTGTCAGTGGGGATTCTCGCCTCCGAGGTGCGTCTGGCCTCGATTGGAGAGCTGCCGCTGATCTTCGGCGTCGCACTCTTGGCCGTCGGTATCGGTGCAGTCGGGGCCCGGTTACTCGCGCGACGACTCCGCGCCGATACGCACGGGCTGGAACCGCGGGAGATCACGGCACTGCTCGACGGTCGTGAGGCACTGCTCTACGCCATTGGTGAGGGGGTAATCGGGCTGGATAGTGAAGGACGCATTGTCCTGGCCAACACTCCTGCACGGCAGCTTCTCCGACTTCCAGAGGAGCATCTCGGCCGGACTCCCGCAGAGCTGGGACTGGGAGCGGAGGCCCAAGCTGTGCTCAGCGGGCCAGACGCAGGGGAGGACCTGCTCCTGAGTGTGGACGGCCTCATCTTGGTGTGCAACAGGAGACCTGTGAGGGTGCGTGAGGACGATGGTGGCGTCGTCGTCACCCTTCGTGATCGAACCGAGCTGACGCGGCACAGTGACCAGCTCGACGGCGCACGAACCGTCACCGACGGACTACGTGCCCAACGGCATGAGTTCGCCAATCGCATTCATACGGTCGCAGGTATGTTGGAGCTCGGCACGGTAGATCAAGCCCAGGCCTACTTGTCAGAACTCTCCTTGGCCACCTCGGGTGCCGATGCTGAGATCGCCGCCCGTTTTCAAGATATGACGGTGGCCGCCCTGGTCCTGGCCAAGTCAGTCCAGGCCGCTGAGCGAGGGGTCCAATTCAACCTCTCTGAACTCTCGCACCTGCCTGAAGGCCAACCCCACGACCTCCGAGATGACCTGCTCCTGGTGATCGGGAACCTGGTGGACAACGCGATGGACGCTGCAGGCCCTGACGGTGCGGTAGAACTGATGGTCCGCCAGCACGGAGGGGAGATGGATGGTCTGGTAGAAGTCCGGGTCATCGACTCTGGCCCGGGTCTTGACCTGGCGATCGCAGACGATGTCTTTAGTATCGGGCGCTCCACCAAGGACCAGGCCGGCCGGCGCGGACTGGGCCTGGCGTTGGTGCATCAAGCGTGTTTGCGTCGTGGAGGCTCCGTCAGCGTAGACACCGAGGACGAGACCACTTTCTATGCCTATCTTCCGGCGCGGCAGGACGTCACCAGCTCATGAACCTCCCTTCGGAAAACCTTGGATCCGGGTCACGCACCGCGAAGCCCGTCAGCACACTGATCGTCGATGATGATGTGCGGGTCGCTCGAAACCACCGCGAACTGGTCGACTCCCTGCCCGGCTTCAGCGTGGTCAGAACGGCGCACACCGCAGCGGAAGCACTCGAAGCTGTGCGGCAGCATCAACCTGATTTGGTCCTGCTGGATCTGTTCCTCCCTGATCGCACAGGATTGGCAGTTCTGGAGGAACTAAGAAGTTCTGCGTGGATGCGGGAGGTCGGAATCGTAGATGTTCTGCTCATCACCGCCCTGCGCGACGTGGAGCAGGTGCGTAGAGCGATGGCCATGGGTGCGCTGCACTACCTGATCAAGCCGTTTCCGCTGCGGCAGCTGCGCGACCAGCTCGAACGCTATGCCTCAGCACGTAAACGTATGATTGCCATGTCGACTGTCACGCAGAAGGACGTTGACACACTCTTTGGGTTGATGCGCCCCGTTGCATCGCGCTCTATGCCCAAAGGGCTCACCCCTGCCACCGTCGAACGAGTGGCTGAGGCGTTGCGCTCTTCACCAGAAGACGTCTCCGCAGTGGAAGTATCCAATACCACTGGGATCGCGCGAGTCACCGCTCGCCGCTATTTGGAGCACTTGTGCGCGGAGGGAAGGGCAGAGCTCACGCTTCGCTACGGTCACGCAGGGCGGCCGGAGCATCGCTACCGTTGGGTCCCTTAGTATTATCAGGCGCTCCCACGGCGGTGTTTGTGCCGTCACCCGGCACCGGCGCAGGATGGACCTGTGACCCTCAGCACCTATTTCGCCTTCCTCGGCGTCGCCGTCATCCTCGCAGTGACCCCAGGACCAGACACGCTGCTTTCCCTGCGCTACGCCCTGGTCTCCCGGCGGGCAGGCGCCTTGGCTGCCGCGGGGTCATCGGTCGCCATGTTCGTCTGGGCCGCCCTTGCCGCACTGGGATTGGCGGCCCTCTTCGAAGCCTCAGACATCGCGTACTACGTTGTCAGCCTGCTGGGCGGCTGCTATTTGGTGCTGCTGGGCGCTCGCACTTGTCTCACCGCCCGGGGAAGGTTCCGCAACGCGGCAGTGATCACGGCCGCCGGACTGCAGCGGGCCACCCCAGCCCAAAAGCGTAGGACGACGACGCCCCTGACTCCCTTTCTTGCCGGTATCGCCACCTGTATGACGAACCCCAAGGTGGGGTTGTTCTTTCTGGCGCTCTTTCCGCAGTTCACGCCGACCGCGATGGGTCCGGTCTTCGCCATCGCAGTCCTGGGTGGAACTGTGGTCGTCACGGTCTACGCCTATTTGATCGGCATCGTCCTGATGGTAGATGCAGCGAACCGTTGGCTGTCCAACCCGCGGGTCACCGGGTGGATCGAACTCGTCAGCGGTCTGACGTTACTCGGCCTGGGCATCTACATGGTGATGGCCGGCGCCGTGGGGCTGATCCTGTAACAGTGCCGATTCGCGCACCTACATCTCAGCAGGGGAGCGGACCACACAGAATTCATTGCCCTCAGGGTCTGCGAAAGTCACCCACCCTGTGCCGGGGCCCCGCTCGCCGCGTCTATCAGCGATCACGGTGGCGTCGAGGCGACAGATGCGTTCGATCTCCTCGTCTCGCTTTCCTTCCCGCGATCCCAGGTCCAGGTGAACCCGGTTCTTCACTTCATTTGGCCCATACTTGCCTTCTACGAAGAGAAGCCGATGCCCGGATGTGGGATCGAGGATCATGCATTGTTCGTCTCCCGGCTCATTGGGATCACCTGGCATATCGGTGTAGCCCAGGACCCGCTTCCACCATTCCGACAGGGCGTAAGCGTTCTCGGCGTCAAAAGTTGTGTGCGACACATATGCAGTCATGGGAGAAATCTAAGCATAATGACACATCCCTGCTGGGCACGGCACACTGGGAGGTGGCAGGTGGTGCGGAGTGTTCACCGCCGCCGAAGCTCGAGTAAATCTGGTGGGTAGACTGTCCGGGTGACTCCAGAAGAACTCTCCTCCGTTGTGAAAACCACCCTCGCTGAAGCCGTTGCGGCCGGCGACATAGCCCTCGAGACCCTTCCCGAGGATGTGCGAGTGGAGCGGCCCAAGAGTCGCGATCACGGAGACTGGGCCACCAACATCGCTCTCCAGCTTGCAAAACCGGCACGAATGAACCCCCGCCAGCTGGCCGAGGCCCTTGCCACACGGCTCGCTGACCACTCGGGGATCACCCACGTCGAGGTGGCCGGACCAGGATTCATCAACGTCACCCTCGACGCCGCAGCCGCCGGACAGCTCGCCCAGAACATTGTGGAAGGTGGGGAGACCTATGGTCACAACCAGGCGCTGAACGGACATGTCATCAATTTGGAATATGTCTCCGCCAACCCCACCGGGCCGCTGCACATGGGACATACCCGCTGGGCCGCGCTCGGCGACGCATTGCTGAGGCTGCTGCGCGCATCAGGGGCCCAAGTCACCGCTGAGTACTACATCAACGATGCCGGTAACCAGATGAGTGTCTTCGCCGCGACAGTTCTGGCCGCCCTGCACGGAGAAGACACTCCGGAAGGCGGTTATCCGGGTGAATACATCAACGACCTCGCCGAGACCGTCGCCGAGCAACGTCCAGATGTCAGAGGCCTGCCCCGCTCAGAGGCACTGCCAGTAGTTCGCGAGATTGCCTACCGAGCCCAACTTGCTCAGATTCGCGGCACCCTCCAGGCATTCGGCGTCCACTTCGACGAATGGTTCTCCGAAAAGTCCCTGCACGACGAGAAGCTGATCGACTCAGCCATCGCCACTCTGCGCGAACAGGGCAACATCGACGACAGAGACGGGGCCGTGTGGCTGCGCACTACAGACTTCGGTGACGACAAAGACCGGGTGCTCATCAAAGACGATGGCGAACCGACCTACTTCGCCGCTGACGCGGCGTACTACCTCAGTAAGCGCGACCGGGGCTTTAGCGAGAAGATCTATATCCTCGGTGCCGACCACCACGGCTATGTGGGCCGGCTCAAGGCCATGGCCGCTTGTGCCGGAGACGATCCGGAGCAGAACATTGAAATCCTCATCGGCCAATTGATGAGTGTCAAGGGTGCCCGTCTGTCGAAGCGCAAGGGCAACGTCATCGCGCTCGATGACCTCATTGAATGGCTCGGCACTGACGCTCTGCGCTACACCCTGGCCCGCTATCCCGCTGACTCACCGATCGACGTAGATCCTGAAGTGCTGCAGTCGAAGACCAATGACAACCCGGTCTTCTACGTCCAATACGCTCACGCCCGGGCCTGCAACGCAGCGCGCAATGCAGAAGCACAAGGAGTGGACCACTCTAGTTTCGACGCCGCCCAACTCGCCCATGCGCGTGAAGAAGAGTTGTTGGCGCACCTGGCGAAATTCCCCAACACTGTGGCGCGGGCCGCTGAACTACGCGAACCCCACCGGGTTGCCCGCTACCTCGAGGACCTCGCCGGTGCGTACCACGCCTGGTATGCGAAATGCAGGATCGCGCCTTCCACACTCGAAGACGGCACTGTGGAACCGGTCACTGATCTGAACCGCACCAGACTCTGGCTCAACAGTGCCACAGCACAGGTACTGCGCAACGGACTCACACTGCTGGGCGTCAGCGCACCGGAACAGATGTGAGGGACGTCCATGACACTGACCCCTCACCCGCTGGCCCCAGAGTGGCTAAGCCCCCGCGAAAACACAGATGACCTCGAGTCAGGGCTGTTCCCAAGCACAACCTCCCGCAGCGCCACCGGTGAACTGGTGATCGACGGGGTGCCCGTCGGAGAACTTGCTGCCACCTACGGCACCCCGCTCTACGTCTTTTCTGAAGCGGACTTCCGCGCTCGTGCCCGCGGGTTCCGTGAAGCATTCAACCGTGCGTTCGCACCAGAGACAGCTGTCGATGTCTTCTATGCCGGTAAAGCTTTCCTCTCTACACGCGTGGCGCAGTGGGCCGCTGAAGAGGGTCTGAACATCGACACCGCCAGCGGAGGAGAGCTGTCCATTGCTCTCGCAGCAGGTGTGGCTCCTTCCCGAATTGGACTGCACGGCAACAATAAGTCCGATGCAGAGATCGCCCGCGCTGTGGAGCTTGGCCTGGGCCGCATCATCGCCGATTCTGTTGAAGAGATCGCCCGAATCTCCGCGATCGCCACGGACATGGGCCGGACCGCCTCGGTGATGCTACGCCTGACACCCGGGGTCCACGCTTCCACCCACGAATACATCGCCACCGCACACGAAGATCAGAAATTCGGTTTGTCGCTGACCCCCGTTCCAGGGACCCACACCGAATCGCCCAACCCATACCTGGGGTCACCGGCGTGGACAGCGGTTGAACAAGCTCTTGGAGCCCCGGCAGTTGACCTGATAGGTCTGCACTGCCACATAGGCTCGCAGATCTTCGAACCCACCGGCTTCGAACTCGCCGCCTCCAAACTCATCGGGTTCCTCGCCCGCGTCCAGGCGAGCCACGGCGTCGTCCTTCCCGAATTGGACCTCGGTGGTGGACATGGAATCGCCTATACCGAAGCTGACCACCCCCGTGCCCCGGAAGAGATCGCCGAGGCGCTGGCGACTGCAGTCCGGGCTGCCTGCAACGAGCAGGGCATCGCGATACCACGGCTGAGCATCGAACCAGGTCGCAGCATCGCTGGGCCCGCCGGCATCACCCTCTACAGTGCCGGAACCACCAAAGACGTGGTGGTCGAGGACGGCATCAGCCGTCGGTACATTGCGGTGGACGGCGGTATGGGGGACAACGCCCGGCCGGTGCTCTACGACGCGGACTACGCTGCCGTCCTGGCCTCCAAACGGCTCACCGGAGAACATGTGCTGTCTCGCATTGTGGGAAAGCACTGCGAATCCGGAGACATCGTGGTCAGAAACGTATACTTGCCACCGGCTGTGATCCGGGGAGACCTCCTCGCTGTCCCGGCCACAGGGGCGTACTGCCATTCGCTGTCGAGCAACTACAACTACCTGACCCGGCCCGCCGTGGTCGCCGTCCGAGACGGTGAAACCCAGGTGCTCATCCGCCGGGAGACCGAAGAGATGATGCTCGCCCGCGACACCGGCTATACGCCCTAAGCCGGCCGACGTCTTTGTCGCCGAAACCGAACTTCCACACTGAAGAGGTGAAGATGGCCTTGCCGCCGCAGCCCAAATCTGGCGAAACGATCCGTATCGGCCTGCTCGGAGCCGGCAACGTCGGCGCCCAAGTGGCCAAGACACTGGTGGAGGAACGGGACCTGATCTCCGCCCGAGTCGGCACTCCAGTGAAACTGGTCGGCGTCGCAGTACGCGACCCCGAGGCCCCACGTGACTGGCGCATTCCGGGTGAGCTCCTCACCACCGATGCTGAGGCCCTGGTGGACCAGTCTGATCTGATCATTGAACTCATCGGCGGCACAGAGCCAGCTGGTGGACTCATCGAACGTGCGCTGCGCCGTGGAGCGGCTGTGGTCACCGGCAACAAAGCACTGCTGGCCAGCAGAGGCACCGAGCTGAACGCCATCGCGGCAGAAACGGGCGCCCTACTTCGATACGAGGCATCTGTAGGTGGAGCCATCCCGATCCTGCGTCCCATTGAGGAATCACTCTCAGGTGACCGGATCACGAAAGTCATGGGGATCGTCAACGGCACCACTAACTATGTCCTGGACCAGATGGATACCACCGGAGCGGCGTTCGACGACGCGCTAGACGAGGCTCAGAAGCTGGGATATGCCGAGGCCGACCCCACCGCCGATGTCGCCGGGCTCGATGCCGCGGCCAAAGCAGCCATCCTCGGCACTCTGGCATTTCACGCTCCTTTCAGCTTCGACGACGTCTACTGCGAGGGCATCACCGACGTGACGCAGGACGACATCGAGGCCGCAGCTGCTTCCGGGTATGTCATCAAACTTCTGGCCATCGCTGAGAAGCACACCCAAGGGCAAGCTCCCGGTGTCGTACTGCGCGTACACCCCACCCTGCTGCCACGGACTCATCCTCTGGCCAGCGTGCGCGGTGCGTTCAACGCCGTATTCGTGGTGGCCGAGAACGCCGGTGAGCTGATGTTCTACGGTCAGGGCGCCGGAGGACGGCCAACCTCCAGCGCGATTATGGGCGATGTGGTGGCCGTGGCGCGCCGACTGCGTGCACCAGTGCCTGAAGCTCCCACCATCTCCAGTGAGGTCAACCTGCCGCCGCTGCCGATCGAAAAAGCGACCACGCAGTACTACATAGACATGGAAGTCGCCGACCGGGAAGGCGTGATCGCAGAGATTGCCCGCGTGCTGGCAGACCATCACGTGTCCATTGAATCAATGCGTCAGCCGGGCAGCGTCACCATAGAAGGTGAAGTTGAAGACAGTGAAAACGGCGCCAAAGTGCAGGTCGTGACCCATATCGCAAGCGAAAAAGACCTACACGCGACAGTGGAGGAACTGCGCGGCCTTGATGTGGTCAAGATCGTAAACTCTGTGCTGCGCGTCGAAGTCAAGAAGTAAAGGGGAAACACCATATGGCGCACCAGTGGCGAGGAGTCATCCGCGAGTATTTCGACCGGCTGCCGGTCGCCGAGGGCGACCGCATCATCAGCCTCGGTGAGGGCGGGACACCCCTGGTGTACGCTCCAGCTCTTTCGGCCCTGGTGGAAGGTGAGGTGCACCTCAAAGTCGAGGGAATGAACCCCACCGGTTCGTTCAAGGACCGTGGAATGACCATGGCCATCACCGCAGCAGTGGCGGATGGCGCCAAAGCAGTGGTATGCGCTTCGACCGGAAACACCTCCGCATCGGCTGCCGCCTACGCCACTCAGGCAGGGCTGACCTGTGCTGTGCTGGTTCCTGCGGGCAAGATTGCGATGGGTAAGCTCTCGCAAGCTGTGGCTCATGGTGCTGAGCTGATTCAGATCGACGGGAACTTTGACGGCTGCCTCGATGTGGCTCGCAAACTCGCCGAGAATTACCCGGTCTTCCTGGTCAACTCCGTCAACCCAGCCCGTATTGAAGGCCAGAAGACTGCAGCCTTCGAGGTGGTTGACGCACTCGGCTCAGCACCCGATTATCACCTGCTGCCGGTAGGCAACGCCGGCAACATTACGGCCTACTGGAAGGGCTATAACGAGTACTTCGATGACCAGGTAACCACTTCCCTTCCCACAATGTGGGGATTCCAAGCCGCTGGAGCCGCACCGATCGTCGCCGGATACCCCATTACAGACCCAGAGACCGTCGCGACGGCGATCCGCATCGGGAACCCGGCCTCGTGGGAGTACGCCGAAGCAGCCCGGGACGAGTCTTCCGGGGTCATCGAATCAGTCACCGATGCTCAGATCCTCTCGGCCCATCGCTGGCTTTCCGCCAAAGAGGGCGTTTTCGTGGAACCCGCATCAGCTGCGGGAGTTGCCGGTCTCCTCAAGAAACATCGAGCAGGCCACGTGCCCACCGGCAAGCGGTGGGTCATCACAGTCACCGGTCACGGACTCAAAGATCCTGACTGGGCGATCAACAATCCAGAGTTGCAGACCAGTGAGGGCAACGACGCCGCCCCCACCCAGGTCCCACAGGATGTCGAAACCGTCGCTCGGACCCTGGGGCTCTGAGCATCACATGGGACTTCAACTGGGACGGTTAGGCCAAGGGCTCGGACCTGATGCTGCGGTCGGTGCGCCGGCCGCCCAACTGCGCGAGCCACTCAGCGCAGAGGTGCATTTCCGGCTGAGAGTTCCAGCGACCAGCGCTAACCTCGGGCCAGGCTATGACACTCTCGGACTGGCACTGGAGTGGCGGGATGACATCGATGTGACTGCGCGGCCGCGCCGCAATCCGGAGGAGCCGGAAGTCGGTGTCGTTGTTACCGGAGAAGGAGCTGGCGAGCTCCCTGCAGATGCATCACATCTTGTGATCAGTGCTGTGGAACGCATTCTTGCGGCCAAGGGATACCATCTGCCGGATTTGGACGTGCGGGCGCAGAACACCATTCCGCACTCACGAGGGCTCGGTTCCTCCGCCGCGGCCATCGCCACTGCTGTGAAAACTGCTGATCAGCTGATTCCCGGTGGCCTCACGGAGGACGAGCAGCTGCAGATTGGCTCGCGTATTGAAGGCCATCCGGACAACTACGCGCCGGCGCTCCGCGGGGGAGTGGCAGTGTCCTGGCTCGCCTCAGACAACCCAGAGCCGATCTTCAGCACGGCACCGCTGAGCGTGCACCCTGAGCTGACCTGTGTGGTGGCCATTCCGTCGTTCATCCAGTCGACTCAAGCTGCCCGCGACCTGCTGCCGGGCAGCGTTCCGCACGATCAGGCGGCCAAGAACAGCTCCCGGTCAGCCCTCCTGGTGCACGCCATCACCTCCGACCCGAGTCTGCTGCTCGATGCCACAGAGGACTTCCTCCACCAGGAATACCGGCGCCAAGCGTTCCCGCTGTCCATGGCACTGGTGGACACACTCCGTGGTCAGGGGTTCGCCACCGTCGTCTCCGGTGCAGGCCCAGCAGTCCTCGTGCTGACGAGTCACCAGTGGGCCCCAGCGGCCGCCGCAGCGATCCAGACGTTCGCCAGTCAGCAGCCGGGGCAGGACACGTTCACCCCGTCGAATCTGCCGATAGCCCACACAGGTGCTATAGTTGAAGCACTGCGGTGATCGAAGTTATCACCGAGTGACTTTCGCGCAGTTCGCGCTCTCCCAGCCGGGTTATTGACACAGCACGCACCGATTGATGTGTTCAACCCGCGTGTGTACATGAGTGTACTGAAGGGGAAATTCTTCAACGCGTTGACGCGAAAGATTGCCATGGAAACCGTTGGCCGCATCTGAACGCGGTCTGCCTGACGAGGGAGAAGGAACCTTCGTGACAGAAACCACCACTGAGGGAGCACCTCAGGACGTGAAGAACGATGCCGACAGCAATTCAAACAGCGGGCTCGCCGGACTCAAACTAGCTCAGCTTAAGGCGCTGGCTTCTCAACTGGGTATTGCCGGGTCCTCCCGGATGCGTAAGTCCGATTTGGTCGAGGCGATCTCCGCCCATCAGCGCGGCGGCGCAGTTGCCGACCGCGGTAAGAAGGCGGACAAGCCGGCAGAGAAGGAAAAAGGCTCCGAAGAAAACAACGGAGTGCCATCAACCGCCGCCGACTCTGACCACAATGAGCCCCCTAAGGACGATGCCAAGAATGGGCGCCCTCAGGAGGACGCTTCACAGGACGGCGAGGCACAGAGCCAGTCCAAGGGCAACAACCGGCACCGACGGACACGCGGCAAGAGTGACGATGGCCGCGGTGGTCGCGACAAGTCCGCCTCCGGATCTGAGTCTTCCGACGCCAATGAGGGCCGGGAGCGCAGTGACAACCAACGTCCGCAGCGCGGTGAGAAAAAGCAGTCCAATCGGTCGAACCAGTCTGATCGTTCGAATCAGTCAGACCGGTCGAGCCAGTCGGACTCTCAGGACCACCGACAGGACCAGGAAAACTTCGGTCGCGATCACGACAGTGACAACGACAACGACGATGACCGCAATGACCGTCGGAACCGGCGTCGTAATCGCAATGATCGCAACCGGCGTGGGCGGGACCGCAATCGCGGCCCCGAGCATGACGATTCTGATTTCACCGAGGATGATCAGCTCATCCCGATCGCCGGGATCCTCGATGTTCTCGACAACTATGCGTTCGTTCGGACCTCCGGGTACCTGCCTGGCCAGAACGACGTCTATGTTTCTCTGCAGCAGGTGAAGAAGAACAATCTGCGAAAAGGTGACGTCGTCACTGGCTTCATCAAGGCACCGCAGGACAACCAGAAGCAGAACAAGCGGCAGAAGTTTGCGGCTCTCGTGAAGGTCGACAAAATCAATGGCCGTCCCGCTGAAGCAAACACCGACCGGGTCGACTTCAACAAACTCACTCCGCTCTATCCGCAGGAGCGACTGCGGCTTGAAGGTGACCCCAAGGACGTCGGCACACGTGTCATCGACCTCGTGGCGCCCATCGGCAAGGGCCAGCGCGGCCTGATCGTCTCCCCGCCCAAGGCGGGTAAGACCATCATCCTGCAGTCCCTGGCAAAGGCAATCAAGACCAACAACCCTGAGGTGCACCTGATGATGGTGTTGGTCGATGAGCGCCCTGAAGAAGTCACTGACATGCAGCGCACAGTCGACGGTGAGGTCATCGCCTCCACGTTCGACCGACCTGCAGATGACCACACCACTGTCGCTGAACTTGCCATCGAACGCGCCAAGCGTCTGGTGGAGGTCGGTAAGGACGTGGTGGTCCTCCTAGACTCCATGACCCGCCTGGGCCGTGCCTACAACACTGCAGCGCCTGCCTCCGGCCGTATCCTCTCCGGTGGTGTGGACGCCAACGCGCTGTACCCACCTAAGCGGTTCTTCGGTGCAGCCCGCAATATTGAGCACGGCGGCTCGCTGACGATCTTGGCTACGGCTCTGGTGGAGACCGGATCCAAAATGGATGAGGTCATCTTCGAGGAGTTCAAAGGCACTGGCAATATGGAGCTCCGTCTCTCCCGCCGCCTGGCGGATAAGCGGATCTTCCCCGCCATCAGCGTGTCCGAGTCCTCCACAAGGCGAGAGGAGAACCTTCTCTCGCCCCAAGAGGTCCAGATCATGTGGAAGCTACGCCGTGTTCTGTCCGGACTGGAGCAGGAACAAGGCCTGGATCTCCTGCTGAAGAAGATCAAAGACACCAGTTCCAACGCGGAGTTTCTGCTGCTGACCCAGAAGACCACCCTGGGCGGCAACGGCGACTAGGTTCGCGTATCCGGGGAAGACCCCGTCAGCAGTCCTTACCAGGCACTGGCGGGGTCTTTTCAGATCACGTCCCGTTACGTCGTCGTTCCAGGAAGGCCTATGAGTACTGAGATCAATCCCCGCATGTTCGACTCCGTCGGCAGCCTGCTCGAGGAGCACAAAGAACTTCAAGCCCAGCTCGCCGAGCCCGAGACGCATGCCGACCAGTCGCTGGCCCGCAAACTCGGCCGACGCTACGCGCAGCTCAACGGGGTTGTGGAGGCTCACCGTCGTTGGGCTCAGCTCCAGGATGACCTCGAGGCCGCGCGTGAACTCGGTGAGGACGACGCCGAATTCGCCGCTGAGGTGCCCCGGCTCCAGGAGCAGCTGGAGCAGGCTTCAGAGCGTTTGCTTCGAATGCTGATACCGCGTGACGAGAACGATGTTCGCAACGCGATCGTGGAGGTCAAAGGCGGTGCCGGCGGTGACGAGGCTGCACTGTTCGCCGGAGATCTGCTGCGCATGTACACCCGCTACGCCGAGTCCAAAGGGTGGAAGACAGAGCTCATCTCGTCGACCCCCTCCGATTTGGGTGGGTATAAGGATGTCCAGGTCGCCATTAAGTCCAGCACCAATGACCCAGCTGAAGGGGTCTACGCTCATCTGAAATTCGAAGGCGGCGTGCACCGGGTTCAACGCGTCCCGGAGACCGAATCCCAGGGACGGATCCATACCTCGGCAGCCGGCGTACTGGTTCTGCCGGAAGTCGATGAACCGGAAGAGATCGAGATCTCCCAGAACGACCTCAAGATTGACGTCTATCGTTCTTCAGGCCCAGGAGGGCAGAGCGTGAACACGACGGACTCTGCGGTCCGCATCACTCACCTGCCCACCGGGATCGTGGTGGCGATGCAGAATGAGAAGTCTCAGCTGCAGAACAAGGAAGCGGCTATGCGAGTGCTGCGCTCCAGGCTCTTGGCCCACCAACAGGAACAGTTGGACGCTGAGAGCTCACAGGCCCGGAAGTCGCAGGTGCGCACCATGGACCGATCCGAACGGATCCGCACCTACAACTTCCCCGAGAATCGCATTGCTGATCACCGCACCGGGTACAAGGCCTACAACCTTGATGCTGTCATCAACGGTGATCTCGAAGCTGTCATCGCATCCTGCATCCAGCTGGATGAACAGGAACGGCTCGACGCACTCGCCGAACAATAGGCATAACGCCCGGGGGAGTGCCACTGTGGAACTAGGTCATATGATTCGTGAGGCTGTTGGGCGTCTCGCTGAGGCTGGGATTCCCAGTCCTCAGACGGATGCTGAATTGCTCGCCGCCCATGTCTGGGGACTCAGCAGGGGAGAGCTCCAAGCCAAGATGGTTTCCGCAACCGGAGGCGTAGCTGGTGGTGCCGCAGCCCAGGACCGGTTCTGGGGACTCATCGATGAACGCCGGCACAGGATACCGCTGCAGCATCTGACCGGTGTGGCGCCCTTCCGGTGGCTGGAGCTGAGGGTGGGGCCCGGTGTGTTCATCCCGCGCCCCGAAACGGAAACCGTGGTGGACCTGGTACTTCAGAGGTTGCGGAGTCTCAACGCTCAAGGGGTTGTTCATCCGCGCGTAGTCGACCTCGGCACTGGATCTGGGGCAATAGCAGCATCAATCGCTGCGGAATATCCTGCTGCGGAAGTTCATGCTGTGGAAATCTCATCCGAGGCCGCCGCGTGGGCGCAGCTCAATTTCCAAAATCTCCCCCGCGGTGCGAGCTCGGTGACGCTGCACCACTGTGACCTTCGGGACTTCGCTGCTCAGTGGCACTCTGATTCCGTCGGGGCGGCACCCTTCGAACTTGTGGTCTCCAACCCGCCGTACATCCCCCCGAATATGGTGCCGATTGAGCAGGAGGTCCGTGAACACGACCCCGAGGTTGCACTCTATGGAGGAGGCCCCGACGGGCTGGACCTCACAACGGCAGTGCTGCAGACCGCCAAGCAGATCCTCGTTCCCGGCGGATGGCTCGTCTTAGAGCATGCCGAGGTGCAGGCTGATGCGTTGGCGGCACTCTGCGATGCCGACCCCTTGCTAGAGAATGTGGAAACACACAACGATCTGACCGGTAGAAAACGAGCCACCTCAGCGACCGTGCAGCGGGCACCCCACGGTGCGGTCCAGCGCGCATCGGGCCGAACAGCGTGAAAGAATACAGCCCGTGAGCGAGACCTACGATGTCATGGAACCAGAACAGCGTGAAACTGCCATTGAGGCTGCGCGCAGCGCTCTGCGCCGCGGTGAGCCTGTGGTGCTGCCGACCGACACCGTCTACGGAATTGGCGTGGACGCCTTCAGTCCGCAGGCAGTGGCTGTGCTGCTGGCAGCCAAAGGGCGAAGCCGAACCATGCCTCCGCCGGTGCTCATCGCACGTGCTGAGGTCATGGACGCGCTTGCCACCGATATCCCCGAATCAGCGCGGGAGCTGGCCAGCGCCTTCTGGCCCGGGGCGCTGACACTCATCCTCCACGCCCAGCCATCACTAGCTTGGGACCTGGGAGAGACTCGCGGAACAGTAGCCCTGAGAATGCCAGCCGATGAGGTCGCCCTTGATTTGCTGGGGGAGGTCGGCCCGATGGCTGTTTCCAGTGCCAACCGAACCGGATCCCCAGCGGCGACGACAGCAGCGGCGGCCCAGCAGATGCTCTCAGAGTCAGTGGCGGTCTATCTCAACGATGGGGAGCGTTCCCAGCAACAGGCCTCCACCATCGTGGACTGCACCAGCGGCTCGCCGACTGTGGTTCGTCAGGGAGCGATCCCCCTCCACGAGCTCCAGGCCGTGGTGGCTGAGGTGGCCGCTTCAGAGTGATCTACTTTCTGATAGTTCTCACGGTTTCGGCAGGTGTCACCTATTTGCTGACGCCCCCGGTGCGGAGGCTCTCGCTACGGCTGGGTATCTACACCAGCATTCGGTCAAGGGACATCCATACCGAGGTGAAGCCTCGTTGGGGTGGCGTCGCCATATACGCCGGAATGCTCGCCGGGATCGGTGTTTCTGCGGTAATCCCACTGTTCTCGGGGATATTCACGGACCTCTCACAGGTGACTGGGGTCATTCTGGCCATGACGTTGATCATGGTCACAGGTATGGCTGACGATGCCTGGGACGTGCACTGGTTGATTAAACTTGCCGCTCAGATCGGCTCCGGAGTGCTCCTGGTCGTCCACGGCATTCAGCTTGAAGTCATGCCGGTGGGGTGGCTCGGCGTGGGCGGGCCACTTCTTCAGGGCTTCCTGACGGTGTTTCTGGTGGTGTTGACCATCAACGCATTCAACTTTATTGATGGCCTCGACGGGCTCGCCGCCGGAGTAGCTGCCATAGGTGGTGCGGCCTTCTTCATGTACAGCTACTTGCTGACACTGTCGATCCGCGAGTTCGAGCCCTCCCATCTGGCGACGCTGCTTATGGCAGTCCTGGTTGGCGCATGTCTTGGATTCCTGCCGCACAACTTTCACCCCTCGAAGATCATCATGGGTGACACCGGTGCCATGCTCCTCGGATTTGTCATGGCCACCGGTGCGGTCATCGCCACGAGCTCGTTGGAGCTGCACCAGGAACAATTTCGCTTCCGCAACATCCCCGCCTATATGCCGATACTGCTGCCACTGGCCGTGATGGTGCTGCCCGTGCTGGACCTCGTGCTGGCCGTGATGCGGCGGGCCCTGCGAGGGCAGAGCCCCTTTTCGCCTGATCGCGGTCACCTGCACCACAAACTGCTGGACTCGGGTTACTCCCACGCGCAGGCTGTGCTGCTGCTCTACCTTTGGGCCGGTCTCATCGCCTTCGGCTCCATCTCGTTCAACTTCCTCCCATGGCAATTGGTCTCCACCGCGATGGCGCTCACCCTCGGCATCGCAACCGTGTTGACCCTTGGACCCGGAATGCGCAGACGAGTCCGGGCCAGCAACAGGCGCTCAGCGGCCCGACGTGCGAAAGAGAAACCCCTATGAACGGCACGGCGTGGCGGCAAGTGCTTATCAGAACCACAGCAGCAGGACTGTCCACACTCGGCATCGTCACGGCTGCCGCTGGATTGTTCCAGGGGACGGCCGCGGCCGTCTCTGCGGCTGCCGGTGGAGGCCTCGTCGTCGTGCTCTCCTTCCTATCCCTGGCGCTGATCGACTGGGCTGAACGGCATCGACCACATCTGTCCATCCCGCTGTTCATGGTGGGCTTCGGCGTTAAGATCACCGCTCTGGCTCTCCTGATGCCCTTTGTTCAGCCCGGGGATTGGCTGAGTCCAGTATGGGCTCTCGCGGCCGGCATCGCCGTGTTGCTGGTGTGGCAAGTGGTCGAAGTTCTCAGTTTTGCAAAAATGCGACTGGCGGTTGAACCCGATGCGTAGATTTTCTACGGCTTGTAGTAGTGTTGTCACAGCTGGATAACGTGCCGTGCACGGCGGTGAGCTTTGGTAGGCTTAGCCCGGGCCGCGGCTGGTTGTCTATGCGCCGACTTCCCTCGCCCGAACCCGAGATCAGTATGTCTCGATCTTTCGACGACCGATGAGAGGACCAGCGTTGTCATCGCTTGCCCTGAGTGCCGCCGAAGAGGGTGGCTTCCAGCCGCCCACTATCAGTGAGACCCACCTTCCGGACATTCTCCCGTGGATGGCGCCCTGGGGCACCGGCTTCGGCAAAAACATGCTGATGGTGATTCTGGCCGTCGTGCTAATCACCTGGCTGTTCAGCTTCGCTATTCGCAAGCAGGCCCTTGTTCCCTCGCGTGGTCAATACCTGGCTGAGTCCGCCTACGGTTTTGTGCGCAACACCATGGGTCGGGACATCCTGGGCGATAAGCACTTCAGGCCGTGGATCCCACTTCTCTTCACAGTCTTTTTCTTTGTGCTGTTCAACAATCTCTTCGGGGCAATCCCCGGGTTGCAGATGCCCACGTTCTCCCATGCTGGCCCTGCCTATGCCCTGGCCGGCATAATTTGGATCACCTGGATCGTCTTGGGATTCAAGCTCCACGGCGCGAAGTTCATGAAGCTGATGACGGTACCCTCCGGCGTGCCGAAGCCACTTTTGCTCATCCTCACCCCTCTGGAATTCCTCTCCAACTTCATCATCCGCCCCCTGACGCACAGTCTGCGTCTGATGGCCGTGATGCTTGCCGGTCACATCATTGTGATGCTCGCCGGTTCTGGGGCCGAGTTCCTGATCGCCCAGCAGGAAGGTATCGCCAACGCTGGTTTGGGTGTCGCCGTCCTGATTGGCTCGATCCCGTTGTACTTCTTGGAACTGATCATGATGGTGCTGCAGGCGTTTGTCTTCGCCCTGCTGACCGCCATCTATATCCAAGGTTCCATAGAAGCCGACGCCCACTGATCCTGCAAGACCCGTAACTAACGAGTTCCCGCACAACTTTCCGGTGAAAGACACCGGAAGCGAGACAGAAAGAGAGAAATACATGGAAGGCACCCTGAACATGATCGGCCTCGGCCTCGCTGGCTTCGGCGCGGCCATCGCGATCGGCATGGTCTTCGCTGCCTACCTCAATGGTGTGGCACGTCAGCCGGAGGCTCAGCGTGTGCTGCAGCCCATCGCGCTGCTCGGCTTCGCCCTTGCTGAGGCCGTGTTCATTCTGGCCATCGTCTTCGCCTTTGTGCTCTGACACAGGTTTAGCAGACACGCAGCCGTCCTCAGTGACGGCAGCCTAAGAAGACCGTCAGACTAGTGAAGATGGGTGAACACATGATCAGCACAACACTGATCCGGGCAACGGAGTACGAAGACGCGAATCCGTTGGTCCCGAACCCCTGGGAAGCTGCCGTGGCCGCTATCGGCTTCATCGTGCTTTTCATCATTGTCGTCAAAGTGATCGCTCCCAGGTTCGAGCAGTCGTACCAGAACCGCGTGGAAGCGATTGAAGGCGGCATCAATCAGGCGGAGGAAGCCAAGGCTGAGGCTGAGGCTCTGAAGGCTGAATATGAGAAGCAGCTGGCTGATTCGCGCGCTGAAGCGTCCAAGATTCGTGAAGAAGCTCGGGCGGAAGGCGCGCAGCTTGTCTCAGAGGCTCAGGAGAAGGCCGCCGCTGAGGGGGCGCGAATCCGCGAACAGGCGCAGGCTCAGATCGAAGCTGACCGCGCCGCTGCCGCAGCATCCTTGAAGTCTGAGGTCGGAACTCTGGCAACGCAGTTGGCTTCGAAGATTGTCGGCGAGGCCCTCGAGGACGACGCCCGTTCCAGCCGCGTTGTTGATCGCTTCCTAGCCGATCTTGATGCTGAGCAGCAGACGCAGGGGGCAGCACAGTAATGGCAGTGCAGTTCAGCGGATCCAGTCGGTCCAGGGCGTCTCTTAAGACGCTGGAGAGCGAATTGGCGGAGACCCTCACAGCGGCTGATCTTGCCGTTGCTGCTGAGTTGTTCACCGCACTCGATGTGCTGGACGGCTCTGCAGCTTTGCGGCGATCCCTCACCGATCCTTCACGTGAAACCGCTGCTCGCGTGGGGGTCATCCGGTCTCTGTTCAGTGCGGGAGCGCAGCCGGCCACGGTAAAAGTCCTCGAGGCTGCAGTGGCTCAGCGGTGGAGCAAGGAGCGTGACCTCGGTGACGCAGTGGAGTCACTGGCAGTCACAGCTGTTGCGGCTAAGGCGGAGAGTCGGGGGCTCCAAGGACTGGAGGATCTCGAGAGCGCATTGTTGAGCTTTCGCCGGACCATCGCCGAGTCGCACGAACTTCAGCACGCACTGAGTGAGGATCAAGCACCTCCGGCAGCGAAGCAGAAGCTGGCAGGAAAGCTCAGTTCACAGGCCTCACCTGAGGCCCGGCTGCTGATAGACCGGGCCGTGACGTCCCCGAGGGGCCTGCGGACTTCCGCCTTGATCGAACGTTTCGCTGCGGCGATTGCGGCCCGCCAGGACCGCTGGATTGCTCAGGTTACAGTGGCGAAGGACCTAAGCAGCACATACCTGGACAAACTGTCCGCGAGTTTGGACAAGTACTTCGGCAGGGAGCTGAAATTGGATGTCGTCGTTGATCCTGATGTGATCGGCGGCATTCGCGTCCAGGTCGGAGACGAAGTGGTAGATAGTACCGTCGCCGCTCGACTGAATGAGCTCCACCGCACAATCGCCAGCTAGCCCAGCTAGCCCGACTGACAACTTTTGACCCGTACGGCCGTGCTTGACACGGCCACTGATAGAGGAGAGCAGGGACTGCAGATGGCCGATTTGACCATCAATGCCGATGACGTCCGCAACGCCTTGAACGAGTTCGCCGCGTCCTACGACCCGGGGAGTGCCGGGCGCACCGAGGTGGGGCGCGTGATCTCCGCGGCTGACGGTATTGCACGAGTTGAGGGTTTGCCCTCAACCATGTCGAACGAACTTCTTCGCTTCGAAGACGGCACCCTGGGCCTAGCCCAGAACCTCGACACCCGAGAAATTGGTGTTGTGGTCCTAGGCGCTTTTGCTGGTATCGAAGAGGGCCAGGAAGTGACCCGGACAGGAGAGGTCCTCTCTGTTCCAGTGGGTGATGAATTCCTGGGCCGTGTGGTTGATCCCCTGGGCGCTCCGATCGATGACTTGGGTGCCATCGAGGCGGAGTCTCGCCGTGCGCTGGAACTTCAGGCACCGTCGGTGGTGCAGCGGAAGTCAGTGCATGAGCCTCTCCAGACCGGTATCAAGGCTATTGACGCCATGATTCCGATTGGTCGTGGTCAGCGTCAGCTGATCATTGGAGACCGTCAGACTGGTAAGACTGCCATCGGTATCGACGCCATTCTCAACCAGAAGGCCAACTGGGAGTCCGGTGATGTGGACAAGCAGGTGCGCTGTATCTATGTGGCGGTCGGCCAGAAGGCCTCGACCATCGCCGCAGTTCGCCAGACATTGGCTGACCGCGGTGCTCTTGAGTACACCACGATTGTCGCCTCGCCGGCCTCTGACCCAGCAGGCTTCAAGTACCTCGCGCCATTTGCCGGTTCGGCTATCGGCCAGCACTGGATGTACGGCGGTAAGCACGTGCTGATCATTTTTGATGATCTCTCCAAGCAGGCTGAAGCGTACCGCGCCGTGTCGCTGCTGTTGCGTCGACCACCGGGACGTGAAGCTTTCCCCGGCGATGTCTTCTACTTACACTCACGTCTGCTCGAACGCTGCGCCAAGCTCTCGGACGAACTCGGCGCAGGGTCGATGACTGGGCTGCCGATCATCGAAACCAAGGCCAATGACGTCTCGGCGTACATCCCGACGAACGTCATCTCCATCACAGACGGTCAGATCTTCTTGCAGTCAGACCTGTTCAATGCGAACCAGCGACCTGCTGTGGATGTCGGCATCTCGGTGTCACGAGTTGGCGGTGCTGCGCAGGTAAAGGCTATGAAGAAGGTTTCGGGAACACTGAAGCTGGACCTCGCTCAGTACCGTGACATGCAGGCGTTCGCGATGTTCGCCTCTGACCTCGATCCGGCGACTCGTAAACAGCTGACACGCGGTGAACGGCAGACTGAGCTGCTCAAGCAGGCACAGTACACACCGTTCCCCGTTGAGGAGCAGGTTGTCTCCATCTGGGCAGGTGCCCAGGGCCACCTGGATGACGTGGAGTTGGCTGATATCAAGCGCTTCGAGGCAGAGTGGATTGAGCACCTGCGGCGGAAGACCGAGGTCCTGACTAACCTCGCCTCCAGCGGAAAGCTTGAGGACGACACGGTGAACACTCTTAATGGGGAAATCGAGACATTCAAGCGCAACTTCCACTCCGAAGGTGCAGAGTCGCTGGTCGGTAACGAAACCGCTGAGGCGCTCTCTGACGAGGACATCGAGCAGGAAGAGATCTCCACCTCCAAGTGAGTGTGGGCTGACTCTTCGACGTTGAACTAAGGGAAGGACAAGCATGGGAGCCCAGATCCGGGTCTATCGCCAGAAGATCGCATCGACGTCGTCGATGAAGAAGATTTTCAAGGCGATGGAGCTGATCGCGACCTCGCGAGTCGGCAAGGCACGCAGCCGTGCGCGAGCGGCCTCGCCTTACGCGGAGGCCATCACCCGTGCGGTGTCGGCCGTGGCTTCGCAGGACGATGTCGAGCATGTGCTCACGGAGAAGGTGGCGAATCCGCAGCGTGCGGCCGTGGTGATCATGGCCAGCGACCGCGGTCTCGCGGGTGCCTACTCCACGAATGTGCTGAAACGGTCGGAGTCGTTGCTGGCCCGTCTCGAGCAGGACAATATTGAGGCGCGTCCCTACCTTTATGGACGTAAGGCTCAGGCCTTCTACGACTTCCGAAACCGTGAGTACGACCAGGTGTGGACCGGCCAGACGGATGCACCCGCAGTGGTGCGGGCCCGGGAGATCGGTCAGACCTTGGTGGATCAGTTCGTGGAGCCCTATGAGTCCGGCGGTGTGGACGAGATTTATCTGGTCTTCACCGAGTTCAAATCGATGGTGACACAGGAACCGGTGGTCAAGCGGCTGCTGCCCCTGTCCGTCGTTGAGTCTGAAGAAGGCACCGGTGCAGAGCCGATGCCGCTTTACGATTTCGAGCCCTCAGCAGAAGAAGTGTTGGACGCGCTGCTGCCTAAGTACATCGAGTCCCGCATATTCTCCGCCATGCTGGAGGCTTCGGCTTCTGAGCTGGCAGCACGCCAGAAGGCCATGAAGTCCGCAGCCGACAATGCCGACGAGCTGATCCGTAAGTACACGCTGCTGCGGAACAATGCACGCCAGGCAGAAATCACCCAGGAGCTCACCGAGCTCATCGCCGGTGCCGACGCGCTGGCGTCGTCGTAAGAAAGTGAGAGAGATGACTGCCACTACTGCAGAACAGCCCACAGGGGCCGTGCAGCCCGGCGCGACCGGTAGGATCGCCCGTGTCATCGGCCCGGTGGTGGACATTGAGTTCCCCGCCGACGCGATTCCGGCAATGTATAACGCGCTCACCGCGGAGCTGACGCTCGGCGGAGAGACCAAGACCGTCACCTTCGAGGTTGCCGCCCACCTGGGAGACAACCTCATCCGCGCCATCTCGCTGAAGGCGGCCGACGGTCTGGTTCGCGGCGCCCCTGTTCACGACAGCGGTGCGCCCATCTCGGTGCCGGTCGGCGACTCGGTTAAGGGACACCTCTTCAATGTCCTCGGCGAGACCTTGGACATGCCCACAGAGTCCCTGGAGATTGAGGACCGGTGGCCCATCCACCGTGAGGCCCCGAACTTCGCCGCTCTGGAAGGCTCCACTGAGATGCTGGAAACGGGCATCAAGGTGATTGACCTTCTCACCCCATACATCAACGGCGGAAAGATCGGCCTGTTCGGTGGCGCTGGCGTCGGCAAGACTGTGCTCATCCAGGAGATGATCACCCGTGTGGCCCGCAACTTCGGCGGCACCTCCGTCTTTGCCGGTGTGGGAGAGCGGACCCGTGAGGGCAACGACCTCTGGGTGGAGATGGAAGAGGCTGGCGTTCTCAAAGACACCGCCCTGGTCTTCGGCCAAATGGACGAGCCACCTGGAACGCGTCTTCGCGTGGCGCTTTCAGCGCTCACCATGGCTGAGTACTTCCGTGATGTGAAGAATCAGGATGTGCTTCTCTTCATTGACAACATCTTCCGATTCTCCCAGGCCGGTATGGAGGTTTCCACACTGCTGGGCCGCATGCCCTCCGCAGTGGGTTACCAGCCCAACCTGGCTGATGAGATGGGCGTCCTGCAGGAACGCATTACCTCCACTCGAGGCCACTCCATCACCTCGATGCAGGCGGTCTATGTCCCGGCCGATGACTACACCGACCCGGCACCGGCCAACGTCTTCGCACACCTGGATGCCACCACGGAGCTGTCCCGGGCGATCGCATCGCGTGGCCTGTACCCGGCGGTGGACCCGCTGACCTCGACCTCGCGCATCCTGGATCCGCAGTACATCGGACAGGAGCACTACGACTGCGCCACCCGGGTCAAGCAGATCCTGCAGAAGAACAAGGAACTGCAGGACATCATCGCGATCCTGGGCATCGATGAGCTCGGCGAAGAGGACAAGATCGTCGTCTCCCGAGCTCGCCGTATTGAGCAGTTCCTGTCGCAGAACACCTACACTGCGGTGCAGTTCACCGGTGTGGAAGGCTCCACTGTGCCGATCAAGGACACCATTGAAGGCTTCAACGCCATCGCTAACGGTGACCTTGACCATGTCCCCGAGCAGGCCTTCTACAACATCGGCGGCCTGGATGACGTGGAGCGTAAGTACGCCGAGATGCAGAAGCAGGGCTGATCCTGATGGCGACTCTTGACGTACAGGTTGTTGCGACCGACCACGCCGTGTGGTCAGGTGAGGCAAAGTCGCTGACCGGACGCACTATCGAGGGTGACATCGGGATCCTTCCCGGGCACACACCTGTGCTTGCTCTCTTAGCTGAGGGAGACCTCATCATCGAGCCAGTCGAAGGGGGAACAGTGAAGGCCCACGTCAAGGGAGGGTTCTTCTCCGTTGACTCTGACAAGGTCACCGTGGTCGCCGACGAAGCTGATGTGTCGGGTTAACCCGAGCAACTCTCTTTCGCTGTCACAGCTGATGGCCCCGGCACATGCCGGGGCCATCAGCGTTCTACTTGACGTCCTGCGCGGCGTTGTCCGGTAGGATCAGTCACCGTGCGATTAGTGATTGCCAGTTGCTCAGTCAACTACTCTGGACGTTTGAATGCTCACCTGGCGCTGGCCAAGCGGCTCATCATGGTCAAAGCCGACGGCGCTGTACTCATCCACTCTGACGGTGGTTCATATAAACCGCTCAACTGGATGTCGCCCCCCGCGGTGTTGCGAGTAACAGAACCTGATGAGCACCAAAGCAAGGCTGGGATTGAACAAGTCTGGACAGTCTCGGCAGAAAAGTCGGATGACCAGCTCAGCATTCTCATTTCCGAAGTCCACCACGAGATATCTCATGAGCTGGGCGCGGACCCGGGTCTGGTCAAGGACGGAGTCGAGGCCGACTTGCAGCGCCTCCTTGCTGAGCAGATTGAGCGTCTTGGTGACGGACATACACTCATTCGCAGAGAACACGCGACGCCCATCGGTCCAGTGGACATTCTGGCGAAGGGCCCCAGCGGGGTTGTCGCGGTGGAACTCAAGAGGCGCGGCGATATCGATGGTGTCGAGCAACTGTCGCGCTACCTGGAGCTCTTGAACCGCGACCCGCTCCTCTCACCAGTCGCAGGTGTCTTTGCCGCCCAGCAAATCAAACCACAGGCTCGCACGCTTGCCGAAGACCGGGGGATCCGCTGCGTTGTCCTGGACTACGAAGACATGAAAGGTGAGGAGTCTGGCGCACCTCGTCTTTTCTGACGTGCAACTGGGGACCTGTTGAGAGACTTACCCGGAAATCCGCCAACAGTGGGTGTGCCAGTGTCTACGCTCGGAAGCGGCACTGTCATCGCCGAATATCCAGTCCGCTCTCCAAGCCACCACATGAGCGGTACCCGCCCCGATTCTCAGGCCACACCCCGGACAGATGTACTCTTTCGAAGCCGCCGCACCGGAGATATGCCGGACGAAGTACTCCCCGTCCCGGCGCTTCACGCGTCCTGAGGTGATGCCGCCGGGCATTACCGAGTGGGTGCTCAGTGGACGGTGCTCCTGCTGCCATTTGGACCCACCGCGACGTCGTCCTTTTCCCTTTCCCACACGGTCATTCTTGCAGAGTGGTGGGTGGTGTTGAGGACCACGTCGGAGATCCTTATGTGCTCGGGCCTAGCCCGTAGAGCTCAATCGGTCTACCTCTTGCCGTGTAGGTGATGGCCGTGCTTACTCTGAGGGTGTACCCGTCCATCAGCGGGAGTGTCCTGGGTCTTCCGGAACCTCCGCCGGTCGGGCCGCCTTCTACAGTGACGTTGTCCAGGTGCACCAGAGGTTGGAGGAAATCTTCGGCTGCTGAGTACGTCATGGAGTCCACGAGTAGCCGAATGTGGTGGAGTCTGGGCAGGCAGGGTTCGGGCTCTAGCCACAAGGGGTAGTGCCCTGACATCGACCCGCGACCGGTCGAGTACTGGATGCTGCCATACTCGCCCGGCTCTCGGATCAGGAGACGGCGACATGCATCCGCTGCCACCAGACTCCCACCCGTGTTTCCGCGCAGGTCGAGTACCACCGACGGCTCATCTCTGAGGCGCCCCAGCTCCTCGAAGAGCAGAGGAGCAGTTGTCCGATCAAAACGCGCGATGCGCAGCGTTGACCCTCTCCTCTGGACGGCCGGGGTGGGCGGTGGGGGAAACTCTTCCCACTCCGTCGCCCCACCCTGCGCGTCGCGTGCGCGAAACGTGCGGGGGGTTGTGGGGGTGGCCATGAAGCGCCGCGCGGCAACTTCGGCGTGCTGTTGCCGTGAGGCCCCCGTGGTTGCCAACCACAGGAGCGGATCGTCTACGACCACGAACCAACCGGGGCGAACTCCAGCGAGGTACGCGGATGAGCCTTCAGGGACGCTGAGAAGTCTGGCGCCGAGGGCCGTCATCTCAGCACGATACGGCGGGTGGCATAAGCTGCCTGGAGCTCGCACGGCGGTGTGTGCATCGCCAAGTTCCGCAACCCAACGCTGAGCCGTGCACCAGAATGCGGCTCCGCTCAGCGAATCTATGTCAGAGTAGCGGGAACTGATCCTGTCCCACTGGAGCTCACGCAGAGCGAAGTACGGGTAGGTGGTCGCGATTTCGGAAGATATTCTCTCAGCTACCTCGGCGTAAGTTCTGGCTTCTGAGTACTGGACGGAGGAGGCAGTCGAGCGAGCGAGGCTGTGTAACAGCTGGAGCGTCTCGATGAGGTCTCCCGGATGGCGCACTCGGCTCGTTAACCGGAGGTTCGCAGTGTCGGCGTGAAGTGAAGAGGCGCAGACGTCAGGTTCGACCGAGACCTGCCAGACGTTCCGATGGGTCTGACGTGGTGTGACAAGCTCCAACGGCTGACCGAGGACGGCTTCGAACTCCCGGCGTTCAAGCTTCAGAAGCGGAATCAGCCTGTCCGCGCCCGGAATGCCCAGGATCTCAAGGTGCACAGTCTGATCGAAATTCGGAAGGACCATCCTCTGAGACTATGGGAGGACGTGAACAGACATATCACTGAAAAAAGGCTGGATTGTAACCATATCGTTATCTTCTGTATCCTAGAGAGCTGGACATTCATGTGCAGGGCTCGAAAAGCCCCGCTCCGCTAATTCTAAGGACAACACCCCAGTGCGATTCGTTTACGCCATCATTGCTTTCGTTGCCGGTTTGGCACTGCTCGGCCTGGGCATCCACCAGCTGACCGCTGAGACGGAGGAGACTCACGTTGTGGAGACTGAAGGGTCCGAAGACGCGCCCTTCACCGTGATTACAAACGACGTGGTCGACGCCGAGGCCGGCCGCGATGAATTCACCATTGAGGCGGAAGGCGAATACCTAATCGCCGTAGGCCGAACCCAAGACATCGAAGCATGGCTCGACGACGCCGCCCATAATCGCATCACCGGCTTCGAATCCTCTGAGGATGCTGCGGAGCCATCGCGGATTACTGCCGAATTCATTGACGGGGAGACGGACGTTCCTGACCCCACCGACTCCGACCTGTGGGTGAGCGTGGAGAGCGCCGAGGGCGAGATGCCCTATCGCTGGGACACTCCCGATGAGGAGGGCGAATGGGCGCTTCTCCTTTACCGGGAGGGCGGTGAAGCGGCACCTGCTTCTATTACGGCCACCGAAACAGTCACCTACTCACATACCGGTGGAGTTGCGCTGCTCATCAGCGGATCACTGATCATTCTCCTGGCGCTCGGGCTCTTCTACTGGGCTGTCGGTGCACCGCGTCGCAGGAAGAAGGCGGCAGCGGCAGCGGCAGCCTCATCTGCACCCGCGACTGAAGCGGCGCACACTCCAGAGCCCAGGCCCAGCGAATCGTTCACTCCTGCAGAGGATGATGAGACACAAGAATTCGTACCGGCGTCGACAACACCTCTGACAGACAACACCTCTGAGGTTCCCGGGCAGACGGATTCTGCACCATCGGACGAAGACCAAGACTTTGACGACGAAGACGACGACGAGGACACGGATCCCATGGACACTCCGGATCATTCCGCTCCAGCAGCACAGGAGAACAGTGAGAAGCTGTCCGGCTGGGCCCAGGACCTCCGCGACCGACTCGGTGGAGGGCGATCCCCGTTCGCGATCGTGCTCGCCGTGCTAGTCGCTCTCGCCTCCGGATTGGGACTGGCCGGCCCGGCACATGCTGATGAGGATGAAGACGATCCTGAGGCTGACTCGGAACAGACCGATGATGACACAGACGACTCGGCTGAAGATGCCGATGAAGAGAACGACGTTCAGCAAGACGATCCAGCAGATGTGGACGTGGAAGACCTCGAGGATGAGGACGGAGAACACGGTGACACCGGCGTCGAAGGTGAAGTGCCTTCGGAGGGATATTCCGTACTGCTGAGTTCTCAGCTGGACAGCATCATGGAGGACATCGCCCAAACAGTGGAACGTGGCGATGAGGAACGCGATACCGAACTTCTCGAGGACCGCGTGGCCGGGGACGCTCTGGAATACCGTGAACTGGCCTACCGCAACAATGATCTGGCAGAAACCTCAATGCCGGCACCTATCGGTACCGAGGTTCTTTCTGCGGCTGTCACCGGAGACGCTGAGTTTCCGCGCCAAGCCGTGGTGATTGTGGAACATCCCGACACCGAGGTTCCGCAGGTGCTTGTCCTCGAACAGGCCTCTGCCAGGGAGAATTACAAGCTCATCCACACAGCGATGATGGCACCTGGTACAGAATTCCCGGCCCTTTCGCCTGAGCAGGGCGGCGTCTCCACTGCTTCACCTGGTGACGCCGAGGACTCTGGTACTCCCGCAGCTGCACTGCAGGGCGTTTCACAGTGGTTCGTTGATGAGGACCACGACTTCGGAGACCAGGTGGCCGAGAGCGTATACATCGACGCTCTGCATGAGTACCACGATGACCTCACTGAGGCTGCCGATGACACTGAAATCGAGTTCGACAATCCAGAAGTGGATTTGGAGAACGCTTCAGCCCTGGAACTTCCTGACGGCACCGTAGTGGTCGCCGGCTCGTTCGATATGACCATGGATATGTCCCCGCTCGGCGATGGTGACACCATTTTCCTGGAACATGACCTGGTAGTTGAAATTGTTGGCACGGACTGGACCACCTTCCCCACTCGCATCACCTCGCGCGAGTTCGTTGTGCTTCACATCCCGCCGGAGGACTCCGAGGATGAGGTTGTACTCGTAGGAGTGGACAACCTCATCTCTGATGCGTCGATCAACACTCCAGAGTGGTTCGACGACTACTAGAACGCAGTGAGACTGGAACGGTAGGATGGCAAGCAATGAATGACAATCCCTCAGCCAATGACCGTTCCGTCAACGCTCACGGCGCAGTAGATCTCTCTGGCCTGGCGGAAGAATCAGCTCCAGCGCCTCGAACCGACCAGCAGTCTCCTGGCACGCAGGACTCCTGGGTGGTTGCCGTCGCGCCGCAGCAACTGCAGCAGATCGTCCAACTCTCAGCCCAAGTGCCGGCCCTGGTACTCATACACGGCGATGACGTCACCTCGGAGCAATTCGTCTCCACGTTGGAGAAGGCAGTCGACGCTCATCAGGGGCGTATTGTGATGGCAACCATCAATGCCGCCTCGGCTCCGGAAATCGCCGAACAGGCGGGGAAACTTCCCGTCGTGACCGCCTTCCTCTCAGGTCAGCCCATTGGCGAGTTCGACTCCTCAGCTCCGGTTGACCAGCTTTCTGAGGTTGTCGGACAGATCCTTCAACTGGCGACGCAGAACGGTGTGACTGGAACCGTCCCCCCGCAGTCTCAGCGCGGAGGTCAGGAGCAAGAGGCGGAGCCTGAGTTGCCGCCATTGCATCGCAAAGCCCATGAAGCACTCGAGAGCGGTGATTACGACGGAGCGGCTGATGCCTTTGCAGAGGCTCTCAAGGAGAAACCCGATGACGCCGAAGCGAAGTTGGGACTCGCTCGGGTTCAGCTCATGAAGCGAACGCAAGATGTCGATGTAGCGGCAGTGCGTCAGCGCGCAGCGGACAATATGGATGATGTGCAGGCTCAGACAGACGTCGCGGATGTCGACGTTCTAGGCGGTCATGTTGAAGACGCTTTCCAACGTCTCATCAGGTACATCCAAACGCACCCGGGTGAGGGTCGAGAAACGGCACGGAAGCACCTGGTGGAACTCTTCAGCATCGTAGGTGACCAGGATCCGCGGGTCGCAACGGCTCGTAAGAAGCTAGCAACAGCACTTTTCTAATTGCCCGGCCAACTAGTCAGAGCCGGTGCCGCCCTCGTCGGCACCCAGTGCCTCCGCCTGGTCGATAGGTAGACACTCACGATCCTGCTCAATTTCCTGCACTGGGCCTGACAGTGCGGCCTGGACATCCATCATGCTGGACTCGCTGATGTAGTCCTGGTCCAGCAGAAGCTCCACCGACGGTGTACGGCCGAAGCTGATCAGTTGGGTGTGATCCTCATGTTCGATCCATACCCAATCCACACCAGCTGGAGATACGCAGGGGTGCTCCGTGGGTCCTATCGGCTCGACGCCGCAGCGAAGCACAACTGCCGCAGGGTCACCCCAGGCTGCGGTCGCCTGCGATGTCGTCCGGCGCTGCTCGAAGTCCCCGACCTGCTCCGGAAGCGTCAGCATCACGTCTGCGCAGTCGGGATGATGGGCTTCAGGAGCCGCCTCCACCGATGTCGTGGAGGCGCATCCCGTCAGCCCCAACAGGATCGCTGACGCTGCACACACCAGCGCGTGCCGGTGTGTCGCAGGCCTGAGGGAAAACTTTCGAAGCACGTGTCCTATTCTGGAGGAATAATCGACAAGGTGCTATTTGCATCATTCGCGCTATCAGGAGAATGCCCATGACCACTGCCGGCCCCGCCGACCAGTTCTTCACCTACGAGGATGGCGAGCAGCCGCGTCGCCCCAAGCGTCGAGGTTCACGGTGGATACTCGGAGGCGCTGCAACGCTGGTGATCCTGGCGCTGCTTGCGGCAGGCGTGTACTTATTCACCCTCCAGCGGTCCTACGGGGAAAATGTGACGCATTTCCCCGAAGGCGACCCTGACTCAGACTCCATCGGTCTGGCAGAGGAGGAGCGTCCCGACGATACTGAGGCCACCACTGTTCTTCTTCTGGGCACCGACGCTGGTGGTGGGTCCGGCGAGGATGAGGATCTTCCCCGAGTTCCCGGAGGAGGCCGAAGTGACACCATGATGCTGGTCAACATTCCCGAATCAGGTGACTCCGTTCAGGTGATTTCGATACCTCGCGATCTTTGGGTGGAAATCCCCGGTGGCTACGGATGGCACAAAGTCAACGCGGGACTGGCACTCGGAGGAGACCAGGGCCACTGGCTGGCAAGGGCGACCATTGAAGATCTGCTGGACGTGCGCATCGACCATGTGGCCGCCGTGGATCTGCTCGGATTCGTGGGGCTCGTGGAAGAAATCGGCGGGGTGCGTGTCAACTCTGGGTACTCGGAACCGTTCACCACGTCGGACGGCTACACGTTCACACCGGGGGAGCAGTTCATGGACGCCGACCAGGCCCTGAGCTTCGTAAGACACCGAAGCAGCTTTCCGGACGGTGACCTGCAGCGTATTCGAAACCAGCAGGCGTTCATTCGCGCGGTGGTCGAACAGTCCGCCTCTCCGTCCAATCTCGCCAATCCGCTCCAGGCCAATGACATGGTCTCCACTTTTGCTTCACACATGATGACTGATGCGGATCTGACTGCCACTCGGGCAGCGTCGTTGGTGTGGGACGCCCGGGGTGCAACTGGCGACATCCAGTTCACCACGCTTCCCGACGGAGGTTCAGGCACGTCCCCGGACGGTCAATGGATCTGGAATCAGGACACCGAAGCCCAGGCTGAAATCTCGCAAGCTCTGCGGGACGGCACGCTCAGTGAATACCTCGAAGACTAAGTTCCCAGAGTAGTGAACAATAGTGTGCTGAGCCACCAGGGTGCATCACCGTTCTAAGGGAGTCTGCAGTGAGAGGCAAGGTCAAGGGATCCGCAGCGGTTCGTCGCTGGTTCGCAACGGCTGAGGACGCTCTGGAAACGCACCGGGCCCGGCTGGACCTGCTCAATGTGTACCCCGTGGCCGACTCAGACACCGGATCCAACATGCTAGCCACGATAAGGGCCAGCCGAGCCGCAGTGGAGAGCTCTGATCAGGAAGACCTAGGCGCACTGCTGGCGGCGGCCGGGGCTCGAGCGATGGGCTCAGCTCAGGGGAACTCCGGAACCCTGCTTGCGGTATTGATTAGCGGTTTCGCCGAGCCGTTGAGTGGTCAGGAGCGGCTCACAGTCAACGCGCTGAGTCGCGGCCTTGACCGGGCGAGCCTGCGCGGATGGTCCGCACTGTCCCAGCCGGTTCCGGGCACGATGCTCTCCGTGCTCGATGCAGCCCGGGATCAGGCTCGTGCCTGTGCATCGGCCGCTGTCGCCCCAGACTCCCGCGCCGCTGTCGAGGAGGCTCTGCCCCGGGTCGTCGTGGCTGCCCGGGAGGCTGTGGCTGGAACCGAACACCAGTTGCCTGAACTCTCCCAAGCGGGCGTCGTGGACTCCGGCGGACTTGGATTGCTGCTGGTGCTGGCCGCGCTTTCCGCCACAGTCCGTGCCGAACAGGTTGACGATCACCTCCTACACGGGCTCTCCGGATGGGACGCGGCACTCAAGCCCAGCGCATATCCGACGCCCTCGGATTACTGCGCGTGCAAAGAAAGCACGAACGACGAACCGCTCAGTGGGGTGGAGCTGATGTGCACTGTGCGGCTCAATCCGCTTAAAGCAGCGGAACTCCGGCACCGGCTTGACGAGTTGGGCGAATCGGTGATCATTACACCCATCGGCTCTGAGGCAGATCAGGACGGCAATCTGCGGTGGCGCATCCACGTCCACACCGAACAGCCGGATGCCACACTAGAAGCTGTGCGAACTTCCGGTCCTCTAGAGGACAGCTCCACCACTCCGCTGAGCCGATGAATACGATCCTGCCTGAGACTGCCATAGAGCGAGTTCTCGGAAAAGAGGCCAAGCGGCTCGACAAGGCACTCGACATCCGAACAGTTCAGCAGCTTTTAGAGCATTTTCCCCGCCGCTACATTGATGCCAATGCACTCTCGGACTTCCGGGAGCTCGGTGAGGGCGAACACGTCACATTTATGGCAGTGGTGACCCGCAGCAGCCAACGGTCGTTCCAGCGGCGTCGTGGGTTCATCGTGGAGGTCACTGTCGAAGATAGTCACGGCAGCCCCCTGCGTATGGCCTTTTTCAACGGATACCAGGCTCGGAAGGAACTCCTCCCGGGGGTGCGGGCCCTGTTCCACGGAAAAGTGACCACCTTCAATGGACAACTGACACTGAACAATCCGGCGTACGACATCCACTCCGCTCGCGAGGACGCAGCTGGTCACTCACCTGCTGAGCCGGCACTCTCCAGCGGTCCGATGGCTCTCTACCCCGCAAACCGGCACATCACCAGCTGGGAGATCAGGAGGGGAATCACCGCTCTCTTCGATGTGATCGACTTCAGCTTGTGGCCCGACGCGGTCCCGGCCCCGATTGCCCAGGCAGAGGCTCTGCCGGAGCTTGGGACGGCCTACCGGAAGGTGCACCTGCCGGCCGTCCATGGAGAGCACACTGAGGGTCTGAAACGCTTCCAACTACAGGAAGCCCTGATGATGCAAGGAGTGCTCCATCGCCGGCGCCTACAAGCGTCGCGATTCGCTGGAACGGCTATGCCGGTGGCTGAGGATGGGCTGCGCACGGCATTTGACGCTCAGCTGCCTTTCGACCTGACCGATGGCCAGAAGCGCAGTGGGGAACTGATCGCCCACGATTTGGCTCAATCCAGTCCCATGAACCGCCTCCTTCAGGGTGAAGTGGGATCCGGAAAGACCCTAGTAGCGCTGAGGGCTATGCTCCAGGTTGCTGACGCGGGAGCCCAATCGGTGCTGGTTGCGCCAACGGAAGTGCTCGCCACTCAGCATTTCCGCTCGCTCAGCAGATCTTTGGGCGCGTTGGCCGAACAGCCACTGCCTGGAGAGCCCCCGAACTCATCGAAACAGAACGTGAAGCTCACGCTGCTCACCGGGTCCCAACGTCCAGCGGAACGAAAGCAGGCCCTCCTGGACATCGCCTCGGGGCAAGCAGACATCGTGGTGGGCACCCACGCGGTCCTCAGCAAAACTGTCCAGTTCGCGCAGCTGGGGCTGGTGGTGATTGACGAACAGCACAGGTTCGGGGTCGAGCAGCGCAGTGCGCTGCGGGAACGTTTCGCTCCCACTCCACACATGCTGGTCATGTCGGCTACTCCCATTCCGCGGTCAGTCGCGATGACCGTCTTCGGTGATTTGGAGCTGACCGTTCTTGACGGTCTGCCAGGAGGCCGCAGCCCAATCGAAACACACCTGGTACCGACCATGCGGGGACCGGCTTGGATCCAGCGAGTATGGGAGCGAGTTGCCGAACAGGTGCATGCGGGACACCAGGTATATGTGGTCTGTCCGCGGATCACCAGCTCCGCGCCGAGCGCCCAAGAGGTCGACCGCCAATTGGAGTTTCGGTTCGGTCTGCTGCCCGGTCAGCAGCAGACCGTCCTCGCTGCACAGTCGGACCAGGGCCCGTCGGCAGGCACCCCGATCACCCGGGAATGGGCTGAGGCGTTCGTGTCACAGGACGCCTCAGTGGAGCTCATCGCGGAGCGTCTGGCAACCAATGCTCAGCTCGCTGGTGCTCATCTGGAATCTCTCCACGGCCAGCTGCCCGCGGAGGCGATATCCGAGACTATGTCCCGGTTCGAGGCCGGTCAGATCGATGTGTTGGTGGCTACCACAGTGGTCGAGGTCGGGGTGGATGTTCCCAACGCCACCACCATGGTTATTCTGGACGCAGAGTCCTTCGGAATGTCGACGCTTCATCAGCTCAGGGGCCGTATAGGACGGGGGACCACCTCGTCGAATCTTTGCCTTCTGGTCACCCGAATGCCGGAGAGCCACCCCTCTGTGGAACGTCTGCGCCAGGTGGCGGAGCATCGTGATGGGATGGAACTTGCCCGCCTAGATATGGCCAGGCGTCGCGAGGGTGATGTTCTCGGGGCAAGCCAGTCGGGAAAAGTCAGCTCACTGAAGCATCTGCGGATACTGCGTGATGAAGACCTCATCATCCGGGCCGCTGAGCACATCACAGTTCTCAGTGCGGCGGACCCCACGTGGCGCTCTGCCCCCGAGCTGGCCTCAGCGGTGGAAGAGTGGGAGCAGGAGCACGACGACGCCGCCGAGTACGTCAGTCAGGGATAAGGTGCAGAGACATCACGAGAGCCTCAGACGGGAAGCGAGTGAACGGTGGCACGCATCATTGCCGGCACGCATAAGGGACGCAGAATCTTAGCCGTCCCCGGAACCGGGACACGACCCACGAGTGACCGGGTCAAGGAATCACTGTTTTCACGCCTCGAAGGGTACGACGCGCTTGTGGATGCAGTCGTCGTCGATGTGTTCGCAGGCTCAGGGGCCCTCGGGCTGGAAGCCATCAGTCGCGGGGCGCGACGCCTGGAGGTCGTGGACGTGGCCGAGTCCGCGTATCGGACACTGACAAAGAACGCTGCCCTGTTCGCCGAAACGAACAGCGGAGGGACACAGCACGCAGATCCGGTCCAGGTGCACAAAGCTCAGGCGTTGCGCTATCTCAAGTCTCGTCAGGGCGACCCCATCGAGCTACTGTTCCTGGATCCGCCATACAGTTTGGACGAGCAGGAGTTGGCGAAGGTACTCGAGGCCGCAGCGCCGCAGCTTCATCCGGCCGCCACGGTGGTGGTCGAACGTGACGCGCGCTCTCCCGAGCCCGCTTGGCCGGCCACACTCCGGCGATTCCATGAGAAGAGTTATGGATCGACCCGCATATGGCTGGCAGAACCGCAATGAGTGACTCGACATCCACGTAGACTTGCTCCTGTGCGCATCGTCTATATCCATCAGCATTTCAACTTCCCCTGGGAGCCAGGTTGGCAGCGTCCGTGGCAGTTCGCTCGCCGGCTGGCCAGGGCGGGTCATGAGGTGACCGTCATCTGCGGCGGACGTGAAGCTGCCCGCCGCCGCCTTGACGGTGTCGAGGTCCGCAGGCTCGCCGTGCCCTATGAGAATGCGATGGCGTTCGGTCAACGAGTGCGTTCCTTCATCTCCTTCATGACCCGGGCCAGCTGGTTCGCATCCAAAGTCAAGGCGGATGTCGTGTTCGCTTCCTCCACACCACTGACCACCGCTGTGCCAGGCATGATCGCTTCGACAATCCGACGGGCACCGTTCGTCTTCGAAGTCCGCGACCTGTGGCCAGAAGCTCCCGTGGCGTTGGGTTTCCTGAAGAATCGGGGAGCTATCTGGGCTGCTGAGAAGCTGGAGAAGGCCGCATACCGGTCAGCTGACCATGTCATCGCCCTGTCACCCGGCATGGAAGCCGGTGTGAAGCGGGTCTGGCCCAAAGTCGGCACCACAGTGGTGCCTAATGCCTCCGATGTGGAGAACTTTGCCCCATCCCGGCACAGCCGCAGCGAGGTCCGCGCGGAGCTCGGATGGGCCGATGACGAGACCGTGCTCTTCTACGCCGGCAGCTTCGGTGTGACGTATGACGTGCCCTGGCTTATCCAACTCGCCGGCGAACTCCACCAGCGCGGCGAGAAGTTCCGTGTGGTCGCATACGGAGAAGGCGCCGACACTGAGAAGTGCCGAAGGGTCGCCAGCGGATTCGGGCTGAGTCCGTTACAGGTACTTCCCGGGAAGATTCCGCGCACGGAGATAGAACGGATGCTCCCGGCGGCCGATATCGCGGTTTCGACTCTGGTGGATAACCCGTCCTTGGAGATCAATTCCCTGAATAAGGTCTTCGACGCCCTGGCAGCCGCTCGTCCGGTGGTCTTCAACCATGCTGGGTGGCTTCCTGAGGTGCTCGCGGCGAACAATGCCGGGTGGCAGCTCTCTCGAAACCCGGCGACGGCAGCTGATCAACTTCTGGAAGGGATGCGTTCGGGGCTGATAGACGTCTCATCCGGCTCCCAGGCGGCGTTGGCCCTTGCGCAGCGAGAGTTCGACCGAGATTTGCTCTTTGACAAATTTCTCAGTGTGGTGGAGAACGCAGCGCGGCACCCGAGAACCCCAAACACGACGACGCCAAGCCAGGTGGGATGATCATGCAGTCAGCAGTGTGTCCAGGATCCTTCGACCCCATGCACAATGGTCACGTCGAGATCATCGCCCGGGCAGCAAATCTATTCGAAGAAGTCATCGTTGCGGTGTCGGCGAATATGCACAAGAGCCCCATGTTCCCCTTAGACGAGCGGATCGCTATGGCGCAGGAGACCTTCTCCTACCTCAGAGGTGTCACGGTGAAGCCTCTGCGGCCCGGAGTGCTTCTGACCGAATTCTGCAAAGAAGTGGGCGCCTCAGCCGTCATCAAGGGTCTCCGGGGGGCCCACGACCTGGCCTACGAGGCCTCAATGGCCACCATGAATCGTCACTTGACGAGTCTGGAGACCGTATTTCTCACTGCTGACGGGCGTTATACGCACTTGTCATCCACCCTGGTCAAAGAGGTGCACTCTCTAGGTGGGGAAGTGTCCGAATTTATTCCGCGAGCGGTGCAAAAGAGGTTAAAAGATGGAGGACATACTGGTCAATCGCGGTAGGGTACCTCCATGAGCATCAGTAAGCGGATTAAAAAAGCCGTCATTCCCGCCGCAGGTTTGGGCACACGATTCCTACCTGCCACAAAGGCGATGCCGAAGGAAATGCTTCCAGTAGTTGATGAGCCTGCGATCCAGTATGTGGTGGCAGAAGCATCGAAGGCTGGCCTGGACGACATTCTCATGATCACCGGCCAGAACAAGCGGTCCATGGAAGACCATTTTGACCGCGCCCCGGTCCTCGAGGCGACGCTGAGAGACAAGGGCGACACCAAGAAGTTGGAGGCCATTCAGTACGCCACCAACCTAGGGGACCTGCACTACGTCCGCCAGGGCCAGGCCTTGGGCCTAGGGCATGCTGTGCTGTGCGGTAAGCAGCATGTGGGTTACGAGCCCTTCGCGGTCCTGCTCGGTGACGATCTCATTGACGCACGTGACGAGCTCCTCACTACCATGATGGAGACCCAGGAGCGTCTGGGTGGTTCCGTCATCGCGGTCATGGAGGTTCCGGAGGACGCAGTGTCCGCCTATGGCGTCATCGACGCTGGGGGCCACGACAAGGAACCCGGTGCTGATGTCGTGCCGGTACACCGCCTGGTGGAGAAGCCCCCCGTTGAAGAGGCGCCCAGCACCCTGGCCATCATCGGCCGCTACGTGCTCCATCCCGAGATTTTCGCTGAGCTGGAACGGACCCCACCAGGCAAGGGTGGCGAAATTCAACTGACTGATGCTTTGCAAGCTATGGCCGCCAAGCCCCCTGAAGAAGGAGGGGGAGTTCATGCGGTGGTCTTCCGCGGCCGGCGCTATGACACAGGCGATAAACTCAGCTACATCAAAGCAGTGGTGACACTGGCCGCAGAGCGAGAGGACCTCGGGCCCGAGCTGAGGCCGTGGCTCAAGGAGTTCGCTCAAACCCTCTGAGTCCTGTAGTGTTGTCCGCTGTGAAACATCCACAGCAGGACTATTTGCTGCACGTGGACGTCAGAGAGCTCAAAGGCCATCCTGGAGCTCAGCGCACCCTCTCCCGCACGGTGGAAGCTCCGTCTGGGCTAGGTACAGTTCTGGTCGGCATTGCCGAACATAGCGATCTAGACCTCGACCTCAGAGTTGAATCTGTGCACGAGGGAGTACTGCTCTCGGGAACCGCCTCCGCAGAGGTCACCGGTCAGTGTGGGCGTTGCCTGGATGCCATAGGCTTCCCGCTGACTGTTGACGTTATGCAGCTCTACTCCTGGACACCAGAGGCAAACCAAGCAGACGGTGACGACGAGGAAACTCGGGAAGTCACCGCAGACCTGACCCTCGAACTGGAGCCGGTATTGCGGGACCTCATGGTCACTGCACTGCCATTCCAGCCGGTGTGCCGGGCAGACTGCCCGGGATTGTGTTCCCACTGCGGATTCCGCATGGAAGACGATCTCGGACACGACCACGAGCAGCTCGACCCACGCTGGGCTGCGCTTGCAAGCTTGGCAGATACACTGAATCAAGATGATGAAGACGACGACACGTCGTCGTAGTCAACTGTTAGTCAACTGAGAGAGAAGAGGACACCGTGGCTGTTCCGAAGCGGAAGAAGTCCCGTGCCAACACCCGTCACCGTCGTTCGCAGTGGAAGGCCGAAGCGCCAACCCTGGTGAAGACAGTGGAGAACGGTCGTGTCGTCTACAGCCGTCCGCACCAGGCGAAGCTGGTGACCGACTCGGCAGACACTCCGCTGTTCTTCGAGTACAAGGGCCGCAAAGTCGCCGACGCCTGACTTCACCTGTTCGCAAGGATTGAACGAGCCGGAGACACTTCAGAAGAGCCTTGGGGTACACATTGACCCCGAGGCTCTTCGTCTTGCCCTGACCCACCGGTCCTACGCCTACGAAAATGACGGCCTGGCGACCAATGAGCGCCTGGAATTCCTAGGTGACGCCGTCCTGCAGCTGGTGGTCACCGATTACCTCTTCAGCACCTTCGGCGAGCTCGACGAGGGCGACCTTGCCAAGCTCCGCCCCGCTCTGGTGTCCACCCGTGCGCTTGCGCGAATTGCCCGCGCCATGGAACTCGGTCCGCATATCCGGCTCGGGACTGGGGAGCTGCGCACCAAGGGTGCTGAGAAGGACTCCATTCTGGCCGACACAATGGAGGCCATCATTGGCGCGGTCTACTCCGCCGAAGGATTCGAAACAGCGAGGGCGCTCGTGCTGCGACTGGTGACGCCACTGCTCAGCGACACTGAGGCCATGACCGCGGGCAAGGACTGGAAGACTACCATTCAAGAGCTGGCCGCCGCACGCGATATGGGTGATATCCGGTACCTCATTGAAGACTTCGGGCCTGATCACCGCAAATCATTCCGGGCCACGGTGAGCATCGGTGGCACCGAGTACGCCCAGGGCACTGGGCCATCCAAGAAGGAAGCCGAGCGAGACGCCGCTCGGGTCACCGTCGAGGAACTCACCGGAGGTCGAGGGCAGGCAGATGTCCTGACCCTGGTGCTGGACCGGTACGAACCGGACGCAGAGTGAGAGGAAGGCCGAATCGGTGAGCGAGAAGCACCGTCCCCGACGTGCCAGAGGTGGTGTGATTCCATCAGGCTCGGCATCGGTCGATTCAGCACCAGAACCAACTCCGAAGAAGCATCGCAGCCGTAGGTTTCGCATCACCATGATTACGCTGGCGGTCCTGACCACCGTCGTCGTGGTGGCCGGCATCGTCGCCTATGGTTATATCAACAGGCTGCAGACAGTCTTCCAAGAGGAACGCAACGTCATCGAAGAATTGGACGACCTTGACGACGACACTGCATACAGGACCGCCGAAGGAACTGTGAACGTTCTGCTGCTCGGTTCAGACAGCCGCGGTGAGAACGAAGAGGAGTACCGCCAGGAAACTGGCGAAGAAGGCGAACGTTCCGACGCCATGATGCTGGTGCACATCCCCGAAGATCGTTCAGGCATATACGTTATGTCCATCATGCGAGACCTTTGGGTTGACGTCCCAGGCGAGGGGGAGGGCCGCATAAACACTGCGCTCTCGGCCGGTGGCCTTGACCTAGCCGTGGATACGGTAGAAGACCTGCTCTATACGCATATCGACCATGTGGTGACCATAGACTTCGATGGGTTCGAGGATCTCACCACGGAGTTGGGCGGTGTCTACGTCGACAATCCACGGTCCTTCTCCGCAGGTCAGCAGAATCCTGCGTTTTACCCTGAAGGTTCAATTCGACTGGAAGGATCGAGCGCATTGCGCTTTGTCCGTGAGCGGAAGTCCTTCCCCACCAGCGATCATATTCGGGTGGAGAACCAGCAACTGGTCATGCGAGCAATCGCCGAGCGCTTCCTCTCTGGAGACACTCTGACGAACCCCCAACGAATCTTCGGCGTACTGGAAGCCATCCTTCCCTATATGGAGATGGACTCCGGACTGGATGCCGACACCATCGTCAGCTATGCCCTCGACATGACCAACCTCCGCGGAAACGATATCCACACCTTCACCATGCCGGCAGGGGAGCCGTACACCACCTCCGGCGGCGCGCAGGTCATCCTCCCTGATGAGGAGATGATGGATCTGCTCCGGGAATCTCTCGCCGATGAGAATATGGGTGACTTCATGAGGCACACAGAGTCCTTGGAGGGGGAGCCCGGGACGATCGCAGTGCCGGATGACGATGAACCGCTGGGCCTTCAGGTGGGTCGCCAGTTAGGCCAGAGCATCAGCCGTGACGGATAGCCCGGCCAGAGCTGAAGGCCCCACACCAGAGACTACGTGGTTGCTGATATGCACCTATCAGCGCAATGACCTGTTGGCTCGTCTGCTGGACTCACTGCGATCAGTGCGGATGCCCGCCGGCTCCACCATCAACCAGCCGCAACTCATCGTGGTGGACAACTCCCCGGAGCCAACTGCCGAAGACCTGGTTCAGTCTTATCCGGACGCACGGTATGTCCACCAGCCTCGCCCGGGAATTGCCACGGCACGCAACACCTCATTGGAGACCGTCCCAGCAGATGCGACAGCGGTCGTATTTCTCGACGATGATGAACAGGTGACGCCAGAGTGGTTCGCCGCGCTGCTCACCGCAGGACGGGAATCCTCAGCAGATGCGGTCACGGGACCAGTTGTCCCTATTTTTGAGGGGGGAGAACCGAGCTGGGTGAGCAGCTATGGCTACGTGAGAAGGACAGATTTCCCCAGCGGACCGCACCCACGCAGAGTGGCCACGAATAACACGCTAGTCCTGGCCAGGTGGTTCCAACCCCCTGGTCGAGGCGGAAGAGGGTTCCGATTCGATGAGACGTTCAACTTCATCGGCGGTTCGGACTCCGACCTCTTCGAACGCATGATGGACGCGGGGGCCAAGTATTGGTGGTGTGCCGAGGCTGTGGTGACCGAGCACGTGCCCTTGGAGCGGGCAACCCAGCAGTGGCTGCGGCGTCGTGCTCAACGGGGCGGACACGTGAGAGTGGCGAAGAAGAGAGCCCGCACCTCACCTTCGAGCTCGGACACTGTGGCATTGGCTGCAGAAGGCCTCGCTCGGGCCAGTTACGGAGCCGTCCGTCGATTCAGTAGGAGAGCCCGCGGACGCACTGTGACCTATACCGATGACTATTACCTCTGTGAGGGAATAGGTATGTTGCAGTCGCTCATGGGTCAAGGTCGCGTCGAGTACGCACGGAAGAGTTGAGTCTCCGGCCCGCCAAAATGGCCTGCCCGGCAGTCTTCCGGGCTCTGCGGCGGGCGACAGCCGTTAACGGTTTTAGCCCCTCAACCGATGGAATCGACGCACGCCGAAAGAACGCCATCACTTCCGGGTACCGCCAACGATGCTGGGCAGGGTCCACATACAGACTTGCGATCTTATGGAGAACGGCGCGGGCCTCGCGGCGCTGAGGTTTGGGCATCCGACGCAGCCTTGGCAGATACCAGGCAAAGGCCCTCTCGAAACCATGCGCCACATAACTGTCGACCAGGCCCGCGGAGCGCAGCCACTCAACCTGGGCGCGTTCACGTACCAGGCACTTGGCGAAGTACTCAACGGTGACAGTGTTCACCATGGAGCCCGGAGTCTCCGCGTGATAGGCGTAGATCTCAGCAGAAGCCGCAGCGAAGCTCGTCGCCTCAGCGAAAATCTGCCGGAAGAACAATGAGTCCTGGCCGGCGGCTCCAATCACCTGCCGTATTCCGGTGCGCTTCAGCCACTCAGTACGGATCACGATGCTGCTGAGGTTGCTGGGGCGGAAGCGGGAGCTGGCGAGCACATCACCCCCGGCCCGGTAAAGACCGTCGGTTAGAGACGTGCGGGCATAGTGAGAGACATTGTCGACCTGCTCGGTGCGGTCTGAGTAAATCCGTTGTTGGCGACCGATGGCCAGCTCAGCGTTCGGATGGTTGTCCAAGGCCTCGACCAGTGGCCAGGGCCCTGAACCGAGGAACTCGTCATCCGGGTCCAAGAATCCCAGGTACTCGGTGTCGGCCAAGTCCATGCCTGTGTTGCGGGGCCGGGAGGCCGAACCCGAGCCGCCGGCCTCGTGGAAGAAGGACGTGACATTCTGATGTGCGGCGGCAAGCTCTCGCACGGCGTCGCGGGTCTCCGCGTAGGTGGACCCATCGTCAACCAGCACCACATGGATGTGCTCAAAGTTGGGGAGTCGGACCAGTGAAGGAAAGGCCCGAGTCCTGAGATGCTCCCCAGTGTTGAACACTGGCACAATGATGCTGAGTCTATGTACTGCCACACCTCGACTGTACCGGGCGATGGCAGAAACGTAATGGAGGGGGTGACGGGAATCGAACCCGCGTGACCAGCTTGGAAGGCTGGAGCTTTGCCACTAAGCTACACCCCCGCTCCGCGTTGAGCGCTTAGTCACCTTATCAAGCACGCAGGCCGGCGCAAAACTGAGTGTTGATGAGCCTCACCACGGCCGACCCAGGGCAGGATGGATTCCGTGAAGCGCACCCAGCCGTCCCATATCCGGTTCCAGATCCAACCCACTGTCTCCCACTACCGCGAACCCCTGGTGCGGCGCCTTCAGGCATCAAAACAGTTCACCTACGATCTGGTTGGTCGGTTCAAGAACAGCGAAGCGAGCACGGCTGACCACATCGCGGAAGCCTCTGCCGCTGTCCTCACCCAGGTGAAGCCGGTGAAGACCAGTTCCGTAGGGCCACTTTGGTGGGAACACGGACATGTCGCCGCAGTCTGGCGAGGCGGTTACGACGCTTATGTACTCGAAGGCCGGATCTACACCGTCTCCGCCTGGGTGGCGGGCCTGCTCGGAAAGCTCCGCGGACGTCGCGTGCTGCTCTGGGGCCACGGTTGGAAGCGCCCAGAATCTGGGCTCAAGCTCAGACTGAGGCTGACGTTCTACGCCCTGACCGATGGCCTCTTGGTCTACGGTGATGGAGCTCACCAGCTCGCGAGGCAGTACGGTCTCTCTGCGCAGAAGATCCAGGTGATCTACAACAGTCTGTATTCCGGTGCGCAGCTGCCAGAGGCACCGCTTCGCGGCGACAGTGTCAGCGAGCGGCCCACCCTGATCTACTCCTCCCGCCTGACTACCCGCCATCGGCTCGACATCCTGGCTCAGGCGTTGGCGACTTGGCCTTCGGAGCTGACTTCGCCTCGCGTGGTCATCATCGGGGAAGGCTCTGAACGTGAGCGGCTTGAGGAAGTGTTCGCCCAGGCCGGGGTCCAGGCCACCTTCCTTGGTGCGGTGTACGACTTCGACCAGATCAGAAGCCATTACGCGGAGGCAGATGCTGCCCTCGCCATCGGGGGAGCTGGTCTCAACGTCATCCAAGCACTCAGCTTCGGTGTGCCGGTCATCGCGGAGTCCGGCAACAGAGACTCCTCACCTGAGATCGAGGCCGTCATTGAAGGTCACACCGGCCGGTACTACGAAGCCGGCAGCATCGACTCCCTGCGCAACACCCTGGTGTCTCTGCTCGCGGCCCCAGAAGAAGCCCACCGAATGGGAACGCACGGACTGGAACTTGTCCGCCGACGGTACACCGCAGAAGCTCACGCCGAAGCAATCGAGCGTGCTCTGCAGCACTTCTTGGAACGTTGATCAGTCCCGCGGCTGGAGAATCATATTGGTCATCCGAGCTGTGGACAGACGTCGGCCCTCATCGTCGCGCATGACGATCTCATGAACCGCCAATTGCCTTCCCACATTGAGGGGCGTGCACGTTCCCCACACCAGCCCATTGGTCGCCGCCCGGTGATGTGTGGCCGAGAGCTCAGTGCCGACCACCTGACGCACTAACCCCAGATTGGCTCGCACATGGAAGATCGATGCGATTGACCCCAGCGTTTCAGCGATCACAAAGTGCCCACCACCGTGGAAGAGGCCGACGTTCTGCTCATTGCCTCCCACCGGCACAGTTGCCACGATCTTCTCCGGACTCATCTCTACGAACTTCAGACCCAGCTTGGCGCTCATCGCAGAAGTGCCGTGCGGCCCCATCCAATCCCAGTACTTCTCCGGGACACCGGCGGCCATCATCCTCGCGCGGCGCTGGTGTTCGTCAGGGACGGGGGTAGGAACTCCAGGAGTGGGAAACTCTGGACCATATGCGTCAAAGCTCATGGACTTCAGCTTAGCCAGCATGCGGACGGTAGGCTGTCCGTGTGAGCGACGAGGGCAACAAACTACTGGTAATCGACGGACATTCCATGGCGTTCCGGGCGTTCTACGCCCTGCCCACGGATTCCTTCCGCACGTCAACGGGGCAGTACACCAATGCGGTGCACGGCTTTACAAACATGCTGCTGAAACTGATCCGCGAAGAGGCTCCGACGCATATAGCCCTCGCCTTTGATCTGGACACTCCCACATTCCGGCATGAGTCCTACGACGACTACAAGGGTGGACGCGATAAGACACCTGCAGAGTTTGCCGGACAGATCGACCTGATCAAAGAGGTCGCTGCTGCTCTGAACATCCCTGCCGTCACCGTTGAACGCTATGAAGCCGACGATATCGTCGCCACCTACGTCACACGTGCCGAAGAAGCCGGCTGGCAGACCGTGATTGTCTCCGGGGACCGCGACGCACTTCAGCTGGTCACGGAGAACACCCATCTGGACTACCCCACCAGCGGAGTCACCAAATCAGTCCGGCTGGACCCTGCCGGGGTCGAGGCTAAGTACCTGGTACGCCCCGACCAGTACCGGGACCTAGCCGCCCTGGTGGGTGAGAGCGCTGACAACCTCCCAGGAGTGCCGAAGGTCGGCCCAAAAACCGCTGCCAAATGGATCGGTGAGTACGGCTCAGCACGTGGAATCATCGAACATGCCCAAGAGATCAAGGGCAAAGCGGGGGAGAACCTGCGCGCCGCACTGGCCGATGTGGAGCGCAACCTTGAGCTCAACCGGTTGGTGACAGACCTAGAGCTTCCCGTGGGACTCGAGGATTGTGTGCTGAGCACACCCGACAGAGAGGCCGTTGAGCCGCTATTCGACGCGCTGCAGTTCAACCAGATCCGTGAACGGCTCTTTGACACCTTCGCCGCTCGCTTTCCCGACGCTGATCTGTCTGCGGAGCCCACCCAGAGCCTTCCGCAGGTCCGCGCCGGGAGCACTGCGGCCGACTTCACAGCGTTCATTGAGCAGCACGACGACGCGCCCTTGGCTTTGGCACTGTGTCTGGACCGATCCGGCGAATCGCTGTCTACCAAGGCCAAGCGAGACGAAGCGGCTCGGGGGGCGGAGGTGCTGGCCCTCGTCGTCGTTCCGGCGGCCGAATCCCCGGACGCACCCGTCACCGGGCTTGCCATTTCATTGACCGAAGCCGACGCCGAACTGGAAGCGGTACTGGCTGCCTGGCTCGCCAACACCGACGCTCCCAAACTGGTCCACGACGTCAAGGACGCAGGTAAGCGATTGGCGTGGCGCGGACTCAGTCTGCGCGGCACTGTGGAAGACACTCTGCTGTCTGGGTATCTGGTCCAGCCGGACCGGAGGAACTTCGCCTTTGCAGGCCTCGTCACCCAGTACCTCAGCTACTCCACCGAACCGGCCGACTATATAGGCGGCGAGGAGTTCGCCCCGCAAAGCGCCGACGGAGCCCAGCTGGATCTCTTCGACCAAGATGTCATTCCAGGTGTGACGCAAGAAGATCTGGCGCGTGCGGCAGTGCATGGCATGCTGTTACACCCGCTCTCCGCCACGCTGCACGCCGAGCTGACCGAGCGGCAAGCGGACAAGCTCCTCTACGAACTGGAGCTTCCCTTGGCAGAGATTCTGCTGAAGATGGAACTCACTGGAATCGCGGTCAGCCGCGAACGCCTTGAGTCCCTCGACGCTGAGTTCGAGGCATCCATCAACGAATCCGCCCAGGCGGCCTATTCAGTGGTCGGGCACGAAGTGAATCTCGGCTCGCCCAAGCAGTTGCAGGCTGTGCTGTTCGAGGAGCTGGGACTTCCCACCGCTGGGGTGAAGAAGAACAAGACGGGATACTCCACCGACGTGGAGACCCTGCAGGACCTGCTCGCAAAGACGCAGAACGACTTTCTGGTGCATCTGATGAACCACCGTGACGCCTCAAAACTGCGCCAGACCGTCACGGGGCTGATGGAGGCCGTAGGGGACGATGGGCGCATTCACACCACCTACGCCCAAACAGTGGCGGCCACCGGTCGGCTGTCGAGTCTGCACCCGAATCTGCAGAACATCCCGGTGCGCACTGAGTCCGGGCGGAAAATCCGGGATGCATTCGTGGTGGGCCAGGGGTACGAGACTTTGCTCACCGCCGACTACTCCCAGATCGAGATGCGAATCATGGCACACCTCTCAGGTGACCAGGCGCTGATTGAGGCATTCCGTGCGGGGGAGGACCTGCACAACTTTGTCGGCGCCCGCGTTTTTGGTGTTGGAACCGAGGACGTGTCGGCTGAGCAGAGGTCCAAAATCAAGGCCATGAGCTATGGGCTCGTCTACGGACTGAGCAGCTTCGGTCTGTCCAAGCAGTTGGGGATCGGCGTCGATGAGGCCCGGGAACTGATGAATGAGTACTTTGAACGCTTCGGCGCCGTCCGTGACTACCTGCACGACGTAGTCGCGCAGGCAAAGAAAGACGGGTTCACCTCCACTCTTTACGGGCGTCGTCGTTATTTGCCGGATCTGACCAGCGACAACCGGCAGCTGCGGCAAATGGCTGAGCGGGCGGCGCTCAACGCACCCATTCAGGGGTCGGCGGCGGACATCATCAAGCGCGCGATGATCGACGTGGACGCCGGGCTGACTGAGTGGGGGCTGAGCTCGCGGGTGCTGCTGCAGGTCCACGACGAGTTGGTTCTCGAGGTCGCCCCAGGCGAACAGGAGCAGGTCGAAGCGCTGCTGATCGACAAAATGGGAGCCGCTGCGGATCTTGATGTGCCGCTCGATGTGCACGTGGGTGTCGGGCACTCCTGGCACAGTGCGGCGCACTGAAGCGCACCGTCACAGAGTTTGGGCCTGACATCCCGCGTGTACATCAGCAGGCTGGCACATCAGAGGTTAGGCTGGTTCGGTGACTCCCGTGTATGCCCCCCAGACTCCCTCCGTCTCTCCGCTGGCCGAAGGATTGTCCAGCAGGACATTCGAACCTGGAAGCGGTGAAGCTGGTAAGCCGGACGCAAGTACTGCTGCCTTTATTCGGTCCGTCGAATACGGCTTCTATGAGCCGTGGTACAGCGATGAGCAGCTGGAACGGCTTCATTCCGTCGGTGACGCAGATGCTCAGGTACTGACCGGCGTCTATGTAGACCGAGGTTTCGCTGCCCTGGAGCCCTGGGGCGGGGCACTGGAGACAGTTGGGTTCGATCCAGATCACCCAGTGGGCACATTCGTCGACTACGACAAGACCATCAACGCGGGAGGCCCAGAGCCTCTGCCAGCACGTCTGATCACTGGGGTGACAGTCAACCCAAGCTTCCGGCGCCGCGGCATTCTCAAACACATGATGACGAGCCGGCTGGCCAGCGCCGTCCAGGACGGACTGGCGCTTGCTGCACTGACAGTCTCTGAAGGTGGAATCTACGGTCGGTTCGGCTTCGGGGCTGCGACTCGGCTCCGCGGCCTGCAGATCAACGCCTCTGCTGCAGGGGATGGTTTTGCACTGACGACCCCGCAGGTCGGCAAAGTCCTCACCGTTGACCCCTCCAAGACCAAAGACGTCCTCAAGGAAGTTTTCGCCCAGTTTCATTCAAATACCCGCGGCTCAGTCGACCGGCAGTCCACGTATTGGGAAACTGGCACCGCCCGCTGGGACCCCGAGAACATCACCAGCTGGGACCGCAAAGCACGGGCTGCTGTGCACGTCCGAGAAGACGGAAGCATCGGCGGCTATGTGGTCTTCACCTTTGCAGGCTGGGACACCGAACCCTCCACTATGCGCATCCGCGATCTGATCGCTGTTGATGCGACCAGCCGAATCGAGCTGCTCCGGCATTTGGCCGGTATGGACCTCGTGGAGCGCATCGTGACGCCCAACGGTTCGCCGGTGTCGGATCCGCTGCAGCACGCACTCGTTAACCCCCGGGCAGTGAAGACCACGAGCCTCGGTGACGTTCTCTGGATTCGCGTGCTCAACCCGGTGGCGGCTCTGGAAGCGCGCGCATGGAACGCTGACGGTGAATTCAGCCTCACCATCAACGACTCTCTGGGTATCGCTGACGGGGTGTTCACCGTCTCGGTCTCTGGTGGTGTCGCTCAGGTCACCAGTACTGAGAGCGCGACCGCACCGCAGCACTTCTGGCTGGACGTTGCGGCACTTGGCTCCCTCTACCTCGGAGACGTCTCCGTGTTGACCATGCGTGATGCGGGTCGGATCACTGCTGAGGATGAGGCCGATTGGGCAGCATTCTCAGCCACCGTCGATCTTGCAACCGCCCCGCACTGCGCCACGCACTTCTAGCAGCGACTGTGCAACACCCACTGGGACTCTGGGCCGCAGCTACGAGATGTCCTCTTGGGAATCCCGCAGAACGTCGAATCTCCAGCTGAGCTGGGAGCTTCGATGGGACCGAAGGTGTGGCACCGCGGAACGTCCTATGGCGTTGGCCAGGCAAGAGGGCGTCGTCGTCATAGAAGGTGTGCGGTTGTGCCAGGTTGTTGCAGGAGTATAGACTAAACGGGCGCGTTCTGCGCACAGAGTCGTGTCTGACTTCTGACAGATCCCGCTCGAGAATCATACGATTTTTGTATGACTCCGGGCGCCCTGCAATTGTCCGCCGATCAGTGCCAGATAAGAACAGTGCACTGACCCAATCACACAATCCCCATAGGAACACCTACTACATGACCACCACTGCAACCGCCCCCGGTGCCCCCCAGGTCGCCATCAACGACATCGGAACTGAAGAAGAGTTCCTAGCAGCCGTCGATGCCACGATGAAGTACTTCGACGACGGAGACTTGGTAGAAGGCACGATCGTCAAGGTCGACCGTGACGAAGTCCTGCTGGACATCGGGTACAAGACTGAAGGCGTCATCCCTTCCCGCGAACTGTCGATCAAGCATGACGTGAATCCCGACCAGGTCGTGGCCGTCGGCGATCAGATCGAGGCTCTCGTTCTCCAGAAGGAGGACAAGGAAGGCCGTCTGGTTCTCTCCAAGAAGCGTGCTCAGTACGAGCGTGCTTGGGGTGACATTGAGCGCATCAAGGATGAGGACGGCGTCGTCACAGGCACAGTCATTGAGGTGGTCAAGGGCGGTCTGATTCTGGATATCGGTCTGCGCGGCTTCCTCCCCGCCTCGCTGGTGGAGATGCGTCGTGTCCGTGACCTGGCCCCGTACATCGGTCAGGAGCTCGAAGCCAAGATCATCGAGTTGGACAAGAACCGCAACAACGTGGTTCTTTCCCGCCGTGCATGGTTGGAGCAGACCCAGTCCGAGGTGCGCTCCACCTTCCTGAACAAGCTCGAGCGCGGTCAGGTGCGCACCGGTGTGGTTTCCTCCATCGTCAACTTCGGCGCCTTCGTCGATCTGGGCGGTGTCGACGGCCTGGTTCACGTTTCCGAGCTGTCCTGGAAGCACATCGACCACCCGCAGGAAGTTGTTTCAGTCGGCGACGAGGTCACCGTAGAGGTTCTCGAGGTGGACATGGACCGCGAGCGTGTCTCGCTGTCCTTGAAGGCCACCCAGGAAGACCCATGGCAGACCTTCGCTCGGACCCACGCGCTGGGTCAGATTGTTCCGGGCAAGGTCACCAAATTGGTGCCCTTCGGCGCTTTCGTCCGCGTCGAAGACGGCATCGAAGGCTTGGTGCACATCTCCGAGCTGGCAGTTCGCCACGTGGATCTGGCCGAGCAGGTTGTCTCCGTCAATGACGATGTCTTCGTCAAGGTCATCGACATCGACCTGGAGCGCCGCCGGATCAGCCTGTCGCTGAAGCAGGCCAATGAGGGTGTGGAGCCAGAAGCTGAAGACTTCGATCCCGCTCTCTACGGCATGGACGCTGAGTACGACGACGAGGGCAACTACAAGTACCCCGAGGGCTTTGATCCAGAGACCAACGAGTGGATGGAAGGCTACGAAGAGCAGCGCGCCGCGTGGGAAGCTCAGTACGCCATTGCTCAGGAACGCTGGGAGAGCCACAAGGACCAGGTGCGCAAGGCCATCGAGGCTGACGCCGAGGCAGCAGCCGAAGCGTCAATGTCCTCGACGTCCTCGTCATCCTCGTCAAGCGGACGCAAGTCGGAGCCGGCTCCGTCGAACTACTCCTCGGCACAGCCTGAGACCGAGGACGCCGGAACACTGGCATCGGATGAGGCCCTCGCAGCCCTGCGGGAGAAGCTCACCGGAAAGTAGTCATTAGCTGATAATTAGCTGAACAAAACCCGCTCAGTCCCTTGGGAGTGAGCGGGTTTTGTTGCTTTTATGGGCGAATCCTGCTTACGGTAGGGCACCGTCCAGGGCCTTCTCAGGCCTGTGCTCAACGTGGGAGGAACAGATGCTAGAGAAGGTCCACGACCTGTTTAGGCTCCGGACAAGTCCAGTCATATTCTTCATTTCAGCGGCCATCATCACAGTTTTCGTGGTCGTCACGCTCATCATTCCCGAGGACATGGGGAATTTCTGGGGCACCGGCTCTGGATGGCTCTATGAGAACCTGGGCTGGTTCTACGTCTCAGGCGTCACGATTTTCTTGATCTTTCTGCTCTGGATGGCCGTGGGGCGCTTCGGCCTGATGCGCCTGGGAGACGACCACGAGCGTCCCGAACACAGCGATATCTCCTGGTTCGGCATGCTGTTCGCCGCAGGAATCGGCACGATCCTCATGTTCTGGGCTGTGGCCGAACCGGCGTACCACTTTGACACTCCGCCGCGCGGAGAGCAGCTCGGTATTCAAGGCGGCACGGAGGAAGCAGCCCGCGAAGCGATGGGCTTCACCCTGTACCACTTCGGACTGCACACCTGGACGATCTTCACGCTGCCCGGACTGGCGTTCGCCTACTTCATTTACAAGCGCAAACTTCCCCCGCGCGTGTCCTCCATCTTCCAGCCGATTTTGGGCGACGGGATTCATGGCCCGATCGGCAAAGCCATTGACGTTTTTGCAATTGTCGGCACCATTTTCGGCGTTGCTGTCTCCATTGGACTGGGGACTATGCAGATCCATGCAGGACTGGCCCAGCTTGTTGGGCTGCCGGATGTCTGGTGGGCCTTCATTGTGATCATCGGTGTGGTGACCTTGGTAGCCACGGTGTCCTCAGTCCTCGGCGTGGAGAGGGGAATTAAGAAGCTCTCCAACTTCAACATCTGGACGGCGATCGCGCTATTGGTGTTCATCCTGGTTACCGGACCTACTGTGTACCTCTTGCGCGGAATGTTCGAGTGGACGGGCGTATACCTGGGCCTCCTGCCTGAGGTGGCTTGGTGGAACGACACCCTCTCCGATACCGGCTGGCAGGAAGGTTGGACCATCTTCTACTGGGCGTGGACGATTGCCTGGGCGCCATTCGTCGGCATTTTCATCGCGCGCATCTCACGCGGTCGTACCGTGCGTCAGTTCGTCACCGGCGTGCTGGGACTTCCCACGCTGTTCACCATCATCTGGTTCGGTGTGTGGGGCACAGGAGTGTTCGACATTGAGCTCAACGGTGAAGGAGGGCTCGTCGACTCGGTCGTAGAGGATGGCGTCGAAACCGCACTCTTCAGCTTCCTCGCCGAGTTCCCGCTCGCCACGCTGACATCCGCTGTGGCCATCATGTTGGTGGGTATCTTCTTCATCACTTCCATGGACTCCTGCTCCCTGGTGCTGGACGATATGTGCAATGGCTTCGAGGGCAAGGCTCCGCTTCATCAGCGGGCGTTCTGGACCATCGCCATCGGCACAATCGCTGCGATTCTTCTCACCGCTACCGGTGAGGGTGGACTGGAGGCGCTGCAGAACGTCGCGCTTGTCTTTGGTCTGCCGTTCTTCATCCTCGGGTACTTCATCATGTTTAACCTCTCCCGAGCGATGCGCGAGGATGCCGGAGAGATCAAGCACCTGCGCACGCGCCGCTGGCTTCAGACCCTGCCACCTGAGGAGTTTGAGCGCCGCATGGAGGAGAACGACGACACGCTGGCCAACGCCGTCGTCGCTCCTGACTATGCAGAAGGCACCCAGCCCGAGACTGCGCCCGAAGTCGAACATGCGGAGCAGCCCCCGGTCGTCACCGAGTACCGGATCCGCACTGGTGAGAACCCTGTAGTGGACCCTGCCGCGCCTGACTCGGGGGACGTCCCGCCCCGGCGCTGACCACGCTCTACAGTGGAGTCATGTCCAGAATTCTTCATGTGGGGCTCACCGGTGGGATCGCCTCCGGAAAGTCCGCAGTCTCGCAGCGTCTCGCCGAGCATGGTGCAGTCATCATCGATGCGGACGAGCTTGCTCGAGAAGTCGTCGAGGTCGGCACAGAGGGTCTGGCTGAGGTCGTCACCGAGTTCGGACCGAATGTGGTGGCCGCCGACAGCTCCCTCGACCGTGCAGCACTGGGGCAGGTGATTTTCGACGACGACGAAGCTCGCGGCCGGCTCAACGCCATCATTCACCCCAGAGTCCGGGAAGCTGCAGCTCGGCTCCGAGAGGCTGCGCCCGATGGGTCGGTGGTCGTGGAGGACATCCCGCTCTTGGTCGAGACGGGTCAGCAGGACCGGTTCGACGTTCTCGTCGTAGTACAGGCTCCCGAAGACGAGCGTGTACGCAGAATGAGTGAGGATCGTGGGATGGACCGTAGCGAAGCTGAGTCTCGGATCAGAGCCCAGACCACAGACTGGAAGCGAGCAGCGGCTGCAGACGTGGTGCTGGACAACTCTGGCACGTTGGAGGAGCTCCATGCACAAACAGACCGTCTATGGACCAAGCTTCGAACACAGATTCGATGATGAAGGCGTAGACTACTCATCATGAGTCTTGCCCCCAAGATCTCCCGGACCGTCGCTCCGTTCTCCGTGGAAAGCCCCTACCAGCCTTCAGGCGACCAGCCGAACGCCATCGAGGAACTCGCTGAGCGGGTTGAAGGTGGGGAAAAAGACGTTGTCCTCATGGGAGCCACAGGTACGGGTAAATCCGCGACTGCCGCCTGGCTGATCGAGCGTCTGCAGCGCCCTACCCTCATCATGGTTCAGAACAAGACCCTGGCTGCGCAATTGGCCAATGAGTTCCGCGAACTGCTGCCGAACAACGCTGTGGAGTACTTCGTCTCCTACTACGACTACTACCAGCCTGAGGCGTACGTCCCGCAGACTGACACCTTCATCGAGAAGGACAGCTCCGTCAATGAAGAAGTTGAGCGTCTCCGGCATTCGGCGACCAACGCGCTGCTGACGAGGCGTGACACTGTCGTGGTCGCGACGGTCTCCTGCATCTACGGCCTGGGAACGCCCGAGGAGTACATCGCGCAAATGGTGTCTCTGCGGCGGGGGGAGACGATTGACCGGGATGAGCTGCTCCGCCGGTTCGTCGCTATGCAGTACGTGCGCAATGACACCGACTTCCACCGCGGGACCTTCCGGGTACGCGGTGACACGGTCGAGATCATCCCCATGTATGAGGAGCTCGCGGTGCGAATCGAGTTCTTCGGCGACGAGATTGAGGCAATCCACACGCTTCATCCGCTCACCGGGACACTGGTCCGCGATGAGGAAGAGATGTACATCTTCCCCGCCAGCCACTATGTGGCAGGTGAAGACCGGATGGCCAGAGCCATTGCTGCTATCGAAGACGAGCTGCGCGAACGGTTGCAGGAGCTGGAGTCCCAGAACAAGCTGCTGGAGGCTCAACGGCTACGGATGCGCACGACCTACGACCTCGAGATGATGCAGCAGATGGGCTTCTGCAACGGCATTGAGAACTACTCTCGGCACATCGACGGGCGCGAGACCGGATCCGCGCCGCACTGTCTCCTGGACTACTTCCCCGATGACTTCATGCTGATCGTCGACGAGTCCCACGTGACGATCCCGCAGATCGGCGGTATGTACGAAGGCGACATGTCCCGTAAGCGAACCCTGGTGGAGCACGGCTTCCGGTTACCCTCCGCCATGGACAACCGGCCACTGAAGTGGGACGAGTTCCTTGAGCGCATCGGCCAGACCGTCTACCTATCCGCCACACCGGGCAAGTACGAGATGGCCCAATCCGATGGGGTTGTCGAGCAGATCATCCGCCCCACCGGCCTAGTTGATCCTCAGATAGAGGTCAAACCCACCCAGGGCCAAATCGACGATCTGCTCGGGGAGATCCGGTCACGCACCCAACGCAATGAACGCACCCTCGTCACCACCCTGACCAAACGCATGGCAGAGGACCTCACTGAGTACTTGTTAGAGCACGGCGTGAAGGTTGAGTACCTGCACTCAGATGTGGATACGCTCAAGCGCATCGAGATCCTTCGGGAGCTGCGAAAAGGAACATTCGATGTAGTGGTCGGGATTAACCTGCTGCGCGAAGGGCTGGACCTGCCGGAGGTCTCCCTCGTGGCCATCCTGGACGCTGATAAGGAAGGGTTCCTTCGCTCCACCACGAGCCTCATTCAAACCATCGGGCGGGCTGCCCGGAACTTGCACGGCGAAGTCCACATGTACGCCGATCGGATCACTGACTCCATGCGGCGAGCCATCGATGAGACCGAACGCCGGCGTGATCGTCAGATCGCGCACAACCTGGAACACGGAATCGATCCCACACCGCTGGTCAAGAAAATTGCGGACATCACCGATCAGCTGGCCAGGGAAGACGACGACACCGCCGATCTGCTCCAAGGGATGGGAGGACTGGCCACTGGTTTCCAGTATGGAAAAGGTCACCGCGGGTTCACTGGGTTCCACAAGGACGCCGACGCCGACGCCGAGCAGAACGGGGCGGCACCAAGTTTCGCTTCGCAGACACCAGCCAAGGACACAGCTGATCTGATCGCCCAGCTCACGGAACAGATGCACAGGGCCGCTGAGAACCTCAACTTTGAGCTCGCTGCCCGGCTGCGCGACGAGTTGGGTGACCTCAAGCGCGAGCTGCGAGCTATCCAGGCCGCCGAGTAGGCCCTCCTCTATTCCGTACGCCGGAGCAGTTCGCGGAGGATTGCGGCGCCGTCGTCGTGGATCCCGTCGTGGTGAAAGTCGTTCGTCTCGTAGACCGAGAGGTTTGCCACCCGTTGAGCGGTCTGCAGAGACAGGGTGCGGTCGACGAAGACGTCATCGGTGTACACGCAGGCAGCTGCGGGTACCTCATTGCGCGCAAGCTGGTCCAGATCGTAAAGCGGGCTCCAGTCTTCCACCGCGGCAACGGCATTGGCGGTTCCCGTGAGCGGCGCCAACACCGGATCCAGCCGAATATGACTGCGGAAGATCATTTCGCCGGTCAGCAGGGGCGATGCAGCCTGTTCCGAGAACTCCGGGAACTCAGCCAAAATCCGTTCAGCGGACCAGTTGGTGGGAGGTTCACCGGGGAGTCCGTAGATGGACTCATGCATCACGGCGTACATCGGGTTACTGGCGAAACTGATGCGCTGCCCGAGTTCGGCCAGGAAGGTGTCTGAAAGAGTGCCTCCAGCGAACGCTTCCTCCAAGAGGTAATGGAGTGAGTCTGCCTTGGTGTTCGCGCCAAGCTCCATGCCGAGCATCTGCACACGTGCCGCAGTGAGCGGTGATCCATCCAGAAGCCGGACAATCTGTGTCCTGACGTGGTCGAAGACGGCGTCGAGACGCTCCCGGTCTTCGGGGAATCGGTCAAAGTACTCGACGTTGCGCGCCGCCATGCGCCGATATGTTTGGCGGTACACCTGGTCTGCGTGACCGGTCAGCGGTGCTAACCCGCCGGTGATCAGAGCCCGGTCCAGGTGGTGAGGGAAAAAGGAGAGATAGGTCAGTGCGCAAAATCCGCCGAAACTCTGACCAAATATTGTCCATGACCGGATGCCCAGTTGGGTGCGCAACGCCTCGGCGTCGCGCACTATTGAATCGGCCCTGAAGCATCTCAGGTACTTGGTTTGTTCTTCTGCTGATCCCCGGACGCTCAAACTGTTCCGGTCCAGGCGTGTGGAGAGCCCGGTTCCGCGCTGGTCCAGCATGATGATTCGGAAATCCTGAGCCAGTTCCGCCATCCATCCGCTCAGCTTCGCGGGCCGGTTTCCTTTCCCACCAGGTCCACCCTGGAGAAACAGCAGGTAGGGCAGAGCATCCAGATGGACTTGGCCCTTGGCCAGAGTCTCGGCGCTTACGAACTCGCGGGCAAACACCTGAATCTTTTCCCCGTTCGGAACCGACCAGTCCAATGGCACGGTGATCCAGTGCTCAGTGACGCATGTGCCATCCACCAGTTGACGGGTGATCACGCGTTTCTCAACTCACCGACGTAGTCAATTGTGATGACTGCGGCTTCGGCCTCGTCGGAGGCCGCAAGGTCGATCCAAGCGTGGATGCCCCAATCGTGATTTCCCTTATTGTCGTCGAGCACCTGGACCGCGTGCCAAAAGCCAGCCCTGTCAGCCGGATTTTTGTCCAGTCGGAAGTAATCGGCGCTGCGCGCCTTGGCATCGACGTACACGTCCTCGTAGTCGTCGAAGAATCCATCCAGTGCCTCAGCCCAGCGTTCCGGATTCGCCCATTCGGAATTCGGCGACTGCTCCCGTTGCAGGGCAGCCAATGCCTGCTCCTTTTCCTGGGAAAACAGCTCGGCTCGACGGAACATTGCGTTGCGGACGAGCACGGCGAAAGCGCGCTCATTACTCGTAAAACCACTCGCAGGCGTTGAGGCGGCGTCTTCGTCTCGCTGTTTCTGCCAGGCGGCGAGCTTCTCTGGATCATCGCCGGCGGCCAGCCGCTCCCACTCTTCCAGAAGCGAAGAGTCTGTCTGCCTGATGACCTCACCGAGCCACTCGAGCAGGTCCTCCAGGTCTTGGTTAACCTTGGCGGTGGGGACCGTCTGGCTCAATGTCCGATACGCGTCTGTCAGGTAGCGCAACAGCACTCCTTCGCTGCGGGCTATCCCGTAGAAGTTGACGGCGTCGATGAAAGTGAAGGCGCGTTCAATCATGTCTCGCACAACGGACTTGGGCTGCAGCTCGTGATCCGCGACCCACGGGACAGCGGCTCGGTAGACCTCAAACTGTTGCTCCAAGATCTCAGCCAACGGCTGCGGGTGAGTCATATCGTCCAGAATTCGCATGCGCTCGGTGAAGTCCACACCGTCGGCCTTCAGCTCTGCCAACCGCTCCGATTTGAGCTTTTTCACCTGCGCACCGGTCACCTGGTATGGGGTTTCCAGGATGGACTCGATGACACTGATCACGTCGAGGGCATACGTTTCTGACTCCGGATCCAACAGGTCCAGAGCCGCTACCGCGAATGGAGCAAGCGGCTGGTTGAGCGCGAAGTCATCCTGCAACTCGATCGTGAGATCCACTGTTCGGCCGTCTTCATCAGGTTCTTCGAACTTCTCCAGGACCCCTGCAGTCAACAACTCCCGCAGTATCTCCAGGGCGCGGCGTTGCAGCTGGGCCTGCCGCACCGGAGTCTCATCTGAGCTGGTGATGAGCCGGCGCATGGCCATCACCGGGTCCTCCGGCCGATTCAGAAGATGAAGAATCATCGCGTACGTAACCCTCATCCGCGACACCATCGGTTCTGGTTCGGCGACGATCAGTTTCTCGAAAGTCTTCTCACTCCACGAGATAAAACCTTCAGGAGGCTTCTTCTTAGGCTTCGTTTTCAACGCCTGCGCGAGTTTGGCGTCATCTCCACCGTGTTTCGCCGCAAGTTTTCGCGCTGCGGCCTGGTTCTCGATGACATGCTCGGGAGCCTGGACGACGACCGTGCCTTCAGTGTCGAAACCTGCACGGCCGGCTCGGCCGGCGATCTGGTGAAATTCGCGCGCGTTGAGTTGCCGGACGCGTGTGCCGTCATACTTTGAAAGACCGGTCAGCAGTACCGTGCGGATTGGCACGTTAATGCCGACGCCCAGAGTGTCGGTTCCGGAGATGACTTTGAGCAGTCCCTCCTGCGCCAACTGCTCCACAAGCCTTCGGTACTTCGGCAGCATTCCCGCATGATGGACTCCCACTCCGGACTTCAAGAGGCGGGAGAGCGTCTGCCCGTAGCCCTTGGCGAACCGAAAAGTCTTGAGCCGTTCGCCGAGCCGCTCACGCTCGGTCTTGGATAAGAGGTTGAGGCTCATAAGTCCCGCAGCCTGCTCCGCAGCCTCACGCTGAGAGAAATGCACCACGTACACAGGGGCGCGCTGCTTGGCAGCAAGTTCTTCGAGTTTGTCCACCAAAGCTGTGGTCGAGTACTCGAACGTCAGGGGTACAGGACGCTCCGCGGAGGAGACGACCACAACATCCCGTCCAGTCCGCTCTGCGATCCGGTTCTCGAAACGTGTGGTCTCGCCCAGGGTTGCGGACATCAGCAGGAACTGCGCCTGCGGCAGCTCAATCAGCGGAACCTGCCAAGCCCAGCCCCGGTGGGGGTCCGCGTAAAAGTGGAACTCGTCCATCACCACGGGACCCAATTCCGCTTCAGCACCGTCGCGAAGAGCTTCATTGGCCAGAATTTCGGCTGTGCAGCAAATAATGGGTGCGCTAGCGTTGACCGCAGAGTCTCCAGTGACCATGCCGACATTCTCTGCGCCGAAGACTCCCACCAGGGAAAAGAACTTCTCACTCACCAGTGCTTTGATGGGGGCCGTGTACATGGTCCGCTCCCCACGTGCGAGACCGAAGAAATGCGCAGCCAAGGCCACCAGCGACTTCCCCGACCCGGTGGGGGTAGCCATAATCACGTGCTGGGAGTCCGCCAGTTCCAGGATGGCGTCCTCCTGGGCGGGATAGAGCGTGATCCCTTGATCCTCTGCCCACTGATGGAACGCCTCAAAGAGCTGTTCTGGGGTGGGAGTGCCCCAAGATCCGGGGACGCGCAGGATTGCTGACGACGTAGCCTGCGGTGGCGTCACCAGCCGCGCTCCCGCCAATGGCTAAGGTGGGGGCGCTCAGCCCCCAGGGTCGTGGGGGCCCCATGCCCTGGGTGGACGATGGTGTCATCGTCGAACTTGGCGAAGATCCTGGACTCCACGTCATCGAGCAGCTGTTGGAAATCCTCAATGCTCGACGTCTTCCCCACACCTCCCGGGAAGAGCGAGTCTCCGGTGAATATATGCGTCGGTCCGTCCTCCACTGGATAGACGAAAGCAACAGATCCCGGGGTGTGTCCGCGTAGGTGGAGCACATCAAGACCTACTCCGTCATAGCGGATCGTAGTGCCGTGCCTGAGCTTGCGGTGAACTGTCACGCCCTTGTCGGATTCGATTCCGGCCGCGTCTTTCTCTCCAGCCGCCAGCTCCACTCCCTCTGCCTCGGCGAACTCGGTCAGCGCGCGGATGTGATCCCAGTGGCCGTGAGTGGTGAGCACCGCGCGCAGACCAGGGGAGCAGGGGGTGTCACCGGCAGCCTCGGCAATCATCGAGTGAATCTCCGCGGGATCGTCTGCGGCATCAATCAGAACCTGGATCCCTGATTTCTTGGCAGTGAGGAGATACACATTGTTACTCATCTCACTGACGGCGATGCGCCGAAGAGTCACTGCGGGCAAGTCATAGATCAAGGAGTTGTCCGGAGCCATGCGCTCCAGTCTATGCGCACGCCGGATTCCTTCACAGGTTGCGCTCAGGGCTAACCCGGCCTCTAGAACACTTGTTCGAATAAGGGTGCGGGCTTACACTTGTGCGCGTGCCTGAAACCAGAGCTGAAGCCACCCAGATCGTTGTCCAAGGAGCACGTGAGCACAACCTCAAGAACGTCGGGGTAGAGCTGCCCCGGAATTCGTTTATCGTCTTCACCGGACTCTCCGGCTCCGGGAAGTCGTCTTTGGCGTTCGACACCATTTTCGCCGAGGGCCAGAGACGCTACGTGGAGTCTCTTTCCGCCTACGCTCGCCAGTTCCTGGGGCGAGTGGACAAGCCGGATATCGACTTTATCGAGGGGTTATCGCCCGCAGTCTCCATCGACCAGAAATCGACCTCACGCAACCCACGTTCCACAGTAGGTACGGTCACTGAGATTCACGACTACCTGCGTCTGCTCTGGGCGCGTATCGGTGTGCCGCACTGCCCTGAATGCGGAGAGAAGATAGATCGGCAAACGCCACAGCAGATCGTCGACCAGATCCTCAGCTTCCCGGAGAACACGCGTTTTCAGGTTCTTGCGCCCGTCGTTCGTGAACGCAAAGGTGAGTTCAAGGACCTCTTCCGGGAGTTGGCAGGTGCCGGATTTTCCCGCGCCGTGGTTGACGGAGAACTCATCCAGCTCAGTGAGCCGCCCACACTGGAGAAGCAGTACAAGCACTCCGTCGATGTAGTAATCGACCGTCTGGTCATTCGTGACGGTATGCGGCAGCGTCTTACCGATTCGATTGAGACTGCACTGAAGCAGGCCGAAGGACGGGTTGTGATCGACTTGGTCGATCTTGACGAGACTGGCGAGCCATCCGACCCCGCACGCGTCCCCGAGGGGCTCACTGGGCCCAAGTACCGGGCATTCAGCGAGAATCTGGCCTGCCCGAACGAACATCAGTTGCCTATCGACGAAATCGAACCGCGAACCTTCAGCTTCAACTCACCCTTCGGGGCCTGCGACGTCTGTTCTGGCATCGGCTCGCGGCTGGAAGTGGACCCCGATCTGGTAGTGCCCGACGATTCGCTCTCAATCCGAGAGGGCGCCATTGCGCCGTGGGCTATGGGCGCTGAGACAAAGAAGTACTGGGTCCGGATCATCGAAGGATTGACTGATGAGCTCAAATTCTCCATCGGCACACCCTGGAGAGATCTCCCCACCAAAGTGCAGAAGGCACTACTCCGCGGACGCAATTTCAAAGTCAAAGTTTCCTACCGAAACCGCTGGGGCCGGGAACGCCGCTACACCAGTGGATTCGAGGGTGTACTGGCCTATATTGAGCGCAAGCATGAGGAGGTCGAGTCGGATAACGCGCGCGACAGGTACGAACAGTACATGCGGCAGATCCCATGCCCTGCCTGTGCGGGCCAGCGGCTGAACCCTGCTGTTCTGTCCGTGCTCATAGCGGACAGATCTATTGCAGATGTGGCACGGTTGCCGCTCGACGAATGTGCCGCGTTCTTCCGCAGCCTCGAGCTCTCAACCCGCGATGCCAAAATTGCGGATCAGGTCCTCAAGGAGATTGATGCCCGCCTGCAGTTCTTACTGGATGTCGGGCTGAGCTACCTCAACTTGGAGCGCGCAGCCGGAACCCTCTCTGGGGGAGAGGCCCAACGCATTCGCCTTGCAACCCAGATCGGCTCGGGGTTGGTAGGAGTCCTCTATGTGCTTGACGAGCCCTCAATCGGCCTCCATCAGCGGGACAACACCCGCCTGATTCAGACTCTCACCCGGTTGCGCGATCTTGGCAACACGCTCATCGTGGTCGAACACGACGAGGACACCATCGCTGAGGCCGACTGGATCGTCGACATCGGCCCAGGTGCGGGGGAACGGGGCGGGAGCATCGTTCACTCCGGCTCGGTCGAGGGTCTGCGAGCCAACGAACACTCCATCACGGGGGACTATCTTGCGGGTCGGCGGAGCATTGCGGTGCCGGCCGAACGCAGATCGGTCGATCAGGAGCGCAAGCTGCGTATTGTCGAGGCAGAGGAGAACAACCTCAGCAACGTCACCGTCGATATTCCGCTGGGGGTCTTCTTGGCCGTGACTGGTGTCTCGGGCTCGGGAAAATCCACGCTCATCAATGAGATTCTGTCGAAATCACTGGCCAATCGGCTCAACAAGGCACGCCAAGTGCCTGGCAGGCACCGGCGGATCGATGGCATCGCCGACCATCTCGACAAGATCATTCAGGTAGACCAAAGTCCGATAGGTCGAACACCCCGATCCAATCCAGCGACCTATACCGGCGTCTTCGATCACATCAGGAAACTCTTCGCTTCGACTCCAGAAGCCAAGATACGCGGCTATCAGCCAGGACGGTTCAGCTTCAACATCAAGGGCGGCCGATGTGAGGCGTGCTCCGGTGACGGCACCCTGAAGATCGAAATGAACTTCCTACCGGACGTCTACGTACCCTGCGAAGTATGCCTAGGGGCGCGCTATAACCGCGAGACACTGGACATTCTCTACAAGGGAAAGTCAATCGCGGATGTGCTGGATATGCCCATTGAGTTGGCCGCAGACTTCTTCTCTGCATTCGCGCCTATCGCACGGCACCTCAATACCCTTGTGGAGGTTGGCTTGGGCTATGTGCGCCTCGGCCAATCGGCGACCACGCTCTCCGGCGGTGAAGCACAGCGCGTCAAACTCGCCTCGGAACTGCAGAAGCGTTCCAATGGTCGATCGATCTACGTATTGGACGAGCCCACAACCGGGTTGCACTTCGAAGATATCCGGAAACTGCTTGGTGTCCTTCAAGGTCTGGTGGACAAGGGAAACACTGTGCTGACCATCGAGCACAACCTCGACGTGGTGAAGTCAGCGGACTGGGTCATCGACCTCGGCCCTGAGGGAGGGTCCGGCGGGGGCCGGATTATTGCCGAAGGTACCCCTGAAGATATTGCCCGGAATGGGGAGGCCACCGGGTCTCACACCGGCAAGTTCTTGGCGTCGTTGCTCTGATCTGGCCCTTTCAGGCTTCTACAGTTGCTAAGCTCTCTTGCGATGAACACAGTACCGGAACCACCAACCACGGCAGCCGTTGTAGAGGGCCGCACTGCAGCTCAGGAGCGAATCCGCCGGATAGGCGGAGGCGCCCTGCGGCTCCTGTGCCGACCAACGGTCGAAGGGCTGGAGAACGTCCCCGACACTGGCGGCTTCATAGTGGCTTCCAATCACTTGAGTTTCCTGGACTCAGTGCTCATGCAGGGGATCTTTCCCCGAGCGGTGAGTTTCTTCGCCAAGGCTGAGTACTTCACTCAGTCCGGATTGCGGGGCAGGGGAATGCGCTTCTTCTTTGAGTCTTTCGGCTCCGTGCCAGTGGATCGAGACAGGCAGTCCGGCGCAGTTGAGGCACTCTACGGCCTCACCTCAATCATTGAAGCCGGGCATGGTGTGGGGATCTACCCAGAAGGGACCCGGAGCCGAGACGGACGGCTATATCGTGGCAAGAATGGGGTCGGATGGTTAGCCCTGGCCACCGGTGCCCCCGTGGTCCCAGTTGGGCTTCGGGGTACCGAAAGGCTTCAGCCCCCAGATAAGAACATGATGCGTCCAGCACGGTTCGAGATGCGGGTCGGTGCCCCGCTCCACTTCGCCAAGCTGGGGGAGAAGCACTCTATGAAACCGCGGAAGGAAGCGACCAACGCCGTGATGGACGCCATCGCGGATCTCTCGGGTCAAGAACGCGTCCAGGAGTACAACACCAGACCCGCCGGAGCCGATGGCTGATCCAGCCAGCTACCGCCCAAAACCCGGTGAGATCCCCACCCGGCCGGGGGTGTATCGGTTTATCGACGCCCATGGCCGGGTCGTGTACGTGGGTAAGGCCAAGAGCCTAAGATCCCGGCTGAACTCATACTTCACGTCTGTGCATCAGCTGCATCCCAAAACCTATGCCATGGTCCATGCAGCCGCTTCCGTCGAGTGGACCGTGGTGAGCTCCGAGCTGGAGGCCATCCAGCTGGAATACACGTGGATTAAGCAACACACCCCGCGGTTCAACATTATGTACCGCGACGATAAGTCTTACCCGTACCTCGCCGTGACTATGAACGAGGCGGTTCCGCGAGTCCAGGTGATGCGAGGAGACAAGAAACCTGGCGTCAAATACTTTGGGCCCTTCTACCCCGCCAAAGCCATCCGGGACACGGTCGACACTATGCTGCGGGTATTTCCTGTCCGCTCGTGTTCCACAGGAGTCTACAAACGTGCTGAAGCCGCTGGACGTCCCTGTCTGCTCGGCTACATCGACAAGTGCTCCGCGCCATGCGTGGGAAATATCTCTGTCGAGGACCACCGAAAACTCGCTCAGGAGTTCGTCGAGGTGATGGCTGGCCGCCCCGGTCCCCACATCAGGCGAATCGAGGCGCAGATGAAACTGGCCGTCTCAGAGCTTCGCTATGAGGACGCAGCCCGGCACCGCGATGACCTTCACGCCATCCAGCGGGTTTTCGAGCGCAATGCAGTTGTGCTCACTGAGGAAACAGATGCCGATATTTTTGCCTTTGCCCAGGACGAGTTGGAAGCCAGTGCCCAGGTCTTTCATGTGCGGCAGGGTCGTATCCGAGGACAGCGCGGCTGGATTTCGGAAAAAGTTGAGGAGATCGACGACGCCGGCATGGTCGAGCAGCTCGTACTCCAGATCTACGGGGATATGGCCGATACTGAACGAATACCTCGGGAGGTGCTGGTTCCGGCCGTTCCGGATAACCGCACGGAGCTGACGGAATGGCTCTCCGCGCGCCGCGGCGCGGCTGTGGACCTCCGGGTGCCGCAGCGCGGAGACAAGGCCGCCTTGTTGGATACGGTCCAGGAGAACGCGGAGCAGGCCCTGAGTCTGCACAAGGCACGACGCTCCAGCGATATCACGACCCGGTCCGCGGCGCTGCGTGAGCTGCAGGAGCAGTTGGGACTCCAGGAGCCTCTGCTGCGTATCGAGTGTTTTGACGTCTCCCATACCGGGGGTACCAACGTAGTTGCCTCAATGGTGGTCCTGGAGGATGGATTGCCAAAGAAGAAGGACTACCGGCGGTTCAGCATACGTGGAGAGGCAGCCCGGGATGACACATCCGCTATGTATGACGTCCTCACCAGGAGGTTCACAAAGTACCTCCAAGAGTCTGCTGATCTTGATGTGGATGATCCGGGAAAGTTCGCCTATCCGCCGACCCTGGTGGTGGTGGACGGAGGCCAACCTCAGGTGACAGCGGCACGGCGGGCACTAGATGACTTGGGGCTTACCGATATGCCCGTAGTGGGCCTGGCCAAACGGCTTGAAGAGGTGTGGGTCTCCGATGACACATTTCCCCTGGTGCTTCCGAGAACCTCCGAGGCGCTCTATATGCTCCAGCGAATCCGCGATGAAGCCCACAGGTTCGCCATCGCCTACCACCGGACTACCCGGTCCAAAAAGATGACCGCCTCTGCGCTCGATGATGTGCCGGGCCTCGGCCCCAAGCGTCGAGCTGCCGTCGTCGCGCATTTCGGATCGGTGGCGAACCTCACCAGGGCGACACCGGAGGAGATCGCCGAAGTTCCCGGCCTTGGGCTGGAGACGGCCATGAAGATCCTCGAACACCTGCGAGGGGACGGGCCGGCGAAGTAGGGTGGAGACATGAGCGACCTTGCACCGGTGAAACCTCCCGAGAACGAACTGCTTATAGTCACCGGTATGTCCGGGGCTGGGCGCACTACCGCAGCCCATGCACTGGAAGATATGGGCTGGTACGTCGTCGAGGGCCTGCCTCCTGAGCTCATCTCCACAATGATGGATCTCGTGGCCCGTAACCCTCGATCAGTGGAGAAACTAGCTGTAGTTCTCGACGCTCGCAGCCGCGGACTCTACAGCTCCATGCAGGAAGGCCTCACACAGATCTCAGCGGCGGGTATCAGCTATCGAGTCCTTTACCTGGACGCCAGTGACGAGCTTCTGGTGCGTCGATTCGAGCAGGGGCGTCGTCCGCACCCGCTGCAGGGGGATGGACGCATACTGGATGGGCTCCGGTTGGAGCGCGAACTCCTTGCGCCGGTGCAGGAACAGGCCGACATTGTCATCGACACCACGGACCTCAACGTCCACGGGCTTGCCAACGCCATTAATGAACTCTTCAACGACGACGGCCCCATCACCCTGAGACTGAACGTGATGAGTTTTGGCTTCAAATATGGTGTCCCCGCTGACGCCAATTACGTGGCTGACGTGAGGTTTATCCCCAATCCCCATTGGGTCCCCGAACTGCGCCCGCTGACAGGGCAGAACGCTCTGGTCCGCGACTATGTTCTGGAGAACGAGGGGGCTGGTGAGTTCGTAGACCGTTACGTAGAAGCTCTGAAACCGGTCCTGGATGGTTACCGGCGCGAGAACAAGCACTACGCCACACTGGCTGTTGGCTGCACTGGCGGCAAGCACCGCTCCGTGGCCATCAGCGAGGAGCTGGCCCGCCGGCTGGCCCAACTCCCCAATGTCACGGTAAACGTAGTTCACCGTGACCTCGGCCGCGAATAGCTGACGGGTGACCTGCTGTGAACCAAATGACCGGGCCCGTCCCGATGCTAAGCACTCAGCCTGTAGTGCCACCGATCAATCGGACGTCGTTTCGCGTGACCGCACTTGGCGGCGGGCACGGACTCTCAGCCACGCTGAAAGCCCTTCGGATTGTGGCCGCAGAGCACCTGACGGCGGTCTGCACTGTGGCAGACGATGGCGGTTCCTCCGGACGGTTGAGGCAGGATATGGACGTGCTGCCCCCGGGGGATCTCCGTATGGCGCTCACCGCCCTGTGTGACGATACCGACTGGGGTCGAACCTGGGCTGATGTCATGCAACACCGTTTCAGATCCAAGGACGGAATCACCGGAAGCCTCGACGATCACGCCATGGGAAATCTGCTGATCGTCGCTTTATGGGAGCTGCTCGGTGACCCAGTCGACGGTCTTCGATGGGCCGGTGCACTGCTCGGTGCTCGCGGCCAGGTGTTGCCCATGTCGCGCACCCCCCTGTCCCTCTCGGGGCTGGTGCACCCCAAAGACGGCGGAGCGGCAGTGAGAATGACATCTCAGGCCGATATCGCTCGTGCGGGGAGTCTGGGTAGACTCACCGACCTCCAATTGGAGCCCCAGGACGCCGAACCGTGCGTTGAAGCGGTGAGTTCCATTGAACTCGCCGACTGGGTGGTCTTCGGACCAGGCTCCTGGTACACCTCAGTTCTGCCCCACCTCCTTCTGGACGGGCTTCGCAATGCGCTGGGTGAGACCGAAGCCAAGCGGTGCGTTGTGATGAATCTCAAGCCGGACACATCGGAAACTCTGGGGATGAGCCCTGCGGATCACCTGAACGTGATTGCTGAGTATGCCCCGGGGGTCCGGATCGATGCTGTAATTGCCGACCCACGCTCTGTGACACCCTCTGAAAGGGAAGAGTTCGAGAAGTCGGCCGCAGCGCTTGGCGCTGAGATCACCTACGGGAAGGTTCGGCGTGAGTCACAGCAGGATGTTCACGATCCGCTGCGTCTGGCCATATCATTCAGCGAGGTGTTCCACGCCTGAGATACTATTGCGCACGCTCCCGCGCATCAGCCGACCCGAACCACACATGAGGATCCGATACCAATGGCGCTGACCGAATCGGTCAAGAATGAACTCTCCCGAGTGGAGGTCTTCACCACCTCTGAACGCAAGGCTGAGCTCTCCGCCATGCTCCGCTTTGCCGGCGGTCTGCACGTGATTTCTCGTCGAATCGTGATCGAAGCCGAATTGGATCACGCCCACACGGCACGGCGCCTACGTGCCGGTTTGGGTGAGGTCTACGGTCACGGCTGTGAGGTCATCGTTGTTTCCGGCAACGGGTTGAAACGCGGCTCTCGGTATGTGGTCCGAGTGGTCCGCGAAGGCGACGCACTGGCTCGGCAGACTGGTCTCCTCGATGGACGCGGGCGTCCCGTGCGTGGGCTTCCTGCCGTCATCGTCAATGGTTCAGTCGCCGACGCTGTCGCCGCCTGGCGAGGAGCATTTCTTGCTCACGGTTCACTTACCGAGCCGGGCCGGTCTTGTTCACTGGAAGTCACCTGCCCCGGGTCGGAAGCAGCCCTGGCACTCGTAGGAGCCGCCCGTCGGTTGGACATCCTCGCCAAAGCTCGTGAAGTCCGCAACGCCGACCGAGTGGTCATCAGAGACGCCGAGTCCATCGCCAAACTGCTCACTGCGATGGGGGCACATAGAACCCTCGAAGTGTGGGAGGAGCGCCGTCAGCGACGCGAGCACCGTGCCTCCGCGAATAGGCTGGCCAACTTTGATGATGCCAATCTGCGACGCTCCGCTCAGGCCGCAGTAGCTGCCGGGGCCCGGGTAGAGAGAGCTCTCGAAATTCTCGGGGAAGAAGTCCCGGAGCATCTCGAATACGCCGGAAAGCTGCGCCTGCAGCACAAGCAAGCCTCCCTGGACGAACTTGGCCGGTTGGCCGAACCGGCCATGACCAAAGATGCGATCGCAGGACGGATTCGCCGCCTCCTGGCTATGGCGGACAAACTTGCCGAGGACAAGGGCATCCCCGGCACAGACGCGCACGTCACAGATGACATGTTGGACAGCTGAACGGTCAGGCCTGATCACCACGTCGTTTCATCCGATGGTGAACAGAGTCCGTCATACAGCTTCACCCCCTTCAACGACTGGCCCTGGCGGCATAGGATAATTTGCAGCGAGGCAGTGACCTCGGAATCCCGTCACAAGGAGGAACGCATGGCTGAGTACACCCTTCCTGAGCTCGACTACGACTACGGTGCCCTGGAGCCGCATATTTCCGGACGCATCATGGAGCTTCACCACTCCAAGCACCACAACACCTATGTCGGTGGCGCTAACACGGCGTTGGAGAAGTTGGCCGAGGCTCGCGATAAGGGCGACTACGCCACGACTCCGAAGCTTCTCAAGGACCTGCAGTTCAACCTGGGTGGACACACCAACCACTCCATCTTCTGGAAGAACCTGACCCCCAACGGTCAGGAGCGCCCCGAAGGTGAGCTGGCGGCTGCGATTGATGAGTACTTCGGAGGATTCGACAAATTCCAAGAGCAGTTCACGCAGGCTGCCCTGACAATTCAGGGATCCGGCTGGGCCCTGCTGGCTTTCGAGCCCATCGGTGGCAACTTGGTCATCGAACAGTTTTATGATCAGCAGAACGGCATCCCCGTAGCTACGACTCCGCTGCTGATGCTGGACATGTGGGAGCACGCCTTCTATCTCGACTACCAGAACGTGAAGCCTGACTACGTCAAGGCTTGGTGGAACATTGTCAACTGGGATGACGTGGCTTCCCGTCTGGAAGCAGCACGTGCCGGGGCTGCCAAGCTGGTCACCCCGTAGTCCAAGACGTGATCATAGCGGCGCCGCGGCGTCGCTCCTATGACACAATAGGTTGAAGAAAACTGAACACGTTCTGCAGCTACACCTGAGAACAACGAAGTTGTTGGGGGTCAGCAGCGCTGGGATAAGTATCCGGCGCCGCTGATCCCCAACCTGTTTCTCAGCACTTTTCGGGGTGCTGTGTGGCGGCAGGCGCACCTCGAGCCGGAAACGGAAGGAAAAATCTATGGCGACAAAGATCGCAATCAACGGATTCGGACGCATCGGACGCAATGTGCTGCGTGTGTTGGAGGCCCAGGGATCCGATCTGGAGCTCGTGGCGATCAACGACCTCACCGATCCGGCAGCTCTCGTGAACCTGACAAAGTACGACTCCATAATGGGTCGTTTTCCAAGCGAGGTGACACTGGAGGGCGACTCCCTCGTGATCGGCGAACGTCGCATCAAACTGCTGTCTGACCGAGATCCAGCAAACCTCCCTTGGGGAGACCTCGGTGTCGATATTGTCATCGAGAGCACCGGTTTCTTCGCCACGAAGGAAGCCGCAAGCAAGCACATCGAAGCCGGCGCAAAAAAGGTGATCATCTCTGCGCCTGGCAAGGGAGTGGACGGCACCTTCGTCCCCGGAATCAACGAAGACACATACGATCCGCAGAACCACACAGTAATCTCCAATGCCTCCTGCACCACCAACTGCCTGGCACCACTGGTCAAGGTCCTCAACGACGAGTTCGGCATCGTCGAGGGTCTGATGACTACTGTTCACGCATATACAGGCGATCAGCGGCTGCACGATGCCCCGCACAGCGATCAGCGCCGTGCCCGAGCAGCTGCCAATAATATGGTTCCGACCTCCACCGGCGCAGCGGCCGCTATCGGCTCAGTGATCCCAGAAGTTGACGGCAAGCTCGACGGCTTCGCGGTGCGGGTCCCAGTCATCACCGGGTCAGGCACCGACCTTACTGTTACCGTCGCCAAGGATGGAGTCACCATCGACGAGGTCAACGCGGCATTCAAGCGTGCGGCTGAAGGCCCCATGGCCGGGGCGCTGGCCTACAACGAGGACCCGATCGTTTCCTCTGACATCATTGGTGACCCGCATGCGTCGATCTTTGACGCGCCGTTGACCAAAGTGATCGGCCACACAGTCAAGGTGTTCTCCTGGTACGACAACGAGTACGGCTACTCTTCACGACTTGTGAAGATGACCGAGCACGTTGCCAGTAAACTCTGAGGAGACCTAGCCGGGTACCCGGCTCAGCTCGGAGCGATGAGAAGGGAATGCTCGCGAACAATGACTGCATCGACTCTCGATGATCTGCTGGCCGAAGGTGTCTCCGGCCGTACTGTCCTGGTCCGTTCTGACCTCAACGTACCCCTGTCCCAGGGTGTCGTAGGGGATGACGGCCGGATTCGTGCCTCACTGCCTGTGCTGGAGAAACTCGCTGCGGCCGGTGCGAAGGTCCTCGTCACCGCGCACCTCGGCAGACCCAAGGGCGAACCCAACCCAGAATTCTCTTTGGCGCCGGTAGCAGCCCGCATGAATGAGCTGTCTCGAGTGACAGTCAAGCGTGCCGAGGACCTCGTCGGCGCCGCAGCTCAAGCCTCAGCCGAGGCTCTCGAGCCGGGGGAGATCCTGCTCCTGGAAAACGTCAGGTTTGACCCGCGGGAAACGTCCAAGGACGATCAAGCGCGCAGTGAACTGGCTGGTGAACTCGCCGACCTCGCCGGTACCTCCGGGGCGTTTGTGAACGATGCCTTTGGGGCAGTTCACCGCAAGCACGCCTCCGTCTTTGACATTGCCGCGAAACTTCCGGCGTACCAAGGGGACCTCGTCGCCGCTGAGCTCGAAGTCCTGAAGACACTCACGCAGTCTCCTGAACGCCCCTACACGGTGGTGTTGGGCGGATCCAAGGTCTCGGACAAGATCGCTGTCATCGAAAACCTCATTCCTAAGGCCGACAGTGTCATTATCGGGGGTGGAATGGTATTCACCCTGGCTAAAGCCATCATGGGTTATGGGATTGGCAAATCGCTGGTGGAGACTGATTTGTTGACCGATGAGTCCGTCACTGGGCTTTTGGAGTTGGCTAAGCGCCACAGCACTAAGATTCTCTTCCCCACGGACATGGTGATGGCTTCGCGCTTCGCTGCAGATGCCGAGCACGAGGTCCTTCCCCTCGAGTCCCTTGAGTCGGGCACTCACGGAGCGGAGGCGCTAGGTTTGGATATCGGGCCGGAGTCAGCAGCACTCTTCGCTGCGGAGATCGCACGGTCCAAAACTGTGTTTTGGAATGGCCCTATGGGGGTATTCGAGATGGAGGCATTCGCTAAGGGAACGGAGGCGGTGGCTCGGGCGTTGACCGAGAGCCCGGGGTTCACTGTAGTAGGTGGCGGAGACTCCGCCGCCGCTGTGCGCGCCCTCGGGTTCGATGAGTCCGAGTTTGGCCACATCTCAACCGGAGGCGGCGCGTCTCTGGAGTACCTCGAGGGAAAGAACCTCCCCGGAATCGACGCTTTAGGAGCAGCATGACCACCACACAGGATGGGGCGTTCGTCCGTCGGCCACTGATTGCCGGCAACTGGAAAATGAATATGGACCACATCCAAGCCATCGCGTTGGTCCAGAAACTCGCATGGACCCTGGACGACGCCAGCCACGACTATGAGCGTGTCGAAGTTTCTGTCTTCCCACCGTTTACGGACCTGCGCAGTGTCCAAACACTCGTCGCGGGCGACAAACTCTCGCTGGTCTACGGCGCACAGGATCTCTCGCCTGAAGACTCGGGAGCGTACACCGGTGACATTCCCGGGGCGTTCCTCACCAAGCTCGGCTGTACCCAGGTGCTCATCGGGCACTCAGAACGCCGGGAAATTCACCGCGAAGGTGACGAGGTAGTCCACGCCAAGATTGAGGCAGCTCTTCGACACGGGCTGACACCGCTACTGTGTGTGGGCGAAGGCTTAGAGGTGCGAGAGGCAGGGGAGCATGTGGCCCACACACTGTCTCAGGTTGAAGCGGCCTTGAAGAGCTTCACCTCTGATCAGCTCAGTAACCTGGTGATCGCCTATGAACCCGTATGGGCCATCGGAACTGGTAAGACGGCCGGACCCGAGGACGCGCAGGAACTGGCTCAGGCCATTCGCTCCAGACTAGCGGAGCTCTACAGCCCCGGCTTCGCTGACTCCATTCGGATTCTCTACGGTGGCTCGGTGAAGTCGAGCAACGTGGCGGCAATTCTTGGTGGTCCAGACGTCGACGGAGCCCTCGTCGGAGGTGCATCCCTGGACGCCGAAGAATTCGCCAAGATCGCTCAGTTCGAAAAGCACATCAACGCGTAGTTCAGCCCAGACTCCTGCTAGGCTTGTAGCCGCGCAAATTCTGCTGATAGTCCACGAAAGGCCGCATGTGACCGCAATGACCATCGGGCTTCAGGTCGCCCTCCTGGTGATCAGCCTGCTTCTGATTCTGCTGATCCTGTTGCACAAGGGACGTGGCGGTGGCATGTCTGACATGTTCGGCGGCGGCATCACCTCGTCACTGGGCTCTTCCGGCGTAGCTGAACGGAACTTGACTCGGTTGACCATCGTGCTGGGTATTGTATGGGGCCTCATTATCGTGACGCTGGCCCTGCTGATCCAGACAACCGGTTCCTGGTAGGGCCTCCCAGGCTACGCCTGATTGAGCTGTTCTGCTGCGGCCCGGTCCAGGTGCCAGACTGTCTGGTGTCTACCCCTTGCGTTGGCGGCCGGTACCTCTGAAACATCAGGCTCGGCGGCGAAAGCTCTAACAGCCGCGTCGGCCTTGTCCTGACCGGTGACGGCTGTCCACACTCGTTTGGCGGTGTGGACAGCATCGAACGTCAGAGTCACACGCATCGGAGGGCCCAGCCGCTGCGGGGCGTCATCTTCACCGGTGGTGCTCTGGCCCACCACGCTCAGAGATTCTTTCCCCGGGAAAAGACTGTTGATGTGACCATCGGGTCCGACACCCAGCAGCATCACATCGATCTCGGGCATATTAAGTGCGCCATGGGGCCCCGGTATCCCGCCTTCGGGTGCGCAGCGCTCCAGCTCCTGAGCGTACATCTTTGCCCCAGCAGCAGGATGCGCGGCCTCTTCAGACGTGGGCATCGCGTGAATATTCGTCTCGGGCAGCCCGTGTTCGGTGACGAGATAGTCGAGCAACGCCTCGCGTGCCTGCGTTTCGTTCCTGTCTGCCTCGCCGCGGGGCAGTAGACGCTCATCACCCCACCAGAAGTGGACTCTGGACCACTCCGGCCCGGTGCCGGAGCCGTCTCTGAGCAAGTCCGCTACAGCCTCGAGGGTCGCAATTCCTGCACCGCCGCCTGTCAGTGAAACATGCGCAAGCTCCTGCTCGCCGAGGACCTCTGTGACAACTCTCAGGAGATTCTGAGCGATTGCCTGTGTGACTGCCGCCCGGTCATTGAAGATTTCAATCTGAGGGTCTGCTGTCTCAGCGTTGAGTGTGGGTCCCATGTCACCAACCTTGGTTCTCGAAGTCTTGTGAAGTGCGCTCGTCAGCCTAAGGGCTCAGGCTCAAGGAACCCTCCACGACCGGCCGTCGCGGCTGAGCAGTTCGTGAGCAGAGTCAGGACCCCACGAGCCTGGGCTGTAGGGCTCAGGCTGCTCGTCCATGGACTCCCAGCGCTGGATGAACGGATCGAGGATCCGCCATGAGAGCTCCACTTCCCTGTGCCGAGGAAACAGTGGCGGCTCGCCCAGCAGAACGTCAAGGATGAGTCGCTCATAGGCTTCGGGCGACTCCTCAGTGAATGACCGTCCGTAGCTGAAGTCCATGTCGACGTCACGGATCTCCATCCCCGTCCCGGGCACTTTGGAAGCCAGGCGCAGGGTGGCGCCCTCATTGGGTTGGATTCGGATAATCAGGGCGTTCTGACCAAACTGGTTCTCATCGGCCTCAGTGAAGAGCAGATTAGGAGCTCTCTTGAACATCACGACAATCTCTGTGACACGTTTTCCCAGACGTTTACCGCTGCGCAGATAGAACGGAACGCCGTCCCAGCGCCGGGTGTGGATGTCCAGTTTGAATGCCGCATAGGTCTCCGTGGTGGACTCGGGGTCGAAACCCTCTTCCTGCAGGAAGCCCACCACGTCGCTGCCATCTTGGGTGCCGGCGTCGTACTGGCCGCGGGCACTGGCTGCTCCGAGATCAGATGGGACCTGCACGGCCTCCAGGACCTTTTCCTTCTCGCGCCGGAGATGATCGGCATCGAAGCTGATCGGCTCCTCCATGGCGGTGAGCGCCAACAGCTGGAGGAGGTGGTTCTGGATGACATCCCGGGCAGCGCCGACACCGTCGTAGTAGCTGGCTCTGCCCTCAATGCCGATGTTCTCAGCCATCGTGATCTGGACGTGATCGATGTGCTGATTGTTCCACAAAGGTTCAAAAAGCTGGTTGGCGAACCGTAGGGCCAAGAGATTCTGGACTGTCTCTTTACCCAGGTAGTGGTCGATCCGGAAAACATCATCGGAGGCGAATACGCGTTCGACAGCTTGATTGAGCTCATGGGCTGAGCACTCGTCATGCCCGAAAGGCTTCTCAATGATCACCCGCGACCAGGGATCCTCAGGAGACTGTGAGCGGCGAGCCAATCCGTGACTGGAGAGCTTCTGACAGACCGTCTCAAAGGAGTTGGGGGGGATGGACAAGTAGAACGCATGATTACCCCCGGTGCCGCGCTCGTCCTGGAGGTCAATCAGGACCTGCCCCAGGCGCTGGTAGGCCTCATCGTCCTCGAAGCCGTCGGCCTTGATGAATCTCAACCCCGCGGATAGCTTCTCCCATACTTCTTCGTGAAAGTCTGTGCGAGCTCGCTCTTGAACGTGGCCTTTGACCTGACGCGCAAACTCAGCGTCGTCCCAGTCGCGTCGACCAAAGCCGACCAGACTGAAGCTCTCCGGAAGCCGGCCGCGATTGGCAAGATCGTAGAGGGCGGGCAGCAGTTTCTTCCGCGCCAGGTCCCCGGTGACACCGAACATCACCATGGCGCAGTCGCCCGCAGGCCGCGATCCATTACCGGAAGTGTGGCCTCTCTGCGGCCCTCGCGCAAGGGCGGATGCCAGGGGGTCTCCGTGAACGCCGCTGCTCATGAAGCCAGTGTCGTAATCGCGTCGATGACTTGGGCGATACCCGAGTCACGGTCACTGAGGTGAAGCTGCAGCACGGGTCGTCCGTGATCCGCCAGTACTTGCGCGTCACCATTGGCTTGGGCGGTGATGAGCTCATCGAGTGTGAAGGGACGGTCCGGAACAGCGACGTCCTCGTCGGCCGAGGTCGTGATCTGAAGGAAGGCGCCTACCGCGGGGCCACCTTTGTGGAACTGACCCGTGGAGTGCAGGAACCTGGGCCCCCAGCCGAAAGTCACTGGCCGACCGCACAATGTTGACAGCTGCGGTCGCAGCTCCTCGAGGTGACTCTCAGAGATTCGATCCAGGTAGGCCATGACGGCAAGGTAGCCGTTTTCGGGTACCCGATCCAGCAACGCCTTCACTGCATGAGGAACTGTCACCTCTGCTGCCGACAACAGCGTGTCATCACCGGACGCACGAATCTCTACAGCCCGGTCGATGACAGGTTCGCCGGAAACAGGCGCTGGGGAGTCCAGCAGACTACGAGCCGCGACTTTGGCGGATTCTACGTCCGGTTGGTCGAAGGGGTTAATGCCGAGGAGAGACCCTGCCACCGCTGTGGCGACCTCCCAGAGTAGGAACTGAGCGCCGAGGCTCCCACCAGTGCGCACCACGTGAGGCGAGACCACAGTGTCAATGGGATCTCCATCAACCGACGCTCCATCTTCAGCATCGGCGTCTACGATCTGGACGACCAAGGAATCGTCGGCATCGCGTGTGAGCTCAGGTTCACCGTCAGCCACTATCACCGGAAGGAGTCCGGTGCCTGCTTTACCGGTGGACTCAGCGACGAGTTGTTCGATCCAAGCCCCCAAGCCCACTAGAGGGGAACCGTCGTCTGCAATGATGAGCTTGTCGCGCAATGGGGAGCTTCCCCCAATGGCTGCTCCCAACTGCAGTCCCGGGTTGGCGGCGTCGTCCTCGATGAGTAGGTCCACGGCGCTTTCTGCCTCGTCCAGGAGACCGTCGATGTCTGCACCCGCCAAACCGGCTGGTACCAGACCGAAGGCTGTGAGCGCTGAGTACCGTCCGCCGACAGAGGGGTCAGCCTCGAAGACCGCGCGGACACCCTGCTCGCGGGCCTGCTCGTTCATAGGGGACCCAGGATCGGTGACGACTACGGTGCGGCGGAACGGGTCGATACCGGCTTCATGGAACGCGTGCTGGACGATTCTGCGCTGTGAGTCAGTCTCGACAGTGGAACCGGACTTCGAGGACACTACGAGCACGGTCCGTTCGAGGTGGTTCAATGCTGCCGCGACCTGCTTGGGATCAGTCGAATCTAGAACGACCAAGTCCACACCTGCGGTGGCGCAGATGACTTCTGGAGCCAGGGAGGAGCCTCCCATGCCGGCGAGCACCACGCGGTCGACCCCTTCATCGCTCAACTCGCGACGCAGCTGAGCAATCTGCTCCACCAGCGGGCGTGAGGATTCGAAGGGGGACACCCAGCCGAGTCGCTGGCACGCTTCACCTTCCGCGGCTTGTCCCCAGAGGGTGTGGTCCTTAGCCGCGAGTCGTGAGGCGAACTCGTGATCCACCAGACCCGGGACCTGGGCCTCGGACGCCTCTCTTGCGGCACCGATCAAGGTCAGCGACAACGAACTCATCTGGGTGTTCCCTTCTGTGCAAATTCCCGCGACGGGGGAGCCCCGCCCGCGTCTTCTCCGGATGCGGGGCTCATGTTCCCCAAGGCCCCGCGGATGCTTCAGCAGAACTACTTTTGACGCCTCAGACCCTCTTCGATG
>NZ_VFIE01000017.1:209979-349601 GCF_010119385.1 Nesterenkonia haasae
GTGCTCAGGAGCCCTTCCCAGGACTTGTCGAACTTTTCCAGGCCCTCATTCTCAAGGGCGTCGACGACGGCACGGTAGCTGATTCCAGCCGCTGAGATGCCGTCGAGCACCCGATTGGACTCCACGTAGGTGTCCGTCATGGTGTCGCCGTCCACCTCACCATGGTCAGCTAGAGCGTTGAGCGTCTTCTCCGGCATGGTGTTGACCACTCCGGCGGCGGCAAGCTCGGTGACGTAGAGCGTGTCTGACAGATTCGGATCTTTGGTCCCTGTGGACGCCAGCAGAAGACGCTGTGGCCGGCCTCCCCGTTCTGCCAGGAGTCTCCACCGTTCGGAGCTGAAGGACTCAGAAGCGATCTGGTGGGCCAGCCGTGCGTTGGCAATAGCGGCCTTGGACTTCAACTTCTCAGTCCCGGGCTTGCCCTCTTCTGCTGCCAGTTCCAGCCTCTTGTCCACTTCGCTGTCAACACGGGACACAAAGAAACTTGCGACGGAATGGATCTTGGAAATGTCTAGGCCGTCGGTGTGCGCCTTCTCCAAGCCGAGCATAAAGGCATTAATGACGGCTCGGTACCGTTCCAGAGAAAACACCAGAGTGACGTTGACGCTGATGCCCTCAGAGATCACTGCCGCGATAGCTTCGATTCCCTCAACGGTGGCGGGGATCTTGATCATCACATTCTCTCGACCAACGGCCTCGTAGAGACGTTTGGCTTCTGCGATGGTGGAATCAGCGTCACGGGCCATGCGCGGATCTACCTCAATGGAGACTCGTCCGTCGACGCCGCCCGAGGCGGAGTACGTCTCGGCGAATACATCGCATGCTTCCCGAACGTCTGAAGTAGTGATTTCGAAGACGGCTTGCTCAGCGTCCGCGCCCTTTGATGCCAGTTCCGCAAGTTGTTCCTCGTAGGCATCTCCGGAGCCGACTGCGGACTCAAAGATCGTCGGGTTAGTGGTCACACCGACCACGTGATGAGTCTCGATGAGCTTCGCCAGTGAGCCGGAGTTGAGTCGCTCCCGGGAGAGATCGTCCAACCAGATGGAGACTCCCACGTCGGAGAGCGCTTTGGTGCGGGGATTGCCAGTGGTGGCGTGAGTTTCGGCTGTCATTGTGTGCTCCTTGGTCAGAAGGTCGTGAAGTTTCAGTTCTTGGCTGCGCTGATTGAGTCCTCAGCCGCAGCTGCGACTCCATCGGCGGTAATGCCGAACTGTTCGTAGAGCTCCTTATAGTCAGCTGAGCCGCCAAAGTGGTCCAGGCCCACAATCCGGCCGGCGTCACCGACGTATTGATACCAACTCAGGGGATGCGCCGCTTCGACAGCGACACGGGCCCTAACGGCGGTTGGAAGGACGGACTCTCGGTAGGAGGCCTCCTGTTCAGCGAACCACTCAAGGCAAGGGGCTGAGACGACTCGTGCAGCGATGCCCTTAGCTGCGAGGCTCTCACGAGCATCGACGGCCAGTGCGACCTCGGAGCCGGTGCCGATGAGGATGACGTCCGGATCGACGACGACGCCGTCACGGACCGCTTCAGCCAGCACATAGGCACCTTTGGCTGCGCCTTCGACCGATCCGAACTCATCGGCGGTTGCCTCCCCGGTTCCGCGGGCGAATGTCGGCACGCCCTGACGGGTGAGGGCGATGCCAGCGGGTCTGTCAGTTCGTTTGAGGATTTCGCGCCAGACGAGCGCGACCTCATTGGCATCTGCCGGGCGAGTGACGTCCAGGCCCGGAATGGCCCGCAGACTGGCGAGCTGCTCCACCGGCTGGTGGGTGGGGCCGTCCTCGCCAAGTCCGATGGAATCGTGAGTCCACACAAAGATGGAACCGGCTCCCATCAGGGCTGCAAGGCGCACCGCAGGGCGCTGGTAGTCGGAGAATATGAGGAAGGTGCCGTTGTAGGTCCTGAGCGGCACCGACAATTGGATGCCGTTGGTGATGGCTGCCGCCGCGTGTTCACGGACTCCGAAGTGGAGATTCCTTCCGAAGGGCTGGGCAGAGAACTTTCCGGTGGACCACGTCTTGGGACCGAATGAGTCTTCCCCGGCGATCAGGGTGTTGTTCGAGCCCGCCAGGTCTGCTGATCCGCCCCAGAGCTCAGGAAGCACAGGTGCAACAGCGTTGATCACCTTGCCGGAAGCAGCACGGGTGGCGACGGCGTCACCAGCAGGGAATTCAGGAAGGCTGTCTTCCCAACCTTGTGGCAGCTTACCGGCAATAAGGCGATCAAAGAGAGCCGCGGCGTCGCTGTTGTCTTCCCTCCAGCTCGAGTAGGTCTTCTCCCACTCGTTGCGGGCCTGAGTGCCACGTTCGCTGACTTTACGAGCATGAGCGATGACTTCGTCATCGACATGGAAGTGCTGTTCGGTGTCGAATCCGAGGAATTCCTTGGTGGCGGCCAGCTCTTCTTCTCCGAGCTTTGAGCCGTGGATGCCGCCAGTGTTCTGCTTACCGGGGGCGGGCCAGCCGATGACTGTTCGCAGTGCGATCAGCGAGGGCTTTGAAGTCTCATCCCGAGCGGCGGAGAGAGCCCGGTTGAGCTCATCGATGTCTTCGGAGTAGTTCCCGGTCTTGAGCCAATCAACTCGCTGGACGTGCCACCCGTAGGCCTCATAGCGGGCCATTACGTCTTCTGTGAAGGCGATATCGGTGTCGTCTTCGATGGAAATCTTGTTGTCGTCCCAGATGACGTTGAGGTTGCCGAGCTGCTGGTGGCCGGCCAGTGACGAAGCCTCAGATGTGACGCCCTCCTGCAAATCACCATCGGAGGCGATCACCCAGACATTGTGATCGAACGGAGAGGCCCCTGGGGCAGCCTCGGGGTCAAGGAGCCCGCGAAGTCGGCGCTGGCCATACGCGAAGCCTACGGAGGAGGCTAGCCCTTGTCCCAGTGGGCCTGTGGTGATCTCAACTCCGTCGGTGTGGCCGTATTCAGGGTGGCCCGGGGTCTTCGACCCCCACGTGCGCAGTGCCTGGATGTCTTCCAATTCCAGGCCGTAACCCGAAAAGTAGAGCTGCAGGTAGAGGGTGAGGCTGGAGTGACCCGGTGAGAGAATGAAACGGTCCCGCCCGATCCATTGTGGATCCGAGGGGTCATGGCGCATGACTTTCTGGAACAGCAAGTACGCCGCTGGTGCCAGCGACATTGCGGTACCGGGATGGCCAGAACCCACTTTCTCAACTGCATCGGCGGCAAGCACCCGCAGAGTATCCACGGCCTTTTTGTCTAGGTCGGTGAAGATTTCGGTCACTGTGAGTGTCCTCCAAGCGGTGATGTGTTTCTACAAAGGGGCTTACAAGGAGGCACGCCCTTGTGCCGCATCTCACTCCACCCTACCGGTGGGAGTGAATTTCGTCGTGTCTCGTTGATACGCCCAGGGCGTAGGCCACCAATTCCAGACTGCGGTGGCTGATGACCAGGTCTGCGTGGTCAATCAGCGCCGGCTTCGCACAGAATGCGACCCCCACTCCTGCTGTCTTAACCATATCCTCATCATTGGCGCCGTCGCCCACTGCGACCACATTCTGAACATTTATGCCACTGCGCTTGCTCCATTCCAGCAGGCGCTGTTTTTTGGCTTCAGGGTCGACCACCTGTCCGATGGTTCGCCCGGTGAGACGCCCGTCAACAATGTCAAGGGTGTTGGCATCAAAGTCGGTGAGACCGAGTTCGGCCGCAAGGGGTTGCAATATCTGCTGAAAACCGCCTGAGACCGCGTAAACCGGCCATCGGCGGTCTTGCCAAATATTGATAAGTTCACGTGCGCCGGCAGTTGGGGTCAGGGCCCGGAACGTCTCGTAAAGGACTGTGCTCTCTAGTCCGGCAAGGGTCTCCACCCGCGCGTGCAGGCTCTGCGTGAAATCCAATTCTCCGCGCATCGCCCGTTCTGTGACTTTCGACACTTTCTCGGCTGCGCCGGCGAACCCAGCCAAAAGATCGATGACTTCCTGATCGATCAGCGTGGAATCCACATCCATGATCAGCATCATTTTTTCTCGGGGGCGGTGCTCGGAGTCCAGGACAGTACTCGTGACGTTGGAGCTGCTGAGCTGCTCTGCGGCGTCGTCGAGCAATGACCTGACCAGCTGGGTACCAGAAGAGTCGTCAGAATCACCAAGGTCCAGGCACCATCGGACGGCATGGAAGGGGCTCGAAGCAGTGTGGAACTCAGCGGCCTCCACGTGGAGCACCGTGCCGCGACGTTCAAATTCGGCAGTCAGGGAGCGGATAAGGGCACCGTCGAGTTCTTCGGCAGCGATCATGGCAACAGTTCCGGGAGGCAGGTCAGTCATAGCGAGTCTCACCCTATAACCGCTCGGCCGGTTCGATAGGGTTAGGCGCATGAATCCAGTGCTGAATCTTTCGGGTGTCACCGTGCGGCGTGGCCGCAAGCTGCTTCTCGACAACGTGAACTTCCGAATCGACGACGGTCAGCGCTGGGTGATCCTCGGGCCCAACGGAGCAGGTAAGACGACGTTGTTGCAGATCGCCTCCGCCAGGCTCTTCCCCACCACAGGCCAGACCCAGATCCTCGACGAGACCTTGGGAAGTGTTGACGTTTTCGAACTGCGCCCGCGCATCGGGCTGTGCTCGAACTCAGTGGCTCATACGTTGCCGGGGCGCGAAACGGCGCTCAACGTCGTCGTGACCGCCGCGTATGGGGTCACCGGCCGGTGGCGAGAGGAGTACGAGCGGCTCGACGAGCGCCGGGCCTTCGCGCTGCTCAACACCTGGGGAGTGGGTACCGTCTTCGATCGACCGTTCGCCACACTCAGTGAGGGCGAACGCAAGCGGGTTCAAATTGCCCGCGCGCTGATGACGGATCCCGAGTTGCTCCTGCTGGACGAACCCGGAGCCGGATTGGATCTGGCTGGCCGGGAAGCGCTGGTCGCCCGGACTTCAGAGCTTGTTCAAGATGAGTCGGCACCGGCGACAGTACTGGTGACACATCACTTGGAGGAGATTCCACCAGGTTTCACCCACGTATTGCTCCTCCGCGACGGCAAAGTAGTCTCAGCCGGCCCAATGGCCGAAACCCTCACCTCGGAGAATCTCAGCACGACGTTTGACATGCCACTCGATTTGACCGAGCGCGAGGGCCGCTTCAGCGCCTTCATGAGGAGCTGACGCGTTGGAGGCGCTGCTCGAGTTCGAATTGCACGGCCTAGGCATAGGTCTGCTGCTGCTGATCTTCGTCGCCGCAATCTGGGCGGGTTCGATCAATACAGTCGTGGGCTCTGGGACCCTGGTGACCTTCCCGGTGCTGGTGGCGATGGGAGTACCGCCGGTCTCGGCTACCGTCTCCAACGCCATGGGTCTTATCGCAGGGAACTTTACCGGTGCCTGGGGTTACCGGAGGGAGATCGTTCAGGTTAAGTCCGTGCTGAAGCGGCTGATACCGGCATCGTTCCTGGGTGGCGTCATTGGGGCCACATTGCTGATCACCTTGCCTGAGGAGGTCTTCGGTACGGTGGCCCCCGTGCTCATCGTGATTTCACTCGCGATGGTCATTGCACAGCCGAGGCTGGCTGCGTGGGTCAGACGTCGGGCTGCGGAACGAACTGAAGATCCGGATCCGAGCAGCCCGCAGCCGGAAGACGATTCTGAGATTGTGGCACGGAAGGCGGCTGACTCCGTCGGCTGGCCCCTGATTCTGCTGGTGTTTCTGGCCGGAATCTACGGTGGGTACTTCGTCGCTGCGCAGGGCATTCTGCTTATGGGCATTATGGGCATCCTTCTGGCGGCGACCATCCAGCAGGCCAATGGCGTCAAGAACCTCCTGGTCGCTTTCGTCAACCTCACCGCCGCGGTGAGCTATGTAGTGGTCGACTACTTGATTCGCGACCCGGATGACCGCGTGATCCTGTGGGGTGTAGTGGCGATTATCGCCGTGGGTTCCACTCTCGGAGGTTTTCTTGGCGCGTGGGTTGGTCGCAAACTCTCACCCCTGGTGCTTCGGGCTGTCATCATCACGTTGGGGTTGGTCGCTCTCGCGGTCATGCTGCACAACCTTTTCTTGGGGTGACAGACGGGTATTCACCGGCGACGCTCGACGCTGTCTAACGAAACAAGGCCCCTTTCCCAGACGTACTGGGAAAGGGGCCTTGCGTTGACTTTGGCCGTTTGAACGGGGGTACCGTCATCGTTCCGGCCAGTGCGCGGAGGGGGACTTGAACCCCCACCCTCATTAATAGAGGACTAGCACCTCAAGCTAGCGCGTCTACCTATTCCGCCACCCGCGCAGGGTGCCTGCCTCAATGTGAAGCCAAGAGAGCTTAGCACGTCGGCAGGCCGAGTCAGAAACTCTTACTTCTTCCCGCCGAAACCAGCGAAGCGCTTGTTGAACTTATCCACACGTCCGGCGGAGTCCATGATGCGCTGCTTACCAGTGTAGAAAGGGTGTGAGGCCGCTGAGATTTCCACGTCAATCACGGGGTAGGTGTTGCCGTCCTCCCACTCCATCGTCTTCTGACTGGTAGCGGTGGTGCGGGTCAGTACCTTTTCGCCGGAGGAAAGATCGTTGAAGATCACCGGCTGGTAGGTCGGGTGAATATCAGGTTTCATGCTCAGGTCCTTTTCATGCGCCGCTGGTTTTTGCCAGAAGCTGGGAAACTAAAGATCATAGACCGTTGATCGGCCAACACTCGATCCTACCCTACGCATCAGCCTGGTGCCACACGGTCGCGAGCATCACGGAAGAGATAAGGTGAGGTTATGGAGAATAACGCCGTTGAATTCTGCCGTGACCTGATCCGATTCGACACCTCCAATTGGGGTGAGGGCAAGTCGAACGGCGAACGTGAGGCAGCCGAATACTGTGCTGAGGTCATGCGCCAGGCCGGCCTTGAGCCACAGTTCTTCGAGAAGGCACCGGGACGAACGAATGTCGTCGCACGGATGAAGGGGACAGACGCCACCGCTGGAGCCCTTGTAGTCCACGGTCACCTGGACGTCGTACCCGCTCAAGCTGCGGACTGGCAGGTGGATCCGTTCTCTGCGGACCTCATTGATGGCCTCATCTGGGGCCGTGGTGCCGTTGACATGAAAGACATGGACGCCATGATCCTGGCTTCGATGTTGCAGATGGCGCAGGATGGGCATCGACCCAAACGAGACATCATTTTTGCTTTCTTCGCCGATGAAGAGGACAACGGGACCTACGGTGCGCGGTGGTTGACCGATACGCATCCGGAACTCTTTGACGGAGCAACCGAAGCGATCAGTGAGGTCGGAGGATTCTCAGCAGATATTGCTGGTACCCGCGCCTACCTCATCCAGACGGCGGAGAAGGGCATTCACTGGACCAAGATGACGGCTCACGGCACAGCCGGCCACGGCTCAGCCGTCCACAAAGACAACCCGGTGGTGCACTTGGCTGAGGCTGTCGCTGCCATCGGTGCGCATGAATGGCCGCTCGAATACACCAAGACCACCCGGGCGCTGTTCGAGCAGCTCTCCGAAGTCACAGGTATCCCGTTCGACCCGGAAGACCCTTCAGCACTTATAGAAGCATCAGGATCTGCGGGCAAGTTTATTGCCGCAACGCTGCGCAACACCTCCAATCCCACACTGCTGGAGGCAGGGTATAAGCACAACGTCGTCCCGGGCCAGGCCCAAGCGTTGGTGGACGCTCGAACCCTGCCCGAGCAGGATGAGAAAGTTGCGGCAACCTTGCGTGAGTTGGCCGGGGACAAAATTTCCTTCGAACTCATGAATGAAGGCCCGGCGCTGGAGGTGCCATTCTCAGGAACATTGGTGGAGCAGATGGTCCAAGCGCTGAAAAATGAGGACCCTGAAGCGGTAGTTGTTCCCTACATGCTCGGTGGAGGAACCGACAATAAGCACCTGGCCAAGCTTGGCATCACCGGCTACGGCTTCGCCCCATTGCAATTGCCAGCGGACCTGGACTTCACTGGTATGTTCCACGGCGTTGATGAACGTGTACCAGTCGACTCACTGAAGTTCGGCGTGCGGGTGCTCCACCGTTTTCTGCTCGAGCAGTAGTGCCCGGGACTGTTTCGCCTTAGAAGGTCCGCCTGACGCGGATCATTCGACGGCGCAACCAGTATTTTCTTGTGCCCCCGGTGTAGAGCGCGGACCGACGCAACTCCCAGCGACCATACTCCGCGTACTCCACCACGCGGCGCCTGACCTCAGCCAGTGACTCACGTGGTTGGCAGGTCAGCACAAGGTACTCCCAGCCTCGGCCGTCATCATCCTCAGCGTGGTACCGGGTCATCGCGGAGGTACGACTCTGGTCTACCATTGGAACTACTCTAGAACACCCGTCAAGAGGTCTACCGCTGCGCCCTGAGACGTTGATACTGTGGCCATATGAACATGGATCCTCGCATCGCTCTCACTGCGCTCACTAACGCACTTGAGGAACACCTCTCAGCAGCAGTCAACCGCCGGGGCGAGGACGATCCTTCCGTGGAAGCGGCGTTCTACAACATCTCCGACGCCTTCGAGGCCTATGAGGATGCCCTCTTTGCATCGACAGGTGAAGTGACTCCGTTGGACCTCTACGACGAAGACGCCGACGACGGGGACGACATCATCGATGAGGATGACGACCTCGACGAGGATGTCGAAGAGGACTAGCCTCACATCCGATCGTGCCGCGCGTCGGGCCACGGGTGGCTGTCGGCGGTACTAAGCTTCGGTCGTGCTATGGATCGAAGCGATCATCTTGGGCCTGACGCAGGGACTCACTGAGTTCCTGCCCATTTCGAGCTCAGCTCACCTGCGTATCGTGGGGGAGTTTCTTCCTGGCGCCTCCGATCCAGGAGCGGCATTCACCGCAATCAGCCAGCTCGGTACGGAAACCGCTGTGCTGGTGTATTTCTGGCGTGACATTCTCCGCATACTCAGAGCCTGGCTCTCCGCTGTGACCGGCAACTTGGAACACAGCGATCCTGACGCCCGCATGGGGTGGATGATCATTGTCGGCACAATACCTATCGTGACGTTCGGGTTGGTCCTAGAGCGGTACATTGACACAACGTTCCGCACACTGTGGCTAATCGCCACCACGCTGATCGTTTTTGCCGTATTCCTTGCGATCGCTGACTGCTTCGGCACCCAGACCAAGAACCTCAGTCAACTGAGCGTTCGAGACGGAATTCTCTTTGGTTTTGCCCAGTCGTTGGCTCTCATTCCCGGAGTGTCACGCTCGGGAGGGACCATTACTGCCGGATTGCTCATGGGTTACACCAGAGAAGCGGCCGCGAGATATTCCTTCCTGCTGGCGGTCCCTGCAGTGTTCGGTTCGGGCTTCTACAAACTTCTCGGGTCAATTGACGAACCCGACGGGCCCTACACTCTTATGCACACATTGGTCGCTACTGGAGTAGGCTTCATCGTTGCCTACGTCATTATCGGCTGGTTCCTGCGGTACATCTCCACTCATTCCTACACGCTCTTCGTGGTATATCGCATTGTTCTGGGAGTGTTCGTCTACATCTGTCTCAGCTTCGGAATTATCAACGCCTGGTAGGAGTTGATCGCAGAGTGCCACCACCCACATGTGAAAGGATCGTTGCGTGAGATCGTGGAGCGTCCCCGCTGTGCCTGACCTGCCGCCCGTGTCTGAAACCCTTGAGCTCTATGACACGACGGCCTCGACAACGGTCAGCACCTCATCCAGAAGAGGGGTTGCCTCGCTCTATGTCTGCGGGATCACTCCATATGACGCGACGCACCTCGGTCACGCCAACACCTATGTGCACTTCGACACCCTGGTCCGTTACTGGCGGGCCTGCGGACTTGAGATTCAGTACGTCCAGAACGTCACGGACATTGACGATCCGCTTCTCGAACGCGCCACCGCCACGGGGGTCGACTGGCGCGACCTCGCTGAGTCACAGACGCAATTGTTCCGAGAAGACATGGCCGCACTGGGTGTCATACCCCCCACCTACTACGTGGGCGCTGTGGAGATGATCCCCGCAGTGGTGGAGGATGTTGAGCGACTCCTGGACTTAGGCATCGCCTATCCAGTGGAAGCCGTCGACGCAGCCGGCGAGGACTACTACTTCGATATCGCCGCTGCGGAGCAGCAGACGGAGTGGCGGTTGGGAAGCATCGGGCGCTACGACCGTCCCGCTATGGAAGCGCTTTTTCCCGATCGCGGGGGAGACCCAGACCGTCCCGGAAAGCGGGACCCGCTCGACCCGCTGCTCTGGCGTGCAGCCCGCGAAGGTGAACCCCAGTGGTCAGGAGGCGAACTCGGTGAGGGCCGCCCGGGGTGGCACATTGAGTGTTCGGTGATCGCCCGGCGCCACCTTCCAGCACCATTCACCATCCAGGGAGGCGGCTCGGATCTTCGCTTCCCGCACCACGAGTTCTCTGCCGCCCACGCCACCGCCGCCGATGGCCGGCCGCTGGCGGAAGGATACATGCACACCGGAATGGTGGGGCTTGACGGAGAGAAGATGTCCAAGTCACGCGGAAACTTGGTATTGGTGTCTCAGCTGCGGGCGCAGGGGACCGACCCCCAAGCGATTCGTACGCTCATACTCTCAAACCACTGGCGGGAGGACTGGGCGTATACCGATGGCGCCCTGCGAGGCGCCGAAGAGCGCCTCACCACGTGGAAGTCGGCTCTGCGAGCCACTCCTCACCGGCATGACGACGCCGTCTCAGCGACGGATCTGCAATACGCTCTCATGAGCGCCATGTCGGGAGATCTTAACTCGCCGGCTGCCCTCCACACCCTTGATCTTTGGGCGGCGGGGCAGATATCGCCCAAAACGAGCGCATCCGATGTCCGCGACGTCGTAATGGCCCTACTGGGCATTGATCTCGCTGCGTAGCAGGAGGGACACCGGCCGCCTAGGGGTGGTCACTGATTAACTTTCGGGAGGTTTCCGGCGCCTGAGGTACCGTTCGAACTCTTCGGCAATCGCGTCACCTGAAGCTTCCGGCAGGTTCGTAGTGTCCGTAGCCTCCTCCAGCCGTTTCACATAGTCAGCGATCTCGGCATCCTCCTCAGCCAGATCATCGACGCCACGCTCCCATGCTGCGGCGTCCTCTGATATTTCCTCGGCCTGGTGCGGGTCCAGCGGCACACCCAGAAGTTCCTCCAGCTTTCGCATAAGAGCCAACTGAGCTTTGGGTGAGGGTGCCTGTCCCACATAGTGCGGTACAGCAGCCCATAGGGAAAGTGATGGGATACCAGCCTGATACGCCGTGTGGGCCAAGACTCCTACGATCCCCACCGGGCCCTCATAGGTGGGCTCATCAATATCGAGAAGGTCCTGAATGTCAGAATCCTCCGAGGAGAACGACGCCGGAATAGGCCGGGTATGGGGCACATCAGCCAGCAACGCGCCGACCAGCACCACGGCATCCACATCGTGTTCCGCGGCCTTGGTCAGCAGGTCTGCGGTATAGGCACGCCACCGGAAACTGGGCTCCACACCATGTACGAACAGAAGATCAAACTCTCCATTGGCAGGCGAGGCATGCAGGATGGTGGTGGAGGGCCAGACAATTTCGCGCCCCGCAGCAGTGCGCGCAATCTTGGGCCGGGAAAACTGGAAGTCGTAGTACTCCTCGTCAGTGAGTTTCTCCACCAGGTCCGCGCCGAATGCCTGAGCTACGGTGCGGACCGCGGTCGAGGCTGCCCCGCCGGCGTCGTTCCACCCTTCGAAAGCCAGCACCATGACTGTGGGGCGGCTGGACTTATCATCGCCGTTCGCCGCCGTTTTCCGCAGATGGGCAGCCAACAGCTCCGAGCGATCTACTCTCTCCACGGGGGTGTCGGGATCCTCGGAACCGGGTGCTTGATTGTCCTCACTCACATTTCTCACAGTACTGGCAAGCCACAGCTGGTGGAAGCGTACGATGGTGGGCATGTCAGAATTGCAGGCCGTTTTCTGGGATATGGACGGCACATTGGTGGATACAGAGCCCTATTGGATCGAATCCGAGTATCAGTTAGTGAAAGACCACGGAGGTTCGTGGAATGAGGAGAAGGCCCACCAGCTGGTGGGGCAGGCGCTCACCTACTCGGCCTCTGTGCTGCAAGAAGCCGGAGTGCAGATGGGTGTACGGCAGATTATCGACCACCTCACAGCTGAAGTCGTCCATCGGTGCGGAGAACGCATACCCTGGCGCCCCGGTGCCCGTGACCTACTCCATGAGCTGCATCGCGAACGTATCCGCAATGCGATGGTCACCATGAGCTTTACGCCTCTGGCCCGTGCCATCGCCGACGCCTTACCAGCGGGCCAGCTGGAATTCGTGGTCACTGGTGACATGGTCTCAGCCGGCAAACCGGACCCTGAGGCGTATCACCTGGCCTTTGAGACTATGGCCGTGGACCACGAGCACCGGACCGGCTCGCCCTTGCAGCGTAAGCAGTGCATCGCCATCGAGGACTCAATTCCTGGAACAGCTGCGGCCGCGGCCTCCGGGCTGGTCACACTAGCCGTCCCGCATTACTCGCCGCTGCCCAGTACCGGACAATGGCACCTGATGGACACACTTGCCGGCACTGGAGTGTCGACACTCCAAGAACTGCTTCTCCGCGACCCTTCGCCGGCTACCGCATGACCCGGGCCGCACCAATCGGACAAGGGATGCGCACCGGCTTGCTGAAAGCCGGGCAGCGAGTGCAGTTGACTGACTACAAGGGACGGAAGTCGACCATCACCCTCAGTGAAGGTGGCGAATGGCATACCCACCGTGGAGTCCTCCACCATGACAAGCTCATTGCGCAGCCTGAGGGCATCGTGGTGGAGAACAGTGCCGGCTTCCGCTATCAAGTCTTACGCCCGCTGCTGAACGACTATGTGCTCTCAATGCCTCGTGGAGCGACGGTGGTCTACCCCAAGGATTCCGCTCAAATTGTCCAGGTCGCAGATATCTTCCCCGGCGCTCACGTCCTGGAAGCGGGAGTTGGGTCAGGCGCACTGAGCATTTCACTGCTGCGTGCCGTCGGCGACTCCGGGACATTGAACTCCTACGAACTCCGAGAAGAGTTTGCTGATATTGCCCGCAGCAATGTTGAAGCATTTTTCGGCGAACCTCATCCCGGGTGGTCCATTCGCATCGGAGACGCCGGACAGAAACCGATCGAGATCGAGGAACCAGGCGGTGTTGACCGCGTGGTCTTGGACATGCTCACCCCATGGAACTGCCTGAATGCCGTCCGGACCGTACTGGCTCCCGGCGGAGTCTGGGTGAGCTACGTAGCAACGGTGACACAACTGTCGCGATTGGCTGAAGAAATCAGGCAGTCAGGGGGATTCACGGAGCCGGAGGCCCACGAAACTATGCTCCGCACCTGGCACATGGATGGCCTCGCTGTTCGTCCAGACCACCGGATGGTGGCCCATACAGGGTTCCTGCTGTCGGCCAGGCGTCTCGCCGATAACCAGCTACCGCTGGAGTTGAAGAAACGTGAGAAGGTCTCCGAACCCGCCAGCGAGGACACTCAAGCCTGGGCTGGAACCAATGACGATGAGATATGGGATCAAGAGACTCTCAAGACTCGCGTGGTATCCAGGAAGAAGGCTCGCAAAGCAGCAGCCAATTCCCTCAAACACGCCGAAGCAGCCAAGGAGGTTGTCAATGACGAGTGAGCCTCACACCCAGACTGACGAGTTGCGGGGCAGGCTTGAACAGGCCCACCGACAGATCGACAACCTCCGCCAACGTCAACGGAGCCTTGAACAGCAGCTGCAGACAGCTGGACGGAACAACGAGCGGATCACCGGTCTCCTGGAAGCCACTCGTGGCCAGATCGAACAGCTTAAGCAGGCGCTGGAGGCCGATGGCCAACCCCCCTTCACCTTCGCCACGGTCATCGGCTACCGCGAACAGCGCGAGCGGACAGAAGGGCGGGAGATCGAGGCCGCCACAGCACCCGGTTGCGACGTGCTCCATTCAGGACGCAAACTGCGAGTCTCAGTATCTCCGCTGATTCGGCCCGAGGAAATCACTGCCGGTAATCAGGTGTTGCTCAACGAGAACTACACCATCATTGCAGTCCTCGAACCGGAGGGAACCGGTGAAATTGCGCGGGTCAAAGAGGTTCTGTCTGACGGCAGACTCGTGATCTTGGCCCGGGGCGAAGAGGAGCGCGTCGTCAAACTCTCGCCTGCGGCAGTCATTCACACCGAGGAGGGGGACAAGCCACCGCGTGTGGGCGACACTGTGGTTGTTGACCTGCGCACTGGCACTGCCACGGAGGTCGTTCCGCTCTCTGAGGTTGAGGACGTGGTGCTGGAAGAGACCCCCGATATCGGATACGGAGACATTGGGGGACTCGCCGAGCAGATCGAGCAGATCCGAGATGCTGTGGAACTGCCGTTCTTGCACGCCGACCTCTTCCGCGAGCATGGCCTGCGTGCACCGAAGGGCATCCTGCTCTATGGACCGCCGGGGTGTGGGAAGACCATGATCGCCAAGGCTGTAGCGACGTCTCTCGCGGACGGAGAGGCGTCTGGGGCATACTTCCTCAACATCAAAGGCCCAGAGCTGCTCAATAAATACGTCGGCGAAACGGAACGGCATATCCGGGTAATTTTCTCCCGGGCTCGGGAGCGTGCCTCGGCTGGATGCCCAGTTGTGGTCTTCTTCGACGAGATGGAAGCGCTGTTCCGTACCCGCGGCACCGGCGTCTCCTCCGATGTCGAAACCACCATAGTGCCGCAACTGTTAGCTGAGATCGACGGCGTTGAGTCGCTGGATAACGTCATCGTCATCGGTGCGTCCAACAGAGAAGACATGATTGATCCCGCGATTCTGAGGCCAGGGCGGCTTGACGTGAAGATTCGCGTTCAACGCCCGAGTGCCCAAGGGGCTCGAGAAATCCTCCGCATCCACCTGGGAGACTCCATCCCCCTGCGCCCCGACCTCATTGAGCAGTACGGGGGACGGGAGTCCCTGCGCGAAGCGCTCATTGAAGCCACCGTGTCGCAGCTCTACCCGGCACACTCGGGTTTCATGTCAGGTGCTGTCCTGAGCAATATTGTCGATCGGACCAAGAAGTTGGCCATCAAAGAATATCTGGCCCGCGCCGAGGACGACCACTTTAAGGGCATCACTCAGGAACACCTCGACGAGGCCATCAAGCAAGAGTTGGCCGAACAGCGCGACATGGTCGCCGGACTCGGGCTGACCGGCCAGAAGTCGGGGTCTTCAGTACCGGCGGGAAATGGGCCAAGCGCATGAGCGCCCGACGGTTGATCGGTATGGAGACCGAGTACGGAATCCACGCCCCCTCCAACTCGCGAGCGAGCCACGTCAGCCTCTCGATTGAGCTGGTCAACGCCTATGCCGCTCACATCACGGAAACCGGCGGAGCAGTCGCAGGAACAGAGTGGGACTACCAGTCGGAATCTCCATTGGTCGACGCGAGGGGTTGGGTCCTGCCCCGGTCAGCGGCACACCCATCCCAGTTGACGGACACATCAGAGGCTCTGAGCTATGCCACTGAACAGGAGGCTGGAGCCGGAGCCGTCCGAGACGCCTTGGGCAATGTCTCTGGTGGAGATCCCAGCCCAGCCGACACCGCCGAGAGGGACTACCACCCTCCTGGGTCAGCGCACTGGCGTGGCGACTTCTACCGCCAGAAAGCGGGTCAGCCCCAACTGTTGATGAACCTCGTGCTGGGAAACGGTGCCAGATTCTACGTAGATCACGCACATCCCGAGTACTCGTCCCCAGAAACAGTGGGTGCTAAGCGGGCAGTGCTGTATGACGTTGCCGGTGACGTCGTCGCCCGAACCGCCGCTCAGCGACTCTCTCGGGAGCCGGGCACGCCAGAAGTGCTGCTGTATAAGAACAACACGGATAACAAATCTGTCTCTTATGGGGCCCATGAGAACTACCTGGTGCCCCGCGCCCTACCCTTTGATTCCTTGGTCACCGGTCTGCTCCCCTTCTTCACGACGCGTCAAATCATCTGCGGGGCCGGACGAGTCGGTTTGGGACAACGTTCCCAGACTCCTGGATTCCAGATTTCCCAGCGGGCTGATTTTTTCGAAGAACAGGTGGGATTGGAGACCACTGTCCGGCGTCCGATCATCAACACCCGCGACGAACCGCATGCCGACTTTGACACCTGGCGCCGGTTGCACGTCATTATCGGAGACGCCAACATGAGCGAGTATTCCGCGTGGCTGCGGGTCGGCACCACTGCTTTGGTGCTGGATCTCATTGAGTCAGGGAAAGCTCCAGCCATCAAGCTCAACGACCCGGTTCAGGCGCTCAAAGACATCTCCCACGACCCGACTCTGAAATGCACTGTCGCGACGAACCGCGGGCAGATGACCGCTCTGCAGATTCAGCATCAGTATCTGCAGGCGGTGGTGGCCCACGCCCGGGAAGTCAGCGCGCCCAAACTCCCACATGCGGCCCCCGACACAGAGACCGCGGAGATCATCGAGGCATGGGGTGATCTCCTGATGGATCTCGACAGTGATGTCAGCAGAGCTGCTGATCGAGTTGACTGGGTGGCTAAGAAGGAGCTGTTGGATTCTTATAGACGCCGCGACAGGCTCGAATGGAACTCACCGCAGTTGGGCATGATCGATCTGCAGTACCACGATCTCCGCCCGGAGAAAGGCCTCTATTATCGGCTGGCACGCGCCGGGCGCATGCGGCGGTTGTTCACCGAAGAACAGATCGACTGGGCGGCATCGCACCCGCCGGAGGAAACTCGCGCTTGGTTGCGGGGCCAACTCATCACCAGGCACCCCAAGTCTGTCGCCGGAGCTTCCTGGGACCACGTGCTGCTGCGGCCAGATGAAGTCTCGCCTGTCGTGCGGCTCAAACTCACCGACCCCTTCAACGGCAATCGGGACCAGGCTGAGCATGTGTTGGACCAGGCTGAGAGCCCTGCCCACCTGGCCAGCCGTCTCCAAGACCTGCTGGGGCAGCGGTAAGATAGTTCCATGTCAGCACAGCCACAAAAGCAGCCGCACCGTCATGGTGGAGGAGATCAGCCTGATTCCGCCGACGCTGCACAGCTCCAAGGAAACGCCCAAGCCGCCGACCGTGCAGCTGAACTCGACAGCCTGCTCGACGAGATCGACACTGTGCTTGAATCGAATGCTGAGGAATTCGTCAAAGGATTCGTGCAGAAGGGCGGCCAGTAAGGAGTGGATCGCCGCGTCTACGGCGTCGAAACGGAGTTCGGACTCACTCACCGTCCCGAGACCGGGCGAGGCCTACCACCGGACGAGCTGGCGAGGTATCTCTTCCGCCCCGTGGTGGAGTTTGGCCGCAGCTCCAATATTTTCATCCCTAACGGATCTCGGCTCTACCTCGATGTGGGTTCGCACCCGGAATACGCCACTGCTGAATGTGACGACCTAATGGACCTCATCGCCTCTGATCGCGCTGGGGAGAGAGTGATGCACGACCTGGCTTTGGCGGCCGAGGAACGCATTCAGCGTGACGGATTCACCGGTCAGGTCTACGTGCTCAAGAACAATGTGGATTCTGCAGGTAACTCTTACGGCAGCCATGAGAATTACCTCATCCCGCGCACTACCCACTTCCGCAGACTCTCCGGAATCCTGCTGCCCTTTCTGGTGACCCGGCAGGTCATCGCCGGGGCAGGCCGGGTGGTCCCGGCTGATGAGAATCGTGAAGCACATTTCGCCTTCTCCCAACGGGCTGACCACATGTGGGAGGGCATCTCCAGTGCGACGACGCGGTCTCGGCCGATCATTAACACCCGCGACGAGCCGCACGCGGATGCGGCCACGCACCGCAGGCTGCACGTGATCGTGGGCGATTCCAACATGTCCACAACGACGTCGCTACTTCGCTACGGCTCCACCGATTTGGTTCTGCGCATGATCGAAGCTGGAGTTCCTATCGACGACTTTGAGCTGGAGAATCCTATTGCGGCCATTCGCCAGATCAGTCATGACATCACCGGACGTGCCACGGTGCGCACCCGCGGAGGTGATGATTTCACAGCTGTAGAGATCCAGCGGGGCATCCTCCAACGAGTCAGCCGATTCGTCACCGAACGGGGTGCCCACCACGAACGAGTCGGTGACGTTCTGGAGCTCTGGGAACGCGCCCTTGAGGCAGTCGAAACCGGAGACTATGGCCTGATTGACCAAGACATCGACTGGGCCATCAAAATGCGACTGGTCCAGGATGTGGCCACCCAGAAAGGCCTGGGTCTCGGCCATCCCCGGCTGAAGCAGATCGACATGGCATACCACGATGTGAACCCCCACCGTGGTCTTTTCCATCTTTTGGCACGCCGCGGACGGACGACAAACATCCTCACAGAGCAACAGATCACCCGAGCGATGACGACGCCGCCGCCGACTCGTGCCGCTGTCCGCGGAGAGTTCCTCTCCACGGCCCGCGCCTATTCTGCTGAATGCACCGTGGACTGGGTTCATCACAAACTCACCGGACGCCCCCTCGAAGCCATCATGGTCAAGGACCCCTTCGCCCCGCATGATGATCGTGTGGACTCGCTGCTTAACAAACTGGGCGACCGGCGGAGTGCATTGCAGGAGCGCAGCTTCGACGAACGCAGCCAGGACGCGGTCACAGTGGCCCTGACAGACAAATATTCACTGGTCACCGGCACTGAGGCTCCAGAGCCCCCGTTGATCTGACGAAAATCATCAAGAGATAGTAGAGTTCCCCCGATGCGCATCCACCGTAAAGCTCACGCCCCACTCGCTCTGTCCGCCGCGGCAGCTCTGCTGCTGACGGCGTGCTCCGATGACCCTGGTCTCGGAGACTCCGAGGCCTTGTCCGATATCGAGGTCAACCGCAATGACGAGGGTGAGGCGCCCGATGTGGTGATCTACGATGATATCGAAGCCGATGAGAATTCCTCATTCATCGTCAACGAGGGAGACGGAGAGCAAATCAGCAGCGACTCGCTGATGGACTATCAGCTGAGTATCGTCGACCCTTCCACTGGTGCAATCCAGCAGAGCTCTCACGACGACCCGGTCGATCCCTTCATGGCGCTGTCGGCCCTGGCCGCCTCACAGTTTGAGGTGGAACAGTTCTTCGCTCAGGGGCTCAGCGAAGATGGGGTTACCGTAGGTTCAGACGTGGCCTTCTACCTCGTCCCAGACGAGGAGCAGGGCATCGCTGAACCGACTCTCTACCTCTTCGAAGTCCGTGGCCAAACACCTGCTTACGCCGACGGTGAAGAGCAGGACCAATCGGGCGATCTACCGGAGATTGAGTCGGAGATCGGCTCAGTGCCGGAGCTCGGCGACTATGACCAAGAGGCAGACGCCCCCGACGATCTCAGCAGTGAGGTGCTGGTCGCAGGTGAGGGTGAGGAAGTCGCTGACGATGACTACGTCTTTGTGCAGTACCGCGGTTGGCGCTGGGAGGACGGTGAAGAGTTCGACAGCTCCTGGGTCACTGAATCCGAAATTGAGGACGAGGACGACTCTAGTGAGGAAGAAGAGGACGATGCGGAAGACCAAGAGGACGCGTCTGCTGAGCCCGGCTCAGCGGGTGAGCCCTTCGGCTTCTCCCTGACCGGCGGAGTGATCGAAGGCTGGCTCGAGGGCATTCCCGGCCACAATGTAGGAGATCGAATCCTGCTGGTCATCCCAGAAGATCTGGCCTACGGCGCCTCCACCAACGAGGACGGCACCACTGAGGGCGGACAGCCCGGCGGTGCGCTGATCTTTGTGGTGGACATTGCCCGAACCATCGACAACGAGACGATGGAGGAACTCCAGGCATCGCAGCAACAGCAGCAACAGCCTGAGCAGGGTGATATGCCGACACTTGAGCTCAGCGATGAGGAACGCGAACGCCTCGAGGAGCTCGCCGAGGAAACTGGCATGAGCCCTGAAGAAATGGAGAATTTGGCCATGCAGTTCGGCGTGACTTCCATCGAAGAGCTGGAAACCATGTTTCAGCAGATGCCTGAGGAAGATGACGATTCCGCAGATGACGCTGAAGAAGACGACACCGACGATGAGGATGAGTGACATGTCATTCGGACAACGCAGCTATGACCGTACCCGGCCCGAGGTGGACTTCCCCGGGGAAACCCCTCCCGAGGAATTGATCATAGAGGAGCTCATTCCCGGTTCCGGTCCTGAAGTGGTACCTGGCGACCAGATCGCTTGCCACTATGTCGGCGTGTCCTGGTCCACCGGTGAAGAATTCGACGCGTCCTGGAACCGAGGCGCCCCTCTGGACTTCACGGCCGGCATCGGGCAAGTCATCCAGGGCTGGGACCAAGGGTTGATCGGCATGAAGGAAGGTGGCCGGCGTCGTCTGGAGATTCCGCCGCATTTGGCCTACGGGGAAGCTGGAGCCGGCGGCGCCATCGGTCCCAACGAGACGCTGATCTTCGTGGTCGATCTCGTGCAGGTTAACAAAGCTGGCTGATCCCTTAGCGGCTATGCAGCTGGACGAGGATGACACTGCTGAGGATTCGCGCCAGACCGCTGCAGCCGAAGATGGGGTGGTCCGGGCCCTGTCCTTGGCAAATGCTCTGCTGAACCGCCCCGGTGGTCTGACTCGTGAGCAGATATTCGACAAAGTCGAACTATACCGAGCCCGCCGAAACGAGCGTGACCGACTCGTGGGTGATGAGCGCAAACGTGCTGATGCTGCGCTGGAGAAATTATTCGGTCACGACAAGGAGCGCCTCCGAAGCTGCGGGATCGACCTCAGTGAACCGACCTCTGATGACGACTACCGCTACCGGATTCATCGAAGCCAGTACGGCCTGCCCGACCTTCGGCTCAGCGCTGCCGAGCGTCTGGCGCTTTACCGGGCGAAGTTGCTCTTTGCCCAGAACAGCATCTCCGGCCTCCAGCATGCCGTGTGGGCAATTGACCCCGACAATGATTACCTCGGCTCACCAGGGCCCCTACGGGCGCTCCAAGCCTCCATCGGTTCGGAGGCCGAAATCTCCCAGCTGCTGGAGCTTTCCAAGATCGGGCTGCATGTAGCAGTCAGTTTCCGCTACACCGGCCGCGGCCGACACCGAGCAGAGACCCGCCGGGTAGTTCCTTTGGGAACGGGCCTTCGGGGACATTGGTATGTCCTCGCTCATGATCTCGAACGGGACGCTCAGCGCATCTTCCGTCTGGACCGCGTATCTGGAACTATCGAAGCCCTGCCTCCGGGCGCCCTCAGTGAGCGCGAGGCTGAGGCGGTTCTGCAGGTAGCACAGCATCAGCGCTACCACCCAGTGGACGTCGCAGCCGAACTGGACCGCAGCGGTGAGGGCTTCGCAGATGGTGACCTGGCGGCCGGTACTCTGCGGGCACATCAGGGTGGGGGACCGAAGACGTTGCCGAAGCTCACTCCCCGGACAGCGGGTCAACGCAGGGAGGACGCGGCCACAAAAACCGAACGGGTCGTCAATATGGTCGCGCTGCTGCTGGCCCGGGACGGCGTCCAGCCCAGTGAGCTTTTGGCGAAGTACGACATCACCGGTGAGCAGCTGCTTCGAGATCTGCTCAGTATCAGTCTGGTGACGACGGACGAATTCCCTGACACTCTCGACCTTCAGCCGTTTCCTCCGCTGAACGATGAAGAATTCACCACCGAGTACCTCGTGGCAGATGAGCCCATTGTCCTGCGCTCCGGTGGGAGCGTCATAGACAAGCCGGTCTCGCTGACTAAACCCGGCGCGTTGAGCCTGATGATCGCACTGAAGGTTCTCATCGAGATCAGCCCGCAGGAGGATCAGCACATCGCGGAGGCAGCGGAACAGCTCCAGGAGAAGATCAAGACGATCGTGCCGCTCGCGATAGCGCAGGCAGCCGATTCCATGTCGCTAGGGAGGAGGGCTGACCACCGACCCGTGCTGCGGAGCGTGCAGCGAGCCATCTCCGATCATCACGCGCTCAGCATCGCCTACACGGATATCTCGGGGAGACACAGTGAGCGCGTGATTGAGCCTGTCCAGATTATCTACGACGGTCCCCACATCTACGCGCGTGCCTGGTGTCGCTCCGCTGAAGGGGAGCGGTTCTTTCGACTCGATCGAATCATGCAGATTACTGATCTGCCTCATGAGCCGCAGCGGGAGGAGAGCGCAACCTTGCTCCTCACCATCAACGGGCCGCAGATTCCGGTGTCCGAGGACTCGGTACCGGTTGTGCTTCGTTTCTCTCCCAGCGCCTCCAGCCAGGCCGCCCTTTTCCACCCTGTGAAGCAGCACACCGAGAAGGGGACTGGAGCGCGCACCATTTCTACGTCATTCCTTACGCGGGAGGCCGTAGTGCGCACATGTCTCGAAGCGGGAGGTGACATCGAAGTCTTACGGCCGGTGGATCTGCGCGTCGAGATCGCTCAACGAGCACGTGAGCTGTTGAAGAGCGCCCAAGTGTGAATTGTGTTCCCGCTACGCCAGCCGCGGCTACACTTGATGAAATCAAGGAAAGGATGTCGTCATGAATATTGCCGGGTGGCAGTGGTTGATTCTGCTGCTAATTCTTTTGCTGCTGTTTGGTGCAACAAAATTGCCCAGACTGGCCAGGTCGCTCGGGGAGTCTGCGCGGATCTTCAAGTCTGAAGTGAAAACCATGCAGGACAGCGATCAGCCCAACGACTCTAGAGAGTCTGAGCGCAACGCAGTTGAAGGAGATGTCATCGACCCGACTGCTGATGTGCACAAGAGCCGCGAACGTCGCGACTTCTCCTAGAGCCGTGATGACCCTGGCCGAACGCCCTCGGTCGGCTGGCAAAGGCTCCAGAAAGCGTAGGCGGGATCCTGAAGGTCGGATGTCCCTGCGCGATCATCTGCGCGAGCTTCGCCGCCGACTGTTGATTGCTGCCGCGGGGATCGTACTGGGTGCGGTCGCCGGGTTCTTTCTCTATGAATGGTTGGTTGCTGCCCTGCAGCAGCCTGTCGTGGAGCACAGCAATAATGATGACGGGCGGCTGACTGCCTTGGCATTCAACGCCGTTGGGCAACCTTTGGATCTGATGATCCGGTTGTCACTCTTTGTGGGTGTTGTGATCTCGTCACCCGTATGGCTGTATCAAATCTGGGCATTCATCATGCCCGGACTGGAAAAACGGGAGAAACGGTACGCGATCGCTTTCATCGCGGTGAGCGTGCCACTGTTCCTTTCAGGCATATGGACCGCATATACGCTGCTGCCGCGGGCGATTCAGTTCTTCTTCTCGCTCAATCCCGAGGGCACATCCAACATCATCGCCCCAGATGTCTACTTCACCTTTGTGCTTCACCTTTTCCTGGCATGCGGGATCGCCATGGTCATCCCAGTGATCCTGGTTGGACTCAATTTGATGGGACTCGTCACTGGTAAGCAGGTGCTCAACTCTTGGCGCGGTGTGGTGATGCTGATCGCAGTGATGTCCGCCCTGGCCGCACCTGGGGGCGAAGCGATCAGCATGTTCTTCATTATGATTCCGCTGACTCTCCTCTTCGCCATCGCTATCGGACTCTGTCTGCTCCACGACAAGCGACAGGAGAAACGCGAAGCAGCCCTCAGGCCTGACGGGTGATGGTCACCTCAACGCCGAGGGTGGTGTCGGGGCCGCCTCCGGAAAGAATGCCCTTGAAAGGCGTCACGTCAGCGTAGTCGCGTCCTCTTGCCACCAGAATGTGGTGGTCCCCAGCTGGTTTGTGATTGGTGGGGTCCCAAGTGTGCCAGCGTCCGTCCCACCACTCCAACCACGCATGAGACTGCCCGACGACGGTTTCACCGATTTCAGCTTCCGGATTCGGGTGAATATAACCCGACACATAGCGGGCAGGTATATTCACTGCGCGCAGTGCTCCGATCACCACATGTGAGAGGTCTTGGCATACTCCGCGGCGTTCGGCGAAAGAGGCGTCGGCGTTGTAGTGAACCGCAGTGGTCCCGGGCTGGTACTCCATCTCATCGTGCAGCCAAGCGATGATTGCACGAGCCGTCTCATGAGGAGTCTTCCCCGCAGCGATACCGTGTGCGGCACCGGAGAGAGACTCGCCTGGTTCGGATAGTCTGGACTGCGGCAGGAAGTCGCTGAATTCCTCCACATTGGCTTCGTTGGTCAGCTCATCCCAGTCCAGCAGGTCCTCAGGCGCATGCTGCTTCTCGGTACGGTGGACTTCAACCAACGCCTCCGAGGTGACAGAGAGTTTGTCGTGACGGGTATGGAGATCAAAGGTGTAGACCTTGGCACCCCAATAATCCCGGTAGTGAGACAGCGCCGAGGCATATGGCGAGATCCGCAGGTCGGTTTCCAACACCACCTGCGCGGCGTCGGTCTGCGGAGTCACGCGTGCCTCGTTGTAGGACACCGTCACCGGGGCCCCGTAACGGTAATTGGTGCTGTGGACCACGTGCAGCCGCGTCATACGTGCTCTCCTGTCCAGGCCTGCTCGGCCGCTTGTGCGAAGTACTTCGAAGTGATGGCGTCAGACGCGCCTGAGCATGCTGCCCGCACCCGTTCCAGGTGCTCAGGAAGCTCGCCGAGGAGATCATCAGAGTGGTGGTATTCCAAGAAGGTGCAGGCCTGCCCCACAAGTCGCCGGGCAGAGTCCATTTTCCCGGTCCGACTGTACTCGGGGTCCAGCGCTATCAGCGCCTGTTCGACCTGCCGCAGTGAGGACACCACGGAACGAGGGAACAACCGGTCCAGCAGCAAGAATTCAACGGCGTAGGTGTCGCCGAAGGCAGCGCGTCGGCTGCGCAAGAAAGATTCATAGGCACCGGCGCAGCGCAGCATATTGGCCCAGGAGAGGCGGAACGCTTCCTCGTCTCCGGTGGCGAGCATCCGAGCAGTCATATCTGCCCGCTCCAACGACCTTCCTAAAGCCAGGAACTGCCAGGAGTCATCGCGGCTCATCGTTGAATCGGCCATGCCCTGCGCCGTTGCCGTGCGTTCAATCACCCATGTGCAGAACCGGTAGGTGCCCACCACATCTTGTCGGTGGCTGGTGAGTCCGTTCCACGTGGCGTTGAGTGACTCCCACACCGGGGCTGACACGGTTTCGCGCGCGCGGCGGGCGTTTTCCCTGGCAGCCGATAATGATCCGGCGATCGAGTTGGGCTGTTGCAAGTCGAAGGCCATACGCGTGACCAGCTGCTGCAACCCCGGAGGTGACTCATCCTCGCGGATATCGACTCCCATAACCGACATGAGGTTGGCTGAGACTGTGCGCTGTTCTGCAAGCGGCAGCTGGTTTAGCCGCTCGAGGTGCACATCGAGGATGCGGGCAGTGCCGTCGGCACGTTCCACATACCGCCCGATCCAGAACAGTGATTCGGCGATTCGGCTCAGCATGGGCTGCCCCCTTGATTTTGCTGTTGCTGCTGCTCATCATAGGCGTCGGACGGGTTCGCGTCAGTGTGGAAGGACGAAGGCCAAACTCTCTGGGTGGAGCGATGAGCACGTCTGGTGCTCCAGGGAACAGCGGTCGATACTTCCCCAGTCTCGGCACCACCTTCGTCTACCACCCACGTGTCCTTCGACCCCCCGCCCTGCGAGGAGTTGACGACCAGGGACCCTTCGGTCAGCGCGACCCGAGTCAGACCGCCGGGGAGAACCCACACGTCGTCACCGTCATTGATGGCGAAGGGCCGCAGATCCACATGCCGCGGGCCAAAGGTGTCGTCAGCAAGAGTGGGAACCGTTGAAAGCTGCAGCACCGGCTGCGCGATCCATCCGCGAGGGTCAGCGAGCACTTTTTGCCGCAGGGCTTCAAGTTCCTCGCGAGTGGCGGCTGGGCCAATCACCAGTCCTTTGCCGCCGGATCCGTCTACCGGCTTCACTACCAGCTCGGCGAGACGATCCATCACCTCTTCACGGGCCTCCGGTTCCTCCAAACGGAATGTATCAACATTGGGGATCAGAGGCTCTTCACCCATGTAATAACGGATGATGTCCGGCACATAGGTGTAGACCAGCTTGTCGTCGGCGACTCCGTTACCCACAGCATTGGCGATAGTGACGTTGCCGGCTCGAGCAGCATTGACTATTCCAGGAACTCCCAGCATCGAATCTGCGCGGAACTGAAGGGGATCGAGGAAGTCATCATCGAGTCTCTTGTATATGACATCCACACGCTGCTCACCCTCAGTGGTGCGCATGTAGACGCGGTTGGCTCGGCAGACCAAGTCGCGGCCTTCGACCAGCTCCACACCCATCATCCCTGCGAGCAGGGTGTGCTCGAAGTAGGCGGAGTTGTAGACCCCGGGCGTCAGGACAACCACGGTGGGGTCGTCAACACCTTCAGGCGCTGTGCGGCGCAGCGCGGAGAGCAACCGCCGCGGGTACTCCTCCACAGGACGGATGGCGGCACCAGAGAATGCCTCGGGAAGACCTTTGGCGATAGCCCGTCGGTTCTCCAGAACATAGGAGACTCCAGAGGGTACCCGCACATTGTCTTCGAGAACTCGGAAAGTGCCAGTGTCATCGCGTACCAGGTCGATGCCTGAGATGTGCACACGAACCCCGCCGGGAGTCGAGAAGCCGTGGACCTCGCGGTGGAAGTGCGCGCTCGTGGTGATCAGCGACCGGGGCATCACCCCATCCCGGACGATCTCCATGCGGTCGTAGACGTCATTGAGGAACATCTCCAGAGCTTTTACGCGCTGCGCGACCCCGGCGGAGATCCCGTTCCATTCATCGCCCGGAATGATTCGTGGAACGATGTCCAACGGCCAGGCACGTTCCTCGCCGGCAAAGTCGAAGGTCACGCCGCGGTCCAGGAATGTGCGCGCCATCGTTTCGGCCCGGGCGGAGACGTCTGGGACGGTCAGCGATTGAAGCACATCGTTGACCCCGGAATATTCGGAACGCAGCTGTCCGTCTGGCGAGAACATCTCGTCAAAGGCGGTGGAGCGTTGCATGGCCTTTGGGTACTCAGCGAAGAGATCTGACATTTTCCTACTGTCCTGTGTCGGTCTGTTTGAATACCACTATGACAGAAAACGAGAATCTCTCACGGCGCCTGGCCGAATACCGATCAGCATGCATCACTGTTTCCTCCTACACCGTCCATGTGGATCTCTCCTCCGCGGACGAAGAAGGCTCCACTGCATATCCGGTCACCACGCGCGTGGCGCTGGAGTTCGACTCCGTTGCCGGTGAGGGAAGTGTTCCATTCCTGGATTACATCGGTGTGTCCGTCGATTCAGTGCGAATCAACGGCGCTGAACGCGATGCGGTCGCGGCCACGGGCGCTGCGGGCATTCGGTTGGATGGTCTTGCTGAGGGCAGCAATGTGGTGGAGATCGAGTCGGTGTCACGGTTTTCCCGTTCGGGGGAGGGGCTGCACCGGTTCGTCGATCCCAGTGACGGGTCGGTCTATCTCTATACCCAGTACGAACCAGCCGACTGCCGCCGAGTGTTCCCGGTTTTCGACCAACCGGATATCAAATCGCGTTTTAGATTCTCGCTGACCGGCCCGGAGTCGTGGCAGTTGCGCTCCAACAGTCCAGAGCTGTCCCGGGAGGCGGTGGGCGAAGGGTTGGTACGGGTGGATTTCGCCGAGACTGAGGTGATGAGCTCCTACATTACGGCTCTGCTGGCAGGTCCCTACCATCTGGTGGCTGACTCATGGAACGGATCGACGCCGGGCGCCGACGACTTCACCATAGATCTAGCGGTGCTCTGCCGGGCGTCCCTGGCCGAGTATTTCGATGCCGAGGAGATCTTAAAGATCACCAAGCAGGGCTTGGACTTCTTCCACCGTGAATTCGACTACCCCTACCCCTGGGGAAAGTACGATCAGGTCTTTGTGCCTGAATACAACCTAGGGGCCATGGAGAATCCCGGCCTGGTGACCTTCACCGAACAGTACGTGTTCGACACAGGGGCCACCGAGGCCCAGCATGAGACGCGTGCCAACACGCTCCTTCACGAAATGGCTCACATGTGGTTCGGCGACCTTGTCACTATGCAGTGGTGGGACGACCTGTGGCTGAAGGAATCCTTCGCCGACTACATGGGCTCATATGCGGTCGACGCCACCACCGACTTCACCACCGCCTGGGTCGCCTTTGCCAACTCCCGGAAGGCCTGGGCCTATGTGCAGGATCAACTTCCCACCACACATCCAATCGTGGCCCAGATCCCCGACCTCGAAGCGGCAGACCAGAACTTTGACGGCATCACCTACGCCAAGGGTGCCAGTGTCCTCAAACAGTTGGCCGCATACGCAGGAGTGGAGGCTTTCCGGGAGGCAGCCCGCCAGTACTTCGCACGTTTTGCCTTCGGCAACGCGACTCTTGAGGACTTCCTCACTGTGCTGGAGAACGTGACCGGAAAGAACATGCGCACATGGGCGGCCGCGTGGCTGCAGACCTCGGGCATTCCGGTACTCCGGGCTCCCGTGGACGAGACCGGGGTGGTGCATGTGCACCAGTCCGGGACAGACCCGGCCACTGGCGAGCCGATCAGCCGACCCCATGTCATCCAAGTCGGCCTGTTCACCCTTGATGGCACCGGGACGTTGTCCCGCGCTCAGTCGGTACCAGCGGAGCTGGACCCCCAGGCGCCGGAGGGCATGACACCCATCCCTGGAGTGCAACTCCCCGATGAAGAGACGCCGCGGCTCATTCTGCCCAATGATGAGGACCTCACCTACGCCAAAGTCATTCTGGATACGGCATCTGTCGAGGCGGCGCTGACTTACCCGGTCGGAGACCCATTGGCTCGGGCCACGGTCTGGGCATCGCTGTGGTCTATGGTCCGTGATGGCCTGCTGGAGGCCGATCGATACGTGAACGCTGTGCTCCGACTGGGCCTGCAGACTCCCGAGGTCACCGTGGTGCAGTCACTACTGCGGCAGTCCAACCAGGCCTGTGAGCTCTACACACCGACAACCCGGCAGGAACCGCTTGAAACTCAATTCGCTGCGGGACTTGCGGATTTCATTGCGAGAACTGAGGACAGTGACGCGAAGCTGGCTGCGACCCGGACCCTGGCTGCACTGTCGCGCCGCCACAGCAGCCAGGTGGGCCATCTCAGAACCCAGCTTGTCAGCGAACAGGATGAACAGCTCCGGTGGGCTTTCCTCCAAGCACTCGCTGCCCACGGGCAGGTGGACCGCAATGAGCTTGATGATGAAATCAGCCGACGAACCACAGCCCGGGGAGAGATTGCGCACCGACTGGCGTTAGCCGCACGCCCCAGCCGTGAGGTCAAAGATGCCGCGCTGTGGCAAGCCCTGGCTGGTACTGATGCTGACGGCGTCGAGCTGTCAAATGACCAATTAACCGCGACCGTGGAAGGCTTTGTCGCCGACCCCCAGGGTCTGACGACCGGTTATGAGGAGGAGTACTTCACTTCCCTCACTGATGTTTGGGAGCGCATGTCTCAAGGGCAGGCCACACGAGTGATCGAAGGGCTGTTCCCTGGCACGCAGCACCTGGAGCAGGGCCAGCGGCCGGAAGATCATCCCATCGCGCAGCGGACGCGCCAGTGGCTGCAGGAAAACGTATCCGCACCTGCAGCGCTGCGGCGGATTGTCAGTGAGGAGGAAGACCAGCTGCTGCGCTCCCTGCGAGCACAGCACGCTGCCTCCTCACGCGACTAACGGCTCTTCGCGGCAGCCCGCTGCCGGTCCAAGAGAGTCTTCTCATCCAGCGGCGCCTCTGACGAAGCACGCAGCTGCCGGTAGTGCTCCATGGCCTCCTCCTGCCGCTCCCGTTCCGCACCGGAAGCGACCTCCATGCGCACATGTTCAGGCTCGTAGCCGAAGGAGTCCACGATGTCCTGCGCATGGGGCCGAACCCGCGCCACCAGTCGGTTGATGTAGGGAGAGAGAGTTCTGGCGCGCTGTGCAGAGATGCGCCCATTGCCCAGATACCAGTCGAGAGTCTCCTCCACAGTGGTCAGGGCGTAGATGTCGCGCAGCCAGGTCATCACCTGCCGGGTGCCCTGATCCTGGATACCTTCGAGTCCGTCGGTGAAAGCCTCCCACAGCAGCAGATCCGTGTGGGCTTTAGAGGTGTTGATGATCTCGAACTGGTGCTCATTGAAGACTTTCGCCTGCTTCTCGGCAGGCAGCTTGGCAACTGGACGCAGCTCTCCGGCCACATCAACCACCATCTGACGGACCCTGCCCGCGAGCAGGTTACGCTGGACATCGGTCTGCTTGAACCAATTCGCGCTGCGGCGCTCATTGCCAGTATCGCGGACTTCCTGAAGGGCGCGACGGAGTCCAAAGCGGTGCATCACCCGATCGCTGGCCTGGTTGGCCACATAACTGGCGAGTGCGCCGACATCGGCGTTCTTGAACTCGGCGGCATAGTCGGCAAGTAGGCGCTTAGCAACAAGCTGAAGGAGGACGTTGTTGTCGCCTTCGAAGGTTGCGTAGACATCCAAGTCGGCGCGGAGCGAGGTAAAGCGGTTCTCTGAGATGAACCCAGCGCCTCCGCATGCCTCGCGGGCTTCCTGCAGAGTATCCAGGCTGTGCCAGGTCGCCACAGCCTTCACCGCCGCAGCGAGCGTCTCCAGCTCTTGGCGGTTCTCATCGGAGTCGTCTTCTCCAGAGAACACTTCGTCGAGTTTGCCCAACAGCTTCTCCTGCGCAAACCCAAGGGCCACGGTTTTCGCCAACCGCGGGATCAGCCGGCGCTGGTGCAACTGGTAGTCCAGAAGCACCTCTTCCTCCGTGGTGGACGTGGCATTGAACTGCCGCCGCTGGTTCCCATACGTTACGGCACCGATCAACGCCAGTTTTGACGCCGCGATAGCCGCACCGGAGAGGGAAACACGACCCTGGACCAGAGTCCCGAGCATGGTGAAGAAACGGCGCCCAGGCGATTCGATGGAGGAGGTGTACGTTCCATCTTCCGCTACATCTCCGTAGCGGTTGAGCAGGTTGAACCGTGGCACACGGACGTGGTCGAAGCTCACCTGTCCGTTATCTACACCGTTGAGTCCGCCTTTGTGTCCGTCGTCGTTAATGGTGATTCCGGGGCGGACCCGGCCTTCAGCGTCCCGGATTTCCATGTAGAAGCAGTGCACGCCGTGGTTGACGCCGTTGGTGATCAGCTGCGCGAACACCACTGCCGCGGTGGCGTCAAGGGCGGCGTTGCCCAGGTAGCGTTTGGTGGCTGCTTCGAAAGGCGTGTTGATAACAAACTCGTGGGTGTCCGGGTCATAAGTCGCAGTGGTGCCCAGTGACGCGACATCGGAGCCGTGTCCGAACTCGGTCATGGCGTAAGCACCGGGTACCGAGAGGTCCATAATGCCCGGCAGCCACTGCTTCTGGTGCTCGTAGGATCCCAGGTGCAGCACTGCGGCTCCGAACAGACCCCACTGAACGCCGGACTTGATCTGCAGGGAGGGGTCGGCGGTGACGAGTTCTTCGAACGCGGCGATATTCGCACCGTGGTCATTGTCGCCTCCGAACTCCTTGGGGAAGGCACGGTGCACAGCTTTGGCTGCAACGAGCGCATGTGACTGCTTCAATGTGCGTTCGCGGTGATCTTCTTTGGTGAGGTTCTCGACTTTGTGGAACTGCGGGTCCTTCAGCACCTTTCGAGCGGTGCGCCGAGTTTCCGCCCAGCGGCCCAGCATCAGCTCTTCCAGGTGAGCCGTGTCCACAGCGGCAGTGTCGATAGGACCAGTATTGGCGTCGTCGTGAGCGCCCATTGGTGAACTCCTCAGTATTGGATCACAGTGATTGTCAACACATCCATTCTAAGATACTGACCAGTAACTTGGCTACTTGAAGCAACCGATGCTGATTCCTGGTTCGTTACTCCTGTGGCCATTGACCCTGTTCCAAGCACGTGGTGGAGTGATCCCATGGACCATGCAGGCAGATTCTTCGGTGCCGTAGTGCTGTGAAAAACCCGAAATCTCGCAGGAAGCCGCCCCGCGGGGATGAAAGTGACAGCCAACACAGGTAGGCTAAGATACTGACGAGTAATATTGGCGATACTTCAGGAGAAGACCATGGCAGAAACACCGCGCGACGCCGTCATTATCGGCGGAAACCGGATCCCCTTCGCTCGTGCCCACGGCGCCTATGCGAAGTCTTCCAACCAGGACATGCTGACCTCGGCTCTCAACGGGCTGGTCGCCCGGTACGGACTACAGGGTGAGCAACTTGGCGCAGTGGCCGGAGGAGCAGTTCTGAAGCACTCAAAGAACTTCAACCTCGTCCGTGAGTCTGCCCTCGGCACGCCCCTGGACCCCAAGACCCCTGCCTACGATGTGCAGATGGCTTGTGCCACCGGGACCGAAGCCATTGGTTCTTTGGCCAACAAGATCAAGTTGGGCCAGATCGATTCCGCCATTGGTGGAGGTGTGGACTCCATCTCGGATGCTCCCATTGTCGTCAGTGATCAGCTGCGGGGAATCCTCATGGAGGCTACGCGGGCAAAGACCGCAGGACAGCGCCTGAAGGCCCTGGCCAAGATCAGGCCCGCACACTTGGCTCCGCAGGCCCCAGGCACCGGCGAGCCACGCACCGGACTGTCAATGGGCGAACATATGGCGGTCACAGCCAATAAGTGGGGGATCACCCGTGAAGAGCAGGACGAGCTGGCCGTGGCATCGCACCGTAACCTGGCTGCCGCCTACGAAAGCGGCTTCTTCAACGACCTCATCTCGCCCTTCAAGGGGCTCAGCGCCGACAACAATATGCGCGCAGACTCCAGTGTCGACAAACTAGCGAAGCTCTCGCCAGTCTTCGGTAAGGACCTGGGCGAGAGTGCCACCATGACGGCGGCGAACTCCACTCCGCTGACCGACGGGGCCTCCGCGGTGCTCCTCGGTTCTGAGGAATGGGCCGATGCGCATGACCTGCCAAAACTGGCCAACTTCGTGGACTACGAACAGGGTGCAGTGGACTTCGTCGACGGTGCCGAGGGTCTGCTGATGGCCCCCACCTATGCGGCAGCGAGGATGCTCAAACGCAATAACCTCACCTTTGAGGACTTCGAATACTTCGAAATCCATGAGGCGTTCGCCTCCACTGTGCTAGCCCAGATGAAAGCTTGGGAATCCGAGGACTTCTGCCGCGATGTGCTCGGTCTGGACAAGCCACTGGGAAGCATCGATCGCAGCAAACTCAACGTCAATGGTTCATCCCTTGCCGCCGGCCACCCCTTCGCCGCCACTGGCGGCCGGATCGTGGCGACACTGGCCAAACTGCTGTACGGAAAGCCCGGGAAACGAGGCTTCATCTCTGTCTGCGCCGCCGGTGGCCAGGGAATCACCGCAATCATCGAAGGACGGTAATAGGCGCAATGGCTCAGGACTCCTACACGGAATTCGTCAACACAGGTGTCGGCAAGAAAATCACCAAGGCCCTAGGGCTGCCGCAACCGGCTAAGCTGCGCCGTTACACGCCGGATGCACCACTGATCCCCGGCCCCGTGGTGCTTCTGGGCGCCTCCGAAGCGTCTGACATCCTTGCACGTCGACTGCTCGGGTGGGGGTTGGACGTGCGGCGACACATTGGGCCCAAAGAGAAGGTCGCCGCCGTGGTGGCACTGTTCGACACTGCGGCAACTCCCGCTCAGCTCAGTGAGACCGTGCTCGCCGTTGGCGGGCTGTTGAAACAGCTGAAAGCCTCCGCGCGCGTCATCACGGTCTTCCGGGACCCTGCCCACACTGAGGATCCCGCAGTGCGAGCAGCCCGGAAAGGGGTTGAGGGCCTCACTCGGTCATTGGCGCACGAAATGCGCGCTGGGAGTACGGCGAACGGCATTGTGCTCCATGAAGAGCTCGACATTGCGTCACCGTCAGTGGCTGGGGCTCTACGTTTCCTGCTGTCGGGACGGTCCGCGTTCGTCTCCGGTCAGTTCATCACCGTGGACTCAGTAAACGGTGCACTCCCCGAAGATTGGGCCGCTCCCTTGGCGGGCCAGGTCGCGGTGGTCACCGGTGCCGCTCGTGGGATCGGGGCCGCCATCGCTCGCACGCTCCACCGTGATGGAGCACGCGTGATTGCTGTGGACATCCCAGCTGCCGGGGAACAGCTTGCCGCAGTCGCCAATGAGGTCGCTGGTACCGCACTCCAGCTTGACATCACCGACGACGACGCCGGGGAGCAGATCCTCTCCCACGCTGATCAGTACTATGGCCGGCTGGACATCGTGGTGCACAACGCCGGCATCACCCGGGACAAGCTGCTGGCCAATATGGACTCCGCGAGGTGGGACTCAGTCATCGCCGTCAACATCGAGTCCCAGCTGCGCATGAACCGGGCACTGTTGAAGTCCGATCTCTTCAACCGTCCCGAGGGCACGGTGGGACCACGGATCGTATCCCTGGCATCTACCTCGGGTATCGCCGGAAACCGTGGCCAGTCAAACTATGCCGCCTCCAAAGCCGGAGTCATCGGCATGGTCTCCGCTTCCTCGGCGCAACTGCAGGCCCGTCATGGCACGATCAACGCTGTGGCACCAGGTTTCATCGAGACAGAGATGACCGCAAAGATGCCATTCGCGACGCGTGAGGTGGCGAGACGACTGAACTCCTTGAACCAGGGTGGACGTCCAGAGGATGTTGCGGAAACAATCGCCTATCTGGCTTCCCCAGCAGCAGCCGGTACCTCTGGTCTGACACTGAGAGTGTGCGGCCAGAACCTTGTCGGAGCGTGAGAGATTATGAATGAGCCGATTCGTATTCCCCTACCGAAGCTGAGCCGCCTGTATCAGAAGGCTGGCCTCGATGCCGTGCGGTCGAAGCTCGCCTCTGCTGGCAGGCTCACCGCGTTTCCTGAGCAGTCAGTGGTGGCAGATCACCCGGGTATTTCAGACGACCAGGCGGAACAGTACCGGCGGCTGTTGGGAGGGGAGGCTTTCGACAAAGCCCACCGGCTCTCCCTACCCTCGGTCTTGCTTCACATAGCTGGTTTTCCCGTCCAGATGGCGCTCATGTCTCGGGATGCTTTTCCGCTGCCGTTGATGGGCATGGTTCACCTGTCTAATGAGGTGCTCCATAGCCAGCCAGTGGGCGCCGGCACTCCGCTGCAGATTCTCGCCAGGGCGGATCACTTCGCTCCGCACCGTCGCGGCACGCAAGCCGATGTGATCATCGAGATCTACCCGGCGGGGATGGATATAGCCACAGCGGGCCCAGCCGACTGTCTATATTCCAGCACCTCTCGGTACCTCGGGATGGGGACGTATCTCTTCCCCAAAGAGGAGGGAAGTTCCTCCCCACGTGAGGACTTCACTCCGCCGCCGAAAACCGCTCTGTGGACTCTGGGGTCGGATGCCGGTAGGCAGTATGCCGCGGTCTCCGGCGACTACAACCCCATCCATCTCAGTGGCGTGACCGCTAAAGCTCTCGGACAGAAACGCGCAATCGTTCACGGTATGTACCTGGCAGCCCGAATGCTTGAGGGCCGAGAGCCCGAGTCAGCCGGCCACCGCTGGGACATCACCTTCGAAGCGCCTGTTGGGCTGCCTGGCAAAGTCGCTTTTGCCGCGGAGCAGGTGGACGAGAAGACACAGCAGTTTGTGGGCTGGGACCCGCGGAAGGGCCGCAGACACTTCAGCGGCAAGCTCGCTCTGCCCTAATGACCTCTCATGAGGCATTATCGGTAGACTGAGTCAATGAGCATTCTTCCTACGATCCGCTCACCACAGGACCTCTCCAAGCTCAGCATTGAGCAGCTGGAACGGTTGGCGGAGGAGATTCGGCAATTCCTCATCACCCACGTCTCCGCCACAGGCGGTCACCTAGGGCCCAATCTGGGCGTCGTCGAACTCTCTTTGGCGATCCACCGGATATTTGACTCTCCCCGCGATTCGATCATCTTCGATACCGGGCACCAGTCCTACGTGCACAAGCTCGTCACGGGGCGTCAAGACTTCTCGACCCTGCGGCAGCAGGGTGGACTTGCTGGTTACCCGGATCGGTCTGAGTCCATTCATGACATCGTCGAATCTTCCCATGCCTCAAGCTCCCTCGCCTGGGCGGACGGGATTTCCCGTGCCCGGACACTGGCGGGGGAGGGGGACCGCTACGTGGTTCCCGTCATCGGTGACGGAGCCCTGACAGGTGGCATGGCGTGGGAGGCCCTGAACAACATTGCGGCCGACAAGAACCGTCGGGTGGTCATCGTTGTCAACGACAATGGCCGTTCTTATGCACCTACCGTGGGGGGTATTGCGAATCAGCTCTCCAATCTCAGACGAGGGTTTTTGGACAAAGTTCGGACGCATCCGGTCTACGAATCGGTGATGGACGGCACAAAGCACAAACTCGTCAGCGGTGGACCCATGAGCCGGATGGTGTACCGGAGTCTGCATGCAGCCAAAAAGGGCGCCAAAGACTTCTGGGCACCGCAAGGGCTCTTTGAGGACCTGGGCATGAAGTACATAGGTCCGGTCGACGGTCACGACCAGTCAGCCCTGGAAGAGGCACTCAGCGATGCGCGGAAGTACGAAGGGCCCGTGATCGTACACGCCCTGACCGAAAAGGGGCGCGGCTACGCACCTGCGCGGGCGGACGAGGCCGATCAGTTTCACGCAGTCGGGGTCATCGACCCGGAAACTGGTGATCCTGTGTCACGCGGGGCTGCCCGTTCGTGGACCTCAGTCTTTGAAGAAGAGATCGCCGCCATCGCAGACGAGCGAAGTGACATTGTGGCCCTGACCGGAGCGATGCTGACCCCAGTGGGACTGCGCACGCTGGCCGCTAGGCATCCAGATCGGGTCATCGATGTCGGTATAGCTGAACAGCATGCTGTGACCTCAGCTGCAGGACTGGCCTACGGTGGCCTGCATCCCGTCGTGGCGCTCTACGCGACGTTCCTCAACCGTGCCTTCGATCAGATTCTGATGGACGTTGCGCTTCACAAGGCAGGGGTGACCTTCGTTTTGGATCGTGCTGGGGTGACCGGCCCGGATGGTCCCAGCCACCACGGTATGTGGGATCTTTCGCTCCTGCAGATCGTCCCAGGAGTGAGAATCGCGGCACCTAGAGATTCCACTCGGCTGCGCGAAGAGCTCCGCGAAGCGGTCGCGGTGGAGGAAGGCCCCACCGTGGTGCGGTTCTCCAAGGGGTCAGTCAATGATGAGCTCGACGCCGTGGAAAGACTCCGAGACAGCGTTGATGTTCTCTACACCAGCAGTGAGCACGATGCCGACGGCTCCTATACCAACGATGTCCTGATCGTCTCCGTAGGTGCCATGGGTGAACTGTCCCTGGATGTTGCGCGGCGCTTGGAAGACCAAGGAATCACCGCAACCGTGATCGACCCCCGGTGGGTTTTGCCGGTGCCCGAATCTGTCGTCGCGCTTGCCGCTCGTCACCGAATCGTGGTGTGCATCGAGGATGGGGTCAAAGCTGGTGGTGTAGGTTCCCGGATCCGCCAAGTGATGCGCGAAGCTGGGGTGGACACCGCGCTGAATGAAGTTGGGCTTCCGGTGGAGTTCCTAGACCACGGATCCCGCAACCAAGTCATGGAGCGTGTGGGCCTGACATCTGCCCAGATTGCCCACGACACAGTCGCTCAGGTGCTCGGGACGAAAGTCCCCTTCGCCCGGCGTTTGCCAGGGGAGGATCTGCCCACCGGAGAGATTCCCGCCTTCCGCGCACGGCGCTAGCCTACGCTTCACGAGGCGAGCCTTCCGGTGGGCTGATCCCACCCGATCAGCTGTGGAACCCAGCGCCGTTGACGCGCTGGCTCACTCCCAGTTGGTCCAGATAGGGCGTGATCCCCCCGCGATGGAACGGCCAGCCTGCCCCCAAGATCATGCACAGATCGATGTCTTTGGGCGAAGCGACCACCTCGTCCTCCAGCATGAGGCCGATCTCCTCCGCCAGGGCCTCCAGAACTGTGGTCAGCACTTCTTCCGAGGACTGGGGTGAATCGCCGAACTCCATCAATTCTAGGGTTGCAGCTTTGATGTGCTGAGACCCCGATTTGTCGCTGCTCCAAATCTCCGTCACACCGTGATCAATCAGCGACTGGAGGTTCGGTGAGACATAGAATCTGTCTCCGTACGTCGCGTTCAGGGACTCGGTGACGTGCTGAGCTACTGGTAGGCCCACCATCGCCAACAGCTCAAAGGGCGACATAGGGAGTCCCAACGGCTTGAGGGCTTGGTCCGCAGTGCGAGCGTCAGTTCCGTAGTCGAACGCTTTCTGGACTTCAGCCATAAGCCGCAGTAACAGTCGGTTCACGACAAACGCGGTAGTGTCTTTGGTCAGTACTGGAGTTTTTCGCAGGGTCGCGGCAAGGTCGAACGCTGTAGCGATCGGCTCCTCCGCGGTCTGAGCAGTCCGGGCGATCTCCACCAGAGGCATGACCTGGACTGGGTTGAAGAAGTGGAAACCGATGACCCGTTCGGGGTGTTTGAGGTCTGCTGCCATTTCTGTCACGGACAGCGATGAAGTATTTGTCGCCAGGATCGTTTCAGGGGACACAATGTCCTCCAACTCGGCGAACACCTGCTTCTTCACACCGATCTCTTCGAAGACAGCTTCAATGACAAAGTCGGCATCGGCGTACACCGCCTTATCTGTTGACCCACTGACCAACTCAGTGAGCGCATCTGCCTGCTCTTGCGTCAGCCGGCCCTTCTTGACCTGTTTAGCGTTCTGTTCTGCTATGTAAGCCAGCCCTTTATCGACACGTTCCTGGTCGATGTCACTGATCACCACTGGGACGCGCAACTGCTGGGCGAACACGAGCGCCAGTTGTGAGGCCATCAAACCTGCCCCGACGACGCCCACGCTCTTTACTGAGCGCGGACTCACCTGAGGTACCCCGGCGGGTTTCTTTGCTCGCTTCTGCACGAGCTCCATGAACCCGTAGACCACATTCTTGAATTCGTGACTGACGAGAAGGACCCCGAGTGCATCAACTTCAAGCTCTCGATCTTGGTCACGGGAGTTATGCGGCACCCGACGGAATATCTCTAGGGCGCGCAGTGGTCCCGGCGCGGAGTCTCCGGTCTTTGCTGCGACCGTCTGTTCAGCTGTCTGAACTGCTCGTGCCCAGGCTCCGCTGCCAGAGTCGTGAGTACGGTGCTCCGAGACTGAAGCTAGGGCTGCGTCGTCCTTGCTGAGGACCTTGGCCGCCCAGTCCAGTGACTCTTGCTCGAAGGAGGAGTCCTCGAACAGTGCATCGGCAATGCCGATCTCGAAAGCTTTCTGACCGTTGAGTGACGTGTTGTTGTTGAGCGCATTGACGAAAATGACTTGCGCTGCAGCTTCAGGGCCGATCAGCTTGGGCAGTCGGTAGATGCCACCCCAACCCGGGATGAGTCCCAGGAATGCTTCGGGAAGGCCAATAGCTTTGGTGGAAGCTGAGATTGTGCGGTAGTCAGCAGGCAGCGCAACCTCGAGTCCTCCACCGAGTGCCGAACCGTTGATGAAACCGAACGTGGGCAGCGGGAAATCCTCGACTAGGTTGAAGACGTCATGCCCCAACTGTGCCAGGGCGATGCCATGTTGAGTGTCGGAGAGTTCCCGCGCTGAGACGATATCGGCCCCCGCGGCGAAGACACCCGGCTTACCTGTCACACCGAGGGCTGCGATCTCACCAGACTCTGCTCGGGCGTACTGGGCGCTGACAGCCTCACCGAAGGCGATAAGAGAGCCGGGCCCTAACGTGTTGGGACGTTTGTCCTCATTATTGTCCAGTCGGATCAGGGCCAGGGTGCCTGCATTTCCAGGAAGCTCGACGTCTTCGACATGGGAATGGGTCACCATTTCGTGCGGAAAGCTTTCCGTCAGATGACGGTAGTGCGAGAAGTCGGCAGACAACGGTGGCCTCCTGTAGTGAGTGGGCATGATGCGTTCCGCATCACATACTACCCACCAGTAATACTGCTGGCCATCATCAGCTAGAGGTCGATCAGTTCATCAGGGTCAAGCATGGCCACCGTAATGATCGCTGAGGTTTCATTGACCTGCCATGGACGTGCCCCATACTCCTTCAGGGCGGCCGCCACTGTGTCCGGATCGATGACAATCGGCGGGGTCCAGCAGATCTGCTTCAGAACGGCCGGGGCCAGCAACGACTCTGGCATCATCTGGAGCTGTTCTGCCCGTCGCGCCAGGCGGTCGCGGGCCGTGCGGAACTGTCGAAAAGCCAGCGGATTGCGGTCCTTCCAGGTACGCGGCGGGGGAGGAGCGCCGGTTGAACGCTGGCGTGAGGGAAGATCCTCCGCGGCAACTCCATCCTGGATGGCACGCAGCCACCGCGGGGCTTCCCTTTTCGCAGCGCGGCCCTGAAACCCAGGCACGGCCGTAAGCTGTGGCACCGTGCGTGGAAGAGCATCTGCGGCAGCCACGAGCGCGCGGTCGGGCAACAGATGTGTCGGTGCCACATCGCGGTTCTCAGCCAGCGATTCCCTCGCGTTCCAGAGTTCACGGAGCACAGCCAACTTGCGTGGAGAATTCAACTTGCTGAGCCCCGAGGTCTTCCGCCACCGGTCTGACCGGGGAATACTAGTTGGCTCAAAGAAGCGGAGGTGGTCGAACTCCTGTTTCGCCCACTCCGTTTTGCCTTGCGCCTCCAATAGCGCGGAGAGTTTCTCCCGCAGTGCCATGAGCAGTTCCACATCAAGAGCTGCATAGCGCAGCCACTCCGCGGGCAGAGGGCGTCGGGACCAGTCAGCGGCCGAGTGCTCCTTGGCCAGTCGTAAGCCTAGAAGGTGCTCCACGACAGCACCCAGTCCCACTCTCGGCAGACCCGCTAAGCGCGCGGCAAGCTCTGTGTCGAAGAGCTGATGTGGATACATGCCCAGTTCTGCCAGGCATGGAAGGTCCTGCGTGGCCGCGTGAAGAATCCACTCTGAGTTGCCAAGCGCCTCCTGAATAGGGTCGAGTGTTTCGAAAGGCTCCGGGTCGATGAGCCAGATGCCGGACTGAGCGCGTTTGACCTGGACTAAGAAAGCTCGTTGCCCGTAGCGGAAACCCGAGGCGCGCTCAGCGTCTACGGCCACCGGACCATACCCAGCCGCCAGAGCCTCCGCGGCACGTGCGAGACCCCGCTGGCTGTCAATAACAGTGGGGACACCGCCGTCGGGCTCCGTGATCAGTGGCAGCTCTTCAGTCTCGGGATCCGCCATCAGCCCCTCCGAATATGCGGCAGGGCGACGACTCCGTCAGGGAGCGGTGGGAGCCCCGCAAAGGAACAGACCATATCGGCCCAGGCTTCCAGATGTGGTGCGAAGAGCGAGTCCTCGGGCGTCCAAGAGGCGCGCAGCTCGACATCGTTGGTCGCCTCGCGACCTCCCAGAGATCCGAATGACTCTGACAGAATGCGGGTCGCTGTACCACCAGCATGAGAGAAGTTGACCCCGTGCTGCGCCAATGAATCGCTCAGCCACGTCCAAGCGACCGAAGCGAGAAGCGGGTCATTACCCATTTCTGGCTCTAGCTCGGCGCGGATGTAGATCACTACCCGGAAGCTCCCACCCCACGACTGCTGGCCTGCTGGATCATGAAGCAGGATGAATCGGCCGGTAGCGGGATGATCGGCGATCTCGGCGCCCAATGCCACAGAGTAGGGTGCTAGCTTCACCGGGGCAGGTACTTCCTCGACCACCGCATCAGCACGAGGCGAGGCTCGGCGCAGCTGATCGAGGGCACTGCGGAACAGGGCAGGTACCTCCTCGAGGCTGGACGCCGGCCGCGCTGGGCTTCCGGCGAGGGGGCCGAATACACTCACCATCTAAGACTATGGAAACCCCCCACGGTACGGGGTCAGGCACGCCGCACAAAGACGGAGATCCGGAGAACCGCACGTCATCCGGGCTCGTGGGCAAGCTCCTTGGCAGCAGCGCGCCGGACAAGATCGTCAATCTGCTCATCTGTGGTTTCCCAGGAACACATGAGGCGCAAGACCGGGTTACCTGTCGGGGCCGTATCCCAGGTATGCGCCAAATAGGTACTTTGAATCCGCGCTGCCATGTCTGCAGGAACTTCCGGGAAGACGGCGTTAACGGACGGTTCGGCGCTGAGCTGGACTCCCTCCAAAGCCTGGAGGCGTGCGCCGAGCTGGGCTGCCTGGGCGTTAGCGTGATAGGCATTGCGCTGCCACAGATCTGTGGCGAAGAGCTCAAGCAGCTGTGCGGCGATAAAACGCTGCTTGCTTGCCAGTTGCATTGAGAACTTTCGGATGAATCCCATACCGGCGACCCTCTCCGGGTTGACCACCACCAAGGCCTCAGCGGCCAGGGCGCCGTTCTTGGTGCCGCCCAGGGACACCACATCCGCACCCGATTGGGCTACCAACTCGCCCAGGCTTACGCCCAGTGCAGCCGCGGCATTTGACAGTCTGGCGCCATCAATATGCACGCCCATACCGTGGTAGTGAGCGGTCGAGGAGACTGTGGCGAGCTCTTCTAGGCTGTAGAGCGTGCCCACTTCTGTGGACTGAGTCAGTGTGACCGCCAGTGGTTGCGCGGCATGCACGAAACCCATCGCGCCCAGCTCAGCCTTAACATCCGCGGATGTCAGTTTGCCTTCGGATGTGGGGCGGGGAAGGAGTTTGATAGCTCCCAAGCGTTCTGGTGCGGCGCCCTCATCGTTGTTCAGATGAGCTCCCATGCTGCATATGGCCGCCCCCCACCTCGGCAACATCGCCTGCAGGGCGACCACATTGGCGCCAGTGCCATTGAAGACCGGATAGATCTCAGCCTGAGACCCGAACTCCGATTTGGCCCAGTCCAGCAGCTGCGCCGAGACACTGTCACCGCCGTAGGGTACAGCTGCGTGCTGGTTCGCTGTACTGAGGGCAGCCAAGATGCTGGGGCTGACGCCGGCGACGTTATCGGAAGCGAAGCTCGGATCAAGGTGCGTACCGGAAGAGCGCTGTTTTCCCATCTCAGGCAGTCACCGTGCCGTCAGCGTCTGCCGCAGGCTCGAAGGTCATGGAGGCAGAGTTGATGCAGTAACGCAGGTCGGTCGGGGTGTCGAACCCTTCCCCTTCAAACACGTGCCCCAGGTGCGAGGCGCATGAGCCGCACTGCACTTCAATGCGTGTCATGCCCATGCTCGAATCGTTCACATACGTGACGTTGGAGTCCTCTGCCGGCTTGAAGAAGCTCGGCCAGCCGCAGCGTGAGTCGAACTTAGTCTCAGACTCAAAAAGCTTCGCGCCGCAGGCCTTACAGAAGTAGGTGCCGGGCTCCTTGTTGTCCCAGTACTCTCCTGTGTAGGGCCGTTCGGTGCCTCCCTCGCGTAGTACATGGAACTCAAAATCGCTGAGCTTATTGCGGAATGGATCGTTCTGCATGGACCCAGTTTAGGGGTCTTCGCTGAGCGCGACGTACAGTAGAGAGAAGGTCGGAGACAGTGGGAGGACTATGGAAGCTGAGCTCAGGCGAACCTGGAAGCGGACCGTCGATGCGGCCGAATTAGCCCAGGTCATAACAGATCGAAAGGTCCGGCAGTTGCTGCGTGGCGTCCGGCGAGAGCCGGAACCCACGCCATGGATACGAGCAGCGCTGTTAGGTGCCGGAACGGGCCTCGCCGTAGGAACGGCACTTGCGGGAATCATGTCCAGTGCCTCCGCATACTTGGCCCGCGTGGTTGTCACACCCGTCCATGATGAGACGGAAGACCTTGAGGTCCTCGCTGTGATCGAGGACTCAGATGGGCTTCAGGTCATTCTGCCAGTGACCGCCGACACTGTGGTGGAGGGAACTTACGGGCTGCACTTTGATCGGGGTAGCTCTGTGGCGCAGATCGGTGAGATCACCTCACTTGAGCCAAAGCACGGAACAGTCACGCGCAGAGTTCTGGGCGTCAACGGCGGAGACTTGCGGAAAACGCGGTCCGCATTCATCAGCTCCGCTTTGTATCGCAACCCTGCAGAAGCCGGGTTCGACTACTCGGAGGTCACACTAAATCTGCCGGTGGGCGAGGCCCCCGCTTGGTACGTGCCGAACCATAACCCAAAGGGCCCACTAGCTGGGAAGAACGTATGGGGCGTCATGGTGCACGGACGCACTGGGACACGAGTGGAGGGCATTAAGGCGCTCAATACTGCCCGTAGGCTCGGCATGGAATCGTTGTTGGTCTCCTACCGCAACGACGGCGTCGCTCCTGCCGGCCCGGATGGCCTCTACGGACTCGGTGGCACAGAGTGGGAGGACGTGGAAGTGGCGGTTCAGTACGCCCTCGACCACGGCGCAGGGGATGTTGTGCTGTTCGGCTGGTCCATGGGGGGAGCCGTGGCCTTGCAAACCGCCGATCAGTCGCCGCTCTCCCCACGAATCCGAGGCATGGTCCTCACCGGACCAGTCATTGACTGGATCGACGTCCTGAGCCATCAGGCGAGGGCGCGCCGAGTGCCGGAACCAGTCGGTAAGCTCGCCCAATGGCTCCTCTCCAACGACGCCGGACGGACCGTGACTGGACTCGCAGCCCCGCTGGACCTGAAGGCGCTCAACTGGATTGCCCGCTCCGACCAGCTGCATACCCGCAGTCTTATTTTGCACAGTGTCGACGACGAGGTGGTTCCCTATCAGCCGAGCCGAGAATTGGCTGAGCGAAACCGACTGGTGAGTTTCGTGCCGTTCCACCGAGCACGCCACGTCAAGGAATGGAACTGCGACCCGGAACGCTGGGAATCTGCCGTATACGAATGGGCCACTGACCTGTTCAGCGCGCCGTTGCCGGGCCAGTCACCCTGAGGGGTCGAAACCCTCAAAGATGACGTTGTCCCCCAATGTCAGAGCTCGGTCCATATCGCGTCGTGTAGTAATGGTCCACAAGAGGAGCGGCCACTTCCGTCTAATGAGCCAGGACCTCCTCTTGGTGGTGAACCCGAACTCGTAGCCCACGTAATGTGGCCGCGACACTGTGGTGAAGGCCAAGTTCTGCAGAAGCAGCCGAGTGCCCCAGCTCATGGAGCGCACGTCAGCCAAACGGCCAGCGAGTTGGCCACGGACAACCTCCGGAGCGTTGCGGTAGAACCACCCGACGATGAACGGGTCGAATGACTGCACTGCCAGCGGGCCGCTGTAGTCACCCAACACTGAAAATGTCGCAGCGGCTCGCAAGTACCGATGATCGCCTGCTTTGATCTCCACGAGCACCGGCACCCGGCCGTCAATGAAATCTAGGGTCTCGGTCAAGGTAGGTGGGTGCTGATCGGTGCCTGCAATACGAATGTCTCGGAGCTGCTCTACCGTCAACTCCCGAATCCGCTCAGGACGGTCAGAGAGTCGAGCGAGATCAGTGTCGTGGTGGACGACCATTTTGTCATCGGCCGTGAGCTGCACGTCGAGTTCTATAGGCAGCCCCGCCTCAATGGCAGCGTCGAATGCGGCCAGCGTGTTCTCGGGCGCATGCACGCTGTGCAGCCCCCGGTGCGCCACGGGCCGTGCCACCAACCATGAGGGAACCCTGCTCACTGGGCAGCGGCCATCTGCTGCCGAATGTTGTGCTTAATCCGCCCCAGCATGGCTGCCATCCCGCGCAAACGCAGCGGTGTGATCGCCTTCGCCAAGCCCAACCTCTGGTGCAGATCATCCGGCACCGCCAGAATCTCGTCGCCACTGAGTCCGGACAAGCCCTGCTGCAGGATTGAGGCGAATCCACGGGTGGTGGGCGCCTCCGCCGGGGCGGCGAAGACTAACTGAACCGTGCCGTCGTCGTTGTGCTCAATCGCCAGAAACAAGGGTGACTGGCATTCGACTACCTGTTCCATAGACTCCGAATAGTTATCGCCGTACTTAGCTGGCAGTTCAGGCAGTTCACGGGAGAAGTCGAGCAGCAGCTCCAGCCGTTCCCGGTCACCCACAGAGTGAAAGTCCTCGGCGATCTCGGCGAGGGCCGAGGGAAGATTCGGATCGTCAGTCATGGGTTAAGCCTAGCCCCTGAATCAGCACGCACTGTGACGAGGTGCAGAAATCCCGTACGGAAAAAATGCTCAGGTGGGAGCTGAAGAGGACCACCTGACGTCGGCGTAAAGTGGTGGGCATGTCTTCTGCTGTCCAACCGTTGTCCGAACGCTCGCCCCAGGTAACTGTCGACGACCTTCTTGCGGGCTTGCGGCCCTCCTTCAGGTTCTCTGATGTCTCATTCGACAGCTATATCCCCGATCCGGAACATCCCTCTCAGGAGAAGGCAGTCAACGCCCTGCGTGAGTTCTCCGGCACAGTGGGGAAGCAGGCGTCGTCGTTCTTCGGCAAGCTCTTTGGTGGCAAAGCAAAACCGCAAGGGCCTGCGGGCATATACCTGGATGGAGGGTTCGGTGTCGGAAAGACTCACCTTCTGGCGTCGCTCTATCACGCTGCAGAGGCACAAGGGGTGCCAGAAGACGAACGTGCTTTCGGGACGTTTGTGGAGTACACCAACCTTGTGGGAGCGCTCAGCTTCCGCAAGACGGTCGAAGTGCTGAGTGACTACCAGCTCGTCTGTATTGATGAATTCGAGCTCGACGACGCCGGAGACACCACGCTCATGTCACGGTTGCTCCGTGAGCTCGCCGATGCGGGGGTGAAGCTTGCGGCCACCTCTAACACTCTTCCCGGATCTCTGGGAGAGGGAAGGTTTGCAGCTGCCGACTTCAAGCGCGAAATTCAGGTACTCGCCGACCAGTTCCGGGTGATACGAGTCGACGGTGAGGACTACCGGCACCGCGGACTGCCTGAGGCTCCGGCTCCGCTGAGCACCCAGGAGCTGGAAGCCTTCGCCGAGAGCAAGTACCCAGACCAGGCTCGCGCGGTGGATGACTTTGATGCTCTCTGCGATCACTTGAGCAAAGTGCACCCCAGCCGGTATCGCCAGCTGGTCACCGGAGTTGACGTGCTGGTTCTCAAAGATGTGGCAACTGTCGAAAGCCAATCCTTGGGGCTGCGGTTCGTCGTTCTAGCGGATCGGCTCTATGACCAGGACATAAAACTGATTGCCTCTGGGGTTCCGTTCGATCAGATGTTCACTGAGGAGATGCTCTCCAGCGGCTATATGAAGAAGTACTACCGCACAGTGTCCCGTCTGACGGCACTGGCACGGGCCGGCCAGATGGGAGAGCAGGCCTTATAAGCTGGTAAGTCATCGTTCACATGACGTTCACAGACGGGTGCTTCTATATCGGGAACGTCATAGTCGGCAGAGAGAGTAGGCAGAAATGGTCAAGCAGGAATGGTGGGAGGGCCTTGAGGCAAATAAGCCTCGGCAGAACCTCCGTGAGTTTATCGACCAGCTGCGTGCCGGAGGCTACACCGTTCAGGACGGGCACACCCCCGACCCCGACCTGATCGATCCTCAGGGAAACGCCGTAGAAACCTGGCAGGAGAACTACCCCTACGACCAACGTATGAGCCGTGAACTCTACGAGATCGAGAAGTACCACCTGCAGGTGGAGCTGCTGAAATTCCAATATTGGGCGGAAGACTTCGGTCTCAAGCATGTGATCGTCTTCGAAGGACGCGACGCGGCTGGCAAGGGCGGAACGATCAAACGATTCACCGAGCATCTCAACCCGCGAACTGCCCGGGTAGTGGCCCTCTCAAAACCTTCTGACCGGGAACAAGGCCAGTGGTATTTCCAGCGGTACGCCTATTACCTCCCTACCGCCGGTGAGATGGTGCTGTTCGACCGCTCCTGGTACAACCGGGCGGGAGTGGAACGGGTGATGGGTTTCTGCTCAGATGAGGACTATGAGATGTTCATGAAGCAGGCTCCCAGGTTTGAGCAGATGCTCGTCGACGCGGGAATTCACCTGACGAAGTTCTGGTTCTCGGTTACGCAGAAGGAGCAGCGCACTCGGTTCGCTATCCGGCAGATTGACCCTGTCAGGCAGTGGAAGTTGTCTCCGATGGATCTGGAGTCTTTGGACCGTTGGGAGGATTACACCGACGCGAAGGAGGAGATGTTTCGGCGAACCGACACCGACCACGCGCCCTGGATGACCATCAAGTCCAACGACAAGAAACGTGCGCGGCTCAATGCGATGCGTCATTTCCTGTCCCAGTTCGAATACGAAGGCAAAGATCACGCAGTTGTGGGCGAGCCGGACCCGCTGATTGTTCAGCGCGGGCGCAACGCGGTTGGCGACTAGTCGCCCACCGGCCAGGGAGCCCCTGAAGGGCGGCGTTCCATCAACACGAGGCGGCCCGTGCCAGGCTTCCGCTGCTGAGGTCCTCACGCGATAGGATCGATGAGGCAATACACACTTGACACCGACTGATCGCTGAGGGAGACGCATTCAATGGGCGCTGATATTGGAGTAACCGGCCTTGCCGTGATGGGCGCAAATCTGGCTCGAAATTTGGCGAGGAACGGGTACACCGTTGCCCTGCACAATCGGACGGTGGGTCGGACTGACGCTCTGATCAATTCCTACTCATCTGAGGGGGAGTTCGTCCGGACCGAGTCCCTGGCCGAGTTGGTCGAATCTCTGGAGCGCCCTCGCCGGGTGCTCATCATGGTCAAGGCCGGCGGACCGGTCGATGCCGTAATTGATGAGCTCACACCGCTGCTCGATGAGGGTGACATCGTCATCGATGCCGGAAACTCCTATTACGAGGAAACTCGACGCCGCGAGGCAGCATTGCGCGAACACGGCCTGCACTTTGTGGGCGTGGGAGTCTCCGGAGGGGAAGAAGGCGCGCTGAACGGTCCGTCGATCATGCCCGGTGGTTCTAAGGAGTCCTACCAAACGCTGGGCCCAATGCTGGAGAAGATCGCAGCTGACTACCACGGGGAGCCCTGCTGTGCATGGGTAGGCACTGATGGTGCAGGACACTTCGTGAAAATGGTCCACAACGGCATCGAGTACGCCGATATGCAGGTCATTGGTGAGTCGTACGACTTGATGCGCTCCCTGACCGGCCTCGAGCCCAGCCAGCAGGCGAAGGTCTTCCGGGAGTGGAACACCACCGACCTTGCATCGTATTTGATCGAAATCACGTCTGAGGTGTTGGAGCAGGAGGATGAGCTGACCGGCCGGCCCCTGGTCGACGTCATTGTTGATGCCGCAGGGCAGAAAGGCACTGGCCGCTGGACTGCCATCTCCGGAATGGACGTCGGGTCGCCGGTGACTACTATTGCTGAGTCAGTCTTCGCGCGGTCTATTTCCTCCCAGCAGGAGCTGCGCAAGATCACCAACCAGGTCTTCCCCGCAGGTATCAGCGAGGCGGTCACCGCAGAGGAGCTCTACGGGGCCGGGGACGCTCGTCAGGATTTTGTGGAGGATATCCGCAAAGCGCTATACGCCTCAAAATTGGTCTCATACGCGCAGGGCTTCGATATGCTCACTGCCGCCGGAGCCGAATACGGGTGGGAACTGGACATGCGCGCGATCGCAAGTCTCTGGCGTGCGGGGTGCATCATCCGCGCGGATCTGCTCGATACAATCATGAAGGCCTATGAGGCACCAGCAGACGAGCGGCCGGCGAACCTACTGCTCGCACCGGAGTTCACTGAAGCGATCAGCGAATGCTTACCAGCCTGGCGCCGAGTAGTAGCAGCCGCTGCCACCTACGGAGTACCAGCCCCCGTGTTCAGCTCTTCGCTCGCCTACTACGATTCGCTCCGCCGGGATCGATTGCCGGCCGCTCTAACCCAAGGTCTCCGCGACTACTTCGGCGCCCATACCTACCAGCGCATCGACAAGCCCGGTACGTTCCACACTCGCTGGTCTGGTGACCGGACAGAAACTGAAGCGTAGTTACCGCACCTGAATCGCACTGGCTGCCGGGTCCCAATCTCTCCCGGCAGCCGAGGCGTCCATGGCCTCGTTGCTGAGTCGGTCGGCGTCGCCGTTTTTGGCTCGGGGGATCCACGTGTAGGTGACCTGCATAGGGGAGAGGATTTGAGTGGCCTGATGGGCCAGGCGTTTCATATCGTCGTGCTTGATCTTCCAACGCCCGCTCATCTGTTCCACGACGAGCTTGGAGTCCATGCGGACTTCCACCTGGGCCTCGGGGTTGATGTCCCGAACCAGCTGCAGTCCAACGATGAGACTTGAATACTCGGCCACGTTGTTGCTGGCCTTTCCCAGGGGCAGAGCCTTGGCTGCCAGCACATTCCCTTGCTGGTCTCGCACGAGAGCACCTGCCCCCGCGATTCCGGGATTTCCACGGCTGCCGCCGTCGGCTTCAATAATTAGGTCAGTCACAGATGAGAACTCTACCGCCGCACGCGGTGGTCGCCGTACAGGCCAGGTGGGTTCAGTGACCAGGAGTAATGACAAAGTCCCACGGATCGGTGTTAATCCCGGACACGGCAATCTCCACCTCGAAATCTCGATCGAGGAGCGCCCGGTCCAGCGTCTGGGCTGCGGCAGGAAGCCACAACCACTCGCTAGCGAAGTGTGAGACGTCAATGAGGTAGGGCCGTTGCCCTCGTGCGGCCTCCCTGGCCTCAGACGCTGGATGATGTCGCAGATCCGCGGTGATGAAGACATCAGCTTCTGCCTCCCGAGCCGCGTTGAGGAGCGAGTCACCTGCCCCGCCGCACAGGGCAACCTTCTGGATGAAAGCATCTCGGTCACCCGCCACCCGAACGCCTCCCGCGACTGCCGGGAGAACCCCGAAGACCGTGGCAGCAAAGTCTCCCAGCGTGGTCCCCTGCGGCAGCGACCCGATTCGCCCTAGGCCCTCCTCCGGCAGTCCAGTCTGCGTCGGTGCCAGCGGGCGTGTATCGGCCAATCCAAGAATTTCGCACAGCACATCATTGACCCCTCCCACGGCCGAGTCACCGTTGGTGTGTGTTGTCAACAGGGCGCACCCGGATTCGATAAGCCGGTGAACCACCTCACCTTTGAAGGTGCCGGCCTCCACACTTGTCACTCCGCGCAGCAGCAGCGGGTGGTGCGTGATGAGCAGGTCCGCCTCCGCTGCACAGGCCTCATTCACCACGTCTGATACCGGGTCAACAGCGAAGTGAATCTTGCGCACCGGTGAGTCGCGGCGACCGGCCACCAACCCCACTGCGTCCCAGTCCTCCGCGAGGTATGCGGGCCATAGGTCCTCGACAACGTCGAGCACCTCCTGCAGTGATGGAGTTTGTGCCATGCCTCATTTCTACCCTGTCCGAACCGTGAGCTCCAGGAATGAACCGCAACTGCGTGCAGTTGGCACCGGTATGACTGAACGGACCGTAGTTCTTGCCGCCGGATGCTTCTGGTGCCTGGACTCCATTGCTCGCAGACTCATCGGAGTGAGCCAAGTGCGCTCCGTTTACACCGGAGGGACCGGCCCAGCTCACTACCATGCAGTCTGCTCAGGCACGACCGGTCATGCTGAAGGGGTTGAGATCACTTTCGACCCGGAGAAGCTGCCAGCAGAGGTGGTCTACGAGATCTTCTTCTCCACGCATGACCCCACCTCTCTGAACCGCCAGGGCTACGATGTCGGAACCCAGTACCGATCCGCCATGTTCTACACGTCGCAGGAGGAGAAGGCTGAGTTCCAGAGGGCGATCGACGCCGCCCAACAGCACTTCAGCGGGCCGATCGTCACCAGCCTCGAACCCCTGGGAACAATCTATGAGGCTGAGCCCGAGCATCAGGACTTTCATTCCCGCCAGCCCGGAGTCGGATACTGTCAGTTCATCATTGACCCAAAGATTGCCAAACTCCGAGCCGGATGGAGCCGGTGGCTCCGTGAAGAAGTCGCCGCATAACCGCAGCCCGCATCGCGCGGATAGTCTGGTATCCGGAGACCAATTGTCATGCCATTGAAAGGACCACATCCATGCCCATGCTCAACAACATCAGCGAAGCGATCGGAAACACACCGCTGGTCAGGCTGAACAAGCTTGACGCCGACCTGCCCGGAAATGTGGCGGTCAAATTAGAGTTCTACTCCCCGGCTTCTTCCGTGAAGGACCGGATTGGTGCTGCCATTATCGATGCCGCTGAGGCCGCTGGAGTCCTGCAGCCTGGGGGAACGATCGTGGAAGGCACCTCCGGAAATACCGGCATCGCCCTGGCTATGGTGGGCGCGGCGCGCGGGTATCGAGTGGTCCTGACTATGCCCGAGACTATGTCGACTGAACGCCGGGTAATGCTGCGTGCCTACGGTGCCGAGATCGTGCTGACCTCCGGTTCGGAGGGGATGCGCGGTGCGGTAGAGAAGGCGAAGCAGATTGTTGAAGAGACTGAGAACTCGATCTGGGCCCGCCAGTTCGCTAACGAAGCGAACCCAACAGTCCACTACAACACCACCGGTGAAGAGATTTGGCGCGACACTGAAGGTGAAGTAGACGCTCTGGTTTTCGGCATCGGCACCGGGGGAACGATCACCGGGGCAGGGCGTCGTCTGCGGGAGTACAAACCCGACATTCACATCGTCGCAGTGGAGCCGGAGGACTCACCGATCCTCTCCGGTGGTACACCAGGGCCCCATAAGATTCAGGGCATCGGCCCAAACTTCGTCCCCGACATTCTGGACCGCAGCATCTACAACGAGGTCATCACGGCCAACCTCGAGGAGTCTTTGGATACTGCCCGCAGGCTTGGCCGGGAAGAGGGCATACTGGGCGGAATCTCCACCGGAGCCAATGTTGCCTCCGCCTTGCAGCTCGCGGCGCGCGAAGAGATGCGGGATAAGCTCATTGTCACTGTCGCCTGTGACTTCGGAGAGCGATACATCTCCACCATGCTCTTTGAGGACATTCGCGGCTAAGGACACCTGCCGCAAGGCACGTCGGAAGGAAGTAGCTTTGGGTTTCATCTCACGTCTGCGCGAAGACATCACCACGGCTCGCGAACATGACCCTGCTGCTCGGTCCAACGCCGAAATTGTGCTGGCCTACTCGGGTCTGCACGCCATTTGGGCGCACCGTGTGGCACACAAGATGTGGTCGGTCCCACCATTGAAGACACCTGCACGAGTCCTTTCGCAGGTCGCCCGCGGCCTCACCGGGATCGAAATCCATCCCGGTTCGACGATCGGACGTCGATTCTTCATCGACCACGGCATGGGTGTTGTGATCGGTGAAACTGCAGAGATCGGCGACGACTGCATGCTTTACCAGGGTGTGACACTTGGCGGCACCTCACTGGAGCAAACCAAGCGACACCCTACGCTCGGTGATGGAGTCACCGTAGGTGCAGGAGCGAAAGTCCTGGGGCCGGTTGAAATCGGAGAAAATTCAGCTGTCGGCGCGAACGCCGTGGTGGTGAAGTCGGCGCCCGCAGAATCAGTGCTCATCGGGGTTCCCGCGAAGGACCGCAAACGTCGCGAAGAAGAGCATAAGCCGCTGGTGGACCCGGCGGCCTATGCCCTGGACCCTGCTTTGTTTATCTGAGAGCCTGAAGCGTATGGGAAGCGCATGGATCGGAGTCTTGACGTACCTGTTGTTCGTGGGCGGGGGGATAATCGTCGCTGGATTGGTCCTCTACGCGGTGATCCGGGGAGCCGTGCTCTCGGCCTTAGGGGCCCATGCCGCTGAGCGCAGCATTTCTGGCTAACGTGCCATGTCACCAGGATCCAGCCTGTTAGCTGGAACTGATCAGATCAAGCTGATGCGGCCTGTTTTTCTCAGCTCGGCGGACTTCTACCTTCCAGCGCTGTGAGGCGACATGGGCGACGTCGTCGACGCTCTCCGGCCGGGAGTCAGCTCTGAGGAGCATCCCGGTGAGCTCACCGCGCGCAGCCTTAGCGAAGTGAGTGACGACCTTTCGGTGACCATCCTTCTCCATGAAATTGTTCACTGCCAGAGTCTGCTCATGCGGTGGGCGGAAAGCCTTTACGTAGGAAGCGGAGCGACAATCCACCACCAGCTGGTCTTGGACCCGCTCAGCGAGAGGCTCCGCTAGTCGGTGTCTCCAGTAAGAACCGAGGTTTCCGAGTTCAGGGAGCTTAACGTCCATAGCGCAGCGATAGCTGGAGATCCGGTCAGTGAACCCCGTCACACCGAATAGCCCTGAGAAGATCAGCACGGTGGCGGCGGCCCGCCGGAGCTGTTCAGCGTTCAGCTGGTCCGCTTCGAGGGCGTCGAAGAGCACACCTGTATAGATCTCGTATGACGGTGCTGTCGGTGCCCGATGCAGCGTGGTGTTGGCAGCCACCTCGTCCAGCACGCTCGCCCCGACCTTAAGGACCTGCTGCGCATCGTCGCGACGACTCGCAGAGATGAGGGCCTCCATCACTTGCGCACGTTGCTGGGCCAACTCAGGTAGCACTAGGGATTCAAGGTCGACGGTGGCGGCTTGAGTGTCGTTGGGAGGGGTCTTGCCCTCGCTGGGCGGAAGCATGATGAGCACCGGGACAGGGTAGCAACAGCTTGCTTGGGCCAGAAACAATGTGCTCGAGTTTCTTTTCGTTTGCAGTGTGACCCTGCCGCCACCACACGGCGGTCCGGGAGTAGGATGGGTCGAAGGGGCGGGTCGGCCAGACCATCGCGGCACCGTAGTGTCGAGGAAAGTCCGGGCTCCGCAGGGCAGGATGGTGGGTAACGCCCACTCGGGGAGACCCGCAGGCCAGTGCCACAGAAAATAGACCGCCCGTCGCTGGTCTCCAGCGCGGGTAAGGGTGAAACGGTGGGGTAAGAGCCCACCAGCGCCTCAGGTGACTGAGGCGGCTCGGTAAACCCCATCCGGAGCAAGGTCGAGCAGGATACGTTCGAGGGCTGCCCGCCCAAGTATCCGGGTTGACCGCTTGAGGTCCGCGGCAACGCGGTACCCAGATGGATGATGGTCCACGACAGAACCCGGCTTATCGGCCGGCCCGCCCCGCAGGCTTGTATAGAGTAGACCAGTCAGCAAGACAAAGACGTCTTAGTCGAAAGGACTTCAATCCTCTATGTCCGCCGTGAGCATACACCTCAATGAATGGATTGACCGCGAAGCCCAAGCAGAGGCCATGATCCCTCTGATCGGTCGGCTCTACCGCGAAAATAACGTGGTCACCAGCATTTACGGGCGCCAACTGGTCAACCAATCCGCGATTGACATTTTGAAGGCCCACCGATTCGCCCGTCAGGTGGATGAAGTTGAACTTCCGATTGCTGAGACGCTCCCGCTGATCCAGGCACTCGACACGTTGGACTTGGGTGCTGCGAGTATCGACATCGCCCGGCTCAACAACCGCTTTAAGGCATCGAAGGCCTCTGGCCTCGAGGCCTTCCTCAGAGACGAGCTCGCCGACGTGGTGGGGAAAAAGGGGCAGGGACGGGCTGAGCCTCAGGATGTGGTGCTCTACGGATTCGGGCGTATTGGTCGCCTTCTGGCTCGGATTATGGTCGGCCATGCCTCTTCAGCCACAGGGCTGCGGCTGCGGGCGATCGTGGTTCGGAAGGGGAAGGACAACGACCTTGCCAAACGCGCCTCGCTGCTGCGCAGAGATTCAGTCCACGGACCCTTTGCCGGTTCGATCCGGGTCGATGAAGAGAACTGCGCCATCATTGCCAATGGCACGTATATCCAAGTCATCTATGCCTCGACCCCGGAAGAGATCGACTACACCGCCTATGGCATCAAGGACGCTGTGGTGGTGGACAACACCGGCATCTGGCGCGATCGGGAGGGTCTGAGCAAGCACCTGCAGTCCACGGGCACTGGCCGGGTGCTGCTCACTGCTCCGGGCAAAGGAGACATCAAGAACATCGTCTATGGGGTCAACCACTTACAGATCGACGACGACGCCGCGCTTCTCTCAGCGGCCAGCTGCACCACCAACGCCATCACCCCGGTCGCGAAACTGATGCAGGATCACTACGGAATTGACCACGGACACGTGGAGACCGTTCACTCTTACACCAATGACCAGAACCTGATCGACAACTTCCATAAGGGCGAGCGGCGAGGACGATCCGCGGCGCTGAACATGGTGCTCACCGAGACGGGCGCTGCCAAAGCAGTAGCCAAGGCGTTACCTGAACTTGCAGGCAAACTTTCTGGCAACGCGATTCGCGTCCCCACCCCTGATGTGTCCATGGCGATCCTGAATCTGGAGTTGCAACGAGCTACGACCAAGGATGAGCTCAACGCGTTTCTGCGCAAGCAGTCCTTGGAAGGGCCCCTACACTCACAAGTCGACTACATCGATTCCGCCGAGGTGGTTTCCACCGATTTTGTTGGATCCACGGCCGCAGGCGTGGTGGACGGTTTGGCTACAATCGTCAACGGCAAGCAAGCCATCCTCTACGTCTGGTACGACAACGAGTACGGCTATTCCGCTCAGGTGGTGCGTGTGCTTGAGCACATCGCCCAGTCCGAGCCGCCCAAGTATCCGCGAGTCTGAGCAGCACAGTGGTAGTTTCTTCAGGTGCCCAGTCTTGCCGCACCCGTAGGCGACGCTGAGAAGCCCCACCTGAGAACGCCGGGAATCCCACGCGCTCTCCTGCAGGGGTTCCTCGGCTCTCTTCTGGTGCTCTTCGGCTCCTTCGGCGTGGGCTGGCTCGCCAACGGGTCAGACATCAACCGTTGGTTCTGGGTCATCCCATTACGCACCGAACCCTGGGGTGTGACCGTCTCCACGGTGGCGCTAACGCTCGGATGCTGGGTGATGTTCCACGCTTGGCTTCTGGTGGGCCGCGCGCTGAGGGAAGCCGACCGGGGGATCTGGCAACCAGGCAGCCTACGTCTCGTCAATATCGCCACAGCGGTGTGGGCTGTACCCCACCTGTTCTGTGTGCCGATCTTCTCCCGGGACGTCTTCGCCTACCTCAACCAGGGACGTCTGGTGCTCGCAGGCGGAGACCCATACCAGGAGGGGGTGTCCCAACTGGAGAACTGGTTCCATTTCGGCACAGATCCCATGTGGGCCCAATCGGAGACCCCCTACGGCCCCATGTTTCTATGGATCGAAGCCGCGGTCATGTGGGTGACCAATAATCATGTCGACACGGCAGTTCTGCTTTTCCGAATGGCATGTGTCGCCGGCGTCATCCTGATCATGATCTATGTACCCAAACTCGCAGAGCACTACGGGGTGCACGGCGGACGTGCACAGTGGCTGGCATGTGCCAACCCGCTGTTCATCATCAGCTTCATCTCTAGTGCGCACAACGACGCTCTCATGATGGGGTTCGCACTGGCTGGGATCTATGCTGCTGCGACCGCGGACAGACACTGGTCCAGGGGAGTCCTTGCCACACTTCTGGTGACGGTGTCGGTGGGAATGAAGATCATCTCGCTCGTCCTGCTGCCCTTCGTGGCGCTACTGTGGGCTGCTGCCAGAAATGACCGTGAGATCGGCTGGTGGAGCAGGTTCACGTACTGGTTTTTCACCGCCGGAATAGCCGGCGTAGTTCTCCTGGGCGTGGGTTGGATCAACGGTTATGGGGTCCGATGGTTGATGGTGCTCGCCGGTACCGGCGATACGGGCAAGTCATTTTGGTCCCCACTGGGGATCATCGACGACACGTTGACGAATATCCTCAACGCTTTCGGTCAGGATGCCGATTGGACGTTGGATGCTCTCAGGCTGGTGGGCCGGCTGGCCAGCGTGCTCATAGTGGTGGCACTGATGTTCCTGGGCCGGGACCGACACATCATGCAACGTATGACATGGGCGTTTGCTGCACTCGTTGTGCTGTCTCCCATTATTCACCCGTGGTATCTGCTGTGGCTGCTACCCCTGTTCGCTGTGGTAGGCATCCGAAACGACTGGCAGACCAAGTGGGTCATTTTCACCGTCGGGTTCTTCATCTGTTACGGCGCCCAGGACCAGTTGTCAGTCTGGGAGTTCCTCAACCTTGATCAAGAGATGCTTCGGCTGTCACTTGCCACCTCAGTGGTGAGTATGACTGTCATTGCGCTTCTGCCCTCGGGTCGCTGGGTGTGGACGCGTGGGTGGTTGGCTACCCCCATCCTTTTCCGACTTCCTGGGCGCAGCCAGACCTATGCGCTGCACACCTATGAACACATCCACCTGGAGCCTCTCGCCTCTGACCGGGGGGAGAGCCCAGTAGCCCACACTGCGGAGCAGCTGCACACTGGGCAACTGCCGGTGACTGGTCCCCAGCGTAGGTCCTCGCAGTGACCCGGGGCTCGGCGAGACACCTCCTCGGAGTGGCTGCCGTGATGGCCGCTTTTGCGGCCCTTTACCTCACCCACTCCTTCCTCCGATTCCGCAATTTTGAGGCCCGGGGCTATGACCTCGGAATCTTCGACCAGGCGGTGCGCCGCTACGCACAGTTTGATGCGCCCATCGTCCCAATCAAAGGGGACGGCTTCCATCTCCTCGGTGATCACTTCCATCCGATCATCGCGCTACTCGCACCTCTCTACTGGCTTTGGGACGACCCGCGAGTCCTGAACATCGCGCTAGTAGCACTGCTGGTGTCGGCTGCTGTTCCGGTGTATTTGGTAGTCCGTGGGTGGTTCAGTCACCGCGTGGGCCTGCTGGCAGCTGCGGCCCTATTGGCTGGGTGGCCCTTTCAAGCCTTTATTGACTGGGACTTTCACGAGATTGCTTTTGGAGTGCCGATCCTCGGATGGGTCATCTGGGCGCTGGAACGTCAGAGACCCTGGACTGTTGTTGTTCTGGCTTCGGTGCTGCTGCTGGTGCGCGAAGATATGGGAGCCACCTGTCTAGCCATCGCTGTGGTGCTGCTGATCAGGCGGTACTGGGTTCAGGCTGGTGTCCTCGCCATTTTGGGCCTCGTCGGACTCTGGGTAGCAGTCGGCGTCGTTATTCCCCACTTTGCCCCGGATGGCGAATTCTCCTACTGGGACTACACAGCGCTGGGCCCAAGTGCCGGTGCCGCAGCTGTCTTTCTACTGACTCAACCGTGGAATGCGCTGCCGATCCTGGTGGATCATCCGTTGAAGGTTGCACTGCTCACTGCGCACCTGGTGCCACTGTGGCTGTTGCCGCTCGCCTCGCCCTACACGCTCATTGCGCTGCCCATGCTCCTGTCCAGGCTTTTCAATGACAGGCTAACCGTTTGGGGACTTGTTTATCACTATGATGCGGCCTTGGCGGTGATCTTCCTCCTGGCTGCTTTCGACACACTGCGGAGGATCCGCCGTCGCCCCAACAGCCAGAGGACTTTCCTACCTGCGGTCGTGCTTCCTGCGAGCCTGATCGTCTTGTCACTCGTGGGCGGTGCCGTGATGCAGTTCGCCACGGAGCGTGAGAACCATATCTTTCCGCTGCATTGGACCTACACCGGACAGGATTGGCAGATGACCGACCGCGCTGAGGCTCATCAGCGGGCGGTGGATCTCATCCCAGATGGTTCATGTGTCGAGGCTGCAGATACTGCAGTTCCGCATCTGACTGACCGTTCTTATGTGGGCTTGGCGGGCACCATTGATGAAGCGCGAGTGAACTGGCTCATCATCGACAGCTGGGCGGAGGAGCTGGGGGGCAATGACCCTCTCACTCCTGAGGAGGCCTTCGAGCGCGCCGAACGGTTAGGGTTCGAGGCGGTCACGCGGGACGATGAGGGCCTCTGGGTGTTTCACCGCGACATCACCAATGACCCGACCTGTACTGATTTCGTGAACTAGTCTTGTTCCCCGTGAAAGCTCAAGCCCCACGGATGCAGTGGATGGATTTCCTGCGCGGTCTCGCCGTGTTGCTGGTGGTCGTCCTGCACGCCAATAGCCAGAACATCGCCGGTGCAAGCGTTGAGTGGTGGGCTGATGTCAACCGCTACTTGACGCCTTTCCGTATGCCACTGCTGATGTTCATGTCCGGGATGCTCCTCTACCGGTCTCTGGCGAAGCCGCTGCCGCTCTACATCTGGGGCAAGGTTGCTGCAATCGCCTGGCCTCTTGTCATGTGGCTGTGCCTTTATGGGTTCTTCGTCCGCGGAGGCATCGGTGTCCCTAACATCTTAGAGTGGGCGTTCCATAGGGACTACTTATGGTTCCTGATGGCGCTGCTGCTCTGTTACACAGCGGCGATGGTGTTCAAGCCTCTGGTAGCTCGTGCGCCGACGGGCCATAGTTGGGCCTATCTAGCTATGTTCGCAGCCATGATCGGCACCTATGTCTCGACGAACGCCGTCCACGGCGGCCTGCTGGGCAGCACGTTCTGGTATGGGGCGTTCTTCTTTCTCGGTGCCTGGGCTACGCCTCAGGTTAACCGCTGGGTGAGAATGCCCTGGTTCCTCATCCTTCCGCTGACCGTTGCGGTAGCCGTGTTCGCCCATATGGGAGTCGATGATCGCAGTCTCCGGATCGGTTCGCTGACAGCCGCCGGCATCTCTGTACTGGGAATTTCAGTGGTCATATGGCTGGCACCTCGACTGCCACGGACACGAATGGTCCGATTCGTGGAGTGGTGCGGTCGGAGCTCAGTGGTCGTCTATGTGGCGCATTTCCCGATAATTGTGCTGCTCAGAGATCACGTTTTCTCACGAATGGACCTCACGGCTGGTATTCAGGTGATCTTCATGACAGTGATTTCATTGGTCCTCACCATAGCTCTAGTCTGGGCGCGGCCGTGGACGGCGTGGCTGTACGTGATGCCTCGACACCAACGAGTCGCTGCCAAACTCCGATAGGCTTCTGAATATGGCTGAATTCATTTACTCGATGGTAAAAGCACGCAAGAAGGTGGGCGACAAGGTCATCCTCGATGACGTGACGATGTCCTTCTACCCGGGAGCTAAGATTGGTGTGCTGGGCCCCAATGGGGCCGGTAAGTCGACGATCCTGAAGATCATGGCTGGGATGGACGAGCCCTCCAACGGTGAGGCCCGGCTCAGCCCGGGGTACTCCGTGGGCATCCTTCAGCAGGAACCTCCGTTGAACGAGGACAAAACTGTTCTGGGCAACGTCCAAGAGGGCCTAGGTGATATCTACACCAAGGTGGTTCGCTATAACGAAATCAGCGATGAGATGGCTAACCCGGACGCTGACTTTGAAGCGTTGATGGAAGAAATGGGCAAGCTGCAGGAAGAAATCGACGCCGCCAATGCGTGGGACATCGACTCTCAGCTTGACCAGGCTATGGACGCCCTGCGTTGCCCGCCCGGAGATGAGTCAGTCACACACCTCTCCGGTGGTGAACGACGCCGCGTGGCGCTGTGTAAGCTCCTGCTGTCCAAACCAGACTTATTGCTGCTGGACGAGCCGACAAACCACCTGGACGCAGAGTCGGTCCTGTGGTTGGAGCAGCACCTCGCCTCCTACGAGGGTGCTGTCCTTGCTGTGACGCACGATCGGTATTTTCTGGACCACGTCGCCGAGTGGATCTGCGAGGTCGACCGTGGCCGGCTCTACCCCTACGAAGGCAACTACACGACGTACCTGGAGAAGAAACAATCCCGCATGCAGGTCCAGGGCAAGAAGGACGCCAAACTTTCCAAACGGCTGGCGGAAGAACTTGAGTGGGTACGATCCAATGCGAAGGGTCGCCAGGCGAAATCCAAGGCGCGGCTGGCCCGCTATGAAGAAATGGCCGCCGAAGCTGAGCGGACCAAAAAACTCGACTTTGAAGAAATCCAAATCCCGCCCGGGCCCCGGCTCGGAACCCAGGTCATCGAGTCCAAGAACCTGCAGAAAGGTTTCGGGGACCGCATACTCATTGACGGGCTCTCCTTCTCTCTGCCCCGCAACGGTATTGTCGGCGTGATCGGGCCCAACGGTGTCGGCAAGTCCACGTTGTTCAAGACCATCGTAGGTATGGAAGATCTTGACGGCGGAGAACTCACCATCGGCGACTCGGTCAAGATGAGCTATGTGGACCAGTCACGTGCCGGTATCGACGCCGATAAGAGCCTCTGGGAGGTCGTCTCCGACGGCTTGGACTTCATCAAAGTCGGCAACGTGGAAATGCCCTCGCGGGCCTACGTCTCATCTTTCGGGTTCAAGGGCCCTGACCAGCAGAAGCGCGCTGGAGTCCTCTCCGGCGGCGAACGCAACCGCCTGAACCTGGCTCTGACACTGAAGCAGGGAGGCAACCTGCTTCTGCTTGATGAGCCCACCAACGACCTTGACGTCGAGACGCTGAGTTCGCTGGAGAATGCTCTTCTGGAGTTCCCCGGCTGCGCCGTTGTCATCTCCCACGACCGTTGGTTCCTGGACCGCGTAGCCACCCACGTGCTTGCCTGGGAGGGTACTGAAGAGAACCCCGCCAACTGGTATTGGTTTGAGGGGAACTTTGAGTCTTACACCCAAAACAAGGTCGAGCGCCTCGGTGCCGACGCAGCACGGCCTAGCCGGGTCACCCACCGGCGCCTGACCCGCGACTGAGCCGCGGACTTCTTAGGCTGCGCTTTGAAGGGCGGTTTCCCCCTCCCAGATCGCTGACGATACCGCGTCCTGGTGGTCCGGTGGCGTTGATTCCCCTTCCGGAGTCTCGTCACCGGCTGCGGGGTTCGGTGTCTCTTCCTCGGTAGGGGTGGGGCCGCTGCGGCTAACCTTGCGGTACTGCGTGGTCCCGAACTTCAGGTCGTGGCCGACACTCTGGGCACTGATCTCGATCTCGGCACCGGAGTCATTCTGGTCTGTTGTCCATGTGCGAACCTTGGGCCGCCCGACGACCACGGCCGGGTCGCCTTTGTGCAGCGAATCCGCGACATTGAGGGCAAGCCGTCCGAAACAAGCTACGGTGTACCAATTAGTCTCCCCGGACGTCCATTCGCCGGTCTGACTGCTGCGCCACCGAGGTGTAGCACCTAATCTGAACGTGGCCACAGGGTTTTCGGAATCGGGATTCTTCACCTCGGGTGTAGTGCCGGCGAAGCCCCGCACAGTGATGGATTCAGTCATGCCAATGATCACTCCTTATGTCCCACGGCCAGACTTTGAGCAGAGCCGGGGCGGGCCGTGACTAAGCGCATCCGACTCATATGTCGAGTCTGCGAGATGAAGTCACTGGACAGAGTGTTCAAGCCAGCCGCTGTGGACCGCCCGGTGTGGCACTCGCTCGTTCACTTCTCTGTGGATGATCCCGGAGCTTTTAGGAAGAGCGGGAGAGGATAAAACCGCCAGCCGATGTCAGCCTCACCCACTTGCCGTGGGTATGGATTGTGCTTGTGGCGTCCTCGGTATCCTGCAAGAAGCCCATTGACAGAGCGCCAAAAGCCGCTCCCTTAGGCATTCTGTGCTCGAGGGGAAGGCTCCAGACGTGTTCGCGGACTTGTTCGACCACATGCGGGCCGGCTGTCTGGGGCACGGCCTCGGCCACCTCTGTGATGCCCTCCTCAGCCGCCTGACGAAGATCAACGTCCCTCACGGAGCCTCGCAATTCCCAGCCGCTGCGTGGCGGGGTGACGGCAGCCCACGGAGCGTTGAGGCGACTCGGGGGCAGTGGGAGAGTGGTCTCGGCTGGGTTCATTCGCGCTAGCCGCTCCGTGACGGACGACAGTTCCACCGTGACGTCGGCCACGGACTCTTCGGCCAGCGCCATGGTGCGTAGTCCAAGTACTGCGGGGATCCGGGAGGTCAGCGTGGAGGGCGTCATCACAGGCAACCAAGCAGCCAGGACCTTCCCCACGGCTTGCAACCGGATCCCCTGTTCGTTGATTCGGCGACCGCGCGAAATGTAGGTGTTTAGGTCCTGGAGGATGGCTGCTTCGGCAAAGTGAAGGTGCTGGGTCATAGGATGTTCATTGTTTCATGCACAGACAGATGAAGGAGCCGGCGATGGCGGAACGAGAGTACCGAGTCCCGACCCCAGATGAGGCAGTCGACCGGTTGGTCGGGATGCTTGATCTGGAAGAGCTGCCGGACGACGGGGGGAGCGAGGACCGGTTCATAGCTCCCGTGTTCGAGCAGGCATTCTGGCGGGTCTTCGGCGGCCAGGTCCTGGCTCAGGCCACGACTGCTGCTATGCGCACAGTAGAGCCGGGGCGTGTGGTCCATTCCGTTCACGGGTACTTTCTGCGACCCGGAGACGCCACGAAACCTATCGAAGTGCGAGTCGAGCGGCTGCGTGACGGTGGATCATTCTCAGCCCGTCGATCGCAGGCATATCAGGACGACACACCCATCCTGTCGATGATCGCTAGCTTCCAGAGACCCTCGGGGGGGCCAGTTCACCAGGATGCGATGCCGGTCGCTGTCCCAGATCCTGAGGAACTTCCGACTCCGGAGGAGCTGCTGGGCCATATCAACCATCCTGTGATGAGAGAGTGGGGGCGCGGGCGTCCGTTCGAGCTTCGACACATTGATCGGCCCATCTACCTCGAGGCTGACCGTGACCGGCGTCCGGCGTCAGCAGTGTGGATGAAAACCAAGGCCCCGCTTCCTGATGACCCCAATGTTCACCGGGCGGCAATCCTCTATGCGTCTGACTACACACTCCTGGAGCCTGTCCTGCGGCAGCACGGATACTACTGGGCCAAACCCGGGATGAAGATTGCTTCTCTCGATCACGCCATGTGGTGGCATCGCCCGGCCCGTGCTGATGAATGGTTACTGTATATCAAGGACAGCCCTTCCGCGCAGAGTTCGCGTGGCCTGGGGACCGGAGCGATCTACACTCGCGCCGGAGAGTTGGTGGCTACAGTTGCTCAGGAGGGTATGATCCGTCCGCCGCAAGGGCTCAAATCGATGTTACGGGAGAAGGTCCAGCAGCGTGCTGTGTCATCGGGCAAGGCCCAGAGAGAGCTCAATCAGAAGTACAAGGCTGCTTGGCGATCGAGGTATATGGGCTGAGCGCACTCGCGTATGCCTGAAGTGCTTGCAGCGCTGTGGAGTCCCAGGAGTAGCTTTGTGCTAACTGCGCGGCGGCCTCGCTGAACGCCTTCCATTGGGTCCAGTCGCTGACCAGTCGCTGGATGGCTGCCGCCCATTGGTCGGGATCGAGACTGTCAATGAGCATGCCCGTAGCACCATGGTCTACAAGTTCGGCCAAACCTCCCACATTGTGAGCCAAGACGGGCGTACCGCACGCCTTGGCCTCCAATGCGACCAGTCCAAAGGACTCACTGTAGGAAGGGACAAGGAGGGCGTCCGAAGCGCGGAACAGTTCCGCCAAATCCGGGTGGGGGAGCGGTTTTCTCAGCGCAAGGATGTCGGAGATTCCTTCCTTCTCCGCCAGTTCCGCAATGTCGACACTGTCGAGTCCAGATTGTCTGCCCGCCACGGTGAGCTCCACTCTGAGACCCGGCAGCAGCGTGCGCAGCCTGCTGACTGCTGCCACGGCTACTTGGGGGCCCTTGTGAGGTTGAAGCCGCCCAGCGAACGTTAGGCGTAGTGGCCGGGGGTTGGGCGGCTCATCCCGGGGATCAGCGCCTGTAGGAGGGTGGAACGTCTCTAGTGCTGTACCTGGCTGGACCATGGCTATGCGCCGCACTGGCAGCTCAAAGATTCGCTGCAGGTCTTCGGCCTCTCGGCGCGTGTTGGCCGTCAGAGTGGAGGCAGTCGCTGTGATGAGCTGCTCTGCTTCATGCCGGCGGGGATCTTCTGCGGCGGTGGGGTCCCGCTCCTTCTTGACCGCTCCGATGGTGTGCATTGTGTGGACGAGCTTGGCGTCCAGTGACGCCGCGAGGCTTATCCCTGCAAGCCCAGAGATCCAATAATGCGAGTGCACCAGGTCTACGGGCTGAGAATCAGCTTCTAGGAGCGAGGCAAGAGCACGTGCCGAGAGATCCTCGATGCATTGCAACAGCCGCGATTTGTCCTCACGGCACCGTTTACACACGCGCAGGACATGGACCCTTAGCCCCGGTTGGAGGGTGCGGACCCGGTCTCTGGCCTCGTCTTGGAAGGCTGAGCCGTCCTCTCTGCAACCACCGTCTAGGTCGGTGGTGACAATGTCCACCGTGGTGCCCCTTTTCGCCAAGGCATGTGCCAGTTCGTTGACGTAGACGTTCAGCCCACCGGCGTCACCGGTACCGGCTTGAGCCAGAGGTGACGTGTGAAGACTGAGCATGACCACACGTCGGGCCGCCGTCTGGGAGGCGGCTCCGGACTCTATGGGCATGCGGTGCTTTCGACGACGTTGGGGATCACGGTGGCCCGAGAAGAGATTCGAACTCTCCGGACTGAGTGAGTCTACCACCACCGTATCCCGTGCAAATAAAGGGAAGTAGGCCGATTTGGGCGGTATGTATGGGCCACACGTTTACAGCGGCATAGAGGCCATAGGGCGGCATGGTGGTCCCGAGCGGGATCAACCTAATGTGACGCGATTATGACAGAGCAGTCTTCCCCATTGCGTGCCTGGAGCCTGCGCGGCAGGCGATCGGCCTCGGCCCAGTCTGAGATAACGTCCTCGTTCGTCGAGTTCACTGATGGAAACCGCAACGTCCGGCGCACCCTTGAGGGGTTAGCGGTCGCAGTTGAGCAGGGAGTAAGTAGTCTTGGATCTGTCCCAGGAATTATTACTGTTAGTGATTTCCGTACGTTCGTAAATGTCACATCCGCGCACAGCCGCATCCGAAATCTCACTTGGCCACTGGAGTGTGTAGGAGGCGCCGCAAGCGGCTCCCCAGCCTGCTGGTAAGCCTTTGCAGAGGATGCTGACAAGTGAGCCCTGATTCTGCATCTGCTGTACCTCGTTGTGGCTGATATAGGTCGTCACCACGCTGGCAGAGTCCGGGCTACCGCCACCTTCATACACAGTCGCATTTGCTGGGGTGCCGACGGCCAGAACTGCACCGCCACTGAGTACTGCAGTAGCCGCCATCGACATGATGCGCTTCTTCACGAATCTCAACTCCATCACTTGTTATAACCATATTGTGTCCAGCTCGCGGGCTGGATAACCAAGACACTATGGCTTAGAAATTACAAGGACAACGAAAACTCCAACTTTCATACCAAACGTTTACTGTGTGATCAGAAAGACATAAGGTGGCGAGTCCGGCCTCTAGAGTGCCCTTCTCGTCCACGGACGATCTGCATGAGGGGGAGCGGCCCTGAGGGGACAGGCGGGATCACCCGCGAGCTCGGCAGAGGTGAAGTTACTCGGCGGCACAAACTCGGACGCCGATGGCACCCGACAGTAGCGGGCATGGATTGTCGTACATGGCGGCGATGGTTCTTCTACCGTTGGTGTATCGAAGAGAGGACTGGGTTTGGAACGTTGGAACCAAGCGATGAGCGCCATTGAAGAACACCTCGATGGAACCCTTGACGTGCCCAAGATTGCCCGATCGGCACTGACGTCGGAATACCACTTCCGAAGAATGTTCTCCGCCCTATCGGGGATGCCCTTGTCGGAGTACGTACGTCGGCGGCGCCTGACAGTGGCAGCGGCTGCCGTGGTCGAGGGGCGTGAGTCCGTACAGGACATAGCGGTTCGTTTCGGCTACGGGTCGGCTGATGCCTTCGCTCGCGCATTCAAAGCGATGCACGGGGTCGGGCCCGAGGAGGCTCGCCAGCCGGGAGTCACATTTCGGTCCCAGTCCCAGTTGTCCTTTCACCTCAGAGTCGATGGGAGTCGAGACATCGAATACCGCATTCTCACCAAGGACGCGTTTCGGATCGTCGGCATGAAAACAAGCATTCCGCTGGTCAAAGAAGGACGTAACGGAGCGATCGCCGCATTCGAAGCGAGTATCAACGATAAGGACTACGAACGGATTGGCGCGCTATGCGACCAGGAGCCCTCAGGAGTTCTCGCCGTTTGTGACAATTTTGACCAGACACACATCGATGGCACGGACCTCGACTACTACGTAGCGGTGACCACCAGCCTTCCTACTCCTACCGGGCTCAGCGGAATTGATGTTGCTGCGGGAAGCTGGGTCGTCTTCCACACGGCCGGGCCGTTTCCCGAGACGCTCCAGCAGCTCTGGACCCAGGCATACAGCGAGTGGTTTCCCTCGAATCCTTATCGGTTGGCGCCTGGTCCGGAAATTGTCCGCGCCGATCTCCGCGAGGACGACAACTATGCAGAGGCTGAGCTCTGGTTCCCCGTGGAGCCGACATCATGACCCACCCTCTCCGGTATGTGGAAGGGATGACAAGCATGTTCTTCTTACTCGGCTAGCACTCCGCTAGCCACACGCTTGAGGCTCCGCGCCCGCGGCTAGCGATGCGGGAGCAGTCGTCCGTCAGCTCCCGAACGCTGACCGGAAGAACTTGTCATGCCTTCTACGCGCGCACACACTGCGCTTACGCCCCGTTTGCTGCCGCCTGGCTCGAAGGTCGTCGTACGCGCCACGACCGGCCTCGAACAGGTCCTTGTGTCCGAGATCGCCGAAACAGGTCATACGGTCGAGGCGGTGTCGAAACGGCAACTGATCGTTTCGCCCGCCAACGCCTCCCTGCTGAGCCACCCGCCTCGTTTGGCCGACGACCTCTTCCTCCTCGCCGCCGAAGCCCCTGACCCGGGGGTTACGCGTGCTGCCCTGTCCCGGGTCGCCGAAGCCCTCCACTTCGAGGGCCCACAGCTCGCCCTGACCACGCCGACGGTTTTCGCGGTGTCGGCGTCATTCATCGGACGCCGGAACTATTCGCGCTTCGATATTGAGGATGCGATCGGTCGGCGGTTGTCTCGTCAGGGCATTGGTTCCTACTTCTCTCGTCGCGATGGGGCAAGACCACCACATGGTGCCGCGCAATGGCGGATCACCCTCGATGGCACCACGATGCGCCTGGGCGTCCGTCCATTCGCCGCTCCGCTACACCGTCGCCCATGGCGCACCCGTACCGTTGTCGGCAGCGTGCACCCACCGGTCGCAGCAGCCATGGCACGCCTGGCCAACATCCAAGACCACCACGTGGTTCTCGATCCCTGTTGCGGCGCGGGTACTGTTCTCCTCGAAGCTCACGCCCAACGACCTGCGGCCACATTCGCTGGACGAGACATTGACTCCCGCGCCATCGCCGCAGCCGAACACAACGGCTCCGGTCTCCGCATCAGCTGGAGCCTCGGCGATGCGGGCAACACCCAGGAGGCTCCAGGAACTGTTGACCGCATCATTGTGAACCCACCTTGGGGTGTCCGCCGGCATGCGGGTGACCTCGAGGGCTTCCTCAGCGAGTGGCACAGAATCATGCACCCCAACGGGTTGCTCGTCGCGTTACTTGACGAATCTCAGGAACCGGCACTCGCGGCGGATCCGAGCTGGAGGCTAGCTTCCACCTACCCGCTGAGTCTCGCAGGCAGGCACCCTCGAATCTTCCTCGCCCGCCCCAATACGATCCGCTGACTCATACAGCTCCGCCTCGGGGCCCGGTTTGAAGGTGCCTCCGGCTGCGCTTATGGATCACCCGCCAGGCAGCAGGTGAAACAGGGCACCTCAAGCCCTAAATCTCGCTGCTGTGAACGACGATGCGCTGGTGCCCGAGGAGGGATTCGAACCCCCGACCGGCGGATTAGAAGGCCGCTGCTCTATCCCCTGAGCTACTCGGGCATGGATCGCAGGCGATCCGACAGTACATCCTACCGTCAGCTATTGACCATCGAGTGCGCGGCACGTTCCAGGTAGTCCCACAGCTCAGCTTCGTGCATCGGCGACAGCTCTGCGGCCTTCACCGCGTTGTGCATGTACCTCAACCACGTGTCGCGGGCAGTGGCATCGACTCGGAAGGGCATATGCCGCATGCGCAGGCGAGGATGTCCGCGCTGGGCCTGGTAGCGGCGTGGTCCGCCCCAGTACTGCTCCAGGAACATCAGCAGCCGTTCCTTGGCGGGGCCGAGATCTTCCTCTGGATACAGCGCCTTGAACTCAGAATCCTCGGCCACCTGGTCGTAGAAGACATCAACGATCTTCTGGAATGTCTCGCGGCCACCCACCTGGGCGTAGAAGCTGCGCGGGTCCACGGCGTCCGGATTCTCCTCCTGCGGAACAGGGCGCCCATCAGGTCCCGGCATATGTCCCAGGTCCTTCGGCAGGGGAGGACCAGGCTGGTGGGGGACAGCCGGTCCGTCCGTAGCTCCCGGGCGCCCGGTCACCCGGGAGGCAGGCTTACCGGCTGGCCGGACTGTTGCTATTGGGGCCCCTAGCCGGCGGGAGAATTCAGGCAGCTGCGGTTCCTGAGGGGCGGAGGCGTCATCGTTCTGCTCGTCGGTCATAGTCCCTTCAGCATATGATGGTCAGCGCTTGTTCCCGAAGTTGTCAGAGAGGGTTGACCATGCGCGTCCACATAGCCACCGACCACGCCGGTATGGAAGTTTCCGCGCACTTGGTCCAGCAACTCACCGCCCAAGGTTATGAGGTCATCGACCACGGGCCCCGCGAATACGACGCCCAGGATGACTACCCAGGCTTCTGCCTGCGCGCAGCGGAGGCGGTCGCTGAGGACTGGAGACACCACGACGACGCCGCAGCACCGGACTCAGCCCCTGCGCTGGGTATTGTGCTCGGCGGCTCCGGCAACGGTGAGCAGATCGCTGCAAATAAGGTCACCGGAATCCGGGCAGCCTTAGCGTGGAACCGAGAGACGGCGAGATTGGCACGGGAACACAACAACGCCAATGTGGTCGGCATCGGCGGACGGCAGCACAGTCTTGATGAGGCCGCCGGCATCGTAGAGGAATTCTTGACGGCGAGCTGGAGCGGCGACGAACGGCACTGCCGGCGCATCGGCAAGATCCGCCACTACGAAACCACCGGCGAAATCCTGGACTGAGTCCGCTGTGCCCGAAGGTCACACTATTCACCGGCTCGCTGGGCGGATTCAAAAACTGTTTGTTGGTCAGACGTGGCAGGTCAGCTCGCCACAGGGCCGCTTTGCCGCCGGGGCCGCCCGCTTGACGGACCGGACACCCAATCGGGCTGAAGCCTGGGGCAAGCACCTCATCGTGCACATCGACGCGGACATCTGGCAGGTGCACTTAGGGCTCTACGGGTCGTTCGGGTTCCGCGGCGACGACCACTTTGTCACAGCTGATGCGCTGGGGGAGGAGCGGCCTGTCTCACGGGTGGCCGCTCCGCAGTATGACGACGCCGGGTGGATCATTCCGGATGCTCCCAAGGGAGCTGTCCGAACCAGAATTCACGTGCCCCACGGGTGGGCGGATCTGCGCGGTCCGGTCAAGTGCCGGCTGCTGAACCCCATGCAGTATGAGGTGCTGATGGGACGGCTCGGACCTGACCCTTTGTGTCAGGCTGAAGGGAAGATCGATTCCCGCATGGTCGGCAGGTTTCAGAGCAACCTGGAACGACGCCGCATCAGCATTGCCGCTGCCCTCATGGACCAGGGTGTGATCGCCGGGGTAGGTAACATCTACCGGGCAGAATCATTGTTTGTGGAACGCATCGACCCGGACCTTCCGTCACAGGAGCTCAATGCTGAGCAGATTCTCGCGCTGTGGACCACGATCAGCAAGCAGCTGCACACCGGTGTTCGCGAAGGCTCCATCCGCACTCTGCGGCCAGAGGATCCCGAGCTGGGACTTCGCGGAGCGAACGTCCATGGTGACCCGCGGGGCCGGGCCCAGAATGCTGGCGCATCGGTACGCGGCCATTGGGTTTACCGGCACCAGGGCACACCGTGTCTGCGGTGTGGGCACACAATCCTCATGCGCGAACTGCAGGGACGTCGGCTCTACTGGTGCCCCGGCTGCCAAAAGAGGTAACGGCGCCGTCGTCGTGGGCCACGGCTAGCGCGTAGAATCGCGTGGTCAGTGTTTTCCACCAACTGTAGGAGATTCGAAGACTCGTGTCCGAGCAGATCAGCATCACCCTCAATGGCGCACCTACGACCCTTGAGGCGGGCACTACAGGCAGCACCCTCTTCGAAGACTCACCCACAGTTGTGGTGATGAAGGTCGGCGGTGAGCTCTGGGATCTCTCCCGTGAGATACCCGACGGCGCTGCCATTGAGCCTGTCGAGATCTCAGCGGAGGACGGGCTCAACGTCCTGAGGCACTCCACCGCACACGTGATGGCTCAGGCAGTGCAGCAGCTCTTCCCCGGCTCAAAACTGGGAATCGGCCCCTATATCACCGATGGCTTCTACTTCGACTTCGATGTGGAGCACCCCTTTACGCCGGATGATCTGAAGAAGATCGAAAAGTCGATGCAGAAGATTATCAACCAGACCCAGACTTTCGAGCGTGAGGTCGTCACGCTTGACGAAGCCAAAAGTCGAATGGCTGATGAGCCGTACAAGCTGGAACTGCTGGGCGTGCGCGACGAGGCGGAAGAAGCCGCAGAAGGTGCCGCTATGGAAGTCGGCGGCGACACCATCACCCTCTACCACAACGTCGACAGACGCGGGGAGCGTGTCTGGACCGACCTCTGCCGTGGTCCCCACCTGCCGCATACCAAGCTGATCGCTAACGCGTACTCTGTCATGCGTGCGGCCGGCGCCTATTGGCGGGGCAAAGAGACCAACCCGCAGCTGCAGCGTCTCTACGGCACGGCCTGGCCCACCAAGGAAGACCTCAAGGCCTACAAAGAACGCCTAGCCGAGGCCGAACGACGCGACCATCGCCGGCTGGGTAAGGAGCTGGACCTCTTCAGCTTCCCCGATGACATCGGTTCAGGCCTCTCTGTGTGGCACCCCAACGGAGGCATTCTCCGCGGAGAGATGGAACAGCACGCTCGACGCCGCCACCTCGCGGCCGGGTACAGCTACGTCTATACCCCGCACATCACCAAGCGAGACCTCTTCGAACGCTCCGGCCACATACCTACCTATGAAGAAGACATTTGGCCGCCCATCAGGATGGACGAGGAGCGCGACGAGGCAGGTAACGTCACGAAGCAGGGTCAGGAGTACTTCCTGAAGCCCATGAACTGCCCCATGCACATCCTGATCTACAAGGAACGCGGACGCAGCTACCGCGACCTGCCGATGAAGCTCGCCGAAAACGGCACGGTATACCGCAATGAACGCTCCGGAGCGTTGCACGGGCTGACCAGGGTGCGCGGCTTCACCCAGGATGACGCCCACCTCTTCGTCACTGCAGACCAGCTCGAGGATGAAATCCAGGGTGTCGTTGAGTTCGTGATTTCTCTGTTGCGGGACTTTGGTCTGGAGAATTTTGAGCTGGAACTGTCCATGAAGGATGAGGAAAAGTCTAAGTGGATAGGTTCAGACGAGCACTGGGAGGCTGCGACGAACGCGCTGCGCAACGTCGGCCGAAACTCAGGTCTAAAACTCACTGAAATTCCGGGTGAAGCGGCATTCTACGGTCCCAAGATCGACCTCAAAGTCACCGACGCCATCGGTCGAAAGTGGCAGTTGTCGACTGTGCAGGTCGACCTGAACCTTCCTGAGCGGTTCGAGATGGAGTACACCGCCGCAGACGGCACAAGGCAGCGCCCGATCATGATCCACCGGGCGCTCTTCGGCTCCATCGAACGTTTCGCTGCCATCCTCCTGGAGCACTACGCCGGAGCGTTCCCTGCCTGGCTTTCCCCGGTGCAGGTCCGCGGCGTTCCCGTGGCCGAGCCGTTCAATGACTACCTCGCTGATGTAGTGAATCAGCTGAAGCGTCTAGGCGTGCGCGCCGAGCTGGATGATAGTAGCGAACGCTTTCCCAAGAAGATCCGCACAGCATCGAAGGACAAGGTCCCGTTTGTGCTGATTGCCGGGGGAGACGACGCCGAGGCGGGTGCGGTCTCCTTCCGCTTCCGTGACGGCAGCCAGGAGAACCAAATCCCCATCGATGAGGCGATCGAGCGGATTGTGCGGGCGATCGAGAGCCGGGAAGCCTGAATCAGCGTGGCCGAGCCCCAGTACCAGGACGCATCAGAACTGGCCGGGGTGCCTGATGCCTTCCAACGGTTGTGGAACCCACACCGTGCTGCTTACCAGACGCGCGGTCAGGATCAGGTCACCCATGAAAACAACTGTCCCTTCTGTCAAGGGCCGCAGCGCAGTGATGAGCAGTCGCTGATCGTTCACCGTGGGGTCACCTGCTTCGTCCTGCTGAACCTCTACCCCTATAACCCCGGGCATCTGCTGGTCTGTCCCTACCGGCACATCCCTGACCTGACTGATCTGCAAGAACAGGAAGCCGGCGAATTCATCACCTTGGCGCAGACCGCCATGGAGGTGCTTCGCCGAGTCGCCCAACCTGCCGGTTTTAACTTAGGGATCAATCAGGGCAAGGTGGGCGGCGCAGGTATCGCCGCCCACCTGCATCAGCACATCGTTCCGCGATGGGGCGGGGACACGAACTTCTTGCCTATCGTGGCCCAAACGAAGAACCTCTCCGCCACCCTCGGAGAGACACGACGCCTGGTGGCTGAAGCCTGGGCGGAGGGAGCTGGCACCTGATGCTCCGGTACTTGCGTACGTTCTTCTCTGCCGTCTTCACCCCCCTTGCCCGGTTCTTGCTGAGATTGGGCCTGACGCCCAATGCGGTGACGGTGATCGGAACAGTGGGAGTGAGCCTTGGGGCCCTGATCTTCTATCCCTTGGGGCAGCTGTTCTGGGGCACTGTGATTATCACGCTGTTCGTCTTCAGCGACCTTGTTGACGGCCTCATGGCACGGCTCGGAGATAAGAGGAGCGAAATCGGCGGATTCCTGGACTCCGTCTTCGACAGGATCCAGGACAGCGCCGTCTTCCTGGGTTTGATGCTGTGGTTTTTCGGCACCGGTGACGACTACTGGATCGGGGTGGCTGCCGGCATCTGCCTCATCCTCGGGCTGCTGGTTTCCTATATTCGAGCCCGAGCAGAATCTCTTGGCTATGACGCCAACACCGGAATCGCTGAACGACCCGAGCGGATGGTGCTGACCCTGGTCTTCACCGGATTCGTCGGTCTCGGCGTGCCACAGACAGCGCTTCTAGTCGTGCTGACGCTTCTTGCAGCCGCTTCTTTAGTCACCGTCATTCAACGGATCACGACGGTCGTCCGCCAGTCCCGCTAGGCGCCCGCGGTGGTCATAGGCTTACCGGTTTCTAGCAGCGTCTTGAGGCTGGAGAGCTCCCATGGCCACCCACCGCCGCCATTTTCAACATTTCCGTTGCCCGCAACGTCCTTAGCGGTGCCCGGTGACTGCGGAAGTTCGTGTGTCAAGGTCACCCGGGTCAGGCCCGAGGGTCCTTCGACGATCTCGTAGGTGAGCCGGCTCGGCGGCTCGTCATGCCAGACGGCTGACCAATCCAAGACCAGCTTGTTCGGCGGATCGGCCTCCACCACTGTCCCGGTAACCGCCACCTCGCCCATGCCCATCTTCTTCATCACATCAGTGGTCAGATGACGCAAAGCCCCGCCGGGCACGAGATCAATCTCGATGTCGCCGCCGTATCCGTATTGGTTGCTGTACTCGGAGGAGGTCAGGGCTGCCCAGACCTTCTCCGCGGGGGCATCGATGTAGATGCCGTGGACCTGTGTGCTCAGATCATTCATGGTGATTCTCTGCTCTCTGTTTCAGATTCGTGAGTGCCCGCACCTGAGACTCGGTGTACTTGTCGATCCACCTGTCGTAGATCACACGGATGGGTACGGGGTTGAGGTAGTGCAGCTTCTGGCGTCCTTGTTTGCGAACAATCACGAGATCGGCGGCTTCGAGAACCTTCAGATGTTTTGAGACACCGAAACGTGACATATCTGTGTGGCCTGCCACGATCTCCTCCAAGGCGCCCAGAGACTGGCCGCTCTGTTCGTGCAGGGCGTCCAGCATGAGACGGCGGGTGCTGTCTGCTAGAGCCTTGAAGACGAGATCCTGATCGGTCACAATCACACAATAGGTGACTATTTAGTCACGTGTCAAGAGGTGGGTATCCAACACTACTCAGCGCATCTGCGGCTCATCGAGAGTCTCCCGGGCGAGGAGCAACGGCCTCCGGAGCCAAAGTCCGTAGGAGCGGTTCGGGATCGGGATCCCGGCCCAGCGCTGCGCGGAAGGAGTCAAGCGGATCACGAGTATTGCCTCGGGCGAGTAGTTCATGGCGGAAATGGGCGCCCCTCTGGGCCAGGGCGGCGTCGTCGGTGAGAACCTCTCGGAACCACTCATTGGCATCCTCAGCCAACACCTCAGCCCACAAATACGAGTAGTACCCTGCGGCATAACCTGCACTGGCAAAGATATGTTTGAAGCAGCCGCCGTGATAGCGCGCAGGCACCAGCGGCAGGTCGAGACCCCAGTTGGCCACCACGCGCTGCTCAAATCCTTGGGGATCTTCAGCGGCTGTCTCAGCCTCAGCGGGGGAGAGCGTGTGCCAGGCGAGATCGATCACCACGGCCGACACATGCTCTGCGGTGGAAGTGCCCTTGCCCCAGAGCTGATCCTCTGACGGCACTGTCCCGGCAGGCACCGGGTCACGATAGAGCTCCTGAAAGACCTCGTTGACCTGCGAGGGAAACTCCACGTTGTCTCGGGGAACGGCAGTCCCGGAGAGCTGTGGAAACTCAGCGACGGCCAAGAGTGCGTGCAGCGCGTGTCCGAACTCGTGAAAGAGAGTGCGCTGCTCCCCCTTACTCAGCATTGTCTGCTCGCCTACCGCCGGTGGGGCGACGTTCATGTTATTCGTCACAACAGCATGCGAGCCCGCAAGCGAGGACGGAACGGAGAAGCCGTTCATCCAGGCACCGCCCGATTTGGTGGATCGGGAGTAGACATCAAGCAGGAAGAGGCCGAGTCCAGAACCTGGCGTTGTGGCTTCACCGTCGAACACCTCGAAGCTGCGGGCACCTGCAACGTACCCAGGCAGATCATCTCGTTCCACCACAGTGATGCCATAAGTGCGGCGAGCGGCGTCGAAAAGCCGGTGCAGCGCATCATCCAGAGAAAGGTCAGCAGAGGCTGTGCCGTCGTGCTGCCTCTGGCGAACTTGTTCGATCCCGAACGTCACATCCCAGGGTTCGGGCTCGTACCCCAAATACTCAGCGATACGCCGGGCTTCCTTCTCGGCACGGTCCGTGGCCTCCGCGGCAATTCGGCGCAGCATAGACTCCACAGCGTTACGACTCGGTGCGGTACGCAGCGGCAGTACGGATTCCATAAAATTCTCATATCCCAATAACCTGGCCTTCCGGGCGCGCAGCACCGCGATCCGGCTGCCGATTTGCCGGGTGGTCCGACCGTCGGCACCAGCCAGCGAACCGCGACCCACGGAGGCTTGGTGCACCTTTCTGCGCGTGGCGCGATGCCTCAGGGAGCTCAAGACCGGCTGTTGGGCCGGCATGGTGAGGTGCAGGAGATACCCGGAATCGTGACCTGCCTGCAGAGCTGCTGTGCGCGCTGCGGAAATTTTGCTCGCACTGAGGCCAGTGAGCTCCTCAGCCGACTCGATGAAGACCGCAGACTGCGCGGCCTCGTGGACCTGGAGGCGCGAATACGCGGTTTCCTCTTGTGCTAATTGCTGGTTGAGGGCCTTAAGCTGCTGCTGGTCTGCATCGCTGAGATCTGCACCGGCCACTGTGGATTTCAGGATGAGCTGATCCAGGAACCACCTCTGCTCCGCAGTCGACTCCTCCTGACCGGAAGCGATACGTTCTTGGAGCTGCCGGAAACGGGCGAACAGTCCGGGATGCAGAGTGAGCCAGTCTGTATGAGCGGCTATCATCGGTGCGGCCTCGGTGCGTACCTGTTGTCGCGCCTCGGTACCGTCGGCGGCGACCACGACGCCGAAGGCACGCTGCAATCGGTCTAGTTCTTTGCCGGAGAGCGCAAAGGCGCGCAGAACATTGCTCACGGTGGCCGGCTCAGCCGTAGCGGCGATCTCCTCCACCCGGGTTCTCTGGGCTTCTATGGCGGCTTCACGCGCGGGGGCCCAGGCGGCGTCGTCGACCGTGGTCATATCCGGATAGTCATAATCCAGCGTCCGCGTCCAAGGTGTCTCTGCCACAGCATCTCCTTCGTTACGAGTAGTCTGGAAATCAGACTACCGAAACGTTGCCTGTTGCAACCAAAATGCACGAGGAGAACTATGGCCGGTCACTCCAAATGGGCCAATACCAAACATCGCAAAGCCGCAGTAGATGCTAAGCGCGCAAAGATCAACGGCAGGTACATCAAGCACATCGAAGTTGCTGCACGTAATGGGGGCCCGGACGTTGAGGGAAATCCCGCCCTGGCGCTGGCTGTTCAGAAAGCCAAGAAAGAGTCGGTGCCCAATGACAACATTGATCGAGCGATCAAGCGCGGTGCTGGGCTGACAGGTGACGCTGTCGAATACGAAGAGATCACCTATGAGGTCCGCGGTCCAGCAGGTTCTGCGCTGCTGGTGGAATGCCTCACCGATAACCGCAACCGTGCCGCCGCCGATGTGCGTACCGCAGTCACCCGTTCCGGGGGGACGGTCGCAGATCCCGGCTCGGTGGCTTATATGTTCCAGCGCAAGGGTGTGGTCACGGTGCCCACCGCCGACGGGGTGACGGAGGATGACCTCCTCGCAGCCGTTCTGGAGGCAGGCGTGGAAGAGGTGCTGGAACGTGAGGAGCACTTCGAGGTGCACTCTGAGCCCACCGACCTGCAAGAGGTGGTCAAGGGGCTCGACGACGCCGGCATTCGGTATGACTCCGATGATGTTGCCTTTGTGTCAGAGATGAAGATTGACCTGGAGCTCGATGACGCCAAGAAGTTCATCCGACTCCACGATGCCTTAGATGATCTGGACGATGTGCAGAGCATCCACACCAATGCTGACCTGAGCTCCGAGACACTCGCTGCTCTTGAGGCCGAGACCTAGGAGCAGAATAATCGCAGTCCAACGCGTAGCCTCCACTGCTGGAACGTCCCATGTGGCCCAGCGGATCATGGGCGTTGATCCAGGTCTGACCCGCTGCGGGTTCGCCGTGGTCGAGATGCAGCCCAACCGGTCGGGCGAGTCTCTGCATGTGGAGGTCAAAGGCACCAACAGCGCCGAGGACCTGGCAGTCCGGATACTGGAGATCCAGCGGGCGGCTGAGACCCTGCTGGACCGATTCGCTCCGGATGTGCTTGCCATCGAACGCGTATTCGCCTCTTCCAACGCCCCGACGGCGATCGCCACAGCCCAGGCTTCTGGTGTGGTGATCGCTGCTGCGGCCGCCCGGGGGATTCCGGTAGCTTGGCATACGCCCTCAGAGGTGAAAGCCGCGGTCACTTCCGACGGCCGAGCGGAGAAAGGCGCGGTGGCCAGAATGGTGCAAAAAATCCTCAGTCTTCCGGGGCTTCCCAAGCCCGTAGACGCTACCGATGCCTACGCTGTCGCGATCTGCCACGGGTGGCGTTCCGGAGTGGGCGCGAAATACAGCATGACCGCAACAACCCAGACCCACCAGGGGTCACGTACTGCACTGCAGAAGGCGGCAGCAAACAACGCAGGAGCTCTCACTGCCGCGCAACGCGCCTGGCAGGAAGCCGAGCGGCGCGCCACGCGGCGCTGATTCACCCTGCGATGGGTAAGGAACCGATATCCTAATCGAAGATAGTTTCTATTCCGCAGCGTCCGATTCACATGAGGTGACCGATGATCTCCAGTATCCGTGGTGAGGTGCTCCATGTGGGGCTCGACCGAACAGTGGTGGAAGTCTCCGGCTTCGGGTTGACTGTTCACGCCACTCCTCAGACGCTCGGGGGCCTGCGTGCTGGACAGCACGCTTTCCTGCACACCAATTTCGTGCCGCGGCAGGATGAGGCCCCTTTGCTGTTCGGCTTCGCCGATTCAGACGAGCGCGAGATTTTCACCACTCTGCTCGGCATCTCTGGCGTCGGACCCCGGCTGGCGCTGGCCGTACTGAGCGTCCACACTCCTCATGAGGTGCGTCTAGCGATTCGCGACTCGGACACTTCAGCATTCACCAAGGTGCCTGGTATCGGGAAGAAGACCGCTCAACGCATTCTGCTTGAGCTCGCCGGCAAACTCATCATCGACCCAGAAACACCTGCCCCCGGGGAAAGGCAGAAAGCTGCTTCTTTGCCGACTGACGTCACCAAGGCGGAAGTCCGGGCCGCCCTCACATCGCTGGGGTGGACGGAAAGAGATGCAACTCAAGCCCTAGACGACGCGCTCTCGGCTGATCCGGATCTGATTGACGCCGGCACATCCACTGTGCTCCGGACGGTGCTCCGAGCGCTGGGTACCGCGAAAGCGAGCACCGGATGACCGTGGCGGGAACCCGAGAATTGGAAGGCACTCTAAGGGCTGAGGAGGACCGTGAGCGGTACTGATCCACGGGAGCTGGTCGGGGCAGCTCCGGCCGTTGAGGAGAAAGCTCTTGAAGCTGCTCTGCGGCCCAAAGCTCTGGATGATTTTGTCGGGCAGACCACCGTGCGCACTCAGCTGTCCCTGGTTCTGCAGTCTTCGCGGATGCGGAACACGGCCGCTGACCATGTGCTCCTGTCAGGCCCGCCAGGCTTAGGCAAGACCACATTGGCCATGATCATCGCAGGTGAGATGCAGGCGGCCCTACGCATCACCTCGGGTCCCGCTATCCAACATGCCGGTGATCTGGCTGCGATTTTGTCGTCGTTGACCGACGGTGAGGTCCTGTTCATTGACGAGATTCACCGAATGTCCCGACCCGCCGAAGAGATGCTCTACATCGCGATGGAAGACTTCCGGGTAGACATCATTGTTGGGAAGGGAGCTGGCGCGACCTCAATACCTCTTGAGCTTTCTCCCTTCACGCTGGTCGGAGCGACCACCCGGGCGGGGCTGCTTCCAGGGCCGCTGCGTGACCGATTTGGTTTCACCGGCCACCTGGAGTTCTACAGCCCGGAGGAGCTTCAGAAAGTGCTGCGCCGCTCGGCCGGAATGCTGGACACGCAGGTCACCTCCGAAGGTTTCGTCGAGATCTCATCACGTTCGCGGGGCACACCCCGTATCGCCAACCGCCTGCTGCGCCGAGTACGGGACTGGGCACTAGTGCATGGGGTGGACCTGGTGGACATTGAGGCGGCCTCCCAGGCGCTTGACACCTACGAGGTGGATTCACTGGGTCTGGACCGCCTGGACCGTGCGGTGCTGGAGGCCCTGTGCAAGAAGTTTCGTGGTGGCCCAGTTGGACTGTCCACTCTTGCCATCCTGGTAGGTGAGGAGACCGAGACCGTTGAAACAGTCGCCGAACCATATCTGGTGCGCGAAGGTCTCCTGGCGCGCACTCCACGAGGGCGGGTTGCTACTCAGGCGGCCTGGGAGCACCTCGGGCTCACTCCGCCTGCGGAGAGTGACGAAAAGACGTCTCCGCTGTGGAATGAGTAAATGTACAGCTTGTACTGTTAGGGTGGCCGGTTGTGATTGACTCCTTGACACTGCATCTGTTCCCCGTGGCCGCAAACACCCCCGTTGCTGGCGGAGAAGGCGGTGAAGCCGGCGGCAGCGCAATCTTCATGCTCTTGATGTTCGGGCTGTTGGCGCTGTTTATCTTTGCGACGTGGCGGCGCAGTCGTAAAATGCGCGAAGATGTGCGCAAAGCCAATGAGGGAGCCGTTGTAGGTGCTGAAGTAGTGACAGCCGGCGGGATCGTTGGCCGGGTGATCAGCCGCGATGACGAACGTCAGCGCATTACCCTCGAATTCTCCCATGGAGATCGTATGGACTTTCTCCTTCAGGCCGTTCAGCAGGTCATTGAGCCGGATCCCGACCTGGCAGCTGACATCCATGCGTTGGACCCGGATCAGACAGACACTGACCCCACCGCACCTGACAACTCCGATCCTCGATAGCAGCAGCACTGATGGCCGCATCAAAACCCGTGCGGAGGGCACGCGCCGCACTCGTCGTCCTCTTTCTGCTGCTCATCGGCATGGGCGGCGGACTAGCGTATGGCGTCCAGCAAGGACAGGCCCAGTGGGCCCCGCTGCTGGCCCTCGACCTCGAGGGCGGAACCCAAATGGTGCTCTCTCCGCAGGTCGAGACGGGTGAAGAGATTGACGACGATCAGCTTGAACAGGCGGTGGAGATCATCCGCCAGCGTGTCGATGGTACCGGTGTGGCCGAGGCGGAGATCGCAGTCCAAGGTGCTGAGAACGTCGTGGTGGGAATGCCGGGGGTACCCGATGAAGAGACCCGCGAACTGATCCAAGCCAGTGCCGCCATGGAGTTTCGGCCGCTGCTCGACTCCCGGTTCGACACGAACTATGTCGAAGAGATGCGCATCGAAGAAATTGCGGAGAACCCCGATCTGACAGATGAGGAAAGAGAAGAGATCCTCAGTCAAGTCGAGGCCCTGGAAGAGGACGAGGAATTCGAAGAAGATGAGCAGGCCAGACCTGAGGACTTCGACGAACCCACCGCCGAACCAGAACACAATTCAGACCTGAACTGGATCACCCCTGAACGTGCCGCTGACTTTTACAACTACGAGTGCACTCGGGACCTGCCTCTGGCCGAACGCGAAGCCCAGGAGCCCGATGAGCCACTGATTACCTGCAACCCGGATACTGGTGAGGTGCTCCTGCTGGGTCCGGTTGATGTGGACGGTGACAATATCGACGACGCCAGTTGGGGTACCGAATCCCGTCAGGACGGCACCCCCACGGGAGCATACGAGACTGTCATCCATTTCGACTCCACCGGTACGGAGCAGTTCCGGGAGTCTTCGACCCGCCTCTTCGGCTACGAGCAGGGGACTCCACAAAACCGATTCGGGATTGTCCTGGACGGTCAGGTCGTCGTGGCGCCGAACATGATCAGCCCGATCACCGACGGCAACGCCCGCATCACAGGCGGCTACACCGATGAGGAAGCCCGCAATCTCGCTGAACAGCTGCGCTACGGCTCACTGCCCATCTCCTTCCAGATTGAGTCCGAACAGCAGATTTCAGCCACACTCGGGTCCGACCAGTTGCGTATGGGCCTTCTCGCCGGCATCATTGGGCTGATCCTCACTGCTGGCTACGCCGTGTACCAGTACCGGGCACTGGCCTTGGCCGTGACTATCCCATCCCTCATTGTGGTGGGTCTCATCACGTGGTGGGCCATCTCGCTTTTAGGATGGTCAGACGGCTACCGGCTTTCGCTGGCCGGCATCGCTGGGTTGATCCTCTCCATCGGCCTCACCGCGGACTCCTTTGTGGTGTACTTTGAGCGCGTCAAAGACGAGCTGAGAGAAGGACGGTCCCTCGCGGGGGCCGTTGAAGCTGGTTGGTCCCGAGCCAGGCGAACCATTCTCGCGTCCAAAGCAGTGAACATCATCGCCGCTGTCGTGCTGTATCTGGTGGCGGTAGGCAATGTGCGGGGTTTTGCGTTCACCCTCGGACTCACAGCGCTGATCGATGTGATCCTCGTCTTCCTCTTCACGCATCCGCTGATGCAGCTATTGGCCCGGCGCAAGTTCTTCGCCGCCGGTAAACGATTCTCAGGTCTCAGCGCTAGAGAGCTGGGCGTGGACGTCCTCTACAAGGGGGCCGGGCGCTTTGCCCGATCTCAGGTGGTCTACTCCGACCACGCTGCTGCGGCCGTCGTCGGCGGTGCCAGGGAAGGGGAGGCCTCACCGCTCGGGGGTGCCGCGGATGGCGCCAGGTCCGACTCGCGACGCGATGTTCCAGATATATCGGACGAACAGTGGGCAAATATGACAATCGCCGAGCGGCGGAAGGCCCGGCAAGACCGCCTTCACGAGCAGGAGCAGTCAATGGCAGAGGGGGCTGATCGCTGATGGCCGCAGGATTCGCCACAGCAGGCAATCAGCTCTACACCGGTGAGCGGTCTTATCCGTTCGTGCAGCGGTCGAACCTGTGGTTCCTCCTTGCAGCGCTGCTGGTTGCCGTTTCCATCGCGATACCTTTCGTCCGCGGGGGTTTCAACTTCGGCATCGAATTCACTGGAGGCAGTGAGTTCACCATTTCCCAGACTGAGAACACGGACATTGCCATCGGCGAAGATGCGGTCCAGGATGTCTCCGGTCAGGAAGCTGTTGTCACTCAGATCACGGATCAGACGATTCGTGTGCAGACTGAAGAGCTCGATGAAGAACAGACTCTAGAGGTCGGTCAGGCTCTCCAGGAGGGTTACGGAGTCGGACCGGACCAGGTGTCCTCCACTTTCATCGGCCCTGTCTGGGGTGAGCACGTCTCGCAGCAGATGATGATCGGCTTAGGGGTCTTCCTGCTGCTTGTATCGGTCTACATGGCCCTGTACTTCCGAACCTGGAAGATGTCCGTAGCGGCCATAGGGGGACTCGGGTTCGTCGTCGTGGTGACGGTTGGCATCTATTCAGCCACTGGGTTCGAAGTCACCCCAAGTGCGATTATCGGTTTCCTCACCATCTTGTCCTACGCGTTGTACGACACGATGGTGGTGTTCGACAAGATACGCGAAAACGTTCGACCGCTGAAAGAGCAGAAGGACCAGACGTTTACGGAGCGGGTAAACCTCGCGATTAATCAAACTTTGGTCAGATCAATCAACACCTCCGTAGTAGGCATACTCCCGGTAGGCTCCATCCTCTTCATCGGCTCCTGGCTCCTAGGCGCTGGCACGCTGAGGGACATTGCCCTCGCATTGTTCACGGGGATTATCGTGGGCACCATCGCGACCATTTTCGTACAGGCCCCGCTGTACGCCCGGATGCGGCGCGGTGATTCTGATGTCGTTGCTCACACTGAGCTCGTCCTCAACCTGCGTAAGGACCGAGAGGTCGGCGCCGTGACGTACTCGGGGACTCCCATGGATGAGAACGGGAAACCAGTGGCGTTCCCGCCGCTGCCCGAACCGGACGAACCTGATGACGTTGAGGATGTAGAGATTCTGGATTGGGACTTGGTCGTCAGTGGCGACACGCCGGAATCTTCAGGCGATGAACAGCGTTAGACTGTCTCCACATTGCATGCCAATTGTCATGAGGGAGCAGGCACCACGAGCGTGAACAGTAACAGCGCACCGGTTACAGGGGCGGCGGCCACAGCCTCCGAACAAGACCCCACCACAACAGCGGGTACTCACACAGCACCCGTTCGCCGGTCGCGCGCTGTTGGGTCGCTCGCCCAGTCCGAGGACTCCCCACTATTGGAGCCCCTGCTCAGGGCAGTGCGGGCCAACCGCGCAGAGAATGACTTCCCGCTGATCCGTAGAGCTTTTGCCGCCGCAGAGCATCACCACAGAGGCCAGAAGCGCAAATCAGGCGATCCCTACATCACCCACCCCGTTGCGGTCGCCACCATCCTTGCCGAACTGGGCCTCAATGGGTCGACACTGGCTGCTGCGCTGCTCCACGACACCGTGGAGGACACCGACTACAGCCTGGAGGAGCTCACTACCGAATTTGGGGAGGAGATCAGCCAGCTGGTAGACGGGGTGACCAAGCTGGACAAACTGAAGTTCGGCGACGCCGCACAGGCCGAAACAGTGCGCAAGATGGTCTTGGCAATGGCCAAAGACATTCGGGTGCTGATGATTAAGCTCGCCGACCGGCTCCACAACGCCCGGACATGGCGCTACGTGCCACCGGAGAAGAGCGCGCGCAAAGCCAAAGAGACCCTGGAGATCTTTTCTCCATTGGCTCACCGACTCGGCATGAATACTCTGAAGTGGGAACTGGAGGATCTGTCTTTCGCTGCCCTCTATCCAAAGGTGTATGAGGAGATCGTCCGGTTGGTGGGTGATCGCACACCGCAGCGGGAGAAGTTCCTCTCCCAGGTACGCGAAACCATTGCCGATGACCTCAACGGGTCAAGTATCTCGGCAACCATAACGGGCCGACCCAAGCACTACTACTCGATCTACCAGAAGATGATCGTGCGAGGAAAAGAATTCGACGACATTCATGACCTGATGGGTGTCCGCGTTCTCGTTGATTCGGTGCGGGACTGCTATGCAGCTCTTGGTGCACTCCACGCGCGGTGGTCCCCGCTGCCTGGCAGGTTCAAAGACTATATCGCCATGCCGAAGTTCAACATGTATCAGTCACTGCACACGACAGTTCTGGGCCCGGCCGGGAAGCCCGTTGAGGTGCAGATCCGCACTCATGAGATGCACAGGCGAGCCGAGTACGGTGTGGCAGCTCATTGGAAGTACAAACAGGACCAGCGTCCTAGCCAAGGCGGACAACAGGACGACGCCGCAGCCTCGGCTTCACCAGCTAAGGGCGCCACTCAACAGTCACAAGCCACTGAGGACATCGGTTGGCTGCGCTCCCTTGTGGACTGGCAGTCCGAAACGACTGACCCAGATGAATTCCTAGAGTCACTGCGCAACGAGATCAATACCCGTGAGGTGTTCGTCTACACCCCCAAAGGGGAGGTCATTTCGTTGCCTGCTGGGGCCACGCCGGTGGACTTCGCGTACGCGATCCATACCGATGTGGGACACAAGACAATTGGTGCGCGGGTCAACGGCAAACTGGTGCCGCTGAGCTCGGAGCTCAATCATGGTGACTGGGTCGAGATCTTCACCTCGAAAGCAGAAGGCGCGGGTCCTTCTAACGATTGGCTGATGTTCGTTAAGTCAGCCCGGGCTCGGAATAAGATTCGGCATTGGTTCTCCAAAGAACGCCGCGAAGAATCAATCGAGCGCGGCAAGGAAATGCTCACCAAAGCAACTCGGAAATCAAATCTTCCCCTACAGAAGGTCATGAACCCCGATGTGCTGCTGACAGTGGCTGAAGAGCTTCACTACACCGATATCTCCGGCCTTTACGCAGGAATCGGCGAAGAGCACGTCTCTATCCAGAACGTCCTTGATCACCTCAGCTCACTCTTCGACACGGACGAAGAGGAGTCCGAGGAGCACGACATCACCCCCATTACCTCGCCGTCAACTCGACCCTCGGAGTACTCCGATGCAGGGGTGACGGTCAGAGGTGCCGGCAATGTCCTGGCCAAATTGGCCCGATGTTGCACCCCGGTGCCGCCCGATGACATCGAGGGGTTTGTCACACGAGGCCAAGGAGTCTCGGTTCACCGTGCCGACTGCCGCAACGTCAAGCAGCTCAGGGAACAACCGGGCCGTCTTGTAGAAGTGGATTGGGCACCCACCAAATCTTCGGTCTTCTTAGTGGAAATTCAGGTAGAGGCCCTCGACCGGAAGTCACTCCTCTCAGACGTCACTCGCACGCTTGCCGAGTCTCAAGTCAATATTCTCTCCGCCACGGTTCAGACCTCTCGAGACCGAGTGGCAGTGTCGCGTTTCAGTTTTGAGATGGGCGACCCACGCTATCTGAACCATGTGCTGAACTCGGTGCGGCGGATCGACGGGGTCTATGACGTCTACCGGACTGTCGGTAAGCGGCGCGAAACGCACTGATTCACTAGTTGCCGGATCCTCTCTCGACGGCGATGATCCCAGCTGGTCCGGGATACGATCCGCATCACCGTATCCGCCAGCTCCTCAGCACTTGCATCCGTTTGCCGCATCAGCTGGGAGATCAAGTACCAACGCTGATGCAGAGTGCTCTCATCTTCAGCCCCGATAGCGACGACGTCCTCATCTCTACCCAGCAGAGGTTCGTGGGCTGCCGGCCACTGCTGAAGAATCCGATCAACGCGAGATCCGCCCTCCAGCAGCAAGTCTAGGGCCCGTCTGAGGTGCCGCACACCGATCCCACAGAACAGATCCCCTGCGGTACGCAGAGCAGTTGTGCAGCACAGCGGCCCGTAGATCTGTTTCTCATCATCGCTGAGCGCGGCCCTATGCACTTGTACGCCTAGAGGTGATGATTGGTGAATGGTATGCCGGCCTACAATGACGCTGACCCGCTCCGGGGCAGAGATGCCCAAGTGGACCCAGGCCGCGCTCTCACCGCAGAGAATAGACGTTTCGGCCAATGACGGATTCAGCAGTGCGTGGGCACCGGCGGCGCGCAGCTCTGGCGAGTCAGTGAGGACAGATTCTGTATACACATCAGCGATGAGATGCCGCATGATTCCACGATGGGTCATGGTCTGCAGCTCTTCGGAGGAGAAGGGGAGACCGGGACGGTACAGATGGTCCTTGAGCGAGAACTCTCCTGAGACGGGACATGTAACCTGCATAGGTTCAGCATGACCGTTCGGGGGTCACGGCGACAAGGACCTAGGCCGAGTTGTGGATAACCAGAGTACCTGGTTCTGCTCCCTGGGCGGCGCGTATATCGAGGGCGTGGGTGAGAATTTCCACGGCCGCAGCCTGATCAATGGCCGCGCGTTGATTCCGCGATTCGACCCCCGAGGCGCGCATCTTCTCCGATGCCGAGACTGTTGACAGACGCTCATCGATGAGCCGTACCTGCACATGGTGCAGCTCTGCAGAGCAGTACTCCACCAGCGCCCGGGCAAACTCACGTGCCTTTTGAGTGGATGGGGTCTCGACTCCTGAGAGTGAAAGCGGAAGCCCCACATACACCACCTTGCAGTCACGGTCCTGGATAATTCGGGTGATCATCCGCAGGTCGGATCCCTGGTTCTTATCGCGACGAAGCGTCATCACCGGGGTTGCCAGTAGTGCATCCGGATCTGAGGCTGCCAGTCCCACCCGAGCGTCGCCTACGTCGACTGCAAGTCGCACACCTGCGCGTTCAGAAGTCATAGCGCTGCGATCATCGGTTCTGCACGGCGGCAAGCACGGAACGAAGCGCATCGTCGATCTTAGCGGGATCTTGGCCACCGCCCTGGGCTAGGTCAGGCTTTCCTCCGCCACCACCGCCGAGGACAGCACAAGCTTGCTTGACCAAATCACCGGCTGAAAGACCTTCAGTGCGGGCAGCGTCCGTAGTGCCCACCACCACGACCGGTCGGCCTTTCGCCTCAGCAGCGACTGCGACCACCGCCGCCTGGGCCCCAAAACGGCCACGAAGGTCCATGACCAACTGCCGCAGATCATCACTCTCAGCCGACCCGGCGTGGTAGGTGAGAACGGTGACTCCGCCGGCGTCGACAGCCTGATCCAGAAGCTGACCGGCCTGGTGACGAAGCTGCTCAGATCGGAGTCGTTCCAACTCGCGCTCAGCGTCCTTCAGCTTCTGGAGGGTGGCGGAAATGCGGTCCGGTACCTGATCGGCTGGCACTTTGAGCATTTCTGTCAGCTGGTTGACAAGAGTCCGTTCGGCCGCGAAGTGCTTGAAAGCGTCGAGCCCCACGAGGGCCTCAACACGACGGTTGCCGGACCCGACGGAGGCCTCCGAGAGCAGGGCGAGAGTGCCGATTTCGGCGGTGGACGTTACGTGAGTGCCGCCGCAGAGTTCGCGAGACCAGGGGCCGTTGACCTCGACGACTCGGACTTCATCGCTGTACTTCTCACCGAAGAGCATCATAGCCCCTAGCGCTTTGGCCTCGTCTAGGGCCATGGTCTTAGTCTCTACGGCATAGTTGTCTCTGATCGAGAGGTTCGATATCTCTTCCAGCTCTTGGCGGGCACCGGGGGAGAGGGCGTCGTCGTGTGTGAAGTCGAAGCGCAGGTATCCTTCCTTATTGAAGGAGCCAGCCTGCACGGCGTCGGGACCCAACACATCGTGAAGAGCCGCATGCACAATGTGGGTGGCGGTGTGGGCCTTCTGCGCGTCGAGCCGTCGCCGGACATCGATGGCGCCAAGCGCACGGGCGCCCACCGACACTTCGCCGTCGATGACTCTGGCTCGATGAACTGAAAGTCCCTTGATGGGCGACTGGACGTCCTGGACATCAATGACGAAGCCATCGCCGGTAATTTGGCCGGTATCGGCCGCCTGGCCACCAGCCTCAGCGTAGAAGGGTGTGGCGTCCAGGACCACTTCAATCTCCTGGCCAGCTGTCGCACTGGACTGAGCCTGGCCCGCGGCGAGGATTCCTATCACGGTCGCCTCTGTGGCGTGCTCAGTGTACCCCGTGAAATGAGTGGCAGAACCGCCCAGTATCTGCCGGTACAGCTCAGTGTCGGCGTGGCCTGACTTCTTGGCCTTGGCGTCAGCCTGGGCACGTCTGCGCTGCTCGGCCATCAACTTTCGGAACGTCTCTTGATCTACACGCACTTCCGCCTCCTCAGCCATTTCCAGGGTGAGGTCGATCGGGAAGCCGTAGGTGTCGTGCAGGGCGAATGCGTCATCCCCGGCTAGCGGCGTTCCTGAGGCTTTTGCGGCGGCGACCGCTGATTCCAGCCGCGCGGTGCCCGCACTGATGGTTCGCAGAAAGGCCTGCTCTTCCTTCACTGCGGTCGCATGGATGGTGTTGAAGCGTTCCGCAACGTCTGGGTAGACGCCTTTCATGGCGTCCTTGGAGACGGGGATGAGTTCGCCGAATACAGGCTTCTCCACACCCAACAGACGCATACCAAGGATGACGCGCCGGATGAGCCGACGCAGAATGTAGCCGCCGCCTTCATTGGATGGTCGAACACCATCGGATATCAGCATCAGCGCGCTTCGGGTGTGATCGGCGATCATCCGCAACCGAACATCAGTTGCGTGGTTCGGATCAGAGGGATCTTCAGTTGAGGTATACGTGACACCAGCCATTTGCGCGGCGCGGTCCAGGACAGGGCGGACTTGGTCCGTTTCATACATGTTCTCGGCGCCCTGGAGGATCATCGCCAGGCGTTCGAGACCGAGGCCGGTGTCGATGTTCTTGTTCTCCAGCGGTCCAGCAACCTCGAAGTCAGACTTGGAGTGGACGGCCGAGAGGCGGTACTGCATAAAGACCAGGTTCCAGATCTCCACATACCGGTCCTCATCGGCTGCAGGCCCGCCTTCAGCTCCATACGATGGGCCTCTGTCGTAGTAGATCTCTGAGCACGGTCCGCCCGGACCAGGCTGACCGGTGTTCCAGTAGTTGTCCTCTGGGCCGAACCGCTGGATGCGCGTCTCGGGCACACCCACTGTGTCCCGCCAGATTTGGAAGGCTTCGTCGTCGTGCTCGTAGACGGTAACCCACAACCGGTCAGGGTCTAGGCCAAATCCGCGCAGCCCGGTCTGGGGGTCCCCTGCGATGGGGGTGGTAAGCAGCTCCCATGCCATAGGGATGGCAGTCTCTTTGAAGTAATCGCCGAAGCTGAAGTTGCCGCACATTTGGAAGAAGGTTCCGTGGCGGGCAGTCTTGCCCACTTCTTCGATGTCTTCGGTCCGGATGCACTTTTGGACCGAGACAGCTCGTGGGTAGGGCGGGGTCTCAGCACCGGTGAAGTAAGGGATGAACGGCACCATGCCTGCAATGGTGAACAGCAGGGAAGGTTCCGGGGACACCAGCGAGGCTGACGGCACAATAGTGTGCTTCTTCGCACTGAAGTAGTCATACCAGGTGCGGGTGATGTCCTGCGACTTCATCGGGGGGTTCTCTCCTGCGGGTCAGACTTAACGACGACGGGGCGTGCCGAGTGTGTGGCGCCCGGCTCAGTTTACGTGAGGGGGAGTACGCAGAAAGCCCGCCGCATCCACCGGGGGACACGACGGGCTCTGCGTTGGCTCTGTGGGTGTGAACGGGTCCGCAGAGCGGATCACTTCACACCCCATGGGCCCATGGCCCAGAACCGATCAGCGTGCGTAGTACTCGACGACAAGCTGCTCTTCGCAAGTGACTGGAACCTCGGCGCGCTCTGGCCTGCGGACGAGAGTTGCCTGCAGAGAATCCAGGTCCACCTTCAAGTAACCCGGTACTGCCGGAAGAACTTCCTGGTGTGCACCTGCGGCCGCGATCTGGAAAGGCTCAAACTTCTCACTGCGCTCGTGAACGTGGACCATTTGGCCAGGCTTGACGCGGAAGGACGGACGGTCCACGCGCTTGCCGTTGACGAGAATATGGCGGTGCACCACGAACTGGCGCGCCTGTGCGATGGTGCGAGCGAATCCTGCGCGCAGCACGAGGGCGTCAAGACGTGATTCCAGGAGCTCGATCAGGTTTTCACCGGTGAGGCCTTCGCTCTGGCGTTTGGCTTCCTCGTAGTAACGGGTCAGCTGAGCCTCGCGAATGCCGTACTGGGCGCGCAGCTTCTGCTTCTCACGCAGACGCACTGCGTAGTCAGAGTCAGTGCGGCGGCGTGTGCGACCGTGCTGACCGGGGCCGTAGGGACGGCGGTCCAGGTATTTTTGAGCCTTGGGCGTCAGCGCGATGCCAAGTGCCCGGGAGGCCTTGACCGTGCGGCGCGCACGCAAAGGAGTTTTTGGCATAAAACGATACTTCTTTCTGCTTTCGGCATGTGTGTTTATTCGCTGTCATGGCAGTGGCATGACATGACCTGGCCTCCGAAGAAAAACTGAGGAGAGTCCGAGCTGCCGGTCGCTCGGTAACTACGGCGAAAGGTTCGCATTCGCCTGCCAGACAATCAGTGAGTCTATCAAAGATAGCGGCATGAGATGTCCAGGCTGGCTGGACAAGCGAGAGCTAGCCGCGCAACGCCTTGCGATCGGGCCGAGCACGCCACGGATCGACCCCCTTGGGGATGGGAGGTCTGCCGATTGGGAGGGTGGAGAGACGCCGCTCGACGGCGTGGACCTCGTGCTTGTTCAGTGACTTGTCCAGTTTCTTGATGTGCTTGGTGAGCTTGGACAGCGGGACCTGCTCGTGGCCGCGTCCAGTCTGAACAATATGCACTGGAACTTCATCTCTGAGAACCGGGCGTAGTCGCTTCTGGGCCTTGCTTGCCAGCTTTTTAGCACGCGCCGGTGGACCTTCGGTCACGAGCACCACGCCTGGCTTGCCGATGGCACGGAAGACGGCGTCTTGAGTCTTGGGGTCCATCTGAATGGGTTCCTCTGTGACGACCCATCCGCGGCGGAGAGTGTTCAGGGCAGCGGCCGCGGCGCCTGGACGTCCCTCGATACGGGCGAAAGCCGCCTTCTCCGCACGGCGGTTCATGATGATCATGGCAACGAGCAGTGCGAACGGCAACGACACGAATAGTGCCACAATCCAGTGGAAGAGGAACTGCGTGATGACAAAGACAACTGCAAACGTGACGACAGCGGCAAGCAGCATCCACCATGCGATGTTTGGGTCGTAGGTGCGGGTCATATTGAAGACCTGCTTGATGCGTGAGAAGAAGCCCTCGCCTGAGGCCTTCTTGGCCTTCCGGGACGCTTTGCGCTGCTTCTTTTCGGTCTTCTGCTGCTCGCGGAGCTTTTTCAGCTCAGCCTTAGCCTGCTGTTTGGAAATTCTGGAATCTGCCATGATGCACCCAGTCTACCGCAGGGCAGGTGAGGATTCGCCGTGGTGGTCCGGTCCGATTCCGCTTACCTTAGTGGTGGAATGCCAGCGCAGATCGGCACCCCGCTCCGCTAGAACCCGGCGGCCACGAGGGTGGCGGCCTCCTGCTTCGTCTGCCCGGAGGGTTCGATGTGAGAGAGCTCGTCCGGGATGGGCCAGCCCTTTTTCTGCATGGCCTTTGCCCAGAGCGACCCGGCCCGGTAGGAGGAGCGAACCAGAGGCCCGGACATCACACCGAGGAATCCGATTTCCTCCGCTTCCTGAGATATCTCCAAGAACTCCTGGGGCTTTACCCATCGGTCCACTGGCAAGTGGCGGGGTGTCGGCCGCAGATACTGCGTAATGGTGAGGAGGTCGCAGCCGGCGTCGTGCAAGTCCTGAAGAGCTTCTGAAATTTCCTCTCGGGTTTCACCCATACCGAGAATGAGATTGGACTTGGTGATCATCCCGTGGCTGCGGCCCTGCGTCAGAACGTCCATAGAGCGCTCGTAGCGGAATGCTGGGCGAATTCGGCGGAAGATACGTGGCACCGTTTCCACGTTGTGTGCAAAGACCTCAGGCTTGGACTCGCAGATACCAGCGATGTTCTCAGGCCGACCAGAGAAGTCGGGAATGAGAATCTCGACCCCGGTCCCAGGGTTGAGCTCGTGGATCTTTCGAATCGTCTCGGCGTAGAGCCACACTCCTTCATCGGGGAGGTCGTCGCGGGCGACACCGGTCACGGTGGCGTAGCGCAGTTGCATCTCCCGGACTGACTCGGCTACTTGCAGCGGCTCTGACTCGTCCAGGGCTGCTGGGCGGCCAGTGTCGATCTCGCAGAAATCGCACCGTCGCGTGCACGCGGAGCCGCCGATGAGGAACGTCGCCTCCCGATCTTCCCAGCATTCGAAAATATTGGGGCAGCCTGCTTCTTCGCAGACAGTGTGGAGCCCTTTTCCACCGACGCGCTTCTTCATGTCAGCAAACTCAGGGCCCATTTTGACCTTGGTGCGCATCCACTCGGGTTTGCGTTCCACCGGCACTGCGGCGTTCTTGGCTTCGACCCGGAGCATCCTGCGGCCCTCCGGGGCTATGGTTCCAGTTGCTGCCGCTGCTGGGGCGCATCCACTCACCGTGAGACCTCTTCCTCGAGCGTTGACTCTTTCTTGGCAGTGAGCAAGTCAGTGACACCAGAACTGGCTGCATCTGCCCGTGATGACACATAACGTGGGAGCACTGCCTGTAATTCCTCCGCAATCCGGGGAGCGATGTCGGCAGGCGTGACGGTCCGGCCGAGTTCGGCGCTGATCGTCGTCGTAGCAGCGTCGCTGATACCGCAGGGGATGATTTTTCCGAACGGGGCGAGGTCATTGGAACAGTTCAGTGCGAAGCCATGCATAGTCACCGAGCGGTGCACCCGGATACCGATTGCGGCGATTTTTCGAACATCGCCGTTGTCAGTGAGCCACACTCCGGAACGTCCCTCGACGCGGGTCGCGCTGATGCCGTAGTTCTCGGACAGGATCTTGATGATCACATTCTCGAGAGTGCAGACATAGTCCTTGACTGAGCTTCGATCTTGGAGGTGCAACAGTGGGTATCCCACCAGTTGTCCACGTCCGTGCCAGGTGAGTTTCCCTCCCCGGTCGACGTCAATAACGGGTGTGCCGTCTACCGGGCAGTCTTGCGGCTCCGTGCGTTTACCGGCTGTATACACATCGGCATGCTCAAGCAGAAGCAGCGTCGAGTCAGCCTCTCCACTGAGGATCTGGCTATGAAGCCGGCGTTGGAGCTCCCAGGCTTCGGCGTAGTCGACGAGCGCTGGATCGAAGCCAAGGTACCGGGTCTGCAAAACGGTCATGTCAATAGCGTAGCCCCTCGCTGCGAACATGACAGCTATGGGTCGCTTGATGGCTTCTGACGAGAAGTTGTGGATAACTCCTGCAGCCGCAGAGAATTGGGTGCATCCTGACTCTATGCACTATGACGACGACGCCCCGCCTCGAAATTTCAGTCCCCTACCTTCGCAGACTCCATGCGTTCCGGGTCTCGTTACGGAGCGTCTGTTGGGGATAGGGGGCCGAAGTTCGGTCTGGCTGGTGCGGCAAGGTCCCTCCGTTGCGCCAACTATTACGTGGGCAGGGGAGAACCCACCAAGAACTCTTGCTCTGAAAGTGCCCCTAGGTGCTCTCCGCACCGCCCCACCGCTGAGGTCGGCGCAGCGTGAGCTGGAAGCGATGCTGCCTCTGATGCATCAGTATCTTGTGCGACCCTGGGGTGTCGTAAGAACCTCAGATGGCCAGCCGGGACTGCTGCTGCAGCCCTTCACAGCCGGGTCACTAGCCCAACTGCGACGGGCTGTGGGAGTGCTGAATGCGGGGGAGTGTGTGACTGCTGTGAGTCCTATTGCACAGGCACTTGCACATCTCCACGAGTCGGGTGCAGCCCATGGTGATGTCACCGCAGCCAATATCCTGCTCACTCCGGAAGGCCGTCCTGCCCTAGGAGATTTGGGGGATTCCGTACTGCTGGGGATGGACAGCGCTCACGGGACACCAGAATCAGATGTGAAGTCCCTCGCAGCTGTGGCGTGGAGTTGTCTCACGGGTAGAGAGCCGGAAAGCGTGGATCGAAGACCACCGCTACAAAGTCTGGTGCCGGGGGTGTCTGATCAATTCGCGGAACTTCTCGAAGCAGCCCTGAGCGCTACACCGTCGCAACGCCCACTTGCTGGAGAGTTCGCGGCAGACCTTCATGAATGTGCATCTCCCGAACCGCTCGACATACTGTCAGCGGCGGATGACCACGCCTTGACGGAGGTGCCCACTGTGATCCCGCAGATGAGGCTGAGCAGCCCAGGGCGCAGTGCATGGAAGTGTCTGATTCGGCGCCTGCGCATACTCGTGCGGGGACCCGCCCGTAGGCGAGTCCCCGCACATTGAGTTGTCTCGAGCTAGCTCTGAAGCGTGCGCCCCGTCGCCACGGTTACAGGCCGAGCTGAGCGTCGAAGTTACCCTCTTCTAGGCGCCCCTTGAGGGTCTGCAGGAAGCGGCCAGCGTCTGCGCCGTCGACAATTCTGTGATCGTAGGTCAGCGACAGGTACATCATGTGGCGAATGCCGATGCTTTCCTGGCCTTCTTCGTCCGTGACGACCATTGGGCGTTTGACGATGGCACCAGGACCGAGAATGGCGACCTGTGGCTGGTTGATGATCGGAGTGTCGAACAACGCGCCGAAGGAGCCCAGATTGGTGATAGTAAAGGTGCCGCCGGAGAGCTCTTCGGGGCCTATCTTGTTCTCGCGTGTCCGTTTAGCCACATCGGATATCTTCTTTGCCATACCAGCCAGTGAGAGATCCCCTGCATCAGCAATCACTGGGACCATGAGTCCCTTTTCAGTGTCGACTGCGAAGCTCAGGTGCTCCGAGTCGTGATAGGTGATCTGCTTCTGGTCCTGGCTGTACTCAGCATTCAACACCGGATGCTGCTTAAGCGCTTCGGTGACCGCGACTGCGATGAAGGCCAAATAGGTGAGGTTCGCACCGTTCTGTTCTTTGAAGGCGTTCTTCGCCTTGGCCCGGAGATTCACGATTCGTGTCATGTCGATTTCGTGTACCTGGGTAAGCTGCGCCGAAATCTCCAGCGACTCGTTCATGCGCTGGGCGATGACCTGGCGGATACGCGGAGCTTTCTGTGTTGTGCCACGCTTCGCTGTGTCGACCTTCACTTCCGGTGCTGGCTTGGACGACTCCGCTGGTGCTTCAGCCGGTGATTCTGACTTCTTTGCCTCAGCAGCGTCGAGAACGTCCTGTTTGCGAATCCGTCCACCCACACCAGTGCCCTTGACGGACGACAGGTCCACGTCTTCTTTCTTTGCCAGACGCCGTACTAGGGGTGTGACATACCCCTCGGCTGAAGTGTCCTCAGAATCCTCAGACTTGGGTTTGGCCTTTGGCTCTTCCTTAGATTCAGCCTTGTCGGCCTTTTCCTTCGGCGCCTCCTCCTCGGCATCGTCAGCAGCCTGAGATTCCTCGGTGTCCGGCTCTGCCTCTTGCGTTTCGGGCTCAGGCTCTGAGGCCTCCTCAGCCTCGGGAGTGGGCTCCTCCGACGTGGTGGAGCCGGAAGAGCCGGAACCGACCAGTGCCAGCACGGCACCGACCTCGACTGTTTCGTCCTCAGAGACTTTGAGCTCCTGGACAGTACCGGCGACCGGAGACGGCACCTCGGTGTCAACCTTGTCGGTAGACACCTCCAGGAGAGGTTGGTCGACTTCCACCTCGTCGCCGACCTCGACCAGCCACCGAGTGACAGTGCCTTCGGTCACGGACTCACCCAAGGCAGGGAGCGTGACCTCTTCAGATTCTCCTCCGGTGTCGCCGGCAGGACTCTCCTCCTCCGGAGTCGCTTCGCCGCCTGCTGACTCGCCTGCTGCTGGAGTAGGGGCTTCCTCTTCAGCGGCCTCTTGCGTCTCTTCGGGCTCTTCGGCCTCAGTAGCAGCCTCTTCCTCTTCAGCTTCGGCGGCGTCGCCGTCCGAATCATCAGCACCTGCGTCAGACCCACTGCCTATCTTGATGAGGGGCGCACCGACCTCCACGGTCTCGTCCTCAGCTACGAGGAGCTCGTCCACAGTTCCGGCAACCGGTGAGGGGACCTCTGTGTCCACTTTGTCAGTGGAGACCTCCACGATGGGTTGGTCGACCTCTACCTCCTCTCCGACCTCGACGAGCCAGCGGGTGATAGTGCCTTCGGTGACTGACTCACCTAGTGCGGGAAGATTGACGGTCTCAGACATGGGTCCGGCTCCTACTCATGAGTTCTCTTGGATGCTTCTCAGCCGTGGAGGGGGTGACCGAAGAGAGCCATAGCGGCCTCTCCGAGTGCTTCGTTTTGTGTCGGGTGTGCGTGAAGGAGCGTTGCAACATCCTCGGGGTAGGCCTCCCAGTTGACGATGAGTTGAGCCTCACCGATCTGCTCACCAATCCGGCTTCCGATGCCATGAACGCCGACGATCGGACCGCCTTTTACAGCGATCATCTTAATGATTCCGGAAGTGCCCAGGATGGAGGACTTTCCGTTGCCGGCGAGGTTGTACTCGGTGACTTCGATGTCGTCCTTGCCGAACTTCTCCTCAGCCATAGGCTGGGTATACCCGATGGACATGATCTCGGGTTCGGAGTAAGTCACTTTGGGAATGTTGATGTCCTCAACAATCATCGGATTGTTGCCGGCGATTTCTTCTGCGACGAAGATGCCGTGCTGGAAGCCACGGTGAGCCAGTTGCAAGCCGGGGACGATGTCGCCGACGGCGTAGATGTTGCCCACTCCTGTGTGCAGTCGCTTGTCTGTCATAACGAAACCCCGGTCCAGGGTGATGCCCTGTTCCTCGAGCCCGAGGCCTTCTGTGACGGGGCCACGTCCGACCGCGACGAGGCAAATCTCTGCTTCAAAGGTTTTGCCGTCTTCGAGGGTGACTTTGACGCCGTCGGAGGTTTCCTCGACGTCTTTGAAGAAGGTGCCGACATTGAACGTGATGCCGCGCTTCTTGAAGGTCCGTTCCATGATTTTGATGATTGAGGGATCCTCATTGGGAACCAGGGTGGGCAGCCCCTCAATGATCGTGACGTCAACGCCGTAGGAGTTCCATGCGGAGGCGAACTCTGAGCCGATGACGCCGCCGCCGAGCACGATGGCCGATTTCGGAGTGTAGTCGAGCTCGAGAGCCTCTGTGGAGGTGATGATCTTGTCAGAGAGGGGCAGGCCGAATGTCTTGGAGGTGGAGCCGGTGGCGAGCACGATGTTCTTCGCCTTATATGTGGTGCCGTCAACCTCGACTTCATTCTGGGAGACGAGCTTGCCTTCTCCCTCGATGACCTGCACTTTGCGCATCTTCAGCAGCCCGGTGAGCCCCTTGAATTTTCCGGCAACGATGCCGTCCTTGTACTCCTTGATCTTGGCCATATCGACGCCGTTGAAATCGACGTGGACGCCGTATTTCTCTGACGATCGAGCTTCGTCGGCGATCTCTGCGGCATGCAGGTACGCCTTTGTCGGAATACACCCGGTGTGCAGGCAGGTGCCGCCCACCTTGCTCTTCTCCACAAGTGCTACGGAATAGCCGTGCTGGACACTGCGTAGAGCTGCGGCGTATCCAGCGCTGCCACCTCCGAGGACCAGTACGTCGAATTCTTCGGCCACGAGTCAGGCTCCTTTGGGGTGAGACGTTTGTCGCTTCATTGCTTGGTCGTCAGACTATCAGCGGGACAGGCCTTCGAGGTATGAAACCAGGGTTCGCACGGTCACACCCGTACCGCCCTTCGGTACATAGTTGTAGGCACCCTTTTCATTGAAGGCCGGGCCCGCGAGGTCAATATGTGCCCATGGGATCCTGTTGGACTCAGGGTCCAGAGCATCCTTGTCGGCATCGGTTCGCTGCGGAACAAACTCACGCAGGAAAGCCGCTGCGTTGAGCATCCCGCCTTCCCTGGCACCCAGATTTGTCAGGTCTGCGATGGGGGATTCGAAGCTGGTAATGGCTTCTTCGGGAATGGGCATGGCCCAGTGTGACTCGCCAGCGTCTTTGGAGGCTTCCACGATCCTGTCGCGCAGAGCGTCCTGCCCCATGACGCCGACAGTGCGCAGCCCGAGTGCGATCATTTGCGCGCCTGTCAGGGTGGCGACGTCAATGATTGCATCAGGGCTCTCCTCGCCAGCGGCGACGATCCCGTCAGCCATGACCAACCTGCCCTCTGCGTCTGTATTGAGCACCTCAACGGTCTTTCCACCATAGATAGTGATGACGTCTTCGGGGCGCTGGGCGGTCGATGAGGGCATATTCTCAGCCAGGCAGAGCCAACCCGTGACTTTCACGGGCAGATCCAAGTCGGCGGCAGCTCTCACCACGGCGGCTACGGTTGCGGCACCTGCCATGTCGAGTTTCATGGTGGTCATTGCGTTGGCCGGCTTCAGAGAAATGCCGCCGGTGTCGAATGTGATGCCTTTGCCAACCAGCGCTATATGGGCCACCGGTCGGGATGGGGAGTGCTCGATACGCACCAGGCGCGGTTTTCGGGACGAACCATTGCCCACACCCAGGAGGCCTCCGAAGCCATCCTTCTCCAGGTCTTTGTGGTCCCAGACCTTCACCTTGAGCTTGGTGCCCTTGGCGTTGGCTTTCACCACATCAGCAAAGGACTCGGGGTAGAGGTGGCTCGGCGGTGTGTTGACCAGATCCCGAGTCGCGCGCACAGCTGCAGCCACGACGCTGGCGCGAGCTACAGCTGGTTTCGTATGTTTGTCACGAAGCTCAGTGAGAACAGCGATCTCAGAGACGGGAGTCTTCGCCTTTGCCTCTTCTGAACCCTTGAAATGGGGAAAGTTGTAGGCCCCCAGTGCGGCCCCCTCGGCGACGGCGGCAACCTGTTCGACTGTCGCGGCGGGCAGTGCAAGAGCGACAGACTGCGCAGACGACAGTTGCCTTACGGCCGAACCGGCAGCCCGGCGCAGCGCTTCCAAGGACACTCCTCCATCAGGTTCTCCTGTGAGCTTGCCCACGCCGACTAGCACGAGAGTCTCCGACCGGTAACCGTCGACACCGGGAAGCCGCAACAACTGATCTGCAGCGCCCGAGGCGCCCAGCGCGGTGAGCGAGTCCGAGACTCCCTTAGCCGCTTTCTCGGCCAGTGGATTGGGCAGCAGCACCGGTCCCTCCGGGCCTTTGGCAACACCAAGCACTAGTGCGTCAGCGTCGACTTTCTGAATTGCAGAGGAAACGGCGGTCACGGTGGGAGCAAATTCACTAATCACAACTCTGATCCTATCCACATTCTGCGACCGAATGTCATTGTCGGCGGGAATGGGATGCTATGGAGAAACTGTTACTCCACAGAAGACTTAGTCCGCGTGCGCTGCACACCCAACTAACACCAGAGGGAGGATCCACAGCCGGTGAGCAATCCTTATGAGTTTGATCTGCTGCATATCCATACCGAGGACCCTGAGCAGGAACCGGGGGAGACCTCCTCCGAGAAGGAGATGGTGCTCCACGGCGAGCACGGTGGTGGCCCCCGGCGTCCGATGGTGATCTCCGTAGCCGGCCACACTGATGCGGGGTCGCTCTCAGAGCAGCTGGCAGAGGGCTTGTTGGGTGCTCTGCCGCACAGGCAGGTCGCCAGCTTCGATGTTGATGAACTTTTTGACTACCGCTCCCGACGACCGCAAGTCACCTTTACCGAGAACAGATTCTCCGACTACCGGGGCCCTCGGCTCGATCTCTTCGAAGTTCGGGATGCCATGGATCGCCCCTTCCTGCTGCTGACTGGCGATGAGCCGGACTTCCAGTGGGAACGAGTAGCAGAGACTGTACTGAACCTGATTGAGCACCTTGATGTGAAGCTTGTTGTGACCGTGGACTCGTTGGGCCTTCCTACACCCCACACCCGCCCCGTGGGAGTGACCGCGCACGGCAACCGCGCCGACCTCATCGAAGGCATGTCGACATGGTCGCCCAATGCGCAGATCGAGGCTGGTCTGTCGCAGATGCTTGAGCTACGAGTCGATGAGGCTGGGCGGGACGTCGTTGGCTACACCCTGCACGTGCCTCACTACCTTGCCTCAGGGAGGTATCCGCAGGTGGCTGTGGCGGCTTTGGAATACGCAGGAGCGGCTTGCGAACTGATGCTGCCCACGGATGAGCTGCGTGAGGCTGCTCGTTCCGTGGAGGTCGATGTCTCCCGCCAGGTGGAGCAGGCTCCAGAGATCGCACAGGTGGTTCAGAAGCTAGAGGCCAACTTCGATCAGTATTCCTCCACAGCTCAGCGTTCCCTCCTTCTTGGGCAGGATGACGTTGTCCCAGATGCAGAAGAGCTGGGAGCGGCCGTTGAGGAGTTCCTCCGAAGCCGCCCCGATGATGTGATTCCGGGTTCCGCCGAAGGAACTGATACACCAGAGAGCGACGACGACGGCCCCCACCCCGAGCAGTCGACGGACTAGATTTTTCCCCAAGCTGTGTGAGTCAGCAGCGACACGCCGAATGCTCCCCAACGGCAGACTTCAACCCTGTGAGTTAGTACGGGTATTCGGGAACGTGGGGGGCATGAACGATTCATCCACACCCTACAATCCCGAACAAGCTGAACCTGGAAAAGCGTCGCGCCGCTCTGCGCAGCCACTATGCGTCGATCGCCCCGGGGACGCGCTGGCCCTGGTTCAGCACACCTTCGGATATTTGCCCGCGGAGTCTCTCGTCGTCATCGGTCTCAGCGCAGGGGTTACCGGCGGTCACCTCCGCGTGGACCTGGCTCCAGTCCTCGAGCAGCCAGAACGCATGGGAGCCCAGTGCGCTGCGTGGATCGCTGGGCCTGAGGCGGCGCCAGCTCCGGAGGCGGCTATGGCTATCATCTTCGACTCTGAGCTTCCCGCCCCCGACTCACCCGACCAGTACGAGGTCCTCATGGCCCGATTGGCGGAGGGGCTGTTTGAACAAGCTGGTGCCTCCTTGGTGAAGGTGTGGCACGTGGGTCAGGGTTTCATCCGGGACTACAGATGTTCCGACGTGAGTGAGGCACGGTCGTTTCCCGGAGAAGATGCTGATTCAGTGCTGCAAGCGACGCTTCAACGTCTCCCGGAATTGGCCTGGAGCCGCGCTGCTAGCCCCGCAGAGGCGCTCAGCGGGTTTCTGGCTGCCCCTTCGCGTGCAACACATGCTCAGCAGCGGGCTGTTCGAGAGCACACGGCCCCGCCGCCGAACAGAGCAGAAGCAGTGACCGCCCTCTGGGACGCCGCGCTGCGCCGGTGCATCCGGGAAGCCCATGGCGGAAGCAGGACCGAGGCTTCATGGATTCATCAGTCGCCAGAACAGGCCTCAGCGCTACTCCGGACCTTGGAACAGGCGGAGAACCTCGAGTTGCTGATGGCGCTGACCGTGAGCAGTGTCGATGCTGTGGGGGACGCCCTTGAGTTGGTTGGATCAGGTGCTGTTCACAGTGGATCCATGGAGTTGGCATGGGGATTTTCACCGCATCCGCCGCGATGGGAACGCGTTGAAGGACTCTCCGAACTGCTCTATCACCTGCTGCCCTATGCTCGAGGTGTTCAACGTGCTGAGATTCTGGGTCTGCGGTCCTGGATCGAGTGGCTTCGCGGGAGCTCGAGCACTGCCACTGTCTTTGCTGAAGAAGTGCGTCAACAGCATCCGGAATTGTGGGCAAGCATCACTGCTCCGCCTGTGGCGCGCAGCGTCGTGCACTGCATCAGAGCCTTGGGCATATGCCCCTGGGCGCGTGTCAAAGAGTCGAGTTACTCATGGTGGTTGGGCCATCGATAATTTTTTCTCGGACCAGGGAATGTATCGGACTATGGCACTGTTGGACCCCGTAAGACCCTGCAGCCCGAGGACGATTTTGCTCCGAATCGGGACTTGACAGGGTCATAGGCGCGTTGAGCGCTTGAACCTCAGTAAACGAGACGGAAGGTCATCGTGCCCACCACTGCGTCGAAGTCCACACAAGAGACTGCCGCCGCTGAGGAAGCCGAGAAGACCGCTGCCAAGAAGTCAACACAGACCTCGTCCACTAAGACGACGGCCAAAAAGACGACTTCCCAGGCAAGCGGAAAATCCCGGTCCTCCTCCGCAAAGCAGAGCAGTCCACCATCGACAACCAAGACAGCGCCCGGTCCTGCAAAGAAGACCGGTGGCCGAAAGAAGGCTGCTGACCCAGTCGATGAAATTCTTGCAGAAGAAGCCGCCTCACCGACTGAGGCTCTGGAAACAGCTGTTGCCAAAGCCGAAGAGTCCGGTGAGGACGCTGAAAAGATCATGGAGCCGAAGTCCGGGGCGAATGAGGAAGATGGCTCAGGCCGAGGATTCGTCATCTCCAACGCTGATGATGACGATGCCCCTGCCGTGCAGGTCGTCTCCGCCGGTGCGACTGCAGATCCTGTCAAGGACTATCTGAAGCAAATCGGTAAAGTTGCACTCCTCAACGCCGAACAAGAAGTGGATCTAGCACTTCGCATTGAAGCCGGTCTCTTCGCAGAGCATAAGCTCAAGAACGACACGGTGAAGGACAAGCGGCTCAGGCGAGACTATGAGCTAGTCGTCGCTGATGGGAGGAAGGCCAAGAACCACCTGCTGGAAGCTAACCTCCGACTTGTTGTGTCATTGGCGAAACGGTATACCGGGCGCGGCATGCTCTTCCTGGATCTGATCCAGGAAGGAAACCTAGGACTGATTCGTGCAGTCGAGAAGTTCGACTACACCAAGGGTTTCAAATTCTCGACCTACGCCACCTGGTGGATCCGTCAGGCGATTACCCGCGCCATGGCCGACCAGGCACGGACCATCCGCATCCCGGTGCACATGGTGGAAGTGATCAACAAGCTGGCCCGCGTCCAGCGCCAAATGCTCCAAGACCTCGGTCGAGAGCCTGCACCTGAAGAACTCGCCGCCGAACTCGACATGACTCCTGAGAAAGTCGTTGAAGTTCAGAAGTATGGTCGCGAGCCGATCTCACTACACACGCCACTCGGTGAAGATGGTGACTCCGAGTTTGGGGATCTCATCGAAGACTCGGAGGCGGTCGTGCCATCCGACGCGGTGAGCTTTACCCTGTTGCAGGAGCAACTGCACTCGGTGCTGGACACCCTGGCCGAGCGGGAAGCCGGAGTCGTCGCAATGCGCTTCGGACTGACTGACGGCCAGCCGAAGACTTTAGACGAAATCGGAAAAGTCTATGGGGTGACTCGTGAGCGTATAAGGCAAATCGAATCTAAGACCATGTCGAAGCTGCGGCACCCCAGTCGTAGCCAGGTCCTCCGGGATTACCTGGACTGATCAACCCCATGGTCGTGGTGAGGAGTATCTCCTCACCGGCTTAATAGGCCCGCACAACTGAATACAACGCAAAAAAGATTCCCCGGGGTAGGCCCCCGGGGAATCTTTTTTGTAATCTGGAAAATCAGAACTGAGAACAGATGCGCATCCGAGACGAACTACCTACGGACAGCGTGCACAGCGCAGCTGGTCAGCTGATTCTTTCAGACTCGTCAGTCCACTCAACAGTCTGTGGGCGAAGCTTAGGCTCCACATCGCGACCGTGGTGGTTGCAAAACAGAAGCGCGCCGCCAGAAGCGAGCACAGCACGAATATAAGCCTGAGCTCCGCAGCGGTCGCAGCGGTCCAGGGCAGTCAGCGTGGGAGTGGCTTCGAGGGTGCCGGATGTAGCTGTCATGCTCTCGCCTCCTAGCGTTACGTGATGATGTCACCTATACAACCACGTCATAGGGCTGCGCATTCGCGATTTCGCTGACAAAGGCGTGGCTTTCGCCACCGGCGAATCATGGGGGAGAGCTCAGCGGCGCTTCTGCACGGAAGCACCAGGACGTCGACGTAGCCTGGGAGATAAGTTCCTTTCACCAATCAATGGAGGCCCCTGTTGGCTCAACGTGACGAATACAGTGCCCGGCACTTATCGGTCCTCGAAGGGCTCGAGGCCGTGCGGAAGCGGCCCGGCATGTACATCGGCTCCACCGACTCCCGGGGCCTGATGCACTGCGTCTGGGAAGTCATTGACAATTCCGTCGACGAGGCGCTTGCCGGTCATGCATCCAATATCCACATCACCCTCCACCCCGACGACTCGGTCGAGGTCTCTGACGATGGGCGCGGGATCCCAGTTGACATCGAACCCCGCACCGGGCTTTCCGGGCTGGAGGTCGTCTTCACGAAGCTCCACGCTGGGGGCAAGTTCGGCGGCGGCTCCTACAACGCCGTTGGTGGTCTCCATGGTGTAGGTGCCTCAGTAGTCAACGCGCTCTCCTCCCGTTTGGACGCGCATGTCACCCGGGGTGGCAAAGTTCATACGATGAGCTTTAGGCGCGGTGAGCCTGGCACATTTGCCGGACACAAGCCGTCTGACGCATTCACTCCGGCTGAGAAGGGCTCCCCGCTGCAAGTGTCGGGGAAGGCTAAGCGAGGCTTGACCGGGACAACCGTACGCTATTGGGCGGACCGGGAAATTTTCTCCCCGGAGGCGCAGTTCTTGGAGCAGGAGTTGGTGAACCGCGCAAGACAGACCGCATTCTTGGTCCCGGGCCTGCGCATTGTGATTCATGACCAGCGTCGCACTGAGCATCTGGAGGAGGTCTTTCAGTATGACGGAGGTATCAGCGAGTTCGTCGATCACCTCTCCACAGACTCAGCTGTGACGGACATCTGGCGAATTCAGGGTCACGGCGGCTTCACCGAACGCATTTCGGTAGAGGGTGTGATGACAGATGTGGAACGCGACTGTGAGGTGGACATTGCGCTGCGGTGGGGCGTCGGCTACGACACCACGGTGAAATCATTTGCCAATATCATCGCCACGCCCAAGGGCGGCACCCACGTCACTGGTTTCGAACAAGCCCTGGTCAAAGTCTTCCGTAAGGTCATCGACTCCAACGCCCGCCGGCTCAAGGCCGGGAGCGACAAAGTGGACAAGGATGATGTTCTTGCTGGTCTCACAGCGGTGATGACAGTTCGAATTGCGGAACCGCAGTTTGAAGGTCAGACAAAAGAGATTCTTGGCACCCCAGCGGCTAAGCAGATTGTCAACAAAGTGGTTTCCGATGCGCTCGAGCGGCGCCTGACCTCAGCCAAAAAAGCGGAGAAGCAAGAAGCCACCGCAGTGCTGGAGAAGGTGGTGTCCGAGATGAAGTCCAGAATCGCGGCCCGTCAGCACAAAGAGACCCAGCGACGAAAAAACGCACTCGAAAACTCCACTATGCCGGCAAAGCTGGTCGAGTGCAGAAACAAGGACGTCGAATCCAGTGAGCTGTTCATTGTGGAGGGGGACTCCGCGCTCGGCACTGCAAAGCTTGCCCGGTCCTCAGACTTTCAGGCGTTGCTGCCCATCCGCGGAAAGATCCTCAATGTGCAGAAGGCCTCCGTCTCCGACATGCTGTCGAACACCGAATGCGCCGCCTTGCTGCAAGTCATCGGAGCAGGTTCGGGACGTAGCTTCGATCTTGATGCTGCGCGCTATGGCAAAGTCGTCTTGATGACAGACGCCGATGTGGATGGAGCGCATATTCGTACTCTGCTCTTGACTCTCTTCTTCCGCTACATGCGCCCCATGATCGAAGCCGGCCGAGTTTTTGCCGCCGTGCCTCCGCTCCACCGTGTGGAAATCATCAACTCAGGCAAAAAGCCGAATGAAGTCCGTTACACCTATTCCGAGAACGAGCTCGTCACACTTCTTGCAGACCTGGAGACCTCAGGGCAGCGATATAAGGAACCCATTCAGCGGTACAAGGGGCTGGGAGAAATGGATGCAGATCAGTTGTCAGAAACCACCATGGACCCGGTGTACCGATCCCTGCGCCGAATTAGAGTGCAGGACGCTGAAGCCGCTGAGCGCGTGTTCGACCTTCTTATGGGGTCTGTCGTCGCACCCCGCAAGGAGTTCATTATTGAAGGAGCGGCTGCCTTAGACCGTGAAAAGATCGATGCGTAATGCGACTCGCACCAATTTCTACAGTCGGTAGAACAAGGTAGACTGTCCCAGTGACCGATTTGAGCACTCGTACCTCTGACAACAAGGCCGCCTCAACGGCACCGGTGTCAGGGCAGAGGCTCGGTTTCAAGCGCAAAGCCGCTGCCTACCTGTCGCTCACCAAGCCCCGAGTTATCGAGTTGCTCTTGGTGACGACTCTTCCCACCATGTTCTTCGCCCAGGGCGGACTTCCCAATTTTTGGCTGGCGTTGGCCACCATGATTGGTGGTGCTTTCGCCGCGGGTTCCTCAGGTGCGTTCAATTGTTACCTGGATCGTGACATGGACCGGTTGATGAACCGGACCAAGAAACGCCCGCTGGTCACGGGTGAGCTTTCGCCTCGGGAAGCGCTGGTCTTCGCCTCTCTGCTCGGGGTCGCCGCAATCGCTGTTCTGTGGTTCGGCGCAAATCCCCTCGCCGCAGCTCTCGGGGCTACCGCCATGTTCTTCTACGTGGTGATTTACACCATGCTGTTGAAACGGCGGACGGAACAGAACATCATTTGGGGCGGACTTGCAGGCTGCTTCCCAGTCCTGATCGCCTGGGCCGCTGTGCGCGAAGCTGTCGAGTGGCCGGCGGTGGTCCTGTTTTTCATCATCTTCCTCTGGACTCCTCCCCATTACTGGCCATTGTCGATGAAGTACCGTACGGACTACCAAAATGCGGATGTCCCCATGTTGGGAGCTGTCGCTTCAGCAAAAACGGTCTCCGTCCAAGTGGTGCTGTACTCGTGGGCGACCGTCGCATGTTCATTGCTGCTCATCCCACTCGGATGGGCTGGCATCACGTATTCGGCATTCGCAGTCGTCGCCGGGGCGTGGTTCATCTACGAGTCCCATGTACTGTACCGGCGGGCTCAGAACGAGTCACTGACTGATAAGCGCGCCATGAAGCTGTTCCACCTTTCTATTCTTTACCTGACGATGCTCTTCATCGGACTCTGGATTGACCCGTTTGTCGGCAGCCCACTCATGGGCTGATGACAGTCACCGTTGAATGTCGAGGCCTGGGTGTCTGGACTGACGACTCCATTCTCCTCCCCGAGACCACCTTTTCACTCTTTACTCCTGGACTTGTGCCGCTCACCGGGGCGAACGGGGCAGGAAAAACCACACTGCTGAAAACTCTTGCGGGAAGGCAGCTCCCCAGCGCAGGGGAGTGTCGCGTCAATGGCCAGGTTCCAAACGAATTTGATCCCAGCTTTCGAGCATGCGTCGCGTCCCTTATCGATACTCCACCGATGGCTCGGGATATGACTCTGATCGAACAGTTGTCCCTTGTGCGAGTGTCCTGGGGAGATGGGGTGTCAGCGGCGTTCAGCGCTGCAGAACATACCCTGGAACAGCTGACCATAGCGCAGCTGGGCGAACGTTTTCCGTATGAGCTCTCAGCTGGACAACTGCAACTGTTCGGTGTGGCTTTGACCCTGAGCCGGCCTTTCAAACTGCTGCTGCTCGATGAACCGGAACGCCATCTGGACGAAGAACGGGTGGAAGCACTGGTGCAGATTCTGGAGTCTCTAGCCGATGACGGAGGCCTAATCATCGCTGCAACCCACCGGGCTGAGATCCTCGACCGTGCCTCAGTGATCGAGGATGTGCCTGTGCGGGTCGACCTGGTGGGGCCCTCCAGTGCCGACGAGATCTGATAATCTCCGGCTCAGGGCAGCCAAAGGAATCTACCTGGGACGTGAAGGCGCTCCCACCTCAGGGGACCGTTGGTTTTCGCTCTACCTCATAGTGTTCGTCCTAGGTTCTTACGTCGTGCCGGTGGCATACGCCATCGGACAGTTTCTTGATTTCGAACTGGCTGCTCTTTTGGTGTCACCCGCATCCGCCCCCTACGTGTTCGGTGCATTGACGCTAATGGCTGCGGTCTCCCTATGGGTGGGGCGGGTGCAAGGTCCAACATTCCTGACACCGTATCTAGCTCACACCTTGCTCTCGACGGACATTAGCCGACGCCGGGTGCTCGTCCGGCCAACTACAACATCAGTTCTTGGGATTGGTCTGCTGGTTGGCGGGATTGTCACAGTGGGAGTCTTTGCCCTCACCCAGGCTGGCGCCTCGGACTGGGTGAGGTTCGGGCTGCTGAGTCTCACTGGGGGATTGGCTGCAGTGCATGGAGGACTTCTAGCGTTTCTCGGACAACGTCTCACCACAAGGTGGCTAGGGATCCTGACGTGCACCATTGCAGGCTTAGGTGGCTTGGGAAAGCTGATTCCCGGAATGTTCCTCATTACTCCAGTAGGGTGGACCGCAGCCTTGTGGGCCGGAGGAAACGCCTGGCTAGTGGTCCTCCTGGGGCTGACGGCAACCACTGGTCTGGTGGTTCTGTTGGTTGTGCCCAGAGCGCTGGGCCGTATGCCAGCGTCGCGGATCGTCACTCAGAGTATTCGGCTCTCCGAGGCTCGGCTTTTTACCTCGACCGGCAACGTCAACGATGCAATGCAGGCTTTCCGCGCCCCGCCGCGCCACCGCTTTGGAGGCTTGGCTGTAGGGGCCGGCTTTCCCCTTGCCAGTGGACTGCGACAAGACTTTGTCACCGCGTGCCGCACCCCTCTCTCATTGGCGAGCGCATGTGTTCTGATTCCCTGCGGTGCAGCACTCCTAACGTTGGTGGTCCCCGCGATTGGTGCAGAGCTCTTCGATAGCCGGCTGGTGGTGACGGTACCCTTGGCCGTTGCTGGAGCGCTTCTCATGTTCTTCGGCACTGGGGGTCTTACAGAGGGTTGGCGTCATCTGAAAAACGAGTTTGACGCCTCTGCGCTATTTGGCTGGGGGCCTAGGACTGCAATGATGCGCCGTTTGCCGTGGCCTGTGGTCGGGACAATCGTCCTGACTCTGGCAGGTGCGCTACCGACTGTGGCTGTTTCTATGGACGCTGCGTCGGTTGTGCATGCCGTGGTCTGGTCCCTGATAATTTCGGTCGCAATACTCTGCGCGAGGTTTTTTCAGTCGATGCGCAGCCGAGATATTCCAGTGGATTTTCTGGCTCCAACTGTGATCCCAGGTGGTATTGATTTCTCGGCGGTGAAAATCCTGATCTGGCTTGGTGACGGCATCATCGTCTCGGTGACATCGGTGCTGGCACTCGTTCTCCTGCCGTGGGATCACGGGACACTCGTGGCAGTGCTGGGTGGGCTTGTTATTGTGACGGTGATGTGGGCCTGGGCCCGGACAGGGCAAGCATTCTCCGCCACCGCGCCTTCAGCAGTCTCGGATAGCTAGTTCGGTGAACATAGCTAATGAGTTTAGTGCACAGTTCTTCATCGGCCGGGTGGAGTTAAGGACGTCGGAACCGTTGCAACGTCCACACGTTTCCAGAGTCAGTCTGACGCTCGAGCCGATCCAGCACCATCGTTGATATGACGAGACCTCGGCCGGACTCTTCCAAGACATCGTCCGGCAACGAGAGGTTATCGAGAGCCACATTAATTGGTTCTGCTGTATCGCGAAGAAAAGCTTGCAGTTGGTGAGGGTCGACACAGATCTTTGCGTGAATGGCGATTTCGGCCGCTCCGGGATGTGCCCGGCCATGTGTGATCATGTTAGTGAGGATCTCACTTACCGCAAGTGCAAACTGCATCTGGTCTTCGTCTGCAACTCCGCCCGAGCCCTCACACAACTGATCGAACGCGTCAAGGACCTCCTCGACGATTCCTAACTCCGCCGATCCGTCTATCTCACAGCATTTCTGTGCGTCAACTGGCATGGTAGGCAGTCTCCGCGGTGGGATACGCCCTGAGAACCTTGTCTAGGTTGGTCAGCTTCAAAACACTGCTCACGGCCGGTGTAGGAGCGGCGATTCGGAGATCGCCTTGCGCAAGCCGGGCAGACTTCAGCCCACCGATGAGGGCGCCCAGTCCTGAAGAGTCGATGAACGCCGTCTCTGAGAGGTCGACAACAATGCGAACACTTCCTTGCTCCAGAAGACGCTCTAGGGCCTGGCGCAATGTCGGCGCGCCCACCGCTGTGAGTCGACCCTGCGGTGCTATGACCGCGTAATTGCGCATTTTATTCACTTTGAGGTCCATGTGTCTCCTTCTGTGTGATCGAGGACCGCTGCCGGACCACGATAGCGGGCTGCTTGGATGATGACGCTGAGGGCAAGCAGGATATAAATGACCCATACGGTGTTGACGAGGGTACCCGTGCCGTCCAGAGTGCCGAGCATGACACGAGTCGCCCCGATGATGAGAGATATGGCCAGCAGCGCCATGACAGTCAACTGCGGCCAGATTTCACGCCAGGGGACGCCACCTTCGGCTTTTCCATCTTTACGTGTAACCACGAAACCCAGGGGTTTTCCCAAAACTACGTTCGCGAAGGTCGTCCAACAAGCTTTGATCCACAGCGGAAAGAGCGCTAGAGAATACTGTTGGCCGCGCCACGTGCGCATTCCTCGAGCTACGTAGATGAACAATATCTGGTTAATCAAGAAATACGGCAGGAACCTCGCGAAGAACTCCACGCTCCAGGCATTGACCGGCATCACACCAAGCATCAGATACATGATGGGCGCTGCCATGTACGCCAGGGCTGCGAAGCCCGCCAAGTAACTCCACATCGTTCCGAAGTACATCAGCCGCTGACCCGCCGATAGTCCCTTCTTGACGAGTGGGTTGTCACGCAGCATGACTTGGAGAGTCCCCTGGGCCCAACGCAACCGCTGTTTGAGCATGGTGTTGAGGTCTTCTGGGGCCAAGCCGCGGGCAAGGACTTCATGGTGGTAGACGCTGCGCCATCCCATCGAGTGCATTTGCATAGCAGTGGCCATATCCTCGGTGATAGAGATGGTGGCCAACGGCTGGACCGGTTGTGCTTCGTCAGGGCGGTCCACTCTGAGTTGCTCGAGCAATGCCACGACGGACTCAACGGCGCCAAGCGGTGAATGTTCCTGAGCTGTGAGTGCATCAAGAGAAGCCTGATCAATCACGACCGCCCCGAGCTCCTCATCACGTTGAACAGGAACGTGACCGAGAGACTCCAGGTCTGCGTACATAGTGGCCAGGTCGTTCTCAAATAGGCGACGAGAGGCTGCCGTGGCAGCCTCTTGGACTCGGTAGACCACTTCCGCAGCTGGTTCGCCTCGGCGGAAGTCCGCAAGTGACTCAGCTGTGAGGGCATGCAGTTGCTGAAGCTCTTCGCTCAGTTCAGGGATATTGTGGTGACGTTTGGCCTCCCGTCCCAGGAGTTTTTCGGCAGCGCGAAGTGTGCGCTTGGTGGATTCCTGAAGGTCGTGGACGTACCCCACGATCCCCAACTGCATGAGGGCGTCTCGTCACAAAACAGCATTGGACCCACAGAAGAACGCTGCGTTCCACCCGTCTTTACCCTGCTGAATTGGACCGTAGAACAGCGGTGCCTGACTTCCCAGCGGGTCAGCTTCGTCAACGTTGCTGAACCACTGCGGTGTCTGAACCAGAGCCACCTGCGGATCATCCGCGAAGTAACCCAATGTGCGGTGAAGAATAAGCGGATCGGGGACCTGGTCGGCATCAAGAATGAGGAGGAACTCACCATCAGTGCGAAACAGTGCATTGTTGAGGTTGCCAGCCTTGGCGTGACGAGGTTTGTCCAGCCAGTCCTGGGACCGGGTGATGTAACCTAGGCCCGCACTCTGTGCTGCGGCGGCCATCTCCGAGCGATCACCATCATCGAGGATCCACGTCTTATGCGGGTAGGTGATCCTCTGGGCAGCCTGGGCAGTCTTCATCACCATTTCGATAGGTTCGTTGTATGTGGTGATGAGGACATCCACCGTGCCTTCAGGTGCAGATTTGGGGCCCTCTCTCTCCTTAGACTTCCACATAGTGGCTGCGAAAAGGAAGGTATCTATCAGGCTGAACGTTTCAGCCACGATCAGCGGGACGGCAATCCACCAGGCCTCCCAATTAACAGACTCGAGCCACCGCCAGGTGACGTAGTTAATGCCTGTCAGGACGGCTAGAACTGCCAGGATCCGAATGATGATCATGCGCCGGGTCATGAATCGCATCTCACAACTACGATGGTGACGTCATCTGTAGCTTTGGCAGTCTCTGCGAGGTTGAGAACCTGCTGTACTGCCATCTCTGGCTCGGTATCGCGGAAGAGACGTTCGATTTCTTGCTCGCCGGATTCGAGATTAATGATGTCTAGCAGTCCGTCGCTGCTGCAAATGAAAAGATCACCCGGGTTGAGCTGAATAGAGGCTTCCTTATGCTCGGTTTCCATCCCCATCCCCAGGGGTAGGCCGTCAGTGCGGATCCGCTCCTGTTCGCCTGTGGTTCGCAAAACGAAACTGAGGTTGTGACCTGCATCCACGAAGGTCAGTTGCCCAGTAGAAACATCAAGTTCACTGTGAAAGGCAGTAACAAAGATGTTCAAGTCCCCGATTTCTTCTTCAAGGAGCTTGTCAGTCTCGGTGACAGCGCGTGATAGTGGGCGGTCCGGAGCTGTGCGCAGTGCGGCACGGACAGCTGAGGCGACAATGCTTGGGCCCATTCCTTTGCCCATGACGTCCGCTACTGTCAGACGCAACCCGCGTTCAGAGCGGTGGAGGTCATGGAAGTCTCCCGCGATATCCCCGGCCGACCGCGCCCCGGCGGCCACTGTGTAGCCAGGGACCTGCGGGACGCTTCGTGGTCTGAGTGTTCGCTGTATGACAGCAAGGTCATCCAACTCAGACTGCCTGGCCATTTCGGTTTGGACCCATAGGCTGAGGTCCTGAAGGAGGCCCCGCTGGCGCTCGTTAAGAACGCGAGGCGTAGTGTCCATAATGCACAGCGTGCCGACCTGTTCGCCGCAAGGCGCGTGAAGAGCGTTGCCTGCGTAGAACCTCAGGTGAGGATCGCCGGTCACAAAAGGACTAGCGGAGAATTCAGCGTCCTGTGAAGCGTCTTCGATCACGAGACTGCCGCCGCGGCGAAGTGTCGCGTCACAAAAGGAATCCGTCCGCGGAGCTTCAGGGCCGCCCAGGCCAATTTCTGATTTACGCCACTGACGTTCCCGGTCAATCAGCGTCACACTAACCATGGGAACTTGAAAGAGCTCCTGAGCGAGCCTCGTTACCCGGTCGATTCTTTCATCGGGCGCAGTATCAAGGATTCGTAGCGAGTCAACGGCTTTTTGTCGGCGTTCCTCGTCTGATAACAACATATGCTCCCAAGCAATTCGAGCGGGTCCGATCCCCGCAATCCTATCCTCTTGAATGTGCCGCTGACCTGTCGGCCAGCAGGTGGAGCTGAGATCAAGTGTCTGAACGTATATCGCGCCACTCGTAGGAAGTCGGATTAAGTTCAGCGTCTCCACCGCTGAGCGTGGCAACCAGTGAGCTAAGCCTATGAAGCGCCGCGTGGTCGTCTGGAATGGCAGCGTCCATTATTGCCACCCCCGTTTGGGAGGTGTAGTCAACGTTGTTCACTGTGATGCTGGAATGCCTGAGCCGGTGCTCCCAGCGGCCAGCCTCCCCGATGGGAGCGACAAGCTGAAATGTGCGCATCCGTTGCCGCGCTCGAAAGGCATCGAGTTCACGCGCTTGTTCCAACGCTGTGACCACAGAGTCCGAGTAGGCACTTACCAGACCCCCGGCGCCCAGCAGCGTTCCACCGAACCACCGGATGACCACCACGCAAACGTCGCTGAAGTCCTGGCTGCCGCCGGGGGTCTCAGCTTTCATGAGCGCTTCCAGCATCGGTGCTCCGGCGGTACCTGAGGGTTCGCCGTCGTCATTTCCCCTCTGGTGCTGGCGGTCATGTCCGATGACCCAGGCAGAGCAACAGTGGCGGGCGCCGCTGTTCTCCTTCCGGAGCCTGTCGACGAGATCTTGGGCTTCGCCTGGTGACCGGGTCCGGCGCATGACAGTCAGAAACCGAGATCTTTTCCGAACAAGCTCCGTCACCACCTCGACGTCGGGCGAGAGCACTGTATAGACCGAATCTGCAGGCACGGTTCCCCACTCTATGCCGGTCTCGCCAGGGTGGTAGAAAGTCTGCTGTGGTCCAGTCAGCGTGTGATGGAGTTCTCAGGAGGTTGAATAGTCGATGACAACGCGGCCATCGATCTTCCCGTGGTGCATCTCATCGAACACGGCGTTGATGTCCTTCAGGGGACGCTTGGAAATGGTCGGATGGATCAGCCCACGTGCGTAAAACTCGAGAGCTTCGACCATGTCCTGTCGGGTGCCCACGATAGATCCGCGGATGGTGAGTCCCTTCAGGACGATGTCGAAAATAGGTGCGGGGAAGTCGCCAGGGGGTAGACCGTTGAACACAATGGTGCCGCCGCGTCGTGTCATGTTGATCGCCTGGCCGAACGCACTGGGGTGCACAGCAGTTACGAGAACTCCATGGGTCCCGCCCACCTGCTGTTGAATCTCATGGGCTGGGTCTACACCCATTGCATTGAGGCAGAGTTCGGCACCATGCCTTTTGGCGAGTGCGAGCTTGTCATCAGCGATGTCCACTGCGATGACCCGCATCCCCATTGCGACCGCGTATTGGACCGCAATATGGCCCAATCCACCGATCCCAGAGATCACGACCCATTGCCCCGGGCGCACATTGGTCAGCTTGAGCCCTTTATAGACAGTCACGCCGGCACAGAGAACCGGGGCGATCTCATGGGGGTCTGAACCGGCAGGGATCAATGCCGCATATCGGGCGTCAACCAACATGTACTGTCCGAAGGACCCATCTGTTGAGTAGCCACCGTTGGTCTGCTCCTCGCACAGAGTCTCCCAACCGGTCCGGCAGTATTCACATGAGCCGCACGCGCTCCAGAGCCAGGCGTTTCCCACGACATCACCGACGGCGATATTGGTGACCTCGGCCCCTAGTTTCTCTACGATTCCCACTCCTTCGTGGCCCGGGATGAAAGGCGGAGTGGGCTTCACCGGCCAGTCTCCTTCCATGGCATGCAGGTCGGTGTGGCACACACCTGAGGCGATGAGTTTCACCAGTGCCTGATGAGGTGCTGGTTCTGGAAGCGGATACTCGGTGATAGTTAGATCTTTGCCGAAGTCTTCAACGACGGCTGCGGTCATGGTGGTCATGGCGGCTCCTTTGTCACAGGTGTGTACAAGTGGTGCCACTGACGTTATGTGCAAAAAGGTTGCGTTAGGGTTGCACACTCGCCACTAGGGTGGCCCGCTGCGGGGAATCGGCAGGAAGGACACGCAGTGCGGTGTACATCACCTGCTGGTCTGTCGCGGCTTCGCGGAGCTGCAGATATCGGCACAGCTCATCGGGACCACCGTCAGCGAGCAGGGCTTCGCGCAGAACGGCCGATATGTGCTCCCTCAGGGAGCGAATGCCTGGAGCTTCAGAGGCTGGCAGCAGCGGGCCGGTGTACATATCTAAAGCAGCAGACCGGTCTCCCGCGGTGAGTGCAGTCATGGCGGTGAGGGCATCTAGGTCCACCGGAGCGGACAACCGGTAGGGCTTGGACTGAAGATCCAAACCAGCGGAGACCGGAGTGGACCGCAAGAATCTGCGCAGACGGACGATCTCAGCTCGGAGCGTCACCTCATGGCCCATTTCGCCAAAGAGCAGTTCCGCCAACTCCCCGGCACTCAAACCCCTCTGGTGCTTCGTTGAATACCAGGCTAAGAGTGTGAGGATCTCCGCGTGGCGGAGGCAGAGTGTCTGGCGAGCTGTTCTAAGGCCCAGCTGCGGTTGCGCAGTGCCCAGTGTGGTCAGGTGAACCACCCCAGTGTCCGCAGGCAGTGACTTCAGCTCAGCTTCTGCGGCGGATACTGCGGCACAGACCAGAGCCAACGAGTGCGTGGCTACGGCTTTTTCGTCGCCTGTCAGATCTACCACGCCTAGTATCCTCCCGGTCTGAGGATGCCGGATGGGCGCAGCTGAGCAGGAGAACTGATGTGCCGACGTCGCGAAGTGCTCATCCTGGTGAACTTGAGCTCCACGCCCTGTGGCTAGGGCTATACCGGGTGCCGAAGTGCCGATAGCTTCCTCTGACCAGGTGGCACCAGGGTGGAAGGCCGAAGACTCTGCCCGTCGCAGTGAGGCACGGTCGCCATCAACCCACAGCAGTCGCCCAGCTGCATCTCCAATCGCAACTATCAGCCCGGCCTCGGCAGCTGGTTGAATCAGAAGTTTTTCGAACACCGGCAAAACGTGACGCAGGGGGTGCGACATCCGGTAGTCAGTAAGATCTGCGTCACTGATACCCACCGGCGCCACAGCACGCCCGGGATCAGCCAGGAACTGTGCCGATCGAATCCACGAATCACGCAGCAGAGGTTTCAGCACCTCCCACGTTTGGGGCTCGTCGGGGACAGCCTTCATCATCCACTCCTTCCCGGGCCAAGAGTGTGCGGCACGTCACAGCTTACGCCACATATCTTCGGGCTCCGCCCGATGCAACGTCGATGCAACTCCACGCACCATATGATGAAAATAATAGTGATCCAAGTCACTATCTGTACTAGCCGACGAAGGAGTCGCCATGACGGTCTATGCACAACCCGGCGCTGAAGGCAGCGTTGTCAGCTTCAAGTCACGCTACGAGAACTACATCGGAGGTGAGTGGGAGGCCCCGGTCAAAGGCCAGTACTTCGAAAACCCATCCCCGGTCACAGGCAAGCCATTTACCGAGGTGGCCCGTTCAACGGCGGAAGACATTGAGCTAGCTCTCGACGCGGCCCATAAGGCAGCTCCCGCCTGGGGCAAGACGTCGGTGGCCGAACGCGCAGTGATCCTCAATAAGATCGCTGATCGTATTGAAAACAATCTCGAGATGCTCGCCGTGGCAGAAACTTGGGACAACGGTAAGCCCGTTCGAGAGTGTCTCGCCGCAGATCTTCCGTTGGCTGTTGACCACTTCCGTTATTTCGCGGGAGCGATCCGGGCCCAGGAGGGCGGCAACAGTGAGATCGACGCCACCACGGTGGCCTATCATTTTCATGAGCCTCTGGGAGTAGTCGGACAGATCATCCCCTGGAACTTCCCCATCCTGATGGCGGTCTGGAAACTTGCCCCGGCCCTCGCCGCTGGCAATGCGGTCGTTCTCAAACCTGCTGAGCAGACTCCAGTTTCAATCCTCCTCCTGATGGAGCTCGTCGGCGATCTACTTCCTGAAGGTGTGATCAACGTCGTCAACGGTTTCGGCACCGAGGCGGGCGCACCACTGGCGTCCAGCCCCCGTATCCGGAAGATCGCCTTCACCGGAGAGACGACTACCGGCCGGCTGATCATGCAGTACGCGAGCCAGAACCTCATCCCTGTCACACTCGAGCTCGGCGGCAAGTCACCCAATATTTTCTTCGAAGACGTCGCCGCTCGCGATGACGCCTTCTATGACAAAGCTCTGGAGGGCTTCACCATGTTCGCCCTGAACCAGGGCGAGGTATGCACGTGTCCCTCCCGGGCGCTCATCCAATCGACCATCATTGACGAGTTCCTCGAGGCCGCGGTCGAGCGCACTAGGGCGGTCAGACAGGGAAACCCGCTGGACACGGAGACCCAGGTCGGCGCCCAAGCTTCGAATGACCAGTTGGAGAAGATCCTCAGCTACCTGGACATCGGCCAGAAGGAAGGCGCGGAGGTCCTCATCGGCGGCCATCAGGCCAACCTCGGAGGAGACCTGGCTGAGGGATACTACGTGGAGCCGACGATCTTCCGCGGACACAACTCGATGCGCATCTTCCAGGAGGAAATTTTCGGCCCCGTCGTGTCAGTGACGGAATTCTCAGATTACGACGACGCCATCTCTCTGGCCAATGACACGCTCTACGGCCTGGGAGCCGGGGTGTGGTCCAGGGAGCAGAACATTGCCTACCGCGCCGGTAGAGATATCCAGGCTGGCCGAGTCTGGACCAACTGCTACCACCAGTACCCCGCCCATGCCGCCTTTGGCGGGTACAAGCACTCAGGGATCGGCCGCGAAAATCACCTGATGATGCTGGCCCACTACCAGCAGACCAAGAACCTCCTGGTGAGCTACTCGGAAGACAAACTCGGGTTCTTCTAGGCAAACCGGACAACCCACCTACAAGAAAGTGAGACAGCCATGGATGCTGAGCGTGTCGCAGTAACAGATGAAGCTGCCGCTCTGCTCCGTCGACTTCGTGACGAGCACGGCAAGCCGCTGATGTTCCACCAATCCGGCGGATGCTGCGACGGCTCAGCACCCATGTGTTACACGCAGGGCACCTTCATGACCGGACCTCAGGACGTTTTGCTGGGTGAATTGGAGCCCGGTACGCCTGAGTCGGTGCCGGTGTGGATATCCAAACCTCAGTATGAGTACTGGTCTCACACACACATCACTATCGACGTCACGAAGGGGCGGGGGTCAGGCTTCAGCATTGAGGGGCCCACCGGGAACCGATTCATCGTCCGCTCCCGTCTTTTCACCGAAGAGGAGACAGCGGCTCTCCCACCGGTGACCTTCGGCTCGCTGACCTGAACCTCGGGATGGCTCAGATGACGCCCTGGGCAAGCATGGCGTCAGCGACCTGAATGAAACCGGCAATGTTGGCACCTGCTACATAGTCACCCGGGGCACCATACTCAGCGGCGGTCTCTGCGCAGCGGGTATGGATGTTCTCCATGATGTTCGACAGCCTCTGCTCGGTGTACTCACTGGACCAGGTGTCGCGACTGGCGTTCTGCTGCATCTCCAAAGCGGATGTCGCAACACCGCCGGCATTGGCAGCCTTACCGGGGCCGAATAGGACGCCGGCTGCTTGCAGCGCGTCGATAGCCCGCGGCGTGGTGGGCATGTTGGCACCCTCAGCCACAGCCTTTACTCCTCCGGAGATCAGTGTGGCGGCGTCGTTCTCATCGAGTTCGTTCTGTGTGGCGCACGGTAGCGCTACATCGACTGAGATTCTCTCTGCTATGGACCAGGCGTTCTTCCCCTCCAGGTACTCTGCGTGAGGGCGTTGATGCACGTATTCACTGATCCGGCCGCGGCGTTCCAGCTTGATGTGCTGAAGCAGAGCCAAGTCGATGCCATCTGCGTCGTAGATGCTGCCGCCGGAATCCGATGCCCCGAGCACGGTGCCGCCGAGTTCATGGACCTTTTCGATGGCGTAGATTGCCACGTTTCCAGAACCGGAGACGAGAACATTTCTGCCGTCGAATCCCCGGCCATCAACCCTGAGCATGTGTTCTGTGAAGAAGACAGTCCCGTACCCTGTCGCCTCTGTCCGGAGCCGCGAACCACCCCAGGTGACGCCCTTGCCCGTGATGACACCGGCTTCGTACCGGTTAGCGATGCGCTTGTACTGACCAAACAGGTAGCCAATCTCGCGCCGGCCTACGCCGATGTCCCCGGCGGGGACATCAAGCCGATCTCCTAGGTGCCGGTAAGCCTCAGTCATGAATGACTGGCAGAAACGCATGATCTCAGCGTCACTTCGTCCCTTAGGGTCGAAGTCGCTGCCGCCCTTGCCTCCGCCGATGGGCAGACCAGTCAGCGCGTTTTTGAACACCTGTTCGAAACCCAGGAACTTGACCGTGCCCAACAAGACGTCCGGATGGAAGCGTAACCCACCCTTATAAGGTCCCAACGCGGAGTTGTACTGCACACGGAAGCCTCGATTGATGCGAACAGTACCGTTGTCCTCAGTCCACGGGACCCTGAAAATGATCTGGCGTTCGGGTTCGCAGAGACGTTCCAGGATGGACGCTTCCACATACTCGGGATGTCTGGTGAGCAGCTGCGGCAGAGAGTCAAAGACTTCCCGGACGGCCTGATGAAACTCACGTTCTCCCGGGTTGCGGCTGGTGACCTGCTTAAAAACTTCTTCGATCCGCTGCCGACTGGGACTCACTGCTGCCCTCTCTGGTGGACGTTTCCACGATGCGAAAGCCATGCTATCGGTTCGAGCGGTCGAGGCCCGGCATATGACGGTGAGCAGCTCACCGAGACTGTTTAGTTATCGAGCAGGCACCATGACTCCGGGAACACTCCATAGACCACAACTTGGGCCAGTGGCATGGATCCATACTCCATCGGCGGTGGAGGTGAGCTCCGCTGTGCCCCATAGACGGTCTGGAGTTGCCGCAGCTGAGAACACATCATGGGGCAGCAAGACTGAGTGCTGATGCTGACTATTAGGACCGGATGCGAAGACCAGCACAGATTCGTCAGCCGTCTCCCGCAGGAAGGCGAGGCTGTGGTGGTCAGTGTGCAGCCAGCGCATGCCACCGCATCTCAGCGCATCGTGCTCCCGGCGGAGCGCAATGAGGTCACGGTAGAGACCGATGCGTTCCTCCACCTCAGGTTCGTTCAGCCGGGCCCACGGCAGGGGAGTGCGGCTGAGCTCGCCGTCTGCACCAGTCAGTCCGAATTCATCCCCAGCGAAGAGCGTAGGCAGTCCTGGAAGAGTCATCTGCAGAGCGACCGCCACGGGAACCGTCCCAGGGGCGGCATTCTGTGCGAATCGAGCAGTGTCATGGGTATCCAGGGGATGCATGTTCCCCAACCGCACACGCCAGGGGATCGGTGCGTTGAAGCGATCGACAGCGGTGGAGAACTCCCGGGCCGTACCGGCGGGAATCCCGCCAACCGGCTGACCGAAGAACCAGGGAACAGTTTCCTCAGTACCCGCTGCGGTGCGGTAGGAAGAGAGTCCCGGGGCGGACAGCCAGCTCCACAGGGGCCGGGTGAAGGATGGATAGGTCATGGCCCCGTGCCATGCATCTCCTGTGAGATCTCCAGTGGCGTCATTGGTGGACTCCGCCAGCAGGATCGAGTCCGGCTTTGTCTCACACATTGTGCGTTGAAGAATTGTTCTGACCTCTGTGTTGAGATCGACGTCGCGGAGACGGCCAGTCATATTCGCCACATCGATACGCCAACCATCAAGGTTGAACGGCGGTTTCAGCCACTTCGCGACCACAGAGTCGGGCCCCTCGATGAAGACCTCGCGGAGTTGCTGTGACGCCCAGTTGAACTTGGGGAGGGTGGGGGCGCCCAGCCACGATTCGTACTCAGGTACTGAGCTCTCATCAGAGAAGTAGTAGAAGCTGCGCTCCGAAGAGTCAGGATCCCTAAGTGCTCGTTGAAACCACTCGTGGCAGTCTCCGGAGTGGTTTGTTGTCAGATCTCCGATAACCTTCATGCCCATGCGATGAGCGGTTTCGACCAGCCGGATCAGAGCGTCTTCACCACCCAGGTGAGGATCCACGGTGGTGAAGCTGGTGGCGTCGTAACGGTGGTTGGAGGCGCCGGGAAAGAACGGAGTCAGGTAGATGATCCCGATGCCAAGGGCCTGAAGGTGAACGAGCCGGTCGGTGATACCGTCGAGGTCCCCTCCGAAGAACTGACGTACCCGTGCCGGCATGACAGGATCCACTGGGTCATCCCACTGTGCAGGCTGAGCCCAATCCGGCGGTGTTCGTTGACGGCCTGCCGAGGACTGGGAGTATCGGTCGGGAAAGATCTGATACATCACCGAATCGGTGAGCCAGTCCGGAGGTGACGTCTGCGTCACGAGGCTGAAGTCAGAGGCATCGAGCACCTCTCCGGTGTGCACACCAGACTGGTTGACCCACACGATCTTTGGTGATGCCCTCGTGGCGTCGTCGTCGTGCATCAGCATCCACCGGTAGCCGTGGCGCGGGTTCGCCACGGTGATTTCGGCCTCCCACCAGTCCCAGCCTTGGGCAGAGCCGAGCCTCCAGGCTGTGTCCCAGTGCGGTTCATGATCCGGGTTTGAACGGACCGTCACGTGGCGCAAACTCGGATAGCTCTCGGGCACGCGGAGTCGGACGGCTACCTTCTCGCCGAGTTCTGGGGTCTGGGTGGAGACGTGAAGCGCTGAACCATCGTGGTGGGGGAGAGGAGCGTGTGTCATTTCACACTTCCTGCAGTGAGACCGGAGACGATGTAGCGCTGCAGTAGGAGGAAGAGCGCTACCGGGATGAGAGCGGCCAGGACTGCCCCGGCGGCAAAGACCGACCAGTTCTGGGAGGTCTCCTGGGAGATGAATTGGAAGAGACCCACAGCCAAAGTCTGGCGCTCTGGGTCACGCAGGAGTACTGAGGCGATGACGAATTCGCTGAGTGTGGCGACAAGTGACAGCAGAGCGACCACCGCCAATATTGGGGAGACCAGGGGAAGGATGATCGTGAAGAAGATCCTCGCGTGTCCGGCACCGTCGATATGTGCTGCCTCGTCGATCGATGTCGGCACAGTGTTGAAGAAGCCGTACATCAGGTAGGTGTTCACCCCAAGAGCACCGCCCAGATAGACCATGATCAGACCGATCTGGCTGTTGAGCCCAATGGCGGGGAAGACTTCACTGATGCCCATCATCAGCAAGAAGATCGCGACCATGGCCAGCAGTTGCGGAAACATCTGGACCAACACCAGGGTAATGAGACCCACACGGCGTCCGGTGAACCGCATCCGAGAGAACGCGTAAGCTGCCAACGCGCCTAGCAGAACGGAGCCGGCTGAAGCAGTCAGTCCGATGACGAGTGTATTGAGAAACCATGCCGCATAGGGTTGCTGAGGACGGTTGAAGAGTTCCACATAACTGCCCAGGCTGATGCTGCTGAACAGGCTGTTGGCCGAGATGAGGGTGCCGCCTGGATTGAGCGAAGCAGACAGGACGTACACCAAAGGGAACACGGAAAAGACCACGACGGCCGCGCCCACGAGGTGCCGCCATCCAGTTTCTCTCCACCACTTTTTGAAAGGACGCCGAGGGAGCCTAGTGTCCTCGGTGCGGCCGAACCGCCACCATTGCAGAGGGTCAGAGCCCACTTTCTGGCGTGCGGGAGTTATTGGGGCTGCCGAGCCAGGAGCCGTTACGGCCATATCAGTTCAGCTCCTCTAGTGCTTTAGTCTTGCGGAACGCAAGTACGGAGATCGTGCCGACGATGATGAAAATCAAGATCGAGAACGCACTGGCGAGTCCGTAGTCTGCTTGCGCCCCGACGAATGCCACCTTGTAGACCATGGAGATCAGAATGTCGGTGGATCCGACGCTCACTCCGGCAGAGACATCGCGAGGACCGCCGCCGGTGAGCATGTAGACCAGATTGAAGTTATTGAAATTGAAGGCGAAGGAGCTGATCAGCAGCGGAGCTAGTGCGGTGAGAAGCAGTGGGAGTTTGATGCTCTTGAAGGCCTGGAATGCTTTAGCTCCGTCCACCTGGGCCGCTTCGGTCAGTTCTTCAGGAATGGATTGAAGCGCGCCGGTGCAGACCAAGAACATGTAGGGGAAGCCAAGCCAGAGGTTGACGATAAGAATGCTGACTTTGGCCAGCCAAGGGTCAGTCAGCCAGGGAATCGAGGCGCCTCCGAAGAGAACATTGTTCAGGAAACCGAACTCCTGGTTCATCATGCCGGCCCAGACCAATGCAGATAAGAACCCTGGAAATGCGTAGGGCAGTATCATCACTAGCCGGTAGTACTTCCGGGACTTCATCTGCTTGTCGTTGAACACCATTGCCAAGAACAGTCCAAGTGCGAACGTCGTTGCTACCGAGAGGAAAGCGAAGGCGAAGGTCCAGAGGGTGACGTAGATGAGGGGACCGCGAATGGACTCCTCGGTGACGGCTCGGACAAAGTTGTCCATCCCCACATTGATCTGCCAACCCGGCAGAAGTTGTTCTCCGTCATCTGCGATGAACGCCCCGTCACCGGTATCTCGGTAGACCGCACCGGTCTCCGTGCTGGTCATAGTGTCGGCGGCGTCGTCGTAAATGTACCGGGATGTGTACACGTAGGCTCTCTGCCCGTCCTGGGTGCGGAGGTATCCGTCATTGGGATCCTCGCTCACAGCAACCGAGAGGTCTGTGATATCAGTTTGGCGCTCCAGCAGGTCACCAAACTCCAAGACCTCGTAACCGTCGACCGCTACGACGCGACCTTCCTCGACTTCGGCTTCAGTACTCTGCTCCAATGGCTGGTCCGCGCTTCCGATGAGAACTTCGTCCTCACTGGAGACGATCGCGAAGAAGAGATCATCCGAGGCCAGGAGATCTCCGGACTCCTCCAGGACAGAGACGGCGTAGGTGGGGGAGTCTGGGACCCGGTCCTGGGACTGAAGCATGATGGCCTGGATCGCGTGGTCCTTAGTGGAGTTATGGCCAGTGCCGTAGTTAGTGAAGGCCACGTAGCCCGAATAGAGCACCACGAAAATCTGAAAGATCAGCAGGAAAACGAGTCCCGGTGCCAGATATTTGGCAGGGAGGACGCCGCGTTTGAGGTAGATCCATGTCAATGCGGCGGCCCCCACCAGGACTAACGAACCCACCAGCCAACGGTCGTTCATGAACAACACAAGTGCGGCATAGACCGCCGTGGCACAAAGCAAGCCAAGGACGATGATCTTGAACAACATCATCTTCCACCCAACGGTGGTGGCATCGACGAACGCCGAAGCCTGCTTCTGCCGTCGAGTCAGCTTCTGTGAAGTGGTGATCCGTCCTGACTCGCCGGTGGTGGTTTCGTCAACCATGAATTACTCCGTGGCCTCAGCGATGTCTTCAGCCATCTGATCCCACAGTCCAGCCGGATCACCTTCGCCGTTAATGATCGCTGCCTGACTCGCGCCCCAGTAGTCCCACACAGCACCCATCTCAGGAATGGCAGGCATGGGCACGGCTTCCGCTCCCACTTCTCCAAAGCCGGCAACGATGTCATCGTCGGCCATCGCCGCCTCGAAGGCCTCAGTCAGCGCAGGTGCACGGCCGCCGACTTCGTACAGGGACTGCTGGACCTCAGGGGAGCCGACATAGTCGACCAAGAAGGTGGTTGCGGCCAATGTGTTCTCACTCTGAGCGGAGAGGAAGAATCCCTGGACGCCAGCAAAAGGTTGTGCCTCTTCGTCACCAGCAGGGGGGATGGCATCGACTTCAACGTTGATGCCGGCCTCTTCAGCCGCCGGTACGTTCCACGGTCCGGTGAGCAGGAACGGTGATTCCCCGTCGATGAAGTTCTCGCGGGCCAGGTCACCATCAATGTTGGTGTTCAGCACGCCTGCCTCACCTTGCTCAGAAAGCCATTCGGCGAACGCTGTACCTCCCTCATTGCCGATCATCAGTTCCTCGGCGTTGTAGGATCCGTCCTCATTCTGTCCAAACACTGGCGCCCCGAAGGACATCTGGAAGGGATACAGATGGTATGGGTCGGCGGTCTGCGCATCGAGCCCGACAAGGAACGGGTATGAGGCATCTGCCTCCTCGCCCAATTCGATCATTTCATCGAAGGAGCCGGGAGCCTGGTCCACCAGATCTGCGTTGCGAAGCAGCGCAATGTTCTCAATGGAAATTGGTACCCCATACACCTGCCCCTCATATGTCCAAGCTTCGACCGCTACGTCTTCGAAGTCCTCGGCGGCATCACCGAGCTCAACGGGTGCCACAACACCATTGGTGACCAGGACCCCCAACCAGTCGTGAGCTCCGACTGCGATGTCCGGGCCTTCTCCGGTGGGGACTTGGGAGACAAACTGATCACGCACCTCTTCAAAGTCCTGCTGCACCAAGGTGACGGCGATACCGGTATCGTCTTCGAAATCGCTTGCTGCGTCAGCTAGGTCGTCGGCACGCTCAGCGTCGACCCATACCGTCAACTCCCCGGTGGCGTCTTCAGCGGTGTTGTCATCGGTGTTGTCACTGGCGGTGTCGGTGTCCGCTGCGGCGTCACCTTCGTCGGTGCCGTTACCGCCGCAGGATGTCAGCACCAAAGCGGAGATGCCGAGCACTGACGTAAACCGAAAAAGATCTGGTGCGTGTGTCCTCATGGTGTGCCTCTCTGGATGGAGTCTTAAGGCTTGATCAGGGAGATTCAAACTGCAAGCGCTTCCAGTATGCCGTCATAATGTGACGCACGCAACTCACGCCAAGCGGCGGCATTAGTGAAATATCTCGAGTAAATACATGAACTAACCCTTCAGGCGCGGCCATGAGTGGAGTATGGAATCGCTTCCATATAGGGTGGAGTCATGACCTCACAGCATGACGTGTATCACTTCAGGGATGCATCGGACGGCAGCGAATGGTGGCGCAGCGCTGTCATCTATCAGATTTATCCCCGTTCGTTCGCTGATGCCAGCGGTGACGGTGTGGGTGACCTGCGCGGGATCGCGTCCCGCCTTCCGGAGCTCCAAGATCTCGGAGTCGATGCCATCTGGCTGAGTCCATTCATGACTTCTCCGCAGAAAGATGCCGGATACGACGTCGCCGACTACTGTGACGTCGATCCGATCTTCGGTACCCTGGCTGACTTCGATGCGCTTCTGGCTCAAGCCCATGCGCGAAGCATCCGCGTGATCGTTGATCTAGTGCCGAATCACTCCTCCGACCAGCACCTGTGGTTCCGACAAGCGCTTGAGTCGGCCCCGGGTAGTCCCGAGCGAAACCGGTACATCTTCCGCGACGGCACCGGAGAGAACGGCGAGCACCCACCAAATAATTGGGAGTCCATTTTCGGAGGGCGGGCTTGGACACGGATTCGAGAAAAGGACGGCTCTCCGGGTCAGTGGTATCTGCATCTGTTCGACTCGAGCCAGCCCGACTTCGACTGGTCCAACGAAGAGGTCAAAGCGGAATTCCGCAGGATCCTGCGCTTCTGGCTCGACAGGGGAGTTGACGGCTTCCGGGTCGACGTCGCGCACGGCCTCGTCAAGGACCAGGACTTCCCGGACTACACACCTAATCCTGACTCGGCTTCTATGGGTGGAGAGGAGACGCCAGCGCCGTATTTCGAGCAGGTTGGGGTCCACGAGATCTACCGCGACTGGAGGCTTGTCCTGGAGGAGTATGACGGTGATCGCGCTCTGTGCGGTGAGGCGTGGGTCTCGTCAGTGGACAAGATGGCGCTGTGGGTCCGTCCTGATGAGATGCACCAGACCTTCAACTTCGAGTATTTGCTTGCTCCATGGGAGGCCTCGGAATTGAGGTCCATCATTCATCGGTCCCTTGCCGCATTCTCAGCCGTGGGCGCCCCCGGCACCTGGGTGTTGTCGAATCACGATGTGATCCGGCACGCCACCAGGCTCTCTTTAGTGGAGGAGAGCCCCCAGGGAAGCGGAATCGGACCGGACTTCCCAGACGTCCCTTCACATAGCGAATTTCTCCCTCGGGCCCACGCGGCGACAGCACTGATGCTGGCACTTCCCGGTTCCGCATACTTGTATCAGGGAGAGGAACTGGGTCTTGACGAGGTACACGACATGCCACCCGAGGTGCGACAAGACCCCACCTGGTTCCGGACGAAGGGCCATAGGTACGGCCGTGACGGATGCCGCGTCCCCATTCCATGGGAGGCCGGGGAGCCTGCCTTCGGCTTCAACGCCACGGGTCGATCATGGCTTCCCCAGCCGGAGCGCTGGCGATCTCTTGCCCGTGATGTTCAGCAGGGCGATGAAAGGTCCACCCTAAGCCTGTACAGGCGGCTCCTCAGGCTCCGGAAACAGTTCGGGATGGGACAGGGAACATTGGAATGGGCCGCGGGTTATCCTGAGGGCGTGGTGGCGTTCCGCAACGGGGACATCCTCGTGATCGCTAATATCAGCGCCTCACCCGTCACGATTCCAGCAGACGCCCGGGTGCTGGCTGCAAGCATGCCGTTGTCCGGTCACCAGCTCGAAGCTGACACCGCAGTATGGTTGGAGCTCCAAGGCGATATCTGAAGGGGAGTAGCGACGTGGTCAGTCTGGATGAAGTCGCCCACGCGGCAGGAGTCTCGGCGGCCACCGCCTCGCGTGCTCTGAGCGGTCGTGGGCATGTCTCTGCGGCCGCCCGGCAGCGGGTAACTGAAGCGGCTGAGCGGCTCGGGTACGTCGTGTCCTCGGCAGCTTCCACGCTGGCATCAGGGAGAAGCAGAAGCATCGGGGTGATGATCCCAGACCTCCACCGATGGTTCTTCAACTCGGTGCTTAGCGGCATTTCAGACACCCTGACCCGGTCCGGGTATGACCTGACGCTCTATAACGTCACCCGAGATGTCCAACTGCGCAGGGAGATTTTCCGTGCATTCCTTCACCGACGCCGTGTCGACGGAGTGATCGTCGTTGCTCTGGAACTTGATGACTGGGAGACTAAGCAGCTCCAGGAACTCGGCCTCCCTGTGATCGTGTTGGGCGGCCCGCTTCACGAGCTGCCGAGTATGGCCATTGACGATCAGGCTGTCACTCAGCTTGCTGCGGACCATCTGCTCGCATTGGGGCATCGCAAGATTGGCTATATCGGTGGAGATCAGGCGTTCGATGCGGACTACCACGTACCAAGCCGACGTCGCCAAGGATTCATCTCAGCGCTGCACCGCTACGGCATCGAAGCCGATGAGTCACTTGTGCAGTCTGCGGACTTTACGATCGAGGGTGGCTACGCCGCTGCCAAGCAGCTCTACGGTGCCCCAGGAAATCACATGACGGGAATTGTCGCCGCCTCCGATGAAATGGCCATCGGTGCACTCTTGGCCGCTAGGGATCTGGGCGTCTCCGTCCCACAGCAGATGTCAGTTATCGGTATTGACGGCCACGAGTTGGGTCACTTGTTTCAGCTCACGACGGTGGATCAGCAGCCAGTCAGTCAGGGACACACTGCCGCGGAGCATATGCTCAGAAGGGTCGAAAGCGATGACAAGGTGACGATCGATCTCCCGTACTCTCTGGTGGTGCGGGGAAGTACCGCCGTCCCGGCTCATGATGCGCCGAATCCCTGTGTCTAGTCGATGAGGCCGGCTCGACGGCGGGTGGCCCTATTGGCGTGGTCGGAGTAGCGCGGGAGCCAACGCTGCATCCCTATGGCGGCCAAGGGGCCAACGGCTGACGCTGCCCACACGCCTGCGGCCAATGAACCTGCAGCAGCGCCGGCTGCCAAGATCAAGGGGCCCGACCCCAGGCCGATATCGGTCAGAAGCCGCCACGCTCCGAGGAACTGCGGGCGTGCCTCTGGCGGCGAGATGTCAGAAGAGATAGTCATCATAATGCCCGACCCCAAACCATTGGCGAAGCCCAGCAGCATCGAGACCAGGGCCAATTCGGCTGCTGTGGAGGTCAGGGGAAACAGCGCCATCGCGACCCCCAACATCGTCATGGCTGGGACTCCCACCCAGAGGCGGCCCAACTTATCCATCACCCTGCCCGCAGGGTAGAACAGCAACATGTCGATGCCCCCGGCAAGCCCGAACAGGAGCGAGATCGTGGTGGGGTCGAGCTCGATGTGTTGCCCCCACAGTGGGATTACCTGTTGTCGGGCGCCCCGAATTGCTCCGACCATCATGCCCACAGACCCCAAGGTGACAAGCATTTGCCGGTGATCGCTGAGCACTCTCCAGAACCGGGGTGTGGTGATCTTCTCGGCGACTACGACAGTGGGGGAGTGCTCGGTGCCGCGCTTGGGCGGGCGTGCAAGCCAGACTGTGACGGTAGCCGCCAGGGCGGTGGCCACCGCTAAGAAAAACACTGCACCCATATCGAAGAAATGGATCACTCCAGCACCAAGGAACGGACCGATGAACTGCCCAATACGGTGGACTCCGCCGAGAGTCGACAGCACCGTCGCGCGATTCTGCGCCGGCGTCACGTCGGTGAGATACGAATGCCGTGCCAGATGAAAGACGGCATTGGAGGCGCCAACCAACAACACAGCAGCAGCCAGGGTCAGGACCGAGGGTGCGAACGCGGCGAGAAGAAACCCGAGGGCGGCCACACACCCAGCTGCAAGCATGGCTGGTCGGTCACCAATTTTGGCTGCCAGCTGTCCTGCGGGTAGATCAGCGAGGATCTGCCCCACCGGCAGCATCGCGGCCACCACCCCAGCAGTTGCGAGCGTGGCGCCACGTTCGACGCTATAGGGAGCGATGATGGGCAAGAGTGCGCCAATTCCGGTGCTGAAGATAAACGCAGGAATGAGCGCGCCCAACACCACCTCCCTGAAGGGGAGGGTAGGACCGGCGGAGATACTCTTCACGTTCACCCACACTACTTCCTCGGCGCATCGGTAGTTGCTTCGCGCAACAGACATGGTGGGCGGATTATCGCCCCGTGTCAGCTAGGAATGAATATCCAGGTATCGATCTCCACGTCCCGTTAGGCTGTCATGAGAGAGTCGGCACCCCGGCTCGGACAATGCCGAAGGAGGGAACCGAGCGAGCCATGAGTTCACCGGCCCAGCGCTACGCAGAATCCAGACGCCGCGCAGCCGAGGCCAAGACGGAGCTCGGTGTTTTCAAGGCGCAGCAGACCTTTGAGCTGGATGAGTTCCAGCTGCAGGCCTGCCGTCATCTTGAGTCAGGCAAGGCCGTGTTGGTGGCGGCACCCACCGGGGCGGGTAAGACCGTTGTTGGGGAGTTCGCGGTTCATCTGTCATTGACTCAGAATAAGAAGACGTTCTACACCACCCCCATCAAAGCCCTGAGCAATCAGAAATTCCACGAGTTGCGTCAGATCCATGGCAGTGACCGGGTGGGACTGCTCACCGGAGACACCTCCATCAACTCTGAGGCAGATGTGGTGGTCATGACCACCGAGGTCCTGCGCAATATGCTGTACCAGGAATCCACGACCCTGGATGATCTGGGATTCGTAGTGATGGATGAAGTGCACTATTTAGCCGACCGCTTCCGCGGAGCGGTCTGGGAAGAAGTGATCATCCACCTCCCGGAGTCGGTCCAGGTAGCGGCTCTGTCGGCCACCGTTTCCAACGCTGAAGAGTTCGGTGCGTGGCTGGACACTGTCCGCGGTGAGACTGCCGTGGTCGTCTCCGAGCACCGGCCGGTTCCCCTTTCGCAGCACATGATGGTCGACTACCACCTCTATGACTTGTTTGTTTTGGACCAGGGCACCGGTGGCACCGATCCAGACATTGGGCCGGCCCAGGGCGCGAAAGGGAAATCCGCGCAGACCCAGCTGGTCAACCCCGAACTTCAAAGGTTGGCTCACATTTCCCAGGCGCCCGCTTCGCGCCGTTCAGGAGGGCATCGTGGAAGGGGGAGGGGGCGGCGTGATCGGCGCCGCGAGTTCGGCCGCTCGAGCCAGAACACCGGGGGCGAGGTGTCTCGGCTGTCAGGCTCTCCGCAGGGGGCACCCCGTCTCAGCCGTCCACGGATGATCCGAGCGCTTGACCGTGAAGGGCTGCTGCCCTGCATTACCTTCATTTTTTCCCGAGCCGGTTGTGAGGCCGCGGTTGAGCAGTGTCTGCATCATGGGATCCAACTGACCTCTGCGCACGAGGCCAAGCAGATTGCGTCCCGGGTTGAAGAGATGGGGTGGGAACTACCGGCCGAAGATCTCTCCGTCCTCGGTTTCGACAGCTTCCGCGAGGCCCTCATCAACGGTGTAGCCTCCCATCATGCCGGTATGCTGCCCCCCTTTAAAGAGCTGGTGGAGAACCTCTACGCCGAGGGGCTCCTGAAGGCGGTGTTCGCCACTGAAACGTTGGCCTTGGGCATCAACATGCCTGCGCGCACGGTGGTGCTGGAGAAGCTGGACAAATTCAATGGGGAAAGCCACCAGGACATCACACCTGGTGAATACACTCAGCTCACCGGTAGGGCCGGCCGGCGGGGCATCGACGTTGAGGGACACGCGGTTGTCATCTGGCAACCCGGAATGGATCCCCGCCAAGTGGCGGGTCTGGCATCGAAGCGGACCTACCCGCTGAATTCCAGTTTCAGCCCCAGCTACAACATGGCGGTTAACCTCACCGCCCAGTTCGGTCGTCGACGAGCACGCACAATTTTGGAGTCTTCCTTCGCGCAGTTCCAGGCCGACCGCGGGGTTGTCGGAATGGCTCGCGACGTCGCGAAACGCGAGTCATCGCTAGCTGGCTATGAGGAATCCATGGCCTGTCACCTCGGATCGTTTCTAGAATATTCGGAGCTGCGCCGCCGGCTCAGCGAGCAGCAGAAGGATCAGGCCAAGGCCCGCACTCGCCAACGCAAACGAGAAATCGTTCGGGTTCTGAGTGCCCTGGAGCCTGGCGACGTGATCGAGATCGGCGGGCGTCGTCGTCTTGGAACCTGCCTCGTGGTGCATTCCGCTCCAGAACACGATCCTCGACCGGGTGTGATCACTGAGGACGGGAAATTGCGCAACGTCACGGTCGAGGACTTTGCTCAGCCACCGGAGGTGGTGACCAGCATTCGCCTACCCCGCAAGCCTCAGGTCAAAGTACCTAAGATTCGGCGGGACCTTGCTTCGGCTATGCGCAGCGCATTGCGGGACCGAACACCACCACGGAAGAACGCTCCTCAGCCTGGATTTGGTTTTGTCGGAGATGAGGATGCCGACTTAGGAATAGGTGTGGAGGAACTGCAGGCACAACTGCGACGGCACCCCTGCCACTCCTGCCCGGAACGCGAAGACCATGCACGCTGGGCTGATCGTTGGTGGACTCTACGCCGTGAGACTGACCAGTTGAAGACCAAGATCGACCGGCGGACCGGAACTATTGCCAAGACCTTCGACCGAGTGTGTGGTGTCCTCTTCGAGCTCGGGCACCTGCAACCAGCCCAGGAGGAGCGGATCCCCACTGCAGATCCACTTCCGGATGAGTTCCAGGCGGAGGAGTTCTTGGTTACCGAGCGCGGACAACGATTGCGCAGAATCTACGGAGAGCGCGACCTCTTCACTGAGCTCTTGATGGATAGGGGAGTGCTGGGCCAACTCAGCGCCGAAGAGCTTGCGTCCTTCTCTACGCTGTTGGTCTATCAGGCCAAGCGGGACGATGAGGGGGCCATGCCCCAACTGCCCACGAAGAAGCTCTCCCAGGCTGTCCGCGCTGGGCTTGAAGTTCATGCTGAACTTGAGGCTCTCGAGAAGCGGCATCATGTGGAGCCCACCGCGGGACCTGAGCTCGGACTAGCAGGTCCTATGTACCATTGGGCCACCGGTGCAAGCCTGCGAACGGCCTTGGCGGAGTCCCCCCTCGCTGCTGGAGACTTCGTACGCTGGACCAAGCAGTGCATTGACGTGCTGGACCAGCTTTCTGCGGTGCCGACCGCCACTGCGAAATTCGCCAACCGCTGCCGAGACGCCGTGGATCTCATTGCCAGGGGAGTGGTCTCCTACTCCTCAGTCACCTACCAGCCCCAAGAGGAAGATTTTGACGACGATGTCTTCGACGGTTTCTGATCTCGCCCCCCACGCTCCGAAGCTGCTGCACAACGGCACTATCCACTCCACCGCGGAACCCTATGCGGAGGCCATGATCGTCGAAGACGGTCAGGTGGCCTGGCTGGGTTCTGATGAGACCGCTGAGCGGATGCGTAACGAGCGTCTGGAAGTTCAAGACCTGAACCGCGGCCTTGTGGCTCCCGGGTTCGTCGGTATGGTGGGTCTGGAGTTGGGCCAGCTCAGTGCTGGTGCAGTCGCGGAGGTCCTGGACGTGGCGGCACACGAGCTCGGATACTCCGGAGTGCGCTTGCGAGTCGATCTGGCAAGCGATGACATCAATGCGGAGAATGCAGCTGCTACCGCCCAGCGACTGACAGAGACACTGAGCGCGGCCGCCGGGCATCCTGTGGAGGTATGGCCCACCGTTCACCTCCATGATGTGGAGGCCGATGGTGGTGCGCCGTCGATTGCGCCGGTCAACCATCTGTTGGACATGCTGGAGTCTCTTGATGCATTGGGCCGGGAGACGGCCGTGCAATTCACCATCGGGGAGATCCTGCCAAACCTCCTGGGAGTGCGTTCCTGGTGCGCGGAAGCCGGACGGCAACTCCTCCTGGAGTGCTCAGCGACCGAAGCAAGCGTCGTCGTTGACGCCATCACCACTTCTCAGAAACACCTTCGTGAGCTGAAGCAGAGCCCCTCGCCCATCACCCCCACGGTCTTAGTTGGGTTTGACACTGCCGAGCGCGGCCATTGGGAGCAACTACTCAACACTGGTGTGCATGTTCTCCTGACCACACCGGGTCACCTGGCCACGGCACTCAGCGTGGGAGTGCCGACCGCCGCGGCGCCACCGGAGGGCGAGAACCCATGGCAGCTGGTTGCTGCCCATGTTCACCACAGCTCTGATCCGGTTTCGGTGAGGGCCGGATTTAACGCGCAGACCAGGGGAGCGTTCCGCTCGCTCCCGGACTCGCGGCCCATGGCGGGTCAACTGAACCCCGGCACTGAGGCCACCTATGCGGTGTGGGAGGTCGAGCAGTTGTCCGTCCAGACACCTCATTCGACAGTCTCCGCATGGAGCACCGATCAGCGGGCGCGCACTCCGCTACTGCCGTATCTGGACGGGGAAACGCTTCCTCAGCTGGTCAGCACTGTGATTCAGGGACGGTAAATTGGAACCTATGAAGTCCTTAACCGTCATCCCCACCTATAACGAGATCGATTCGCTTCCCACTATTATTGACCGGTTGCGGGCTGCAGTACCGGAGACGGACGTGCTGATTGTGGACGACAACAGTCCCGACGGCACTGGCGAGCTGGCCGATCAAATGAGTGCAGGCGATGAGCAGATCCACGTCTTGCACAGAGTGAAGAAGGACGGACTCGGTGGAGCGTATATCGCGGGCTTCAAGTGGGGCCTAGACCGGGACTACGAGACGTTCATCGAGCTCGACGCTGATGGCTCGCATCAACCTGAACAACTCCCTGATCTGCTTGCCGTCCTCGATGAGGCGGATTTGGTCATAGGATCGCGGTGGGTGCCTGGGGGATCCGTGGTCAACTGGCCTCTGCACCGGGAGCTGATCTCTCGCGCAGGAAGCCTGTACTCGCGGACCCTCCTGGGGTTGCGGGTTCGGGATATTACAGCTGGTTTCCGCGTATTCCGCCGCAGCGCCCTAGAGGAGATCGACCTGAACTCCATTGAGTCCGTTGGTTATGGTTTTCAAGTTGATATGACGTTCCGAGTGGCTCGACTGGGGAAGACCATCAAGGAAGTTCCTATAACGTTTGTGGAGCGGACGGTGGGGGAGTCCAAGATGAGCGGGAATATCGTGGTTGAAGCGGTCCTCAATGTCACAAAGTGGGGACTCTCGGCACGCGCAAAGGCCCTGGCTGCGAGAGCCAGGGCCTTTAGACGATGATGACGGCGTGCTAGACCTTCTCGCCGCGCTTACTACGGAGAATCTTTAGCCGATCTTTGAGGATGTCTTCAAGCTCCTCTTCGCTGCGCCGTTCAAGAAGCATGTCCCAGTGAGTGCGAACTGGCTTATCTGGTTCGGCGGCGGGCGCTTCGCCCTCAGCGAGGACTCCGACCTTGCCCGCTGAGGATGACCAGGTTGCCGGGATGTCAGCATCTGCGGCGAAGGTGACGGTAATCTTCTCGCCATCTTCGCAGACGTAATCCACGTTCTGTCTTGGGGCCGGCTCGACGCCGGACTCAGTCTCCATAGACTGTGCGCCCAGGCGCATGCCGCGCAGGCTGCGATCGCTCATCGCTGCTCCTTTATCACTTAATCGGACAGGTATTATCGTTTCGCAGAGTCAACGACTCAGCGCGCTCAGTTATTCCGGTCCTGCTCGGAGGTCTCATCGTCGAGCTCATCTGCTGAGGCATCGAGGTCGAAATCAGGCGTGGTTTCTGGGGGAGCGGTTTCTGCCACACGCCGAAGGGCTGCACTGCTGTCTTCTTCTAGACCAGGCACCTTGGAGCCGCGTGCCGCAGTCGCGTTGCCGTGTTCAGCTTTCCGAGCCTCCTCTTCCAACTCCTTAGAGCTCAAGTAGCTCGCGTGATCGTCTGTCACGGACGTCGAACGGGCTGACTCGGCCAAATCTGCGATGGCTGAAGAGATGCCCGGTTTGCCGGTGCCGCCGCGGGCTTCGTCAGCGCGGCGTTTCCGCAGCCGCTCGGCCCGAGACTCCAGTGCCTTTTCCCGCTCTTCGAAGGAGAGGTTACCGCTTTCGTCCTTGCCGCCGAACGCTCCTGAGAGTGATTTCAGGGCCTCTCCAAACTCGCCCGGGATGACGAACATGGTGTTGGACTCAGACTTCGCCATTTCGGGAAGTGTCTGAAGGTACTGGTAGGAGAGCAGCTCCGGGCTGGGCTCGGAGGCATGTACGGCGTTGAACACAGTCTCAATTGCCTGCGCCTCAGCGTTGGCTGAGAGGATGCGTGACTGGGCATCGCCCTCAGCCTGGAGGATGGCTGCCTGACGTTCGCCTTCGGCGTTGAGGATTGAAGACTGCTTATTGCCCTCGGCGGTGAGGATCGCTGCACGACGGCTTCTTTCGGCGCGCATCTGCTGTTCCATGGAGTCCTGGATGCTGTGCGGAGGATCAATGGCCTTTAGCTCCACTCGGGCGACCCGAATACCCCACCGTCCAGTTACCTTGTCCAGCTCACCGCGCAGCATAGAGTTGATCTGGTCACGGGAGGTGAGTGCCTCTTCGAGGTTCATGCCGCCAACGACGTTGCGCAATGTGGTGGTAGTCAACTGTTCGACGGCCACGATGTAGTTCTGAATCTCGTAAGTCGCGGCTTTAGGGTCAGTGATCTGGAAGTACACCACAGTGTCGATGGAGACTACGAGGTTGTCTTCAGTGATGACCGGCTGGGGTGGGAAGGAGACCACCTGTTCACGCATGTCCAGCATGGGCAAGAGTCGGTCAATGAAGGGGACAAGTAGGGTCAGACCCGGACCCTGAGTGCGCTGGTACTTTCCGAGGCGTTCGATAATGCCGGCGCGGGCTTGGGGGACGATGCGTACGCTTTGGGCGAGCACCACCACCACGAAGGCCACAAGCGCCAGGAGTACGACGATCACGACTATTTCAGGCATGTCGGCTATCCGTCCTGTTGAGTTGCGGTATACATATTAGGCTTCACGTGTTTGTGGATCGTTCCACTCAATACTAGGGGCCGGCCTGAGATAGACGGTGGCGCCGTCCACCGATTCCACCACCGCCGTGGTCCCAGGCTCAATCTGGAAGTTCCCGGCCGCTCGCGCGGTCCAGGTGTCTCCATCGACTTCGGCCAGACCCGCTGTTTCAGTCACAGCTTCGATGGCTTGGGCTTCCATGCCTTCCATCCGGTCAATATTGGTGAGCTGGTCTGCTGAGCCCTTTTTCAGGTGCTTGAGAGCAATGGGCCGCACCGCGCCCAGCATGAGGAGGGCGGTCACGGAGCCGACGACAACCTGCATCCAGGCTGCACCTCCGGCCAGCGATACTGTCATGGCGGCTAGAGCGCCGACAGCAAGCATGAGGAACATCAGATCCAGCAGGAAGGACTCCACGACTGCCAGCACAAATGTCAGAGCAAGCCAGGCGGCCCAGAGGTTTTCACCGAACCACTCGATCATTCCAAAACCTCCTGATTCTGTGACGCGAATCTCTCTAAGGACCCTGTGACCTGCGTCTGCATTACCTGATAACTCTATCGAGCGCTCCTGGGAACGTCGAGGTCACTGCGGCGGCGGTCACACTGTCTGCTGCTCTTCACACTACGCGCAAATGCTGCGAGCCCAGCATTACGGGACGAAAAGTGTCACGCCACGATGCGCCGAAGCTGGGTGTCTCTGTGCGATGGCTGCTCTGAGCTGCTTGAGAAGCCCATGACCGGAACTCCTCTAGTCCGATAATCTACATTATGTCAGGTTGTGTCTCTTGCTTGGCTAGTAAGGGCTACCCCGTCCCAGACACGAGGGCTACGACTAGTTGTCGGCATATGGACTGCCCGATTAGAGCTGTCTTCTTACGGTCACTACAGACACATCATCGGAGGCCTTTCGGCGTTCTGCGAATGCCAGCGCCTCCGCGACAGACCCATCGACGCCGTGCTCGGCCAATATTCTGCTGACTTCCTGGAAGGGATCGTCTGGATCCAGCAGATCCAAAACACCGTCACTGCAGCATAAGAGCGCGTCTCCAGGATTCAGTTGCGCACTGTTGACCCCGTAGGGCTCCCCCAGACCCATCGCCAGCGGCAGGCCCGTCGAGTGCAGATGTTCCCACGATCCGTCGGCGCGGTAGATGAAGCTCAGACTGTGTCCGCCGTCAACGTATTGAATGTGTCCGCTAGTGACATCTATGTCTGCGCAGAAAATTGTGGCGAACATGTTGAGGTCCCCGATGTCCTCCTGAAGCAGCGCATCAATGTCAGTCACAGTTTCCAGGAGCGTCCGAGTCGGCACAGTGCGCATTGAGGAGCGCACCGCAGAGGCGATGATCCCCGCTCCAGTCCCTTTGCCCATGACGTCTGCCAAGGTGATACGAAGACGACCGTCGCGCAGAATGACAACGTGAAAGTCACCTGAGACGCCGTCGGCCGGCCTCGATCCTGCCCTGACAGTAAATCTTGATGGTTGAGGCAAGTCGCGCGGATGAAGTGCGCGCTGGATAACAGCTGCGTGATCAATTTCTTGCTGTTGCGCCAACTCAGTCTGTACCCACCGGGCGAGGTCCCGAAGCAGTTGGCGATCCTGCTCGTCGAGCCGCCGAGGCTTAGTATCCATAAGGCACAGTGCTCCGACGCGTTCACCGCCGGGTGCCTCTAGCGGGTGCCCCGCGTAGAAGCGGAGATTGGGTGCGCCAGTGACGTAGCGACTATCGGCGAAGGGCGCATAGAGTTCCAAGTCTTCAATCACCAGGCTGTCCGGCTCTTGAATCGTGGTGTCACAGAAGGTCTCTTGGCGAGGTACGTCCTCGGCTTCAAAACCCATCGCAGATTTGCTCCACTGACGTTCTCGGTCTATCAGATTCACGCTGGCCATAGGGA
>NZ_VFIE01000017.1:349636-460017 GCF_010119385.1 Nesterenkonia haasae
CTCCGAAGATCTCCTGGGCCAGCCGCGTGATGCGGTCAACGCGTTCATCAGGAGGCGTGTCCAGAACATTGAGCTCATCCAGCGCACGTTGCCGACGCTTCTCGTCGAACATTAGGGATCCTCTCAGTGTGCATTCAGGATAGTTCGTGCCCACCCTATTTCATGGAGAGGTTCAGATGCCGAAACATGGCACTACATGATTCTGCAATGTGATCACCTCGAAAGCTTGGTCACTCCCCTGGGCGACGTCTTCTCATCAGATGCCAGGTGTGTCCGTCGTCGGCTTTGTGGCTGAGCTGATCCAACGCCATCTTCGCAATGGCCAGGCCCCGGCCTGATTCGGCGAATTCGTCTGGCAAGGCCGCAGCTTCCAGGGGAAGTTCAACGGGTTCCGCATCATCCTGGAACTCAGCAGACAGCGACTCGTCGTCGACCGCGAGATCAGCAGTGACGGTCACTTCGGTCTCCGTCTCGCCGTGAGTCACAATATTGGTGGCGATTTCACTCACGGCCAGAGAAAAGAATGTTCGGTCCTCAGCAGAGACATCCCCAGTGGTGGTGTAGAGGTCCTCGAGAGTATCGAGCACCTCCTCGACGAACCCCAGCTCGGCGGTACCGGTGACTGAGGCATGAGCGCCGTCGTGATTCTTCGATGAATCCTTCATCTGCATCACAGTAGCTCAGAACTGCTCTGACGAGCACAGCATCACTCTCACCACGCGTGGTGAAACATCACGGCCCCTTGAAGCCTCAGGCACTCATATGCCGGCCAAGTATTCTGGGGTCATGATGGCTGCACTAGGTTTCGTCCTCGACGCCTTGCTGATCGTGGTGTTCGCTCTGCTTGGCAACCGTTCGCACGACTCGGGCCTATCACCGGTTGATCTCGCCTCAACAGCATGGCCTTTCCTCGTCGGTCTTGCGCTGGGGTGGTTGGTGACACGTTCTTGGGCGCGAGCCTCGCAGCTATGGCCTACGGGAGTTGTTGTCGTGGGGATCACGGTGGCCACAGGTATGGTTCTGCGTGTGCTGCTCACCGACGGTGGAGCAGAGCTCTCCTTCATCCTGGTCGCCACCGCGACTCTTGGGGTGTTTCTGCTGGGCCGGAGAGCGCTGTCTCAACGGGTGCTCCCCTTTTCTCTGACGCCTGGGGGCTCGCGAAGCCCAGAGAATCGGCCCTGACCTGGGACTTCTTTGTCGAAACCTTCGGCTGATGCTCAGCAAGCCACAAGGAAAGTGTCGCTAGCCTAGGGAGCGATCGAAGCAACGCGTCAACCTACCGTTCGAGGAGGACGCTGTGAAAGCAGTGACTTGGCAAGGCCCCCGAAAAATCTCCGTCGAAACTGTCCCAGATCCGGTGATCCAGCAGCCCAATGATGCCATCATCGAGGTCACATCGACAGCCATCTGTGGTTCAGATCTTCACCTTTATGAAGTTCTAGGACCCTTTATGACCCCCGGGGACATCGTGGGTCACGAACCGATGGGGCGGGTCGTTGAGGCTGGTCCTGACAGCAATGTTCGTCCTGACGACCGCGTCGTCATTCCCTTCCAGATCGCCTGCGGAAGCTGCTACTTCTGCACCAGAGGGTTGCAGACCCAGTGCGAAGTGACCCAGGTGAAGGATCAGGGCTCAGGGGCTCCCCTGTTCGGCTACTCTCAGCTCTACGGATCAGTTCCCGGAGGACAAGCACAGTTCCTCCGCGTCCCTCATGCTGACTATGGTCCGATCAAGGTCGGAGATGAACTACCAGATCACAGGTACTTGTTCCTCTCTGACGTTCTGCCAACCGCCTGGCAAGCGGTTGAGTACGCGCAGCGCTCTCCGGGAGAGTCTGTGGCAGTTCTCGGGTTGGGACCGATCGGCCAGTTCGCGGCGCGAATCGCCAAGCACCATGGGTTGACTGTCTACGCGATTGACCCAGTTGCCGAGCGTCGGCAGATGGCCGCACGGCACGGAGTTCTTGTGTATGACAATTCCGATTCCTCCATTGAAGCGATCCGTGACGCCACGCAGGGACGCGGTCCTGACGCGGTCATCGACGCTGTGGGAATGGAAGCTCACGGTGATCCCGAGTCGGCATTCGCGAAGATTGCCCAGCGCAGCGTGCAGTACCTTCCCGATAAGATCAGTCAACCGTTTATGGCCAAAGCCGGGCTTGACCGCATGGCAGCCATCTATACCGGAATCGACCTTGTTCGTCGGGGCGGAACACTGAGCCTCTCCGGAGTCTACGGAGGTCAGGCCTCTCCCCTGCCGATGTTGTCGCTTTTCGACAAACAGCTTCAGATCACGATGGGGCAGGCCAACGTCAAACGGTGGGTCAAGGACATTCTCCCGCTTGTGGAAGATCCCGCAGACCCTCTCGGCGTCGACGACTTCGTCACGCACCGGATGCCGATAGATCAGGCCCCAGAAGCCTATGAGATGTTCCAGAAAAAGGATGACGGATGCATCAAAGTCGTTCTGGAACCTCACCGATCCCAATGACAATTGACATGCATCATCTCTAGGAGTGTTATGACCGACAAAGCGCAGCACGATCCGCGAAGTAAACACTACGACGACGATTTGCCCCAACACAGTGACATTGGGCAGCCCGGCCTCACCTCGGAGACCACTCCTGGTCCGGATCATGGGGAAAACAGTTACAAAGGTGCAGGCAGGCTTAAGGGAAAGCGAACGCTCATTACCGGCGGGGACTCCGGGATCGGCCGTGCGGTAGCCCTCGCTTTTGCGCGGGAGGGCGCGGATGTAGCGATCGTGTACCTCCCTGAGGAGCAGGAAGACGCAGAGGCCTGCGCACAGCTGATTCGCGAAGCCGGTCAGCAATCAGCTCTCTATCCCCGCGATCTCACCGAAGACGGTGCCGCCGAGGAGATTGTCAAAGGGGCCGTCGAGGACCTGGGAGGACTCGATGTAGTAGTGCTCAATGCGGCCTATCAGCGTGCGCGTACTTCTTTCGAGGACACACCTATCTCTGAGGTGGAGACAGTCTTCGGAACAAACCTGGTCTCGCACATCGCGGTGGCACAGGCGGCAGTCCCACACCTGGCACCAGGTTCATCCATCATCACTACTACCTCGGTCCAAGCAGCTAGTCCCGCTCCCCCGCTGTTCGACTACGCCATGACCAAAGCCGCGCAGGTTGCCTTCACCGAGGTGCTTGCCACCGAGCTGGGCGAAAAAGGCATCCGGGTCAACGGTGTGGCCCCAGGCCCCATTTGGACGCCTCTGATTCCTGCCACCGGCTTCCCCGAGGACAAAGTCCAAGAGTTCGGCCAGGACACCCCTATGGGCCGTCCAGGTCAGCCGGCCGAGCTGGCAGGGGCGTATGTGTACCTGGCGTCCGAACAGGCCAGCTACACCTCAGGTGCAGTCATTCCCGTTACCGGTGGAAAACCGTTCACAGGAGGTTAGACCCATGGCTGAGCAGAGCCGGTCCAGTGTCAAAGATGAGGAACTCTACGAAAAACTCCGCGAGGAGCAAGGCTATTCCAAGGAGAAATCGGCCCGCATCGCGAACTCCGCGAATAAGGAAGGACGATCTGCCCAGGGCAAGAAGGGCGGCACCTCACCACAGTATGAGGATTGGACCGTTGCTGAGCTCCGGGAGCGAGCCAAGGAAGTCGATCTCACAGGCTATTCAGAGATGAATAAAGACGAGCTCATCGACGCCTTGCGTAATCACTGACATCACCGAAGAAACGACGACGCTGCCGGACCTAGAGCGCTCCCGGCGGCGTCGTCGTGTGCGCTGATATTTCCGTCAGAGCAGTGGCGCGGGATTCAGGTGAGAAACCGCCAGATTGCCATTGCGGGAGTCCAAATAATAGAGCTGAGCCACAACTGGTTCATCGGACTCAAGAACCAACCCGTAGGGCTTGTCCAAGTACACAGCCTCCGGCTCGATGAGGTCGTTGATGCGCTGGTGCTTCACCCGGCGAGCAGCGACAGCAACCTCGTAGGGGCCCACTGGCTCAGCGTCTTCGTAGTAGACCGTGAGCTTCACGCAGGCTGGCTGTTCTCCGGCGTTGAGCAGACAGAGCGTGTTCCGGGAGGTGAAGTCGGGCTCGAATCCAGTGCTCTGGCTCGGTGAGAAGCCGGCCGAGAACACCCAGGTCTTCTGGCCAAGGCCTCCTCCGGCGGCATCGTTGTTTCTAGACAAAAGGGCCATTACTTCTCCTCACCGAAAAGCTCATGCAGATAGTCGTTCATGAACAGGCCGTCTGGGTCCATGCTTCGGCGGATGCCATGGAATGCATCCCACTGCGGATAGAGCGGAGCCAACTCAGCGCCTTTCAGGGTGTGCTTCTTACCCCAGTGAGGCCGACCGTCGAACTGCCAAAAAATGGGTTCAATGTCATCGAAGTACCTTTTGAAAGGCAGGGTGTTGTTCTGCAGCAGCGCAATGGTCATCGAGGGGCTGCCCTGCCGGTACTCTGCCTCCGTATTGGAGAGCATCGCGTGATCCGCAGCAATGGTGCGCACCAACACTCGCCAGCCCACTTCCGCGCGATGCTTGGCCTTTACCCGCTCGCGAACACGTCGGAACGCAGCAAGGTCCTGGTCGAAAGGAAGCATGTACTCCATCTCTTCAAAGTGGAGCATGCGATCATTCGGGATGACCTCGTAATTCGGCCCGGTGACATCCTTCTTCAGCTCGGTGTAGGGCTCTCCCTCAGGCGTCAGGGCGGGTTCATCACCAGGCTTATTGAGCGTGCGCACCTGAGCGAGGTCACTGCGTGGATACCAGTAGAAGTCCATGCTGCGATTCGTCTCCACAAGCTCCGCATAGTTCTCCAACACCCAATCGATGTGCGTGATCCAGTTCAGCCGGTGCAGGTGGTGTGCTGGCTCCACACGAAGAGTCAGTGAAGTCAGTACGCCCAGCGTCCCGAAAGACACCTGAGCTGCGCGCAGCAAGTCATCGGAGACCGACTCTGCAGGCGATACCCCGGCGTCCACGCCGAAGGGCACCTCCTCCCCCAGGCCGTTGATGAGGACGCCGCCGATAAGTGTCGAGGAAAGATTCCCCAAGGTGATCCCTGAGCCATGAGTCGCGGTGGAGATAGCACCGGCAATGGCCTGGTAGTCAACATCCCCGAGATTTTCCATCGCTACACCGTGTTCGGCCAGCTGCTCGCCCAGGTCTCGCAGGCCGGTTCCCGGAAGAACTTTCGCCCACCCTGCGTCGGGTTCGACCTCCAGGACTCCGCTCATGTTGTCCAGGGACAGAAGCACGTCGCTGGTGCTGAAAATGGGCGTAGAGGAGTGGCCGGAGCCCATCGGCCGCACCGTTGCGCCGTCCCGGCCAGCGCGCTTCAGAAGCGTGATGAGCTGACCGGTGTGCTTCGGTGCGGCGATGGTCTCCGGGGTGAAGCTGACTGAACCGGACCAGTTGGTGACTCTCTCTGCCAACAGTAGTCCTCCTTCTCAGAAGCTGGTGCTGGCCCCCACCGGTGCCTTCTCCGGCGAGTACTCCAGCTGGCCTAAGCTGCCTGAGAGCACGTCCTCTGCGGTGGCCTGATGGTTCTGCACAGAAGAGGTCCACCCGCCCCACTGCTCAGGATCGAGCGTGTCACCGTTGCTGCCCAGATTCTTCAATCGCTGATGCTCAGCTTCCGTGAAGTCCTGGGTAGCAAGCGGCCGAAGATGGGCCACGTCGTCCACGGATATCCCCAGTTGCTGACCGACGCGGTGTCCGTAGTCGTCATGGACCATGAAGAAATGCCAGATCATGCGCTGCTGCACGTCTTCCTCGCAGGTGGAGAGCAGCGTGCCCATCACATCGACCAACTCGTCGCGTTCCCAGTCGTTGATGGTGCTGTAGCGACCGCGCGCTTGGACATAGTCATTGGTGCGCTCAATGCTCGCCTGGGTGAGGTGGCCGCTGATCTGCGGCGGGTTGTTGGGTTTGGCGGCAACTTCATTGAGTCCATTGTGGATGCTTGGCTCGTAGTTGACATGAGGGTTCTGTCCCGGAGCAACGTCAGTGTGGTAACTCATCTCGCCACCTCGCTGATGGGTGTGAACCTTGCCGTCGACTCCCTTGGGGTAGTTCACCGGAAGTTGGAGGTAGTTCGGCCCCACGCGGTAGCGCTGGGTGTCGGAGTAGCTGAAGGTTCGGCCGACGAGCATCTTGTCGTCGGAGAAGTCCAGACCGTCGACGAGCACGCCGGTTCCCATTGCGATCTGCTCATTTTCATTGTGGAAGTCCCGGATGTTCCGGTTCAGCGTCATAGTGCCGACATGCCGCAGGGGAAAGTCGTGCTCCGGCCAGATTTTGGTGTCATCCAGAGGGTCCCACTCCAGCTCAGGGTGGTCGTGGTCCTCCATGAGCTGTACATACAGGTCCCACTGCGGGAAATCTCCGCGCTCGATGGCTTCATAGAGGTCCTTGGATGCGGAGCCCAGCTCCTGGCCCTGCACTTTCGCAGCCTCATCTTCAGACAGCGAAGCCACCCCTTGGCGTGGCAGCCAGTGATACTTCACCAAGACCGTCTCACCCTGTTCGTTGACCATCTTGTAGGTATTGACCCCGAAGCCTTCCATATGGCGGTAGGTTGCGGGGATTCCTCGGGGGCTGAACAGATGAGTGAGCATGTGCATCGACTCCGGAGACTGGCTCATGAAGTCGAAGATGCGGTTGGGTTCCTGACGGAAGGTGATGGGATCTGGCTTGAGTGAGTGGATCACATCCGGGAATTTCAGAGCGTCGCGGATGAAGAAGACGGGCAGGTTGTTGCCCACCAGGTCCCAGTTGCCGTCCTCGGTGTAGAACTTCACCGCGAATCCACGGGGGTCGCGGGCAACTTCTGTGGAGTCCCGGCCCCCAATAACGGTGGAGAATCGGATGGCCAGGTCGGTCTTCTTGCCCGCCTCCTGAAAAAGCTTAGCCCGTGTGTATGTGGAGGCAGGCTCATCACCGATTTTGCCGGTGGCCTCGAATTCCCCGTAGGCCACAAAACCACGGGCGTGCACGACCCGTTCCGGGATACGCTCGCGGTCGAAGTGGCTGATTTTCTCTAGAAAATGGTAATTCTCCAGAGTGGCGGGGCCTCGGGATCCAATGGTGCGCTGGTTCTGGTTGTTCGTCACCGGTTGGCCCTGGCGGGTGGTGAGGATCTGGTCGTCAGCCATGACACTCCTTTGCTCCTCGTGAAAATGGGTGGACAGTCTCAGCGTATCTCTTTTACGAGTTACTCAAAAGAGGCAAACGCGCTTGTCAGGTGCACTTTACCTAGGAATATGCTGAATGCAGGCTGGAATCTATCCGGTATCACGAAGACCCGTGCGGACCACCATCTTGCCGGTGTTGGCGCCACGCATCATGCCGAGGAAAGCGTCAACAGCATTGTCGATACCATCGACGACTGTCTCGTCGTAGGCCACTTTTCCAGCAGCAAACCACTCGGTCATCCTCTCGTTGAACTCCCCGGCTCTGTGGAGGTGGTGGTTGAGGGTGAATCCCCGCATTGTGAGGCTTCGAGTGATGAAGTTAGTCAAGTTGTCCGGGCCTTTGGGCTGCTCTGTGGCGTTGTACTGTGAAATCGCGCCGCATATCGCCAACCGGCCATGGGTATTCATGACATCTACGGCTGCTTCGAGGTGGGCACCGCCGACGTTGTCGAAAAAGACGTCTACTCCCTCGCGTACCAGCTCAGGCAGTTGCTCACGCACAGGTGCGGTCTTGTAATTGAGTGCGGCGTCGAATCCGTATTTCTCTTTCAGCAGAGAGACTTTCTCATCGGAGCCTGCCGATCCGATGACGCGGTTGGCGCCCAGCAGCCTGGCAATCTGTCCAGCTGCGGTGCCTACGGCGCCGGCTGCACCTGAGATGAAAACCGTGTCGCCCGCAGCAACAGCGCCAATCTCGGTCAGTCCCACATAAGCGGTGAGACCGGTCATCCCCAGAATGCCGAGATAGAGGGAGGGTGAGGCCGCTGGAAGTTCCGGCACGGCCCGGAACATACTGGCCTCGCCCTGGGCGATATCGCGCCAACCCAGCTGGTGCAACACTAGAGTGCCGACCGGCAGGGACCCCGAGCGGGAAGCGATGACTCGGCCAACAGCGCTACCGTCCATCGTCTCACCAAGTTCAAAGGGTGGAACATAGCTTTTCGCTGAGCTCATTCGGCCACGCATATAGGGGTCAACTGAGATGAACTCATTGGCGACGCGTACCTGGTTCTCACCGAGGTCGTCGAGTGGAACGCTCACAGTGCGGAAGTTCTCTGCACTCGGCCAGCCAGCCGGACGGGATATGAGCTGGATCTGTGTACTGGACTGGTAGATGGTGTTCTCAGACAAAATGGTTCACATCCCTTTGTTTATCGAACGACCTCACACCCTAGCAGTCGGTGGCCTGCTACTCCCCCGGCACGAAAGTAGCGCGGTCAGTGCGGAAGGCCCGCTGCCTAGCATAGGTATGGACCTCGCCTAGGTCACGCCGCTGGTCATCAGCGGCTTCGACGAGCCGATCGAACACTGAAGCTTCTACTCCAAGCTCATCAGCGTAGTCCGAGAGCACTTGCCAACCCTGGCGTTTAGCAGTGACGGCGGCCAGCATCAGCTCTGTCTCCAACACCAAGGCGGCAGGTGAACGCTTCAGCGGTCGGGCGTAGGGTTTTGCGCGACTTAGTCGTTCAGCGAGCCAGAGTGCCGGGGCGGCGATGACCGGACGTGGAAACCCCTGAGCTTGAATAAGTTCGCTGAGCCACTGATGCTCAGATTCGATAGCCTCTGCCACTTGGGATAGCTGCGGGTAGACAGCGGTGTCGTCGAAAGCGTCCGCCATGGCCTGAATTCGCTGTAAGCCCGCAGTGGCTCCGGCCAGGTGATCAGCCATATAACTGCGGAGCAGTCCGGCATCAATACTGGAAGGCAGCTCATGCTCGTGGCCAGGCAAGGGATGCTCACTCGTCGCGGGTTGGCTGCGGGGTCGCAGCGGAACCGAACCGCGTCCTCTCCCTGATCCCATACCGTCGAGGAGTTCAGCTAAGGCATCCGAACCGGAGACTTCTGGCTGCCAATCGAGGATTGCACGTGCCCGAGAGGTATCCATGACCGGGGCATGCCTGGCCATCTCTAACCACCCTTCATCCATGGGAAGTATCCGAGCTCGGTGAGCTGCCCTCACCAAAGACTTCAAAGGATGAAATGGCACCGCAATCTTGGCTCCGCCGGCGCTGCGACCAGAAATGATGGAAGCGATCACCTCACCGGTGAGAAGCTCCTCGGAAGCGATATTGAACGCTCCACGAGCTCCACGAATGACCGCTTCAACGTAGGCTTTTGCGACATCGCGGGCGTGGACCGCTTGGGTTCGGATACCAGGCGGCATCGGAACCAGTGGCGGACGGACCATCTGGAGAAGCTGCACTGGGGCCAGACGTCCGGCGAAGTAGTGCTGAATCTCGGTACCTGCCTCGGCTTGGAAAATAAGTCCAGGGCGGAGTCTGGCTAGCGCAATATCTGGGTGAAGGGCTTCGAACTCATCCATGACCCGCTCTTGGGCGGCTTTGTCTTCGCTGTAGTGGGAGCCAGCAATTCCTTCGGTGCCCCAGGACTCATCGCGCGGCTGATCGTCATCCACCGCCGTGTAGGCCCCCACAGAGGAGGCGACAGCGATACGTTTCACAGAGGCTTCTGCGGCGGCTTTGAGCACATGCTCTGTACCGTCGACATTGACTCGGCGCAACAGTTCTCGCTTAGAGTTCGGCTGAATGAGCCAGCCAAGGTGGATCACAGCATCAGCTCCGGAGAACAACTTGGCGAGGGTCTTTACCGAGTCAGGAAACTGGATGTCCACAGTGGCCCAATCGGCATGACTGAACGGCTCGGACGCTGTCTCCGGTAACCTCCGCGCAAGACCCAGTACCGACGTGATCTCTTCTCTGCCAGAGAGTTCCTCCAGCACTGCCGACCCAGCGTTGCCAGTAGCTCCAACAACAACAATGCGCATGTGGTCTTCTCCCCTGGTTGACGCGATGAATTACTGACCAGCCGACCATGTTGACCTTAGCTTTTGCCGGACAGCTGCTGCGTATGAGGTACCAACAGGGACTCCACAAGCCGGGCCGTAAGGGTCTCCGGGGTTAGGCGTAAGCTCATCATTGCTATCGAATCTATGTTCGAATACGATGGGTGCTCCGCGCTTCCCATCAGGTTCGCGCCATGATGCAAGGAGCCTGACAATGACAGCACATCCGCACTATTCCTCCGCCTCGCTTGGGCTGCAGCCAAACCAAAGACCCGCATCGGGAGTGACCCGATTGGTCTCGGTAGAAGCTGCGGCAGCCTATGCGCACAGCAACGTCCCTAAAGACACTCTTGGTGCATCAGCTGAGAGTCGTATCACTGAACATGTAGAGGTGGTCGTCAGTGATCAGGGCCTGCCGCTGCACCTATGGTGGAGGGAGCGTGGATATGACGTGGTGGCTGAACCGCTGCGTTGGTTTGCCCGGCGCCGCTGGTGGACGGAGGAAACCCGCGCTGAGCGTGGCCGGGCGGGTTTGGTGTCCCAGGAAGTGTGGCGCATCCAAGTGCAGGACCCACTTACGGCTGAACGAATCACCGTTGATGTTGGCAGGAGTCTGCCAGCCGACCGCTGGCGCCTGCTGCGTCTTCACGAGAACCCGCAAGAGCCTGAGGCGGTGGAATGACGTTCACCCACCTGCATGTAGCAAGCTGCTTCTCAAGCCACTACGGAACAGCAACGCCTGGTGAATTAGCCGCCGCAGCTGCGGCAGCGGGAGCACCCGCCCTAGCTCTGACTGACCGAAACGGGATTTACGGAGCAGTCCAACACGTTAGCGCCTGTGGCGACCATGGTTTAGCACCTATTCTCGGAGCTGACCTTGCAGTGAAGGGCCATGGACGCGTCACGGTCTTGGCCCATGGCAGCAAGACGGGATACGCCGCCCTGTGTCAGGCGGTATCTGCTGCACATGAAGGAACATCCGCTACGAGCAACGGGCCTGAACCGGCACTCTCCCGGGAACGGCTTGCGCAGCTGTCACACTCTTCAAGCTCTGACTCTCCACAGCTGTTCATCCTGTTGGGGCCAGAATCTGATATCGGGATGTTGGCAGCAGAGCGTCGGTATCGCCCGGCCCGCACCGCTCTTAGACAATGGCGTCAGCTGCTGGGACCCGCTCTCTATGTGGAACTTGTTTCGCATCTTGCACCCCCGGGGGAAGAACTTTCCACTGCCCATGCGGCAAGAATGCTCTCAGCTGCGGAGGCCTGCCGTGTGCCGACGGTGCTCACCAATGCGGTGCGACTGTGCGCGGCAGATGAAGCAGCTACGGCGGATGTTCTCGATGCCGTGCGTGTGCTCAGCAGTTTGGATTCCGCCCCGCTGCAGCCCAATGACCAAGGCTGGCTTAAACCTGAATCCGAGATGCTGAGGATCGCCGACGAGATATGTGAAGCCAGCACAGCGGTGGTTAAACCTGAGAGCATTCTCTCGAGCACTGAAGATGTGGCCACTGCCTGTCAGATCGACCCCATACAACATATGACATACGGGGTGCCAAAGATCCCTGAGGCCCATGTGATCGGTATTGAGGGTTCTGCCGATGAGGAACTGCGTTTCCGTTGCGGGCAGGGGTTGGGCCCCCGACTTGAGCATCCCCAAGTGCGTCAACGGTTGGAACACGAATTAGCGATTATCGAGGATCTGGGGTTCTCCGCATATTTTTTGACTGTGGCGGAAGTGACGCGGCTCATTCAGGAACTTGGAGTGCGCTGCGCGGCCCGTGGTTCAGGGGTCTCTTCTCTTGTGGTGCACGCTCTGGGGGTGAGCCCCATTGATCCACTGAAGCATGGGCTGATCTTCGAACGTTTCCTCTCCCGGCACCGGACCACGCTGCCGGATATTGATATCGACGTTGAATCTGAGCGTCGCCACGAGATCTATCAGCGAGTCTTTGATCGGTTCGGTAGGGAGCGAGTCACTCTGATGAGCATGCAGAACGCCTACCGGATTCGCGGTGCGGTTCGGGATGCCGGTATGGCTCTGGGACTTCCTGATGAAGAGCTTGACCAGCTGGCGGAAATCATGTGGCGTTTCCCTGCTCGTGAGTTTCGCCAGGCCTTGGAAGATAAGCCAGAGCTGAAACATTTGGCTGAACGCATTGAGACTGAACGTGTCTCAGGCCGTGCTCAACTCGATCTGCTGGTCGATCTCACTGAGCGTCTTGATCGTTTGCCCCGGCATATCTCCACCCACCCCTGTGGTGTCATCCTGGGAGACAAAGACCTGCTCAGCCTTACACCTGTTCAACCAAGCGGCGTGACCGGTTTGCCGATGAGCCAATTTGGTAAAGACGATATGGATCCAGCCGGTTTCATCAAATTGGATATCCTGGGCGTTCGTATGCAGTCAGCTATTGCCCATTGTCTTCGTGAGGTCGAGCGGACCACTGGGGAATGCATCGCCCTCGAGACCATCAGCTTTGAGGACCAGGCGACCTTTGATCTGATTCAATCCACCTACACTCTGGGCTGCTTCCAGATTGAATCACCTGGTCAGCGTGAACTTATCGGGAAGCTCATCCCAGCTTCGCTGGAGGATCTCATCCTGGACATTTCGCTTTTTCGCCCCGGTCCGATGGGCGCAGGAATGGTCCGTCCGTTTCTGGAACGCCGTCACGGTTTCGAAACCACGCGATATCCGCACCCTGATCTGGTCGAGATTCTGGAGGAGACCCATGGCGTTATTGTGTATCACGAGCAAGTCCTGAGGATATTGGACACGATGACTGATTGCGGGCTTGCCGCTGCTGATGAGCTCCGTCGCTCATTGTCACAGGCGGACAAGAGCGTGGAGGTGGAATCCTTCTTCCGTTCAAGCGCAGCAGCACGTGGTTATACGCAGGAGGTCACTGATGAAGTCTGGCGTCAGTTGGCCAGTTTCGGCTCTTTCGGTTTCTGCAAGGCTCACGCTGCGGCCTTCGCTGTCCCCACGTACCAGTCTGCATGGTTGAAGACGCACTATCCGGCCGCATTTATGACGGGCCTGTTCGAACACGACCCTGGAATGTACCCACTACGGCTCTTGGTAGCTGAGGCTCGCCGTCTCGAGATACCTCTGCTTCAGATGGATGTTAATCGGTCCACTGGTCACTTCCGATTAGAGAGGACTCCAGTCACAACGACGCATTCCAACGGGGACCAGCCCGACTTCATCTGGGGGATTCGTATGGCTCTCACTACGCTAAAAGGCATATCAGAAGCTGAGATCCGCCGGATTGAAAACGCGCAACCCTTCGATTCGCTGGCTGACCTTCGGGCCCGAGCTAGACCCAGACTCAACACTATGAAGTCCATGGCGAAAGTCGGGGCCCTAGACTCGTTTCTTCCTGCAGGCACAGGACGCAATCGCCGCAATGACCTTTTTGCCTGGATTGAGCACACTGGGCAACGCAGAGCTCAGCAGACACGGACTTTCCAAGTAGCAGGTCAGTTGGCTCTGCCGATCTCTGATACTGAAGCCAGCAATCTCCCCGCCGGTCAGTCAGCTCCTACAGATACAGAAGTCTTAGCCACAGAACTTGATCTGACCAGTGTGGACACGACAGATCACGTCATGAGCGTGCATCGTGAACATCTTGCAGGAGCAGGGGTCACCTATGCCAAGGATCTGCTAAACCAGCGCAGCGGCGCCACTGTGAGGGTCGCTGGGATTCGCGTGGCTACGCAAACTCCGCCTATGGCGTCTGGAAAGAGGGTGGTGTTCATCTCTTTGGACGATGGGACCGGAGTGGTGGATCTATCCTTCTTCGATGAAGGGCAGGCCAACACTGGCCAAGCTTTGTTCGCAGCCAAGATGCTCATGGCTGAGGGAACCATACGCCGCACAGGCCCGCGTGCAGTGACCGTTCAGGCCACTCGGGCGTGGAATCTGCATGAATCAGTCAGTTGATCTGACCACTGGGGGTTAACAGCGGGGAGGGCCGGTTTGACGACCGACCCTCCCCGCTTCGCGCTCTCGTGCGGCTTACTTCACTAAGGAGCGGAGGACGTACTGCAGGATTCCGCCGTTGCGGTAGTAATTGGCTTCACCGGGAGTGTCGATGCGCACGACCGCATCAAACTCAACAGTGGAGCCATCATCCTTGGTTGCAGTGACTTTCACCGTCTCTGGAACTTCCCCGTCATTGAGTTTGGTGATCTGGGAAATACCGAAGGTTTCGAATCCGGTCAGCCCCAGAGTCTGCGCGGATTCACCCTCTGGGAACTGCAGAGGTAGAACACCCATACCGATGAGGTTGGAGCGGTGAATACGCTCGAAGGATTCAACGATCACGGCGCGAACGCCCAGAAGGCTTGTACCCTTAGCAGCCCAGTCGCGGGAGGACCCGGATCCGTACTCCTTGCCACCCAGGACCACCAGCGGGATCCCAGCCTCCTGATAGTTCATTGCAGCGTCGTAAACGTAAGCCTGCTCACCGTCATTGGTGAAATCACGAGTGAAGCCGCCCTCCACGCCGTCGAGCAGCTCGTTCTTGATCCGGATGTTGGCGAAGGTGCCCCGAATCATCACCTCGTGATTACCTCGGCGAGACCCGTAAGAGTTGAAGTTCTTACGCTCGACCCCATTCTCCAGAAGGTACCGTCCTGCGGGGGTATCCGATTTGAACGAACCAGCTGGTGATATGTGGTCTGTGGTGACCGAATCGCCCAACTTCAGCAGTACTCGCGCGCCTTCGATGTCAGTCACGGGCTCAGGTTCGAGTTCGAGACCATCAAAGTACGGTGCCTTGCGCACATATGTGGAGTTTTCATCCCAGGTGAAGGTGTCACCCTCCGGGGTGTCCAAGGACTGCCACCGGTGGTCACCGTCAAAGATCGTGCCGTACTTGGAGGTGAACATCTCAGTGTCGATGGACTCTTCGATGATCTTTTCCACCTCGATGGGATCCGGCCAGATATCCCGAAGGAACACATCTTCACCCTCGGAGTTCTGTCCCAGCGGATCATTTTCGAAATCGAAGTCCATGGTCCCGGCCAGAGCGTAGGCAACCACCAGTGGAGGAGATGCCAGATAGTTCATCTTGACATCAGGATTGATGCGACCTTCGAAGTTTCGGTTGCCTGAAAGAACCGAAGTCACTGCCAAGTCTTCATCCTGCACAGTCTTGGAGATCTCTTCTTCAAGTGGGCCAGAGTTTCCGATACAAGTGGTGCAACCGTAGCCCACCACAAAGAAACCGATCTTTTCCAAGTACTCGATGAGACCGGACTTTTCGTAGTAATCCGTGACTACCTTCGAGCCCGGTGCGATCGAGGTCTTGACCCATGGTTTCTGCGTCAGGCCCTGTTCCACCGCATTGCGAGCCAGAACACCGGCTGCGAGCATCACGTTGGGATTGGAAGTGTTGGTGCAGGAGGTGATCGATGCAATCGATACCGCCCCATGATCCAACTTGAATTCCCTGCCGTCGGGCATAGCCACCGGGATTGGGTTCGAAGGTCGGCCGACCACCGGTTCCGCAGACGGATCCATTGGCCGAGGCTTATCAGCTGGGTCTTGGGACTCATCAGGGCTGTGGGAAGGGGCATCCGAGCTGGGGAAGGACTCGTCAGAAGCCTCATCGACTTTTCCGTTGAGTGCATCGTTGACGACTGCAGTCTCCTCCGCCACATAGTTGTGGATGTCCTTGCGGAACTGCTCTTTGGCGTCGGTGAGCTCGATGCGATCCTGAGGGCGCTTCGGACCCGCGATGGAAGGCACCACAGTCGAAAGGTCGAGCTTCAGACGCTCCGAGAAGCGCAGCTCCCGTGAGGGGTCGTGCCACATTCCCTGCTCTTTGGCGTAGGCCTCGACCAGCGACAATTCCTCTTCGGTGCGACCGGTCAGACGCAGGTAGCTGATGGTGACATCATCGATGGGGAACATAGCCGCTGTAGACCCGAACTCCGGAGACATGTTGCCGATAGTGGCACGGTTAGCCAAAGGCACAGCCGCCACACCTTCACCAAAGAACTCGACGAATTTACCGACAACTCCATGCTCCCGCAGCATCTGAGTGATGGTCAGGACAACATCGGTGGCGGTTGCGCCTGCTGGGATTTGACCGGATAGTTCGAATCCGACAACCCGTGGGATCAGCATAGAGATCGGCTGGCCGAGCATAGCTGCCTCAGCTTCAATGCCACCCACTCCCCAGCCCAAAACTCCAAGACCGTTCTCCATGGTCGTATGTGAGTCGGTGCCCACACACGTATCTGGATAGGCGCGCAGCACGCCCTCGATTTCCCTGGTCATCACGACTCGAGCCAGCGACTCGATGTTCACCTGGTGAACGATTCCCATCCCGGGTGGCACCACCTTGAAGTCATCAAAGGCGGTCTGTCCCCAGCGCAGGAACTGGTATCGCTCACCATTGCGCTGATACTCGATGTCCATATTGCGTTCGATGGCGTCAGAATTGCCGAAGGAATCGATCTGCACTGAGTGGTCGATGACCATCTCAGCAGGTGCCAGCGGATTGATCTTCGACGGGTCACCACCTAGATCGGCTACAGCCTCACGCATGGTGGCTAGGTCAACCACGCAGGGAACGCCGGTGAAGTCCTGCATCAGGACCCGGCCAGGGGTGAATTGAATCTCAGTATTGGGCTGAGCAGTCTCATCCCATTTACCAACTGCTTTGATGTGCTCGGCGGTGACGTTCTCGCCGTCTTCGGTGCGGAGAAGGTTCTCTAACAGAACTTTGAGGCTGTACGGGAGGGAGTCATGCCCCTCGACCGCGTTGAGTCGAAAGATTTCATAGTCGGCGCCATCGACGTTGAGTACGCCTTTTGCTCCGAAACTGTCCACTGTGCTCACGCTTAGACTCCTTAGTCTCGTTGGCGGGCTGCCACAGCGCTGGGTGCGCGCTCATCGAGATCCATCCTACTCATACCGTTGCCTCGCTCGGCTTAGGTGAGACTCACCGCGTCGACATGCCCGCTAGCTACGCTCGAAAAGCGCTACAGATTCCATGTGGTGTGTATTGGGATACAGGTCAAGTAAAGCAAGATCTTTGATGATCCACCCCAGGTCATAGAGCTGTTTGGCGTCCCTCGCGAATGAGGCTGGATCGCAGGAGACGTAGATGACCTGGCCTGGTCCAGCCGAATCGATGCCGGCCAGGACCCGTTTGTCGGCTCCGGCCCGCGGCGGATCCAGCACCACAACATCGCTGGTGACGAGTCGAGTTGCCACGCTCTCCGCTGAAGCTTGAACAATTTCAACGCCCTCAACCCCTGTGAAGAGCTCCCCCGCCGCATCTGAGGTTGCCGCCGAGGCTTCGACGGACAGAACCCGCCCTGCGGGGCCTACTCGTGAGGCCGCCCAGGCTGTGAAGAGACCAGCACCAGCGTAGAGGTCAATGACCGAGCCACCGGCGGCCAGTCGAGCCATCCGGTCTACGGTATGTACTAACGCACTGGGGGCACTGCGGTGGATCTGCCAGAAGCCTTCTGGGGGCAGCGACACGGAGTTACGGTCATGAACGGGTGTAGGGAGGGGCTCGCTGATCGTGCGGCTTCCGAGCAGCAACCGATAGTCCACCGCGGTGGGCTGCATCTGGCTGAACCGACGGCGACCTTTGCGAGGTTGGGCGTCGGCCAAAGCCAGGATAATGCTGCCCACCTCCGGTGAAGATCTCGCGAAGTCTCTGAGGCGTTGCTCGAACTCGGTCAGAAGCTTCGATTCCCTGGGGTTGTCAGCCCTGACGAGCAGAGTCAGGGGTCCCTCTCCCCCAGGTGCCACGACGTCGACACCTTGTGCTCCTGCGAAATTCCAGGAGAAGATTCCCGAGGCGCCGATCGATTCCACAGCTAAAGGCATGGACCGCAGTGGAATCAGTTCATGCGAACGGCTGGGCTTCATGGCCAGCGAACCGCTGTTTACGCCAAAGCTGGCTCGGGTGCGCCAATGCATACCAGCTGCATCGGCACCAGGCAGGTGTTCTACCGTGAGTTCTCCCTCGGGCCCCATATGGTCCGTATCGAGGGTGTTGATGTCGATGCCCCCGATCCGCTGCATCGTGTCTCGAAACACTTGTGACTTCAGCCGTCTTTGGTGGACATCAGTGATGTGGCCGTAGTCGGCTCCCCCCACGGGGAGTTGGTCGTGATCGTAGGCGCGTAGCGCATCAGCTTGTTTCCAGGGGTGCCGGCGACGGTGGTCAGAAGCGTCCAGTACATCGATCACGTCGGCCCGCCAGAAACGGGAAGAGCTGCCACCGGCGGTAATGACAGCCCGAACAGTCTCTCCGGGAACAGCATGGCGGACGAAGATGACCCGTCCTTCATGGCGAGCAACGCAGTGACCACCGTGGGACATTGGCCCAACAGTCAGCGTCAGCACTTGGGGGCCGGTCATGGGCCAGAACTCGCCTCACGTTCACGTGTAATCATCCAGCCCAGCCACAGGGCAAAAGCATAGAGCGGCACTCCCATGACCACTCGCGTCACTCCGAGGGCTGTTTCGTTGTCAGCGAAGTACAGCGGAAGCTGGACTACGAGCCGGGAGGCTAGGACGGCCGTGATGATCCAGGTGGCTAGGGCGTAGGCGCGGCGCCGGACTCTGTCCTGACGCCATTCAAAGCCCTCACCGCGAATGACTCCGAAAATCACGCCCATGAGTGGCCACTTCACAGCTATGGAGATGGTCAGTGCCAGAATATAGGCGATGTTGATGAAAAACCCGGGGACGTAGTAGCCGCGGGCCTCACCTGAGAAGTGGGCGAATGCCGCACAGATCAGCACGCCGACCAGACCAGAGAGGGACTGGACCAAGCTCCCCCGCTGCACGATTCGCACCACTGCGAACAGCGCACCGACCGCGATCGCGAGGATGATGGCAATAGGCAGGTCCCCAACGATGATGTAGGCGGTCAGAAAGCTTGTGGCCGGCAGAGCGGCCTCCAGGATCCCTCTCCAACCGCCGACGGACCCCATTACATCCAGCGAGCCATCATCGTGCGTAGAGACCCTCCGAGCGGCCGAGCTCGAAAACTGTTGCCCCAGGGGGTCCTGCGACGTCATGGGTTCTGAGAATCGTTGGAGCTGTCCGACGGTCCGCGCGGTGTGGAATGAGACACCCCATTGGCACGGTTCTGCTGCCCCGGTGCTGTGATCCGCTTTGCACCTGCCGGCGGCTTAAGCTTCAGCAGCTCACGCGGCGGCAGAGGATCGTCACCGCGGACGACGACGATCCTGGAGAAGAGCTCCTCTACGCCGGCGGAGGCTTTACGGTCAATCGCCCCGCGCCCACCGATCACACCACGGAGGAACCACCGACTTCCTTCACTGCCGATGAAACGAGCAGCCCTCCACCCTTGGCGTCCATCCTTCAGAACAGTGGGCACACGAGCGTGTAACTCCTTACCGAAACGCCCATCGAGAATCCTGACTCGGCCCTTTTGCTTGGTCACCGATTCCTGGATCTGCTCCCGCACGTCTTGCCACACGCCCCCTGACTTCGGCGCAGAGAACGCCTGGAGTTGGATGCTGGCTTGACCGATGCTGATCGTCAGCGATACCACCCGCTTCGTCTTCTGATCGATGTCTAAGCGAATCTTCTGTCCCTTGGCCGCCGGCACCAAGATCGCCCCGAAATCGATGTATCCCTTTGTGGAATCCACATCCTTAGAGTCGTGGGGGCCCTGACCAGGCTTGAAGCTTGCCGGCGGGCTGCTTGCCTCGTCGTTGGCCTCTTCAGGGGGTGAGTCGGTGACAGCTTCCTGATCGCTGCTGACGGCGTCACCATCGGCAGACACCTCAGCTTCCGTGATCTCAATCTGAGGCTCATCGGCGGCAGTCTCTGACTCGAGTGCCTCCTTGATGGTGGCCGGCTGCTGCGGCTGGTCTTTCTTCTTCTTGCCGAAGAGCATGAAACTCCTTAAAGCTGTTGGGCGTAGTTGTCAGTGGTCGAACTCAGTCCGCTCGACCCAAATCCTCCTGCGCCGCGGTCTGTATCGGGCAGTTCGTCGACCGGGCTGAAGACCGCCCGTGAGACCTCCTGGAACACAATCTGGGCGATTCGGTCTCCGCGGTGGAAACTCACCGGCTGAGACGGGTCTGTGTTGATCAGCAGCACTTTCAACTCACCCCGGTAGCCGGAATCCACCGTGCCCGGTGCGTTGACCATACTGATTCCGTGCCGGGCGGCGAGGCCGCTGCGTGGATGCACAAGACCCACCCAACCCATGGGGACAGCGATAGCAACTCCAGTGGGGACCATCCGGCGCTCCCCCGGCGCCAGAGTAAAGTCCTCGGAGGTGACCAGGTCAGCTCCGGCGTCACCATCATGGGCATAGCGCGGCAAGGGCAGCTCAGGGTCGAGCTGCTGCAGGGAAACTTGAATGTTCTTCACGTTTCATGAGTCTACCGGCAAGGGATACACACGGTCGCGGCAGCGCGTTCCATGCGACGATAGATCCTATGAGTGATTCTGTGCGTTACGTCGAAAAATTGTGGCCCGCCTGGTGGATTTGGCTTTCGGGAGTCATCATCGGTGGCTCGTTCTCCACGATCTTCTTCCCCATCGGCGTCACTTATGGAGTGATCGCCCTGGTGATCGGCATGGCGGCTTGTGCTGCCGCGCTGATAGCCATCACTCCACGCATTGAGGTGACCGAAAAGTGGCTCAAAGTAGGCCGGGCTCAAGTCGAACGCGAATATATTGGGCATGTTGTTGCCCACCGTGGCGGCGCGGCTCGCGAGCAGCTGGGTCCGGGTTTCGATGCGCGGAGCTATCAGTGCATTCGAGGATGGATCAATCCCGTGATCACAGCAGAGATTACTGACGAGCGCGATTCCACTCCGTACTGGCTGTTCTCCACCCGCCACCCTGAGAAGGTGCTGGCCGCGCTGGAATCCCGTGAGCCGGTTCAGACCAGCGGCATCTCAATCAGCGAGGACTGAGTGCGCCACCGAGTCTGACACCGACTGCACACGATCCGCTCAGTCTTCGCAGTCCTTGCAGACCAGACCGTTGGGGCCCTCGATCGCCTGCGACCGGTGCCTCACGAGGAAGCAGGAGGTGCAGGTGAATTCGTCGGACTGGGCAGGAAGCACGCGAACCTGGAGTTCTTCGTCCGACAGGTCGGCGCCGGGCAGCTCAAAGCCTTCGGCAGCTTCAGTCTCATCCTCGTCCACAACAGCGGACTGACGGTTGGAGGAACGGTTCTTTAGTTCTTCGATCGAATCTTCATTTACGTCGTCGTCGTTCTTGCGCGGGGCATCGTAATCGGTAGCCATATCAGGTGCTCCAATGGTGGTTCGTGCATCTTTCGCCCAGGTCGGTGCAGGCCCGGCAAACGAGTAAGGTCGCACAGATTGTGTCGTATCGCGTGCTCGGTGACAAGTCGGAGTCACCAGGTTACGGAATCAATCCTTCCAGGCGGGGTTGAGCCGGTCACTCATCTCCAGCTGTGCTCCGCGATACAGTTGCCAAAATAGATGACCAAACCACCGATTTCACACGGAGGACACTGCTAATGCAGGATCTGCGGATCGTGGGAGTCGACCCTGGGATGGAACGCCAGACACCCCGTCTGCTGCTCTCCGACGGGTCCGACGCCGAATATGGCCTCCCTGTGGACCAGTCGCTGCGTGCGGCTTTGGCCCGCATAGCCTCCCCCACCGAGAAGACCCGAGAAGCGCCCGCACTCTCTCCGCGTGCCATTCAGGCGCGCTTACGGAGTGGAGCAACCATTGAACAAGTCGTGGAGGACTCCGGGCTGACCCGGCAACACGTCCTGCGTTATGCCGGACCAGTTGCCGATGAGCGTGCGTACTATGCTGCCAGGGCGCAAGACACCGTCGTCGCCCGGGCTTCGTCGGCAGAACAGCACCGGTTGGCATTTGGCGACGCCCCGGCAACCCTGGAGGCGATGGCAAAGGTGCGTCTGCGCGCCATGGGCGTGTCACTGGAGTCAATGGTCTGGGATGCCTGGCGTCGTGAAGACGGACGGTGGGCTGTCACCTGTGATTTTGATTTCACGTCATCGGACACACATGCTGCGGGTATCGGTCAGAGGCCGCCGGCCGAGTGGATCTTTGACCCGGCCGCTCGCACTGTTCGGCCTGAGAACAAGTGGGCTGAGTCACTGAGTTCGCTGCCGGCAGCAGGACGTGCGCCGAGCAGCGGAAGGCGCCTGACTGCTGTCGACAAGCCGTTCAACGTTGACGATGAGGCGGAAACAACTGGTGCTCCGGCCCCTGAATCCACGGTAAAACCCATCTCTTCTCAAGGCGACGGCGCAGATCACGAGGACCTGCTGGATATTCTGCGTGCTCGTCGGGGCCAGCGTCTGGGTGCTGACGAGTCCGGTGACGACAAGCTCGCCACTCTGCTGACCCGGGATGAGCAGGCTGCCCGCCCGCCGGCGGAGGAGCAGCCCACCGACACGCTGCCCGGAATGGGCCATGAGACGGCCGACGCCGAAGAACCCAGTGATGAGCCCGACGTCGACTCCACCGATGCATGGGGATTCAGCTATGAGGAGAGTCCTGCAGATTCTGGTTCAGCCGGTGACGACTCCTCCTCGGAACCGGAAGATGAGGAAGAGCCCGCGACGCCCCGTCCAAAGAAGCGGGGGTCGTCCCGGCGTCCGACGATGCCTCGCTGGGACGATATCCTCTTCGGCAACAAGGACTGACCCTTACTCCGCGCTGTTCACTCCGTGAACCCCCGGTTTGTCAGCTCAAGCAGCGGGACTCGGCGCTCGGCTTCGGTGAGGGATCCATGTTGTCCGATCATCTTCAAAGGAGCTTCGCCGGTCCGTTCTGTGTGGAACAGCGCCAGGTCAGTGTGAACGGCGACCAAGACATCGCCGATTCGAGGGAGGACCCGTTCTTCCACAGCGCCGAACCATCCGGCGTCAACTGCCTGCTCCCGAGTGACAACCCACGCCTGATCGCCGTAGGCCTGCGTCCAACGGGCGGCAATATGCTCTGCACAATGGGGATCTTCCGCGTAGAGCTGCAGGAAACGTGGTTCCCCTCCGGTGTGCGAGACACCATCCAGGAGCTCTCTGCAACCGGTGATATCGATCCGTCGATCTTCTGCGATATTGACCATCCCATGATCTGCAGTAAGCACCACAGTGGCCTGATCGCCATATTGTTGGTGAAGTTGCCCGGCTAACCGTGCAACCGCCGAGTCAAGTGTCTCCAACATGCGCAGCCAGGCCTCGGAGCCCACCCCGGCTTTGTGGCCGGTCTTATCCAGTTCGTCGACGTACAGGTAGACCATCAGCGGGTCAGGAGCTCCATGTCGGATGCTTCCCGCCGTCTTCCTCTGTGTGCGGATCCACTCTGCAGCCAAAACACATCTCTGCTCAATAGTCTCCGCCCCGACGAACTCTCCGCCACGTAGGGCTGCCTGGGTGAGCGCGGACTGACGAAACTTGGGCCGAGAAGAGGTGACCACCTTCGCACCCAGGGTGGCCGCCCGCTCGAATACCGTGCGATAGGGCTGCCAGGCGTGGGGGTCTACTGCGGCATCCCACTGGCCCAGCATATTGACCACTCGGCCCAGCTCCGGAGCGAGGACGTCGTAGCCGACAAGCCCATGCTGGCCCGGCGGCAGCCCCGTTCCCAGACTGGCTAGGGACGACGCCGTCGTGGTTGGTGCCCCGGTGTCCAGAACGTGGGCAGTTCCTCGCCGTCGCCACGCTCCTGCAAGAAACCGAGCATGCCCGGAATGCGCCGCGAGGAGCTGATCCCCCAATCCATCGGCGAGAACCACGACACAGATATTGGAAGGTGGTATGCCAAGCTGATTGGTGAACCCATCCATCCCCAAAGCAGCCGCTGCAGACGTCAGTACATGCCGAAGATGCGGCCCAGCTGCTGCAGGTGCCTGTGGCATAGGGTTCGAAGACACCGTCAGCGAGAGTATTTCACGGTGGCACGGCGCAGGGCGCGCACGAAGCTGCGGGCCTCATCTACCGCTGTGTCGCCCTCTGCGGTTGCGGCGATCCGCAGCGTCACATCCTCGGGAACGACCGTTCCGGTGTCTCCATGATCAGCGACGCACTCAGGATTTCCGCAGTCCGCGGGCATCGAGTCAAATCGGGCGCTGCCGGTCCAGTTGATGTTGAGCGAGACCTCGGCGAGACCTCGATCCGGCCGAAACTTATCGGGCCGCCGGTGGACCTCAGACAGGATCAGCGAACGGAGACGGACCACGGGAACGACCTCCGTTGAGATTCTCGCCACTACCTCGGATGATCCCGATGGTCCAGCGTCTTCATGTTGGAAAGGCCGGTCTTCGTCAGCGTCATGATCATCCAGATGCGCAACGACCATCACATCCTCTGCCAGGACTAATACGGTGATGTGCCGATGGACCTCTTCGAAGTCGAAATGGGTGTCGACGTGAACGATCTGCTGTTCAGGTTCGCGGCCGTCAAGAGCGTCAGTAACGGTGTGATGGACCAGCGACGGATAGAACCCGCCGCGGTCGATGGCCTCTTTCAGAGAGACAGTGGATGTGCCCATAACCCTCTATAGTATCGCTGGCTCCACCCCAGAAATTCGAGGCCTCGTGGTTCCGATTCGCAGCGAACAGCTTGATTCTGGATAATGGACCGGTGCTTCAAAACCAGGGCGACGGAAACGCGACATTCCACCACCGCAATGCCGCGCTGCTGTCGGTGACCGAAGTTGAGGCTCCGGAGGTGCTCACATCAAAGCATCTGGACCAGCGACTCGCCGATGCCCTGAAGCGGCTGCGGCTGCCGACCGGACTCCTGCAACGCGTCGCAGGTGTGCGGGCCCGCAGGAACTGGCGTGCTGACGGCGACGTTCGCGCAGGCACTGTTTTGGCGGGTCGCAGAGCCCTTGACGCCGCCGGGATCGATGCCTCGGAGGTATCGATGATGATCAACACATCGGTGAGCCGGGAACACTTGGAACCCTCAGTCGCCGTAGCCCTACACCACGACCTCGGCCTGCCGAGCTCGGCCATGAACTTCGACATCACCAACGCCTGCCTCGGATTCGTCAATGCCATCACATTGGCCAGCTCCCTCATCGACGCCGGACAGGCCAAATACGTCCTGATCGTCAACGGCGAAGACGCACGCAAAGTACAAGACGCCACCATCGACCGCATCAATTCCCTCGAAGATGGCTTGTCGAGGGAAGATTTCATGAGCGAATTCGCGTCCCTCACTCTCGGCTGTGGCGCAGCGGCTGCAGTGATCGGACCTGCCGACGCCCACCCGGAGGGGCACCGAATCATCGGTGGGGTCACACGGGCTGCCACACAACATCACGGGCTCTGCGTCGGTGATCACCGTGGCATGTTCACCGACGCGCGGGGTCTTCTTGACGGCGGTCTGGAGCTGGTCATGGATGCATGGAAGGACGCTGGGGCACATTTCGACTGGCAGCAGATGGACTCCTACGTCACCCACCAGGTCTCCCAACTGCACACCTCATCGATCATTAAGGCCGCCAAACTCGACAAGAAACGCGTCCCCGTGACGTATCCCGAACTGGGAAATGTAGGCCCGGCCTCGCTCCCCATTACTCTCGCCCGTGAAGCCAGTGCTGGGAACCTCTTTCCCGGAGCGCGTGTGCTGTGCATGGGCGTTGGATCAGGTCTCAACACGGCAATGGTGGAGATTCAGTGGTGAGCTGGTGGCAACCTATCCCAGCCAATGGGGCACGCCTGCCCGCTGATGTGCTGACTAAAACTCCGCTACCTGGTGTGGAGGCTCAGTGGTCCCGCCTGGTGAGGGCGGAGTCTTCGGACGGCCCGCATACATTTCACGTCTTGGACAGCGGGCCTGCACTGGCGGCTCAGGGGATTACACCCACCGGAACGATACTGGCTGTGCACGGCAACCCCACCTGGTCCTACCTCTGGCGCAATGTTCTCAAAGCCTCCATCCAGCAGGCGACCCCGCACCACGCGTGGAGGGTCGTGGCCCCTGATCAACTAGACATGGGGTTTTCTGACCGTCTGGAGCACCCCGAGCCACCAGCCCCCGATGCGGCCAGCTACCGGCGTTTCAGTCAGCGTCTCGACGACCTTGACGGTCTTGCAGAAGCCTTGGAGATTGACGTCGAAAGACCTGTGGTGACGATCGGACACGACTGGGGAGGCGCGATCTCACTGGCTTGGGCTACACGTCACCACAGCACGGTCGACGCCGTGGTGACACTCAACACTGCAGTGAACCACCCAGCAGCTGAGCCCGTACCGGCAGCGTTGCGGGCGGCCATGGCACCGGCAGTACTTCCCAGCTCCACTGTGCTCACCAGCGCATTCCTGCGCGTCACGCTGGGATTGGCAGAGGGCGGCCTGGCGCCTGAGGTGGCAGCCGCATACCGGGCCCCCTACGTGTCCCGAAACGGCCGCGGCGGCATAGGTGGGTTCGTTGCTGACATTCCGGCTGCGGCGCATCACGCCTCTCGCCCTGTTCTGGACGAGTCCGCGGCGGCGCTGTGCGAGTGGGACAAGCCTGCACTGCTGATGTGGGGTCCGAAGGACCCAGTCTTCCGCGACCAGTATCTCCATGATCTGCTTCGCCGGCTCCCGCACGCCGATCTGCACCGGTTTGAAGGTGCTGGACATCTCCTCGCAGAGGATCGGGACATCGCGAAAGTTCTCTTCACTTGGCTCAGTGACACCTTCACACCCGGCGACGCCACCCCGCCGGTCTCACCCCCGGCAGTGGCCGAAGTGACCGGTCTCCACGATCAGCTTGACCAGATGGCCTTGTCTTGGAGGCGGGACTCCCCCGCTGTTGTGCAGCTCGCCGGTGATCAGACCGCGGAAGTGAGTTGGGCGGAACTGAAGTCCCAGGTCGACTCACTCGCCTCCGGGTTCTACGAACTGGGTATGCGACATGGCGACCGCGTGAGTCTCTTGGTCCAGCCAGGCAATCAGCTCACGGCGATCCTCTACGCATGCTTGAGGCTCGGGGCAGTGGCTGTGGTCGCTGATGCCGGGCTGGGGTTGAGGGGTTTGACACGCGCTGTGCGCAGCGCCTGGCCCGATTGGGTGGTAGGAGAAAAACCTGGCCTCATGGTGGCGAGCACACTGGGTTGGCCTGGAAAGCGGATCAGCGTCGATGCGCTTTCGCCCAGGGCAGCGAAAATAACCGGGGCCGAAGCCTCAGTTGAAAGACTACTGCGACGCGGGACGTCCACCACGTTGGATGCGGTACCGCTTCCGGATCCCGAGTCTGAGGCGGCCATTCTCTTCACCTCTGGTTCAACGGGCCCGGCTAAGGGAGTGGTCTACACACATCAGCGTCTCGGAGCCCTGGTGGCCCTGCTGCGTCAAACATTCTCCGTGAGTCCCGGGTCCTCACTGATCGCCGGCTTCGCGCCCTTCGCTCTGCTGGGACCAGCTATTGGGGCGACATCGGTGACCCCAGATATGACCGTGACAAAACCCGCCACACTCACAGCCCAGGCTGTCGCAGAAGCGGCTGCGGCAGGTGAGGCCACTATGTTCTTCGGCTCCCCTGCAGCCCTGAGCAATGTCGTCGCCACATCGGGGGACCTCTCGGCAGACCAGGCCGATGCGCTGCAGCGGATACGGCTAGTCCTTTCTGCGGGGGCTCCGGTGCATCCGGACCTGCTCGACAAAGTTCAAAGACTGTTTCCTCAGGCGCAACTTCACACCCCGTACGGCATGACCGAGGGACTGCTGCAGGCAGACATCACCCGACAGCAGATTCACACTGCAATGGAGACCGACCAGCTCGGTGTCTGCGTCGGCACCGCAGTGGAAGGCGTCGAGTTCGCAGTGGCGCCCCTGGACGAGATCGGGAAGCCGGCGGAAGCCCTTCAAAACCCTGGCGCGGCTGTGGGTGTGCTCGGTGAGATTGTCGTCTCAGCGGCACATCTGAAGGGTGGTTACGACAGGTTGTGGCTGACCGACCGTGAATCTCGACGCGATCAGCATCGCGGACTTCTCTGGCACCGAACGGGGGACATCGGCCACTTCGATGCCTCCGGTCGCCTGTGGATCCAGGGAAGGCTGCAGCATGTGATGACGACCCCGGCGGGTCCCATCGGTCCCGGCGCGGTAGAGACTCATGTGGATGCTCTCGACGAGGTGGCGCGTTCGGCCGCAGTGGGAGTGGGTCCCGCAGGAACCCAAGCCGTCGTGGCCATCATCGAACCCTCCCCCGGTTGCACCCTCACTGTAGGTTCCTCCCCGCTGGCTCTTCCTGAGGTCAGCAGACGAGTCCGGGACGTCTCAGCCGACGTCGCCGTCTCCGCGGTCCTGGTGGTCGACACTCTCCCCACCGATATCAGGCACAATTCCAAAATCGACCGAACGTCCCTCGCCTCCTGGGCGAGCCGAGTGCTCTCCGGAGACAAGGTGGCTGCGCCATGATTCAGCAGCATATGGCAGAGATTCTGCCGCCATCTCGAGTCCTCGTCACGGGAGCCTCCGGGCTGCTCGGCCGCAGCGTCGCTGGCCGTCTGGCCGAGCTCGGCTATCAGGTGACGACATTCCAGCGCAGCCCCTCACGGCTGCCCGGTGTGCGGGATGTCCGCGGGTCACTTGACGACACCCGTGCCGTCGAAGAAGCCGTGCACGGTCAACATGCCATCATCCACATGGCGGCCAAAGTCTCAGTCTCCGGTCGACGCGAAGACTTCGAGCGGATCAACATTCTCGGGACCGAGCAGATCTTCAACGCAGCCTGGTCTGCTGGTGTGGAGAACATACTGCACGTCTCCTCCCCTTCAGTCGCCCACTCAGGGGCCTCCTTAGTGGGCGCTCCCGCGGGAGCGGCCGAGCCAGAGCATGTGGTGGGCCACTACGCGCAGACCAAAGCAGAGGCAGAGCTGATTGCTGAATCTCGCGGGTCGGTGGGAATCAACGTCCTCATCATGCGCCCGCATCTGGTCTGGGGCCCGGGAGACGGCCAGCTGACCAAACGCATCATTGACCGCGCCAAGTCCGGCAGGCTCCCCCTACTGGGCAGCGGTGCGCCCCTAGTGGACACGCTGTATATCGACAACGCGGTCGATGCGTTCGTGTCCGGATTGCGGAGGCTTCCGCACATTGCCGCCTTGCCAATGCCGGACCGCCGCCTGGTGGTGACGAATGGTGAACCTCGTCCCATCGGCGAACTTATGATGGGCATCGCGGAAGCAGGCGGTGCCCGCCGACCGTCCTTGCGCGTCTCGCCTGCTCTAGCGAAGATGGCAGGCTCAGTCGTGGAGAAGGTATGGGCCGTTACCGGACCCCATGAGGATGAGCCGCCCATGACGAGGTTTTTGGCAGAGCAGCTCTCCACTGCTCACTGGTTTGATCAGCGCCACACGCGCCAAGTGCTTGACTGGAAGCCGAAAGTGAGCATTGACCAGGGACTGTTGGCCCTGGCCCGCCATGTCCGGCGCACTGGCCGGGTGCTCTGAGCTCGGATGCTCAGTATCGGGAGATAGCCCGACGAGCTGAATCGGTCCGCTGTTCAGGATTGGCGATATCTACACTTGCGTGCAGAATGCTCACTCCCTCCGGGGAGGCCAACAGTGGGGAGAGCTGAATATTTGCCACCTGAGGGTGGTTGTCCTTCAACATCGCGACCCGCTGGATGGTATCGCCCAGAGCATCGAAATCCACAGCCGGCACGCCTTGATGCCCGTAGAGCTTCTTAGCAGCCTTCGGTGTACCGACCAGCCGCGACAGGTCCTGATCAGTCAACGGCGGGACAGCATGGGCCCAGTCATCCAAAAGGTCCACGGCGTCACCAGACATTCCGAAGGAGAGCACCGGACCGATCATCGGGTCTTCGATGGCGCGGACGATGCACCCCTGCCCAGTCGGAGCCATCGACTGCACCTCCAGTCCGGGACTTCCATACTTGGCTAACTTGCGGCGCATATCAGAGACAACCTGACGCAACATGTTTTCGGAATCGATGCTCAGCTGCACCCCTCCGAGATCCAGGCGATGACGAAGGTAGTCGTTGGTGGACTTCACCGCTACCGGGTACCCCAAGCGGTCGGCGGCTGCTGCAGCGGCGTCGGGAGTCTCGAACGACAGGGAGGGGAGCACATTGAGACCGTAATGGGCCAACAACTGCTGAGTCTCCTCCTGAGTCAGTCGGCGTAAGGCGGCGCCCTCAACCGCCTCGAGCCAACCGGACAGGAGCGAATCTGCTGCCCTGGCGGTCTTTGTGCCCTCCAATCCCTCAGGCACGAAAGTCTCCCCTACCCCTTGGGCCCGCCATGTCTGGTATCGGGTGATCTTGGACAGCGCGGAAATAGAACGAGCGGGGGAAGAGAAGATCGGCACCCCCTGTTGCAGTGCGGACGTCTCAATCACCGGTCCAGCGTTGCCGATGTAGTTGAGCGGGATGCTCGAGTCCAAAGTCCCAATCAGGGACATGACCATAGGTTTGGTGTACTGCCGAGCTGTCATGGAGATTGCGCGGGAGTGGTCGTGATGTTCACCGGTGATCGTTGGCTGCAGGCAGACTGCCACGGAATCGACGTCGTCGTCCTCAAAAAGCTCCCGAAGGGCACGAGTCAGGTTCTCCTCCGCGCGGGACCGTGTCTGATCCAGGTCCAGGTTGCCCACAACAGTGGTGGGCTTCAGCCCATTGGCCTCGCCAGCATCTGCCAGCAAACGCGACATCGACAGTGAGTTGGACAGGATGCCCAAAGTGTTGCCAGCAGGAAGCGGCTGAGTGGCTAACACCTCGAGCACATCCATGAGGGAGTCATGGTTGCCGACCTGAATGACACCGGAATTGGTCAGCATCGCGTCCACCGCGCTCAACGGGGCCCGCGAGAGCCGGACTTCATGGCCCGGAGGCAACCGGTGACCCATCAGGTCACTCGTGGCAACGACGACGGGCTTAGTCAGCGACAGCCTGCGGGCAATGCGCGAAAACTTGCGGGGGTTGCCAAAGGACTCCAAGTAGATTCCGACGGCGCGGGTGGCGTCGTCGTCCTCGAAATACTGCATGGCGTCATTGCCGGAGAGGTCGGCACGGTTGCCTGCAGAAATCACCGCTGAGAGTCCGAGCTCGCGACGGTGAGCCTGCGCGTAGAGGGAAATGCCCATGGACGCTGACTGACTGAACAGGCCCACCCCGCCCGGCACCGGCATGGTTGGGGACAGCGATGCATTGAGTGAACTTCCGGGTGCTGTGTTGATCAGACCCGCCGAGGCCGGACCAATGACCCGCATTCCCCAGCGCCGAGCCAGACGCACCACCTCTCGCTGTTCGTCGGTGCCGGTGCTGGTGACCACCAGCATGCCCTTGACGCCATGACGTCCACAGTCGGCCACAACCTGCAGCAACTGTTCGGCCGGTACGGCGACCACGGCAAGATCAATATCCTGTTTGATGTGCGCCAAGGAGGAGAAGGCTCGCGCACCACCGATCTCGAACGCATCAGGATTGACTGAGTGGACCCCACCGGTGAAGCGCCCCTCAATGATGTTCTGCAACAAGTGATACCCCACGGAACCGTATTCACGGGAGGCGCCAATCACCGCCACATGCTCGGGAGCCAACAACTCCCCTACGCTGCGAGCCTCAGCCCGGTGCTCCCTGGCCTCCATCACGGCCCGAGACTTGTCGGTGGGATCGATGGGGAACTCTAAAAGTACAACACCGTCTTCATATTTTCGCTGTACCTCGTAACCAGCCTCAGAGAACACGGTCAGCATTTTGCGGTTCTCGGGGAGGACTTCGGCCGAGAACCGCTCAATTCCGCGCTCGCGGCCTGCAGCAGCAAGGTGCTCCAAGAGAACGGAACCCAAGCCACGGCCCTGATGCCGGTCCGAGATATTGAACGACACCTCCGCTTCGGCCGTGTCATCAATCGTGTCGAATCCGCCGACGCCGATGATCTCATCATCAAGCAGAACCACCATCGACACCCGGTCAACATGGTCGACGTTGGTAAACCGGCGGAGCTCTTTCTCAGTCAGCGTTGACTTGTATGTGAAATAGCGCAGGTAGATTGAGGACTCTGATTGGGCGGCATGCATACGTTGAAGTCGCTCGGCATCCTCCGGCCCGACCGGCCTCAGATGTGCCGCCGCACCATCGCGAAGCACAACATCTGCTTCCCAGTGGGCCGGATATCCGCTGACTTTCGGCTTCTCACCCATAGGATCAAGACTAACCAGATAACTGCCCGCTTACGAGACGAAGGACAGCTTCCACCTCTTATGGCTCGCCGCCCCGCTGCCGCTGCGCCCGCTACCCCACCGGAGAACATCACCGATATCGATGTCTCCTCCGAAATGGAAACGTCATTCCTGGAGTACGCCTACTCGGTAATCTACTCCCGCGCTCTCCCCGATGCCCGCGATGGGCTGAAGCCAGTGCAGCGACGGATCCTCTACATGATGGCGCAAATGGGGCTCCGCCCAGATAAGGGTCATGTGAAGTCCGCCCGAGTGGTGGGTGAAGTCATGGGCAAGCTGCACCCGCACGGAGACTCCGCAATTTATGACGCCCTTGTGCGAATGGCTCAGTCTTGGGCGCTGCGACTTCCACTGGTGGATGGCCACGGCAACTTCGGCTCGCTCGACGACGGGCCGGCAGCTCCCCGCTACACCGAGGCGCGCATGGCACAGGCGGCCCTGGCTATGACTGCCGACCTCGATGAAGATGTGGTCGACTTTGAACCGAACTACGACAACCAGTTCATGCAGCCAAAAGTGCTTCCTTCAGCGTTTCCTAACCTGCTGGTCAACGGCGCTTCAGGTATTGCAGTGGGCATGGCCACGAATATGGCGCCGCATAATCTTCGTGAGGTTGTCAGCGGCGCCCGCCACCTGATCCTTCATCCGGACGCCACCTTAGAAGACATCATGACCCACATACCGGGGCCGGATATGCCCTCGGGTGGCAGAATTTCTGGTCTCGACGGGGTCTATGAGGCTTACCGCACGGGTCGAGGGAGTTTCAAGATTCGGGCTAAGGCGAACATCGAGCAGGTCAGTGCTCGGCGCAATGGCATCGTGATTACTGAACTGCCATACATGGTTGGTCCCGAAAGCATCATCGCCAAGACCAAAGAAGCCGTCCAGTCGAAGAAGCTGGCTGGGATTTCTGATGTGCTGGATCTGACCGACCGCAAGCACGGCACCCGGATGGTCATTGAGCTCAAGGCCGGATTCGACCCGCACGCAGTCCTGGCACAGCTCTACAAGCACACACCGCTTGAGACAAGCTTCGGAATCAATAACGTTGCCCTGGTCAACGATCAGCCACGCACACTGGGGCTTCTGGAGCTCCTTCACGTCTACGTAAACCACCGCATCGACGTGGTGCGCCGCCGCACCACTCATAGGCTCGGTAAGCGGCAGCATCGTCTTCATCTGGTTGAAGGTCTGCTGATCGCCATCCTGGACATTGACGAGGTCATTCAGATTATTCGGGCCGCCGATAACTCGGCCACTGCGCGAACCCGCCTGATGTCTATCTTCGACCTCTCAGAGCTGCAGGCTGAGCATATTCTGGAACTGCGGCTCCGCCAGCTGACTCGGTACTCCACCCTGGACCTCGAGCAGGAGAAGCAGAACCTCGAGGAGGAGATAGCGGAACTTCGCGCCATCCTCGATTCCGACACTCTGCTGCGCAAGACGGTCGCAGACGAACTTACTGACGTGGCAGAAAAGTACGGTGACGCACGGCGCACCGAGCTCATTGACGCCGAGCAGGCCCCTGCCGAGGTGACGGCAGCCGCGCCGGCAGCCGGAGGCGCGATCTCCTCCGGTGCACTCGAGATCCCTGACGCGCCCTGCTGGGTGGTGCTCTCGGACTCAGGAATGCTCGCTCGAACCACTGACCGGTCCTCGCTGCTGCATCCCTCTCGGCGGCGCAGACACGATGTCCTGCGGTCCCTGGTCGCGACAACATCTCGTGGTGAGATCGGCGCGGTCACCAGTACGGGCCGCATGATCCGCGTCCCGGTGATCGAAATGCCCACAGTGGAAATCGCAGGGGGAACGATCAACCTGAACCAGGGTGGGAAGGTCAAAGACTTTATGACCGGCACGCTGCGACTGGAGAAGAAGGAACAACTCATCGGATTCGTTCCGCTGAATCGCGTGATTGCGCTTGCTACCGATACCGGTCGCGTCAAACGCGTCACCCCCGATTACCCGCTGAACCGCGACCAGTGGGAGATCATTACGCTCAAGGAGAAAGACCAGGTCATAGGGGTCGCGGTCGCTACTGAGGACAACGATCAGCTGGTGTTCATCTCACGCTCAGCCCAACTGCTGCGCTACGACGCATCGAACGTTCGGCCCCAGGGCCGTACAGGTACCGGGGTGGCGGGGATCAAGCTTGCCGCTGATGACTCCCTCATCAGTTTTGGCGTCATTCCGGCATCTGCCACCGACTCACCTGCTGCTGCCGTGGTGGTTACTTGCTCTTCCGGTGCGGAGACCCTCGATGGACTCGGTGGTGCCAGCGTCAAGGTAACGGATCTGGATGAGTTCCCCGCCAAGGGTCGAGCGACTGGTGGAGTGCGAGCCCATCGCTTTCTCCGGGGTGAGGACCACCTGACTCTGGGTGCTGCCGTGCTGGCACCGGCCCTGGCAGCCGATCGCCGCGGTGCCGCGCGCACGCTGCCGGCAGAGCTGATCCGACGCGACGGTTCCGGAGTTCCTGTTGACCAGCCCGTAGAAGCAGTCGCTTCCAGCCCCGAAGCTATGAGCCACGTGGCGCTGTCCGTTTCCACCACGTGAGCGCGACACGCCGCAGCACTTCTACGGCTTGTAGAAAGTTGCTCCAGATCGGAGTATCTTATAGGGATAACAACCCTGCCTAGAAGGAGCAACCAGCATGGCTTCACTCGGTGAGCTTGAGCGTTCAGTCATGACTCTGCTGTGGGAATCAGAGCAGCCCCTGAGCGCTAATGAGGTATGTGAGCAGTTGGATGAGGATTTGGCCGTCACCACTGTCCTGACCGTGCTTGCCCGTCTGGAGAAGAAGGGTATGGTACTGCGTGCCCGCTCCTCCCGGCCTCATCGTTATGCCGCAGTCGCGTCCCGGGAAGAGCACACAGTGGAAATGCTCAACGAAGTGCTGGGCACAGTTCCTGACCGCGAAGCTGTCCTTGCCCGTTTCATCGGCAGTGTCTCTGAATCAGAGGCAGCAGCTCTACGCCGCATCCTCGGCTGAGGTGTGTTGACCGTCCTCGCCAAATAGACTGGTGGAGTGGAACTTCTCGCCCTATTTCTAGCGGCCCTGGCCGTCATTTTGGCTATCCCCGTACCGAAGCTCCTCCACACCGCTTCTTTTCGCGGACGTTCTCCATGGGCGGCCATGGTCCTCTGGCAGGCGATCGCCCTGGCCGGAGGTCTATCCATGGTGGGGGCCCCGATCATCTACGGATTGGCGCCGTTCGGTGACAGCCTGCCACATGCTCTCGGCGGCGCGGTACAGCTGACGCTGACCGAAGACTACGAGTCACTGGGCCAGCTGGACGTCCACCCTCAGCATATTTTCGCGCTATGCCTCGGGCTACTCCTGGGAGGTCACCTTGTGCTGACCCTGGCTCGCACCTACTTTCGTGTGCTGGGGGCCCGCCGAAGACACCGGCAGCTTGTGGACCTGCTCTCCACTCCCCTGCCGAACACCGTCGATGACGCCGATACCCAAGTGATCGAACATGAGACGCCACTGGCGTACTGTCTGCCGGGACGTACAAACGCCAGTTCCGTCACTGTGCTGTCCCGCGGGCTGCTCAACACGCTCAGCGAATCGGAATTGGGGGCTGTCGTTGCACATGAGCAGACACATTTGAGGCAACGCCACCATCTGCTCACCGTGACATTCGAAGCTTGGTACCGCGCATTGCCTTGGCTTCCGACGAATCGATACGGCCGAGAAGCCGTCCTCGAACTCACTGAGATGCTCGCTGATGACGGGGCGCTGGCTCAGTACAGCCCCGAAACGCTGTTGCGGTCCCTGGCTTTGAGCTCCTTTGAGACGGCATCACATCGCGACGCACCAGGCAGTGCACTTGAAGTCGATGAGGATGTGCCCGCCACGTCCAATACGCTCATCACCGGGGCCCGTCTGCAACGACTGCTGGCCCCCACCGAGCCACTCGGAAAATTAGCGATGTTCGGCGTCGTGTCCAGCTCGGCGGCTCTCCTAGCCGTTCCGACGGGTCTGCTTCTCCTCAGTTAGGAGACGATCGATCAGCGTGAGCGGGCCAAGAAGTCTTCTGCCCCGCCGACCAGTTCAGTGTGAGCTTGCTCCAGTCCTGGTTTGTTGACCAGGGCAGCGATCTCAGCGGCGAACTCCTCCACAGAGTAGAGCTTTCCTGCAGCTTCCCTGCGCGCTTCGATGGCACCAGGCTCTGCACGGTTGAGCAACGTGGCCGTGATCGTACCCTCTATCATGTCTCCCGATACAACAGTCAGGGTGATTCCGAGCTCATCCAGAGCCGGTGTCATCTCCCGGAGAGCGTCCTCCCCTGCACGCTTGGAGCGGGCGACAGGTTCGTAGGCGTCCATCGTGGAGACATCGTGGATGAAATGCGCCTGATGGCTCGTGACGAAGACTATCTGTGATCCCTCGGGCATGACTTTCATAGCGGCCTTGACCATGTTCACTTGCGCATCCCGATTCAAAGTCAGAGCGTAGTCTTCACCGCGGTCGGACTCCATACCTCCAGAAGCGTTGAGGATCAGCAGATCCAACGAACCGAAGTTCTCCACTGCGGCATCGACGAGAGCTTGGGTGCCCTGCGATTCGGTCAGATCCGCCTGGATGGCCACAGCCTTTCCTCCGGCCATCTCGATGCCCTTGACCACTTTGTTCGCTCGAGGTGCTTTGGCCCGGTAGTTCACGACGACGCCAGCACCACGTTCGCCAATGAGTTGGGCTGTTGCGGCGCCGATTCCCCGGGACGAACCGGTGATGATGGCGCCCTTGCCTTCAAGGTCTTTGATTCCCATAATGTCCTTTCTACAGCGTGACTGCCCTGCAGCTAGTGGCCCATCCCTAGGCCGCCATCAACAGGAATCACGGCACCTGAAATGTATCCGGCGTCTTCTCCGGCAAGCCAGCGCACCACACCGGCGACCTCGTCAGCCTCGGCGAAACGTCCGGCCGGAATGCTGCCCAGGTACTTCTTCTGCGTGTCTTCATCGAGAGAGTCGGTCATGTCCGAGCGAACGAATCCGGGTGCGACCACGTTCGCGGTAATACCGCGACCGCCGAGCTCACGTGTCAGCGACCGGGCCATACCCACCAGAGCCGACTTTGATGCTGAGTAGTTGATTTGCCCTGGGGAGCCGTACAGTCCCACCACTGAGCCGATGAGGATGACTCGGCCTCTGCGCATACGCAGCATGCCTTTTGACGCGCGTTTGAGGACACGGAATGCGCCGGTGAGATTGGTGTCAACGACATCAGAAAAGTCATCCTCACTCATCCGGAGCAACAGCGTGTCCCGAGTGATTCCGGCATTCGCGACGAGGACCTCCACCGGCCCGTGAGCGTCTTCTACGGTGCTGAAGGCCGAATCGATGCTGGCAGACTCCGTGACGTCTGCTGCAACGCCTAGAGCGCCTTCTGGGGCGTCTCCGTTGCGAGTGGTGACCGCCACCTTATCTCCATTGGCGATGAACGCCTCAGCAATAGCGCGGCCGATTCCGCGGTTTCCTCCGGTCACAAGTACTGATCGTTCGCTCATGCGGCTCCTTGCTTGGTGCAGATTTGGCTCGACCCCCACCATACGTGAGTCCAGGACCTACCGGCTGGTACGCCGCGTCGGCCCATGTTACGTGGCCCCTGACAGGCTGTTCTACAGCGCGTAGAATGGTGCGATGACCAATCCGGTCCACTCCATCACCGATGCTCCACTGAAACACAGTGTGGAGCAACGGGCCCGCATGATCCGCTACACGGTGGCCATGTCGATCCGCATTGTCTGCTTCATCCTCGCGGCAGTGGTCGGAATGGTTTGGCAAAGCTGGTGGGCCATAGCCTTCGTAGTGGCCGCTGTGGTACTGCCCTATGTCGCGGTCGTTGACGCCAACGCGGGTGGCGATCGCTATATGGCAAGGCGCGAAGCTGAAGGACTGGAGCGGCAGAAAATCTTGTCGGCAGGAGATGCGGATCTCGCCGATGAACCCCAGCAGTGGTGGGAGGAAGAGGACGATGCTGTACCCCCCGCTGGGAACGGCACGCCGGCAGTCATCTCAGGAGAACTCGATGGCGATGACGCCGATGAGGAGGAACCGCGCTGATGGACCTTTTGGGTGCCCTCAGCTCAGATCAGCAGGGCCCAGACATTCCGCCATGCTCACGGAAGGGATGCACCGCCCACGCCGCCTGGCAGGTCAAGTGGAACAACCCCAAGATCCACAATCCTGAGCGTCGCAAGGTCTGGCTTGCTTGTGACGACCACCGCGAGTGGTTGGAGAACTTTCTCAAGGCTCGACTGTTCTGGCGCAGCACTGAGCCCATGAACACTCCGGCCGGGGAAGCTGAGGCACGCCTGTGAGGCAGCGTTACTCATTTCTGCTGTCTCCTTCCTGGTTAGGCTGGCTAGCGATCTGTGTTCTGTTCTGCATCGCTTGCTACATGCTCGGACAATGGCAGTTGGACCGCCGTGAAGCCGCGTTGGAGGAGATCAATCGAGTGGTCTCAAACTATGACGAAGACGCCGTCTCCTACACCGATGCGAGGACTCTCTTCGCGGAGGGTGATCCCAGTGACGAGTGGACGGTCGTTGAGTTCCGCGGCGAGTACCTGGCAGATGACTCGTTGCTTGTGCGTAACCGTGGTCATGGCGGTCAAGTGGGTTATGAGCAGCTGGTGCCGTTCCGGGATGCTCCTACCGGAGATGTCGTCGTCATTTCCCGCGGTTGGCTCCCCACATCGAGTGCAGATGGTTCAGTGCCTGAGTTCAATCCTGAACCGCCCCGCGGTGAGATTGAGGTCACTGCCCGCATGAAGCCGGCAGAGCCCGAGATTGATCGTGGTGCTCCGGAGGGCCAGTTGGCGTCAATTGATCTTACGGAGTATCAGGCCCAGGTGAGCTACTCCGTCGTCGAAGGTGCCTATGCCCGAATGGCGGAGGAATCCCCTGAACCGGCTGAATCTCCTTACCAATTGGCGCGGCCCAGCCTCGATGAAGGCCCGCACTTGAGCTACTCGATGCAGTGGTTGGCTTTCGGGCTGCTCAGCTTTGTCGGCTGGGGCTATGCGGCCCGCGTACACCGACGCAATCTGGATCTGGAAGAACTCGACGACGCAGAGGCCACCGGCGAGCCTCTCGGGGCGGCAGATCCTCGTCTGGAGAAGTTGGAGCGTAACCGGCGGGCCAAAGAGCTACGCCGCCGCCAGACTGGCCGATATTCAGATGAGGACGCCGAAGACGCTTGGGTGGAACACCGGCTCACGCCAAGGTGACGAGGTCTTCGTATTCCTGGGTGTAGAGGTCCTCGACTCCGTCAGGGAGAATCACGACTCGCTCGGGCGCGAGGGCCTCGACAGCCCCGGGGTCGTGGGAAACGAGCACCACGGCGCCTTCGTATGTGCGAAGCGCTGCGAGGATCTCCTCCCGAGATGCTGGGTCCAGGTTGTTGGTGGGTTCGTCCAGAACTAGCACGTTGGCACTGGAGCCGACCAGAGTCGCCAGGGCTAGTCGTGTCTTTTCTCCTCCGGAGAGGACTTCGGCAGGTTTGGCGACATCGTCCCCGCTGAAGAGGAACGAGCCCAGGATTTTGCGCTGTTCGGTGTCAGTGAGAAATGGCGCGGCGGTCTTCATGTTCTCCAGCACGGATTGGGTGGTGTCCAAGGTGTCGTGCTCCTGGGCGAAGTAACCGAGTTTCAGGCCGTGTCCATGAATGATGCGCCCGGAGTCGGGATCGGACACTTCCGCTAGCATGCGTAGCAGAGTGGTCTTTCCGGCGCCGTTGTAGCCCAGTACCACCACACGGGAGCCACGGTCTATGGCAAGGTCGAGGCCGGTGAAGATCTCTAGGGAGCCGTAAGACTTCGAGAGCCCTTCGGCCATGAGCGGAGTCTTTCCGCAAGGCTGAGGCTTCGGGAACCGGATGTTTGCCACACGGTCGGCCTGGCGTTCACCCTCCAACCCGGCCATCATCCGATCGGCGCGTTTGAACATGGACTGGGCTGCAGTCGCTTTGGTCGCTTTAGCGCGCATCTTCTCCGCTTGTGCGCGCAGTGCGGAGGCTTTCTTATCGGCATTGGCGAATTCGCGTTTGCGTCGGGCCTCGTCCTGTTCCCTTTGAACCAAGTACTTCTTCCACCCCATGTTGTACACATCGACTGTCATGCGCATTGCGTCAAGGTAGAGGACCTTGTTGACGGTGGACTCGATGAGGTCGACGTCGTGGGAGATCACCAGGACACCCCCGGGGAAACGCTGCAGGTAGTCGCGAAGCCACACGATGGAGTCGGCGTCCAGGTGGTTGGTGGGCTCATCGAGCAAGAGAGTGTCCGCGTCAGAAAAGAGGATGCGGGCTAGTTCTACGCGCCGGCGCTGGCCACCTGAGAGTGTGTGTAGTTGCTGCGAGAGAATACGCTCCGGAAGGTCCAGGTTCTTGCAGATAATCGCAGCTTCGGACTCAGCGGTGTAGCCTCCGGCAGCTTGGAACCGCGCCTGGAGGTTGTCATAGCGCCGCATGGCTTTCTGTTGGACAGCCTCGTCTCCTGAGGTCATTTCTTCCTCAGCCTCACGGAGCTTTGCAGTGACCACATCAAGTTCGCGGGCTGCGAGGATTCTGTCCTGGGCTGTCTGGTCCATGTTCTCGACCTTGGGGTCTTGCGGGAGGTATCCGACAGATCCACGGCGATCGATATGTCCAGCGGCAGGCTGCGCAGCTCCGGCCATGACTTTGGTCATCGTGGTTTTGCCTGCGCCGTTGCGGCCCACCAAACCGATCTTGTCACCGGGGTCGATGCGGAAGCTGACGCCGTCCATTAGTAGGCGCGCGCCAGCACGCAGCTCTAGGTTGGATACGCTGATCAACGGTGAAATTCCCTTGTGACAAATTGAAGGTAATGGGTGTGCACTACGACCGCTTAGCGATCTGGCTGGACAATGTATGTAAGTGTTGAGGATGCTGACAGTGGCATATGCCGTCTCGTGCATCCGAAGACACTTCAGACCACAAGATCTCTCGGGGTCCAAGGATGGGGAAGCGCGGACGGTAGCCTTGCCAGGGGTATTGGCCGGGCAACCGTAATAGACCGCGGCTCGCTAAGACCCAGAACATGGCATCAGCTGTGTGCTGCCACCGAATCCCGGCGTTCGATCACCGGTTTCCTATGATGGACAAGGCCGCCCCGTAGCCACCGAGGTGGCCAACCACAGTCTCAGATATTGAACCCGAGAGCGCGCATCTGCTCTTTGCCGTCGTCGGTGATCTTCTCTGGACCCCATGGCGGCATCCATACCCAGTTGAGTCGCCATTCATCGACCATGGTGCCAACATGTTGTCCCACCTGTTCTTCAAGAACATCGGTGAGGGGGCATGCTGCTGTGGTGAGCGTCATGTCAATGATGAGGGCGCCGTCGTTCTCGTAGCGCAGCCCGTACAGCAGGCCGAGGTCAACAATGTTGATGCCCAGTTCGGGGTCAATCACTTCCTTGAGTGCCTCTTCGACATCCTCAAGGGGTGTTTGAGTTGTGGTGGTTTCGCTCATCGGTTCTTCCTTCCCGTTGTGTCTACGGGCATAACGTTGTGGTGCTCTCCACTATGCCTGAGTCTGTGGCCCCTGGCCAGGCCCGCTGGTGCTGCGTTGTGCTTGGACGAGTGCGTCGCGCAGCGCCATCCAGCCCAATAGTGCGCATTTAACCCGCGCGGAGTACCTGCCGACGCCTGTGAATGCGCTGAGGTCTTCAAGTTGCTCCATTTTGCCGGGGTTAAGTTCGTGTCCGCGATTGTGAATAAGCTCACGGAAAGTTTCTCCCAGCAGCTCGACGCGTTCTAGCTGTTCACCGTCGACCATCTCGTACATCAGGGACAGTGAGGCCTGTGAGATGGAGCAGCCGCGGCCAGTCCACGCCAGGTGAGAAACGCGGTTATTCTCCACGGCCACTTGGACAGTGCATTCGTCACCGCAGGTCGGGTTGACTTGGAATGACTGTCCATGCGGTGCTGTGAGTTCTCCCTCACCAGACCGTGCCCGGGAGTTGTCCAGGATGACTTGCTGGTAGAGCTGTTGCATTGCGCTGGAACCTGCAGGGCTAGGCAAAGAACCTCACCACCTTGTGCAGTCCGTCAATGAACGTTTCGATATCCCTTGAAGTGGTGTAGGCCCCAGCTGAGGCTCGGGTGGAAGCGTGGACGCCGAAGGCCCGGTGCACCGGCTGGGCGCAGTGGTGCCCCACCCGGACGGCGATGCCCTGGTCATCAAGTATCTGTCCAACATCGTGGGGGTGAACACCTGAGACGTCGAAGGCGACGACTGCCAGTCTGTTCTCGCTACCGGTGGGGCCCAACACTCGCACGCCCGGGACAGCGGAGAGACCTTCTAGCATGAGCCCGGCGAGATGATCCTCATGAGCGGACAACTGTCCCATTCCGATACCACTCAGGTAATCCACGGCAGCGTGCAGGCCAACGGTCTGAGCGACCATTTGGGTCCCGGCTTCGAACCGCTGTGGTGGAGGCATGAAGGTGGTCTCTCCCATGGTGACCACTTCCACCATCGAACCGCCGGTCAGGAATGGAGGAAGTGCCTGAAGCAGGTCCTTACGGCCGTACAGGACGCCCACTCCTGTGGGTCCGAGCATCTTGTGGCCAGAAAAGGCAGCAAAGTCGATACCCAGTTCATGGAAGTCGACTGGCATATGGGCAGCCGATTGGCAGGCGTCGAGCACCGTGTAGGCACCCACTTCTTGGGCGCGCTCCACTATACGGGGCACATCCGTGATGGCTCCGGTGACGTTGGAGGCGTGGGTGAAGGCCACTACGCGGGTACGCTCTGTGATCACGTCGAGCTGTTCGAGATCTATGCGGCCCTCTTCTGTCACCGGAATCCAGCGTAGACGCGCTCCTGTTTTAGCTGCCAGCTCCTGCCAGGGGACCAGATTGGCGTGATGTTCAAGCTCAGTCACCACAATCTCGTCGTCCGAGGTGAGTCGATATCGCGATGCCTCACTGCCTCCACGGCCAAGGGTGGCATTGAGGAATCCGTGTGTCACGAGGTTCAGGGCCTCAGTGGCATTCTTGGTCCACACGATTTCGTCAAAGTCGACGCCGACGAACTGGGCGACGCCAGAGCGTGCGGCTTCGAATGCTTCCGTGGCTTCTTCCGCAATCTGGTGCGCACCGCGGTGGACCGCCGCATTATGAGTCTGGTTGAAGGTTCTTTCTGCGGCCAGAACTGATTCGGGCTTCTGGCTGGTGGCGCCAGTATCCAGGTAGACCAATGGCTTCCCGCCCCGAACCGTACGGCTCAAGAGCGGGAAGTCATTGGCGAGTTCAAGCAGATCACTCACGGCGTGGGTGTCTTCAGACTGCCGCCGCAGCCGGGGTGAGGAAGCGATCGTAGCCATTGGCCTCGAGTTCATCGGCCAGCTCCGGTCCGCCCTGTTCCGCCACCTTGCCGTCCACGAAGACGTGTACGAAGCTCGGCTTGATGTAGTTGAGGATGCGCGTGTAGTGGGTGATGAGCAAGGTGCCCATACCGTTGTCCTCATGTGCACGGTTGACGCCTTCAGAGACCACTCGCAGAGCGTCAATGTCGAGGCCTGAGTCGGTTTCGTCCAGGATGGCAAACTTCGGCTTGAAAAGCTCGAGCTGCAGGATTTCCACGCGCTTCTTCTCACCGCCGGAGAAGCCTTCATTGACGTTGCGGTTGGCAAAGTCAGCGTCGATACGCAGCTTCTCCATGGCGTCTTTGACTTCCTTCGTCCAGGTGCGCAGCTTGGGAGCTTCACCTTCGATGGCCGTCTTGGCGGTGCGCAGGAAGTTGGTCATGGTCACGCCGGGCACCTCGACGGGGTACTGCATGGCAAGGAAGAGCCCTGCCTGTGCGCGCTCGTCGGCACCCATCTCCAGCACGTCTTCACCATCCAGTAGGATCTCGCCCTTGGTGACGTCGTAGCGGGGGTGTCCGGCGATGGTAGAAGCCAGTGTGGACTTGCCGGAACCGTTTGGTCCCATAATGGCGTGAATCTCGCCTGAGTTGATAGTCAGGGAGACACCCTTGAGGATGTCCTTCGTTCCTTGGTCGGTCTCGATGGAGACGTGCAGATCCTTGATCTCGAGAGTAGACATGTGTTCAGGTCCTTTGCTTGGAAGTTCTTCGATAAAGACGGTGGGGGCGGCTCAGTGACCGGAGATGCGCAGTTCTCGTTCCAGGTCTTCGGCCAGGGACTCCCGAATGGAGGAGACCTCGATCTTCTGGATGATCTCGTTCATGAAGCCACGGACTACCAACTGGCGGGCGATGTCCTCCGGGATTCCGCGTGACATGAGGTAGAAGAGGTGGTTGTCGTCGAACCGGCCTGTAGAGGACGCGTGTCCGGCACCGTCGATGAGTCCGGTCTCGATTTCCAGGTTCGGCACCGAGTCGGCGCGCGCCCCATCGGTGAGCACTAGGTTCTGGTTCTTCTCATACGAGTCGGTGCCTTCAGCTTCCTTACGGATGAGGACATCTCCAACCCACACTGTCCGGGCGGTTTCACCCTGAAGCGCTCCCTTGTAGAGCACGTCTGAACTGTTGCGTGGTGAGTTGTGGTCGACGAAAGTGCGGTGCTCGATGTGCTGGCCGGCGTCTGCGAAGTACAGTCCGTACATTTCCGCCCTCGCGCCTTCGGCTGCGTACCGGAAGTTGGTGTTGAGGCGAACGATCTTTCCACCCAACGTGACGGCTACATGCTTATATTTGGCGTCTTTACCCACCTCAGCGTCGTGCTGGCCGACGTGAACGGCATCGTGGTCCCAGCGTTGCAGCGAAATGACGCTCACAGAGGCCCCGTCCGCGATCTTCACCTCGACGTTGCCGTTGTAATCGGCGCTACCACGATGTTCGAGGACTATCACAGCTTTGGTGTTGGGCTCGGCTTCAACCACGAGGTGACTGTTTGCGCGGACACCTGCTGCTTTGCCGGTGATGTCCACACGGATGGGCTCGGCAACCTCAGTGCCTTCGGTGACCTTGATGTGTAGTGCGTCGTCGACGTTCTTATAAGCCACCACTGCCGCTCGGTCTGCCGGCTGTAGTACAGCACCTCGGGGTGACTCCCCGTGGCCGAGAGTTGAGACCTCTACACCTTCGACTGCCCCGCTGACTTGGTATTCAACCGGCTCCCGGTCTGTCCCGGCGCCGTCGGTAGCGACGTCACTGAGCACACCGGCGAGCTTCTTCAGCGGCGTGAAACGCCACTCCTCTTCCCGTCCGGTGGGGTCGGGAAAGCCCGACAGGTCGAATCCGATATGTCGGTTGGTGCGGGATCCCGCACCAGAGGTGACATTCTTGGACTCGCCCAGACCGCCGTGGCTGTGGTCAGCGGCGGAGTTGGTCTCTGCGGCGAGGTTCTCGCCCTCCTCGGTAAACCCGGGGATGGAGATGCGGCGTTCGCCGACCTCAACTCCGGCAACCTTTTCAGGGGTTTCTGTCATGTGTTCTCTGATCCCTTTGTGTCTGTCTTCAGGCAGGACTGTGTACTGCGATTTCTGCAGGTCGTGCTGATCGGTGTATTAGCCTACGGAGCCTTCCATCTGCAGCTCGATGAGGCGATTGAGCTCCAAGGCGTACTCCATGGGCAGTTCCCGAGCGATCGGCTCGATGAAGCCGCGCACGATCATGGCCATTGCCTCATCTTCGGCAAGACCACGGGACATGAGGTAGAAGAGCTGGTCTTCAGAGACCTTCGAGACGGTGGCCTCATGTCCCAGCGTGACATCGTCCTCCCGAATATCAATGTAGGGGTAGGTGTCTGTCTTGGAGATGGTGTCGACCAGCAGTGCGTCGCAGACCACCGAATTGGCAGAGCCTTTGGCCTCCGGATTGATCTGCACCAGTCCGCGGTAGGAGGCGCGACCACCAGACCGAGCCACTGATTTGGACACGATCGAGCTGGAAGTGTTGGGGGCCATGTGCACCATTTTGGACCCGGTGTCCTGGTGCTGTCCCGCTCCAGCGAAAGCCACCGAGAGGGTCTCTCCCTTAGCATGCTCACCAGTGAGGTAGACAGCTGGGTACTTCATGGTGACCTTGGAGCCGATGTTGCCATCGATCCATTCCATCGTGCCGCCTTCATCGACGATCGCACGCTTTGTCACCAGGTTGTATACGTTGGTGGACCAGTTCTGGATGGTCGTATACCGGACCCTGGCGTTCTTCCTGACAATGATTTCCACCACAGCTGAGTGCAGTGAGTCAGTGTTGTAGATCGGGGCCGTGCAACCCTCAATGTAATGGACGTACGAACCCTCGTCGGCAATGATCAGGGTGCGTTCGAACTGCCCCATGTTCTCGGTGTTGATCCGGAAGTATGCCTGCAGCGGGATCTCAACATGGACTCCCTTGGGGACGTACACGAAGCTGCCGCCGGACCATACAGCTGTATTGAGTGCCGCAAACTTATTGTCGCCAACTGGGATGACCGAGCCGAAGTACTCCTCAAAGAACTCGGGGTGCTCCTTCAGAGCAGTATCGGTGTCCATAAAGATGACACCCTGCTCCTCGAGGTCTTCACGGATCTGGTGATAGACAACTTCAGACTCGTACTGCGCTGCGACACCAGAGACGAGCCGCTCCCGCTCTGCTTCTGGGATACCGAGTCGCTCATATGTGTTACGAATATCTTCTGGCAGGTCTTCCCAGGTCTGGGCCTGCTTTTCCGTGGAGCGCACAAAGTACTTGATGTTGTCGAAGTCGATCTCAGAGAGATCTGCACCCCAAGTGGGCTGAGGCTTTCGCTCAAAGTACTTCAGGCCCTTTTTGCGAAGCTTGAGCATCCACTCAGGTTCGGACTTCTTATTGGAGATGTCCTCGACCACACTTGTGTCGATGCCACGTTTGGCCGTCGCGCCGGCAGTGTCCGAATCGGACCAACCGTACTCATAGGTGCCCAGGCCCTTTAGCTCGGGGTTGTCATCCAAGACCTTCTGGATGACGCCTGGATCGTTGGTGTTGCGCAGAACCTCTTCTGCTTTTGCAATCTGCTCGGTCATGACAACCTCTCTTGTTGACGCGGGGAAATCACGATTCTCTTACGGCCGGCTATACGTCCGGCCTGTGAAGTCTCTGATGCGCTCTCTTGGGCGCGGGCTGCGCGTTCGGCGGCGAGTCGCTCTCGGCCTACTGGCACATGAGTGGTGCACACATGCGCCCCAGCTGCTTGGGTGGAGAGTCTGCGAACATCGACATCGAGTAGCCGAGCGATCATTGCAGTCTCTTCTTCACAGAACACCGGATGGGCCGCTGCTATTTCCCGAACCGGGCAGTGCCCCTGACACAGTTGGGTCGACTGCATGGCCAGCAAGGGGTTGTCGCGGCCCACGAGGCGAGTAAAACCGGCGAATCCGTCAGCGCTAAAGAGGGCCGAGAGCTTTTCTGTGCGCTCGTCAAGATCTTCAACGCCTTCTAACGCCGGGCCGTATCGTTCCTCGAACTGGGAGAAATAGCTCTTTGCCAGAGACTGTGCAGCTGTTCCTTCGTTCTTCTCATCCATGACCCCGAGTGCCGTCCGCACGAGGTTCAGGTAGTCATCGCCAAGCTCCTGCTGGCCTAGGGATGAAATGACATAGCGCCGAGAGGGACGCCCAGCGCCTTTGCGGCGGCTCGTGACGTTTTTAACCTCCACCAGCCCTTGCTCGGTCATGGCATCTAAGTGGCGGCGTACAGCTGCTGCAGTGAGCTGGAGCTCGCGACCCAACTGGGCGGCACTGATGGGGCCTTCTTCCACCACTAACTGGAGCACACGTTGGCGGGTGGTGCCGTCAAACTCGCGTGCGTCCAGGTCGGGCTCAGCCGAAACCGTATCGCCGTCGAATTTCATGACTCTATTGTGACCTATTCAGAAGAACGGATCCAGCAAGGCGGACCTTAGTGAGCGGCACGAAGCAGTGCCGGGTCCTTCTACAGCGGTCTCTCGCCATGAACGGGCCGGTATGTCAGCAACACATTGCCGGAGCGGAAAACGGTGGCGGGTCCAGCTTCAAGTGGGACGCGGTGGGCCAAACCATTGAGCAAACTTCTTCCGCTGCCGAGCAGCACTGGGTGAATGAGGATGCGCAACTCGTCGATGAGCCCTTCTTGCATGAGCGATGTGGTCAGCTCCGAGCTCCCGAACACAGCGATGTCCCCGGCCACTTCCGAGCCCAGTCGCGCAATATCGGCGGCGAGGTTCTTGCCGTCAGTGATTGTCGTGCCTCGCCATGTGGGCGGGAGATCGGAGTTCCCGGTCACTACGAGTTTCGGCACCGAACTCATGAACTGCGCTACCTCAGGCATGTGCTCTCGGGCTGAACGTGAAGTCCAAAAGGCCTGGAAATGCTCGTAGGTGCGGCGTCCGAGCAGCAACGCCCCGATTTCATTGCACTGGCGCATATTCCAGGTGAAGAACTCTTCATCATTCACACCCCAATCCAGTTCGCCGCCTGGGCCCTCGTAGTAGCCGTCGAGAGAACAGAACAGGAAGGCAAAGACAGTGCCCCCTCGACTCGGACCAGTGCTGACCTTGTCCGGAGTTTCTGTCGTCTCTCCGTGGCGGATCTCTGGACGGACGTGGCTGCGAGCGGGTGTGTTCACGGCTCTCCTTGAGCGAGTCGTCTGGTTGCACTATGCAACTGGTATTCCCATCGCAGCACATCCGTCTGCACAATGCAAGTGGTTTACGTGTTTCGCTGCCCGGTGCGATCCCCGTGATGTGCGTTCTACGAGATGTAGAAAACGTTAGACTATGGCAGTGTCCTCATCCGCTTCCTGTCTGCGTCTGGCCGGTGTCCGCTATGCCGTGGGCACCGCATCCTCAGCCCGCGGGGTGACCGATATTCTCTCCGGCGTTGATCTCACAGCTCGTCGTGGTGAAGTGACCGTCATCATCGGCCCCAATGGAGCAGGCAAGACCACAACGCTCTCCTGCGCGCAGGGACTTCTCAGGCCATCGGCGGGGACGGTCCATTTATTGGGTGAAGATCCCTACCGTGCAGGCGCCGAACTGCGCGCCCGCGTAGGGGTCATGCTCCAAGACGGTGGCCTGCCGCAGTCGGTCAAGCCGCGCACTCTCCTTACACATGTGGCGAAGCTGCACCAGGACCCATGGCCGTTGGAGGACCTCATTGGCCGCCTAGATCTCTCCCGCTTTCTGGGCACCTCAATTCGCAGACTCTCTGGTGGCCAGAAGCAGCGGGTGGCACTGGCGGCAGCCCTGATCGGCTCCCCCGAGCTCGTTTTCCTCGACGAACCCTCAGCTGGGCTCGACCCGCAGTCACGCCAACTGGTCTTTGATCTGGTAGGTCATCTGCGCACTATGGGCATCGGTATTGTGCTCACCACCCACCTTCTGGAAGAAGCCCAGCACCTCGCCGATTCGGTATACATTCTCAAAGACGGCGTGGTCGTCCGGCACGGCACGGTCTCCGAGCTGACCGGCGTCGGCGAGGACCATCAGGACCGCCCTGCTGCGCGGCGTCTGAGCTTCGCGTCCCCTCGCATCATGACCAGCGCAGAACTCGACGGCGCCCCCTTCGCTCTGGAACTGGACAGCGACTCGAATAGGGCCGGTGCCCGATGGGGTGTTCCAGCCATAGCCTCCCCGGCGGACCTGGTCTCATTGGCTCAGTGGTGGGAAAGTATCGGCCTGTTCCCGGCCGAGATCAGCTTTGAGGCCCGCACACTGGAGGACGTCTTCTGGGAGGTCTCTGCCCCATGAGCGATTCACAGATGGCGACGCCGCCCCATTCACAGCCAGCCCCAGCTCACCGACGGGTGCTGGCCCACGGTTTGTATGAAGCACGAATCACACTGCGCAACGGCGAGCAGCTCCTTGTATCGCTGATTCTGCCGCTGCTGGTTCTCATCGGCCTGCACCGCGCTCACGTCGTGACTGAGGTCGTTCCCGGGATCGATACGGTCACACCAGGGGTCCTGACGTTGGCAGTGATGGCATCGGCATTCACCGGCGCGGCAATCGCCACAGGGTTCGAGCGCCAGTACGGGGTGCTCGCCTACCTCGCCACCACCCCACTGGGCGCCACGGGGCTCATCTTAGGAAAGTCCTTAGCCGTACTGTGTGTCATTGCCGTTCAAGTGATCGTCCTCGGCGGAGCGGGCCTCGCGCTGGGCTGGTCCCCAGAGCCGGTGGGTCTCATCTGGCTGGTGGGCGTCGTCGTCATAGGTGCTGCCGCGTTTACTGCGTTGGGTCTGCTCATCGCGGGGACCGTCCGCGCTGAGGCGACGCTGGCTGTGGCGAACGTCGCGTGGGTCCTTATGGGCGCTGCGGGAGGTGCCGTGCTGCCGTTGAACCATGAAGGCGCGGGTGCTCTGCTGTTGCTTTTGCCCTCGGCGGCCCTCGGGGAGGCAGTCCGGGGAGCCTCAATGAACGGCCAACTCGCCGTGCTACCTGTCCTGATCTTGGCCGCCTGGGCTCTGGCGGCAATTCTCGCCGCACGAAAGTGGTTCACATGGAAGTAATTCGCCGCCGACTCCCTTCCCGCATCTCCCGGCTCACCAAGATTCTGGCCTGGGCCACTTTGGTGTCGAATATTGGCATCATCCTCACCGGAGGTGCTGTCCGTCTCACTGACTCAGGCCTGGGTTGCCCTGAGTGGCCGCGTTGCACAGCAGACTCGTGGGTCTCCACCCCAGAGATGGGAATCCATGGCGCCATCGAGTTCGGCAACCGGCTGCTGACCTACGTACTCATCATCATCAGTGTCGCGATGTTCCTGGCGGTCATCCGCCTGTGGTCAACGCACCGCGCCTTGGTAGTTCGCACCATCATCATCGGCTTCGGCATTCCGCTCCAGGGGATCATCGGTGGCATCACGGTCTGGACGGATCTGAATCCGTGGGTGGTAGGTCTTCACTTCCTTGCATCAGCCGGTCTAGTCCTGATCGCTACCCAGCTGCTGACCCGCGTCAACGCTGAGCTGCGGAACAGGGAGAGCCCCGGATATGCCATCGTGGACGGCGAAACCAACAACCTGACCCGATCACTGTCGGGTGTCATTTTGGTCACCGCCTGGGCTTCATTGGTACTGGGAACGGTGGTCACAGGCACCGGCCCGCATGCAGGAGACCCGAACTCTCCGCGCCACGATTTCGACCTTCACCTGGTGACTCAGCTCCATGTTGTTCCCGTCTACATGCTGTGCGCGGCCGCGGTGGTCCTGCTGGTGGTACAGAGACGGTTGGCGTCGTCCACGCACCAACGCCGTGCGGTCTGGTTCCTCGTAGCTGTGATCGTGGGCCAGGGGGCGCTCGGGTACTGGCAGTATTTTGCGGGCCTGCCAGTCGGACTTGTCTGGCTTCATATGCTGGGCTCTGCCCTTGCTATGGTCGCGGCGACGCAGGTCTTCGACCGCTACCGGTCCCGGTACATGACCCGCGGCCTCAGCAGCACGTCTCCCCCCGTCACCGTCACTGCCTGAGGGGAGTATCTGCTCCCGTCCTCGAGGGGCATGTCTCTGCCAGTAAGTGCCTGAGTGGAGGCCCTACCGAGTAATGGTGTCGTCAAAGACGGTGATGCTGCCGGAGTAGTTGGCGACCCAGAAGCTTCCAGTCATCGCATCATAGGTCACACCGATTGGCAGGTGACCCGTGCTGCCCCGACCAATCTCTTCCAGCGTGGAAGCATCGAACTTAGAAACGCTGTCCTCGTAGTAGTTGACGACATAGAGCGCGGTGCCATCAGCGGAGATGTCCATAGTGCGCGGCTCGCGGCCAGTCTCGGCTGTTCCAATCACCTCATCGGTCTCCGTGTCGAAGGCCACCAGCAGATCCGACCGGCTGAAGGTCACGTAGAGCACATCAGCTTCTGGGGAGAGAATCACGTGTCGTGGAAAATCTGCCTGGCTGTACATCACGTGCGCCTCGCCGGTCTCAAGGTCGACTTTCCACAACTCATTGGCGTACATAGCTGCCACGTACACGGTGCGGTTGTCCGGCATGACCGCGATTCCGCGTGGCTGTGAACTCAGTGGAACCCGCATCTCCTCTACGCCAGACTGCGTGTCGATCACGGAAAGATCAAAATCGCACCAGTTGGTCACCAACAATCGCGACTCATCGGGAGTGAGCGCCTGATATTTGGGAACCCGGCCGACCTCGATGAACTGGTCCCAGTCTTGGGCTTCGACGCTGTACCTGAAGACGGCGGAAGGTGCCACAGCGTCGCCGTGGCGGCAATCGTCGTAGGCTGGTGCACCGATATCAGCCAGTCGGTACTGGGATACATACGCGTATTGGCCGTCTTCGGTCCATGCCGCTTCCACGGGGGCACCCTGAACTGTCCCCGGGTAGCCCTCAACGCCTAGGTCGGCAGGATTGATAGTATCCGGGAGCTCCTGCACGAGGTCACCAGTCTGCGTGTCGTAGACCGTGACTGAGTTCTGATACATCATGTTGTTCGCGATCGCCAGGCCGTGACCGTTGGCGACCACAGACTTCGGTGTGATTACAGGTTCGCTGATGGTCTGTGTCTGTTCGAATGTGGTCCTCCGGGCCTCCGGAAGCTCGGGCAGCTCCTGATCGTGTGGATCGTCGTGGTCGGCCCCCTCCGCAGCGTCTTGGTCCTTGCCAGAGTCGACATCATCTGGCTTCTCAGGGTTTTCTGCTTCTTGTGGATCGGCATCTTCGATGCTGGGCCCGGGAATGGTCGCCTCATCCTGCTTTGTCGCGGAGTCGTCGTCTTCAACGCATGCGGTCACGATCAGCATGCCGCACAGCGCAACAGCGCCGGCGGATGCTGATGTGACGTGTTTCACATTACGACCTGCACTGTTCCTGTGATTTTGTCGTGCAGCGCTCGCCCGTCGGGCGAAACCACCACAGCCGGAACGACCAGGAGCAGGAGAATTACGCGAACCAGAGCCCAGAGGGGCCCAGGAACGGAAGCAGGACGGTCCCGATGCAGACGAACCACCTGTATACGCACCAGTCGCTTCCCGAGGGAGACCCCAAGTAATCCGACCAGTACCACGTGGAAGAGGACAAAGATGCCGAGGGTGACCCAGACGTCGTATTCGAACCATGCAAGAGATATCAGCGAAGCGATGCCCCAGTCGATGAATAGCGCCAGGATTCGACGGCCCCAGGAAGCCAGTGAACCTGGGCCGGTCTGGGGCAGGCCCAGCTGCGCGCCCGGGTATCCAGTGGCGGCATCGTTGTAGTCAGATCCTTTGCTGCTCACAGCTGCTCAGTCTACGCCTGCGAGGAGCGTGAAGTCTCTGTAACATGCTGGAAACATTTGCGTGACCGATGGGAAACTCATTTCTCTGTAAGGTGAGTACTGGTAACCCCGTAAGCGAACTCGCCGAAGGAGCTCAACGCTCATGTTCTCAAGCCCTCAGGAAGTCCTGGATTTTATCGAGAAGGAGGACGTCAAATTTGTTGACGTTCGCTTTACTGATCTTCCCGGTCTGCAGCACCACTTCAACGTGCCGGCTCACACCGTAGATCTCGACTTCTTTGAAAATGGCCAGTTGTTCGACGGCTCCTCCATCCGTGGCTTCCAGGGCATTCAGGACTCAGACATGCAGCTGATCCCTGATCCCTCCAGCGCGTACGTGGATGAGTACCGCGAGGCTAAGACACTGATCATGACGTTCTCCATCGTCAACCCGCGTACAGGGGATCCCTACGCTCGTGACCCCCGCGGCGTCGCTCAGAAGGCTGAAGAGTACCTGGCTTCGTCCGGAATCGCCGACACCGCGTTCTTCGGCCCAGAAGCCGAGTTCTTCCTGTTCGACAAGGTGGCTTTCAAGTCCTCACCTGAGCATTCTTTCTACTCTTTGGATGCTAAGGAAGCCATCTGGGGGTCGTCTGACGAGTTCGCTGAAGGCCCAGGCGGCCATAAAATGGCCACCAAGGGCGGATACTACCCGGTCTCCCCTCAGGATCAGACGGCCGATGTACGTGACGAAATTGTGCTCGCCCTGGAGCGTGCTGGGCTCTCCGTTGAACGCTCACACCACGAGGTCGGTGGGCCGGGCCAGCAAGAGATCAACTATAAGTTCAACACGCTGACGCTCTCCGCCGACGATGTCCAGAAATTCAAGTACGTGGTGAAGAACACCGCCGCAAACTACGGCCTCGCCGCCACGTTCATGCCTAAGCCCATCTTCGGTGAGAACGGTTCCGGCATGCACGTCCACCAGTCGTTGTGGGCTGAGGGCGAGCCTCTGTTCTTTTCCGAGACTGGTTACGCGAACCTCTCCGACACCGCCCGGTGGTACATCGGCGGACTGCTGAAGCACGCTCACGCTCTGCTCGCGTTCACGAACCCCACCGTCAACTCCTATAAGCGCCTGGTGAAGGGCTACGAAGCTCCGGTCTCTCTGGTGTACTCCCAGGGCAACCGCTCGGCTGCCATCCGCATCCCGATCACCGGTTCAAACCCCAAGGCCAAGCGCTTGGAGTTCCGCGCACCTGACGCCTCAGGCAACCCGTACCTGGCGTTCTCGGCCATGTTGATGGCCGGACTGGACGGAATCAAGAACCGCATCGAACCCCACGAGCCAGTGGACAAAGACCTTTACGAGCTTCCCCCCGAGGAACTCAAGGACATTCCACAGGCTCCCGGCACACTGGATGAGGCACTGTTGGCTCTGGAAGCTGATCATGACTTCCTGCTCGAAGGCGGAGTGTTCACCGCAGAGCTGATCGAGGCTTGGGTTGAATACAAGCGTGAGGAAGAAATCGAGCCGCTGAACCTGCGTCCGAACCCATACGAGTTCGAGCTCTACTTCTCAGTCTAGAAAGCAGCCTGATAGCGGTTTGGCGTTGCCTGGTCACAGTCAGGCGACCTTGGAAGCGCACGGAAGCGGCCCCTCCCCCGGCAGACGGTTTCATCACTGCCGAGTGAGGGGCCGCTTCCGTGTGTAGGTCTCACGCGTGACTGAGGTCAGTTGTTGTCTGTCTCGGCTTTTTCCTGGTCATCCTGAGAGTCTTCGGCTTGCTGGGCGTGGGCCTCGGCAACCTCTTCCTTCGCGTCCTCCACCGGTGAGCTCCCAGTATCTTGGTCGCGACCGGACCAAACCTTGATAACGCCCCAGGCGGCTGCTGCAAGTGGCACCGCCAGGACGGCCCCGATGACGCCGCTGAGGACCGTGCCTGCGGTAAGCGCCATCAGAATCACCAGCGCATGCAACTGCAGGGTTTGAGCCATGACCACTGGCTGCAGGAAATTGCTCTCCAACTGCTGGACCAGAATCACGACGGCCAGCACAATCAGGGCTACGACCGGGCCGTTGGCGACCAGGGCGACCAGGGTCGCCAGTATTCCCGCGACCGTGGCACCTACGATGGGAATGAACCCTCCGAGGAAGACGATCACGCCCAGCGGAAGAGCCAACGGAACCTGCAGGACCAGCAACGCGATGGTAATGCCGACTGCATCCGCGCCTGCGATGATTGCGGTGCCTCGAATGTAGCCGCCGAAGGTTTTCTGAACCTTGTCTCCTGAGGCGATCCACTGCTCGCGGAAGTGCAGGGGGGTCCACGAAATGAAGAATGCCCAGATGCGGTCGCCGTCCTTGAGGAAGAAGAACAGAAAAACCAGCAGCAGCACCAACCCGGTGAAGAAGGTGCCCGCAGCACTGATAGTCGTCACTGCGCCCGTACCGAACTCGGCACTAGTCAGAAATGAGGTGGTGGTGTCGATGGCATCATCGATCTGTTCCTGATCGATGGTGAAGCCCAGGTTGCCTATCGTGTCTTCGGCCACTTGGCGCAGCTGGTTAAACCCTTCGACCGCTTGGTCCACAAGGTTTGACCATTCATTGATCACGGAGAAGACCAAGCCAGTGCCCACCCCGCCCAGAATCAGCAGGGAACCGAGGAAGACCGTCCACGCCGAGAGCATGTTGGACATGACCCGACGGGTGAGTCTCACCAGTGGCCATAGGGCGCATGCAAGGATGATCGCTATCAAGGTGGGGATCACGACCACCGTCAGATTCAGCAGCGCGAAGACCAGCAGGCCCACCACGGTGCTGACCACCAGCAGCTGCACCGCCCGCGTCCCCAATCGGCCCATGGTGTCTGTCCACATGCCTGACAGCGTGAAGTGTGGCCGATCTCTCCCGCCGGCTGTCACATCGCTAGGTGAGTTCCTCACACTTGCCTCCCGCAGGTCTGTTATTGATGAGTCAAGCCCACAATACTCCGACTCGAAAGGGTGGGGAGCGTTCGACCGCAGCAGATCTTTAAACTGGGCGGGATTCAGCTGAGTGAACCATCAGCGATGCCGGTAAAGTGCTGAAGTGGCAGCTCGGAATGAGATGACCCGCTGTACGAACGGTTCACAGCAACACGGAGCTCGTGAGGAGACGACGCCGTTGACTACTTACTTCACCAGCGACCACCACTTTGGCCATGCCAACATCATTCGTTACTGCGACAGGCCGTTCGACGGAGTCGACGATATGGATGAGGGCCTCATCGCACGGTGGAACGAGACCGTCGGGGTGGAGGATGTGGTCTGGGTGCTCGGGGACTATTCGCTGCACGATCACGATAAGGGGCTGAGCTACCTCCCCCGTCTGAACGGCACCAAGTACCTGGTGATCGGGAACCATGACCGTTGCTCACCCACTCAGCCAGACGGTTCTCTCTACGTTCCGATGTACCTAGAAGCCGGCTTCGCGACCGTGGTCACGCAGGCAGAAGTCACCTTGCCCTCAGTGGAGCCCGGAGGCGAAGAGCTCCGGGTGCTCCTGTCGCACTATCCATATGCAGGCGAATCACACACCAAGCAAGATAGGCATCAGCGGTTCCGATACCGAGATCTTGGCCATCCCCTGGTGTGCGGGCACGTGCACACCGAGTGGAGAACACAGGTTTCGTCTCAGGGCACCGTTCAAGTCAATGTCGGCGTGGACCAGTGGGATTTCCGACCGGTCACCGCAGAACAGATACACCGCACCATCCTTGCCGCATCACCGGCCTGAGAGGGCCCCGGCCAAGGTCCTATGGGCCTGGCCCTCGCAGGTGAGTCAGGTACGACTCAGAGACCCACACTTCACTCAAGCGGACCGAGAATATAGGCAGCTAACGTGCGGTGGGCTGATTCATCATCCGAGGGATGGTGAATGCCCGCCAGCACATCGCGGTAGAGCCTGCTCAGTTCCGAGGTGCGATGGTACTGGGCTCCCCCGCCGACACTGAGGGCGGTGTCCACGATATACCTTGCCGTGCGGGTCGCAGAGGTGCGCAGGCTCACCAGCCTGGGGAACCAGGACGGGCCGTGGCTCTGTCCGGTCTCCACATCCGACGCGACACTGTACAGGTGCGCATCCAAGGCCAACTGCCGCAGCTGCGCCTCGGCGACCTTGTATCGAAAGTCGGGGTCCTGATCCAGCGTGGTGCCGGTGCTGAGTGCCTTTCTCTGATTCGGGAGCTCCGCGGCCAGTTCGAGGGCTCTGTCACCTATTCCGGTGTAAACCGCAGCCAGCAGGGTCAGAAAAGACGAAAAGATGGAAAACACCAACGGATCCTGGTTGGGCCCCAGGGGGAGCTTCCGCACCACACGCTTCTGAGGGACGTTCGCGTGGTCCAGCTCGGTCGTATGGGACTGAGTCGCGCGCATCCCAAGGGTGTCCCAATTTTCGATGGTTCTCCAGCCGGTGGCCTCCCGCGGCAGAAACCCAAAGATCAACGGCAGCTCGCCGTCTTCTCCGGTGGCCTCGACGTCCTTGCCGAACAGCCCAAGTCGGGTCCATACGGGAGCTAAGGTCGTGAAAATTTTGGTCCCGGTGAAGGTCACAGATCCGTCTTCAGAAACACGAGCCTCGGTGACTGAGTCAAAGAGGACGGCGTCGTTACCCGCCTCAGAGATGCCGAAGGCAAAGATGTGCCCCTGCGCCGCTTCACTCAGGACCTGTTCGAACGCGGTGTGGCCAAGCTGCACCATTTGCCGCGCAACCGATACCCAAATCTGGTGCATGTTCACCGCCAGGGAAGTGGCCGGAGCGTAGCTGGCCAAGAGTCGTTGAGCCTTCACCAGGTGCGGCAACTCCCACCCCAAACCTCCGTGTTCAGTCGGAACCAACGCACGTAAGTAGCCCGCCTCCTGGAGCTCATCAAGGTCTTCGTGGCAGAACTCGTTGCGTTCGTCGTACCCTGCCGCTCGTCCTCGAATACGTTCCAGCAGCTCTGCGCTCAGGACATCGTCGATCGACATATATGAACCTCTCACGTATTCAGGGCACCCGGGCGGTCCACGCAGGCGTGCCAAATTTTTCAGCCACCAGCTCCTCGGCCCGTTCGAGCTCATGGGGTCGGATTCTCGCCACCCTGGCTCCATAGCGCTGCGCGAATGAGTGGGTGAACACGCCCATGATGTCCTCGCGTGACATACCCGTCTGGCTGCGAAGCGGGTCTACCCGCTTGGCGGCGGAGGTATGGCCCTTGTCGGATAGCTTCTCGCGTCCGATGCGAAGCACCTGAAGCATCCGCTGCGCATCTATGTCGTAGCTCATGGTCACATGGTGGAGCATTCCTCCGTTCGCCAACCGTTTCTGAGCTGCGCCGCCGATCTTTCGACCGTGCCCCTGGCCTTCAGCTGCGGAGACGATGTCGTTGAGCGGCTTATAGGCCGCCTGCACCCCGACCTCGGCCAGCGCCTCCATCACCCAGCTGTCAAGAAACGGATAGGAGTCGGCGAAGCTCAACCCGTCGACCAGCGATTGGGGGAAACACAGTGAGTAGGTGATGCAGTTCCCTGACTCCATGAACATTGCCCCTCCACCTGATATGCGACGGACCACGACGGCATCCAGGTCTTCAGCAGCCTGACTATCGACCTCGTTGGCCAGAGATTGGAAGGAACCTATGACGACCGCGCGTTCGGTCCAGTCCCAGAGCCGCAGGAGCGGGGGGCGGCGGCCCGCACCCACCTCCTCCGTGAGCACTTGGTCCAGGGCGACATTGACTGCAATAGGCAACGTCGTCGCCGGTAAGACCTCCCAATCATAATCCTCCCAGCCCGTAGCGCGTCCCAAAGCCCGGCGAACCGCGACGGCGACCGCACCGGCATTGAACCCGATCATCTGGGCTTCTGCTGGAAGCCCCATCGTGACCGCGTGCGCGATCTCTTCACCAGAGGAGGAGACTGGAAGCCCTACTAGTGATGAGTTGAGCGCCGAGAGCGCCTCATCAGGTTCCAGGAAGAAATCACCATTGACCGAGGCGGCAGAGATGAAGGCACCATCCCCTGTCCCAGAGACCTCTAAATCGGCGACTACGAGTTTCCCTCCCGGGACCTTATATTCACCATGAACCATGGCTTCCATCCTAGGAGGTGAGACGGACTTGGGTATTCCGCTGACAGCGGATGTACATCCGGATGAACCCCAGGCACCTGGATGGTTGTACCGACCATGACCTCCACAGCTTCACGCCCGCTATCTCTGTTGGACCTCGCCCGTGTGCGAGAGCACGAGTCGATAGCTCAAGGGATCGGTCGGTCTCTTCGGCTGGCCCAGACGGCAGACGCACTGGGCTACAGGCGAATCTGGTTCGCCGAGCACCACAACATGCCCGCTGTTGCCAGTTCCGCGACTGCGCTGCTTATCCAGCATATTGCCGCCGGAACCCAGAACGTCCGGGTAGGCGCTGGCGGAATAATGCTGCCCAACCATTCGCCACTGATCATCGCTGAACAGTTCGGGACCCTCGAGACACTGTTCCCTGGCCGGATTGACCTAGGCTTGGGCCGCGCGCCCGGAACTGACGGGGTCACCACGCGCGCGCTGCGCAGGGACGGCACAGAGGCCGATAGGTTCCCTGAGGACATCATGGAGCTTTCCGGCTACCTCACTGGCCACACCAGAATTCCCGGCGTCCACGCCTACCCCGGACGGTCCACACGGGTTCCGCTGTATATCCTCGGCTCTTCCCTATACGGAGCCCAACTGGCAGCTCAGCTGGGAGTTCCCTATGCCTTCGCCAGTCACTTCGCGCCACAGATGCTGGAGCAGGCGGCACACACCTACCGGGAGAACTTCCAGAGCACGGGCTCACTCCAGGGCCCTGACGCCCGTCCTCACTTCATCGCCGCGGCAAACGTCATTGCACACGACGACGCCGCTATCGCCGCTGGGCAGCGCAGAGAAGCTGAGGACGGTTGGATTCGAACCATGCTCGGGAGAAACAAGACCCTTTCAACAGAGGACGTCACCCAGCTGAGGGATCACCCAGCAGGGCAGCAGGTGCTAGGCATGTTGTCGAAGACCGTCGCCGGTACCCAGGATGAGGTGGTCAGTTGGTTGGACACATTCGCGGACCAGGTCAGCGCTGATGAGCTCATCCTGGTGAACCTGGCTCCCGATGAGGACGTCCAGCACCGCACCCTCGAGCTGCTCGCTCCAGAGCCTGGCGGTGCCTAGCGCTTCCGATAGGGTCGTGACATGACCTCAGTAGCTGTGCCGATTGAACTCAGATGGGGAGATCAGGACCCCTACGGGCATATCAACAACGTAGCGGTCCTGCGGATTCTGGAGGAGGCTCGCGCACGGGCCTTTTGGACTCCGCCTGGATCATCTGGCCCGCCGGGAGTTTTTCCGCCACTTGAACCTGACCAGCAGGTCTGGGCATTAGTGGCTGACTTTCAGCTCAAATACCGCAGACAATTGCCCTATCAGCGGGAGCCAGTCATTGTCGAAATGTCGATCCCGCGAGTCGGAGGAGCGAGCCTCGTGATCGATTATGCCGTGAAGATCAGTGCGGAGTCCGCCGCATGTGTCACTGCTCAGTCGACGCTGGTCATGGTCGACCGGGACTCCGGCTCACCCCAGCGACTCAGTCCAGAAATACGCCGGAGGTTGCTGGACTACGGCCCAGCCGCGCGGATCTAGGCTGAGGTGTAGAAGTGATGTTCGAAGACTTGTCTTGCCCGCCGTGTGGTGCGCAGGTAATAGTCTTCGAATTCGGCCGCATGGCCAGGTTCAAACCCGCACCATCGTGACACCGCTTCCAAATCGCGGCGGGAGCTTGGCAGAACATCGGCAGTCTTGGCCGACCAAATCATAATCCCTGAACGTACTTTGGTGCAGAGCTTCCAAGCTTCAGCCAGGACGTGGGCATCGTCGGGACCCATCAGTTCGGTGTCCACTAGCCCATTGAGCACCTGAAGGGTGTTGGTTCCTCGCAATACTGCGTGCTGATCGCCGTGCTGCAGCTGATACAGCTGAACGAGCCACTCCACATCGGAGAGCCCGCCCCTTCCCAATTTCACGTGCCGGGATGGGTCGGCACCGCGCGGAAGCCTTTCCGACTCCACCCGAGCCTTGATCCGTCGGATCTCCCGGAGCTGGTGGTTGGTCGGCGGAGAGCCGTAACGGACCTCGTCGACAAGCTCCATGAAGTCCACCGCCAGCCAGTCCGAGCCAGCAACGGGGCGAGCTCTTAGCAAAGCTTGCCGTTCCCAGACATCCATCCAGCGCCTGTAGTACTCCTCGTAGGAGTCCAGCGATCTGGAAAGGGGCCCCTTTTTCCCCTCAGGCCGCAGATCTGCATCAAGCTGCAGAGCGAACTCACCACGAATGGCAGGTTTGACCGGCTTCGAGAGCAACTGGGTCAGTCGCTGGGCCAGCTTCTGGGCTTGGCGATCTGCAGCGGACTTATCTGCATGTGGCAGTGGTCGGTGCACGAACATCGCGTCCATATCCGAGCCATAGCTGATTTCACGACCACCCTGCCGCCCCATAGCGATGACCAAGAAGTCAACCAACCGCCCTTCAGCTTCGAAAACTTCCTCCTCAGCCACCCGCAGCGCACCCAGAGTGGTGACTCGGTCGACGTCGGCCAGTGCTGCACCGACCATTTGTTGGTCCCGCACACCACAGGAATCTGCGATGGCGATGCGCAGCTGCTCGCGCTGCCGGATTAACCTGGCCAGCCGGACCGCGGTGTGGGCGACGCCCTCGTGGCGGTGCAGGGCGTTCTCCATTTCAGTCCACAACGTCTCGAAGCTGCGCGGAGCCAGCGACTCGTCATCACCGAGCCATTTGGCGGACTCTGGGAGGTGCTCCAGAACATCGGAGATGAACCGCGAGCTGGTCAGTAACTGGCAGAGCCGCTCTGCAGCCACAGAGGAGTCACGCAGCATCGTCAGATACCACGGGCTAGTCCCTAGGGACTCGCTGAGTCGGCGGAAGGCCAAGAGGCCGTGATCGGGGTCCACACCTTCAGCGAACCAGCCCAGCATCATCGGCAGAATCCGCTTCTGCAGGGTAGCTTTCCGAGACACTCCTGCGGTGAGAGCTTCAATATGCCGAAGGGCACCGTCGGCATCGCTGAATCCCAGGGCGGTGAGCCGATCGGCGACAGCCGCTGCGGAGAGGCGAACCTCGGCATCGGAGAGTACAGCGGTTGTGGACAACAGGGGCCGGTAGAAGATCGTTTCGTGGAATGATGAGACCTCGCGTGCCACTTTTTGCCACTCCGCACGGACATCCTGGGGTCCCGCCCGTCGCGCCTGACCGGGGCTTCGGATGGCGTGGGCCAACGCTCGGAGTCCGGAGTCCTTGTCAGGCATGAGATGCGTGCGCCGCATATCGGCCATCTGGATGCGGTGCTCGTAGAGACGCAGCTGCCGGTAGCACCGACTCATTGCCTCTTGGTCGTTACTGGAGACGTACTCCCCGGCCCCGAGAGCCTCAATGGCGGAGAGCGTATCCCGGATCCGGAGTGCTTCGTCGACCCTGCCGTGTACTAGCTGCAGCAGCTGCACAGTGAACTCGATGTCGCGCAGGCCACCGCGACCCAGCTTGATCTCCCGATCGGCAGTCCGGTGGGGAATGTTGGCAAACACCCGACGCCGCATGGCTTGGACGTCCTGGACGAATCCTTCGCGGGCTGCGGCTTGCCAGACGAGCGGCCCCATTTCTGTCATGTACTCCTGACCCAGCGCTGGGTTGCCGGCAATTGGGCGAGCTTTCAGCAGAGCTTGAAACTCCCATCCGGCCGCCCACCTTCGGTAGTACTCGCGGTGGGAGTCCACGGTGCGTGACAACGGCCCGTCCCGGCCCTCCGGGCGAAGATTGGCGTCGACCTCCCATAGTGCGGGCTCACCTTCGGACGACATGATGACCTTAGTCATGCCGCTGGCCAGTACGCCGGCAAGTTCACCCGCCTCGGCGGCGTCGAAATTCTCCGGCGCCCGGTGCGCAAACACCACATCGACGTCAGAGATGTAGTTCAGCTCTGCTGCGCCGCATTTCCCCATGCCGATCACGGTCAGTTCAAGCTCTTGGGCCTCGGGTCTTCGAGCGATGAGTTGTGCCCTGCTGACCGCCAGGGCCGCATCAATCGCAGCGGAAGCCAGATCTGCTAACTGCCGGCCCACCGTCGGTAGATAAGCCTGAGGATCAGGCGACACGAGGTCACGTAAGGCTACGCGAGTCAGTTCCCGCCGGTAGCCGATTCGCAGCGCAGATCCGGCATCCTTGGCAGCGAACGTCTCACTGAGTTCAGCGACCGGGTTCTCGACATCCGGATCGGCGTGGACCGCGCTCATAAGCAGCCGCCGAAGCTCACCGGTTGAAAGCTCATTATGAGCCTCCTCCCCGGTGCCAAGGTCTTCGTCGAAAAGTATCTCGACTTCATCCGGATGCCGAATCAGGAACTCAGCCAGTGCCTGCGACGCCCCCAGGAGTCTCACGAGTGGAACAGCTCGCGGATACCAGGAGCCCTCGGCTTTGCCAAAGAGTTCCCGCACCCGTGGAGCACGCTCCAGGAGCCGGATCAGCAACAAAAGTGCCTGATCGGCATCGGGGGCATCATGCAAAGTTCTGGTGAGCGCCCCGGCATCGAGGTCCTTCAGTTGGGGATCGGCCAAGAACTTCTGGGCACGGTCCAGCTCCTGAAAACCAGCGGCAATCAGTTCGCGGGGAGTCGACGCCTCAGTGGAAGTGCTCACGCTTCATCGCCGCTGGGTATATGGGATGGGCACCGCTCAAATCATCCCCAAATACGTGTTGACTTCAAATGGAGAGACGTTGACGCGGTACTCGTCCCATTCTTGCCGTTTGTTGCGCAGGAGGTTGTCGAACACCTGCTCACCGAGCACACTGGCGACCAGCTCAGAATCCTCCATTTGCCGGATAGCGTCGTGCAAGGTGCCAGGAAGGGGTTTTAGGCCCAGGACTTTGCGCTCGGCGGTGGTCAGTGACCACACGTCCTCATTGACGTGATCCGGCAACTCATAGCCCTCCTGAATACCTTTCAGTCCGGCACCGATGACCATGGCATAGGCCAGATACGGGTTAGCGGCCGAGTCGATGCCGCGGAACTCTACCCGGGCTGAGCCGCCCTTAGTGGGTTTGTAGAGAGGGACTCTGATGAGCGCCGAGCGGTTGTTGTGACCCCACGAAATGTGGCTGGGAGCCTCTCCGCCACCCCAGAGCCGCTTATACGAGTTGACGAACTGGTTTGTGACCGCGGTGAACTCCGGTGCATGGGTCAGAATCCCGGCAATGAACTGCCGCGCTGTCGTGGAGAGGTTGAACTCAGCGTTGGGACTGAAGAAGGCATTGGTATCCCCCTCGAAGAGGCTGAAATGAGTGTGCATCGCTGAGCCAGGGTGCTCGCTGAAAGGCTTGGGCATAAATGTCGCGTACTTGCCGTGGGCCAACGCCACTTCCTTGACGATGGTGCGGAAAGTCAGAATATTATCCGCGGTCGTCAACGCATCTGCATAGCGCAGGTCAATTTCGTTCTGGCCTGGACCGACCTCATTGTGGCTGAACTCCACAGAGATCCCTACTGCTTCCAGCATGTTCACGGTGTGGCGTCGTAGGTCCTGGGCCACGGAACCAGTGATGTGGTCGAAGTACCCGGACCGGTCCGCAGGCACGGGCCGCCCGCTGCTGTCCATCTCCTCCGATTCCAGCAGATAGAACTCAATCTCCGGATGTGTGTAACAGGTGAAACCCATTTGCCCGGCTGCGTCGAGCTGGCGCCGCAAAACGTACCGGGGGTCACCTACGGCAGCCTCTTGGTCTGGGGTGAGGATGTCGCAGAACATCCGCGCTGTGGGCTCATCCTCACTGCGCCAGGGAAGGATCTGGAAGCTGGAAGGGTCCGGCTTCAACAGCATGTCCGACTCGAACACTCGGGAAAGTCCCTCAATGGAGGACCCGTCAAACCCCAGCCCCTCTGCAAAGGCACCTTCTACTTCAGCGGGAGCAAGCGCTACCGACTTCAGCGCTCCGACCACATCGGAGAACCATAGGCGGACAAATCGGACATCGCGCTCCTCAATGGTGCGCAGTACAAATTCCTGCTGCCGATCCATGCTGATATTCCGCCTCCTGAAATTGGTCCTGCTCAAGCCATGCCCACTCTACCCAACCTCAGAGGCGCACCGGAGTAGTCTTGAGGCCATGTCCAATGATGAGCACAGCGCGCCCTACAACGGCCCGGAGAAAGCCGCTGCGGCAGAGACTCCGAAGAGGATCCGCACCCACCATCTTCAACGCTTCAAGAACGATGGTCAGAAGTTCAGCATGCTTACCGCTTATGACGCGATGATGGCCAATGTCTTCGATGAGGCAGGCATTGAGGTTCTCCTGGTGGGCGACTCCGCTGCCAATGTTATGCAAGGCAGCTCCTCGACACTGAGTATCACTGTGAATGAGCTGCTGGTCTACGCAAAGTCCGTAGTCAACGGGGTCAGCCGTTCACTTGTTGTTGCCGACTTGCCCTTCGGCAGTTATCAGGTCTCCCCGGAGCAAGCGGTGGGCACAGCCGTTCGTTTCATGAAGGAAGCTGGAGTGCATGCGGTGAAAATGGAGGCGCATGCGGCAACAGTGCCTCACGTAAAGGCGGTGGTGGAGGCGGGAATTCCTGTCATGGCGCATATCGGATTCACCCCACAGTCGGAACATCAGCTGGGCGGGTTTCGGGTCCAGGGCCGGGGTGAACACGCCAAGAAGGTGATCGACGACGCTCTCGCCCTGGAGTCAGCCGGAGCGTTCTGCGTCCTGGTAGAGATGATTCCTGCTGAGCTCACCGCTGACCTTGAGGCAGCGCTGCAGGTACCGACGATCGGCATTGGCGCCGGAGACGCAGCCACCGGCCAGGTGCTGGTCTGGCAGGACATGCTCGGGTTGAACAACGGCCGGCTTCCCCGGTTCGTCAAGCAGTACGCAGATCTGCGCGGGACGATCACCGATGCGGTACAGAGTTTCCGTCGCGACGTAATCGATGGGAAATTTCCTGGCCAGGAGCATAGCTTTCGAGCTGAGTGAGGGCACTCCAGGCGGCTCAGGCGTCGTCGCCGTCGTCTTCCCACTCTTCGTTGCGCTGCTCCACCTTCTCCAGCGCTCGGGCGGCCTCAGCGTAGGACTTGTACGGGCCCAGAAGGTGCTTCCACGAGGATTGGGCACCGTGCTCCACTTGGCCGGTCGTCATGTTGTACCAATAGTCAGTCACCTCACCAGACTACGCCCTCCGGGGGTGTGACCGATAGAATCGAGCACATGCCTTCTGCACCTTCTCCCGCCCCTGTCGGGACTCTCGTTCCAGGTTTTCTGACGCCGAAAAGGACGGTCCCAGAGCACATTGACAAGCCCAACTACGTCGGCCTGTCAGAGCCACCGAAGTACACCGGTCCTGATGCCTTCGATGCTGAAACCGTGGCGCGAATTCGGCGGGCTGGCCAGTTGGCAGCGAACTGTATGGTGGCCACTGGGGATTTGATCCGGCCCGGCATCACGACCGATGAATTGGATGCCTTCGCTCATGACTACCTCATCCAGCGCGGCGCCTACCCTTCATGCTTGTCGTACCGAGGTTTCCCGAAGTCGATCTGCACCTCAGTCAATGAAGTGATCTGTCACGGCATCCCCGACTCAACGGTGCTGCAAGAAGGGGACATCGTAAATCTCGACATCACCGCGTTCCTCGATGGCGTTCACGGGGACCACAACGTCACGTTCCTGGTGGGGGAAGTCGATGAGGAATCCCGCCTGCTTGTAGAACGCACCCATGAGGCCATGATGCGCGGTATCAAAGCGGTGAAGCCGGGACGGCCGATCAACGTCATCGGCCGTGCCATTGAATCGTACGCCCGACGTTTCAACTACGGAGTCGTCCGTGAGTTCATTGGTCACGGTGTGGGCCCTGCATTTCATACGGGGCTGGTCATTCCCCATTACGACGCCGCCCCCGACTATTCTCAGCCGATCGAACCTGGGATGGTCTTCACCATTGAGCCCATGCTGACCCTCGGGACGCGGCATTGGGACATGTGGGAGGACGGCTGGACTGCAGTGACTCGGGACCGGAAGCGCACCGCACAGTTCGAACACACTATCCTCGCCACAGAGAGCGGAACTGAAATTCTCACCGCGCCTACTGCCTGAGAATAGCCCAGTCGATGGTGTGGGCACGCTATTCTGTTGGGTGAATCACAGCGGTGCAGCGTGGCGCCGGTTTCCCTCTTTTGCCTGACCCTGGAGAGTCATGACCAAACCAGATACGTTCGCGCCCGCTGCCGAGGCGATGGGCCCCGCCAGCGCAACCCTTCCCCCACTTCCACATAGAGCCATCGGAATTGACGTGGGCGGTACGGGAATCAAGGGTGGAATCGTCAACCTGCGCAAAGGAAGCCTGACGGGGAAAAGGTTCCGCATCCCTACACCTAAGCCGGCAACTCCGGAAGCGGTTGCTGCTGTCATTGGGGAGATTCTCGATGAGCTTCTCTCACGCGAGAAGGCACCTGCTGCCGAGGAACTGTCCGTCGGAGTCACAGTGCCGGGGATCGTGATTGACAACGTGGTGCTTTCGGCAGCCAACATTGATGAAACCTGGTTGGAGTGCGATACGACGCAACTGCTGAAGAGCCTGCCTGGCCGGACCTCCACGCTCAATGACGCAGATGCGGCAGGTTTAGCTGAGGCGCGTTATGGTGCGGGCGCCAATCGGCCAGGGACCATCATGACCGTGACACTGGGAACTGGTGTCGGAACCGCAATAGTCCACGACGGAGTCTTGGTGCCGAACTCTGAGTTGGGGCATCTGGAGTTTGAAGGCGAGAATCCCGCCGAGCGTAAGGTCTCGGCTGCTGCGCGTGAGCGTCTGGATATGCCCTGGGCCGAGTATGGGGAGACCTTGCGACGGTTCTTAGTCCACATTGAGCGGATTCAACCCGTCAGCAAGTTCATCATCGGCGGAGGGATCTCTAAGCGCAGTGAGGACTTCTTGCCCGCGGTGACAGGACTCCGCGCCGAGGTGGTGCCCGCCCAGCTGACGAATGATGCTGGAATCGTCGGTGCCGCGCTTTATGCCGCTGAACGTGCGCGAACCGCCGATCTGCGATCGGCACACGCTTAGCGAGACTTTGCTCACTTTTCTTTCTTGAACCCCGTGTTACAGGAGTGTTTCGTGTAGCGTCTCGGTTCTCGCTTCACGCGGATGGTGGTCATCTGGCCATGTCCGCAAGGAGCCAACCGTAGAAGTAGATGACGCACCGAGCGTCTCCATGAGACCCCGTAAGACATAAGAAAGTGATGCAATGCGCAGCCTCAAAGAGAGCATCTTCAAGTCCCCTAAGAACAGCAACCGAATTCTCAACGTTCTCCGAGCGTCGGACCACACCGAAAGCCGCTCCGTCATGAACATCGCCTACGGGCAGCCCAGCCTCGGCAGCCACTCCGGGTTCAATCGCTGAGACCCAGGGCGTAGCGTGCGCCGAGCCGGGTCCCTCGTGGACACCGACTCGGCGCTCATTTGCTACTATTACTCCTTGTGCCGTTCGCGGTACTTGCGCCGATAGCTCAGTTGGTTAGAGCACTGCGTTTACACCGCAGGTGTCGGGAGTTCGAGTCTCTCTCGGCGCACCATAATTCTGAAGGTCTATTGTGGATCGAGATTGCTGATCGCAGGCCCTTCAAGAACCTCCCCGTCTGGGGCGAACCGTGAGGCATGCAGCGGACAATCCCAAGAGCACTCCGCGTCGTTCCACGTCAGCACTCCTCCCAAATGCGGGCACACTGCCGAGACTCGCCGGGTCACACCGCCGACTGTGGAGCTGCCGACTGGTTGGCCACCGAGCCGTCCTACCTCTCCCTGACCCTCATCGGGTGCCTCCTCCGGAAGCGTCCCAAGCTCGGCTTTGGCCCAGTCCCGGGTCATTCGCGCACCGATCGATGCGTTGTCCTTGAGGCTGGTGGTCAGTCCGCTGACGGAGGGCGAGCGTTCGGTCAGAGTCGTTGCCCATGGCATGTGTCCACCGAGGATCTGCGAAGTGATGGCCAATGCGGCAGCAACCCCGTTGGTCATGCCCCATTTGTTGAAACCGGTCGCGACGAACATTGAACCGCCACCGCCCGGGAGCAGACCGAAGTACGGCACACCGTCTGCCGGACGGTAGTCCTGAGCAGACCAGGCATGGGTCCGCTGCGCGCCCGGGAAGTGACGGTGCGTCCAAGCCTCCAAATCACGTACGGCCTCCGCCGGCGATGCAGCTCTGCCCACTTCGTGCCCGTTGCCGCCGACCACCAGCAGCTCGTCACCCGCTATCGGCGCCGACCTCAAACTGCGGCCCGGGGCGTCCACTCCGAGGTACATCCCCTGGGGAGGGGTCATTCCTGACGGAAGCGTGAACGCCTGCGCGTAGGAACGGAGCCCCTGCATTCTGGCAAAGTGAGCGCCACGGTCGAGGACCGGCGTGCCGGTAGCCAGCACCAAACTGCCACTGGTGAGATTCCCGGCAGTGGTTTCGATTGCTACCGGCGGACCTGAAGCGGCACCGACCAGGCGCGTCTGTTCAAAGATCAGCCCGCCGCGGTCCAGCACCTCGGTAGCGAGGCTCTGCAGTACCGCTGTTGGTTGGATTTGAGCTTGATCCGCCAGCCGTACCGCCCCTGCAATTGGATAAGGCAGTTCATCAACTTCTGCCCATTCCGCCTTGACCCCCGCCGCTTGGCAGGCTTCAAGCTCCTCCTCCAGTGTTCCAATACTGTCTGAGAAGTGTGCATACGTGTATGCAGGGCGCCTTTGGTATTCGACACCGCGGTCCTCCAAGTACCGCAACAACCAGGATTGGGCTTCACGATTGCCGTCGACATAGGCCTGGAGAATTTCGTCCGACCGGGAAGAGCGGACCGCTGAGAGGTTGGTGCCCTGAAGAAGGGAGACTTTCCCTGTGGTGTTTCCGGTAGCAACTGCCCCGACCTGCCGAGCTTCAATCACGACCACTCGCTGACCGGCTCGAGCCAGGAGCACAGCAGTAGTCAATCCGGTCAACCCCGCTCCAACGACCACGGTATCCCAATCAGAGCCAGCTGGGAACGGACCTTGGTCGGGAACCTGCACCGACTGCGCGTCAAGCCATAGTGAACTCATCGACAAACTTTCTCCTGGGAGCAACGGATCTCCATCTTCAAAATTGTCGCTGGACACCAGCGTGACATTGCCCCTGAAGAAGCTGACCAGGGCAGGATTGGCTGTGCGGTTCTGTACCAGTGAGTTTCGTTCAAGAGCTACTGTCGGGTATAGTAGATCAGTCGGACCTCAGTGGTCCGTGCGTCGTAGGAACGTTCTTCAGCCGAGCCAGTGGTCGTCACTGGTATCGAGCTTCATGGCAGTGGTCTTCTCGCGGCGAACTGAGTGCACCGTCCGGTGCGTTCGCGACTGCCAGGCTCTTGGTTGCACTGATTACTCATGCGCCCCGATGCCTGGCTCATCCTGAAAGGCATCCGCCATCTCTGATACACCCATGACGTTCGTTGACCTCAACGTACCCGCTCCCCTGGTTCGCGCTCTGGCCGCAGACGGCAAATTCCAGGCTTTTCCGATCCAGCAGCAGACTCTGCCGGACACGCTGACCGGACGCGACGTCCTGGGTCGGGGAAAAACTGGTTCTGGTAAGACGCTCGCCTTCTCCATCCCTCTGGTGGCGCAGCTTTCCGACAATGCCAAGCGAGTCCCCCGTAAGCCGCGAGGTCTTGTCCTGGCTCCCACCAGGGAGTTGGCAACTCAGATCAACGCCGTTCTGGAGCCACTGGCAGCTGCCTACGGCCTTCGGACCACCACCGTGTTCGGTGGTGTGAGCCAGAAGCGCCAGGTGGACGCCTTGCGGTCCGGTGTCGATATCCTCGTCGCTTGCCCGGGTCGGTTGGAAGATCTGCTCGACCAGGGCCAACTGACCCTAGACGCCGTTCGCGTGACTGTTCTTGATGAAGCCGACCATATGGCCGACCTTGGGTTCCTTCCGGGTGTCACGCGTATTCTTGCAAAGACTCCTCAAGACGGTCAGCGAATGTTCTTCTCGGCAACGTTGGACAACGGCGTGGATAAGCTGGTCAAGCGATTCCTCCACAACGAGCTGCTGCATTCAGTAGATGAAGTGACATCGCATGTCTCTGCGATGACTCACCACGTGTTCGAGGTTCCTTCAGATGAGAAGAAGCCATTGGTCAAGGCGCTGGCCTCCGGCACCGGCAAACGAATTCTATTTACCAGGACCAAGCATCAGGCTAAGAAGCTCGCCAAGCAGCTGACCGCTGATGGCACCCCAGCGGTGGATCTCCATGGCAATCTTTCGCAGAACCAGCGGGACAGAAATCTCGCTGCTTTCGGTGGCGGAGATGTGCGCGTGTTGGTTGCCACAGACGTAGCTGCTCGTGGTGTCCACGTAGATTCCGTAGAGCTCGTGGTCCACGTGGATCCACCGGCCGAGCACAAAGCGTATCTGCACCGTTCAGGACGCACCGCGCGCGCAGGGAGCAGCGGAGACGTGGTCACAGTGATGCTTCCAGAACAGCGTCACGACACGCAGGCATTGCTGCGCAAGGCAGAGATCAAGGCCCAGCCGCTAACTGTCACCAGCAACTCACCCGCCGTGGCCGAGCTGGTCGGTGCTGTCGCGGACTACGTGAAGCCACCGGTCCAGCCTCTCCAGCAGCAGAGGGCACCATCACCGCGTGGTGGACGGGGCCCGCGCAGTGCTCAAGGTTCACGCCGCAACCAGGGTGGTCGCCGCTCCAGGCAGGCCAGTGGCTCCAGAGGCTGATTGAACGCCGGGAGTTGTGACTCCCGGCGGTTCACCCATCTCAGTTGGGCGGCATTCGGAATGGCTGCTGGTACGTCTTCGGCTGAACTTCTCCCTCGCGGTTGATATTGGTCTCCGCTCCGGTGACTCGATCAGTGTTTTGCGCTGTGACCGTCCTCCAGCGCCCTTCTTGCTGGAGCACCACGAATGTGAAGAGCCCCCGCCTTCTGGCGGCTGGACTGCCTTCTGGTGACTGTTGTCCGGTCAGTGACCATTCCCACACAATGACTGCGGACTCTTCGCTCAGAGGCCGTACTTTCACATGGTCCACGGTCATATGAGAATCTGCGAAGATCTTCCGGAATCCGTAGTCGTGTGCTGAACGGATGCTGTCTTGGTCTTCCCACCAGAGACCGACGACATTGATGAAGTCAGCGTCCTCGACGAACAGTGCAGCCAGGGAGTTGGCGTCGTGCCTGTTCCAGGCTGCGGCAAAAGCGTTGGGGAGTTCTTCTGGTGTGCTCGGCTGTGCGCTCGGGTCGAGGTCAGAAATCTCTCGTATCCGTTCTCTCAGGTCTGGGTGGACTGAGCTGATCATACTGTCTGGGATGGTGTGAGCCATTTGGGAGTACACCCTCCAGGCTCTGCGTTTCCATCGGTCAACGCCGTGTGGAAGGCTTGGAATATGAATGCTCTGGAGAATAAGACAGTCGCCATCATCGGGGCGGGGAGCGTCGGCGCATCCACCGCGTATGCAGTGATGATCCGCGGCTCTGCTATGAACGTGCGACTCTATGACATTGATGCGGCGCGAGTCGAGGCCGAGGTGTTGGACCTTGCCCACGGCAGCCAGTTCACCGGTGCAGGCGAAGTCTCCGGCAGCAACGACCTTCGTGAGGTCGAAGGCGCCGACGTCGTTGTCATTACTGCTGGTGCCAAGCAGCATCCCGGTCAAACGAGGTTGGACTTGGCGGCTACGAATGTAGACATACTGAGGTCCCTGATGCCACAGCTGCTGGAGAGGGCTCCGCAGGCTATCTTCTTATTGGTGACCAATCCCTGCGATGTGCTGACCACTGCAGCGCAGCAGATCTCGGGCCTCCCCGCCCAGCGAGTATTCTCCACTGGCACCGTCCTCGATACGGCACGCCTCCGGTGGTTGTTGGCTCAGCAGGCCAAGGTGTCGCGGCAAAGCGTCCACGCCCAGATCATCGGCGAGCATGGAGATACTGAGTTTCCGCTCTGGTCCAGCGCCAGCATCGGCGCTACGCCTCTCGCTGAGTGGGAAGTTGGAGGAGAACAGATCTTCACGTCCGAACGCCTCAATTCGGTGGCCGACGAGGTCCGTAATGCCGCTTACCATGTGATTAGAGGCAAAGGCGCGACCAACTACGCGATTGGTCTCTCGGCCGCCCGGATCATCGAGGCTGTTCTCCATGATGAGCACGCGGTGCTCCCAGTCAGCACGGTGTTGCGGGGATTTAGGGGTATCGATGGCGTTGCACTGTCCGTGCCGAGCGTAGTCTCCAGACGCGGAGCTGAACCCGTCCTGACCACTTCATTGTCGGAGTCTGAGGCAGATCTCCTGCAACAGTCTGCCGCGGGGTTGCGTCACGTTCAGAAGTCATTGGGGCTCTGATTCCGCCCCCCCTCAGCTGTTGCCGAACGCCTCGCTCCGCAGCAGATGCGCCGCTGTCGGGGACCCTTTGCATCGTGAGATCCAGCAAACGAAATAACAATTCGGCCATGAAGAGAAAACGACCCGCCGGAGGAGGCGGGTCGTTTCACGTGGTGGCTCTACGGAGCCATGTGGGCAATGCGCCCGGATTTTGGTGGAGCATATCGGACTCGAACCGATGACCTTCTGCATGCCATGCAGACGCGCTACCAGCTGCGCCAATGCCCCATATTCGCTTGTCTTGCCGAGGCTTTCTGCCCGTTGGCAACCCCTACACGTTACACCGCTGTCGGAGGTTCGGGCAAATCCAGATCGAGCTTTGGTACGTCGGCATAGAGACGGTCCAGACCGTATACGGCTCGCTCTTGTTCGTGTTGGACATGCACCACCATGTGCCCGTAGTCCAGGAGAACCCACGTGCCTGAGTCCTTACCCTCACGGCGCAGCGGCACAGAATCGTGCACCGTCTTGACCTGTTTTTCAATCTCTTCGCAGATAGCACCAATCTGACGCTCAGAGGGCGCAGAGCAGATGAGAAAGGCATCTGTAATTCCCAGGCGTTCCCCCACGTCATACCCATTGATATTGGTGGCGAGTTTGTCGGTGGCGGCCGATGCGGCTGTGCGCAATTCGGCAAGTACGGTGTCAGGAACAGTCATATGTGTCATTCAGTTTAGAGGAAGACGAAGTAGACAACGGCTGCGATCGCAGCAAGCAGAAGGACTGCCATCACGATCACGGTCCATGTGAGGACCTTCTGCCGGTCTACTTGTCGTGAGGTGGCATCGATCATCTTGTTGAGATCAAGCCCATGGGCACCCCGAGCGTGCACCGGCTCGATCTGGCCGGTCGCGTACTGCATGTCCTCAGGGTCGTGCTCCAGCGAATCACGAACCATCTTTTGAGTCAGGATCGTCGACTCTGGCCGTTCGCGGCTCCGGCGGCGGCGGTCCTTCTCCGCCTTGGCGTGTTCCTTGCGCATGCGTTCTTGGTTGGCCTGCATGGCCTTGGCCGCAAGTGCCTGCTGTCGCTTCAGAAGCTCTGGGTCGACTGACGTCGGGTCGTCGACTCGGGCGATCTCCGCGTTGGTCGAATCCAGCTCAGCAAGCAATTCAGGACTCAGGGGCGGAATCGACTGAGTCTCGCGCAGCATTCGCCGAACCCTGCGTGATTCGGGGAGAGTATCGGGATCCACGTCTGAGTTTTTGGAATTTCCCTCAGCTTGTCCCTCGTCACCCGAGGAGGTCTCGACGATCTCTTCGGCCACCGGCTCAATTTCTTCGCCGGGGAAGTCCAGGACCCGACTCATGACCTGCGTGGTCTCCTCCCCAGCATCCAGGGCGAGATCAGCCTCAGCGTCAGCGATCTCCTCCTCAGGACGCGCCGGCGCTTCCTCGGGTTCAGGAAGCACTGCGGGGTCTGAAACTTCTTCGTCGGGGCCGAGTTCTTCAGCGGGTGAGTCATCTCCGTGGACCAACGGCTGAGCCGCGTCACTATCTAACTCCGGTTCGTCTTCGGCCTCGTCGTCTGTCTCCGGTTCCTGCGGGAGCTCGTCGCTCTCGGAGGCGATAGTTGCACTTACTGCTCGGGACAGTTCGTCCTGGGCGTGGTCCTCATCAAGCTCCGCAGTGGTTTCGGGCTCTGAGTCCGGCGATGAGTCCGCCTGCTCGCTTGAAGTACTGTGCTCGTGCTGGGCATCATTCTCTCCAGCCTCCGGGGTCTCTTCTACTTCGCGCTGGGCCGCTAATTCAGCCTCGCGGCGGCGGCGCAACTCCTTGCGGGAGACTGGCAGGTACCGCTCGCGGAGTTCTCCGCCGTTGGCTGCATTCTGCTCAGTAATGTCTGCGCTCATGAGGAACCCTCCCGGTGGTATTGCTCAATGGTATGCCCAGGTGAACTGAGATTCGGCTCATCAGCCGCGCGTGTGCCTGAACCATCTTGGTAGAGCCTGTGCTTGTTGATGTACTGGACCACACCGTCCGGAACCAGGTACCAGACCGGATCGCCAGCCTTACCTCGTGCCCGTAGATCCGTTGAACTGATAGCCATCGCTGGGATCTCCATCAGTGAGATGTTCTCGCTGCGCCCAAAGTCTTCACTCTGATAGCCCGGCCGGGTCACAGAGACGAAGTGGGCCAGCTCCCACAGCTCCTCCACATTCTTCCAAGACATGATCTGCGCCATGGCGTCCGCCCCGGTGATGAAGAACAAGTCGGCGTCTCCGTACATTGCCCGGAAGTCCCGAAGAGTGTCAATGGTGTACGTAGTGCCACCTCGGTCGATATCCACCCGCGATACTGAGAATCGCGGGTTAGAAGCAGTCGCGATCACGGTCAGTAGGTAGCGATGCTCCGCTGGTGTGACGCGCCTGCCGGCCTTTTGCCACGGCTCTCCCGTGGGCACGAAGATCACTTCATCAAGGCTGTATTCTGCGGCTACTTCGGAGGCAGCCACCAGGTGACCATGATGAATGGGATCGAATGTTCCACCCATGATGCCAAGACGGCGTTTGCGGTCATCCGGACCGGTCCGAGCGGGAGTGCTGAAAGGGGGTGTCAAATCAGTGGTGGCCCTGGGGGTCAGCTGGAAGTTCCTTACCCTTCCCGGAGAAACCGAGGGTGATCAACAAGCTCAGCATGAGGATGGCGAAGATGATGATGCCGTACCAGTAGGCTGGCATCGGCAACTCGTAACCATGGTACTGGTCGGCAAGCAGTGCGAGAACGGGCAGGTTCATGCCTCTCCCTTTGAATGGTGTGTCAAGATCTGACAAGAGTCTACTAGGAAATTGCTCAAATCCCCGCAATCTCGGCCTGAGAGCCGGGTTCGTCGCGGCTCTCCACCCTCGGAGCGGAGGACTGAGCGATGGACCTGGCTCAGCGCGTCTGGCCGTCTCCGCGGACGACCCACTTGGTTGTGGTCAGTTCCGCCATTCCCATGGGCCCGCGGGCGTGGGTCTTCTGGGTGGAAATGCCTACTTCAGCGCCCAGGCCGAACTCACCGCCATCAGTGAACCGTGTGGATGCGTTCACGATCACAGCGGCGGCATCTACCTCGGCGATAAACTGATCTGCCGCAGATGCTGAGTCAGTGACGATGGCTTCGGTGTGACCAGTGCTGTACCTGTGTATGTGGCTGATCGCCTCATCGATCGTGTCCACTACGGCCACCGACATCTCCAGGTCGAGGAACTCGGTGCGATAGTGCTCCTCGGTGGCGGATTCGGCGACCCCAGAACCGGTAGGCATCCACTGCGCGGCCCGCTGGTCAAGATGCAGCACGACGCCGGCATCCGCCAGCGCGGCCAAAGACTCTTTACCGGCCTGCTCAGCCTGAGCGTGAAGGAGCAGGGTCTCCGCCGCATTGCAGACGCTGGGCCGGTGAGTCTTCGCGTTCACTACTATCTCCCGGGCTTTTCTGGGGTCCGCCGTAGCGTCCACATAGACATGGACATTTCCTTCCCCGGTTTCGATGACAGGAACTCTTGAGTTGTTGACCACGTGTTGAATGAGCTCGTGGCCACCTCGGGGAATCAGAACATCGACGCTGCCACGCGTGGTCATCAGCTCCGTTGCGCCTTCTCTGCCGAGAGGGTCGATGGTTTGTACCGCGTCCACTGGGATATCGGCTGAGCGCAGGGCATCGCGTATAACGTTCAATAGCATCTCGTTGGTGGCCATAGCAGCAGACCCGCCACGCAGGATGACAGCATTGCCAGACTTCAGAGCCAGCGCCGCGATATCGACCGTGACATTCGGGCGCGCCTCGTAGATGACACCGATCACCCCAAGGGGCACCGCGACTTGGCTCAGTCTGAGCCCATTAGGCAGAGTTCGCCCCTGCACGACCCGACCAATGGGGTCTTCGAGCCTGATGATTTCCTCAACCGCCTGGGCTAAGCCTTCGATGCGCTCAGGGGTGAGTCTGAGTCGATCCTGGAGAGCGGCTGAGAGACCAGTCTCCCGACTGCGGGTGAGGTCGTGCTCGTTGGCGCCGAGGAGGGAGGTGGCTGAGTCCCTCAGCCCCGCAGCGATCGCCTCCAGGGCTCGATCCTTGTGCTGACGGTCCAACCGTCCCAATGGCCGGGCCGCTTCGCGGGCGCGCCGGGTGATCTGGGTGATGTCTGCAGTCATGCTGGTACCTCCACTCGGGCCATGTCATCAGTATGAATTACAGGGCGTTGGTAGTCCTCGCCCAGCTCTTGAGCTATTTGCGCAGTCTTCTTCCCGCGCATCGTCCGGACTTCCTCTGCCGAGAATGAACTCACACCACGCGCGCGCACCTGTCCGTCTGGACTGCTGATCTCGACGACGTCGCCGGCCTCGAAGCTGCCTGTCACCTCAATGATCCCGGCGGCGAGCAGGGAACGACGACGCTCAGCGACAGCGCTGACTGCCCCCTGATCAATGGTGATTCTGCCTTTGGTGTGGGCCAGATGCGCCAACCATGCGGACCGTGCCCCACGCCGCTTACCGCGCGGCAGAAACAGGGTTCCTACTTCTTCTCCAGCGAAGAGTCGCTCAGCGTTGGCCGCGGAGGTCAAGCGTGCGGGAATACCATGAGCTGTCACAATCTGAGCGGCCTCAACTTTGGTGACCATGCCCCCGGTACCGATCCCAGCACGACCCCGTGGGCCAAGAGTCACTCCACTGAGATCTTCGGTCCGGGCAATCTCCGCGATGGGCTTTCCCCCCGCCTGCGGCGGCCCATCGTAGAGCGCGTCGACGTCGGAAAGCAGGATGAGGCCATCAGCGTGGATCAGATTGGCCGTCAGGGCCGCCAACCGATCATTGTCACCGAATCGGATTTCTGCGGTGGCCACGGCGTCGTTCTCGTTGATGATCGGAATAACGCCCAGTGCAAGCAGTTTCTCCAGGGCGCGCAGAGCGTTGACGTAGGTGGCGCGTCGAATGAGATCTTCTACCGTGAGCAGCACCTGGCCGACTTCAGCGCCGTGGTGCCCGAATGCCCGTGAGTAGTGTGCCAATAACTGCCCCTGCCCGACGGCTGCAGCGGCTTGCTGGGCTGCCAGGTCTTGAGGGCGCCGGTCAAGCCTCAAAGGGGCCAATCCTGCAGCGATCGCCCCGGATGAGACCAGGACGATCTCAATGCCGCGGCTGCGCAGCCCCTGGCAAGCGTCGACGAGACGGTTCAAAGCCTGGACGCTGATCCCGCCGTCCACGGTGGTCAGGCTGGAGGATCCGACCTTGATGACAAGGCGTTTCGCTTCCGTGACGTTGAAGCTCACCGTTCCTCCTGCTGGCCGGCGACTGCGTCCACATCCTCGGCTTCATCTGTGGCATAGAGCTTGTCCATCTCAGCGCGAACCTGACGCTTGCTGGCGCGGCGGTCGGCCTGGTCTTGTTTCTTTTCCGCGCGGGTCGGCCGGTGTTGGTCCTCGAACCGCAGGTCGGTTCCTCGGGCACCGAGGTGTTCAGCGCCGGCTGCCATGGTCGGCTCCCAGTCGAAGACCACACCGTCCTCTTCGGCACCGATGACCACTGATTCCCCGGGCACAGCACCCAGGCGGAACAGCTCGTCTTCAATCCCGATGGCTTGAAGTCGGTCAGCCAGATAGCCGACTGCCTCATCGTTATTGAAGTCTGTCTGTTGGATCCAGCGTTCAGGTTTGGAGCCGCGAACTCGCCACAGAGGTTCGCCGCCCTTCTCTTCCCGGCTGATGGTGAAGCCCCTGTCGTTGATTGCCTTGGGCCGAATGGTGACCGGAACCGGTGCCGCCTCGACTTCCTGGGCAGCGCGAGCTTCTTGGACCAGCCCCGCCATGGCGAAGCTCAGTTCGCGGAGACCCTTCCTCGAAACCGCCGAGATCTCAAAGGTTCGGAATCCGCGCTCCTCCAACGTGGCGCGCACCAACCCAGCCATCTCTTCCCCGTCTGGAAGGTCCGTCTTGTTCAGTGCCACCAAGCGCGGACGTTCAGTCAGAGGTAAACCGTCTGCAGCGTAGGCAGCGAGCTCATGTTCGATCGCGTCCAGATCCGCAATAGGATCACGGTCCGTCTCCAGGGTCCCGCAGTCCAGGACGTGGACCAGGGCAGCGCAGCGCTCCACATGACGCAGGAACTCGTGGCCCAGCCCTTTGCCTTCGGCAGCACCAGGGATCAGTCCAGGTACGTCTGCGACCGTGAAGCGGGTCTCCCCTGCCTCGACGACGCCCAGATTGGGCACCAGTGTGGTGAAGGGATACTCGGCGATCTTCGGCCGTGCTGCGGACATGGCAGCAATGAGGCTGGATTTGCCTGCTGACGGGAAACCAACGAGAGCGACGTCTGCCACGGACTTCAGTTCAAGCACAACGTCGCTCTGCTGCCCGGGGGTGCCTAGCAGGGCGAAACCTGGGGCCTTCCTCTGTCTTGACGCAAGGGCGGCATTGCCGAGCCCGCCGACGCCGCCTTCTGCGATGCGGGCTCGGGCACCGGCGCCGACGAGGTCGACCAGAACGGTGCCGTCGCGGTCCTTGACGACGGTGCCGTCAGGGACAGTGAGTTCTAGGGTGCTGCCCTTGTGGCCGTGACGGAGGCTGCCCTGGCCTACACCGCCGCTTTCGGCGCGGCGGTGCGGGCGGTGGTGGTAGTCCAGCAATGTGGTGGTGTTGGGGTCGACGACCAATTCCACGTGGCCGCCGTCTCCGCCGTTGCCGCCGTCGGGACCGCCGAGGGGCTTGAATTTCTCTCGGTGGACGGAGATGCAGCCGCTGCCGCCATCTCCGCCGCCGGCATGCAGCACCACCCGGTCGACGAAATGTGCCATAGCTGGATCCCCTTTTAGATGTGGTATTCAGAATGCCAAAAAGCCCGGCGAGCGATGCTCAGCCGGGCCTTATGGAAGTGGTAGTCACCTCTGGTGACCACTACGAGGCGTTGGGAGTGAACCCGTCGCCGAAACTCATATGAAGGCCGGCTCAGCCGACCGCTGGAACAATGTTGACGACCTTGCGGCCGCGCTTGCTGCCGAACTCCACAGCGCCATCAGCAAGTGCGAACAGGGTATCGTCCCCACCGCGGCCAACATTTGTGCCGGGGTGGAACTTGGTGCCGCGCTGGCGAATGAGGATCTCGCCTGCAGAGACAGCCTGTCCTCCGAAACGCTTCACGCCAAGGCGCTGGGCGTTGGAATCGCGACCGTTGCGAGTCGAGCTCGCACCTTTCTTATGTGCCATGGGTCTTTACCTCTCAGGAAATGGAAAATCTAGGACCAGTCTATCGCCCAGTTCAGGCGATGGACGTTACCTTGACGCGGGTCAGCTCAGAACGGTGACCCTGACGCTTGTGGTAGCCGGTCTTGTTCTTGTACTTATGAATGACGATCTTCTTGCCACGAAGATTCTCTTGAACCTCGGCAGACACGGTGATCTTGGACAGCTCGTCGGCGGAGGTCGTGACCTCATCCCCGTCCACCAGCATCACCGCTGGCAGCTCGATGGTGCTGCCTGCCTCGGCCTCGACGCGGTCAAGGGTCACGTGGTCTCCGACGGAAACCTTCTCCTGGCGGCCGCCTGCGCGGACAATCGCGTACACCACTTGGGACTCACTTCTCTCGTTGAACGTGCATGAAAAAGTATCTGTGCACAGAATAGTGCCAGCGATCCAGTCTACTCAGACTTATTGGCCTGAGCAAGTTCTTCAGCACTGACACCCACACCCAGCATCACTGGCTCAGCCGCCGGTGTCTCGGTCTTCGGCTTAGCCGGAGCTGCGGTGGCGAATGATGCTTCCGAACCCTGGACAGCGGTCTTGACTTCTGTGACCTCACCGGAACTGCCTTGGGCGGACCCGGCTGCTCGGCGACCGCGCCGCCGACTGCGAGTCTCGAGCGCAGACTCGAGGTCTCCCAGTGAGGCTGGTGCTGGCGGTGCGGATGCTGCCGTGTTCTTGCCGCGCGGCAGCTCAACCGGTTCTCCCCCAATGGTCAGGGTCGGCGAATCGGCTGACTTCGCTGACTGCTGTGAAGTCGAGTCTGCGGCGTCGTCGTTCTCGGATTTGGCTGAGCCGTTGGTGGCCGCGGCAACTTTGGCCATGCCCTGAGAGGCCTTCTCCAGTTTCTGCATTTCTCTGGGATCTGGCTGGTGACCGGCGTCGTCGGTCTTCTTGCCACGCTTTTTGCGTTTCTTGGCGCTCTTACCGGAGGCCACATCGCCACCTGAGGTGTAGGAAGGCCTGTGCTCCACCGGTTCAGGGTGAGTGATGATGCCACGTCCTGAGCAGTGTTCGCATTCGCTGGAGAACACTTCCAGCAATCCGGTGCCCATGCGTTTACGAGTCATCTGGACCAGGCCGAGGCTCGTCACTTCGGCGACTTGGTGTTTGGTCCGGTCACGACCAAGGCACTCAACAAGGCGGCGCAACACGAGGTCTCGGTTGGATTCCAGGACCATGTCGATGAAGTCGATCACGATGATGCCACCGATATCGCGCAGGCGCAGCTGCCGGACCATCTCTTCTGCGGCTTCAAGGTTGTTCTTAGTGACCGTCTCTTCGAGGTTGCCACCAGAGCCGGTGAACTTGCCGGTGTTGACGTCCACTACGGTCATGGCTTCTGTCCGGTCGAAGACCAGTGAACCGCCGGAAGGCAGTTTCACGTTCCGGTCCATAGCCTTATTGAGCTGCTCATCGATCCTGTGGTGGGCGAAGATATCGTCGACCTCGTGGTCCTCCGACTCCCACTTACTGCACCTGTCGAGCAGGTGCGGCGCCACATAGGTCACGTAGGCCTCAATGTTGTCCCAGGTTTCATCGCCCTGGACGTCCATGGCAGAGAAGTCTTCGTTGAAGACATCGCGCACGACCTTGATGGTGAGGTCCGGCTCGGCGTAGAGGAGCTCTGGTGCAAGTACCTTTTTGTCCTGGGTCTGACTCTGGATAGTCTCCCAGAGCGAACGCAGCCGATTAATGTCGTTGGTGAGCTCTTGTTCGGAGGCACCTTCGGCGGCCGTGCGCACTATGACCCCGGCGTTGTCGGGTAGCTGCTCTTTGAGGATCTTCTTCAGTCTGGCGCGTTCGGTATCTGGGAGTTTCCTGGATATACCGGTCATGGACCCGCCGGGAACGAACACCAAATACCGCCCAGGAAGCGAGACTTGACTGGTGAGTCGGGCGCCCTTGTGGCCGACGGGGTCTTTGGTGACTTGAACCAACACTGAGTCGCCAGATTTGAGGGCGTTTTCGATCTTGCGGGGGGCGTTGCCAATATTGGCGCCCTCCCAGTCAACTTCGCCCGCGTACAACACGGCGTTGCGCCCGCGGCCGATGTCTACGAACGCAGCTTCCATGGATGGCAGAACGTTCTGCACCTTGCCCAGGTACACATTGCCGATCAGCGAATCCTGTGTGGTGTGGCTGACGTAGTGCTCGGCAAGAATCCCGTCTTCGAGGACGCCTATTTGGATGCGTTCCCCACGTTGCCGGACGATCATTTTGCGGTCTACTGATTCGCGGCGGGCTAAGAATTCAGCTTCCGTGATGATGCCGCGGCGGCGACCACCGTCCCGTGAGGCACGGCGCCGCTGCCGTTTGGCCTCCAGGCGCGTGGACCCCTTGACACTGGTGACCTTGTCAGAGGCATCCGAGGCGGCTTCTCTGCCGGCCCGGATGCGGGTCACTGTGTGGCCGTCCTCGGAGTCTTCTTCGATCTCCATGTCTGAAGAACCACGCCGGCGGCGGCGCTTCTTACGAATGACCTGGGACTCATCCTCGTCGTTAGGGGACGACGAGGGTTCAGGCTTGTCGCGGGCCTCTTCCTGAGCGGGTTCTTCCTTCGCCGAACCTTTGGACTGTTCAGCGTTGGAGCTGTCCTGATCCGTTGCGCCGTCTTCCTGGTTGTCGCCGGCCCGGTTTCGGCTGCGCCCGCCCCGACGGCGTTTGCGTCGGTTTTTTCGGTTGGAGCCGGACTCGCTGTTCTCATTCGAGTCGTTGCCCTCGTCGGAGTCGTCTTCCTGATCGTCAGACGGGTTGCGGCTGCGATCTGGGGACTGGTTGTGCTGAGGCTTCTGGTTTCGATCCCCAGAGTCACCCCGCTCCCCTTGACCCTCACCACGCGAAGGTTCGTTGCCATCCTGCGTTTTTTTCGGCTTCGAAGGGACTTTTGAGAGATCTGGCGCCTGGAACATGACATCCAGGGGGTCAGCTTCCTCTGGCGCGGAGTCGACAGCCTTCTCAGGTTTAGCTCCGGCGCCGGGATGTCCCGGCTCAGGGGCCGAAAAGGGGTTGAAAATTTCTTCGGGTTCGCTGGAAGTCGTGGTCATTAAAAAGTCTGCTCCCGCCGTGGTCTGCGCTGCCACACTCGGCGAGCCCACGACTGTTGTCGGTGGTCGGGTCACCGGTACGGTCCTTACGCCGGGCGCTGCCTGTCTCCAACTGCGGAGACGGCGCGCTCTGCTCAACGGAAGCCACGTCCCGGTCACGCGCGATGATGTGGGCGGCGGCATCTTGCTCTGGTTCGTTCTGCCGTGCGGACTGGTCTCTCATGTGTCCACGACGGGTGCCGGCCTAGCCGCTTCTTCGCGTGTGAAAGCCTTCTCAGAGATCCAGGTGTGGTCTGGGCCTCTAATATCTTCAGTATCGCACAGTATTGACAGGCTCACCGAGAGGTCAGCCGCCGTTGTTCCATCTTTCGGCACTGGGCCCCGCCAGGACCTGGCCCTCACGCTAGGTTGGGTCTGCTTTCGACGTGCCCACATGGTGGAGGTTTCGCGCGTACCATAGAGGGATGTCCATGACGTTAGATGCCCAGGAATCCCGCTCGGAGGATTCACCTGGATCACAGTCTGCCGCATTGAATCCCGGGCGTGTCCTGCCGGCTTTCGCGCGGCCTTTCGGTTTTGCGATGTGGCTTCTGGCCACTGGCATTGTCGGCGCCTTGGCCAGTTTCTTACTGCTCTACGAGCGTGTGCGGTTGTGGAACGATCCTGAGCATGTGACCGCTTGTGACGTCAACCCGTGGGTCTCCTGTGGTGAGGTGATGCAGACCTGGCAGGCGTCGACTTTCGGGTTCCCCAACATCTTTTTGGGAGTGGTCGGGTTTCCGCTGCTCATCGGCGTCGCTGTGACTTTGTTGGCGATCGGCGGTCGCGTCCCCTCGTGGTATTACATGGGACTTCAAGTCGGTGTGCTGTTTGCGTTCGGGTTCAGCACCTGGCTCTGGTACTCGGCGGTGTTCAGCATTGGAGTGCTGTGCCCCTACTGCATGATCGTCTGGGCTGCAGTGATCCCAATGTTCGTGGTGACTACGGCGCGGAACATCATGCACGGGGTGATTCCCGGCTCTGAGGGCCTCAAGCGGATGACTCGCGAATGGTGGTGGGTTGCGGTGGTCGTGATCTATCTGCTGGTCATCGGTTCTATTCTGCTGAACTTCAGTGAGGCTGTGACGTCCGCGTTCTGATCCTCTGCTGTTCGCGGCGGGTCTCAGGTGAGCGCGGGGGTCCACTCTTTCAGGTCCCAGTTATGGGCATAGGCGTCCAGAATCGCTGATTCCACCTGCTCCACCGTCACCGCCGGAGCGACGTCGTTTGCGGCACCAGCTGTGAGCGGATCCCACCTAAGCCCCATGGCGCTATAGGTATCGGTGAGGACGCGGCGGATGCGTTGGCCGTCTTCGACGATGATGGATGATGAGAACAGCCAGCCCGTCGCGATTTGCCGCTGGGCGGTCCCTATAATTTTGACGCGCACGTCCGGTTCGTCGGGACGAAAACCGTGAACTGAGTGTTCGCCATAACAGTATTCGTCCGGAAGGGGCCCAATGCGCGCGCTGATCCCCGCTGTGTTGAGAGCGTGGGCATAGAGCTCGGCGAATGCGGAGAAACGTGCTTGTGACTCCCGGATGGGATCTGGATCGGGTTCGATGTGGTCCACAATGAGCGAGCCTTGGGTATAGGCGGCGGCCCGTCCCCCCGCTCGGCGCACCACCGGTTCAAAACCGAGGTCTCGACTGGCTTGTTGTGCGGCGCTGAATCCGGGAAGGCGGCTGTCTCGCTGACCGAACGCTACGGTGGGCTGCGGCCGGTAGATCCGCAGCAGGGGCGGCGTGGCCGGCGGATACTTAGGACCTGAAGCGTGCCGACGTGTTCCTTCCAGCAGACGCAGTCCGAACTGGAGGTCCTCGGCAGGACCGAGTGAGTGAGACTGCCGGTAGACTCGCAGACTCTGCTGAGGTCCCACTGAGCGCCTAGATTTCTGCCGTGCCCGGGTGCGCAGGCGGGTCTCGGCGGGGCGCACCACGGAGTCAATTAGAAGTCCCAGTCTTCGTCTTCCGTCTCGACGGCTTTCCCAATGACGTAGGAGCTTCCCGACCCGGAGAAGAAATCGTGGTTCTCGTCAGCGTTGGGGCTTAGTGCCGACAGGATTGCCGGGTTCACGTTGGTCACATCCGAGGGGAACATCGCCTCGTAGCCGAGGTTCATGAGCGCTTTGTTCGCGTTGTAGTGGAGGAACTTCTTGACGTCTTCGCTCAGTCCCACACCGTCGTAGAGATCGTGGGTGTACTGGACCTCGTTCTCATAGAGTTCGAAGAGCAGGTCGAAGGTGTAGTCCTTGAGCTCCTGGCGACGCTCTTCTGTCTCAAGCTCCAGCGCCCGCTGGTACTTATATCCGATGTAGTAGCCGTGGACGGCTTCATCGCGAATGATCAGACGGATGATGTCTGCGGTGTTGGTCAGCTTGGCTCGCGAGGACCAGTGCATCGGCAGGTAAAAACCCGAGTAGAACAGAAAGGACTCCAGGATGGTCGAAGCCACCCGTTTCTTCATACCGTCATTACCGTGGTAGTAGTCCATGACGATCTGCGCTTTACGCTGGAGGTTGGGGTTCTCCTTGGACCAGCGGAAAGCGTCGTCGATGTCCTTAGTGGAGCAGAGGGTGGAGAAGATCTGCGAGTAGGACTTAGCGTGAACGCTCTCCATAAAGGCGATGTTCGTCAGCACGGCTTCTTCATGCTGAGTCAACGAGTGCGGGATCAGCGCCACCGCGCCCACCGTGCCCTGAATGGTGTCCAGCAGCGTCAGCCCGGTGAAGACCCGCATGGTGAGCGTCTTCTCATCCTCAGTGAGGGTTGCCCAGGATTGGACGTCGTTAGACACTGGGATCTTCTCCGGCAACCAGAAGTTATTGACCAGGCGGTTCCAGACCTCACCGTCCTTGTCATCAGGTAGACGATTCCAGTTGATCGCCTCGACGTGGGTGAGCAGCGTCGATTGAGTCTCGTTCGTCACTGAAGTGGTCACGTCGGTATCCGGTCCTTCTGTTGGGTGGTGCACGTGTGATGGGTTCTGTGGCGGGGCTGAGCTGAGCGTCCTACAACATGCAGGATACGCAACCCTCAACTTCCGTGCCTTCTAGGGCCAACTGACGAAGACGAATGTAGTAGAGGGTCTTGATGCCCTTTTTCCACGCGTAAATCTGCGCCTTGTTGATGTCCCTGGTGCTGGCAGTGTCTTTGAAGAACAGGGTGAGGCTGAGCCCCTGATCCACATGTTGAGTGGCCACGGCATAGGTGTCAATGATCTTCTCGTAGCCGATCTCATAGGCATCCTGGTAATACTCCAGGTTGTCGTTCGTCAGGTACGGGGCCGGATAGTAGACGCGGCCGATCTTGCCTTCTTTACGGATCTCAATCTTCGAAGCCACCGGGTGGATGGAGCTGGTGGAGTTGTTGATGTAGCTGATGGAACCGGTCGGAGGAACTGCCTGCAGGTTCTGGTTATAGATCCCGTGTTTCTGGACCTCAGCCTTTAGCCGCCGCCAGTCCTCTTGAGTCGGAATGCTCACGTGAGCGAAGAGCGCACGTACCGTGGAGGTTTCCGGCTCCCAGACTTTCTCTGTGTACTTGTCGAAGAATTCACCACTGGCGTACTGGGAGTTTTCGAAACCGTCGAAAGTCTCTCCAGTCTCCTTAGCAATGGCGTTGGACGCACGGAGGCAGTGGTACAGCACCGTGTAGAAGTAGATATTGGTGAAGTCAAGACCTTCCGCTGAGCCGTAGTGCACCCGTTCCCGCGCGAGGTAGCCGTGCAGGTTCATCTGGCCAAGGCCAATGGCGTGGCTGCGCTTATTGCCCTCAGCAATCGATGGCACTGACTCGATGTAGGACATGTCCGATACCGCCGTCAGGGACCTGATCGCAGTCTCAATAGTCCTGCCGAAATCTGGAGAGTCCATCGTCTTAGCGATGTTCAACGACCCCAGATTGCAAGAAATGTCTTTACCGATGGTCTGGTATCCCAGGTCTGGGGTGTATGCGCTCGGCTCCGAGACCTGCAGTATCTCAGAGCAAAGGTTGGACATGGTGATCCGCCCAGCAATCGGGTTGGCCCGGTTTACCGTGTCTTCGAACATGATGTAGGGGTAGCCGGACTCAAACTGGATCTCTGCCAGGGTCTGGAAGAACTCACGTGCGTTGACCTTCGTCTTCCGGATGCGGGCGTCGTCGACCATCTCGTAGTACTTCTCAGTGACTGAGACTTCCGAGAAGGGTTTCCCATAGACCCGTTCTACGTCATAGGGGCTGAACAGGTACATCCCCTCGTTCTTCTTGGCGAGTTCAAACGTGATGTCCGGTATGACCACACCGAGGGAGAGCGTCTTGATGCGGATCTTCTCATCGGCGTTCTCACGCTTAGTGTCCAGGAACCGGAAGATATCCGGGTGGTGGGCATTAAGGTAGACCGCGCCGGCACCCTGGCGTGCACCGAGCTGATTGGCGTAGCTGAATGAGTCTTCCAGGAGCTTCATCACTGGAATCACGCCTGATGACTGGTTCTCGATTTGCTTGATGGGCGCACCGTGTTCGCGGACGTTGGTGAGCGACAGTGCGACGCCGCCTCCTCGCTTGGAGAGCTGGAGGGCGGAGTTGATGCCGCGGGCTATCGACTCCATATTGTCTTCAATCCGGAGCAGGAAGCAGCTGACCAGTTCCCCGCGCTGCTTCTTTCCGGCGTTGAGGAACGTGGGGGTGGCGGGCTGGAAACGTCCGGAGACGATTTCTTCCATCAGCTGCAGGGCGTGCTCTTCACTGCCCCGGGCGAGGTACAGCGCGACCATACATACGCGGTCCTCGAAACGCTCGAGGTAACGTTTCCCGTCGAATGTTTTCAGCGCGTACGAGGTGTAGAACTTGAAAGCCCCCAGGAATGTGGGGAACCGGAACTTTCTGGCGTATGCCGTGTCCCAGAGCTGGTGAATGAACTCACGAGAGTAGCGATCAAGCGTCTCCTGCTCGTAGTAGTCGTTCTCCACTAGGTACTTCAATTTCTCGTCAAGGTCATGGAAGAAGACAGTGTTGACGTTGACGTTGTCCAGGAAGTACTTCCGGGCTGCCAGCTGATCAGCCTCGAACTGGATCTCGCCATTGGGCCCATAGAGGTTGAGCATGGCGTTGAGATCCTGGTATCCCAGCTCAGCCCACTCTGGCGGCACTTCTTTCGCCAAAGTGGAGCCGACTACGCCGCTGAGAGGCTTGACTGCTGTTTCCAAAATTCTTCCAATCCCTTGTGGACTTTGGACACGTCCTCTTGGGTGCCCATCAGCTCGAACCTGTATAGGTGCGGAACTTTGCATTTTTGAGCAACTATGTCGCCAGCTATGCAGTAGCTGTCGTGAAAATTCGTATTCCCTGCGCCGATTACTCCCCGTATCAGTTCACGGTTGGGCTGTACGTTGAGGAACTTGATGACTTGCTTGGGTACCGACCCGCTACCACCGTCGGCTCCATACGTAGGAAGCACCAGAACAAAAGGCTCCATAGCGTGCACGGTCTCGCTACGTGTGTGCAGCGGGAGCCGTGCGATCTGACCTTGTGGCAGGCCAAGCTTCTCGACGAATCTATGGGTGTTGTTCGACACGGAGGAGAAGTAGATCAGCTGCGCTGAGGTGTGCATGCGCCTGTCTCCTCCCTGACGTGATTTAAGCTACTGCCGCCTGCTGCACATTGGCCTGGGCAGCAAGCTCAGAGATCTTGTCGGGACGGAACCCGGACCAGTGGTCGGAGTCAGTGATGACGACTGGCGCCTGCATGTAGCCCAACGCACGAACCCGCTCCAGAGCGTCAGCATCCTGGGAGATGTCCACCGACTTGTACGTGACACCGTTCTTGTCCAGAGCGCGGTAGGTGGCGTTGCACTGCACGCAGGCGGGCTTGGTGTAGATGGTGACGCTCATGGGGGAAGGTCCCTTCGGGTGTAGTTCCGCTTCTCAAAAGTCTGTGCCAGAAGGGGGCCTGATTGACGGCCCCTGGCTACCCCTCAATACTACATCTTGTGTTGCCGGAAGTCATCAGGCACTAGATGCTGTACTCACATCAGTGTAGTTATCCACCGCCTGTGCACAACGACCTGTGGAGCGTCTCTTGCACTATCTCAGGGATGTAGGGTCACTTAACGGCAGTACTCCACAGGAGTGCACAAGCGGGTCCCCAAGAAAAACGAAAATATCCACGGCGTGTCGCGGTGGGCAGCGCCTGGATCGTAGAGACCACGACAATTCAGAGGCGCAACACGACTTTCCCGCTTGCTTGGGCGTCTCGTGCGGCAGAGAATGCTTCCTTGGCCTCGGTGAGGCTGAATTCATGGGTGATGATTCCCTCGATGCTTGCATCGGCCGCCAGAATCCCTACAGCTGCGGTGATTTCGTCCTTGAAGCGGAATGACCCGAACAAGCGCAGCTCCTTGGCGATGTAGGGAGCCAGATTGATCGGCTTGACCTCATCGGGCACCATCCCGATTTGAACTACTGTCCCTGCGGGGCGGGCTGCTGTCAGCGCTGCTGAAATGGCAGCGGGAGCACCAGAGCATTCGAGGACCACGTCGTAGTCATTGAGCCTCAGCTGCGCCTGTGCCACATTGATCACTTCCTCCGCACCCAGCGCCTCTGCTCGAGCAAGAGGGCCGTCCAGGACATCGCTGACATCGACAGAGACTGCACCAGCAGCTCGTGCCGCCACGAGTGCGAGCAGACCGATGGGCCCTGCACCGGACACGAGTACACGCCGGCCTTCGAGATTTCCGGCCTTGGACGCACCATGCATCGCGACCGCCAGCGGCTCGGCTAGGACCGCTCGGCGCACAGGGAGCGAGTCCGGCAGAGGAACGATCATGGCGGCGTCCACCAGCAGCTGATCGGCGGCAGCACCCTGCGTATGCGGCCAAGTTGAGGCGCTTCCGAGGTATGAGCCGCCTGGCCATAGATGAGGGTGGTCCGGATTCTCAGACTGTGCTGGGCCGAATCGGGCCGGATGCACAGTCACCGGGTCCCCAGGCTTCAGCTCCCCCGACGGGTCCTCAGCCACCCTGCCACTGAGCTCATGACCAGGTATCAGTGGCTCCTTGACAACGAACGCGCCGTTCGCTCCGTCATAGAAGTAGTGGAGGTCAGAGCCGCAAATGCCAACATAGTCAACGTCAATAAGCACCTGTCCTCGCTGAGGACGGGGTGAATCCACCTCCTCGAGTGCCACCCGACCGGCGGATTCTATGTACAGTGCACGCATTGTTGTCCTCGTGGGGATTCGGGATTCAGACAACGGCGCTCATCCCACCGTCAATAAAGATGTTCTGTCCCGAAACGAAGCTCGATGCTTCAGAGGACAAGAACAGCAGAGCACCTGACAGTTCTGCGAAACTCCCCCAGCGACCAGCGGGAGTCCGGGCTCGCAACCATGCGTCGAACTGTTCATCTTCTACCAAGTCCCGATTCATCTCTGTGGCGAAATATCCCGGGGAGATCGCGTTGACCTGGATGTTGTACCGGGCAAGGTCGGCAGCCATGCCTTTGGTCAGCTGGGCAATTCCGCCCTTTGTGGCAGAGTACGGGGCGATGGTCTGGCGGGCGAGCTGTGATTGCACTGAGGCGATGTTGATGATCTTCCCCGATTCGCGCTCCACCATAGCCGGGGCGATGAATCGGGAAACGTAAAAGGCACTGGAGAGATTGCTGGCCACCAACGCGTCCCAATCCTGGGGATCGAATTCATGGATGGGCGCACGACGCTGCAGTCCGGCGTTGTTGACGAGAACATCCGGGACCCCATGTTCGCGGATCAGTTTCGCTGCGCCTTCTTCGACAGCGTCCTTGTCCGTGACGTCGAACCTTACGATAAGTGCGGGCTGGCCCGACACCTCCTCGATATGCTTCGAGGTCTCGGCCAGGGCGGAGGCGTCTCTTCCGTGAAGTATGACTCGCGCCCCCGCCTCTGCCAGTGTCAGCGCCAAGGATCTGCCGAGACCACGTGAGGATCCGGTGACGAGTACGAGCTTATCCGTCACATCGAAAAGATCCTTGACTCGAGAGTGTGGGAACTGACTGCTCATAGAAGCGAGACTCCTGCGTAGATGATGACGACCAAGACAAACCCGATAACTGACTGCAGCGCCTGCTGCACTGTCCACGTCTTCAGAGTAGTCTTCACGTCCATACCCATAAGTCGTCCGACGAGCCAGAATCCCGAATCGTTGACGTGACCGGCGAAGACTGATCCAGCCGCGGTTGCAAGCACAATACATGCCACTTGTAGCTCATTGAAGTCACCAGCCAGCACGGCTGGGGAGGCCAGACCCGCAGCGGTCACCAACGCCACAGTGGCGGAACCCTGGGCGAGACGGATCGCTACCGCGATCAGGTATGCCGCCAGAATGACTGGCATACCTGTGCCGGAGAGCGTGTCGGCAATGGCTTCACCGATGCCCGAGGCGCGCAGCACCCCTCCGAACATGCCTCCTGCGCCGGTAATGAGGATCACTGAACAGACCGGGCCCAGTGCGGAGTCAAGCAGCTTCTCCAATGCCGTCCCGTTCTCCCCCCTGCGGTAACCCAGCACGAAGGTCGCCACCAGAACGGTGATCAGCAAGGCAATTCCACTGGTACCGATGAACATCAGCGTTTCGACCCACAACTGGTCGCCGTCGACGACGCCGGCACTGGAGAGCGTGTTCAAGCCAGTGTTAAAGAGGATCAGCGTCATGGGTGTAAGCAGCAGGGCCACGATCGTCCCCACTGCAGGTGGGTTGGCTGGCTGGTCATCATCACGCTCGCCGAAGATCGTGGGAACCGGCAGCATCACGCGTTCTCCCACGAACCGGCCCCACATATAACCCGCCACGTGCCACAAGGGGTAGGCGATTATCAGACCTACCAGCAGCACGAGCCCAATATTGGCTTCGTAGAACTCACTTGCAGTGACGGGCCCTGGGTGTGGGGGGAGGAAGACGTGCATCACAGAGAACGCGGCAGCAGTTGGGATGCCGAACAGCACCACTGACTTATCTGAAATTCTCCGGGCTACAGCGAACACGATGGGCAGCATCATCACAAGGCCAGCATCGAAAAACATGGGGAAGCCCAGAAAGAGAGAGGCGATACCCAGAGCGAGGGGGGCACGTTTTTCGCCGAAAACATTGATCATCTTGTCAGCCAGCGCCTTCGCTCCACCGGAGTGTTCGACGAGCCGGCCAAGCATGGCACCTAGGGCCACCAGCAAGGCAACTCCCGCCAAAGTGGAACCGAAGCCGTCGGTGAGGACACCGCTGATGGCGCCCATCGGAACGCCAGCGACAATTGCCGTCAGGGCCGACACCACAATGAGGGTGATGAAGGCGTGCACCTTGAACCTGATGATGAGGATCAGAATGAGAGCAATAGCTCCCGCCGCGATGGCCAGCAGTGGTCCAGTGCCCAGAGTCTGGGTCCATTCGTCCATAAGAACTCCATTGTCGATGTGGAACTCATGTGCCCGTAAGAGTTGTGTTACCGGTCACAGAGGCGATCGACGTTGAGTGTGCCACATACATCACACCTTTAGCAACCACAGGTCATATCAGTGAATACTGGGCTGATCTCATCATCTAGTCTTGATCCATGTCACAGGCCTCTCACACTTCCGTGCTCGACGACCTTGGCCGCCGCATTGCGGGTAACGAGCTGCCTCCTGGAGAAGTACTGACACTCGCTGAACTGGAGAAGCAGTACGGGGTCTCCCGCACTGTGATCAGAGAATCCGTGCGTGTGTTGGAGGCCAAAACGATGGTGGAATCCAAGCGGCGCATAGGGGTCACAGTGACTCCTATGAAGCGCTGGCACGTACTGGATCCGATGCTCATCCGCTGGCGACTTGAGTCCCCTGCCCGAGTGCAGCAGCTGATCGCCCTGACCGAACTCCGCTTAGCCGTCGAACCTGCCGCGGCCAGGCTTACGGCTGTGCGCGCCTCGGAAGACACCCGAGCAGAAATCTGGCGACTGGCGAGCCTGCTTAAGACACTCGGGGAATCCAACCGGGGTGATACTCAAGAGTATTTGGACGCCGATGTGGCTTTCCACAATTGTCTGCTGGACGCGTGCGGAAACCTCATGCTGAGCGCCATCAAGGAGCCCATTGCCCAGGTCATCAGCGGTCGTCACCATGCAGGCCTTACCCCCGGAACTCCGGTCCATGAGTCTCTGCACAACCATGTGGAGGCGGCCGCCGCGATTGTGCGGGCGGACGCCGACGCCGCAGAAAGCTACGTTCGCGCCTATGTAGAGTCAATCCTCGGTGAGGTACGCGCCATCGGCTGAAGACCGGCGAAGATCCCCTAGGCAATTCCGTTCGGTGGCTCCTCGCCATCTAGGACTGCCAACACGTTCTCGACTGCGGCTGCTGCTGTGCGTTGCACAGATTCTTTGCTGTGCGCTCCGGAATGCGGAGTAGCAACGACCCTCGGATGACCCACTAAGGGAGAATCGCGCGGGGGTTCGGTCTCGTAAGCGTCTAGGCCCAACCCGAACACATGCCCAGCCTCCAAGGCTGCTGCAGCTGCATGTTCGTCAATGAGACCACCGCGAGCCGTGTTGATGATGATCACCCCTGGCGGCATGGCAGCGATTCTCTCAGCTGAGACAATATGGCGTGTCTTCTCGTTCAGGGGGATATGCAGACTGATCACGTCACTGCTGACGAAGACCTCATCCAGTGTTACAGGGGTGATACCGAGCGCGGTGATCTCCTGAGCACTGAGCCCCGGGTCGAATCCCAGCACCTGCATGCCAATACCGCGGGCCATTTCTGCCGTATCGCGACCTATGGCCCCCAACCCCACGAGCCCTAGCCGGCGTCCAGCCAACTCGATTCCCTCAAACCGTGGCCAGTCCCCTGCGGCCACGGCAGTCGAAGCCTGCGGGATCTGCCGGGCCACGGCAAACATCAGGCCCAGAGTGAGCTCAGCGACTGAGTGGCCATTGGCTCCGGGAGCATTCGTGATGCGAACCCCGGCTTTCCGCGCAGCTTCGAGGTCAATGCGGTCATACCCGACGCCATAGCGAGCAATGACTTTCAGTTGAGGTGCCTGGGCAAAGAGCTCGGCCGGGAAACTGTCCAACCCTGCGATGACAGCTTCGACTCCGCCCAGTGCTGACTTGAGTTCTTCCGCAATCATGGGTCGTCCATAAGGATTGGCCACCAGCTCTGCACCGCGCTCGCGTAGCGGTTCCAGGGCCGCAATCTCAAGGTTGGAAGACAGTGAAGTGGGGGTGATGAGTACCTTCATATCTCACTCCATCCTGTTCGAGGGCTCTGGATTGGTCCGCGTGTAGCCCTCAAGGTAGCGGCTGAATTCCTCGGCGTAATAGTCAGCGAGCTCTGCCCGAGGCCTGATGAGCTGGCGGTCTTCCTCTCTGAAGGCGGGTTGGTCATCGTCGAGTCCTACCGCCCTGATGCCCATCCTCACCGCCCCCACTACGGAACTGTGCTGCAGTGCGGAGACTTCCATCTCGGCACCGAAGACATCAGCGGTGAGCTGGGTCCAGAAAGGGGAGGACAGTACGCCGCCCGAGAGGATGATGCGCCGAGGGCTGCCATTGAGTGCGATGAGCTCCCGGTAGCAGTGGTAGAGGGACAGCGTGACGCCGTGAAGCACGGACTGGTACATCTGTGCACGCGAATGCGCAGGATGCAGCTCCAAGAAGCCGCCTCTTCGCTGGTCCTGCCACCCGGGGCAGCGCTCTCCGAAGAGGAACGGCATGAACAGCGGCAGATCCTGCGGAGCAGAAGACAGTTGCGGTTCCAGGTCCGCATACGTCGTGTGGGAGTCAAAGAGCCGATCCTTGGCCCAGTCCACGCAGTTGGTACACCCTGAGGCCGCCGCACCAGAGAGCCACCCCACCGGGGAACGATACGACCAGGTGCTCATTCGCGGCGAGAACGACGGGGCGGAGACCGCGTACCTCAGAGCGCCGGAGGTCCCCATGGAGAATGTCATGTCACCCTCCGCGGTCGCGCCGTTACCCACCTGGTTCATGCCCCCGTCAGGACCAGGTATGAGGACTGGAACGCCGGATTTGATCCCGAGCACCTTCGCGATCTCCGGGGTCAGTGGCGCGGTGGTCTGATCGTCGTGGAGCTCAGGTAGCACGACCTCCTCGATATCCAGCCGCGAGAGAACCGACTGGTCCCACGAGCAAGTCTCACCGTTCATCAACCCAGTTCCGGAGGCTTGGGAGACGCTAGTCCAGCTTTGACCTGTCATCCGCGCGAAGTTGTAACTGTTCTGGTCCAGAACCAACCCACCAGCAATGCTGATTCCTTGTGACTTCAGCAGCATCAGCTTGAATGCCGGGTAAATGGCGTTGACCATGCAACCGGTGCGTCGATAGAACCATTCGGTAAATGCCTCATCCTTTCGCAGTTCGGAACAGAGGTCCTGCGCACCGGTGAACGGCCACTCCTGAACTGGTGAGATTTCTGCCAAGTCGGAGGCTCGCAGCGTCATCCCGTGCCATGTGCCGGAGAGCGCGATCAAGTCCACTCGGTGTCCTGCCAAGGCCTGCCGGCCCAGTGTCATGAGCTGAGCGAAAACACTCTCAGCGTCGCGTACCGCGGGGTCTGCGCCGGGGAGCTCAAAACGACGGGTCTGGACTGACACCTCTTGGGAGGAAGTGTCGAAGAGCATGGACTTGGCTGACGTCGTGCTCGCCTCGAGCGCAAGAATTTTCATACAGTCGCTTCCTTGGGGTCTGCGGAACTGAATTTCCTCAATGGTATGATCATTTCGGTCAAAAAGTGAACCGAAACACAGGAGGCTACCGTTGTCCGTTCCGCCGCAGCCCCCCGTGCTCGATCGATTATCGGCCCTCGGAATCGTCCCGGTGGTCTCAGTCAGCACTGCGGCACAGGCAGTTGAGGTGGCTCGAGCCCTCGCGGAGGGTGGGCTGCCGGCTGCTGAAATCACTTTCCGCACATCCGCAGCGGCGGAGGCGATAGCGGCGATCACTGCCTCCGATGCGGAGGTTCTCTTGGGCGCAGGTACGGTCACGACTACTGAGCAGGTTGACCAGGCTGCTGCTGCGGGGGCCATGTACGTCGTCTCCCCCGGGACCTCGGCTACTGTGGTCCACCACGCCAGAAGTCTTGGGCTGCCTGTACTTCCTGGAGCTGTGACCGCCACCGAGGTTCAAAATGCGTTGGAACTTGGACTCACGACCGTCAAATTCTTTCCCGCCGACACCTCCGGGGGTCCTGCTGCCATCAGAGCCCTTGCCGCACCTTTTGGCGAGATCTCGTTCGTCCCGACAGGTGGGGTGGGGATGGAGAATCTTAGGGAGTATCTGAACATTCCCGCAGTGCGGGCCGTCGGGGGCTCCTGGATGGTGCCCCAGGTTCTGGTTGAGGCGGGGAAATACGCTGAGATTGCACAGTTGGCCTCCGAGGCTGCAGCCGCCGTGGACCGTATCCGGTCACGCTCGGCATAGACGCTCGCACAGTCTCAGCTCTCCACCCAGTCGAAGGTTTTGGTGACGGCCTTCTTCCATTCAGCCAGCCGCTTCTCGCGGTCACCGGCGCTCATGGTGGGCCTCCAGCGTTGTCCTTCAGTCCAGTGCTCAACCAATTCAGCTGTGGAGCTCCAATATCCGGTGGCCAAACCCGCAGCGTATGCCGCACCCAGTGCGGTGGTTTCAATCACCTCAGGACGGACAACGTCCACTCCGAGTACGTCGGCCTGAAACTGCATCAGAAGGTCATTGACGACCATGCCCCCGTCGACTTTCAGTTCGGTAAGGTCCTCCGGCGCAGAAGCGTTCATGGCTTCCACGACTTCGGCAGACTGAAAAGCAACAGATTCCAATGCAGCTCTGCAGATGTGATCGGCGTTGACGTAACGTGTCAGACCGACAATGACCCCGCGGGCCTCTGATCTCCAATAGGGGGCGAAGAGCCCGGAGAACGCTGGGACCACATAGGCTCCCCCGTGGTCCTCCACTCTGGCTGCGCGAGTCTCGGACTCAGCAGCCTCGCTGATGAGCCCCAGGTTGTCACGCAGCCACTGGATGAGCGATCCGGTGACTGCAATCGACCCTTCGAGGGCGTACACCGGTTTTTGGTCTCCGAACTGATAGGCCAGAGTCGTCAGTAGCCCGTGATCGTTCCGCACGAGATCGTGACCGGTATTCATAAGCATGAAGTTTCCGGTGCCGTAGGTGTTCTTTCCCTGCCCGGTGTCGAAACACGCCTGGCCTACAGTGGCCGCATGCTGGTCTCCCAATATGCCTGCAATCGGGACGCCCGGAATCCCGGTGTCCTGGGAGCACTCGGCGTAGACTTCGGAAGAACTTGCAATCCTCGGCAGCATCTCGAGCGGGACGCCTATGGCGGCGCAAATATCGCCGTTCCAGTCCAGGGTGTCGATGTTCATCAAGAGCGTTCGCGAGGCATTGGTGACGTCGGTGACATGCACTCCCCCGGACACCCCGCCGGTGAGGTTCCACAACAACCAGGTATCCATTGTTCCGAACAACAGCTGGCCTGCTGCTGCGCGATCATGGGCACCGTCCACGCGGTCGAGAGTCCAACGGATTTTAGGGCCAGAGAAGTACGTGGCCAAGGGAAGCCCTGTACGCTCCTTGAACCTCTCCGTGTCCGGTTGGTCACCTTCACCCGCGGCGGCGAATTCGTCACAGAGGCTCTGCGTGCGGGTGTCTTGCCAGACGATGGCCCGGTGAATCGGTTTTCCGGTCTCACGGTCCCACACCACAGTGGTCTCCCGCTGGTTCGTAATGCCCAATGAGTCGATCTCACTGCTGTCCAGTTCCCCCTCGCGGAGCGCACCGGCAATGACTTCCCGCGTATTCGTCCAAATTTCTGCCGCGTCGTGCTCGACCCAACCGGCCTGCGGGAAGTGCTGATCGTGTTCCTTCTGCGCGGAGGAGACAATATGCCCCGCATGGTCGAACACAACCGCCCGGGTCGAGGTTGTGCCCTGGTCAATGGAGAGCACATAGGCTCCCCTCGAGTGGCTTTTCATGACGGGAGCGCCTCAGCTTTCTCGCCGGGGACGGCGTGGTGGGCCGATATGAGTTCTGCGGCCACGGCGTCGTCGTTGACTGTCTCCGCTTCCTGAACTGCTTCTACATGAGACCGGTAGGCTGCCTTTTCTGCGGCTGACTGCTCACTTGTCCACTCCAACAGGGGAGCCATTATCTGAAGGATCTCATCCACGGCGCTGAGCCCACGATCACCGGTTTCGTAGTTCAGCCGCGTCCGACGAGCCATCACATCGTCCAAATGCAGGACACCCTCCGCTGTGACGGCATACGCGATCTCAGCCCGCAGATATGACGGAGCGTGCTGAAGGGGCCGGGCCAAGTCCGGCTGCGCGTCGATGAGCGCGGTCAACTCACCCAGCAAAGAGCCGTATCGGTTGAGCAGACGGTCAACCCGCTGGGAATCCCATCCGTACCGCTCTGCAAGGTGCTCAGCCTGATCCACCCACTCGCCGTACCCTTGTCCTCCGAGCAGCGGCAGGACGGCTGTGATGGATGCTCGGTCCTTGAAAGTGCCTTCCACGGCGAAGTCGACCACATCTTCAGCCATCACGCGGTACGTGGTGAGTTTGCCTCCAGCGACACCTGTCAGCCCCGGAGCCAACTGCATCACCGTATGTTCGCGGGAGACTTTCGCGGAGGCTGATTCGTTCATCTTGACCGGTTGCACAAGCGGCCTCAGGCCAGCCCAGGTGGCCAGCACATCATCCCGGGTGAGATCTTCGCCGAGTACCGCATTGGCGTGTTCCAGGACGTAGTCGATGTCCGCAGATGTGGCCGCCGGAGAATCCACGGCTTCGTGCCAGGCCGTATCCGTGGTTCCGATCGACCACACATCGCGCAGCGGGATCAGAAAGAGGACCGACTTCTCAGTCTGTGTGATCACACCTACCCTTCCTTCGGCAGCGATCCGGTCCCGTGGGACCGTAATGTGGATGCCTTTCGAAGCCAGTACCTGCAATCCGGAGGTCGCCTTAGCCGAGCGTTGAGCTTCGCCGGTCCACACGCCGGCGGCCAGAATGACCTCTTTGGCGTGAACATCGAACTCCTCGCCTGTGAGCCGGTCTCTGATTCTCGCGCCCGTGACACGCTTATCTGCTTCGACTGAGTCGCCTGCCTCCTCCCGGAGGTACTCGATCACTTCGGTGCGGGACGCCACCGCGGCTCCTAAGCTGTGAGCAGAGCGGGCAAGAGTAAGGACGAGTCGGGCGTCGTCGACCTGGGCGTCGTAGTATTCCAAAGCACCGTGGTACTTCTCTGGGTCCAGCGCTGCGAAGCGCTCACGCAGCCGGCCCCGCCCTAGGTGGCGGTGGAAGGGCACCGCGCGGCCCTTGGACCCTCGCAGCAGAGAGGAGCCGGAGGCCAATGTGTCGTAGAGAGTCACGCCGGAGCCGATGAAGGCCCGATCCACCACGGGTGTGGTGAACGGGAAGATGAACGGCAGCGGACGGACCAGGTGCGGTGCCAGCCGGCGCAGCAGCAGATCACGTTCACGCAGAGCTTCGGACACCAGTTTGAAGTCCAACATCTGTAGGTAGCGCAGCCCACCGTGAACTAGTTGTGATGACCGGGAGGACGTTCCCTCCCCGAAGTCTCGGGCTTCAACCAACCCGGTGTCGAGACCCCGACCAGCGGCATCAAAGGCCGCAGAGGCACCGACTACTCCTCCACCGATCACCAAGACGTCCAACGGTTCAGCGCCAGGCTCGGAGGTGGCGCGCAGGCGGTTTAGGGCGTCATGACGGGATGCTGCATTGAGCGACACGGGCTTCACTCCTCCAGGGTACAAGGCAGGAAGAACGGTTCACTCAATCGTGACCTCCAAGCCTCTTCCCAGATAGCCAACCTAGGGTCGAGAATCAAGAGAGCACCTGTTCGACCGACCTTGCAGGACAAGGAGTGAGTTATGTCCTCTGGCATTACGCCAACTGAGGAGATCCCCGCCGACCAATTGGTCAGGCAGGCCGACGGCGACCTATACCGGCAACTGCTCGACCAGCTGAACTCCAATGCTGAGCAGCACGGCGAGCCCGGTGCAGTCCAGCGGATGGTGGAAATTCGCCGACAGCTGACGGAGTTCCAGCTGCACTACAAGTTCGGCATGGACGAAGTGCTCACTAAAATCAACGTGCTGCGCGAGGAGTTTGAACACACCAGGGACTACTCCCCCATTGAACACGTCAACTACCGGTTGAAGTCGCTTGAGCGCATCCTGGACAAGGTCCGTCGGTACGGGTGTGAGCCCACACTCGAGGGCATCCGACACTCCATCAGGGACATAGCCGGAATCCGGATCACCACCAGTTTCGTCTCCGACGCCTTCTGGGTCGCGGAGATGCTGTGCAGCCAGCCTGATCTTCGAGTGGTGGAGGTCAAAGACTATATTCGCCGGCCCAAGCCCAACGGATATCAGAGCCTGCACGTCATCCTGCAGGTGCCCGTCTACCTCTCCAATCGCACTGAATTCGTGTACGTGGAAGTGCAGATTCGCACAGTGGCGATGGATTTCTGGGCCTCATTGGAACACAAGATCTACTACACCTACGACGGTGAGGTTCCCTCCGACATCTTGGATGAACTGCGCGACGCCGCGGTGCAGGCAGCAGCTTTGGACACGCAGATGGCTGAAATCCGCGACAAGGTCACCGCTCTGCGTGAACAAGCACCGGCCTCCGGGCAGGGCGCCACAGGCCCGACGCCGGCTGACCGTCCCGATCCGGGACACTGGTTCCGCGGCAGTGATGACGCCACTGGCCCCACTGACCCGGATTCACCCTTTTTCACCTGGCAGGACGGGCGAAAAAGCAGCAACTAGCACATATTCTGCGCAGTCAGTCGCAGTCTCTTTCAAAATAGGCTAGAGGCTCCGCAGTGAATCGGGGGCCGGGAATGGGAGCCTGTGGTGCCGCACGTTCGAACCGACGGCTGCGGCCGCTCCCAGATCGTCTTCCAGGACTCGAATCCCATGCGGACCGGCTTCGGTGATCCGCACACGCACCGACTCGCCATTGGGCAGCTCCAGTAGCCACAGCTCGGCGAGGAACGCCAAGCCCGTTTCATCGAGTGCTTCCTCGGCCGTCAGCCAGTCGACTTCCTCAGTAATTTCTCGCCCCATGGCGTCGTGTGCAATGAAGCCGTCCCCGGACATGCGGATCCACCCAATGCGGTCTCCTTCAGGGCGGCGATGCTCGATCCATGTTTCGTCCATGGGGGCATATTAATGGGAATCAGTGGGGTCATCAAGGATTGTGCAGCCCATCCCTTTGAGGTGCTGCTGCAGCGTCCCCATGGGTGGCTGAAGCCCGAATCAGAACCCTACCGGCCCCAGGGAAAGTGGTTGATGGGGCCGTAGCCTTTGCCCACATCAAGCTCTTCGGCGCCCTGAAGTGCCCGTTGCATCCAATCTTTTACCGAGTCCAGCGCTGCGTTCCAGCTCAACCCCCGTGCGCGCAGGGTGGCGAACGCCGCGGAGACTGAACACCCAGTCCCATGGGTGTTGGTGGTCTTGACTCGAGGGGTGCTCACTGAGTAGGTCGCCGGGCGGCTGCCACCGACAGCCGGGAACACCAGACTGTCGGTGACGCTCGGCTGCCCCATATGGCCGCCCTTGGCCAGGACCACGGTGTGGTGGGCGTCGGCGACTCGTTCGGCCTGCCGGATCAGTTCTGCCGACGATGACGCCGGCTCGGCACCGGCCAGAATGCCCAGTTCAGGAACATTGGGGGTCACCAGATCCGCGCGGTGAACGAAATCAATGAGTGAAGATTCAGCTTCCTCGTCGAGCAGCCGGTCCCCACTGGTAGCGACCATCACGGGATCGACCACGAGCGTCGGTGCACCGGTGGAGTCGAAGGTGGCTTCCCACCACTGGGTCACGGAATCGATGATCGCCGCTGTGCCGAGCATCCCGGTCTTGACCGCATGGATGGTGACGTCATCACTCACCGCGTCCAATTGAGCCCGCAGGAAGTCCACCGGCGGCACGTGAATCTGCCGGACACCCTGGGTGTTCTGAGCAACAAGAGCAGTAACCACACACATGCCGTAGCCGCCATGAGCGGCGAATGACTTCAGATCAGCTTGGATTCCCGCCCCTCCCGTGGGGTCGGTACCGGCGATCGAGAGAATATTGGGTATGCCCACAAGCAGTCCCTTCGTACGTACTAACGTGACAGGTTCTACGGGTGTGTTCTCAGCGCCTGAAGCGCACCCCGTGCCGAGCACTTACGGTATCAGTCGATGATGCGATGAGCACCGTCACGGCGCGGATCGTCAGCTCCGGTGATGGTCCCAGACTCATGGTCGATGACCAGCGCCTGAACGGATCCGAAACTGGAGGTGGGCCACTCTTCAACACCCCACCCCAGCTCCTCTAGGTCGGCGATGAGCCCGCTGGACTGGCCCTGCTCCAGGTACAGGAGACTGCCCTCTCCCCGGAAACGCGGCGCCTCCAGTGCCTCCTGCAATTCAACGTCCTGCAGCGCCCACTGTGACAACACCGTGCCCAGCGCCGGTAGGATCTGCATTCCTCCAGGTGTGCCGATAGCCATGACCGGTAGGTCCTCCTCATCGAGGACCATAGTGGGGTTGGACCAGGTCACCGTCCGCCGACCCGGTTCAGGCTGGTTAGCCGGAGAGTCGATGTCCGAGAACCGTTTCAGCGCGTTGTTGAGGAAGTAACCATCGACCTCCTGCCCAGAGCCCCAAAAGTCGGTCACGGTGTTGGTCATGGAAACGGTGAGCCCGGTATCATCCACTGCTGAGATATGCGTTGTGTTGGCATGTGCGGAACCTTCGGGACCGCCTGGTGCGGCCTGCGGCAGCTCTTCTGGGCCCTCAGGCGCGATCTGGGCGTTGGCGTGGGGGTCGGTGAGCTCGTCCACAGGGACCTCGACCGCAGTCGGGTCTCCGAGATCGTTACGGATGGTCTCTTCCGCAACGCTCCATGCTCTGGACTGCGTGTCGATGTACTCTGCGGAGTCCGGGGCCATTTCTCCGACGCCGTCCGATTCGGCAATCTGCAGCATTTGGATCAGCGCAGCACCTGGCAGAGGTGGTGGCGCGGAGACGACCTCGTAGTCACCGAAAGCACCCGCCACAGGTTCGGCTGTGGCGATCTCGTAGTCAGCCAGGGAGTCACGATCGATGCCCTCAGCCTGCTGGGCGAGAGACTCGGCGAGCTGCCCTGTGTAGAAATCCTCCCAGCCTGCCTCAGCCAGGCGCTGCAGCGACTGCTCCAGTTCGGGCTGGACGAGCGTCTCGGAGGTGCCGAGTGGTTCGCCCTCCGGGTAGAACGCCTCCAGATCGCTGAGGTAATCGGGCCCCGCACCGGAGCTGATCCGGTCGCTGAGGTACTCAGACACAGTGAATCCGTCCCCTGCCAGTTCGATCGCTGGTGCGATGACCTGGTCCCACTCCAACTCGCCGTAGTCCTCATGGAGCTGCCCCATACCGGCGACGAACCCAGGGACGCCGGTGCCGGTGGCTGGGATGTCTCCACTTGTGTTGACCACCTCGCGGTAGTCGTAGAAGACCGGTTCGTCGTCTGGGCCCGCGATGATGACTGAGCCTCCTCCCCCCATACCGGAGGCCACCGGCTCCAGAACTCCAATGGCGAAGGCTGCGGCGATCGTTGCGTCCACTGAGTTTCCGCCCTCGTGGAGAATCCACTCCGCTGCGTCGACTGCCTGCTCATGTCCTGCGCTGACGCCGTGGGCGTGAAGGGCTGGGGACGACTCCTCCGCAGTCTCCGACTGCTCGGTCTCGGGGGTCGCGTCGGCTGTCGGCTCTTGTGTGGGCTCCGGCGTCTCCTCCTGGGTGGGCTCCTGTTCGGTAGTCGCCGGCGGGGACGGCTCATCCTCGGCGATACCGCACGACGACGCGCTCAGACACGCAACAGCGAATGGAGCGAGGAGGAAGGTCGTTTTCCGTTTCAGTGTTATCACCTCGTAAGAAAGTTGGGTAGTCGAAGCAGTGTTTCGAAGGGGCCGCGGGCCGCAAACGCGCGCCACAATACGCACAGCGCGATGATCAGTCCGATGATGACTGCACTGAGCAGCAGGCCCCGATTGGGGTTCTCGGAGGCCGGTCGGACCAGCACGGCAATCGCTGCCAGGTGGAGGCAATATGCGGTCAGCGCCAGCTGACCGGTCACCACCAGAGGGTACGCGAGCCGTCCGAGCCGTGGGGTGAGGATCAGCATAGTGCCGATTATCAGCGCTGACGTTCCAACGGCGGAGAGTACCCACAGGGGCATCTGGGAGTGACCTGAGGCCAGGAGCAGATGGTCTGGACCCACCTGTTCGGCGTCAGGTTCGCCTAGGATGCGAATCAGCGCCCAGGATGCCAGGGAGCACACACCGGCGGTGACTGCTCCGGCGATGATGAGCATGCGGTGCACCCCAGGGCTGCGCAGATCGAGTCTGCCCAGCCACATGCCGAACAGGAATGGCGCGATCCAAACGATAAGCGGGTAGGGCCCGGTCAGAACGATGGCAGCGGCTGAGTCGAGCGGATTGTGGACTAAGGAGGCCGGTCCCTCAGGCAAGTCTCCAACGCTGTGAAGCACAATATATGTGATCGGTCCAAATACCGTCATGGCGGCCGCAGTGCCCTGCAACCATCCGCTGGGCAGCCGGACCGCGACAAGGGCGCACACGAAGAGCGCCGCGTACAGCATGAGAATTACATTGACGCCGGTTGGGAGCTGCTGGAAGACCAGACCAAGGAGCATCAGTACCGCAGCCCGCCAGGCCAGACTCGGCCATAGCGGCGCAGACGTGAACTTCAGGCTCCTGGCGAGGATCGTGACGCCAATTCCTGCCAGAACGATGAAAAGGATGGCGGCCCGACCGTGAAGCACTGAGACGATCAGCGCGGGCAACCCGGCTGAGTCTGCCGCACCTACGTTAACGATGATCATGCCGAAGATCGCCAAGGCACGGGTACTGTCCAACGCCGTTATCCGGGATGCGGACTGTCCGTAAGTCGCCTGGTCTTCCACTTGGGTCATCGTAGCCAAATGTATCTCCGTGACCTGCGGGGTGCCTGAGCAGCGCCTCAGTATCTACGGCGGGTACGCCACTCCGGTCCCGGTGACCTGCAGACCAATCGTTTCACCCACTTCGAGTGGTTCGGCGTTGAGCTGCCGGACCCGCACTTCCTCATCGCGTCCGTGGATGCGGACCAGCGCTGTGGTGTCATGACCGAAGTAGTCGGCATCAAGGACCAGACCCAGCACGCCGTAGCCTGGGGCTGTGACCGCAATCTGTTCAGGCCGAAGCAGCAGACTTGCAAAGCCGGTAGGAGCGGCGTTGCGCAGCGGCACGGTTCCCAGCGAGCATTCCGCTGAGCCTTGTGAAACATAGGATTCCAACACCACGGCTTCCCCGAGAAACTGCGCCGTGCCGAGGTCGGCCGGGAGGCTGTAGATGTCTTCTGGCGCTCCGGCCTGCCGGAGGGTGCCCTCTTGGATCACTGCCACAGTGTCGGCGAAGGACAGGGCCTCATCCTGGTCGTGAGTCACCAAGAGAGCTGTTGTGCCGGTGGAACGCAGAACGCGTTGGACAGCTTTACGAGTACGTTCGCGCAGGCCCGCATCCAATGCGGAGAATGGCTCATCGAGCAAAATGATCTGTGGACTGCGACCCAAGGCCCGTGCCAGTGCGACCCGCTGCTGCTGCCCTCCGGAGAGCTGGTCAGGTCGACGGGCCGCGTACTCTGCCGGGAGACTCACCAGATCCAGTAGCTCATCCACTCGCGTACGCGTTCGTTGGCCCCGAGGCAGACCGAATGAGATGTTTCCCCCCACACTCAGGTGCGGAAACAACCCTCCGTCCTGCGCAACCAGCCCGATGGAGCGCCGGTGGGCGGGCCGAGCGGTGATGTCGGTCTCGTCGAGGCGGACAGTGCCGGCGTCAGGACGGAGGAAGCCCGCGACAATGCGAAGCAACGTCGTCTTACCTGATCCCGAGGGTCCGACGATGGCAGTGGAGGTACCTGCCGGGCAGGTCAGGGTGACGTCATGCAGAACCTGGTGGCTGCCGTAACTGTGGCTGACGCTTTTCAGGTGCAACGCACCGGCTGTGCCAGTGGGGCTCACGGTTCCTCCTTCAACATGCGGGAAATCATCAGCCACGCGGGTATAGCGGCCAACAGGACGAGCAGCACGGCGAACGGAGCTGCCGCTGCGAGGGATTCATTGCCGGTGTAGGTCCAGAGTCTGGTGGCAAGAGTGTCGAAGCCCGTGGGGCGGAGCATGAGCGTCGCGGGCAGCTCTTTGATGACTGTGAGCATTACCAGCAGGAAGCCGGAGCCGATACCGGGGGCCATTAGGGGAAGTGTGACTCGCACGTAGGCGGTGAGCGAGGATTTGCCCAGTGCCCGGGCAGCTTCTTCAAGTTCGGGAGGCGCACTGAGGGCCGCTGCGACCGCAGGTCCCAGGGCCAAAGGCAACATGAGCGTGCAGTAGGCGAGAACAAGCAGCCATGTTGTCTGGTAGAGCGCCGGGACCACAGAGATGCCCAGCATCACCACCGACAGTCCGATCACGACCCCCGGCAGCGAATGGGCGAGATACGCCAGTCGTTCCAAGCCGCGGGCGAGGATCGAGCCTCGGCGTGCAATGTACACCGACAGCGGCACTGCTAACAGAGTCGTAGCACCGGCACCTAGTGCGGCCACCCAGAGAGAGTTGCCGAAGGCTCCGGCCACCTCCGCTATGGATCCAGGCGTTGAGACACCCCGATAGGCCCAGTAGGCCAGTGCGGTGCCGGGAACAATGAGGCTAAAGAACACCACGCTCCAGGCAATTGTCAGGGCTGGGACTGTCCACCGGCCCATGCTCAGCCGCATCGCTGATCCCGAACCACCCGGGCCGATGGCCGCGTAGCGGGTGGAGGTCCGGCGAAAACGGCCTTCAACGAGAAGAACCACCATAGTCAGTACCAGCAGCACTGAGGACAGGGCGATACCGCCGAGGCGGTCGAAGCCCATAGAGAAACTGGTAAAGACTGCACGAGTAAAGGTGTCGAGGCGCAGGATTGACACAGCACCAAAGTCAGCAATGACGTAAATGGCGCACAGCAGGCCACCGGAGGTGATTGCTGGGGCGGCCTGGCGGACTGTCACGGTGAAGAAGGTGTTCACGGGACCACGACCCAGAGCCCTAGCGGCCTCCTCCTGCGCTGGCCCTACCCGGGTCAGCGCAGCCGCAGCCGGCAAGAACACATAGGGGTACGTCACTGTCGTGATGACTATTGTGGCTGCGATGAAGCCTTCGAAGGTGGTCCCAGGGTTGACCAGCTGGTTCATGGACTGCCAGCCGAAAGCTGCCACGTAGCTTGGCACAGCCAGTGGCAGCGCCGCCGCGACCGCCAGAGTTCGACGTAGCGGAATGGAAGTCCGCGTCACTAGCATGGCCATTCCGACTCCGATGACCAGACACAGTCCGGTGACCACGGCAGTCAAGGCCAACGATGTGCTCGCCAGGCGTGCGCTGCGGGTACTGAAAACAACCTCAAAGAAGTCAGCGGCGGGATATTCGGTGGCTCTGACGACGAGGTAGAAGAGAGGTAGCAGCGCCACACCTGTGGTCAAGCAGGCCAGGACCCCCAACCACCACGGTGCCCCTGAACCGTTCCCATTTCTCAAGAAGCTCCTGCGCCGAACTCTGACTCGCCCCGCCGGGCCGGCAGGCACGGTTAGGCCGCCCGGCTCACCGAGCCGAGCGGCCTGTTCCGCAGGAGATTCGGAAATAGTCGAGATGGAGCTAGCCCGCCATTCCCGCTTCGGTGATCATCTGGATTGTGGTTTCGAGGTCGTCCAGTTGATTCAGATCAATATCAGGCACATCGAGCTCATCGAGGTCCGGAAGTCCGGCCGGCGCGTCGAGTCCATCGACCATGGCGTACTCAGAGGTTTCTTCCACGAAGTACTGCTGGCCCTCCTCGGAGAGGAAGTACTCCAGGAGCTCGACTGCGGCCGCGCTGTCCTCATTCAGTATTCCGGCGCCGGCGACGTTCATCAGCGCTCCAACATCTCCGTCACCGAAGAGATGGTTTGCTGCAGGCAGATCTTCGGGGTCAACACCGCGTTCTTCCGCCTGTGCGTAGAGATAGTAGTGATTGACCAAACCCATCTCCAGAGCGCCGTCGAGCACCTCAGAGACGATCGGTCCGTTGCCCTCCCGGTACTGTGGGTCGTTCTCGGTCATCTGCTCTAGCCAATCTTGGGCGGCATCTTCACCCTCGGCGACGCGGAATGCAGTCACGAATGCCTGGAAGGACGCGTTGGTCGGGGCAATGCCCACCCGCCCTTCGAACTCCGGGCCAGTGAGGTCTTCAACTGTGTTCGGAAGCTCGGACTCATCAACGAGATCAGTGTTGTAGATCAGCGTCCGCAGGCGCCCTGACACACCTACCCAGGTGTCTGCATCGTCCCGGTACAGCTCAGGTACGCGGTCAAGAAGATCCTGGTCGAGGTCTGCGAACATCCCTTCCTGCGCCACTGCTCCGAGCGCTCCAGCGTCCTGGGCCAGGAATACGTCTGCCGGAGTGTCCTCACCTTCTTCCAACAGTTGTGCGGCGAGTTCTGCGGTTTCACCGAAGCGCACTTCAACGTCGATTCCGGTCTCATCCTGGAACTGGTCAATCAGCGGCTGAATCAGTTCTTCATTCCGGCCGGAGTAGAGCACCAGGCTCTGAGCTTCGGCCCCCTCTGCCCCGTTGGCGCCGTTGCCGTTGGTGGTCTCCTCATCATTTCCGCAGGCAGTGAGCACCAATGCGGAGGCGGCTGCGACAGCTAATGCCGAACGGGTTGTGCGAATCATTCGTTTGGGTCCTTTCCAAGAGGCTATGAGTGCCCTTGGGTGCGCGTGCGGGTCTCCACTGCGGAAACCCAGATCACTACTATACGTCACAAAAACATTGCCTAATTGTCTTGCGTAACACAGGTGACCCTAAAGCAGGAGAGCCGCCACCAAAGGCAGCGTCAGCAGCGACACTCCGGTGGTTCCGACCAGCACTGCTGCGGCCATCCGACCGTCGCCGTCATATTGCTCGGAGAAGATGAAGGCGGTGGTCGACGAAGGAGTCGCTGCGAGGATGATCAATGTGCCCGCCCACACCGGCCCCAGTGCGTCATAGAACGGTAGTACTGCCAACCAGGTCAGGGCCGGCAGGAGCAGAAGCTTCACGCCAGTTCCGATACCCACCGACAACAGCGGTACAGCTCCACTGCGCACTCCCTGCAGAGCCGGATG
>NZ_VFIE01000017.1:460045-523088 GCF_010119385.1 Nesterenkonia haasae
CAGCGCCAGCCCGACACAGAACAGGGCCAGCGGCACCGCAGTGTTTCCGAGCATGGCGACTGGCTCATCAAACAGATTGGGCATCCCGAATGGGGTGAGAACTACCAACAGTGAAAGCACCATGAACCAGAACACCGGATTCAGCAGCAGACCTCGGCGCAGAATGGGCCAGAGCTGTCCGCGCCAAAGTTCGCCGAAGGAACTCGCGGAGCCCTCCCGAGCTCGGGTGAGCACCGCTGTGCGCACCAGCGGATAGCCGTTCATGAAGAAGATGTTGTGCAGCATGTGCACAATCCCCGCGGTCAGTCCGGCCTCGGGCCCGAGTACGCCGATGGAGATTGGAATGCCGAAATATCCAACATTGCCGAAACTACCGGCTAGGGAAACCGGTGCGGCCAAGTCCCTCGACAACCCACCGAGGCCGCGGCACAGGTAGTAGAGCCCTACGGCCAGCGCCGGGGTCACGGTGAGCACGATCAGTGGTGCCGCGAGCGGGAAACTGCCCACGGACGGAGCGGAGATGATGGAGGTGTAGATGAAGCACGGCAGAGCGAAATAGAAAACGAAAGCGTTCAGGTGAGGGATGGCCTGCCGGAAACGGGCGGCAAAACCTGCCGCGAATCCCAACAGGATCAACACGAACAGCGGGGCGATGACCCACAGCATCTCAGCCATCGGCAACCTCCCTCTTCGGCGCCCGCTGGAGAGTCCGGGGCAGCCCAGGCAGCCTGAAGGCGTCGTCGTACTTCCCCACCGGACCGGAGAGCGGATCAGCCGCCGGCTGACTCAGAATGTCGCGAATCACCAAGGTGAGAACCCAGATGAGAGTTCCCATATGGGCCACGATACCGAGCGCGTAGAGCGTCTCGAAGAAGTAGTGGCCTTCCCCGAATGACCCCTCTGAGGTGATCTTGGCACTGATCAGCCAGACGCTCAGCCAGTGAAAGACCTCAGCACCCTGCCAGATGAGGAAAACCCTGGGCCGTGGTAGAGCGAGAACTACCAGCGGGATGAGCCATATGACGAACTGCGGCGAGTAGACCTTACCGAGAAGGACAAAGCACCCAACTATCAGCAGGCACAGTTGAGCGATCGTGGGCCGCTGTGGGGCAGCTAGGCCCAGCCAGGCGATGCCGATACAGCAGAGCAGGAACAACCCATTGGAGATCAGCGAAAACTTCTCCCCCGACCAGCCGGTCGGAGCCAAGGCCAGCCACATGGACGAGAAACCTGGTTCCCGTTCGGAGGAGAAACGGTAGAACATGGCCCACTGTTCAGGCTGGGTGAGCATGAAGGGCAGATTGACCGCCAGCCAGGTCACACCCGCTCCGAGCGCTGTCACTGTCAAGGTTCGCCACTGGGCGGTGCGTAAGCACAGCACAATGATTGCGCCCAGGAACAGCAGGGGGTAGAGCTTCATCGCTGCCCCCAACCCAATGAGCACTCCCGCCGCCACGGGACGGTGACGGCCCCAGGCCAGCAGTGCGGCCGCTCCGAGGAACACTGCCCACATATCCCAGTTGATGGACACGGTGAGGATAATTCCTGGCGCAAGAGCCACCAACAGTGCATGGCGGCGGCGTTCCGGACTAAGCGACAGGGCGGTGATCAGGACTAGGCCGATCCAGCAGAGAATCACCGCCAGGTGGTTGACATCGTGGAAGGCCAAGATGCGTTCTGGGGTAGGACCCTGACCGGGAATCAGGACTGCGGCCACCCCGGCGACCACCCCAATGAGTACCGGGTACTCCAGAACTGCTTCAGGGGGAACGTGATCGATGAAAGGGAACGCGCCACCGGCGAGGCCACGCTCAACGAAGAGCAGGGGGAAATCCGAATAGCACAGGGCAAGGTGCTGCTCAGGATTCGTCCACCCGTTGACCCGGCACCATTGAACCGCCAGCACGGACAGCAGTGCGCCCACGACGGTCGCCGCCAGCAGGACCGTGACGGCCCGGGTAGATAGTCGTCCAACAGCCATCGATTAGCGGGTCCTTCGGTAGACATCGGCGGCGGACCAAGACGCCTCCGGGGTGGTAGTCAGTCCACGCAGCCCTTGCCAACCTTCGGCAGCGTTCCACCTTGCCGAAGGCTGATTGAGCTGGAACAGACTTGTGGTGTTGGGGTCGATGAAAATGATGTAGAGCAGATATCCTGCGGCCACGGCCAGGGCGATCCCCTGGACCAGCAAGGAGTCGACCCATTGAACAACTGATAGTTGCCCCACCATCGACAATAGTGTCATGACGGTGATCAGCAGAGTTACCAGCATCAGCACCCTGCCTCGGTAGACGTGGACCACAGCGAACAGCGGCAGCAGCCACAGCACGTACCAGGGTTGGATCACCGATGAGGCCAGCACAACGGTGGTGAGTCCATAGGCTGCCCAGAGCACAGGGTTGCCCAGTCGCGGCTGCAACAGCAGCCCCGCGAGGACAACAGCAGAAACTAAGCGAGCTGCGGCGTAGACCCAGCCGGCGACGACGTCGTGGTCCGGACCGCCGAGTAACTCCACAGACCAGCCCACCCCGAGACCAAGAAGGCCTACCGGTGCGCCTTGCAGCACGGCCGCACCGGCGCCGAGCGCGGCAGTGAACCAACCGATGCCGATGCCGATCAGCCAGCCCCCGCCGAAGAGCAGCAGGGCAGCCAGTGCCCCTACGAATGCCCACTCCCGGAACCGGTGTGCGTAGCTGGATGTCTTATTCAAAGTGAGCAGCACCGCGAAGGGCAACACCACCATAGCGATGGGTTTGACCGCCACTGCCGCGATCAGCAGCAAGGCGGCAACCAGTCTTTTGCCTCGCAGTGCGTACCAGATCCCGGTCAGCATCAGGCCGATCATCAGAGCATCGTTATGCGCCGCAGGAATGAAGACCATCAGGCTCAGCGGATTGAGCAGGCACAGCCACAGGGCCCAGGCTGGGTGGGACCCGAATGTCTGAGCGAGCTTCGGGATGATCAGCAGCATCAGCGCTACACCGAAGATGGCCAGCAGCCGGAACAACAGCACGGAGAGCTCCGGGACCCCACCGGTGATAAGCCAAATGCCCTGGGCGAGGAGGAGGAAGAGCGGGCCATAGGGAGAAGGGGATTCGGCCCAGAGCTCGTCGGCCCCCACCCCGAACCAGCCCGGTAGCTCGGAGACGCCCGCCTCGTAGGGGTTGAGACCCGCAGAGAGCAGTCCTCCCTGAGCCAGATAGGAGAACACATCCCGGGAAAAGATCGGGAAGCACGCGATCATGGGTGCGCCCCAGAGGATCACAGCTTTGCGCATGGTCGGCAGGGCGGCAGCGTCATCCCAGGACGGGATCCGCTGGGACAGTCGGAGCCAGGAGCGCAGCAGCAGCAAAGCTCCCACCACCAAGAGGACAGCGCAGGTGATGACACCTGCTGTTGTGGTCCGCAGGGGCAGCAGAGAGTTGTGCAGGGGCATCCAGGAGCCCGGAACCATCAGAAGCCATCCCACGCCCCAGGAGCCGACCATGATTAGCACGGCTGCCAGCAGACCCTGCCGCAGAGTATGTGAAATTTCCCCCTCAGGCCCACCGATTAACCACGAGGTCCCGCGAAAACTGCCCAGCGCCTCGCGAGCAGTGTCTGCAGCTCGGGAGACGCGGTTAAGGGGCAGCGGGGTCACCACTCAACACTATCGAGCGCACACGTGCATCTGAGAACCAGATGACTGTGGCGCCCACCACGGACACACCGATCGACACCAGCATCATCGCAAGGTCCACATCAAGGAACTGGTGAATGGAGAGCTGATCGGCGGCGCCGAAGGCGAGGAAGAACCCGGTGGCCCCGATGGTGAGCCAGAGTGGCCACCGCATTGGCGTGTCCGTGAGGTAACCGGCGGCAGCGAAGAGGGGCAGAATCCACAGCAGGTACCAGGGTTGGATCAGCGGAGAGAGCACGACGACGGCGGCGAAGGCCCACATCATTCGCTGAAAGATGCGCTGCTCACCTCCTCGGAACATCAGGTAGAGCACCACAATGATCGCGGTGATCCGCCCGATGAGGCTCATGGTGTCGAAGACGATGTCTGGTGACTGGTCCAGCAGCAGGAACACCACGGCAAAGGGGGCGGCGAGTATGGTCAACGGTGCCCAAAAGGTGGCCCCCGACCCTGCGCCCGCCAGAACAGACACCCAGCCGAGGCCGTAGCCGCCGATCATGCCGATGCCGATCAGTGTTCCGCCGGCCAAGCCGAGGGTGAGGAACCAGTAGGCGAAGCGTCGCGGCCAGCTGGCCCGGGAGCCGGCCCAGAGCAGGCCTATGAAGGGGAGCATGACCAAGGTGATGAGTTTGGTGCCGATGGAGGCCACGAGCAGCATCACGGCGGCGACTCCCCACAGCCAGTGGGCACTACTACCGCTGGTGCCGGCGCGAAGCGCGCACCACGTTCCGGCAAGTGCCAACCCCACCATCAGGGCATCGTTGTGTGCGCTCGCGATGAAGCTGATGATCAGCAGCGGGTTGGCGCCGGTGACCCATTGCGCACTGGCCGGATCAGTGCCGAGTTGCTTGGCGAGGCGGGGAACAAAGATCAGGATGAGGATCACGCCGAGTACACAGAGCAGTCGGAACAGGAGGACAGCAAGTTCGGCAGAGTCCCCCGATAAGCGCATCACGCCTGCGGCCAGCCAGAGAAACAGTGGGCCGTAGGGTGTGGCGTCTTCGGCCCACCCTATATCGGTGCCCAGTTGGAACCAGTTATCCAGCGCTGAGACTCCGGTGGTATACGGGTCCTCCCCCGCCAGGACAATTCTGCCTTGGTTCAGATAGGCAAAGAGGTCCCGGGAGAAGATCGGCACCGCCAGCAGCTGTGGCGCAGACCAAACCACTGCAGCGCTGGTAACAGTGGACAATGCGGCGGCGTCGCCGGTGCCGGTCATCACGTGTCTCAACCGGAGCCAGGCGTGGAAGAGAACCCAGCAACCGGCTGTGAGGGCAATAACGGAGACCGCGACCCCAGCGTGTTCGCTTCTGAGCCAGATAGCAGGTCCCCATCGGCTGAGCGGCGAATCGGTGACGAGCCAGCCCACACCGACCGAACCGAGAAGAATTAGCACGGAGCCGGCTAGCCCGTAACTAATCACTGCGTACGCCTGTTTCGTCACCGCAGAGAGTCTACTTGGCGCTCACTGCGGAGCCGGTGTGGGTAGAGTGTCTGTCCGTGAATGAATCGACTGCTCAAGAGACTCCCTCCGGCGGAGGAGACTGGTCCGGCCGTATGGTCTGGATCGACTGCGAAATGACCGGACTGAGTCCGGAGAATGACGTGCTGATCGAAGTGGCCGCATTGGTCACTGACTCCGAGCTTACTGTGCTCGGCGAAGGGGTCGAGGTGGTGATCCGCCCAGATTTGGAAGCGCTGGCCGGGATGGAGAAGATTGTGCGCGATATGCACACTGCCTCCGGCCTGCTGGCCGAACTCGAAGACGGTATTGCTGTGGAGACCGCGGAGAAGAAGGTCTTGGAATACATCCAGCAGTGGGTGCCGGAAGCTGGCGTGGCCCCACTGGCGGGGAATTCGGTGCACGCAGATAGGGCCTTTCTCAGGGTGGGTATGCCGACTTTGACTCAACACCTGCATTACCGAATCGTGGATGTGTCCACGTTGAAGGAGCTGGCTTCGCGCTGGTATCCGCAGGTGAAGGCAGATGCGCCCAAGAAGACCGGGAATCATCGCGCAATGGGCGACATTCTGGATTCGATTGCCGAGTTGCGGCACTACCGGGAGCACATGCTTCGCTGAGCTCGCTCACGAACCGTTTCCGGTGTATGCTGTATTGGTTGCTTTTCCGGGGTTATAAAACCTGAAAAAGCCAATGGTGGGTGTAGCTCAGCTGGTAGAGCATCGCGTTGTGGTCGCGAGGGTCGCGGGTTCAAGCCCCGTCACTCACCCCATACGAACGAGGTTCGAACTCTAGACCAAGGGACCGTCCTTGGACGAGGTTCGGGCCTCGTTTTTATTGCGGGCACTCGAGGCCCACGTCGGTTAGGGGGTTATGGGTTATAGGCCAAAAACGTGTTGCTGGGGCGGGCGTGTTGACCCTGTTTTAGTGGGTTCTGCCGGCCCATCCTGATCTGTTCCAGAGGCCTTCTTCTGCTGTGGTTGCCTGGCCGTAGAGTTCCGGCCCGAGGGAGGGTTAGCGGCAAGAATGTGTGTACAGCCCGGGCGTGTCATGAGCGTCCTGCCCACCCTTTTCTGGCCCAGAGGCCTTCTTCGGCAGTGGCGGCGGTGCCGTAGGTTTCCGGGCTGAGGAGTTCGTCTTCTGTGGTTTTCTGGGGTAGGGCTTCAGTGGTCTTCTGTTGGTGGCGCTTAGCTAGGCTCCAGGGGTCGTGTGGGTGCTCTGTGAGTGTGTTGAGTAGCCAGTCCACAGCGGTGCGGGCATGCGCATCGGTGAGGCCTTTGTGGTGGCGTAGTAGGTGGGTTATAGGCAAGAATGTGTGTACAGCCCGGGCGTGTCAGGGTCTTCCGGCCCACCTTTGCGGGCCCATAGTCCTTCTTCTGCGGTGGTGGCGGTGCCGTAGCTCTGCGGACCGAGAGGTTCCTCCGGTTCTGGTTTGTGTTTGGCTGTTTGTTCGGCCGCTCGGTGGTGGCGCTGGAGTAGTTCCCGGGGGTCGTGTGGGTGTTCGGTAAGGCTGTTGAGCAGCCAATCGACTGCTTTGCGTGTATGGGTTTCGGGCATGCCCCGGTGATGACGCAGTAGGTGCTTGATGGCACTGTTCGGCCCGCCTTCTAACCGGGAAGTAGCCCGTTCCACTGTCCTGATGCCCTGACTGACATAGTCCTGGTCGAGGAAGGTGAATAAGGACTTATCTCGGATCAGTTGCCGGTAGAGGCCTTGGACTCGGCGCAGTTGGATGTGGGTGTACCACCAGTTTTGGTTCGGCTTGGCCCAGACTGGCCGTTCGAGGCCTTTCTTCGCGTAGGTGCGTTGTTTCAAGAAGCTGCTCCATTTGGCTTCCCACCAGGCGTAGTCGCCCATCCACGCTGCTGCGGCATCCAGGTCCTGGACCCGCATAAGCTCCCTGGTCAGGGCCAGAATCTCTTGGCCTGCCTCGAGTCTGGGGTTGAGTGTGGTGTGGCGGACTACTGCGGCGCGGATGTGGAAGAAGCAGCGTTGGATGCGGGTCCGGCGCCACTGTTGGTCCAGGGCTGCTCTGAGTCCGGTGCCGCCGTCGGTGACCACCACATCGGGGGCCGGGAACCGTTTGAACAGGGCTACCCAGGCTGCTTTGGATTCTCTGTCGCACCATTGCCAGCCGATCACGTGTTGACCGTTATGGGCGATGAGTGCGCACCAGCCGTTGAAATAGGTGCCATCGACGATGATCTGCCGATGAACTTCACCTGTGGGCTCTGGTGGGGGGACCTCGATATTCCAGCACCAGGCAGTGGAGAATCGTAGTGAGCGGCCGGTGCCGCCACCGGCCTGCCTCTGGCTGGTTTTGCCTAGCAGCCAACCCAGGAACGTGTTCAGCTGGGCCTTGCGGGTCACATCAGCCCGGGACTGGGTAGCGGAGGACCCGCATCCTTTACATCGCCACCGAGTACGCCCAGCACTGGTCTTACCGTTCTTCACCAGCTTGGTGCCACATACACCACAAACCGGCTGATTCGAAGCAGGAGTCACCCCACATGCTTTCAAAGCATGTACAAGCCCCTACATCGGCGTTATATCAACCATCCACGGCCATCCTGTACACACATTCTTGCCTATAACCCTAGTAGGTCTTTGATCGCTCGGTTGGGCCATCCCTCCAGCGGTGAGATCGTTCGGGCCACGGTCCGGGTTTGATTCTGGAGGAACTGGTCATCAAGCCAGGTGAATAGTGACTGATTGCGGATCAGTTGCCGGTAGAGGCCTTGGACTTGGCGCAGTCGGATGTGGGTGTACCACCAGGTTTGGTTCGGCTTCGCCCATGAGGGTCTCTCTGCTGCGGTTCTGGCGTAGGTGCGCTGTTTCAGGAAGCTTTCCCAGCGGGCTTCCCAGGATGCGTAGGAGCCCATCCAGGAGGCTGCGGCATCAAGGTCCCTGACCTGCATGAGCTCCCTGGTGAGCTTGAGGATTTCTTTGCCCGATTCGAGTCTTGGGTTCAGGGTGGTATGGCGTTTCACTGCTGTGAAGATGTGGAAGTAACACCGTTGGATCCGGGTTCTGCGCCACTGCTGGTCAAGTGCAGCTCGTAGGCCGGCACCACCGTCGGTGACCACCACATCAGGGGCCGGGAATTGTTTGAGTAACTGGACCCAGGCGGCTTTCTTCTCGGTATCGCACCACTGCCATCCGATGACATGGGACCCGGTGAAAGCTATCAGCACGCACCAACCCTGGAAGTAGGTGCCATCGACGATGATCTGCCGGTGGACCTCACCAGTAGGCGTTGGTTGGGGCACCTCGATGTCCCAGCACCAAGCGATCCGGGCCCGGAATGAACGTCCAGTGCCGCCGTCTGCTTGACGTTGGCTGTCTTTGCCTGGCAGCCAGTTCAGGAAAGCTTCTAGGTCGGCTCTGCGGGTTACATCAGGACGAGACTGAGTTGCTGAGGCCCCGCAGTGCTTGCACCGCCAGCGGGTCCGTCCAGCAGAAGTTGTTCTGTTCTTCACCAGCTTCGTGCCACATACATCACAGAGCGGATGATTCCTGGGATTAGTCACTGAACATGCTCTCAGAGCATGTTCAACCCCCTACATCGGCGTCATACCAACGATCCCGGCCCGGGCTGTACACACATTTCTGCCGCTTAACCCCGAGGGACTCCTCTGCCGGGGCGGGGTTCTTTGGTTGAGGTCGGTAGTGGTGTTCTTTAATGAGCTGGTGGGGTGGTGAGGGGTTTTCGCTGCGTAGGTAGAGAAACCATTCCACTGCCCAGCGCATGTGCTCTGCGGGCAGTCCTCGGTGATCGCGCAGCAGCAGCCGCAGTTGGGCGTTGATTCCGCCTTCGATTCTGTTGGTGGTGGAGGCGGCCTCGAAGCCGAACCCGGCCTCGAGGTAGGTAAACAGCTCCTGATGCTTCGCGCAGCGTTCTAACAGGCTGTAGGCCTTGCGCAGTCGGTCGTGGGTGTACCAGGAATTCTGCCCCGGGCACACCACCCCGGCACCGGCCCGGTGTGCTGACCCCGGTAGGTGCGGGCATAGATGAATGTCCGGTGACGCCATCGGTGATGAGCACTGCAGGAGCAGGAAACCGCTGTAGCAGGGCTTCCCAGGCTGGGCGTTTCTCGGTGTCACACCATTGGTAGCCGAGGCTGAGCGCGACCAACTCATCCAGCCAAGGCATGAGCAACTCTGCACGACCCTCACCGAGGTTTAGTCCCTGGGCCGGTTCGGAGTGCAGTTGTTCAGCGAAGTCCCGCGCATCGAGCCGGTCGGCTGGTGTTGCTGGACATAACGTTGTTGACGGCGGGTGGGTGCAGCAGGTTGGAGAGGTCTGCGCCGGCACGGAGTAGTGCGTCTGAGCGGATGGCGATGTCTCGCAGTCGGTTGTGGAGTGCTTTTCGGGCGTCTGTGGTGCTGTCGAGGGCGTGCAGGGATGTCATGACTGCTCGGATCGCGGGGATACGGTAGCCGCCTGCGCGGAGGGTGGCGACGATCCGGGCGTCTCTCACGGTGTCTGGCGGGTAGCGTCGCGCAGCGAGAGGCACGTCCCGTTCAGGCGTGATCAGCTCTTCCTGCTCCCAGAAGCGGAGCGTGGAGGAGCGCACACCGAGCGCGGTGGAAAGTTCGGTGATGCTCATCGTGTCGCCTGCCGCTGCGGGCATGTCGCGCGCGCTTTCATCGACGATGCTGTCGAGAGCACGAAGCGCGGCGACGGCATCGTCTCGGGAATGCGCGAGATCGACATGGAGCGCGACGATGCAGGCGATCGCTTCGTCTAAGGGCAAATGGTGTACGTCACGCATTGTCGCGCGGGCCGCCACGGGGCCAGCCGCGATAGCCAGGTCGCGGTAGGCGCGTAGTGCGGTGACATGGATGCGGGTGAACTGTCGGTATCCGTTGCTCTGCCGAACAGCGGGCGGGATGACACCCAGGTGGTCGAGGTCACGGACCTGCTGTGCCGAGTACCCAGAGACAGCAGCGAGCTGACTCGTTGTGTACTGCTCGGGCCCATAGGTCTTTGTGCGCCTCATACGATTAAACCCTCCATTAGCACTTCAACCTCATACTCGAACCATGTCTATGGAACAGATCCTGTCAGAAATCCGAACCTTCGACGGTCTCCTGGAACTCGCACCACTGCCAGGAAGCGAACATCCAGAGATCTCGTGGGGCGACTACTACTTCTACTACGCCCCGGACGGCCAGGTGCCACACAACCGCCAGCCATACGCGACGATCATCACGAAGAACTACCCGAACGACACAGAGAGTCGACTCGACCGCGACGGGCGTTGGCGGCTAAACATCCATGTCGGAGCGGAAGCCTTCACCGATCTTGTCGGATACCCACCCGATGAGATAGACGAATCCGGTGCGGGTTACAGCACTACAGATTCATTCCTTCCTCACCCCCTGTATGGCGCATATGGATGGGTATGTGTCGTCAATCCCGCAAGGGCAACCACCGCGGGTGCGCTGGAGGCTCTCCGCGTCGCCCATCTGACTGATCGGCGACGAGTGGAACGCCGGCACAGCCGCGGTGCCTCACGGAACGAATGAGCGTCAACCTTCATCGGAGTGCACCGCTGACGGTGGAGGGGCGGAAGCGGCTTGTCGAACGTTGCCGCAACCGCCCGATCGCTCATGTCGCTGCCGGGATGGGCATCTCCCGCGCAACGGAATCGTCGATGGTGGCGAGGATCGAGTTGCTGCGACTCGAGCACAAGTGGTCAGCGTCGCACATCCAGTTCGAACTCGCTCTCGAGGGCGTCAGTGTCAGCCATCGCACGATCTCCCGCATCCTGCTGGAGCTTGGCCTCAACTGGCGCAGGTTCATCGACCCGAACGGTGCCTCGAACCGCGAGCGACGACGGATCGTCGCTGAACGTCCCGGCCACATGGTGCACGTCGAGGTGAAGAGGGTCGGACGCATTCCCCACGGTGGTGGCTGGCGCGTCCACGAACGTGACAGTCCCGAGGCTCGCGTGGTCGAACGGATGAAGAAGCGCGGCACCCGCTGCGGATACATCAACCTCCACTCCACGCCGATGGGCACACCCGAGTGGCGTGGAGCGAAGCCCTCGACGACGAGAAGAGCGCGACGCGATGGAAAATCACCAACCGCTAAGGTGCGCTCGCCGAACGCTAGGTCATCGTCGACGGTCACCGAACGGTTCGCCACGAACCGCCCTCTGGGCAAAATTCGGATAGTGCGTGCCCAGTGTCCGTCCAACCAACGGATTGGTCGGACAGGCACCGCCCGGCGCAGGCGATGTCACGCCGCGACCGGGACCTCGGCCGTCGTACCGATCGGATGGCGTCGCCGGTGCCACCGATCCCACAACGCGAGCATGCTCGGAAGTACCACCGTGGCGGCGAAGAGTGCGAAGCCAACTGCGTAGACGGTCACTAGTCCGAGCTGGTGGAAGGGCGTGAATGTTGAGGTAATTAGTATGCCGAAGGCCGCACAGTTGGTGATCGCCGCCCCAGCCAAGGCCCCTCCTGTGTGTCGCATGGTTGAGCGGATTGCGTCGGCGGTGCTGGTGTGGCGCAACCTGTCTTCCTGAAAGCGGTTGGTCACGTGGATCGTGTAGGGCACGCCGGCACCGATCGCGAGACCGGTGATTGTGGCCGTGACTGGCCCTAGCGGGATGCCGGTGGCGCCCATGGTCGCGAAAGTCCACAGCACTACCAATCCGACCGGTAACACCGTGATGACACCCAGCAACGGCCGACGGTTACGGAACCAGTAGGTCACAACGAGCAGCACCAAAACCGCACCCAACGCCAGCAACAATGTGGTGATTTGTGACTCGGTCAGTGCTGTAACAATCTCGTCGTCGATGATTCGCTCGCTGGTGGCTACGACCTCAACGCCTGTCGAGACGAGCGGCGCCAACGCGTCATCAAGGTTTTCTCGCAGCGCCCCAACGTCAGAACCACCAACATTAGTCTGAATTGACATGCGGGTCATGTCGAAGTTGCCCGCATCGTTGCGTGCCAGTACGCGTTCTGCCTCGTCCGGTGCGACAGTGAGTAACGTGTCGTAGAGCCCGGCGACGTCCGCATCGGGATCGACGGTGAGGTCCTCCCCTAGCCCTGCGGCTTCGGCGGCTTCAATAAGAGCCTCCGGTGGGGAGTCTCGGTCGGCAGAGGCGAGCAGTGTTGCGAGCAGCCCCACTGGCGAGTCCGCCTGAGCAGTGCCTCCGAAGGTTTGGACACGGGGAACTTCGGAGAGCTCACCCAAGGAACTGACCAGTGCATTGTGGACTTGTGGTGTTGCTACGTCACCGGTGATCAGCACGTCGGTGGTCTCGTCAACGCGGCTGAACCGATCGGTCAGTTGCTCATATACGGCCATCGCAGGGGTATCGTCCTGCACGAAGTCGGTCACACTGAATCGAACTTCGAGTTGGCTCTGGCCCCACACACCAACTGAGCCACCCAGCACAAGCGTGACCAGCAGTGTCGGCACCGGCGCTCGCGCCGCCAAGCCCGCGATCCGGCCCATGATCCCAGGCAGCAGCCTTTCCCCGCCGCGGCCGAACGCCTGCCGGGGCAGTGTGGCGCGCTGCTCCGCGCGTCGGTCGATGAGGTAGCGGGTCGCGGGCACGAACGTCATCATGAGCACGAAGGATGAGACAATGCCGACAGCGGCCAGGACACCAAAATCGACCAGCGCTGGCACAGGGTTGAACACGCCCATCAGAAACCCCACAGCGGTCGTGACAGTCGCCAGCACAAGAGCGACGCCTACAGTGCGCACCGCACGAACGAGGGCATCGCCGACGCTGCGTCCGGCAGCCAACTCCTCGCGGTAGCGACCAGTCAGGTGGATCGCGTAATCGATTCCGAGCGCGATTAGCAGCACTGGCACGATCATGCTGACGTCGTTCATCGGCCCGATCCAGTCGAAGTAGCCGGGCCCGAGCAACACTCCGATGCCGTTCATCCAGATGATCGCCATCACGACGGTCAACAGTGTGAGCAGCACATCGGCGATGGTGCGCCGGATCCCCGGCAAGATCCGGCTTCCCACACCTGGCTTGACCCAATACACGAACCCGAGCAGAACAAAGATGATCAGGAACGCGGCCCCGAACAACTGGACGAGCTCGGTTGCGACCTGGCTTGGGTCGCCGATCAGCAACGCAACACTGAATGTCTCAGCCGAGTAGCCTTCCGGGAGTTCCGTGCCACGCACGGCCTCTGCGATCCGTGTATCTATTGCCAGTCTTGCCTCTTCCCGCTCAGCCTCATCGAGGTGCTCAGGTACCGCTTCGTCGAGTTGAAGGAACACGAGCAGCAGGCCGCTATCCGCCTGCGGCGAGGAATCAAGCGACGCATCGCTGGGCAGCTGGGTCATAGTGAAGTCCGCCTGCTCGGCTGGCATCGACTCGAGGGCGTCGGAGAAGATTTGGTTCACGGTGACGTCGTCGGCCTGGCTGGCGTCCATCCCCTGCTCAGCCAGTGCCAGCTGGACCGCGGACAGCCAGTGCATAACCGCGGGTCGCTCTGCAGTAGCGGAGAGTTCAACCTCGGCAGGCAGAGACGCCTCGATGGAGTCCATGATGCTGTCAGCGGCGGTGAGCCCATCGGCACTGATCACGTCATCCCCGTTGACCAGTACCTGGAGAACCCCTTCGCCAGACTCGTGGAACTGCTCCGCGATCGTATCGCTTGCCAGTACCTCTTGGTTGTCCGGCGCGAGCCCTTCGTTGCCGCTTGCGGACTGGGCCTCGCCAGAAAGGAGGGCGAATAGGGCGGTGAGTACCAAGGCGGTCAGGACCATCGTCGTGCAGATGGCAGCCCCACGTCGCGACCGCCGACGGGAAAGTCCGGTCCTGCCCTCAGCCCTGTCGAGGCGTCCCTGGGTTGTCATGCTGAAGTTTCCTTTCGCAGTTTCGCTGCAGGCGGTCATGGCTGAGTCCTTTCGACCCGAAGACAGCGAGCTACTTGCGGAGCGCCACCGCGATAACTTGCACGTGGGCACAGTCTGATGCGCCGCGGCAAGCAGCCGTTGCCATCATCGGCGGGCTTTGGGGTGGGGTCTACTGTACATGCTCAGCATGCACAGTTAAGAATAGGGTTGTCAACCCGAGCGGGTCAGCCGCGGGGCGTCTGGGCTCTCTTGGCGACCGGAGGCTGGACGACGACACGGTCGTCACGCCTTGACAGCGAAGCGACTAAAGGCCATCCCCGCGACCCGATCAGCTCCGCTGACGCGTTGACTAGAGCAGCAGGATCTTTTCCGCGTCCTGGTCTGACCGGGCTCTCAATCGGAGTCGATGATTTGACGGACCCGCTGGATGCACCTGCTACCTTGCTCGCGCCGGTGAGGCAAGTGCGCGGTCAACCCGGGTGGTCGCCTGAAGTTAGTACTCCCGATGCACGATGCTGATCAGCTCGTCGCGAGTGATGGAGATGCCACGATAGAAGGCGGCGTCGCGATGGAAGCGTTTGACGGCGAATGCTTGGCGCTTCGCGCGGAGGTCTTGGGGAGGGTGGGCGCTAACGAACGCCCCTTTTCCCGGTCGGGTGTAGATGAGATCGTCGGCCTCCAGCAGCTCCCAGGCCTTCTTGATCGTGATGACGCTGATGCCGAGTTCTCGGGCGACTGTGCGGATCGAGGGGAGCATGGCGTTGGGCTCAAGTCGACTGTCGAGGACCTGGGCGGCAAGCTGAACATGGATTTGCTCGTAGATCGGCATATCGCTGCGCTCGGAAATGACGATGTCCACGTGAAGAGTATCCCGTCTACAGGTTCACACGGTCGAACCGGCGTACCGAGAGTCGATAGGAAGCCGAGGTCAAGCCGAGGTAGACCAGCGCGCCAAGGGCGAGGACAAGCAGTTGTGGGCCGGCGTCGGCCGGATCGAGAGTGTCTAGAGTGTCGCCCGCGCCGGGAGTGAGAATGACCAGCAACTCGAAGACGCCGTAGGACACGAAGAACGTGATACCTGCCAACACGCCGGCACGGCCAATCTTGTATCCGGTTGCGAAATAGCCGGGCAGAAAAATCACATTGAACAGCCCGAGTGAGGTCAGAACCAACCCGAAGAATGCGTAGTTGCCGTCCATGCCCACGATGTTGCCATCGGGGTTGATCAGCGCGGCGCCGATCGCTACAAGGGCAAGTGCGGCGAGCTGCGCCATCTGGACTGCCATCACCGTCAGGTGCTTGGCGAGCACGACGCGGTTGCGAGGTACGGGCAACGAGATAGTGAATTCATGGTCCTTGTTTGCGTTCGCCTCAGAAAATGCCATGAACAATGCGAGCATGAAGTACGAAGCCCCAATGACCATCGGGTAGTTCGGGATCAGGTTGAACAGTGTCAATGCCACAACGCCCAAGTAAGCCGGAGGCACCACCAATCGGGCTTCCTTTAACAGCAGCGCGGAGGTAGTGCTCATTGGGCCCCTTCCAAGTCGTAGTACAGCATCAGCGTTTCCAGATTTGGACGCTCAGCGTGCAGCGACCCGACTGTGTCCAGATCTCCAAGATCATCGGTTCGCGCGAGCCCAGTAAACCCGAAGGCGTGGCTCTTGTGCCCGATCATCCGTCCCCGCAGGTCGTCGGTGTATTCGGCGGTGCTGCCCTTGAGAAGGACATGGTTCGCAATCAGATCGTCCTTCGTGTCATTCCCAATGATTCGCCCGTTACGGATGAACACGATGTAGTCGGCACATTTGTCTAGATCGCTAGTGATGTGAGTGGAGAAAAGCACGCCGCGCTCGCCATCCTCGACCACTTCCTGAAGCAGATCGAGCAACTCATCCCTGGCCACCGGGTCCAGACCGCTGGTCGGCTCATCCAGCAGGATCAGCTTGGCACCGTGCGACAGAGCCATCGAGACGCCGAGCTTCACCCGCATTCCGGTGGACAGTTCACTGATCTTCTTGCGAGCGTCGATCTCGAACCGGTCTAGAAACGCTCCGAAAGCCCGATCATCCCAGTCCTCGTAGAAGCGCCGGTACACGTCGACAACGGTGCGGATCGAATGCTTGGGATAGACATCAACCGGACCGAGCATGAACCCGATCCGCTGCTTTGCCTCAGCCTCGTGGGCGTGCAAGTCGCTCCCCTCGAAGGTGACCTTCCCAGCATCCGGGCGAACGATGTTCATGATCGACTTCAGGGTCGTGGTCTTGCCAGCCCCGTTCGCACCAATGAATCCGGTGATGTGGCCAGCAGGCACCTCGAACGAGACTTCCTTTAGTCTGAACGATGGATACCTCTTGGCCAGGCCGTCGACAACGAGCATGAACACCTCCGTAAACCACTGTGTATGTCCAGTATGAACAGTTGTTGAAGTCCAGTCAACTCGGTCGCCGACAGCTACTGGGACCCAGCAGCACCGACTCCCACCGGAACTCCCCCGGCGAGCAATCCTTCTAGCTCGAAGACGAAGGATCAACCGTTGCGCCACGCTTGGGGGACATGAGCGATGCCGGGTTTCGCCATGCGCCTTCGAACCGGTCAAGGTTGCGCCTGACCTGCGCCGGCTCCTTCGACAGGACCGCGTTGAACGGCTGCAACTCCACTACCTCGTCACACACGGGGTCGATGGTCAAGTCGCGCTCTGTGATAGTGCACGCGAAGTTTCGGATGCGCGGCGATCGCCGCCGGGGCATCGACTCGTCCGTGCGTCCGTGATCGGGGCGCGCCTGTCAACGCGGCCCTCGTCACTTCAAGGACCGTGAGTCACTGTTTCAGCAGATGCTGGCAACCTGGGAGCATGAAGCCTGTCGACGATGTGCTTGCAGCCGCCGCGAACGAGCACGAGCCGAAGGCGCGGGCTCGCCGGGACCCTACCGCCGCCGAACGGCTGCGGAGGGTGCATGAGGCTCGGATGAACCTGCTCCGGGAAGTGGTTGGCACCTTCTGTGACGATCCTGATGAGGTCGAGGCGCGGAGCCTCCTGGCATTCTGTACTGCGATCGGCGCATCTTACCTGACTGCCGACCACGGTGATCAGACCCGTCAAGAGGTTCTCACCTGGGCGACTGAATTGCTCCTAGGCTGCCAAACCCAAGACGCGCCCCGCTAAGCCCACAGTGCCCAACTGGGATCCCGCCATAGGGAGATGCGAACAAGCAGACGCATGGAAAGTGGAAGGGCATGAGAACCTGGAACGCCCACGAAAGTAGCGTCGACCTCGGCCTGTTCGGACGCTGGCCATCTGGATTTCCGCACAGTGGTGCGGTGCGAGCCGATAAGGACCGTGATGAGCGGTGCCTTGCAGCTGCACAGTCGGCTCGGAGATGGCACGGCACACCAGGATCACCGCAGCCACCGATATGCCGATCTACTTCGCCGACCCACACAGCACCTGGCAACGAGGCTCGGACGAAACGCCAACGGCCTGCTGAGCCAGCACTTCCCGAAAAGCACTGACCTATCGTTCTACGGCGCCGGAATCCTCGATAACGTCACCGCCAGACTCAACACCCCACCCCTCAAATGTCATGGATTCCGCAGCCCGACACACATGGGCAACTAGTTGCTCGACTCACCGCCAACAGATGCTGTTGCATCGACCGCGTGAATCAATCGACGGCGCGCGCCATAGCATCCTGAGCTCGTCGAGCGCGGTGGAGCGATGAGGATCACAGCTCCCGTGGGCCCGGTGCGGAGTTCAGGTGTGGGTGCCGACGTTGATCACTCGTCCAGATGAGTCGCCGTAGAAGAACCGACGTACACCCCACGTCTCGGTGGTCAGTGGATACACAATCTGGACATCCGATGCCACAGCCGCGGCGTGCGCCGCCTCGACGTCGTCGACGAAGACTGAGATGTCCGGGTTGACCGGTGCCGTTGCATCAGTTGTCATCAGACCGATCTGACGGCCGGTGTCATCGGCGAGGAAGACGATCCATTCCATATTCATCACCACCCGCATCCCGAGTACACCGGTATGTTCGTCAATCGCGGTGGCGAGGTCGTCAACGGTTAAGACGGGCGCGATTCGCTCGATCTTCATTCTACGATCCAACCACGTCCTACCGTCTCGATCCATAGATCGATTGACTACGGAACCCGGTTGAGTCACCGCTTCACATTAATGCGCGGCTGCGGCCCGCAGATTAAGCAGCCGTTCCCTGGTGCCCGATCCTGGCTGGGGACTAAGGAAGGCCAACCACGGTTCCGGATGGTCGGTGACGCGCATTGTGATACGGTCGAGCACCAGCCGGTCGACGGAGAGGTGGACGATCTCATTCACCCCCAAGGCGGTATCGCGGACCTCCTGCTTGCTCCGCAGCCGGGCTAACTGTGCGCTGTATCCCCGCAATAGTCGCCGGGACGGGGATTGCTCCCTCTCAACTCCGCTGACGCGGTACTCGGCCGAAGTGAGCACAGTGCCTTCAGCGTCATTGCGTTTATAGCAAGAGCCGAAGGGCTGTCGCGGCTTGGAGGGGAAGGACGCCGTTACCTAAGGCGGCGAGTTGCTGGTAGTCGGTCAGCCCACGAGCAGCGTCAGTTACCCAGCCCTGTTCGAGGCCCATCATCCACTCCACGAGCTCTGACGCAGGCCGCGGCCCCATCGCCTCATTTAAGAGCGCTGGTGCGGGCGCGGGTCGTCCGGTGATGTGTTCCCATCAGGCGATGGCTCGGGCGTAGCGTCCCTAGCTAAGAAGATGTCCTCGATTGGGGCCCACAGGGTCTCCGATTCGCCACTGTTCTTCGGTGAGCCGTGGGGCCCGTGGATGGTGAGGTCGATGATCTGATGCGACGGCGCGATCGTCCCTCGCCGTGACTTCACCTGCTCCAGGCTCTCCCCTCCACGGGAGTAGTCTGAAGCCAACGGGGTCCGGAATAGGGCGGTGGGCGAGGACGAACACACGGAAGCGGTGGTGAGGCACCCCGACGCGAGGAACGGGTGGGCCGATCCATCGTGCAGATTGCCTGAGGTCGGCCAGGCCTCCGCATATGGCGCCCATTGCCTGAAGAGGTCGGGTTGACTCGTTTCCCAGACTCCACGGGTCGGGATCCACGTCGCGAAGGGTTGCGGTTTCGGAGTTGCGTCGGTCATCAGTTGCTCCTTCCGGGGTGGGGCGGACAGCGGGTGCCGACAGCAGCCCGCGGAGGTTTTCGATCACGACGAAATCCGGCTGCAGCGCGACGATCGCCGCAGCCATGTTCGACCAGAGGCCAGATCGGATTCCTGACGCTAGACCGGCCTGTTTGCCCACAGTTGAGACGTCCTGACATGGGAACCCGCCACAGAGAATGTCTATCGGCGGCACGTTGTTCCAGTCGATGGTGGTGACGCCGCCGGGGGCTCGGCGCCTTGGGCCTGTGATGGGCGAAGACACGGACGATGGGTTCGTTGATCTCGGAGAACCATATGGTTTCGGCGTTGAAGACGTGCTCGACGGCGAGGTCGAGGCCGCAGTATCCAGAGCACAGCGACCCGACCCGCAGGCGACGTTCCAACGAGGAGATGTTGTCGTACATGAGGGCTCCGGCAGGTTGGTGACCCCGGACTCGAACTCTTTCCGGAGTTCATCGCCGGGCTGGTCACCTGCTAGGTGCACAGCCCTCAGCCGCCTACCAACCGAACTCGCATGCCGACGCCCACGAAGCCGGTCCACCGTCGAGCGTCACAGCGCTAGATGTCGATGCCGCCGATGGCCCACCTGATCCCTCGTCGTCACCTAGCCTTAGATCGATCACGCGTCTTGCAACTGAGGCGGCGTGGCAGTCGACTCGTGCAAGATAGAGAACATGACGATCAGCAAAGCAGACGAACCTTGGAAGGCCGCGCGGTCCTTGGGCGATCTGGCTGCCGCGACGATCGAGTTCCTGGAAGGTCGCCTTCCAGAGACGCCGCTTCACGGCGGGCCGCCACACTCCGAGAGCTCGCCGCTCATCCCCAGCTTGGTAGCTATGAAGCGTGCAGGGTTCGTTACCACCGATTCTCAACCAGGCTGGATGGACGAGTCCACGCGTTGCACCCAGCGTGCTTATGTTGAGGGGATCTGTAACGAGTCAACCGCAGCCAAGATCACGGAAGATCTCCTAGCTGAAGATCTCGTGGTCATCTCGTTTTCACCAGGCAGCGATGTCTACAGCAGCATCGCGGTTACGGTCGACCAGGGATCGCCATTCACCTTTCTTGGCCGGTGGTCTGTAGACGAGCTGGATCACCTCCGCAATGGCCACACTCAACTTGACGCTGACCTAGATGCCGCTTGGGCACTACAGATCTTTGACCCAACTTGGGCGCGCAACGATCGCTTCTGGCCCGCCGTTCTTCGTGCACTTGCCATGGAGTGACCAGGGACCGGTGCCCTCAGATCGCTCTCAGCCTCGGATAGGACTGTCCATCTAGTCGCAGTAAGGAGGCGACGGTGACGGTCTCGATGCGCGTCATGAGCTCGGGCGATGGCTACAAGTACTTGCTGCGCACCGTCGCTGCCGGTAATGGTGATCGGTCGCTGTCTACGCCGTTGACCCGCTATTACGCCGAGGAGGGGAGTCCGCCGGGCCGCTGGCTCGGGGCAGGACTACCCGCCCTCGGCGGCGGACGTATCAGTGCTGGCGATCAGGTCTCCGAGGCCCAGCTTCAGCCCCTCGTTGGGATGGGCCGTGATCCGGTCACCGGTGAAGCGCTGGGGCATGCCTACCCACAGTACGCCTCCGTGGTTGACCGGATTTAGCAGCGGATCGCCGACCTTGACTCATCGCTCGGGCCGGCAGCGAGAGCCGAAGCGGTGACAGCGACCGAGGCCGAGGAGACCACGTGAGGGACCCGGCGAGCTGTAGCGGGGTATGACTACACGTTCTCGATCCCGAAGTCTGCGAGCGTGTTGTAGGCGGTTGCCGATGCTGGGACGCAGGCTTTGATTGCCGATGCGCATCATCGGGCGGTTGCTGAGGTGGTGGCGTTCATGGAGCGCGAGGTTGCAGCCACCCGTACTGGCGCGTCCACTGGTGATTGTGCGGTTACGCAGGTAGACGTCGCAGTGCTCATTGCCACAGCTTTCGATCACTACGACTCGCGCGCCGGTGACCCTCGTCTGCAGACCCACGTCGTTATCAGCAACAAGGTCCGCGCCGTCCAGGACGGCAAGTGGCTCGCCCTGGACGGGAGACCGATGCACGCCGCCTCTCTCGGAGCTGTATGAGGCAGTCTTTGCCGACCACTTCACCGGCAATCGCGGTGTCGAGTGGCAGACGCGCGAGATGGGTCGGGACCGCAACTCCCACGTGGGCTATCACGAGCGTGTCCGAGGAACTGGTGGTCGAGTTTTCCTCACGCTCGCGCGACATCGATGCGGAGAAGGACCGTTTGATCGCCGCCCACGTCGAACGCCACGGGAGGCAGCCGGCCGGCGATGATCATCAAGCTCCGAGCGCAGGCCACGCTCACCACCAGGCCGGAGAAGCAGGTCCGCTCCTTGGCCGATCTGACGGCCGAATGGCGCCAGCGAGCCGGCGCCATTCTCGGCAGTGACGCGACAGAGTGGGCGCGAGCGGTGACCGCGGACGAGACTCCGCTGTTGCTGCGTGCTGACGACATTCTTCTTGATCTCATCGCAGTTCTTGGCCGCCGAGTCGTTGAGGTGGTCGGTGAGAAGCGCTCAACATGGCGGCGGTGGAACCTCACCGCCGAAGCCGCGAGGCAGACGATGGGCTGGCGTTTCGCGACCACCGGCGACCGCGAAGCCATCGTCGGGCTCGTCGTCGATGCGGCCGAACGAGCGTCCCTGCGGCTCACGCCTCCGGAGCTGGCCTCCAGCCCTGTGCTGTTTCGGCGCGAGGACGGCACCAGCCGGTTCCGCCCCAAGCACTCCACCGTGTTACTCCTCGAAGATGCTGTTGGAAGCCGAGGACCGCCTCCTCGAACGATCACGGGCCACAACTGCTCCCACGGTGCCGCTTGCCACGGTGGAACAGATCGCGCGGCGACCCGACCGTGAAGGCCGGGTGCTCGGTGAGGACCAGGCCGATGCACTGGCGAAGGTCGCCGTTTCCGGACGGACCGTGGACGTGCTGGTCGGGCCAGCCGGCGCGGGCAAGACCACAGCCGTGTCCGCGCTGCGACAAGCCTGGGAGACCGAGCATGGTCCCGGGTCCGTGGTCGGACTCGCACCTTCGGCGGTCGCCGCGCAGGTTCTCGCCGATGACCTCGGGATCGCGACGGAGAACACGGCGAAGTGGTGGACCAACCACCTTACCCACGGCACGACCTTCACGGCAGACCAGCTCGTCATCGTCGACGAGGCCTCCCTGGCCGGCACTTTGTCTCTGGATCGCATCACCCACCTCGCAGCGCAGGCAGGGGCCAAGGTGCTGCTGGTCGGCGACTATGCCCAGCTCCAGTCTGTCGATGCCGGCGGCGCCTTCTCCCTGCTCGTCTCTGACCGCGATGATGCACCGGAGCTGGTCGATGTGCACCGGTTCACCAATGCCTGGGAGAAGACCGCGTCCCTGAACTTGCGCCACGGGCGCAGCGAGGTCATCGACACCTACGCCGACCACGGCCGCATCGTGGGCGGTGAGACCGAGCAGATGATGGACACCGCCTACCCCGCCTGGCGCACCGACACCCAACACGGCAAGGCCAGTGTGCTGATCGCGGACGCCAACGAGACCATCACCGCCCTGAATGCCCGCGCCCGAGCTGACCTGATCCTCGACGGCACCGTGGACGCCACCCGCGAAGCCCCGTTGCACGACGGCACCGCCGCCGGCATCGGAGACACCGTCATCACCCGCCGCAACGACCGCCGCCTGCGCAGCGGAAAATCGTGGGTCCGCAACGGCGACCGGTGGACCGTCACCGACGTACGCCGAGACGGTTCACTCACCGCGCGGCCCGCCAGCCGACGCTGGGGCGGCTCGGTCGTCCTGCCCGCCGGCTACGTGGCCGAGCATCTCGACCTCGGCTACGCCGTGACCGCCCACCGCGCACAGGGCATCACCACCGACACCAGCCACGTCCTGGTGGACGCCTCGACCACCAGGGAGAACCTGTACGTTGGCCTCACCCGCGGCCGCCACCACAACATCGCCTACGTCACCACCGACAAGCCCGACGACGCACACGCCGAACCGCATCCGGGCGACAACCCTGACGCCACCGCACGCAGCGTGCTCTACGGAGTGCTCCAGCACTCAGGCGCCGAACTGTCAGCCCACGAAACGATCACGGCCGAGCAGGATGCCTGGGGTTCACTCGCCCAACTCGCCGCCGAGTACGAGACCATCGCCCAAGCCGCCCAACACGACCGCTGGGCCACCCTGCTCAGAGCCTCCGGTCTCACCGATGAACAGACCGAAGAAGCAATCGTTTCCGATTCCTTTGGTGCGCTCTCGGCTGAACTACGACGGGCCGAGGCCAACCACCACAACGTCGAGACCCTGCTCCCCCGCCTCATCAGCGCTCGGAGTCTCGATGACGCCGACGACATCGCCGCAGTGATTCACGACAGGGTTGCCAAAGCCACAGCACGCCCGGCTGGCTCTGGCCGCACGCGCAAGGCCCCGCGACTGATCGCCGGCCTCGTCCCCGAAGCCACCGGCACCATGAGCCCCGACATGCGCCGGGCGCTCAACGAACGCCGCGACCTCATCGAGACCCGCGCCGACGCACTGGTCGACCAGGCGCTCAACGAGCGAACGACCTCCTGGCTGACCACACTCGGTGAACCACCTAGCGACACGAGAGCAGCGAAAACCTGGAGACGCCAGGTGCACACCGTCGCGGCCTACCGCGACCGGTACAACATCACCAGTACCAACGCTCTCGGCCCGGTCCCGGACAGCACGGCCCAAAAGATGGACGCCGCCCGCGCCCGCGCGGCACTAGAGAGCGCTCATCGCTTGAGCGCCGGACAGGAAGCCAGGCCTCGGACGCCCCAGAAGGCGATCGACCGGCATGGGCTGGCACTGTGAGGCCTTCCGCCTGTCTGACCGCTCGCATACAGTGGAAGAAGAGGCAGGTCCTCCTCAACTTCGGGTCCTTCGGGACGGCCCACTCTGTGGGCGCTCATACACGTACTGCCGCACCAGACGGCCCAACGTGCATGAGGAGATCAGACACCATGTTCCGCCTACTATGGTCCGCCAGCGTCGCTACCCGGTACTTCCTGCGCCGCTACATGCCCACCAACATCGCCCTCGATGCGATCCGCACCCGCCGAGGACTCAGATGGGGCACCCCTGCCATGCTCCTCGCCATCCCGTACCTCTACGCGGCCAGCATCTGCGTGGCGGTTGTCGAGGACGATGGTCCTGGCTGGCTCAATCTGCTGGTGATCCTGCTTGTTTGGAACGCGCTGAAGTTCGTGATCATGGGGCCCGTCAGCCTCGCGATCCTGGTAAGCACGCGCCTGTCCGAGCGACGCCAGTGGCAGATCGACACCATCTGCACTGACACGAATCAGATCGCTCCCACGTTCACTGCGAGGCGGCCCCACAGGGTCTGAGCCCAGCCAGATCTTCGGGGCGCGAACTACGACTCAAGCTTCATCCGCAGGTAGCTGTGGCCGCAGAGGCCCTGACTCGGTCGAAGGTCCGGTCGGACGAGTAGACTCGTCTTGGTCCGTCAGGCCAGCTCAGGGGCTGGAGTTCTGGGTTCGATTCCCATTGCTGCGGTTGCTGCGGGCGTCTTCGTGGTTCTCGTATTCACTCGGTTCGTAAGTCTGATGTTCACGCTGAACGATCCATCGGAAACCAGGAAGCACAAGGCTAAGGAGGCGCCTATGAACAAAACAAGGGTAGCGCTCAATTCTCTTACTCAGACCGCGTGGGCGCTCGGGGTATCCGTATCGGCTGGTCTGCTGCTCCTGACCTGACGGCTCAGACGACGACCTTCGGTTCCCAGTTGGGCGACCGGGGGAAATCGTCATCAGAGCGCCATCCCTCCGGGCACTGCCACGGCGGGCCCGTCGGCGCCTGACTGTCGTCCCACCTCCACACATCGGGGTGGCGCCGTTTGCTGCTTGTGGATGGGCGAGCTGCGTAGCCGAGGACTCGACCGGCGGGTAGCTTGTAATGCCACCAGCACCCTGTCTCATCGTCTCCAACTGTGAACGAGGCTGGGTCGAGCCCCACCTTGCGCGCGACGTCCGATCCAACCGTGCTTGCGTGGAATGCATCTTGACCCAATAGGACATCGTTCGAGTAAGCCACGTCGAAGTCCCAGGCGAACTGGTGGATCTCCGGGATGTGTCTGTCGTCGACGAATCGTCCTAGGTCGTCCACGGCTTGAGTGCCGGCCACCTGTTCTTCATGCTGTCTGCGTAGTCGCGCACCGGCATCATCAGCGACCCGCGGGAAGTACTCGGCTAGTGCTGCGACCAGCACAATCGTTTTGGTGGAGTTCACGCGCGTGGCATAGGTGAGGTCACGCCCGTGCAGGACACCGTGACGTGAGACGAGCCCGTACCTGCCCGATTCCTTGACGTCGGTAGAGAACACTCGACGGACAATCGGTAGGTTGGTCTCCATTCCTGACAAAGTCACGTCATCGAGATAAGGATCGGTATTGGCCTTGGAGAAGAATGACTGGCCAGTCAGGTCTCTACTAATCCCATCGATCTGAGCCAGAATGATAGGAATCGACGCCTCATAAGCACGTGCTTGGTGATGGGCGATCGCCTTCTCAATTAGATTGACGCGCTCCCAGAGCACCTGCTTGAACGGATAGTGGGAATTCGACCATCGCCGGATCGGTGTCGCTGCGTGCTGGAGCCATATCCGGTTTTCGGTGTTCCAGACGTCTGTGATGACCTCATCGAGTTCGGAGGATCCGGCTCCTGTGGCCGCCAGCTTTAGAGCGCGGAGTGTGCCCTTCATGTGCCAGCGTTCGCTCATCGCTCATCCCAAGGGAGCAAACACCGCGACAGCCTCAGCGATCTGGGCCGCGCTCGGATGCGCGGCAACACCGAGACGCCGCGCGACCTGTTTCGCCTGCTCGGACCTACCCATGCCAAGACGTCCTTCCCTGATCCCCCTAGCATCTCAGTCGAAACCGACCCTCGCCTCTGCCTCCTCGCGCGAAGTGTGTCCCTGACACGTGCCTACAACATGGCGAGCGGTCGCGGACCACATCTCTCCGGCGTTAGCACACAATGGACGAGGCGCTACTTAGAGGCGCGGATTCTTGCCACGGCGTGTCGTCTCGTCCGCGTGGCATTCGGCTGAAATGATGATGAAGTGATCTAGGTTCGTCGGTAGGGGTCCGCGTGAGCGCATTCGATGAGATAGGTCGGCGCGCGGACGCGAGCGGACCTGAGACGATCCGCTTGCTGCGCCAACTCGGAGCACAGGTGACTCGCACATCGTCCTTTCCTCCACCGAGCGGGCACGCGAGCTGGAGCGCTGACGCGGTTGACGACCTCCTTGCCGACATGTTCTCGCAAGAGAGACGGGCCAAGGTCTTCGTGCTTGCCTGCTACACCCAAGCGACCGACCAGGCATCCCTTGAACGGCTCATCTTGAAGGCCATTCGGAACTTTCTGATTGATCAAGCCAAGGGGACGGAACGCGGAAAGCTTCGTCGTCGCCTGGACACCCTGCTCTCGGAGGACACCCGCTTCATTCGCCCTCCTGACTTGAAGGGCATCCGGGCCTGGGCGCTACTGAACCACCTCCTTGTTCTGTGGCAAGGAGATATCGACGAACTCCATGAGGCCGCGGCCCGCGTTCGCGGTTACCAGATTCTGAGCTGGAACAGCGCCGGAAAGACTCCAAGAGGAACAATCATTGCCCTTACCGCCGTCTGTCATGGAGTGATCGATCATGCGGACGGTTCTGTCCGCGATGAGGACCTGGCCAAGGTGGTTGAGCGCCGGTTCGCGCTACTCGCGCCGCCGGTCTTCATCGAGATGCCTGACGGCTCTTCAGCCGCTGCGGTGGCTGCTCGGGTCGTGAATAGCGATGATCCTTGGACGAATCTCGGCCTGCAGGAGCGAGCAGAAGAGCTTTGGGTGACCCTCAGCACGGAGGAGCAGTCGTTGCTGCCTGTGCTCGGGTGCGGCATGAACGAACGGAGAGCCGCTACAGGATTGGGGCGCGCCGCGACGCAGGCACTTAGCGATGCTCTGGCCGATCGGCTGAGGCTCGCCACATTCGATGACGAGGATCGTGAGGAGATCGTCCTGCGAATGTTCGAGATCGCGGCCAAGGGTTCCGAATCAGGTCGTCTGTCCCAGGTGGGATCGCATATGTCGCGATCGCCGAGAAAGGAGCCGATGTGACTCGTGACGATGCACCTCGACGATCCAGACTTGAAGATGCCGCTGCAAGCGTCGCCATTCCCGAGGATCTGCACGCGGCATGGACCGGTGTCGCACCAGAGCTCTCGGTCGGGCAAGTCTGGCGTGCGCGATGGCACGACCGAGTCCAACTTGTCGTCATTCTCAGCACCGACCAACGAACCACTGTGTTGCCCTTGTCGTTCGACCTCGACTACGCCGACACCAACAGCGCGAGCATCGCCGCCGAGGCCGGTCCGTTTGGCCTTCCGACATTGGCTTGGCGCACCCTCAAGCGGGGCGTACCCAATGCAGTCCTTGACCGGTTCGCTGGTTGGTTGGAATCCGAAGTCACGGCAGCTCTCCTTGCCGCGGAGCCGGGCCAGGGCGGCGACGATCGCGCTACACCACATCCGGTGCGCGTGTATCAGGCATTGATCGAGGACACTATGGATGAACTCTCCGCTGTTCGATGGCACGGGGACGGTTCCGGGGAACTAAGCACTATGCTGCAAAACTCGGATCTGAGGATCCAAGACGTCGCGGATACCCTGGGGACGACGCCACAGAAGGCGCTCGCCATCTGGCGCGGGCAGATCCCCCTCACCAATGAGGAGGCCAGGAAGCTTGCACCTGGACTAGGTGAGCCAGTCGAGACGATATTGGCCGCAAACCCCACCCCACCATCGAAACTGATCGACTGCCTAGAAAACCCCCGACGCCACCATCAAGTCCTTGCCTACGCCGCTCAGCGTGGCGGCGATGTCGCCACCGCCTATCGCGACCTTTCACACCAAACATGGGCTCTTGCTGCACGTCAGACGGGTCAGAAGGCCACCAACTGGGATCGCCGCCTCGACACACTCTTCGCGGCGGTCCTTGATGAGCACTGAACAGAGCCGCCCGATCGCCGTGCCAAAGAGTCTGGTCATCGAGCAGGTCACTGCAATGCTCGACCACATTGACATGTCCGAGCCCGAGCTTCGTTCTCAGCTGTTCGAAGATGCCATTGCTACATTTACGGCGAGGGACGACATCGACGTGCGCTTGGTCCCCGACCGGGAGGTCGATGCATCCAGATGCAGCGTCGCAGGTGGGTACCTCGCAGATCAGATGCCTCCCGTACTGGCGATATCAGAATCGGCTAGTCATGGTCGACGAGCCTTCACCGCGCTTCATGAGTACGGTCACCATCTCCAGCAGAGCGTCTACGACCTCATGGAACGCCCCACGCAGCAACCTGACGGCGGGCTCGCGTTGGAGGACGCCGCTTGCGACTTCTTTGCCTCTGCCCTCCTACTACCCAAGGACCTGGTTCAACAACACATCGGTGAAAAGGGACCCTCTGCAGCGAGCGTCGTGTCCTTGTGGCAGGCCGCGCCGCAGGTGTCCAGAGCCGCCGTATGCGTCCGCGCTGCCCTAGCACTCCGAACACCCGGTCACGTAACGCTGCTTGACAATCAAGGTGAGGTGGTCTTCTCTTCATCCCGCGAACTGCCTCCACTCCGTCGAGGCAGTGATCAATCACGAGTGAGCATCGTTGATGCTGCCCTGCGCGCCCCGGAACGCACGATCGACGGTGAGGCTGAGTTCTACTACCGTGACGGCATCCGTGGTCAAGAGTTGTATGCGCAGGCCGCCGATCTCGGTGGCATGACCGTCGTCGTCTCGGTCAGTGACCGAGCGGCCTGGCGCGTCCTGTCGCTACCGCGAAGAGACAGCGGCCCAAAGGGCGCATTCAGAATCTGCGAGCACATCGCTTGCGGACATGAGTTCCGCACGTTCGACCCACCGTGCGCGCAGTGTGGAGCTCCTACCTGCCCTGAGTGCAGACAGTGCAACTGTGCATTCCGAGTCCAAGAGAAACAGTGTCCGTCCTGCTTCCTGCTGAGGTCGACTCAGCAGTTCGACCCCGCTACCGGAATATGTCTTGAGTGCAGTTGATCCCGGGCGTCGTCACGCAGAACGAATTACGTCGTCCGTCCCCTGTAGAGCATCGAGGTGATGCTTCGCGTGGGACTCCAAGCCGGAAGAGTCACCAGCTCACAGTCTCGGCAAGGAGAACACCATGACAACCATCAGCCCCACGATCACACTCGAACAGATCCTCAAAGAAGCACGCCGAAGGATCGAGGTCTCTGACGACGAACTCGACGAGGCCCGTAAGCGCCGCACTGCTATTGGCGCTGTGCTGCTTCAGGAATTCCCGGGGAGCCGGACCTACGTCAATGGCAGCATCGCCCACGGGGACGCACTCACGCCGCTGACCGATGTCGACCTCGGCATTGTCGTACCTGACCCCGACCAGCAATACCGTCCCGGCAAGCGCGGCCCGAAGGACCTCAAGGAGCGTGCCGCAGAAGCCATCCGCGCGGGTCTCAAGCAGCGGTACGGCGACCTGGCAGTGGAGGTGAAGGGACGCAAGCGATCCATTCTCGTACGCTTCCGCGACCCGGTCGCCCCAGGCAAGCCGGACTTCACCGCAGACGTGATCGTCGCCATCGACAATCCCGGCGGCGCAGGTCTCTACATCCCACGGTTCGAGAGTTGGGATCGCTCGCACCCCGAAAATCACACCGAACTCATCGTCGCCGCCAACAAGATCACCGATGCATGCTTCGCCCGCGTCGTGCGACTTCTCAAGCACTGGAACCGGAGTAATAGCAAGTCGCTCTGCTCCTGGAACATCAAGGCTCTAGCACTAGGGTGCATCGACACACCGACCGCACTGATCGCAGGCATGCGCGAGTGGTTCCGATACGCCATCGAGGAGCTGTCACGCGGCGAGACTCCCGATCCCGCCGGAGTCGCCGCGAACCTCATCAAGCTCAACGACACCCGCACCGAGGTCGTGCGCCGGCTGAAGCGCTCTCTCGAGAAACTCGATCGAGCTATCTCCTACGAGAGGGCCGGATACATGACCCTGGCACATAACGAACTTGCCAAGTTCTTCAACGATCCCGAGATGCTTCCCGCACCCAGTCCTCTGGCCGTCCTGGAGGAAGAAGGCCGTCGCGTCGCTGCTGAGAAGGCCAATGACTCCAAGACCTTCGGCGCTCCCGCGCTCCTGACCGGCACCGGTCCGTCGGCTGGCCGAGACCGGGGAAACGTACGCTCATGGGGAGCATGATCCCTCGCTGGTACGGAGCCGATCCTGTCTGGACGCTTCCATTCCAGCGAGATGCGCGACGCCACTATGGCGACGAAATCACGGTGGATCTCCGGCGCGACCGGCTGATCTATCGCCACAGTGGCCTCGAAGTTCCCGGACGGGATCGGACAGTGCCCGTCACGATCCTGTTCGAGGCCCGACCGCTCTACGACACCTACGGACTCGCTGCACGGGACTATCCGCGAGTGTTCGCCGACGCCGGACTGGAATCCCCGCACCGAATGCCTGACGATGGCCTTTGTCTCTTCTATCCGGGGGACCCGCCGGACCGGCGGTGGACTGCAGAGGACGGCCTACTCGCTCTGCTCAACCTCACGGGGGACCACGTGTTCTTTGAGACATACTGGCGCCATACCGGCGGGCATCGCGGTGGAACGTGGCTGGCACCCGAAGCACCACACGGATATGAAGGGAGTCCACGATGAGTCCTACCGCACCTCCCTCCGAACATGTGCTCGCCATGATCGAACCGATCAGCTGGGACGGCATCGCGACGATCATCGCGGCACTCCTCGCGACCGTTGTCGCTGTTGCTGGCTACAGCATCCAACAACGAATCGCGCGTAAACAACGACGTGCAGAGATCTACAGCGAGGCTCTGCGCGCAGTCGAGGACTACTTGGAAGCCCCGTACCTCGTCCACCGTCGCGACGGATCAGCCGCCGCACGCCAGAGCATCACCACGCATATCAGTGACATACAGTCGCGACTGTCCTACTACTGTGCCCTTCTGGACATCCACGCGCATGCCGAGATAAGCACCGCATACAAGGCGTTGGTATCTGCTACAAGAGCTGAAGCCGGAAAGGCGATGCGGGAGGCGTGGGAAGATCGTCCAACACGACGAGACCGCGGCGTATCTATCTCTTCACGTCTCGACCGTTCCCGCAGTGATGAAGCCAAGAGAAGCTACATTACGGCTGTGAAAAAGAATGACGCATAAGCTCTGGTAGTTTCCAAAAACGGAGATCGGAAAGACTAAACGGAACAGCAGATAGAAATCCGTTCCACTGGCAAGACCTCGCCGACAGGCTCAAACCCTCTCCTCCGGCCCGGTGGAGATCAGCTTGCTCGCGCATCAGTCTGGACCGGACTGTGCTCTGGGTCCCGAGCATTCCTCACTGTCCTGGTCGCCGACACCGGGGAAGTGCTCATGCACGACCCGCAAGAATTTTTCTACGCATGGTTGCCCAAGAACGTGTTCCTGGCCGCCTGGGGCAGCCCGACCGGCTACTGACCGCACCCCTAATTCACACACACGTAACTCGCGGTGTTCAGGTAATCCACGAGGGGCAGTGTCGCTATAGTACCGGCCATGGCGTTAACCGAATCGGAGCGGGCGGCGCTAACGCAGATGCTTGACACCGCACCCGACCTAGACCGCTGGCGGCTCAGGGCCCACCACGTGGAGACACCAGAGAGTGGTAGCGACCTGGCGATCGATGATGAGATCTTCCCGTACATGGCGATTAGCCAGCTTGCGCGGATGTCACTCGTTCTTGCCGGCGAGCACCTCCGCCTGGCGCTTGATGCGATTCAGGCCAAGCAACTCTATCCCTCGTCGCACTTCACCGTGCTGCGTGGAGCACTGGTCGGCGCATCTCAGGCAGTATGGATCTTGGGCCCCGAAGATCGCGGTCAGCGCCGCGAGAGGGCGCTCACGGTCCTCGCCGAGATGTACGCCCAGATGGGCAAGTACTACGGAATCCTCGCCGGTACCCACCTCGATCAGGACGATCAGGGGAACCTTGATGATCAGCGGACGTGGTTGAGTGCGCGTCAGGCTAATGTTGCTGCGGTGCGAATGGGTAAGGCGAGCCTCAACCTCACTGAGGTCATCGGTGCAGCATCGGACCACGCTTTTGCGGACGGCCCACGTCAGGAAGGCGCCCGGCGCCTTTGGCGGGAGATGAGCGCCGACGCACACATCTTGGGCTGGTCGCTCTTTCAACGGTCCAACTTCGGAACGGCCGATCGACGAACTGGTGTTGGCGAGGGCCAGGCGCCCGGAAGTCCCGGTCACGTCGCGGAGCCGTTTGTTGCCTCATACCAACTGCTGAAGTGTGGATGGTTGCTGTTCGACCGCCGATGCGGAGCGCCTACCAAGTCTTGAAAATCGCCGAGTGACGTTACTCCGTTGAGGCCTCTCGGCGCCGGTAGGCCAACTCATGATCCCAATTACAGCAGCATGTCGCACGTGCGACGCTGAGTATCCTCTGCAGCCAAACTTCTCGAGCCCGTCAGGGCGTCGGCTTCCAGTCGATTTACTCTTCGGCGGTGCCCGTCCACCTTGGGTCATCCGGATCTCGGCTGCTCTAGGTCAGTCCAGATACGTGGGGCTTCCGCACGACCCGCGGACAGGGGGCTGACCGAACCATGACTCTTTGAATCGGCCTGGGAGGGATGGAGTTCTGGCTTAGGCCGCAGCGGTTAGCTGAGCCCTCGGGGTTGATCGTAGTAGATCTACTCGAACTCCTCCGGTGGGAGGTTTCCGATGCTGGAGTGCAGCCGCTGCTGGTTGTACCAGTGGACCCACTCCGCGATAGCTTGCTCGACTTGTCGCCAGGAACTCCATGAGGGCCTCTGGTGGTCGATGACCTTGGTCTTGTACAGACCTACAGTGGACTCCATCTGCGCATCGTCCAGCACATCGCCGACGCTGCCGATCGAACCAGTGATCCCAGCATCCGTTGGCGTGGGCATTGAGGTTGGCTGGTCACGATGCTGAGACACCCTGAACCCATCGATACCCTGGAACGATGGAACCTGTCGATGCCCTTCGATCTGTAGAGACACGGCTGCGGCTAATCATCGCTGAGCGATTGGGGTCGGGCTGGGCCGACATGCTGCCAGACGGTCAGCAGCGACGGCTCCGCACGTGGCGCGATAACGATGCGAAGAAGCGGGGTCCGCATGTAAGCCGCGACGACCTCATCGACTACACCATGACGGGTGAACTTGGCAGAGTCGTCGTCGACAACTGGTCACTGTTTCAAGACGTATTTCCGGAGAGGGACGAGTTCAATTGGCTAATGCGCACAATTGAGAGCGTGCGAAATACTGTCGCACACAGCCGTGAGTTGCTTCCCTATGAGCGTGATCTCCTCTCTGGTGCCGCTGGCCGGATCAACCAACTCGTTGCGGCACATCGCGCAAGTAGTCACGACTCTCGTTCCTATTTTCCGTTGATCGAACGACTACAGGACGACTTGGGCAACAACTGGGCGAAGCACTCGACCGAGGAGACCGCATTCGGTGGCCGTGTGGACGTTGGAACCATGTTAATACTGCAATGTGCGTCCACACCGGTTCGTGGCAAGGTGCTCGTCTGGCAGCTCTGGAGAGAGCCTGACTGTCACTCCTTCATGGTTCCGGATCGCGACCCGGACATGACTACAGATGGTGAGAAAGTCGAATTCTCTTACGTGATACGCCCAGAGGATATCTCTGAAAACTTCGCACTTCATCTCACGCTCCGCACCAACTCGGCCTATACACGCTCCACAGGCTATGGGCAGGATTTTGACGACATGCGCCTCCTCACTTATTCGGTGAATCCCGACGACTAAGCCCTCTTATAAGCGCCTCGCCAAACTCCCTCTATTCATCTCCGAATCTCGACCCTGACCTCGACCAGCGCTGCACGAATGACCTTTCGATCAGCCCCCATTCGCCGACCGATGGCACGAAGCGAGAGGCCCTCACGGTAGAGCCTGACGGCTTCGGCCTGCTCGTCGACATCAAGCCCGGCACGCCGACGCGGAGTGTTGCGCCGCCGTAGGTGAGCGAACACGGTTGCGCGGTGAATCCCGTAATGTTCAGCCAACTCCTGGATGCCTGCACCTGCGAGATAGTCGCCGATCAGACTGTCGATCTCGGCGGCGGTAAGAAAAGTTTGAGCCGTCTCGATCCTCCGCACGATCGGCCCCCGAATGTCCTTGAATGGAGGGCCGACGGGGCGTCGCACGTCCCGGTAGACGCCCCGATACCAGCGGGTTGCCAGGGTTTTCGCCCGAGGGGGAAAGTTTGCGAACGTGTCACGTAGGGACCCCATACGAACGAGGTTCGAACTCTAGACCAAGGGACCATCCTTGGACGAGGTTCGGGCCTCGTTTTTGTTGCGGGCACTCGAGGCCCATTCAACGCGGCCTGGCCTCTGCGTCGCACAGGGCATCGAAGGGCCGGGCGCAGATGCCCGCGCAGTGCTCCAGCAGCTCCAGCGAGTCCTCTAGCGTTCTAAATCCATGCATGTCAGGGGCGTGCCATTGCGCATGGTTGGCCGCGTTGGGTGACACGGCGTCGGTATTAGGCGCTGTGGTCGAGGTGGGAGACGATCTCACGGGTGACGGCAGTCATGTCCGGGTAGGGGAATTGGTGGCCCACACCCTCCAGCCAGAGGTACTGAGCACCGGGAATAAGTTCGACGAGCTTCTCGGCGTGCTCCACCGGGATAAAGGTGTCTGCCGTGCCGTGGACGACCAGGGCCGGGACTCGGAGATTGGGCAACAGTTCGTATCGCGACCTGGTGGCCGCCACGGCAGCCTGGTGCTGGAGGATAGCGCGCAGATTGATGCCCCGGCGGTACCGCAGGTCATACAGCACGAGTTCGGTCAGCTCCTCGGCATGCAGGCCCTCGTAGCCGTTCCCACTGATCGTCTTCGCGATGACTTCCTTGACGAGGTTCTTCTCGCCGCCCATGAGTCGGTACCGCAGGAGGGGCAGCCCGGCCAGAGCCGATCGCAGCAGCGGGCCACTCCGCAGCCCGGGCAGGCTGGCGTCGGTGGGGTCGGCCGCGCTGGACATGAGCGTCATTGATGCCACCTTGTCGGGATGGGCTATCGCGATCTCTTGGGCGACGAACCCCCCGAGCGAGAGCCCGATCAGGTGTGCTCTGTCCACCTGTGTCGCATCGAGGACCGCGATGGCGTCAGCGGACATGTCAAGCAACGAGTACGCGTGCTTCCGGTCCCAGTCCTCCAGCCAATCCGAAGCACCGGTGCCGCGCTGGTCGTAACGGATGACCCGGTACCCAGCGCCGGTAAGTCCACGGATGAAGCTCGGCGGCCAGAACAGCGAGTTTCCCGCCATCGAGATATTCAGCAGCACGACGCCCTTCTCAGGCGCCCGGGCGGGTATGGCCTCGTACCAGATGCGCACGCCGCTGGAGTCCGCGTATCCCGTCTCACCAGCGACGACATGCGAGAGGTCGCTTTGCGACAGACGCTCAATGATCGCATCGGTGTCGGGCGGTAGCCTCGGTCCACCGCGCAGGAGCCAAGCCGCCACGGCCCCAAGCCCGGCGAGCACCCCAGCTCCTACGTACCGCATGATGAGCCAATTGTCTCAGAGAGCACACCCGGCAGAATCGACATCACGCCCTCCAAGGTGCCGAAACGCCTCCACCAGGGACCCATATTCTGGGCCGCTCCATCTCAGATTCCCTTGTCGTTCCGGTTCTCTTCAGGGTCGCAATGTCTGGGGGAATCCCGTCCATTGCAGTTCGGGTTCCAGATGGCTCATGTCGTTGAACATGACGATACTTGGGGGCAGCTCGGGCCGATTCTCGATCACGGTCAGCGCCGCGTTGGCACTGTTGAGTCCGAGCCACGGAGCTAAGGCGGTCTGGCTGCAAGTCGGAGTTCTTGATCACGAGGCGGCCGCTCGCGCCCGTGACGCCGGTCTCGACGTAGTAATGGACACCTGCCCTGCGATTGAAGCCCCCAAATTTGGTTTGTGACCCAGCGTAGTAAGTACGGGGTCATCACACCTGCGCGCCAACCCTCTGACCAGCAGATATGAAAGGATACTGTTGGTTGAGTCACAACTCCATCAGCTAAGTAGGGGACGAAATGCCCGCGAAACTCACCGTCAGTACCGAAACCAAGAAGTTCACCGCAGAGGTACCAACTGCTCAAGGCGAACTCATCGACACAATGATCAAGATTCGATTGGAGAAAGGGCTCTCCACTCCCCTTCTGATGGAGACTCCGGACGGTCAGCGTTCAGAGCATGTCGAGATAGCCACTGCCGACCAATACACAATGGAGTTTGGAGCAGAGGGCACTTCCTCCGTGACGACCGACGCCCTAGCCCATGAAGCAATGGAGGCCGATACCTACATTGATCAGGGAGGCTACATTCGGATCACTACCGATGAATTGTGATGCTCTCAGCACTAGCCTCACATCAGTAGCGCTCGAGGCTTCTCTAGGCACCACCTGAGCACGCCACGAGAGGACGAAATGTCAACGACGACGAGAATAGCGATCAATGGCTATGGACGGATTGGACGTAGCCTGCTGAGGGTCATTGAGGCACAGGGACAAGCCCTCGAAGTCGTCGCCATCAACGACCTCACAGATCCCGACTCGATGGTCAATCTCACAAAATACGATTCCATTCTCGGCCGATTCCCAGCGGTAGTCGCCAGGGACGGTGACTACCTAGTGGCCGGTCAACACCGGATCAAACTACTTTCTGAGACCGAGCCTGCCGACCTTCCCTGGGCAGAACTCGATATCGACATCGTCTTGGAATGTACTGGGCTCTTCAGAACCCATGAGACTGCCTCGCGACATATCGAAGCCGGAGCGAAAAAGGTCATTGTCTCTGCACCAGCCAAGGGGGCGGACGCGACTCTCGTGCTGGGCATTAACGAGTCGACCTACGACCCCGCCAGCCACACCATAATCTCCAATGCATCTTGCACCACCAACTGCCTTGCACCACTGGTCAAAGTCCTCAATGACGAATTCGGCATCGTCGAAGGTCTTATGACGACGATTCACGCCTACACCGCAGATCAGCGCCTACACGATGCTCCTCATAAGGACCCCCGGCGCGCCCGGGCGGCAGCGGTCAACATGGTGCCTACCTCCACCGGAGCAGCCAAGGGCATCGGTCTGGTGATCCCCGAAGTGGACGGAAAATTGGACGGTTTCGCCATGCGTGTTCCAGTGCCCACTGTCTCGGGCACCGACCTTACCGTCACCATCCGAAAACAGGGTGTCAGCGTTGATGACGTCAATTCGGCTTTTAAGAAAGCCGCTGCAGGACCTTTGGCCGGGCCGCTTGCGTACAGTGAAGATCCCCTTGTCTCGTCAGACCTCATTGCTGATCCACATGCCTCGATCTTTGATGCGCCCTTGACGAAGGTCATTGGCCAAACGGTGAAGGTCTTCGGCTGGTATGACAATGAATACGGTTACGCTTCCCGCATGGCGGAGACAGCCGTTTACATCGGCGAACGGCTTTAGGCCAAGTACCCTCAGCGACAACCATCGGAAGCGAGGAGTTGGACCATGCGAATAGGGTTACTCACCTCCGGAGGTGACTGTCCAGGCCTCAACGCCGTCATACGCGCCGCGGTCCTCCACGGCATTAAGAGCTATGGAGACGAGTTCGTAGGGTTCAAGGACGGATGGCGCGGACTCATCGAGGCCGACTATATGAAACTCTCCCGCCATGATGTGCGCGGCCTGGCCCGCGTCGGCGGCACCATCCTGGGAACCAGCCGCACACATCCCTACAACTACCCAGGTGGCGGGCCGGAGAACATGGCAAAGCAGTTGAAACGCCATGAGATAGACGCGGTGATCGCTCTAGGCGGTGAGGGAACTCTCGCCGGAGCTAAGCGCCTGGCCAATGAGGGTCTTCCGATAGTGGGTGTCCCGAAGACCATCGACAACGATCTCAACGCCACCGACTACACATTCGGATTCGACACGGCCATTTCCATAGCAACGGACGCTATGGACAGGCTTCGCACAACTGGTGAGTCTCACCACCGATGCATGGTTGCCGAGGTGATGGGTCGCCACGCAGGGTGGATAGCCCTGCATACAGGCATGGCAGCCGGTGCCCACGCCATTCTGATTCCAGAGCAGCGAGTCGGCATAGACCAGGTGTGCAAGTGGGCCGAACAGGTGCATTCCCGGGGCCGCTCTCCTCTTGTAGTCGTGGCAGAAGGGTTCATTCCTGAGGGCGCAGAGGAAGCCCTAGCCGGCAAAGGAGAGGAGGCTTCCGGTAGGCCCCGTCTTGGCGGAATCGGTGAATGGGTCGCCGCACAGATCGAAGAGCGAGCCGGCCTCGAAACTCGCAGCACCACGCTTGGCCATATTCAACGCGGAGGAAATCCCACCGGCTTCGATCGAGTGCTGGCCACCCGGTTCGGGATCAAAGCCCTTGATCTGGCGCATGAGCAAGCCTGGGGTTTCATGGCCTCCCTACGTGGCACAGAGATAGTCAAAGTCGACCTCACCGCCGCGCTGGACGGCCTCAAGACGGTCCCAACAGAACGCTACGACGAGGCGAAAGTCCTCTTCGGCCGGTAAGCGGTGACTCTGCGCAACCCTGTGCGCGCCCGCATCCGGGGCCGCACCTACAAAGAGGACACTTGGCGGCCACGATACAAGGGTACTTTGAGAGCCTCAGTCGCGAGAAAGACCGCAGCGCCGGCGCAACTAATGACTATTATCTGTGCGGCGCTGAGCGGCGCGGAGTCGACAACTTGCTGCAGGCGCGGTGCATAAATGAACAGTAGCTGCAGAACGGTCAGGCCAAGCACACAAAGCCAGGCGATGCGGTTGTTGAACAGTGCGAAAATCTTCAAGCGCCTCGCCCGTCAGAGCCGACTCTTCGGCGGTCAGCTCCTGGGCCTCGTTGAGTCGCAGATCGGCTGGTACTTTGTCGCCGGCGCGAAGCCGGACAAAGTCCCCGACCACCAGGCCAGTGGCGGGAACAGAATGCCACACGTCATCACGCAACACAGTGGCCGAGGGCGAAAGCATCTCACGAATACTCTCTAAAGCACGTTCCGCCCGGCCTTCCTGAAGAAACCCCACCGTCGCGTTGACCACCACCACTGCGACGATGACGATGGTGTCAATCCAATGCTGCAGCACGGCAGTGAGTACCGCTGCCCCGAGCAGCACATAGATCAACACATCATTGAGGTGGCGCAGGAATTGGATGACGACGCCAGTTTTCTCAGCAGCCGGCAATTCATTAGGTCCAAAATCGGCCAGCCTGTCCTGAACGTCGAGACTGCTTAGCCCTGAGCTGTGAGCAGCCCGATACCTCGTGAGGACCTCTTCGAATGGGAGTGCATGGGGATCTGACAGGTGCTCAAGCCTCACGTTGCTCCTGTTTCTAGAGGTCCTTCGGACGGACGAGAAAGTGGCTCTTCGACTCTATCTCGAAGCGGAGAGGCGCTTCTACGACCAGTAGAAACACGGTGAATCTCGCGATTACCAGCAAACGTTTAGGTGCCTTAGAGCATCCTTTCAAGTAAAGTCATATCGGCTTCTCGCAATTGCGTGAGAAGACACACTCAACGCACAGCCACTCCCTTGAAGAGGAACACCCATGACTGAGCCTTACTACACTTATCCCACTCCAGAGCAGGCACCTCCAGCGCGCAAAGGCCTGGGCATCAGCGCGATGGTCCTGGGAATCGTCTCGATCGTCTTAGCGTTCATCCCGTTCATTGGACTGGTCAGTTTTCTGCTTGGTCCACTGGCTGTCATTCTCGGCATCGTGGCCATCGTGAAGCACCGTGGTGAAGGTCAAGGCATCGCCGGTGTCATCACCGGCGCGATCGGTACCATCATCGCCATTGTCGGAATCCTCCTCACCAGCATGGTCTTCGACGCAGTGGAAGAGGAAAGCGAACGGCTCAACGACGACGTAGCCGATGCCGACCCTGATGACGACGAAGAAGTGGCCGAAGTTGAAGAAGAAGTCCAAGATCAGCAGGAAGAAATCGCCGAAGAGCGTGAAGAGGCTGAGGAAACCGGGACGGATGGGGACCAGGGGACCCGGGAAAACCCGCTGGCACCCGGCGAAACCGTGTCGAACGAAGAATGGGAAGTCACCATCCATGGTGTGACACCCAACGCAGACGACGAGATCGCGGCCGAGAATCCGTACAACGACCCAGCTCCCGAGGGTATGAGCTACATGATGGTCGATATGAGCGCCACATACCTTGGGGAGGACTCCGACACACCCATGATGGGCGTAGAGCTCTCATATGTGACCACCACGGGCGAAACAATTGCCAGTTACGACTACTCCGCAGTGACCCCGGACGCTTTCGAGAGCTTTGCTGAGCTGTACACCGGTGGAACCGAAACCGGGAATGTGGCACTTGTGGTCCCCACCGATGACGATGGAACGCTGCGTGTCCGGCTTGGTTTCCTCGACACCCAGGACTTCTTCTTCGAAACTTCCGAGTGATTGAAAGCTCAAATGGGCAACGGCAGGCACATTAGCAGCCTGCTGTTACCCTGAGCTTAACGGCAAGGTGCCGTTGATCAGGGAAGACATCTTGTCGACCGACCGGGCCATCGCCTCCTTTCGTTCTGACGCCTCCTCTGGATAGCCCCAAGGAGACTCTTGTCACAGCCAAAGCAGCACCCGGCAGCCGATCCTCGGCGCCAGTTCGCTCCCCGGACGGCGACCCAGCTGCCCTCAGGCAGCACCGCAATCGTGTATTGCGAAGGACAGTTCGGCGAGCAGGACGGCAAAACAGCCAACGGTCTTGTCCGTCACTCTGAGAAGTACGAAATCGTCAGCGTCATCGACAGCCGCCAGGCCGGAACAGATGCGGGTTCTTTCCTCGACGGCACGCCCAACGGCATTCCGGTCCTCACCGACTTGCGCCAGGCAATTGCCCACGCCGGTCACGTGCCCGACTACCTCATCTGTGGTGTCGCACCAGCCGATGGCCTACTATCGGCCGATCAGCGCGTCGTCCTACTGGACGGAATTGCCCGGGGTATGCACATCATCAACGGACTGCACGAGTTCCTCAACGACGACGCCGAATTCGCCGCTGCCTCACTCCTTGCCGACGTGACGATCACCGACATTCGACGGCCCAAAGAGAAAAAAGACCTTCACCTCTTCTCCGGGAAAATTTTTGATGTCACATGTCCGCGAATTGCGGTGCTAGGCACTGACGGCTCCATAGGTAAGCGCACCACCGCAACCCTGCTGGTGCAAGCTCTGAACGCCCACGGAATCAAAGCCGTCATGGTCGGCACCGGTCAGACGACACTCATCCAAGGTGGCAAGTACGGCGTTGCGCTCGATGCGTTGGTGCCCCAGTTCTGCTCGGGCGAGGTGGAGCACCAAGTAGTCTCCGCGTTCGAAGGGGAAAACCCAGATATCATCATCGTCGAGGGGCAGGGCGCCCTCAGCCACCCCGCCTACCTCACCTCAGCCCACATCCTGCGCGGCAGTCGGCCAGCTGGTGTGATCGTCCAACATGCCCCTAAAAGGCAGGTTCTGGGTGATTTCCCCATGGTGGCGATGCCCACTGCAGCACATGAGGTACAGCTTATTGAAGCCTTTGCCGACACCAAGGTTGTGGGGATCACGGTCAACCACGAACATATGACCGGCGAAGAGATCGGCGAAGCTATCAACGCCCTGGAACTCGAATTCGGCATCCCCGCAACCGACCCCCTGACCCGTCCCCTCGACCAGCTGGTCAAGATGGTTCTGCTCGCTTTCCCCGAACTCGAGACGACCATCGCATCGACTACCCGGTGACCACCCCCAGGCTGGAGACTGACCTCGACGCCATTACCCACAACACCCGCTCCCTGGCGAATCAGCTGGCACACCGCGGAATCGGTATCACCGGGGTTGCTAAGGCCACGCTCGGATCTCCGAACGTGGCAGCCGCCATGATTCGCGGCGGGGTCCGCGGGATGGGCGACTCCCGAATGGAAAACATCGCACGGCTGCGCGCAAGCACTCTGCAGAGCTCGCTCACACTGATCCGGTCGCCAATGCGAAGTCAGGCGGAGTGGGTGGTGCGAGAGGCCGATTGCAGTCTGAACACTGAGCCGAGGGTCCTGGATGCGCTCTCGGCTGCCGCTGTGCGCAGGCGCACCGTGCACGCTGTGGTGCTCATGGTTGAGCTTGGGGACTTGCGTGAGGGGGTCGCCAGCGAAGATGCTGTCGAAATGGCGAGCACCGTCGCGAAACGTCCGGGACTGCGACTGGCAGGCCTGGGGACCAACCTGGCGTGCAGAAGTGGCGTCATGCCTGACCAGAACAAGATGGATGAGCTCTCCAGTCTGGTCGAACAGGTCGAAACACGGGTCGGACACGGACTGACCGTGGTCAGCGGCGGGAACTCGGCCAACCTCGACTGGGCGCTGAGCACACCAGACACCGGCCGTATCAACGACCTGCGTATCGGGGAGTCAATCCTACTGGGGACTGAACCGCTGCATCGCCGCCCGCTCAGTGGGCTCCGCGCGGATGCGTTCACTTTGGTGGCCGAAGTGATCGAGCTCAAAACGAAGCCAGCACAGCCATGGGGCCAGACAGCACAAAGCGCCTTCGGAGATCTCCCCTGGCGTCCCCGTACCGGTTCGGTGCGCCAGGCGATTATTGCTCTGGGTCGCCAGGATGCAGATCCGGAGGGACTCACTCCCCCGGTTGGAATGACGGTCCTATCCGCCAGCAGCGACCACCTGGTCTTGGACGTCGGCGATCACGAGCTTGCAGTCGGCGACGACGTCGCCTTCGGCCTCAACTACAGTGCTCTGCTCCGGGCTATGACGTCGCCCTTCGTTCGCAGCAACGACCTGGGAACAGCCCCACACGGCGCCACCGTCGCGCCCAAGGACCCGTTGTTCACCAAATACGCAGCCTAACTTAGACCGGCTGCGGACTCCTCCGGGAGACTGTTATGGCCATGAGTGGCCCTACAAGGGGAATCACCACGGCGAGCACGATATAGGCAAGCTGTGTGCCGAAAGTCAGCTGCTGTGCCCGCAGGACGCTCCATACAGCCCATACAGCATCTCGAGAATCATCAAGACCCACGTTATAGCAACACAAGACTCAGGATCGATTTCCCATTTAAGATGAATAGATTGCCATCCACTTGTAGGGAGAACATGCGACCGCAGGTCCAACGTGTACGAATCAGCTCCGCGACGGCAGCTACCGTCGGATTGGCAGTTATAGCTTCGGGATGTTCTCCCGCAGAAGATGATGAGTCCGATACAGCCGCTGGTGAGGATGCCGGCCCTGGAGTCGCTTCGCAGACTGACGTACTGCCCGCAGATCGTCCAGTTTTCGGTGTAAATCCTGCCCATGGCTATCCCGGAGACCGCAGCGTTCGTCACAGAGGAAGCCAGCGCAGACCTCGGCATAGAGATCAAGCAAACCTGGTGGCGCCAAGTTTTCTCCGAAGAGACCAGGTCCCAGTTTCCGCACGTGCGACTCATCAATTGGTTCAACTGGGACAAGCACGAAGCCGAAGTTGATTGCTTGTGCGCTGGTCCGTCACTAGTGATGAAAAGACCGCTGAAGCTTTTGGGGACGACCTTCCCACGTGGCTGGCCACCGCCGACGACCTGCGGAGCGCCGAGTAACTCTGCGCCAAAGCAGTCGAAAACCTCTACTGCTCCGGCAATGCTGGTGGTTTCTTCGTGGTGAAGGAGATAGTGATCCAGCTGTGCGGATCCTCCCCATCCAGCCGAGCAAGGGCGAGGTCGCGTACGGCGTCCCAGTCTTCTAACGCTCTGGGCGGCTGCCCGGCTGGAACATAGAACACGATGTCTACGGTTCGTGCTCGACCCTGCTGGGACACATATGCCCGAGCATCGGCGAACCCTTCTGAATCAACAATGCTTGCGGCGACACCATCAGCGCGGGCCTTCAACTCTGGTGGCGTGACTAGGGAAATCTCTGCCACAGACTTTCGTAGCGTGGAAAACGGTATTGGAATGAGCACGAGTGCTACCAACGCCAACACCGCCGGATCTACGTAGGGCATGAGCCAGGCCGCGTCAGTGCCGTCAATCACCGCGCCCAGGCCGAAAGCGATCAGCAGCGCTGAAGTGACTCCCCCAGCCATGATCCACCCTTTGACGTCAATGGCTACCAAGGCGGACTGAATCTTCCGATTGGCCCGGCTTTCAACGAAGCCGATGACGCCGGTCAGGACCACGACAACCGCTGCATAGAGCACTGCGGGACCGAATTCCACTTCCCTGCCACCGGAGATCAGCGCGGAGACTGCCTGGAACAGGGCGTATGTCGCCACCGACATCATCAGCAGGGCGTTGACCGCCAGGACGATCGGTTCGAAGTGCCAAAACCCCATGTTGAAGCGGTACTGCGTCCGCCTTGACAAGGAATTCGTGGCAGATTTCGCGATCAATCCGGCCAGTGTGATGGAGACGATCGACATCACAGCATCGACGAGCGAGAAGACTCCGTCGAAGAGGATCGCGAAGGAGCCCGAAAACAGGCCAAAACTAATGCCCAGGGCAGAGACTAACAGCACCCCAGCCAGGGACAGTTTCAGCACCTGCTGCTCCGTGCGCAAGAAAACTACTTCCTTTCAGCTCACCACACCGGGACCAGTTCAGATGTACTGGCCTATCTGCTCGAAGTCTGGGCGGCGGCCCGTGCCGACTGCGCCCGCTCATCACTCGGGTTGGGCTCGTACCCAACGTTGGCCATCGCCATGGTATTCCAGCCAGGCCTGCTGTGACAGGTCTGATCTATTCCCGCGGCGTCGATCCCGGTCATCGGCCCGACCACCAGACCATGGGCTCGCAGGGCGATCACGAGGCTCATCGAGCCTGCCTCTTCAGCGGTAGCCGGCCCCGTATTGAGTCGGGACGTAGTCCAACGGGTGGTCAAAGTACTGGGCTGCCCGGAGCGGAAAGTGCGGGTCGCGAAGAGCCTCGCGGCCGATCAGCACCACATCAGCCTGGCCAGTAAACACGATGTGCTCGGCCTGAACCGGTTCGGTGATGAGGCCGACTGCCGCGACCGGCAGCCCCGTCTGCTCCCCGATGGCCGCTGCTAGACGAACCTGATAACCCGGCCCAATGGCGAAGCGGGCCGGTGCTGCGCCACCGCTGGAGACATCAATCATGTCCACACCGTGGTCCTTCAACCAGTGGGCCACCTGGATGGTGTCTTCCAGGGTGAGCCCCTCTTCGACCCAGTCGGTGGCGGAGACTCTGACCACGATGGGCACATGCCAACCCACACGGTCCCTGACCGCGTCGACGACCTGGAGCAGGAGCCGAGCGCGATTGGGCAATGAGCCGCCGTAGGCGTCGTCGCGAGTGTTACTCAGCGGTGAAAGGAACTCGTGCAGCAGATACCCATGGGCGGAGTGAACCTCGATCAGGTCGAAACCGGCTCGGACTGCTCGTTCCGCTGAATCGGCGAATGCCTCGACGATCGTGCCGATGCGCTCAATATCAAGGGCCTGCGCGGGATCCAGACCCGGGTAGGGCTCTGCTGTAGCCCCCACGGAAGTCCAACCGCCCTGCTCGACGGGTACAGAGCCGCTTTGCTCAGTGAACGGACCGAACGTAGATGCTTTGCGGCCGGCATGAGCCAGTTGGATGCCGGCAGCTGCTCCCTGAGAATGCACGAAGCTGACGATGCGTTCCAGGGCTTGTTCCTGTTTGTCGTTCCACAGACCCAGGTCTTCTGGTGAGATGCGCCCCTCAGCGGTGACGCTCGTCGCCTCGGCAATCACCACCCCGGCGCCTCCCCGCGCGAAAGATCCCAGGTGCGCCAGATGCCAATCGGTAGCCACTCCATCCCGTGCGAAGGCCGAATACTGACACATCGGCGGAATCCAGATTCGGTTCCGCACAGTCAGGCCGCGGAGTGTCATCGGCTCAAAGAGCTTCGGCTGCACACGTTTCATTGACGGTTGTTCCTTCCACCTCGGGGTCCACCATGTCTAATACCCGTCGGGGACAGTACATTCCCGGTCCGGTTCGGGCTCAGCGTGTAGCAGAATCAACTGTCTTCAAAAGTGCACGAACCGCAGGGGCTACTTGTTCTGTGAGCAAAGGTGCAAGATGCTCCGCTGGTGTCAGAGACTCAAGCGCAATCCACCGCAGCTCGGCGATCTCCGCTGCCGGCCGCAGCGAGTCCAGCAGGTCCAGACCAGTCTCGTCGAACTCCACGAGGAAGTTATGACACATCACGGCCGTGTTTGTCTCATTGGCGGCCTGGGCACTGAATGTGCCCAAATCGACGAGCTGTGCGGGTTGAAGGTGCAGACCTATCTCCTCCGCGACCTCGCGCACGGCGGTCTGCTGCGGGGTCTCCTGGAATTCCGGTTTGCCGCCGGGCTGCATGAACCGGTGAGTGCCTTCCTTACGCACCGTCAGTACCCGGTGGAAACGATCGAGGATCACGACTGCGGCCACTCGAATAACGTTCTGATGAGTCACTTGAACCAGCCTATAGAACTATCGCGCAGAACGGGACCGGAAAGATCCAAACTAAAGGCCCTGACCGGCGTCCCAAAGACGTTCAGAAGTTCCAGTGAGCAGTGCGTCCAAAGATGTTGCCTGAGCGTCCGTCAGGGAGGCGACGTAATCGATGATCCCCCGGCCCTGCGCGTGCCGCAGCAGCCTCGGCTCGTCGTCAGCGTCCAACAGATGAGGTTCATCCCTGCGGAGTCTGAACACATCCTCGGTTGCCAGCTCAACTAAATCCACCAGGCGGCGAGGCGCACGGCGCGCATCGTGGGCATCAGCGAGCCAAGCGTCGAATCCCAGCACCAGCCGCTTCAGTAATCGGGCCTGCCCCCGTTGGTAGACGGTGAGATCCGGTCGGTCCAGAATGAACCGTTCATGGAGGAACTTCAGCACTGCCACCTCATGCCAGGCTGCGCGGTTGAGATTCACGTGCCCCGACCGCACGTCAGGATCCGTGTGGACCTCCACTGACTTCTGCAGGTGACTGATCCACCTAGACGTAAACGTCGCCAAAGACCGTTCGGCTTCGCGCGAGCCGTCAAAAGGGGCCACCAGTAGGCCATCGACGACGTCTTCACTGACCAGGTCTACCGCTGCGGCAAACGCGTCCTGATCTGCGATCCACTGGTCCTTGGTCCGCAGTCTCCGCCACAGCAGCTCGAGGGAGCGGCCGGGCAGGCGTAGTGAACGGTTCAGCTCATAAGTCGTGAGCTCGTTGAGCTGAGTACGGTCCGCTCGCCATGCCTTGAACTCAGCGGAAATCGCCGACTGATTCAACAAACCTGCCCGGTAGAAATCGTCCAGGTCGTGAAGTGAATACGCAATGTCGTCGGCGATATCCATCACCGAACATTCAACAGTCTGCTGCCGGGCACGGATCTCCGGGTACGCCTGCCGGGCCGTACGCATAGTGTGCAGGTCCAGTGTGTACACCGCGAACTTCTTGGCACCCCCACCCTGCGGGTCTGGCGACAAACCGCGCTCCAGGTGGGGACCCGAGTGCTGGCCAGCGCCCTCGGCGCGTATCCAGGGGTACTTGAGCACCGCGGAGCGCACTGCGGCTGTGAGGTTCAGACCCGCATCGGCGCGGTCGTACTGGTCTAGTCGGGTCAAAATCCGGAAACTCTGCGCATTGCCTTCGAAACCTTCCGAGAGCCCAAAGTGGTCCCTGGCCAACCGATCCAGAGTCTGCTCACCCAAGTGCCCGAAGGGCGGATGGCCCAAGTCGTGAGCGCACGCCGCCGCCTGCACGACCACTGGGTGGCAGCCGCCGAGCCCTTGAAGTGTCTGGTGTGCCTGTCCTGCGCTGACTGAGATGGACACTGCAATAGCCCTCGCCACTGCCGCTACTTTGAGCGAGTGGGTCAGGCGGTTGTGGATGGCCATCCCCGCCCCGGTCTGAGAAATGACCTGAGTGACGGCCGAGAGGCGGGAAAAGTAGGGCGAGAACCGGATGCGTTCCAAATCTGCGCGGAACTCGGGCCAACGCTCGAGACGCTGGTACGCATCCAGGGTCTCCGGTTCGTCCCGGGCGAGTCGAGGATCGGGTTGCTCAGTCATCCGTCATTCTCCCGTCTAGTCCAATCGCGCCAGCCTCCCTCGAAGCCGCGCCGCAGTCCGAGTCTATGTGGGCCCCGGGGTGGGGATACCTTCACCTGCACTGATTGTGGAAACATAAGCAGCATGAATGATCTCTTTGTGGGCTCTGAAGTGGGTCAGCTGCGGCAGGTGATTGTGCACCGGCCAGGCACCGAGCTCCTGCGCCTGACACCCGAAACCAAGGAGGACCTGCTCTTCGATGATCTCCTATGGGTTCGCCGGGCCCAGGAAGAGCACGACCAGTTTTCAGCTGCCCTGGAATCCGCGGGGGTTGAGGTCCTGCACCTTGATGTTCTGTTGCGCGAGACGCTGGCTGTGTCCGAAGCCAAGGACTTTATTCTCGACCGCACATTCGATGAGCGCTTGCACGGTCCTGCTGCGGCACCTCTTCTGCGCCAGGTGGCAAGTGAGCTCGACGACGCTACGTTAGCTGAGTTGGTTATCGGCGGACTCACCAAGCGCGAGCTGATGGAACTCACAGATGAGCCACGCTCCATAGTGCTGCACTCCATGGGGCCGGATGATCTGGTGGTTGCGCCGCTACCGAACCACTTGTTTGCGCGCGATGCATCCTGCTGGGTCTACGACGGTGTGGCAGTGAACTCGATGCAGAAACCTGCCCGTATGAGGGAAGCTGTGACCTACGAGGCGACCTACCGCTGGCACCCTCGCTTCGCAGATGTGCCGTTCCACCGCTGGTCCGATGGGCTCACTGATGCTCAAGCCACTGTGGAGGGTGGTGACGTTTTAGTCATCGGCAATGGAGCGGTGCTCATAGGGATGAGCGAGCGAACCACACCGCAGGGAGTGGAGCGGATCGCAAAGCGGCTCTTCGCCGCCGGTTCAGCAGATCGCGTCGTCGCCCTTGACCTTCCGAAGGCGCGGTCCTTCATGCACCTGGACACGGTAATGACGATGGTAGATGAGCGGTCCTTCATTGAGTACGCGGGGTTGGGCGATCTCGCCTCCTATACGATCACCCCTCGCAGCGGCAGCGGAGACACCCCGCAGGAGGTCGACCTCAATATCGCCGACCATGACCCAGGGCATGCGCACCGGGCGATCGCGGACGCACTCGGTCTGCATGGACTGAGGATCCTCACCGCGGAACAAGACCTCCACTCAGCAGCACGCGAGCAGTGGGACGACGGGTGCAATGCTCTGGCTGTGGCGCCCGGGGCAGTCGTCACCTATGACCGCACACCCACCTCGAATGCTTTCCTGCGGGAGTCCGGCGTCGAGGTCATTGAGGTTCCCGGCGGGGAGCTCGGACGCGGCAGGGGCGGACCAAGGTGTATGAGCTGTCCGACGCTGCGTGACCCTGTGAGCTGAGAGTTGAGGGCGAATCGCCGCATGGCGTGACTGGGCACCGCGCAACGGGCAGGCGAGCACCAACCAGGGACGCTTCTCAGGAGGTGCTGGACTCCGAGACCTGCCAGAGTTGGACGAAGTTTCCCTCGGGGTCCTGCAGGGAGGCGAACCTCCCGTTCGGGTAGGTCTGCGGATCGACCTCAACGTCAATACCGGCACTACGGAGTCTCCCGACCATGCCATCGAGGTCATCTACACGTAGGTTCAGTCCCCACCCAGAATGGCCGAGGTGATCATTGGGAGCGTCATCGCCGAATGGTGCGAATATCGTAGGCCCAACGGCCTGAATCCAAACCGGGGCATCATAGGAAGCTGGTGGGCGGGGAATATCAAGATGCTCGGCGTACCAGTCACCCAATCGGTCAGGATCTCCTGCACGGAAGAAGAACCCGCCAATTCCAATCACCTTCGCCATGGGCCGATTTTACGTAGCCGACCGACCGGAGTCGAGCCTGCCCGGCCTGACTAGAAGTGGCATTAGACGGCTGGCTAATACCCCGCCTCGTGACGTCCAAGGTGCACAGTCGATTTTTATTCACATAAAACTCACAGAAACTAAGATCACGAGATGATAACGCTAGTGCATGACTGATTTTCCGGGGTTCTTGCCTCTTGGGACCCTCGCGGAAGCCGGTTGACGTGACCATTCTGAGACACTTTACTGGAGTGCGGACATTGAAAGTGATGTTGGCGTGACATTCCCATCGCGTCACCCGCATCACAGAAAACAGACCACCAACCTCTGTGAGGAATCAAGACTCTTATGAAGACCACCCCCACTTGGAAGAAGTTCGTCGGAGGCTCCGTAGCGGCCGCTGCTCTGGCCGGCGGCGCAGTCGTGGCCCAGGCCCCCGTGGCAAACGCTCAGAGCGACTGGGACCGTTTGGCTCAGTGCGAGTCCGGCGGCAACTGGTCCATCAACACCGGTAACGGTTTTTACGGTGGACTCCAGTTCATGAAGGCCACCTGGGACTCCATGGGCGGCCAGCAGTACGCGGAGTACCCGCACCAGGCTTCCCGTGACCAGCAGATCGCCGTGGCTACAAAGCTGCAGGCCGCCGCAGGCTGGGGCCAGTGGCCTTCATGCTCCAGCCAGCTCGGACTCTCGGGTAGCCCGAATGGTGGAGGCAGTGCACCTGCCCCTGAACCAGCTCCTGAGCAGACCCAGGAAGCACCCCAGCAGCAGGCCCCGCAGCAGACCGAGCAGGCCCCCGCACCACAGCCGGAGCCAGAGGCTCCGCAACAGGCAGAGCAGGCACCTCAGCAGCAGGCGCCGCAGCAGCAGCAGCAGTCGCCGCAGCCGGCCGGAGAATTCTCCGCCCAGCCTAACGCTGACGTCCAGCTCTCAGGCGAGGCGTACACTATCCAGTCCGGTGACACACTGGGCTCCATCGCAGATGCGCTGGACTTGGATTGGAAAGACATCTGGGGCGCAAACACTGACCAGATCGATGATCCGAACCTCATTTTCGTCGGTGACGAGCTGAAGCTCCCCGTCGTCAGCGGCTAGGACTGTTCCACGAGTTCAATAACACTGGGTTCAGAGCCTCCTCGGAGAGGGTGAAACCAACGGTTCCATGCTCATCGGTGCGGTAGGTGGCAGTTCCTAGATCATCTAGGACTGCCACCACCTCCTCCGATGGGTGACCGTAATCGTTGTTCTCCCCTACCCCGATGAGGGCTATGGCTGGCTCCGTGTGTTTAAGGACAGCGGTCCCGCCGTTAGCGGCACCGTGGTGGGAGACCTTCAGAACATCAACAACACTCGGTAAAGCGTCTCGGGCGAGCAGGATGCCCGCGATGTCCTCTTCGAGGTCACCCAGTGTCAGCAGGCGCAGCGGATCGGTCGCGGATCCGACTGCGCCTGCTGACGTTTCGGCCTCCCAGAGCTCAAAGTGCACGACCAATGAATTGTCATTGGTATTGGTGTGGTAGTCCGCCGCGGCCCATACCTGCCAGCTCACCGGAAACGAGCCATCATGGCGCTGGCGCTGTCCCACCCGGCCCCGGGACTCAGGTACATGCAAAACAGTGCCATCGTGGGCTTCCACAGCCTCTAGCACGCTCCACCCGGCAGCTCCTGAGTAGATGATCGTCCCAATCGCTGCCGCCTCCGCGACACCAGGAGTACCTCCATAGTGGTCAAGATGGTCATGCGTGATCATCAGAATATCCACGTGCTCCACCCGAAGTGTGCTCAAGCACGCTCGAGCCAACTCTGGTTCTTCACCCGTGTCTACTACAACCCCCGCGTTCTCACCGGTCCGAACGACAAGCATGTCACCCTGCCCCACGTCACAGAGCGCCAACCGCCAGTCATCCGGTGCTGTTTGCCCGAGAAGTGGCACAGGCAGGGCGCTCAGCGGAAGAATCACCGCGACCAGGGCCCCGCATGCCGACCCAAGCAGGAGTCCTTCTCCCCTGTGTGGACGACGTCGAGAGTCGATGACCATCCGGCACAGCGCGAGGGCGGCGACTGTGTACAAACCTGCCAGCACCCAGCCGACTATCCCCGTCGGCCACGGTGCCAATGCCTGGGGCAACGAGGCAGCTGCGTAGCCAATGATGGCAATACCGGCGCCGGGGAGTCCGGCCAGCCAGAGCAGTCCGGTGGAGAACCAGGGCACAGTGGTGGACACCACTGCGGCCAGCGTTCCTGGAACCGTGACGAGAGGCAGCAATGGGCCGGCGAGAATATTCGCCGGAATGCTGTACAGGGTGACTCCCTCTGCGATGGGCAGCAACACCGGAGTGACGAACAGTTGGGCTGAGACTGCAAGTGCCAAGGGAGCCGCGACGAAGCTCGGCAGGCGTTCGACGAAGATGTCCTTGAGCCTGGCGCCGATCAAGACAATCCCGGCAGTGGCTGCCACAGAGAGCTGGAAAGCTGGTTCAACAGCAAACCACGGGTCGAAGACCAGAAGCAGGATCACGCACAGACACAGCAACGCCGAAGAAGCCCGGCCACGCCCAGCAAATACGGCCAAGGCTCCGATAGATCCCATCACAGCGGCGCGAACGACGCTCGGGGCGGGTTGAACGAGCAGCACGAACAGCACCAACCCAGTGACGAGCAGCGGCAACATGCACCAGCGGGGCATGCGCAGCATACGTGACAGACCCAGGAGCGCACCCATGACCAAAGCGCAGTGAGTCCCGGAGACCACCGTCATATGCGTCAGGCCGGAGACGCGCATGGCATCGGTAAGTTCCTCGCTCTGAGCAGATCGGTCCCCCAAGATGACTCCAGGCAACAGTGCAGGCGACTCCCCCACTGCGTAGGACGACTGGTGTGCTGTCGCGTCGCGGAGACCGTTGAAGACATCAGCCATATGGGCCCAGCGGTCCGATTCCTCACGATGCGGCTCAGCGGATCCGAATGGGCGCAAAACAGCGGTGGTGCGATCGGTGGCTTTGGTCGCGGAGAGACTCATCATCGCCGTATACCGGTGCCCAGCACGCAGCTCGGTCTCAGTGAAGATCATCACGTTCGCTCGGACCGGCTGAGGTCGCTCCCCCCAACTCAGCACAACAGCTTGGGTCCTAAAACCGTCTCCGCTGAGCTGCTGGACGGGAAGTGCATCCCTGGTGACTCGAAAAGTGACACTCACCGGCACCTGCGACTCCACGGCATTCGCCCACCCGGACTCTTCGTGGCCGTGCTGGGTCTGGGCGGCCGATAGGGCGATGCCCGATGCTACGCCGGAGCTCAGCGCCAGGTGGAGCAGCACCGCCGCCAGGAATCGTCTGCGCTCTGAGGGAGCGTTTGCTGCCGTGTGTGAAGATCGCCCAGTTCTTGTCAGCAGCAATGCACCGGCAGCAGCAACCAATGCACCAAGGAGCAGTCCACACCCCATGCGCAGCGAATGGGGAAGCCCACTCTGTACAACCACCAACGCTATGATCCATCCGGTAAGCGCCGCCGGAGCCAGGCGCAGGTCGAGAGGCTGATGCCGCTCAGCCATGCTTACCACGTGACATCGTCAGCGATACTCTCGATGATGGCCGGACCGATACCACTGACTGCGGCCAGTTCCTCCAGGGAACTGAACCCCCCGTTGGTCTCGCGATACGTGAGGATCCTGTCGGCCAATGCTGGACCAATACCTGGAAGCTGCTCCAGTTCATCAGCATGGGCGGAATTGAGGTCCACCTGTGCGCTCTCTACGGTTCCGCTCAGGTCATCGGACCCGGCTCCCACCGGAGGCGCCTGTCCAGCGTCCAATTCCTCAACGGTAGGTACGTAGATCATCTCCCCGTCAACGACAGATGCTGCGAGGTTCGCACCCTCGGGGGCGGCATCCTCAGTGAATCCGCCGGCAGCTTCCACTGCATCTACGACTCGGTCATCGGCCTCCATGTGAACCACCTGCGGCTCCTGAACAGCCCCTGCGACGTGCACCACCACCAAGTCCGGTGAGTCAAAAGCTTGAGTGTTCTGCTCCGCTAGCTCGTCACCTGGTGACTCACGGGGACGGTTTTCGGATGTTTCTGCAAAGGAAGGCGGTTCCGGCAGGGATCGATCAGTGGGCCGCGAGGTAAGCCAAGAGACCGTGGCCCAGGTGATGAGCAGCACCAGAAATACCGCCACTGCGCCCCACCGCAATCCGAATCGAGCTGGGGACGCGTGATCGGCCTGACGCTGCGCTCTGAGCTGTTCACGGCGAGTCATCAGCTCTTCAGCCGGGTGCCTCGCGCCATGCCGTTCCATGGATATCAGGCTAGGTTTCCCCCGCGTGGCGCCCCCGACCCAAAGTCAGACTGTGTGGAGTTTCCGGAGGGTCAGAGGCCTTAGAGCAACTGCTGGGGATAAGTCTGTCGAAAGCGCAGTGTCCGGTGGTTCAGCTACCAGCACTAACGCTGATTCCCAAGGCTCCGAGTCCCAGATGAGCAGCTAACCCAGGTGGCAGTTCAATCACAGGTACCGGCTGCGCAGAATAGGGCAGCACCTCCGCCGCGAGCTCGGCAGCATCCGCCGGATTCCCACAACATTGGACCCCCAGCCGCGGATTCTGCAATGTCTGAGCATATTCGATGGCTGCCTCAGCCATTCGGGCAAGAGCCCGAGGCATGGAGTGCGTTCGTTCCACCAGCACGATCTCGCCGTTTCGCAGCGCGAGGAGCGGTCTAATGCGCATCATCGACCCCAGCAGCGAAGCCAACCTGTTGATTCGCCCTCCGCGACGCAACTGTTCCAAGCTAGGCACTGCGAAGAAGGAGCGCGAACTGGAAGCGACGGTTTTAGCCGTCTGCTTGACCTGCTCCTCTGTTCCGCCCAGACGGGCTGTGAGGGCAGCCGCTACCACCGTGTGGCCGAGCCCGAGGCCCGCCTGCGCTGAATCGAGAACTGTCACGGGCAAAGGCGCATCACGTGCGGCGAGCCGTGCTGCATCGACAGTGCCTGAGAGCTTCGCCGACAGATGGATAGACACCGCACCTGCGAACCCCGCCTGGTGCAGCTGCTCGTATGTCTCAGCAATCCTGCCCGGTGAGGGGCGTGAGGTGCGCACCGGCAGTCCCTGCGCCAGAGCTAGGGGCAGGTCCCGAACAAGCTCATGTGACCACTCTGGGTACATCTGACCTTGCTGCGGGCTGGCGTCTATCATCACTGGGATGGGCACGATCCGTATGTGGTCCCCGAGCAGGCCCAACTCTAGGTCACCGGTTGAAGCGTCGACAGGCAGGGCACAGGCGGCGTCTGTCACCACTGCGATACGTCCGCGGGTACGTCGCAGGACCGGTTTGCGGCCCGGCATCGCTGAGCGCCTGGAGTACAGCTCAGTGTCCAGGGACTGCACCCAGCTCACAGTGTCCATAGTCGCCTCTGACTAAGTAGGGAGATCTACCCTGTCACAACATTCACGAGTTTCGGTGCCCGAACAATCACTTTACGTATTCCGCCGTCATCAGCGATGTACTTCTGAATTTTAGGAAGTGCCAGCGCCTGCTGCTCCAGCTCTTCCTCGGTGATGTCCGTCGGTACCTCGAGTTTATCGCGCAATTTGCCCTTGACCTGGACTACCGCAGTGATGGTGTCCTGGACCAACAGTGCCTCCTCGACGGTTGGCCAGGTGGAGTTCGCCACAGACGGCTCATGGCCTAGCTTCGCCCACATGTCCTCCGCCGTATACGGAGCGACGAGGGAGAGGACCTGTGAGGTGAACTCAGCGGCTTCCCGGACAGCGGGGTCGTCCGAACCTGCCCCGGAGTCGAGTTCCTTGCGCGCAGCATTGACCAGTTCCATGGCGCGGGCAATCACGACGTTGTACTTCTGATCATCCAACAATGTCTGAGCATCAGCGATGGTTCGGTGAGTCACAGCCCGCAGCTTCTTGGCACCGGCGGCAGGGTCCGTACCAGGTTCACTCGTGACGTCCTGCGCCAGTCGCCAGGCTCTCGCTAAGAACTTCTGACTGGCCGCCGGGCTGACATCGGCCCAGTCGACGTCGTCCTCAGGCGGTGAAGCGAAGACCATCGTGAGTCGGATGGCATCGACACCGAACTCGTCCAACTGTTCGCCCAAGTGCACGCCGTTACCCAGTGATTTCGACATGGCCTTGCCGCCATTGAGAACCTGTCCTTGATTGAGCAGGGCACGGAATGGTTCTACAAAATCTACTAACCCCATGTCGTGAAGCGCCTTGGTGATGAATCGCGAATAAAGCAGATGCAGAATCGCATGCTCCACGCCGCCAACGTACTGGTCGACGGGCAACCACTCGTTCGCCTCATCGGTGGGGAAGATCACGTCGGTGGAGGTGGGATCGATGTACCGGATGTAATACCAGGAGGAGTCGACGAACGTGTCCATGGTGTCTGTGTCCCGGGTCGCGGACTTGCCGCAGCGGGGGCACTCAACGTTCACCCAGTCGGTGTTGGAAGCCAGTGGAGACTTGCCCTTGGGTGCTAGTTGCTCCCCGCGCATATCGGTGGGCAGCGTGACTGGCAACTGGTCCTCGGGAACGGGCACCTCGCCACACTCGGCGCAGTGGATGATGGGGATTGGTGCACCCCAGAAGCGCTGGCGCGAAACCAGCCAGTCGCGCAGCCGGAAATTGACGGTGCCGCGACCAGTTCCTTTGCTCTGCAGCCAATCTATGATGGTCGCCTTAGCCTGCTCGACCTCTAACCCGTCCAGGGAGATGTCGCCATGTGCGGAGTTGATGGCGGCTCCGGCACCCGTGTAGGCCTCACCGTCGAACTCGGCAGGCGGCTGCACCGTCCGCACGATGGGCAGGTCGAATGTTTTGGCGAACTCCCAGTCGCGCTGATCCTGACCTGGAACGCCCATCACAGCGCCCGTGCCATAGTCCGCCAAAACGTAGTCAGTGGCGTAGACCGGCATCTGGGCTCCGGTGGCAGGATTGGTCGCGTAGACGCCGAGGAAGACCCCGGTCTTCTTGCGGTCAGTGGCCTGACGCTCGATGTCCGAAACGGACTTCAGCTGCTCGCGATAGGACTCCAGATCAGCGCGCTGATCCTCTGTGACGAGCTCGGCGGCCAGCTGCGCATCAGCAGCAACGACGAAGAATGTGGCACCGAAGAGTGTGTCCGGACGGGTGGTGAACACGGTCACGGTGTGTCCACCATCAATGGCGAAGTCGACGTGCGCCCCCTCCGACCGGCCAATCCAGTTGCGCTGCATGGCCAGCACACGCTCCGGCCAGGAGCCCTCCAGCTGGTCCATATCGTCCAGCAGCCGATCGGCATAGTCGGTGATCTTGAAGTACCACTGGTTGAGGGCCTTCTTGGTGACCATGGTGCCGCAGCGTTCACAGGCGCCGGAGACGACCTGCTCATTGGCGAGCACGGTCTGACAGGATGGACACCAGTTGACCGGCGAGTCTTTTCGGTAGGCCAGGCCCTGTTCGTAAAGTTTAAGGAACAGCCACTGGGTCCACCGGTAGTACAGCTCATCCGATGTGTGCAGCCGTCGAGTCCAGTCGGTGCTGATGGCATAGCGTTTGAAGCTCGTGGCCTGGGTCTCGATATTGCGGTAGGTCCACTCAGCCGGGTGCGCGTTGTTCTTGATGGCGGCGTTCTCTGCGGGCAGCCCAAATGAGTCCCACCCGACCGGGTGCAGCACGTTGAAGCCGCGCAGCCTCCAGTAGCGCGCCGGGACGTCGCCGATGGCGAAGGCCTCAGCGTGGCCCATGTGAAGGTCACCGGATGGATAGGGGAACATATCGCAGACATACTTCTTGGGCCGCTCGTCGGCGGAGTGGGCCACAAAGGTCCCGTCCTGCTCCCAGAACGGCAGCCATTTGGCCTCAATCGTTCGGAAGTCGTAGGACTGCTTTTCAGCGGTTTCGCTCACAGGTGCGCACCTCAACAGTTCACGGAAAATTCGACTCAGGACAGTCTAGATGGTTCTGGGACTCGCTACGCTGTGCTTCGTGGGAAAAATACAGACGACGACGCAGCCTCGCTTCCTCCCTGCGCCCTGGGCGGAGCATTCTCACCGGGAGCCAGAGCAGGTCACGGTCCCGATTCGGGTCGAACTCGACAGCCATGAGATCAGCACTGAAAGCACAGTCTGGCGCTACCGCGCCCCGGCTACCGCACCTGCCTCCGGACGACTGCTGCTTGTCCACGGTTTCCGTGGCGACCACCACGGTATGCAGCTGATCGCCGATGGGCTACCTGAGTTCGAAGTGCTGGTTCCAGACCTGCCCGGCCATGGGCAGTCACCATCCCTACGGACGCAGAATGGTGGGCGTGTTGAGCACAGTCTCGAACTCTACGCGGCGTTCGTTGAAGCAGTGGCTCATGCCATGGACCTGGGTGAGGGTGACTGTCTGGTGGGACATTCGTTTGGGAGCACCGTGTGCTCAGCCCACTGCGCTGCGTCCAACCGGAACTGGTCCGGCCTGGTACTGAGTGCACCAATCAGCAATAACATATTCCGCGGAAGACTCCTCCCCGGCGCCGCTCTTGTCGACCTGTACTACCGCTTCACAGAAGTTCTTCCTGAATCCGCAGGGGACGCCGTCCTGCGTTCAACCACAGTTCTAGAGGTGATGAATCTCACACTAGGAGTCGGGTGGGATGACCAGTTGGCGGCTTTCGTGAAAGACCAGCACCGTCAATTCTTTGGTGGCTATTCGGATCGGCAGACGCTCCTGGAGTCATATCGGGCTTCGAGCCGGCACACAGCAACGCAGTTCGCACCAGCAGTCAGTGTGCCCACATTGCTGTTGCCCGGTGCCCAGGACAGTCTCAGCACGTCGGACGGGCTTCGGGCACTGCGGGACGCACTGCCCCAAGGCAGGCTGGAGGTGATCCGCGGAGCTGGTCACCTGGTGCATTATGAAAAACCCGCTCAGCTGGCACGGGCCATTCGCGGATTTGTCTCGGAAGTGACCTCGGTCGGCTCATAAAGCGACCGCGCGTTTACTCAGTGGGTTCTAGAACTGCAGCGCAGCGGTGTCGTCGACAGCGATGCGCAGTGCACGGCCCTGGCCGGCGGTATACGCCGAACCGGTCCTTCGAGCACGGGACACCTCCGCGACCACACTTGCCGCCTGCGCGTAGCCGAAGAACAGCATCCAGCGGTGGGTCCCCTCCTCCGTCGGGGCGGGGCCGACCCAGTTCACCCCCTCGGGGAGCTTCACCTGGGCTACAAACGCCTCAGCTTCTCGGGAGTCTCCTGTGATCGTCAACATCCGGACTGCCGGCGGCAGATCTAGTTCCAGCCGTCGGTATAGCTCCCGCCGTGCGTAGCCTGCCGGGTCCCAGCGGACAAGCGCACCGGTCAATTCTGGGTCGTCGGCGGTCACCACAACCGCGCCACGTTGGCTTCGACTCCGGACGAGGGAAGCAGCGTTGAACCACCGTGACAGCACCTGTCGCGGAACGTCGAGGCCTTCCCTGGCGAGCTGGGCATCACCATCGAGGATGAGTGCCGCAGCATACCCTTCACGAGCCACCGGTTCGACCCCAGGCGTGCTGATGACTAGCGAGGGCTTGTCCGCCACCTCGCGCACGGGGTGGTCGCTGGTTGATGAGATCACCGGGATATTGGGAAACGCTCTGCCCAGTTCCTGAGCTGTGCGGTCGGCTCCTATTGCCCCTGCCCGGAATCTGCCTGCTCCGCATTCGGGACACCGGTGACCGCGCTGGTGCAGTCCGCACCAGCGGCAGCGCAGCGAATCGGACTGCCCGAAGTGGCCCGGCAGCGCCAGCGGGCCGTGACATTCCGGGCACACCTGGCGTGCACGGCAGCGTTCGCACAGCACTGCGGGGATAAAGCCGGTCCGGCCCACCTGGACTAGGACTGGACCGCGTTCAAGCCCGTCGCGGGCGGTTCTGTAGGCCACTCCGGGCAGTCTGGCGCGCTGCAGCGTGGGGTCCCGCTCCTGCTGATAGGAGTCGCTGGAGGCGGTCACCACTGGTGAAGCCCCGGTCCGCACAGTTCGTGGCGGACTCAGCTCCGCCAGCCATCCGCGTTCCACGAGGCGTTGAACTTCTAGGCTCCGCGAGGTTGAGATGAACCGTATGCCCGCTCCGGTCTGCACGCTGCGCAGCAGAGCCACTTCACGGGTGTGGTGATAGGGCGCGCGCGGCTCCTGGTGGCTGGGGTCGTGATCGTCGACGATGATGATCTGCGCCGGACCCTGCACCGGAGCGAAGACCGCTGAGCGAGTTCCCAGCACCACACGCGCCTGTCCGTAGCGGAGCCGAAGGTAGGATCTGTAACGAGGGGTGGGACCCATCTCTGCGGTGAGCTGAGCCACCGTGTCAGCCCCAAGCTCCTGTTCCAAAAGGGGCATCACCCGGTCGACGTCGCGCTGATCTGGGACGGCCACAATCACGCCTTTGCCTACAGCGTGAGCGGCTTTGGCAGCTGTGACAACAAGATTCGGCCAGCCGTCGTCCCCGAATGATTTCAACGCGAGGGTAGCTTCACGGGGCCCGGGATCGGTGGGCACCGGGGCAGGAGCGGGTGCCTCTTCGCCAGCGAACTCCTTCTCCACACGGGCTGCTCGCTGTGGAATGGCGGCTCGCAACACATCTGCAGTGACTCCGGCGTAGCGTTCCGCCACGCCACGACAGAGCGTGAGCACTTCAGGGGACAGCAGGGGCAAGGCGGTGACGACTTTGCTGATAAGCGTGAGCCTAGGGGCCGTCGTCGTATGAGCTCTGTCCAGAACGTATCCGGACATATCGCGGGAGGAAAAGCGCACTTTGACCCGTGCGCCCGGGACAATCTGCTCGTCCAAATCGATCGGGACTGCATAGTCGAAAATCCGGTCCAGGTGAGGCACTGGAGATTCAAGTAACACCTGCGCGATAGGCAGGTTCTCGGCAGCCCCCGCAGGCAACTTCGCCGCCGGGGCAGGCGCTAGTGCGTCCAGCAGAGCGGGCTGATCACCATCACGCTCAGTCACTTCCGCTCACCTCCTTCACGCCAGCGATCGTATCCTGATGCGCTGAGATGCTCCGGGTCGCGGCTAGAGAGGGGTGTATCGGTGCCGGGCCTGCTCGTCGGTCAGGGCCGTGGGATCAGGCGTTGAACTGCGAACGCAGGGCCTCGACGCGGTTGAGCGCTTCCCATGGAAACTCCGAGCGACCAAAGTGGCCATTCTTGGCGGTCTCGGCGTAGATCGGGCGCTTCAGGTCCAAGTCCTCGATAATGCCCAGCGGACGTAAGTCGAACACGTCGCGAATTGCGGATGAAATCGCCACTGGATCCACATGCTCGGTGCCGAAGGTCTCGACGTAGATCCCAACGGGGTGTGCACGGCCTATTGCGTACGCTATCTGGATCTCTGCCCGATCAGCTAGTCCCGCTGCGACGACGTTCTTGGCCACCCAGCGCATTGCATAGGCTGCAGACCGGTCGACTTTGGAGGGGTCTTTGCCGGAAAAGGCGCCGCCGCCGTGCCGGGCGAACCCGCCGTAGGTGTCGACGATGATCTTTCTGCCCGTCAGACCAGCATCACCGACAGGGCCTCCGACCACGAACGGTCCTGAGGGGTTGATGATCTCTTCCATGGTGCTGAGGTCGAGGCCGGCCTCAGCCACTACTGGTGCGATAACGGATTCCGAGATCTCGGCGTGGAGCTGCTGTTGCGAGGTTTCCTGTGTGTGTTGGGTGGATACCACGACTGCGTCGAGGGAGACGGGCCTTGCACCGTCATAGCCGATGGTGACCTGAGTCTTGCCGTCGGGCCGCAAGTAGTCGAATGTGCCGTCCTGGCGGACTTTGGTGAGTTGCGCGGACAGCCGATGAGCCAATGCGATCGGCGTAGGCATGTAGGTTTCAGTCTCGTTGGTGGCGTAGCCGAACATGATGCCTTGGTCACCGGCGCCCTGCGCCTCACGCGGATCCTGGGCTCCCGACCGTGCTTCGAGGGAGTTGAACACCCCACCGGCGATGTCCGGTGACTGCTGGCCGATGGAAATGGAGACGCCGCATCGGGCGCCGTCGAAACCGTTGGCGGATGAGTCGTATCCGATGCCGAGGAGCGTAGACCGGACGATCTGTGGGATCTCGACATAACCGTTGGTGGTGACCTCACCCGCTACATGCATCAGACCAGTGGTTGTCAGCGCCTCAACGGCGACCCGCGAGTCGGGATCAACTGCTAACAGGGCATCAAGTATGGCATCAGAGACTTGGTCACATATCTTGTCCGGATGGCCGATTGTCACCGACTCGGAGGAGAAGAGGCGCAGGGGGTTGGTTGTGCTCACCGGCTCATCCTAACGTGCGCCACATAGGCGCTCTGCGTCGCTGTCATACGGCGCAACGCGGCGTGCCTGGCTCAGGCTTCAGGTTCGCTGAGAAGCCGGGCGGTGCGTGCGATGACCGCTGCGGCTGCCTCCGCCTTATTTCCGACCACATGAACAGGCTCGTTTTCGCCGAGCTTCTGCTGGGCGCCATCCGAGGCGAGTATGTAGATCTCGGTGGCATCCTGGCCGAAGACGAGGTTCTCGCCCACTTGGTTGAGGACCAGGAGGTCGCAGCCTTTTCGCTTGAGTTTCTGTTCAGCCAGCCCAATGGGTGCGTGGGCGGCGTCGCCCGTTTCAGCGGCGAAGCCGACAATCACAGCGGGGCCGTTGCCAGACTCGCTGCGGCGCCGCACGGTGTCCGCAAGGATGTCAGGGTTCCGCTCAAGAGTGATGACAGGGTTCTGTCCGTCATCGGATTTCTTAATCTTGGCCAGGTTGTAATCAGCGGGCCGAAAGTCGGCTACAGCCGCGGCCATGATGAGCACATCAGTCTGGGTACTTTCCCGCAGCACAGCCTCTTGCAGCTCAGCCGCCGTTTCCACGTGCTCCACAGTCAGGTGAGC
>NZ_VFIE01000017.1:523121-619041 GCF_010119385.1 Nesterenkonia haasae
GATACCCTGCGGCGGCTCTGCATCAGTGACTCCAGCGATCAGATGCACCTGGGCTCCCGCTGCGGCGGCTTCCTTGGCAAGGGCGAAGCCCTGTTTCCCCGAGGACCGATTGCCGAGGTAGCGAACCGGGTCCAATGGCTCGCGGGTTCCACCGGCCGTCACGACCACTTGGCGCCCCCTCAGGGGTGGTTGGATCTCAGGGTCCGGTGCGTAGAAGGTGCCCGAGGCCGGGGCGTAGGCGTAGCCGAAGTTGGTGGGCTCTACCGAGAAGAGTTGCTGGACACGGGTATAAATCTCGGAGGGCTCGGGCATCCTGCCCGGACCCGAGTCTTTGCCGGTCAGTCTGCCGACGGCTGGTTCCATGACCTCGATGCCGCGGTCTCGGAGGATTGCCACATTGTCTTGGGTCGCTGCATTACGCCACATTTCTGTGTGCATGGCAGGGACCAAAAGTATGGGCGCCTCGGTAGCAAGCAGGGTCGTGCTCAGTAGGTCACTGGCCATGCCCGCGCGCACACGCGCCAGGAAGTCTGCAGTCGCAGGAGCTACCAGAATGAGGTCTGCTTCTTGACCTATCCGCACATGGCGAACCTCTTCAACGCCTTCGAAGACGCTTGTGCTGACGGCACGGCCACTGACGGCTTCCCAGGTAGCTCTCCCGACGAACTCCAAGGAGCTCTCCGTAGGGATGACGTCTACCTGGTGGCCGTCCTCTTTGAGGAGCCGTGCCAGATACACAGCCTTATAGGCAGCGATACCCGCCGAGACTCCAAGAACTATGCGCATAGTTCCGCGCCAGGTCAGGCTGCCGGCGCCTCAGCTGCAGGTTTCTGCACCAGCAGGTCCTCATTGATCTCCCTCATGGAGATCGAGAGGGGCTTCTCATTGAGTTTGGTCTCAACCAAAGGCCCAATGTGCTCAAAGAGACCCTCGTGCAGCTGGGCGTAATAGTTGTTGATCTGGCGTGCACGCTTGGAGGCGAAGAGCACCAGCGAGTACTTGGAATCGGCCTTCTTCATGAGGTCGTCGATCCGCGGGTTGATGATGCCTTCGAGCTGCTCAGTCACTCAGGTTCCTTACGCGTTGGTCGTCAGTTCAATGCCCATATGGGCAATAAGTTCTCTTGCGGCCCTATCGATCTCGTCATTTATGATCGTGACATCGAATTCTGGTTCTGCCGCAAGCTCTATTCTAGCGGTTTCCAGCCTGCGCTGCTGTTCCTCTTCAGATTCTGTTCCTCGACCGATGAGTCGTTCAACCAGATCGTCAAAGCTCGGCGGCGCTAGGAATACAAATTGGGCCGAGCGCAGCTTGTTGCGGACCTGGCGCGCCCCTTGGAGATCGATCTCCAATAGGACGTTCTTCCCATCGGCAAGGGCCTCCTCCACTGTAGCGAGGAGGGTGCCATACCGGTGCTTCCGGTGGACCACAGCCCATTCCAGGAAAGCGTCTTCAGCGAGGAGCTCATCAAATTGGTGGTCGGTGATGAACAGGTAGTCCTCACCGTGGACTTCTCCTGGACGTGCAGGCCGCGTGGTAGCCGAGACGGAAAAATGTACCTGCGGATATGTGGCACGGATATAGCGACTCAGCGTCGATTTGCCCACCGAGGTGGGCCCGGCAAGTACGGTGACTTGTGGCACGGAGGCTTCTGATGGCATCAGCTCAATTGTGCCAGATGCTCCGTCAACGCCCTCCGCTGCTTCACGCCCAGTCCTCCCAGCCGGCGGCTGGTCGAGACTCCCAGGTCCTCCAAAATCTTCGTGGCCGTCACCCGCCCAACGCCTGGTAGAGCTTCGAGAAGCTCTATAGTTTTCAGTCGCGCAACAGCCTCTGAGGCGCCTGCGCGCTCCAGTACCTGGTCGAAGCTGAGCGTGCCAGCGCCGAACCCGCGCTTCACCTCAGCGCGTTCCGCCCGAGCCGCCAGTGCTTTCTGCCGGGCGGTGTCGCGCTCTTCTTGGGTCAGTTCTCGCAGTGCCACCGGGTCCTCTCCTTCATATGCGTCGTCCCCCTGCTGGTTTGTTCCTTGGGCAGAATCTAGCCGCAATCGTCGTCAGGGGCAATAGGACGTGACATGTGCACCCCCTAAATAGACGGTGTCACTCCAGATCAGCGCGCGCTTGCTCAATATTTGAGACGATGTCGGTGACCGTTGGCCCCGCGGAGAGGATTGCCCTGGAGGAGTTGACGACCACTTGGTCCCAGGCGGCCCCGAAAGTGCTCCGCATACGAGCCGCCGAAGCCCCCTGAGCGCCGTATCCTGGTGCCAGAATCGGTGGTTTCCCCTCACTGAGGTCTATACCATTCTCCTCAGCCAGGTGCGCGGTCGTGGCTCCGACCACCAGCCCGACATTTCCCAACCGAGCTCCCTGACCTGCAGCAGCGTTCGACGCCGCCACAGCCTCCACAATTGAGCCGGCGACAGTCTGGTCGTTCTCGCCATGGGCCAGTTGGACCTGCTGGCCCTCAGGGTTGGACGTCAGCGCCAGAACGAACAACCCAGCCCCGTAGCTCTCCGACAGCCGAACAGCCGGTTCCAGAGACGCGAATCCCAAGAACGGACTCACCGTCAGCGCATCCACCGCAAAGTCTTTGGTGGGGTTCAGCCAAGCTTCTGCGTATGCCTCCATCGTTGAGCCGATATCACCGCGCTTTGCATCAGCGATGACCAGCAGCCCTGCCTGTTTGGCCGCCTCGATGACCTCCGTCAATACGTGGAGCCCCCGTACGCCGTGGCTTTCGAAAAACGCGACCTGAGGCTTCACCACGCCTACCCGGCCCGCTGCGGCCTCGATGACCCTCATAGCGCACTCTCTGAGCCCACGAGGGTCCTGCGGAAGCCCCCATTGGCTGAGAATGGCAGGATGCGGGTCTACGCCGACGCACAGCTGTCCGTGGGCGTCGAATGCTTCAGCGAGCCTCGTGCCGAATGGAGTCACGAAGCACCTGCAACTGCCAGACCTGCGCTGTGCAGGGCGGCCGCATGCTCTTGTAGCGACGCGACTGACCAGCTGTGGGTGCGCTGCGCCTCAATGGCCTGCAGAGCCGCGCCGAACTCAGCAATTGTGGTGATGACTGGAACGCCCAGACTCGTGGCAGCAGCCCGAATCTCATAACCATCGCTGCGGGCGTCTCCGCCTGATGGCGTATTAATGATCAGAGCGATCTCTCCAGACTCGACGAGCGGTAGAACTGTCCCTTCACTTTCTGGCGTGGCAGCGATCTTGTCGACCACCTCGCAAGTGATGCCGTTGCGGCGCAGCACGTCGGCTGTGCCGCCGGTCGACACTATGGAGAATCCGAGGTCTGCCAGGCGCTTGACAGGCATAATGACACCTCGTTTATCACGATTAGCCACCGAGACAAAGGCTTTTCCAGAGGTGGGCAGCGGGTTATTGGCGGCCAATTGGGATTTGGCGAATGCCGTGTCGAAGTGAGTGTCAATTCCCATCACCTCCCCTGTGGAACGCATCTCTGGTCCCAATAGAGAGTCCACAACGCGGCCTTCGACGGTGCGGAACCGAGCGAACGGCAGTACAGCCTCTTTCACCGCGACCGGGGCGGAGGGGGGCAACAGCGAGCCGTCTCCGTGCTCAGGCAGAATTCCGCCTCTCAGGTCTCTGACACTGACCCCCATGCCGATAAGCGCTGCAGCCTTAGCCAGCTGGACACCGGTGGCTTTGGAGACGAATGGGACAGTCCGGGAAGCTCGCGGATTGGCCTCGATCACGTATAGGACATCTGAGGCCACGGCGAACTGGATATTGATCAGGCCCCGCACTCCTACTCCTGCGGCGATGGCCGCCGTGGCCTCGCGGACCCGCTGGAGCATGTCTGGGCCCAGGGTGATGGGAGGTAGCACACATGCGGAATCACCGGAGTGGATACCAGCTTCTTCAATATGCTCCATAATTCCGCCCATATAGAGGTCCTGCCCGTCGTAGAGGGCGTCGACGTCCACCTCAATGGCATCTTCCAAGAAGCGGTCCACCAGCACTGGATGTTCCGGAGTGACTTCAGTGGCGTTGGCAATGTAGCGCTCAAGACCGGTCTCGTCGTACACGATTTCCATGCCGCGCCCACCCAATACGTAACTGGGGCGTACCAGGACGGGATATCCGATCGAGTCGGCGACGGCTTTAGCATCCTCGAAGCTGACAGCGGTGCCGTTCTTTGGAGCGATCAAACCAGCTGACTTGAGCACCTGATCGAATGCGCCGCGGTGCTCCGCCAAGTCGATGGCCGCTGGGCTGGTGCCCAGTACCGGGACCCCGGCGTCGGCCAGTTTCTGGGCTAATTTGAGTGGGGTTTGGCCACCTAACTGGACAAAGACTCCCGCCACTCCCCCAGTGCGCTCCTCTGCTGCTATGACTTCGAGAACGTCCTCCAGGGTCAGCGGCTCGAAGTACAACCGGGTGGAGACGTCATAGTCAGTCGAGACCGTCTCGGGGTTGCAGTTGATCATGACAGTCTCGTAGCCAGCTTCGCGGAGCGCCATCGTGGCGTGCACACAGGAGTAGTCGAACTCAATGCCCTGCCCGATTCGATTCGGACCTGATCCGAGAATGATCACCGAGGGGCTTTCATGCTCGGCGATCTCATCCTCCTGGTCGTAGCTGGAGTAGTGATAGGGGGTGTAGGCAGGAAACTCTGCAGCACATGTGTCCACGGTCTTGTAGACCGGGCGAATGCCAAGAGCGTGACGCACCCCGCGAACCACAGCGGGATCCATTGCCCGAAGCTGACCAATCTGTTCATCGGAGAAGCCATGCCGCTTCGCTGTCTTGAGCACCTGCACGTCGAGGTTTTCTGCGGCCTTCACCGCTCGGGCCGTCTCATTGATCAATGCCAACTGGTCCAAGTACCAGGGGTCGATACCTGTAATTCGGTGAATCTCTTCGAGCTCCACCCCTGCCAAGAGTGCTTGCTGCACCTGATAGATGCGATCGGTGGTGGCGGTGGCCATGCCATCTAGGAGCTGCGTGACAGCCGCGTCGTCGCTGGGGGCGAAGCTGAACTCGCTGCCGCGCTGTTCCAGGGATCGCAGCGCCTTCTGCAGAGCTTCAGTGAAGTTCCGACCGATCGCCATGGCCTCACCGACGGACTTCATAGTGGTGGTGAGTGTCGGGTCAGCGGCTGGGAACTTCTCGAACGCGAAACGAGGCACTTTCACCACGACGTAGTCGAGGGTTGGTTCGAAGCTGGCTGGAGTCTTCTTGGTGATGTCGTTGGGGATCTCATCCAAGGTGTAGCCCACGGCAAGTTTCGTGGCGATCTTCGCAATCGCGAAACCTGTGGCTTTTGAAGCCAGGGCGGAGGACCGGCTGACTCGTGGGTTCATCTCAATCACGACGACTCGCCCGGTCACCGGGTCGATGGCGAACTGGATGTTGCAGCCTCCAGTGGCCACACCGACTTCCCGAATAATGTTGATGGATATGTTCCGGAGCTTCTGATACTCCCGGTCGGTGAGCGTCATGGAGGGCGCCACCGTGATGGAGTCTCCTGTGTGGACCCCGACCGGATCCAGGTTTTCGATGGTGCAGACGACAACGACGTTGTCATTTGCATCACGCATCATCTCTAATTCGTATTCTTTCCACCCGAGGATCGCCTCCTCAAGCAACACCTCAGTAGTGGGCGAATACTGCAGACCTGCGCCGGCAATCCGGTATAGGTCGCGTTCGTTGTAGGCCATGCCGGAACCCAGACCGCCCATGGTGAAGCTGGGTCGGACAACCATGGGGTAGCCGAGCTCTTCGGCGACCTCTAGGGCCTCGTCCATGGAATGGACGATTCGGCTGCTGGCGGATTCCCCGCCGGAACGTTCGACCACGCCTTTGAACTTTTGGCGATCCTCACCGAGTTCGATGGCTGCGATGTTCGCACCGATGAGCTCCACATTGTACTTTTCGAGCACGCCCTGCTGGTCGAGGGCAATGGCAGCGTTGAGCGCAGTCTGTCCCCCCAGAGTGGGCAGCAGAGCATCGGGCCGTTCCTTCGCGATGATCTTGGTGATGACCTCAGGGCTGATCGGCTCCACATAGGTGGCATCAGCGAACTCTGGATCGGTCATGATGGTCGCCGGGTTGGAGTTGACGAGGATCACGCGGATGCCCTCTTCTTTGAGCACGCGCAGCGCCTGAGTCCCCGAGTAGTCGAACTCGGCGGCCTGGCCAATCACAATCGGGCCGGATCCGATCACCAGCACGGATTTAAGGTCGGTGCGTTTAGGCATTCTGGTGCTCCTTCATCAGGTCCACGAAGCGGTCAAAAAGGTAGGCAGAGTCGTGGGGTCCGGCTGCGGCCTCTGGGTGGTACTGGACGCTGAACGCTGGAATGTCCATGCAGCGCAGGCCCTCAACTACTCCATCGTTGAGGCTGGAGTGGCTCACCTGAACCCGGCCGAAGCGCGACTCTGGTGCTGTGACGGTTTCACCTACGGGAGCATCGACGGCGAAACCATGATTCTGGCTGGTGATCTCTACCTTGCCCGTGGAGTGGTCCATCACAGGCTGGTTGATACCACGGTGCCCGAAGGGCAACTTATAGGTGTCGAATCCCAAGGCCCGTCCTAGAATCTGGTTGCCGAAGCAGATTCCGAAGAAAGGCGTCCGGGAGTCGAGGACTTCTCGAAGGAGCCCCACCTGTGCACTGGCCGTTGCGGGGTCTCCTGGCCCATTGGAGAGGAAGACGCCCTGGGGTTTGAGCTGCTCAATGTCAGTGAACGTGGTGGTCGCTGGCAGCACATGGACGCGCAGTCCCCGTTCGGCCATCCGCACAGGGGTCATCGTTTTGATACCGAGATCGATGGCTGCCACAGTTGCGACAGGTTCGCCTTCCCACCCGTGATCGGCGGGGTCGATCACATACGGATGGGCAGATGTGACCTCTTCTGCCAGGCGGGCTCCAAGCATATCCGGTTGGGAGCGGACCTCCTCCAGCAATTCGGTGAGCGTTCTCCGGTTGCCGGCGCTGTCATGGAGCGCTTCTGCCGAGAAGATGCCCGCTCTCATTGAGCCCTGATTTCGAAGTCGACGGGTCACTGCCCGGGTGTCGATGTCCTTGATACCGATAATGTCCTGCTCGGCGAGCTCCTGATCCAGGGGGCGGACAGAACGCCAGTTTGATGGAACGCGGGCGGCGTCGCGTACCGCATAACCAGCGACCCATATGCGCCGGGACTCTGGGTCTTCGTCGTTTACTCCAGTGTTTCCGATGTGCGGGGCAGTCTGCACCACGATCTGCCGGGCGTAGCTGGGGTCAGTGATGGTCTCCTGATAGCCGGTCATGCCCGTGGAGAAAACAGCTTCACCCAGGGTTGCGCCGACGGCACCGTAGGCGCTGCCTTCGTAGACCGTCCCGTCCTCTAGGACGAGCAGAGCTAGGCTGGTCTCCGCTGTAGGGCCCTGGGCACCGTTTTCTCCCGGCTGGCCTGGGCCCGTCTGGTCACGTCCAATACGTGGCTCACTCATTCGATGGTCTCTCCTTCAGTCAGGTCATTTAGCGCCTGGACCAGCGCGCGCCCCTCATCTGCTCGGCGTGGCCGGAAGCCGGTATCAACGACGGTCTCACCAAGTCTCCAGCCGAGAATGATGACTCCGTCTCGCTCAACGAATTTTCCGACCATTCCGCGATCTGTGCGTGCATAGGCAAGGTCTGCGGCTGGGACAAATACATTGCGCACTCCGGAGCGGAAAATAGCGACGCCCATCGGGTGCACCTCAACGCGACCTGTGGTGCGCAACCCCAGTTCGTGGACGGCTATTCGCTCCAAATACTCACCACCCTTGACCGTGCCGATGACCATTCCCTCAGCTGCTGCCTGGGGTATCGCATCTAGCAGGTCACCGGGTACGTCCTGAGGCGCCTGCACATCCGCTTGGCGGCGCTTCCGGTTTCGCCAGCCTAGCCAGATGAGGAGGCAGAATACGGCGACGACGCCAAAAGCACCCCAAAGGTAGTTCAGGTACGTTCCGGTCATCTCCGGAGCCCGCGTCAGGGCGGGGGGAATGTGGGCCACGAGCGAATTCATGCGGCGTTCCCCATGGTCCGCGATGTAGCCAATTCGCCGTCGAGCACAACCTGGTGTCCGCCAAGAAATGTGTGCCGCACCTGCCCGGGGAGCTCGATGCCGCGGAAGGGAGAGTTCCTTCCCTTGGTGGCGTGATTTTCTGGCTGGACTGTGGTCGTGGCGGAAGGGTCAACCAAGATGATGTTGGCGGGCTCACCTTGAGCGAATGGGCGGCCCTGGTGACCATGGCCGTAAATCTCAGACGGTCGAACCGAGGTGATTTCTGCAAAGCGCCGCCAACTGATCAACCCGGTCTCGACCATGGCGTGCTGCACTACCGGAAGAGCCGTCTCCAACCCAGTCATGCCCATCGCGGCCTGGTTCCATTCGCATTCCTTGGCCTGATCCGGGTGCGGGGCATGATCAGTGCCGACGACATCGATGATGCCTTCGGCAAGTGCTTCGCGCAGAGCTTGGGTATCAGCTTCTGTCCGCAGCGGGGGGTTGACTTTGTACACAGGGTTATAGGACTTCACCAAGTCGTCTGTCAGCATCAGGTGATGGGGAGTGACCTCGGCAGTCACCTGGATGCCGCGCTGCTTGGCCCAGCGAATGATCTCCACTGAGCCCTTGGTGGACACGTGACAGATGTGGACCCTGGAGCCCACGTAGTCTGCCAGCAGCACGTCTCGGGCAATGATGGCTTCCTCGGCCACAGCGGGCCAACCAGGAAGCCCCAGCGTGGCGGAGACTCTGCCTTCGTTCATCTGTGCCGCGTACTCAGTGTCCCAGCCCGTAAGATCTGCGTCCTGAGCGTGTTGGGCGACGAACCCGTCGATGGTCTTCACATATTCCATCGCCCGGCGCATCAGCTGTGCGTTGTTTACACAGTGGCCGTCGTCGGAGAACATGCGGACCTGGGCCGAAGATTCCGCCATGGCTCCGAGCTCGGCGAGGACTTTGCCGCCGAGACCTTTCGTGACGGCTCCCACGGGGTAGACCTCTGTCCAGCCTGATTCCAGCCCGAGACGTTGTACCTGCTCCACGACGCCGGCGGTGTCGGCAACCGGCGAGGAGTTGGCCATAGCGTGAACTGCGGTGAATCCGCCTTTGGCGGCTGCGCGGCTTCCAGTCTCCACTGTCTCGGCATCTTCACGCCCAGGCTCTCGAAGGTGAACATGAAGGTCCACCATGCCCGGCAGAGCGACGAGCCCGGAGGCATTGATCGTCTGGATGGGCACGTCCTGACCCAGCAGCGCGGTCTCAGGACCGATGCTGTGGATGCGACCATCGCGTATCAGGAGGTCAGCGGGAGCCTCCCCGAGGATGCTGGCACCGACAATGAGGTAGTCGGTCATGAGGTGCTCTCTTCCTGGGGCGCAGCACCTGACCGCCGGATTCTGTTCTCACTCATCATGGTTCCCATCATGTTGACGTTGTGACAGTAGAAGGTGCAGCACGGCCATACGGACTGCCACGCCATGGGCCACCTGGTCAAGGATCTTGGCCTGCGGCGAGTCTGCCGCCGCCGAGGATATCTCCACTCCTCGGTTCATAGGGCCGGGGTGCAGAATCAGCGCAGGTGAGTCGGTGTCCCCCAGGCGAAGCTGTTCGACGACCCTGAGTCTTTCGTCCGTCAGTCCCCATCGGCGCGTGTACTCAGCGGCGGTGGGGAAGAAGACCCCGCCCATTCGTTCGGCCTGGACACGCAGCATCATGACCGCATCCGGCGCTGCGCTGAGAGCTTCGTCCAGACTGTAGTGGACTATCGCCGGCCAGGACTCCACGCCGTAGGGAAGCAGAGTCGCCGGGGCGGCCAAGTGCACTTCGGCACCCAGCGTCCGCAGCAGCCATACATTGGACCGGGCGACGCGGGAGTGGACAATATCGCCGACAATAAGCACTTTCATGCCGGTGAGGTCGGTTCCACGGGGCCCGTTGAGGTGAGCAGAGCTCCACCCCCGACGCAGCGTGAGAGCATCCAAAAGCGCCTGAGTGGGATGCTCATGGGTGCCGTCTCCAGCGTTGACCACGGCAGCTTCGGACCAGTCAGAGGCTGCTAGCTGCGCTGCTGCTCCGGAGGCACTGTGCCGGATGACGATTGCGTCCGCGCCCATAGCGTCCAGCGTCTGGACTGTGTCCTTGAGCGATTCGCCCTTAGAGACGGAGGAACCCTTCGCCGAAAAGTTCATGACATCTGCTGACAGTCGCTTCGCGGCGGCTTCAAAAGAGATTCGAGTTCGAGTCGAATCCTCGTAGAAGAGGTTCACCACAGTGCGTCCACGCAGTGTCGGGAGTTTCTTGACCTGCCGGGAGGATACGGCAGTCATCTCCTCTGCGGTGTCCAAGATCGCCAGGGCGTCGTGGTACGCAAGCCCTTGGGTGTCGAGTAGGTGCTTCATCGGATGATGACAACCTGTTCAGCGTCTGCCGCCAACCCGTCAATCTCAGCCAACCGAACGCCAACGCGTTCGGTCCGGGATGTGGGGATGTTCTTTCCAACATGATCAGCCCGGATGGGCAGCTCACGGTGCCCGCGGTCTACTAAGACCGCAAGCCGGACCGCTTGGGGGCGCCCATAGTCTGAAAGTGCATCGAGTGCGGCTCGGATGGTCCGGCCCGAGTAGAGGACATCGTCCACCAGCACCACGGTTCTGCCATCGATTCCCGTGGTCGGCAACTGGGTGGGCTCAGGTGTGCGAGCTCCCGAAGTGCGCAGATCGTCCCGGTACATGGTCACATCAAGTGACCCCAGTGATGTCTCGGGGTTGAAGGAATCGTCGATATCCGCAAGTTTGGCTCCCAAGCGCTGCGCCAAGGGAACTCCGCGGCGTGGAATGCCGCAAATGATCAGCTCGTCGGTGCCCCGTTGGGCCTCGACGATTTCGTGTGCAATGCGGGTCAGTGCGCGGTCGATATCGGCCGCGGTCATCACCGTTGCGGTCTCAGGTGAGTGTGTCACTCTGCGACTCCTTCCTCGCCTCACAGGACGACCTTTAAAGGAGTGTGAATTGTCTGCGCCAGCCTATCAGGTGGCCGCGAAGGTTCAGCCCAGTGTGGGTTTCAGTTTCTGAAGTCTTCCGAGCACGCCGTTGACGAACCCTGGGGACTCGTCGGTGGAGAGCTTCCGGACGAGAGTCACGGCCTCGGACACCGCCACAGAGTCTGGGATCTCCTCGTTGTGCAGCAGCTCCCAGGTGCCGATGCGCAAAGCCATAAGGTCTACTGGCGGCATCCGGTCAAGGGTCCACCCGCGGGCATAGGTGGCCAACAGTTCATCGATCTCTTCGCGATGCTCTGTGACACCGTCAATGAGAGTGCGGACATACTCGTTGACGACCATATCGGCCTTCTCCACCCGGGTGGTGAGCACCTGCAGGGGGTTGATTCCACGCTGCTCGGCCTCAAAGAGAATCTCGAGTGCCCGTTGCCGGGCTTTGCTCCGTTTCGCCACAGTGCTAGTCGTTAACGCGGCCGAGATACTCGGAACTGCGAGTATCGACTTTGACTTTGGTGCCCTGGTCTACGAACAGTGGCACTTGAATCTCGTGGCCGGTCTCGAGGGTGGCCGGCTTAGTTCCTGCTTTGGACCGGTCGCCCTGCAGACCAGGGTCGGTCTGGGTGACTTCAAGCACCACTGAGGGGGGCATCTCCAGATACAGCGGTGTGCCTTCATTAATGGCGATGGAGACTTGTTGGGACTCCAACAAGAAGTTGGCTGCGTCCCCAACCGTTGCCGCTGGGACCGTGATCTGGTCATAATCACGGAGGTCCATGAAGATGAAGTCCTCACCGTCTTGGTAGAGGTACTGGTAGTCGGAGCGGTCCACTGTGGCCAATTCGATCTTGGCGCCAGCATTGAACGTCTTGTCGACGACCTTGCCGGAGGTGATGTTCCTCAGCTTGGTACGAATGAATGCTCCGCCTTTGCCAGGCTTGACGTGCTGGAACTCTAGAGTGTTCCAAAGTTGGCCCTCTAGTTTGAGTACGGAGCCGTTCTTAATGTCGTTCGAAGTTGCCACGGGTTCGTCTTACCTTCTGTTGTCACAGCGTGCTGGTCTCGGCCAACCGGATATCAGCGCCCTATCCTACAGGCTCACCCGGAGGCTTCTGTTACAAGGAGATAGTGGTGCCGGTGACTGGTTCACCGATCTCTTGGTAGGTCGCGAAAAGGATCGAAGGGTCGGGAATCTCGACAGTGGCTGGTGAGCCGATAGCGTTCAGCAGCACGAACCTGAGTGTCTCACCACGGTTCTTCTTGTCTCGCCTGATGCCCTCCAGTAACTGGTTCCACCGATCGTCGCGGTAGCTGGTGGGCAGTCCCAGGCTGGTGAGGATGTCCCGGTGGCGATCAGCTTCGGCGTCTGAGAGGCGTCCCAAGCTTCGGGCGAGCTCCGCGGCGAAAACCATCCCCACGGAAATGGCTGCACCATGCCTCCACTGGTACCGCTCAGCAAGTTCAATGGCGTGGCCAAGAGTGTGTCCGTAGTTCAGCGACTCCCGAAGTCCGGCTTCCCGAACGTCCTGTCCCACGACGGCAGCTTTGACCCGGACTGAACGCTCAATGAGGTCACGCAGCTCTGCGGAGTCCCATTTCTGCACTTCGTCCGGAGAGCGTTCGATGATGCGGAGAATCTCTTCATCAGCGATGAACCCGCATTTGACCACCTCAGCAAGACCTGCAACCAATTCATTTCGCGGCAGAGTGGCCAGCGTGTCAAGGTCTGCGAGCACTCCGGCGGGTTGGTGGAAGGACCCCACGAGGTTCTTTCCCTCTGCAGTGTTGATTCCGGTCTTTCCGCCCACTGCCGCGTCGACCATTCCCAGCAGAGTCGTCGGCATGTGGACGATCCGGATACCGCGGAGCCAGGTGGCTGCGACGAAACCAGCTACATCTGTGACCGCTCCGCCTCCGACAGACACGATGGCATCTGATCGGGTGAGGTCGTTCTGACCGAGAACCTGCCAGCAGAACGCGGCGACCTGGATGTGTTTGCCCTCTTCAGCATCAGGAATCTCAGCGGTCACCGCCTGGTAGCCCGCCTTCTCTAGGTCTTCACGGACTACATCACCGGTGGCTCGTAGAGCCCGGGGATGAATGACGAGGACACGTTCGGCCTGTGGCCCCACAAGCCCGGGCAGTTGGGCCAGCAGCCCATTTCCGACGACGACGCTGTAGCCGAGTTCCTGTCCCCCGGCACCTGTTCCTTCTCCGACTGGGATGACAGTAGGTTCCGTACTCATCGATCTCTCCTCATGGCCTCAATAATGGTTTGGGCTCGGTCTTCGATTGTTGCCTCGGCGGCGCTGACGATCAGGTCGGCGCACTCACGGTACAGGGGCTCGCGTTCGGCGTAAATGCGCTTCCACCGCTCTATCGGCGGTGCCGAAGTGCCAGCGGTGAGCATCGGGCGCGTCGCGGCGTCGCCGATTCTGGCTTTTGCCTGGGCTTCGGTGACATCGAGCATCACCACGAATTGGGTCTTCAGGAGCGCCCGGGTTGCTGCAGAGACTACTGAGCCGCCTCCCAGGCTCACCACCGAAGGCCGAGGCGCGTCCAGCAATTCAGCCACGATACGAGCCTCCTCCGCCCGGAAAGCTTCTTCCCCATATGTGGAAAAGTAGTCGGGAATCGGTCCGTTTCGGGCGACAAAAAAATGGTCCGTGTCCACGTGCGGTCGGCCTAGACGCCGTGCAAGAGCTGCTCCCACCGTGGATTTTCCCGACCCCATCGGGCCGATCAGTACGATATTGCTCATCAGGGCTGCATGGCCGCGGGGGCCTGCAGCGGGTCGCCGTGATGCCCCGCGGCCTCCGGGTTGGTGCCAATGTCAGGAAGCGCTTCGAGGTACGTCTTCAGGTTGCGGGAGACCTCCCCGACGGAGTCTCCGCCGAACTTCTCCAGGACCGCCTGAGCCAGGATGAGCTGGACCATCGATTCTGCCACCACGCCCGCTGCAGGCACGGCGCAGACATCGCTGCGCTGGTGGTGCGCGGTAGTGCTTTCTCCGCTGGCGACGTCGACCGTACGCAGTGCCTTCGGAACGGTTGCGATAGGTTTCATACCGGCGCGCACCCGGAGGGTTCCGCCGATGCTCATACCGCTTTCAATGCCACCTGCGCGGTTAGTGGCTCGTATGACCTGGCCTTCGGCGTTGAGCTCGATCTCGTCATGAGCCTCAGACCCTCGGCGGGCTGCAGTACGGAATCCGTCTCCAACCTCCACGCCCTTGATGGCTTGGATGCCCATGAGCGCACCGGCTAGGCGTGCATCGAGGCGCCGGTCCCAGTGAACGTAACTGCCAAGACCTGGCGGTACACCGTCCACCACCACTTCGACGACGCCGCCCAGAGTTTCGCCTGCCTTGTGGGCGGTGTCCACTTCGGCCACCATCGCCTGGGATGTGTCACTGTGGAAACAGCGCAGCGGATCTGCATCCAACGCCTCGATATCGGCGGCGGAGGGCACGGGCGCGTCTTCTGGTGCCGAGACGGATCCGATCGCCACCGTGTGGGCGACAGTTGTGATGCCCAGGGCGGTCAACAGCTGATTTGCGGCGGTGCCGAGAGCAACTCGGGTGGCAGTCTCTCTCGCGGACGCCCTCTCCAAGACGGGGCGAGCCTCTGTGAAGCCGTATTTCTGCATCCCAGTGAAGTCGGCGTGACCAGGCCTAGGTCTGGTCAGTGGAGCGTTGCGCGCCAGGCCAGCGATCTCATCGGGGTCCACTGGATCAGCCGACATGACTTTGTCCCACTTGGGCCACTCGGTGTTGGCGATCTCAATAGCCACCGGCCCTCCCATGGTCACACCATGACGCACACCGCCGAGCAGCTGAACCTGGTCCTGCTCAAATTTCATGCGCGCGCCTCGGCCGTACCCGAGCCGGCGCCGCGCCAGGGCAGCCTGGACATGCGAAGTGTTGAGTTCGATCCCGGCGGGAAGCCCCTCAATGATGCCGACCAAGGACTTGCCGTGGGATTCTCCTGAGGTGAGCCAACGCAACATGGAGTTCATCCTAACGGTCCAGTGCCTCTGCTCCCTCATGGAGACCGATTGCTGAACGCATTTTTCGCACCATGAGGAATTGGTCTGCGTCATTTTGCACCGCTGCCGGATTCCACGTGTTGGCAGTGAAGAGCTCGACCTGACGCACCGCCTGGTGCAGGAGCATCTCCAAGCCGCTGGTGACTGACCATCCGCGCTCCGACCACGCGCGCGCAAGTGCGGATGGCCAGGGGTCATAGGCAACGTCGAGCAGGACCGGGCGAGAATCGTGCTGAGCCGGAAGCTGTGGCACCAGCGTGTCAGCGGCCAGTGGAGGCAAGGTGGATACGACAACGTCCAGCAGGCCCTTGCGGAGGTCCTCACCGAACGAGGAAAGGGGCCTGACAGTGAGTGGCAAACTCAGGCGTTGGGCGATGTGTTCAGTGGCCGCGGCCTTTGCCTGATTGCGCGCGTAGATGACCGCGTGTGCGAAACCAAGCTCCGCGGCCGCGGCCAGGCCTGCCGCTGAGGTACCACCGGCCCCGAGCACAGCGAAAGTTCCCGCTGCGGGCTCGTCACGAGTGATGCCCTCGTGCTTGAGCGCAGTGACAATGCCGTCAACATCGGTATTCTCACCGTGGAACGAGCGTCTGCCATCGCCTTCCTGCGTGATGACCACGGTATTGAGCACGCCGAGTGTCTTAACGCGGGTTGAGATCGAGGTCATGTGCGGCACCATTGCGGCTTTCAGCGGCATCGTCACGGACCATCCGACCCACCCGGGGTCCTGCCCCTGCTGAGATAGGAAGTCTGTGACACCGTCATCACTGACTTCAATTGTGGTGTAGCTGATCTCTACCCCGAGGTGCCGGTAGGCCGCAGTGTGCAACAGGGGCGACTTGGAGTGGCTGATCGGTGAGCCGAGAACTGCGGCCCGTGCCAAGGGGGCGGGGTCACTCACCCGTCGAGCTCATCTTCAGCAGCGTCCACATCGCCGGGGCCACACGCTCCTTCGTTCTCTTGGCAGAACTGCAAGAACTCTTGAGTGTCTTCCTCATGCTCAGCCAAAGTGGCGTTGAAGCGTGTTTCGCCAGTGACGGGGTTGACCGTGACCCAGTAGAAGGCGTCGGTATCGGCCGGATCAGCGGCAGCCTCGACGGTGTCCGCCACGGGCACCCCGATCGGACCTGGTGGCAGGCCCGGGTGAACGTAGGTGTTGTACTCATTGTCGGGATTGAGCCGCTCCTCCTCTGGGAAGTGCAGGTCACCGGATAAGCCCAATCCGTAGTTGACTGCCGCGTCAATCTGCAGCAGACCATCAGTCTCCGTCTGATCGGGCTCCAAACGGTTTTCAATCGCGCCGGCCATGATTCGGTAGTCTTCCAGACGCTCGTCGCGGGCGCGTTCGTCACTGATGGTGTTATTCGCTTCAGCGGTGATGAGGGATGCGACGATCATCGTCTCCCACTGCTCATCTTCGTCGGTGATTCCCAGTTCTTCGAGCCTGTCCAGAGTGGGGTCCACCATCATCTGGATGACGTCCTCGGCGCTGGCATCAACCCCGGGCTGGTACTCACCCGCGGCGAGGAAGCCCTCGAGGTCTTCAGCCTGTTCGGGCAGGCCGAACTGTTGCGGGTCCTGGTTGAGGTCCTGGAGTTCATCAAGGGGGATTTCTGCACCAGCTGAGATAGCTTCGAGAGTTTCGTCCAAGCGGAAACCGGCGTTAATGTTGACGTATCCGACTTGCTCACCATCTCCGAAGATCACGGCAACCGCATCAGCTGCGGGCATTTGCTCGCGCAGAGTGAGTGTCTCCGGGTGGTATGTCGCGTCGCCATCGAGGTCGTCCATGGCTTCTTGAAAAGCGTCAGAGCTGGCAATGATCTCTTCTTCCACCAAACGGTTCTGGACGGAAGCAAGTCCCTCATTGGGGAAAATTTCGAACTCCACCTCGTCACCGGCCACCGTTTCGTAGTCAGCGATGTCCTCCCCACCGAGAAGCGACTGCACGATCAGCACGAAGGCGATCATAAGTGTCGCGAATCCCACGAGGGCGAAAGTCAGAGTGATGTTTCTGCGACGGCGTTTTGACCTCCTCTTCATCAGAAGATTTCGGTTCACATGGCCTTCCATCGGAGCGACAGTCTGGTACCCGCGCCCGTAACCGGAGGCACTGACCAAAACTGGCGCGCCGTGCTCATCATGGTCGAAGTATTCATCGTCGTAGGCGCCGTCCCAGTCAAACTCGTCGTGATCCTCATACTCGTAGGCCGGTTCCGGCTGTTCGTGCTCCGGAGAAGCAGGCGATCTTGGCGCAACGACGTCTTCGAAAGGTGTCGACGGTGAGGCGTTTCGCGACGTGGGCGCCGCAGTCTCCACGGAGTGCTCTTCGTCGGCACCTTCCTGCGAGGTTCGTTCTGCAGGTTCGACTGCGGCAGTACGCGGCATAGAGATAGCCTGGGTAGCAGGCTCGTAGTGACTCGGCTGCTGTTCCTGGAGGCCTGCGGGTGCCGCTGAAGGAGAGGACGAGGCACTCTGAGCTGACCGGGACGGCACCACTGTCTGCTGTTGCTGAGTCTGCAGACGACGCTCACGCCGGGACGTAAACCCTTGGTCAGTGGTGGGCGACGCCGCTGACCTGGCAGATCGTGCAGAGCTGCTCCGGGTGGTTTTGGGGGATGAACTGCGGCGCTGGTCTTTGGGAGTGGTGGTTTCCTGATCAAAGAGGTCCGGCGAGTCATCCGCGCCGCTGCGTCGTCCTGCCGAAGTGGTCTCTGCTGTCGATGAGTTGCTCAGTCGGCGGACCGCCGACTCACGTTCCCGCTGGGCAGCACGTTCCCTCTCCCGAGATTCGCGTATCTCTCGGCGACGACGGCGAGACCCCAGTTCCGGGGGTTGTTCATCGCTCACGCAGTTCCTCGCTGGACAGGTTGACGGCAGGACGGGTCGGGCTAGACGAAAGTCTAGTTTGCAGACCTAGCAAGTGTAATCTATCTGTTACCTCAGCTCGATGTGAGCATCTGAAGCCAGCTCCGGCGCGCCGCGAGAGCGTCTTCGGCTTCACTTTTGCGCTTGTCATCGCCGTCTGAGGCCGCCTGGTCGCGTTCCCTCTCCAACTGGGAGATGGTGTCCTCCAGTTGCTCGATCATCTCGGACTGACGGTCATTCCGGGCCGCTTCCCGTGGGCTCCGGGTGGCGCCTTCAGCTTCCCGGAACGCATCTTGAACCTCGCCGATGGCACGTTCCATACGCTTAATATCAGCGCGCGGGACTTTGCCGGCTGCGTCCCAAGCCGCCATAAGCGCGAAGTACCGTTCACGCACAGCTTCAGGCTTGGTGAAGGGCATAAGCTCGCGGAGTTTTGCGAGCACTTCTTCCTTCGTCGCGAGGTTCGCACTGTATTCAGCGTCAATCTTTGCGTTGGCCTGATCACGGGCGGAGAAGAACACATCCTGGGCAGCGCGGAACCTTGCCCACTGCGAATCCTCGGTCTTCCGCGGACCCCTCCCCAGCTCTTTCCACTGGTCCATGAGACGGTGATAGGCCTTGGTCGTCGGCCCAAACTCCGTAGAATGTTGAAGCTTCTCTGCCTCAGCAATCAGCTCTTCCTTGGCCTTCTTGATCTCGGCGGCTTCTTTGTCACGCCGAACAAAGAAGGCCTTCCGATGCCGCTCAAAGGTGCTGCGCGCCTCGCGGAACCGTTTCCACAGCGGGTCTTCCTGTGACTTTGACAGCCTTGGTGGGGTGCGCTGTTCGGACTTCCACTGCTCAAAAAGCTCATTCATCCGGTCCTGGGCTGACTTCCAGTGCTGACGATCTGGGTCTACCGCGGCAAGTTCCTCGGCGGCGCGCACTATGTCCTCACGTACCGCTAATTTTGCGGTCACCACTTCCTGGTTTTGCCGTTTTTCCTCGGCGGAAACCGCGTCAATTCCTTGCCCGATTTCCTTCAGAATGCCACGCAGGCCGGCGACGTCACCGACCCAGGTGCCCGCCTCCAGCTCCTTGCTCAAAGTGGTCTGGCTGGACCGCAGGGATCCGGCGGAGTCCGCTTGAGTGGCTACTCGGGCACGCAGAAGCAGAGCTCGGTTGTAGAGCTCGTCGAACTTTCGGGTGAAGTACTGCAAAGCGGCCTCTGCGTCACCAGCGGAGAACTGGCCCACGTACGCCTCTTCACCGTCCTCGGCCGCGGGCTTGACGTAGACGTGACCTTCCTCGTCGACGCGCGTGCGCTCCCGGACCTCATCCAGTGGGGTTTGATGGTAGTTCGGCTTGATTGCAGGACTCATCCCACCAGGTTACCGCGACGGGCCGTTCTCTGTGCCGTACCCGTATGATGGTGTGGTTTGGCAACACCCACCCCAGAAGGAGTATTGAGCACCTATGGCACGCAATGCCTCTCTCTCGGGATACCTCGAGTTTCTTCCCGCCGAGCGGCTGACCGAGCTGCATGTGCTAGACACACTTCGTCACGTCTTCGAGGTCCACGGCTTCTCTCCACTGGAGACCAGAGCTGTAGAGACAGTGGACACGCTCCTGCAGAAGGGTGAGATTGACAAGGAAATCTACGCCATCTCCAGGATCCACGAGGACGAACGCGCTGGCAAAGAGGCCAAATTGGCGCTCCGTTTCGACAACACCGTGCCGTTCGCCCGCTACGTCACTGAGAATGCCGGGCATCTCGCCTTTCCCTTCCGCCGGTATCAGATTCAAAAGGTCTGGCGGGGTGAGCGTCCGCAGGCAGGCCGCTTCCGTGAGTTCTCGCAAGCTGATATCGACATTGTCGGCGATGGTGCGCTGCCCTTCCGCTGTGATGTAGAAATCGCAATAGTGATGGCCCGGGCGCTGGAAGCTCTCAGGATTGGTGACTTCACGCTGCGCGTCAACAACAGGAAGCTCTCGGAGGGGTTTTACCGGTCCATCGGGATCGAGGACACGGCAGCTGTCCTCCGGATCGTAGACAAGTTGGAGAAGATCGGGCCATCCCGAGTCGCTCAGGAGCTTGCCGAGACGGTGGGCGCTTCCGCAGAGCAGGCCCAGAAGGCCCTGGACCTAGCACAAATTCGCACTGTCGACAGCTCCTTCGCCGCGAAGGTGCGCGAGCTGGTCGGCGAAGACTTCTCTCCCCTGTTGGGTGAGGGTCTCACCGAACTGTCCGAGATGATGAGCGAGCTCAACGCCCGTGTGCCCGGCCGCGCCGTGGCCGACCTGTCTATCGCCCGCGGTCTGGACTATTACACCGGCACAGTGATCGAAACGACTCTGCACGGGCACGAAGATCTCGGATCCATCTGTTCCGGCGGCAGATACGAATCACTGGCGTCCAAAGGTAAGCGCATCTTCCCCGGCGTAGGACTCTCCATTGGAGTGACCAGGCTGCTGTCGGCACTGCTGAATTCAGGTGAGCTGACGGCGTCGCGTTCGGTACCAACTGTTGTGTATGTGGCCCTGCGCTCCACCGAGGACTGGGCCGCGGCCCAGGACATCGCCGATCAGCTGCGTGACCGGGGCATCAGTGCTGAAGTGGCATTGAGCGCAGAGAAGTTCGGCAAGCAGATCAGGTATGCAGACAGGCGCGGCATACCGTTCGTATGGTTCACTGACGACCAGGGCCGCCACGAAGTCAAGGACATCCGCTCTGGTGAACAGACAGAGGCCCATCCCAGCCAGTGGGCACCGCCAGCTGAGGACCTGAACCCCCACATCATTCGCAAGACTGAGAAACTCTAAGGAAGGACGCTGTGCTCCGCACCCACACCACCGGCGAGATCAACGCCGAACTCATAGGCCAGACCGTCACATTGACCGGCTGGGTAGCCCGCCGCCGTGACCACGGAGGTGTTGCCTTCTTGGATCTGCGCGATGCCAATGGCGTAGCCCAGGTGGTGGTACGGGACGAAGAGGACTTCGACCCGTTGCGCAATGAGTTCGTTCTCAAGATCACCGGTGTCGTTGAACGTCGACCTGCGGGGAATGAGAACCCCAACTTGAGTTCCGGTGACGTTGAGGTGATCGCGGACACCACTGAGGTGCTCAATTCGGCTGCGGCACTGCCGTTCCAAATCGATGATCACGTCGAAGTCGGTGAAGAGGCCCGCTTGCGCCATCGCTACCTGGACCTGCGCAGAAGCGGCCCAGCGAAGGCCATGAAGCTCCGCTCCGAGGCCAACCGAATTGCACGTGAGGTCCTCCACAGTCATGGCTACCTTGAGGTAGAGACACCAACTCTGACTCGGTCCACACCGGAAGGTGCACGCGACTTTGTGGTGCCAGCCCGGTTGAATCCTGGATCGTGGTATGCCCTCCCCCAGTCACCCCAGCTGTTCAAACAGCTGCTGCAGGTCGGCGGAGTGGAGAAGTACTACCAGCTGGCACGCTGCTACCGTGACGAGGATTTCCGGGCCGACCGGCAGCCTGAGTTCACTCAGCTCGACATCGAGGCCAGCTTCGTTGAGCAGCACGATGTCCTCACGTTGGTCGAAGAAGTCACCCGGCGGCTGTGGTCCCTTATCAATGTGAACATCGAAATGCCGATCCCCCACATTACCTACCGTGATGCCATGGAAAAGTACGGGACGGATAAACCAGACCTGCGTTTCGGCCTGGAGCTTACCGAACTCACCGAGTACTTCAAGGACACTCCGTTCCGTGTGTTCAAGGCACCATATGTAGGTGCCGTGGTGATGCCCGGTGGAGCGTCCCAGCCTCGACGTACCCTCGACGCGTGGCAGGAATGGGCCAAACAGCGTGGAGCAAAAGGCTTGGCCTATGTACTGATCCAGGAAGACGGAGAGCTTGGCGGCCCCGTCGCCAAGAACCTGTCTGAGCAGGAGAAAGCGCACCTTGCAGAGACAGTAGGCGCCAAACCCGGTGACTGCATCTTCTTCGCCGCAGACAAGCCAGGTCCTGCCCGCGGTCTCCTGGGAGCGGCGCGCAACGAGATTGCTCAGCGGCTGGAGCTGATTGAGCCGGACAGCTGGTCATTCGTCTGGGTGGTCGATGCACCGATGTTCGAACCCGCTGATGATGCCCAGGCAGCCGGTGACGTGGCAGTTGGATCAGGCGCATGGACGGCAGTGCACCACGCCTTCACCGCGCCCAAACCGGAGTTCGCCGACACCTTTGACACGCAGCCGGGAGAGGCTCTGGCCTATGCCTACGACCTCGTCTGCAACGGAAATGAAATCGGCGGCGGCTCCATCCGTATCCATAGTCAGGATATGCAGGAGCGGGTCTTCCAGGTCATGGGCGTCTCCCAGGAGGAGGCGCGGGAGAAGTTTGGTTTCCTCCTGGATGCTTTCAAGTACGGTGCTCCCCCACATGGCGGATTTGCCTTCGGCTGGGATCGTGTCGTCGCGCTCCTTGCCGGTGAGGAGTCCATACGAGAAGTGATTGCCTTCCCGAAGACTGGCGCAGGGTATGACCCGTTGACCGCCGCACCCGCTCCCATTACCCCGCAGCAACGCAAAGAAGCAGGCGTGGACGCCAAACCTGTGGCCAAAACCGAGCCGACCTCCTAAGCTGACGCCAGGGACGCAGTGATACCTGTGCCGGCCTGAACCCTAAGAGGAGTCTGAGAAGCCCGATGTCACGTGTAGATAGTCTTCGGCACCGGATGGCGGACGCTGGCAAACGCTATGCTGCCCTCCGCACCGAAGTGCTGGCTGAGCCTGACCAGAACCACCACAGCTCCGGGTGGGCCTCGTCACCTGAGATGAGTGACGCCACCACGCGTGCCAAAACCGGCAGGGGGTGGAACGAGTGGGTGGCACTCATCGACGCAGGGCCGGGGCGGGAGGCCGGGCATGCCACGATCGCCGCGTGGATCGGCGATGAGCACGGAATCGATGCCTGGTGGGCTCAGACCGTGACCGTCGGATATGAACGCATTGCAGGGCTGCGCCTTCCCGGTCAGATGCCGGACGGCACTTTCTCCGTTTCGCGGTCCAAATCGGTCGTCATGGAGTGGACAGAACTGCGCTCCCTGCTGAGTGATCCGGTGGCCAGGTCGGTTCTTCTCCCTGAAATGATGTCCACCGAACGTTCCAAACCAGGAGTCAAGGCTCCGAAGTTTTTGATCTCAGATCCCCAAACCGCCACTGAACTAGGAGTTGTACAGTTCCGGGCTGACCCCGCCAAATCGGGCAGCCGGCTCGTGGTGACGCATGAGAAGATTCCCGGTCTCCAGACCGCGGAAGCTTGGAAGGAGTTTTGGGCGTCATGGCTTCAGGACCTTGCGGCTGAACCCCTGGTCCCCGGCGAGTAATCTGGGAAGCATGACTGGCGACCTCTTCACCGAAACAGAGGATCACGACGACGCCCCCCAGGCGTCACAGAACCCTGCGCGGCGGCGCCACACGCCACTTGCCGTCAGAATGCGCCCGCGCACTCTGGATGAGGTGGTGGGTCAACAGCACCTGCTGAAGGAAGGATCGCCTCTGCGGGTCCTCACCGAGGGCACCACAGGACCAGCCGGGGCGAGTTCTGTCATTCTCTACGGCCCCCCGGGGACCGGGAAGACGACGATCGCGCACGTGGTCGCACGCGGCGGAACCCGAAAGTTCGTGGAACTGTCCGCCATTCGCGCTGGAGTCAAAGATGTGCGCCAGGTGATGGATCAGGCCCTGGAGGACAGAGACCTGCGATCGTTGACAACGGTGCTGTTCCTGGATGAGATCCACCGTTTCAATAAGGCTCAACAGGACGCTCTGCTCCCGGGAGTAGAAAACGGCTGGGTGATTCTGATCGCTGCTACGACAGAGAATCCCTCATTCAGTGTCGTAGCACCTCTGCTCTCCCGCTCCCTGCTGCTCACGCTCACCTCGCTTACGCGCAATGATCTGGGTGGGCTCATTGATCGTGCTCTTGAGTCCGAACGAGGCTTAGGCGGGGCTTTTGGCCTCGACACCGATGCCCGGGAGCACATGCTCCGGGTATGCGGTGGTGACGCCAGACGGGTATTGACCACGTTGGAAGCGGCAGCAGCAGTGGCCCGAGGGCGCGACTCGGAGCAGATTGGAGTCGATGATGCCCAGCAGGCGGCTGACTTCGCTGTTCAACGCTATGACAAGGATGGCGACCAGCACTACGACGTCATTTCAGCCTTCATCAAGTCGTTGCGCGGTTCGGATGTAGACGCGGCTCTGCACTACCTGGCTCGGATGATCGTCGCCGGTGAGGATCCGAGGTTCATTGCTCGTCGACTTGTGATTGCCGCCGGCGAAGAAGTTGCGATGGCGGATCCCTCAGCGTTGCAGACCGCAGTTGCCGCAGCCGACGCTGTGCAGCGTATCGGCATGCCGGAAGCCCGAATCCTCCTGGCCCAGGCCACTGTGCATATCGCTACGGCGCCGAAGTCCAACGCATCGTATAAGGCACTGGATGCTGCGATCGCTGATGTGCGAGCCGGAAGCGGCAATTCGGTGCCACCGCATCTGCGTGATAGCCACTACGCGGGTGCTCCGAGATTGGGACATGGCCAAGAGTACGTGTATGCCCATGACCAGCCGCATCACGTGGCCATGCAGCAGTATCCGCCTGATGACTTGGTGGGTGTCGACTACTACTCGCCTACGCAGAATGGCAATGAGCGCTCGGTGGGAGAGCGACTTCACCGCCTGCGCAGCATCGTTCGCGGAACGAACAGCTGACAGAGACGTCGAGGGCCCTTCCCCGCATGGGAGGAAAGGGCCCTCGACGTCAGTGTTTTATCTAACGACTATCTGCGGGAGCTCCAGAGGTGATGGCCTGCCGTGACTGAGCAGCTTCCAACCCTGCCGGGCTCTCCCCGTGGTGGCCGATCGCTTCGAGGTACTCTTCGCGAGAAACTGGCTCGACCCGGTCTTCGAACCAGATACGGTTCAACCGAGCTCGGACTTTCTCAACTGCCGTGATCTTGCCCTTGGCATTTGGCCGAGGTCCGCTCGGGGCCGGAGCCTCGTAGGACACCAGAGTCCACAGTTCGTGCTCATTGGGCAGCTTATGCTGCTCGTGGAACTCACCGTCAGCACTGACCTCGATGACACCGGCTTCATGTCCGTGGAGGGCGACTTCTCGATCCTTACGCTGCAGAGCCAGACAGATACGTTTAGTCAGCAGGTAAGCGATGATCGGCCCCAAGAAGAACGCGGCTCGCAACCAGTAGATAACGTCGTTCAGCGACAAGGCAAAGTGCGTGGCCATAAGGTCAGAGGACGCGGCGCCCCACATGACCAGGTACCAAACCACCATGGCGACACCGAACGCCGTCCTGGTGGGCGCATTGCGGGGTCGGTCCAGCAGGTGATGCTCTCGCTTATCACCAGTGATCCATGTCTCCAGCCATGGCCAGACGAAAACACCCAGCAGAAGGACTGTAATCGGGATCATCGGCACAAGGACAGGCGTCGCTACCGAATTCCCTCCCCACGGCGTCGGGAGGACGAATTCCAGCGGAATGTTCCCGATGAAACCAGGCATGATGCGCAAGACGCCGTCAAACCACCCGATATACCAGTCCGGCTGAGTACCTGCCTGGACAGGTGAAGGATCATACGGACCGTAGTTCCACAGTGCGTTGATCTGGAATGTCCCGGCTAACAGACTCAGGACTCCCAGAACGATGAAGAAGAAGCCCCCAGCCTTGGCCGCGTACACCGGTCCGATGGGGTAGCCGACGACATTGCGCTGGGTGCGACCAGGTCCGGGGTACTGGGTGTGCTTGTGCATCACGACCAGGAACAGGTGCACGGCAATGAGAATCAGCAGGAGCGCTGGAATGACGAAGATGTGCAGAGCATAGAGACGCGGTATGACCTCATTGCCTGGGAACTCTCCGCCGAACAGGAAGAAGGAGATGTACGTTCCGACCACTGGGATGGCCTTGAGCATTCCGTCGATAATGCGCAGACCGTTACCGGACAGCACTTCATCTGGCAGAGAGTAACCGGTGAAACCTGCCGCTAGACCGAGGACCAGCAGCGTCGCTCCGACTACCCAGTTCAGCTCGCGGGGCTTGCGGAACGCTCCGGTGAAGAATACGCGGATCATATGGACGCTCATCGCAAGAACGAACATCAGCGCACCCCAGTGGTGAAGCTGGCGCATGAAAAGTCCGCCGCGGACATCGAAGCTCAATTCCAGCGAAGTGGCGTAGGCCATCGACATCTCAAGCCCCTGGAGCGGAGCGTAGGACCCGGAGTACCGGGTGGTGGCCATGGAGGGGTCGAACCAGAAGGTCAGGAATGCACCCGAGATCACCGTAATGATGAAGCTGTAGAGAGCAACTTCACCGAACATGAAGGTCCAATGGTCAGGAAAGACCTTGCGGCCAAACTCGCGGACGATGCTTGTACCGCCAACACGTGTGTCCACGTAGTTCGCGATCTTCCCAGTGCCCGTCTTGGGTTGATATTCAATGGCTTCGAGGTACTGGGCCTCGGTGTATTTCTCTTTAGAGGCGCTCATGCTGGAAAGTCACCTTCCGGATCAGTGTGGCCGCGCTCCCAGTAGGTCGGTCCCACAGGTTCAGTGAAGTCGCTGCGGGCGATCAGGAAGCCTTCATCATCAACAGTGATCGGCAGCTGAGGCAGCGGACGACCGGCAGGCCCGAAGGTCACCTTGAATTCTTCGGAAGCGTCGAATGTCGATTGGTGGCATGGGCAGAGCAGGTGATGGGTATGCCGCTCGTACAGAGCCACCGGGCAACCCACGTGGGTGCAGACTTTGGAACAGGCAATGATTCCCTCGTAGCTCCAGTCTTCCCTCCCGGGCGTCGGCTCGTGGAGGTCGTCCGGGTTCAAGCGCATGAGGAGGACAACAGACTTGGCCTTCTCCGCGAGCCGGTCGCCGTGGCCGGAAACCTCACGCAGATTTTCGGGGATCACGTGCATTGCCGATCCGATGGTGAGGTCAGCGGCGCGAATGGGTGTTCCTGTGGGGTCGCGGACCAGGCGAATTCCCTCATCCCACAACGAGTGACGCATCCGCTCAACACCGAAGTCAGCTGTGCGGTCCAGGTCTCGGAACAGCACCACTGCTGGGAGAGGGGCCAACAGCGCTGCAGCGATCATCGTGTTTCGCAGCAGCGGACGACGTTTGATCTGAGTTTCATCAACCACTTCGGTGACGATCTTTTCCGCATCGGCACGGTCCTCCTCGGTGCGAAGCGGCTTTCGGGCCTCAGTCACCTCATGATCAGGCATCAGAGTCTTGGCCCAGTGCACGATGCCAAGACCGATGCCGAGCATCGCCAGTGCGGTGCCGACACCTATAAGGGTGTTCTGCACACGAAGTGCACTCATACCCTCGAAGTAATTTTCGAACTGATCCATCCTCGCGACGGCGAAGTAGCCGACGAAGAACATCACGGTGCCGATGATTGAAATGAAAAACAGCGCGGCTACCTGGCGTTCACTACGCTTGGCGGCTTTCTCATCTACATCGGCCAAACGAGGTCGGTGCGGCGGGAGACCTGGGTTGTCGATGGCATAGTCGCCTGACGCCCCTTCACCGGCTTTGACGACGGCGGTTGAGTCGCCGTTACCGTGCTCGGCCATATGGTTTTCGTCCTTTGCTGTGTCTCAAGTGCGGTATGGGTGCTTATGGTTGGTCGGGCTCTTAGGAGGACCGTGAGGTGAGCCAGACCATGGAGCCAATCAGAAGGGCCAGGCCGAGGGTCCAGATCAACAGACCCTCAGAGACAGGTCCGAGGAAGCCTAGCGAGAATCCACCAGGCGAGCCCTGCTGTTCGTAGGTCTTGAGGAACGCAATGATGTCGCGCTTGTCCTCCGGAGGGATGTTCGCATCGTTGAACACCGGCATGTTCTGCGGACCTGTGGTCATGGCTGTGTAGATGTGGACTTCATCGACACCATGGAGGCTAGGCGCGTACTTACCCTCGGTGAGCGCGCCACCAGCACCTGCTGCGTTGTGGCACATTGCGCAGTTGATGCGGAAGAGCTCCCCACCACGGGCCGGGTCGCCCTCGTCCACGTCCAGCCACTCATCATCTGGAATTCCTGGACCGGCTCCGAGGGACGCCACATATGCCGCCAGCTGGGTGGTCTGCTCTTCATTGAACTGTGGCGGCTTCTGCTGTGCCTGCGGGCCTGACATCTGCATCGGCATACGTCCAGTGCCGACTTGGAACTCGACAGAGGCTGCCCCAACGCCGACCAGTGACGGGCCGGCGTCTGAACCTTCTGCGTTCATGCCATGGCAGGAGGCGCAGTTGGCAACGAAGAGCCGCTCGCCTTCGTCGACCTGCTCAGAGCTGAACCCATCGGGGGTGTTAGACGCCTGGGCCTGGTTCACAGTGGTTGCGGCGGCGTACAGCCCTCCAGTGACCAGCAGGCCGAGGAGGAGCAGCGCCACGAACGCGAACGGGTGGCGTCGCTTCTGAGAGAGTGCCTTCACTTCAGCCGGTTCCTTTTCTTCTCGGTGCGGTGTGCGAGTCTTGGGTTTTTCACAGCCGGTCAGACCAGCAGCGGCAGGATGTAGACCACGGCGAACAGCGCGATCCAGACGACATCGACGAAGTGCCAGTAGTAGGACACCACGACAGCAGCGGATGCTTCCTTATGCGTGAACTTCACGCTGAAGTAGGCCCGTGCGATCACGTAGAGGAAGCCGAACAGGCCGCCCACCACGTGAAGTCCGTGGAAGCCGGTGGTGATGTAGAAGGCCGAGCCGAACGCATTTGTCTGGATCGAGACTCCATGCGAAACCAGAACGGCGAACTCATAGGACTGACCGGCGATGAAGACGGACCCCATGAGGAAGGACAAGATGTACCACTCGACCATTCCCCAGGACTTCATGCTCAGGAGCCCGCCGGTTCGGCGCGGCTGGTGCCGCTCGGCTGCGAACACCCCGAACTGGGCGGTCACCGAACTCGCCACCAGGATCACAGTGATGATCGTGGCTAGGAAGATGTCCAGGCGCCCACTGTATTCGGCCCACATAGCAGGCTGAGTGGAACGTAGGGTGAAAAACATGGCGAAGAGACCAGCGAAGAACATCAACTCACTGGTCAACCACACCATGGTTCCCACAGAGACCATGTTCGGGCGGTTCGGCAGAGTTCTTGCCGGCGCGGCGGGGGCTTGGGTTGCAGACGTCACAGACCCATTATGGCCTGAAATTGTCGCTGTTCGCATGCTGGACCGGTGGTGTGGCGCGCTCTGTCATCGGCGGATTTCTGCTGGTTCCGCGTGATTCCTGGGATCGACGGCAACGGGCGGAGATGAAAGTTGCACAAATATTTCTACAGCGTGTCGAAAAACGACTCGAACGGGAGCCCAGAGACCTGGCTATTGTGGTCACTATGACTGTTGACGAGCTGACCTGGCCTGAACTTCTCGAGACGTTACTTGCCGGCAACGACCTCACTTCCGAAACGGCCGCCTGGGCCATGGACCAGCTCATGGGCGGAGAACTCGATGAAGCTCGCATAGCCGGCTTTCTGGTGGCTCTGCGAGCCAAGGGAGAATCTGGAGCCGAGCTTCTGGGCCTCTCACAATCGATGATGAGCAAAGCCGTACAGATCTCCGTGAGCGGGCCCACTCTGGACATTGTGGGTACCGGGGGCGATCACCTGGGCACCGTCAACATCTCTACGATGAGCTCTCTGGTCGCGGTAGGAGCCGGAGCGAAAGTCATCAAACATGGCAACAGAGGCGCCTCCACCACTGCTGGCGCGGCTGACGTGATCGAGGCGCTGGGCGTCAATCTGGACATGCCGACCCAGCGGGTTGCCGCTGCTGCCGAAGAATTGGGCATCACTTTCCTCTTCGCCCAGCAGTTTCATCCTGCGATGCGACATGTCATGAGCAGTCGAAAATCCCTGGGCATCCGCACAGTCTTCAATTTCTTGGGGCCGATCTCCAACCCTGCCCGTCCCACCGCTCAGGCACTGGGCTGTGCAAGTCAGTCGCTTGCACCGCAGATGGCGCAGTCCCTGGCGGCACGCGGTACTCGGGCCCTCGTTTTCCGCGGACAAGACGGCCGCGACAAGATCACGACCTCAGCGGCCACCGATATCTGGGAAGTACGCGATGGCTCCATCACGCACACTGAGCTCCGCCCTGAGGACGTCGGAATCCCGCTCAGTGCTGTATCGGACCTGCGAGGGGCAGACGCGGCGCACAACGCTCAGGTGGTCCGCGAGGTGCTTGGCGGGGCTGAGGGGGCCGTTCGTGATGCTGTGCTCTTGAATGCTGCCGCAGGCCTTGCCGCCCTGGAGGAGTCGGCCGAAGGCGACCTGGTCACCCGGCTCCGATCGCATATGGACACGGCCGCCGAATCGATAGATTCTGGGGCAGCCTCAAGAGTTTTGCACGAATGGGTGAAGTTCTCGCAGACCTAAGGTCTCTCAGCTTGGGCTGTTTGACGCGTCTTCGGCGTCGTCGTGCCCGAAGGGGTCTGGATCGACCCCAGGAAGCCAAGAGTGCCCGGGAACTTTCCACCCCTCCCGTCTGACGACCTTCTTCCAACGCTTGGCATAGCGTTCGCTCAGCCGATTGACGTAAAGGTAGCCGTCGAGATGGTCGTACTCATGCTGGAGTATCCGGGCGAACCAACCAGACGCTTCGAACCTGACCTCGTCCCCGTCAGGGTTCAGCCCGGCGATCTCAACGTGATCACTGCGTTTGAGCGGGAAGCTGTATCCAGGTGCTGAGAGGCACCCTTCGACTTCATCTTCAGGGTCTGGGGCTTCCTGGGAGATGCGGCCAATAATTCTGAGACTGGGATTGATCAGCACCCCGCGCTGAGGAGCAGCCCCCGTCTCGGGATACTTCCAGTTGAATATTCGCAGACCGACTCCAATCTGCGGAGCCGCCAGTCCCACACCGCGCGATGCCTCGAGAGTCTCATCCATGTCTTTGATGATGCTGCGTATCTCATCATCGATGATCGCAACTTCTTCGGCACGCCGATGCAGAACCGGCTCACCATGGATGACAATTGGGCGCACGCCCATGGGGCCTATCCTCTCGATGACGAAGGGTCAGAATCCGCAAGCTCCAACCCAGTGATGCCACACTTCCTCAGTGGGCGTAGGTTTTGCGGTTTCCTTCCATGACCCAACCGGTCACGAAAAACACAGCCGGAATGCATGCCAGCAGGAAGACCCACCAATCGATGGCAAGACCAAAGAACAAGAAGGCCAAACTGAAACCCAGACCCAGGGGCCACCAGCTCCACGGGAAGAACTGGCCATAGTTTCCGGCCATGTCCGCGACTTCCCCCTCAGGGTTGTCGCTGTCCATAGTGCCATGGTGCTTATTGGCAGACCTCAGGTACCACCAGAGCATGAAACCGAGACCAGCTGTGAGCAGCAGCAGGGGGAAACCTGCGAGTTCGCCGAAGCCCGTCACGAATCCGTAGATGAAAGCGACGACGAGGCAGAAAAGGCCGATTCCACCAAAAATGACGATGTTGGTCTTCATCAGATACCCGCCTTATCTTTCTGGTCAGCAGGTCCAAATACCTTGCCGGCCGGAGTGCTGACACTGTGCCGGTCGGACAGCTCGGGGTGGTGCAGATCCAATGCCGGACGCTCGGACCGAATCCGGGGCAGGGAGTAGAAATTGTGCCGTGGCGGGGGGCAGCTCGTCGCCCACTCCAAAGATCCGCCGAAGCCCCACGGGTCATCCACCAGGACTTTCTTGCCCTTACGGTGAGTGATCCACACGTTCCAGAAGAACGGGATGAGGGAGGCCCCCAACAGCATGGAGAACACTGTGGAGAACTGGTTCATGGCAGTGAAGCCGTCTTCCACCATGTAGTCGGCGTAGCGTCTCGGCATGCCCATGACTCCGAGCCAGTGCTGGACCATGAAAGTGCCGTGGAACCCGACGAACAGCATCCAGAAGTTGATCTTACCGAGCCGTTCATTGAGCATCTTGCCGGTCCACTTAGGCCACCAGAAGTAGAAGCCTGCGAACATCGCGAAGACCACAGTGCCGAAGACAACGTAATGGAAGTGAGCCACCACGAAGTAGGTGTCTGAGAGGTGGAAGTCCAATGGCGGTGAGGCCAAGATGATGCCGGTCAGACCACCGAAGAGGAAGGTCACCAAGAACCCTAGGCTCCACAACATCGGTGTTTCGAACGTGATCGAGCCTCGCCACATCGTTCCGATCCAGTTGAAGAACTTCACACCGGTGGGTACCGCGATCAGCATGGTCATCAGGGCGAAGAACGGAAGCATCACTGCACCGGTGACGTACATGTGGTGCGCCCAGACGGTGACCGACAGCGCAGCGATCGCGATAGTCGCGTAGACCAGGCCCTTATATCCGAAGATCGGTTTCCGGCTGAAGACCGGCAGGATCTCGGAGATGATGCCGAAGAACGGAAGGGCGATGATGTACACCTCTGGGTGTCCGAAGAACCAGAAGAGGTGCTGCCACAAGATGGCGCCACCGGATTCCGGATCAAAGATATGACCGCCGAAACGTCGGTCCAAGCCCAGGCCGAACAGAGCAGCCGCCAGTGGAGGGAACGCCATGAGCACGAGGATGGAGGTGACCAGCGTGTTCCAGGTGAAGATTGGCATCCGCCACATAGTCATACCAGGAGCGCGCATGCAGATGATGGTGGTGATGAAGTTGACACCACCCGCAATAGTGCCGAACCCGGTCAGTGCCAGGCCGAAGACCCATAGGTCACCACCAACTCCCGGAGAGTACGTGGTGTCCGACAGCGGGGCGTAGGCAAACCAGCCGAATGATGCAGCACCCTGAGGTGTCAGGAAGCCCGCTACGGCGACGGCAGATCCGAAGAGGAAGAGCCAGAAGGCCAGCGCGTTCAAGCGTGGGAACGCCACATCCGGCGCGCCGATCTGCAGCGGCATAATGACGTTTGCGAAACCTGCGAACAGAGGCGTGGCGAACATCAGCAACATGACGGTGCCGTGCATGGTGAACAGCTGATTGTACTGTTCCTTAGTCTGCAGGAACTGCATCCCGGGTTCGAAGAGTTCGGCGCGGATAATGAGCGCCATCACCCCACCGACACAGAAGAACAGGAACGACGCGATCAGGTACATGTACCCGATGGTCTTGTGGTCGGTGGTCGTCAACCAACTGACCACGATCTTTCCCTTAGAAACCGGAACGGACCGCGAAACCTCGCGCGGGTCATCGGAAGAATATTCCATGGTGGTCATGATTAGTCGTCCCCTCCGGTCAGAACGTCGGAGTCGTGAAGGTTGACGTTGCGGTTGTACTCATCACCCAGGTGGCCCTCTTCAAGACCATCGAGATAATTGGTGAATTCATCTTCCTCGACCACTGCAACGTTGAACAGCATCTCTGAGTGGTACTCACCGCAGAGCTCAGCACATTTGCCGTCGAAGACTCCGGTTTCCTGCGGATTCAGGTAAATGTATGTGGTGCGACCCGGGACCATATCGCGCTTCTGCAGGAAGGCAGGGACCCAGAACGAGTGGATCACATCGCGTGATTTCAACTCGAAGGTGATGTCGTGGTCGACCGGTAGGTAGATGGTCGGCAGTGTCTCCTGAACGCCTTCCTCGCCTGTGAGGTGGGCTTGGACACCGGTGTCATAGACCTCGTAGTCAGTGCCGTCGGCGGAGGTGTATGTGTAGTTCCAGTCCCAGGACCACTGCTTGCCGTAGACCTCAATGGTCATATCAGGGTCTTCGTAAGGCTCATCGATAGAGCGCTGGACCTGGTCCGTGTAGAAGAAGAACACCGCCACCATCACCAACGGCACGAGGGTGTACATGATCTCCAGCGGGATGTTGTAGGCCAGCTGACGGGGGTATCCGGTTTCGCCCTTACGGCGACGGTACGCCACCATGCACCAGAGCATGAGCCCCCAGGTCAGGACGCCAACAGCAAGTGCGGCGATCCACGAATTGACCCAGAGATCGGTCACCTCCGCAGTGTTGGACGTGGTGTCGCGGTTACCGGGCAACCAGCCACGGCGTGCAGGGTGATCCTCTGCACATGCGGTGAGCACCAGGAGTGCCACACCGGCCAGGGCCAGCGACTTCGCCGTGCGGCTGAAGCTGCCGGTTTGTTTCTGCGAAGAACTCACAGACGGCCCTTCCTCTTTCAGTTGTGTGCGAGTGAATCGCGCACTATCACTTGGGTCTCAACCACCGCTGTGAAGGCAGTGATCAGCGACATCTTTACGCTGAAGATAAGACTACTACGACTTGTAGAGGGAGCGCTGGACCAAGACACTCCGCCAAGTCGGCTTGTCACGCAGAAACCCGCGCCCCTCCGGGGAACGCGGGTTTCAATGTGACTTCTACATTACGTAGTAGAAGACAGCTGCTTTAGTGGAACGAGTCACCGCAGGCGCATGAGCCACCGGCATTGGGGTTATCAATCGTGAACCCCTGCTTGGAGATGGAGTCCTCAAAGTCGATCGAAGCGCCTTCCAGGTAGGGGACGCTCATTTTGTCGACCACAACTTCCACTCCGTCAAACTCGCGCAGGGCGTCCCCGTCGAGGGTGCGTTCATCGAAGTACAGTTGGTAAATAAGACCGCTGCAACCGCCCGGCTGGACAGCGACTCGGAGTCGCAGATCGGTCCGCCCTTCCTGCTCCAGCAGAGACTTCACCTTCTGGCTGGCAGTCTCGGAAAGCTCGACTTGGTGGGGGGTGAAACCCTCAACCTCTGAGCCGCGGACATCAGCAGCGTGGCTGGTCTCAGTTGTTTCCGGTGTGGCAGTGCTCATTTTCTCCCCTTACATCATGGTCTACGGCCAGTGCCTCTTGCACAGTACCAACGTCCAGTCCCCATGGGTCATTCCCGCAGGGCTCCGATCCCCCAGTACACTGATGAGGTGCTTGGTTTCAGGAAGAAGAGTCAGACGGACAATGCGGCCCAAGAGGCTGCCGCCGCCCGCGAAGCAGAAGAGGCCGCAGCTGCCCAGCGGAAACGGACGCCCGAAAGAAAGGGTGTACCGACGCCCAAGCGGCGAGACCAGGAGGCTGCCCGCCGTCGACCCCTGGTGCACAACGACCGCAAAGCAGCCCGTGCTTCCCAGCGCAAAGCTATTCAGGAACAGCGGGCCAAAATGCGTCAGGCAATGGAGACCGGCGAGGAGAAGTACCTGCCCGCTCGTGACCGGGGCCCCCAGAAACGCTGGATCCGCGACTACGTTGACGCCCGGCACGGAGTCGGCGAATGGTTATTGGTTCTGGTGCTGGTGTTCCTCTTTGCGTCATTCCTTCTCACTGACGAGACCCGCGCCCTGACCTCTTACCTACTGTTCGTGCTGATGCTTGCTGTCTTCACAGAGTTGTTCTGGGTCGGGCACAAAACGCGCAAGGGCCTGGAAGCTAAGTTCGGTGTCGGGAATATGGAGAAAGGCTCCCGCTTCTACGCCGCTATGCGGGCTTTGCAGATGCGCCGTCTGCGGCTGCCGAAGCCCATGGTCAACCGTGGAGAGTTTCCCAGTTAGACGGCGCTGACCACGCTCAGAGAGTGCAGGCTTTCAGCCCACCTTTGAGCCACGCAGCGCGCGCAACCCCTGGTTGATGTGCCGAGCCCACAGCGGGCCTTCGTACACAAAGCCTGTGTAGCCCTGAACCAGCGTCGCTCCGAGCCGGAGCCTCTCTTCTACGTCTGCTGCAGTCACCACACCGCCGACAGAAATCACAGTGACCCCCTCCGGCAGTCGATCGCGCAGCCGAACGAGGACCTCCTTGGATCTCTCAACGAGAACGGGCCCGCTGAGACCTCCTCCCCCAGCTTTCGACACGGCATCCTCCGGGCTCAGCAGTCCGCTCCGAGAGATAGTCGTGTTGGTAGCTATGATGCCGTCTAGACCCATCTCAGTAACCAAATCAGCGACGGCGTCGACATCGGCGTCGGCAAGATCAGGGGCGATCTTGACCAGCAGCGGCACGTGACGCCCTGCGGCGGCGTCGGACTCCTCACCCACCGCCCGCAGAAGAGGACGCAGCGCCTCAATGTCCTGCAACTGCCGAAGCCCGGGCGTATTGGGCGAAGAGACGTTGACCACCAGATAGTCGGCCACCGGCGCAAGAGCGCTGGCTGAGAGCAGGTAGTCATCCACAGCACCTTCAAGGGGCACGATCTTGGTCTTTCCGATGTTCACCCCAACAATGGGCGCATGCCGTCCTGCACGCTTGAGCCGAGCGATGTTCCGGGTCGTCCGCTCCAGACGCTGACGCACTGTTGCGGCGCCGTCGTTGTTGAACCCCATTCGGTTCACCAGGGCCGAATCCTTCACCAGGCGAACGAGCCGAGGTTTGGGGTTTCCCGGCTGGGCCTGCGCGGTGATGGTGCCGACTTCTATGTGTCCGAACCCCAGCGACGCCAGCGGCAACACAGACGAGGCTCCCTTGTCGAACCCTGCGGCGAGTCCGAAGGGTGAGGGAAATGTCATACCCAACGCCGCTGTCCTCAGAGCTGGATCCGGCGCGGTGAGCTTCTCCAGAACCCGCCCAACTCCGAGCTGGTGTGCGAGTCGGAGGCCGGTGACCACCAAGTGGTGAGCTTGTTCAGGGTCCATTCGGGACAACACTGTGCGGAATGCGAACTGATACATGGGAACCGGCATGCCTCAGATCCTATCGCCCACTCAGCTGGTGCTCAGCCTCGCTTGGCTAGACTTTTCTCCTATGACGGTTGAGCACGAGCGCAGAATCCCCGAGTCCGGTGAGGATACCGGCACCACAGCGCGGCGAGAACTCAATGACTTGGGGCAGGAGCTGCTCACCGACTCCGCACCGAACGAGTGGGTCGAGGACTATCTGCCGGGCTGCTCGCGGATGACACTGCCCCTCGGGGAGGATTTCGAAGGCACTGTCAGCGCCACCCTGGTGCGCTGCGAAGAAGAGCCAGAACCAGGTTCAACCCTGCCTCCTGTGCTGCAGCTCCATGGATGGACAGATTACTTCTATAACCTGCCGATGGCTTACCAGTGGATCGGACGTGGGCACCGCTTTTACGCGCTAGACCTGCGCAAGTACGGTCGGAGCCTGCGCGAGCACCAGACACCTGGCCATATTGAAGACCTCAGCGAATATGACGCCGAGATCAACGCGGCGTGCGCTGTGATCGCAGACGAGAACCCTGAAGCCCCGGCACCGGTGATCAATGCCCACTCCACTGGAGGACTTGTGGCCGCGCTCTGGGCCGAACGTCATCCGGACGGAGTCTCGGCGCTGGTGCTCAACTCTCCATGGTTGGAGCTGCCCGGTCACTCCCCCGCCCGGGCGGCCGCAGAAGGAATCGTCACCCCACTGAACCGGGTCAACCCGACTGCGGAGCTGAAAGTGCCCCGGCCGGAGAACTACTGGCAGTCGATGTCATCGCAGGCCCATGGTGAATGGGAGCTCCACCCGCTCTGGCGGCCGCGCGCGTCCTTCCCCATGACCATGGGCTGGTTGAAAGCAGTCTTCGCCGGTCACCGGCGAGTGCGCCAAGGCCTGCAGCTGGACACCCCAGTTCTTGTGCTGCTCGCTGAGAAGTCGGCCTTCCGGACACAGTGGAGCGAGCAGTTCCAGGAAAACGACAGCGTATTGGACGTCGAGCTGCTGGCACGGCGTTCACACAAGCTCAGCCGCAGAGTCACGATCGTGCGGATTCCGCGCGCCATGCATGACGTGTTCGCCTCCCCAGAGGAGGTTCGCCTGTCGGCCTTCCAGGAGGCGTCGCGGTGGTTGCGCGGGTACGTGGAGTGAATGCTCAGGAGTCGCGAATCTTATCCACTGCGGCGCCATACCGCCTATCGCGTTGCGCATAAGCCTCTATAGCCTTCCAGAGTGTGGTGCGGTCCACGTCGGGCCAGAGCGTGTCCATGAACACGAACTCAGCATAGGCTGACTGCCACAGCAGGAAATTACTCAGCCGCTGCTCCCCCGATGAGCGGAGGAAGAGATCGACATCCGGCACATTGGGCTGTTGGAGGTGAGCGGTGATGGTGGACTCGCGGATGCGCTGCGGGTCGATATCCCCGGCCGCCGCGCGCTCAGCGATCCGGCGGACGGCGTCAGTGATTTCCGCCCGCCCCCCATAGTTCACGCACATGGTGAGGGTCACCCGTGTGTTGTTTCTGGTCAGTTCCTCGGCCGCTTGGAGTTCCTTGATGACCGAACGCCAGAGTTTGGGCCGCCTGCCGTTCCACCGGATCTGGACTCCCCAGGAGTTGAGCACATCGCGTTGCCGGCGCAGAACGTCACGGGAGTAACTCATGATGAACCGCACTTCCTCGGGGGAACGTTTCCAGTTCTCCGTGGAGAACCCGTAGACGCTGACATGCTCGACGCCGGATTCTATCGCCCCTGCCATGACTTCCATCAGGCTGTGCTCGCCAGCACGGTGACCTTCAGTGCGCGGCAGGCCCCGCTGATTGGCCCAACGCCCATTGCCGTCCATCACTACAGCAACGTGTCGAGGAGTAAGCGCGGCGGGTAGCTTCGGCGCAGTCACACCGTCTGGGTGGGGCCAGGGGTCCTGGTAGCGGGCGGCGTCGCCCTTGGGTCGGCGGGGGTTCACAGAGTTCATTGTGCCAGTCTTCGGGCACGCTCAGTGGGCGAAGGCCCTCAGGGAGGTCAGTCTGCGTTCAAGATGGTGTTGGGCGTAGTCAGTGACGACGCCCACTGCCTCATGACGGATATCGGGCGCCGCTTCACCTGTGGCCTTCCAGTGACCGTGCTGCAGGGCATGGAGGAGTTCCGCGGTTCCGGCAGGCAGAGTGCGTGTACCTGGGGGGCGGCAGGCGGAGCAGACTGGCCCACCGGATCCGGCGTGGAATCCTGTGTGGGAACCAGGTTCTCCACAGTTGACGCACGCAGTCCACGTCACGGCCCAGCCAGCCTCACTCAGTGAACGGAGCAGGTAGGAGCCTAGGACCAAGTCTGGGCTGTGCACTCCTCGGGCCAGGGCGGAATACGCCCCGTGGAGCAGATCGAACTGGGAGCGTTCGGCACTGTGGCCTGTGTCGGTCAGCCGCTCGGCAACCTCCGACATTGCTGAGGCCACGGTGTACTTGTCGTAGTCAGCCGCGATCATCGTGCCGTAGGAGCTGCGGCCCTGCGCCTGCGTGATGATGTCAAGATTCCGGCCGTGGACGAACTGGACATCAGCGACCATGAAGGGCTCCAGTGTGGCGCCAAACTTTGACGAGGTGCGGCGCACTCCCTTAGCGACTGCGCGCACTAGGCCGTTGAAGGCCGTGAGCACGGTGATGATCCGATCAGCCTCGCCCAGCTTTTGGGTGCGCAGCACGATGCCGATGTCTCGGTAGCTGCGAGAAGCGAAGGTGGAACCGGCCATAGGTCTCAGCATATGCCCCCACCTGCAGCCTGTGGCAGGATTCGCCTCCTGGCCGGTCACAGCCCACCTTTGGCACAGATGTCACATTTCACGCCTCTGGTCGGGAGAATGAGGTCCAGAGCGTGGTGAATTGGCATCTGTGCCAGCGCAGGCTGGTCTGGCTGCTGGGTCAGGAATCGCGGATAGCGCGGTTCACCGCGGAGAAGACCGCTTGCAGGGACGCCAGCGTGGTGTTGTAGTCGATCCCGACGCCCCAGAGGACACGCTCTCCGACGGCGAGTTCGACAAAGCTGGCGGCCTGGGCATCTCCGCCTGAACTCATCGCGTGCTCGGTGTAGTCAAGAAGCCGCACATCCACGCCTTCTGCGGCGAGGATTCGCAACAGCGAGTCAATCGGGCCGTTTCCGGCTCCGGTGATCCTCCGCAGGGTCCCGTTGGTGTGGAGCTCAAGGTCCATGGAGAACTCGCCGTCCGCAGTGGACGAGGTATCCACAGTTCCCAACCGGTAATGACCCCACTGCTTGTCCCCATCGTCAGCTGGGAGGTACTCGTCCTGGAACATCTGCCAGATCTCAGCCGGGGTGACTTCGCCGCCCTGAACATCTGCTCGGCGCTGAATGACTCCTGAGAACTCAATCTGCGCTCGGCGTGGCAGCTCGATTCCGCGCTCGGCCTTCAGAACGTAGGAAACCCCGCCCTTACCGGACTGGGAGTTCACTCGGATAACAGCCTCGTAGCTGCGACCGATGTCCTTGGGGTCGATCGGCAGGTACGGTACGCCCCAGGTGATGTCCTCGCGTGGCCGGCCCTCGGACTCGGCACGCGCATCCATATGCGCAAAACCTTTGTTGATGGCATCTTGGTGGGATCCGGAGAAAGCGGTGAAGACAAGATCCCCGCCGTAGGGTGAACGTTCCGGCACGGGCATCTGGTTGCAGTGCTCGACGGTGCGTCGGATCTCTTCCATGTTTCGGAAATCGATCTGCGGGTCGATTCCCTGACTGAAGAGATTCATCCCAAGGGTCACCAGGTCCACGTTGCCAGTACGCTCCCCATTGCCGAACAGGCAACCCTCAATTCTGTCCGCGCCAGCTTTGTAACCGAGTTCGGCGGCGGCCACTCCGGTGCCGCGGTCATTGTGGGGATGCAGCGACAGGATGATGGCTTCGCGCGGATGCAGGTTACGGTGCATCCATTCGATGGAGTCTGCGTAAACATCCGGTGTGGCCATTTCGACAGTGGCGGGCAGGTTAACGATGACCGGCTTCTCCGCTGTGGCTCCGAGGACTTCCACCACCTCATTGGAAATATGGGCAGCGAAATCCAGTTCCGTCCCGGTGAAGGACTCCGGGCTGTACTGGTAAACAATCTCAGTCTCGGGCTGGTCCGCCATCAGCTGCTCTTCAAACTTCTTGCACAGCCGCGCACCCGTGGTCGCGATGTCAACGATCCCGGCACGGTCTTGTTTGAAGACAACCTCACGCTGGAGGACAGAGGTGGAGTTGTAGAGGTGGACGATGGCGCGGGGTGCACCGGAGATTGCTTCGAAGGTCCGCTCGATCAGGTGCTCCCTGCATTGGGTGAGCACCTGAATGTAGACGTCGTCGGGAATTTTGTCCTGCTCAATGAGCTGACGGACAAAGTCAAAGTCTGTCTGTGATGCTGAGGGAAACCCGACCTCGATTTCCTTGTATCCCATGCTTACCAGGAGATCGAACATGCGGTGCTTACGCTCGGGGCTCATGGGGTCGATCAGAGCCTGGTTGCCATCGCGCAGGTCAACGGCACACCACCGGGGAGCTGAGGTGATGAGCTGATCTGGCCAGGTCCGGTCAGGGACGGACACAGTGATCTGATCCTGGAAAGGCAGGTACCGGTGATAGGGCATCGGTGAGGGCTTTTGCGGTGTGCGCATGGCAGAATTCCTTCAGTCTTGGTGGCTGTGCGGTGAAGGCCGAGCGGGCCGGGTAAGATTCCGGGAAGTCTCCGCAGCGGGGATTCGGCCTTGAGAAGCTCTTGCCCGTGACTTAGCGCGGCGCAAGCACTTCCCCGCTGCGGCGGAGAAGTAGTAGCTCTAGTAGCGCACGCTGCTGAATAGACTGCACCATTCGAATTTAGCACATATGAGAACGGCGCCGCCTCAGCGCTGCTTTTCTGCTCGCGCTAGAACCCCAGCCTGTTGAGTTTCTTGGGGTCCCGCTGCCATTCCTTGGTGACTTTGACGTGGAGGTCAAGGTAGACCGGTGTTCCCAACAGTTTCTTGATGCCTTCGCGAGCTCCGCTGCCAATCTGCTTGAGCCGTGAGCCACGATGTCCGATGATAATAGCCTTCTGGGAGTCCCGCTCTACGTGAATCGTGGCGTGGATGTCCAGCAGCGGTTTGTCCGCCGCTCGACCCTCCCTCGGCAGCATTTCTTCCACAGTGACAGCGATCGAATGTGGCAGCTCGTCACGCACGTCTTCTAGAGCAGCTTCCCGCACCAGCTCCGCGATCATCACTCGCTCCGGCTCATCAGTCAGTTCACCACTGGGGTAGAGCGGAGGGGAGGTGGGCATCATGGTGATGAGCTCGTCGGTGACGACGTCGGTCTGTTCGCCCCGCACTGCGGAAACCGGAATGATGGCCGCGAATCCCTCGGCCTTCCGGCCCTCACTCGACAAGTGCTCGCGCCCGAGTAGGTCAACAGCCATCAGCTGCTCCGCCAGATCAGCCCGTGGCACTTTGTCAGTTTTGGTGACCAATGCGACCACTGGCTTATGCGGCAGCTTGTTCAACTGACCGGCGATGAATCGGTCTCCCGGGCCGATCTTCTCATCGGCGGGGATGCAGAAACCCACCACGTCCACTTCACTGAGTGTGTCTATCACCAGGTCGTTCAGGCGCGAACCCAGAAGTGTCCTTGGCCGGTGCAGACCCGGGGTGTCCACCAGGACAAGCTGCGCTCCGGGCGAATCTTGGCTTTGGGGCCGATGCACTATGCCACGGATGGTGTGCCTGGTGGTTTGGGGTTTGGAGCTTGTGATGGCCACCTTCTCCCCCACCAGGGCGTTGGTCAGTGTGGATTTCCCAGCATTGGGGCGCCCGACGAAGGACACGAAGCCCGCCCGATAGTTTTCGTTGTACTCAGGGAACTCCTGCAATACGTTGTCAGTCATCTCTTCCACCTATCTGGACGCCTCTGCGGGCTCTCGGTCAGGGTCCTCGCGGGTGGCATCATCTTCGTCTCCCGTTCCGACTCCGCCGCGGGCGCCGCGGCGATCTTCATGCTCCCAGGCCAACACGTGAGTCACGCGGTTGCGGCGTCCGCCCAACCTGTCAGCATGCAGGACAACGCCGTCGATCTCCACTTCTGAACCAGCGATAGGCACCCGTCCCAACATCTTGGCGAGCAGCCCGCCGACAGTGTCCACGTCTTCCTCATCATCGAGGTCCAACCCGAATTCCTCGGCGAAGTCATCGACGCTCAATCGCGCTGAGAGTCTGAGCCTGCCGTCGTCGAGCCGCTCCACTTCCGCGTCCTCACGGTCATACTCATCAACGATTTCCCCGACGAGCTCTTCGATGAGGTCTTCCATAGTGACCAGACCGGCAGTGCCGCCGTACTCGTCGATGACGATCGCGACGTGAGTAGATTCTCTCTGGAGTTCCGACAGGAACTCCCCGACGGACTTGGATTCCGGGACGTACCGGACGTCTCTCTGAAGCTCTTCCACTCGGATGGAAGATGAGGTCCTCCCCGCGTAGACAGAAGGCGCACGGCCAGTCCTGAGCATATGCTCCAGAAAGGCCACATCTTTGAGGTACACCATGCCGGTGATGTCATCGGCTGAACCACGGGTAACTGGCATGCGTGAGTACCCGGATCCCAAGAACAGCGTCATAGCCTCGTCCAGGTCGGCCTCAGCCTCGATGGTCACCATATCGGTACGCGGCACCATGACGGACCGCACTCGGGTGGTGGACATATCCAGCACGGACTCGATGAGTTCAGCTTCTGAGTCTTCAATGACATCAGACTCGTTGGCCCGCGCGATGTACTCCAGCAGCTCGTCGTCGTCGAAGAAGCCCTGGTCGCGTGCGGTGCCGGGGAGAATCTTGCCACCCACCACGGACAGCCACACCGGCACCGGGCCCAGGGAGATCCTCAGTCCACGCACCATGCGGGCAGTGGCCGAAGCTAGTCGCAGGTGATGGGCACGGCCGATCTTCCGCGGCGAGGCGGCAGCAGAAAGTACACCGATCAGCGCGAGCACCGCCCCGGCCACCACAGCGCCGATTTCGACGTCGCCAATGAGCCGCACGGATGAGATCGTCACCAGAACTATGGCGGCTGTGGTCAGCACCCACCGCCAGATCTGCAGGGCCAGCGTGTGCGGCACCGGCTGCTCCAGGATGTGCTCCACGGAGCGGGAACCGTGCCGCTGAGCGATATCTTCAGCTTCTTTTCTGGTCAGCCGAATGAACGCAGACTCTGCGGTCGAGAGCAGGAACACCAGGACCGCGGCAGCAATGGCAGCGCCGATCAGCAGTGCGGTGATCACTCCTGGGCTCCCTCAGCGGCGGTGGGCACTGGGGCGGGTCGACCCAGGTACTTTTCCAGCAACTGAGCCTGCAGTCCGAACATGGCAGCCCGATCCTCGGAGTCCTCATGGTCATAGCCGAGCAGATGCAGTACCCCGTGCGTCGTCAGCAGCAGTAGCTCATCCCCCAGTGAGTGACCAGCGGCTTGGGCTTGAGTCGCGGCAACTGCTGGACAGAGCACGACGTCGCCCAGGGTCCCAGTGGGTACTGGTACCTCAGCTGACCCTTCGGTCAGTTCGTCCATGGGGAAACTCAGCACATCAGTGGGCCCTGAGAGGTCCATCCACTCCACATGCAGCTGTGCCATTGCGGACTCGTCCACCATGCTGATAGCGAGTTCGACCTCGGCTGAGAGATGGAGCTCAGCGAAGAGGAATGCGGTGAGGTCCACCAGGTCGGCGCAGTGCTCAGCAGTGATGAGCGGACTGGCTGAGGCATCGTCGACAGTGACGGTCATCGTCGCTTTCCGCCGCCTCTTCGCGCTTGGGTGTCTGCCGATAGCTGCGAGTTCTGGTGCTTCTCGTAGGCGTCAACGATCCGTCCCACGAGTTCGTGGCGGACCACGTCCTGGGAGCCGAACCTGGTGATGGCGATGTCGTCTATTCCCTCGAGGATACCCAGCACTGTGCGCAGCCCAGAGTCGGTACCGCGAGGCAGGTCGACCTGGGTGATGTCGCCGGTGACCACGATTTTTGAGTTGAAACCCAGTCGGGTCAGGAACATCTTCATCTGTTCTGCGGTGGTGTTCTGCGCCTCGTCCAGAATGATGAAGGAGTCGTTGAGCGTCCGGCCGCGCATATATGCCAGAGGAGCCACTTCGATAGTCCCGGCGGCCATCAGCTGCGGTATGGATTCGGGCTCGATCATGTCGTACAGCGCATCGTAGAGCGGTCGCAGGTACGGGTCGATCTTGTCATTGAGCGAACCCGGCAGGAATCCGAGCTTCTCTCCGGCCTCCACGGCGGGCCGGGTAAGGATGATCCGTTTGATTTCTTTGGCTTGTAAAGCCTGCACCGCCTTGGCCATTGCCAAATAGGTTTTACCCGTGCCGGCTGGGCCGATTCCGAAGATGACCGTGGACTCGTCGATGGTCTCCACGTATGTCTGTTGGTTCCCCGTCTTGGGTCGAATCGTTCGCCCACGATGGGAGAGGATGTTCGTCGCCACCATACGCGCACTGGTGGGAGCGTCTTGAGCCCGAACCATGGTGGCGATCTGTTCGACGATTTCCTCGGTGGCGGTGCTTCCAGAAGCCGCGAGAGTCTTCAGCTGTGTCAGGATCTCCACCATTGGGTTGACGTCCTGCGCAGCTCCAGACACCGTGATCAGCTGGTCCCGAAGCCCAATGCTGGCCTCTGGGTATAGCCCGGCGAGGATGCGCAGCGCCATATCCTGCACACCGAGGGTGCGGAACATGGTCTCGGCGTCGGCGAAGTGGACCTCGCGCTCAAAAAAAGTGGGGGTGACAGTCTCGGTAATCTGATGCCTCGCTTGGTTGATGTGTCGGTCCTTCTAGGATACGTGGGTTCGTCCGGACTTCCTATGGCCAGTCCCAGCGGCCCAGCAACAGTTGGGCTGCGGCTACTGCCGCGGGTCCTGCGGTTGAGCTGCGCAACACGTTTCGGCCAAGCCGCGCCGTCTGCGTTCCGGCTGCCTTCAACTCTCCCAGCTCACGAGCGGTGATACCGCCTTCAGGGCCCACCAGAAGATGAATTTCCTCGATCGCAGTGTCCGCTTCCATGGCCCCGGCTGCGGTCAGAACAGCCTTCAGCGAGACTTCTTCGGCTTCATGCAGGACTACTGCGCAGATCCTTTGGTCTCGCTGTATCTGCTGGCAGTACTGGGCTGTGGTGTGCAGTTCTCGCACCTCGGGAAGGGCTGTGCGGCGTGTTTGCTTCGCGGAGGTGCGCACCATATTGACCCATTCGGCGTGCTTCTTAGCCTCGCGGCCTGGTTTCCACTTGGCTACGGACCGTTCGGCTTCCCATGGGATGACTGCGTCCACTCCGAGCTCCGTGGCCGATTCAACGGCCTGGAGGTCGCGTTTCTCTTTGGCCAGCGCTTGGACCAGCACGAGTCGCGGCCGCGGATTCGGCTCATCCTCCACGGCCCACACCTCGACGGTGAGTTCACCAGAGGCAGCTTCGAGGATCACCCCGTCGACTCGTCGGTGCTGGGTGTCGGAGAGTTGGATCGCCTCGCCGACGCCCAGCCGCATCACCGTTGCCGCATGATGGCCCTCAGCTCCGGAGACTCGGACTGTGGAACCTGGTCGGACAGCATCGAGCGCTCCCGGGGAGAGATGGAACAGCGGTGCGGTCACACCGATTCCCAGGCCTCGCGAAGTTTCGCGAACATACCCTTGTGCTCAGTGCTGGACTCGCCCTGCTTCTCGCCACGTTCTTCGGCCAGCATCCGAAGGAGCTCTTTTTGCTTCTCGGAGAGTTTGGTCGGGGTGTCCACCTTCAGGTGAACTTTGAGATCTCCGCGACCCATTCCCCTCAGATGCGCCACACCTTTGCCACGCAGTGTGAGCGCTTCCCCAGACTGGGTTCCTGGCTTGACCTCAAGGCTCTCTTCACCGTCAAAAGTGTCCAAGGTGACATAGGTGCCCAAGGCAGCAGAGGTCATGGGCACGTTGATCGTCGCGTGGAGATCGTTGCCGCGCCGCGTGAAGACACTGTGCGGGCGGATGTCGATCTCGATGAAGAGGTCACCTGCCGGGCCTCCGGCGATTCCGGCCTCTCCCTCACCGGCCAAATGAATCCGATTACCACGGTCCACACCGGCAGGGATCTTGACCTTCAGCGTCTTGCGTTCCCGAGCACGTCCCTGACCATCACATTCCTGACAGGGATCTTCGATGATATTTCCGAAGCCAGAGCAGCGCGCGCAGGTTTGGGTCTGGATGACTGTGCCCAGTATGGAACGCATGGGCCGCTGAGTCTGACCGGCCCCCTTGCAGTCGGGACATGTCGTCGGTGACGTGCCGGGCCGCATGCAGGACCCGTTGCACACTGAGCAGGTCTCAGCGGTCTCCACCTCGACCTCTTTAGTGACGCCGAACACCGCGTCGCGCAGGTCAATCCGCACGCGGATAAGTGAGTCCTGTCCGCGGCGGGTGCGCGAGGCTGGCCCGGCGGAGCCGCCGCCGAAGAACGTCTCAAAGATGTCTCCGAAGCCACCGAACCCACCAGCACCAGCACCGCCGAAGCCGGCTGGGCGCCCGTTAGGATCACCGGTGGTGTCATAGCTCTGCCGCCTCTGCGGATCGGACAGCACCTCATAGGCTTGCCCGAGCACCTTGAACTGTTCTTCGGCGTCGTCGGCCTGATTCACATCGGGGTGCAGCCGCCGCGCCTTCTTGCGGTAGGCCTTCTTAATGTCCTCGGTAGATGCGCTGCGGTCAACACCCAGCGCCTCGTAGTAGTCAGTTGCCATTTGGTGCGGTTCTCATCCTTCGGAAAGTATTCGTGACAGGTAGCGTGCCATAGCGCGAACAGCCGACATCGTGGAGCCGTAGTCCATGCGGGTCGGGCCGACGACGCCGAGTTTTGCGCCGTCACCGCCGGATTTTCCAGTGGCGTACTCGGCGGCCACCACCGCAGTCTCCTGCAGCGATTCATGGGAGGTCTCCTGGCCGATCCGTACCGAGAGCCCCCGCCGATCGTGCTGCATCTCATGCAACAACCGCAGCAACACCACTTGTTCCTCGAGCGCTTCGAGGATCGGTCCGATCGACGGCCCCAAGTCACCACCCGACTTGGCGAGGTTAGCAGTACCGGCCATGATGATGCGATCCACCCGTCCAGATTCTAGGATTGTCTCCACAGCGTGTGCGACCACAGCCATCGTGGACTGTAGAGCCGGTTCGACTGCGGAGATCAATGTGCTCACTGGTATTGGCAGCGCTGAAGCTGAGCGTCTGTAGAGCTGTTCGGAGACTTTCAGGCCGACCCGGTGCAGGGAATCTTCATCCGGTGTTTCCCCCAGCGTCACCATGCGCTGTTCCACTTTTCCTGTGGAGAGAATCACAATCACGAGAGCCTTCTGTGCCGACATGGGGACCACATCGACATGCCGGATGGTGGCCGAGGTGTGCTGAGGATGTTGGATGACTGCCACTTGATTAGTGAGCATGGCGAGCAGGCGCACTGTCTGCTCCATGGTCGCTTCATGGTCGTCCGCGGTTTCAGCGAGGATATCCATGGCGCGCCGCTCGGCACGCGATAGTGGCCTGACCTCCGTGATGCGGTCGACGAAGAGCCGGTAGCCGCGATCGGTGGGGATACGTCCTGCTGACGTGTGGGGAGCAGCGATCAGGCCCTCTTCCTCCAACTGCGCCATGTCATTGCGAATGGTCGCCGGGGAGACCTCCAGGTTGCGTCTTTCGACTAGGGCCTTGGACCCCACGGGCTCACGAGTTTGGACATAGTCCTCCACAATCGCGCGCAGCACCTGCAATCGCCTGGTACTGGTATCGGACATGGGACCTCCTGGCACTCTCAAAGCTCGACTGCTAATTCTACAATGTCACCATGAGTACACCTTTTCCCACCGACTGGAGCTCCTGGGGAGCTCAGGACGTTTCAGATCGACGACGCTCTCAGCAGCGCACGCTGCCCAAGGTTCCGGCAACCTCGGGTTTGGAGGTGGAGGAGCGGAGTTCTGGGTGGGTAGGCGTCGTCGTAGGCGTTGAAGCCTCCGGTGGTATGAAGCTGGTTCGACTCCGCGACTACGACGGGAGGGAACGCGGGTTCCCGCTGGGTTTCGGGTTTTTGGTTGATGAACAGCCAGTGGAGCTCATCGCGCCGGTACGCAGCGCGCGACCGTCGGGGCCCCAACGCACCGCATCGGGCTCGTTCGCTTCTGAAGGTCCCCGGCGGGCACGAATGGCGCGTGCCTCACGTATCTGGGTGGAAGGCACCCATGACGCTGAACTGGTAGAGAAAGTTTGGGGCGATGACCTCCGCGGGGAGGGAATTGTGGTGGAGCCCCTCCATGGTGCTGACGACCTGGTCGCTGCGGTGCGGGAATTCCAACCAGGCCCCGAACGCAGGATCGGTGTTCTGCTCGATCACCTGGTCACGGGGTCCAAGGAGTCCCGGATCGCGGCGGAAACGATGCGCCAGGTGGGGGCGGCCGGCAATGTGCTGGTGCTGGGTCATCCTTATGTGGATGTGTGGCAGGCAGTGAAGCCTGAGCGCCTGGGGCTGCAGGCTTGGCCTGATATTCCGCGCGGAACCGATATTAAGGTCGGGACACTCAGGGCGTTGGGGATGCCTGCATCAAGCCAGCGAGACATTGCTCACGGCTGGAAGCGGATTCTGGGACGAGTCCGCAGCTACGCCGATCTCGAACCTAGCCTGCTGGGCCGGGTCGAGGAACTGATTGACTTCGTCACAGTCCCCTAAGTCGAGCCCAGCCCTGGTGACCGTAGCGGAAACACACCCCGAGGAGAGTCAGCCCGCATTAAGGTGAGCGCTCTAAGATGAGAGCACCGTCAGACGTTAAGAACGCCGCAGACCCCAAGAAAGGCATGAGAAACCCAGTGACGACACAGAACGGCAAGCAGAGGGCCGCCTCCAGCGGCGCTCGAACCTCCGCGTCAGCGCCAATGCTGACCCGGGAGGAAGACACCCGCTGGGCGATGATCTCGCACTTCGGCGCCGTTGCTGGCTGCATTCCTGCTCTGATCATTTTTCTGCTGCTCCGTGAGCGCGGACCCTTCACCGCTCAGGAGTCCAAGGAAGCACTGAACTTCACTCTGCCCCTGACTGTGATCGTCCTGATCTGCTATGGCTTGGCTTTCATCCCTTCGATAGCCGCCGTAGCGGGAATCAGCGGCGTCCTTGTGTGGGCCTTTATGGCCGTCTCGGGACTCATCGGCGGCACTGAGTGCAATAAGGGTCGCCCTTACCGCTACCCGCTGAATCTGCGGTTGGTCCGCTGAGCACAAGCATCAGCGGACTGTCCAGAGCAGGCCAGCCGCCACGATGGCGACCGCCCAGCTGACGAAACTGCCGACGAGGAAATATTCGGCCTTATTGCCCTCCGCACGGTCTTCATGCATCTCTGGAAATCTGATGATGCCTTTGGCTGCGATGAGACCGGCAACAACTGGATAGGCTCCGGCCACGAGAAGTCCCGTCAGCGTGATTCTCTCCAGCGGGCCGATCCAGCGCCCACCCTTGAGCTGCGGTGTGCGAACCACGAGGTCCGAATCAGAGCTCTGTTGGCCGTGCTGCTCCGCATCCAGCGCCATACGCACCAAGGCGTTGGCGCTGACCACGTGAAACAACGCCAGGCCCAGGGCCAGGGCGGCAAACTCGGTGCTGAATCGGCCCACTGTGGAGACCGGGAGAGCCTCCGAACCGACCACGAGGCTGTCGCCGATGACCGTGATCACAGCGCTGAGCAGAATGAATCCCAAGACTCTGGGGGCTGCATGGCGCACCGAAGGGGGCGCAGCAGCTGTGTCCACAGAGACGGTCATGAACCACAGCGCAATCGGCAGTATGCACAGGCCAACCGACCACCACGGAAGCCCTGTGAGGAGACCGGCGGCGAGCAGAGCTGTGGCGGCCAGCCCCCCTATCCCGGTGAAGGTCAGTACAGTCGACGCGCCTGCAGGCAGCAGCGCCCGGAGGATGTCCCCCAGGCCAATGACTACCAGGACCGTTGCCAGCAGCAACACAGGCGACCCTCCTTGTCCTTACTGTTCATGTCAACATTCTGAACCCTTCGATCAGAGCAGCGGCCCCGGAATCCCGCAGGAGCTTGGAGACTGCGGGCTGTGAAACACCGTGTGCCTCAGCAATGCTCTTTTGACTGCCTCCCTCGACCACCCCCCGAGCATAGTCCCGGGCCCGGACACTGAGCCCGGCGAGTAGCTGGTCCCGGGTCAGTAGGTATGCATTAGTCGCGAGGTCCTGGTCTGGAGAGTCGCTGGTGTACCAGCTGCGCAGAAAGGCGAACCGCCGCTGCTGTGATTCGACGGTCTCGATCGCCTCACGTGCATGCCACCACCCCGGACCGTCTTCGATACGATCTGAGGTTCGGCTGGGTACACCATCCACCCGACCCTCACCCAGCCCGAATCTCAACAGCGGGCCGAGCTGGGGCAATAAACCAGCGAATAGAGTCGCACGCAATGCGTCATTGCGCGAGGCATACACGGCCTGGAATTCATCGCCCACGGTCGCGTGAAAGGCCTCAGCTGGAGGGACTATGTTCGCAACGGCATCAAGCGCGTCTTCAGCAGAGCGCTGCACATGCTTCCGGTCCGTATGGCTGCGGGAATCGATGACATCAGCGATGAGCGCGACCGGCACAGTGGCATTCATGAGATAACTTTATCAGGTTATAATCACGATATATAACTCTCTGGGGTTATTTTTACTCGAGGAGCCGGCGAGTCACCGCATCAGCAAGTAATCGACCCTCCAGAGTCAGCACGATCCGCCCTTCAGGGTAAGCCTCGGTAGGGCATGCGGCTGAGGGATCTGCCAGACCCTCAGCCGTCAGCTGCTGCAGAACCTGCCCGGTGATGGGGACTCCTCCCCCCTGCAGGAGCTGGGGCAGGGTGTTGAACTCGGCCACGTCCAGACCCTCCACGATCCGTAGCCGAAGCATGAGGTACTCCAGGACGGCAGCTTCTGCGTCGAGCAGCTCCCGTCCGTGGCCCGGGGAGATTCCCTGCTGCACTCGCTGCGCATAGGGAGCAGGGTGTTTGACGTTCCACCAGCGCATACCAGCGAGATGCGAATGCGCACCAGGGCCCGCACCCCACCAGTCAGAATCCCGCCAGTAGTTCACATTGTGTCGAGACTGGGATTGCCCCTTGTGCGAGAAGTTCGACACCTCATACCACTCGTAACCCGCAGCGGCCACCATCTGGTCCGTCATTATGTACTTATCAGCTTGGTCATCGGGGTCGATGTCAACCAATTCGCCGCGGCGGATCTGGGCTGCCATAGCGGTTCCGTCCTCGACAATCAGGGAGTAGGCGCTGATGTGATCGGGGCGCAGGGCGATCGCTGCTCTCAGACTTTGGCTCCAGTCCTCCAACGACTCCCCCGGCGTTCCATAGATGAGGTCGAGGGAGGTTTCGAGACCAGCAGCCCGGGCTGCGGCGTGAGCAGTCGGCACATTATCCGGATCATGGGTGCGATCCAGGGTTCGCAGGACGTGCGGCACAGCCGACTGCATCCCTAAGCTCAGTCGGGTGAACCCGGCTTCGGCCAGAATCTGAGCTGATTCGTCGGTCACCGTGTCGGGATTTGCCTCAGTGGTCACCTCTGCATCAGGGGCGAAGCCGAACAGATCCTTCGCTTTCTGCAAAATTCGCGCGAGGTCCCCGGCTGGCAGCAGTGTTGGGGTCCCGCCGCCGAAGAAGATGGTGGAGAGGGCACGCTCTGGTGCGCCGGCGTCGTCGAGCGTTCGGCGAGCAAACTCCAGCTCGGCCACCACCGTCTCCGGGTACGACTGGTGCGAAGCTCCCGGACCGAGGTCAGCTGAGGTGTAGGTGTTGAAGTCGCAGTAGCCGCAGCGCACCGAGCAGAACGGAATGTGCACATAGAGCCCAAAAGGCTTATCCGCTCGTGCAGGCAGAGCTTCAATCACCTCGGGCGGGAAGCTGCCGTCAGCGGGAACAGGGTCACCCAGAGGCAATGCGGAGGGCATGTCGTCTCATTCACCGGCGAAGGCAGCAACACCAGAGGTCACTTCTTCGCCTTCTCCTTGGCGTTGCCCTCATCCGAACTCAGCGCAGCAATAAATGCCTCCTGCGGGACCTCGACAGTGCCGACCATCTTCATCCGCTTCTTGCCCTCCTTCTGCTTCTCGAGCAGCTTGCGCTTACGGCTGATATCGCCGCCGTAGCACTTGGAGAGCACATCCTTGCGGATAGCTCGAATGTTTTCGCGGGCGATGATGCGGGAACCGATGGCAGCTTGGATCGGCACCTCGAACTGCTGACGAGGGATGAGGTCTTTGAGCTTTGACGCCATCTTGACCCCGTAGGCGTAGGCATGATCCCGGTGGGTGATGGCACTGAATGCGTCAACCTTGTCACCCTGCAAGAGGATCTCCACCTTGACCAGATCAGCGGACTGATCCCCGGAAGCTTGCCAGTTCAGTGACGCATACCCCTTGGTGCGCGACTTCAGCTGGTCGAAGAAGTCGAACACGATCTCCGCAAGCGGCATGGTGTAGCGGATCTCCACGCGCTCCTCAGAGAGGTAGTCCATACCATCCATTGACCCGCGTCGGGACTGGCAGAGTTCCATGACCGCACCGATGAATTCGGCTGGGACGATAATGGTGGCATCGACGATGGGTTCGCGGATCTCATCGATCTTGCCGTCTGGGAACTCCGACGGGTTGGTCACCTCATGAGGTTCTCCGGATTCATCTTTCACGTGGTAGATCACGTTCGGAGCCGTGGAGATCAGATCCAGATTGTATTCCTGCTCCAGGCGCTCCCGGGTAATCTCCAGGTGCAGCAGCCCCAGAAATCCCACACGGAAGCCGAATCCCAGAGCAGTTGAGGTTTCGGGTTCGAAGTTCAGCGCGGCGTCATTGAGTTGGAGTTTCTCCAGTGCCTCACGCAGTACCGGAAAATCCGAACCGTCCAGGGGGAACAGCCCGGAGAACACCATGGGTTTGGGTTCCTGATAGCCGCCGATAATCGACGACGCCGGTTTCGCTGCGGAGGTCACCGTGTCACCCACTTTGGACTGCCGCACGTCCTTGACCCCGGTGATGAGATAACCGACCTCCCCCACACCGAGGCCTTCGGTGGCCTCAGGTTCAGGGCTGGAGACGCCAATCTCCAAAAGTTCATGGGTCGCGCCGGTGGACATCATCTTGATCTTTTCGCGGCGGCCGAGCCTGCCGTCGGTGACACGTACGAACGTGACAACGCCCCGGTACGTGTCATAGACGGAATCGAAGATCATCGCCCGCGCCGGAGAGTCGGCCTCACCTTCGGGGGCAGGGACCTGGTCAACAATCCGGTCCAGCAGCTCCTCGACTCCTTCTCCGGTTTTCCCGGAAACCCGCAGCACATCATCAGGCTCACAACCGATCAGGTGGGCCAATTCTTCGGCATACTTGTCCGGCATGGCCGCCGGGAGGTCGATCTTGTTGAGCACCGGGATGATCGTCAGTTCATGCTCCATCGCCAGGTAGAGATTCGCCAAAGTTTGAGCTTCAATGCCTTGGGCGGCGTCGACCAGGAGGACTGCGCCCTCACAAGCGGCTAAAGAGCGGGAGACTTCGTAGCTGAAGTCCACATGGCCGGGGGTGTCGATCATGTGGAACGCGTAGGTCTCGCCCAGAAAATCCCAGGGCATACGAACTGCCTGAGACTTGATGGTGATGCCGCGTTCGCGCTCAATGTCCATCCGGTCCAGGTACTGGGCCTTCATCAGGCGCGGCTCGACGACTCCGGTGAGCTGCAACATTCGGTCGGCGAGGGTGGATTTACCGTGGTCGATATGCGCGATGATGCAAAAATTGCGGATCGAGCGGGGGGCCGTCTGAGCGGGCACCAGTGGTGTGCTGGCCTTCGGACTCACGTGTTCAATCCGTCCTTCGCATAGGGGTCAGTCCATCATAAAGCGAAGGCCCCGCACGCGGTCACGTGCGAGGCCCCTGCAGGAGCGTCGGGTCAGACCGACTGCACCAGGTGTGCGATTCCGGATTTCCGGTTAGCAGCCTGGTTCTTGTGGATGACGCCCTTCGAGACGGCTTTGTCGAGCTTGCGGCTAGCCTCCCGGTTGGCGACGACAGCTGCGTCCTTGTCACCGGCTTCGACGGCGTTGTGGACCTTCTTGATCGCAGTCTTGATCTCCGACTTGACCGCCTGGTTGCGCTGGCGGCTCTTTTCGTTGGTGAGAATGCGCTTCTTCTGAGACTTGATATTTGCCACGGGTGAATTCCTTAGCTACTTGTGCTTGTCATGACGAGCACTGCCTTGACGCCCCGGTGAGGGCGCGGCGACGACGGAAGTTTTCAGTGGTGTGGGGCACCTTGGCGATTCACGCTGGACTCTTCAGGTAGAGGGGCCCATGAGCTCAGCGCGCTGGTTGCCGTCGCCAGACAGTGCAGGGGCCTTCATCGACCCCCGGACACTAGCACCATATCCTAGCAGACTTGGGGCCAGTTCGACGGTCTAGGAGACTTGCGTGGTGATCCGCGCGATGGCTTTTTCGACGGCGTACTCCGGGGTTCTGGACACACCCTTGACTTCGGCGTCGGCCTGGGCGACGGCTTCCACTGCGCCTGCGGCCTCACGCGGGGTCCACCGGCGGGCTGTCTCAGCGGCCTGTTTCAGCTGCCAGGGGGCCATCTTCAGGGTCTGCGCGAGTTCCCCCTGGGCGCCGCGGTGGTCTACCAGCGCTGCCACCTGCCGCGCCTTCATAGCCAGGGCGGCGGTGACCGCTACTGGAGATACGCCGGTGGAGAGCGCGTGGCGGTAAAGCCGAAGGGCTGCCTCGCCCCGTCCCGCGAAGGTGGCGTCAGCGACTTTGAATGCCGAGGCTTCCACACGTCCACCGAAGTACTTATCGACATGGTCGGCGGTGATGTCCTCCGGGACATCGCGCATCAGTTGCTGGCAGGCACTGCCAAGATCGGACAAGGTGGAGCCTGCCGCAGACACCAGAGCCCTGGCCGCCTCGGGGTGGATGGTGCGTTGAGCGGTGCGGAACTCTTTGCGCACAAAATCGAGCTTGTCATTGTCGCTCTTAACTGATGAGCAGTCGACGACGACCCCGCGGGCGCTGATCGCGTCAGTCAGCTTCTTCCCCCGGTTACCTCCGCTGTGGCGAAGGATCAGCGTCACCTCAGAATCGGCGGGTTCCTCCAGGAAACGCAGTGCATCCTCCAGGAAGACCTCGTTCATGTGGGCCAGGTCTTCAGCCAGGATCAATCTCGGTTCGCCGAACAGCGAGGGCGAGGCGAGGGTGGTGAGTTCACCGCGTGTGGCTTCTGAGACATCCATCCTGGTGAACTCCAGATCTGGGTGTTGCGCCTTCAGGGCAGCCCGCACTCGATCCAGAGCGCGAGTGGCGACGTAGTCTTCAGCGCCCTTCAGGAGGATCAACGCGGAGGGTTCAACTGTGCGGAAGTCCGGCCCTGTCGGTGGTGCACGGTGAGAGGATCTGGGCGGCATGGTCTGATCCTATCGGTGCTACTCAGTCTCGGCGGATCGCTCGGAGTGCGTCTAACACCTCGGTGAAGTCGCGGCTCTGGGTGAACTCAGCAGATACAGTTCGGCGCACCCTCAGCTGCGCATCCAGGACGAACGTTTCCCGGGTTGGGCAGCCCTTCTGCACATCAAAGGCCCCAAACGCCTGCGCGACTGCCCCATGCGGCCAGAAGTCGCTGAGCAGATCGAATCGAATCTCGCCGAGCCGCTCAGCATAGGCACGGAGAGTGTGCACACTGTCGCAGGAAATGGCACAGAGCCGGACACCCATGTGGGCGAGGTCGGCCCATCTGGCCTGGATTTCGGTGAGTTCAGAGCCGCAGACCTGACTAAATGCGAACGGATAAAACATGAGCACACTGGGGGCTCCGCGAAGCTGCTCCGTCTCCACAGTTTCGCCATGCTGGTTTCGCAGTGCAAAGTCAGCGGCGGTCTCTTTCAGAGCCGGGCGGCGTCGTGCAGGGCTCACTGCGGCTCTAGGACCAGGATTTGCGGTGCACCAGTCGACTGGCCGACCAGTCGGCGCTCACACCGGCGGAGGATGTCACATGGAGGCCGGCGTCGGTGGCCGCATCTTGGATTTCCACCGGCGGCACATAGCCGTCACGGCCGGACCGGGGTGTCATCAGCCAGACCGCGCCGCCCTCCTCCAAAGTGGTCAGGCCATCCAGTAGCGCATCGGTGAGGTCCTCTTCACCCGCGCGGAACCACAGCAGTACGGCGTCGACGACCTCTTGCTCATCCTCATCGATGAGAGGTTCGTCGAGAAGTTCGTCCAAGGCATCCCGGAGGTCATCGTCAACGTCGTCGTCGACCCCAATCTCCTGCACCAGTGCATCGGCCTTTAGACCGAGCTCCTCAAGCAGGCTCTTGTGGTCAACAACATTCGTGGCGGCATCATTATTCAGTCCCACAACGTCAACGTTACGCGGATTTATCGCTGAGCGGGAAGTGCGACACTTCATGAAACCGGTAGAGTTGCATTTCAGACTGGGTCTGTCCGCCACCCATGCGGCTCGGATCACCACCTCGAAAATGGTCCTGCTACCGCGGGGCCGGTACTACAACGTCAGAAAGGTGCCCCACAGTGAGCGCTGGCGAAGAGACATCCCACATCCGAAGCGGCCTGATCGACCAGCTACCGGATATGGACCCGGAAGAGACCAGCGAGTGGATTGAATCGCTCGATCAGCTGGTCGAAGCTCACGGCACGGAGCGTGCTGAGTACATTATTCGGGCGCTGCTGCAGCGCGCCGGTGCTAAGTCCATCGGCGTGCCTATGGTCACCACCACCGACTACGTGAACACCATCCCTGTTGATCAGGAACCGGACTTTCCCGGTGATGAGGACATGGAGCGTAAGTACCGGCGGCTTCTGCGGTGGAACGCCGCAATCATGGTGCACCGGGCCCAGGCAGAAGAAATCTCCGTGGGCGGGCACATCTCAAGCTATGCAGGCGTCGCCACGCTGTACGAGGTGGGACACAACCACTTCTTCCGCGGTGCTGATCACCCCGGTGGTGGCGACCAGATCTACTTCCAGGGACACTCCTCACCCGGAAACTATGCCCGAGCATTCCTGGAGGGGCGCCTGACCGAGAAGCATCTGGACGGCTTCCGCCAGGAAGTCTCAAAAGCCCCCTATGGGCTCAGCTCCTATCCGCACCCACGGTTGATGCCTGACTTCTGGCAGTTCCCGACCGTGTCCATGGGTCTGGGCCCGATGAACGCGATCTATCAGGCGCAGTTCAACCGGTACCTGCACAACAGGGGCATTCGCGATACTTCAGATCAGAACGTTTGGGCGTTCCTCGGTGATGGTGAGATGGATGAGCCCGAATCCCGTGGTCTGCTGCAGCTGGCTGCGAACGAGAAGCTGGACAATCTTCACTTTGTGATCAACTGCAATCTGCAGCGCCTGGATGGCCCGGTCCGCGGCAACGGAAAGATCGTCCAGGAGCTTGAGGCGTTCTTCCGGGGTGCCGGTTGGAATGTGATCAAGGTGCTCTGGGGCCGCGAATGGGACACCCTGCTGGAACAGAGCGACGACGGTGAACTGGTCCGGATCATGAACGAGACGCTCGACGGCGACTACCAGACCTATAAGGCCGAGTCCGGCGCGTTTGTGCGTGAGCACTTCTTCGGCCGGTCCGCCAAGACCAAAGAGATGGTCGCCGACATGTCCGATGATGAGATTTGGGGCCTCAAGCGGGGTGGACACGACTACAAGAAGGTCTACGCCGCGTATAAGGCGGCCGTGGAAACCAACGAGAAGCCCACAGTCATCCTGGCGCAGACCATCAAGGGTTACGGTCTGGGACCGAGTTTCGAAGGTCGCAACGCGACGCACCAGATGAAGAAGCTCACCGTGGACGATCTCAAGCGCTTCCGTGACACTCTGCGTATCCCCGTCTCCGACGAACAGATCGAGGCCGACCCCTACAACGTGCCCTACTTCCATCCTGGGGAGGACGCCGAGGAGATCGCCTACATGCGCGAACGGCGCCAGAAGCTCGGTGGCGCACTTCCTGAGCGCCGTGTGCCAGCCAACACGCTCAAACTTCCCGGGGAGAAAGCCTACGCCGGCACCAAGAAGGGCTCCGGCAAACAACAGGCTGCCACCACGATGGCCTTCGTCCGGCTGCTGAAGGACTTGATGCGGGAGAAGGACTTCGGCGAACGGATCATCCCGATCGTGCCCGATGAGGCGCGAACCTTCGGTATGGACTCCTTCTTCCCCACGGCAAAGATCTACAACCCCAAGGGGCAGAACTACCTCTCTGTGGACCGCGAGCTGATGCTGGCGTACAAGGAGTCTGCCCAGGGGCAGCTGCTGCATCCGGGCATCAACGAAGCTGGAGCGACTGCGGCGTTCACCGCCGCAGGAACCAGCTACGCCACGCACGGTGAAGCGATGATCCCCTTCTACATCTTCTATTCGATGTTCGGGTTCCAGCGCACCGGAGACTCCTTCTGGGCCGCGGCGGATCAGATGGCGCGTGGCTTCATCATTGGGGCCACTGCCGGACGTACCACGCTGACTGGTGAGGGCCTGCAGCATGCAGACGGCCACTCCCCCATACTGGCGAGCACCAACCCCGCGGTGAAGCACTTCGACCCAGCGTTCGGCTACGAGATAGGCCACATCGTGGAGAACGGCCTGTACGAAATGTACGGCGACCACGACGGTGACCACAACGTCATGTACTACATCACGGTCTACAACGAGCCGGTGACTCATTTGCCGGAACCTGAAGGCTTAGACGTTGAAGGCGTCAAGCGCGGGATCTACAAGCTCAAAGCCTCCGACCTCGAGGCTGAGAGCGGAGCCGACAATAAGGCTCAGCTGCTCGCCTCAGGAGTCTCCGTCCCGTGGGCCCTAGAAGCTCAGGAGCTCTTGGCTGAAGACTGGGGCGTCTCCGCAGATGTATGGTCCGTGACGAGCTGGAATGAGCTGCGACGCCAAGCTCTTCACGTCGAACAGGCGGCAATGATGGATCCTGAGCGGGAGCCAGAAGTGCCGTTCGTTGCTCAGCAGCTTGAAGGTGCAGAGGGACCGATTATCGCCTCCACCGACTATGTGACCTCAGTACCAGACCAGATCCGCCATTTTGTGCCGAACCCTTTCGCCACCCTGGGTGCCGACAGCTTCGGCTTCTCTGACACCCGGGCAGCGGCCCGCAGGCATTTCAAGATCGATGCGCACTCGATGGTGGTCCGAGCCCTGCAGATGCTCGGCAAGACGCAGGAAGCTGCCGAGGCTATGGAGAAGTACAAGCTGGCTGACCCCAATGCCGGAACCTCCGGCACGGCGGGAGGGGACGCTTAGGCTACTGGTTGTAGACACCCCACAACGTAGGGTGTGAGTCTATGAGTGTCGACACAGGACGGCTGCCCAAAGCCGTACACGTCTCAGAAGAGGCCCTTGAGGTGCTGCGCAGCAACACCGGCAAGCTGACCACTGAAGTGGGTCAGCACCTGGAGGCTGAACTGCCCTGGTACAACCAGCTCTCCACTGAAGAGCGCGCCTCGCTGCGCCTCATCGCCCAGCGGGGCATCGCAGGCCTGGCCAACTGGCTGCAGGATCCAGCAGCACGTTCGCTCCCACTGGTCAACGAACTGCTGGGGCCAGCGCCCACCGACCTGATGCGCACGATCAGCCTCCAGCGTGCGCTGCAGCTGATTCGCACCATCGTTGACGCTGTGGAAGCCAGGCTTCCCGGCCTGATGCCTGAGCCGGACCAACCTCCCATGCTGGAGGCTGTGTTGCGCTACTCGAGGGAAGTAGCCTTCGCCATTGCCGATGTCTACGCCCGCGCAGCGGAGTCTCGCGGGGCCTGGGATTCACGCCTCGAGGCCCTGTTGGTGGACGCGGTTCTGCGTGCCGACCCGGCCGAGCAGATCGCCTCCCGAGCTGCAGCTGTGGGCTGGCAGTCTGGTGCCGGCGTCGTCGTCGTGGTCGGGTCCGCGCCTGAGCAGGCTGATGCGGTGTTCCTTTCCCACCTGCGGCGGCAGTGTGTCCGATTCGCCGGCGACGCTGTCGTCGGTGTGCAGGGCCATCGGCTGATCCTGCTGCTGGGCGGGGTCACGAACTTGGAACAGGGACTGGCTAGAATCTTGCCGCACTTTGGCGAAGGGCCAGTGGTCTACTCCCAGCACGAGGGGCCGATCGCCAACGCTGCCCGCTGCGCCCAGTCCGCGTTCGCCGGCTGCTCAGCGGCGCCGGCTTGGAGCCGCACTCCCCGGCCAGCCGCAGCGGAGGAGCTGCTTCCGGAGCGGGCTCTTGCCGGAGACCCGCACGCCAAAGACGCTCTGACCAGCGGAATCTGCACCCCTCTGCAGGCTGCCGGTCACGGCCTACTTGAAACCGTGGATGCCTATGTCAACGGTGGGCACTCCCTAGAGGCCACTGCGCGGGAGCTGTTTGTGCACACCAATACAGTCCGCTACCGCCTCAAACGCATTACGGAAGTCACCGGGTGGGATCCTATGGAGCCCCGCGATGCTTACGTTCTGCATACAGCATTGTCCCTAGGTCGGCTGTGACGAGGAGCGAGCTGACCAGAACGTTGTAGAGTACCTACAAGTTCGTGCACACGATGTCGTCTGTGGAGATGGGGGCGCTAACGCCCAGGTGATGGAAAGGTTGAGCGTGTGCTAGCTATCGTATGCCCTGGACAGGGCTCCCAGACTCCCGGTCTCCTGACCCCGTGGCTGGAGAACGACGACGCCACCGCCGCGCTTCTTGCCGAATACTCCGGGTATGCGGGAACCGATCTCATCGCCCACGGCACCACATCCGATGAAGAGACCATCCGCGACACTGCCGTCGCGCAGCCTCTTATTGTGGCCTCCACGCTGTTGAGCGCCAATGCACTTGGCCTCACGCCGGGGCGGCTCTCGGAGCTCGGCGACAAGGTTCTCGTCTCCGGCCATTCAGTGGGTGAGATTCCTGCGGCGGCTCTGGCTGGGGTGCTGACTGCCCAGCAGGCTTTGGAGCTGATCTCGGTGCGTGCAACGGCAATGGCTGAGGCTGCTGGAGCTGAAACCACCGGGATGGCCGCAGTACTTGGTGGCGCGGAGGAAGAGGTGTTGACCGCCATCGAGTCAGCCGGGCTCACCCCAGCGAACCTCAACGGGGCCGGGCAAATCGTGGCCGCAGGCTCCCAGGCCGGAATTGATCGCCTCTGCTCCAATCCTCCGGCCCGCGCCCGGGCGATCCCGCTGAAGGTCGCCGGAGCCTTCCATACGCAGTACATGGCCCCCGCCAAGCGCGCATTGTCCGCCGCAGCGCAGTCCACATCGGCGGCCCATCCAGGAGTGACCCTACTGTCGAACCGCGACGGAGCTGCGGTGCATACCGGTTCTGACGTCTTGGACCAGATTGTCGACCAGGTCACCCGACCAGTGCGCTGGGACTCGTGCATGGATTCCATGCGGGAGGCCGGTGTCACCGGAGTTCTGGAACTGCTGCCGGGCGGAACGCTCGCCGGACTCGCCAAACGCGCTATGAAAGGCACCAAGACATGTGCCGTGAAGTCTCCTGACGACCTCAGCGCCGCCGCTGAGTTCATAGCAGAACACACCGCCTGAAACTCCGACTGAAGAGACACACAGTGACCGCCACCCTGAAGCCCACCAACCCAGTCGATGCCACCGCTGTGCTCGGCCTCGGTGCTTATCGCCCTTCAACCCTTGTGGACAATGAGCAGATCTGCCAGTGGATTGACTCTTCAGACGAATGGATCCGCAAGCGGACCGGAATCGTCACTCGTCATCGAGCCCCTGCAGACGTCTCTGTGGTCGATATGGCGGAGGCCGCTGCGCTTGAGGCACTCCAGGATGCGGGCATTGCCGGTTCACAGGTGGACTCGGTCATCGTGTCTACGGTGACTCACCCCTATATGACCCCTTCGGCCGCCTCCGACCTTGCCCACCGAGTCGGTGCCACGCCAGCCGCTGCCTTCGACATCTCCGCAGCTTGCGCCGGTTACTGCTACGGCATCGCGCAAGCGGATGCGCTTGTCCGATCCGGCCACGCCGAGCATGTATTGGTCGTCGGGGTGGAGAAACTCTCCGACATTATCGACAACCATGAACGGTCCATCAGTTTTCTGCTGGGCGACGGCGCTGGCGCTGTGGTGGTCGGGCCTTCCGTCACTCCAGGCATCGCTGCATCAGTCATCGGGTCAAACGGTGAGAAGTGGAATGCAGTGTCCATGGACAGCTCCCTCCTGAGGTTGCGGGATGCTCTGTTCGACGCCCACACCTCGGGTGATGCCACCGCGCTGCTGGATCAGGAACAGCGGTTGTGGCCCACACTTCGGCAGGACGGGCAGACCGTGTTCCGCTGGGCAGTTTGGGAAATGGCGAAAGTTGCCGCCGAGGCTCTTGAGAAAGCAGGCGTTGCGGCCGAAGACCTTGCGGCATTTGTCCCGCACCAGGCCAACATCAGGATCATCGACGAGCTATCCAAACAGCTCAAACTTCCTGAACATGTCCTGGTGGGCCGTGACATCGTTGATGCTGGTAACACCTCTGCGGCGTCAATTCCCCTGGCGCTGCATCGCTTGCGAGCCGAGAATCCTGAAATTTCTGGGGGGCTCGCACTGCAGATCGGATTCGGCGCGGGCCTGGTGTACGGCGCACAAGTCATCCGAATCCCGTAAGTTAGACACGCACGTTTTTTGCACATCCAACCGAACACTAATGAGAGGAGCCCCAGTGGCTGATAAGAATGCAATCCTCGCCGGACTTGCCGAGATCGTAGAGGAAGAGACCGGTCTGGAGACCGAAGAAGTCCAGCTGGACAAGTCTTTCACTGAAGACCTGGACATTGACTCCATCTCCATGATGACGATCGTGGTCAATGCCGAAGAGAAGTTCGATGTGAAGATCCCCGATGAGGAGGTCAAGAACTTGACCACCGTCGGTGATGCTGTGACCTACATCGCCAACGCTGCCGGCTGAGTTCGCTCTTCTCGTTCAGTCGCAGGGTTTGTGTGGGGGCTAACGCCCCCACACCCTCCGCATAAGCTCTCGTGGTGCTCGTTACTGCGGGACAGACCGCTACATCCTCAGCAGGTAGGAAAGTTCCATGTCGAAACGTCTCGTTATCACCGGGCTCGGTGCCACCACTCCCCTTGGCGGTGACGTCAAGAGCACCTGGGATGCCGCTCTTGCCGGCACCCCTGGCGCCAAGACGCTCGAACACGACTGGGTCGAGCAGTATGACCTGCCGGTAACGTTCGCAGCAGAGGTGGCGGTAGAGCCTGCAGAGGTCCTTTCCCGGCCTGAGACACGCCGGATGGACAGATCGACTCAGTTAGGCATGGTGGCTGCGCGCGAAGCCTGGGCAGACGCCGGTCTGGAAGACGCTGACGTCGATGGAGAACGCCTGGCCGTCAGCTTTGCCACCGGGATCGGTGGAGTATGGACGCTGCTGAACTCGTGGGACACCTTGCGTGAGAAAGGTCCGCGGCGAGTCCTTCCGATGACCGTGCCTATGCTGATGCCCAATGGGGCATCCGGCGCTATCAGTCTGGCTTTCGGCGCTCAAGCTGGGGCGCGCACTGCGGTCTCCGCCTGTGCCTCCGGAGTAGAGGCACTCATTATGGCCATGGACCTGCTGAACTCAGGTGAGGTAGACGTGGTATTGGCGGGCGGAACCGAAGCCGCTATTCACCCGCTCCCCCTCGCGGCATTCGCAAATATGCAAGCACTCTCACGGCGCAATGACGACCCTGGTGCGGCATCACGCCCTTATGACATTGACCGGGACGGCTTCGTCATGGGTGAAGGCGCCGGTGCCCTGATCATCGAAACACAGGAGCACGCTGAGGCACGCGGCGCCACTGCGTACGCCGAACTGGCCGGTGGAGCGGTCACCTCTGATGCGCACCACATCACGGCACCTGACCCAGAGGGCCAGGGTGCCACACGGGCTTTGCGCCGCGCACTTGCCTCAGCCGATGCCTCCGAAACGGATGTGACCCACGTCAACGCGCATGCGACCTCCACACCTCTCGGTGATGTCCCCGAATACGTGGCCATGAAGGCCGTTTTCGGTCAGCACCTGGAGTCGATCTGCGTCTCGGCCACCAAGTCACAGACGGGCCATCTCCTGGGTGCTGCCGGTGCCGTGGAGTCTGTACTGACCGTCAAGGCCCTGGCCGACCGCAAAGCTCCGGTGACCATTAACCTGGATAATCAGGACCAGAAGATCCCTCTCGATGTGGTGACCGGCTCCCCACGGGAACTCCGCGCGGACGACCAAGTGGGTATCTGCTCAAGCTTCGGCTTCGGAGGCCACAATGCTGTGGCTGCCTTCCGAACCGTTTGATACCGCGCCAACGCGCCGGCTCCTCATCACGCGTACCGCACGCGTAAAGTGAGGGACCTCGGCAGCGGAATGGTGCCTAGTGGTGCCTAGACTGCGTGGCTCAGCCAACGGACAGGAGCACCCTCGGCCGCATGCCTGAAGGGTTCCAACTCTTCATCCCAGGCTTCGCCTAGAGCAAGCGAAAGCTCCTGGTACATCACAGTGGGGTCGCCGACTCCAAGTTCGTATGCGTAGCGGATCCGGTCCTCAGAGACCATGATGTTGCCGGCTGTGTCTACTGTGGCGTGGAAGATTCCCAGTTCAGGGGTGTGCGACCATCGGGACCCGTCACAACCGGGCGACGGCTCTTCTGTCACCTCAAAGCGCAGATGACCCAATGCGCGCAGCGCAGATGCCATTTTGGCACCCAGGCCCTGTTTACCCTGCCAGGTCAGTTCGGCGCGGTGTGTTCCGGGCGCAGCAGGCTGCTGGACCCACGCAAAATCGACTCGTGCGTCCACAACTGACGCTACTGCCCATTCAACGTGAGGGCAGAGCGCGCTGGGCGCCGAGTGGATGTGCAGGACACCCCTGGCCACATATTCCGACATATCCATCCTCCACATGTGCGTCTCGGTACGTCTTCCCCAACGGCCGGAACTGCTTCATGTGTGAAGGTGTGCGCCCTCATCTTAACAGGTATAGCTCGGTTTCGGCACCACCCGTTCGCTGACCCGGGCAGCGAGTCCACTAAGCGCGCGGGTGTGCTTGTGCATACGCTTTGGCGAGTCGGTCAACGGAGATGTGTGTGTAGACCTGAGTGGTGGACAGTGAAGCGTGGCCAAGCATCTCCTGAACGGTGCGCAGATCCGCTCCTCCGTCCAGCAGGTGCGTTGCTGCGCTGTGGCGCAGCGAGTGCGGCCCCCTTGCCGCCGTGGTACCCATGGCGGCAAGGGATTCATCGATCACCCGCCGCACAACGCGAACGTCGATTCGACCACCCCGTTGTCCGAGGAAAAGGGCATGGCCGCTGCGTTGATGCGCGAGTACTTTCCGGGCCTCATTCGTCCAGCGATGGAGCGCCTTTTCGGCTGGAATGCCGAACGGGACCACACGTTCTTTTCGTCCTTTTCCGAGTACTCGCAACATTCTGCGATCAGATTCGACCGACTCCAGATCCAGACCGGTGAGTTCTGAGACTCGGATCCCTGTCGCGTAAAGCAGTTCTATGATGGCCTCGTCTCTGACGGCTGTGGCCCAACCGACCGGGTCAGTGTCCTTGATCCGACCATAGGCCTCACGCATGCTCTGCGCGGATTCCGTAAGCTGCTCCACGTGCCCGGCCTGCAGTACGTTTGGAAGGTGGTTGCCACGTGGCGCGGATTTGAGCCTGACGGCCGGATCCTCTGTGAGGTGGCCGCGCTTATAGGCCCAACCTGAGAAAGTGCGCACTGAGGCCGTCTTCCGATTCAGGGTGCTGCGAGCCAGTCCGGCAGAGTGCAGCTCGGCCAACCATGTTCGCAACGTAGCCAGGCGAAGATTTGCTAGACCCTGCGAATGCTCACTGAGCTGCAGTAGGTCGCTGGTGTAACCACGGACCGTATGCTCGGAGAGCCGGCGTTCGTGACGCAGGTGCGCAACAAATTCTTCAAGCAGCGGGTCGGGTTGTTCCATGCTGGGCAGTCTAGACAGAGCACAGAGTTATGGCGTCAAACCGCGCCGGTGGCCGAATAGTCTTATTGCTACGGACTCTTGGAAGGTCGGCATGGAAATGGCACGAAAGCCCTATGCCGAAGGATGCTGGGTCTCGACTGGCCTGCAGGTTCAGCTTCGGGAACCGCGTGAGGGCGCGCTGCGACCCCATCCGCCTTGGGTTCGGCGCACCAGCTTCCTCCTCTCAAGCCTGCTCAGGCCTCCATAAATCTGCGGCATTGGTAGTCCCGCAATTGCTGATAGGCGACCCGGCGTGGTGACTCTCCGAACCGGGAGAGCATCGTAGATGCGCCGTGCCACCTCATCGAGACCGTCGACGACCGAGGGAGAGTCGTCATTGGTGACGTGGTCCTGGACTGTCTCGATACAGTCCTGGCCTTCGGCTCCGGGGTGGGGTGTTGCTGCAGCGACAAGTTCCAGGATGTCTGCGGCGTCTGTCACTACCTGAGCGGGAGTGTGCCGCAGGAGGCGGTGGCAGCCCGCCGAGCTCACGGAGAAGACGCTGCCCGGGACGACTCCCACGGGGCGGCCGATGTCCAGCGCGTGGTGAGCTGTCGACAATGCGCCTGAGCGCCACCGTGCTTCCACGACAACAACTGCGGCGGCCAATGCTGCGATGAGTCGATTTCGCTGGAGGAACCTGTGTCTGGTGGGGGCCGACCCCGGCGCCATCTCACTCAACACCATGCCCTGCTTCAGGAGGTCTCGGAGCAACCGGTCATTACCCGCTGGATAGAGCCTGTCCACTCCCCCCGCCAAGACGGCAACGCCAGGCCAATGACCGTGCTGCGCGCCTGCCACAGAACCTCTGTGTGCTGCGGCGTCGATACCGTAGGCTCCACCGGAGATGACCGTCACACTGTGTCCGGCGAGCTCTCGGGCCGCCTCCCAGGCAACGTGGCCTCCATAGTCTGTCATTTCACGAGAACCAACGAGTGCGACGCTCCGACCAGCACCTGGAAGGCGTCCCCAAACTTCTCGGTACGGGTCGCTGTCGCCTCCAGCGAGTCTGAACCATAGAGCAAGTGGTTGGGCGGGACCGAGGTCCTCAAGTTGTCGCGGCCAAGCAGCGTCCTCAGGGATCAGAAGTCCCCCTCCCTGGCGGCGCAGAGAGTTCAACATCTGCGTGTCGCCAATCTGGGGCAGCCGGGTCCGCCAGCGCTCCAACGCTTCAGACAGTTTCCGCTGTCGCGGCATCAGCCCCGCGGATTCCGCTGCTTCTCCCACCGTATGCTGCTGGAGAGCAGTGGGCTCACGACCTGAGCGGATCAGCTCCACCGCCTCGTCAGCACCTAGTGCGGCAACGGCGAGCTGACCCAGAAGATCGCCAGGTTCGATGAGTCGACTGAGATCTGCGCGAGCCTGCCTGGTTTCCTCTGGTGCCCATGTCGGACAATCGTCAGCCAGCATTCCTTCTCCTCAACGTCGCACACCGACATGCCGCAGGTGCATGGCAATGTCTATTTCTTCGTCGTCTGGGCACTCTTTGAGCGAAATATCCGACAATGTCCAGGCAAGCCGCAAAACACGAACGTAACCGCGAAGCGAAATCTGAGCTCGATCCAGACTCGCGTCGAGGGCCTTCAAACTGCTCCGCGGCAGCCGCAGCTCATTGGACAACAGGCTCAACGGTGCCTGGCTATTGAGCTTCAGTCCGTAGGGGGCCAGCCGGTAGGCCTGACGTTGCCGAGCCTGTTGGACCCGCCGCGCCACTTGTGCCGAGCACTCGCCGGTCTCCTCCAGCGTCAAGGCGGCTGATTGCGGACGATCCACCTGCACGTGAACATCCACTCGGTCCAGTAGCGGCCCGGATAGACGGCTGAGGTAGTTTCGGCGTTGAGCCACTGAACAGACGCACTGTCTTCCCGAACCCACGTTCATTCCGCAGGGGCATGGGTTGGCCGCTAGAACGAGCTGGAAGCTGGCAGGGTAGGTGACCTGTCCAGCCGACCGATGAAGAGTGATCGCGCCCCTCTCCAACGGTTGCCGAAGAGAGTCGAGAACATGGCGGTGGAACTCTGGAGTCTCATCGAGAAAAAGTACTCCCAGATGGGCCCGCGTGGCGGCACCCGGGCCTGGGATTTTGCTTCCTCCGCCGAGGATGGAGGCAGCTGACGCACTGTGGTGGGGTGCTTCGAACGGGCGGCGGCGCTGCAGCCGAGTAACGCTCGTGGCACCGGAACTAATCGAGGCTATAGCCGTAGCGACCATCGACTCTTCATCATCTAGCGGCGGAAGAATCGAAGGGAGCCTCTCGGCCAACATGGTCTTTCCTGCTCCCGGTGCGCCCATGAGCAACATATGGTGGCCCCCAGCAGCTGCTACTTCCAGGGCGAATCGAGCCTCCTGCTGTCCCCTCACGTCAGCGAGGTCTCGTTCGTGCTCGAGGTCTGGGTTGGCGCTACGGCCCGCACCGCCGGCAATGTGCTGAACGAGTGTCTCCGGCGCGCGAAGGACTCGGTCAGCTTTTGGCGCACGAAAGTGATATGCAACAGGCAGCACATGGTCAGCCGCCAGTACCTCCACCCCGGACACCAGCGCCGCCTCGGCAGCGTTTTCGGCGGAGACCACCACAGTGCGAATACCTGACTTGGAGGCGGCTACCACCGATGGTAGTACGCCTTTCACACCCCGGAGCCGGCCGTCCAAACCCAGTTCGGCGAGGAATACGGTATCAGCGGTTCCCTCCACATATCCGTCGGCAGCCCACGCACTCATCAGAATTGCTAGGTCAAGACCGGATCCTGACTTCGGCAGTGAGGCAGGAAACAGATTGACGGTGAGTCTCCGGCGTGGCAGATTCAGACCCGCATTTTTGGCTGCTGACCTTATGCGGTCCTGGCTCTCTCTGAGAGCGGCGTCGGGTAGGCCCAGTAGAACAAAGGCTGGCAAGGTCTGTCCGATATCGGCTTCGACCTCGATGAGCCAACCTTCCATGCCGATCAGCACCACAGAGCGGGCGCGACCCATACTCATGAAATGTCCTTGAGATGCTCAAGAACAGCTGAGTTCTCTCCTTCGACGTTTTCCCGTTCCAAGAGAACCGCAATCGCATCCACGCGCTTCCGGGCGGGCTTTAGTCGCCGGTGAGCCGCATACTCTATGAGCAGCCTGTGCAGCCTTCTGAGTTTCGGCTCAGTGATGGCTTCGAAGGGGTGGCCGAAGCCCACACCACGACGAGTCTTAACCTCAACAGCGACCAAGTCTTTGTGGTCCATGGTGATCAAGTCGAGCTCCCCGGTGGGAGTCCGCCAACGGCGCTCCAGTATCCGGTGGCCGCTTTCCACGAGGTATTCGGCGGCTTTATCCTCACCCACCAGTCCTGTCCGGTCCTTGCTCCGCATGGGCGCTCCTTTCACCTGTCCGTGAGCACCAGAATGCGCTCTGCGAACGGGCCGGTGAGCGGCGCGTGAAGAGACTGTGGAGACCTCGGCGTGTGAGGGGGCAGGACCACCGATTGGGGATAAGCTCACGTGCCTGCGGAGGCAAGCAGCTGCCGCGAACGTCAGATCACGACACCTGTCTCAGGCCGAGCAGCGTAATTCCGGGGCTCCTCAGAGGCCGGGCAGTGTCTCCAACCCAAGATTCCAGGATTGTCGGTGGTGCGTTGTCGGACCTCGCGTGAGGATGGCCGCGCGGTGAGCGACGGACCCGTAACCCTTGTTGGACTCCCAGCCGAACTCAGGGTGTTCGCCAGCCAACTCAGTCATCAGTCCGTCTCGTTCCACCTTGGCCAGAACGGAGGCGCAGGCTACGGACAGCGACTTGGTATCTGCCTTGGCCATAGTGGTGACCGGGACTTCGGCTTGGATCCAGTCGTGGATTCCGTCAAGAATAATGTGGTCCACAGGGCGACCCAACTGTTCGTGAACCGAGGCTAGAGCTGCTCGGCCTGCGGCGCCCATTGCGGAAGTGAGTCCCGCGGCGTCGATTGTCTGTGGCGCGGAATGTTGGACGCTGAATGCCTTGGCGTGCTGGCAGATCGAAGGCTTCCACCTGGTCCGGGCGGGCGCAGATAGCAGCTTCGAGTCCCGCACTCCGTCGAGTGCCTGCCAGACGCCGGTGCCTGAGGAACGGACTTCGTTCGGGAGTTTGTGAAGGTCGATCACAACGATTCCAACGGTCACCGGCCCTGCCAGAGCACCCCGTCCGACTTCATCGACGCCTGCAATAAACCGGGAGCCAGTCCGCTCAGCCAGTGCCAGCTCTGGAAGCAGGGTGGCGTTGATGCTGCGATTCACTGCGGCTCTGGGACTGTCTCAAACGGGTCCCGCTCGTTACCTCCGCCACCCCAGCGATCCACCGGCCAGACGATGCTCAGGGTGCGGCCAATGATGTCATCCTCCGGTACTGCTCCCTGGTCAGGTTCCTCAACATGGGAGCGGGAGTCTGCGGAGGCAGAGCGATTATCTCCCAGGAGCCACACGTGACCTTCTGGGACGGTGACGTCGAAACTGGAGGCAGATGGCTCCGTCCCGGGGAACAGATACGGCTCGTCGATCGGCTCTCCGTTGACGAGGATACGCCCGTCCTCGTCACAGCATTCGACCTCGTCTCCTTCAAGTCCGATCACCCGTTTAACCACGTAGTGGCTTGAAGTGTCCGGGGACAGCCCGATGAAAATCAGTGCCTCTTGAACGGAGCTGGTCTCCGGGGCGGGGCTCCCCCACCAGCTGCGGGTGTCCTCGAAGACGACCACATCGCCGCGTTCTATGTCCATCACTCCGGGAGCCAGGAGGTTTACCACGATCCTGTCGTCGACTTCCAATGTGGGCTGCATGGACTCCGAGGGAATGTAGAAGGCTCGTAGCAGGAATGTCTTGATGATGAAGGAAATGACGACCGCCATGACAACGATCACCGCGAGTTCGATGAAGAACGAAACCGCCCAATGGCGCTTCTTCTCAGCCGGCTGCTCGTGGCCGGAAGCCTCGGGGGGACCCTCCGCAGCGCTCACCGCAGGCCTCCTTCAAGGTCACGTCGGTCCTCCCATGGCCAGACCACGGAGGTGGCCAGACCGATGATTCGATCTTCGCTGATCATACCGCCACCGGGTGCGCCCAGGAGGTCTCGAGAGTCGACTGACTCCCCTCGGTTGTCCCCCATCACCCAAATTCGCCCTTCTGGGACGAGCGCTTCGAATGTCAGATCTGAGGCTGGCTGCTCTGGACTCACCTGCTCAGGGAGGTAGCCCTCAACTATGGGTTCGCCGTTGACTGTCAGCTGTCCTGAGTCGTCGCAGCAGCTCACCAAGTCTCCTTCGGCACCGATAACGCGCTTGACGTAGACGTGGGGTGCGGGTCCCAGGCCGATCCAATGCCCCATAGTCTCGAGGGTGCGGGTCAAGCTGGGACCGCCTTGGTACGGAGTAAAGGACCCTTCTCCGTCGAAGACCACAATGTCGCCACGTTGAACACCACCCTCATCGGGATAGTTCTTCACGACAGCGATTCGTTCACCATCGCGCAAAGTGGGGTGCATAGATTCTTGGTTGACCGCGTAGAGATCCACCGTGGAGACTCGGAGCAGCGTACTAATAATCAAGGCGAGGATGATGACGACGCCGGTAACGACCACCCAGCGGCGCGGGGGCTTTAACAGCCGCGAGCCCCGGGACTCGGAGCTGGGCTCAGCAGTCTCGGGGCTCGCGGGCACGTTCAGGATGCTTTGGCGTGGAGTCGGCGCTGAAAGATCAGGCCTCGACGACTTCCTCCACGTCCTGTCCCTGAGCACGGGCGACCTGGGACTCGCGCTTTTCGGGGATGCGCGCAGCCTTACCGTGGCGGTCGCGCATGTAGTAGAGCTTGGCACGGCGAACGTCACCACGCGCACTGACCTCGATCTTGTCGATCACTGGAGAGTGCACCGGGAAGGTACGCTCCACCCCGACGCCGAAGGACACTTTACGAACGGTGAAGGTTTCGCGCAGACCTGAGCCCTGGCGTCCGAGGACGTAGCCTTTGAAGATCTGGACACGAGTGGTTTTGCCTTCCACGATGTTCACGTGGACGTTGACGGTGTCACCCGGACCGAATTCCGGGACGTCGCTGCGCTGGCTGGCGGCATCAACATAGTCGAGTTTCTGCATGGTTTCTCCTCCAGAGGCTGCCACAGGTCAACTCCCTGATATCGGGGACCCTGGCCGGCTGCGCCTGAGGCGCTTGCGGCACTGGTCGAAAGTCTCAGTGTTCCGGTGCGAACCGAATGTTCATCCACCGGGTCCTGGCTGTCCGGCGCCCCTCCCCTGTGGCAGAGTCGGCACCCAGCAGGCACAGCACTCCATCTTATGCGCTCGCTCAGGTTTTATCCACTTTCGGGATTCGCGAGTTCACAGGGGTTGTTTTTCGCTCAGCGCCCAAAAACCCCCGTGGAGGTGCTTTGGGCCTCGCACCGTGGGTGGGGTCTCCCGTACCGTGGTCCGGAACGGCGCAGCCGTTGATGATCCGAAGAGTGAGTAGAGACTGGAGAGAGACTAATCATGACTGAAGCAGCTACTGAGAACGTTCCCGACCTGCAGCAGGCTCTGAAGGATGCCACTGAGAATCGAACAGACGAGGGGTTCCTGCAGGATGATGTCACCAATGTCCTCAACGCCTTCTTGAACAGCCCTGTGTATGTGGCCAGTTCTGAGGACCCTCAGGGCGAAGAGGGAACCAATCTCTTGATGGTCCAGGACAACGAAGGCAATGCGCTGCCTGTGCTGTTTACCACACCGGAGGCCGCTGGAGAGCACGAAGAACAGGCTCCTCATGTGGTCCAGACCAATGGAATCACCTTGGTCCAGTCACTCAAGGACGTTGGCGTGGTTCTCGATCCGATGAGTGATCACCAGTTCCTGATTCCAGCTGAGCAGATGGGTTCAATGCGCAGCTTCGTTGAAGAGCGCCTGGCGGAAGCTGAGCCCGCTCAGGACGACTGATACCGCTGCCACAGGTCGGGGCGGATCTGCTGGGTCCGCTCTTCGGCCTGGGTTTGACGCCACGCAGAAATCCTGGCGTGGTTGCCGGAGAGCAGAATCTCCGGGATATGCTGGCCGCGCCATTGTGCTGGCTTAGTGTAAACCGGATACTCCAAGAGACCGTCAGTGTGTGATTCCTCATCGAGGGAAGCCTCGTTGCCGAGTACACCTGGGATCAGTCGGGTGATGGCTTCGACCATGACGATCACTGCCGACTCGCCTCCGTTGAGTACATAATCACCGATACTGAGTCGCCGTACGTCGAACCGTTCAGCGGCCCAGCTGGTGAACCGTTCGTCGATGCCTTCGAACCTTCCTGGGGCAAAGACTAGATGCGACTTCTTGGAGAGCTCTTCCGCCCTACTCTGGGTGAAGAGCTCTCCGGAAGGTGTGGGGACGATGAGCACCGGATGCTCCTGGGTGCTATTGCCCGCAGGATCGGTTTCTCTGCGGCTGAGCACGTGCTCCATGGCTAGGGCCCAAGGTTCAGGCTTCATCACCATTCCGGCACCGCCACCGGCGGGTGGAGAGTCGACGCTGCGGTGTTTATCGTAAGTGAACTCGCGAAGATTATGCCGGTGGATACTCAGCAGCCCGTCCTGCTGTGCGCGCCCAATAAGGGAGAGATCGAGGGCTTCGAAGAACTCGGGGAGTATTGAGATCAGGTCAATCTTCACCGACAGCTCCTCAGCGTCACGGAAAGAGACCTGCCGGTGGGGTGAGTGTGATCAGCCGATCTTTGGAATTGACCTCAGGAACGATGTCATCGACGAACGGAACCATGACCTCTTCACCACTCTGAGATGTCACCACCAGGATGTCTTGTGCGGACCCAGTAAGCAGCGCTGACACTGTGCCGAGCTCGACCCCCTGGTCACTTATGCAGCGGAAGCCTTCCAGCTCGTGGGAATACCAGCCTTCTTCGTCGTCGTCATGGTCCACCACATCGATGAAGAGAATTGTTCCGCGTAATTCTTCGGCGGCGTTTCGATCAGGGACTTCTTCGAAGCCCAGGAGGCAAATTTTCTTATTCCACCGTTGTGAAGCCACGGTGAGTGTGCCTAACTCTGCACTTTCGCCGCGAGTTTCCCCCGAGGGTTCGGTCTCTGCTGAGGGGAGTCCGGGCTCTCTGAGCAGAACAGCTCCGGGGGCGAGACGTTCAGTGGGCTCATCGGTGAAGAGCTGGACTGTCACTTCCCCGCGGATACCATGTGGCTTACCTATACGAGCGACCCGCAGACGCTCGCCTTGTGAAGGCGGCATCTGCGGGTCGGATTCGTATTCAGTATGTTCCACGGGGTGGTGCCCTATGGGTTGTCAGCGACGACGGTCGGTGTCGACAACGTCAACACGGACGTCATTGCCGCCGGGCAACGCTGCGATCACGGTGCGGAGAGCCTTCGCAGTCCGGCCGGCTCGCCCGATCACACGCCCGAGGTCCTCCGGGTTGACCAGAACCTGAAGGGTGTCGTAGCGGCGACCAGTCTTACGGCGGACATCGACCTCCTCCGGAGAGTCAACAATTCCACGGACCAGGTGCTCTAGGGCATCAGTGAGCGCAGCGTCGGTGCTCATGCTTCGGTCTTCTCCTCGGAGGATTCCTCAGCAGCGGCCTTGCCTGCCTCTGCAGGGGACTGTTCAGCGGCGTTGGTCTTTTCAGCGACAACGGAGCCCTTTGTGGGAGCTGTGAACTCTTCCTTCGGCGCACGAGTCTTCAGCGTGCCTTCAGACCCTTCAAGGCCCTTGAACTTCTGCCAGTCGCCGGTGATCGTCAGCAGCTGCTTGACCTGCTCAGTGGGCTGGGCACCCACGGAAAGCCAGTACTGAGCACGCTCGGACTGGATCTCGATGAACGAGGGCTCCTCCGTTGGCTGGTACTTGCCGATCTCTTCGATGCTCTTGCCGTCACGCTTGACGCGGGAGTCGGCAACGACAACGCGGTACTGGGGGGCGAATTTCTTGCCCATTCGCTTCAGACGAATTTTGACTGCCACTTGTGTGGTTACTCCTGTAGGTTTTGAGGCGTGCACCGGACATCATGCTGCGTGGGGTGATGCAAACAGCCTTTTCCATGCACTAGAACGCTGGTCAGCTAGGTGAGATTAGAGGGTGCTCACCAAATCTGAGCAAGGTACCTATGTATTCTGCCAGATAAACCTGCCTGATGCATATCTCAGGCGGAATCGGACGGTTGTCTTACTTGAGGTACTTTTCGAATCCTTTGGGAAGGTTGAGCTCTTCAGCGTTTAGGTCGGCTGCTCCTGCGCCGAAGCTCGAACCGTCCATCTGCTTCTGACCACGCCGCAGCTCCGCCTCACGGGCCTGCTGGGCGGCCTTTGCCGGATTACCCGACTTACCCTTGGGCTTTTTGCCTTTGGCCTTGGCCTTCTTCCTGCCTCCACCTGGCGCACCCATGCCCGGCATTCCTCCGCCGGGCATTCCGGGGATATCCGGCATGCCTCCACCGGAAGCCATCTTCTTCATCATCTTGGCGGCCTGTCCGAAACGTTCCAGAAGCTGGTTGACTTCAGAAACGTGGACACCGGAACCGCGCGCAATGCGCGCGCGGCGGGAACCGTTGATGATTTTCGGGGCGTTGCGTTCATGCGGGGTCATGGAGTTGATGATGGCCTCAACCCGATCCAACTGGGAGTCATCAAACTGTTCAAGCTGCTGACGCATCCCTGCCGCGCCGGGCATCATACCCAGCAGCTTCTTCATGGAGCCCATCTTCTTGATTTGCTGCATCTGGGCTCGGAAGTCTTCGAGGGTGAAGTCCTCCTGGTCGGCAAACTTCTGAGCCATCTTGGCTGCTTCGTCTTTGTCCCACGAAGCCTCAGCCTGTTCGATAAGGCTGAGAATGTCACCCATGTCGAGAATCCGTCGAGCCATGCGGTCGGGGTGGAAGACTTCAAAGTCTTTCAACCCCTCACCAGTGGACGCATACATGACGGGCTTGCCCGTCACTGACGCCACGGACAGGGCAGCACCACCCCTGGCATCGCCGTCGAGCTTGGTGAGCACCACGCCGGTGAAGTTCACACCTTCGTTGAACGCCTGAGCCGTGTTGACCGCGTCCTGGCCAATCATGGCGTCAATCACGAACAGCGTCTCGTGTGCATTGACAGCGGCTTTGATGTCAGCTGCCTGGCGCATGAGCTCCTCATCGACGCCTAGGCGGCCGGCGGTGTCTATGATGACCACATCGTGGAGCTTCGACTTCGCGTGTGCAAGTCCGTCCTTAGCCACAGCTACCGGGTCACCAGTTGCCGCTTCAGCTTCTGAGCTCACCCCTGGATGCGGTGCATAGACCGGCACGCCCGCACGCTCACCTCCAACCTGCAGCTGCTTCACCGCATTGGGCCGTTGAAGGTCGCAGGCTACGAGGACTGGAGTGTGCCCCTGATTTTTCAGATGCAGTGCCAGCTTCCCTGCGAGCGTAGTCTTACCGGCTCCTTGGAGGCCGGCGAGCATAATGATGGTAGGGGGCTGCTTGGCGAACTCGAGTTGCCGGGTCTGCCCGCCGAGAATGCCCACCAGCTCTTCGTTCACGATCTTGACGACTTGTTGTCCGGGATTCAGTGCCTGAGCGACCTCCGTCCCCAACGCACGAGCTTTGATCCGGGCAATGAATTCTCGGACTACGGGGACAGCAACGTCGGCGTCGAGGAGGGCACGGCGGATTTCTCTGGCGGTGCCGTCAATGTCGGCCTCGGTCAGCTTCCCCTTGCCGCGGAGGTTCTTGAACGTCGCTGTGAGGCGATCAGAGAGCGAGTTGAACACGTCGGGTGCGTTTCCTTAAAAACTCATAGTGCCGTTAGTCGAGGGTGTTCAGCCCCAGCTTGAAGCTGACCCCGGACTCGAAACTTCCAAAGCTCTAGAGTAACAATGTGAGCCAAGAGCCGGATGCACAGGTCATCAAGTCAGCGCTGGGCACCCACCTGGCGTACCTCCGCGCGGCCGAATCCGGCCACCGCGCCGCCGGTCGTGCTCTTTCTCAGCACCCCGAGCTTTCCCACCTGGTGCGGATGCAGCGCAGTCCCATCGCTCGCTCAGCGGCCCACCGTGCCCGCGGGGCGTCATTCGGACAGCGGGCGGAGTTCGTCGAACAACTCCTCGATTTCCCGGTATCAGGACTGCGATCGCTGACTTCCAGCGATATGCGCACACTTCAGGTCCCGGCACACATAGGCGCAACTGCCGTACCGAAACAGCTTTCCGAGGCCATCGCAGAACGGGAATCCACCGCTCGTCTGGCTGCAGCGAAACCTGCCACCCGACCGTCCACGCAGAAGACACTTGACCCGGATGAGGCCGACGGGACCGCCTCGGAATGGCCTACGCAGAGCGGGGACGCAGTGACTCTCACCACACTGGAGCGTAAGGTCCCATGGTATAAACGGGGCTTTGCCGACATCCTCCGGGGACGCAAGTAGGATCGAACATATGACTGAAAACTCCCGGCCAGAGAGCGTCGACCTCTCTGATGCATTCGAACACGACGGCGTGGAACCCGAGCTGGCTGATGGGGAAGAAACCGCATCGGTGGACTCACAAGATGGGGTAAGTGACGGCATCCTGCCCCCGAGCGATCTCGGCGATAACGCCCATCAGGTTGTCACAGCTCTGCTGGGCCACCAGCAGGATCTCGTAATGGAGCTTCGCAGCGTCTACGACCAGCTCGAACAGGTGCGGCAGGTCGAGTACGCCGCACTGGAGGCGCGGGTACAAGACGCTGAGGCGACGGTGTCGGCCGCCCCGTCCTCCGGGGAACTTCAGGAGCTGTTGGACCTGCTTGAGAACATTTCCTCCTCCCTTAGGGACCAGGAGGAGAAGCAGTCCAATTTTGACCAGGCTCTGCGCGATGCTGGGGACTCCTATGCGGCGCAGCTGGCCGAGCGCGATGCCCGTATCGCCGCGCAGAACGCCCGGATTGACCAGCTGGAAATTGCAATCGCCGCTGCCGCAGAATCTGCCGATTCCGCTCATGAACAGCTAGGGGTCTTGGCCAAGGAGACGGAGTCCAGCCTCCTGCACCGGGTAGGCGAGCGAGTCTCCCCTGCGGCGCAGCAGGCACGAAACGCATTGAACTCCATTCGGGGCCGCTTCAGGAGGTAGTCGCCTGTGCGAGACTTGGGTGCGTGGAAACCTCAGTCTTTATTACGTTCATAGTTCTCAGCGTCGTCCTTCTTTCACTGCTTGGGCTGTTCCTGGTCAAGGGGCGCCCGCTCTCCCCCAGCAGGACAGCCAAGGAGTTCCCCGAAACCCGGGACCGGGATGACCTTCCACCCGGCGCTCCCGATGAGCCTGACGGGGCGACTCTAGTCGCAGACCGCCCCGACGGCACCCCCACTGATTTAGACATTGAAGCGCCTGAAACTCCGGTCGAGACGGCCTTGGACACCCCGGAGGCTGCAGAGACCCGTCTTGCCCGCCTCCGAGCGCGGCTGGTCAAGTCCAACAACATCTTCAGTAAGTCGCTGCTGGCTCTGCTGAGTCAGGATCAAATCAACGACGATGTGTGGGACGAGATTGAAGAGACTCTCCTGACTGCCGACCTAGGCGCAGATTCCACTTTTGAGCTGGTAGAGACCCTTCGAGAGCGGGTAAAAGTCGAAGGCTCAAAGGACCCCGCACGGGTGAAAGCAATCCTCCGTGAAGAGCTGGTCAAACTGGTCGACCCCGAGTTCGATCGCAGTCTCGCCATTGACGTATCAGGCCGCCCAGCCGTGGTGTTGGTGGTCGGGGTCAATGGCGTGGGCAAGACGACCACAGTTGGAAAACTCGCCCGGGTCCTGGTGGCCGAAGATAAGGACGTCATCCTTGGTGCGGCCGATACGTTCCGCGCGGCCGCCGCTGAACAGCTCACCACGTGGGGCGCCCGGGTCGGAGTCCCGACTGTCTCTTCACATGTTGAAGGCGCGGACCCTGCATCAGTGGCGTACGAGGCGGTGGATCAAGCCACTAACCTGGAGTCAGACGTCGTGATGATCGATACGGCCGGTCGTTTACAGAACAAGTCGAACTTGATGGATGAGCTGGGCAAGGTCAAGCGTGTCATCGAAAAGAAGTCTCAGGTGGACGAAGTCCTGCTGGTTCTTGACGCCACGACCGGTCAGAACGGTCTGAGCCAGGCGAAGATCTTCTCTGAAGTAGTCAATGTCACCGGCATCGTCCTCACTAAACTCGACGGTACTGCTCGCGGCGGCATTGTGGTCGCGATCCAAAAGCAGCTGGGCGTCCCGGTCAAGCTCATCGGGCTCGGTGAGGGCCCAGATGACCTCGCTCCTTTCGACGCGGAATCCTTTGTGGACGCTCTTTTGGAAGAATGATTCGGTTTTCTCCCAGACCGCTGCGGCGCCCTACTCCCCTGAATTCCAGGGACTGAGCGGGGCGCCGTCGTCGTGTTCGCTGAGGTCCCCTAGATCTTCAAGGGGCCCGGCTCAGGCTGGCGTGGGTCCTCCCGGCGGTGGTGGTGGAGTCCCCGGTCCTCCGGGGGACCGCCGCGTGGCCGGCCCGCCCGGCGCAGACGACGGTGTTGTAGAAGGTGGTGCCCCCGGGCCTCGAGGAGGCCCTAGCGGGTCGGAGGGTGGCGCTTCCGGGCCCGTGTACTTGCGCTCCATTTTGTTCAGCTGACGTGCAGCGGCATCGCGACCGCCAAGTCCGAATGCCAGTGCGGCTGCCAGTGCACCGCCGACCACGACCGCACCGAAGGCCAGGTTGATGATCGAATCGGCGATTCCCATGTACTGCAGACCCATGGCGACAAACAGGGCCAATGTGCCGTAGCGGATCACTGTGCTGAGCGAGCCCGAACCCGCAGTGCGGGCCAGCAGGTTGGCGATGAAGAAACCGACACCGATGATGGCGGCCCCGAACAGGACACGCCCACCCAGTGTCAGCACCTCGTTGAGCAGGTTGGTGATTTCTGGGAAGTCCAATGCTCGGGCGGCCATGATAGCGAAGAACAGGATGATGGCGACCTGTCCTACCTTGGCCAAAATTGAGGAGACACTGGTCTGCCGCGGCTCCACACCCAGGTTGGCGGCAAAACGATCCGTACCGATGTTCTCCAGAGTGGTGGCCAGCAGGTTGCCAATGAACTTCGCGATCACCACACCGATTGCCAGAATCAGCACTGCGGCGATGATGGACGGCACCGCGTTGAGGATCATGTCCAGCATCCCGGTGGCAGGGTCTGAGATAGCAGCGATGCCGAGGACCTGCAGGGCGGATATGGCCACCAGTATCACGATGATCGCAAAGACGATATTGGCCACAGTAGAGGTGATGCGTTGATTGACTTCAGCCGCATCAGTCTCCCCTGCAACCGGATCCCGGTCCGAGGAGTCGGCCGCCGAGCCGGTGCGCTGACCTGCCGACTGAGCACGGTGGAGGAGCCCATGGAAGTTCACACGCCCCAGTGTGGCTTCGATGAGTTGTTTGACGATTCGGGCGAGAATCCAACCTATGAAGAAGATGACTGCAGCGGCGATAATGTTCGGCAGGTATCCCAGCGCGACGTTCAGCATCTGTTGCACGGGTTGCAGCACCTGGTCCATCGCGAAGAGTTGCAAAATGGCGACCAGCCCGAGAAGCCAGATCACCAGCGCCGCAACTTGACCGATGGCAGATCCTAGGGAGGCTCCGCTGGTGTCACCGCGCTGAAGAGCCGGAATGCGTTGAAACAGTTTGGATATGGCCCACTTGACTGCCATTGCCAACAGCCAGGTCACCAGGAGGATGACCAGCGCTATCAGCACCCTCTCAATGAGTCCGATCCAGTCATAGTCCTGAACATCCATGGCTCCTCCTCGGAACTTCACAGGCGGCACCGAGTGTGACGCATATCACTTATATTATCTGTTCGCAAATTTCTGGTCTATGGCGAAGTCAAGACCTGCTTGAGATTTCGTGAAATACCTTGAATCAGCTCGGCGCCACCGTGACGATAATCCTTTTTCGCCGGAGAGATTTAACGTTGCTGAAACATAAGGGCACTCGAGGTGAAACACATAGAGGACAGCATGGAACACAGCTCGCGCCGATGAGGGTCATCGGTGAGTAACGTTCCTGGAGGGAACCTGATGGAAGCTGAAGTAATTTGGGTAGTTGTAGCAGGTGCTTTGGTCCTGTTCATGACCCCCGGTCTTGCACTTTTCTACGGTGGTCTCACGCAGACCAAGTCCGCTGTCAATATGATGATGATGAGCTTCGCGGCCATGGGCCTTGTTGCTATCACCTGGACGCTGTGGGGTGATGCGATTTCCTTCGGCAGCTCAATCGGTGGCCTGTTCGGCAACCCCGCAGACAACTTTGCTGCCTTCGCCTCCTTCGAAGCAGCAGGTGACGAACTTGTCTGGGTTGGCTTCGGCGGTACGTTCGCCATCATCACCACGGCATTGATCTCCGGTGCTATCGCCGACCGCGCGAAGTTCTCCGCATGGATGATCTTTGTGCCAATCTGGCTCACCCTGGTCTACGCTCCGCTTGCCCACTGGGTGTGGGGTGACGGAGGCCTTCTTGTTGAAGGCGGCCTGATCGGTGACGCCGTAGGTGAGGCGGTTGACTTCGCCGGCGGCCTCGTCGTCCACATGTGTGCCGGTCTTGCAGCCCTCGCCCTGGTGCTGGTGATCGGCCCGCGTAGCAACTTCGCCCCGACCAAGCCACACAACGTGCCTTTTGTTCTGCTCGGCGCATCGATTCTCTGGTTCGGTTGGTTCGGTTTCAACCTCGGTGAAGCCGGAAGCACAGATGAGATCTCCCTGAACTGGCTGAACACCATGCTCGCTCCCGCGGCCGCTTTGACAGCTTGGCTGCTGACGGAGTGGGCACGAGGCAAGAAACCCAGCCCTGTGGGCGCGGCTTCCGGCATTGTCGCTGGCCTGGTGGCAATCACCCCCGCTGTGGCACATGTGCCACCGGTCGGTGCCATCATCCTGGGCGCGATCTCCGGTGTGATCTGCTGCTTCGCGGTGGACTTCAAGTACGGCAAGTATGACGACACCCTGGATGTTGTTGGTCTTCACTTCGTCGCCGGGCTCTGGGGCACCATCGCCATTGGCCTGTTCGGATACGAAGACATTTACGGTGATGGCCGCACCGGCCTGCTGATCGGCGGCGGCTTCGAGCTTCTGATCGCCCAAATCGTAGCGGTTGTCGTCACGCTGGTCTTCGCTTTCGGTGCAACCTACATCATCGGCATGGCCATCCACAAGACCATTGGATTCCGGGTTGATGACGGTATCGAAGAAACCGGCATCGACTCCGCAGCTCACCAGACTGAGGCCTACGCCACGATTTCAGTGGACAGCCGCTCATAAGGTCTTTAGTATCCGGTGACACCGCGATCACAGATTACGTGTAAGTGGTATACCAACAAGTGAGAAGTCCCGAACCCTCTGCTGGGTTCGGGACTTCTCACTTCAAACACAAATTAGGCTGTGCTTCTATCTACAAGATGACGCCTTATGTGCCCTCAAGCGAAATAGCACTCGCTTTCTGGACTACCTGATTCGCTAAAATGAGAGACGGATCAATTAGCGGGCGTGGGGAGCTTTCAGCCGAGAGCGCCAAAGGTATTTCAGTGCATGCTGCAACTATGACATCAGCGCCATCTTCCACCAATGATTCCGCCACCTGGACTAGGGCATCCTTTTGTGACGCGGTGACTGTCCCGGCCTTGACAGCGTAGATGATCTCCATCACTGTGTGCTGGTCAACTGGCTGGGGAACGACCGGACTGACTCCGGCCCTCGCAAAAGTTCGCTGGTACAAGCCTGCAGCTAATGTCGCATCAGTGGCAAGGAGTCCCGCGGAGGATACATAGGGCAGAGATGCAATGTAGTCACTTGTCACGTCAATCATGCTCAGGTACTCAAGGTCGACCCGCCTCTTAACCTCCGGCAGGAAAGCATGTGCGCCATTGCACGCCACCACGTAGAAAGCAGCCCCGGCATCCTTGAGGCGCTGGGCCCCGAAGGCCAAGCTGTCTGTGGGGTCGTCACCTGTTCCAGTGATGGCCGCAGAGCGGTCTGGAACTGAAGGATCAGCCCAGATCATTACCCGCAAATGATCTTGATCAGCCGACGCAGGTGTGGCAGCGATTAGCTTCGAGTAAAAATCAACCGTAGCTGCGGGGCCCATTCCTCCCAACACCCCTACGAGTGGAGATTCTTTACTGAGACGCATCCGAGTCAATCAAATTCCCTAATGACATACCGTAGCGGGTCGATACTGTCGTGCACTGAGGTGAAAACAATCCAGCCGCCCACCTTACTCACGTTCACTGATTAGAAGAGTACTCCCTAGAATGCTAGCTAGCCACAGTCTTCCTGTAGGCCTCAAATTTCTTGCCGTTCAGGAGGTCTTCGCGGAGCCGGGCTTCGGCACGGATCCAAGCTTCACCCATTCGGCGATCCCACTCTGGGCTGAACCTATGGAATTGTCCCGGTCGCGGCGTGAACTCGCCAAAAACTAGTTCATCTTCACCTAGCAGCATGTCGATCCGCATAAAGGGGTGGGGTATTTCCCGGCTGATTCGAGCTGTCAATTCCAGCTGTTCAGAAGTTGGTCCAGGGCTGTCGAAATAGTCGTAATCCCAGTCACCGGGACGGACAGATGATCCATCAGGAAGTGAGAAAGAGTATTGCGAACCGTTTACACCGCGAATAACGTCCAGGTTGAAAAGAACCTCACCGTAAAAGCAGAAAAATTTTGAATCCCTCGCAGGGATGGCTTCGGCCCGGTTTTCGAGAATCAGCTCTTCGACAATCCAGCGATCCGGCACCCGCCGGTGGGCCGACTCCATCAGTGATCGTGCATGATCTTCGAAATGTCCCCAGGAGGTTAATTCTGTTCCGTCTGCGACGTGACGAATCCGGTCATCCGAGAAGGCGAGATAGGTCCCCCTCCCGCCGGTGCCGCTAATGGCTTTGATCACCGAAGGGGAGCGCTGTGGGACCGTTGAAAAGCGAATTGCTTCAGGGGTTGTTTCCGGTCTACGCACTTCAATCCGGTCCACGAACTGGTAGGCTCGCGTTTTTCTGTTTAGTCGCCAACTCGGCGGCACGATCCCTAACTTTCGGGATTCTGACTCTTCGACCATCTGGTAGTGAAACGACAGACTTTTTTGGACTGGAAGACGCATTCGTTCCAACCGCCGGATTACATGGTGACTCAATGATGAGGGATCTATCCGCTGCAGGATCGCGTCAACGCTTTCCTGCCAGTCCGCATCGTCTCCGGAGGCGGGGGCCTTCTGGAGCTTACTCAGGAGTACGTCCGCGAGCTCGTGAGATTTGTTTCCAACGTCATCCATCAGCAGATGTGCATCTGAGGTCTTCCGCATTACCGGGTTCACCTGACTTTCATAGGGGCGGCACCGTTCTGCCGCTTGGCTTCAGCTCAGCTCCCGTGCCTCGCTCATGCTACTGGAACACAATTGACGGGCAGCGGCGACAGTATTTCCTCAAACAGTGAGATTACTGGGCATTCCCTTTACAACGGGTGAAACTCGCCAACCATCGCTTTGTGCCCTTCAACTCCGTCGTCCAGAGCGGTTTCCGTCAACCATGCAATTAGACGTGGCGGGCCAGTAACCTGTCCTGTGATATGTCCGAGGGCTGGGTCGCTCACCTCCAACTCGGTTTTAAGATCCAACCGTGCGGCCTGACGCTCATAAGCATCTCTAAACGCCGCAGGGGCGACTGCTCCATCAAATCGGACCTGGACAGTGATCTTGCTCCGGGTAGGCCCCAAAGGGACACCGCGCAACTCGAAACTGAGAATTTGGCACGCGAGCTGTGCAGCTAACGAAGGATCCAGCTTCCACTGCGCCTCGAGCCAGGGACGTTCGGACAGTTCGACCACCACTGTGTCCTTGCTAGGCGTATTTTCCCTAAAGTTCGGCACAATCATGTCGACTGCCGCCAGGGCCAATCCCGGAATCACTTTGGCAGCCTTTACCGCAGTCGAGGCGATGCTGGGGTCAATCACTTCTGTGATGTCTTGGAATCCGCTCTCCGGTTTCCAAGGGCCTGAGGGACAGTACAGTGCGCTCCTGACGGTGCCGTCCACCACAAGCACCCTGACGTACTGTCCGGATACTTCTCTTTCCACCAGAAACCTGTAGCTCGAAGGCGCTACCGGAACGCCGTCGCGCAAACCGGGCTCCCGCAGTTCAGTCATCGCGTACGAGGCCCGCGTAAAGTCTTCACGAATATCCAAAGGCGTGTGGAGGTATTCGATGGCTTCTCTCATCTGCTCCGCATCGGAAACAGAGGGAATCACCCCGATGGTGTTGTCGCCCATAGTCGGCTTAACGACGACAGGGAACCCGATCCGTTCTGCAAATTCAACGGCTTGGCGTGCACTTTTGCCAATCGAGAAGGTTGCACCCCGCGGAACAGAAAAGCCTTGCTTTTCTAACAACGCACGTCTTACCCGTTTGTCCTGCGCAAAGGTCACACCAGCCACCGTCGAGGACTGCGGCACACCGTGCACAAAGGACGCGTCCCCCAAAACCGGATTGCCGGACCCCACTAAGAGCACTTGTCTCGGCAGTACTGTGACCGCGAGGTCACGTTCCAGCGCCGCTGCGTGCACTTCGAAACCATCGCGCAGGAAAGAATGAATAGGCGGATCCTCAAGCGTGCCATCAGCGTCCATTAGTTCTCCTCCAATTCAGGACCTTGCGGATGCGCCGTCCAGTCTTGATCCGTAAGTGCTCGAATCCCGCACGATCCGGCCGGATTTCGAAACCCTCTACGAGGGGTTTGTCGATATGCTCAGCCACGTAAGACGTCGGCCTAGCTCGCCGCGGTCCATTGATTAGAGAGCTCACAATTCCAGTTGTCGCGTTGGTCGGGCCCACGAGCACAGCTTCAATGCGTTTGTCATCAAGGGACCGTACCCATCCTTCCACTCCTGCCTCCAAAGCTCGTCGGCGGAGCCAGCGGTGAAATCCGACGCCTGAAATCTTCCCTCTGATCAGCACCCGAAGTGCAACATTCTCAGCAGGCTCAGCCGCCACTTGCAGCCCAAACCGCCGGGCCACCTCATACATGACGATGCGCGCGACCGGCTTCGGCGTCCCGAACATTGGGTACTGAGAGTTGCCTATTGCTGCGTGAGCGTTGAGTTCACATATGCCGGCGTCCTGCTCGTCTAGCGGCTTCGTGTGATCCTCTAGCAAAAAATCCACGCCACAGTAGTCCATCCCCGGCACGGAGCGCATCACTTTCAGACAGGCCTCCAGAATCGAGGGGTGCATTTCCTCCAGAACCGCCATTGATTCACCGCCCTGGGACAAACTGTTGGTACTGCCCAGTCGGACTACCCGACCTGGTTCAGGAACCGAGTCGATGGTGAGGTTCTGCTTCTGCAGCTCGTACTTGGCCGCTGCGTTGTACTGCGGCGGGCGTGCCCAGAGATGAGGATTTCTGCGGCGTGCGCTGTTGCGGTTCAGCAGCAGCTCAGCAACTGTGTGTTTCCCATCGCCGACCACGGAAGCGGGTTCACGCAGGATGGCGGCGACGACCCGCTGGCCCACCACGACAATTCGGTAGTCCTTGCCGTTGATGTGCTTTTCTACGATGAAGTCTTGGTCGCCCAGTCGCGTACCTGTCATCAATTCGTGAGCCTGACTGAGCTCTTCCTCATTCTGAATGTTGGCTACAACCCCAATTCCGCGAACTCCCATAGCCGGCTTCATCACTACCGGGTAGCCGATTCGGCCAGCAAACATCCGGGCGCTGTCGAGGTCTCCGCGTTCAAATGTGCGGCCCTGCGGCACTGGGACATTTGCACGCTGCAACTGCAGCCTCGTCGCTTCTTTGTGGGTGCACAAGCCCAGGGCAACACCGCTGACCAAAGGGTTGCGGTTCCACTTGAAGTTGATCGGTTCACGGTGTCCGTCGCTAGCTAGAAACACTCCTTTGGAGTAGCGCGTAGTAGTCAGTCCGAGGGCCAAGGCTTCACGTTCCGCCAAGTGACCCTTGCTGCCGCGTGCACCGAGCGGGTGCAAGTCATCAATGTCGTCAAAGACGTTGGGCAGCATGCCCTCAAATTCGGGAAGCGGCGGCTCTGGGAACGTCTCCATTTTCTCGACGTCATTCACCAGCGAAATGAAGGAAACGCTGACGCCCAAACCTGAGACACCGTTCGTCTCCAGACTTGCTATCGAGGCGTCCTCCGCAAAATAAGGGATGCCCTCGTCCTCGAAATCACCTTCGTCATCTTCATCGACGGCGTCGGCTTCTTCTGGATTCTCTGACAACGAGGAGTCTTGGGAAGTCGCGGCCTTCCCAGCTAGAGGATCAGTGTCCACATTCCTCTGCTCACCCGCTATTTCTGTCAAAGGGAGCGTCTGCTCTACCGTAGCGCCAATCTCTGCGAGGTCGACTCTCGGAAGCGCCAGAGCGAGTTGGTGCTCAGCTGACGCTCCCAGGCGGCTCTCATCTCCCATGCCGGTGAGACACACTCGCACACCCGCGGCCGAGGCCACTTCGGCGAGGTCAATCGCAGCGAGCAGGCCGCCGGCCTGGGCGGGCCGGACTCGAACGGCGCCAAGACTCCCTGTCTCTAGGATGTCTCGCAACTCTGGGGCATCCCACGCATTATTGTCCGCCACGATATGCACCGAGAGACTGGTGTCGCTCTTCAATTGCTCATCGGCGTAATTCTGCAAACCTCGCAACTTTTCTACGGATCTCGATCGGAAGGGCTGGGAGATGAATACGTGGTGCTGGTGCGAAGAGCTCCGGAAAGCGGCGGCTACATCATCCACCAACGCTTCTGAACTCGCAACACTTAGAGTGCTCCCGGCGTCGATCCACACCGTTCGTCCGCTCTCACCACCTGAGGCGCCAACCAAACTGCGCAGTGTGGGCAACACTGACTCACGTTCAACTGCACCGCGGAATTTGATTGAGATCGTTTCGCCGATCCCCTCGAGATCAGCGACGACACCTTCGAGTACCTCACCAGCACTTATGGGAGTTTCCGGGACTTGCGGCACAGAATCACGCTGCTTACCCAGTAGGCCTGCCAGTGTCTCCCCAAGATGCTGCGCGAATAGGTCCAAAAGTGATACTTCGATGCCCAAAGAGGTACCGCGGAATGGCCGGGTGTGCCCCTCTTCAACACTGCGCTCTGCTGCGAGCAGACTCATTTCCTGCATAACCCTGCGGACGGAACGGACAGCTTCTTCGCGATCGGCCGCCATGAACACTTTTCCTTCAAGTCGGCGAACCACCTCCACTAGGAAGGTCCAGGACGAACCGGCATCGTCCCCGGTCTGAGCCCATCGCGGGTGACCTTCGCCGTAGCTGACGATTTCTGTTCCGTCAGACGTTTGGGCCGTCAGCTCTACGACGTAATTGGTAGCCGCAGCCCCTCGGGGACGGGGCGCACGATAAGAGAAAGCGCGAGACTGCGTGATCCGCAGCTCACCTGGCTGCAAGGGACTGGAGTTGTCCTCGCGCGGGTCATTCATCAGAGAACCTCCAAGTTCGTCATAACCGTAGAAGGCTATCACCGAGGTCTCTACACCGTGGATGCACCACGCGGCAAAGTATCTGGGGCCGCGGCCCAAGCCGCCGCCCCGACGAGCATAATGAGGCCGCTAAGCCCGAAGGCCCACACATAACCAACCTGATCCACAAGCAGACCAGCCACGAGGGGCCCCACAATTGCCCCTAGGTCTTGCGTCATTTGGAAGGTGGAGATGACAGACCCGCCATTCCGCCCCTCACCGACGATGTCGGCTACTGCAGCCTGCTGCGCGGGAACCAACAGCCCTGTACCTGCTCCGGCAATCAGACTCAGCAGCACAAGAATCCAGGGCTCAGGCGCTAGGCCCAGGCAAGCTGTTGTCACTCCCGCAACACTGAAACCTACTATTAGGGGCGGTCGGCGTCCCCAGCTGTCTGATCGCTTGGCCAAAGTCAAGACTACGGCCACGTTGCCTGCGGCGAACGCCGTAAGCACCACACCGGCTAATTGCTCGGATTCTAGAAACCACGCGCCCCCCGTGAAGGCGGCCGCCGCGAACAATGGAACCAACGAGTTGCGGACTCCTAGACTTGTCCACCCGTTGACGAAACCAGCTGCGAGAGCCGCACGGTAGCTTGGATCGGCCCAGGCTTTACTCACGGTGGCGAACTCGCGGGTATCTTTGGTGCGCCTGTCCTCAATTCTGCTGGCGCGCAGCATCACCGCGACGACTGCCGCGGCAGCCACAAGTGCAAACCCATACACAAGAAACGGGACTCGCTGCCCAAACGCGACTAGCAAAGACCCCATCAAAGGTCCGGTTAGAGAACCGATCATGAAGGAAGAGGCATAAGCTCCCGCAACTCGTCCCCGAATCCGTGGTGGAGACTTCCTCGCTATATAAGCCATTGCGGAGACTGTGAAGAACGTAGATCCAATGCCGCCAACCGAACGGAAAATCAGCAGCAACTCATAGCTCGGGGCGAAGGCGGTGGCGAACATCGACACCGCCACAATGAGAATACCGACCACGTAGACCGGGTTCTCGCCGAGCCGCTGTGTGAGTTTTCCCGCCAAGGGTGCGAATATCAACCGAAATACCCCAAATGCCGAGATCACAGCAGAAACAGCGAACGCACCCACACCGAAGTCAGCGGTGTATTGCGGCAAGATCGGAGTGATGATCCCGTAACCGATAGCGATGATGAATGCAGCAAGAATCATCACCTTGAGTTCACGTGGAATTGCTTTCTCACGCGACGAATCGTCCTCTGCAATGCCCGTGCCCTTTGGGCTCACACGTGCTCCTCATGGGACAATCGCTGGGACACCACACGAGTCGAACCGTCCTGTCGCATCGCCACTCCATAGAGCGCGTCGGCTATCTCCATAGTCCGCTTCTGGTGGGTAATCACGATCAGCTGTGAACTTTCCCTGAGCTCTTCGAAAATTACCAGCAGTCGGGACAGGTTTGTGTCGTCCAAGGCGGCTTCCACCTCATCCATCACGTAGAACGGACTGGGTCTAGCCTTGAAAATAGCCACTAACAGAGCGACAGCGGTGAGCGATCGCTCGCCACCCGACAGGAGCGACAGCCGGCGGATGCGCTTTCCTGGCGGACGGGCCTGGACCTCAATGCCGGTATTGAGCATGTCTTCCGGGTTCGTCAGCTCCAGCCGTCCCTCACCACCGGGGAACAGGCGGGCAAACACCCTCTCGAACTGGACTCGGGTGTCTTCCCAAGCTTCGGAGAACACCTTGTGCACTGTGGTGTCCACTTCCGCAATGATGTTCAACAGATCCTGCCTGGAGGTCTTCAGGTCAGTGAGCTGACCCTGCAAATAGGTGTGCCTCTCCTCCAGGGCAGCATGCTCCTCCAATGCAAGTGGATTCACCTTGCCGAGTGCTTTCAAGTCCCTTCTTCCCCTGGAGAGTCGCTGCTCCTGCTCCGCCCTGACGTAGGGCCGTTCGCTGTGACCGTCCCCGCCCCCATCACCGGCATCCTGGTCAGGAACAGGCCGATCGGGTCCATAGTGCTCGATGAGGTATTCCGCGGTGAGGCTCAGTTCTTCTTGGGCGCGGGACTCTGCAGCTTCCAGTGCGAGTCTGAGTTCGGTCTGCCTCAGTTCAGCTTTATGCAGGCGCGCGGTAATCTCCTCCAACTGCGCAGACTCGCCAGCCCGCGTTTCCATCAGCTCGGCCACCTGCAACCTCAACTGCTGGTGCCGCTGCTGTGCCTCTGCACGCGCCCGGTCGATTTTCTCCAGCTGATCGTCAATACGCTCCACGGCTTCCTCAGCCTCCTGGGCGACCTGTTCGGCCTGCTCAGCTTGTGCGCGGCGCGATTCAGCCGCCCGACGCGCCTGTTCTTGCCGGTGCTCCTCAGCCTGGGCCGTGCGGCGCAGTGCGGCAGCACGCTCCAACAGCTGTTTGTGTTCGTCTTCTGCAGCACGCAGAGCAAGCCGCGCGTCAACCTCGCTGCGACGCTGTTCTGAAGCATGCTCAGCCAGACGCTCTCGCTCCTCGGTGGAAGGCTCTTCCACCGCCTGCTCGCTCTCCGCGGCCTCAAGCCGAGTAATGACTTCTCGCAGCTGCTCCTGGGCGTCGGCTGCGGCAGTCTCCGCATCCTCAATCTCTCGGGCGAAGCCACCGATCCGTTCCCGAGAGCGGCTGACTTCGCGCTTGAGTCGGGTCAGTTGCTCAGTGGCAGAAGCCAGGGCTGTCTGGTTGGACTGCACAGCGTCGGACGTATCACCCAGACGCAGCTCCGCAGCCGAGACGTCATCCTGACTGGACTGAACCTCGGCGTTGATTGCTTCCAGCTCGTCGGTAGTCCGGCGCAGCGTCGCCTGGAGTTGCTCCACCTGACCGGTGAGCGTCATCTCTGGGGCACCGGCGGGACTGCCGCTGATCCGATTTCCCTGCCTGATGACGGCCTTGTCCAGAGCTAGTGCCGCCGCGGCGTCGCCCCGTTCGACGAGTTCCGCTCCGAAGGCTCGCTCATCGACAAGCACAGTGTCGGCGAGCGCAGCCCGGAGGGCCTGGTCCAGCTCATCGGTTACCTGGACGATCTCTATGCTGAATGCAGCTCCTGGTTCGTCCAGCTTGACCGGTTCCTCCGCTGCGGCAATAGCGTCGTGCAGCGCGGATATCTTGGCTCGAATTTCACTGGCACTAATTTCCAGCCGCCGCTGCTGGGCAAGCCGCTCATCGTGGGCGGCCTTGGCGTCCTGGTAGCGATGCTGAGCCTGCGCCAACTCTCGCTGGGCGCCAGCGTCGCCAGTTTCTACGCTCGCGATATGTTGTTCGAGGTGAGCCAGCTCAGCCTCGGCGCCTTCCAGGGAAGCTTTTTCGTCGTCCAATTGCTCAGCAGCACGACGACGCCGCGACGACGCCGCATCTGCCCGACCCTGCGCCGTCTCTACTCGGCCCCGGAGCGTCGCCAGGCCCGCTCGCCGGTCCGCGACAGCTCGCAGTTGTTCGTTGATCTGCGCCTCCTCCGCTTTGAGCGCCGCTTCAGCCGCTGCACGGGAAGCGCTGATGCCGTCAAGAGAACTCTGAGCGTCTTCTACTGCGGTGCCCTGCGCCTGCGCCTCGGAGGTGACATGGTCAGCCTGGGCGCGCAACTGTTCAGGGTCTCGTCCGCTGGTGTAGTCCACCGTGCTGGCGCTGCGCAGACTGCGGGTCCGTTCCCCGGCCAGTGACACAACGGAGCGCAACCGCTCCTGCACCTGGGCCAGGCGGTGGTGTCCGCCGGAGAGTTGCTCGGCACGGCCACGTTGCGCATCCGCTTGCTGATTCAGCGCCGTCACCTGCGTGTCATAGTCTTCAAGGCCGGCTCGGAGGTGAGCTGCAGCGTCGCGATCGGCGTGCTCCCCCTGGGAGGAGGTATGCAGCGCGGTGGCAGCTTGGACGAGGTCGTCAGCGATCAGTCGAGACAGGGCATCACGGACATCATGCTGGATTCGCTGGGCCCGCCGCGCCACTTTCGCTTGTCGGCCCAAGGGAGCCAGCTGCCGCGATATCTCGCCGATGAGGTCCTCTAGGCGCTCCAGGTTGGTTTGCATCGACTCAAGCTTCCGCACAGAACGTTCCCTGCGACGCCGGTGCTTGAGCACCCCGGCGGCCTCTTCGATGAAGCCGCGCCGCTGTTCCGGAGTCGCCTGAAGGATCTGATCTAACTGGCCCTGGCCCACAATGACGTGCATCTCGCGGCCAAGACCAGAGTCTGAGAGCAGTTCCTGAATATCCAGCAGCCGGCACTTGGTTCCGTTGATGGTGTACTCAGATCCCCCAGACCGGAACATTGTCCGTGAGATGGTGACCTCGGTGTAGTCAATGGGCAATAGGGCATCTGAATTGTCGATTGTCAGGCTGACCGAGGCTCGGCCCAACGGCTGACGCTCTGAGGTACCGGCGAATATGACGTCTTCCATTGACCCGCCGCGTAGAGACTTAGCGCCCTGCTCCCCCATGACCCAAGCCAGAGCGTCAACCACATTGGACTTGCCAGAGCCATTGGGCCCCACCACTGCGGTGACTCCAGGTTCGAATTCGAAAGTCGTCGCCGAGGCAAAAGACTTGAACCCGCGGACCGTAAGAGTCTTCAGATGCATAGTGTGGGTTTCTCCTCTCGGCCGCTTGGGGGCTGCCGGTTGACCCGATCAGCTTAGCCGTTGTGCATCTGGCGCGAGGCGTGGGACGTCCCGCAGCTGCCCAACCACCGGTACCATCGCACTTATGTCTCATGACCTGTCCCCCTCTCCGAGGAAACCCCCCTACCCCAAGCGGCTCGCCCAGCGCATTGTGCAGAACGCTAAGGACCCGCTCGGCATCCCCCAGCGCACGGCAAAGACCTATCGGTATCGCCGGCGCCAGTTCGGCGCGGCACGCCGGTTTCTGCGCAAAGAGTTTCGCTGGGAGACCGAATGGGGGAACCGGAAACCTGATTGGTGGAGGAAGGGGTTCCTGTCCCGGTCGGTGACGCTGTACCAACTGCCGGACAACGACCCTTCGCTCTACATCAATGACGTCCAGCGGTACTTCCGCACCAAGCGGATGGTCAACCCGCATCTGCAAGAAGTGCTGAACAACAAGTTTTCCTTCTTCCTGCTGGTGAAGAACCTCGGTCTGGACTCAGATGTGGTGGACCTACTGGGCCTGCACACCCGAGGGCACGTCCATCCTTTCCCGCAGAGCAGGCGCATACCGGTGGACCAGTTCCTCGCCGAGATTCTCAGCGAAAGGCAGCACATCTTCGTCAAGCCACTGCACGGAGCGGAGGCCAACGGCGTGCGGTCTCTGAAAGTCTCGGACGGTGAGTACCGTATGGACGGCCAGCCCAGCAGCATCGAGGAGATGGCCCGTTGGGTACGCGATTTCCCCCGCCCGGTGTTGTTCGAGGCGGCGATCACCCAGCATCCTGACCAGGCGTACCTGAACTCACATTCCACCAACACCATTCGGCTGCTGACCATGCCTGATGTGACCGATGACCACACACCCTTTATCGCTCGCGCATCGCAGCGAATCGGTTCAGTGCGCTCCGGTCACATTGACAACTGGACTAAGGGCGGACTCTCGGCCAATGTCGATTTGGAGACCGGCAAACTCTCAGCTGCGGCGCAGCTGCCGGAAGGCAACGATCTCCAGTGGTTCACTGAGCACCCTGACTCTGGGGCACGAATCCAGGGGCACCAAGTTCCGTTCTGGGAGGAGACGAAGCAGCTCGTTCTGGACGCCGCTCAGCGCTTAGCGTTCATGGAGTACATCGGCTGGGACATCATCATCACCAAGGACGGTCCGGTCATCTTGGAGGCGAACATCAACTCCGGAATGAACGTCCTGCAGGTGCACGGACCGCTGCTGGCTGATCCACGCGCCGCCGCCTACTACCGCGCCCGAGGCGTCGTGTAGTTCAGGACTTCTCCAACGGGGTGTGCAGTCTGGTGAGCGTGAACAGGGCCGAGGTCTGTTCACGCTTGCCAGCTTCGGCCCTGACAAGTGCAGTGCGCTCGGTACCGGCAAAGCCCTGCACCGCAGGCAGAAGCTGCGGATCGGTAGTGATCAGATGCGTGACCACAGCGGCCAGCGGGTGCTTGAGGTCGTCCGCGGAGCTCACTGTCAGAACTGTAGGCACACTGTGCCTTTCGGCCTGGATCAGCACCTCCCGCCAGTGCCGGGGTATCCGGACCTCGTCCGGGATACGCAGAACCACGACGCCGCATCGTCTCACCCATTCTGGCTTCGCTCCAGCATGGGTGAGATCAGTGGTGGGCGCATTCAGCCGCACCTGACCAAGGGCGCCGATCCGGGGAGCGACGACGCTGCGTGCCTGACGGCCGAGCCGACGCCCGACTCGCTTGGCTCGCCGTGCCGCGGGGATCACACGTGTACCCATCCATGTGGTTTCTAAGGGTTTATCAGGCATGTCCCATCCTCATGGGGTCCGCGGCGCTGAGCCTGGTGCTGTACTGACCCAACCAGAGTGTGAGCATAGCCAGGCCGCGGATGAGGTGCTGCGAACGCTGGCTGTTGAGCAGCTTCTGCCAAACCACTACTCCTTGCGCAGACAACGGGTCTGCGGCAGCCAGCTCAGCTGAGAGCAAGCCGGCCGCAGGTCCGCCACGGATCACTCCCGCTAAGTATCTGGCACCTTCGCGACTGGCTATCCGGCGTTTGTGGTGACGAGTTCCCGTGAGGTCATCGGCGGTTGCCATGCCCCGCAGCGCGGGGTCAACTGCAGCGAGGAGCCTGGGATACCATGCTCCGTCAGCTTTTACCCGATGCGGCAGTTGCAGAGCCCGCTGCGCCACTTGGTCAATGACCATCGGCATCAGCGTCGGCTGCGCGCCGCCGAGCA
>NZ_VFIE01000017.1:619065-694844 GCF_010119385.1 Nesterenkonia haasae
CCTTGGCTGGCGCCGGAGCAATCCCGGGGACTGTTCGCAGCAGATACGAGGTGAGGGTATGGGCGTTAGGGTGATCGGCGTACCGTTCGGCAGTGACTCGCGCCCCGCTGTAGGCTCGCTCCTCCACATAGGCGGCAGCCCCACCCTGCAGAATCTTGTGCGCCTCCGTCAGGTACCGGGAACGGGCCTGGACTCGGCTGAGCATCAGTTCATGTCTGCTGGCCTGTGAGGCGTCGACGGGGTCAGCGAATCCACCGCCGAGCAGGACTCCTCCACCGATACCATCGAATATGGCGCCCGGGCTTTTCCGTAGTTCTCGGACCACCGGCATCAACCAGAAATGAAAGGAAGCTTGGTAGTCCACAGCCTCGGCATAGTCGGCGAAATCTTGTCCGAATTGGTCGTACCGGCCGGTGATGATGCGGTGATCAACGCCAAGGGTCTCAGCCACCTGCGAGGCGACGAGCTCCTCAAGGGCCGATCCAGCATCCGAACTGGTCGACCACGCCGTGAGGCTCTTCCGGTCCGGGCTCTCCCGAGCGGCTAGCGCAGTCAGCATCCGGGAGTCTCGGCCACCGGAGAGCATGGGGTTGGCCGCAGCTCCGGAGTGGACTCCGCTGAGGTGGGGCCGCATGTGATCAGCCATCGCCTCGATGGTCTCCCTGGTCACCTCATCCACGTTCGATCCACTCTGCGGGGTGTAGTCTTCCCACGGCCAGTGCTGCTGCTTCAGGTGCACAGCGCCGGAATCGGTGACCTCGGCGTATTCCATGGGCATCAGCCGGCGGATCTCAGTGAAGGTGGTTCGGCCAGACAGTGGAGCGCCGAACGCCAGGATCTCGCTCCATGCCTGCCAGTCGGGGGTCAACGCCTCTGCGGTGTCGACTAACCAGCGCAGCCTCGTGGAGAAGAACACTGCGGAGTCGGCGGTATGGACGTAGAGCACCTGGCATCCAGAGACGCTTCCGTGCACTAGGCCCGTTCCGCGAGCATTGCTGCGCAGTCCACAGGCGTCGGCTTCCCGAGCGGTTCGGTCCCATGGCTGTTCCAGAAGCTCCGAATCGATCTGCCCTGCAGCGTTCCATGCAGCGGCCATGGTGCGCTCAGTCCGACTGACAGCAGACGCAGCGGTCACTCTCAGTGTCAAGCCCGGCACCAGGTAAGAGGGCTCCCAGGACACGCCCTCGCCTTCAGCGAGTTCCGCCATGCGATCTGCACGCTGCCGGTGAGCTTCGGTCATGCGTCCGAGTACACCGCACACCGCGGTGGGCTGCAGCCTCGGCGGCGCCGTCACGGAGTCACGCCCAACGACCGCAGGCGCTCCAGGTGTCTTCCCGGCCCATGATCGACAGCGAACTGCTGACCTCGGCGTGACTGTTCGAGAAACGCATCCCGGTCCATCCAATACTGATCAATCAGGCCAGTCACCTCACCCGGCTCGGCATATACCGCCGCCGCACCGAAAATCTCTTCCAGATAGTGCGGCAGCACCACCAGACAACCGGCGGCGAGCGCTTCCATGATGGCCCTCCCGAACGCCTCCTTCCAACCGGGGTGGTGCATGTAGACCCAGAAGTCGATCCGCTGGAGAAATTCGTCCGGAGCCTCCGATCCGAAAGGTTGGACATGCCATGTGCCCGGAACCTCGCCGAGAATCTCCTCCGGAACTGCAGCGCCTCCGAGGACCTCCACCTGGTAGTGGGTGCTTTCCGGGTACGCAGCCCGAATGTCCCTAGCAGTAGCGGGCCATTTCTCTTTATCCGGCCGGGAATGCCGTCCGATCACCGGTCGCTCAGTGACGAATCCTGTCCGCGGGGTGGTGACGACCTCATGACCAAAAATATTGGCCCAGTCCTGGTCGGTGAGGTTAACATCAGGGGCTTTCTGCGCCAGAATGCTCGCCCGCACGACCGGGCTGATGGGCGCCCACTCGGCCTGCACGCCGAACTTCTCGAAAGCTTTATCACCTACGCCCCTGACGGAGTAGTGCCAGGTTTCATCCGCGTCGATCGCGGGATGGTTCGCCACGATCACCATCCGATCGGTCGATATCTTTCCGAACTTGGCGGCACTGGTGCCGATGACGGTGGGGTGTCGAATCACCACGACTCCAACATCCAGCTCGGCTCGTGGGGAGACAATGTGGACACCAGGGAGTCCCATCACCGACTGGATATGGCGGCTGAACCCGGTGACCGTGGTGGTGACCGCAGACTGGGCGTGGATAAGAGCGGTGGTGAGTCCTGCGGCAGACTGAGCCCGCACCTCTTCAGCGATCGAAGCTGTTGTGCCTCCACGGAGTCGGAAATCAGAGACTATTGCCACATCAACCCGCCGTACGGGGTCCTCGCCGGCGCGCTGCAACTGGGCAGCCAATGTGCTGACCTCACCTGAGAGCTCGGCCACTTGTGTGTGTAGCGCCTCACGTTCCGCTCCGGTGACCCTCCGGCGGAGACGACCCAGTGTGCGGCGCAGATCCGTGGTTCGGTTCATCAACGCCACTGTATCGCCTCAGACGCGTTAAGCTGTGGATCGTGCCTGCGCTGACAACTGTGCCCGATGCTGACCGCCCAATCGGCAAGTTCATTGTGGACTCCGTGCTCCCACGGTGGGACAGCATCAACACGTTCAGGCACGCGTTCCCCCACAGCCGCATGATGACAGTGATGCTCCAGCGCCGACGAGTCCACGTCCACCAGTTCAAGGGAATCGTTGCAGCGTTTCTCTACAACGGGGACATTGTGGGCGGACGCACCGGACGATTGACCACATTGGTCAGCGACCAGGCTCTGGAAGCCTGCAACTCCAAAAGCTTGGCACGTGAGTACTTCACCGCCGCCGAGGTTCCCGTTCCGCGGGGGCAGGTGTTCACCAGCGACCAGCAGAAGGCAGCCGCGGCCTTCGTGTCCAAGCCAGGACCCTGGGTTCTGAAGCCAGACGAGGGACGGCATGGTCGAGGGGTTCGCTTCGGCGTAACTGAGGAGACGTTGGACACATCCTGGACCGCGACTCTGAGCTCAATCCCGCGGACCGCCGAGGGCCCCAAGCAGCTCCTCATTGATCAGTTCCGGGACGCCTTGTGCTTGCGCTTCTATGTGGTCGGCAGCGCCGTCCAAGCAGTAGCCGTGCGTGTCCCGGCATTCGTGGTGGGCGACGGAACACGCCCGATCAGCACGCTGCTGACAGAGTCTTTTGCCGCTAGGGAAGCACATCCCCTGCTGCGCAAAACTCTGCCGCAGATTGGCGACAACTTGCTTAACTCCACGGACTGGTCTCTAGACCAGGTTCCAGCCGCCGGAGAGCTGGCGCTGCTGGGAACTGACGGCTCCATGACCAGGGGCGGTGTACCCGTGGACGTCACTGACGAGGTCAGCTCCGAGCTCAACGACCTGGCGGTCCGCGCGGCCGATTCGATCCCCGGCTTAGTAGCGGCAGGTATAGACATCCTCGCCCCCGAGCTCAACAGCGCCCAGGACGCAGTAGTCCTCGACGCCGATGCCTGGGCCAACACTACGATCCACAGGTATCCCGCGCTGGGCCGTCCGCGGCGCGCCGGTGCAACGGCCGTCGCCGAGCACATCAGGCTTCGGGCCGCGCACTGGGACAAACCGGCCTTGCCTCCCGAGCCGCAGGATCCAGACGACGACTAGCGTCACACAGGCCCGTCGCTGCGGATGGTTAGACTCACATCTAAGTGCAATGAAAGCGAGATTCATGAACGCACTATCCACTATCGGGCAACGTGCCCGGCGCGTTGCCCAGCGGGCCAGGCAGGCCATCCGAGGATCGGAAAACCAGGCGGCCCCGTCTCTCAGCGCAGAACGCGCCTCGAGGGTGCTGTTCGTCGGGCATACCCGCTTCAGCGTTCACCAATACGGTTCCCGCTACTTCAATGCCACCAGAGACGGTGATGCCGGAGCCGGATTCAGCGAAGAGCAGTACACCCAGTGGCTCTACAGTGACGAACGGATGGATCCCCGGACTGAGATCTTCACCACGCTCAGCCTCCCGCAGCTTGCGCAGGCCGCTGAGGACTTCAATGTGGTCCACTACGTCTCCTACTCGCCCTCACTTCCACAGAAGCACAAAAATGCACTGCGCCAGGCCGCACGCAGCTACGAATTTCTTGAACTCAACGAAACCAACAAAACAGTGTCGTCAACACCTACCAAGAACCTCATCCGCAAAGCCGCGCACAAACATCACCTCAGCTCCGGGCCCATCGGCGTCTACCGGCTCGATGACGATGACGTCCTCTCGGTGAACTACTTTCACCTCATGGCTCCATATGTCAGAAGCAGCCACATTGGCTGGTGGGTCTCCCAGGGGTTAGGTATCGCCGCAGTGCGATTAGGGGATGACTTTGTCTACGCCCGGGACTACTACTACCCCAAAAGTGCCTTCGGCCCACTGTGCATCGCAGGTTACGACAACGGAGAAGTGAGCCACACCCAGGCCCCAAAGCACACAGTCATGGACCACACCAACCCCACCATCCTTGATTCCCGTGAGCCTGCCTATTTCCATATTCGTCACCGGGGACAGGACAGCACCCTGGGAGGAAAACCTCTCCCCTTCTATCCGGAGGCCATGATGCGCATCCGCAGCGAGGGGCCAGCGGATCTTGAACGGGTCCGCACATTGTTCCCGCTGGTCGCCGACCGGTTGCGCCTGACACCAGGGAAAGCCGATAACGCCGTCACCCTTGAACCAACTGCGCTCAGCGCCAACAGCGAACCGGTGCACCATTCCTGGGACCAACCCGGGGCTCTCGCCCTCCGTGTGGAGCTCCCCGACCGCGGAAAGCTTGCCCCGCGCCAGCTCAGGGTGAGTTTCTCCACCACCGAAGAAGCGCACTGCGAGTACTCGAAGGCCCAGGAACGCGAGTTCTTCGCCGCTGCCAACGTCCAGTCAGATGACGCGGGCTACTCCGCGTGGGTCCCCCACCAGAGCACTGGGCTAGGTCACATCCTTGTCCTCGAACCGCCCCAAGGTGTTCGCATCACGAGCTTGAGACTGCACGCTGACCAGCAAGAGCCGCTCACCATCCAGCAGGCGACCGCCTACCCGCTATGACCTTCGGACCGCTGCATCAGCTCAGGGCACATCTCCAGAGACTCTTCCACAAGCAGGACACTTCCCTGGCCGCTCAGCTGTGGCGTGATTACACAGCTCATCCCTCCAAACATCCGCGCATTCCCAACGTCTCCTACGCTGGATATCAGATGGGGAACCAGCCCATCCCCAACCGCGCCGGCCCGCTGTTTCGCGTTGAAGAGTTCGGTGCTCACCCTGACACATCAAGCGAATGCGATGAAGCAGTGGCTGCGGCCGTCCACGCGGCAGAAGAGGCCGGCGGCGGCGTCGTGCTCTTCCCGGAAGGAATCTTCTACTTTTCCTCCGTGATCTGGGTTCACGCATCCAATGTCGTGATCCGCGGGGCGGGCCAGGGCAAGACCACCCTGTACTTCACTCAGCCGCTTGAGGCGGCTTACCGCCACTCACGTATGGGCGAATGGTCCTGGACCGGGGGCCTGGTATGGTTCCTGCCCCGCGAGCTCCGACACGAACTCGAAACCTCCGACTGGGCGTGGGGAACCAATGAAGGGTGGACCGGCAACCGCGAACTGGCGAAACTGACCCAGCCTGTCGTTCGCGGAACCCGGCGTATACACCTCACCGACACCATGGAGATCCTTCCCGGTGATGAGATCATCCTCACCCTCACCAATACACCCGATAACAGCTTGCTCTCGCACCTATGCGGAGATCTGCCACCAGGAAGCTATGACTTCGCCCAGCTGGCCAGCTCACTGCACAAACAGAAGAACTACCGGCAGTTGCGCTGGCCTGTGCGAGTCGAAGCGGTGGAGGAGAACTCCCTGATCCTCGCCCAGCCCACAAAAGTCGATCTGCGACTCGAATGGGACCCTACCGTCACATCCCTCGGCCCGCATGTGCGGGAATCCGGAATCGAAGACTGCACGATCCGCATGCACCCCTCGGCGCAGCAGCCGCACAACCAGGACCACGGGTTCAACGGCCCCCACTTCCAGGCAGCGCTGGACTGCTGGGCCCGCCGGGTCGAGGTCATCGACGCTGACAACGGCTTCGGCTTCACCTCAGCCAAAGGGATCACCCTGCACCAAGTCGCCGTCAGTGGCCGGGCAAGACACCACAGCTTTATCTGCAGAGAACAGAGCCATGACTGCCTGGTTCACGAGTTCTCCATCGCCGCAGCGACCACCGCATTGGCCGCCCAGGCGCTCACTCACGGGCTCAACGTGGAAGGTTACTCCTCTGGAAATGTGTGGTCGGAGGGTGAGATGGAAGGCACATTCGATTCCCACCGGCGAGTTCCTTTCGAAAATGTCCGCACCTGCATCAGACTGACAAACACCGGTTCGCTGGGTGGGGCCAAGAAGGCCGGACCCCACTGGGGGGCCCGCTTCGTCCACTGGAATGTGGAAGTGACCAATAAGCGCGCCTTCGCTGTCCGCCTTGAACACCATGCCCCTTACAGCGCGATGGTGGGTGTCACCGGACCGAGCAAACCGCATCCCAAACCCAGTGAATTCTCCGGCGACCTACACTCAATCCTTGCTGATGTCGGGACCACCGTTTCGCCCCGGAATCTCTATCTCGCCCAACTGAAGCATCGGTTGGAGTCGTCGGCAGCACGTACGCGGAAGGAACAGCTGTGAGCACTCTCTTCATCGGATATACGAGGTTCAGCGTGCACCAATACGAATCGGGGAGCTTCAAAGCGACCAGCACAGCAGGTGGTTTTTCTGAGACTGAGTACACCGAGTGGCTCTACGACTCAGACCGGCTCGACACACGAACAGCCATCTTCGTGGACGAGAGCCTCCCGCAGCTGGCGCAGGCTTCGAAGAAGTGCGATCTGGTCCACATCGTCGCGATCTCCCCTTCCCTGCCTGAGAAGTACAAGGCCACGCTGCAGGAAGCCCGCTCGCGCTACCCCTTCCTGCGAATCCACGAAACCAAACAGCGCGCCGCACCGAGCCACCCCAACCTTCCGCTGGTGAAAACCATGCTCACAAAACGCGGCTTAGCCGGCCAGGTGTTCGGCATGTACCGGCTCGACGATGACGATCTTCTGCCGATCGACTATTTCGAGCGAATGATTCCCTACGTCACCGGTGAGCACGTCGGTTATCGGGTGTCCCTGCCCCAGGGCATCGGAACCATCCGCGCGCAGAACGGTTACGTGCTGCCGTGGACGTTCTACGAGGCGAAATCCTCCGCCGGGTTCCTCAGCGTCCACCGGTTCTCCCCGGACGGCCAAAAGATCTTCGGCCTCGAAGCCAGACACCACGTGAAGGGCCACCACAAAGCCGACCGCAACTTCCCTGTGATCCTAGATGGCCGCCAGCCAGGATTCTTCCGCGTCCGGCATCAGACCCAGGACAGCACCCTGACCACCTCGGCCGGGGCATTCTTCACCCGTGTAGTGGAGCAGGCCACCGGCCGTCCTACCGCAACCCACGACGCCGTCGCCTCCGCTTTCCCCCACATCGCTGACCGGGTCTGTGACTCCGCTGAACATCTCCACGGGACAGCCAGTCTGACCGCTGAGCCGATATCGCTGGCCAGCTGCGACCTTGCCGTCAGCTGTGACTACCGGCTTCCGATGCTGCTGAGCGGCGGCTTGGCCCGCTCTGCTGCAACACCAGCCATCCAGCTGCGGCTGACACTGGAGGAGGTTCCAGATGAGAGCGCTGTGGCGTTCTTCCGTGAGGCAGGTTTCACCGTGGACTCCCAAAATAAGTTCGAACGAGCGCTGCGGTGGGCAGATCAGAAGATCACCGACGTGCTAGAACCTCCCCCGGGCACTGCCATCACCCGTCTTGAACTCTCCAGTTCTGATGATGTAACACTCACCTCGTTGTTTGCTGCGCCCCTGAAAACAGTCGGTGCATCAACATGAGGCCGGATCCTGAGCGCTACATCCTGAAACGGTTGGGCGGGCGCAGTCTGCGCAACCGCAAAGCGCGGCTACTGCTTGGCCCGCCCACGTTGAATGCGCATTCGATCACCTGGCACATCACGACGGCCGTGGGACAGGTTGACCTGGTGGCACGTCTGTCGGAGGGTCGCCTCAGACTGGAGTGCACCAGTGGCGATCCATTGGTAGCCCGATCTTTGCGGGCCATGCTGATCACCAAAGCGACATTGGTCGCCGAGCCCGAGGAGCACCATGTGCTCACTGAGATTTCCGCAGAATCCAGGGGTGCAACCGGACGCTTCGTACACCACGCCATGGTCTGGGCTCAGGACGTGACGTCGATGGCTCAGCGCCAACAGCAGGTCCACAGTGGCTCTAAGTCACTGCAACACATCGTCGCGCAGGGCATTTGGTACGACCGGCGCCCCAATTTTGGTGACGCAGTCGGCCCGTGGCTAGTCGCAGCTCTTACCGGTAAGGACGTCGTCAATGTCCGGCGCACCCGGGAGACTCCTACCAAAGCCCGGGGCCGCGCCACGCTTCTCGTAGGGTCGATCATCCAGATGCTCAACCGGAACAATGTGGACATCTGGGGCAGTGGGCTGATGCGCGAGTTGTCCGAAGAGCAGGTTGCGGCGTTCTCCCGGTTGCAGAACATTCGTGTACGAGCTGTTCGGGGTGAGCTGACCGCCGCTGAGCTGCGGGAGAAACTCGGCTGGGAGGTTCCAGACATATACGGCGACCCGGCGCTGCTGCTGCCACGACACTTTCCTGTCGCGGCCCGCGGACACCACATCGCCGTAGTGCCGCATTTGAAGCACCGAGCTGTGATGCGAGATATTGCCAACCGGACGTTGATCCTGGCAGATGTTCGTGAAGACTTAGAGACGGTGGTCACTCAGATCGCATCAGCTCAGGCATGCATCTCCACATCCCTCCACGGCATCATCGTGGCGCAGGCATATGGCGTGCCGTGGGTGTGGCTCAATGTCACCGATTCACCGGTGGACGGACGCGACTTCAAGTTTGATGATTTCTTCACCACGATCGATGCCTCGGCCGTTTCGCGTCAGGATGTTCCGCTCGGCGCGGTGGCTAGTCTAGATTTCGCCGAGTTGGCAAAGAAGGCGACGCTGCCCGAACTCAGAACGGACCTCAACACACTAGAGTCTGCCCTTCCGGTGCGTCGGACGGCTGCCCGGGCTGGCGGACCGGAGCCGACCCGCAGCCAGCGCAGCACGATCACAGTCAAAATAGCTCGTCGTCTGCGGCGAGCCAGTTCAGGGCTCTTCCGACGGACGCGTAGTCAGTAGCACCACTCGTCGCAGCTCTGGCGGGGGCGGCTCCACATTGGAGGATTCTCTTTCCCCGGCTGGGTGAACTGGTCGTACCACCAGGTGTACTTTTGCCGTCCGTAGAGGGAGCCGTAGGGCCGGCCTGCGGCAAGATCCTGTTCCAGTCGCGCTTGGGCCTTAACCCATTCGAGGCCCATGTATGCGTCATGCTCAGCGCGGTATCTCTGCCGCCCACCGGGTGTTGGGGTCAGTTCTCCAAGGACAAGTCCGCGCGGTGTGTGATAGAGATCCACTCGTACGAATGGCATACCTACCGCTCGTGAAAGGTACTGGGCCGTCTCCGTGATGTGGTCCATGTTCTCAGGTGTCGGGATGTCGGGGTTCCAGGTGCCCATTTCGGCGACTCTGCCTAGATCCTCGCCGTTGGCACCGAGGTAGCGGCGAGTGTAGGACCGGCGGTCCATGGAGCCCTCTCCTCCGGCCTGCATCAGCAGAATCTGCAGCACCTCTCCGTAGGCGGTGTAGACCTTGATGTCCTCGGGTATTACCGCTCCAGAGGTTCCTTCAAGGAGTTCTTCAGCAAAGTAGGGACCGTGCCACTGACTAAAGCGCTCAAGAATCTCAGGTGGAGGCGCATCGTCCTGGAACTGGATAGTTCCGTCCAACGTTTCCCAGCCGTCGGGTGTGCGCTGCAGAATGAAGACACCATGACCGCTGTGTCCACCATCAGACTTCAACACAAGTTTGTCCGTGGCCAGTGAGCTGAGGCGAATGTCCTCCGCGTGTTCCCACACCCGGTAGACCTCAGGCACGCCGATCCCGTGGCTCTGAGCCAGGGAGTAGTTGCGCAACTTATAAGGCATCTGCCACAGGGACAGTCCGTCGGGGGCAGAAGCAGCGAATCGCTGCTCGTACAGTTCACGGTAGGCCACCAGCAGCGTCAGAAATGATGGTTTGTCCAACCGGCTCCGCGATCGCCGGAGATCTGCCTCCAAGCGCTGGATGTGCTCTTGGAGCTTATGAAGCTCGAGGTCCTTGGTGCGGATGGCATCGAGTTTCTGACGCTCGAGAAACTCGCTCCGCTCCCGGAATGTCTCTACTCGACGCAGCGCCCGATTCAGCCGGTCTTCCAATCGCGCCCGTTGTTCCTCACTCCAACGGATCTTGCCCGCTGATCGGCGAGCTTCCAGCTCAAGTTCTTTGATTCGCCGATCCCGGGACGCGACTGGGGGAAGCCGCCGCACCATTCGCGCCCCCACCTGCTTCATCCCGCGGGCTCCAGTTCGGGGACGTCTTCGGAAGAAGGCTGCCGCAGACGAGCCAGGTACAGCTCAGCAGAACGCTTCTTTCGGAGAAACTGCACTCCATGCTGCTGTTGGGCGATGTAGCGTTCGGGGTCTTCCCACAGCGACGTCAGTATCCGACGAACATCTTTGGGTTCGGCGTAGACGGCGGCCTCACCGTAGGCCTGGCGGTATTCTGGGGCGAGTATCACCACCACCCCCGCCTTGAGAGCGGCCAGAACGCTGGGCTCCACCGACTCATGCCATGGCTGGTTGTCGAAACAGACAAGGAAATCCAAAGCGCCGAGATAGTCCGCGAAGGCCTCCTCACCCGGTGTTTCAACATGCCACGACGGAGGTGCTCCTTCTGCGCCGATGACACCATGCTGACGCAGCGCCTGAACGTTGGACCGCAGTTCTATCCGCACACTTCCGTTACTGGGATATATCTGAGAGCGCAGGGTCCTGCTCGGCCAATGGGACTCGGTTTCACTCACCGGACGTCCGATTACCGGCACCGCCGTCACGTCATGCGGCTCAGGCCGCAGCTCACCGACGTGAGCAACCACCGAAACCCAGTCGTAGTCCAAAAGCTCCTGCGCCGGCAACTGCCCGGAGAGATAGCTGCGGGCCAGAGCTGATTGAGGAGCCCACATGGGCGACTGGCCGAACGCCGCCACACAGTTCCGGCTGACCTGATCCATAGAGTAATACCTATCGTCACTGTGCATCGCTGCGGGCAGCTGATTCGCGACCACCACGATCCGGCCTGCTTCAATGTTGGAGACCGTCCCGGTGTCCAGCTGCATCACTGTCGGCCAGTGGATGACCATCAGCGGGGTCTTCGCCTGCCGGTCCAACGTCAACCAGTCGATGCGCCCAGCGAGGAAGAGCCGCTCAAGCTCGGGCACCAGCCGTCTCTTCGCCGCCGAGGGCACAAGACCGTTCTGCAGAGCGATCAGCCCTACTCGCATCCCTCCCTGCAGGGCGGCTTCGATCTCCTGAACCAGGCCGAGTGTGTTGCCGCCGAGCACCCCACACTCTGACAGGAAGATGACGTCGTACTCCGGGATATACGTCTTGTCACGTCCCGGTAGGAAGGACGGAGGCGCCACGAAGGGACGCTTCTCCGGGTTCTTCGACATGTAAGGGCTGGCTCCGGCGCTGATGCTCTGATGCCACGCCCCGTATGCCCGCTGGTAAATTTCCCGATCCGGATGGCGGTAGCCCAAACCGAAGTCATTCGACGTCAGGTTGTCCTCACCGAGCAGGGAGAAAGCCATCGGCACCGGATCCTCAGCGACCAGTTTGGTGTTGAAGACCAGTTCGAATCGCTTCTTGTACTCGTTGTCAGCCGATTTGCGCACCGCATCCCAGTAGCCGAGCTTCTCCTTGACAGTCTCCCGGCGGAACATGATGCAGGCGAAGCTGGGATGAATCACGCGGTCAGGGCCCCAGCGAACCTGGAACTTTACGTTCTCGTCGACCCTCACCCACTGCACAATATTGGCGTGCTTGTCCCGGTGTTTGATCAGGTCCCGCACTTGGCGCTCGATACGTTGAGGGTGGTGCCAATCATCTTTGTCAGCGACCGTCACGAACTCCCCGGTGGCGAGATCGAAAGCGTCATTGCGGACCGCGTACGCTCCACGGTTCTGTTCGCAGAACACCAAACGGATGCGGTTGTCCCGGGCTGCCCAGCCTTCAAGCTGGGCACGGTATGGGGTGGGGTTGCCGAGTTCGTCTGCCTCCGGAGAGGCGTCATCTATGATGATGATCTCCAGGTTTCTCCAGGATTGGTCCAGCAGCGACTGGACTGCCACGTCAGTTGCAGCGTTCGGCTCATAGATGGGCATGATGACCGAGACCAGCGGCAGGTCATCGCCTGGGGCTGAGGGAGCCGCACAGCGAATCTGATAGAACGACGGCGCCTGTGGGTCTTCAAAGACCGGCGGCACCAACCCGTGCCCACTGAACTCCTCCCCAAGTTGAGCCAACCACTGGCCCGCCTGATGACGTTGCCCGGTGAGATTCGGATTCACCGTATTCAGGCGCAGGTACCGCTGCGAGTACTCGCGATCCGGATCGGGGTCCTGATAATTGAGCACCTCAGCTGCGCGGGAGTGTTCACCGTTCCAGCTGAGCAGATCTGCGTAGTGCGAGCGGTCAACACCTTCGCTGAAGACTCGCAGGCCGAATATCTCCTCAGCGAAACTGTAGAGCGACAGGCAGCTGAAGAGGTCCCGGTTGTCTAAACGCTGACTGTAAAGCACCCGCGCCAGCGAGAGGTACGCCGGAGCCCACAGCAGTTGCTGAAGAAGTGCCCTGCGCTGCAGATCAGTGGAGCGGAAGCGCAAGGATTCGATCTCACGTACCAGGGACCTGTAGTCGTACGCTCCGGATGTTGCGCTCAGGGCCAACACATCCCGGGCACCGGTGAGGCGGGTTTCACGAGCGAGGGCGGCGAACCACTGAAGTCTGCCGCCGCGGCGAAGCTCCTTCGCCCACTGCAGCAGCGTCGGGTCGTGACCTTGCAGCGGCACCTGCTCGGCGGCACCTCTGGGAACCTCGGCTGGGGCCGGCAAATCGAAGGTATTGCCGAAGAGTCGCCGTCTGGCGTCCTCATTGCCATAGATCACGACACAGAGGGTCCCGACGACCAGAGCCGTCAGACACCCCAGTGCTAATCCATATATCTGGAGAAACGCTGCCGCTACGGCAAGCAGGGAAATGAGTGCCGCGAGCGCCAGTGCCGCCTTGTGAAGACGACTCAGCTTCCGCACTTCCCGCTTCACCTTTTCAATTGTGCTCACGGCGTTGAACTTCCTTCATCGACAATGGCTATTAGCAGGCCAGTGTAATCCGATGAACCCCGCAATGGTGCTTACCAGCACATAAAAAAAGTGTGCTCTGCAGCACTGTCCATCTATTGGCTGCGGCGAGCGATGAAGAAGATTCTCCGGAATGGCAGGATCGTCCCGATACGAGTCTCCGGGTAGGCCTTTTTGAGTGCGGCTTTGTACTCAGCGGTGAACCTCTCCAGCAGATGTGGAGGCAGAGCCGACAGCACAGGCCGTGCCGCTGCCCCGGAAATCCAGTCAAAGACGGGGTCACTGCCGTGAAGTACATGGTGGTAGGTCGTTTCCCAGGCCTCGACCTGCCAACCCTCTCTGCTGACATCGAGCATGTAGTCGATCACCCCAGCGGTGGGAGTCAGCAGTGTTGAGGGGTCCACATGTTCTGCGTAAGGGCTGCTGCCGGCCATCTCGGCGAGCAGCCGGTGGCTCGGCGCCGCGTAGTTGCCCGGGACTTGGACCGCCAAGGCCCCACCGGGGGCGATGGAACGCTGAATATCTGGCAACAGTTCTCTGTGGTCGGGCAGCCACTGCAGTGCCGCGTTCGACACGATAAGGTCTACCGGCTCTGCAGTGGCGAAGGTCCGGATGTCTGCCCGCTCATAGGTGATTTTGGCGTCGTCACTAGTGGACTCGCGAGCTTTGTCCAGCATTTCTTGACTGGAATCGACCCCTGTGATGTGAGCAGCTGGCCAATGGTGCCGGAGAACCGGCATTCCATTTCCGGGCCCACAGCCGAGATCGACCACCGTCCGAGCGTTGGGATGGCTGACTCGGCCCAGGAGGTCCACGAAGGGACGTGTCCGTTCTGAGGCGAAGGCCAGGTAGCTCGTTGGGTTCCAGGTAGTGTCCGAGGGCACGCTGGAGGAGGATGAGGGCATGGACTGATTCTAGGGACCGAACGTGTCAGCGGCCGAGACCGATGACACGTGGCGCAATGAAGGAGCTGCAGAAGACCGGTGACGCCCAGCTCCACGGCACTCACACAGCCCGCTGGTAGACTGGGCCGCGCTTTGCCCCGCCGCGTGCGAGGCACGCACTTCACCCCGGGAGGACTCTCATGGCAGCACCTGCCTCTGAACGACATAGGCCCAGTTTTCAGCTGGGTCCCCAGCGGGTCGTCCAAATGGACGGAGACCAGTTGGTCCGAGTAGGTGCTCGCCCAGGCCTGATTCGTTACATCCGGAACATCTGGGCTTTCCGCCATTTCCTTCAGTATGATGCGCACGCCCGCACGTCTTCGCAGAATAACCTGGACTCACTCGGTCGGTTCTGGATGGTGATGAACCCGCTGCTTCAGGCGGCGGTCTACTTCTTTATCTTCGGCTACATCCTGGAGACTCACCGCGGCATTGTGAATTTCATCGGATATCTCATCATCGGTGTGCTGACCTTCCGCTTCATTCAGGGCGCTGTGGTCAGTGCGTCGAACTCCATCGCCGGGAACCAGCAGGTGGTTCAGGCCTTTAACTTTCCCAGGGCATGTCTGCCGATCTCCTCCGCAGTCCGAGAACTCTTCGCCACGGTCCCCACCTTTGTGGTGATGGCGGTTCTGGTGTATTTCATCGGTGACTACCAGATTGCCGATATGGAGCGCGCCAACATCACCCTGGACTGGAAGTGGCTGATGTTCTTCCCGGCCATCTTCCTGGGGCTGATGGTCATGACCGGGCTCGGCCTGATCCTGGCGCGAGTTGTGGCCAACTACAACGACGTCAAACACCTCATCAGCATCGGGACAAGGCTGTGGTTCTACGCCTCCGCCGTCATCTTCAGTGTGGACCGCTTCGCTGATCGCGGTCACGACTGGATCATCACGGTCATGTACTACAACCCGGCCTTCTGCATCTTGGACATTATTCGTGACGCCTGGCTCTATGACGGTGTTGGCGAGCCGTTTCGCTGGGCCGTGCTGGGCGGCTGGGCCGTCGGCGCTATGGTGATCGGCATGATTATCTTCTGGCGCGGGGAAGAAACTTACGGACGGGAGCGCTGAGCCGACCGATATGAGCACTCCAACATCCCCCTACACCCCACGCCGGGCCAACTGGCCGGCCCGCAACGGGAACGCCGGCGAGAGTCTCGACTTGGACCCTGAGGTTTTCGACGACGGCTTCGGGTTCAACGAGATCGAAGAGATCGCGTGGGACGACCATCCGCTCACGCAGAACGCCCCCCAGGTGGAGACCGTCGACCCGGAGAAGGTCTCAGTGGCGGTGGACAGCGCCTCCAAGATCTACCGCATCCGCTCTGGCAGCGAACACAAGAATTCCACCAAACGGATCGGCCGTCACCTGCAACGGGCCCTCGGCTCAGGCTGGTCGGAGATTCCCGCTCTGGACGAGCTCAGCTTTGTGGTCAACCGCGGAGAGACCGTGGGCGTCATCGGCACCAACGGTTCCGGTAAATCCACCCTGATGAAACTCCTGACAGGCAAGATTCGCCCTACCTCTGGAGAGGTATTCGCGACGTCGACTCCGGTGATGCTGGGCGTCAATGCGGCTCTGGTGCGGGAGATCTCCGGGCGGGAGAACATCAAGCTCGGTTGCCTTGCCATGGGGCTCTCCCCCAAAGAGGCGCAGAAGAAGTTCGACATGATCGTCGAGATATCCGGCCTTCAGGACGCGTTGGACAGACCGCTGAAGGCTTATTCCTCTGGTATGGCGTCCCGGCTGCAATTCGCTATCGCGACGAGTGTGGACCCGGATATCCTGCTGATCGATGAGGCGCTTAACACAGGTGACGCCCAATTCCGGTCCCGGACCAAAAAGCGGCTCGACGAGGTCCGCGCCCAAGCCGGTTGTGTTTTCCTGGTGTCCCACTCCCTTGGCACGATCAAGCAGATGTGCACCAGGGTGATATGGATCGAGCAGGGTCGCATGCTCGCCGACGGTGACCCGGAATGGGTATGCGCGCAGTATCAGGAGTACACCGACCACAAGTCGAATGGGCGGATGCGCGCGGCGCAGATCGTCTACGATCGCACCCAGTTGAAACTGTCACCTATCCAGGTGGAGTTCATCGACGGCACCCGCCCGACGAAGGCCGGCTAGCTCAGCCGAACCAGATGCTGATTTCCCGTTCAGCGCTCTCGACCGAATCGGAACCGTGGACGAGGTTTTTCTGTACCTTTACACCCCAGTCGCGGCCCAAGTCACCGCGGATAGTGCCCGGGGCTGCGGTGGTCGGGTCGGTCTGCCCCGCCAGTGAGCGGAACCCTTTGATGACCTCGTCACCCTCCACCACAGCGGCCACAACGGGCCCCGAGAGCATGAAGTCGACCAGCGGCTGATAGAACGGTTTGCCCTCATGTTCCGAGTAGTGCGCAGCCAACTGATCCGGAGCGGCATCGAGTTTGGTCAGCCGCGTGATGACGTACCCCTTAGCTTCAACCCTGCGCAGGATCTCACCGGTGAGACCCCGCTCCACACCGTCAGGCTTGATGAGCACCAGTGTGCGTTCGGTCATGATGTCTTCTCCTCATTATCGTCTGCGCCAGCACCGGGTTCCTCTCCCTCTGCTTGCGCTGCAAGTTCTTCTTCCGCTTTCCATCTTTCCATCTTTTCGACGTCCACCTGGGCTCCTCTCGAGACGGCGTACCACCAGCAGGCTGCGAACCCGAGCCCTGGCAGCAGTGTCAGCGGCACGATCAGGCCCTCCGTCGTAATCGCTGCTACGCCCACGAAGCTGGCCACTATGACACCCTGCATCACCCATCCTGCGGGGTACCCAAAGGGTCGGTGAAGGACTGCACATAGGGCGACACACAGCATGGCCACCACGCACGCACCGGAAAAGATCCACCAGGCGTACCATTCGTTCTGATTCAAGCCCCAAGCAGTCAGCCCAAAGAAGAACATCAAGGCCGCTTCCAGGCAGAGAACTGTGGAGGCGAACAGGGCCTTCACGGACCGGGGAGGTCGGACCTGTCCTGGCTCCCATTCCCGTTGTGCCCGCGTCTGCCACGCCATCAGAGCCCACCTTCGGCGGCGTCGGTGTCCGGGATGCCGGTGTCGACAGCACCGAAGAGCGCCCGCGCCTCGGCGACCACGGTGATGGACCCTGTGACGAGTATCCCCCCTGTTTCGGTGGCGCCGTGCTCGTCAGTACGCGCCACCGCCCAGCTGATCGCCTCATCAAGACGCTCTGCGCTGTGAACGTTCTCCTCCTGAAATCCAGCATCCAGAGCCAGCTCAGCCAACTCGGCGGCAGGAATGGCCCGCGGCGAGGTGGAGGCAGTGAGACAGACTGCGCTGGCGAGCTCGCTGTACTGCTCGAACAGCTCCCGCAGCATGGACCGGACGTCTTTGTCCTGCAGAATCCCGACGACGAGCACAAGCTCAGTCACCCCGAAGCTCTCCTTCAGTGCCTGAGCGCTTGCCTCTATGCCCGCAGGGTTGTGGGCGGCGTCGACGATGATGGCCGGAGCAGAACGCAGTGTCTCCAAACGGCCTGGTGATGTGATGTGCTCACATGCGGTGCGTAGGTTCTCCACCACGAGCTCCCGATCCCCTCCCCCCAGGAACGCTTCCAGCGCTGCCACAGCCAGAGCGAAATTTTCTGCCTGGTGGGCGCCCAACAAAGGCAACATCAGCTCGGGGTAACGGCCAGCAAGTCCCTGGACGGTGACCTGCTGGCCTCCGACCCCGGGGAGCCTGGATTCGACGCCGAACTCGACTCCAGCGAAACGGAACGGCACACCAACTGTCTGGGCAGCCTCCAACAGAACATCGGCGGCATCGCGCTCCTGGGCCGCAGAGACGAGGAAACCGCCGGGTTTGATGATTCCAGCCTTCTCCTCAGCGATTTCCTCCACCGTCTCACCAAGCATGGCGGTATGGTCCAAGCTGATCGGTCCGATGACCTGCACGGCCCCATCGGCCACATTGGTGGCGTCCCACGAACCGCCCAGGCCGACTTCGATGACCATGACGTCGACCGGCTCATCGGCAAAGATCGCGAACGCCAGCACTGTCAGGAGTTCGAATAAGGTCAGCGGTGTCTCTCCCTGCTCGACCAGCTCCTGATCAACAAACCCGATATGGGGCCTGATCTCATCCCAGATCCGGACAAAGGCCTCATCCGAGACGGGTTTGCCATCAATTGCGATTCGTTCGGTCACTTTGCCCATATGCGGTGAGCTGTAACGTCCCACGCGCAGGTCATGAGCCAGCAGGCCCGCCTCGATCATTCGAGCAGTCGAGGTCTTGCCATTCGTGCCGCCGACATGAATCACCGGCGCAGTGCGCTGGGGCTCACCGAGCACGTCCATGGCCCGCTGCATAGGCTCTAGGCGGGGACGCATATCTGATTCCGGGGCGCGTGCGAGCATTTCGGCGTAGATGCTCTCGACAGAGAATTCGTCAGCAGACGGCATTGAATCAGGCATGGGACCCTTCGATCGCGACGACACTGGCACGGGTACTCTCGGTCTCTTCACCGGCGACGAGGTTCAATTCCACTGTCAGCGTCTCCGTCTTGACCAGCTCCGCGTGCGCCTCTACAGCGTCAACCACCGCAGGAGAAGCGGTCAGTGTGGTCGATATGCGGTCAGAGACCTGCAGATCCTCGTCTTTGCGGGCAGCCTGGATGGTGCGGATGACGTCACGGGCGGTGCCCTCTGCCATCAGCTCAGCCGTCAGCCGGGTGTCCAGAACCAAGAACCCTTGACCCGCGCCCAGTGCCTTCTCCAAGACCGTGACGGCCTTATCACCGAGCTCCTCAGAGACTGTGGTGGTCAACGTGTATTCCCCTTCCTTCAGCTCTAGTCCGCCCGCGGTGACGGCTCCGTCAGAGACGGACCAGTCTCCGGACTTCGCGCCTCGGATGGCGTGCTGGACTTCTTTGCCCAAGCGTGGACCTGCGACTCTGGCGTTGACGACCAGCTGCTGACCGATGCCGTACTGCTCAGCCGAGACCTCTTGGGTGTCGCGGAGCTCGACCTGTTTGATGTTCAGCTCATCAGCAATGATCTGCTCGTAGGTTCCCGCCAAGGATTGGGCTCCTGGCACCACGACAGTCAATGTGGCCAGAGGCTGCCGCACCCGGCGCTTAGCCTGTTTCCGCAGCGCTGAGCCAGCGGAGGTCACCACTCGGGTCAGGTCCATCAGCTCCACCGCACGCTCATCGCGGACATAGCGAGCTGGGTCCGGCCAGTCCGCCAGGTGCACACTGCGACCTCCGGTGAGCCCCCGCCACACTTCCTCGGTGACGAGGGGAAGCAGCGGCGCGGCCACACGAGTGAATGTTTCCAGGACGGTGTACAGCACGTCGTAGGCTGTGAAGTCCTCGTCATAGAACCTCTGACGGGACCGGCGGATATACCAGTTGGTCAGCAGGTCGGCGAACCGGCGCAGAGCATCACAGGCTCGTGAGACGTCGAAATCGTCCAGCGCCTCGGTGGCGTCGCGGACCAAGTCTCCTGTGGCAGCGAGGATGTAGTGGTCCAAGGGAGTGAGCTGGGCGTCGTCGTTCTCCACCGGTCTCGCCTGATACCCAGTTCCCGCATTGGCGGAATTAGCGTAGAGCGCGAAGAAGTGCCAGGCATTCCACATGGGAAGCAGCACCTGACGAACTCCTTCTCGAATCCCTTCCTCCGTGACCACGAGATTTCCTCCCCGGAGGATGGGCGAGCTCATCAGGAACCAACGCATGGCATCGGATCCGTCGCGATTGAAGACCTCGTTGACATCCGGGTAGTTCTGCAGTGATTTGGACATCTTCTGCCCGTCGGATCCCAGGACAATCCCGTGGCTGATCACGTTGCTGAACCCCGGCCGGTCGAAGAGGGCCGTGGCGAGAATGTGCATGGTGTAGAACCAGCCGCGAGTTTGACCGATGTACTCCACAATGAAGTCCGCAGGATTGTGACTGTCGAACCAACTGGCGTTTTCAAACGGGTAGTGCACCTGAGCGAACGGCATTGACCCTGAATCGAACCACACATCCAGGACGTCTTCGACCCTGCGCATGGTCGACTTTCCCGTGGGGTCATCGGGGTTGGGCCGTGTCAGCTGATCGATCCAGGGCCGGTGCAGGTCCGGCTCCCCCGCGGCGTTGCGCGGGTAGTCACCAAAAGCTTCTTTCAGCTCGTCCAGGGAACCGTACACCTCAGTGCGCGGGTAGTTCGGATCATCGGAAGCCCACACCGGAATGGGGCTGCCCCAGTAGCGATTGCGGGAAATGGACCAATCCCGGGCGTTCTCCAGCCATTTTCCGAACTGGCCGTACTTGACGTTGTCCGGGATCCAGTTGATCTGCTCGTTGAGCTCCAGCATGCGGGCCTTGATCTCGGTGACGGCCACGTACCAGGACGTGACAGCCTTGTACATCAAGGGGGTGCGGCAACGCCAGCAGTGCGGATAGGAGTGAACATAGGACTGTTCACGAACCAGCCGACCGTCAGCTTTGAGTCGATTAATGATGGGTCGGTTCGCCTCAAAGACCTGAACACCGGCGATCTCAGCCAGCGGCGTGTCCCCATGCGGCGTGGGCTCGGCGAACATTGGGAGGAACTGCGCGGCGGCATCAACGGAGAGGATCACCGGGATACCGGCCTCCTCAGATGACCGTTGGTCCTCCTCACCATAAGCCGAAGCCTGATGGACTATGCCCGTGCCATCGGTGGTGGTGATGTAGTCCTCAATGAGCACCCGCCAGGCGTTCTGGGTCCCCCAGGCCGCAGTGTCAGCGTAGTAGTGCCACAGCGGCTCGTACTCCAGCTGGGCAAGGTCCTTGCCCACATAGCGCCCCACAACTGCCGCCTGCGCCGCCTCAGCTGCGGAGACCTCGTTCTGGTCGGTGAAGCCAATGTCCTGAGCGTAGGCTCCCACCAAATCGGCAGCGATCATATGCCGACCCGGGAGCGGCCCATCAGCCGGGGCCTCCACCACCGCGTACTCGATGTCCGGTCCGACCGCCACCGAAAAGTTGGTGGGCAGTGTCCACGGGGTCGTGGTCCAGGCAAGAAGGTTCACTCCGCGCAGCTGGTCACCCAACGCCCCTCCACCCGTGATCGGGAACGTCACGGTAACCGACGGATCCTGCCGGTCCTTGTACACCTCATCGTCCATGCGCAGCTCGTGGTTGGACAGTGGGGTTTCGTCCTTCCAGCAGTACGGCAGGACCCGAAACCCCTGATAGGTCAGGCCCTTTTCGTGGAGCTGTTTGAACGCCCAGATGACTGACTCCATGAACTCAACATTCAGTGTCTTGTAGTCATTCTCGAAGTCCACCCAGCGTGCCTGGCGGTTGACGTAGGCGGACCACTCCTTGGTGAACTTCAACACATTAGAGCGGCAGGCGTCATTGAAATGTTCGATACCCATGGCCTCGATCTCAGCCTTGTCGGTCATGCCGAGATCCTTCATGGCGGACAGTTCAGCGGGCAGACCGTGCGTGTCCCAGCCGAAGCGGCGCTCGACCCGCTTGCCGCGCATGGTCTGGTACCGGGGCACCAGGTCTTTCACATATCCAGTCAGGAGGTGACCGTAATGCGGCAGGCCATTGGCAAAGGGAGGGCCGTCATAGAAAACAAACTCGTCGTCCTCCGGGCGGGACTCTACGGAAGCTTTGAAGGTATCGTCCGTCTCCCAGTACTTCAGGATGCGCTCCTCAATCTCCGGAAAGCGCACAGAATTCTGGACCTTGCCGTGGGCGGCAGAGGTCACGCGCGGGTAGGTGGGAGAGGCTTTCTCAGTCATGAAGGTCATCCTGGTGCATAGCTGTGGCCGGTTCTGCAAGGACGCCTGGTGCAGAAGAAGACTCCCACCCGCGTGCGCGGTACCACCTTGCTTGCTGGAATCCCGGTTGTCATACCGGAAGTTCCAGCCGCTTCATGACTGCTATGACGGGCTTACCCGTCCGGTTCTACTGCGGAGAAGTGAGTGGAGCACTCCCCGGTTCTTCCGGAAGCTCACCGGTGATGGCCGGATCATTGCTGCTGCACAGGATTCTACGCGAAACCCTAGGCCGGGCCCAATCGCTCTCACTGGTCGAAGATGCCGCCGACAGGGGTCGTCCACACCAGATCTGAGCGCAGAATCGGCCAATCGGTGGGGACAAATCAGCCTCCAGGCTGGTTCAAGCCTGGGAGTCTACCGTGAGACGTATGGACATTGACCTGATACCTGACACGCTGGCCACTGAGGCCGCTCTTCTGGCCTGCGCGTTCGTCCTGTCTGCCGTAGTGGGTCTGGAACGGGAGCTGGGCCAGAAGTCCGCGGGAGCCCGCACCCACATATTGGTGGGACTTGGTTCAGCACTCTTCACTCTTGTCTCGGCATACGGATTCTCCCACCTGCTGGGCGAGGGCGTCATTTTGGATCCCTCCCGGATCGCCGCACAGATCGTCTCCGGCATCGGCTTCATCGGTGCCGGCGTGATCTTCGTTCGCCAGAACATCGTCTCCGGGCTGACAACCGCCGGTTCCGTATGGGTCACCGCTGCGGTCGGTATGGCCTGCGGTGCCGGAATGCCGCTGATCGCCGCATTGACGGTGATCTTCTACCTGCTGGCGGTCACAATTGTGACCCGGCTGGCGAGGAAAATCCCAAAGCGCGGCCGTACCCACCGCTACGAGGTCCGCTACCAGGACGGGCACGGCATTCTGCGTGATGTGCTCACCACAGCGTCAGGACTGGGCTATGAAGTGGCGTTGAACCGCACTCGGCGTAAGGACAGCGAGGAAGAAGGCGCAGTGGTTGATGCCGAACTGAGTTTCTCGCGTTCTCAGTACCTCTCCCCGGACCAGCTGCATCACCGCCTCAGTGAGTTAGAAGGCGTGTTGGAAGTCCGCGCCATCGAGGCCGAAAACGAATGACCGCCAGTCCGGTGCGGGTCAGGGCTGGTCTGTCTCAGCCAGCGACACGTCAGTGACGCTGATTTCAGGACTCTCCTCACCGGAGCTCTCCAGCTGAAGCACCTGGGACTTGGTTGCCGCCCGCAGATCCTCCAAAGCTGACCGAACAGCATCAATATTGTGCTCCGAACCGGTAATTCGCGCGGAAAGGATCTCTGTGCGCTGTTTGACTTTAGCTTCGGCCTTAGCACGGCGCAGACTGGTCAACGCTTCGGCGACGGCATCCAGCACAGCCGGAGCTCCAACCACACCATCAAGATCCGAAGCCTGAGGCCAACTCGCCCCATGAACGGAACCGTGCCGCCACCACCGCCACACCTCATCTGTGGCGAACGGCAGCACCGGAGCGAACAGGCGCAGCAGGTTATCCAGTGCAGTAGCGAGGGTGGCACGCACTGAGGCCTGGGCCTGCTCGCCCTGAGCTCCGTACGCCCGGTCCTTGACCAACTCCACATAGTCATCCGTGAAGGCCCAGAAAAAGCTCTCCGTGAGGTTCAGCGCTCGGGCGTAGTCATAGTTTTCGAAGTGGTCGGTTGCCTGTTGCACCACACTGCGGAGCTTGGCCAGCAGTGCCTGGTCCAGCGGTTCAGTGATGACGACGCCGTCGTTGCCGGAGCCCACAACGTGTTCCTCGGTGACTCCCATGCCGAAGGCGAACTTGGAGACATTGAGCAGTTTGATGGCCAGACGACGACCTATCTTCATCTGGCTGATCTCGTAGGCCGTATCGGCTCCCAGTTTTGCTGAAGCTGCCCAGTACCGCACGGCATCTGCTCCGAACTGCTCCAGCGGCTCGTTCGGGATCACCACATTGCCTTTGGACTTAGACATCTTCTTCCGGTCCGGGTCCAGGATCCAACCGGAGATGGCCGTGTTGGTCCACGGCACCGTGTCATGCAATGAGTTCGCGCGCACCACGCTGGAAAACAGCCAGGTACGGATAATGTCGTGTCCTTGAGGGCGCAAATCGAACGGGAAAACCCGGTTAAACAGGTCAGGGTCGCGCTCCCATTTGCCGGCGATCTGAGGTGTCAGGGACGACGTCGCCCAGGTGTCCAGTACATCAGGTTCCCCCATAAAGCCACCGGGCTCGCCGCGCTGGGATTCTGCGAATCCCGGAGCTGGTTCTGACGCCGGGTCCACGGGAAGCTGGTCTTCCTCAGGCAGAATCGGGTGGTCGTAGTCCGGCTCTGCGGAACTGTTGAGCGGATACCACACCGGGATCGGCACCCCGAAGAACCTCTGGCGTGAGATGAGCCAGTCTCCGTTGAGGCCTTCGACCCAGTTTTCGTACCGGGAGCGCATAAAGCCTGGATTCCAGGTGATCTTGCGGCCCCGCTCCACCAGTTGGTCGCGGCGGTCAGCATCACGTCCACCGTTTCGGATGTACCACTGGCGCGATGTCACCACTTCCAGTGGCTTATCGCCCTTCTCGTAGAAGTGGACGGCATGGGTGATCTTCTCCGGCTCAGCGCGCAGCAGATCGGCTGCCTGCAGAAGCTCGACAACAGCCTCTTTAGCTGAGTGCACGGTCTTGCCGGCCAACTGCTGATAGTTTTCCCGGCCGTGTTCTGTGGTGATCCATTCAGGCGTGTCACCGGTGAAGCGACCTTCACGGCCAATCAGCGCTCGGGTAGGGAGGTTCAGCTCACGCCACCAGGTCACATCGGTCATATCACCGAATGTGCAGATCATGGCGATACCCGAACCCTTCTCAGGGTCGGCCAAGGTGTGCGCCTTGACGGGCACTTCCACATCGAAAAGTGGTGAGGTGACAGAGTGGCCGAACATGTGCTGATAGCGCTCATCCTCCGGGTGCGCGACAAGCGCTACGCACGAGGGCAGCAGTTCAGGCCGAGTGGTGGCGATAACGACCTCGTTGCCGGCGTCGTCGGTGAAGGGATACCGGTAGTACGCACCAGGGCGCTCTTTTGCCTCCAACTCCGCCTGGGCCACCGCAGTCCTGAAGGTCACATCCCAGAGGGTCGGTGCCTCTGCCGTGTAAGCGTTGTCGGAGCGCACATCACGTAGGAATGCACGTTGAGAGGCTGTGCGCGAATGGTCGTCGATAGTGCGGTAGGTCTGCCGCCAGTCCACCGACAGGCCCAGTGTGGTGAACAGGTCCTCGAAGACTTTCTCATCCTCAACAGTGAGCGTCTCACACAGCTCGATGAAGTTGCGCCGGGAAATCATGTCCCAGTCTCGCTGGTTTTTGGCCGGTTTCTCCGGGGGCGCATAATTCGGATCGTAAGGCTTGGTGGGATCGCACCGTACCCCGTAGTAGTTCTGCACACGTCGCTCGGTCGGCAGACCGTTGTCATCCCAGCCGAGCGGGTAGAAGACTTTCTTTCCGCGCATCCGCTTGAAGCGGGCCACCACATCAGTCTGGGTGTAGGAGAACATGTGGCCTACGTGGAGTGACCCGGAGGCAGTCGGCGGCGGGGTGTCGATGGAATACACCTGGTCGCGGGTGGCACTGTCGTCAAAATGAAAGATCTGCTCCTGTGCCCACGCCGTGTTGAGCTTCTGCTCCAATCCTTCCAAAGCTGGTTTATCGGGGACTTCCGGAGTCTTGTATGCGGGCGCGTCGGTGCCCTTTATGTTTTCGGCCATGGGCCCCATTCTGCCACGCATGAAAAAGTCACTCGTCCGTCTCACATGTCGGAAATGCTGCCCACAGATCCGTTGTTACTGATTAGTCTGTCCCCATGAACATTGAACCTTCACCTCGCCGAGCGCTCGTCACCGGAGCCTCCTCCGGGATCGGCGCTGCCACCGCTCTGCGTCTGACCTCCGAAGGGTGGCACGTCTTCGCCGTTGCTCGCCGGGCCGAAAAGCTGGAACACCTTGCCGAGCAGGAAGGAATCGTTCCTGTGGTGTGTGACGTTACCGACGCCACCCAGGTGGCCTCGCTCCTGCAGACCGTCACTGAGTCTGGTGGTATCGACACGCTCATCAACAACGCCGGCGGCGCTCTGGGAGTGGAGTCGGTCGCGCAGAGCAGGGCAGAGGATTGGCGGTGGATGTACGAGGTCAATGTGCTGGGGACACTGAATATCACGCAGGCTTTCCTCCCCATGCTCCGCACTCACGGTGAGGGAACAGTCCTGAACCTGACCTCGACGGCAGGAGTGGTTGCCTACGAGGGCGGTGCCGGGTACAACGCTGCAAAGTTCGGCCAGCATTCGCTCACCAGTGTTCTCAGGCTAGAGGAAGCTGAGCACAACATCCGGGTCATCGAGGTCCAGCCCGGGATGGTGCGTACTGATGAGTTCGCAGCCAAAAGGCTGCGGGGCGACGCCGCGGCCGCTGAGAAGATCTACGCCGGGGTGGAGAAGCCGCTTGTGGCCGAGGATATAGCTGAGGTCATCGCCCATGCGGTGACGCTTCCACACCATGTGAACCTCGATCAGATCGTGGTGCGGCCGGTGGCCCAGGCCGCCCAGCACAAAGTGATTCGCAAAGGCTGAGTCCCCCAGATACGCCGCGCGATGGGCATTTCGATAGGAACGGTCGCGGAGGCCATCGAGAATCCCATCACAGTGGTCTCTCCCTTTCGGACGGCACAAAGAAGCCCCGACCCGGCGCACGAAACGTCAGATCGGGGCTTTTCTTTGGCTAAATCAGCCGAACTGAGGGCCCTCAGTCCGTGAACGCTTGAGTTCGAAGAAGTAGGGGTACTCTGCCAAAGCGAGGGCCCCGTCGAAGATCTTCCCGGCATCCTCTCCGGTCGGCACCCGGGTAATGACGGGGCCGAAGAATGCTGTCCCAGCGAAGGCGACGATCGGAGTGCCGACGTCTTGCCCTACCTGGGAGATTCCGGCATCGTGAGAGGTGCGCATCGCGTCGTCGTAGGTATCAGTTTTGGCACCATCGACCAGAGTCTCGTCCAGGCCAATTTCGGCCAGTGCACGGCGTGAGGCTGCTTCAAAGTCGCGGTGTCCGTTGACGTGGATGTCATGGCCGATGGCGGTGTAGAAGTCGCCTATCTTCTCCGGAGCCGTCTGAGCCACCGCCGTGGAGGTACGCGCCGGAATCCAACGAGCCAGGACGTCGTCGTCCTCAGTGGGTGCCGGGTTCTTGTCCTCATTGAGCACACCCAGGCTCATGACGTTCCACTTCACCTCGATGTCGCGGACTTTCTCGACTTCGAGAATCCATCGGGAGGTCGCGTAGGCGAAGGGGCAGATGGGGTCAAACCAGAAGTCAACGCGCTCAGCCATGAGGTGGTCCTTTCAATCAGCGTATAGAGATTCCTCTCATGCCAACCCTGAGCGGACCAAAGTCATTCCTTTACAGCGGAGGCTCTGCCGGGACCGGGACGTCCAAACCGAGCAGAGCGTTCTCTGTGACCTCCATCAGCGCCGGGTGAATCCAGTACTGGCCCCTGGCCGCGGTGTAGGCGTCCTGCCCGAAGCTCATGGCGTGCACGATGGGCTGGATGAGGTTTGACGACTGGTATCCCATGGCGTGGGCGCCCAGAATTTTTCCGTCCCGGCTGTCAGCGATGACCTTCATGATGCCGGTCTGGTCCTCCATAGCCCAGCCGTAGGCAGTGTCCCCGTAGCGCTGAGTCTTGACGGTCAGGTGCTCGGCTCCGACTTCCTCTGCGGCCTGGGCTTCGGTAAGACCCACGTGGGCGATCTCCGGGTGGGAGAAGATCGCCGCTGGGATCACCTCGTGGCGCACCCGTCGCAGGCGCTGCGGATGTTCCAGGTTGTGCGCCGCCACCCGCGCTTCATGATTGGCGACATGCTTGAGCATGGGCGCAGAAGAGATGTCTCCGATGGCGTAAACGCCTTCAACCGGCTTCCCTTCCTTCTGGACGCGCAGGTACTCATCAACTGCGATCCGCCCGTCGGGGTGAAGGTCGAGGCCCACAGCTGCGGCACCCACGGAGTCGCTATTGGGTACTCGTCCAATGGCAATCAGCACGGTGTCGACGTGCAGTTCTTCGGCACGGCCGTCTGAAGTGACCAGCTGAGCCGTGACTCCCCCGTCGGCAGCTTCGGTGATGCGGGCCAGAGTCCTCTGATAGAGCACTGACCAGTTAGCCTCCGCCTGAGCGGAATAGGCCGCAGCGATTTCTTGGTCGAGCTGGTTCATCAGCCCGAGGCTGCGGTTGATCTGGATCACCTCTGAGCCGAGCCCGGTGAATATGCCCGCAAACTCACAGGCGATGTACCCGCCACCGATAATTAGGATTCTCTCTGGCAGAGCGTCAACTCGCATGATCGTGTCAGAAGTGTGGACCTGCGGGAGATCAACACCGGGAACATCGGGAAGTACCGGACGTGAACCTGCGGCGATGACCATCTGCTCTGCTGTGACCTCGACCCCGGAGTCGCTGCGGAAGGACCGGGGGCTGGTCAGCGTGACGCGCTCTGTAATGAGGTCTACGTTCTCCAAACGGTCACGGTAGTCGCGCCCTGCAGCGGAGATCGCATCAATCCGGCTGAAAATGCGGTCTCGGATCGCTGGCCAGTCGGCGCGCTCAGTGGTCATCTCCACGCCGAGGCGTGCCGCTTCCTCAGGAGCCCTGGCCAGAGCAGAGGGGCGAACATACATTTTAGTGGGGATGCAGCCCACATTGAGGCAGGTTCCTCCGAATGCCCCGGTGGCTGGAATGCCTTGATCGGCCAGGGCCACCCGCTTCTGGTCCCAATGGGGGGTGATCAGGGAGTTTCCGGAGCCGGAGCCGATGATGGCGAGGTCGTGCGCTGCCATATGGTTCACGAGCCAAGGTTCTTGGCTGGAACGAGCTGTTTGATGAGCTCATCAAAGCTCTTGGCCATGTCCCGCACCTGGTCTCCAGGCCACTGGTGCACGGGGTAGGCCGCTCCTTGGATCTGCTGCCAATGGGGGTTCTCCTCCAGCACCGGCAGCATGAGCTTATCGGCGTAGAGCCGTTCCATTTCCAGCAACCTGTATTCGTGTTCCGCAGAATCCGCACGAGCCCTGTTAACGACGACGCCTGCTTGGGTCAGTTGCGGAGCGAACTCGTTGGAGAACATTCGGATGGCACGCATGGTCCGTTCGGTGCCAGCCACGGAGAAGAGGGAAGGTTCAGCGACGAGTAAAACTTGGTGGGACGCGGCCCAGGCGATTCTGGTCAGCCCGGAGAGTGAGGGTGGGCAGTCGACCAGCACCAGGTCGTATCCGCTGAGACCGTCAACGAGGCTTTTCAGCCGTTTCATATCCCGTGGCCGGATATCGGGGCGGTCGAAAGTGGCAGACAGCGCTGAACCGACCACAACGTCGAGTACAGCGGTTTTCTGCTTCTCCGGATCCAGCAGATCCAACCAGCCGGATCGGACAACATGGTCCGAGATCTTCGCTCTGCGGGATTCCTTCAGCAGCTGACCTGCCTCGCGTCCTGTTCCCCGCGCAACGCTTAGCCCAGTAGTGGCATCGGCGTGCGGGTCAAGGTCGATCACGAGGGTCTTGACGCCTCTGTGAAGGGCCGCTGAGGCCAAACCCATGGTGACCGAGGTCTTTCCGACCCCGCCTTTCAGACTGGACACACTGAGAATCTGCACGGTTTCATCCTAATGCTGAAGACGGCCGCACAGGGCAACCTGCGCGGGAAGGGCGGGGATTTGACAGAAAGCTACGACACCTTCATCTCGCCCATCTCACTCCATCCGTCGGCTTCGATGGTCTGGGAGATGATGCGTGGGGTGGCAGCAAGGGCGCGGTGCATAGGCCCCTGCGGGTCGATCGCGGCCTGAAAGTGCTCAGAGGTGACATGCGCTTCCGCGGCGTCGTCTTCGAATCCCTCGACCAACACGTACTCGTTGGGGTCTTCCACACCTCGAGACCATTCGAAGAACTTATTGCCGGGCTCAGCTCGGGTGGCGTTGGTGAATTCCCGAACAATCTCGGGCCACTGCTCCGCGTGCGAGGCTTTGACAGGGAACTTCACGACAATCAGAATCATCGGCGCAGGCCTTCCCAGTAGTGGTGACGTCGGTGTGAACCTGGATTATGGGGCAGTAACGGTCATGACGCCTGCTGCCGCTTGGCTCGAAGTTGGGCGAGCTCATCCATTGTGGCAGGACTAGACGGTTCTGCGGGAACAGCTTCAGGGGCCTCGCTGCGTTCTCTCGGAAGCTCGGCGAGGCTGCCTTCCACTTCACGCCACACACGGCCGACAGCGATTCCGAACACTCCCTGTCCACCCTGGACGAGGTCGATGACCTCATCGGTGGAGGTGCATTCGTACACGCTGGCGCCGTCTGACATCAGCGTGATCTCCGCGAGGTCATCGACACCTCGCTCACGGAGGTGTTCGATCGCCGCACGAATCTGCTGCAGGGACACGCCTGTGTCCAACAACCGCTTGACGACTTTCAGCACCAGGACGTCCCGGAAGGAGTACAGGCGCGCGGATCCGGATCCCGAGGCATTGCGCAATGACGGTTCAACCAGCTTGGTACGAGCCCAGTAGTCCAGCTGGCGGTAGGTGATACCGGCCGCCGAACACGCAATCGGTCCCCGGTATCCCATGTCCTCATCCAAGTCAGGCAAACCGTCGTTGAACAGGGTGTCCTGAGCCGGGGGGCGGGAGTGCTGGCGGGTGCGCGGTAGTTCAGCGCGTTGGTCCTTCACTCAGGCACCTCTCTGGTGGTGTGCGTCACGTCGTATCGGATAGCTGTGGCCAGTCTATCCGCGTCGAGCGTGGTTGTGGTGGCAGGAGCGCTCAGTCTCGGCGTGTCTCATGACCTGCCGAAGTCTTCGGGGTCGGCGTCGGTGAGGTACTTCTGAAATTCGCGAATCTCATCTTCGGAGATAGGGCCTTTGCCTGCCAGATGCTGGGCTTCAGGGCTGGCTGCGGAGGAGGGCTGGTTCTGTGAGGTCCTATACCGGGGCGTCACGGAGACGGCCTCAAGTGTCCCGCGGGCCATTGTGACCGGACATTGAGCTCGGACGGCCACGGCAATCGCGTCGGAGGCTCGGGCGTCGATGGTGCTGCCACTGTTGAGCCGAACATAGCCGGCGTAGGTACTCATATCCAGGAGTCTGATCTCAACGGCGGCAATACCCCTGCCGAAACTCTCCAAGACACTGGTCAGCAAATCGTGTGTCATCGGACGCGGGGGAACCTCCCCTTGGAGAGCTCGGGCCACTGCAGCAGCCTCAGCTGGACCGACGACGACGGCCACATGGAGTGCCTCTGTGCCCGGTTCGGCACCACGCAGTATCAGCACAGGTTGGTTATTGGGCAGCTCCACGCGAACGCCCATCACCTCTAGCCGCACCTGCACGTCATCCATAGTTCCAGTGTATGCCTGAAGAGCCGACTGAGGGGCCCAGTTGCTCAGCGTCTGTCGATTTTCTCCACTGCAGCGTCCATTATGGAGGCGCGCAGCTCTTTGAGACACTGCAGCATTTCTTTGGAGGATTCGGCGACGCGTGCGCGTGCAGCAGCGTCCTTCCTAGCTGCCTGCGGGGCCATAGCTCGCCCTATGAGGTCAAGTTCGGCATCAGCGGAACGGCGCAGGGTGACCAGGTGTTTCGGTTCCAGCCCATAGCGTGCCAACACCCGGACCGCTTTGACTGCTTTGAGGTCGTGATGGCTGTAGTTACCCTGGGCGTCAGCAGTGATGATGCGGAACTTCTCCAGCGTGTCGAGCATGCCGCGAGTCGCTCCCGAGAGGGCACGCAATTCCTTGCGGCTCATGGGACGGCTGCGCCCCGTGATCTGTGCCGCCATCTCTCCCGTGACCTCACGGGGGCCAACTGGCGCTGACTCTGGGAGCGCTTCCGGTTTCTCCCCGACGTCAATGGCGTCCATTGTCTGCTTAATGACGTCCAGTGGCATATAGCGGTCGCGCTGCAGCGCGAGGATGAAGCGCAGACGCTCGACGTCGGCTGCGGAGTACTTGCGGTAGCCGGATTGGGTCCGTGCAGGCTCCACCAGGTCCCGTTCTTCCAAGAATCTCAGCTTGGAGGCTGACAGATCCGGGAATTCGCGCTGCAGTTCACGCAGCACTTCAGAGATAGTGAAGACATGGGAATTGGCAGGCCCGGCCTTCTCAGCCGGTTTAGGCTGACGAGCAGGTGTTGCACTCACGGGCGCATCCTCTTTCAGGTTCAGGGGAAGGAAAGAAGTCAGCCTCAGAATAACGTGCGAATCGCCGAAGTCCGATCATTTGTCCATTGCCGGTGGTTTCAGTCGCCTCCGGAGTAGAACGTGAGGCGGAATTTGCCGATCTGCACTTCATCGCTCGTCTGGAGGGTGTAGTGGTCTACACGGTCATGGTTGACGTAGGTTCCATTGAGGCTTCCGAGGTCTTCGACTTCGAAACCTCGCTCATGTCTATTGATTTTCACATGGCGCCGGGAGACGGTCACGTCGTCGAGGAAGATGTCTGCCTCAGGGTGGCGACCCACGATGGTGTGGTCTTGGTCAAGAAGGAAGCGCGCACCCTGGTTGGCTCCGGTGTGGGCGATCAGTAGGGCGGAATTCTTAGGCAGCGCGCTGATAGCAGCGATGTCCTGCTCCGAGAGGTTGGCTTCGAGCGGGCCAGTATTCGCTGGCGGCAACGCAATGGATGTGGACTCCGCTGCACTTTCCGGAGTGCGTTGTTGATGATCATTCGGCTCAGTCACCGGTCCCTCCTCTCTGTGCATCATGGGGTACGGCAGCACCTGACATCGGTCACGGATATCACGGTGCGCTCAGGACCGAACCCCGGGTCACAACTATATAACAGTCTGCGGGGTTCAGCCCACTTGCTGGGTGTAATCCTCTGCACTGAGGAGATCGTCGATGCCCGAGGCTTCGGCGAGCTTGACTTCGAAGAGCCACCCAGCACCGTAAGGGTCGGAGTTGATGACCTGGGGCTGGTCGTCCAGCTCTTTGTTGACTGCGGTGATTTCACCCGCCACCGGGGCGAAGATGTCCGAGACTGACTTGGTGGATTCCACTTCTCCGACCACATCTCCGGCCGCCACGGAGGACCCCACTTCTGGGTGTTCGACGTACACCACCTCACCCAGTGCGTCTTGTGCGAAGTCTGTAATGCCGATGCGCACCACACCTTCGGTGTCGGCGGAGGCGATCCACTCGTGCTCTGCGCTGTACTTCAGCTCGGCGGGGATGCTGCTCATGGTGTGGGCTCCTTCAGAGTGGCGGGAGAAACGTGTACCGAGGACAACTTAGCACCCTGCCGGGGGTGCCGCAGGCCCGGGATCAGCCAAGAATCCCTTCGCGGATGGCGCGCAGCACGGCATTGGTGCGATCGCGGGCACCTAGTTTGATGAGGATGGAGGAAATATGGTTCTTGACGGTGCCCTCAGCCAAGTGGATCAGTTGGGCGACCTGTCGGTTCGAATACCCTTCAGCGACTAATCGCAGAACTTCTGACTCCCGATCGGTGAGGCTCTCTACGACGACGCCCGCGGCGCCGGCGGGCGGAGGAGAAGCCCTGATTGCCCGCACAAGCCGGTCTGTGATCGATGGCGCGATGAGTGTTCCGCCTGCCGCCAGCGCGTGAACTGCCTGGGCAAGTTGGTCGACGGTGACGTCCTTGAGCAGATAGCCGCGTGCGCCTGAACGGAGAGCCTCCAGCACCAGCGTGTCGTCATCGAAGGTGGTGAGCACCAGAACGGGGATATCGTTGCCGCGCTGCTGCAGGCGGTGGAGCAGCCAGAGACCGTCGTACTGCGGCATACGCAGGTCCAGGAGGACAACATCGGGACACTGCGTCTCCAGCACTGTGAGCGCCTCAGCACCGTCGCTGGCCTCCCCCACGACATGGATGCCTCCCAGCTCCAAAAGTGTGCGGATTCCATGACGCACCAATGTCTGATCGTCGACGACCAGCACGCTGACTGAGCTTGAGTGGGTGATTCTGGGGCGGTCCTGATTTGTCATGGACTGGCTTGTTCCTCGTCACGCAGCATCGATTCGGAGAGACTCCCAGCGGCGGGCAGTTGTACCTGCACAGTGAAGCAGGGAGAGGTGGTGACGCTCAGCTGCCCTCCCAAAAGTTCCACCCGTTCCTGCAGACCGGTGAGTCCATGACCGAAGGTGACGGTTTTCGGAGCCAGCCCGTCGTTGGTCCCGGTGAGGATCACGTGGGAGGCGTCCTGGGTGAGGACCAGTGAAAGCTCCCGGGCCTCCGAGTGCTTCACCGTGTTGGTGATGATCTCCTGGGCCGCCCGCACCAGCGCCGTGCCCTGCTGGTCATCGACGGCTGCGATGGCGTCGGTTTCTACATGGATCTCCAGCGATGGAACGGAACCTGCGATTCGTTCCAACTGGGCTTGCAGGTCACCCGGCTCGGTGGCCCGTAGCTCGCCCACAGTGGCCCGCACATCGGCGAGGAGTTCCTTGGCAACTTCAGCAGCCTGCTCAATATGAACGGTGACGTCTCCCACCTCAGCGCGTGCGGCGAGGCGATGTCGTGCTGCCTCCAACTCCAGGTTCAGCACGGTGAGCTGGTGACCGATGGCGTCATGGAGCTCGCGGGCGATACGAAGACGCTCCGCGGTTTTTGCCGAGTGCTCCAACAGGACACCTGCGGCTTCGAGTTCCACGTTCTTCTGTTCCAGTTCTGCCCTCAACGTCGTCTCGCGCCACAGAGCATAGGTGCTGAAGACTGCTGCTAGGTGGATGAAACCATAGAACACTGTACTGGCGATGGATTCCACCGGGTCCACACCGTGGATCACCTGCTGGAGAATCAGCGCCAGCAAGTTGAGCAGGACGATGCCCAACACCTTTGGAATGGACAGCAGGTAGCTGCCCACTGCTGCGATGACTACCAGGATCACCGCCAACATCCCCTGGTGGGGCATGGTGAACAGCAGCGCCCAAGAGCTCAACAGTGCGGCTGCGTAGAGCATCAGCTGGTGTCGGCGCGCGAACATCCCGCTAGCAGCGAGAAAGACGCTGCCGAGGCATCCAAGCAGCAGCAGCGCCCATGCCCACACGGGGATGAATGGTTCGACACCTACTAAGAGCGTCAACACGCCAATACCCAGGCACAGCACAAGAATGGCTGCGCCTGAATATTCTTCCAAGCGGCGGTGGTCCACGGTCATCATTGCCAGCTTACTGAAGTGTCCTCTGCTGGGTGGGTGCCGAAAGTCATGGTGGTGCACGTGACCGTTGGCACGGGCAATCACCTCGGATCCGCTAGAGACTCGGTGGCATGACGGAGAACAGTTCATCACATGCCATCGCGGCAGATCATTTGGTCAAACGGTATAAGGGGAAGACCGCAGTCGATGGCATCAGTCTGGAGATTCTCCACGGTGAGACCTTCGGTATCTTGGGCGCCAACGGCGCGGGAAAGACGACCACCGTGGAGATGATCGCTGGGCTGCGCAAGCCGACTGAGGGCGCAGTGCGGATCTTGGGGCTAGACCCCTTCACTGACCGGGCGAAAGTTCGGCAGCTTCTCGGTGTCCAGTTGCAGCAGGCGTATCTGCATGGGTCGCTGACGGCGCGTGAGTTGGTTGATCTTTACCGGAGTTTCTATCCCAATCCGCTCGACGCCGAGCAGGCGCTGCGCATGGTCGATCTGCAGGACAGGGCGAAGACGAAATTCGACAACCTGTCGGGGGGTCAGATGCAGCGACTCTCCATTGCGCTGGCCCTGATCGGCCAACCCCAGGTAGTCATCTTAGATGAGCTCACTACTGGATTGGATCCGAGAGCACGGCGCAGGATATGGGCGACTATCGAGGCGCTGGAGGCTCAGACAGTCATCCTCGTCAGTCACGCCATGGACGAGGTGGAACGGCTCTGCAACCGGGTAGCGCTGATCGACAACGGGCGCATCATCGCGCAGGGATCTCCTATCGATGTGCGCGAGCAGGCTGGGGCTCCCTCCTTGGAGGATGCCTTTGTCGCACTCACCGGAAAAGCAATCGATGAAGAACAGGACGAGGATTGATCCCCATGGCGGAAACTCCGACCCAGCCGGGCCTCCGAGGCCCTGGCGCAAAAGCCTGGATGCGACTTATTCAGGCTGAAGCCCGAATGACTATCCGGGACACTGCTGGACTGGTGATCCCACTCGGACTGCCCCTGCTCATACTTGTGATGCAGGCGATCTCGTTTGAAGACGTGCACCAGCAGTTGCCCTCAGGCGTCACTGTCTTGTCCTACTATGTGCTCCCCGTGGTGGTCACGCTGGTGATCGCCTCGATTGCGGTGATCAACATGCCCAGCTTCCTCGCCATGTACCGCAAGACTAAGCTGTTGCGCCGCCTCGCGGTGACCCCAGCCTCCCCGGCGATGGTGCTCATCGCGCAGATGGTGGTCAGTTTTATCCAGGTGTTGCTAGGAATCGGTATCGCCTACGGTGTGGCGGTGCTGTTCTTCCAAGCAAGCCCGCCACATGCACCTCTGACATCGGCGGCTGTACTCCTGGCTTCCTGTGCGGCGATGTATGGAGTGGGCATGGTGGTAGCTTCGGTTTCGCCCAGTCCGAATTCGGCACTTGCCATTGGACTGATCGCCTTCTTTGCTCTGGCAGCGCTGGGCGGAATGTTCGGCCCAGTGGAGAACCTACCTGATTCTCTACAGCAGATTGCCGGCTGGCTGCCGTTCGCTGCGGCGGTGGAGGCGTTCCAGCATGCATGGATAGCCGAGACTGTACCCACACAGAATTGGGTAGTGCTTGTGCTGAGTGCAGTGCTCGGCGCCGGGGTGGCTGCTGCGCTATTCCGTTGGGAGTGAGCGCATCCGGGCTATTGCTCGGCTTTCGCGGCGGACCGTTCCCGCTCCCGCCTACGGTCCTCAGCGGCTAGCCGGGTCAGTTCGGCACCGGCTTCTGCATCCCGGGTGAGGTTCTCCCCCGTCGCCGGGTCGAACAAGTGGATCCGCCTAGTGTCGACCCACAGATCAGTGGAGTCTCCGCCGCGCACCCGCGACATCGCGTCCAATGCGACCACCAGCTGAGTACGCAGGTCATCGGAGTCCATGTCCTGCGCCAGGTTGTGCAGGGTGTCGACGACTCTGGGATCGTTTTCGTAGCTGATGTAACCGTATTGTTCGTTGCCCAACCATTCAACGTGGGTCAGTTCGGCAGTTACTACGGATCCACGGCCTCGCTTATTCTCATCGACGGTGGAGGCCTCCGCGAAGAATTCAGGGCGGATGCCTGCCAGGACAACGTCCTTGCCCTGTCCGGCGGCGGCAATGTGTTCGGGCAGTTCAATCTCTCCCAGGGGGGTGTTCAGACACATCGACCCGGTTGAGCTGGGTTCCACCGTCCCGGGCAGGAAGTTCATGGAGGGCGCGCCAATGAAACCTGCCACGAAGAGGTTTGCCGGCTGCTCGTACAGTTCGCGGGGGGAGGCGATCTGCTGCAGCAGCCCTTTCTTCAGTACCGCTACGCGGTCCCCGAGGGTCATTGCTTCGGTCTGGTCGTGGGTGACATACACGCTGGTGGTGTTGAGGCTGCGCTGTAGTTGCGAGATCTCCGCCCGCATCTGGCCACGCAGTTTCGCATCGAGGTTGCTCAACGGCTCGTCGAATAGGAAGGCGTTGGCGTCCCGGACGATGGCTCGTCCCATGGCAACACGCTGACGCTGGCCGCCGGAGAGGTTGGCAGGTTTGCGGTCCAGATGCTCGGTCAGCTCGAGCATTCCCGCAGCCTTCTGAACCTTCTCCTCAACATCAGAAGCGCTGAAGGTCCCCTTGGCCAGTCGCATCGGGAAGGCGATGTTCTCGTAGACCGTCAGATGTGGGTAGAGCGCGTAGTTCTGGAACACCATCGCCAAGTTCCGCTCCCGAGGCGGCTTATCATTGACGCGCTCTCCGTCGATGAGCATGTCCCCCGACGTGATGTCCTCCAATCCCACGATCATCCGCAGCAGAGTGGATTTACCGCACCCGGAGGGACCGACGAGGATCACAAACTCACCGTCGTCGATATCTATAGAGATGTCGTTGACTGCTGGGAAGCCGTCGTCGTACTCCTTGACGATATTTTTCATCGTGATCGATGCCATGAGTCGTTTCCTTTCCTTGGCCCTTGACAGCCCTAGCCCTTGACCGCGCCCTGGGTCAGGCCGGAGACGATACGCCGCTGGAACAGCAGCACCAGTATGACGACGGGTATCGTCACCACGATCGCCGCTGCTGAGATCGCGCCGGTAGGTTCTTCGAATTGGCTGGCCCCTTGGAAGAACGCCAAGGCCGCAGGTACCGGCCGTGCAGCCTCGGTTGAGGTCAGCGATATTCCATAGACGAAGTCATTCCATGCGATGAAGAACGCCAGGATAGCGGTGGTGAAAACTCCTGGAGCCGCGAGCGGAATGATGGCTTTGCGGAATGCCTGCCATTGGGTGGCACCGTCAACCTGCGCTGCCTGCTCCAATTCCCAGGGAATCTGCCGGAAGAATGCTGAGAGAGTCCAGATCGAGATCGGCAGAGTCAACGACAGATAGGGGATGATCAGGCCCAACCAGGTGTCATAGAGTCCGATGGTCCGCCACAGGTTGAACAGCGGTGTGACCACCGATATCACCGGGAAGATGGAGACCGCCAGCGCTGCTCCAAGAATGATGCGCTTGCCTGGGAAGTTCAACCGGGCAATGGCGTAAGCACACAGTGTGGCCAGCACTACCGCCACGAACGTGGCGATCAGCGTGATGCCGATGCTGTTGCGCAGAGAGGACAGGAACAGGTCCTGCGCACTGCCGACGAAGATCATCTCGTAGTGCGTGAGGGTCCAATTGGCCGGCCAGAAGGTGGGATTTCCAAGATCTGCCTGAGTCTTGAAACTGTTGGCGAAGATGGCTGCTACGGGGAAGAGCGCATAGAGCAGAACGAGAATCGTCGTCACTGCCCAACCGAGCTTCTGCCGGCCGGTGAGACGCTTGGAGCTTGCCATCACTTCCCCCCATCTTTCTTGCCACTGGATGAGTCAGTACCGCTGGCGAGGTCCACTTTGAAGCCCTTCACGGCGAGCACGCACATCAACAGCACGCAGATGAACAGGACCACGGAGACCGCCGAGCCGAGGCCGATCTCAAGGCGTGAGATCGACTGGTTGTAGGCCAAGAGGGACAGCACTTCAGTGTTGGCATCGCCGCCGGTCATGATGAATACGTTGTCGAATATTCGGAATGCATCGAGCGCCCGGAACAGCACAGCCACCATAATGGCTGCTTTCATGTTGGGAATGATCACGCGAGTGAACTGCTGGACCTTGGTGGCGCCGTCGACCCGGGCTGCCTCGACTAGCTCATCGGGGACCTGCGCCAGACCGGCCAGCAGCAGCAGGGCGATGAAGGGAGTGGTCTTCCAGATCTCTGAGGCCATGATCACGGTGATCGCGGTCCCGAAGTTCGAGAACCAGTCGAGATCGCTGTCAATCCCCGGCACCCAACTGAGCCAGTTGTTAACGAAGCCAGAGTTGATGTCAAACATGTAGTACCAGGCGAAGGCCGAGACCACGGTAATGATTCCGTAGGGCACCAGGATTGCGGTTCTGAGGAGCCCACGCATTGACTTCAACGCCCTATGCATCACTAACGCCAGCGCGAAGCCGAGCACCAACTCCACGGCCACCGTCACCACGGTGATCAGCAGAGTCACCCCGAAGATCCTCCAGAACATCCCATCAGTGAAAAGCAGGAGGTAGTTGTCGAGGAAGACAAACGAGCGCTCATCGGGTGCGGTGAGTCGGAACGAAAAGAGCGAATCGAAGGTTGCTTGGGCGATCGGGTAGGCAGTGACTGCCAGCATGACGAAGAACGCCGGACCTGCCAGCAGCCACCCGAGCCGTATTTCAGCTTTGGTGCGGTCAGACTTTCGCGGGCGTTTGGAGGCTTGGCTCTCTTTGCTGGTGTTCTCGGCGGTGGCAGTCACAGCAGACGCTCCCCTCGCAGGACTTCCATGATGTATGTGTCAGTCTCGGCCGGCGTGGTCTCCTCATCGACGCCGGAGAGCGGGGTGAACCGGCCCTGGATGGATTCGGATATCTCGTTGTAGTAGGGCGTCTGAGGCCGCGGCGCTGCACTGTCGAGTGCTTCACGGATCACATCAGCCATCGGGAAGTCCTCTTCGACACGTGGGTCGTCGAAGGCTGATTCGGAGGAGGGCGGGTTTCCGTTGGTGACGAAGTACTCGGCTTGATTCTCCGGGGTCACGATGCACTCGATCGCCTCGTAGGCAAGCTCTGGATGTTCGGAGTCGGCGCCGACACCGAGGTTGATCCCGCCCAGCGGGTGGGCGGCTGGCGTATCGGGGTCGACTCTTGGGTAGAGCGCCCAACCAATGTCCTCAGGGATATCAGCATCGATGCTGCCTTCTTCAGCTGCTGAATTGGTCGCAGCCCAAACAAATGGCCAGTTGACCATGAAGGAGCCGTTGTCTCGTTGGAAAAGCAGCATGGACTGGTTCTCGTCCATGGAGGCGATACCGGGCCCGCCGAGGCCTTCTTGCCCGATGCGCGAGATGATGCTCGCGGCGTTGGCGCCAGCTTCGGAATCCAGATTGGTTTCGAGCTCTTCGGCGGAAGCTGATGGGTCCACCAGGATGGACTCATCCTGGGACTCTACGAGGGCGTTGACCCAGACCGTCATGGACTCGGCCCGAACGCCTTGAACACCTAAGTACTTATCCTGTTCTTCTGCGGCATCCATAATCTCGTCCCAGGTCACGGGTTCATCCATGTCGAGCCCTGCCGCCTCAGCAACAGATTCGCGGTACCAAAGGATCTGTGTGTTGGCCCAGAATGGGACGGTGACGAGCTCATCGCCCCACATAGCACCGGCCAGCGCCCCGTCCAATGTGTCTTCGGTTGTACGTTCGGCCACATCCTCGGGCACCGGCGCCAGAAAGCCTGGGGTTGCGAGTTCCGGAATGAAAGGTGGATCAATACTCATGATGTCCAGGGACGAGTCCCCGGCAGCGAGCCGGCGCGCCAACTGCTCTCGCTGAGCTGGAGCGTCCATTGGCAGCAGTGAAGTTTGGATACGGTAGGCGCCGTCGGCCTCTTCGGTGCACTGTTCAGCCAACGCTTGCTGGCCGCCATCATCAGGGTTGATATACCAGGTGAGAGTGGTCACCCCATCGTCGTCTCCGCATCCTGCCAAGAGCAGAACGGCAGCGGCGGCAGCCGCACCCGCTGATCGTGCTTTCACCAGTACTACACCTCCTCGTTGAGGTGACACGCGTCACTTTCCTTGGAGTGAACATTAGTACCAGTTGCAGATAAACGGAAGTCCTAGCGGATAACAGTTCCTACTCGAGAGCCACGCCGGCCGCTTGCCGCCCCGCAGGGGTTCAGGCAGATTTCTTGCGGAGCTTTTTCGCCTCGTCACGCGTGGTCAGCAGTGGCTCGGCACCCTCACGCACTACCTCGCCGGTGATGGTGACCGCAGCAATGTCGTCACGGCTGGGCAGGTCGAACATCATTGAGTTGAGCACGTTCTCCAGAATGGAGCGAAGTCCTCGTGCCCCCGTGCCTCGGAGCTGGGCTAGTTCGACGACGGCCTTGATCGCATCGTCGTCGAATTCCAGCTCTACATCATCAATGGCGAACATCTTCTGGTACTGCTTCAACAGCGCGTTCCTGGGCTTGCTGAGAATATCAGTCAGCGCCGCGTCATCCAGTTCCTCCACTGTGGCTACCACTGGGAGTCGGCCGATGAACTCAGGAATCAGGCCGAACTTATGCAGATCCTCAGGCTCAACATCGGCGTAACTGGCATCGCCGGGGACGATGGTGGACAAGGGCGCACCGAAACCTATGCCCTTCCGGCCCGCGCGGGACTCGATGATGTCCTCCAGTCCAGCGAAGGCGCCAGCAACGATGAACAGCACATTCGAGGTGTCGATTTGGATGAACTCTTGCTGCGGGTGCTTCCGTCCACCCTGCGGTGCCACAGATGCTGTGGTGCCCTCCAGAATTTTAAGCAGCGCCTGCTGCACGCCCTCACCGGAGACATCGCGGGTGATTGAGGGATTCTCCGACTTACGGGAAATCTTGTCTATCTCATCGATATAGACAATGCCGTGCTCGGCCTTCTTGACGTCACCATCGGCCGCCTGGATGAGCTTCAGGAGGATGTTCTCCACATCCTCACCCACGTAGCCTGCCTCAGTGAGACTCGTCGCGTCAGCGACGATAAACGGTACCTGAAGCTTCCTGGCCAGGGACTGCGCAAGGTAGGTTTTCCCTGAGCCAGTCGGCCCGACCATGAGGATATTGGACTTGCCAATCTCGACCTCGTCGAAGGGCCCCTTCTCCAGGGAGGTTGTCTTGGATGCTGAGCCGGTGGCTTGGATCCGCTTGTAGTGATTGTGGACTGCTACCGCGAGCGACCGCTTGGCTTTGTCCTGCCCAACCACATACTCGTCAAGGAAGTCCTTGATCTCTTTGGGAGTGGGCAACTCGACTTCAGAAGTCTCTTGGACCTCGTTGAGGTACTCATCAATGATCTCGTTGCACAGCTCGATGCACTCATCACAGATGTACACGCCAGGGCCCGCGATCAGCTTGTACCGCACCTGCTTCTGCGACTTGCCGCAGAAAGAGCACTTCAACAAGTCCGAGCTTTCACCTATTCGGGCCATGTGTAGGCAACCCTCTCACCGTGCAGATCGTTATGGGACTCCCTCAAGCGTACTTCAGACCCCGGACCTCGCCCGAAACCGCCACGGGAGGGTAACCCTAGCGGTGCAGCGACATCAGGCTGGGAGCTTGCGCGAGCTCAGCACTTCGTCGACGAGACCGTACTCCTTAGCACCGGCAGCCGAGAGGAACTTGTCCCGGTCGATGTCTTCCTTGATCTGGTCAGGAGTCTTCTTGGTGTGTTCGGCAAGCACGTCTTCCATCCACGTTCTGATGCGGCGGATCTCATCGGCCTGAATGGCAAGGTCTGTAGCCGTGCCTCTGGCTCCACCCATCGCTGGCTGGTGAATCAGCACACGCGCATTTGGCAGTGCCAACCGCTTTCCGGGTGTTCCAGCGGCCAGCAACACCGCGGCAGCAGAGGCAGCCTGCCCGAGGCAGACCGTCTGTACGTGCGGCCGGATGAACTGCATAGTGTCGTAGATGGCTGTCATCGCGGTGAAGGAACCACCCGGCGAGTTGATGTACAGCGTGATGTCGCGCTCGGAATCCATGGACTCCAGCACAAGCAGCTGGGCCATGATGTCGTCAGCGCTGGCGTCGTCCACCTGTGCGCCCAGGAAGACGATTCGGTCTTCAAAGAGCTTGGCGTAGGGATCTTGGCGCTTGAAACCGTAGGGGGTCCGTTCCTCGAAAGAAGGAAGGATATAGCGTGCTTCAAAATTCATCTCAAAGTCTCCTGTGAAGTCCTGGTGTTCCGCGGCGTCGTCGATAGTCCTCAGACTCCCCCGCCGCCGGAAACGGTCGAGGAGCGCTGGGCAATTTTGTCGAAGAAGCCGTATTCCAGGCCTTCCTCTGCGGTGAACCACTTGTCTCGCGCGTTGTCGTTGAGGATCGTCTCCACGGACTGTCCGGTCTGGTCCGCGGTGAGCTCAGCCATCACCTGCTTCATGTGCTTGATCAGCTCCGCCTGGATACGAACATCCGATTCAGTGCCGCCGATGCCGCCGGAAGGCTGGTGCATCAAAATCCGCGCGTTCGGTGTGGCGAAGCGTTTGCCCGGGGTCCCGGAGGAGAGCAGGAACTGCCCCATGGAAGCGGCGAGGCCTGTAGCCACCGTGACCACATCGTTGGGAATGAACTGCATGGTGTCGTAGATGGCCATACCAGCGGTGACAGATCCGCCGGGTGAGTTGATGTACAGGTAGATGTCCCGCTCGGGGTCCTCCGCGGACAACAGGAGCATCTGGGAGCAGAGGGTGTTGGCGTTGTCGTCACGAACCTCTGATCCCAGCCAGATAATCCGCTCCTTCAGGAGCCGGTTGTAGATGTAGTTCTCTTGCGATGCCGGGTCCACGTTCGAGGCCGTGGGCAGCTGCTCTGACATCAAGTTCCTCCATACGTCTCTGACTGGTTCGGCTACGACATTACTGGAGACCGACGACGTCGACACCGCTTGCGTTGGACTGTTCGCCCATGGCACACGAGAGGTCGGCTCTCCAGAGATGTGAAAGCGCCCCAGTCCGGTCGTGGACGGGGCGCTTTCACAGCGTAGGACGTTCTACTTGCTTTCGGTCTGGTCCTCAGCGGAGTCGGCGGGAGACTCAGTGGCTGGTTCTGACTCGCTCTCAGCCGGGTCGTCTGAAACTGCCTCAGCGGCTTCATCCTCCTGCTCCTCGGCAGGGGTGACGAACTCTGTGAGGTCGACTGTTTTGCCCTCAGTGTCAGTCACTGTGGCCAGTTCCAACACCTTGGCCAGAGCCTTGCGTCGGCGGACTTCACCCATGATCATTGGGACCTGACCTGCCTGGTCCAGCATCTGGGCGAACTGATTCGGCTCCATGCCGTACTGCTGGGCAGTCGCAACGATGTACTCGATGATCTCGCCCTGCTCTACGCCAATCTCTTCCTTCTCGGCGATGAGGTCGAGAACGATCTCATTGCGGAAGGCCTCCGAAGTCTGTTCGCGGATCTCCTCCCGGTGACCTTCAGTATCGTGGGAGTCACCTTCAGAATGGCCCTGCGAGCTGAAGTGCTGGCTGATCTGCTCTTCAACGACCGACTCGGGGACAGGGACCTCGACCAGGCTCATCAGCTTCTCGAGAACCTTATCGCGCGCTTCCACACCCTGCTTTTCCAGAACGGTGGATGCTGCTTTGGACTTCAGGTCCTCTTTGAGCTCATCGATGGTGTCGAATTCGGAGGCCATCTGAGCGAAGTCATCGTCAGCTTCGGGAAGCTCACGTTCCTTCACTGCGGTAAGCGTGACCTTGGCAGTGGCTTCTTCCCCGGAGTGCTCGCCGCCGGCCAGCGTGGTGTTGAAGGTGGCGTCCTCGCCTGCGGAAAGCCCCTCGAGGGCCTCATCGAGGCCATCGAGCATGGTTCCGGCTCCGACCTGGTAGCTCAGGCCCGTGGCGTTGTCGACTTCTTCTTCACCGATGGTCGCTGTGAGATCGATGGTCACAAAGTCGTCGGTAGTTGCTGGACGCTCTACGTCCTTCAGAGTTCCGAAACGTGAACGCAGGGCATCGAGTTCTTCTTGGACGGCTTCATCGTCAGCTTCAACGGCTTCAACCTCAACCTCGAGGCCCGAGTAGTCGGGCAGCTCGATGGTGGGCTTCACATCAAGCTCACCGGAGAACTTCAGCGTTCCCTCGTTCGTCTCAACGTTCGGGATTTCTTCGACCTCTACCTCAGGCCTGGACAAGGGGGTGATCTCAGCCTCGGCGAGCCCTGCCTGGTAGAACTCCTGGAGTCCATCGTTGATCGCCTGCTGGATTACTGCCTCGCGGCCGAAACGCTGGTCGATGATGGGCGCAGGGACCTTGCCCTTACGGAAGCCTGGAATCTGAACCTGGTGAGCGATGCTCTTGTAGGCGGCCTTGATTTTGGGCTCGAGCTCCTCGCCGGACACCTCTACGGTGAGCTTGATTCGAGTCGGGTTCAGTTCTTCGACGGTGCTCTTGACCACGTATGGGCTCCTGTTGCTGCGATTGCAAAACTTGACGTTGTACTCAGGTCAGATGCACCTGCGGTGAAGACCAGGCCTCTGACGCTTTAGGCCGAAGATCACCGCCGCTAGACGCGGGCGACTTCGGACACTGTCGGGATGACAGGATTTGAACCTGCGACCTCTCGCTCCCAAAGCGAGCGCTCTACCAAACTGAACTACATCCCGTGATGACCATGTGGGCCCGGAGTTTCAATATGCACTCCGGGACACGGACCGGTCAACAGTACCGTGTCTTTGCCCTCAGCCGCGAATCCTTCCCCGAACCGGCAGCATTCCAGACATGAAGCAGGAAAGCCGCCGATCGTCACGACCAGCGGCTTTCCTGCTTCATGTTCCTTGTTCCGTGGGCCCCGCGGGACTTGAACCCGCAACCTGCAGATTAAGAGTCTGATGCTCTGCCAGTTGAGCTAGAGGCCCCGAATCACAAGAACAAGGACACAAAGAAAGTCACCCACCCGGTGGGCAACGACACACAACACTAGCACCACTGGCAGATTCGCGCTAATCACCGTCTTGGTGAGTTTCGTCTCAATTCCGTTTGCGTTCGACCACGTCCATGAAGTGGTCCAAGAAGGTGTAGAAGTCCTCCACGTCGAACTGCTGATGCAGCGGGACACCCGGAATCTGCTCAAACGTGACGAGTGTCTGCACATCCAGCTTCACACGGCGACCAGTGGACAAAGCGATCTCCACGGTGGTGTCGTCAGCTGCCATACCCGCCAGGTTGGTCAGGTTCACCAGCACCGGCACTCGCGGGGAGGGGGCAGCGTCGTCATCGTCAGGTGGTAGCAGCGCAGCAGGATCAACGGGGCAGAGCACAAGCTCGGCAGGTTCGCGCCGGTACCCCACAATGAGATGCCTGGCGGACTCGACAGCCTCTTGTGCGGACAGCTCAGCTGCGGGGGCTTTAGTGCTGGAGAGCAGCAATTCTGGGTGCTCCTCCCTCCCGAACACGTTCTCCGCGTAGAGCAGGTTGTAGGAACCGAAGTTCATCACAGAGGCATCAAACACCGCCCGGAATGCTGCAACAAGTTGCTCTTCCTGAGGACTGCGCTCTGTGCGAATCACCATGCCGATAGTCTACGGGGGAGCACAGACTCGTCCCCAGATAGGAGCACTCTTCCATGACTGAACGCCTCTCCCCCGGAGATACCGCACCAGCCTTCACCCTGACCTCAGCTGAAGGTGGCACCGTGTCCCTGGCAGACTTCAGCGGCCAACAGGTGATTATCTATTTCTACCCGAAGGCATCCACGCCCGGGTGCACCACTCAGGCATGCGATTTCAGGGATTCCCTGGAGTCGCTGAACGCGGCCGGTTACCAGGTACTGGGTGTTTCCCCGGATCCGGTCTCCGATCTGAAACGCTTTGCGGACGAGGAAGGCCTCAGCTTCCCGCTCCTCTCAGACGAAGACCATGCCGTGGCTGAGGCCTACGGTGCTTGGGGGGAAAAGAAGAACTACGGCAAGCTGTACGAAGGGCTCATTCGATCCACCGTGGTGGTTGACGCCGACGGAGCGGTCACACTCGCGCAGTACAACGTTAAGGCGACCGGTCATGTGGCACGCCTGCGCAAGGAGCTCGCCGCTTAGGCAAACCAAGAACACGGCCATCCAGCACGGGCTGTACACTAGTGTGCTGCTGTGGCGTGCGTGGTGTGCACGCTGGGCAGCGCCTCGCGCGAGTGGCGGAATTGGTAGACGCGCTGGATTTAGGTTCCAGTGTCTTATGACGTGGGGGTTCAAGTCCCCCCTCGCGCACGTGAACTCACTTTCCCGGCTATCTCGGCGCCGGTTTCTCGGCGCTACGTCGGCGGCGGGTGCAGTTGCCGCACTTCACACAGCGTCAAGTGAAGTTCCGGAAGAAGTATCCGAAGACGCAGCAGACACTGACAACGGCTCGATTACGATCGCTGGCATTCACCGGCCACAGTCACTGGACCCGGGTCTGGCGACTGATGCGGAGACCGAGCGGATCGTCCGTCAAATTTACGAACCGCTGGTGGGTATCGATCAGAACACTGGTTCCTTCGAGCCCTTGCTCGCCGAAGAGTGGGACTCCAGCGACGATGAGCTGACCTACACGTTCACTCTGCGCCGTGATGTCCTCTTCCACGATGGATCGCAGTTGACCGCCGATGTGGTTGTCGAGAATTTCCAGCGATGGGGGCGGTTGGATTATCTCTATGGCTTCGGCAACATCAGCCAGTCGACGCCACTGGCGTTCCCTACCGTATTCGGCGGCTACTTCGACAGCGAGGAGTGTGTGCTGGAGTCGGTGGAGGCAGAAGATGACCGCACTGTGGTCCTCACCCTGTCTGAGCCGGTGGTGTACCTTCTGCAGGCGCTGACTCTGCCTGCGTTCGGCATCGCTTCTGCTGAGGTGCTGGTGGACAGCGACCCCGGCCTGGTCTCGCGAACCCCTATGGGCACGGGACCCTACCAGCTGGTCGAAACCGAGTCAGAGGACGCATCCCGACTGACACTCCAAGTGTTCAACGATTATTGGGAGGCCATCGAAGGCCCGTCTGAAGTGGTTGTTCGCCCTCTGCCGCGCACATTTGACCGACTCCGGGAGCTTCAGCGCGGGCAGGCTGACGTTTATGACCTGATTACCGCCGATAATCTGCGATCGCTCGTTCAGTCGGGTCGGATGATTCTTCAACGCGATCCGTTCTCTGTGCTGTACCTGGGTTTCAATCTCGATCACCCGGTGATGTCTGACATCGGCATTCGGGAGGCGGCGGCCCGCGCAGTGAACCGCCCACAACTGGTGGACAGATTGTTCTTGGAGGGGTCTAGGCCGGCATACGAGTTCACCCCGGCCGCGCTGTCGGTCCACTCCGATACCGCACAGCAGTACGCCTACAGTCTCTCCGATGCCCAGGAGCTGCTGGAAGATTCAGACTACGACGGCGAGCCGCTGGAGTTCTTCTACCCGATCAACACAACCCGCAGCTACCTACCCCAACCTGAGGCCGTCTTCGCGGCGATCGCGGCGGACCTCACCGCAGCCGGCTTCCGCATCCGGCCCAGACCTGTGCGATGGGGTGATGGCTACGTGGACCAGGTGATGAGTGACTCGTCACGGGCTCTGCATCTGTTGGGACGCAACGGCGGGTTCCGGTCCCCGCACGCGTTTCTCTCCCCGTTGTTCGGCCAGCCGAGTCGGGAATTCAACTTTCACGACGAGAACCTCGTGGAACTTCTGAATGAAGCGCGCGCAGAATCTGACGAAGAAACACGCACGGAAATCTATCGCGAAGCTGCTGACCGTATCCAGGAACAGTTGCCCGCCTTACCTTTGGCATATCCCATTTCCGGACTGGCCATGAACGCCCGCGTGGCGGACTACCCGATGTCACCGGTACTCAATGAACGTTTCGCGGAGATCCGCCTGACCGGTACGTGATGTGCGAAACACAATTTCTTGCCGCGCAGAGCCGGCGGTAAAGTCATGGGAGATCAGTTGCACCGCCTGCCACTAGAGGAGCCCCTGCCGTGAGCGAGTCATCGTCGACCCACTCCACCCAGCGATTCGATGTGATTCTCATCGGTGGTGGCATCATGTCCACCACGCTCGGAGCCATCCTGAAGGAACTTCAGCCAGAGTGGAACATCGCCCTGTTCGAAAAACTCGACGGAGTAGGCCAAGAGTCTTCGGACCCTTGGAACAACGCTGGAACCGGCCACACGGCTTACTGCGAACTCAATTACACTCCGCGCGGCACAGATGGGGCGATCTCCACTGACAAGGCGTGCGGCATCGCAGATCAGTTCCATGTCTCACGTCAGCTGTGGTCGCACTGGGTTAAGGAAGGTGTGCTGGGCTCGCCCCGCACATTCATCAACGCACTGCCGCACATCAGCTTTGTCTGGGGGGAGAAGAACTCCCAGTATCTGCGTGATCGTTACCAGGCCATGCGCGCTGAACCACTCTTCTCCCATATTGAACACACTGAAGATCCAGACACAATCGGCCGTTGGGCACCACTTCTGACCCGCGGGCGCAGTGTGGGCACACCCGTCGCCGCCTCGAGGTTCCAAGACGGAACTGATGTGGACTTCGGTTCCATCTCCCGCCAACTGGCTGGTCACTTGGACGCACAGGGTGTCGAGCTGCGTTACGGCCATGAGGTCTCAGGCTTGTCGCGAGGCAGCGACGGTCGCTGGGAGATGAAAGTGAAGAATACCGGCAGCGGAGAGAAGATCTCGGCCAGCGCACGCTTCGTCTTTGTCGGTGCTGGCGGGGGGGCGCTCAGCCTCCTGCAGGCCAGCGGCATCGAAGAGATCAAAGGTTTCGGCGGCTTCCCCGTCTCTGGACAATTTCTCCGCACCACAGAGTCGGCCATCACGCAGGAGCATCACGCCAAAGTGTATGGACTCGCTTCCGTCGGTGCTCCTCCCATGTCGGTCCCGCACCTAGACACCCGTTTCGTCGAAGGACGACGCTCGCTCATGTTCGGCCCCTTCGCAGGGTTCTCCACCAACTTCCTAAAATCCGGCTCGTACTTCGACCTGCCATTCTCCGTGCGGCGTCATAACCTGGTGCCGATGCTCCAAGTAGGAGCTGCGAACACTTCCCTAGTGACGTACCTGATGAAGGAAGTCGCGAAGACTCACAAGAAGAAGGTGGAAGCTCTTCGGGATTTCTATCCACAAGCCCACCAGGACCAGTGGGAACTGATCACCGCTGGCCAGCGGGTCCAGGTCATGAAGAAGAATGACGCCGGCAAGGGCGTCCTGCAGTTCGGCACCGAACTGATCGCTTCAGCCGATGGCTCGATCGCTGGTCTCCTCGGCGCCTCGCCTGGTGCGTCGACTGCCCCCAGCATCATGTTCAGATTGCTGGAACGCTGTTTCCCGGGCCAGATCGACGCGTGGAAACCACGGCTGGAGAACATGGTGCCTTCGTACGGTCGGCTGTTGAATGAGGACCCGCAGCTGCTGAACGAAGTGAGCAGGTCTACGGCCGAGACCCTCCAGCTGGATCCCTAGGAGCTACTACTGGGGTTCTTCGGAGCCCACCCGGTATCTGCGCATCACCAGCACCGGCACTGCCGCCGCGGCCGTCACTCCGCACACGGCCAGCGGGACCGACCACGCTCCGGTGAGACCGCACGCCAATGCCAGGAGTACGCTCAGTCCGAGTGCCGAACGATCTAGCCGGACGTTCGGCATGCACACCCGCTCCGCAGGTGCTGCTGCACCAGCGAGCAGTCCCAGGACCAGCACCAGCCACAAACGCTGCTGGTCGCTTGCAGCAATCAGCAGCACCACCAGGACGACATAGGTGACAGTCTGGCCGAGTAGCAGGTTCCTCCAACTCCCCCACCACCTCACGAGCATCTGCGCGATGCCTGCCGAGAGGAAGTACCCGACCACGGCGGCGACTCCCCCAGCCAAGGCCGTCCACCACCCCACACCGACCAGACTGACCAGGCTTGACGCGATTGCGAACGGCAGCAGGGTTCCCGGAAGGCGGGCAAGTAGCTCAAGGACACGCGTCATGAAACACCGATGAGGTCGAGTGTGGACCCACTGTTCGTCTTGGTGACCTTCAACTGAACAGGAATTTGTTGGTGCATCTCGCTGACATGACTGACCACACCAATTCTCCTCCCCTCACCTTGCAGGGTGTGCAGGGCGGACATCACCGACTCCAACGTGTGGTCGTCCAGTGATCCAAAGCCCTCATCGATAAAGAGGCTGTCCAGCCCCACACCACCGGATTCTGATTGGACAACCTCGGCAAGCCCCAGTGCCAAGGACAGCGAAGCCATAAAGGTCTCCCCACCTGAGAGGGACTCTGCTGGCCGTTCCTGCTCGGCATACTCGTCATACACCTTCAGGTCCAGGCCCCGCAACCGCTGGCCGGTCCCCGTGCGCTCAGGGTCCAGCAACAGCTGATACCGCCCGTCGGTCATGGCAATCAAATGCCTGGTGGCCGCTTCGGTGACTCGCTCCAGGCGTGCGGCCAATACGTAGGTGGTCAGGCGCATTCCTTTGTCATTGTCACCCCCCTGAGCCCGAACAGCATCAGCGAGTTCTGCACGGAGATGTGCTTCGACGGCCTGGTCCTGCCGACTCCTCAGCACTTTTTCTAAGTCCGCCGCTGCGCGCTCGACCGCCTTTGACTCAGCTTTGTACTGAGCCAGTTGCTGATGAACATGTTCCAGAGCGTCACGTGCCTGGTGAGCTCGGGACGCGGCGTCATCTAGGTCTTTCTGTGAGGGAAGCTTCTCTCCCTGCTCTGAGCGCCGCCTTCCGGCCGTGACATCCTCAAGCTCAGCTTCGAAGCGAAGTCTCTTCTCACCGTCGGCGAACGTGGTCACCTGCTGACTGAGACGCTGGAGAGTCTCTTCCGGCAGCCGCGCGCTGATCACAGCGTGGCGATCTGCGAAGGGAGAGGCATTGATGTGTTCATCAGCTTCTTCAGCGCTGCGCTGGGCCGCAGCTGCGGCGTTCTCGGCCTCCTGTCGTGCCTTCTGCGCGCACTTGAAAACCTGCTGCCACTGGTTCAGTGCGGCCACGCGGTCGGCGATACTCGAGTGCTGTCCCCGCAAGTGAGTGAGGCGCTGGCGGAGAGTCTGGGCCTCTTCGCTGATGCGGTGGGCATCCGCGGCCCGTCGACTTGCGGTGTGCTCAGCGGTCGTCTGCTCTTGCCGCAGGGTCACGAGCCGCTCCCGGATTTCCTGCACCTGATCCGTGAGTTCCCGCTGTTGGCGTCGTCGCTGAGTGGCGTCACGGCACTGCTGAAGGCTCGCCGCATAGGCTTCTCGGGCCTCGTCAGCTGAGAGGTGGGCATCTGCTGAGAGCGCTGAATGGATCCCTTGGAGCTTCGTCTCAGCGCTGAGCTGACGGTCTGCGATGCTGCCGCGTGTCAGACGCGCCTGCTGCAGGGCTTCAGTCACCGCATTGAGATCCTCCTTAGTCACCGTCTCAGTGTCCCGTTTCAGAGGTTCGGGGTGTTCGGTTGACCCGCAGACCAGACACGGTTCACCGTCGGAGAGGTTTTCAGCGAGCTCCTGCGCTAGGGACTGAAGGTAAGCCGCGGAGGTTCTCCGATAATCCTTCTCTGCCCTGTCCTGCCGAGTTTGCGCCTCTTCCGCCTGCCTGCCAAGCTCCTCCACCTGTGAAGCTGTGGCGTCCCGATCAGCTACCTGCTCCATGCGCGCCTGCGCCGCCCGCACCGTCGCCTGCGCAGCCTCGACCTCACGGTCGGTCTGCTCTGGGGAAACGATCTGGTCTTGCTGCTGCTGGAGCGTTTCCTGAGCGGATGCGACCTGGGAACTGAGCGTATGCGCCTGCCGTTCAGCCTCGGCGGCTCCCTGTTCGGCGCTCTGAGCCGCTGCGCCGAGCTCGGTGTAGCGCTCGTCGAGTCCGCGAGCTTCAGGGTCAGTGAGCCGCGCATGCAGCTGCCCGAGTTCTTCTGCCGCCGCTTCGAGGGTATCGGCGATGACTTCTGACTGGTCTTGCAGCAGGACCTGGGCTTCCTGCTCGGCGGAGACTGCCATCGCTTCCTGCTGCTGGGCTGCGTTTGCCTCACGGTCAGCGCGAACGAGCCACTGATGGACGGCCTCCGCTGCCTGGTGCTCGGCCAGTAGGTGTTCTGCCTGGACTGCCTCTGGCCGCGCCTGTTCGTGGATACGGCGCTGTTCAGTGTGCTCCGCCCAGTATGTCAGCTGGCGATGCCGCGTAGTGAGCAGATCGAGCTCTTGGGCTGCGTGTTCAGCTGCTTGCTGCGCCTGAGCCTCTGCGGCACGCAACCGCTGGTGACCCTTCTCCGCTCTGCTCAGCAGCGGCTCAATCAGTTCCTCCGGCGACTGAGCTTCAGTTGCGGGCATGTCATCGCGGAGCAGAGCAGCTGCGGCGCTGATCAGCTGGTTGGTATGCGCCGCGATCCGGGAGTCAAGTTCTTTGAGGTGACTTTCCGATTCCTTTTTGTGCTCCCATAGGTAGCCTTCCAACCGGTCATAGATTCCGATGTCGAACAACTGCTCAAGTATCCTGCGCCGTTCTTCATTGGTGGCGTGCAGCAGCTGGGCGAACGAGCCTTGGGGAAGCATGATCACTTTGGTGAATTCGCTCATGGAGAGACCGAGGATGCTTGCCAGCTCGGCTCCGCCTTCATCGATCTTGTGCACCGGCAGGGGTTTCCACTCGCCGTGGTGAAGACGTTTGATGTACAGCGCCTGACTCTCCCGTTGCGGAGCCGCTCCACGGCGTTTGGCGGGTCGGTAGTAGCTAGCCTCGCGGCGGACCCACAGGCGGTCCTCGCCGGTGGAGAACTCCAACTCCACATAGGGTTTCCGTTCCATCGGCGCGTGTTGGGACTTCAAACCTTCGGGTCGCCGCTCCCCCGGGACGTTCCCGTAGAGTGCAAAAGTGATGGCGTCGAGGACAGAGGTTTTGCCCGAGCCAGTCTGGCCCCGCAGAAGGAACAGTCCGTCGGAGCTAAGGGCGTCAAAGTTCACCGTCTGAGTTCCGGCGAAGGGCCCAAATGCGCAGACCGTCAAGGAGTGGAATTTCATGCCCGCTCCCCCGTGTTTTGGGTGCGCACGGCGTCCAACGCAGATGTCACCGCGTTGAGCTCCTGCTGTGTCACTGACCGGTCGCGGACATGTTCGAGGAACCCAGCCACCACCTCAACTTCACTCTGTGCTGTATGCAGCCGCTGGGCGAAGCTTTGCCCGGAGCGATTGAGGCCCGCCCCGGCATACCGGTATTGCATCACGTGCGGGTAGGCTTCCCGCAGGCGGTTGTAGGCCCGTTCGGGGCGTTCGTCATCGGTGAGCGTGATCTGGAGAAAGGCCTCCTGGAACCTCTTCACACGTTCCAGGTCCAGGATGTCTTGGATGTCTCCCTGAAGGCGGACGACTTCACGGCCCAGATCCCAGTCCAGAGCGGTTACCGCTGCCGCAGCGTCGTCGAGCTCTGTGCTGTCAATCAGCCAGGCCCCTTTGTCCTGTTTGTCCTCGGAGAAGGAATAGCGGATCGGGGCCCCGGAGTAGCGGACGCGGTCAGAGAGCCGCTGACGCCCGTGGAGGTGGCCTAGAGCCACATAGTCGAATCCGTCGAATACCTCCAGGGGCACCACGGCGAGACCCCCGGCGCTATCCTCATGATGCTCCAAGGTGCGTTCCGGTACGGCAGGGGCCCCGATGTTACGTTCGGATTCGCTGGCCTGTCCTCGGTCAGCGAACACATGCGCCATCACAATCACCCGCAGTGCAGCGCCGTCCTTGGCGACTCTTCGGGCAGCAACATCCGCATGAATTCTGCTGACTACCTCGGCCATCACCGCTGAATGATGAGCCCGGTCCAAGCCGAGCTGTTCGGCGTAGACCTGCGGCTCCAGATAAGGGACTCCGTAGACCAGCAGCCGCTCACCATCCCCGGCAAGCTCCACCGGCGTCCAGGCGTCGTCCAGCCCAGAACGGATATGCACCCCGGATTGGGCGATGAGTTCGCGGTTGAAGCCCAAGCGCACCGCAGAGTCATGGTTGCCGCTGGTCATCACCACCTGTGCTCCGGCTTCGCGAAGGGCCCGCAGACACTGCCCCAGCTCCCGGACCGCCCACTCCGGCGGAAGTGCGCGGTCAAAGACGTCTCCAGAGACCAGCACCACGTCTATCTGGTGCTCGGTCACCGCAGAGCATACGGTCCTCATCATCTCCAGCTGGGTTTCGCGGAGGTCCGCGCCGTGGAATCCTCGCCCCAGATGCCAGTCCGAGGTGTGCAGCAGCTTCATGATTCACTCGCTTCGGTCGTCACTACCCTCACCCTACGGCGGGGCACGCACATCAACTCCGCCGGACGCGCGAATGTCGGTATTCTTGCCCTTCGTGACGTCCCCACTCAACCCAGAAGACCTCCGCCTCGTCGATTCCTTCGAACCGACCATGCGCAGCCTGCTCCCCGGACCAGATGAACCGGTCCATGCAGAAGCCCTGCTTGCCCTCTGCATGGGGGACGGCCTGCTAGAAGTACTCGAATGGTCCCGCGAGGGGTCCGGGGCTGATCCGGCAGCCAGCATGTGGTTGGCCGCCCTGCGTTGGCACAGGGTCCTGGCCGGCGATTTCCCGCAGGGTTGCCCCCGGCCGACGCCGCGGCCCACTGACCATGCCCTGAGGCTCATCGTAAAATCTGGGGGCCTCGCCCTCATCCCCGGCAGTGCAGACACCTCGCTCGCCAGTTTGAGCTCTGCGGAGATGGGCACTCGCGCCGCGCCTCCTCAGCCAGCAGCGGATGACGAAGCCGCCTTGCTGCGCATTCTGCCCATCAGCCTCGTACCGTACGTGGAGGCATCAATGAAACAGAATTGGGCCGAACAAGCCGTTTGCCTCACGCACGGGAATCCGCGGCTGCTGCGCGAAGCCCGGCGCCGAGCGTTGGCGCCTCCTCCACCGGCGAAGCACGCACCGGCTCATGAACTGCTGGCTGTGGTCGTTGAGGACCTCAGTCAGCGCTGGCGGAAGACTACTCTGCCCGGGACGTGACTGCTGAGGGCTGCGGCAGCGGCCACGCGCTGCCCAGCATCTGCCGGTAGTCATCCTCCGTCAGGAGGCTGATCGGTTGGCCCTGGTCTCGGCGGCTGAGCGCTTCCCTGACTTTGCGTGCCTGCAGCGGAGGCACTCGGTGCTCAGCCTCCAAATCCTCGCGGCAGACACCGTCACCGATCACCACCACTGTGGTGGCGCTGGTGACTTTCGACGCAGTGACAGCACCATGTTCAGCGGCAAGCGCTTTGACATCCGCCCGTGGGATGGCGAGATTGCCGGTGAAGACTATGTGTTCACCGAACAGCGGATGATTCGGGTCAGCGTGCTCATTGGCCGGAAGGTTGCGGCCTTCGTCCTGCCAGCGCATCAGATCCGGAAGCATATCGTCGCTGACGTCTTCACTGCGTGCGTCGAGCAAGTATGCGCAGCTGCGCACTTGGCGTGTGGCCCGGGACTCGTAGGGACGGCCTCCGGTCCAGGACTCCAGTTCTTCGGGTTCGATCTGGTGTGCGGCGAAAAGGTCGTTGAGATTCCCGCGTTTTTCCCGCTCTGCTATGTCAACGACTATCGCAGCTGCGGCTCGGGCGTCCCACAAGGCGTGATGGTGGTGCTTGAGGTGAAAGCCCGCTTCAGCTGCGGACCGGGGCAGTGCGTGGGATTCTAGGCGGTAGACAGTGCGTGCCAAACGCAGTGAGCACAGAGCGCGCAGTCCTGGCGAATCCATGCCCGAAACTTCCAACGCGGACTCAAAGACCTCAATATCGAAACCAGCATTGTGGGCGATGAGCGTATCGGAGCCGATGAACTCGACGATCTCTGCGAAGAGCTCCCCAAAACGTGGCTGGGCGGCCACCCGATCGGCGGTGATGCCATGGATGGCCACATTGCGCGGATCAAACCTGTCGAAACCCTGCGGTGGCCGCATCCGTTTGAAGAAAAGCTCGTCCACGTTGCCGTCTCTGACGCGCACCATGCCAATCGCGCAGGGCGAGCCGCGGAAGCCATTGGCCGTCTCAAAATCGACGGCGGTGAAGTTCAGGCCTTTGACACGAGGCGGCCGCAGGTCAGATAACGATCCGAGTGCTGACGGAGACATTTAGACGAGCACCTCCACAATACGATGCGCGAGGGCCCTGAAGGCTTTGCCGCGGTGAGAGATGGCGTTCTTTTCGGCCATCGAGAGCTCCGCGCAGGAGCGGCTGTCCCCCACTGGCTGAAGGATCGGATCGTAGCCGAAACCTCCACTGCCATGCTCTTCGGTCAACAGCGTGCCCTCCAGTCGGCCTTCGGCAGTGAACTCAGCTGCAGGGGCACCGTCGTGTCCGGGAATGACCAATGAGGCGACGCATACGAAAGCCGCAGTGCGATGCTCTGCAGGGATGTCGCAGAGCTGTTCCAGGAGCAGGCGGCGGTTGTTCTCGTCACTGGACCGAGCACCGGCCCACCTGGCGGAGAAGATGCCGGGGGCTCCACCCAGGACGTCGACGGAGAGGCCAGAGTCATCGGCCACAGCCGGCAGACCTGTCATTTCCGCGACCGCTCGGGCTTTGAGCAAGGAGTTCTCGGTGAATGTCACCCCGGTCTCCGGGATCTCACCGACCCCGGCAGTGGCGGCGTCTACCACTGCACTGTCCAGATCCAGGTTGCGCAGCTGATCCGAATCGGCCAAGAGGGCCCTGAATTCGCGGAGCTTACCTGAATTTCCGGTGGCCAAGACGATCCGAGCGCTCACTGTGCCAGTGCCATCCTCTGGAGCTCGGCCAGGCGTCCACAACCGATCAGGGACAGGTCCAACAACTCGTTGAGTTGATTGCGAGTGAAAGGCGCACCTTCCGCGGTGCCCTGGACCTCAACGAAGTCTCCGCTTCCGGTGACGACCACGTTCATATCAGTTCCAGCGGTGGAGTCCTCGTTGTACGGCAGGTCCAGCACCGCAGTGCCGTTGGGCAACACACCGACCGAGATCGCGGCCACTGAATCCCGCAGCACCTCGGCGCGCTTCCGGATCCGGCCCTCACCGCGCGCCCACTCGATGGCGTCCGCCAGCGCGACGAATGCGCCGGTCACTGCTGCCGTGCGAGTGCCGCCGTCGGCTTGGAGCACGTCACAGTCCAAGGTGATGACGTTCTCCCCGAGGGACTCGAGATCGACTACTGCGCGCAGAGACCGCCCGATCAGTCGGGAGATCTCGTGGGTCCGTCCGCCGACTTTGCCTTTGATCGATTCACGTGCGTTGCGGGTATTGGTCGCTCGCGGCAGCATGGCGTACTCGGCGGTGACCCATCCTCGACCCTGACCTCTGAGCCACCGTGGCACATCAGATTCGACGCTTGCGGTGCACAGCACTTTCGTCTCTCCGAATTCGATGAGTGCGCTGCCCTCGGCGTGCGCAGACCATTCCCGAGTGATGGTGACTTCGCGAAGCTGATCAATGGCTCGACCATCAGCGCGGACGAACTTGCCCGTCATATACCCTCCTGTGGCGTGTTTCAGATGTGATAGGTGACCCCGTCGGCGGCCACTGCAATGTTTCCGTTGTAGCGCAGGGCCGCGTGCTCCCGCACCACGTTGGGGTCAGTCCACGCCGGCAGGTGGGTCAGCAGCAGCCGTCCCACCTGCGCCTCAGCGGCCGCAGCGCCTGCGCGATCTCCGTTGAGATGGATCCCCTCTATGGCGTCGTCGCGGCCGTCCTGGTAGGCGGCTTCACACAGGAAGACATCGGCTCCTCGAGCGGCTTCCACCAGGCCACGGCAGCTGTCAGTATCACCGGAGTAGGTCAGCACGCGGGTGGTGCCGTCCTCCCCTGCCGCCTCTATGCGCAGGGCGTAGGGTTCATCGATCGGGTGCCGGACGGTGATGGGGGTGATGGTGAAGGGCCCGATCGTGGTCGGCTGCTCTGGCGTCCAGTGGTGAAAGTCGAACTCATCATGCATGCCAGGTGCGGGGTCGATCCCGTGTGCCGCAGCGATTCGGGCATCAGTCCCGGCTGGTCCGTGAACTGGAATGCGCTGTGTTGGCCAGCCTCCCGGCCGCCACTTGACGGCAATATGTAAACCTGTGAGGTCCATATAGTGATCTGGATGCAGGTGGCTTAGGCACACGGCATCCAGGTCCTCGAGTGCAATGTGCCTCTGCAACGGCCCCAATGCCCCACTGCCGAGGTCTAGAGCGATCCGCCACATGCGTCCCTCATGCTCCTGGGTGACCAGATAACAGCTGGCAGAGGAATGCGGCCCCGGGAAGGAGCCGCTGCACCCGATAATCGTCAGTTTCATATGTCGCTCAGCATAACGTCACTCATCTTCAGGCATGACATCGAGCATCGCGGAGAACAGTGTCTCCTGCAGCCATGTGGTAAACGTGTAGAGCTCCGCCATGAACTCATCCGTGGTGGCGGCTTTCCCTCTGCCGGCCATGTCATGGACGCGTTCAGCGGCAGCCTCGTCGTCAATGTTCAGCCGCGCCGCCAAGGTGAGCCGCACATCATTGAGTGCACGGCCGAACACCGGCGCCTGTTCTTCCGTCAAAGTCACCGGCTCCGACTCCAGCGCCATTCTGGCGGCTCGCAGATCCGCGATCTTGGTCTCACGCAAGGAGGCTTCAGAGAGCCGCCGAAACTGAGCTGCCTCCACCGGATCAGTTGAAGCGTCTGGAAGCAGAAGCGCCAGCGCAGCATCCTCGGGCGGTTCCACACCTGGGATCTCATCGCCGGCGTCGAGGTCAGCTCCGAGTCCGGCTAGCTCACGCCGGAAGTGAGCGAAGCTGTCCTGTGGTTCTGTCGCGGCGTCGTTCAACGCCTCTCCCCTGGCTTCAAGCATGGTGATGACGTCCGCGCACAGGTGAGAGAGCAGACGCCGCTCATGGGATTCCATATCAGCTCTGTAGCCGCGTGTGGTGGCGCGAAAAGCTCGGGCCATCCGGGTCTACTCCGATTCCTCGAGGGTTGCCTGCAGACCGTATCCGTGGAGCGCGGTCACATCCCGTTCCGCCTTCTCCCGGGGTCCGGAGGCGACCACTGACCGGCCCTCACGGTGTACCTGGAGCATCAGTTGGTGCGCCTTCTCCCGCGAGTGACCGAAGTAGCTGCGAAAGACCCAGGCCACATAGGACATCAGATTCACCGGATCGTTCCAGACGACAACTTTGTAGGGCCTGCTGGTGAGCACACCGATCTGCAGGTCCAGGTCAGTGCCCCCCTCAGTCAGCGTCGATCCTTGGGCAGAACTCATGTCTCTATTCTACGAACCAGAACTTGATACGTCAGACGAAAACCGTGGGGATGACAGGTTCGCCCTCGGAGAGCCGTTGTGCTACGGCCGGAAGTTCTTCCAGTGAGTCCCTGTGCCTTCGGGCTGCGCGCAATACACCCTCGGCCCCGGTGTTGCCCGGTTGTACACTTCCACGGATAACCAGTGGGACCTGGAGTTCACGGCCGGAGTAGCCGGCTTCCGCAACAGTTTTATCTGCAGCGATGAACTCAGCTTCCGCCCGCCCATCATCATCTAGGCCCCGTACGGCCTGCTTTCTGCCGCCGGCACTGGCCTTGTTCGGTGAGGACTTCTCCACCGGCACAGCGGCACCTGTGCCGTCCTGCCGCTGGACCAGCTTGTACACCATGGAGGCTGTGGGCGCCCCAGAGCCTGTGACCAGACGGGTGCCCACCCCATAGGCGTCCACTGGGGCCGCAGCGAGACCGGCAATTGCGAACTCATCAAGGTCCGAGGAGACGATGATGCGCGTCTCAGTATTACCCAATGAGTCTAAGAGCTTCCGGACATCGTGCGCCTGTGCCACCAGATCACCGGAGTCCAACCGGACGGCACCGAGCTCCGGACCAGCGATCTCAACAGCTTTGCGGACGGCCGACTCCACGTCATAGGTGTCCACCAGCAGGGTGGTTCCGGGGCCGAACGTATCCACCTGGGCCGTGAACGCCTCTTCCTCGGTGTCGTGGAGGAGAGTGAACGCATGGGCGGCAGTGCCCAATGTCGGCACGCCCCAGCTTCTGCCGGCCTCCAGATTCGACGTCGCGGAGAAGCCCACTACCGCAGCGGCACGAGCCGCTGCCGTGGCCGAGAACTCCTGGGTTCGACGGGACCCCATCTCGACGCAGGGCCGACCTCCAGCCTCTGCGGACCCGCCGGCGGCCATCACCATCCTGGCGCCGGCTGAGGCGACGGCAGAATCGTGATTCAGCACCGAGAGCACGAAAGTTTCCAGCAGGCAGGCCTCAGCGAATGTCCCGGTCACCTGCAGTACCGGGGAGTTGGGCACATAGACCTCACCTTCGGCGTATCCGGTGATGTCCCCGCTGAAGCGATACTGGGCGAGAAAGTCGAGGGTGGTGTCGTCGACTATTCCCCGCTCCGCGAGAAAGTCCAACTCATCCCGTCCATACCGAAACGCTTCCAGCCCCTCCAGTAAGCGCCCCGTACCGGCCACCACTCCGAATCGACGGCCCTGTGGCAACCTACGCGCGAAGACCTCAAAGGTGCACTGCCGATCAGCCGCGCCGGAACGCAGCGCAGCCTGGAGCATCGTCAACTCATACTGGTCGGTCAGAAGCGCGGTGGAAAATATCACGGTGCAATCCTATGCCCGCGTCTGTACCGCTGGGGCTGGCCGAGTAGTAACGTGGAGTCACGCACAATGCCGGCACTGTTGGGGAGGAGAGGATCGTGGCTCAAGCACTGATCATCGTGGATGTGCAGCAGGACTTCTGCAAAGGCGGGGCGCTCGCCGTTGAGGGTGGTGCTCAACTAGCCGCCGACCTCAGCGAATTCCTCGAGGAGAACCATGCCGAGTACGACGCCGTCGTCACCACCCAGGACTGGCACATTGACCCCGGCGGGCACTTCTCGGAAAATCCGGACTTCGACCACACATGGCCGGTGCACTGCGTGGCCGGGACTCCGGGGGCAGAGCTCCATCAGGACCTGGACACCGACTATGTGGAGGCTCGCTTTCTGAAGGGTCTCTACGATGACGGATACTCCGGATTCGAAAGCCGCTTAGGAGACCCGGAGCGAGTGGGCATCCTCGAAGGGGAAAAGGGAATCAAAGTCGAACCCGAGGATGTCGTCGCGCCTGACGCCCCCGATTTGGACTCCTGGCTCCAGGAACGCAACATCGATTCGGTGGTGATCGTAGGTATCGCCACCGACCACTGCGTGCGCGCCACCGCATTGGACGCTGCAGAGAATGACTATGCCGTACGGGTGGTCTCCGACCTCACTGTGGGTGTCAGTGCTGAGAAGATCACCGAGACCTTCCAGGAGTTTCGCGACGCCGACATCGAGGTCGTCGCACTGGAAGAACTCTGACCAGCGGTGCCCCTCATGGGCGCGGCCCGGGCAACACGCAATAGGACGTTCCGGGTGCCACTGGCCGGTGTCCCACCGTGTGTCCCGGAACTTGCCCGAAACGTGCCTTAGGCGGGAGTCTCAAGAGCATCCCACATCCCACAGGGGGCTCCTGCCGGTAGCCTCAAGAGCTGGTGAGCTCACGTCCGTGTGCACCAGCTTTTTCAGCGGCGACGAACTGGGACTCCGGCAAGCAGGAGCTGTCGTTTCAGCTCCTCAGGGCGGTTGAGGAAGTGGCAGCTCTCCAGAGCTGACCAGTTTTTCCGCGGCAGGGCGAGACATGCGTGCAGACTTCAGCGGGAACTTAGCCCGCACAGCGAATGCGCCGTTTTGACGGCCCCCGACGCGGCTCCGATGCCTCGTCCGACAGTGCACTTCACGTGGCCAACTCAGCAGCGGAACCCCATAGAGCGACAACGCCGTGTGCCCGCAAAACACAGCAGACGGGGATGTCTTACCCACCGCCGCAGTGAAGGCCCGATGCCGCTGACTCAACCGGGCAGCATCCCAATCACCAACACTGACAAAGACACCAGGTCTCAGCCGTTTGAGCCAGCCCGCCCGGACAGCGCGGCTCAAGGCCGAGGTCGAACGGCCTCGTTGGGTTCCCGCACACACCAGTGTGATGTTCGTTTGCTGCCGAGCCCTTCAGGTACATACCAACGATCCTGGCAGAACGTTCGTAGCGGCGCCGGTCCCAGAACGGAACCTGTGGATAACCCAGCTCAACGCAATTCTCGATAGGACGCTCGCGTGTGCTAGGTCAAAGTCCCACTGGTTTTTCCGCTACGGAGCTGAAAACACCAATCGGCGCCACCCAGGATGGGACTCTTGACCACGGTTCAGCAGTCGTCCCACCTGAAATCCCAACCGGGGCGGGAATCGGGCAGTCGTTACTTGCTGACAAACCAGAGCTGGAGCTGCTTCAGCCTGGCTTCCAGCTGTGTCTGCGTGGCCTGCCCGACTGGAGGGCCCCCGCACTTGTCGCGGAGCTTAGTGTGGATGCTCCCCTGGTGCATGCCGGTCTTGGAGGCGTAAGCGGAGACGGACTTGTTGAGCTTGCCGCGCAAGGCCTTCAGCTGCCGGTGGTCGACGACGTCGCCTGACTCTGGAGCGCTCTTGGGGCGCCGCTTCAGCTGCTCGGCCTGCTGCCTGCGTAACAGTTGGGAGACTTGTTCCGGCTCGAGAAGTCCTGGTATGCCGAGAAAGTCCATCTCGTCCTCGGAGCCGATTGCCCCACCGAGACCGAACTCCTCTCCGTCAAACATCACCCGGTCGAAGGCGGCACTGGACCCCAGGGCGGCAAACTCTCCCTTGGCGAGTTCGTCACTGGCCTTCTCTTCTCTATTCGCTTCCTCCAGAAGGTCGTCTTCGGGATTCTGTCCATCTTCTGGAAACTCCGACTCCGGTGCGGCCAATGCATGGTCACGCTCTGCTTCCATGGCGTTGGCCAGGTCAGTCAGTACGGGGACTGAGGGCAGGAAGACACTGGCGACCTCCGCCTTTTTGCGCAACCGCACGAAGCGCCCGACAGCCTGAGCGAAGAACAAGGGCGTTGAGGTGGAGGTGGCGTAGACACCCACACATAGGCGGGGGACGTCGACACCTTCCGAGACCATCCGCACCGCAACCATCCAGTACTTGGAGCCGTCCTCGCTGAACCTCTCAATCTTGCGAGAGGCGTCTTTGTCATCAGAAAGCACCACAGTGGTCGTCTGACCAGTGAGTCTGTCCAGCTGCGCGGCGTAAGCGCGCGCCGACTCATGGTCGGTGGCGATCACCAGACCCCCGGCGTCGTGGATCCTGTCGCGAACCTTGACCAGCCGCTGATGGGCCGCACTCAACACCGCAGGGATCCACTCCCCATCTGGGTTCAACGCGGTGCGCCAGGCGTGCTGAGTGATGTCCTTAGTCGCGGCTCCGCCCAGTTGTGCTTCCATCTCCTCTCCCGAGGCGGTGCGCCAGCGCATGTTCCCCGAGTAAGCCATGAAGACCACCGGCCGGACCACGAGATCCTTCAGCGCAGGTCCGTACCCGTAGGAGTAGTCAGCCTTGGACCGCGGCACCCCATCAGGACCTTCGGAGTATGTGACGAATGGGATCGGGGAGGTGTCGGAACGGAAAGGTGTGCCGGTCAGTGCGAGCCGGCGGACCGCCGGCTCAAAGGCTTCGCGCACACCGTCGCCCCAGCTCAGGGCGTCTCCCGCATGGTGAATTTCGTCAAAGATGACCAGAGTGCGTCCAGCCTCGGTCTTATTTCTGTGCAGCGCCGGCTTATTGGCCACCTGTGCGTAGGTCACCGCAACTCCGACGTACTGTGAACCATGCCTGCCGTCGCTGTTCTTGAAGTTCGGGTCGATGGCAAGGCCCACCCGGGCTGCGGCGTCGGCCCACTGGCGTTTCAGGTGTTCAGTCGGCACCACGAGGTAGATGCGGGTGACTTCACCTGACTCAACCAGCAACTTGGCTACACGCAGTGCGAACGTGGTCTTGCCTGCACCAGGAGTGGCCACAGCCATGAAATCTCTGGGTCGGCGCTGGATGTACAAATCGAGGGCTTCTTGCTGCCAGTGACGCAGCGTTCCTGCGGTGCCGTGCGCAGCCCGGTGAGGATACGCAGGCGGAAGCTGCGATCCAACGTCGGTGCCAACGTCGAACAAAGTAGGTTCAGTCACGCCTCAGTTCTTACCGAAACCGAAGAATCCGCGGCCTTTGCCTGAGCCTTCGTCATCCCCACCGCCGGTGATGCCTTCATAGATCTCTTTGCACTCGGGGCACACCGGGAATTTCTTGGGGTCCCGTGAGGGGGTCCAAACTTTGCCGCACAGAGCAACAACGGCCCCGCCCTCCAGGGCGGACTCCATGATCTTGTCTTTTTTCACATAGTGCGAAAAGCGCTCGTGATCACCTGGTTCCGCGGGCTGCACGACGCGTTCACGCTCGATTGTGGCAGCACCGCCTGGCGTGGTGGCGGGATCAGCGGTGTGCATCCGGAACAGGTGGTCGGTGAAGGACATCATGGGACTATTTTAGCGGAGGCCTACGGGCCGCTCCAGGGCCAGCTCGATGAGCTCAGTAATGAGGTCTTCGTAGTCCATGCCACTGGCCTTCCACATCTGGGGGTACATGCTGATCGGGGTGAACCCGGGCATGGTGTTGACCTCATTGATGACCACCGTGCCGTCAGTGGTGTAGAAGAAGTCAACTCGGGAGATGCCTTCACCGTCAATGGCGTCGAAGGCAATGGCCGCCTGACGTCGGATCTCGTCAGCGACTTCTCCGGGCAACTCCGCGGGGCAGGACAGCGCTGCTGCGGCGTCGTCGGTGTATTTGGCATTGAAGTCATAGAACTGGTGCGCCTCAGCGCCGTCACCGACCACGATCTCTCCCACAAGGGAGGTGCGGGCGTGGCCCCCGGTCCGGCTGCCGAGCACACCGCATTCGATCTCCCGCCCATCGATGCCCTGCTCGACAATCACCTTGGGGTCGAATTTTCGGGCAGTCTCCAGTGCCTGATCGAGCGCACTGAAGTCATCTATCCGCGTGATACCGGTCGAGGAGCCTGCACGAGCGGGTTTGACGAACACGGGAAGCTGCAGCCGCCGCACGCGGTCCACCGCCGCTTGTGCGTCGAGGACCCACTGCCGTGCGGTGATGGTCTCCCACGGTCCGACCACGAGTCCGGCTGCTCTGAAAGCCAGCTTCATGAAGTGCTTGTCCATACCGACAGCGCTGGTGAGCACACCCGCGCCCACATAGGGCACCCCGGCCATTTCCAGCATCCCCTGCAGGGTTCCGTCCTCGCCGAAGGGGCCGTGGAGCAGCGGCAGGACCACATCCACCCAACCCAAGGACGTCGCTTGCAGATCCGCCCCGATCTCCAGCAGTTCAGCACCCCGGTCAGCGGTGCTGGAAGTGCCTGGGATGAGCTGCACGGAAGAGTCAGTGGGCACCACCCGGGGAAGCTCCTCCAGACCAAATGCGTGAGTTCGCGGGTCCACTACGGGCTTCGTCCACTGGCCGTCAGCGGTGATGCCGACCTCCACGACTTCAAATGCCGCGGTGTCAATGGCGTTCAGCACACCGGCCGCGGTAACGCAGGAGACGGCATGTTCCGAGGATTGGCCTCCGTAGAGGACCAGGACACGGGGCCTATTCGTCCTCATCGGGGAGTCCTTCCTGCTCTGCCTTGAGTTCCCTGGCCAGAAGCAGGGTGGCGATGTTCTCCACAGCGAGCTTTCCAGTCAGGACCGCCACCACAGCCTCTGCGATGGGCATATCTACCTGGTGTTCGTGGGCGAGTTCCAAAACTGCGGCGGCGGACTTCATACCTTCTGCGGTCTGGGTCAGCTGCTGGGTCGTCTCTTCGGGACTGTACCCCTGGCCCAGAAGGCGCCCGGCACTGCGGTTTCGGGACAACGGTGAGGCACAGGTCGCAACGACATCGCCCAGTCCCGCGAGTCCGGAGAAGGTCTCCAACCGGCCCCCCAGTGCGGCGGCGAGCCGCGTGGTCTCTGCCAGTCCCCTGGTGATGACCGAGGCTTTGGAGTTGTCTCCGAGCTGTTGACCGTCGCAGATCCCCACCGCCAGCGCAATCACATTCTTCACGATGCCGGCGATCTCGACACCGGTGACATCAGTGTTGGTGTACGGCCGAAAATAGCGAGCGCTGCACAGTGCGGCAATCCACTCGGCCACGGCCTCGTCACGGCATGCCACCACAGAGGCGGTAGGTTCTTCACGTGCGATCTCCACAGCAAGGTTCGGGCCTGAGACCACCGCGACATGCTCGTCACTGATGCCCAGCTCGGTGACGATCACCTCTGACATGCGCAGGTGGGTCCCACGTTCCAGACCTTTGATGAGGGAGACGACGACGGCCCCCGGCGCCAGCGCTTCCCGGATCTCCGCAAGATGGCCGCGCAGGTTCTGCGCCGGCAGCGCTAGTACGACGACGCCCGCTCCAGTCACTGCCTCCGTGAGCTGGTCAGTCGCGCTGACGCGCTCCGGGAGTGCGATATCACCAAGGTAGGTGGCGTTTGTGTGTTGTTGGGTGATCTCTTCGGCGATCTCCGCGCGGCGAGCCCAGAGCACTATCTGTTCAGGGGCGCCTTCGAATTCTCCTGAAGCTGCGTCGGCGATCACTTTGGCGAAGGTGGTGCCCCAGGAGCCCGCTCCGACCACGGCGATCTTCGGTAGGGGAGGTTTGGCTGTCATGGGGTGGAATCCTCTCCTCCGCGAGCCCTGAGCTGGTTGCGGGGCACTCTTTGATTCAATGCGCGGTCCCATATGTGCTCCGGTGGCTGCTCGCCGCGCAGCTGGGCCACACCTTCAGTCAGTGCCGCTTCAATCCGTTGTGTGGCTTCGGCCAGCACAGTCTTCGTCAGTGGTCTATTGCGCAGATCGGAGATGTCGATGGGCTCCCCCACCTGGAGGACATACTTCTTCCGCGGCCATGGTGTCGGGAACTTGGCATAGGGCGCCAGGACATCCTGAACTCCCCAGTGCGTGAAGGGAATCAGCGGAACGCCGGTGCTCAATGCCAAGCGAGCAGCCCCGGTCTTGGCCCGCATGGGCCATAGGTCAGGGTCTCGAGTGAGCGTACCTTCGGGGTAGATCATGATCGCACCACCCCGGTCCAGTGCACTCTGGGCCACCTGCAGCGACTGTTTCGCGGCCGTTCGGTCAGACCTCGCCACGGGCACCTGCTGGAGCCTGCTGAGGGCAGAACCGACCACTGGAATGCGGAACAGCGAGTCCTTCGCGAGGAAGTGTGGGATGGTGCCAGATTTCACCACGGCAAGACCCACGGCGATGGGATCGAGTTCACTGACGTGGTTGGAAACCACAATGAACCCGTGGTCGGGCAGCGTCTCGAGACCCCGCCACTCTTTACTGATCGCCAACCGCATCATCGGCCGGAAGAGGTTAGCTGTGGCGCGGATCCCCAGCGGGATGCGGCGTCGTCGTGTCATGTCTGTAGACCCTACCGGGCAGCAGGGGTCAGCGTTCGGAGATCGAGATGTCGGCGCCCAGTCCGGCGATTTTGTCTATGAAGTACTCATAGCCCCGGGAGATGATCTCAATTCCTGTCACGTTCGATGTGCCCCTGGCGGCCAACGCTGCGATCAGGTGTGAGAACCCACCGCGCAGGTCGGGGATGTCGATGTCAGCGCCGGAGAGTTTTGAGGGACCGGAGATCACCGCAGAATGCTGGAAGTTCCGCTGACCGAACCGGCACGGGTTGGATCCCAGACACTCGCGGTGAAGTTGGATGGAGGCTCCCATCCGGGTCAGGGCCTGGGTGAACCCGAAGCGATTCTCGTACACAGTTTCGTGGACGATGGACACGCCGTGGGCTTGGGTGAGAGCTACTACCATCGGCTGCTGCCAGTCAGTCATGAATCCGGGGTGGACATCCGTTTCCAGGACCAGAGGTTTCAGCGGCTCTCCGGCGTGCCAGAAGCGCATACCCTCGTCGTCGACTTCGAACTCTCCACCGATCTTGCGGTAGATGTTGAGGAAAGCCGTAAGGTCACGCTGGGCGGCTCCGCGGACGTAGATATCGCCCTCAGTGACCAGTGCGGCCGATGCCCAGGATGCGGTCTCGTTGCGGTCGGGGATGGCGCGATGTCTAAAGCCTGACAGACGGGAGACGCCTTCAATCCGGATAGTCCGGTCCGTGTAGACGGTGATGATCGCGCCCATTTGCTGGAGAATGGCGATCAGATCGTGGATCTCAGGCTCCACAGCAGAGTTTTTCAGCTCTGTGATGCCTTCGGCGAGGACCGCAGTCAGCAGGACCTGCTCGGTAGCGCCTACCGAGGGGAAGGGTAGCTCCAGCTTGGCCCCACGTAGGCCCCTGGGCGCTGAGATGTGGATCCCGGTGGCACGTTTGTCGACCACAGCCCCGAAGTTCCGCAGCACTTCCAGGTGGTAGTTGATGGGGCGGTCGCCAATCCGGCAACCACCGAGGTCGGGGATGAACGCCTCGCCGTTCTTGTGCATCAGTGGCCCGCAGAACAGGATGGGGATCCTGGAGTCGCCGGCGTATGCGTCGATCTCCGAGTGCTCAGCAGAGTAGGTTTCACGAGGGTCCAGGGTCATAATCCCGGAGGTGGCGTCACGGTCCACTTTCACCCCGTGGATTGTCAGCAGATTGGTGACAATCTCCACGTCCTTGATCTCCGGGACGTTTCGCAGTTCGGAGGGTTCGCTCCCCAGCAGGGACGCAACCATCGATTTAGGGACCAGGTTTTTGGCGCCCCGGACGTGAACTTCGCCCTGCAGGGGCTTACCACCTTGGATGGTGAGCAGCTTTGCCATGGAGTCGAGAGGTCCCTTCAATTCAGGTCAGCGGATTCTCAGCCATGCCACTGTACCCGATCAAGATACTCGTTCCCCCGGCACTTCGCATGGCCCGCGAGACACCTACACTTTGGCGGGGAGAGTCTTGGGCTTGATACCGGGGCGCGTGGATTCGTAGGCTCCGATCGCTTCATCCTGACGCAGGGTCAGAGATATGTCGTCTAGGCCCTCCAGCAAGCGCCACCGGGTGTAGTTGTCAATGTCGAAGGTGGTGTCCACGGAGCCGCAACGCACAGTTCGGGACTCCAAGTTCACGGTGATCTCCGTGGTGGGGTCCTTCTCCAGTTCTTTCCAGATGAGTTCGACGTCGGGTTGGGCAACTTTTGCTGCCAACAACCCTTGTTTCGCGGAGTTGCCATAGAAGATATCGGCGAATCGGGATGAGATGATGACCCTGAAGCCGTAGTCTTTCAGCGCCCAGACAGCATGCTCTCGGGAGGACCCGGTGCCGAAGTCCGGCCCGGCCACCAGCACAGTGCCGTTCTTATAGGCCTCCTGGTTGAGCACAAAGTCCGGGTTCTTCCTCCAGGCGTAGAACAGTGCGTCCTCGAAGCCGGTCTTGGTGATTCGCTTCAGAAAGACCGCCGGGATGATCTGGTCAGTGTCCACGTTGGACTGCTTCAGCGGCACACCGGTTCCGGTGTGAGTGATGATGGGTTCCATGGGGTGCTCCTGTGGTAGTTCCGGCGGCGGGGAGGCCCGCTCACCTCTGAAGCCGGCTCGCACCGGCCATCACGCGTCGCGCTACGCAGGGGTCGGTTCAGGTTGCAGAACATCTGAAGGGGCTGAGAGCGTGCCTCGGATGGCGGTCGCGGCAGCGACGACCGGAGAGACCAGGTGGGTGAGTCCGCCTTTGCCCTGACGGCCTTCAAAGTTCCTGTTGGACGTCGAAGCGCACCGCTCGCCCGGTGCCAACTGGTCAGGGTTCATGCCGAGGCACATGGAGCAGCCGGCGAACCGCCATTCAGCTCCGAAGTCTTTGAACACCCGGTCCAAGCCCTCAGCCTCAGCCTCCAACCGGACCTGCGCTGACCCTGGCACCACGATCATGCGCACCTGAGGGTCCTTCTGCCTGCCCTTGATGATCTCGGCTGCCTTGCGGAGATCTTCGAGCCGGGAGTTGGTGCAGGAACCGAGAAATACGGTATCGACACGAATGTCTTTCATGGGGGTACCAGGCTCGAGGCCCATGTATTGCAGGGCCCGCTCTGCTGATTCGCGGTCTACGGGATCGTCAAAGTCGGTGGGCCGCGGGACTGACTCGTTCAGCCCCACGCCCTGGCCTGGGTTGGTGCCCCATGTGACGAATGGTTCGAGTGTGTCTGCGTCGATCGTGACCTCAGCGTCGAACTCGGCACCGTCTTCGGTGCGGAGGGAACGCCAGTAGTCCACCGCAGTGTCCCAGTCTTCGCCGGTGGGTGCGTGCGGGCGTCCTTTGACGTATTCAAAGGTCGTCTCGTCGGGTCCTACCATCCCCGCTCGGGCGCCTGCTTCAATGCTCATATTGCAGATGGTCATTCGTGCTTCCATGGACAGCTGCTCGATCGCGGAGCCGCGGTATTCCAGGACGTAGCCCTGACCCCCGCCGGTTCCGATCTTCGCGATGACCGCCAGGATGATGTCTTTGGAGCTGACTCCCGGCTGCAGGGTCCCGTTGACTGTCACAGCCATGGTCTTGAAGGGCTTCAGGGACAGCGTCTGGGTGGCCAGGACATGTTCGACTTCGCTGGTGCCGATGCCCATGGCCAGCGACCCGAAGGCACCGTGGGTAGAGGTGTGGGAATCACCGCAGACCACGGTCATTCCTGGTTGTGTCAGGCCAAGCTGGGGTCCTACCACGTGCACAATCCCCTGGTTGGCGTCTCCCAGGGAGTGCAGTCGAATGCCGAACTCTTCGCAGTTGGCGCGCAGGGTGTCTACCTGTATGCGGCTGACGGGGTCAGCAATTGGCTTGTCGATCTCCAGGGTGGGAGTGTTGTGGTCCTCGGTGGCGATCGTCAGGTCAGGCCGGCGCACCGGACGTCCTGCCAACCGGAGGCCTTCGAACGCCTGCGGACTGGTGACCTCATGGACCAGGTGCAGGTCGATATAGAGGAGGTCGGGCGACCGTTGCCCGTCTTTGTCCTCTCCCCGGACCACGACGTGGTCGCGCCAGACCTTTTCGGCCAGGGTCAGCGGCTTGTCGCTGGCAATCTCCACCATGAGTTCCTCCAGAAATCTGTGGGCGCCGTCGTAATTTTCGGGGTGGCGAAAAACGACGACGCCGGCCCGGTAAGGCTTCGCATCTCTAGGGAACCACTGTTGCCTGGGAGCCTCTAGAAGAGCATGCTCACATCTCAATATGTGAGACCCACGCTAGACTGTGCTGTATGGCCGAGAAATCTGCGTCCTCAGCGGGCACCCGTCCCGACTCACCCAGACCTCTGCACTCACCCTCCGGCATCGGTGTGATCGACAAGTCCGTCATGATTATGGACGCGTTGGAAGCTGGTCCGGCTACTCTTGCGCAGCTGGTGGAGTGCACCGGTCTGGCGCGTCCGACGCTGCATCGTCTTGCCTCTGCCTTGGTCCATCACAGGTTCCTGTCCCGGGATGTCCGTGGTCGATACGTGATCGGGTCACGCTTGGCGGAGCTTGCTGCTGCTGCTGGAGATGACCAACTGGTCTCCGCGGCCGGCCCGATCCTGCTTAAGCTTCGCGACGTCACCGGTGAGTCCAGCCAGATCTTTCGCCGCCAGGGCGAGGCGCGTGTCTGCGTCGCCTCGGCCGAGCGGCCAATTGGCTTGCGGGACTCCATTCCCGTGGGAACTCAGTTGTCCATGAAGGCCGGCTCGGCCGCACAGGTACTTCTGGCTTGGGAAGACCACGAACGCCTGGTTGAGGGCCTCTGGCGGGCTCGGTTTACACCTACAGTCTTGGCCGGTGTGCGGCGCCGCGGTTGGGGAGAGTCCCTGGGTGAACGGGAGCCCGGTGTGGCTTCAGTGTCGGCTCCCGTACGTGGACCATCTGGAAGGGTGATTGCTGCGGTGTCCATCTCCGGTCCCATTGAACGACTCTCTCGCCAGCCGGGCAGGAAGTTCGCCGGCGTCGTGGTCGCTGCGGCCCACCAGCTGACGGAGATGGTGCGGGCGAACCCAGATGCTGACCATGGGCTGAGGGACGCCGAGGACTGACACCGGGGTCTAAGTCATGACTTTTGGCAGGTTCGGTCACCACGTGTCACTTCTACAGTGAAACGGTGAACACTGCCACCTACGATACGCATCCTCCGAGTTCGCCGAGCAACGCCACTCCCCTTTCCAAAGAGTCAGCTGTGGACTCCTCCACGCTGTCTCTCCGCCCACCAATGCATATGGTCGACAGACGAGCCATCGGGTGGTGGATGTTGCAGTCGTTGGTGCTGATGGTGCCGATTCTGGCGGCTGCCATTGTGGCCTATGTGTGGTGGGAAGCCGCGCGCTCCTGGCTTATCGTGGCAGTGATCACTGCCAGCCTGCTCTTGCTGGTGGGAGTTCTGGTGGAGCCCTTCTGGCGGTACCGGGTTCACCGTTGGGAGACCACCCCCGAGGCAGTCTATGCCCGCAGTGGCTGGCTGGTCCGGGAATGGCGGGCCGCTCCTTTGTCCCGCGTGCAAACCGTGGACGCCCTGCGCGGACCTCTCGAGCAGGTGCTGGGACTGTCCACGCTTCGTGTGACGACAGCCTCGTCCTACGGGGCAATAGATATCGGCGGCCTTGACCAGGAAACGGCCGCCCGCCTGGCCGCGGAATTGACCGAGTCTACGCAACAGATCCCTGGGGACGGCACATGAGCCCCCCACTTCTGAACCCTCCCGACCCAGCTCCACCCAACACCCCCACCCTGCAGTGGCATCGGCTCAGTTCACGCATCATCTGGGTCGATCTGGTGATCACCGCCCTATCGCTCCTGCCGGCGTCAGTGGCGATCTGGGTGTTCGACGTTGATGCCTCCGAAGGCCAGATCTGGCCGCTGATAGCTCTGGCGGTCTTCGGCGCCTTGGGTGCGATCTACGACGTGCTGCGGTGGATCTTTACTCGCTTCCGCATGACACCGAGCTATGTTGAGCTCAAAACCGGCGTGCTATTGCGGCGGCATCGCTCAGTTCAACGAGACCGGATTCGCAGTGTGGATGTCGAGGCGAAGCTGCGTCACCGACTGGCCGGAATGCGAGTGGTTAACATCGGGGCCGGTCAACAGGCTGCGGCCGGGGAATCCGCACTCTCGCTGGACGCACTGAGCGTCGCCGATGCTCGAACACTTCAGAACAGCCTCCTGCGCGGGGTGGAAGAGCTCCCAGAAGCTCAGCAGAGTACCGCGGCCCCTGAAGACGGCCCACAGGAACTCCCGTCAGCAGGGGCTGGGGGAAATGTGCCTTCCCGAGCGACGGCCGCGGGCCACATCGTTGAACCGCTCAGAGTATTCGCTCGATTCGAACCAGGCTGGTTCATCTACAACATGTTCAACATCTGGGCCTATGCGCTGGCCTTGGGGGTCGGTTGGGGTGCGCTCTGGCTGCTGAGCACAGTGGGTCTCGATCTCTATGGATTCATCGTCGGGTTACTGGACTGGGGGGCCATCGGCTGGGTCGGCACCCTGTTTATTGCCGCTATTGCCGTCGGAGCGCTTGGGGCTATTGGTCTGGGCATTAACTACTTCACCGAGAACTGGGGTTTCGAATTGGCTCGGGTGAGCAGTCGCGAGGGCACTATGTTGCGCACCCGAAAGGGCCTCTTCACCACCCGAGAGGTCAACCGTGACGAAAATCGGATCCGCGGCGCCCAGATCTCTGAGCCGGTCGTGTGGCGCTGGATGGGGGTCAGCGACACCAGCGTGATCACCACCGGCCTCGATGTGTCGTCAATGTCAGAACCAGCTGCGATACTGCCCCGCGGGCCAGTTCGCCGCGCCGCAGAGGTGGCCGGTGAGGTGCTCGGAGATTCCGACAACCCCTTCCACGCGGACCTGACACCCCATCCGCGTGGAGCACTTCGGCGTCGGCTCTGGTGGGCAACTGGTTTCGCCCTCGCTCTGGCTGGGCTGTTGGCGTGGCTTGCTGTCATTGACGTCGTCGCGTATCAAGCGCTGTGGGCAGCAGCTGTATTCTGGCCGCTGGCTCTGCTCGCGGCTGGCGTTGCGTACCGAGCACTGGGACACACGATCACAGAGCGATATGTCATCACTCGTTCTGGTCTGTTGAGTCGCGCCACCACTGTGCTGCAACGGTCCGCTGTCAGTACCATAGCGATCCGTGAGTCATTACTTCAACGACGGCTGAAGCTGTGTACGGTCTCTGCTATGACTGCGGCCGGGGACGGCGGATACGACACTCCTGACATTGACCAGCAGCAGACTCTAGAGTTCGCGGTGCAGGCGGCGCCGGGGCTCCTCGACCCTTTCGTCATTCACCGGAATGAGCTACTGCGGCAGGTAGCCCGACAGCCATGGCGGACGGTCGTTAATCCGCACGTCACGCGTGCGGATTAGGATGTCCCCTGTGACTGTTCAAGTGAAGAATATTTCTGTTATTGGTACGGGTTATCTTGGTGCTACCCATGCCGCGTGTATGGCCGAACTCGGATTCAACGTGGTCGGAGTCGATATCGACCCCGAAAAAATCGCGTCCCTCTCCGCAGGAGACCTCCCCTTCCACGAACCCGGCCTGCCAGAACTAATCCGCAAACACGTCGAATCCGGACGCCT
>NZ_VFIE01000026.1:0-99074 GCF_010119385.1 Nesterenkonia haasae
GAAACAACAACGTATGTCCACTAGTTAATTGAATACGCACGTTTGGTTGTAACCACAAAATAGGTTTACCCACCCCCGTACCTGGTATGAAGAACAGGTGGTTTGGGGGTGTGGTTGAAAGGGTTACGGCGGTCATAGCGTGGGGGAAACGCCCGGTCCCATCCCGAACCCGGAAGCTAAGACCCACAGCGCCGATGGTACTGCACCCGGGAGGGTGTGGGAGAGTAGGACACCGCCGGACACAACATAGAACTAAGGCCTGAACTCAGCAATGGCGCCGAGTTCAGGCCTTAGTTGCGTTAAGCGGCAATTTCCCCGTAGCCGTATCGGCACGGTAATATTAGCGCTTGGCATTTGCCATCACGGGGTGTAGCGCAGCTTGGTAGCGCGCGTCGTTCGGGACGACGAGGCCGCAGGTTCAAATCCTGTCACCCCGACCATACAAAAGGCCGTACTTAGAACTCTCGTCCGTATTCGGCGCACAGTGGTGCCACCTGCCCCGACCTATCGTGAACTCTTCAGCAGAGGTGCCACCAGCTGGTCCACGGTCACTCCTTGTCGTCTGGCCTCATCTTCTAAGGCTGCCGCGATCTCTGGAGACAGAGCCGCTCCGGCCGCGGAGGCGTCGGGCTCTGTTTCCGTCGCTGTGGTCTGGAAGGCCTGGTCGGGAGCTGCGCGATGCCGGAGTGCAGACAGAAGCGGGGCGACCACGCCCGTGAGTACGGCCAGAATCAGAACGATCCCATAGAAGCGGCCAAACGCCTCGCTCTCCCACCAGAGTTCCCAGATGAGCGACAGAGTCAGCAGAGCCCCGAGGGCCACCAATACCACCGCAGACCACAGCAGTCCTTGTATGAGCTTGTCTCGGTGGGTTGTCGACGCGAGCAACAAGCTCACGAAGCTGAAAGCAACTGCAAGAGTGATACCGGATAAGAGAACTTGGACCGGCTCCCATTCGCTCCATTCAGCCCAAATGATCACTATGCTCCAGGTCATGCTGAGTACGCACACTGCGGTGCCAAAGATTCCGACCAGACGTGATGGACGGGCAAACACCGCTCCGCAGCACAGCATGGCCAGGCTGTGAAGGCCAACCGTCACGGTGGTCAGGAGGACCTGGCCGCCAGTTTCATCGAAGCTGAGCCCGAGCAGCACCAAGATGCCCGCGCCTGCTGCCAGACAGAAGGAGACAATCATCGCCCATAAGAAGACTCGACGAGCCATTTGACCCGCAGTTGTCGTATTCATCGGTTCAGTGCCTCCTCCAAGGTGGGTGCCAAGGTGGTGCCCACGTTTCAGAGATAAGCTTATGTGGTGACACTTGAAGGCCCCACGCCCGAGGACAGACCGCAGCAGAAGAACCTGAAATACACCGCCTCTGCGGTTGCATTCATTATCGGCTTCGCGGTCCTGCTGATCCTGATGCTGCCCAATCCCTGGGCATTTGCTGCCGGTGCGGTTGTCGGCGGCGCCGCAGCTGGGGGCACTTACGGCATGCTGTTCGGCCGGGAACTCAGTCTCCAACGTAAAACAGCGGAGCTCACGACGCAGCAGGAGTCGCTCAGAGAAAGGCTCCGCGCGATCGAATCTACCGTGCGTACTAAGTCTCAGCAGCTCCCTCCCTCCAGCCACGGCCAGTTGAGGATGACAGTGGTGGGACTCGAAGAGATCGTCAGCCGGTGGGAAACACTCGAACGTGTTCCGGAGCAGCAAGATGCGGTTTTCCACACCATCTCGCGCCATCTGCCGCGGACTCTGGATCTGTTTCTGGACCTGCCAGATTCAGCGAAACCACGCCATGCGGAAGAATTCAAGGCCCAGATCAACCTCGTTGCTGAAGCGGTCGCTAGGACTCGTGATCAAGTGGTCAAGAAAGACCTGCAGTCGTTGAAGAGCAACCGGGCACTGCTGGAAGAGGCGCTCACCGATCCTGATGAGCGCCTCTTCACAGACGAAGGTCTATAGCGGCCGGCTCAGCGAAGGATCTCGTAGGCTGGAGTAGTCAGGTACTCCTCGTAGGACTCTGTGTTCAGCACGAGTTCCTTCACAATGTCAGCAGCAGGCTCAAAGTATTTGCCGAATGTCTCTGGGTCATTGATCTCGGAGCGCAGTCGGTTGACTTCCTCCACCAACAGTTTCTCGACCAGCTCAGTGGTGACGGGAACGTCGGTATCGGCGGTGATGGTCCCATTGTGGATCTGCTGCCATACCTGTGATCGTGAAATCTCCGCTGTGGCGGCGTCCTCCATCAGGTTGTGAATAGCCACGGCCCCGTTCCCAGAAAGCCACACCGCTGTGTAGTACACGGCCACATACAGGTTCATCCGCACGCCATGCTCAGTGACCTCGCCCTGGGCTGCACCAATACTGAGAAGGTCTGCGGCTGAGACATCAACGTCGTCTCGCTGCCGATCAATTTGGTTCGCTTTAGTGCCCAGCACTTTGCTGAACTCCTCGGAGCAGAGCTCAACAAGATCGGGATGGGCCACCCATGATCCATCGAATCCGTCCTGAGCCTCGCGAGACTTATCTTCACGCACTTTTTCTATGGCCCGGGCGGTGACCTCGGGTTCACGTCGATTCGGGATGAAGGCCGCCATGCCACCCATGGCGAAAGCGCCGCGCCGGTGACAGGTCTTGACCAGCAGTTCAGTGTAGCTGCGCATAAAAGGTTGGGTCATGGACACTTGAGCGCGGTCCGGCAGGACAAAGTCTGCCCCTGAGGCGCGGAAGTACTTGATGATGCTGAAGAGGTAATCCCAACGGCCCGCATTGAGACCGGAAGCGTGGTCGCGGAGCTCGTAGAGAATTTCATCCATTTGGAATGCGGCCGGGATCGTCTCAATGAGAACTGTCGCCCGGACTGTCCCGTGGGGCACTCCCAGTCGCTCCTCGGCGAAAGTGAAGATCTCGTTCCACAGCCGCGCCTCCAAGTAGTGTTCCAATTTTGGAAGATAGTAGAAGGGCCCCGTTCCCTTCTCACTGAGCACCTTGGCGTTGTGAAAAAAGTGCAGACCAAAGTCGACGAGCGCACCGACGGCTCGCTCACCGTCAATTGCAATGTTCTTTTCTGGAAGATGCCAGCCTCGGGGACGAACCACAACCACCGGCAGCGGAACGTCCTCACGCAAAGAGTATTGCTTGCCTTCCGCGGAGGTGAATGTGAGGGAGCCTCGAGCGGCTTCATAGAGATTCTTCTGACCGTCGATGAGATTCTGCCAGGAGGGAGACAGTGCATCTTCCAAGCAGGCCAACCACACCTTTGCACCCGAGTTCAAAGCATTGATAGCCATCTTCGCCGGTGCGGGAGGGCCCGTGATCTCGACCCGGCGGTCCGCTAGGCTATCCGGCTGCTGAGCGACGGTCCAGTCACCACTGCGCACATGGGCAGTTTCAGCTGGAAAGTCCATGGTTCCACTCCGTGCAGCCTGTTCTTGCGCGACAGTGCGCTTACTCAGCAGCTCAGCTCGAGTGGCGGCGAACCTGGCGTGCAGCTCCTCCACAAATCGAAGAGCCTCCTCCGTGAGGATGACGTCGGTGCCGCCGACCTCGTATGGCGGGTTGAGGGTAATGGCCATTGTTGCTCCTTTGGGGGTCATAGTGACGGGAGTTCCACTACCCTCATTTCTATGCCATAGAATCCACAGTATGGAAGAAGTAGTCCGCGATACGGACTTAACGTCTCATCGCCAGCCTCAGCGGGTTCAAGTGATCGAGCGTGCCTTTGGGCTCCTCGATGACCTCGTGCAGTTCGATGGCAGTGCCACTGCTGGTCAACTGAAGGAGGCCTCCGGGCTCGCGGGCCCCACCGTGCACCGGCTCCTGCATACCCTGATGGGGCTGGGAGTGGTCCATCAGCTTCCCGATAAGCGATACGCTCTGGGCGCCAACCTCGTCCCGCTCGGTGAAAGTGCCACACGTCAGCTGGGTGGATTGGCGATTCCGCAGATGCAGTCGCTGGTCTCCGAACTCGGCGAAAGTGTGAACATGGCTGCTATGGAGTCCGAGATGGTGGTCTACATTGCACAGGTGCCCTCGCCGCATTCGATGAGGATGTTCACCGAGGTGGGACGCAGGGCCTATATGCACTCCACAGGGGTTGGTAAAGCCATGCTCGCGAGCATGGATGAGCAGCGGGTGCGAGAAGTGCTGGCCTCCACTGGTATGCCAGCAATGACATCGAAGACTCTCACCAAACCCCAGGCGCTCATCGATCAGTTGCCGACTATTTCGCGCCAGAGGTATGCACTGGATGACGAGGAGCAGGAGCTCGGTGTCCGATGTCTGGCCGTTTCCATTCCCCATGGCCCGACCCGCATGGGGCTCTCAGTCTCCGGTCCCACTGCGCGTATGGATGATTCCTTCGTCCGGCACGCAGTTCCATTGATGAATCGAACCGCCGCGGAGATTGGCCGAAAGCTTGCCCGGCGCTGAAGGGACAACGACGCCGCCGGCTTACGTCATCGGACCACGGAACTCAGCAGCAGACTCGTCTCAGAGTTCATGATCCCTTTCACCCCGCGCAGGCGGCTCAGCAGCGCGTCGAATTCTTGTAGATCCCTACAGGAAATCTCCGCGACCATGTCCCATGCGCCGTTGGTGGTGTGCAGCGCAGTGATCTCGGGGTAGCCGCGGAGTTCGGCAATCACCTGGCTCGTCGCGCGACCGAAAAGCTCAATGAGACTGATGGCTCTGATTTCGGAGATCTCCCGCGGGTCTCGGATCCGAACACTGAATCCGACGATCACCCCCTCTGCGGTGAGCCTGTCGATGCGCTTAGTCACCGTGGCGCGTGAAACTCCTAGCCGATCCGCAAGGCTCGACACTGGTGCGCGTCCGTCGCGCCGCAACTCAGAAATCAGCGCTCGATCCAAGTCTGTGAGTCTCTTCATCTCATGATGCTAAATCACTTGTGACATTTTGACTACAATATTCGCAAAAATCGCTCGCATTGGTAATTACGTTTGCACATCGAAATCCTTACGCTGGATGTATACCCTCAACCGCCAACGATGGAGCGCTGCAATGACTCAGTTCGTAGACGTGAAAAGCATGACCCGGTGGATCCAGCGCGACGGCGTGGAAGACATCCTGACCGCGATGGTCGAGTATCTGGAAGCTGACTTCTCCCGGTGGGAGGCGTTCGACAAGATTCCGCGGGTGGCCAGTCACACACCTTTCGGAGTGATCGAGCTGATGCCGACGTCTGACAATCAGGAGTACGCGTTCAAGTACGTCAATGGGCACCCGTCGAACCCTGCTCGAGGGTTTCAAACTGTCACTGCCTTTGGGATGCTCGCCGAAGTTGACAATGGGTATCCCACATTCGTAGCTGAGATGACTCTGCTCACCGCGCTGCGAACTGCGGCAACCTCAGCCATGGTGGCTCGTCGACTGGCGCGCCCGGACTCGGCAGTGATGGCGATGATTGGAGCGGGGTCCCAAGCGGAGTTCCAGGCCTTGGCTTTCCGAGCAATCATGGGCATCGATCACCTGCGTGTGTTTGACGTCGATTACGCAGCTGTGGAGAAGCTCCGGCGGAATCTTCAGCCTCTCGGCTTCAACATTGTGGCTGTCGGATCGATAGATGAGGCACTTCTTGGCGCAGATGTGGTGACCACCTGCACGGCGGACAAGGCGCGCAACACAATCCTGCGCAACGATCAGGTGCAGGATGGGGTCCATATCAACGCAGTGGGCGGAGACTGTCCTGGTAAGACGGAGCTGGACGCGGAGATCCTCAAGCGGTCCAGGGTGTTCGTGGAGTACCCCGAGCAGACCCGTATCGAGGGAGAAATCCAGCAAATGGCTGCGGATTTTCCCGTGACGGAGTTCTGGAAAGTGCTGACGGGAGAAGAACAGGGACGGCGCTCCGCAGGAGAGGTCACAGTCTTTGACTCTGTAGGTTTCGCGATCGCGGACTTCTCAGCGCTTCGCTGTCTGCGCGATGCGACCGCTGGGACGGACCTGCAGAGCCACATCGACCTCGTTGCTGATCCTGAAGACCCCAAAGATCTGTTCTCTCTGGTCAATTCCATGAAACCGGTGAGCTAATCATGAGCCCTCAACTGTTGGCCGCCCCGAGTGTTTCTACCCTGCAAGCTCCGGCTCATGTGGTGATGGTGCGTCCGCACCATTTTTCGGTCAACCCGGATACTGCAGCCGACAACGCTTTTCAACATGGCCTCCCCCTGAACGCGACTCAGGCCGCGCGCCGCGCCTACGCTGAGTCGACGCAGTTGGCTGATGCGCTGGCCGCGGAAGGAATTGGCGTGTCGCTGGTCGAGGATGAGTCAGGGCTCAGTCCGGACAGTGTCTTTCCGAACAATTGGTTTACGACCCACCCGGACGGGCGTGTGGTTCTGTGCCCGATGTTCGTGCCGAACCGCAGACATGAGCGCAGATCCGACGTCGTTGACCTGCTGAGACTCCGTTTCGAAATTAGTGATGTCGTAGATCTCAGTGAGGCTGAGAACCACGGAGAGTTCCTCGAAGGAACCGGCTCAGTGGTGATCGACCACCGGAACAAACTGGCCTACGGTTGCCGGTCGCATCGGCTGACGCCAGGTTTGTTCCAGCGCTTCTGCGATGAAATTGGACTTCAGCCGGTTTTGTTCGATGCGGTGGATTCATCTGGTACGCCCATCTATCACACCAATGTGATGATGAGCGTGGGGGAGACGGTCTCTGTGATCGGCAGCGGACTGATCCCTGACAGCAGTGACCGTGATCGGGTGCTGGGCCTGCTCAGCGCCTCAAGTGAGGTGGTGGTGGAACTCACCGAATCACAGGTCAGGCACTTTGCGGGCAATGTGCTGCAGCTGACCGGCCACTCGGGGCCTGTCTTGGTGATGTCGACTACTGCCTACGGGGCGCTGCGGTCAGACCAGGTGCGAGCCATGAGACGTACTTCCCGGATTCTGACTGTGGACGTGTCCACTATCGAGGCCTCCGGCGGTTCGGTGCGATGCATGCTTGCCGGAGTCCACCTACCCCCGCGTCGCCAAAACGTTAGTGTTCCATCAGGAATACCAGGCGGAGGAGTCCTCATCATGAGCTGAGTCGTCCTCCCCGGTGGCTGAGGGGCTGACGCCCAGCTCCATCTGCTTCATCACATCTGTGGGCGGATTCACCATCAGAACGGCTTCGTCACGGTATCCGCGAAGCTCCTCGTCGATGAAGGGGGAAAGCGCCTCCTCGAGAGGCACATCTCTGCCTTCGCGTTCCGACAGCTGCCATCGGTAGTCCAAAAGCTGGTGCATAATCTCTGCCGGCTCCAGTTTGTTCCGGAGGTCCCGGGGGATTTTGCCGATAAGCGGTTGGAATACGTGCTGTGTCCACATATGCGCTGCCACGGCTTCGTCTCCATGAGGATCCGTCGCAGCTCGATACGCATCAATGGCGCCCAAGAGCCGACGTGCCTGATTCTCTTGGACATCCAACCCGGTCAAGGCCATCAGGCGGCGCTGGTGGTGGCCAGGGTCCACCACCTTGGGCCGAAGTAACAGGTGACCTTCATCGCGAGCCGAGCGGATGTCATACTCCTCGACGTCGAAACCAAGCTCATTGAGGCGTCTGATTCGCTCCTCCATGAGCCACTGCTGGTCAGGGTTGAACGCAGTGTCCCCGGTCAGTTCCTGCCACAGGCCTCTGTAAGAGTCGATGAACTGGCTGCTGGTGGCCAGTGCGTCGACATCTTCGTCAACGAACCCACCCTCCATCAAATCCATCAGCTCGCCAGCAATATTGATTTGGGCGATCTCCAGATCGTACTCACGCTGTCCCGCCGAGAGCTTCGGATGGAGCTCACCGGTCTCGGCGTCCACCAGATATGCCTTGAAATTGCCGGCGTCGCGGCGGAAGAGTGTGTTGGACAAGGAGACGTCGCCCCAGTAGAACCCGAGCAGATGCAGCTCCACCATCAGCAGCGCCTGGGCGTCAATGAGCCGTTGCAGGGTGTCCTTGCGCATCATCTGGTTGAAGACCGCACGGTAGGGCAATGAGAAGCGCAAGTGTCGGGTCACCAGGGCAGGGGACAAAGGCTCCCCGTCAGGGTCCGTGCGACCTGTGACCTCGGCTACGGGTTTCACACAGGGGGCTCCCAGCCGGCCCAACTGACGCAGCATCCGGTACTCATGCCGGGCGGCACGCTCGGAGGTTTCCTTGATCGCGATCACGGATCCGCCAAGGTAGGCGAATCGCACAATATGCCGTGAAATGCCCCGGGGGAGGGCGGCGAGAACATCGGCAGGCCATTTGATGAGCGGCAGATGCCACGGAAGGTCCAGCAGTTCCTGCGGAATGGTGCCCGAGGCGGTGAGACTCAAGCCGGAGACGGGGTTCATAGGTCAAAGTCTAGGTGCAAGCGCCTGCGTTGTGCGGAGTCAGAGGTGCCCGGTGACTACTCGGCGCGCACTCTCCACTCGACGATACGATTCAGAACTTCCGCCAAATCTGCGGGTTCGTCGATGCGAAAGTCCGCCTTGGTTGTGCCCGGTCCTACCTTGACGCCCACATCACCGCCGCGCAGTACCGCAAAACCGTGCTCATCGGTGACGTCGTCGCCTGCGAAGAACACTGCATCTGGCGAGGTGAGCTCGCGCAGCTCTTCGATGGCTTCTCCTTTGGAAGACTGGATCACTACGGCTTCGACGATCTGCTTGCCCTCTTTGATGTGTGCCTGGTCGACCATGGCGAGTGCGCTGCGTGCCTCGTCCAGGACTGCTTCGCCGTAGGTCAGGTCCGGAATGCGGCGCACGTGGATGGCCCCGCCGGCTGGTTTGTGTTCCACCCAAGCTCCGTCATGCTCAGCTGCTACCGCCTCAAGGGTTCGCAGAACTTCTCGGCGTGCGGCTGCTTGGGCATCATCGAGTACCAGTCCTGCCGAGTCAGGACCCAGCCAACGTTCCGCTCCATGAGAGCCGAACAGAAGAGCCTCGGCTGGCGGTTCGGCGAGGCTGCGCAACGCCTGAAGGGGCCGCCCAGAAACGTAGGCAAGGGTGACTCCGCTCAGCACGGCCAACCGGCTGATGGCCTCAGCGTTCGCCGGAACAGGTCGCGCTGTGTCGGCGTCTGCGACCAGTTCGGCGACGCAACCGTCAAAGTCCAAGCACACCAGCAGAGCATGCTGCGCGGAAAGCTCCCTCAGGGCGGTATCCAAATCAGGTGCAAGGGGCATGTGAGTCTCCATTCACGTCGTCGTACCGGCCTAGTGGCCGAATCCACCGCCACAACGGGGCAAAATTCTAGAATTTAGCGGCGAAATCGGCCACCTAGCGCGCTGAGAGTCGGTTCTACAGCTGATGTAGGCGGTGCATGAACTCCTCAGCCCACCGCTGCACATTGTGGCTGACCACCTGGCGGCGGAGGGAACGCATGCGTTTGCGGACATCCTCCTGGTCCAATACGGCGGCCTGCACAATGGCGGCCTTGAGTTCGTCAATGTCATGCGGATTGATCAGCAGCGCCTGCCGCAGCTGATCTGCGGCGCCGGTGAATTCGCTCAACACCAGCACCCCTGAGCCATCCTTACGCGCTGCCACATACTCCTTGGCCACCAGGTTCATCCCATCGCGCAGAGCGGTGACCAGCATGACGTCAGCGGCCAGATAGAGCGCCACCATCTCTTCAATGGGATAGGAGTGGTGCAGGTACCGAATCGCGGTGTGCCCCATGGTGTCGAACTCACCGTTGATCCGGCCCACCGCAAGCTCAATCTCATCGCGCAGCCGCTGGTACGACTCCACGCCTTCACGTGAAGGGGAGGCGATCTGCACCATGGTGTGAGTCCCGACCTGAAGCTTGCCCTGTTGCAGCAACTCCTCATAGGCCTTCATGCGGTGGCGGATGCCTTTGGTGTAGTCCAGCCGGTCCACGCCCAGGAAGATTATCTCCGGGTTGCCGAGCTCGGCTCGAATCTGCGCAGCGCGGGCAATGATCTTGGGGTCGTTCGAGAGCTCCACAATCCGGTCGGTGTCGATCGAGATGGGGAAGGCCGTTGCCTCCGAACCGCGGTAGGTCCCCTCAGCGGGGGCTGAGAGCTGCCGCGGGGCGGTGCCGCGGGCAGGGTCGGCGGTGAACCCTTCCAGCGGTGCCGCGGCGTCGGCCTCCAAGGGGACGTAGACCCGGTCGGACTTGATGTAGAAGCCCAGCCGGGCACGCACTGCGCGCTGAAAGTTCTTGGCATCCGACTCTCGCTGGAAGCCGATTAGGTCTGCGCCGAGGAGGCCTTTCATCACCGAATGGCGCCAGGGCAGTTGCGCGAAAAGTCCTGGAGGCGGGAATGGGATGTGATTGAAAAACCCGATCTTCACATCCGGGCGGATGTCGCGCAGCATCTGCGGGACCAACTGCAGTTGGTAGTCCTGGACCCAAACGGTCGCATTCTCAGCTGCAACAAGCGCGGTAGCCTCCGCGAACCGCTGATTGACTCGCTTATAGGCGTCCCACCAGTGGCGGTGAAACAAAGGCCGAGCGATCACATCGTGGTACAGCGGCCACAGCGTGCCGTTGGAGAACCCTTCATAGAAGTCCTCGACCTCCTGCTCACTCAGCGGCACCGGATGAAGGTGCATGCTGTCGTGATCGAACGGCTCCAGCGTCTCATCCGGGGCACCGTGCCAACCGACCCATGCGCCGCCGGAGCTGGACATGATCGGAGCCAGAGCAGTCACGAGCCCACCCGGTGAACGCTGCCATCCTATGGAACCATCACTAGCGGTGACCCGGTTGACGGCGAGGCGGTTGGCGACCACCACAAAGTCATATCCGGTCCGGTGTTGGTCCTTCTCGGTAGTCTCTGTCATCGCGCATCCGTCCCTTTCGATTCTTTGTTTCACCCTACCCTGAGCGGTTCGGCACACGCGGTATCCTGGTATCTATTGTCCTCAGTCTCAGACAGCGTTTTTACGGAGTTCCCCTATGGCACGAAACGGCGTCAGCGCGCGCGAGCAAGCTCGCAAACTTCAGCAGGAGCAGGAGCGCAAGCAGAAGATGCAGTCCCTGCTGCTGCGCATTGGCGTAGTAGTCGTCGCCGTGGCCGTCGTTGTGGGTCTGACTCTCTGGGTCGTCAACCGTGGCGATAACGGAAGCTACACCGAAGGACCAGCACCGGCAGCCGCCAACGAGCAGGGTGGCTTCGTGCTGACCTCTTCCTTCGAGTTGGTCGAAGGCGAGGATATCGGCACGGTCGACGCGGAAGACATCGGAGATGTCCCGGCTGCCGAATCGCCGGAAGACATGCCCGTTGGGGTGGAGCCTCGCGAGGAAGGTGAACCGCCACATGTCCTGATCTACACCGATGCTGCGTGCCCGGGCTGCGGCAGTTTCGAATCGGCTTACCATCAGATGCTTACCGAGTGGGTCGACGCTGGTGCCATCACGTTGGAGTACCGCTCAGTGCAGTTCCAGCCCATGGCGTACTCGGCGCGCGCGGCAAACGCGTTCGCCTGCATGGCAGAAGATCACCCTGAGAACTACTTGTCGTTCCTCGGTTCGGTCACGGCTGAGCGGGCACAGGGCGCGGAGTATTCCAACGATGAGCTCGCAGCTCGTGCCCAGAATGACTACGGAGTGGACATCTCCGACTGTGTGGAGGACGGCGACTACCGTGCATTCGTCAGCTACACAACTGATCTGGCGAGCGCAAACAGTGTGACGGCTACCCCGTCCATCTTTGTTGACGGTGAGCAGGTCGAAGACATCATGAACACCGGTGAGGTGATTCTGGCCGCGGTTCAGGAGTACCAGGACGAGACCGGGGAACAAGTCGTCGATGAGGTAGAAGACGACGTTGAAGACGTTGAGGACGCAGACGTTGAAGAGGACGACGCCGCCGAGGACGAGTAGTCTGCCGCGCACTGCAGCCAACCGGTGATGGAGTCGGCCACTTTCTCGCTGAGCAGAGGCTTATGATGTTGTCCCTCAGGACCCATTGGGCCTGGGATATCCTCTCGAGCTAACTCTCTTCGAGTGTCGGCGCGGCCGTAGGGTGCCGCACCGGTCCTGGCTCGCGCGCAGAATGGACAATGACGAGCCATGGCAACATCTCTCGCCCCTGAGGCACCTCTGACGCCTCAGCCAAAAATCACGACTAAGTCCACAGTGTGGAATAGAGTGCGCAGTTTCGGCCAGCCACCACGGATTGTCGCCCTCGACATCGCCAGAGGCCTAGCCGTGATCGGCATGGTCGCGGCGCACACCCTCGACGTCTACGGCGGAATGGTCTGGAATGACCCGACGACGTGGCCAGAAATCGCCTCGGGTCGGTCCTCCATCCTCTTCGCGCTCCTGGCTGGCATCTCAATCGCGCTGATGACCGGACGTTCACGGGTGCCGGCCGGCGCTGAGCTCACTCCGCTGCGGCTCGGACTGCTCGGCCGCGGTCTGGTCATATTCCTCATGGGGCTGGTTCTGGAACTGCTGGGTACCAGCGTGGCGGTCATTCTCACGTTCTTCGGTGTTGTGTACGCCGTGTCCATTGTGTTCATCGGTATGCGAATCCGGAGCCTCCTCATCTGGGCGGGGGCACTTGCCGTCGCAGGGCCCGCAGTTGCCGCGGGAATGCAGGCCCTATCCCCCTTCGGCGGGGGCGATGGGATGGCCTTCGTGCTGGGAGGCACATACTCGATCGTGGTGTGGACTGCGCTGATGGTGGCTGGACTGGCGCTCGGGCGTTTGGACCTGAACCGGAGGAAAGTCGCGGCACTCACGGCGGCGGTCGGCGTCGGGCTCTGCGTGCTCGGTACCGCGGCGGGCGCTGTGTGGAACGCGGCGGAAGAAACAGCCTGGGAGGATTCCTCGGGGTCCCTGGAGAAATACGAAGACATCACACTCACCCCCGGTGCCGAGGTCAACCTCAACGGGCTGGTCTGTGAGGACTATGGCGATGATTTCATCTCCTGCTATCCGGATGGAGATTTTGAAGAGAAGAGCTTCGTCGATTCCTTCGAAGACTCCGGCAGTAATGGGTGGGCCACCTACATCGAGGAGATCAGTGTCGCAAGCCCAGGGCTGACGATGCTCTCCGCGCTCATGAGTGGAAGCCCCCATTCAGGAGGCACTATGGAGATTTTGGGATCAGGCGGGCTGGCCATGGCGCTCGTCGGGCTCTTGGCGCTGACTCGGCAGGCTTTGCGCCACGTCCTCCTACCGCTCGCAGCGGTCGGTTCCATGCCGCTGACTGCCTATTCGGCCCATGTCGTCATCATCTGGATCATGCTGGGTCCGGGTGGATGGACAGAAGGCACGGGCCTGTTCTGGGGTATAACCGTAGGCCTGTTGATCGGCTGCGCTGCCTGGGCGATCCTAGCCGGCCGTGGGCCGTTGGAACGGCTCACGGGATGGTGTTCAGCGCGGCTGGTGAATTCGGGACGGCACGACGTCGTGGCGCGTCTGTGAGGCCAGTTGGTCAGAATGGCTGACTCGGCGTTAGACTACTGTGTCGGCGCTGCGCCTTGAGGATGCAGCCCACGCCTCCTTAGCTCAGCTGGTAGAGCAACTGTCTTGTAAACAGTAGGTCCTCGGTTCGAACCCGGGAGGGGGCTCGGAGCCTGGAGTGGGTACCTGCTAGGCCACTTCTCTGTGGGGCTTTTCCTCACTGACTCTTTATCTGATTATGGGCACTGCATGCTCTGTGCCTCGAGGAGTATTCCGTGGAATCCACGTCAGGGGCCCGCGCGCCCGGAAAATCTGCTGCTGACAACAGCCCGTTGGTGATGGACGACAGCCGGATGCCGACTGCGGATAAGCTCACTATCGGGGCCCTGCTGGTGGCCGCTTTCGTCATGATCCTCAACGAGACCATCATGAATGTGGCACTGACCCCGCTCATGGAGCAATTTCAGGTCGCTGAGACTACTGTCCAGTGGCTGACGACGGCATTCATGCTGACTCTTGCTGTGGTCATTCCTACCACGGGCTTCATTATTGGCCGCTTCAGTCTGCGAAGCGTTTTCACTGCAGCCATGATCCTGTTCATTACCGGCACCGCGCTGAGCGCTGCGGCCCCGGGTTTCAGCTTCCTGGTCGCTGGACGCGTGGTCCAGGCCGCCGGCACGGCCATCATGCTGCCCCTGCTGATGACCACCGTGCTGACTCTAGTGCCGCTGCGGCGCCGAGGTGTGGTGATGGGAAATATCGCCATCGTCATTTCAGTGGCCCCGGCAACTGGCCCTGCGCTCTCCGGCTTCATTCTGCACTTCGCCGAGTGGCGGTGGCTGTTTCTGACCATTCTGCCCATCGCGCTCATTGCTCTGTTCCTCGGTCGGCCACGGCTGAACACTGAACCGGGCGTGGTGGGCAAGCGCATCAGCGTACCGTCGCTTCTGCTGGCAGTGCCCGGCTTCGGCGGTCTGGTCTACGGCATCAGTCAGATCGGCGGCGGGCACGGCACAGAGGACGTCGAGGCTGCAGCCGATGGCCCTGGAGTGGACCCGGTGGCCGTTGTGGTTCTCATCGTGGGCATCATCTGCCTGGTCGCTTTCGCCCTGCTGCAGGTGCGCCTGCAGCGGACCGAGTCAGCGCTGCTGAGCCTGAAGCCCTTCAAGTACGCCATGTTCACGCGCAGCCTGATGATGATGCTGATGATGATGGTCGCGCTGTTCGGCGCGCTGATTCTGTTGCCGCTGTTCCTGCAATCAGTGCGCGGTCTCGACACCCTGGCGACCGGTCTTCTCATGCTCCCCGGAGGCTTGCTGATGGCGTTTATGGCACCCTTCGTAGGCCGAATATACGACCGGGTGGGCCCGAAGCCGCTGGTGATTCCAGGGGCATCGATCCTGATCATCGCACTGTTCTGCATGAGCCTGCTGCGACCGGAGACTGAGTTGTGGATGGTGTTGACCTTGCACCTGGTGCTGTCCGGTGGGTTGGCCCTGCTATTCACTCCGGCGTTTACGACAGCCATGAACCCGCTGCCGCAACCGCTGTATTCTCATGGATCTGCAGTGCTCAATACACTTCAGCAGTTGGCGGCAGCCATTGGTACTGCAGCGTTGGTGGCTCTAGTAGGCATCGGCGCTGCCATGTCTGCCGCAGATGGAGCTGCCCCTGACCAGGCCGCACTGGACGGATTCCGCCTAGCGTTCCGCTGTGCTGCCGTGTTGAGCGTAGGAACACTGCTACTCGGCATGACGCTGCGCGCGACGCCTCCTGAAGAAAGCGACGCCGGCCCCGCGAACTCACCCGCTTCCGCGGTCAAATAAACCCGCACAGCTCCGCTCAGGAGTCGACCGACTCCGCAAGACGAGCCACCACCGCTGCCACCTCCGGACCGAACATGACCGGGTCGTTGTGGTCGGCATTCTCGACGATCCGTTCCTCGACGAGATGTGGAGCCGTGGATGCCACTTCGGCGCTGAGCTGCGCTGGCACCACCGAGTCGTGCTCCGCTCGGATCACCGAGATCGGGACCTGGGACTGACTGAGGTGCGTCGTCACAGGGAACTCGTCCCTGAGGATGGTGCTCACGGGAAGCCACGGGTAGTGCTCGCTGCCCACGTCGGCGAGTTCGGTGAACGGAGAGCGGAATGCTGCCGCGGCAGGCGGGCGTTCGGTCAACAGTGCTGCTATCACGCCGCCGCCGATGGACTCTCCGTAGTAAATGGTGCGCTCTGGCGGATAGCCCTGGGTCTCCAGGGCGTCAACAGCCGCCAACCCATCACGGACCAGGCCTTCCTCGCTCGGGCTGCCCGGATTCGTGCTGTAGCCGCGATAGTCCAGCAGGAGTACTGCGAATCCCTCCTCCTGCAGATGTCTGGCCAGACCAGCCCGTGATTCACGGTTTCCCGCGTTCCCGGGAGTCATCAGCACTGCGAAGTCTCGGGCTTCAGCCTCGGGGGAGGCCGGGGCGAACCAGGCCTCCAGGTCGAGCCCGTCGGAGGTCCTGAGGGTTAGGTCTTCCCCGCCTGGAAGGGCGCTGGAGGCCGCTGGTACCTCCGCAGTGTCTGGGAAGTAGATCAGAGAGCGCTGGAAGGCCCACACCAGTGCTAGCACCACACTCACGACCGACAGGATGGTAGCCGCCCCGAGAACGAGTTTCCGGCCACGCCGCCGGGGGTTCTGAGCCTGATCATCACGTGCCATAAGACCATGATCGCTGATCTGCCAGGACACCATGCTGCACTGTTTCACGTCGGCAAAAGAAGAGGGGACCAGCCCGCACCGAGCTGGTCCCCTCTCAGCGAGTTGTCTCTCTCGCTGTGTCGCACCCAAGTGTCCCTAGATTACCCTGGGCTTCACGGATTAAGCAACACAGAAGTTACGCAATTTAAAGGCGCCTCGGGGTGGGTCGGCGGCGTCGTGCTCTGATCAGGGGAAACGTGTTCGCTATGCGATCAGGATCACGTCCAGCGAGCACTTTGATACCGTCAGGACTGTCCAAGGGGAGTTCCCAAGGGGAACTGAGATCGCGCCGTGCACTGCGCGGGACCCTATGAACCTGACGCGGCTGATACCGCCGTAGGGAAAGGAACACCGCATGACGCTGTTTGACCGTCTGAAGACTGCCGCCGAGCCCGAATGGTCGGCGTACACCGGTCACAGTTTCCTCCGCCAACTGGAAGACGGGACCCTGCCGGAGGCAGCATTTCGAAACTACCTCATCCAGGACTACCTCTTCCTCATCCAGTTCGCCCGCGCATATGCTCTGGCCGCCTACAAGGGGCGCACACTTGCCGACATCACGCAAGGATTGCGGGGGCTCAACGCTTCGGTCGAGGAAACGGAATTACACGTCCGGCTCTGTGCGGCATGGGGAATCAGCCGTGAGCAGATGGAGGCTACGCCCGAACACCCGGCGACCGTGGCCTACACCCGGTACGTGCTCGACACCGGTATGCGGGGTGACCTGCTCGATCTTCACGTTGCGCTGTCTCCGTGCGTAGTGGGCTACGCGGAGATCGGCGCTCGGCTCAGACCGACGCTGGAGGCCAATCCGGACCACCCCTACGCCGAGTGGATAGCTGAGTACTCCTCCGAAGAGTCCCAGCAGTTGGCGGCCGAGGCTACAGCTGCCATCGACGCCCTCGGTGAACGCTTCCTCCCAGAGGCTCGGTTCAGCGAAGTCGCCGAAACCTTCGCTACTGCCACACGCATGGAATCAGCCTTCTGGCAGATGGGTCTTGACTTGGGAGCCGCTGACCAGGGGAGACCGCTGGCCCATTGAGGAATAGTCTTCCTGCTTCGGTGTTAAGCAGGGTATGGCTGATCAAAGAAAAGTTGTCATTGTCGGTGGGCACGGAAAAATCGCCCTATTGGCTGCCCCTAAGCTCGTAGAAGCTGGCTTCTCCGTCGAGTCGCTGATTCGCAACCCCGATCAGGCGGAGGACGTTGCCGCAACGGGAGCCTCCCCCGTGGTGCTGGATGTAGAGAACTCCGACACCGAGACCCTGGCTGATGCATTCGCCGGGTCCTCGGCCGTGGTCTTCTCCGCTGGTGCCGGTGGTGGGAACCCGGCACGGACCAAAGCGGTGGATCAAGACGCTGCTATTCGCACGATGGATGCGGCAGCACAGGCAGGCGTTCCCCGCTATGTCATGGTTTCCTATGTCCGCTCCGAGGTAGATATCCATAACCTGGACCCCGAGAGCTCCTTCTACCCCTACGCGGCGGCTAAGCACCACGCAGACAATCATCTCCGTGGATCCGCATTGGACTACACCATTCTCGGACCCGGTGGGCTCACCAATGAGCCTGCCAGCGGCAAGATCACCACCGTTGACGCTAACGGTGCGGCAACGGGCAGCGCCCAAGGCACCCCAGAGTCCACATCGACTTCGCGGGAGAACGTCGCGGAGGTCATCACCTATGCACTCTCTGCTGACGTTGCGCGCCAGCAGACCGTCAATTTCTTCGATGGGGAAACCCCGATCGCTGACGCCATCCATTGAGTTGGGTCAGGTGCTCTCCGAGTGCTAAGATTCTGAGGTTTCCGGATCTGTAGCTCAGTTGGTTAGAGCGCACGCTTCACACGCGTGAGGTCGATGGTTCGAGTCCATTCAGATCCACGAACGGGGCACTCTGCCCCTTGCAGGCTGACTCTCAGGCTGCAAGTTTTCCATTATCGTGCGTAGCCCGCCTTGGCGGGCCTATTTGTGATTGTCTTGTCTGCGGGAGGTTGAATGCCGGAGCGAGGAGTGCGTGCACAAGAGTCCGCGCAGCGGGAGCACGACGACGACGCAGTTCACCGCACTGCCCCTATTGACCCTGTCATTTCTGAACCTCTGACTGACACCAGCATGATTCCCGTAGTCCGGCCCTCTGAGCCTGAGCCAGAGGAGCAGGATGAAGGCTTCATGAAGAACCTGACTGGCTCAATCGCCGCGTCATGGGCTGCTGCCGGGGAAGAGACGTACCTCGAGTGGGAAGAATACGACGCCGAGGCCGCCGCACGCGCCGAACAGCAAGCTGTCGCCGAAGAAGCCGAATCCACTCGCCACGCCTACTCCGATGACTTCACTCTTGCTGACACGAGAGAACCGCCTACGGCAACCTCTGCGATGCCCGTTGTGGGGCGCGGATCCCCAGTGCGCCCTCCGGCTCCGACTGGTCCTATCGACCTGCCGATCACAGGTCCGTCCTCACCGATTCCGCAGGTCAACGGCACAGAACCGATGCGACGCGGGTCAGTGCTGCGGCCCTCATGGCTCAGGCCCAAGATTAAGCCAGGCGGCAAGGCTTCCACGATCCTGAAGAGCACCGTCTTCGACCGCCGGGTCAACCCGCAGTACGTCTTCAACAAGATCATGCAGACCGAACGCCCCAAGACTGGCGAGCAGTCCATTATCGACCGGCTCCAGGGCACTCCGTTTCAGCACACCGTTCAAGGGGAGCTCCACGAGGGTCTCGACGAATTGGAGACCATGAGTTTCGTCCTCGACCTCGGGGAGGCCCTGTTCCGTTATGGTGCCGGTGCGCTTGAGGTTGAGACCTCGATCATCGCTGTCACTGCGGCGTTTGGGATGAAGAACACTGACGTAGACATCACCAACCAGTCCATCAGCCTCAACTGGGCGCCCGAGTCGAAGATCCCCTACTCCCGGGTGCGAGTCGTCCGTTCCTGGTCGCAGAACTTCCAAGCTCTCTCGGCAGTGCACCGGCTTGTCGCCGATGTCACCTCTGGACGGTTGACCCGGTCAGAGGCGGAGGCTGAGCTGAAGGACATCACCCGTCAGCCCAAGCCGTACCCACGGTGGATGGTGACGGTGTGCGGTGCCATGTTCGCCAGTCTCTTCGCGAGCTACCTCGGGGCCCCGATCTTGGATGCCGCCGCGGGCTTCGCGGCGACCCTGCTGGTCATGTGGACGACCCGGACACTGACGACCTGGCGGGTTCCGGAGTTCTTCGCGCTCGCGGCCGGAGGCTTCGCTGCTTCGGCGTTCGCAATGATCGCTTTCTGGCTCGATGCTGATATCACCCCATCCATGGTCACAGCAGGCGGATTGATGATTCTGCTCCCAAGTGTGCGGATCGTCGGCGCGATCCAAGATGCGATCAATGGATTTCCGATGACAGCTGCCGGTCGGTTGGTCTCGACCATGATTGCGTTTGCGGGAATGACAGCCGGCATTATGGCGGCAGTCGTCAGTGCAGATTTGTTGGGGATTGTGCAGACCGAGTTAGCCCAGGGAATGACGCGCCTCTATCCGGCCCCGGCGCTCATCATCCTGGTGTTCTTTGCCGGGTGTGCCTCCGCGATTGTGGAGCAAACCCGCCCCGGCCTCATCCTTCCCACCGGGGCCGTGGCTGCCTTGGGATTCTGCGCGCTCTATATGGGGGAGTTGACCGGTCTCGGCGACCGCTTCACACCGGTCATTGGAGGTTTCGTCGTAGGCGCACTTGGCCGGGTGGTCGCGCTGCGGTTGGGGGCCCCACAGTTGGTGGTGGCGGTTCCAGCGATGATGTTCATGCTCCCAGGCCTGATGGTCTTCCGCGGCATGTATCAGATCGCGATTGAGAATTCGGCCGGGTCCATGATGGGCGGGCTGTTTGAACTGTTCAACGCGCTGATCATCATTATGGCTATCGCCGCAGGAATCGTGCTGGGCGACGTCGTCATGCGGCGCTTCACCTCGAGGATGCAGTCCAACGAGCGATCCAATGCGCGGCGGCGCTAGAGCACCACACTTACGCCACGCCCACCCTCGCTCAAGGCGCGTCCTTTTACTCAGACTGCGGCAGCTTCCAGTCAATCGGCTCGGCCCCCAGCCGATGGAGCGCCTCATTGGTCCGGCTGAAGGGCCGTGACCCAAAGAAGCCGCGCGATGCGGACAGCGGCGATGGATGCGGTGACACGATGACCTCGGTGTGCGAACCGGCATTGAGGATCGGCTGCAGCTGCCGCGCCTGGGCGCCCCAGAGGATTGAGACCAGCGGCCTTCCGGACTCAGCCAGCGCCCGCACAGCGGTCTCAGTGACGGCCTCCCAGCCGATGCCTCGGTGGGAGGCCGGTTCCCCTGCCTGGACAGTGAGCACACGGTTGAGCATCAGCACCCCCTGACGAGCCCAGTGTGTGAGGTCCCCGTGCGCGCTGGGCGCAATACCAACATCGCTCTGGAGCTCCTTGAAGATATTGGCCAGAGACCTGGGAAGTGGTCTGACATCTGCTGCGACCGCGAAAGACATTCCGATGGGGTGCCCCGGCGTGGGGTAGGGATCTTGGCCGATCACCAATACTCGGACCTCGTCAAAGGGTTGACGGAAGGCGCGCAACACGTCGCCGGGCGCGGGAAGGATCTGCTCACCTTGGGATCGGCGCTGCTTAAGCTCTTCGGCAACCGCCGCGAACTGCGGCTCGGCCGGGGCCAGGGCGTGTTCCCAGCCCGGGTCTAGCGGGTCGACTAAGTTCTCAAAGACGCTCACACCACCCCAGCGTAGACGACGCACTGGTGCTGACAGTGTGCGGATATTCCGCTGCCAGCACCGCCTCGCCCGTAGTATGGGGGCATGAGCCAGTTCCCCCATGACGAGTTCGACGAGGTTCAGCCCTACCGGCAGGACGAAGTTGGTAAGCACCGCGCCCCCGGTGCGGCCCCCGCAGCCGCTGCTGCATCCTCAGGAATGCTGAAGTGGATCGGTCTGCTGGTGGTCGCGGTGGTCGTGATCGTCGCTGTCGGCTGGTTCGTTACCAGGGACGCTGATGAGGACGAGGGTGCCCCAACTGCCGAGGAGCAGGAAACCCAGGACGATGCTGACACCGGTGAAGAGAACGGTGAAGACGAGGCCGACGGCAACGGCGAAGACGGTGAAACCGACGAAAATGGGGACGAGGGCGAAAACGGTGAAGACCAGCCTGCCGATGGACTCAGTGAAGAATTTCCGGTCCGCGCGGTCAACGCTGGTGCCCCAGACGGCTCGGCCGGGCAGCTCAGCTCAGAGCTTGAGGATCTCGGACTCGATGTGCAGCAGTCGATCGACTGGGACTTCGCCAACTGGGGAACCCCCAATACTCCCTTAGTCATGTACCCCAGCCAGGATCAACAGGAATTGGCCGAAGCAATTGCCGCAGAACTCGGCATCGACACGGTGTCCCAAGATGAGAGCTGGGCCACCATCGTGGTGGTCGTCGGACCCGAATACCAGTAAGTCGGGAGAACCCACCTTTCTTGCACTCTCAGCCACAGAGTGCTAAAAATTGTCTTAGCACTCTCGTGTTGAGACTGCTAAGACGAACCCATCAGATGAGGCCCTTCTGGCGCCTGGAGTGACACCCGGGCGTGGGCCGTCCGTCGCGGGCATCTGACAAGGTCCGTCCCTGACGTGGCCCGCACAAACGCTGCCGCGTTTGCACGGGTTTCTGGTATCAGGGACCCAGACGCTAATACCGTCCGAATCTACTCACGTCCAGGAAGGACATGTGCCGATATGGCTAAGACCATTGCATTCGACGAAGAGGCCCGCCGCGGCCTCGAGCGAGGCCTGAACAGTCTCGCTGACGCCGTCAAGGTCACCTTGGGCCCCCGCGGCCGAAACGTTGTGCTCGAAAAATCATGGGGCGCGCCAACCATCACTAATGATGGCGTCTCTATCGCCAAAGAGATCGAGCTCGAGGACCCCTTCGAGAAGATCGGTGCCGAGCTGGTCAAAGAGGTCGCAAAGAAGACTGATGACGTCGCAGGCGACGGTACGACCACAGCAACGGTGCTCGCCCAGGCTCTCGTCAAAGAGGGGCTGCGCAACGTAGCTGCAGGCGCTGACCCGATGGCCCTCAAGCGGGGTATCGACAAGGCCGTAGATGCCGTGACCACGGAACTGCTGAGCTCCGCCAAGGAAGTCGAGACAACTGAACAGATTGCGGCTACTGCCTCGATTTCTGCTGCTGATCCGCAGATTGGTCAGCTGATCGCTCAGGCCCTCGACAAGGTCGGCAAAGAAGGTGTGATCACCGTCGAGGAGTCCAACACCTTCGGGTTGGAGCTGGAGCTCACCGAGGGTATGCGCTTCGATAAGGGATACCTCTCCGGTTACTTCGTTACTGACGCTGAGCGTCAGGAATCCGTGCTGGAGGATCCCTATATCCTCATCGCCAACTCGAAGATCTCCTCCGTCAAGGATGTCATCGGCATCCTGGAGAAGGTCATGCAGTCAGGCAAACCGCTGCTGGTCATCGCAGAGGATGTAGAAGGCGAAGCCCTCGCAGCCCTGGTAGTCAACAAGCTCAAGGGCACCTTCAAGTCTGTAGCCGTCAAGGCGCCCGGGTTCGGCGACCGTCGCAAGGCCATGCTTGCTGACATTGCTATCCTCACCGGCGGTCAGGTCATCGCCGAGGAAGTTGGCCTTTCCCTGGAGAACGCGACTCTCGACCTGCTGGGCACTGCCCGGAAGGTTGTCGTCACCAAGGACGAGACCACGATTGTTGAAGGCGCAGGAAGTGCGGACGAGATCACCGGTCGCGTCAACCAGATCAAGGCGGAGATCCAGAACACCGACTCCGACTACGACCGTGAAAAGCTGCAGGAGCGGTTGGCCAAACTGGCCGGCGGCGTGGCGGTCATCAAGGCTGGCGCGGCGACCGAAGTGGAGCTGAAGGAGCGCAAGCACCGCATCGAAGACGCAGTGCGCAACGCCAAGGCCGCCGTGGACGAGGGAATCGTCGCCGGCGGTGGCGTCTCGCTCATTCAGGCTGGCGCTCGTGCGTTCCAGTCGCTCTCTCTTGAGGGTGATGAGGCAACTGGCGCGAACATCGTAAAGTTCGCCGTCGAGGCGCCCCTGAAGCAGATTGCTGTCAACGCAGGTCTGGAAGCTGGTGTGGTCGCCGAGAAGGTCCGGTCACTTCCCATCGGCCACGGACTGAACGCAGCAACTGGCGAGTACGAAGACCTGCTCGAAGCCGGAGTCGCCGATCCGGTCAAGGTTACTCGTTCGGCTCTGCAGAACGCAGCATCGATCGCTAGCCTGTTCCTGACCACCGAGGCAGTTGTTGCCGACAAGCCGGAGCCGCAGCCAGCCGGCGGCGGTGCAGGTGGCATGGACGAGATGGGCGGAATGGGTGGCATGGGCGGCATGATGTAACCCCCTTCCCGTGAGAAAAACCCGCAGGCAAGCGCGCCTGCGGGTTTTTCTTTGCCGTCAGCGTCCGAACATACGCGCGTTGGCCAGTTCTGTCTCCTCATAGTGAGACGATGCTGCGGACATCGCCCGACGGACGCTGGCCAGTGACTGCTCCACTTGCACCTGCGTGGCACGCCATTGGGTAAGCACATCCTGAAATGCGCCTGAGGCTGAGCCTTTCCACGTTTCCTGCAGCTGACGCAGTTGGCCCTCCATTGAACTCACATCTGATTGGATGCGGCTCAGGGTGGCCTCCACCGTTCCCGATTTGGCCATGAGGTCACCCGTGTCGATCTGAAATATTGCCACGATGATAATCCTTTCCTTGTCTGAGCGGAGCGGAAGAACTGGAAAAGTCCCTCCCGCTCCTCAGGCTAGGAAACGCCCGCGCTTTCGCACCGGAGAGTAAAATGGTCTGGGGATGGCAGGGCGTGTCGGGATGTGACACCGCTACCTGGGGAGAACTCCGTACTCCCGGTGAGACATCCTCCAGCGTCTCCGGACTGCAGCCGCTCAACCGTCTTGGTGGCTACGTGCAGCCAGGCGGAACTGTTCCAACTCATCCTCGGTAAGTTCGACTTCATGCTCATCGTCAGATTCGAAGGTCTCGTCCGTGGGCAGCCGGAGGGTCATCGTCGCACCACCCCCAGGAGTCTCGGAATGGCGGACACTGCCGCCGTGCTGCGCGGCAATGGCGGCACAGATGGCCAACCCTAGGCCGGTGCCTCCGGTTTCGCGTTGACGGGAGTTATCAGCCCGGTAAAACCGCTCAAAGATCTTCTCCGCATCCTCGGGGTCGATGCCTTCGCCGTGATCGCGTACCTCCAGCACGGACTCCACGGACCCCTCAACAAGACTGTCCGTGCCCACTGCAAGCTCCATTGGAGTGCCTTCGGGGGTATAGCGCAGAGCGTTGGTCACTAGGTTCGTGACTATCTGGCGAATTCGACCTTCATCGCCGATCACCGGCGCAGGTGATGGTGAGCCGCCCTCAAGACCGACCACTTTGACCTCGCGGTCTGGTGCATTAACCGTCATATCCATCACTGCCTCGTGGGCGATGATGTTCAGATCCAGCGGCTTGTGCTCGAGAGCGCGCTGCTCGTTGAGGCGAGCCAAGGTGAGCATATCCTCGACGAGCTGGCCCAGTCGCGTCGCCTCAGACTCGATCCGCCCCATAGCCGTGCCTACAGCCTCTGGGTTGTCGTTGAGGCCGCCCTGGCGGTACAGCTCAGAGAATCCACGAATCGTGACCAGTGGTGTGCGTAGTTCATGGGAGGCATCCTGAATGAAGCGGCGCATCTTTTCCTCGGACGCCTCCTTCTGCGCGAAGGCCTGCTCAATATGCTCCAGCATCACATTGAGCGCGGAGGCTAGACGCCCGATCTCCGTCTCCGGGGGTGCAGTGGTATGAACCCGCTGCGCGAAATCACCTGCGGCGATTGCCGCGGCCGTCTTTTCCACCCGGAGCAGAGGTCTAAATGCTCGGGTCGTCAGGGAGTAGGCGATGATCGACGCCCCTAAGGTCGCAAGCAAGCCGATCGTCGCCACCAGAAAACTTGCTCGCTCCACCGAGGTCTCAACGTTGTCCAGGGGCAGCGCAATGATGACAGTCTCTTCGCCGTGCATCAGAGGGTGGGCCTGGACTCTGAACCCACGCGAGTTTTCCAGTGTGCCAGGAACATTGAACGACTCGGGACCCAGGTCCGCCGCTTCCTCCGGGGTCACCTGGGGAATCTGCGGAACGTCTGCCGATTCACTGTTGCTGGTCCGAAGGGACAACCCTGGGATCGGGGCGCCCTGATCATCCAACATCCACCCGTAGAAACGGAAGATCGATTGGAACTCAGCCCAGGTCGGTCTGGGCTGTTCCTCGTTTTCTCCCAGGTCATCTCCGCGGATGTCTTCAAAATAGTAGGCCAAGGCTTGAGCGTTGCTTCGGAGATCCTCATCGACACTTCTCAGAAGCTCCTGCCGGTACAGAGACGCAGAGACGAACGTGGTCACGACCAACGTGAGCAGCAATAAGCCTGAAGTGATGGTGACCAACTGGCTTCGCAGAGATGTTCTCCGCCAAGCTCGTGAGATCGCGGAGAGCAGACGCATAGACAAGAGTTTAGGCCCATAATGCAAACCCGTGGTCACGGGATCCGGACGGGCTGACGGCGTCGCGCCGGGAGACTATGGCGAAGCAGTGGCTCCCTGAGAGCGCTGACGGCGCTCCCATGTCTGGAGCACATAACCTACTCCGCGTTTGGTCTGAATAGCTGGCGCGCCGTCGGCTCCTGATTCGATCTTCCGGCGCAAGTAGGAGATGTAGGACTCCACGATGGACGCATCCCCATTGAAGTTGTACTCCCACACATGGTCCAGGATCTGCTGCTTGGAGAGCACCCGGTTAGGGTTCATCATCAGATACCGCAGGAGTTTGAACTCGGTGGGGGAGAGCTCGATGATCTCGCCTTCATGGCGCACTTCATGAGCATCATCGTCGAGTTCAAGATTGTCGATGCGGATGACCGCGTCCTCATCGTCGTACGGCGCGGTGCGTCGAAGGACAGCCTTGATACGCGCGACGACTTCATCGAGGGAGAAGGGTTTTGTGACGTAGTCATCGCCACCGACGGTTAGCCCGGTGATTTTGTCATCGGTGTCATCACGTGCTGTCAGAAACAACACGGGGAAGTGTTTGCCTGAGGCGCGGAGCCTGCGGGTGACGGTGAACCCGTCCATATCTGGCAGCATGACATCCAGAACGGCCAAATCTGGCTGGAACTTCTCAGCGATGTCCAAGGCTTCGCGCCCGTTGGCTGCGGCTGCTACATCGAACCCTGCGAAGCGCAGGCTCGTGGCGAGCAGCTCACGGATATTGGGCTCATCGTCAACGACGAGCAACTTAGCTTCCGGAGTTTTATCAGTCACAAATCTCAGTATCGACCGGCTTACTGGACGGCAGCTGTATATGTGCTGAATGAAACGTTGGTTTTCCTGGGCAGCGGGGCGGGTGACAAATCAGTGCGCTCGACGGCGGCCTAGGTTGATCAGAAGGTACACACACATGAGGACGAATCCGATCGGGAAACCCCACAGCGCAGCCCAGTAAAATCCGGGATGCGGAACTGTTCCTGCGAAGTAGAACCCAAGAATGGCAATCAGAGCGATGAACGAGGCGGCAGAGATGATGACGCCCAGTACGAGAGACGCGCGGGAGAGCACACTGGGTGTGGAGGCGAACATCCCCCAATTCTATCCCTCGTCGAATGGGGGTATTCTGGTATTTGCTCAAAAGGAGGTAGGACAGACGTGCCCACGGGAAAAGTTAAATGGTTCGACGCTGATAAAGGTTTCGGATTTGTCACCGGTGACAACGGTGAAGAGGTGTATCTGCACTCCTCGGCTCTGCCATCGTCGGTCAGTGCGCTGAAGTCGGGGACTCGCCTGGAGTATGGCATTGCTGACGGACGCCGAGGTAAGCAGGCGTTGAGCGTTCGTATGCTGAGTGAAGCTCCCTCGATGGTGCGCGCCACCCGCAAGCCAGCCGAAGAAATGGGCGAGCTAGTCCAGGACCTGGTCAATATGCTGGACAACACCACGAGCCAGCTGCGCAACGGCCACTACCCTAAGCCCGAGCAGTCCAAGAAGATCGCTGCGCTGCTGCGCCGTGTAGCTGACGATTTCGACGCATGACTATGGTCTCCTACAAGAAGGACCCAGCTCTGGTTGAAGCAGTCAGTGTTGCCCGCTCGGCGATCGTCGACTTCGCGCCCAGTGATCAGATCGGTGAGCACCTCGGTGTAAAGGCCGACGGAGAGCGGCTCATCACGCACAGATTCGCCGCGCACCGCCCCGGCTACCGAGGGTGGGAGTGGTTTGTGACCCTGGCCCGGGCTCCGCGCAGCAAGAAGGTCACAGTGTGTGAGCTAGGTATGCTTCCCGGTGAGGATGCTCTTACGGCGCCGCAGTGGGTGCCCTGGTCTGAACGCATGACTGAGGCGGAGACGGGCCAGGCGGCTCAGGCGTCCAATACGTAGTCAATGCACTTCAGCAGCGCGCTGACGTCCTCTGGGTCGGTTGATACGAAGGTCGCGATGCGCAGCTGGTTTCTGCCCAGCTTCCGGTAGGGCTCCACGTCCACGATTCCGTTGGCTCTCAACGTGGTGGCCACTGCCGCCGCATCGACCGCGTCAGAGAAATCTACTGTCGTGATGACATTGGAGCGGTCTTCGGGCTGTGCCACGAAGGGTGTCGCAAGGCGGTGGCCCTCAGCCCACTCGTATACCCGGCCTGCCGATTCAGCGGTGCGGGCTGAGGCGAATCCCAGGCCTCCCGAACCGTTGATCCAACGGATCTGCTCTTCCAGCGTGACCAGCGTAGCGAGCGCAGGGGTGTTGTAGGTCTGGTCCTTCCGAGAATTTTCCATCGCGGTCGTCAGACTGAGGAAAGCAGGCACCCAGCGTTGCGCTGCGAGTTTCTCGGCGCGCTCCAGTGCGGCAGGTGACATGATGGCCACCCAGAGTCCGCCGTCGGAGGAAAAGTTCTTCTGCGGAGCGAAATAGTAGACATCAGTCTGAGCAATGTCCACTGCTAACCCGCCGGCGGCAGATGTCGCGTCAATCACAATGAGCGACCCCTCGTCGGCTCCGTGTACCCGGTGCACTGGAGCAGCGACACCGGTTGAGGTCTCATTCTGCGGCCAGGCGTAGACGTCGATGCCTGGCTCAGCTTCAGCTGTGGGTCGGGTGCCGGGTTCCGAGGAAATGATTGAGCTCGGTTCAAGAAACGGAGCACTGTCTGTTGCCTTGGCAAACTTGCCGCCGAATTCCCCAAAGGAGAGGTGCTGAGCTTTGGACTCCACGAGACCGAAGCTAGCGATGTCCCAAAATGCAGTGGATCCGCCGACGCCGAGAACAACTTCATACCCTTCCGGCAGGGTGAAGAGTTCACCAAGGCCCTCCCGGATGCTGCCGACCAAACTTTTCACCGGGGCCTGGCGGTGGGAGGTTCCCAGCAGCCGGCGACCTGCAGCAGTCAGTGCACGGACCTGCTCGGGACGCACGCGGGAGGGGCCAGCGCCGAATCGTCCATCTTGGGGCAGCAGCTCAGCGGGTATGGTGATGTTCTCAGGGCTCACAGGCACTCCTCGGGTCAGCGTGGGTCTGAACGAACAGACGTATATATATAGGGAAGCAGATGGTGGAATTCCGTTGCACGGATATGCTTGACCGAGCACACCGTCCATCGGTGATCACAGTACCAAGGAGCGCAGACGTTGACTGATCTCATCGACACCACCGAGATGTATCTGCGGACGATTCTGGACCTCGAGGAGGAGGGGATCGTTCCGTTGCGTGCCCGCATCGCCGAACGACTGGAACATTCAGGCCCCACAGTTTCCCAGACGGTGGCGCGCATGGAACGAGACGGTCTGCTGCGACTGACCGAGTCGCGCCACCTTGAACTGACTGACGAAGGCAGGGCCAGGGCGGTGCAGGTGATGCGCAAGCACCGTCTGGCTGAGCGATTGCTCTCTGATGTGATTGGGCTGGAGTGGCCTTATATCCATGAGGAAGCGTGTCGCTGGGAGCATGTGATGAGCGAACGAGTCGAGCGCCGCTTAGTGGAGCTCCTTGATGATCCAGTCGTGTCCCCATACGGTAATCCGATCCCCGGGCTGGAAGAGCTTGGAGTTCAGGTCGGCGCGCACCCGGCGCAGTCAGCACGTAAGAACTTGCTCCAGGTGGCAAAAGATCACGATGCCGGCACGGGGACTTCATTGTGGAAGGTTCAACGGCTGGCGGAGTCCATCCAGGTGGAGCCTGAGGTGTTGGGCCAGCTCCTGGATGTGGGACTGCGCCCCGGAGTTGCCGTAGAGGTCACGGGATTGAGCGAGGCCTATACAGAACTCGTGGTCACGCACGAGTCAGAGGGCAGGCTGGAAGTCGAGCTGCCGCTGGAGATCGCCCAGCACATTTTTGTTCATGAGGGCGCCTGAGACATTCCGCACAGACAGCCGTATGAGCTGTCGCGCGTGACGATTCTGTGACAGTATCGTGCGCTGATTCGGTCGGATTTCATAACCTCCGTGACCTAAGCGTGACATTTATATCAATCTGTTATAAAGTCGGTCGCGTGCTCGGGGCAGTTGGTAGAAATGCCCCGAAATCCTCTGGCAGGCGCCAACCCTGCATGTCAGTCAGAGGAATGTTTCTATAACTACCGCCCACTGCAGGGAAAGGTTTTATTCACGTGACAGATAACAACACTTTCGTTTCGCGCCGTGACCGCCGCGCCAACACGAACACCGGTTCAAAGACAGCAGGTCGTACCGCTGCTGCAGTACTGGCCTCAGCAGGTCTCGTCATCGGCACCGGTGTCGCAGCTAGTGCCGATGCATCCGCCACTGAGGGACGCGCACTCACGACGGTCGATGTCGACGCAGCTACTCTGAGCGTCGAGCGGGCCAGCGTCCAGTCCGCATCCGTGGTCAGCGCACCAGCAGAGGTGAGCTTCGACCGCCCCGCTGTCTCTTCGAAGAGCATTCCAGAGCCAGAGCCCGTAGTAGAGGCGCCTGCCGAGCCTGCAACTCCGGAGGTGCCAGCCGAGCCTGAGCAGCCCGCGCAGCCCGCTCAGGAAGCACCGCAGCCCCAGCAGAACAGCCAGCCCGCTCAGAGCTCAAGCGACACTGGCACATCGTCCAGTCAGTCCGGATCTTCAAGCCAGTCCGGCTCATCGAACCAGTCCGGCTCTTCCTCCAGCCAGTCCGGTTCTTCGAGCCAGTCGAGCTCTTCCTCCAGCCAGTCCGGCTCTTCTAGCTCATCGGGCCAGTCTGCTCCGTCGTCGAGTTCAGGAGGGCGCGGCAGCGTAGTCTCCGCGGCTTACTCCACATTGGGCACCCCCCACGTGATGGGTGGCACTACCCCAGGGTCAGGAATCGACTGCTCAGGCATGATCCAGTACGCCTACGCACAGGCAGGCATCAGCGTTCCCCGGACTACCCACGGCATGGCCTCCTTGCCGCGCGTCTCAAGCCCGCAGCCCGGAGACATCGTGTTGTCCAACGGCAATTCCCACGGTGGCATCTACGTCGGTAACGGTCAGGTCATCTCGACCACGGCCTCCGCTGGTGTGCGAGTTCACGGGATCAACGATGGCTGGCACAACGTCACCAGCATCCACCGCCCAGGCTAAACCGCGACACTTTTCATCACTCCACGCGTGTGGGGCGCAGCTCTTCTCGAGCCGCGCCCCACACGCGTTTCTGCACACAAATCGAGGCCGTAAATGGACTGCATATCGACCTGACGTGGCTCTACGAGGTAACGATAACCAGCTCACTCCCAGGTCTAGTGATGGAAAAGTTACGCGCACCGTGACCTAAATGTGACATCGAGACTGTTCTGTTATAAAGTTTTCCCGTGATGATCGAACAGACCCCAACTCAGACCCGGCGAGAGCGCCGTATGGCCGCTGAAGCCCACGCTCGCCGCACCGCCAAAGCCCGTGCCGCCAAGACTGGACGCAAGGTTGGTGTTGTGCTCGGAACCTCCGGCCTGCTGCTCACCACCTCGGTGGCAGCTATGGCCGACGGTGACGCCCAGTCTGAGGGGCGCGCACAGGCAACTCTCTCGGTCGAGCCTGCCGGTGGCACCGAACTGGTCGCCCATGCCGCTCCCGCCGCCGTAACAGCGTCGGCTGAGGTTGAGCTGGCGTTCGACCGCCCGGCAGTGAGCACTGAGGGCCCCGCCGAGGCTGATACCAGCAGCACAGCAACCGCAGAGCCTGCAACCTCCGAAGCGACCGAGCAGTCATACAGCGACGGCACGCAGGCCACTGAGGCTGCACAGCCTACCGAGGCGCCCGCAGCTCAGACCACTGAGGCAACACAGGCAGCAAGCAGCACAGTAGAGCCCGAGCCTGCACCAGCTGCCAACAGTTCAGTGATCAGCGCCGCCTACAGTGCAATCGGCACGCCATACCTGTGGGCCGGTTCCACACGAGGAGGCATGGACTGCTCCGGGTTCATCAACTGGGCATACGCTCAGGCTGGGCAGCCGCTTCCGGGTGGTGCTCGCAGCACCCATGGCATGCTTGCCTCGTTCGCTCGAGTCTCAGAGCCGCAGCCGGGAGACATCGTCGTCGCCACTGGTATCCGCAGTCAGTATCATGCCGGAATCTACGTCGGCAACGGACAGATGATCGGCTCCCTCGCCGCGTCCGGAGTGACCACGCACGGTTACCACGACAGCTGGCACAACGTCGTCGCCATCCTGCGTCCATACTGAGGTTACGCAGACTAAACACAACGCTTCCCGCCTGTGGGGTGTGACTCATCAAGAGTCGCACCCCACAGGCGTTTCACCTTGGGGCACGCAGAACGTCGGAAGTCGCGTAGGGGGTTTATAGTGATTTGGGAACAACACGCCCTGAGAGAAGCGCGACACACGGTGAGAAACCCGAGGAACCCACATGCGAACCTTGGTGCTCAATGCAGGCTATGAGCCGTTGAACGTGGTGACATCACGCCGCGCGGCTGTCCTTGTCATGCGTGGAAAGGCCAGTGTTCTCGCCGAGGACGGCAGTCCGATCATGTCTCCCTCGGTGCTGATTCCGCGTCCGGCCGTGATTCTGCTGCACCACTATGTGCGCGTGGTCCGTACAAGTCCTGGAGCGCCCTCGCGACGCGGGATTCTTCGCCGCGACCGACGGCAGTGCGGCTACTGCGGGAGATCCGCCGCCACAGTTGACCACGTGATTCCGAAATCTCGTGGCGGAGATTCAAGCTGGGAGAACCTTCTGGCGTGCTGCGGGCCGTGCAACGTACGCAAAGGTGACAAAACTCTCGACCAGCTGGGATGGAAACTGCTGGTCACCCCCAAAGTCCCGCCTCATCATATGTGGCTCCCCGCTGAATTGGACGCACCGCGGGACGTATGGATGCCATTCCTGGACCCTTCAGCGCTCTCGGCGTGAACGCTTCTGTGTGGCCGAGCGCCGCTCTGAAGCGCGTACTTGGGACACTAATATTGGCCTCATCCAATACGTAGCGTAGGCTAGAGACATTGAACGTCATTGCTTTACCCCAGTGGCCTCAACAATACTCCGCACTGACCTGGCCTGGTCGGTGCGGCTCAGCACCGTGAATCTATCGGTGCATCGCAAGTAACACAGTAGTTAGGAACACACATGGCCACTGGCACCGTGAAATGGTTTAACGCCGAAAAGGGATACGGCTTCATTGCCCCCTCAGACGGTTCGGACGACGTTTTCGTCCACTACAGCGCAATTGAGCCCGGCAACGGTGGGTTCAAGACTCTCGAAGAGAACCAGCAGGTTCAGTTCGAGACTGCATCCGGCCCCAAGGGCCTGCAGGCGGAGAACGTCAGCGCTGTCTGACCCCCACTCTTCCTAAGGACCGGCCCCCGGCCCGCCATTGAGGCGGAACCGGGGGCCGACTCCGTTAAGAGCGGAGCAACCACCACCGTCTGGATATGCACCCAGAGGCACCACGGCTGGACGCAACTCAATCACTAGGTGCGGTTGCGGAGAGCGCATCGAGGAACCCGATAATGATCTCGCGTTCCTCTGCGGTCAGGGCGGCTGCCACATTGAACCGTCCTGCGTGGGTACGGCCCACGGCCTTCCGAGCTGCACGCCGCGTCTCCTCAGTCGCCTCGATCGCGGTGCTCCTGCGATCCTGAGGGTGAGGGAGCCTGCGGATATGGTGACGGTCGGCTAAACGGTCGAGTACTTTTGTGACGGCTGCCGTGGAGATGCCCAGGTGATGTGCCAACTCGCTGGGAGTCGCCAACCGCTCGTTGACCTGCGCTGCGATGATGTATCGAAGGGCACGCATGTCAGTCTCGCCCAGCTCCATGTCCTTCCGAGCTTTTTCGCTCATGCGACGCTCGGCGCTGTGCCAGCGCCTGAGAGATTCCAACACCCGGACCGTCTGGTTCAGATCGTCACTATCGAGCCGCCCATGCTGGACCACTTCCTCGCCGGGGTCGAGCAACCGGGGGTCAACCATGGAGAACTCCTCAGCGTTCCCGTGCCCTGATCGATGCTTCGCCATAAGTCTTCCTTGGGTTACTATTAGATGAGCACAATGCTAGCTAAGTTAACTATAGGGGTGCTGCCAAAATGCAGAGCTCAGCAGGTCACGTCGTGCTCCTCACCGACACTGGTGAGCCCTGCGGCACGGAACTCAAAAAACACGTTCACTCGGCGCAAACGCCACTGCACCTCGGATTTTCTTGTCATGTCCTCAACTCCCACGGAGAAGTGCTGGTCACCCGCCGGGCACTGGGCAAGCTCACCTGGCCAGGGGTGTGGACCAATTCGTTCTGTGGCCACCCTCAGCCATCCGAAGACATCACAGATGCTGTGCGTCGGCATGCCGCGCACGAGTTGACAATGAAAGTGGCCCAGGTGTCGCTGGAGCTTCCCGACTTTCAATATCGAGCCACTGACGCCTCCGGGATTGTCGAAAATGAAATCTGTCCAGTTTTCACAGCTGTTGCCGACTCAGTGGCTGAGCCCAACCCCGCTGAGGTGGCGGAGACAAAGTGGGTGCGCCCCGCAGCACTCGCGGCTGCTGTGGCGGCAGCTCCCTGGGCGTTCTCTCCATGGCTGGTCAGCCAGACCGAGCAGTTATCCCTCTACCGGGACGGTGAAATCGCCTCCTCGGCTGGTCGGAGACGGTTGTGAAAGTGTCTCAGCACTCCACACATTTGGGCCAGTACTCACGAACTGCGGAGAGAGCATCGTCCCGAGTCATCCGTGAGTACTCAACATCTTTCGGCCTGGCCACGCGACTGCTTCCGACCAGCACCCGTGCGGGCATTTGCAACGTCTACGCTTTGGTGCGCATCGCCGATGAAATCGTCGACGGAACTGCGGAAGAGGCTGGTCTCGACGGTACTCTGCGACGCGGAGTCCTGGACGCGCTCGAAGAGGAGACGCTCACCGCGCTGGAGCGGGGATTCAGCGCGAATCTTGTGGTTCACTCCTTCGCCGTGACCGGCCGTGCCGCCGGCATAGAGGAAGCGCTGGTGCGGGCTTTCTTCCGCTCTATGCGCCGCGACCTTGATCCAGTCGTGTCGTTGAGTGAAGAACAATACAGAACCTACGTTCATGGATCCGCAGAGGCGGTGGGTCTCATGTGCTTGCGCGTGTTCTTGCAGGATCACCAGGTTGGCGAAGAGGAGCTGCCGCGTCTAGAAGCGGGTGCATCTCGGCTCGGAGCAGCGTTCCAGAAGATTAACTTTCTCCGGGATTTCGCCGAAGACTCCCAACGTCTGGGCCGCACATACTTCCCGAGTACCACGCCGGGTGAGCTCAACGACCACAGGAAATCTGAGATCATCGCAGACATTGATGCGGACCTCGCAGAAGCACGCCGCGTTCTGCCGTTGCTTCCCCCTGGTCCGCGTCGGGCCACCGCCCTGGCTGCGGGCCTTTTCGCGGAGCTCAATGAACGACTGCGACGCACCGATGCGGCAGCGCTGCGTCATTGTCGGGTCTCCGTTCCGAATCGTGTCAAAGCCCGCATCCTGGCCGAGACGCTCATCCCGCTAACGTCAGCACGAGCATCATGAGGCGCCGACGCTCAGCGGCTCGCAGAGCAGTAGTCATCGGAGGCGGTTTCTCCGGCTTGGCCACAGCTGCCCTGCTGGCGCGCGACGGACTCGAGGTGACCCTTCTGGAAGCGCGGGATCAACTCGGTGGGCGCGCTGCAGAATGGACCCAGGACGGGTTCCGCTTCGAGACCGGACCCTCTTGGTACCTCATGCCCGAAGTGTTTGAACACTTCTTCAGGCTTTTTGGGACCACAGTGGAGCAGGAGCTCACACTCCAAGAGCTTGACCCCGCCTACCGAGTGTTCTTTGAAGGCCGTCGGGAAGCATTCGACCTTCCTGCGCATCGAAGCCGTGCTGCGCTGCTCTCTCTTGGCATCTCGCCGGAAGCACTGGACGATTACTTATCATCGGCCGCGGAGACCTATGACTTGGCCACTCAGAGGCTGTTGTACTCAACTTTCTCCAGTGTCAGAGCGTTTCTCGACCCCGCGCTGCTGAAGAGACTTCCGCGGTTGTTGCGTCTGCTCGCTGAGCCGCTGGACAGGTTTATCGCTCGGCACACGAGCGACGACCGGTTGCAGAAGATACTCGGTTACCCCGCGGTCTTCCTTGGAACCTCACCATCCGAGGCTCCAAGCCTCTACCACCTCATGAGCCATCTCGATATCACTCAAGGAGTTCTCTACCCCCAGGGAGGTTTCAGTGCCGTGGTGAGGGCCGTGACCCGCATGGCCGAGCGGCAGGGCGTGACCCTCCGTACCAACAGCAGGGCGCAGCACATCACGACCTCCCGAGGCCGTACCACCGGCGTCCACTACACCGATGAGCAGGGAACCCGGCAGTTCCTCTCCGCTGATGTTGTCGTCTCTAGCGCTGACATGCATGTCACCGAGACCAGGCTGTTGTCGTCCCAGGACAGGGCACGGTCAGAGCGCTCCTGGGATCGCAAAGACCCCGGGCCAAGCGCCGTCCTTGCCCTGCTGGGCGTTCGGGGCGACCTCCCCGAACTGGCCCACCACACGCTGCTGTTCACAGATGATTGGCAACAGGGCTTCGACGAAATCGCGGGTAAGACCCCACCAGCAGGACCCCCTCGGTCAATTTATGTTTGTCGTCCCAGCGCCTCAGACGACGTCGCCCCCTCCGGGCACGAGAATCTCTTTGTGCTGGTGCCCTTACGCGCTGACACATCCTTGGGGTCCGGAGGGAGAGACGGAGGCGGTGATGAGACTGTAGAACGCGTGGTGGATGAGTCGATTCAGCAGATCGCGCAGTGGGCAGACATTCCGGATCTGGCTGAACGCGTCGTCCTCAGGCGGAGTGTCGGTCCGGAAGACTTCGCCCATGAATTCGGTGCATGGCAAGGAGGGGCGCTTGGTCCGGCCCATACTTTGCGTCAGAGTGCCTTCTTCCGCGGTCCCATCGCTTCGCCGAAAGTCACGGGACTCTTCTACGCTGGGTCTACTACGATGCCTGGAATCGGGGTGCCAATGTGCTTGATAAGTGCTGAGCTGGTCCTCAAGTCGGTCCGGGGAGACAACGGCACCGGTCCGGTGGAGGCCCTGCGTGCCATTTGAGCCGACGAGCCTGCTCTACCTAGCTGCTCTGCTGATCTCTGCTGTGTGCATGTTGCTCATAGACTGGCGCCATCGTTTGTTTGTCTTCCGGGAGCCTCTCCGTGCGGCCATCATTCTCGTCATCGGAGCAGTTTTCTTTCTGCTGTGGGACATCGCCGGAATCGCCTTAGGCATCTTCTTCCAGGGCTCAGGGCCGTATATGACTGGAATCATGCTTGCTCCTGAGCTTCCTCTCGAAGAGCTGGTGTTCCTGCTGTTTCTCTGCCATGTCACCATGGTGCTCGTATTGGGCGCTCAACGTGTGCTGACGTGGAGGGCCGCATTATGACGTATGTCATTCTCTCTTTGGGATTTGTAGCAGTTGCCGGCGTCGTGGGGCTCTGGGCGTTCGCGGTCCAACGTCGTGACGGGTCAAACGCGGACTTCTCCTGGAAAGCGGTAGCTGCCGCGGCAGTGGTGCTGCTGGTTCTGACCGCCATCTTCGACAATGTCATCATTGGGGTAGGACTCGTTGACTACTCTGAAGAGCAGATTTCCGGCCTGAAGATTGGCGTGGCGCCGATCGAGGACTTCAGCTACTCGATTGCCGCAGTGATTCTGCTGCCCGCGCTGTGGGTGCTTCTCGGACGGGCACAGAGCCGGAGGAGACCTCGTGCTCAGTGACATGCTTCGATCCTCACGCCCCGTGAGCTGGATCAATACCGCCTATCCGTTCGCCGTGGCGTACGTACTGGTTGCAGAGGATATCGACGCCGCTCTGATCATCGGCACTCTTTTCTTCCTTATTCCCTACAACTTGGCGATGTATGGCATCAATGATGTCTTTGACTACGCATCCGATGTCGCCAATCCCAGGAAGGGCGGGGCGGAAGGCGCCCTGCTTGCGCCCAGTCTGCATAGGCCGGTCCTTCTTGCCTCCGCCGCCGTCTGCCTTCCGTTTGTGGCCGTACTGATCCTGTTGGGAACCTGGCAATCATGGATCGTCCTTGGCCTCAGTCTTTTTGCCGTCGTGGCCTACTCCGCGCCTCCGATGCGTTTCAAAGAAGTCCCGGTTCTGGATTCGCTGACCTCGAGTGTGCATTTCGTGAGCCCTGCCGCATATGGACTTGTGTTGGCTGGTGCGAGTGCCAGCGCGGCAGTATTCGGCGTGTTGGGAGCGTTCCTGCTCTGGGGAATGGCCAGCCACGCATTCGGCGCTGTTCAAGACATCGGCCCGGACCGGGAGGCTGGGATCAGCTCCATTGCTACGGTATTGGGTGCCAAACGAACCGTCCGCCTCGCTGTGGGGCTTTGGTCAGCCGCAGGCCTGCTGGTGACAAGCGTGGGGTGGCCAGGGGCCCTGGCTGCTGTCTTGGCGCTGCCCTATCTCGCGGCGGCGGGACCCTACTGGAACCTGACCGACGATCAGGCGGAGCGAGCCAACGGCGGATGGAAGCACTTCCTATGGATCAATTACGCCGTCGGTGCCGCGCTGACCATGCTCCTCATCGTGATCTTCGGTTCTCCCTGATGTGGCAGTCCAATGTGTGTGACTGTCTAAGACCACAACCCCTCGACATGCAGAAAGGAATCTGAGCATGACTGAGACAACACAAAGTACTTCAGAAGTGCCGCACGCCAATGAGGCGTCGGCGGCGGGACTGCCGCACGTGCCCAAGCCCCAGGAATACGACGCCATTCTGTTGGCTGGCTTCGGCGGCCCGGAGGGCCAGGAGGACGTCATTCCCTTTCTCCGTAATGTGACCCGGGGTCGAGGCATACCCGATGAGCGCTTGGAAGAAGTCGCCACCCACTACCGGCACTTCGGTGGCGTCAGCCCCATCAACGAACATAACCGCCAACTTCGTGAGGCGTTGGTGGAGGAAATGCGCGCACGCGGGATGACGCACCCGGTGTACTGGGGAAACCGCAACTGGGACCCCTACCTTGAAGATGCGGTCAAGGAAGCAGCTGCCAACGGACACACCCGTCTTCTGGCATTCGCGACCAGCGCCTACAGTTCCTACTCGAGCTGCAGGCAATACCGGGAGGACTTCGCCAGAGCCATCAACGACACCGGTCTGTCCGGAGTGGTGCGCATCGACAAGATCCGGCAGTTCTTCGATGTGCCCGGCTTCGTCCAGCCATTCGCTGAGGGAGTCGCGGCAGCACTGCAAGAATTTTCCGCCGAAGGAATCGCTGCACACGAGATCCGCGTGCTCTTCGCCACTCACAGCATTCCAACCGCCGATGCAGAACGGTCCGGTCCACGCGAGCTAGGACTTGGTGAGGGTGGCGCCTATGCAGCCCAGCACAAAGCCGTGGGCGCACAGATTATGAAGCAGTTGACGGAGGACGGTACCGCTGACCCTGAGACCAACTGGGAACTGGTCTACCAGTCCCGGTCCGGTCCCCCTTCGCAGCCGTGGCTGGAACCGGATGTGTGTGACCGGATCGCCGAGTTGCCTGCCGAGGGTGTCAAAGCTGTCGCCGTAGTGCCGCTCGGGTTCCTGAGCGACCACATGGAAGTGCTGTGGGATCTGGACAACGAGGCGCTGGAGGCAGCCGAGGAGGCCGGACTGAAGGCGACCCGGACACCCACCCCAGGTATCCACCACGCCTTCGTCAGCAGCGCCGTCGACCTCATCCAGGAGCGGATGGCTGCCGTTCCTCCTGAAGACCGCCCTCACGTGACCGAGTTGGGCCCATGGTTTGATGTGTGCCGTCCCGGCTGTTGCGAAAACGTGCGCCTGGGCTTCCGGCCTGCCGCCGCGGGAGTCGCCCCCTAGGGACCAAAAGGGGTGCGTATCTACGTGCAGTGTTGGGCCGGCGGACCGTAAGGTGCACCGGCCCAACACCTTTAGACTCGCTCCGGGACTTGTTCCGTGGTGGGCGCGGCCTGAGCTTCCTCATACGGCCTATAGATCCGGGAGGGCCACCAGAATCGCCGACCCAGATCTACTCCGAGTGCTGGGATCAGAAGTGTCCGGACGATCAGCGTGTCGATCAGAACGCCGAATGACACTAGGAAGGCGAGCTGGACCATGAACATCAGCGGCAGCACCGCCAGTGCGGCGAAAGTCGCTGCGAGCACAACACCGGCACTGGTGATCACCCCGCCAGTAATGACCAGCGAATGGAGAAGTCCCTCACGGGGTCCTCGAATGGGAGTTTCCTCCCGCGCGCGGGTCGTGAGGAAGATGCTGTAGTCCACGCCCAGTGCGGTCAGGAACACGAATCCGAACAGTGGCACCGTAGGATCAGCGCCGGGGAATCCGAACACGTAGTTGAAGACCAACGCGGAAATCCCCAACGCTGCCAGATACGACAACACAGTCGTCACCAGCAGGATGATCGGCGCCACGAGGGCTCTCAACAGGACCACGAGGAAGACCAGAATCACCGCCAAGACGAGGGGAATGATAGTGAGCAAATCGTCTTGGGCCGTGTCATTGGTGTCCAATTGAGTGGCCGTTGTGCCCCCCACAAGGGCTTGGCCGTCTAGGTTTCCGAGTTGGTCTCTGAGCTCCCGAATGGTGTTTTCCGCTTCTAAGGAGTCACCAGCATTGGTCAGTGTCACCGATAACTGGATGTAGCCCTCCTCTTCAGCGGCCTCTGAGGCCGAAGTCGCAGGCGAGCCCTGCTCAGAGACTGCGTAAGCTTCTCCGACGCCGGCAATGGACTGCACAATGCTCAGTGCTTCGTCACCCTCATTTACCGGAGCAAAGACGTCCGTGGGTGCACCTGTGCCAGCGTCGAAATGCCGTTCCAGCATCTCTTGGCCAGCTTTAGCGTCCGTTTCAGTGAGGACCAATTCCGACTGGGCGACACCTTCCGCCCTAAGGTCCAGCACACCAGCTGAGCCGCCTAACAGCACCAGTGTGACAACTATCCAGATCGTTCGCGGCCGACGACGGACCAAGTCGGCTGCCGCAGACCACAATTTGTTCTGCTTTCGCTGCTGGCGGCGCTGGCGCCGACTCGGCCCTTCTTCGGAAACCTCAGCCACCCGGGGAGTCTTGGGCCAGAACACGGGCCGGCCAAGCAGGGCCAGCATGGCGGGAAGGAAACTCAATGTCGCAATCATGGCGAACACGATTCCTGCACTGGCCACCGGGCCCAGAGCACGATTGGAATTCAGATCGGAGAAGAGCAGGCACAACAGGGCGACGGCCACCGTTCCACCGGAGGCGAGGATGGCTGGCAGTGAACGGCGCCATGCCTGCCACAGCGCAGAGAAGCGATCACTGCGGTGCAGAAGTTCCTCGCGGTACCGAGCGACTAAGAGCAGCGAGTAGTCGGTGGCAGCGCCGATGACGAGGATTGACAGGATGCCCTGCGCCTGGCCGTTGAGCTGGATCCATCCCATCTGCGCCATGTGGAAGATCACGACGATCGCAGCGCACAGGGCAGCCATTGAGGAGAGCAGCACCAGGAACGGAAGCATCACCGAGCGGTAGACCGAGATCAGGATGATGAACACCGCGACCACCGCGACGAGCAGGAGCAGGCCATCGATGCCGGAAAAAGCCTCGGCAAAGTCGTCGGAGAGGGCAGCCGGACCTGTCACATGCGAAGTCCACTCGCTCGCCGGTAGGAGATCATCCACAGCCGTCCGCAGCCCGTCCACGGCGCCTTCTTCGACAGCTTGTTCATCCATCAGCACCAGGATTTGGGCGGCCTCTTGATCATCAGATACCTGTGGCGGCAATACCTGGACGACGCCGTCAAGATCAGAAAACTCTCCTGCGGCGGCCTCCAGAGCCGACATCTGCTGATCACCTACGTCACTCCCGGTGGGTTCGGTGATCACTGTCGCGGGGACGGCGTCGTCGTCAGAGAACTCCTGGCTCAGTTCCAGAGCGAGAGTCGACTCGGCGTCGGCAGGCAGGAAGGTGGTCTGATCGTTGGAGACCACTTCTGAGATTTTACCGAACGTCTGACCACCTACGGCTGTCACTGCCACCCAGAGGATGACGGCCAAAGCCGGCAGTACGACCCGCAATACACGAAGGGCCTTGCCGCCCTCACGCCGAGTTTTCAATTGTCGCCTCTCGATACATGGCTTTGTGGTGCTAAGTCTACGGGCATAGGCACACGCGCCTTACGTGGGTTGACTCTCCTGGTCGTGGTCAGAACGGGCTTGCCCCACAGGGATGGCGACAGTAAATGTGGTGCCGCGGGAAAGGGTGCTTTCGACCGTGATCGACCCGTGGTGCGCATCGATGATCTGCTTGGAGATTGCCAGTCCCAGGCCCACACCAGGGATAGCCGAATGACGCACCTCAGAGGTGCGAAAGAACTTGTCGAAAATGTCACGCTGATCCTCCTCAGAGATGCCCCGACCGTTATCAGCGACCCTTACGTAAAGGTGCTGTTGATCCTTCCACGCCTGCACGGTGACCGAACCTCCGACGGGCGTGTATTTGGTGGCATTGGAGAGCAGGTTGTCCACCACCTGGTGCAGCCAGTCGGGATCGAAGCGACCAGAAAGCGGAGAGGATGTTTGGTCGGTTATGCTCAGGCCTGCAGCTTCAGCCTGGGGATACGCTGAGGTCACACTCGACCTGACAGTATCGGCCAGGTCGGCGTTTCGCAGCTTGAGGGTGGGCCTCGAGGCCGTGGTCAGAAGGTCATTGACCAGATGCAGGAGTCGTCTGGCGTTCCGTTCAGCCACTCGCAGGTTGGCACACAGCGGTTCGGCCTGCGAGGACTGCTCGGCTTCCTCCAGAGCAAGATCTATATAGCCAAGTATGGACGTCAGGGGAGTGCGTAGTTCATGAGATACCCCCTGCAAAAACTCGTCTTTCGCGTCCAGAGCCTCGACAAGTTCTGTGACATCACTGAAAACCGTGACTGATCCGGCCGGTTCTCCCTCGTGATCAGTGATCTGATTAGCGGAAACCGAGAGCGCGCGGCGCCGACGCTGGTCGCCGAGCCAAATCAGTTGTCCGGTGAAGGAAGCGCCATTGATGGCTTGGCGAACTGGGCGATCCTCTGCAGGCAACGGTGTGATTTTATCTTCGTCGAAGACCAGCAACTGGTCCTCCCGGGGGTCTGGCACGTCGTCTGGAATACCCATTTGATGCATGGCGCGCTGCTGGCTGTTCATCAGCAGATCGTTGCCCTCGGCATCGACCACCACCACGCCCACAGGTACGGTTTCGATAATGGTATTGAGCAACTGCGCATGCCGATGACTCTCTTCGATGGCCTCCCGCAGCTCGTGATCCTTCTCCATCAGCTCGAGCTGGTGGGCGTCCACGCTCCGGCTGACATTGGCTGCGAACACGCCGATGACTGTCAACACCACCGGCACGAGCAGCGGAACGGCCAGCGCCCGCCAGGTGGTGGGTTGCGCGGTAAACAATAAATGAGAAGATACAATAATTGAAGTAGACGCAAAGTTAACAGCGTGAACGAACCAGGAGTTTGGCATAAACCATGCCAACCAAATGACCGGAAAAGCGGCGATTAGGCTCAAGCCGACGAGGTATCCCTCGCTGCCGGCGCGGAGTGCAGCGATGGCAGCGAACTGGAGCATCGGTATGGTCCAGTAGAGCGCGAGAGCAAATTTCTCCCAGGACAGAACCGCTGCGGGGATGCCACTGATCAAAGTGAGCCCAAGGCCGGTGAGAAAAAAGGTATTTGTATATGCTTCTGGTGAGAGGATTAGTATGAGCAGGCAAACGAACCCAACAGCAAAGAAAAATGGTCGTTGGTTACTGATAGCGCGTTGACGCTCCATCAGCTCATGCAATCGTCTGTCTGCACCCACGACGGCGCGCATCATGTGCCTCAGTCTGCTGGTCATCATGCGGCCCCTTCTTGCTGAATAGATACATGCGATAGTCTGCTGGAGAGAATGATCCGAATCAAAGGACGGGCTCCGTGCAGCACATTAACGATGCGCAGGCCAGCCACCTGAGCGCTGCAGTTGTGATTGAAGATGATCCAGATATTCGTGATCTCATCATCACAGTTTTTGAGCGGGCCGGTTTTGTTGTTCACAGTGCCATGGATGGCGAAAATGGAGTGATGGCGGCGCGAGTGCATTCTCCAAGTATCGTCACCGTGGATCTCGGACTGCCGGGAATCGATGGATTCGAAGTAGCTCGGCGCATTCGTGCGGTGAGTGACTGTTACCTCATCATGATTTCGGCCCGGACTGATGAAGCTGAAACTCTTATGGGCCTGGGCGCGGGAGCTGATGACTTCATCACGAAGCCGTTCCGGCCTCGGGAGTTGCGCGCACGTATTGATGCCATGATGCGCCGTCCTCGTGCGCTCAGCCCTGCCAGCCCTACGGCCGCGGCGTCGCCAGCCTCTGCTGCGACTCCAGCGCCCCAGACGAAGAGTTCTGCTGACACCGAGCCCCCAACCGTGCCTGACCAGGCCTCTGTCTACCAGCACAACGGCGTCACGCTGGACCCTGCGACCCGTTCGGCACGTGTCCATGATCAGCTGCTGAACCTCACGCGGACTGAGTTCGATTTGCTGGAGGCGCTGATGAGCAGTGGTCGGCGGGTAAGAACTAAGGCAAACCTCGTACGTCACCTGCGCGCTGACCACGTTGGTGCGCAGACTTTCGTCAGTGAAGCCGATGAGCGCGCGGTCGAGGTGCATATTGGGAACCTTCGCCGAAAATTGGGTCAGAGCGGCCAGGAACCGATGTGGATCGAAACGGTGCGCGGAGTCGGTTACCGCATGGCCGTCCAGCGTTAGAGTGCGCAGCTCACACCGTGAATCCGCGGTGCCGGCGTAGTGCTTTCCGGACCATAATCAGCGTCATGGCGATCGTGGTGATGTAGAGGACGGGCCAGCCTAGGGAGAGGATCGCCGACTGGATGGCTGCCGACTGTTGGAACCATGCGTACATGGCTCCGCTGATCACTCCTGCACCCACTAAGACTGGTGTCAGGAACGCCATTCCGCGTCCACGCTCAGCATTGGCTTGAGCAGCCCAGTTGTCTGTTTGGGCTTTGCCGAAGAACTTGGCCCACGCGCGAATAAAGTGACCCATCCTCATCCAGAGGTAGACCTCAGCCGGGATAAACAGTAGTGCGAACCAGATGTCCCGAGCTCTGCGGCCCTTGATGGACAGGGCGATGCGGAGATTGAGCAGGGTCGCGACTGCCGGAGGGATGAGCCACCAGGGACTGAAGATGAAGGCATCGATGCTCAATGAAGCTGCCAGCAAAAGGACGAAACCCAGGCGGATGCTGATGTTGAACAGCATGGAAAGGTTTTCCATCCACCGCAGTCTCAGGTTCGGGTGGAAGGGTTGGCCGGCTGTCGTGGACCGCTGGCCTGGCCACATGAGGTCGATTGCGCCGACATTCCATTTCACCTGTTGGCCGTCGAGCGCGCGGACCGTGTGCATCCCGCCTACGTATGCCCGGGCGGTGGCGCTGACTTTGGTGGCTGCGCCGATGTTGCGCAGTTGGAGGGAAAGGAGGGAGTCTTCGACTTCACTGTCGCTGACCCAAGGTGTGGCCTGGCGGTTGGCTGCCATGACGTCCTTGAGAGCCTGGATGGAGAAGAGTGAGCATTGACCACCCAGCACTGCCATATTCCGGCCGCGTAGCAGGTTGTCCATGGTGAAGGCGGCGAACTGGGCGCGCTGACCTGTGGTGAGGAAGGAGGACACGACGCCGCGGCTGGCGTTGGGATCCACGGTATAGATGGCGGAGATTCCGCCGATTCGCGGCTCTGATCGCGCCTCGGCCTCGAGGCGTTCAACCGTGTCGACTTCAAGGATGGTGTCCCCGTCGACGCCGAGCAGGTAGTCGAAGTCTTCGGCGACTTTGGCGAAGCCGTAGTTCAGTGCGCCGACTTTCTTGTCGATGTTCTTGCCGATGTCATGGATGAACACGTAGGTGGTGAATGTGGTGTCGTGGTGGGTGTGGAAGTGCTCTCCGGCGTACCGTCGAGCGATGTAGAACGTCTCATCAGTGGTGTTGTTGATGACCAGGTGGATCACGTCCGGAGGCCGGGTTTGAGTCAGCAGCGAGTCGAGAACCTGTTCGATGGTCTCCTCCTCGTTATAGGCCGGAATAACGCAGGCGATGGTGCTGCGGCGTTGCGCCTGTGCGGCCTCGTCCTGCAGCGAGACGGTCACGAACCCACTGTCGGTCGTCGTTGTCATCGTGGTGGTCAATTTCCGCTCCCATCTGCCATCCCGACTGGAAGGCTCTTACTGACGAGTCTCCAACCATCAGCTCAAGACCGCTCCCTGCGAAAGCGCAGGATTTGGACAATTTTCCGGAAGGAAACGTGCAGAAGCTCGCCCCTAGGTGGTTTCCGGGGCAGCTGGTCCCGTTGTCTCGGTTGGAGAGGTGGGCAGTCCATCGATAAATGCCTGAGCCGCAGCTGTGGGATTGAAGCTGCTCCACGCGAGGTATTCAATTCGAGTCGGGCCGTCGGCCACAGGAACAGCCCGGAGGGTGTCATCAACAGGAATAACGGATGGCGATAGCAGCGCGATGACGAGTCCTGAGCTCACCAGCCCCAGGATAAGGTCGGTGCTCATCGCCTCAAACGCCACTTCCCGTTGAATACCTGCCGAGTGAAATGCGAGGTCAGACGGCACCCGACCCGGGGTGCCCTCGGGGAAGTCGACAAACTTTTCGCCCACCAACTGATGCAGTCGCACACTGTGCTCGGAGGCGAGGGCGTGATCAGCGGGAACTACAGCTACGAGTCTTTCCCGGGCCAGGATATTCGCGTTGATCCCTTGGGGCGGAGCGGAATCAGGCAGTCCGAGCACAGCGACGTCCATCGTGCCGCCTGAAATCGCGGAGATGAACTCATTGCTATTGCCGTTGCGCAAACGAATCCGGACCTCCGGATGCTGCTGGTGGAACTGTCCGAGTGCGCTCGGGATATCGATCGCTGTGACGGTGGGAATGACACCGATGGTGAGCGTGCCGCGAACCTGTCCGGTGGCCGCGGAGGCGTCAGCGACTGCACGCTCGGCCGCATCGAGGGTTGCGCGAGCTGAAGAGAGAAACGCTTCTCCTGCCGTGGTGAGTTCGACACGACGGCTGGTTCGGGCGAACAGGGTGACGCCTAGCTCGTGCTCCAAGGCTTTGATCTGATGGCTCAGGGCAGACTGCACTACGTGACAACGTTGGGCGGCCCGAGTGAAGTTGCGTTCTTCTGCCAGGGCGACGACGTACCTCATCTGTTGAAGCTCCACAGAACTATGATTGCAGTTCATTATTAAAATGAGAAGAATGTGTTGGACTCATGATTGGGAGTCGTTGACGATAGATTTGTGAAGACGACACCAACATCAGCGCGCTTGGGCTGGACAGGTCTGACGGCAATCGCTCCAGCCGTGTGGGGCAGCACGTTCATTGTGACAACGCACCTGCTGCCTGAGGGGCATCCCTTGTTCGCAGCTTTGATGCGCTCGCTGCCGGCTGGTCTGATCGCCCTGCTGATCGCGCGAAAGCTGCCTCGCGGGTCGTGGTGGTGGAAGAGCGCGGTGCTGGGCACTCTGAATATAGGGGCGTTCTTCCCGCTGCTGTTCCTCACTGCGCAACACCTGCCCGGAGGCGTCGCCGCAACCCTTGGTGCAGCCCAACCGCTGGTGGTGGCTTTCCTTGCTGTGGTGATTCTTCAGGAGAGATTCTCCATCTGGCGGGTCCTCTGGGGTGTCATCGGGGTGATCGGCGTCGCTCTTGTGGTTCTAGGGCCTGCGGCTGGTCTGGATTTCATCGGTATCTTTGCGGGTCTCGGTGGGGCAGTGTCTATGGGGTGCGGCGTCGTGCTCATGAAAAGGTGGGGCCGTCCTGAAGGCGTATCGGCGGTGGGTCTGGTTGGGTGGCAGCTGACTGCCGCCGGTGTCCTGCTTCTCATCCCGGCATTCTTGGTTGACGGCATTCCCGCTGGCATTGACGGCCGAGCGGTCACTGGCTACCTGTGGTTGGGGCTGATTGGTGCGCTGCTGACGTACACGCTCTGGTTCTCAGGTATCCGACGGTTGCCGGTGACTTCGACTGCGCTGCTGGGCCTGTTGTCCCCGCTGGTCGCCGCAGTTCTCGGAGCTGTGATCGCACATGAAGGACTCACTCTGCTACAACTGGTCGGTTTCGCCTTCGCGCTGACCGCGATGGTCGCCGGCCAACTCTCGCCTCCGAGCAGGAGGGAAAGGGCACCAGTATGAGAATCGCCGTCTTCGGCGCAACCGGCATGGCCGGAAGCGCCATCGTGACTGAAGCTGTCCGGCGCGGGCACCACGTCGTTGCGCTATCCCGGCGTCAGAAGTCTGACCGGGGTCAGGAGCAGCTGACTGCCCAAGCCGCCGATGTTGCTGATTCTGACGCGCTCGCCCCGGTGCTCGCTGCAGTAGACGCCGCAGTGTTGACCATCCGGCTCCCTCCGGGCGAAGAATCCCAGCTTGCGCCATTGACCCGTGGCTTTCTACACGGTGCTGCGCGGCACCAGGTGCCGGTGCTGATTGTCGGAGGTTCGGCACCGCTGCGCTCCCCGACCCGCCCCGACCGACTGGTGCTCAATGACCCTGACTATGTACCTGAAGCGTGGAAGATCATTGCGGGGGCCAGCCTGGAACAGTTCCGCGCCTGCCGGGAACATCCATACAGGAAATGGGTTTACCTGAGTCCGCCGGCCGTACTCGAGCCAGGGCCTCGCAGCGGCCGTTACCGGCGCGGCACCACCACACTGCTTACCGATGACAACGGAGATTCACGGATTACCGCGGCGGATTTGGCGGTCGCGGTGATAGATGAATTGGCGCACGCCGCCGCCGCCGAACGGCACTTCACCGTTGCTCAAGACAGCCTGACACCTCCGTCTCGGAGCCGGTGAGTGACCCTGCCCAGCGGATAGACTCTGACGAATGAGCCAACTGTCCCGTCACCGTGGGGAGCTCCTGACGTGACTGGGCGAGCCGGAGTTCTAACAGCTGAGCGGCACCGACTCGTTATGTTGGCGTATCGGATCTGTGGGTCTTGGGCCGATGCAGAGGACGTTGTCCAGCAGGTCGCCGTCGAATGGCTTCGTGTGCAGGCCGAGATAGACAATCCCGCCGGCTGGCTGACAAGGGTGACGGTACGCCGTGCCATAGATGTGTTGCGCGCCAGACAACAGGTGCTGACATACCCAGGGCCCTGGCTACCCGAGCCGCTTGTTGACTCGGCCCGTTCTGCGCCGGAGGATTCTGGGCCCCACGAGATGGTGGAACGTTGGGACACTCTGACCACTGCCTTTCTGGTCCTCGCTGAGGCGCTTACTCCGCCCCAACGGGCCGTGGTGGTCCTCCGGTCGCTGGACTATTCCCATTCTGAAATCGCAGAGATCCTCGGCGTCTCACCGAACGCCTCGAGACAACACCTAGTGCGGGGTATGCAGCGTCTGGAGGAGGTCGAAGATCCACCGGCGCGATCGAGAAATCCTGCTGCCCTGGATGGGGCGGTAGGAAACTGCGCTGCGCAGACGTCGGCCCTGCTGAAGGCGTTCCTCCACGCAGCCCGGGATGGGGACCCGGACCGACTTGCCGAGCTGCTCCACGCTGATGTGAAGGCCTATCAAGATGGCGGAGGAAAGACCCGGGCTGCACTGCGTGTCCTTATGGGGGCGCAGAACGTGGCTCGTTTCGCCACCGGGGTCGCCGCGCTGCACCGCGCCGGGGGCTCCGCTGTGTTTGTCAACGTCAACGGAGCCCCCGGCGTGATTCTTATGCTCTCGAACGTGTGCCATGTTTTCTCAGTCGAGGCGCGCCAGGGCCGCATCTACCGTTTATTCGATGTCTGCAACCCGGACAAGCACACGACGCTGAAGCAGATGGAGCCGGTAACGATGCTCGGTACGTCCTAACCCTCCAGTGCTGGAGGGGCGAGGTGCGTGGAAATACCGATTCTGTTCCAGAGGTTAATGGTGCCGATGGCCAGCACCAGGTCAGACAGTTCCCGCTCCGGGAACACGGCGGCAGCCACCTGCCACGTGTCATCATCTACCCCTCCAGTGATGCGCGTGATCTGCTCTGTCAGGGCCAGGGCGGCACGTTCAGTCGCAGTGAAGAAGTTGGTTTCCTTCCATGCATTTACAGCGTAGATCTTCCGCGTCGGCACACCCTGTCTTTCCAGGTCGGTGGCGTGCAGGTCGATGCAGAATGCGCAACCGTTGATCTGAGAAGCGCGAAGCTTGACCAGATCGAGCAGTTCGTGATCCAGGTTGCGCCGTACGTAGCCGTCAAGCTGTGCGATCGCTTTGTATCCCTCAGGGGCATGTTGGTTGATTGCCAGTCTGGTCATTGGTACTCCTCGTAGTCACCTCACCCAGGCGTTCTGGGCCAGTAGGGGAGTTGTTCCCCTCGCAGAGGTTGTCGCGCGAGAACCCTCATATGTGACAGATCAGGTCATGCGCGCTGAGCCTTTTCCAGAATGACCTGAGCCGTAGCTTTTGCGCGCTTGGCGGCCTGGTCGGAACGTTCGTAGAGCTCTGTCACGGAGGCGCCGTCCATGAGAAGGAGCAGCTGTTTGGCCAGATCAACATCATCGGGGTAGCCGGTCTCAATGAGGAGCATGCGCAGGTAATCGGCAACTGCGTCCTTGTGCTGACGGGCCATCGCACGGATTTGGCTGCCGGGTTCGGCGACTTCGGCGATGGCGTTGATGAAGGCGCAGCCCCTGAAATCGGACGTCTCGGCGTATTCGATCAGTGCATCGAAGGCCGCGAGTGGAGTCGCGCCCAAAGCGTCAGTACGTTCAGTCAGCCAGGTGCGGTACGCCTGGTCGTAGGCGTCCAACATAGTCACCACGAGGTCGTCCTTGCTGGAGAAGTGCCGGTAGAACGACGCTCGTCCCACACCGGAGAGCGAGAGCAGCCGTTCCAGACCCACGGCATGGATGCCTTCGGCATAGAAGAGCTTCTCCGCAGCATCAATAAGGCGCTGGCGGGCGTTTGTAGGCATAGTTCTGGACACCTCGGCTTCGACGTCTTGACACTAATGGAACCGATCGGTACCGTCTTAAAACGGAACTGATCATTACCATTTTAGGTCGTGCGGACGGTCGTGTCGACAGGTCTGCGCGCGAAAGGTGTAGAGCGCATGGGGAATTCGTCGCAAACTCAGGAAATTCGGCAGATGGCTACTGGCGGAATGGCGCGGGTGGCAATTCTCGCCATAGGAGTATTCGCCGTTGGTACCGGTGAGTTCGTGTTAGCAGGGTTGCTGCCGATGCTGGTCGAAGATCTCGGGATTTCTGTAGCGCGCGCTGGACAGGTGGTCACCGTGTTCGCGCTGACGTGCGCGGTGAGCGCGCCGGTACTTACTGCGTTGACCGCGGCGTGGCGGAGACGGACGGTGCTGGTCGTGGCCACGGTGATTTATCTGTGTGGAGCAGTCGGAACTGCGTTGGCGGGTTCATACGCTCAGATCGTCGTGGCTCAGATCATTGCCGCCGCCGGGGTCGGGTTGTTTATCCCGAACGCCGCGGCAACTGCAGCAACGTTGGTCGCCCCACAACTGCAGGGCCGAGCGATTGCGCTTGTTGTCACCGGATTCACCGCTGCTGTCGCCTTCGGTGCACCGCTAGGTACGGCCCTTGGGGGACTGTTGGACTGGCGTGTGACGATGTGGTTCGCTGCTTCCTTAGCGATTCTGGGACTGGCGGGTGTCTGGCGGTTCATTCCCAAGGACATTCAGCTACCTTCGGCAGGCGGTCTTCGGGCGAGACTGCGACCGCTGGGAGACCGCCGCGTGGTGATGCTTCTGATCACTACACTGGTGGCCTTTACCGCAGTGTTTGTCCCCTACACCTACATTGGTGTCATCTACGCTCCGGCTACCCGCGGGGATGGTGTGGCATTGGCGGCACTGATGCTCACTGGCGGCATCGCTGGTGCAGTGGGCAATCTCGCCGCCGGATATCTCACCGATCGTTTCGGTGGGGCTCGGGTTGTCGCGCTAGCGCTCATCTGGTTGGGTGTGGGTCTGCTTCTCGTGCCGCTGGTCACCGACAACTTCGGTGCCGCGCTAGCGGTTGTCGGGTTCTATGCGATGGGAGCCTTTGCGATCACTACTCCTCAACAGCACAGGCTTCTTAGTATCCGACCGGACACTGCCCCGGTCGTGATCTCCTTGAATCAAAGCGTGTTGTACCTGGCCATCGCGATGTCCGGCCTTGTCGGCGCGTTCGGCATCGAACTGCTCGGCAACCAGTACGTCAGCCTTCTGGCCGCTACTTTTGCATTGCTCGCCCTAGGGTTCTCCTACAGTGCTCAGCGCCTGACTCGAGCTAGCGCTGAAGGGAGCCCATCTCAATAAGGGCTTCCTTCCGCTACGCGGTGTCAGTCTCCGGGCGGTGGGGGAACGCCTCCTGGAATAATGCACTCCCGGTGGAGGCGGCGTCGAGAAAACCATAGGTGTCCATGTGCATGAACTCACTGGCAGCCTCAGCCAGTGCCTGGTAGGCGGCAAATGCGAAGCTTCCTCCCACTGACACGCGCCCTACCCCGATCTCAGTAAGTTCTGAAAGTTTTGGCACCCCGGGTCGAACAAGCACGTTGACCGGTGTCTCCACGACACTCACAACAGTGGCAATCTGCTCCGTTGTGGAGAGGCCCGGGGCATAGACCACATCGGCGCCGGCCCGTCCACAAGCGCTCAGGCGCGCAACGGTGTCATCAAAATCATCGACTCCGTGTAAGTGGTTTTCTGCACGTAGGGTGACAACAAGTTGTGAGTCTGCGGCCTCCACTGCGGCATGTCCCCGCTCGACTGCGAGTTCCTTCTCGTAGAGGTGATGGCCGCTCCAGTCTTCGATAGACACGCCCGCCAGTCCAGTAGAGAGGGCCATGCGCACAGTCTCAGCGACATCCTCAGGGGTGTGTGAGAAGCCGTTTTCCAGGTCGACGGAAACAGGCACTTCAAGGGTGGCCCACAAGAGCCTTTGGTGCCATGACGGTCGAATACCGGATAGAGCAGGCCGTCGACTCTCGGTGCCAGTTGAGCGTGGTGCTGTGGATGCCACGGCTCAGAGGTCCCATGGACAGTGTCCGCAGCTGCATGTCCTCAGCGCATCGGAGAGAGGCGAAGGTGCTGGCCATGTATCGTCGTGAGGAGCTCCTCTCGCTCTGGCCTGACGAACTTGGCCACGAGCTCGCCACGCTCAACGACTCCGTCAAGGGCGCTGTGGTCGCGTTCACGGCGGCGCATTTCGGGAGGTCAATGCTGAGACTCTTGCGAGGACACGGTTTGCGCTGATCGAGATTCCCTACGCTGCCGTTCGGCACCTCCTCAGTGTGGAAAGCACGCCACCACGGCTGGAACACACAGTGATCGCGGCGTCATTGGCGGCGCTGAACCCTCAATAGCCGGCGAGATGATCAGCACAGCGTTTGCTCACCGGATCGGGAGTCGAATGTCGCCACCAGTGACGGCATTGAGATCCACTTGTGGCTCGTTCAGGGCGGAGGAACAGGCACAGTCATTCTGGGACATGGAATAGAAGCTGCAGGGGGTGGGACTCGCTAGTGGGGGTCGGTGGTGGCTCGGATGTGAGCCCGTTGCCCCTGCCGTCCGACAAGGCTGAGGTATTCGACTGGTCCTGCACTGGTGGCCCCGAACCAATGTGGGGTGCGGGTATCGAACTCTACGGCTTCCCCGGCTTGCAGCAGGAGATCCTGGTCGCCGAGCACGAGCCGGAGTGTGCCATTGAGAACATAGGCCCAGTCGTATCCTTCATGGGTTCGCAGGTCAGGAGTAGTGTCGTCATGGCCGGTGGGGACGACGAACTTGTAGGCCTGTATTCCGCCGGGACGGCGAGTGAGAGGAATGATGGCCGACCCGTCCGTACAAGACATCGGACGCAGGTCAATGCGAGGGTCTGCGGTCCGCGGAGCGTCGACGAGGGAGTCGATCGTTACCCCGTAGTAGCGCGCCAGGGGGAGGAGTTGTTCCAGCGTTGGGCGGCGCAGCCCGGCTTCGAGTCGGGACAGGGTGCTGGTTGAGATTCCCGTCTCTTCGGCGAGGCTGGTGAGTGTGACATCTCTGCGTAGACGCAAATGCTTCAGCCTGGGGCCGACAGTATCGAGGGTCTGATCTGAGGATTCATTCATGTCGCCAATTTTGCCATTTGGCAAGAATGTTTGCCAGGGGACGGAGCTGGGGTCATTCTATTGGTGATATGACGAACCTAAGGAGACAGCGTGACCCAATTCGACAAAAACTACTGGGAAGACCATTGGACGCCGGGCCCGAAACCTGGACCTGATGCTCGAACTCTCCCGGTCAATCCGTATCTCCAGTCCGAAACAGCAGCTCTGCAACCCAGCACTGCCCTCGACGCCGGCTGCGGAGCGGGGACCGAAGCGCTCTGGCTGGCGGAGCAAGGATGGCGCGTCACCGCCGCCGACATTTCAGCGACTGCGCTCGCGAGAGCCCGGGGTCGCGCAACCGGCAGCGACGCCGAAGACCGCATCGAGTGGGTGGAGGCTGACCTGTCCCGATGGAAACCGGCACGTACATGGGATCTTGTGGTCACACACTACGCGCATTCAGATCTGGGCCAGCTCGACTTCTACCAACGTATCGCGGCTTGGGTCAGCCCGGGCGGCACGCTGCTCATCGTGGGACACCTCCATGGCCCGGGGCATCATGGGCATCACCATCCGGAAGATGCCACAGCAACGCTGAACGGGATCACCGACTTGTTCACCAACACGGGATGGACCATCGAAGCCGCCTACGAGAACACCCGCACAGTTGACCTATACGGCGACTCGGTGCAGCTGCGTGACGTGATCGTGCGCGCACGCCGTCTTCTCTGATCGCACTTTGCCTCTGTGCATCGAGGCCTGCCCTCGATGCTTCTTCCTTCTGTCCGCCCGCACGGCCGGGCAGAAAACACTCTGAAAGGAACTACCGTGACCATGCCCTTATCAACTCAGCCCGGCGCCGAAGGGAACACGCCGGTCATCGATGATCCACAGCGACGCCGTGCCATTCTGTGGGCCGTCTGCATCGCCTTAATGGCCGTGGTCGCCTCCGTCTCTGGACTCAACGTCGCCCAGCCTCAGCTCTCACTCACCTTTGACGCCTCGCAGGGGCAGGTGCTTTGGGTCATCAACACCTACACTCTCACCCTGGCCGCCCTGCTCCTGCCGCTTGGGGCGATGGGCGACCGTCTGGGGCGCAAGCCGGTTTTGGTGGCGGGGCTCATGATCTTCAGCCTCGCGAATCTCACAGCAGCAGTTGCCCCTGCTATGGAGATCATGATCGCGGCTCGTCTGCTCAGCGGTGTCGGTGCGGCGATGATCATGCCCGTGACCTTGTCGGTGATCACCTCTTCGTTCCCGGACAAAGAGCGCTCCAAGGCGATCGGGATGTGGACTGCGGTCGCCGGTGGCGGCGGCATCCTCGGCATGTACCTCTCTGCCCTACTGGTGGATCTCGCATCCTGGCGATGGCTGTTCGCGCTTCCTATCGTGCTCACCGTCGTCTCGCTGATGATCGGTCTCCGAGCGGTGCCAAACTCCCGTGAGATGCCACCAGGGCGATTCGATGCTCTCGGGGCGGTGGCCTCGATTGTGGCGGCGGTCGGATTCACCTTCTCCCTGCATGAGGCGCCTTCTCTGGGTTGGAGCGACCCGCTCGTGCTGGTCCCACTTCTCACGGCTGTCACTGCCACTGTTGTGTTCGTGGTCTGGGAGTTGCGCACTCCGTTCCCGTTGCTGGATATCAGATACTTCCGTACCCGGGGACTGTCCTCCGGCACCACGCTCCTGCTCGTTCTGTTTGGTGTGCTGGGCGGCGTCTCGCTGGTGCTGTACCCCTTCTTCCAAGTCGTTCTTGGATGGAGCGGTCTGCTCGCGACTCTCGGAATGATGCCAATGGCGCTGCTCATGATGTTGGCCTCCGGCCTGGCGCCACGGCTCGCTGCACGCATCGGCTCCCGCGCAACCATGGTCGGCGGTCTGAGTGTCGCCACCACGGGGCTCGCACTCATGGCAGGGCTCGTTTCGACCTCCGGCGGATACCTCAGCGTACTGCCCGGGCTGATCGTTATGGGCCTTGGTGCAGGGCTCGCTATGACACCCTCGACTGAAGCCATCACCTCCTCGCTCCCACGCGAGGCGCAGGGCGTTGCCTCCGCGCTCAACGACCTCACCCGCGAACTAGGCGCAGCGCTGGGCATCGCGCTTCTCGGAGGCCTGCTCGTGGCTGGCTACCAGGCTGACATTGCCGAACGTCTGGTTGGTGTGCCGGAGGAGCTTGCAGAGATGGCCAGTGAAGGTGTCGCCAATGCGGCTGCAGCCTCCCAGGGCGCGGGTGAGCATACAAAGCAGATTCTCATTGCCGGGCAGGAGGCATTCATCGTCGGCTGGCAGCAGGCCATGTGGGTCGGCGTTGCCGTCATGACGGTACTCGTCCTCTTCACTCTTCTGCGCGGCCCCAAGCGCGTTCCGGCCGTTCTGATAACGGATGAGGCCGTCGCCGATGAGAGCGGGAAGACCGCCGCGGCTGTCCCACACGATGTGTGAGACCAGCGCCAGCGTTCAAGCACTGATCCTTCACATCTGAGGTGAGTCCCACACCACTATGTGGTCCGGTGTCAGGTTGGGCGCAGCATCCTGCGTTCGGCGCGCTGCAGGTTGCGACGGAGTTCCTCGCGTGTTTGACCCTCGAAGGACGCCTGCCACATGGGTGTGCCGGGGGTGCTTCGCCAGGATTCACGCAACGGGCTGTTGTCGACCGTGTCGAACCCGAGCCGGTCGTAGAAGTCCGTGACGAGTTCGACCGCCTCGGGATAGTCGCTCGAGACGGCTAGGGCAGAGCGATCCGGGGCGCCGGCTGGACGGGCGAGTCGCATCAGCGCTGGAACCTCGTCACCTGGCACCCGCACTTCCGGACGGCCGTGGAACTGGATGTGGCTGAACGCCTTTGCGAGTTTTGCGCCTGGCAGTTGCTCCTGCCGGAGCTCGTGCACCGTTGTGACGCCGGCATCGACATCAGGGAAGTGGCCGTCCCGCCAGACCATGTAATTGTTGTTGTCGAGGACTACCTTGCCGGCCAACTCCGCGACTGGCAAAGCGTGCCCAGGCGCGTAAGGGAAGGCGACTACCGCGAAGTCGGCCGCCGCAGCGGCGTCTGCCGCCCAGGTAGCGCGGGCGCGCGGACCCAGGGCCCGCACCAGAACGTCGAGCGTCTCCGGTGACCGGGAGTTCGCGATGAGGACGTCATATTCTGCGGCAATGGCCGCACGGGCAAGGGTGCTGCCGGCTTGGCCGGCGCCTAGAATTCCGATGATAGTCACGGGTCTCTCATTCTCGTAGTGTTGCGTGGAACTGGGTCTTACCAAGGGAGCGGACCGAATTCGTCTTGAAGCGTCCCGGACGGAGCGTCCGCTCCCAGGGTCGCCATGCGGGCGACGACTTGAGCGCTCTCCGCTGCCGGTCGACCGATACCAAGACCGGCGGTGAGGTCCGTGGCTGTGACGCCAGGCTCCAGGGCGTTGAACCTGATGTCAGGATGGGCCTTGGCGTACTGAAGCGTGAGCATCGTCGCCGCGGCCTTCGACGCCGAGTAGAGCGGCGCGCCCAGTCCGTACTCCGGCCGCTGCGGGGTGGTCACTGCCCAGAAAGAGCCAGCACTGCTGGAGATAGTGAGCACGCTAGGATGGGTCGACTTCCGCAACAGCGGAAGAGCCTGTTCGGTGACACGTACGAATCCTACGGCGTTGGTATCGAACGCGCGCAGGGCTGCTGGTCCGCTCAATTCAGTCTCGAGGATGCCCGCGTTGTGCACCAGCGTGTCCAGCCTACCCTCTGCTTGGTCCACGGCGGCAAGTGCTGCGGTCACCGAGGCATCGTCGGTCACGTCGAGCTGCACGAACCGTCCGCCGATTGCGGCTGCAGCTGCCTCGCCACGTTCTGCGCTGCGCGCACCGATGTAGACGACGTTGCCCTGGGCTACGAGCTGCTTGGCAGTTTCGAACCCGATGCCTTTGTTGGCTCCGGTGATGAGTGTGACTGTCATAGATTTCCTTCCGAAATGTTTCGCGGGAGTGCGATGTTGAAGACGGTATGTTCGAAAACACCCCGCAACCAGCGCCCCCGTCATCCAGGGGTTTGTCAGAGCCCCCTCTCCATAAGACCGCATCGTTGTCTGCGTCTTACGCAGATATCGCGCGAGAGCGGGCCAACGCTCTCGGCACTTACCTGCAGGCCCGACGCGCGCGGGTGAGCCCTCAGCAGGCAGGCCTGCCAGCCAGGGGCCGACGGCGCGTGCCCGGGCTGAGGCGGGAGGAAGTTGCCATGCTCGCTAACATCAGTCTCGACTACTACCTTCGCCTCGAAAGAGGCAGGGACCGAAACCCTTCCCAGGAGGTATTGGAGTCGATCGCTCGTGTTCTTCTGCTCGACGAGGAGCACCTGGCTCATCTACGATCCCTCACAGGGCAAGAGCCTCGCTCCCGTCCACGGCCGCCACGCAACGAGGCCCCACCGGCGGGCACCCTCTCCCTCCTGGAGGCTCTACCGCAACCGGCCTTCATTGAGGACCGCTCATTTGACATCGTGGCCTCCAACGCGAAGGCCCGAGCGCTGTCGCCCAGGCTCGCCGAAGGTAGAAATCAGTTGGAAGACATATTCCTGGACCCTCACGAGGTGCCGCTTTACCCTGACTGGGACGTCGTGACCGGATGCCTGGTCGCAGGTGTCCGGCAGGCTGCAGCCCACGCGCTCGACGAGCCCCGCCTTGGGGAACTCATTGCCGAGCTGATCCGCAAGAGCCCCCGGTTCCGGGAATTGTGGGGCCAGCACGACGTTCGAAGCCAGCGTGGTGCCGCACTGCGGATCGATCATCCTCAAGTGGGGGAGATGACGCTTCATCGTGAGCGGTTGGCCGTAACTGGCACCGAGGGTCTGACGCTCGTGGTCCTCCACGCAGATCCCAGTTCCGACGATGCCGACAAACTCGCCCGGCTTGACTCGGCGCTCGTCCGGACGGCATAGGGGTCCCTGCAATGTGCCCTTTCCTCCGGGGACCTAGTGGGCCACGCGCCCCTCTCGTTCGGCCTCGCGAGTCTGCGCGCCGTCCGCAAGCTGCGTATGGGCGACTGTGGCTTCCTCCTCAGTAAAGAGGCTCGTGGGGGCCGCGTTTTCCACGCCCATACTTCTCGGCAAGCTCGGCCCCATGAGCTGACCACCCAGGATCAGCTCAAGGGCGCGGGCGCGACCAACCACGGAGACCATGTATTGCGTTCCGCCACCGCCGGGCATGACGTCCATCATGGCCGCCGCAGATGATCGAGCAATCATCGGCACGAGCGGAGTCTCGGCGGGCGAGCCTTTTCACTTTGTCCACGTGCGTCGCCGCTGCGCTCGAGTGTCTAGCGGTCGCGATCGGAGCCTGGCTAGAGGGTGAAGGTCGACCTGGGCTCCTTGACATTGTCGATGAATCGTTCGCCGCACCCAGACCCGAGCACAGAGGTACAAAAAAACCCTCACCGCAAGCTTTAGGACGTGACTGATTCGGCGATTTACCTACGCGTTTCGCATTCGCCGACGTCACTTGTCGGGCCTTTATGGGAAGGTAGAACACACCGAGTCAGCCCAGGTCAGGGGCACACAGTCCACCCGGTATTAACGAGGCGAGTGTTTGCGCAGCTTCTTCCTCCGTACAATTTCCGCGCACCGTCGCGGCCGACAGCGCCTCGCCAGCGCCCACCAGTCCGACACAGTACCGCTCCAGTTCGTCCGAAGATAGGCGACTGTGCGGTCCCAGGGCTGAAACGAACAACTGGACGTATCCGTCAAGTAGCTCTTGTAAAACCGCATCTTTGTCCGGGCTGCCCGCCAACGCAGCGCCGACTGCTTGCCATTCGCCGCCGGTATCGGAGGCGCATTGAATGTATGCCGCAGCCAAAACCTCGACTGCGTCTGTCAGGGTGCGTTTACCAGCCAGTTCTTTCCGGAGCCGAGTGGTCTGCTCAATGTCGATGGATTTGAAAAGCTCGACCAGCAATCCCGATCGGGTACCAAAGTGATCGTAGGCGATCGGTTTCGAAACCCCAGCCCTGGCAGCGAGATGCCCCAGCGTCAGTTGATCTGCGCCTTCCTCTCGGACAATCAGAAGTGCAGTATCCAGGAGCTGCTGTCGACGCGCTGCTTTTGGGAGTCTGCGTGATGCAGCCGCGGAGTCTGCAGTCTTGGATTCGTTCTTCATACATGCCGCCCGTCGCCGAACTTACCATTGGTAGATCACTCTACATGTCTCACTGTGGGTTCCCTGGTGGCGCTCCTCTGATCAATTGCTGGCCAGCGGCAGGCAGGCCCTGATGACTCGTGTCGGAGTCTTGGAATCAATGGGACCCTCAGCCCGCTGTACTTTCTACTATTAGTAACCTACTATTAGTAACTATCATCGCAGGACACGAAAATGTCACACATAACGTGAAACCTCAGCACGACCCGATGAGTTCGCCGCCACAAGAGACGTCATTCGCCGTGACACGGCATGGCGAGTCCTGGCACGGACCCTTAATTGAGTCTCGGCTGTTCGCCACCGGCTATGGACTGCAAGTGGTGTCGAGTACGCACCCTGCTGGATAGAGTTCCACGCACATCAATAGAAGGAAAAACCAATGACACCAGAATCACTCACAAGTCTCGAAGTGCGACTGCGGTCGCGACCCAACGGCGATCCCGTTGTGGCGAACTTTGAATTCGCCGAGGTTGATCTGCCATCGCTCTCGCCGGGGCAAATACTCGTGCGAAACACGTGGATGTCTGTTGACCCGTATATGCGGGGGCGGATGGATGACGTTGAGTCCTACATACCTCCCTTCGCGTTGGGCAAGCCCCTGGAAGGGAGCGCACTCGGAGAGGTCATAGCTTCTGAGGCTCCTTCATTTCCTGTCGGGACGACTGTGAATCACTTCGCTGGCTGGCGAACACATGCCGTACTCGATGCCGCAGAAGTCACGTCAGTCGATACCGCCCTGGCATCTCCTGAGGACCATCTGGGCGTTTTGGGCACCACGGGCCTGACTGCCTATGCATCCCTCACCGAGATAGCCCCGGTGCGCGCTGGAGACATCGTGTTCATCTCCGCGGCAGCCGGAGCCGTCGGCAGTGTTGCGGGCCAACTCGCCTCCCTGCTCGGTGCCACGCGCGTGATCGGCTCTGCGGGAGGAACTGAGAAGGCGCGTCGAGTGGTAGAAGATTTTGGCTTTGATGCAGCGATCGACTACAAGGCAGGAAGTGTCGCAGAGCAACTCGCTGAGGCGGCACCGGATGGGATTGACGTTTACCTAGACATGGTCGGAGCCGAACATCTTGAGGCCGCGATAGGTGCCATGCGAACGGGGGGACGCATCGCGCTGGTAGGTGCGATCAGCGGCTACAACGCGATCGACGCCCCTAAGGGGCCGTCCAACTTATACAATGCCATCGCCAAACGATTGACGTTGCGAGGCATGATCGTCACTGACCACTTGCACCGCTTCTCCGAATACGTTCCGAAAGCCGCGGCTTGGGTAGCCGATGGCTCCCTGCGCACTGAAACAACTGTCGTGAATGGGCTGGAAAACGCACCGGAGGCTTTCCTAAGCTTGTTCCGCGGCGCCAACACCGGCAAGTTGCTTGTCCGACTGCACTAAAGGTCGACGGGGCGAAGGTGCATGTCCCGGAGGCGTCGCGACTAGTTTTGGCAGCTCCAGGCTAAGCGTCGATGGATTTGTCGACATGCCCACTAGTTGTCCACTCCGGGACAAAGCCTTCCTTGGTTCCGCATAGGCACGCAATTTGGGCGCTGGGTGTCACTAGGATTTCACTTCTATTCTGAGGTGGGCTCGGCTGAATCAGCAGGTTGTGTTCCGCACGAGCACCGGCGCAGCTGGGAGAACGAGAGTCGATGCGACTCGCCCAGCTCGTTGGTCGGCCGTGAAGTTGTCCTGTAGGTCGCTCTCGCTTCGGCGAAGAACTGGGGAGAGCTTGACGAGTCGGCGGTACCTATCATCTCGACCTCCTCAACCGCCACCCGTCGGGGCCCTTACAGCCATGTAGTCCCTCGAAGTTGAAGATGCTTCGGCTGTCCTGGAAGCTCTACGGGAACTTTGGCGCGCAAACGAACAGGAGAACTGGGACGCGTGTGTGCAAACCACACTCCTTGAAGTCGCGGGAATGAAGGCCGAAGGCGTTGAGGCGCCGGACGCATCGACCTCATAGTGGGCGCATTCAACCCTCGCAAGGCTCCACGGGGCCACACTCGAGGATGTATCGAACTCAATGATGCAGGCGGGAATCCATGAGCTCCGCGGGCAAGGGCACATTTGTGGATCCGCTCGGCCTGGCGCGTCTTGTCAAAGCATTAGGAGGCTCGGAGAGTGGGAAGAGTCGGCAGAATGACGCCCCGCATCTTGCCGCGCAGAGCCCTCGATTCGGCAAAAGCTTGTCTTTGCGCGGGAGTCCCCCTTGGTGCCACTTGCAAGACCGGCCCCGCTTGACAAGATGTATGTAGTGAGTGTTCACTATCAAGTATGAGTTCACCTCGCCAACCCCGTGTCAGCATCGAAGAGCGCCGCGAGCAAATCCTTGACGCAGCGTTGATCGAGTTCGGGCACAAAGGCCTGCATGGGGGCTCAACTGTCCATCTCGCGAAGGCGATCGGCATCTCGCATCCGAACCTCTTCCGCGTCTTTTCCACTAAGAAGGGTCTATTCATGGCGGTTTTGCAGCGCGCATTCGAGACCATCGAGCGCGAGATGATCGTCCCGGGGGAGCGGGCGGAGAATCATCACCTGTGGACTATGGCCCACGGGTGGAGCCGGCTCATGGAGAACCGGGAGCTGATGCTCATTTTGCTGCAGGGTTTCGCCGCCAGTGCGGACCCGGAGATCAGCGACCTGATGCGCAGCTGGACCGGCGACGTCTTCGAACGAAGTGAAGGACTTCCCGGTGTCACCACTGATGAGGCCCACTTCTTCTTCGCCAGCGGCATGCTCTACTTGGCTGCCGCCGCGATGGACCTACCGGCCCATCTCGACGCTGAACCCTGGGCTGAACGTTTCATGAGCTCTGGGGGAATGCCGCCCACCGCGTAAAGGTCTTCCTCGCTCTGCTTTGAGCCCGAACTCACCCAGCCCAGGGATTTCCCCACGCTGATGCGAAGCTCGCCACCGCCGAACTAACAACGTCCAATTTAATCCAAAGATAGTGATCACTCACTTTCATCCTGAAAGGCGCACCTCATGAACGACTCTGCTGTTGTAGCAGACGCTCCTGCCCGCACTGGTCTACGCATACCCCGCATGGCCGCCCTGGCCCTGCTGTCCACCGCCATGTTCGTCGTGGTGCTAGATACCTCGATGGTCAATTTGGCCGGGTTTGCGATCCGGGATGGCCTCAACCTCTCCGCAACCGAACTCACAGTGGTGGTCGATGCCTACCTGATTGCCTTCGCCGGGCTCCTGCTGTTGGGCGGCCGACTAGCCGATGTCTTCGGCGGACGCCGCATCTTCCTGATTGGCATGGCCATCTACGTGGCCGCCTCGGCCTTTTGTGCCGTGGCGGTGAACGCTCCTATGCTCATTGTCGGGCGTGTGGGCCAAGGCATCGGCGCCGCCGTTGTCATTCCAGCCGCACTGGCACTGGTTCTCGCGCTGTATCGCACCCGGACCGAACGAACCAAAGCGCTGGGTATCTGGGGTGCGGTCACCGGCCTAGGCAGCCTGACCGGGGTTTTCCTGGGCGGTACCATCACCGAGGTCTTCGGCTGGCCGGCCGTCTTCTGGGCGCCAGTGCCGGTGGGCGTCGTCGTCGGTTTCCTGATCTGGCGCACTCTGCCGCGGTTCCCCGGCACGCCTGGTCGTTTCGACGGCGTGGGGGCGGCCACCATCACGCTCAGTATCGCCGCCCTGGCCCTGGGCTTCGTCTCCGCGGCCGAGTCCGGCTGGGTGGCACCGGCTAGCTGGCTCGGACTCCTCATCGGTGTGATCAGCCTCGGCGCATTCATCAGAGTCGAAGCGCGCTCCAGTCATCCGCTGGTGCCACTGAGCGTGTTCACGCGAATTCCAGTGGTCGTGGCCAGTGTGATGGTGCTGGCCATCGGCGCCACCATGACCAGCATGTTCTTCTTCCTGCCGCTGTATCAGCAGGAGGTACTGGGGATGGATGGCATCACCACCGGTCTGACCCAGATTCCCCTCGCGGTGATGACTATCGCATCCTCGGCACTGGCTCCCGTGGTCGCTCAACGGATGGGGATTCGGCCAGCCATCCGTTTGGCGCTAGTTCTGATGATCGCTGGGCTCATGTGGCTCACCCTAAACCCCGAAACCGACGGGTTCTCACTCCACCTTCTGGGCGCTTTCCTGCTGCTGGGCTCTGGCATAGGCATGGGCATGGTCAACACCATAGCCATGGCTGTTCGGGACTCGGACGATGACGAGTCGGGCCTGCTCAGCGGACTGGTCAACGCGGCACAGGCACTCGGTGGTGCGCTAGGGCTCGCAGCACTGGCTGGGATCGCCATTGCCGCGGCCGGTAGCCACACCGAAATGTCGTTCACGGCAGCATTCCTGGGCGGCGCCGCACTAGTACTGATCGCTTTGACGGTCTCCCTAATCCCCCTTAGCCGAAACCAGCGCTGAGGGTTCCACCCTGTTCAAATGAACAACCCCCGGAAGTACACACCCTGAAAGGAACACACCATGATCTACCACTGCATTCGATTCTCCGTGAAGCCCGACGCTGACCCGCAGGAGGTCGCCACCGCGCTGGGGCGTATGGCTGAGGCCACCAGCCAGATCACTACAGCCACCCCCTTGGTCTTTGGCCCGGACATCGGCGGAGAATACGACTACGCTGGGATCTCCACAGTGGAGACCCTCGAGGAATACGAAACCATGATGAATCACCCGGCCCACCTAGAGGTAGACCGAATTGGCCTTCCTCTTGTGGACAAGTTCGTTTCCTACGACGTCACTGATGACCCGGACCCGGCGGTCGCTGCTAAGATCGCGGCAATCCACCAGCGTCGGTATGAGAACGAGCCGGATATCGCTGACCTGGTTGGCGGACTTGAAGACTACACTGGCAGCGCCGCACCAGCTGGCGCTGAGCCTACCTCCTAAGCAAGGACACTCTCATGGAGATTCCCACTCAGGCTGACGTTATCGTCATTGGCAGCGGCTTCGGCGGCGCCGTGGCTGCCGCTCGGCTGGCTCAAGCCGGTTTCTCTGTGATCGTGCTGGAACGCGGTCGGCGGTGGGCGCTTGGAGAGTTCCCCCGCCGGCCCGTTTTGGAGGACGGCTGGCTGTGGGACGTGGACCGGGGCCTGTACGACATCCGTTGGTTGGGCACCATGGCCGCGGTCCAGGGTGCCGGGTGGGGTGGAGGATCACTGGTGTATGCCAATGTCTTCTCACGACCCTTTGAGGGCGCGATGGATCAACGCTGGCCGGCGCATCTTCGACGCGAGGAACTGGATCGCTATTATGACCTGGCCGCTCACATGATGGGCCTCAGTCCGGCCGGAGACGATCCGGCCACGGGGTCCTCGCCAGCCCGCACCACGGCGATTGAGAATATGGTCCGCAACATGGCCATACCTGATTCCACCGTGAGGCCGAACTTGGCGGTGACGTTCGGAGACCCGGAGACATGGCGGGAGAACATGCACGGCGTACCCCGACGCGGCTGCGCGTATGTGGGGGAGTGCATCATCGGGTGCAACCACGGTGCGAAGAACACCCTAGATGCGACCTACTTGGCCGTGGCGGAGGCCCACGGTGCCTTCAGTCTCACCGATGCAGAGGCGACTCGCATCGAACCTGACTCCGATGAGGATGACCCCACGTATACGGTGACTGTGACGACCCCCTCAGACCCTCGAGCCCCGGTGCGCAGGTTCACGGCTTCCCAGGTGGTGCTAGCCGCCGGTGCGGTGGCAACCAACGAGCTGTTGCTACGCTCTCGAGACCGTCACGCCACCCTCCCCGGTCTCTCCCCCCAGTTGGGCCGTGGGTTCTCCGGAAACGGGGATTTTGTGACGCTGACTCAGCTGCGCGGCGAAGGTGCAAATATGAGCACTGGGCCCACTATCACGACATCGACCGTGCTTTCGGTGCCCGAGGGTCGCAGCACCGTGTGGTACCAGGTTCAGGATGGTGCAATTCCCCCGCCGCTTCAGGCGCTCTATGACACGCTTGCCCCAGCGCGAAATGCCCGCCAGCGATGGCAGCGCCTGCGCAAAACGCATCCCAACCGGACCTTTGCCTTACTAGCGATGGGCCAGGATTCGGCCCGTGGCACTCTGCGCCTGGATGCCAAAGGTCAGGCGGTACTGACCTGGGCCAATAGGTGGCAGCGACACCTCTACAGGTCCCAACGCCGGGTAGGTCCGCTGGTCGCCAAACTGCTGGGCGCCCGCCAGTACAATCCGATTACCTGGTCGCTCCTGCGCCGCACGACCACCGTGCACCCGCTGGGTGGGGTGCGCCCTGGCCCAGAAGCTGCCTCCGGAGTGGTTGATTCCGCCGGTGAGGTGTACGGCTATCCAGGGTTGTGGGTCATGGATGGCTCGGTCTTGCCCGCCGCAACTGGCGTGAACCCTTCCGCCACAATTCTGGCCTCCACCGAACGCTCAGTGGAGGCGATGATTCGCCGCAGTGGCCATTCGAACTGGCGCGCCCCGGAGTGGGAAGACGTCCGGCCTATGGAGGCGCCGGAGGACGCGGCTTTTCAAGCCGCAGCCGAACAGCAGCGCGCCACAGAGGGCAATGGCGTGACCTTCTGCGAGCGCATGGGCACGTACAGCACCAGCTACCGAAGCGCGGACCGTGGAGATCGTCCGCGGCAACTGAGTATGACGTTGGCCGCGGAGGTCTCCAGCCTGACTGCTTTCTTTGCCAACCCCGTCCACCCTGTCACGATACAGGGGACCATCGATGTCGAGGGCGTCGCCCGCCGCGCCAGCATCGCCGGCATATTGAGCCTCTTCCCGGAGGGCTCAGCCGAGGCCATGCGCTACGATCTCAAGTTCGACGACGACCGCGGCGTTCCTTGGCATCTCACCGGGGTCAAGAGGGTTGAGTCGCGCCGGCCGGATGCCCTGCTGCGCGGGTTGACGACCTTGCAGACACGTATCTCACCGGTGAACAAGGGCAGTTCAGAGGCGCCGGACCCGTCTGCGCCATCGCTGGGTACGAATAGGCCAGATTATTCGGAGCACGACGAAGAGGCCGAGCAACTGGTTCTGCGGATCAGCACGATGGATCTGGCTCGGTTGGGAGCCTCGTTGCGCGGCCTGGGGTTCACGCAGCTAAGACGAATACGAGCAGTTGGACGGTTCGCCGACTTCTTCGCCCGCTCCGCGTTACGAACCCCGGCCCCAAGCCGTATCAGACCACAAACGAGTGAAAATCCGCGGTCCCTGGCTTAGCGGTCTTTCGAGCTCAGTTTCCACCGGTGAACTCCAGGTAGCCTCGAAGGAGACGTGCTTGCGAGATACCTGTGGCGCCGCCCTGCAGCCCGAAGGTGTGGCATAGGCGTGGCTGGGGGCAGTCTGGCAGGTGGATCACAGTTACTCATGCCGCGTAATGAAGACCTGCAACCAGGGGACCGTCAGCTGGCCAATTGACAGCTAGCAGCACGATTACTTGGGACTCAATGCCCTCAAGAGTCGGAGACAAACATCCGGTGATCAGACCCGCCCCCGCGCTAGTGCATATGCACACCTGGCACGCCGGCCACCCACGTGCGTGCCGCGGATGCAGCCATGGTCACGATCCGCGAACGATCGACGACGTGGTGAAGATGTCCACCGAGGGTGAGGGTCGCGACACCGTGTGCGATCGACCATAGTTCGGCAGCGCGCTCGGCCACCTCCGCCTGGGCCACATACGGTGCAAGCGCCTCTTCGAGTTGTGTTTGGATTCCGCTTGTTTGTTCCAGCAGGCTGGGATGCCGGGCCTTGTCGATCCCTGCTGCGAACATCACGTCGAACCGTGCGGGGTCTTCTTGCGCGAACGCTAAGTAGGCCGTACAGATCCGCTCCGCGCGAGATGTAAGCGTCTCCCCTAAATCGAGCGTTGCGAAACGAAGCTCCATCTGGCCGAATGCGTGCTGAGCGGCGGCTGCGAGCAGCGCTTCGCGGTCAGCAAAGTGCCGATAAGGCGCCGAGATGGAGACCCCGGCGCGGCGGGCCGCTTCGGAAACACTGAAGCCGCGTGTGCCCTGCTCGCGGACCAGCTCCAGGGTGGCGCTTAAGAGCGCGTTCCTGAGGTCGCCGTGGTGGTACTTGTCTCGTTGAATCATAAATTCTCTCTATGTTGGAGCCTCTCACATTTTAGGCTATTCTCAATGTAAGGACCTATTACATATCTAATGAGAGACGAACAGCGAAGGAAAGTGAGAGCGATGCAATACGCAGAAACCACGGTTTTGGTGACGGGGGCGAGTTCGGGAATCGGAGCTGAGTTCGCCCGGCAGGTGGCTCATCGTGGGGCAGAGGTGGTGTTGGTAGGGCGGAGAGAAGACGCGCTACAAGAGCTGGCAGCAGAGATCACCTCCCGAACGGGGCGACAAACATACGTGGTGGCATCCGACCTCGGCGATGAAAACAGCGGAGCGTTGCTCAAAAAGCGGCTGGATGGGTTTGGCCTCAGTATCGATACGGTGATCAATTGCGCAGGGGCAGGATTGACTAAGCCGTTCATGGACTCCACCCCTCAAGAGATTCGCGCCCAGATTCAACTCAACAATGTGGCCCTAGTGGACATCTGTCATGCGTTCCTGCCGGAGTTGGTAGCCTCCGGCCGTGGAGCGCTAGTGAACATCGGGAGCCTGACTGGCTACATGCCGGTAGCGGGTATGGCTGTTTATTCTGCGGCGAAAGCTTTCACGATCCGGTTCACCGCGGCTATCGCGCACGAGCTGCGTTCCGCAGGATTAACGGTGATGGCAGTTTCTCCCGGTCCGACCCGCACCGAGTTCTTCGCGCGCAGCGGCACTAGTTCACAGCGGACCCACTTCCAGACTCCTGATCAGGTCGTTACCACTGCCCTGAGAGCCCTAGATAAGCGACGCCCACCAGTCAGCATCGTCTCCGGTCGTGCTAATCAATTCATCCGATTGCTGGTGTCATTGCTGCCGACGCGGGCGACACTTAAACTTGCGGAGGCCCGACCGGCAGTGTGAACCTGTACGAGTCTCGCCCCCGCCTTGGCGAAAAACGTAGGGACGCGTTACGGATTCGTGAGGTTACGGCGGCGTTTTCGTCGGCCCGGGGTCCCCGGAAGCTGTGTGCTCAAGGATTCGCGCGATTGTGCAGGACCGCGGCGAGCTAGGTGACTGAGCCCACGTGTCGGAGTTCGGCGGCGCCTACTAGGACCATCTCAAGGGCACCGCGTCTGTGGCCACCGGGGCTGGCCACTGGATCTTTTGGAGACCGCGCAGGACCACATCGCCCACGCGATTTTGCACGGCGTAGATGGCGCGCTGCTTCGGGTTTCCAACCAGGCCTTCCGCGAATAGTCACCGTGACGAGACGACCCGAAACGGGGCGGGCCGAATCGGAAGAGTCGCTGGTGTGAACAAACGATGCTCTGGCGCCCCAGGCAGTGTCTGGTGTCCACGGAGTCGAACCCAAGGCAGTCGTAGAAGTCCGTGACGAGGTCGACTGCCTCAGGGTAATTGCTGGAGACGACGAGAGCAGATCGATCAGGCGCACAGGTAGACCGGACAAGCGCCGGGCAGGTACTTCTGCCGAGGCTCGTGCACTGTCTTTATTCCGGCATCGACTGCGGGGTAATGCCATCACGCCGGACCATGTAGTTGTTGCTATCGGGGAGACGGCCTCGAGCCCCATCACGCGGTGAGAGGAGGCGTGGTGTGTTGCGGCTCACGGGGACGGCGACGATGGTGAAGATGAGTGCCAGGGCGGCCACTGCGACGATTGCGAGGCGCAGCCCGGCGAGGTTAGCCAGCAGCCCTACGTAGGCCGGACCAAGGAGGAATCCGAGGTAGGCGGAGGTGGTGATCACCGAGGTGGCTCCTCCTCGTTGCACAGGCTCGACGTGACGCAGACTGTGACTGAGCAGGGTGGGAAATAAGACAGCTGTTCCAGCCGCCGCGATCGCCAGTCCAAGGAGACCCGCGGGAGCGTTGGGTGCAGCAGCGAGAATGATGCTGCCCACAGTCGCGACGGCTCCACCGGTGACTAGGAGAGCGATCGGATGGCTGCGAGACAGTGGGGCAAGCGCGAACCTGGCCAGCGTGGCGGCGGTCGCGAAGCTTGCTGGTGCTAGTGCGGCGAGTTGTGGGGAGGCCTCGAAGTTGTCGGTCATGAACACCGCACCCCAGCTTTGGTGGGCGTTCTCTGTGGCATACGCCAGTGCCCCGACCGCCCCCAGCAGCAGCAACGCACACACGCTGGTCGTACCACGCATTAGAGGCGCCGCTGCGGAGCGCACAGGAGCGTCCGAGTGCGAAGAATGTTCTCGTCCAGGGGCTTTGAGCCAGACGACCGCCGCCAGAACCAGCATCACAAATGCGACAACGGTGAATGTAACCGTCAAGCCGAGATTCAGTGTCAGAAGTGCGCCGGCCCCCAGGCTGGAGACGACGACGGCTAAGGAGAACATACCGTGGGAGCGGGTGAGTACAGCCCGGGAGGTCTGATTTTCGGCCTGGCCGGCGAGGGTGTTGATCGCAACGTCTGCGGTCCCCGATGCCGCCCCGACCAAGAGCATGCTCACCACGACAGAGATGAATCCCTGCGCTCCCACCGCGACTCCCACTCCAGTACCGCCCAAGAACCCCAGAAAAAGTGCTGCCGGCCGGGTGCCGAAACGATCCAGCAGCCGTCCGGTCAGGAACATGGCTGGCAGGGCACCGGCGCCCACGAACAACAGCGCGGTACCAAGTTGGCCATCGTTGAGGTCGGCCTGGGAGCGGATCGAGGGCAGGGCCGCACCCCAAGCGCCCCAGAACATACCGAATGCTGCAAACGCCGCATAGGAGACTCGTGATTGTGAGGATGAGGTGTGGGAGTCAACGTGTGTAACGTTACGCATATTTTTAACGTTACACATATACTTGTTGCATGTCATCTGCGAGCAAGCGACCCACTGTGAAGGATGTCGCCGCCGAAGCCGGCGTGGGAGTCATGACCGTGTCCTACACGTTCAACAAACCTGAGCGTGTAGCCAAGAGGACACGCGACCGCGTGCGCGCAGCGGCCGAAAAGTTGGGCTACCACCTTCCCGACAGCACCGCTCGAGCCCTGCGTTCAGGACGTACAGGGCAGCTCGGCGTCGTATTCGGCGAGCACCTCTCCTATGCCTTTGACGACCCCCAAGCCGCACTGTTCCTTGCGGGGGTCGCTGATGTCTGTGTTGAAGAGGATCTGGGTATGGTGCTGATCCCCACCCGCGGAGAAGTCACAGACGTTGAGCGCATCCTTGGTGCGGCAGTCGACGGGTACGTGTTGTGGACCACCACGGATGATGACCCTGTGCTCGACGCCGTCGTTCGCAGCGGCAGGCCCGCCGCCATCCAGGGGGGCCCCGACATCGAGGGGATTACCCGCATCGGCTCAGACGACCAGGCAGCAGCACGAGCTGTCGCTGCGGCTGCGCTACCTCGAGGTGATTTCCCCGTCATCCTAAGCCTGCCACTGGATCGACGACGGGAACCAGGTTTGACCCACGGCAGTGAGCTGCCTCAGAGTATCCCGTTCCCCGTTACCCGTCACCGGCTCGCAGGGTACCGTGCCAGCGTCACAGCCGCCGGCTACGACTGGCACCAGACCCTCATTGCAGTGACAGAACGCAACCATCGCGAGCACGGCGCAGCAGCAGTACGCGCACTTCTCCCGTCGATACCAGCAGAAGCTTCAGTGGTGGTGCTTGCCATGAGCGACGAACTCGCACTCGGCGCGCGCGATGCCCTCGGCGCCCAAGGAGACTACGTCACGGTGAGCGGGTGGGATGCCTCACCGGCAGCGCTAGCGGCAGGGATCATCACGGTGACTAACCCTCTGCGGGAGCAGGGACGGCTCTGCGCTCGCACCGCTCTCGACCCCTCTACAGCGCAACCCGAGATCGCCTGGAACATCATCGAGCCCCCACAGGAGAGAACCCGCAATGACTACACAACACCCATCGATTGATAAGCGACTGCCCTGGTCGGTAGGGCGGTGGACCAACCCTCCCATCTCTGCGGTGACCAACGAAGGAGGAGCTCTCATCGTCACCGCCGCGGAGTTCTCCGACGCATGGCGCACGACCTACTACGGGTTTACCCACGACTCCGAACACGCGCTGCTCGCAGCATTCCCGGTCGGTGCCGCCATCGAGGTGACCTTCACCGCCGAACTTCCCGAACAGTTCGACCAAGCCGGCATCTTTGTCAGTATCGATCACGAGCGTTGGATCAAGTCAGGCCTCGAACGTTCTGATGGACGTCTCCAACTTGGAGCGGTGGTGACGCGCGGGCACTCCGACTGGTCTGTCGCACCCGTTGATGATTGGGCCGGTCATCGAGTCACTATTCGGATCAGTCGTACCCGCGATGCGCTGATCATCCGCGCAGGCCTAGCTGGCCAGTCCAAACAGTTCGTCCGAGTGACCCCACTCGACCCTGAATGCCCGACCCAGGCAGGTCCCTACCTGTGCTCTCCCACCCGGAAAGGGCTCAGCGTCCGGTTCCATTCCTGGGACCTCACACCGGCCGACAACGCCCTCCACTAATCCAGAGCAGCCGATGGGTTGAGGGTGTTCTCGGCTATCGTGGGACGATGGTTTCCACCAACGACTACCAGGACCCGGCGACCATTCGCCGCCTGCTGACCACCAGAGGCCGCTGGGCAATCGTGGGCCTAAGCGCTAACACCCGCCGTCCAGCGCACGGCGTCTCCCTGATGATTCGCGACCGCCTCGGCATGGAGATCATTCCGGTGAATCTAGCCGGTCAAGGCGTGCACGGAGAAACCGGCTACCGAAAGCTGGATGAGATCGATGGAGAGCTGGACGTCGTCGACTGTTTCGTGAACTCGCAGAAGGTCGGGGCGGTGGTGGACCAGGCCATCGACGCCGGAGCCAAGGCTGTGTGGTTGCAAGTTGGAGTGGTAGATCATGAGGCGGCCGCCCGCGCCCGGGAGGCCGGGCTCGACGTGGTGATGGACACCTGTCCTGTCATTGAAGCCCCCAAATTTGGTTTGTGACCCGGTGGAGTCTCCGGCCACGACCGCCGCGTAAAGCTGTGGACGGGCTGCTCAATCGCCTCACCGAGCAACCTCATGATCCGTGCTCCCAAGCTGTGGAAGACCACGATTAAGCAGCAGAACCAACGCAACAGAAGCCCGACGACGGAACGACTTCTTGGCACTTCACACTGTGCACCTTGCTGGGTGGTTCTCAAACCCGCGCAAGCCCCTCATGACGCTGATTCGCAGGGTTCTGCGGGGATCGCGGCGCTCGGTGTCGCGTCCTGAGCGTCAGCCTATCGAGGATGTGCGCGGCCCGGTCGCGGAGAATTCGCCCCGTCCTCAAACCCGTTTGAGTGTCCCGAATCGGGCTGCGCTGGCCGAGGAGTACGCCAAGGGAGTGCCGGTTGATGAGCTGGTGCGGAGGTGGTTCGGCTGTACGAGAGGGCATGACGTTGGAATAGGTCGCGGCCGAGTTGGGGGCCGGCGATGAGACGGTGCATTTACCGGTCGCTGCATGTGGTGGGATCGTCCGCTCACGCGGTCGAGAGCGTGTCTCGGGCTCGTTTTCGGTGGGTGGTTCTTGTTCGTCGCGTAGGCCCGCACTGGTGCCCGAAGACTGTCGGAGGCGCCTAGGCGTTGGCGCTCAGGTACGAGGTCAGTGATGCCTCGATCGTCTTGAAGCGTTCTGCTCGGGACCCCACGTCGTCACGAAGAACGGCGATCTGTTCGAGGAGCTCCGGGCACGCTGCGTCGTCCTTCTCTCCCACGGTGCATGGCAGCACCTGCTGCACCAACGTGGTCGGCAGACCTATGTCGAGCAGTGACCGGATCGTCTCGACTATGGCCACCGCATTGGCCCCGTATTCCCGGTAACCGTTCGACTGGCGCTCCGAAGACAGCAGTCCCTGCTGCTCGTAGTATCGCAACGATCTAGGGCTAGCCCCGGTTCGAGCGCTCAGTTCACCGATGCGCATCGCTTATCCCTTCTTGACCTTGACACTGATGTCAAACTATACGCTTCGTGGCATGACGAATTCGACACGCATACGACTCACCGATCCCCTCGCCGCTGCACCGGACCTCACCGGGCGCCACGCAATCGTGACCGGCGGTACAAGCGGCCTCGGGCTGGCCACCACGCGTCTCCTCGCGCTCCGCGGTTCCACTGTCCTGATCGGTGCCCGCGACGTGGAGCGAGCTGAGGCTGTCCGCGTTCGCCTCCTTGAAGAGAATCGTCTACCCGCCGAGAGGATCACCGTTGCCGCCTTGGACCTCATCGACCCCGATTCTATTCACCAATTCGCCCTCGGGGCGGCAGATCGCCCCGTGGACCTCCTTGTGCTCAACGCGGGGATCAGCAGCGTTCCTCTCCGGCATGATCACGCGGGAACAGAGAGTCAGTTCGCCACCAACCACCTGGGCCATTTCGCTCTTACTGGACTCCTCCTTCCCGCCCTCACGCAGGGCACAGACGCCCGAGTCGTGACGGTGTCCTCTGCCCTCTATAAAGGGGCCACACTGGATCTTGAAGACCTGGCCAGCACTCACCGCTACTCACCCGGTCGGGCCTACAGCCGGTCTAAACTAGCCAACACAATTTTCGCGATCGAACTCAACCGTCGCCTCACTGCATCCGGAAGTCCCATCCGCAGCTTTGCCGCTCATCCCGGCATGGCACGCACACCCCTGCATGCGACCTACCCTTCAGCCGCCACCCGAATCCTGACCGGCGCCATCGCTCGCGCCATTGGCCGTGAGCCCGACCCCGCCAATATCGGCGTCCTGACCGCAGCCCTGCACCCGAAAGCTGACCCTCATCTGTTCTGGGGACCTGCCGGATCCAAGACGGCGCCCGATGCGCTCGGTGAACCGTTCAAGCCCATCGCTACCGACCTATCTACTGCGACGGCCCTCTGGAACACGTCCGAGCGGCTGACCGGCATCCGCTTCCTCAGTTGAGTTGACACGGACGCGCACCCTCCGTCTCAGTTCGCGATTTGCCGGGAAGGCGTGGCCATCATGCCACGGGGTGTAGCTTCACCGGCGAGATAGCTGTCGAGGGTTTTCCGGCGTTGTGCCAGGCGCCGTTCCTGCTGGGCGAGTTCGTCACGAACCTCACGGACACGAGCCAGAAGCGCTGAGCAGTCCGCCTCCGGGCCCGTGTCTCCGGCCAGCGGAAGGGTGTTCCGAATGACCTGCGAGGACAGGCCCGCGCTGAATAGGTCCTGGATGAACGCGACCCGCTCTATCGCGTTGGGCGCGTACTCCCGATAAGTATTGGCTCTGCGGTGGCTTCGCAGCAGGCCCTGATGCTCGTAGTAGCGCAGGGCGCGTGTGCTCACGCCGGTGGCTTCGCTGAGTTCCCCGATCCGCATCACGCTTCTCCGAACATCTCCGATGTTGACCTTGACACTGATTTCATAGTTTAGCGTTCTGGACATGACCTCCGCAGCGCACGTGAGCCGCACGACGGTCGTGATCGGTGCCACGGCCAGCATCGCAGCCAAGATCGCGGACCAACCCGTCAAGGCAGAGATCGAAGTGGAGATGCTGGTCAACAACACCGCCGCCCGCGAACTGGGCCCCCTCAGTCTGTTGCCGACTGAGATCGCCGCCCGTGCCGGGAAACAAATCATCGAACTCACAATTCTCCACCGCTGACCCGCGAGCCCCACCCTATCCCTCCACGAAAAAGGAATGCCATGCCCGAACCGATCACGACGACCCCTATCGAGTTGAGCGGCCTGCGCGGCCGCCGCGTTCTTGTCACCGGTGGCAGCAAAGGAATCGGGCGTGCGGTCGCCACCCGGCTCGCCGCCGCCGGCGCGACAGTCGTCACGGCAGCCAGAAAAAATGCTGATAACTTGCCCCCCGGGGTGCATTTTGTCGCAGCCGACCTCGGCACGGCAGAGGGCTGCGCCGAGCTGGTAACAACCGCGACCGATCTAGTCGGCGGCATCGACATACTGATCAACAACGTCGGTGCCGGAACCCCGCCACCCGACGGGTTATTATCGGCATCGGACGACATCTGGGAACAGACACTCCAGCTAAACCTGCTCGCTTCGGTGCGCTTGGACCGCGCGATACTCCCCGAGATGATCGCACGAGGCGGCGGCGCGATCATCCACGTCACCTCGGTAGGCGCCCATCTGCCGATCGGCCCCGACGCCCCCTATTCGGCGGCCAAGGCCGCACTCTCCACATACAGCAAGGCGCTGGCGAACGAGTTCGCCAGCCGCGGCATCCGGGTCAACAGGATTTCCCCCGGTCTGATCGCCAATGACGCAATCTCCGCGCTGCTGGGGCAATCCTCCGACACCGGCCCAGCGGGCCCCGCGACACAGATGCTCGAAAAGTGGGTCGCCGGCATTCCCCTAGGCCGTCCCGGACAACCTGTCGAAGTCGCTGACCTGATCGCTTTCCTGGTTTCCGACCAAGCCGCTTGGATCACCGGATCGGACTTCCGCATCGACGGCGGCTCATTCCCAGCTGCGTAAACGACCACATCGAACATCGGCCTGTAGCACGGCGCAACGAAATTTGAACCTGGTGGGCGGTGCTTCGAGGGCGAACAACGGCGCGACCTCTCCGATCTTGGTTGCCAGCGCGGCGGTCTCCTCGGGCGTCAGACGGGGCCCGTCCAGGCAGCGTACGGCGATGTTCGCGTCGAGGTCCAAGCCGTAGTCGCCGTTCGCGGTGCGGGAGCAGAAGGTGTCGCGGAGGGCGAGCATCTCGTTGGCGTCCCCGGTCTCGAGTGAGGTCAGAGCGGAGATGATGGCGGGCCAGCTCGCCGCCGAGCACGCAGTCGGATGTTTCGGTTGTAGGTCATAAACGCGGTGCTGAGTCGGCCTGCATGCCAGTACTGGTGCGGCAGGATCGGGGTCTGCATACTCTGGAGCCGTACATCCATAAAGGATGCTTGGATCTTCTGGATTATATGATCTCTGAGGTGGGGCGTTGAAGCGGAGCGAGAAGACTGCTGCTGGATCCCAGCGATTCAAGTGCACCAATTGCCGGGCCCATAGCTGCGCCCGGCATCGTCGAGACGACGTCGCCCGCTGTCATGAATTGAACGCGTTCTATCCCAGTTGCCGGTAAACGTACCCAGGCCGTCTCACTCAAACCTCGCAGGTCGGTCAAGGAGCTTGCTGAGCGGTTCGGAGTCCACAGAGCCAAAGCCACCCGGGTTGTAACCCAGGCAGGGCTTCAATTTCGTTGTGTAATGTCTGCCTCAGAAAGAGAAACAGAGGCCGCATGGCTATCTTGAAGGACTAATCTTGCGAGAAGTGGCAAGAACAAACGCCCCGATGAGTCACGCTTTGCTGGCTGGCGGCGGTACTACTAGCCAAGGGTATGCGGCAACTAGTGTCCTACCGCTGTGGGTGCATCATCTATAAACCAAACATCGACACGACTGAACCTTTCGCTCCCTGTGGTATTCCCAGTTCAAGAAACTACAACCAAAGAAATCCAAAAGTTGCCGGAACCCGGCGCATGAAGGCCCTTTGCGAATCCTGGGCACCTCAAACTACAAGGTGGCGCACCGTCACAAAACCTTCGGACCACACTAGGATGAAATACTGAAACCTAAAATCGGGGTCAACACAACACATGCAGGGTGGAATATGACGGTCACGGCAAACAGTATAAGGGCTCAGGACAAGGCCCCGCGGGCGACGGATGCTACATGTGCCCCGTTTCTTCGCTGGGCCGGCGGCAAACGCTGGCTGTTGCCCACGATCCATGAGCTCGCGAAGGGCACGCCCATAAGCAGGTATCATGAGCCTTTCGTCGGGGGAGGCTCCGTCTTCCTAGGTCTCAATCCGGGGCCAAGCTCCTTGTCAGACCTAAACTCTGAACTCATCGAAGTCTACTCAGAAGTCAAGAGGCGGCCGGACCAAATTGCACAACTCCTTGAGGGGAAAGAAAACACCGAGGCGTACTACTACCAAGAGCGAGAGACGGAACCCGACACCGCAACTGAACGCGCCGCCCGATTCATATATCTAAACCACACTTCTTACAATGGAATATTTCGTGTAAATTTAAATGGAAAATATAACGTTCCATATGGCCGCAGAAAATCAATCAATATTCCTAATCAAAAAAGTCTTAGACTTGTTAGTAAAAGACTAAATAACTGCTCATTATTAGCAAGAGACTTTGAAGAGGCAATTAACGAAGCAAAAGTCGGCGACTTGGTGTTTCTAGACCCCCCTTATACAGTAGCCCACAACCACAACGGCTTTGTTAAGTACAATCAGCACCTATTCGGCTGGGCAGATCAGAAGCGCCTTGCATCATGCATTGACCGATTGCTATTGAGGGGGGCTAACTTCATATTGACCAATGCCGCACACGAGTCAATTGAGGCGCTCTTCTCCCCTTTAGGAAACCGGTTTACGATTAACCGGAAGAACGCTATCGGTGGTCGCAGTGCAAGCCGCGGCCGCGCAGACGAATACCTATTCACTAACCTGGCGACGAACTGATTCGATGCACCGTACCTATACTCCCCAGCAGGCCAAGTCTCAGATCAAGAACCGCCTCAATTCGCACGAGCGCAAGAAGATCCCAAAGAATCGCTTGGAGGAGTACGTTGAAGCAGGTTGGGAACATGCGAAGACCCTCACGTACCACTACTGGATTCAGAGGCCAAAGTCACACGACGCCTCATTCGAAGATCGAGTGTGGGCCATGTGTGCGAGTCTCGGGTTCTCAACGCTCAATAACGATCGCCAGATGCACATCCCCTACGGGAAGCATGAGACAGCGACGAAACAAGTCGATGTGTTTGCTGTCGATGACGAGATCGCGCTAGTTTTTGAATGCAAGTCTTCGGCTGCAGAGCAACCACCTCACATGACATTCAAGAAGGAAGTTGAGGCAATCCAGGGTTATCGTTCCGGCATGATTAGCTGGATTAAGAAGGAGTTCCCTGGACGAAAAGTCTGTTTCATTCTCGCGGCCAACAATGTCCACGTCAGCGAAGGGGCTCAGGAGCGCATTCGGGCTGCAGATATGGCCTACCTCGACGAGACTGCCGTTGAATATTATCTGGAACTAAGCCGTCACCTGGGCTCCGCATCCAAGTACCAACTGCTTGGAAATATCCTAGACGGGAAGCGCATCGAAGGCCTCGACGTCACAGTCCCTGCTATTCGAGGCAAGATGGGCGGGAAGACCTATTACTCCTTTTCTATCGAGCCGGAGAAACTACTCAAAATATCCTATGTTCTGCACAGAAATTCAGCCAACAGTCGCTGGATGCCTACTTATCAGCGGCTCATCAAAGCTCCTCGCTTGAAAAATATATCATCATTTATTGATAACGGTGGATTCTTTCCGAATTCGATTATAATTAACATTGATTCGGGTAAACGGTCACCGAATTTCAGTCCTGCGGCGTCACAGAAGAACGCAGGAGGCACTACCCTAGGTACGCTTCAATTGCCACGTCGCTACCGTTCCGCGTATGTCATTGACGGGCAGCATCGACTCTACGGTTTCTCTCATTCACCGCGCGCCGCCACTGAAGCCGTCCCCGTGATCGCCTTCCACAATCTCAAAGGGGAAGAGCAACTCAAGCTCTTCATGCAGATCAACGAGAATCAGAAGTCAGTGCCTAAGAACCTACAGAATACTCTGAACGCTGACTTGCTCTGGACTAGTGAGAACCTTAGACAGCGTGCCAAGGCGCTCAAACTCAAGATCTCTCAGTCGCTCGGAGAAAGCAAGGGATCCCCGCTTTACAATCGAGTAATCCTCGGGGAAGAGAAATCTACTCCGACGCGGTGTATCACCCTCGACTCAATCCAGCGGGGTATCGAGAGAGGAAGGTTCATTGGCGACTTCACGGCCTCGGCCGTAAAGAAGGTGGGGTCGTTCTATCGAACGTCCAACGACGATACCCTGCCCCCGGTGACTGATTTTCTCTCCTCATGCATCGCCTATGTCCGCGAAGGTCTAGCAACGCAGTGGAATCTTGGCAGGCGGGGTATCGTGGCCAACAATCCAGGTTTCGAGGCACTTGTAAGGCTTATCGGCGACATCGTCGACCATCTGAATTACGAGAACAAGTGCGACTCTCGGTCTGACCCTCCTGAGGTCGTATTCCAACTTGCACGCCCGTATCTGGACGAATACATCGAGTTTGTCGAAAAGCTTGATGACGAAGAACGCGAGGACCTGCACAACAGGCACGGTTCGAGTGCCCCAAATGCCTACCTGCGGAAGTTTCAGGGCGCGGTGAAGAAGCGGTATCCGTCCTTTGACCCGCCCGGGTATGAAGAATGGGTAGAAAACCAGGCCCTCCGCTATAACAGCGAGTCCTTCACTATGATCACAGCCATTGAGAAGTATCTGAATACCCGGATCCGCGAGATCCTAATGGACCACTTCGGCGATACGTGGTTCAAGGAAGGTGTACCTCGAAAAGTTTACCAAGATGCGGTTCTGCGTACGGCGGAACGTGAGTACGATTCCACTAACCAGTCACCGGGCGATTGGTGGACCGAAGGTCTTCAAGTGAGTCACTATGACCAGGTCCTTCGCCATGGTGGTGCAAAACGCTGGAACGAGGTTTTCGCGGCCGAGTTCGAGTTTCCAGCGGGGACTAAGAAGTCGAGCTGGAAAGAAGGCGTTGAGTGGGTCAGCTCTCTCATCAATGTAAGGAACGACGTCATGCACTCTCGTAGTGTCTCAGAAGAGCAGTATGCGAAGCTCATTGACATCTTCGAGCACTTCCAGCTGAGCGGAACCGGGGGGAATCTCTGAAAGCTGTGGCTGTTGGTGTCCACCGCTTTGTGCAGAGGTGCTGTTTCGGCTTGGCATAGAGGGACTGCATCTCCTCGGCCGTACGCTCATGAGCGACCTGTGTGGTGGGGCCCGAAAATAAGGAGAAAGGCGCCGTGGCTGAGGCAGAGCCGCAAACTGGGCGAATAGTCCCCATATTAGCTCTGGCCGGCCAGGCAACGGGTAGAACGGGGCGGATCAAACCGGGAAAGACACGAGTTTAGGATGCGGATTAACTTGTGCCCCAGGCAGGATTCGAACCTGCGACACCCACTTTAGGAGAGTGGTGCTCTATCCCCTGAGCTACTGAGGCTTGGCGTGCCAGAAACGGCACCCGTCTATGGTAGCCGCTATGCGCCGTTCCGGCGCGGTTGTTTGCCGGTGACAATGAAATCTCGCAGGATCACCGCAAGAACCGCCGCGCCGATCACCGTGAGAAGCGCCCAACTGAGTGTGGTCATCGCGGAGCTGACCGCCACGGCCTCCGCATCCACCGGATGCTGGGTGACGATCCCATCGATAAGGAAGTTTTCGGTGATATCTATTGCGGCGAAGACTGCCGCCCCAGCCACCACAACCCAACGCCACCAGCCACGGACCAACAGCCCAAGTGTCGCCCATGCTGCCAAGAAGACGACCACAGGGAAGATGATCCCAGCGGTCTTGTGCAAGAAATTTAGCTGCCCTTCCGCATCGTCCTCAAAGGCCGCTTGAAGTGCTGCTATATCGGCGGCGTCGTACCCAGTGATCCGGGTGCCTGGCATGGAGAGCCCATCCGCGAAATAGGTCAGTTGCGGCATCGCATAGGCGTAGAGGTAGAGCCCCATGAATACCGTGATGCCCAGCAGCGCGTACACCAGAATCCGGGGTGACCCTTCATCCTGCGGAGGGGACTTGGGTGCGGCACGGTTGGGCCTCGGAGGCACCGATCCGCCGTTACTGCTGCGCTGCGGGTTTCCCCGGTTCTTCTTCCGCCGCTTGGACATACCTCCATCTTCCCAGACGCGGCAGAATCGTCAGCTGCAGATTGCCGACACCAGTCGCTGAGCGAGAGACTCGACCCGGTCCCGGTGGGCGGGCCAGTCCACAACTGTTTCGCCCAGGTACTCTGCCGCGGCGGCTTCCATGACAGCGGCGTCCCCTGGTGGAAGTTCTGCAGCGAGTCGGTGTGCCGCCCGGTCCTTGGGGGTGATCCCTCCAGTCTCCAGAGTGGCGACCATCCGGGCCAAGGTGAGCAGGACGTTCCGTTCGTCCCCGGAGAGCTCCTGCAGCAGTCCCGGTGCACCTTCCCGGCAGGCCAAACGGATCATGTCTGCGGGCGGGGGATCCACCAATCTGGGCAGTGGCTCCCCGAATAAGGTGACATGATTCTGCCAAGCATCGGCGATGAAGATCACCAGATCCGGCTCCTGCCGAGACTCCGGCACGTCCCCAGTGGTCAGGTCGGCGCGCAACCATTCTCCGAACTGGAAGTCCATTCGTGGCGGATAAGGCCAACCGGCGACGTCGCCACGCACCACAGCAGTGAACTCAAGTGGTTGCCTCGTTGCGGCTTCGGGGAACAGCGTGGCGTGGCCGGGCCAGCCGGAGATGATCAACAGGCTGGAGATCAACTGTTGGCGCTGTTGGCGGGTCATCGATTCCTGCAGCACGGCCAGCAGGTCAACGTCGCTATGCGGGCCCTGCGCCCCGCGAGCTGCCGATCCGCACAGATAGAGACCGAGGATCCCATGGGGCAGTGACGGCTCCAAGTTCTTGAGCAGAGTGGCTGGATCCGTTCGCACATTCGGAGCCTACTGCAGATGCCCTTGCTGCCCATCGTGCACTAACAAGAGTCACTAATATGGTCTTATGCGCATCACAGTGGATCTGCCCGATGAGCTGATGCGAAAGGCAAAGGCGCGTTCGGCCGAGCGAGGCGAGTCGCTGAAAGAAATGTTCGCCCGCGTCCTGGAAAGGGAAGTCAATATGCAGGTCTCCCGGGGAGGGCAGCACCGCATGCAGCTTCCCCTTCTCGGTGAAACACTGAGACCCTCAGTAGATCTCAGCAACGGCGATATTGCTGAGATCCTTGATGCTGACGATGCCGACCACTTGTGCCTATGAGCTATCCCCAGATGTCAATGTTTGGTTGGCGGCCAGTCCGGGAAGTTCACCCTTGTCACTCTGGACAAAGCGTTGGGTGATCGGGACCCCTCAGTAACAACACTGGTGTTGTCCTCGTCCTAAACCCGGCCCATGGGGTAGTGATGGCTCCAGGTACTTGAGCAGGGTGGCCAGATCCGTCCGCTTCATCGGAGCCTACTGCAGGTATCTCTGCTGAGAGCATACGGACCTGGCAATGGGGCGGAAGTCAGCATATGCTGACATTATGAAGACAGCGGTGGGAACTGAGGATGGCGACAATGTGTTGCGGGAGCTGATGGCCGTTGCTGAAACCAAGAAAGAACTCGCCCGCCGCGAGGAGGTTGCGGTGCGAAAAGCGCGTCATGCCGGCCTTGCCTGGGGTGAGATCGGCTTCCTCCTCGGGGTGACCAAGCAGACCATCCACCGCAAGTACCGCAAAGTCGGATGAGCAGCTCCAACAGTGGAGCCGTGACAGTGCCTCCGTTGGAGGTGGTCAAACTTTTGCAGGAGCGGCTGTTCATAGCTGGCATCCCGAGTGTTGTGGGAGGGTCTGGTCTGCTTGCCTCGCTTGGCCTGGTGGACATGGTCAACGACTGGGATCTGGCCACCGACGCTGAGCCTGCGGCGGTTCAAGAGGTGCTCGATGACCTTGGACTCAGCTATGGAAAGGCCAAGGCGTCCGGGATCTTCCGTACTGAAGCACTCTTCAAAGTGTCGGCGGAGGACCACGAGATCGACGTGCTGGTCAGATTCGCCGTGGAATCGGCGGAGGGGATCGTGAGTATCCCTGCGCGGAGCGGCGGTATGTGGCGCGGTCTCAGGATGGCACGCGCTCAGGAATGGAGAGTCGCCTACCTCCTGCTCGGCCGCGACGACAGGGCTGCGCTGCTGTCTTCGGGCTAAACCCGCCGCCGTCCCGCCACGGCCACCAGCAGCAGGACCAGGGTCACGACCAAGAGCACCGCTAGCAGGGTGATGCCACCGGAATAGCCCAATGGGGTCTCTGCCAGCCATCCCACCACAGCTGGCCCGGCTGCACGACCCAGCGCAATTGCCACAGCCTGAACTCCCATCAGAGCACCGAACCTGGCCCCGGCGTACCAGTCACTCATGATGACCGCGCGCAGCGGGATGAACGCCCCGAACAGCAGCCCGAAAATGATGAAGTGCCCATGCATCTCCCAGGCCTCGGTTCCGCGGATGGCAAGCCAGATGGCAGGCATGATCAGCACCGTCAATGTCATGTAGAGCTTTGCCGAATCGAATCGATTGGCCAGCAATGGCAACAGGAACCGAGCCGGAAGGCTCAACAACCCGACGGCCGCAGCCCACCACGCGACCACAGTGGGGTCGAAACCCGTCGCCTCAAACCGGGCAATGCGGTGCACATTGAATGCCTCCAGCACCGCCATGGTAAGTGCCACTGCGAGAGTCAGTGAAATAAAACCTGCCGGAGTCTTCCGCCATCGGGAGGTGGCAGCGTTGGAAGGCTCGGCGGAGGACATCGGAGTTGTCGCCTGGAGTGGCGCGCGTGCAGGCGCAGGCGCTGTGCGCAACGCCCACCCTGCGGTCAACCAAGCGGCCAGCAGCACGCATGTGCCCAACAGGCCCGCCGTGACACGCCACCCCACAAGGTCGGTCATGTACGACGTGGACGGAATGAAAATTGGCCCGGCAAGACCCGTGATCAACGTCAGTGTGCCCGCCGCACGGTTACGGCGTTCGCGGTCGAACCACTGCTGGATCGCCACGAATGCCGGTTCGAACAACACCATGGCACTGCCCGGACCCACCAAGAGCCACCATGCGGCAAGAACCTGCCACCCAGCAGTGCTGTCTGCGAAACCTAAGAACCCCAGAAACACCAGGATTCCGCCCAGGGCTACCATTCCGCGAATCCCATGCCGATCAGCGCGACGCCCCACATGCACCGCCACGGCAGCTCCGGTCAGCACGGAGCCAGAGAACGCCGCGGAAAGCAGCCCCACAGAGAAATCGGCACCTGCCGCGCCAGATGTGATCAGCACTGAGGTGCCATAGAGAATGGCTCCGAAGCTGACCCCCACACTGAACGCCAGAGCGAAGACCAGACGGCGGAAAGGCGGAGAAACGGAAGGGACAGGGGGTGAGCTCATGAAAACCTCTCAATCAGATGACGGCATGGCAACATGCCGACACTGCTCCTGGAGGTTTCTATCCCGTAAGATCCGTGCCGCCTAGGGCGGCACATCGCGGCGCTCGACCCAGTCCCGGCAAGTGCCGGCGGAACCCTAGCCGCCTGTGCTGGTCGGTTGTGACCACCCTACAATCATCTCCAGAAGCCAGCCCAAAGCGTGACTGAAATCACTTAGGCTGGTGCGATGACCTCACTGTTCACACCGCCGGCCGGGGCCTACACCTCTGACCCCACCTTCGCCCACCGCCAGACCCACGCCGTGGTCAACCTCGCCGATCACCACGGCGAGCCGCTGCCGCACCAGGAGGTCACCGTTCGGCAGCTGCGGCATGACTTTAAGTTCGGCTGCATCGGGTTCGAACTCATCGACTGGGTCAACGGACGTTCAGCAGACCCGGAGTACGACGCCGCGCTCGCCGAGCAGTGGCTGGGCTTGTTCGACACTGCCACCCTCCCCTTCTACTGGGGGACTTTTGAACCGGAGCAGGGTGCTCCGAAGACTGAAGCGCTGCGCCGGACCGCCCAGTGGTTCGCCGACCAGGGAATCCGGCTCAAAGGCCACCCGCTGGTGTGGCACACCGTCTGCGCCCCCTGGCTGCTGGAGAAGTCCCCCGCAGAAGCCGAGCGGCTCCTCAGGGAGCGGATCCGCCGCGAGGTCAGTGACTTCTCCGGTCTCATCGACACCTGGGATGCGATCAACGAGGTCGTCATCATGCCGGTTTTCACCGCCGAGGACAACGCCGTGACGCGCATCGCACACATTAAAGGCCGGGTCGAGATGATGCGGATCGCGTTCGATGAGGCGCGGGCGGCAAACCCTCACGCCACCCTCCTGCTCAACGACTTCGACATGTCGACAGCCTACGAATGTCTGATAGAAGCCGCACTGGAAGCGGGCATCACCATTGACCGGCTCGGCCTCCAATCCCATATGCACCAGGGCACCTGGGGTGCTGAGAAGACGGAGCGCGTCCTGGAGAGGTTCTCCCGCTACAACATCCCCATCCACTTCACAGAGACCACGATCCTCTCCGGCACGCCCGTGCCCCCGGGACTCTCAGACCTCAACGATTGGCAGGTCACCGCGGAGCAGTGGCCCTCCACCGAAGAGGGTGAAGAAATCCAGGCACAGGAAGTCGAGGCCCACTACAGCCGTCTGTTCGCTCACCCCGCGGTCGAGGCACTCACCTATTGGGGTCTGCCTGACCGCAACATGTGGCTCAATGCGCCCGGCGGCCTGATTCGCCGTGACGGCACACCCAAGCCCGCCTACCACCGTCTGCGGGACCTCATCCGGGACCAATGGTGGACCCCAGAGACCACCCTGCGCAGCGATGCGAACGGTGAGGTGAGATTCTCAGGCTTCCTGGGCGACTACGAGCTCTCGGTGGCAGATACCTCCACGGAACTTCAGCTTCGCAGCCCCGGGGAAGCGCACCATCAGGTGGTCACACCCCAGAGGTAGGGTCGTGGCATGAAAGTTGTGATCGCTGGCGGCTCCGGTGCACTCGGGCGGAAAGTCACCAAGGACCTGGTGGACAGCGGGCACGACGTCGTCGTGCTCACCAGGTCGCCGGGATCGGTGCGCTATGGCCTCCAATGCCGTGAAGCCTCGTTGCGAGAGGTCCGCTGGGATGGCGAGACTCTGGGGGATTGGGCCCGCGAATTGGAGCCCACCCCACACGGGACTGCGGTGATTAATCTTGCCGGGAAACTGGTGGACTGCCGCCCCACTGTGCGCAACATCGCCGCCCTGCGGGACTCACGGGTCAACGCCACGCGGGTTCTCGTGGAGGCGAGCCGCAGCGCCTCCGCACCGGTGGCCCGCTGGGTGCAGGCCTCCACCACCGCGATCTGGTCCGATGCCGGAGAAGAGCGGGTGACCGAATCCACGCCGATTCCCGCAGACGGTCTGCCGCAGATGACGGGCGTTGCCCAGCCCTGGGAGGAGGCTGTGCAGGATGCGCACACTGAGTACCTGAGCATTCTGCGCACCTCAATCGTCCTCGGAGCCGACTTCCCCGCTATGGACCGCCTGTTTTTCCTGGCCAAGCTCGGGCTCGGGGGCAAGGTCGCTCACGGCAGGCAGTGGGTTTCGTGGATACACCTCGATGACTGGCTGGCGATCGTACGTGCGGGCCTCGGGATAGAACCCGGCGTGGATCTGCCCGCCGGAGTAGTCATCGGCGCGGCCCCAGAACCGGTACGCAATGCTGAACTGATGAGCACTATCCGCAGGGCCTCCGGAATGCCCGTGGGTCTCCCCACGCCATCCCCAGTGCTCAGACTCGGTGCCATCATGCTGCGCACTGACCCTGCCCTAGGGTTGACGGGCCGTCACTGCACCTCCGAGGTGTTGGCAGAGACCGGATTCACCTTTGACTACCCCACGGTGGGCCAAGCGGTGGGCACCACGTCATAGGTGCCTTCCTGCCCCCCAAGTAGACTAGTGGGGATATGGAATTCCTCTTCACGCCTCCTTCTGAGAGAAGTACGACGACGCCCTCGGCACCCCGCGTGCCCCAACCCGCCTCGGGCGAAGGTGCCCCCTGGGATGAAGCCGATGCCGCGGCGCTGCAGGGCAGTGGGGCGGTGTCCTCGGCCCAGGCGACGGAAGGTCTGAACCCGCAGCAGCAGGAGGCGGTACTCCATAGTGGCGCGCCGCTGCTCATTGTCGCCGGCGCGGGTTCTGGGAAGACCAGGGTGCTCACGCGCCGGATCGCTCACCTGATCCAGACTGGCCAGGCGCGGCCACACGAAATCCTGGCCATCACCTTCACCAATAAGGCTGCCCGGGAGATGAAAGACCGGGTTGCGGAGCTGATCGGCCCCACCGCTGACCGCATGTGGATCTCCACCTTCCACTCATCCTGTGTGCGCATCCTGAGGGCCGAGGCGCCCACCATCGGCCGGAAGTCCACGTTCACCATCTACGACGCCGCCGACGCGCTGCGTCTGGTCACGCAGATCTGCAAAGAGCATCAGCTGGATCCCAAGCGATTCAACCCGAGGGCGCTTCGAAACAAAATCTCCGCGCTGAAGAACGAACTGGTTGACGCCGAAGAATTCGGCATCAAAGCCCCCAACGAGCCGTTCAGCGAGGCCGTCGCCACGGTCTACAGGGAATACACTCAGCGGTTGCGCGCGGCCAACGCCTACGACTTCGATGACCTGCTCTGTGAGACGGTTTACATGCTGGAGGCCTTCCCCGCGGTGCTGGACAACTATCGCCGGCGGTTCCGGCACGTTTTGGTCGACGAGTACCAGGACACCAACCACGCCCAATACCGGTTGATCCGCCTGCTGACGGGGACTGACGCAGAGGTGGACACCCCGGCCGCGCAGCTGACCGTGGTCGGCGATTCCGACCAGTCCATCTACGCGTTCCGCGGTGCCGACATTCGTAACATTGTGGAATTCGAGCGTGACTACCCGGCAGCATCCACCATCAAACTGGAGCAGAACTACCGCTCTACGCAGAACATTCTCTCCGCGGCCAACGCCGTCATCAGTCAGAACCCTGCCCGGGTGGATAAGAAGCTCTGGACAGACAATGGCGCCGGTGCCAAAGTCACGGTCCACACCGCCTACTCGGAATCTGATGAGGCCGAGTGGATCGCCCGGACCATCGACCAGCTGGGCGATGACCACGGGGTTCGTCCGGCAGATGTGGCGGTGTTCTACCGAACCAACGCGCAGTCCCGTTCGCTCGAAGAGCGGTTGATCAACCGGGGCATCCCCTACCGTGTGATCGGTGGCACCCGCTTCTACGACCGCAAAGAGATCAAAGACGCGCTGGCCTACCTCCATGTGATCAACAATCCGGATGATGACGTCAACCTCCGCCGGATCCTCAATGAGCCCAAGCGGGGCATCGGGGACAAAGCAGAGTCCACCATTGCTGCGCTCGCAGCACGGGACCGTACGCCCTTCTTCGAAGCGCTGCGCCGGGTTGACGACACCGGGCTGGGCCCCCGGGCAGTGAAGAGTATTGACTCGTTCGTGCGGATGATGGACGACGTCGCCTCGCTCGCCACCACTGAGAAGCCCTCTGTGGTCCTAGAAGCTGTGTTGGAGCAGTCCGGCATGATGGCTGTTCTGCGGGAGTCCAAGGACCTGCAGGACGAATCCCGGGCCGACAACCTCGGCGAACTCGTCGCAGTCCTCAAGGAATACGAAGCCAAACAAGAAGAGCCCGGCTTGCCCGACTTCCTGGAACAAGTCAGCCTGATCGCCGACGCTGACGCCATCCCGGATAGCGCAGACGCAGAGTCCCGACGGCTTGCCGCCGAGCAGGGGCAAGTTACCCTCATGACGCTGCACACGGCAAAAGGACTCGAATTTCCCGTGGTGTTCCTCACAGGTATGGAACACGGAGTCTTCCCCCACCAGCGCTCCATGGGTGACTCAGAGCAGATGTCAGAAGAACGACGGCTCGCGTATGTGGGTCTCACTCGTGCCGAGCAACGCCTCTATCTGACCCGCGCAGAATCGCGCAGCCTATGGGGTCAGACGCAGCACAATCCGCCCAGCCAATTCCTCGCCGACCTCCCGGCAGAACTGGTCGAAGTCAGCGGCTCAGGGTCGACCACTTGGGGCTCAGGTGGCGCGTCCCGCCGCGGATCCGCGGGCCTAGGACGCTCCCCTGATTCGGGCTGGGGATCGGAACCCACACTGACCGGGGGGTCCCCCCGGGACGTAACATTCAGCCCCGTTGCCAAGCGTGCTCCTCGGTCCCACGTCAACCCAGAACGGGAAGTCCCCTCCCTGGTGCCCGGGGACCAGGTCCAGCACGCCAAGTTCGGCCGTGGGGAAGTGCTCTCCGTGGAAGGCTCGGGTGACAAATCAGTGGCTAAAGTGAGCTTCGCTGGCTCCGAGAAGCGGCTTCTCCTGCGATATGCTCCAGTTGAGAAGGTCAGCTAGGGCCAACTACGGCCTTGGCGGCATTCGATAAGTGAAGTTGACTTCGACGCAGAAGGACACCACACGTGGACTTGTATGAGTACCAGGCGCGCGATCTGTTTGAGGCACACGGGGTACCCGTGCTCGCCGGCATCGTGGCGCAAACCCCAGAAGAAGCAAAGGCAGCTGCAGAGCAGATTGGCGGCGTCGTCGTCGTCAAAGCTCAGGTGAAGGTGGGTGGCCGCGGCAAAGCCGGCGGCGTGAAGCTCGCCAAAACTGCAGATGAGGCCTACGAGCACGCGAAATCCATCCTCGGTATGGACATCAAGGGGCACACTGTGCACCGTGTGATGATCGCCCAGGGTGCTGAGATCGCCGAGGAGTACTACTTCTCAATTCTGCTGGACCGCGCTGAGCGCAACTATCTGGCGATGTGCTCCAAAGAAGGCGGCGTGGAGATTGAACAGCTCGCCGTCGAATCCCCGGAGAAGCTGGTCCGGTACAACTTCGATCCCAACACCGGCATCGACGCTGATGCCGCCGCGGAGATCGCCACCCAAGCAGGTTTTTCCTCCGATGAGGTGCCCGCACTGGTGGAGGCCTTCCAGAAGCTGTGGGGAGCCTTCGCCGCCGAAGACGCCACCCTGGTGGAGGTCAACCCGCTGGTGAAAACCGGCGATGGCGCCATCATTGCCCTGGACGGCAAAGTCACCATTGATGAAAACGCCGCCTTCCGCCAGCCAGCTCACGCGGATCTGGTCGACGAGTCCGCTGAGGACCCACTGGAGGCCAAGGCGAAGGAAAATGACCTCAACTACGTCAAGCTCGACGGTTCGGTAGGGATCATCGGCAACGGCGCTGGACTGGTCATGTCCACTCTCGATGTGGTGGCCTATGCCGGTGAGGCCCACGACGGAGTCACCCCGGCCAACTTCCTGGACATCGGGGGCGGAGCATCAGCAGAGGTCATGGCCAACGGCCTAGACGTCATCCTGGGTGATGATCAGGTCAAGTCCGTGTTCGTCAATGTCTTTGGCGGCATCACCTCGTGTGACGCCGTGGCCACAGGCATCGTCAAAGCCCTTGAGATCCTGGGCGACACGGCCACCAAACCACTGGTGGTCCGGCTGGATGGCAACAACGTAGACGAAGGCCGCCGGATCCTCAAAGAGGCCAACCACCCGCTGGTCATCACCGCTGACACGATGGACGGCGGCGCCGACAAGGCCGCCGAGCTGGCTAACAAGTAAGGACTGAGGCGCACACACATGTCTATCTACCTGAACAAGGACTCTAAGGTCATCGTCCAGGGCATCACCGGCGGTGAGGGCACCAAACACACCGCACTGATGCTCAAAGCAGGCACCAACATCGTCGGCGGTGTCAACGCACGCAAAGCCGGCACCACAGTTGCTCATAAGGACAAGACCGGCCATGACGTCGAACTGCCCGTCTTCGGGTCCGTCACCGAGGCCATGCAGAAAACCGGCGCAGATGTCTCCGTGGCGTTTGTGCCGCCGAAGTTTGCCAAGGACGCCGCAGTGGAGGCCATTGAGGCTGAAATCGGCCTGCTGGTGATCATCACCGAGGGAATCCCCGTGCAGGACTCCGCCGAGCTGTACAACCTCTCACTCACCAAAACCGGGGTCGACGGTAAGCCCCGGACGCGGATCATCGGGCCCAACTGCCCAGGCATCATCACCCCAGGCGAGTCGCTGGCCGGTATCACTCCGGCCAACATCACCAACAAGGGTCCCGTCGGCTTGGTCTCCAAGTCCGGGACGCTGACCTACCAGATGATGTACGAACTGCGTGACATCGGATTCTCCACGTCCATCGGCATCGGCGGTGACCCGGTCATCGGCACCACGCATATTGATGCATTGGAAGCTTTCGAGGCCGACCCGGACACCGAGGCGATCGTCATGATCGGTGAAATCGGCGGCGATGCAGAAGAACGAGCTGCCGAATACATCAAGGCTCATGTCACCAAGCCTGTTGTCGGCTACGTCGCAGGTTTCACCGCGCCGGAGGGCAAGACCATGGGCCACGCAGGTGCCATCGTCTCCGGTTCCTCCGGAACCGCTGAAGCTAAGAAGGAAGCTCTGGAAGCTGCTGGCGTGAAAGTTGGCAAGACTCCTTCCGAGACCGCCCAGCTGCTGCGCGAGATCTACAAGGGCAGCGGCTCTTCACCGGTCGCAGGTGCTGCTGAGACCGTCAGGGACAAGGCTGAAACCCTCGTGGAAAAAGTGAAGGACACGTTCAAAAAGTAATTCACGGTTGAGGAAACGCCGCTGCCCAGTGTTGTCACAGGCGGCGGCGTTTCCCCGTTTAAGCCCTCAAACCAGCGCCTACCCCTAACCGCCCTCGGAGCCCTCGCCGAGCTCGGGGTCGCGATAGGGGCCAAATCGGAAGTGCCGACCTGTGATTTCGACGGGAGTCACTTCCACGAACTGCTCCTTGGGTCCCGGAACCCAGGGACGGAGGTTCAGGGACTCGGCCACCGCCAGCTCACGTGAGGTTTGCAGGAGTCTCGCTGAGCCCCGCACCACCACTGACCACGCCTGATCCGAGAGGATTCCGTCAGCCTCAATGAGGACATGGTCATTGATCGCCACTTCGGCCAACTTGGTCCCTGGGGCCGTCCGAAAGAAGACTCGGCGGTCGCGGACAGCGATGTTTACCGGGAAGATGTCAGGGCGCCCCCCGACGACGCCGACCAGCCGTCCATGCTGAGTTCCCTCTATAAGCGCCCAAGACTGCTCCTCGGTCAGCTTCAGCACCGGATCGTTGTTGGGGTGATCAAACATCGCGGAGTCGCTCCCTCTGAGTCGTCTGCCGGGCCGCCTTGCCCGGTACTGCCAGTCTACTCGCGGGGAATTACCGCGCTAGAGGAGAGCCGTGAAGAAGAGTTTCCACACTCAACAGTTCCAGCTCTAGAGTGGACGCATGACTCACTCCCGTGCCCACCTCCCATCTGCGGCCGAACTGCGCAGCATCGCCGTCACCGCTGCCCGCACAGCCGGGTCCCCTCTGAAGACTGCCTTCCGTTCGCAGATGGATGTGGAGCTGAAGACCTCCGCACATGACCTGGTCACGGTGTGGGATACCCAGACCGAGACCACGCTCATCGATCTGCTGAACAGTGCCGTTCCCGACTCTCGGTTTACCGGAGAAGAAGGGGGATCGCATGGAGAAGGCTGCGTTGAATGGATCATCGACCCGATCGACGGCACCTCCAATTTCGCGCACGGGTTCGCGATGTTCAGCGTCTCGGTGGCGGCGGCCGTTGACAATGTCGTGCTGGCCGGGGTCGTCTATGACCCCATCAACGAATGGACGTTCTCCGCAGACGACGACGCCGCCTACCTCATGCACCGCGATGGGACGGAGACTGTGCTCAGCCCCGCCTCAAAGGAAGGTGTGGCAGAGGAGAACCTCTCTCTGCTGACCAACTTCCCAGGCGCCTGGGGAGTTGAGAAGTACGGCGCGGAGGCCCTTGAAGCCTTCGGAACCCTGGTGACCACCTACGCCACCGTTCGCAGGATCGTCTCCGGGGCGCTGGAGCTGTGCCACCTGGCCGCCGGATGGTCCGATGCGGTCATCAACTGCCGCACCAGTCCGTGGGATGTTGCGGCTGCGCAACTGATTCTGCGCCGGGCTGGTGGAAGCTTCCTTCCCTACGGCACCCGCGGAGACAGGGCCTGGGCCGGTTCCGTCACCGAAGATCTTCACCTGGCCCCTGGGTATGTGGGGCTCGGCCCCGGGGTGCAGGCACCCACTTCAGCAGACGTCGTCGCGCGCTTTGTTCGCCGCGGGGCCTGAACCTGTAAGTTAGGCACAGCAAACGCTTAGGCGTGCTGAACAATTGTCACACCACGTCCCATTTGCTCGGCCTGCCGAGGAGCACGGCAGTATGGACAGTGTGAACACTGAAGCCGACCACGCAAGGGGTGAGCCGCGGCCCAAGCAGATCCGGCGCTGGCGGAAATACCTTGCTGACGAAATCGCAGAAGCCAGGCTGTATGAACAACTGGCTCACCGCAAGACCGGGCAGGAACGGCAGATCCTGCTGGGACTATCAGCAGCTGAGCGTCGGCACCAGACGCACTGGCGAGATCTGCTGGGCCCGCATGCGGAGAACCTCCCCTCACCTTCAGCCCACCGCGTCATGTTGGGTTGGCTGGCGCGCATCTTCGGTTCAGTATTCGTCTTGGCGCTCGCCCAGCGGGCCGAGGGAGAGTCCCCCTACGAACGTGATCAGGACGCGACCCGCCGGATGGCGGCTGATGAAGAGGTCCACGAAGAGGTCGTCCGCGCCCTCGCCGCCCGGGGGCGGGAGAAGCTCTCCGGAGGTTTCAGGGCCGCCGTATTCGGCGCAAATGACGGATTGGTGTCCAACTTTGCACTGATTATGGGCATGGGAGGCACTGGTGTCGGAGCGACCGTGGTGCTTCTGACCGGTATTGCGGGGCTTCTTTCTGGGGCCCTGTCCATGGCTGCGGGGGAGTTCATCTCTGTACGCAGCCAACGCGAGCTGCTTGACGCGACTCGTCCTACCCAGGCGACGATCCGTGCAGCACCAGACCTTGATTTCGACCATAACGAGCTGGTGCTCGTTTACCGCGCCAGAGGACTGAGCACAGAAGACGCCGAACACCGTGCCCTGGAGCGGTTGGGCGCCTTCGACTGTGACTGCCGCCCGGAGCGCTCCTACAACCCCGAGGAAGAGGTGGACGAACACCGAGCTGTAGGTTCGGCATGGACCGCCGCTGGCTCCAGCTTCTGTTTCTTCGCCGTGGGCGCCCTGATACCCGTTCTGCCCTACTTATTCGGCGCCACCGGCTGGTGGGCGGTCGGGCTCTCCACGGCAATGGTCGGCATCGCCCTGCTGTGTACCGGCGCAACTGTCGGGCTGTTATCGGGTGCTTCTCCGCTGACGCGAGCACTGCGCCAGCTGGCCATTGGGTTCGGAGCCGCTGCCATCACATACATGTTGGGAACGTTGCTCGGCGTGGGTGTTGCATAGCTGTTAGACAAACCGTAAACTAGTTCGCAAATGCAACTAAAATCACGTTCTCGGGCTGCGCAGAGCAGCCTGCCGGAAGGTATGACCCGCCGAGACCTCGGTTGGGCCATTGCTGGCATCTTGGCTGTTTTCTTTACCGCCATGGTCTCGATGAACGTGGTGGTCACCGCGTTGCCGGTGATCTCCCAGGAATTGGGCGGCACACAGATTCAGTACTCCTGGGTTGTCACCGCCACTCTGCTGGCGAATGCGTCGTCGACCCTCGTGTGGGGCAAGCTCGCTGACATGATGAGCAAGAAGGTCCTCTTCCAGGTGGCGAACGTGATCTTCTTCCTCTCCTCCCTGGGTGCCGGATTCGCACCCAATATGGAGACCCTCATCGCGGCACGGTTCGTTCAGGGCATCGGATTGGGTGGTTTGGCTGCGCTTGCTATGGCGATTATGGCCTCGATCGTCTCTCCGCGGGAGCGCGGGAAGTACGCCGGGTACATCGGTGCGTGCCTGGCATCGGCAACTGCGCTGGGGCCCCTGATCGGCGGCATCACCGTTGACACGCTCGGTTGGCGGTGGTGTTTCTTTGTGGGCATTCCACTGTCGGTGTTTGTGCTCATCATGGTGGCAAGAACCCTTCGGGTCCCCGTCCTTCGGAGCCCGGGTCGCATTGACTACCTGGGCGCGTTATTGCTGGTGATCGCATCTGGGCTGCTGCTGGTCTGGCTCTCATTTGCTGGTACACCGGAGTTCTTCGCCTGGCTGTCCTGGCAGTCGGCGGCTTTTCTGACGGCAGCTCTGGTTCTGCTTTCCGTGTTTGTCCTGGTGGAGAGCAAAGTGCGCAACCCGATCGTTCAGCTGCGTATGCTGATGGACCGCACCACCTTCTTGGCGGCGGTCTCTTCTGCTTCAATTGCGGTGTGTCTGTTCGGCATGCCGGCCTTCTTGGGTCAGTACTTCCAGATTGGACGGGGGCTGAGCCCCACGGAGTCCGGACTCATGATCCTGCCCCTGGTGCTGGGCAACCTCATCGGCTCTCTCATCACTGGACGGCTGATCACCCGTTACGGCCGTTGGAAGGTCTACATCGTTTCCGGATCGTTCATCATGAGCTCCGGGATGTTCGCTCTTGCCACAGTGGGTCAGGGCACGCCCTACGCCTTGGTGCTGACGTACTTGCTCGTGGTCGGTCTCGGGTTCGGTGCACAGATGCAGAACCTGATGCTGATTGTGCAGAACACGGTCTCTGTCACCCGGGTTGGTCAGGCCAGTGCGCTGATTGCTTTCTTCCGTGTTTTCGGAGGCGCGGCTGGGACGTCCATTCTGGGATCAGTGATGGCCCTTCAGGTGGTGGGAGTCTCCGTGGCGGAAGTCAACGGTTCTTCACCTTCACCGACGTACGCTGATGCTACTGGCACCATGTTCTTGGTCGCAGCATGCCTGACTCTGCCGGCAGTGGTCACCAACCTCCTCATCAAAGAAGCCGCCCTGCGCACCACCATATGAGCTTCTCGTGTGACGCCGCGGTGCTCGGGTGACTCAGTCCGCGCTCATCTTCATTACTATGGGAGACGATGAGGACTGATAAGCCCCAGCCCACCGAGATCCGTCAGGACTTGGCAGCGGTGCGGGAGCACTACTCGCATTCGGCGCGTAACCGCGCCATGAAGATTGAAGACCGATGGCACCAGTTCCGGTTGAACCTTGCCAGGGAGCGGGGCCAGCACGTAACGGTGCTTTCGCTGGCCGGCTATGGGTCGCCCCGTTGGGTGAGGGTTTTCTCACGCATTGTTATGGCGCCAAGTTCGGACTTTGAGAACGGTCGCAGGGTGGCCAAGGTCATCGCCGACGGGGTGCGCGGGTGGCGAAACTTTGTTTCCGCGCCGGTCCCGTTCGCCGAGGTGACCGCGAAGGTTGCTGGACATACGTTCCGGATGTCGGCTGACCGTGGCGGGATCGTGGACCAGGTGCTCGAGTTGCCTGCGGGAGCTCATCTGGAGCCCGGGTGGCAGCAGGTGACGCTTAATGCTGCCGGAGCCGAGCAGACCAAGGCTGAGGTGCAGATTGTCGGTGACGATGTCACTACCGGTGTCATCTGCGACATCGACGACACCGTGGTGGTCACCAAGTTGCCGCGTCCGTTCCTCGCTGCGTGGAACTCGTTTGTGCTCGACGAGCACGCCAGGACCCCGACCCCCGGTATGGCAGTGATGATGGAGCGTTTGCTGACCAAGAATCCAGGTGCAGCGGTGATCTACGTTTCCACGGGGGCGTGGAATGTTGCCCAGACGCTGACCCGGTTCCTAACGCGCAACCTATATCCGCACGGGCCGCTGTTGCTGACGGATTGGGGTCCAACCCAAGACCGTTGGTTCCGATCCGGCAAGCAGCACAAAGTGGAGCAGCTGGCCAGACTGGCTGAGGAATTCCCGCAGGTGAAGTGGATTCTTATGGGGGATGACGGCCAGCACGATCCGATCATCTACGCAGACTTCACTCGTCGGTACCCGGGATCTGTCCGGGCTGTCATTATTCGTGAACTCACCTATTCGGAGGCTGTGTTGGCTGGTGGCCGTGCGGAGCATCCTACTGGTGAGCAGCTGATGAGCGTCTCTGAGGATGGCGAACACCTGCCGGGTATCCAAAAGGTCGGTGAGCACCGCATCCCCTGGATCTACGGGCCCGACGGAAAAGACATCGCAACGACTCTTGCCGAGTACGGGCTGCTATAGGTGGAGAGGATCCCTGTCGGATCAGTTTTCGACTAGTTCACGCCGGGCAATAGGGCGCGAGAGACCCAGCTGGATGTGATGTACTGCCGTGCCCGGTTGGCTTGCAGCCTGTCATTGACATCGACAGCACGGGCGTAGTGGCCGATCAGTTGGTTGCAGATCGCTTCCCAGGTGCGTCCTTGGACTTCCTGGTGAGCTTCAGCGCCGGCGCGGAAGCGGGCGTCGTCGTCATTGATGAGATGCTCAACGGCTGCACGCATGCCTTCGAGGTCTCCGGGTTGGTAGAGCCACCCTGTGCGGCCCGGGTCCACCAAGTCCACAGGGCCGCCTCGCCCTACAGCGACTACGGGGACCGCAGCGGCGAAAGCTTCCTGGATGGTTTGACAGAAGGTTTCAGCTTCACCCGGATGAACGAACACATCTAGGCTAGCCACGTGTGATCCGAGACCGTCTCCTGATTGGAAACCTGCGAAGTAGGCATTGGGCAGCCGCCGGCGCAGCATCTTCTCCTCTGGGCCAGTGCCGATGATGACCAGGCGCGTTCCTGGCATAGTGTCCAGTTCTGCGAGGTCCTCAATCTGTTTCTCTGCCGCGAGCCGTCCGACGAATCCGATGAGCTTCTGGCCACCGGGGGCGATCCGCTTGCGGAGTCGCTCAGAGCGGCGTTCGGGAGCGAAGAGGTCCAAGTCCACTCCGCGCCGCCACGTCTTGAGCCGGTGGATGCCGCGTTCGCGCAACTGCCTTTTACAGAAGGAGCTGGGCACCAGGGTCAGAGTGGAGGCGTTGTGCATCCGCTCCACGTGTTGCCACATCAACTGCTCAGCCCAGGGAACCCGGTACCTGGCCGCATACGTGGGGACCTCAGTCTGATAGATCGACACTGTAGGAAGGCCCAGGGCGTCGGCAGCCTGGATCGCCCGCCAACCAAGTACGAAAGGTGAGGCCACATGCACCACATCTGGTTGAAGCTGCTCCAGGAGGTGCCTGATGCGCATCACGAACCCGGCGGCGACTCGGACCTTCGGGTAGTCCGGAAGTGGGATGGAAGGAACCCTTACGACGGGGAAGCCTGAGCATAGCTGCGGCTGCTGCGGCAGGTGTTCTGCCAGCGGATTGGACTCAAGAAAGGAATCAGAGGGCGCAATGACTGTCACATCGTCGCCGCGGCGACGCAAATGGGCGAGGACTTTGAGAACGGAGTTGGTCACTCCATTCATATGGGGCAAGAACGACTCTGCGACTACTACAACCTTCACATCTTCATAGTGGAGGCTGCCGGTAGCCGTGGACCGACGCGGGGGTGCGTACTGGGTAAACAGTCCGTGAACGTTTATGGACCCTGACAGTTCGCACACACCCAGCGGAAGGTGGGCAGGGTTTCCCTGCCACCGGGACTAGCGGGGTGAAGGTCGTGGACTCTGTACACGGCCGAGAGGTGGGCGGGGTTTCCC
>NZ_VFIE01000026.1:99167-117221 GCF_010119385.1 Nesterenkonia haasae
CGCCACCGGGACTAGCATGGAGTCGATGCGTAAACTTCCCAGTCCGCCGCTGTGGCTTTTCGGGCTCTTTGAGGCTATCCAGGCGGTGCTGGCGACTGCTCTATTGGTGGCTGTCCCTGTGTTGGGTGTCGGGTTGGTGCGCAGTTGGGGTGACTTTGACCCGCAGGCGATTTCCGAAGTCGCAGCCCAGGCCTGGCTGGTCATCCATGCCGTTCCGCTGAACCTTGCGGGTGTTACAGATTCGGGGTGGTTTCACCTGGTGCCGTTGGGATTTACACTGGTGCCTTTCCTGCTGTCCTGGCGCGCGGGCCGCCGTCTAGCCCAAGGGGCGTACCCGTTCCAACTGTGGCAGGGGCTTTCCGTTTTTGCTGTCACCTACGTGGCAGCGGCGGTGGCGATAGCCCGCTTCGGTGTGGACGACCCGGGAACGATGGTGTGGGCAGGGGTGGCCGCCGCTGCGCTTACCGGCCTGGGATCTCTGGTGGGCTGTTACGTAGAGGCTCGCAGCGCGACCCGGATGATCGGGGTGGACCTAGAATCCTGGGTGGAGGATCTTTCACAGCGCCTGAAATGGGCGGGAGCCTACGCGTGGGCTATGGTCCGCGGTGGTATGGTCGCGGCAGTCACAGCAGTCGGCCTCTCTGCCTTGCTATTGGCAGGTTGGGTGGGGTGGCGCTGGATGGACGTCGCCAATGCGTACCAGGAACTCGATGCAGGGGTTTCCGGCGGGGCCGGCTTGACCCTTCTGCACCTAGGCCTGGCGCCGAACCTTGTGCTGTGGGCCTTGGCGTACTCCACCGGCGCAGGGTTCAACCTGGGGTCAGGTTCTCCGGTGGGACCGTTTGCGACTGAGCTGGGCTCTGTGCCGGCCGTGCCGGTGCTCGCCGCGCTTCCCGACCAGGTTTACGAATACTCATTGGCCGTGCTGTGCCTGCCTGTTTTGGCCGGTGTTGTCGCCGGGTGGTGGCTGATGCGGGAAGGGGAGAATCACTTTGACGACTGGTGTCAGCTCAAACTGAAGCTCCGGCCTATTTCGCTGACGGTCTCCACGCTCACCCTGGCGGCGATTACAGGCATGGTGGCCGGCCTGCTGCTGATAGGCCCACTGTGGCTTTCACATATTTCGTTGGGCATGGGTCAGCTCAACGATGTGGGCCCGCATGCGGGGCTCACCGCAGGCCTCCTGGCCGCGTGGGTGGCGGCAGGAACCATCATTGGTTATCTGGCTGTCCCTGCTGCAAGGCTGCTGGTGCCGCGTCGTCGTACTGAGGAGCTTGACGACGCCGAGGAGGACTCGTTCTCCTCAAGTACCAAATAGTCAGCGCAGGCCGGGAATCGAATCGAGCATGTTGTGCTCGTAGTTTTCATAACACCGTTGTGTGGCTCTTTCCGTCACGGCACTCCTGAGGCATTCATCGAACTGCACCGACGCTTCCCAAAAGACTGCCTGAAAGCTTGCGGTGAAGAGCAGAAAGCCGAAACAGGTAACAAAGATCAGAGCGCCGACCATGATCGTGACCGGCAGCCGCTTGCGGATGGCGCGCACCAACAGGAACACCGCGACACTGACTCCGACCAGGGATGCGGCGATGGTCACAAGCCGCCATGGAAGGGGCATCTGTAGGCCCGCATAGGCGACTATCAGTGCTAGCACTAGCCAGCCTATGATCCGCGAGTAGAAGCGACGCGTGTCGTCGTCGAGCTCGGGCCGATCCTTTTTGGAGGGCGGGACTGGGGTGGGCGTCGGCGGTGTGGTCGGCTGACCTGGGGGAGGGGTGGCGCTCATGGTGACTACTAGCTTATAGGCTTGCACAGAAGTGGGCCGGGTATCCGGTTCCGGAAGAAGAGATGAGACGCAGGAGCGTACGAACGATGCGAATTGTGGTGCTGGTGTCCGGCTCGGGGTCTAACCTGCAGGCAGTGCTCGATGCTGCACAGTCGGGTGAGTTGGACGTGCAGATTGCCGCAGTTGGATCGGATGTTGCCGGTTGCGGGGGACTTCAGCGCGCCGAAGCTGCCGGACGCCCCACCTTTGCTGTGCCGTTGGAGCCGGGAGCGTCGCAGGAGCGCCGGGCAGAGTGGAACCGTGAGCTCTGCTCTGCTGTGCGTTCCCACGAGCCTGAACTGGTGGTGACCTCAGGGTTCATGAAAATTCTCTCTGAGGAATTCCTAAAATCGGTCGGCGCGCCGATCATTAACACTCACCCGGCACTGTTGCCCAGCTTCCCCGGCGCACATGGAGTGCGGGATGCGCTGGCTCACGGGGTGAAGATCACCGGCTGCACCGTGCACCAAGTCGATGCCGGTGTGGACACCGGTCCAATTCTGGCCCAAGCCGCAGTTGAGGTCAGAGAAGACGACGACGCCGCCTCACTGCACGAGCGCATCAAGGTCCAGGAACGCCGACTATTGGTCGAGACCTTGTCCGCAGTAGCGAGCGGCCAGATTCACTTAGGCGGCTAGTTCGGCTGCCTACTGCTGGGCGGGGTTGTTGTAGTACCCGCTGCGGCTGACTTCCTTCTCCCACTTGCGGTGGCGGATGTACTGGCTTGACGCAGGAAGCCACATGAGGACGATCGCCACAATGCTTAGTGCCACTGTGGCGAAGATAATTCCGTAGCTGATGCCGTCGAATCCGAGGAAGAAGAACAACAGGCTGAGCCCAGCCCAAATGGTGGCGAGAATCCGTCCGACGTTGCCGGCCATGGAGCCCAGGAATGCGGACGTCACGTAGAGGGCCAGGAGTACGAACGCCCAGACCAGTGCGATCGCCCCGATACCCAGAAGAGTGACTTCCTCCATCTCTTGTGCGCTCAGGTTCTGCAGTTCTGGGTCTTGGGCTGATTGGCGTTCCATCTCCTCCACGAACGCATCAGAGAAACCGCCTCCGAACACCTGGTCCATCGTCCGCGTGGGCAAAGTGACGAATACGTAGATGCCCCAGATAAGTGCCGTGACACCGGCTGTCAGCAGTGCAGCCAGGGCTCCCCAGAGAGTTCCTGGCCGCTTGGGCCGCTCTGGGGCAGCATACGCCTGCGGTGGATAGCCGCCCGGCTGAGTGGTGGGCTGCTGAGAACCGCCGGACTGCTGCCACGCGGGCTGATTTTGAGGAGCACCATAGGGGCTGCCTGAGGGGTTCTGATACCCCTGCTGCCAGCCTCCAGACTGCCAGCCGCCGGGCTGGCCACCGCCAGACGCTCCCCTGCCGGCGTGACCGGCTCCGGATTGACCCCATGTGGGCTCGCCATAAGGGTTGTACTGACTTCCCGACGGCGGGACACTGCTGGACTCGGCTGCCGAGGGGGTGCCGGGTTTGTTGTCGGAGTCGCTGGGACCATCATTCGGCGCATAAGCGCCATAGCGAGGCTGCGGCCGCTGCTCCTGAGACTGATCCGAAGGGGCGTCTCGGTGCGGGTCTTGCGATGCGGCGTCGTCGTTCGGCGAAGTACTCATGAACGCCACTTTAGCGCCAGGCTCTGAATTTTCTCTAGAAACTGCAAGACTGAGCCCTATGGCTGACACCGTCACTGTTCATCTGGTCCGACACGGCGAAGTGCACAACCCTGACAAAGTGCTCTACGGGAGGCTGCCCGGTTTTGGGCTCTCTGCGTTGGGCCAGCAGATGGCTGAGGGCATTGCCGAGCACTTCGTTCAGCGCGCTGAGCGCGGGCATCCTGTCCATCTTTTGGCAGCCTCTCCACTGCAGAGGGCACAGGAGACCATTGCGCCACTTGCCGGCAGGCTCAGTCTGCCAGTGACCATTGAGGACCGAGTTTTGGAGGCGGAGAACGCCTTCGAGGGTCTCTCCAATGTCAGGCGACATCTCAGGACGCCGAGATTCTGGCCGTTGCTGCGCAATCCCTTCCGGCCATCCTGGGGTGAGCCGTATAAGCACCAGGTGGAGCGCGTCCTTCAGGCGGTCAAGGATATTGCTGACCGTGCGCTCGCTGATCACGGCGATGGGGCTGAGGCGGTCATCGTCTCTCACCAGTTGCCGATCTGGGTGACCAGGTTGTGGGCCGAGCAGCGTCCGTTATGGCACGATCCACGTCAGCGCGAATGCACACTGACCTCCGTGACGAGCCTGCGCATCGGCCCCACCGGTGTGGAATCGGTCAGCTACTCCGAGCCCAATAAGGAACTAAGCAAGCAAGCCCTCGCTCTGCCCGGGGCCTAGAGGTAGTCCGCATGGGGCAGGGTCAAGACTCGTTACCCGTCGGCCCCGGAGCGTCGCGGCGGAAACGAGTCAGGGACCAACCGAAGCCCACAAGAAGCAGAGCCAGAGATCCGGCCAACCAGCCAGCCCATGACCCCGGATTGCCGAAGGCTCCGAATAGCACCGGCACCATGAGCATCAGGGCGCATCCCATCACCACCGTGCCAACTAAGGCCGTCAAGAACAATGGGGTCGGAATCTCATCTTTCATGGACCGAATACCTCACCTGCATCGTCGACAACTACCATCATTCCTTCAATTAACAATATGCATTTTCCCGCGGCGATGTCAGTCCCCTTAAGTGGACAGCTGCGAGCTGCGCCAAGAAGCGCCGTCCTCACCTTGAGCGGAGCCTGAGCTAGCGGCCGTCCAGAGCCATCAGTGCGACAGGCGTTGAACCCGCAGGCATGGACGGAAACAACGATGCGACCGTTGCGGATAGGCGATCATCGTCAAAGCCTGCGATCAGCACCGTTCTGAGATTGAGTTCGGCAGCGGCAAGGTAGATGCTCTGACTTATATGCCCAGCCTCCATCCATGCGTATCTGTCACCCCGTTGCCCGACCGGCGGCTGATCGTGAAAATGACTTTGCAGAACTGAAAGCTCGACTGTTACCACTAGCAGGGCAGAGGCTTTTTGGGCCCACTCCTCGTCCACCAAGGTGGCGGACGCCACTTCCGCGCGGTGGTCTCCCTCGATGTCGCTGAGCAACACATCGTCAGTCGGTGAATAGGTGTACGTCCCCGGGGAGAGTCCCCCGACGCCGCCTGCTATTACTCTGATACCCAACCGATAGAGTCCGTGAGCTGATGGGACCACCGAACCGCCATCCGGGCGACGTCCGAGGCCTGCGCGCAGAACGTGGGAGAGCCCATCGACATGGAGGGCGCTCCCAGTGAAAGAGCGTGTGCTGCGTCGCGCGCCGAGCAGAGCCAGGAGAGGTGTCATGCGTCGGGCAGGAAGCCTGATGACATCACGTGAAGTCACCACACCACCTTTTCACACGTCCCGCAGCCCGGAAGCCCCATGCTGGTGGTGAGAGTGGGCGTTCGTTCCGCTGTGAGTCATCACGTATTTTCTACAATGCGTAGAAGATCGTAGAATTGCCTACTGATGCGCTTCTCACCAGCCCCCAGGTTGACTCGCCGCCTCGCAGCGGCCGTGATGGTCGCTGTCTTCGCGCTGACCGCCTGCGGTTCCGATGCCAACGATGACCTCGCTCAACGCGCATCCAACGACGGCTCTAACTACATCGCAGGCGACGGTTCCGTTCAGGAGTTTGCTCCCGAGAACCGCGGTGAATCTGTCGCCTTCGAATCGGAAACATTCGACGGCGAGCCCGTTTCCGGCGAGACCTTCCAGGGTGAAGTGACCGTCATCAACTTCTGGTACGCCGCCTGCGCCCCCTGCCGCAAAGAAGCACCAGACCTGCAGGAAATCTACGAAGAGTTCGAACCCGATGGCGTCCAGTTCTACGGTGTCAACACTCGTGACACCCAGGCCACTGCAGAGGCATTCGAGCGCAACTTCGGCATCACCTACCCCTCCATGGAGGACCGTGGGGGGACCGTATTGATGTCAATGACGGATTACGTCCACCCCTCCGCAGTCCCCACAACCCTGGTTTTGGACCAGGAAGGACGGGTCACCGCACGCATCAGCGGCATCGTGGAACCGGGAACCCTACGTGCACTGATCACCACTGCCCTTGAGGAAGATCAGGCTCAGGCCGAAGCTGGCAGGGCCGACGCCGCTGGAACTCTGCCCACCACATGAGTTTGACCCTGTTGCCGGCACCGGTGATGTCATCGAATCCCTTTGCGGAGATCGTCTCCGATGGGTCGCTGCTGATCGCCGCGCCCGTGGCCCTGCTGGCTGGTCTGGTCTCCTTTCTCTCGCCCTGCGTTCTTCCGCTGGTCCCGGGTTACCTTGGCTATGTCACAGGCCTGTCCGGAGTGGAGCTTCAGGAACGGGCCCGCTCACGAATGGTGCTCGGGGCTTCTCTGTTCGTACTCGGCTTCAGCGTGGTGTTCTTGCTCATCGGGGCCGTGTTCGTCCAAGCCACTGTCTGGCTCCGGTTCGACGGTGCATGGGTCACCCAGGCCCTCGGCGTCGTCGTCATCCTCATGGGCCTGATCTTCATGGGGGCCTTCAATGTCTTCCAGCGCGAACGCAAGATCCACCGCCGTCCACCGGACGGACTGCTGGGCGCGCCCCTGCTCGGCGCCACATTCGGGATCGGCTGGGCACCCTGCATGGGCCCCACGCTGGCGGCCGTTCTGGCGCTGGTGGTCGGTGATCCCGGCGGAGCTGAACACACCCGCGGTGCACTTCTGGTCTTCATCTACTGCCTAGGTTTGGGCGTTCCGTTCATCCTCATCAGCCTCGGGATGCAGCGCGGAATGCGCGCCCTGAGCTTCTTCACCCGGCATAAGCGCACGGTCATGCGCGCAGGCGGAGGGCTTCTTGTCCTTATCGGCGTGCTGATGGCCACCGGCATCTGGAACACCTGGGTGTGGGCGCTGCAGGACTGGTTCCAATCAGAGATAGTGATGCCCATCTAATGAGCACAGACAACGACGCCGCCACGCAGGTGCAGCCCTCAGCCCATCGGGACAACGCTCGCGAAGACGCATTGAACGACGCGCAGGGCATCTCCAAGAAGGATGTCACCGCCCCTGCTCTGGGTCCGCGTGGGATGCTTCGCTGGGCCTGGACCCAGCTGACCTCCATGCGCACCGCACTGATGCTCCTGCTGCTGTTGGCGATCGCTGCCGTACCGGGATCGATCTTCCCGCAGCGGGTGCAGGACTCTTTCGCAGTCCAGACCTACATCGAGGACAATCCCACACTGGGTCCGGTCCTGGACTTCTTCCAGATGTTCGACGTCTACTCCTCGGTGTGGTTCTCAGCCATCTACATCTTGTTGTTCATCTCGCTCATCGGCTGCATTATCCCGCGTGCCCGCAAGCACTACCAGCAGATGACCAGCCCGCCACCGCGGACTCCGCGCCGACTCGATCGCCTTCCTGAGTACGGTGCGTTAGAGCTGACCAGCGATGGCCCAGATCCGGAAATTGCCCTGACTGAAGCGGGTAAAGTCCTGAAGAAGCGCCGGTACCGCGTCGATGTCCGACGCCATGAGGATGGCACCGGGTCAGTCGGCGCGGAGAAGGGATATCTGCGGGAGATCGGCAATATCGTCTTCCACGTCTCGCTGGTGGGTGTGCTGATCTTCGTGGCTGCGGGAGCCATGTTCAGCTACCGCGGCCAGAAAGTGCTCATCGAAGATGAAGCCTTCGTCAACGCTTTGGTCGCCTATGATAACTTCTATCCCGGGACGTGGTTTCAGGAGGAAAACCTTGAACCGTTCTCCATCCGGTTGGACAGTTTCGAACGCGCCTTCGACCGGCAGCTCTTCGACGGAGAACCCAACCCCAACTATGGTCAGGCGCTCGACTTCACCGCAGAGGTCACCATCCAGGACGGCCCGCAGTCTGAGCCTGAACAGACCGAGCTGAAGGTCAATCATCCGCTTTCACTCGGCGGTGGTGCACAGATCTACTTGGTGGGCAACGGTTACGCCCCGGTGATCACCATCCGTGACGGCGAGGGAGAAGTCGCGTTCTCCGGCCCCGTCATCACCCGGCCCGACGACCCCCTCTACACCTCCATGGCCGTGGTCAAAGCGCCCGACGCCGCCCCTGAACAGTTGGGCTTTGTGGGACTGTTCTTGCCCACCGCCCACGACACCGGCGACGGTCTAGCGATCTCGATCGATCCTGAGCTCGGGAACCCAGAACTGCACCTGAACTCCTACGCCGGCGACCTCGGACTCGACGAAGGCGTGCCGCAGAACGTCTACGTCCTGGACACAGAAGACCTGACCGAGCTGAACGCACGCGACGCTGATGCCGGCGGCATCGCGATCGGTCCCGGGGAAACGCACGAGCTGCCGGAGGGCCTCGGATCCATCGAGTTCGAGGTAGTCCAGGACTATGTCGCCATCGACATCCACTACAACCCCGGCACAACCGCCATCCTCATTTTTGCGCTCACCGCCACAGCCGGGCTGATCACCAGCCTGTTCCTGCGCCGGAGACGGGCTTGGGTCACCGTGGAACAGAATGAACACGGGCGTACACTGGTCTCCTACGGACTGCTCGCCCGCGGCGAAGACTTCCGGCTCCGCGATGAGAACATCGCCCTGCGCACCGAGTTTGAAAAAACCTGGCCGGTCCGTCCCCCAGAGGAGAACAACGAGTCATGACTGTAGCGCCGCTGTCGGCACACCTGCCCCAGATCAATGTGGAGTTGGCCGAATACTCAGAGCTGTTCATGCTGATCAGCGCCTTCATCTACACCTTCGCGTTCATCCTGTTCACCGTAGACCTGGTGCGTAGCTCTGCCACCATCCGGCGGGTAGAGGCCGAGCTCGCCGCCGAGCAGCAGGAAGAACGTACCCGCCGGCTCGTCGGAGCAGCCGCCCCAGGGCACGACGCCGCCTCCGCACCACCGTCTCAACCCACCGCCACCGATGCGGAACTGGTCGACGATGACCTCGCCTACATGGGCGCCAGCCGCCCCTTCGCCAATGTTGCGGTGGCCCTTACCGCCGTCGCCGCCGCGGCCCACGGCTTCGCCGTGATCGCCCGCGGTGTCGCGGCCGCCAGGTGGCCTTTGGCCAATATGTACGAGTTCCTCACCGCAGCTGCCCTGCTGGTAAGCGTGGTGTTCCTCCTGGTTCTGCTTCGCCGTGACCTGCGCTTCCTGGGAATCTTCGTTCTTGGTCTGGTGGTCACCATGATGGCCGGCGCCACTATGGGTTTCCCCACGCCGATCGGTCACGTGCAGCCCGCCCTGCAGAGCCCGTGGATTGCCATCCACGTCACCTTGGCCGTCTCGGCCATGGCAGTCTTCACGCTCACATTCGCCATGAACGTCCTTCAGCTGGTCCAGTCTCGGCGCGAGCGAGTACTAGAGGGGGAACCGAAGGGTCGGTTTGAAAGGAATCTCGGCAAAGCGCAGTTCATGCGTCTGGTGCCCAGCGCCTTCTCACTGGAGTCCTGGGCCTATCGGCTCAATGCGGTCGGGTTCGTCTTCTGGACTTTAGGGCCGCTGATCACGGGGGCGATCTGGGCCAACGAATCCTGGGGCCGGTACTGGGGTTGGGACCCCAAAGAAGTCTGGACGTTCGTCATCTGGGTCGTCTACGCCGGCTACCTGCACGCCCGAGCGACTCGTGGCTGGACCGGCAACCGTGCGGCCTGGCTGTCGATCATCGGGTTCATCTGCATCATCATCAACTACACCGTCGTCAACATTTGGTTCCCCGGCCTGCACTCCTACGCCGGGTTGCCTGAGTAACCGGGGGACCGAACCATGGCTGTGCTCAAGTACTCCGCCCTGCGGCTGGGCATCTTCGCCGTCGTCTTCTTCGGATGTCTCTACATCGATCTGGGCCGCTTCACGATCATCTTCGCCGTGATCATCGGTTTAGCGGTGTCATGGACCGTCAGCTACTTGTTTTTCAATAACTGGCGCGTGGCAGCTGGTGAGCAACTGGCCGGATGGTTGGGCCGGCGGCGTCGTTCTACGGCGGAGGAAGAGGACAACGCAGCAGAGGATGAGCTCGCCGAGCAGTACCATGAAACGGCAGAGGAGCCTGTGAGGCCTGACCTGGATCAACAGGAGCGGCCCGAAAGGCGGCCGGAGGAGTGATTCCTGGGTCCGCGCGGAGCGGAAACGGGCACGCCCGAACTCTGCGTCTACTACCCTAGATGGCATGGTTCGGGTTTTTATGGCTCTCGGCGTAGTCGCCCTCGGTCTGCTGATTTACAGCACGGTCGACTGCATTCAGACGCCCAAGCACAAAGTGCGTGTGCTGCCGAAGGTCGCCTGGGTGCCCATCATCATTCTGCTTCCACTCCTCGGTGCCGGGCTTTGGTTGGGCTTCGGCAAGGCCCGAGGCGGCGGCGGAGGCGGAGGCGGCCAACGCAGAGGACCGACCGCCCCGGATGACGACCCAGAATTCCTGCGAAATGTAGAATTCCAGCGCCGTCAAGCCCAGCGCCGAGAAGAAGAGGCACGGCGTCAGGCGGAGGAAAGCCGCCGGAAGCGCGAAGCTGAGCAGCGAGCTGCAAAGAAAAACCAAGAAAAGAAGGATGATGACCGCGGCGCAGGAACCAATGACTGACCCGGTGCGGCCCGCTGTTGTCTCCGATACCTTCGATCCCCACCAGTGGCGCGTGGTTGAGGGCTTCGACTTCACCGACATCACTTATCACCGACGCGTGGAGCGCCACCATGACGGCACCACTGTCCGGGACCTTCCCGCAGTGAGAGTGGCCTTTGACCGTCCTGAGGTGCGCAACGCATTCCGCCCCCACACAGTGGACGAACTCTACCGAGCGCTAGACCATGCCCGGATGACGCCAGACGTCGGAGCTGTCCTGCTCACTGGCAATGGACCCTCACCCAAAGATGGGGGGCACTCCTTCTGCTCAGGCGGGGACCAGCGCATCCGAGGCCGAGACGGATACCGTTACGCCGAAGGTGATACCTCAGAAACGATCGACCCGGCCAAAGCCGGACGCCTGCACATCCTCGAGGTGCAGCGACTCATCCGCACCATGCCCAAAGTAGTCATCGCCGTAGTCAACGGATGGGCTGCCGGTGGTGGGCACTCCCTTCACGTGGTGTGCGACCTGACTATCGCCTCCCGCCAGCATGGGAAGTTCAAACAGACCGACGCCACCGTGGGATCCTTCGACGCTGGCTACGGTTCCGCGCTCCTAGCCCGCCAAGTCGGGCAGAAGAAGGCGCGGGAGATCTTCTTCCTGGCCCGTGAGCACAGCGCCGAAGACATGGTGACCGCAGGCGCGGTCAATGAGGCAGTTGACCATGAGCACTTGGAGACAGTTGCCCTGGAGTACGCCACCGATATCGCCAGGCAGTCGCCGCAGGCGGTGCGCATGCTCAAATTCGCATTCAACGCCCCAGACGACGGTCTGGCTGGCCAGCAAGTCTTCGCGGGGGAGGCTACTCGCATGGGGTACATGACCGACGAAGCTGTCGAGGGCCGTGATGCTTTCCTGCAGAAGCGTCAGCCGAACTGGTCCGATTTCCCCTATTACTACTAAATGAGCGTGCTTCCTCTGTCATGTGAATGGTCATGACGGCGGGGATAGGTCGCTGCCGACTTGGGGACGCACCTGCTTTGAGCAGCCGGCCCATCACAGCACGCTGACGTTCCCAGGCGCCAAGTTGGGTTCCGGGTAGGCAAAGCCGCACTATGCCATCTGGGCCTCAGAGTCACCTCCAGCACTTGTTATAGTTGATGTATAACAAGTATGGTTTAGGGGTGTTGTTCCGAATTGATCCCAGTTCAAGTCAACCGCTTTTTGAGCAGCTAGCGGCTCAGGTGCGGCTGGCTTTGCTGGCCGGAGACCTGGCTCATGGTGAGCGCCTCCCTTCAGCCCGTGAAATCGCAGAGGCGCTGCAGATCAATCAGCACACCGTGCTCCACGCTTACCAATCACTGAGAGACGAGGGCCTGCTCGAGCTGCGTCGAGGTCGTGGAGCTGTCATCACCGCCAGATCCACAGACCACTATCAAGGCTTGGCCCACTCTTTGGAAGCCGTGCGAACAGAAGCCCGGCGCCTGGGAATTCCACTATCAGCAGTCGCCAGAATGATCGAACAACCTACCGAGGGAGCAGCATGAGCGCGTCAGCGACAAAAAATGAGCAGCCTGCTGTGCCATACCTGGGACGCCGACTCGTGTGGGGTGTCCTGATACCTGTCTTTGTCACCGGGGCAGCATTCATACTGGCCCTCAGCTGGGCGCCTCGCCTGCCTGAGGAGGTCGCACTTCACTGGGGAGAAGGCGTCAACCGAACGGGGCCGGTCGATGAGCTGCTGTGGACGAACGGGGCGATCGCCGTGCTGAGCTTGGTGACATTGGCGGTCTTCGCCCTGACCGTTGGTAGAACTTCCTTTGTGCGCCGCCTCGTTCTCGGGCTTGCCACGGGGCAGTCCGTATTTTTCGCTGGACTCTTGCTTGCCCCCTTGGCTGTTCAACTCGACACCGAGTCCGGCACGGTTCCGGAAGGCCTCGGTGCGAACCTGCTGGTTGCCGCGGCTCTGGGGCTCTGTACAGGTATTGTCGCCGCCCTGGCCGCGGGCAATGACGGCAGGTTGCCGGCGACGGGACGGGTCGCCGGTGACAAGGTCCACCTTGGTACTCATGAACGCGCAGTATGGACGGTGCGAGTGACTCCTGCCCCTAAGCTACTAGTAGTGGGTGCCCTTGGGGGAGCTGCAGTACTGGGGATTCTGGCCTGGGTCTCCTGGATCAGTGACTCCTGGTTTGGGTTCGTAGCGGGTGTGATGGTCTTGGCACTGGTGTCCATCACGTTGGTCTGGCGGGTGAGAGTTGACTCGCGAGGTCTGACTGCCCAGACCGCCTTGGGCTGGCCCCGACTTCACGTTCCATCAGAAGAGGTGGAAGGAGCCGAATCGAGAGTAGTGGCGAGTCCGCTGAAGGAGTTCGGCGGATGGGGAATCCGCACCTCACTCTCGGAACCAAGCGGAACTGTAGGGGTGATCATTCGTGGTGGGGACGCCATAGACATTTCTCGCAGCGGCCAGCGGCGCGTGGTTGTCACTGTCAACGATGCCTCCACGGGGGCCGCGCTTCTCAATACCTTGGCGCAACGGAGCCGCACTACTCTCGACAGTGAAATATAGGCGACATCCCAGTTTCTCAGTTGTAGCTTGACTTGCTCCGCAATTCATTCGCAGACGAGTTCCTCGAACACCTAGAGGAGGCAGCGCAGGGGAGAATATCGGCGCTCAAACTGTCGAATTGGCCCCGAGACGGGAAGGCTCGTTGCCATAGAGACTCAGACGTTGTCAGGAGCGCAGAGGCACCTGCTCTACCATGAGAATTATGTTTGATCATGGGGAGGGTCCAACAAAACTCCTTGTCGGAGACCCTAGGGAACCGTTCGCCCAGCCCGTGATCGGGTCACCTGTGATTCTTCGCAACCCTGCAGCAGCGCCATCATGCCGGGTGAGGAGTGGTAGTGGCGACTGAATTCAGGAACTCATCTGAAGGGCACCCGAGTTCGGGCCAGCACCGAATGGTCGCACTGGACGCAGCACGCGCCCTCGCGGTTATCGGCATGATTGCTGTCAACACTGGGCCCCGCGGGGACTATGACCTGCTCGAGATGCTCTACCGCATTCCTCACGGCCGAGCCTCGCTGCTGTTCGTTCTGCTCGGTGGCATAGGTGTATCGCTGATGACACGTCACTATCGCCAAATGCAGGCGCCCCTGCCCTGGGCGGCACTTCTGTGGCGTTGTCTGCTGCTCCTGCTGGGAGGGTTGGCTCTCCAAGAGCTTGAGCATGACGTTGCTGTAATACTGCAGATCTACGCGCTTTTGATTCTCTTTTCTATTCCTCTCCTCCGACGCTCCGGGAAGACTCTGCTCGTCGTCTCTGCGCTCAGCGTCATCATGGGGCCACTGATCTGGATAGCAATTCAATCCCAGACGGATGGTCGCTTCGACCGAGAACCTGTCTCTGCCTCTGACGCACCCTGGGAAATCCTCACGGGGATCGTCTTCACTGGGCCATACCCACTAATTGTCTGGGCAGCTCCTTTTGTATTGGGGATCTGGTTGGGACGCCAGAAACTCACCGAACCTAAAGTGAGTACGGGCCTGATCCTTTATGGTGCGATCGCTGCCGTGGGAGCCAGGTTGCTTTCCGCGGCCCTGGTCAGCCTCTTCGGCGAGCCCACCAGTCATATAGCGTGGCAGCGGCTGTTCAGTGCCGTAGCACATTCTCAGATGCCGCTCTGGCTGATCAGCGCTACTGGTTCCGCAGCGTTCGTCCTGGGGCTGTGCCTCAAGGTGCGTAGCTGGTCTCAGCCGTGGTTGTCTCCCCTAATCTTCCTGGGACAAACTGCTCTGACCGCCTACGTTGGGCACCTTCTGATCCTTGCATTCGTCGTCCGTCCTGGACCTGAGAACCTAGCCCAAGGCGTGATCGCTACAGCTGGGACGGTAGCTGCGCTCATGGCTTTTGCGTGGCTTTGGCGGCGGCATTTCACACGGGGTCCTCTAGAAGCTCTCCTGCGAACGCCAAAACGGCGCAATCGCCTACGCTGATTCTCCGTTCGAGGCCCCTGGTTCTGCGCTGGAACTGCTGAGCCTCTTCGCTAGAGCACTCAATGGACTCATCCCCGTCACCTCACTCGAGACGCTCCTCCGGTGGTATGTCCCATCTAACGAGGACAGATCCAGGGCTCTTTCTTTTCGCCCTTGACTTCCCCTCCTTGGAAAGCGTATAAAGAGGAGCATACATATACCCCCTATGGGTATCAAAGCGAAGGAGTCGACGGATGAACACGACACAGACTTACACGGTCACCGGGATGAGCTGCGGGCACTGCGAAAGCGCGATCCGGGCTGAGGTCTCCGAGATCGCTGGCGTCACCGGCATCGAAGTGGATGCCCAGAGCGGCCGCCTGGCCCTCACCAGCGAGCGGCCCATCGATGACGCCGAAGTGATCACGGCAGTCGATGAAGCCGGCTACGCCGCCGTCAGGAGCTGAGATGAATGCCCCTGCACGGCTGGGCCTGTACGGGCTGATCCTCGTGGCCGTGTTCGCTGTGGCCGGATTCACCGCGAACGCAGTTATCGACGAGGACACTGTGCAGGCCTGGGTAGAGGAGACCCCTGAGAATCACCACGCAGCAGAAGGAGACGATGGGATGAGCAGTGGTGGGCACCGGGGCCATGTGGTTGATGCGGCACCTCTTGGCCTCAGTTTGGCTCAGGACGGTTACCAGCTCACCAACGTGAGTGCTCCGAGTTCGACCGACTCCGAGGGCGAGATCTCGCTGATCGTGAGCGGACCCGGGGGAGAGCCGGTGACCGGTTTTGAACTCGACCACGAACAAGAGATGCACCTGATCACGGTGCGCTCCGATGGGCAGTACTTCCGGCATGTCCATCCCGAGCGCGACGAAGCCGGCACCTGGTCGATCCCCTGGGAATGGGAGGCGGCAGGCAGCTACCGGGTCTTCGCCGACTTTGTACCCGAAGACACCGGTGAGGGCATGACCCTATCCACCACGCTGGAGGTCGCCGGTGACTACGATCCGGGGCCGGCCGATGAGCTAGTCACCGCGACCACGGTGAATGGTTTCGAAGTGGCTGTGGAGGGTGACCTGGTCGCTGGATCGGCCTCCGAGTTGACGATGACGATCACCGCTGGCGGGGAACCGGTCACCGCGTTGGAACCGTACCTCGGCGCGTTCGGTCACCTGGTGGCCCTGCGTCACGGGGACCTGGCCTACCTGCATGTACACCCTCACGGTGACGCCCCCGAGGTTGGTGACACCGCGGGGGCGGAGATCGTCTTCGAGGTCACGACCCCCACTGAGGGCCGGTATCTGCTGTACCTGGACTTCCAAGTCGACGGAGAGGTTCATACTGCACCGCTGGTGATCGACACTGTCGCCGGTGGGGATGGCACCAGCGGTGACACCGGTGATGGGCACGGGCAGAACCAGCACGAGGGAGGAGATCATCATGACCACTGAGCACACCGGCACCGATGTGAATCTCATAGGCGTGGAACTGCAGATCGGTGGGATGACGTGTGCCTCGTGCGCGAACCGGATCGAGAAGAAGCTCAATAAGCTCGAGGGAGTCGAAGCGAGCGTCAACTACGCCACAGAGAAGGCCAACGTCACCGCGCCCGAGGGCTATGACCCGGGACTACTGATCGCGGAGGTGGAGAAGACCGGCTACACCGCTGAGCTTCCCACCCCCCAGGGCTCCAAAACCAGCGACAGTGAGGAGGGCGAGTCTGGTGAGGATGCTGAGATCAGGGTACTCAAACAGCGTCTGATCGGTGCGGCCGTCCTATCGGTGCCTGTGATCGCGATGGCGATGATCCCGGCCCTGCAGTTCGACTATTGGGGTTTTGCCTCTCTGGTCCTGGCGGCGCCGGTCGTGGTGTGGGCTGGCTGGCCCTTCCATAAGGCTGCCTGGGCGAACTTTAAGCATGGTGCAGCGACCATGGATACGCTGATCTCGGTGGGCACAAGCGCTGCGCTCATCTGGTCGATCGTCGCTCTGTTCTTCGGAACTGCTGGCCAACCAGGCGTAGTCCACCCCTTCGAGTTGACCATCTCGCGTACCGACGGTCTGGGGCACATCTATCTGGAAGTCGGGGCCGGGGTGATCACCTTCATCCTGCTGGGCCGCTACTTCGAGAAGCGCTCCAAACGCCAGGCCGGGGCAGCCCTGCGCGCCCTGTTAGAACTCGGGGCGAAGGAAGTCTCGATCCTGAGAAACGGTACTGAGCAGCGCGTATCCGTCGACGAACTCTCTGTCGGTGACGAGTTTGTCGTCCGTCCCGGCGAGAAGATTGCCACCGACGGGGTGATCACTTCGGGCAGCTCAGCGATCGACGCCTCGATGCTCACCGGCGAATCCGTTCCCGTCGAAGTCGCTGTGGGTGACAACGTCACCGGCGCCACCGTCAATGCCGGAGGCCGGGTGGTGGTCAAGGCCACCAGGATCGGTTCGGACACCCAACTGGCGCAGATGGCCAAGATGGTCGAGGACGCCCAGTCCGGCAAAGCTGAGATCCAACGACTCGCCGACCGAGTCTCGGCAGTGTTCGTCCCCGTGGCCATCGCGGTGGCAGCCGCCACCCTCGGCGCATGGCTCATGGCCGGATTCCCGGTCAGCGCGGCGTTCACCGCGACCGTCGCAGTCCTGATCATCGCCTGCCCGTGCGCACTCGGACTGGCCACCCCCACCGCGCTGCTGGTCGGCACCGGCCGGGGAGCCCAGATGGGGGTGATCATCAAGGGCCCCGAGATCTTGGAGTCCACTCGCAAAGTAGACACGATCGTGCTGGATAAGACCGGCACGGTCACCACCGGCAAGATGACCCTTACCGAGACAATCACCGCAGAGGGCGTCGCTCGCGAGGATCTCGTGCGGATCGCTGGAGGTTTGGAGGACTACTCCGAACACCCCATCGCCCAGGCCATTGCCGCCGGAGCCACCGCCGAGGTCGGTGAATTACCCACCCCGGAGTCCTTCGAAAACATCGAAGGCCAGGGCGTCCAAGGCGTGATCGATGGACACGCCGTCCTCGTCGGCCGTGAGACGTTTCTGGCCGACGGGTCCATACACCTCGATGAGCATCTCAAGACCGCCAAACAGGCCGCCGAGGCAGAGGGCAAGACCGCTATCGCTGTCGGCTGGGACGGCACAGCACGCGGTGTGCTGGTGGTCTCCGATCAGATCAAGCCCACCTCCGCTGAGGCCATCACCCAGTTCAAAGAACTCGGACTGACCCCGGTGCTCCTGACCGGTGACAACCAGACTGTGGCCGAACAGGTCGCATCAGAGGTCGGCATCGAGAAGGTGATCGCCGAAGTCCTGCCCAAGGACAAGGTCGACGTCGTCGTCCGGCTCCAAGACGAGGGCAAGGTCGTGGCGATGGTCGGAGACGGCGTCAACGACGCCCCTGCTCTGGCCCAGGCCGACCTCGGCCTGGCGATGGGCACCGGCACCGATGTGGCCATCGAAGCGGCTGACATCACCCTGGTCCGCGGAGACCTCCGGGCCGCCGCCGATGCGATCCGCCTGGCGCGAAAGACTCTGCGCACGATCAAGCAGAACCTGTTCTGGGCCTTCGGCTACAACACCACTGCGATCCCGATCGCAGCCTTCGGACTGCTTAATCCGATGCTGGCCGGAGCAGCCATGGCCTTCTCTAGTGTCTCGGTGGTC
>NZ_VFIE01000027.1:0-39825 GCF_010119385.1 Nesterenkonia haasae
CTCCATCAAAACATCCAACGCATGATGCTCAACAGACTTCTCCGGCAAACCGATATAACCAACAATTCCACACATGCCGCTTAGAATACCGTGGAGACCTTGGTGGCTGGTCAGATGGTGCTAGACGGTATCGTGTCACCTGTGCACTCGCAGCCCGTTCATCCGCCCACGGCCCCTGTGCCTGTTCCGCCCGAAGTGAGTGGGACAGCACCTTGGGCCGGTTCGCCTCCGCTGGATAATGAAGCAGCTCATTACTCACCTTTTGTGGAGCTGGGTCGCGAGGCGTGGGCCCGGCTCGCTCAGTCCATCCAGCAGCCGCTGAACCAGGACGACGTCGACCGGCTGCGCGGCATCGGTGATCACCTTTCTCTGGATGAGGTGGCCCAGGTGTATCTGCCGCTTTCGCGTCTGCTGAACATCTATGTGGAGAACGCTGCGAGGCTGCGCTCGGCCACCAACGATTTTCTGGGCGAATCCACCCGACGCACCCCTTTCATCATTGGTGTAGCGGGATCGGTGGCGGTGGGGAAGTCCACCACGGCGCGTGTGCTTCAGGAAATGCTGCGCCGCTGGTCTTCCACCCCACGTGTGGAGCTGGTCACCACTGACGGTTTCCTCTACCCGAATGCTGAGCTGCGCCGACGCGGCATTATGGACCGAAAGGGCTTCCCTGAAGCCTATGACCGCAGGCGCCTGCTTCGGTTCGTGTCAGAAGTGAAGTCGGGGCGTCCGGAGGTCCCCGCTCCGGTCTACTCACATCTGAAGTACGACATCATGCCCGGTGAGCACCATGTGGTGCGCAGACCCGATGTGCTCATTCTGGAAGGGCTGAATGTCCTGCAACCAGCGCGAGTGCGTGAGGACGGAACCGCAGGCTTGGCGCTGAGTGATTTTTTTGACTTCTCAATCTTCGTTGACGCTAAATCAAGTCATATTGAACAGTGGTATGTGGACCGCTTCATGCGGTGGAGGCATGGGGCGTTCGCCAACCCTGAGGCCTATTTCCACCAGTACAGCCGGCTCAGCGATCAGGAAGCGGTCGCACAGGCCTCCGATATCTGGAAGCGCATCAATGGGCCGAACCTGCGGGAGAATATTCAACCCACTCGGTCGCGCGCTCGGTTGGTCATGTCTAAGGACGACGACCACAGCGTTTCCCGGGTGCTGCTGCGCAAAGTATGAGCGGGCTCGTACAGCAGGTTCTGGCTGTGGGCGCCGTTGTGCTCGCCCAGCTTCCCTCCCCGGAAACCCTTCAGGCGTCCCAGGTGAGCTGGGACCCGGACTCCGTCCATGTGCTGGTGAACCGCCAAAACCCTCTGGAACCAGTGGACTACTCCCCCGAGGATCTCGTTGAGCTGGAGGTCAGAACCTCGGTGGACGACCCGGTGTACATGCGTGAGGAACCAGCAGACTCCGTGGAAGAGCTTTTCGACGACGCTTTAGACGAAGGAATCACCCTGGCCGTCACCAGCGGATACAGGTCCTTCGACGCCCAGGCTCGCATCTACTCCGCCCGGCATGCCCAACACGGCACTGAGGGGACCGATGAGTTCGCCGCCCGGCCAGGCTACTCCGAGCATCAGACGGGCCTGGCAGTGGATGTGATCAGCATCGACAATCCAGAGTGCATCATCGGCGAGTGCTTCAATGAGACCCCGGAGTTTGAATGGTTAGAGGAGAGCGCCCACAACTACGGTTTCATCATCCGTTATCCGGAAGGAAAGGAGCACATCACCGGGTTCGCCTATGAACCGTGGCACCTGAGATATGTGGGTGCTGAGACCGCCGAAGAGATCGTGGCTCTGAACCTCACGCTGGAAGAGTATTGGCGCCAACCCGCCGCTCCAGATTACGACGACGCCGACCCCGACCCGGATCAGCTGAGCGACTGACATGGGCCCGGGCCTGAGCCGTGGCGCCGGCGAGGACTGTCCGCCTGAAAACCTAAAGCTGCGCATACGATGAGCTCATGATTAAGGGATTCGTCGATTTCGTCAAACAGGGAAATGTAGTCGACCTCGCAGTGGCGGTGGTGCTCGGCACCGCGTTCGGCGCAGTGATCAATGCGTTGGTCGAAAATGTGCTGATGCCACTGATCGGGCAGCTCTTGGCGCAGGATCCCGACTTCGACAATCTTCTCGCAGTGACTCTGCCTGGGCTCGAGGGACCTCCCATGCGTTTCGGCGTACTGCTCACCGCCCTGGTGAACTTCTTGCTGATCGCCGCGGCCATCTATTGTGTTGTGATCCTTCCGATGAACAAGTTCATTGCCGCCCGGCACGCACTGCTAGGACAGGCGGAGGAAACCGCCGAAGAGGAGAGCATCACGCTGTTGAAAGAGATTCGCGACCAGCTCAAGGTGCAGACGGAGGTGGTCAATCCGGCGGCCTTCGCGACCGCCGTCGAAAGCGAACGCCTACTGGAAGAACAGCGAGCTCGTGCAGAGGCCGCGTCCCAGGCTCAGACAACTTCCCGGCTGGGCAGGGCCAAGAACATCCTTTGGGGCAAGGACTGAGTGGTCCCGACTCCGCTAATCACCGCGGGGCACAATGTCAGGATCCGGCCCGGTGGGCGATGGCGGTTCATCACGCAGAGTCTCTTCAGTCATGACGTCCAGGACACGCTCCCAGCGGTCTTGAACCGTCTGCTCGCTGAGCTCGACTGATTCAGGAATCTCGTCCTCGGCCAAAGTGCGCAGCGGCCAGATCCCCCGGTGCGGCTCATCGTCTGTAGGACCTCGGTCCACAGTGACCGGCAGCCAGTCCATAGCAACCACCGCGGCATCGTCTTCACTGACTTCGACCGTTGCGTAGACCACTACTCCGCTGGCAGTCTCCACAATGCAGCACGCTTCATCCTGGTTGGAGAGGAAATTTCCCATGGACCACACCACCCACATCCCATCCCCCTGAGGGCCGCCAGCTAGCTGCTCCACCGGCTGCGGGGTGTGCGAATGGCTGCCGAAGACGGCGTCGATCTCTCCCCCGCCAGCCAGCTGCTCACCGTAGTTCCGCTGTTCCACCGTCGGCTCGTGGACATATTCCTCACCCCAGTGGACAGAAGCGATGACGACGTCGGCCCCATCCTCGCGCGCTTGGGCCGCCCTCTCGGTGAGCTCCACAGCGGTGACATCCGTGATCCGCCAGAGCTCATCTTCCGGCGGTGGGAAAGCATGGTTGTGGATCATTGTGGTCGCCAGGTGCGCCACCGTGACTTCCCGGTCGCCGCGTTCCAGGGTGAAAATCTGCGGCTGGCCGGCTTCCTCTTCGGTCCGAGCTGTTCCGGCATGGCCAAGTCCTGCCTCGTCGAACACCTCAAGGGTCCGTTCCTGTCCAGCCACACCCTGGTCGAAGGAATGGTTGTTCGCGGTGGAGCAGCCGTCGAAACCCACCGATGTGAGGTCTGCGGCTAACTCCGGCGGCGCGGCGAACACCGGATACCCGACCGGCTCCACACCCTCGGGGGCGATCGGCACTTCCAAACCGCAGAGGGCCAGGTCAGCACCACTGATGAGATCCTCAACTGCGCTCATCAGTGGGGCGAATGTGTAACCGTCTCCCTCAGCGAGCACTGCGGCCTCATCAATCACGTTGTCGTGAATGAGGACATCCCCGCTCCCAGCGATGGTGAACTGGTCATCCTGCTGCGGTGCTGCAGCCTCCGGCACATCGCCTTCCCCACCGGCGTTTCCAGGGGACTCAGTGGCTTCGTCGCCGGGTTCTGTCGGGGCGTCATCGTGCTCATCAGGTCCCTCGACGCATGCGGTGAGGCTCAGTGCGGTGATCAGCGCCCAGAGGTAACGCTTAGGGCCGAGTCTGGGGGCGCCTTTCACTTCTGACATCGTCTACGAGCCTACCGCGACAACCCGTTACTCTGGGGTGATGCGCATTTTGGTCCTCAGCGCCTGGGTTTCTGCTCTGCTGGCTGTGTCAGCCTGCGCAGGAGGCCAAGATGCCGAGGAGAACCGCACTACACCACCTGCTGAAAGTCCAGCGCAGGAGGCGGAACGATCCGAAGAATCGGTTCCCGAAGCTGAGGAACCGGAAACCGAGGAGCCGGAACCTCAGCCCGTGAGTCAGGCATCCACGGATCCGGATTCGGTGCACGTGTTGGTGAATAAGCAGAATCCTCTGGATCCCTTGGACTTCTCGCCGGATGACCTCCGTGACGTGGACGCACCCAGCGAATTCGGTGAGGCCCCCCTGCGGGAAGCTGCTGCCGGGGCCTATGAGGAACTTCATGCGGCTGCTGCCCATGACGGCATGGATTTGTGGGCCACCACTGCCTACCGCGATTTCGACTTCCAGCAGGCGCTTTATGAGCAGCGATTCTATGAAGATGGTGCCGAGGCCGCAGACCGTGTCAGTGCACGACCGGGACATTCGGAACATCAGACGGGTCTGGCCATAGATGTCGCTGATTTGGAGGACCGCGAGTGCTACCTGCGGTCCTGCTTCGGCGATTCAGAACAGGGCCAGTGGTTGGCGGAGCACGCTGATGAGTTCGGGTTCATCATCCGCTATCCGGAGGGCGCTGAAGAGATCACCGGATTCCAGTACGAGCCATGGCACTTGCGTTACGTGGGTGAGGAGACCGCCCGCGACGTCGCCGACCGTGGCGTCACCCTGGAAGAGTACTGGGATCAGCCCCCGGCACCTGACTACGACGAGGAGTACCAGCCCAGTTCATGAGCTGACGGGTTCGTATGGAACCGTCTCAGAGAGCGAGCTCGGCCTTGACCACATCGGCGAGGACTTGGGATTCGGCCTGCGCCAGGTCTGCTGTGGGGGCCTCCACCATCACCCTGACGACGGGTTCAGTGCCTGAGGGTCGCAGCAGCACACGGCCGTGTTCGCCGAGGCGCATCTCGGCGGCGGTGACAGCCTCCTGAACCACCTGGTGGTTCTTCACCTTGGCCTTGTCCACGCCTTTGACGTTGATCAGCACCTGCGGCAGTCTTGTCATCGCTTCTTCGGCCAGCACCTTCAGGGGCTTGCCCGTGGCAGCAACGCGGGCCGCCAACTGCAGACCGGTCAGAACCCCGTCACCGGTAGTGGCATAGTCGGCGAAGATGAGGTGCCCTGACTGTTCTCCGCCAAGTGAGTATCCGCCAGCACGCATGGCTTCCAGGACGTACCGATCGCCGACTGCAGTCTCCACCAGATCGATTCCGGCAGCAGCCATACCGAGTTTCAACCCGAGGTTGCTCATGACCGTCACAGCCAGCGTGTTGTCCTTCAGGGTTCCCGCTTCCTTCAGCGCAAGCGCGAGTACCCCCATGATCTGATCACCGTCAATCAGCGCTCCGGTATGATCCACTGCGAGGCAACGGTCGGCGTCCCCGTCGTGAGCGATGCCGATATGAGCCCCATGGGAGACTACTGCTTCTTGGAGCCGCTCAAGATGAGTGGAGCCGTAACCGTCATTGATGTTGAGGCCATCGGGTTCAGCACCGATGACCACGATTTCGGCACCTGCGGCGGCGAAGGCCTCCGGTGAGCAACCGCTGGCTGCACCGTGAGCACAGTCGAGCACGACCCGCAAACCTTCAAGGCTGACACCACCTAAGGACTGCAGCAGGTGGACAACATAGCGGTCCTCCGCATCGGAAAACCTCTGCACTCGGCCCACGTCCGCGCCTGTGGGCAGCAGTGGAGGCTCCCCGATCTGCACCTCGATCTCATCCTCGACGGCGTCGTCGAGTTTGTGCCCGCCTGCGCCAAGGAACTTGATGCCGTTATCGGGGGCAGGGTTATGCGAGGCAGAAATCATGACCCCGAAATCGGCGTTGAAGTCCGCGACAAGGAAAGCGGCCGCCGGGGTCGGCAGCACTCCAGCGTCATAGACGTCCACCCCGGAGGAGGCCAATCCAGCTTCCACAGCCGCTGAGAGGAATTCTCCGGAGACTCGCGGATCCCGAGCCAATACGGCAACGGGACGCTTATCTGCAGGAGTGCGTCGATGCCCCAGCACCACTGCCGCAGCCTGGGAGAGACGAAGAGCCAGGTCCGCGGTCAACAGCCCATTGGCCTCGCCACGAACCCCGTCGGTTCCAAACAATCTGGTCATATTGGACGTGAGTCTAACGGTCGAGAGCCAAAAAAGCCCCGTTCAGACCGCATTAACGGCGATTTTGGTATGAAGCTGTGACGAAGCTTCTTGTTCGCTGGGTTAGACCTCGAAAGATTGGAGAACCAGCAATACCGCCATCACCACTAGCGCGACGCCTGCTCCACCTTCGATAATGCGAGTCCATAGCTGGCTCACCGCGCGGCGCAGTCCGGCGATAAATCCTGCACAGATGAAACACCACAGGATAGAGGAGCTCATGAACGCTGCAAAGAAGATCATGAGGGGACCCAGCGGCGCATCTTCTCCCAGCGCGCCGCCCACCGCTCCACCAGCACCGGCCCAGTAGACCACGTTCCACACGCTGGCCAGCGAGAGGAGCGCTCCAGCAGTCAGCGGGCCACGTAGAGTTCCGCTGGTGACTACTGGCTCCGACTGCGGCGCTTTCGGCTTGAGCGCGTCTCTGATGCCCTGAAGCCCCAGCAGCAGGAGCACAACGCAACCAATGAGCGTCATCGGAATGTGGAGCTGCGGCTGGGTCAGCAGGGCCGCCGCACCGGCGAGCCCCAAGACTGCCCACGCGGCGTCTCCCACCAGAGAACCCACCTGAACGGCCAGGGCGGGGCCAAACCCGCCCCGGACGCCGCGCCGCAGCGATTCAGTGAAAATGGGTCCAGGGGCTGCGTTGAACACCAGCCCCAACCAGAGGCCTGTGAGAATCAGTTCGATCATGTCACCAGAATGCTGCTCGAGGAGACTTGTGGTCTTGAATGCCCTGAGCGGGGCGCTCTGAGCTGGAAAGTTCGGTGACAGTGCGATGTGCCCGGTCCAGTCCCACCTTCAGACGCGAATTGCCCCGCTCGGCGAACCGAACGGGGCAATTGCGCAGGCGACTGGAAAATCAGCGCTTGGAGTACTGCGGAGCCTTACGGGCCTTCTTCAGACCGGCCTTCTTGCGCTCCACCGCACGGGCGTCGCGAGTCAGGAAGCCAGCCTTCTTCAGCGCCGGGCGGTTGTGGTCACGGTCGATGCCGTTGAGCGCGCGGGAAATACCCAGGCGCAGGGCACCGGCCTGACCGGAGGGGCCACCACCGTCAATACGGGCGATGACGTCATAGGCGTCGTTGAGGCCCAGCAGGGTGAACGGGTCGTTGACTTCCTGCTGGTGCAGCTTGTTCGGGAAGTAGTCTTCCAGGCTGCGGCCGTTGAGGGTCCACTTGCCAGTACCCGGCACAATGCGCACACGGGCACGAGCGCGCTTACGGCGACCGATGGCCGCACCAGGCACGGTCAGCGGGGCGCGCTCAGCGGTGACGTCGTCAGTAGTGGTGGTCGGTGTCGATTCTGAGGTAAAGCTTGTCAGCTCCTCAGTTTCGGTGAGCTCTTCAGTGTTCTGAGCCACGGTTCTCCTAAAAGTCTCTAGAGTCGGGCCCGAATTACTGGGCGACCTGGGTAATCTCGAACGGCTTCGGCTGCTGGGCGGCGTGCGGGTGCTCGCTGCCTGCGTAGACGCGCAGCTTAGTCAACTGGGCGGTGCCGAGCTTGTTGTGTGGAACCATGCCCTTGACGGCCTGTTCCACTGCTCGGGTGGGGTGGCGTGCAATCATCTGCTCGAAATTGATTGACTTGATGCCGCCCGGGAAGCCGGAGTGGCGGTAGTAGGTCTTCTTAGCTGCCTTATCGCCGGTGACGGCGACCTTCTCAGCGTTGATAATGATGACGAAGTCGCCCATGTCCTGGTTTGGGACGTAGGTGGGCTTGTGCTTGCCGCGCAGCAGCTGAGCAGCTTGCGAAGCCAAACGGCCCAAGACCACGTCAGTGGCATCGATGATGTGCCACTGCGGGTCGGCGTCGCCTTCTTTGGGGGTGTACGTACGCACGGTTGGTATGCCTTACGGTCGGTGTTCTACGGTTCACGCAGCTTGGGGCAGAGTGTGAGATTCACTGCCTGTCAGCGCGTGATGCACTTGGTCTCAGATGCGAAAACCTCCGGCTTTCGCACCCTTCAGGTCGCAGTCGCCTTGGCGACTGCTGTTTCAGCGCGCTGCCCGATTCCCGGGTGAGGACCGGGAAGATTCGGGGCCCGTTGTCTCCCGCGAGGTTCGTGGAGGCTGAACGGCCATGCAACTGGACCGCCTCAACACGAATCCAGGCAGGTCTGGACACGCACAACAACCCTTGACTATACCCGGTTGCTTACGACGCCGCCAACTCACCCTCTGCGGCCACGAACCGTGGGGGCGTCGTCGTACCTTCCAGCCGGCCGCGCATGACGGCGACAGCCTCTGGATGGGCGTCAATCAGCAGGTACCTGCGATCGAGTTCATGCGCGGCTGCCCCCAACGTTCCGGACCCGGCGAAGAAGTCGAGTACCCAGTCGCCGGGGCGGCTGGAGGCAGCCACCATACGCTTAAGGACTCCCACCGGTTTCTGAGTAGGGTAGCCGGTGCGTTCCTTCGCGTTGGGCGCCACAATCGTGTGCCACCAGACATCGGTGGGCAGCTTGCCACGTGCGACTTTCTCAGGGGTGACCAGACCTGGTGCCATATAGGGTTCGCGGTCAACGTCTTCATTGTTGAAGTAGTACTTCTTGGGATCTTTGACGTAGACCAGGATGTTGTCGTGCTTGGTGGGCCATCTGCTCTTGGCGCGAGCGCCGTAGTCGTAGGCCCAAATGATCTCATTGAGGAAACACTCCCGGCCGAAGAGCGCATCCAACATGACTTTCGCGTAGTGCACCTCGCGGTAGTCCAGGTGCAGGTAGAGCGTCCCGGTGTCCTTCAGCAGCCGCCAAGCCTGCTCCAGACGCGGGGCCAAGAAGTCCCAGTAGTCGGTGAAGTCATCATCGTATGTCGTCAGGGCGCCTCTGAGTGTTTGATAGGTATGGCCCTTGAACCCGATTCGGTCACCATCGGCGGACCGCACTGTGCGCATGGGCTGAGCGCGCTGAACCCGTCCGGTGTTGAACGGCGGGTCGATGCATATGAGCTGGAAGGAGTTTCCTGGGAGGGATTCGAGTACCGGGAGGTTGTCTCCGGCGATCACCGTATTGGGCGACCCAGGGGTCCAGAGTGGTTCATTCACCGCCCCAGCCTATCCAGCTGAGCTGACCACCGTGCTGCAGACTCGGGCGAAGAGCGGGTGCTCCGGCTCCAGTCCAGTCACCTGGGTGGTGAATTCCTGCGGCGTCAGAGACCCTGCGGCGACCTCACTGAGTGTGCTCTTCAGCTGGGCGGACTCCTCATCCTCGGGCACATCGAATCTCAGGGCGGCGCCAATGGCTGCGAGCAGGCCCTTAACCTCAAGGCCGCGTTCTGCCGCTTGCGCAGCTGGGCCGATAAACCGCTCGTGGCGTGAAAGTTTGCGCAGCGGTTGGCGTCCCACGCGCGTGGTGGTATCCGGAAGTGAGGGGTTGCGGAACCGTTCCAGAATAGTCTCGCGGTAATCAGCCATCTCCAGTGGACTGAACCCGTGCTTGGCCACCAGTAGTGCCGATGTCTCCTCCAGGGCGGCCTGGACTCCAGCTGAGACCTGGTGATCCCCCAGGGCGGCAGCGATCGTCGTATGTCCGGCGGCGCTTCCAAGGTAGGCAGCTGTCGCGTGTCCAGTGTTGACGGTAAAGAGCTTGCGCTCAATATAGGGCCCGAGGTCCTTCACAAAGTGCGCCCCCGGAATATTCGGCCGTTGTTCGCCGAACGGCGCCGATTCGATGGCCCACTCGTAGAAGGGCTCCACCGTGACGTCGATCCCCGCCTCGGCGGTCTGACCAGGCACGATCCTATCCACAGCCGTATTGGCGAAGACAGCTTTGCTGTCCAGCTCCGCCCATTGGGGACCGGCCAGGCGTTCGATTTCCGCCCGCAGGGTGTCGGTTGCGCCAACGGCGTTCTCGCAGGCCATGATCTGCAGTGGCGGGAAGTCTGCTGGGCGCAGCCGCAGACCGTCCATGATGTGCTGGGCGATGAATTTCAGAACAGTAGGACCTACTGCAGTGGTGACCACCTGAGATTCGGCGACTTCCTGGGCCACGGCCTCCGGGTTCTCTGCGCTGTTGAGCGCACGGAAGCCGGTGATGGTGTGGTCCTGACCTCCGGCGCCGACCTCGCGCACTGTGTAAGAGTCCTGGGCGTTGAGCGCCTCTACTAGCGGAGCGGCGACGTCGGAAAACACCACCTCGTAGCCGCCTTCATGCAGCAGGACGCCGACGAATCCGCGGCCGATATTCCCGGCTCCAAAGTGGACTGCCTTCATGTCTGACTCCCTGTCCTATCGTCCAACCTGACAGAGCGTCTCGGGATGTTGGAAACTCACAGCGTAAACGGTGGAGTTTCCAACATCCCGAGACGCGCTCCTGAGGTGCGGTTCAGTTTTCGTTGACGGCGCTGAGGAGCTCGTGAAGCTCAGCCTCTGTGGAGGCCGCCTTGAGCTCCGCGACCTTGGACTCATCGGAGAACAGCTCGGCGATCCTGGACAGGATCTGCAGGTGCTCATCCCCCACCCCGGCGATGCCGACCACGAACGTCACCTGGTCTCCCGACCAGTCCACGCCGCCGTCATAACGGAGCACGGAGAGCGCACTGGATGTGATGGCGCTCTTGGCGTCATTGGTGCCGTGCGGGATGGCGAGCTCATTACCCATAAAGGTGGATGCGGTCGCCTCACGGTCACGCATGGCCTGGAGGTAGTCCTCGGTCACCGCACCGGCAGAGACGAGGATCTCCTGAGTTTCACGCAGCGCCTCTTCCTGAGTTGCAGCTCCAGCCCGGATCCGTATCCGATCCCGAGTCAGGACGCCCGAGTCAACTGAGGTGAGCGTGTCACCGCGCTGGGCAGGCGACGACGCCTGGGCACCCGAGCTGCCAGCCACGGCGTCGTGATCTTCACTGCCTTTTACAAGTTCCACGACCTCGTCGTACTCCGGGGCGTTCATGAAGTTGTCCACAGAGACGTGGATGGCGTTCGGCTCCTTGGGACGGGCCCGGTCGGTGAGCGTCTGCTGGGTAATGACCAGATCGGCATCGCCCGGGAGGGAGGAGATGGCTTTATTGGTGACGTAGACATCGGTAATGCCAGCGCCGGAGAGCTTCTTCCGCAGGACCGAGGCGCCCATTGCGGAGGACCCCATACCCGCATCGCAAGCGAAGTAGATGGTCCGAATCCGCTCAGCTGCCGCAGCCGGAACATTGGCCGCACCTGCACTGAGGCTGGACAGGGCGGAGGAACTCTTGCCCTTGGCGGATTGCGTCTTGGAAATGGCGGAGGAGAACTGATCACCCAGCTCCAAGTCTCGCTTGCGTGATGAGAGCAGGATGACCGCAGCCACCGCGAATGTCACCGCGGCTGATAGCACCCAACCGAAGGTCACACCGACCACGTTGCCCACGCCGCCACCGAGAGACTGAACGTACACCGCAATGATGGACCCGGGCGCCGCAGGAGCTTGCAGACCAACATCTAGGAGCATATTTGTGGTCACGCCCGTCATGCCGCCAGCGATCATGGCCAGCAGCAGAACCGGCTTCATCAGCACGTATGGGAAGTACACCTCGTGGATGCCGCCCACAAAGTGGATCAGAGCCGCACCTGGGGCGGTGGCCTTCGCTGCACCAACACCAAAGACGGAGAACGCCAGCAGCAGTCCCAGACCGGGCCCAGGGTTGGCTTCAAGCAGGAAGAGGATGGAGCTGCCCTGTGCGTCTGCCTGCTGGGTGCCCAAGGGCGTCAATACACCGTGGTTGATGGCGTTGTTGAGGAAGAAAACCTTCGCTGGCTCGATCAGCACCGAGGTCAGCGGCAGCAGGCTGTTGTCGATCAGCCATTCCACTCCCCTGCCGAGGGCGTCCATGAGCCAGTTGATCGGCGGTGCCATGAAGAAGAAGCCCACCACAAGGAGCAGGAACCCCAGAATTCCTGCGGAGAACATGTTGACCAGCATCTCGAAGCCGGGCTTGATCTTGCCCTCCCACAGGGCATCAAGCTTCTTCATCAACCATGCGGCCAGGGGCCCCATGATCATCGCACCGATGAACATGTGGACGTAGTTGATCCCCTCCTCACCGGCCGGAAGCGCGGCGTTGAACTGGTCAATGAGGTGGTCGGACCCCACAATGACACCCATTGCCGCCACAGCCCCGACGACGGCACCACGAGTTTCGTAGATCAGTCGACCGCCCTGCAGAGCGATCAGGACCGGCAGCAGGTAGTGGATCATCGGGAAGATGACCGCGGAGAGTGCGTTGGTCGCTTCCCAGCCCTCTTCGGTGAACTCGGAGACGTTGACCACCACCGCGGTGACAATTCCCCAGGCGATCAACGCAGGGATGTTCGGCATGATCATGCCGGAGAGGAAGGACCCAAATTTCTGGACCCCGACGCGCAATCTTCCTGGCTGTTTATCAGCTGCGGCGCTGGAGTCTGGTGACGTCGTCGTCGTGGTCATGGGACTGCTCTTTCTCAATCGTTGGCGAGGGATGTGGAGGTACTGCGTGCAGCGTCGAGAGCCTCGGCCGCCGTGGCAGCGGAGACGGCGGCGGAAGCGATAGCTTGAGCCTGATCCAGGGTGTAACGCAGAAGCTCAGCCCGGACGTCGGCCAGGGCCGCGGGCGCCATGGACAGGGAGGTCGCGCCGAGCCCTACCAGCACCACGGCCAACAGCGGGTCGGCAGCAGCCTCACCGCAGACTCCGACTGGTTTACCGGTTGAAGCTCCGGCGGCGCCAACTTCGCGGACGAGCTTGAGGACCGCTGGGTGCCACGGGTCTTGAAGCCCGGCCACGGATCCCAGAAGCCGGTCAGCGGCCATGGTGTATTGGGTGAGGTCATTGGTGCCGATCGAGGCGAAGTCTGCGGTCTGCAGGATCTGCTCGGCCAGAAGCGCAGAAGAGGGAACTTCCACCATCACTCCGGCGGTTTTCAGTCCATGCTGGTGGGCGAACTTAGCGAAGGTCTCCGTCTCCTCCACGGTGGACACCATGGGTGCCATCACCCACAGGTCGGCGTCGGTTGCGGCTTCAGCCTCTGCGAGTGCGGACAGTTGGTCGCGCAGCACCTCTTCGTTGGTCAGCAGGGCGCGCAGACCACGGAGCCCCAAAGCCGGATTCTCCTCCTCAGCATCGTTGAGGAACGGCAAGGGTTTATCGGCGCCAGCGTCGAGGGCCCGCACGACGACCTTCTTACCTGGAAACGCTTCTAACAACTGTTGATAGGCCTGCCGCTGCTCCTCTACACTCGGCGCCGTCTCGGAGGACAGAAACAGGAACTCAGTGCGGAACAGGCCCACCCCTTCAGCGCCCAAGTCAACGGCCTCAGCGGCGTTGTCCGGTGTGCCCAGATTCGCCAACAGAGGGATCGCCGTTCCATCAGCCAGCGCACCATCGGTAATGGGTGCTTTCTGAACGGCGGCGCGCTGTGCAATACGCGCCGCTACTTCATCTTTTTGCTCCCGTGTAGGGGCGAGCACGATCGCTGAGTTGGCGGCATCAACGACGATTTCATCTCCGTCACTGAGTTGAGCTGCCTCAGCGACCCCGACTACTGCGGTGATGCCTTTGCCACGGGCGAGAATGGCGGTGTGGGAGGTCGGCCCACCTTCGATGGTGACCAGCGCCAGAACCTTGTTCAGGTCCAGTAGCGCGGTATCGGCCGGGGCGAGATCCTGTGCCACCAGCACGAACGGGTAACCGGGGTCAGGAACCCCCGGGGCGGGTTCTCCCCGAAGCGCGGCAACGACCCGGGCGGCGACGTCGTAGAGATCGGCAGCACGCTCACCGAGGTAGCCACCGAGAGCCTGAAGTGTCTGCGCTACTTCTGCGAAAGCTGCGTGAACGGCGTATTCCCCAGTCTTTCCGTCCTTGAGGTGAACCTCGACGGCGTCTGTGACGGTCGGATCTTGAGCCATCATGACCTGAGCCTCAAGAACTTCCTGCGCCTGACCTCCAGCAACCTCGCCACGCTGGGTGAGGTCTGCTGCGACGGCTTCGATGGCCTTATTGACCCGCTCGGACTCCTGCTGATGCGTCAGCGAGCTGGTCTCATCGGTGGGCGCGATCGGCGATGGTGACATGCGCGCCACCGGGCCTAGGGCGACCCCTTGGCCGATCCCGGTCCCCTTCATCGCGGACTGGGGTGTGATTGACATAGAGCTCAGGCCTCGTCGTGATCGGTCTTGAGGAACGCTTCAAGGGTGTCCAGTGCAGATTCGGCACCCTCTCCTTCAGCGGTGAGGGTCACCTCATCACCCTTGTCTACGCCGAGGGACATCACACCGAGGATGGACGCGGCATTGACGGACTTCTCACCCTTAGCGATGGTCACCGGAAGGCCGGTGTTCTGCGCTGCCTCCACGAATAGCTTGGCTGGGCGAGCATGTAGACCCTGCGAGGATCCGACGGTCACAGTGCGGGTTGCCGACATGGTGGTGCCTTTCCGTTGAATATGGCGTTGTGATGATTCTCCCGTGATGCGGCCCACATATATAGCGTCTACAGGCCAGAGTTCTTTCCGCCCCTGCGGAAAAAAGCGGCCAGGATGCCGTTGGCTGACATCCCGGAAAACACGCTTGGGGCTGAGTGCCATAGGCTAGGTGGCATGCGCAGGCGTCCGGAGAAGGTGGCCAATCTCCTCCTGCGCGCAGAGGGTTGGGTCACCGCGGGGTCTTTGGCGGACTCGCTCGGGGTGACACCCCGGAGTGTGCGTTCCTATATATCGCAGCTCAACGCGCGCAGTGGCGCGGTGACCGCCGTGGAGTCGGGCCCATTGGGCTACAGAGCAGATCGGGCAGTGTTGGCTGGGCTGCGCGAGGACTCTGAAAGTGCGACTCCACAGGACCGGGTGCATTCGCTGGTCCGCGAGCTTCTGGGAGCACCCTCGGGTATCGACATTCATCGGACTGCTGTCCGCCTGCATGTGTCAGAAGCCACGGTGGAAGCTGATCTCGTACGGGTGCGGGACCTGATTGGGGGCACCGAACTGAAGCTCCAGCGTGCTGGGCCCCGTGTGATGCTGGTCGGCGATGAACTCGCCCAGCGGCGTCTGGTGTCAAAGCTTGCCCATGAGGAAATGGACGAGGGCTTTGCCGATATGGCCAGCCTGCGCCGCACTATCGGACTGGAATCAATCGATCCGAAGTCATTCTCGCCGTTCAAACATGAACTCACCACCCGACTCGGTGAGCAGGGGTTCTACGTCAACGAGCTCGCTGTCTCTGATGTCATTCTCCATGTGGCGATCGCCGCAGACAGGGTGGCTCAGGGTCGCGCCCTGACAGGCACCCACGTGAACCCCTCAGCTCAGCAGAAAAAGTTCGCAGAGCTGCTCGATGTCCTGACGCTGAAACACTTCGGCACACGCGTGGGACTCGGCGACTTGCACCACTTGGCGTCTTTGATTCTGACTCGGGCGGTGACACCCAAAGGCGAGGCTCTCGAGGTGTCTCTGGACCCGCATATTGAGTGGGTCGTGCAAGAAGCTGTCCGGCACGCCTCAGAGGAGTACCTGGTCGACATCTTCCACGATGATTTTCTCCGTCGGCTCAGCCTTCACGTACAAAACCTTGTGCACCGGGCCAAGGAACAGGCCTGGTCCAGAAACCCGCTGACCCGTTCGCTCAAGGGCGCCTACCCGATGGTGTTTGAGGTGGCAGTTTCCATCGCTTCCGAGGTCGGCGATCACCTGCAACTGAGCCTCGGTGATGACGAGATCGCCTATATCGCAATGCATGTCGGTGGGAGATTGGAACGCAATCGACAGAGCGGCGCCGTGCTGACCGCCACCATCGTATGCCCCGGGTACTACGAGCTGCATGAGCTGCTGCGTTCGAGAATTGATCAGTCGCTCGGCTCCTCCGTGGAGGTCACCGCAGTGGAGACGGATATGTCTCCGGACTGGGCGGCCATCACCACCGACCTCGTACTTACCACAATCGATCCCCCAGTGCCTGATGAGCGGACGGTGCTGCTGCCTCCCTTCCTCACTGATGCTGATACTGAACGAATTGCAGCGGCAGCCGCCCGACGCCGCCGCACGCTTCGACTTGCCCGACTCCGGAGCGAGCTGGAGCACTACTTTCACCCGAGCGCGTTCGTTCGTCCCCTGCCTGCCCTAAAGGAACCTCAGGTGATCCGGGCCTTGGGAGCGCCACTCATTGAGCTGGGGGTGATCGATGAGGATTACATTGAGCGGGCTATCGCCCGTGAAGAGCTCTCATCCACTGCCTTCACTGACGCCTTGGCTGTTCCGCACGCGCTCAAGATGACCGCTGGGCGCACAGTGCTGTCAGTCGGCGTGGCAGAAAACTCACTGCGCTGGGGTGACACCCGGGTGCAGTTCGTTGTCCTGGTGGCTTTCAGCGAAGAGGACCGCGAGGCGTTTCAAACGGTTTTTGAGCAACTGGTGGAGGTGTTCAATGAACGCGACTCCGTCCAACGACTGCTTCGTCGCGGCACGAACTTCACGGACTTTCTTGATGAACTCACCGCGGTGATCGACGGCTGAATCACCCAGGACCAGATGGCGATCCCCAGGTCAGGTTTTGGAATAGGCCTGTTCTTGCATTTCTTCGATTTCACGGCCCTTGGTTTCCGGCACGTACTTCAGGACGAACACCAGACTGATCAGCGCGCTGACGCCGTAGAATGCGTAGGCGAATACCAGTGACAACTCCGCCATCTGTGGGAACAACGTGGAGATCAGGAAGTTTGATCCCCAGTTGAAGGCCGAGGCGACGCCCATCGCGACAGCCCGGATTCTGTTGGGGAACATCTCTCCGAGCATCAGCCACATAAACGGACCCCACGTGGCTCCGAAGCCGAGCACAAACACATTCGCTGAGACGAGGGCGATGATGCCCCATGGTTCCGGCAGTGACACCACAGTCTCCACATCACCAAATTCATTGGTGGTTGTGGATTCAACGGCTTGCGAGAAGGCCACAGCCATCATGAGCAGACCCGCTGCCATCACCCCGGAGCCGACTGCCAGTGGGATACGACGGCCAACTTTGTCCACGATCAGGATGCCCACGATAGTCGCCAGAATATTCACACTGGTGGTGATGACCTGGACCAGCAGCGCCTGGTCTTCAGCGATGCCGACTGCCTGCCACAGGGTAGTGGAGTAGTAGAAGATGACATTGATGCCCACGAACTGCTGGAACACTGCCAGGCCGATACCGACCCAGACGATCGGCATCAGCTTCCCGCCCACGAACAGGTCCTTGAGCTTCTGCCGAGCTTCAATGTTGATGGTGCGCTGGATGTCTGCGATCTTGGCTGCCACCGCGGAAGAGCCCTTGATGCCCACGACTTCGGTGAGGATCTCTGCGGCGTCGTCGTTCTTGCCGCGTGAGACCAGGTAGCGCGGAGACTCTGGAATGCTCAGCGCCAGCAGCCCGTAGACCAGCGCCGGGGCAGCCTCCGACAAGAACATCCACCGCCACGCATCCAGACCAAACCAGAGTTCCTCTGCTGCTCCACCGGCAATATTGGCAAAGAGCGCATTGGAGATCGCCGCCATGAAGATACCGGTGACGATCGCCAACTGAAACAGCGACCCTAGCCTTCCGCGCCAAGCACTCGGAGAGACTTCTGCGATGTATGCCGGGGCGATGACGGAGGCCATGCCCACACCGATGCCGCCGACGAGACGCCAGAAGATAAGGTCGTAGACGCCGAATACCAGTGCGCAGCCGACTGCGGAGAGGAAAAAGAGCGACGCCGCCAGCAGCATCGCCTTTTGCCGTCCCACTCGGTCTGAGATGACACCGCCACTGAATGCGCCGACCACACAACCGAGCAGCGCGCTGGAAACGCTGAACCCGCTCATCAGCGCTCCCAGTTCGAATTCTTCACGAATCGGGGCTACCGCTCCGTTGATCACTGCGGTATCAAATCCGAACAGGAAACCGCCGAAGGCGGCCACCATCACGATCCACGTGACAGCGCCGACGGCCGGCGATTGGGAGCTTGATGAACTCATGAGTTCGATGTCCTTCCAGGGTGAAGGTCTGGTCAATGTGTCGGCCGGTCAGGGGCCAACGAACATGTTCTTGGCAGATGAGGCGCGCCGCACCCGGCGCCAGGGGGATACTACCCGAGAAATGCACTCAGTATCTCGTTGACTAGGCGTTTCCCGTCATTGACGGGTGTCCTGGACCAGGGGCCTAAGGTGCGGGTTCACGCCGAGCGCGGGTTTGTCCGGCTCGAACTGCCAACTGATCCTCGTCCGGGTAGTCCACACGTTCCAAGACGAGACCCTGGGGTGGGGCGAGCCGGACACGTTCATCCCAGATCGGGTCAGACAGTCTGTCCATTAGCCAGCCTGGCTGACGGCGGCCTTCGCCGACGTCGATACATGCTCCGATCAGCGCACGGACCATATGGTGGCAAAAGGCGTCCGCAGTGATCAGAGCAGTGATCACCCCATCGGGTCCGCGGCTTATGGTGAATTCGGTGAGCTGACGAATGCTGGTGGCATGTTCGCGTGGTCTGCAGAAGCTTCCGAAGTCGTGCAGACCAAGGACGCTCGTAGCCTCAGCGTCCATGAGCAAAACGTGCAACTGCCCCGACGCCTGGAGTTTCCGTGATGGGCTCAGCCAGGCAGTGTCATGCCGCCGAAGCGGATCGCGTAGGTCAGGCCTGTCAGCGATCCGATAGGTATAGGTACGGCTCAGCGCGGAGAAGCGTGCATCAAAATCATCGCTCACTCGGCGCACCTGGTGCACAACCACTGCGCCATCTTCCCGGCCTAGGACACCGTTGAGCCGTTGCCGCATCGCTGTTTCTGGTGGGATGGCCCTCCCCCGGGCCAATGCGTCCCACTCCTCCGCGGTGAGGTCGAGGTGGAGAACCTGTCCGCGCGCGTGCACACCAGCGTCAGTGCGCCCGGCGACAACGACGGGGACCTCACGTCGAATGATGGTGGCAAGCGCCTCACGCAGCGTGCCTTCTACGGTTGGCTGTCCGGGCTGGTGTGCCCACCCTCTGTAGGCGTTGCCGTCATAAGCAAGGTCCAGGCGAACACGCATGGCATTACCCTATCTGGATCGTTGAGTGCGCAGTCCGTTGGGGTTCGGGCTCCAGCGCTAAGAACGCTTCGGCATTCTGCGTTAAACGTGTGCGGGGGCCCTGACCAAATGGTCAGGGCCCCCGCACATCTGTGTCTATTGAGGAGAACTACTTCTCTTCGTTTGACTCATCTGCGGCTGCTTCGGCTGCGACATCGTCAGTCTCGGTGTCGGCAGCCGACTCAGCTGCTGCGTCGTCGGAAGCCTCTGTAGCGGCTTCCGCTTCGACGGATGCAGTGTCGTCTTCGGTCACTACTGGCTCAGTCTCCTGAGCACTTGATGCGGCCGCCGTAGCGGACTCGGCGTCGCGGACGACCTGCTGCTTCGGGCTCACGGGCTCCATCACCAGCTCGATCACGGCCATAGGGGCGTTGTCGCCCTTGCGGTTGCCGATCTTGGTGATGCGGGTGTATCCGCCCTGACGCTCGGCCATGGCCGGAGCGATTACGGTGAACAGCTCGTGAACAATCGCCTGGTTGGTGGCGTTCTGCGCACTGATCTTGGCGACTACCTGGCGGCGGGCAGCAAGATCACCCTTCTTAGCTACGGTGATAAGCCGCTCAGCGTAGGGGCGAAGGCGCTTGGCCTTGGTGACCGTCGTGGTGATTGAACGGTGCTCAAAAAGGCTGGCGGCCAGATTCGCCAGCATCTGCTTCTCGTGCGCCGGGCTGCCGCCGAGGCGCGGTCCCTTTGTGGGGGTTGGCATGGTCTCTTACTCCTTGTAGAAAGCGCTCACCGTCTGAAGCGAACGAATGTCTGGTACCGGTGGCTCAGTTGGAGAACTGAGCGTCGGCCTCGTCGTCGTACTCGGCCTCTTCAGCAGCGAAACGGGCGGCCGTTGGGTCGAAGCCCTCAGGGGAATCCTTCAGCTGAAGGTTGTACTCAACGAGCTTCTCCTTGACCTCGTCGATGGACTTGGCACCGAAGTTCCGGATGTCCATCAAATCAGCCTCTGAGCGCGCGGTGAGCTCGCCAATGGTGTGGATGCCCTCACGCTTGAGGCAGTTGTATGAGCGCACCGTGAGCTCAAGGTCCTCAATAGGTAGGGCCATGTCAGCGGCCAGGGCAGCATCCGTCGGGGACGGGCCAATCTCGATGCCCTCAGCTGAGATGTTGAGTTCTTTAGCCAGACCGAACAGTTCCACCAGTGTGGAACCAGCCGATGCCAACGCGTCACGCGGAGCCATGGACGGCTTGGCCTCGACATCGATAGTCAGCTTGTCAAAGTCGGTGCGCTGCTCAACACGAGTTGCCTCGACCTTGTAGCTCACCTTTTCTACCGGAGAGTAGATGGAGTCGACCGGGATGCGGCCGATTTCCGAATCCTCCAGCTTGTTCAGGGCAGCGGAAACGTACCCGCGTCCACGCTCGATGGTGAGTTCCAGGTCCAGCCTGCCATCCTCGTTGAGGGTCAGCAGCTGCTGCGCGGGGTTGTGGAACTCCACACCTGCTGGTGGCGTGATGTCTGCTGCGGTGACCGGACCGGGTCCCTCTTTACGGAGGTAGGCGACAACCGGCTCGTCGTGCTCTGAAGACACGGAGAGCTTCTTGACGTTGAGCACCAGCTCAGTGACATCCTCTTTGGCGCCGGTGATGGTGCTGAACTCGTGGAGTACACCGTCGATCCGGATACTGGTCACTGCGGCACCGGGGATCGAGGACAGCAGCGTCCGCCGGAGGGAGTTACCAAGGGTGTAGCCGAAGCCCGGCTCGAGCGGCTCGATGGTGAAGCGTGAACGGTTCTCGTCGACGACTTCTTCAGTCAGCGTAGGGCGCTGTGCAATGAGCACTGGTCATTCCTTTCAGAGTGCGTCCGCTATATGACACATTCTTTTTTCAGTGGTCTGCCGAGGAGCGGCTCTGCTGTCGTACCTGGCAGCAGAGCCGCGCGTCGGCTTTGAAGGGCTTGGTAAAGGAAGCCGCGTTAGACGCGGCGGCGCTTCGGCGGACGGCAGCCGTTGTGTGCGCTGGGGGTGACGTCCTGGATGGAGCCGACCTCCAGGCCAGCGGCCTGCAGTGAGCGGATCGCGGTCTCGCGTCCGGAGCCGGGGCCCTTCACGAAGACGTCAACCTTCTTCATGCCGTGCTCTTGTGCTCGCTTGGCCGCCTGTTCGGCAGCCATCTGCGCGGCGAAGGGCGTCGACTTGCGGGACCCCTTGAATCCGACTTCACCGGAGGACGCCCATGAGAGCACCGCGCCGGTAGAATCTGTGATGGACACAATGGTGTTGTTGAAGGTCGACTTGATGTGAGCCTGACCCTGGGTGATGTTCTTTGATGCGCGGCGGCGCGGCTTGCGCGCCGCAGTACGACTCTTGGGGGGCATTGGAACTCCTGACTACTTCTTCTTGCCTGCGACGGTCTTCTTGGGGCCCTTACGGGTACGCGCATTGGTCTTGGTGCGCTGCCCGCGGACAGGCAGACCGCGACGGTGGCGCAGTCCCTCATAGGAGCCGATTTCGACCTTGCGGCGAATATCGGAGGAGACTTCGCGTCGAAGGTCGCCCTCAACTGTGAAGTTCCCCTCGATGTAGTCGCGCAGAGCGACCAGCTGCTCGTCAGTCAGGTCTTTAACGCGGGTGTTGCCGTCAACACCTGTGACCTCAATGACTTGTTCGGCGCGGGTGCGGCCCACGCCGTAGATATAGGTGAGTGCGATCACCGTGCGCTTTTCGCGCGGGATGTCGACACCAGCCAGACGTGCCATGCGGCAGTCCTCCTTGTGTTCTTCCGAAGGTCTGTGACAGCGCAACCCCAATGGGATCCAGCCTCGTGGTGAAGTTGGTATCCGGCGCCGGAGGGGGCGCCGTCATTGGGTCTCCGGCCTTCGGGAACCGGAGGTGTGCTCGCCAGCTCATTCGCGAGCTGCACTGCCATATCTGTATTGAGCTGTGTTTCTTGCAGGGCACGTCCTACGCCGTGAGGCGTGTGACGTTCAGCCCTGGCGCTGCTTGTGGCGCGGGTTCTTGCAGATCACGCGGACAATCCCACCACGGCGGATGGTCTTGCAATCCGAGCAGATCGGCTTGACACTCGGCTGAACCTTCATGTCGGTTCTCCTACTCTTGCTTACTTGTAGCGGTAGACAATGCGGCCGCGGTTCAGGTCATAGGGGCTCATTTCCACTACAACCCGGTCCTCGGGGAGGATGCGGATGTAGTGCTGGCGCATCTTGCCCGAGATGGTGGCCAGGACAACGTGGTCGTTCTCCAGCTTGACCCGGAACATTGCGTTGGGCAGGGCTTCAACCACCCGACCCTCTACTTCGATGACGCCTTCTTTTTTCCCCATACTCTCCACACAACGATCGCGATTCAGCTGACCACTTTCAGTGCAGAGCAAACTGCACGAAAAATGGGTCAGAGAATCTGGGCTTTTGCTTCAGAGCCTCGCGGGCACACAGGACCGCAGAGACAACCAACAAACGATACTACCTGAGTCAAGCCCGCCACGCCAATCTGCGCTGACTGGCCCCTCCTCAGGGGATCGGAACCGGAGTGACGCCAAGTGGTTCGAGCTCAGCTGCTCCGCCGTCGGGTGCGGTCAACACCCACACACCGTCTTGGTGCCGGCAGACCGAGTGTTCCCATTGGCTCGAACGCGCATGATCAGCGGTCACCACGGTCCAATTGTCGTCAAGGATCTCAGTTTCGATACTGCCGCGCACAAGCATTGGTTCGATAGCCAACGCCATGCCGGGTTTGATCTTTGCGCCCTTCATACCGGTCGCGTAGTTAAAGACGTCAGGCGGCAGGTGCATTGCTGAACCAATGCCGTGTCCGACGTACTCTTCTAGGATGCCCAATGGCTTACCGGGTTGGGAGGTGACGTAGTCCTCGATGGCGTCACCGATCTCACCGATGTGCTTGGCTGTTGCGAACGCTGCGATGCCCCGCCATAAAGCGGCTCGGGTGACTTCAGAGAGCCTTTCATCCTCCGGATCCGCGGTGCCTGATCCGCTGGAACCGAGAATCACAGTGCGAGCTGAGTCGGAATGCCAGCCTTCGATAATGCATCCCGCGTCAACTTTCAAGACATCACCTGGCTGTAGGACACGATCTCCGGGTATGCCGTGAACAACTTCCTCATTCACTGAGGTGCAGATATGTCCTGGGAATCCGTGGTAGTTCAAGAAGTTGGGTTTCGCTCCACGTTCAGCGATGAGATTGGCGAAAATCTCGTTGAGCTCATTGGTGGTCACTCCAGGAGATGCTGCAGCGACTGTTGCGTCGAGTGCCTCGCACAGTACAGATCCAGCCGCGTCCATATGCCGCAGCTGTCCCTCCGATTTCAGCTCAATGCGCCCTCGCGAAAACACTTAGGACTTCAGTGCTTCCATGATGCGCGCGTTGACCTCATCAACGGAGCCCAGACCGTCGACCTGCTTGACTAGGCCGCGCGTATTGTATTCATCAATCATCGGACGGGTCTCATTCTCGAAGAGCTCCAAGCGGCGGCGAATGACCGTCTCGTCAGCGTCGTCGTCGCGGCCTTCAGTTTCGGCTCTGTGCTTCAGGCGTTGGGTGAGCTCATCAGTGTCTGCTGTCAGTTCCAGGACTGCGTCCAGTTCCACGCCCAAGCGATCGAGGATCTCATTCAGCGTCGCCGCCTGTGTCCTGTTGCGTGGGTAGCCGTCGAGGAGGAACCCATCAGCCGCGTCCTCCCAGCTGAGGCGGTCCTCTACAAGGCGATTAGTCAGTGAGTCCGGCACCAAGTCCCCGGCATCGACGTAACCCTTGGCTTCCTTGCCCAGTTCAGTCTCACCCTTGATGTTGGCTCGGAAGATGTCACCGGTGGAGATTGCGACAATGCCTAGCTGCTGTGAGACGAGTTTCGCCTGTGTTCCTTTACCAGAACCTTGTGGTCCAACAATCAGCATTCGCGTCATCGCAGCAGCCCTTCGTAGTTGTGTTGTTCCATCTGTGCACTGATCTGTTTCACCGTAGTGAGCCCGACGCCGACCATGATCAGGATGGATGTGCCGCCGAACGGGAAGTTCTGGTCAGCCCCGATCAGCACGAAGGCTATGAGCGGGATGAGGGCGACGAAGCCTAGGTACAGCGAGCCTGGGAACGTAATGCGGCTGATGACGTAGGCCAGGTAACCCTCTGTGGGTCTACCGGCACGGATACCGGGGATGAAACCACCGTACTTGCGCATGTTCTCGGCTACTTCATTGGGGTTGAACGTAATCGACACGTAGAAGTACGTGAAGCCGACGGTCATGAGGAAGAAGGTGGCCATATAGACGGGGTGTGCGCCGTCGAAGTACTGGTTCAGGAAGACGAAGATTCCGGAAGGTTCCTCGCCGGGGGTCGGCTGGTTGAACTGCATAGCCACAGACGGCAGCATCAGGACCGAGGAGGAGAAGATCACGGGGATCACACCAGCCATATTCACCTTGATGGGAATGTAGGTGCTGGTTCCGCCGACTGTGCGCCGGCCTACTTGCTTCTTCGCATACTGTACGGGCACGCGGCGTTGGGACTGTTCCACGAAGACGATGGCTGCGATCAAGCACAGGCCGATGACGCAGATGGCGGTAAATACTCGCCAGTCCTGCTCGACCCAGATCTGGCGCATTGAGCCGGGGAAACCGGCAGCAATGGCGACAAAGATCAGGATGGACATACCGTTGCCGACACCGCGTTCAGTGATCTGCTCGCCGAGCCACATAATCATGGCCACACCGGTGGTCATCACCAGGATCATCAGCAGAATGACAGGCATGGAGTCGTCGGGAATGATCTCGCCGGGCTCGCAGCCCAGCAGGGCACCAGAGCGGGCCATCGTGACGAGCACTGTGGCGTTCAAAGTGGCTAGGGCCAGCGTCAGGTAGCGGGTGTACTGAGTGAGCTTGGCTTGACCCTGTGCGCCTTCGCGCTGGAGCGCTTCGAAGCGTGGGATGACCACTCGAAGAAGCTGCACAATGATTGCGGCCGTGATGTAGGGCATGATCCCCAGCGCGAAAACCGATACTTGCAGCATCGCGCCACCAGAGAACATGTTGACGAACGAATAGAGGCCGCCGTCAGTATTGCCGAGAGCGAGGCAGCGCTGCACTCCGTTGTAGTCCACGCCGGGTGCTGGAATGAATGCGCCGATCCGGTAGATCGTGATGATCCCTAGTGTGAATAGGATCTTCATGCGCAGATCAGGTGATGCGAACACCCTGGTTATTGCGCTGAACAAGCGTCCTCCTCTTTGGGCACGGCGATACTCGTGGGCCGACCACAGTCATTCATCCTACCCGCCGCAGCAGCGGGACAAGAATCGGGGTGAAACACGGTCAGCCCCCGCTTGTAAAGCGAGGGCTGACCGATGTATTTAGATGGTGATGATCATTCAGCAGCTGGAGCGTTCTTCAACGGCAGGGCCGTGACCGAACCGCCAGCGGCCTTGATCTTCTCTTCGGCAGATGACGAAAAGCCGTGGGCCTTTACGTTGACCGCTACTGAGATTTCGCCGGATCCGAGGATCTTCACTGGCTTGCCCTTACGAGCAACACCCTTGGCGATCAGATCTTCAGCTGTGACATCGCCACCGTCCGGGTAGAGATCGCCCAATTTGGTCAGATTGACCGGGGAGTACTCCACACGGAAAGGGCTCTTGAAGCCGCGCAGCTTCGGCAGGCGCATATACAGCGGGAGCTGTCCGCCTTCGAAGCCAGCGCGCACTGTGTTGCGAGCTTTTGTTCCCTTAGTGCCTCGACCTGCCGTTTTACCCTTGGAGGCTTCGCCTCGGCCCACGCGCTGGCGAGCCTTCTTGGAGCCACGGGCTGGCTTCAGGTCGTGCAGCTTCAGGACCTCTGACTCGGCAGAATTGTTCTCTGCCATCACTTGGCCTCCTCAACTTTGACAAGATGCTTCACGGTGTTGAGCATGCCCACCGTGACGACATCGGCATCACGGACCACAGTGTGGCCAATGCGCTTCAGACCCAAGGAGCGCACAGTCTCCCGGTGCTTTGGCTTAGTGCCGATCGTGGATTTGATCTGGGTGATCTCGAGTTTCGCTTCAGAAACCTTGAGATCCTTTGCAGTGGTGTACTGGACATCAGTTGCCATGGTCATGCACCTGCCTTCTGCGCACGGGCCTCACGGTCTGCGGCCATAGTCCGCAGCATGGGAGCCGGGGCCACCTCGTCGAGCGCTTTGCCGCGGCGTGCCGCCACAGCTTCTGGCTCTTCGAGCTGCTTCAGAGCGTCGATGGTGCCGTGAACGATGTTGATCGCGTTCACAGAACCCATGGACTTGGTCAGCACGTCATGAATGCCGGCGCATTCGAGGACGGCGCGGACCGGGCCTCCGGCGATCACACCGGTACCTGCGGATGCTGGACGCAGCAGCACGACGCCGGCTGCATCCTCACCCTTGACCAGGTGCGGGATGGTCGAACCGACGCGAGGGACGCGGAAGAAGCTCTTCTTGGCTTCTTCGACACCCTTAGCAATGGCAGCCGGAACTTCTTTGGCTTTGCCATAGCCCACGCCGACAGTGCCGTCGCCGTCGCCTACCACTACGAGAGCGGTAAAGCTGAAGCGTCGGCCACCTTTGACGACCTTAGACACACGGTTGATGGTCACGACGCGCTCAAGGAACTTGTCCTTCTCTTCGTCACGGCCACCACGGCCACGTCCCTCACCGCGTCCACGTCCACGACCGCGGCCTTCGCCACGACCGCCACGTTCACCTCGGCGGGAGTCGTTCTTCTGGTCACCAGCTGCCTGAGTCTGACCGGCAGCCTCAGCGTTGGTGTTCTCGTTGGACTCAGTCACCTGAACGTCCTTCTCGTTAGTTGCGTTCTCACTCACAGCTTCAAACCGCCTTCCCGTGCGCCGTCTGCGACAGCGGCCACGCGACCGTGGTACTTGTTGCCGCCGCGGTCGAAGACCACTGCCTCGATGCCAGCCGCCTTGGCGCGTTCGGCGATCATCTCGCCGACCTTTTTGGCCTTGGCGGTCTTGTCACCGTCGAAGCTGCGCAAGTCAGCTTCCATGGTGGTGGCGGAGACCAGAGTTTTGCCTTCGAGGTCGTTGACGACCTGAGCCACCATATGGCGGGCTGAGCGGTTGACCACCAGGCGTGGGCGCTCTGGGGATCCGTGGACCTTCTTACGCAGGCGCAGGTGGCGCCGGCCGCGGGCAGCGGACTTTGACTTGCCCTTGATACCGATAGCCATGGTTTACTTACCTGCCTTTCCGGCCTTGCGGCGAATCTGCTCGCCTTCGTAGCGCACGCCTTTACCCTTATACGGGTCAGGCTTACGCAATTTGCGGATGTTCGCGGAGACCTCGCCGACCTGCTGCTTGTCGATTCCAGAGACTGCCAACTTATTGGCACCCTCAACGGTGAAGGTGATGCCTTCAGGCGCTGCAACCGGGACCGGGTGGGAGTAGCCGAGGGCAAACTCGAGGTCGTTACCCTTCGCCTGCACGCGGTAACCGGTGCCGACAATTTCGAGCTTCTTGGTGAAGCCCTCAGTGACGCCGATGATCATATTGTTGATGAGGCTTCGGGTCAGGCCGTGCAGGGAGCGGGCTTCGCGTTCGTCGTTGGGACGGTGAACCGTGATGGTTCCGTCCTCGATCTCGACGGTGATGCCCTCAGCAAGCGTGCGGCTGAGCTCTCCCTTCGAGCCTTTGACGCGAATATCGCGGCCATCGAGGCTGACCTCGAGACCGGAGGGGACGGTGATCGGAAGACGACCGATGCGTGACATAGTGCTCAGACTCCTTCCGGGTTACCAGACGTAGGCGAGGACTTCCCCACCTACACCCTTCTTGCCAGCCTGCCGGTCAGTAAGCAGACCGGAGGATGTGGACAGGATGGCGATGCCCAGTCCGCCCAAAACATGGGGCAGATTGTTGGACTTCGCGTAGACGCGGAGGCCAGGCTTTGAGATGCGCTTCAGGCCAGCGATCGAACGTTCACGGCTCGGACCAAATTTGAGGTCGACGATTAGCGTCTTACCAACCTCGGCCTCCTCTTCGCGCCAATCAGTGATGTAGCCCTCGGCCTTGAGGATGTCAGCGATGCGCACTTTGAGCTTGGAGCTCGGCATCGAGACCTGGTCATGGAATGCCGAGTTGGCGTTGCGCAGACGAGTCAGCATGTCTGCGACTGGATCAGTCATTGTCATATGGGGCTTTTACTCTTCCTCGACGTGGTTTCCGAGCTCCGGAGCAGCGCTCTGGTGCACGGACCTGCGGCGTAGTGATTACTGGTTGCTCTTGAACGGGAAGCCCAGTGCGCGCAATAGCGCCCGGCCCTCGTCGTCGGTGGTCGCGGTGGTCACTACGGTGATGTCCATTCCGCGTGGACGGTCGATCTTGTCCTGATCGATCTCGTGGAACACTGCCTGCTCGGTGAGCCCGAAAGTGTAGTTGCCGTTACCGTCGAACTGGCGATCGCTGAGCCCTCGGAAGTCGCGAATACGTGGCAGCGCCAGAGTGACAAGCCGGTCCACAAACTCCCACATCCTGTCACCACGAAGCGTGGTGTGGGTGCCGATCGGCTGGCCTTCGCGCAGTTTGAACTGGGCAATGGATTTCCGTGCTCGGGTGACCTTGGGCTTCTGACCGGTGATTTTAGTCAGATCCTCGATCGCACCCTGGATGAGCTTGGAGTCTCGTGCGGCTTCACCGACACCCATGTTCACCACGACTTTGACCAAACCGGGCACCTGCATGACGTTTGTGTATCCAAACTCGTTCTGCAGCGAGTCGCGAATCTCTTCGCGGTACTTATTCTTCAAGCGAGGGGTGATCTTCACTGCGGTCTCGGTCATGACAGCTCCTTCCCGGAGGCCTTGGCGTAGCGGACCTTTTTGACTTCGCCGTCTACCTCGTCGAATCGGTAGCCCACACGAGTCGGCTTCTCGGTCTCCGGGTCCACCACGGCCACATTTGAGATGTGGATGGAGGCCTCGGACTCGACGATGCCGCCTTCGTTTTGGCCGAACTGACCGGCACGCAGGTGGCGCTTCATGCGGTTGACTCCTTCAACGATCACACGATCGTTCTTAGGGATCACCTGCAGCACTTTGCCCTGCTTGCCTTTGTCTTTTCCGGTGAGAACCTGGACTAAGTCGTCTTTTTTGATCTTGGCCATGGTTACAGCACCTCCGGTGCGAGGGAGACGATCTTCATAAATCTCTTATCGCGAAGTTCACGACCAACGGGCCCGAAGATACGGGTGCCGCGTGGTTCTGGGGTGTCGCCTTTGAGGATGACAGCGGCATTCTCATCAAAGCTGATGTATGAACCGTCTGTCCGGCGAGTCTTCTTGCGTGTACGAACGACGACGGCCTTGACGACCTCGCCCTTCTTCACGTTACCGCCGGGAATGGCGTCCTTAACAGTGGCGACGAATGTGTCACCAATACCTGCATAGCGGCGTCCGGAGCCACCGAGCACGCGGATGACAAGGATCTCCTTGGCACCGGTGTTGTCGGCGATCTTCAGCCGCGATTCCTGCTGAATCACGTGTCTTCTCCTGTCGTCCTACTGGTCCTCGTGCATGCTGCGCGAGCCTGGTGGAACATCTAGATTTCTGGATGCTCCCCCGCCGCTTTCCCACACACCATGGCTCATACGAGCAACCTATTTGGTGGATGGCCGAGGCGGCTTTGGGGGACATGCGCTGTCCGTGGCGGAGAAAAACTACGCACACGGGCGCACAACTACAACAGTCTACACACAGAAGGCCCGGAACCCAACTTGGAGTTGGAGATCCGAGCCTTCTGTGTTGGTGAAACAATCAGCGACTGAATGCCTGAGCTGACTCTCTCAGCGGCAGAAGCACCAGTCGGATGGATCACTTGGCCTTTTCGATGACCCTCACCAGACGCCAGCGCTTAGTTGCAGAGAGCGGGCGGGTTTCAGAGATCAAAACGGTGTCTCCGATCCCGGCTTCCTGGTTCTCGTCATGCGCTTTGAACTTCGAGTGCCGCTTCATCACTTTCCCATACAGGGAGTGCTTACGACGGTCCTCGACCTCTACCACAATTGTCTTCTCCATTTTGTCGGAGACGACGACGCCGCGCAGGTTTTTGCGGTAGTTGCGCTCAGCAGAGGTGTGGTCCTTGTTCCGCTGAACGGCCTCAGTAGTGTTTTCACTCATGCCGAATCCTCCTCGGTCTCTTCAGCCTCAGCAGGGACACCCACTGATTCACGGATGCCGAGCTCGCGCTCGCGCAGCACAGTGTAGATGCGTGCGATGTCGCGCTTGACGGCCTTCAGGCGAGCCGAGTTCTCCAGCTGGCCGGTGGCGGACTGGAAGCGCAGATTGAACAGCTCTTCCTTTGCTTCACGGAGCTTAGTGCCCAGTTCGGCGTCGTTGGACTCTGCCAACTTCTCAGTGGTCAGGTCTTTTGTTCCAACTGCCATGATCATTCACCACTCTCTCGGCTGATCACGCGTGCCTTCATCGGCAGCTTGTGGATTGCCAGACGGAGTGCCTCTTTCGCGACCTCTTCGCTGACACCGGACAGCTCGAACATCACACGTCCGGGCTTGACATTGGCGACCCACCATTCGGGTGAACCCTTGCCGGAGCCCATGCGGACTTCAGCAGGCTTCTTGGTCAGCGGGTGGTCCGGATAGATGCTGATCCAGACCTTGCCACCACGCTTGATATGGCGGGTCATAGCAATACGTGCCGACTCAATCTGCCGGTTGGTCACGTAGGCAGGGCTCAGCGCCTGGATGCCGTATTCACCAAAAGTGAGCTCTGTGCCACCTTTGGCCATACCACCGCGCTTGGGCTTGTGGGGTTTGCGGTACTTGACGCGCTTAGGCATCAACATCAGTTCTGCCCTCCTTCAGCGGCAGGTGCTGCGGCGGTCTCTGGTGCTGCACCGTCACGGCCGCGTCCGGCACCGCGACGACGACGATCGCCGCCGCCTGCGCCGCCGCGTCCACCACGGTCTCCACCGCGGCCACGGCCGGAAGGCTGGGCTGCCTGCTGAGCAGCCAGTTCCTTAGCGGTCAGGTCACCCTTGTAGACCCAGACCTTGACACCGATTCGGCCGAAAGTCGTCTTGGCCTCGTGCTTGCCGAAGTCAATGTTGGCGCGCAGGGTGTGCAGGGGCACGCGTCCTTCGCGGTAGAACTCCGAACGGGACATCTCGGCTCCGCCGAGGCGACCGGCGCATTGGATACGGATACCCTTTGCTCCGGACCGCATGGCCGAGGAGATGGCCTTCTTCATGGCACGGCGGAAGGCCACGCGGGCTGCAAGCTGCTCAGCTACGCCCTGCGCTACCAGCTGAGCGTCCGTCTCGGGGCTCTTCACCTCGAGAATGTTGAGCTGAATCTGCTTCTTGCTGAGCTTTTCCAGTTCACTGCGGATGCGGTCTGCTTCCGCGCCGCGTCGACCGATCACGATGCCCGGACGCGCAGTGTGGATGTCTACGCGGACTCGGTCACGAGTACGTTCGATTTCGACCTTTGAGATGCCGGCGCGCTCAACGCTCTTTTCCAGCAGCTCACGAATCTGAACATCTTCCTTGACAAAGTCCTTGTAGCGCTGACCCGGTTTCGTGGAGTCGGCGTACCAGTGCGAGACGTGGTCAGTGGTGATGCCCAGACGGAAACCATTGGGGTTGATCTTCTGTCCCACTACTGATCCCCACCTTTCTCTTCTGTGCCGACCACGATGGTCACGTGGCTGGTGCGCTTATTGATCCGGAACGCGCGTCCTTGTGCACGGGGGCGGAACCGCTTCATGGTCGGCCCCTCGTCAACACGTGCTTCGGTGATGAAGTAATCGTCCTCATTGAAGGCGACTCCGTCTTTGTCGGCGTGCTGCCGGGCGTTGGCCATGGCGGATGCGACCACCTTGTACACCGGCTCCGATGCGCCCTGGGGGGCGAACTGGAGGATGGCCAGTGCTTCGTTGGCCTGCTTGCCGCGGACAAGGTCGACGACGCGACGGGCCTTCATAGGCGTCGCGCGCACATAGCGCGCAATTGCCTTGGCTTCCATTGCTTTCCTTCTCTCGTCTTCTCTAGAGGTTCAAGCCCCGCGTCAGCGGCGCTTGCCCCTCTTGTCGTCCTTCACATGTCCGCGGAAAGCTCGGGTCGAGGCAAACTCGCCGAGCTTATGGCCCACCATCGACTCGGTGATGAACACGGGGATGTGCTTACGTCCGTCATGCACGGCAATGGTGTGGCCGAGCATGTCCGGGATGATCATGGAACGGCGGGACCAGGTCTTGATGACGTTCTTGGTGCCCTTTTCGTTCTCAGACTGCACTTTGAGGTACAGATGCTGATCAACGAAGGGGCCCTTCTTCAGGCTGCGTGGCATGTTTCCAGGCTCCTATCGCTTGTTCTTCGTTCGACGGCGACGCACGATGAGTTTGTCGCTCTCTTTATTCGGGCGGCGGGTGCGGCCTTCTGGCTTGCCGTTGGGGTTGACCGGGTGACGTCCACCTGAGGTCTTGCCCTCGCCACCACCATGTGGGTGGTCTACAGGGTTCATCACCACACCGCGGACGGTTGGGCGGACACCCTTCCAGCGCATACGGCCGGCCTTGCCCCAGCTGATATTGGTCTGCTCAGCGTTGCCGACCTGACCAATAGTTGCGCGGCACCGGACGTCAACGTAACGCACCTCACCTGAGGGGAGACGCACCTGCGCGTACCGGCCTTCACGAGCCACCAGCTGGATTGAGGCGCCAGCGGAACGACCGAGTTTGGCGCCTCCGCCCGGGCGGAGCTCTACAGCGTGGATGACCGTACCAATCGGGATGTTCCGAAGCGGCAGGTTGTTGCCCGGCTTGATGTCAGCATTAGCGCCGGACTCGACAACTGCACCCTGGACCAGCTTGGCCGGTGCCAGGATGTAGCGCTTTGTTCCGTCTGCGAAGTGCAGCAGGGCGATGCGGGCTGTGCGGTTGGGGTCGTACTCGATGTGTGCGACCTTGGCGGGCACACCGTCACGGTCCGAGCGGCGGAAGTCGATCAGACGGTACTGACGCTTGTGTCCACCGCCCTTGTGCCGTGTGGTGATTTTGCCCGAGCTGTTGCGGCCACCTGTTTTGTGCAGGGGCTTCAGCAGAGACTTTTCCGGAGTGTCCCGGGTAATCTCAGCAAAGTCGGCCACCGATGAGCCGCGTTGGCCCGGGGTGTTCGGCTTGAGATTGCGAATAGCCATGTGTTTTTACTCTTCCTCGATCAAGTGGTTCCGGCTGCGCTAGGCAGCGGATCCTCCGAAGATGTCGATTGCTTGGCCCTCTTTGAGAGTCACGATTGCGCGCTTGGTGTCGTTGCGCTTGCCCCAGCCGAAGCGGGTGCGGCGTCGTTTACCAGCACGGTTGACAGTGTTGACCCTGTCGACCTTGACGCTGAAGATCTGCTCTACAGCCGACTTGATCTCGGGCTTGCTGGCCCCAGTGGCAACGAGGAAGGTGTACTTCCCCTCGTCAATGTTGTTGTATGACTTCTCAGAGATCACCGGGGCGATGATGACGTCGCGCGGGTTCTTTTCCGTCAGGACGCTCATTTGGCCTCCTCCTTCGTGCTGCTCTGGGCCTTGGCCAAGAACGCGTCGTAGCCGGCCTGCGTAAAGACGAGATCGTCGGAGACGAGGACGTCGTAGGTGTTCAGCTGATCGGCATAGAGGGCGTGAACCTCAGGAAGGTTCCGAACTGACAAAGCGGTGATGTCATCATCGCGGTCAATGATGACCAGCCAGTTGCGGTTGCGACCTCCAAGAGAGGCCAGAGCCTCTTTGGCTGCCTTAGTGGAAGCCTTCTCTGTGACCAGTGCGTCGATGACGTGAATACGTCCGTGGCGCGCCCGGTCAGAAAGCACTCCGCGCAGGGCAGCTGCCTTCATCTTTTTGGGGGTGCGCTGAGCATAGTTGCGGGGCTGCGGCCCGTGGACTACACCGCCACCGATCATGTGCGGGGCGATCATGGAACCCTGACGGGCGCGGCCTGTGCCCTTCTGGCGGAACGGCTTTGCCGTGGTGCCAGAGCGCTCGGCGCGAGTCTTGGTTTTGTGAGTGCCCTGCCGGGCAGCTGCCTGCTGGGCGACGACAACCTGGTGGATCAACGCGTTGTTGGTTTCAACGTCGAAGATCTCTGCTGGGAAGTCGACCGATACCTTGGAGCTCATGGGATCATGCTCCCTTCACTGCGGTGCGGACGAGGATGACTCCGCCTTTGGGGCCGGGGACTGCGCCTTTGATGAGCAGCAGGTTCTTCTCGGCGTCCACGGCGTGGAGAGTCAAGTTGTGTGTGGTGTGGCGGACGTTGCCCATGCGACCAGCCATGCGGAGGCCCTTGAAGACGCGTCCGGGAGTGGCTGCACCACCGATTGAACCGGGCTTACGGTGATTCTTGTGCTGACCGTGCGAGGCCCCGACACCAGAGAATCCGTGGCGCTTCATAACGCCGGCGAAGCCCTTGCCCTTAGTCGTGCCAATGACGTCGATCTTCTGACCGGCTTCAAATGTCTCAACCGACAGGTCTTGTCCGAGCTCGTACTCGGCAGCATCTGATGTGCGAATCTCGACCAGGTGGCGACGCGGAGTCACACCTGCTTTGTCGAAGTGTCCAGCCATTGGCTTGGTGACCTTGCGCGGATCGATCTGGCCATAGCCAATCTGAACGGCGCTGTAGTCGTCAGTCTCAGCCGTACGGACCTGGGTGACGACGTTGGAATCGGCCTGGATAACAGTGACTGGAACGAAGTTGTTGTTCTCGTCCCAGACCTGGGTCATGCCGAGCTTCGTGCCCAGCAACCCTTTGACGTGAGTGTCTACGCGGGAAATGTTGGTCATAGTTCTCTCAGCACCCCCTTCTAGAGCTTGATCTCGATGTTGACGTCAGCTGGCAGGTCGAGGCGCATCAGTGAGTCGACAGCCTTGGGCGTCGGGTCAACGATGTCGATCAGACGCTTGTGGGTGCGCATCTCGAAGTGCTCGCGTGAGTCTTTGTACTTGTGCGGTGAACGAATCACGGTGTAGACGTTTTTCTCAGTCGGAAGCGGCACTGGGCCGACGACTGTGGCGCCTGCACGGGTCACCGTGTCGACGATCTTCCGGGCGGAGGTGTCGATGACTTCGTGGTCATACGACTTCAGCCGGATGCGGATTTTTTGTCCCGCCATGGCGATGAGCCCTCTTTCTGACTTGGCTTGCAATACGTCCTCGAATCAGCCAGGCCATATCTGTGGCTGGACGCAGCGTCCCAGAAAGAGTTGTCAAACACCTTCTGCAGTTATGGCCTGACCAGACAGCGCGAATCCGAGTATTCTCGGGGTGCTCTCACTGTTGGCGTCCGGTCCACGCGGTCGGGCGTGTCGCTTCAATGCTCTGGGCACAGCAACACCCGTGTGGTCTCGGGATATTATCTGAGTAGTTCGGCTCGTGGGCATAGTGCACCGCGAGCAACTTGTCTATACTGTCATGCTGCTGCGCATCTGGCAAGTCGGTGCATTTGGCCCAGGGTCATGCCAGCAAAAAGGCCCCGACACCGAAATGGTGCCGAGGCCTTTCGCTACGCTACTTGTCGATCAGGCGAGGATCTTTGTGACCTTACCGGATCCGACGGTGCGCCCACCCTCACGGATGGCGAAACCGAGTCCGTCTTCCATGGCGATCGGCTGGATGAGCTCGACGGTCATCTCGGTGTTGTCACCGGGCATCACCATCTCTGTGCCCTCGGGCAGCTCAATTACGCCGGTCACGTCAGTTGTACGGAAGTAGAACTGCGGACGGTAGTTGGTGTAGAAGGGGTTGTGACGGCCACCCTCGTCCTTGGACAAGATGTAGACGTTGGCCTCGAACTTGGTGTGGGGAGTGATCGAGCCGGGGGCTGCCACTACCTGACCGCGCTCGACGTCGTCACGCTTCAGACCGCGAAGCAGCAGTCCACAGTTCTCGCCGGCCCAAGCCTCGTCCAGCTGCTTGTGGAACATTTCGATACCTGTGACGGTCGTCTTCTGCTTGTCACGAATACCGAGAATCTCAACCTCAGAGTTGATCTTCAGAGTGCCGCGCTCGGCGCGACCGGTGACCACGGTGCCACGGCCGGTGATAGTGAAGACGTCCTCGATCGGCATGAGGAACGGCTTGTCCTTGTCACGCTCGGGCTCGGGGATGAACTCATCGACTGAGTCCATGAGCTCTTCAACGGTCTTGACCCACTCAGCGTCGCCTTCGAGGGCTTTCAAACCTGAAGTGCGAACGACTGGAGCGTTGTCTCCGTCGAATTCCTGCTCTGAGAGCAGCTCACGAACTTCCATCTCTACCAGGTCGAGAAGCTCTTCATCATCCACCATGTCGGACTTGTTCAGTGCCACCAGCAGGCTGGGCACGCCAACCTGGCGAGCCAGGAGAACGTGCTCGCGAGTCTGCGCCATTGGGCCGTCAGTAGCGGCCACCACGAGGATTGCGCCGTCCATCTGTGCGGCACCAGTGATCATGTTCTTCACATAGTCCGCGTGACCTGGAGCGTCGACATGTGCGTAGTGACGCTTGTCGGTCTGGTACTCCACGTGGGAGACGTTGATGGTGATGCCGCGCTCGCGCTCCTCAGGAGCGTTGTCGATCCCGGCGAAGTCCTTGGCCTCATTGAGGTCAGGAAACTTATCAGCGAGCACCTTTGAAATCGCGGCAGTCAGCGTGGTCTTGCCGTGGTCGACGTGACCGATGGTGCCGATGTTCAGGTGCGGCTTAGTCCGCTCGAACTTTGCCTTAGCCACAGGTTCCTCCTATAGAACGTGGTTTGAGTCAGTAAGACTTTATTCAGGCACAGGGGTGTCCCAGGCTGAAACTTTCGCAAGTCTACTCACTTCACGGGTTTTGGTGAAATTCAGTTGTGCACGCCGAAGCTACTCGCCGCGGCTCTTTTCGATGATTTCTTCAGCCACTGCCTTCGGCACCTCTGCGTAGGAGTCGAAGGACATGGTGAACACTGCGCGGCCCTGTGTGCGGGAGCGAAGCTCGCCGATGTAGCCGAACATCTCGGACAGTGGTACCAGCGCCTTGATGACCTTCACCCCAGCTGCCTCATCCATGGACTGGATTTGGCCACGGCGAGAGTTGAGGTCACCGATGACATCGCCCATGTACTCTTCGGGAGTACGGACTTCGACCGACATCATTGGCTCGAGCAGTACAGGGTTGGCCCGGCGTGCGCCTTCCTTGAACACCTGGGATCCGGCGAGTTTGAACGCCATTTCCGAGGAGTCGACGTCGTGGTATGCGCCGTCAACAAGTTCAGCCTTGACTCCCACCATGGGGTAGCCGGCGAGGATGCCGAGTCCCATGGCGTCTTGGATGCCTGCATCAACCGACGGAATGTACTCGCGTGGGATTCGTCCACCAGTCACCTGGTTAGCGAACTCGTAGAGTTCACCTTCCGCGGTGTCCAATGGCTCGAAGTTCACGAGCACCTTGGCGAACTGTCCCGAACCACCAGTCTGTTTCTTGTGCGTGTAGTCAACCTTCTCCACACGCTTCTTGATGGTTTCGCGGTACGCCACCTGAGGCTTGCCCACGTTGGCCTCGACTTTGAACTCGCGACGCATGCGGTCCACCAGGATATCCAGGTGGAGTTCGCCCATGCCGCCGATTTCGGTCTGGCCGGTCTCGTCGTTCTGCGTGACCGTGAACGTCGGGTCCTCGGCTGCAAGCTTCTGGATGGCCGTGGAGAGCTTCTCCTGGTCACCCTTGGACTTCGGCTCAATGGCCACGGAGATCACAGGCTCCGGGAAGGTCATCGATTCCAGCACGATCTGGTCATTCGGATCGCAGAGGGTGTCACCAGTGGTGGTGTCTTTGAGCCCGATAACCGCGTAGATGTGACCGGCTTGAATCTCCTCGACCGGATTCTCCTTGTTGGCGTGCATCTGGAAGAGCTTTCCGATGCGCTCCTTTTTGCCCTTCGTGGAGTTCACAATCTGCGCGCCTGCCGACAGCTTGCCGGAGTAGACACGGATGAATGTGAGCTGACCGAAGAAGGGGTGGGAGGCGATCTTGAAGGCCAACGCCGAGAACGGCTCGTCCTTGCGGGGACGTCGAGTCAGGATCTCGTCCTCATGGTTGGGCTTGTGCCCCTCCATGGCTTCGACGTCTGCTGGGGTCGGCAAGTAGTCGATGACAGCGTCGAGCATCGGCTGGACACCGCGGTTCTTGAATGCGGAGCCACAGAATACTGGGTAGGCAGCGGAGGCGACGGTGAGCTTACGGACGCCTTCCTTGAGCTCGTCGTTGGAGATCTCTTCACCTTCGAGGTACTTGTTCATCAGCACATCGTCAGCTTCGGCGACCTGCTCGACGAGCGTGTTGCGGTACTCCTCAGCGCGCTCTTTCAGGTCCTCTGGGATCTCCTGAACCTCATATTCAGCACCCATGGTCACGTCACCCTTGGCATCGCCAGGCCAGACCAGGGCCTTCATCTGCAGCAGGTCGACAACACCGACAAAGTCATTCTCTGCACCGATCGGCAGCTGCATCACCAGCGGTGTTGCACCCAGACGGGATTTGATCGTATCCACGGTGTAGTAGAAATCGGCACCGAGCTTGTCCATCTTGTTGACGAAGCAGATGCGGGGCACGTTGTATTTGTCAGCCTGGCGCCAGACAGTCTCAGACTGCGGTTCCACGCCTTCTTTGCCGTCGAAGACGGCGACAGCGCCATCGAGGACCCGCAGGGCACGCTCCACCTCGACGGTGAAGTCCACGTGTCCGGGGGTATCGATGATATTGATCTGGTTGTCGCCCCAGAAGCAGGTCACCGCGGCGGAGGTGATCGTGATGCCGCGCTCTTTTTCCTGCTCCATCCAGTCCGTCGTCGACGCACCGTCGTGGGTTTCACCGATCTTGTGGTTCATGCCGGTGTAGAACAGGATGCGTTCTGTTGCGGTGGTCTTCCCAGCATCGATGTGGGCCATGATGCCGATGTTGCGGACCTTCTTGAGGTCAGTGAGCACCTCTTGTTGTGCCACGGTGAATTCCCCTATTCCTTATTACCAGCGGTAGTGGGCGAATGCCTTGTTGGCCTCGGCCATCTTGTGGGTGTCCTCGCGGCGCTTAACTGCAGCACCCAGGCCGTTGGAGGCATCGAGGATCTCGTTCATCAGGCGGTCGGTCATCGTTTTTTCACGGCGGTCTTTGGCGTAACCGACCAGCCAGCGCAGCGCGAGAGCAGTGGCGCGGCCCGGCTTAACCTCGACGGGCACCTGGTATGTGGCACCGCCTACGCGGCGTGAACGCACTTCGAGTGCGGGGCGGACATTGTCCATTGCGGTCTTGAGTGAGTCCACCGGGTTTTCGCCGGTCTTCTTTCCGACACCGTCAAGTGCGCCGTAGACAATGCGCTCTGCCGTTGACTTCTTGCCGTCGACGAGCACCTTGTTGATCAGCTGCGTGACCAGTGGCGAACCGTGGACTGGGTCCTGGACGAGTGGGCGCTTAGGCGCGGGTCCCTTGCGAGGCATTACTTCTTCTCCTTCTTAGCACCGTAGCGGCTGCGAGCCTGGCCACGGCCCTTGACGCCCTGAGTGTCGAGGGCACCGCGGACAATCTTGTAGCGGACGCCGGGGAGGTCTTTCACACGGCCACCGCGAACAAGCACGATCGAGTGCTCCTGCAGGTTGTGGCCCTCACCGGGGATGTATGCGGTGACTTCCACGCCGCCACCGAGGCGGACACGTGCCACCTTACGCAGCGCGGAGTTCG
>NZ_VFIE01000027.1:39846-109350 GCF_010119385.1 Nesterenkonia haasae
GCTTTTTGGGGGTAGTTGTGTACACGCGAGTGCACACGCCGCGGCGCATCGGGGATCCCTGCAGTGCGGGAGTAGCGTTCTTCGCGGCTTTGGGGGTGCGCCCCTTGCGCACCAGCTGCTGAATAGTAGGCACTATGCAATCTCCATTGTTGTTCAGGTCGTATGGCCGTTGCCGGCCGGGCAAGTCTCTGCGCCGGTGAAGCTCCGCCACTGCTTCAGGCTCCTAGCTTTTGCGGTTTGCAGCGAGAGTCAAAAACCAGTGGTTCTTTTCTCACTACCTCCGCAAGCGGCTGAGCATGAAAATATGTGGCATTTGTTGCGCACCTTCCCCGCAACCCGGACCGAGTCCTACTGCCACACAGAAACAATCAAGATAACGATACCAGCTCGGGGCGTGTCTGGCGAAACAACTGAAATCATGTCTCCGTTCCGAGTTCAGCGAACGTCTCGTGCATCGTGACCGGCTCCATGCCCGGAGCGCGTGATAGGTCGGACTTCTGGTGTGACCTCTTACTCGGGTGACTCAACTTTCGCGGGCCTTGGGATGCTCCTCCTCTGGATGACGGTGCCCTTGGGTCGCCGTGTGGCCAGAGTGATTGGCGGGACCGCCCTCAGGGTACTCAGAGGCCCGGTCAACAGGATCCTCGGCAGGCTCGGGAGGTGATTGTGCTGCGCGGCGGCGATGTGACACTCTTCGCCTGATGAGCACAGTGGCGATGCCACCCGGCACTGCGAGGACAGCCAGCCAGGGAAGCGCCGCACCTGTCACCACTAACACTGCGTTGACGAACTCGACTAGTGCGTTCCAACCTGTCTGGAGACCGCCTACAAATCCATCAGCCTGCACTTCTGTGACAGGTTCTGTACTCAGCGTCACGTGGAGTGTTGAGAGTGCCACCTGGTCTCCCAGCGCGTTGCGTTGAGCCTGCAGTGACTCCAGTTCAGCCTGTCGCTCACTGAGGGTGGTCTCGACCTGGAGGAGTTCCTCCGCGGTGTCTGCCTCGCTCATAATCTCAAGGAGTCGTTCCACTGATGTTTCTAGCGCCTGGATCCTAGCATCGAGACCGCGTACTGTACCCGTCACATCACGTGCGGATTCGGACAGTTCAGTGACATCTCCAAAGTTGGCGAGGTTATCTATGACTTCATTGAGCTCCTCCGCCGGCACTCGGACGGTGAGATGGGCATAGGTGGGTCTACCGTCGTCGTCAGTACTTTCCTCCCGTGCTTCGACGTGACCACCGACTCCGGCGACCTGGTCAAGGACGGACTGCGATGCTTCACGGGTGTCGTCGACCTCCACAACAGCAGCTGCAGTCGTGACCACCTGGCGATCTGTGTCAGATTCCCCACCGTCGGGTGCCCGGCTGTCTTCTTGTGACGTCTCACCCTGAGCGTCCTCTGCGGCATCGTCAGCCTCAATGACTTCCGCGGCGGCGCCATCTTCGATCTGGGCACTCTCGGTGGCCCCATTCTCTGCGGAACCGCAGGATGAGAGGGTGAACAGCGCGAGTACAAGCGCTGGAGCCCACTCTAATTCCCTACGCATGCTGCGGACCTTACGGATCGGGATCACACGGGGTCAATGCCTGCTGAGAATCGTGACCACACCGTGACGGCAGCAGGGATGTCCGGCCGGCGCGCTAGGTTGGTGGGATGTTCCCTCCCAGACTGAGCCTGCGCAGACCCACGGATCTGGACCCGATCACCTGTGAAGAGTTCGTGGACGCGGCCTCTGCAGAAGGGCGCCTGCTCACTTCGGCTACGTGCGAGGAACTGCGCCTGCGAGATGCGAGCCTGGTGGAATGCGCTGTGGAGGATCTGTTCGTCAGCGATTTGGATCTGACAGGGTTCAGAGGCGCCGAGCTCTCAGATGTGCTCCTTGAGCGGTGTCAGATCGGCGAGCTGGACCTGACCGGCGCCGCGGCCAGTCGTGTCCAGTTCAGGGACTGCTCACTTGAGACTCTGGTTCTGTCTGCGGCACGGCTGACAGACGTCGACCTCAGGGGTGCTGCTTTTCGCCGTGTGACCGGACTTGAGCATCTGCGCGGGGCCACAGTCTCGTCCGAACAGCTTGAGGCTCTAGCCTCTCACCTGGCCGACCACCTCGGGATTCACGTGGATGACCCCCGTGCACACGACTGAGGGCCTGGGAGCTTTACGCTCCCAGGCCCTCAGCTCTGCGGTGCTGCCGCTATCCGGCTATTACCGGAAGTCGACGTCTGTGTTGTAGTCCTCCAGCGGAATCGCGTGGAACTCATTGTCACCATCTGCACCGGCGTAGTCGAAGCTCGAACCGTAGAGGCTCGGTCCGGTGAAGAGGTTCGCCTTGGCGTCCTCTGTGGGCTCGACCTGGGTCTGCGTATACCGGTCCAGACCGGTACCTGCCGGGATGAGCTTACCGATGATCACGTTCTCCTTCAGACCCAGCAACGGATCTGACTTGCCTTCCATGGCCGCCTGGGTCAGCACCCGGGTAGTCTCCTGGAAGGAAGCGGCCGACAGCCACGAATCAGTAGCCAGCGAGGCCTTGGTGATACCCATGAGCTCGTCACGTCCGGAGGCTGGACGCTTGTTCTGCTCGAAGGCTGCCTTATTGGCATTCTGGAACCGGAAACGGTCTGCCAACTCACCCGGGAGCAAGGTCGTCTCCCCGGATTCGATGACGGTGATTCGGCGCAGCATCTGCCTGACAATGACCTCGACGTGCTTGTCGTGGATTCCGACGCCCTGGGACTGGTAGACCTCTTGGACCTCTGCCACCAGGAACTTCTGGGCGGCCCGTGGACCAAGCACGCGGAGCACCTGTTTGGCGTCCACATGGCCGCGGACCAACTGGGTGCCGACTTCCACGTGGGCGGTACCGGAGTTGTCCTCTCCGAGGTCAATAAGCAGCCTAGCCCGGCGCAGGATCGGGTATACCTGCTCCTCAGTGCCATCATCCGGAGTGAGGACCAGGCGAGCCTGCTTCTCATCCTCTTCGAAGTGCACGCGTCCGGAAGACTCCGCGATCGGAGCCACACCCTTCGGAGTGCGGGCTTCAAAGAGCTCCTGGATACGGGGAAGACCCTGGGTGATGTCGTCAGCCGATGCCACACCACCGGAGTGGAAGGTACGCATGGTGAGCTGGGTACCGGGTTCACCGATGGACTGAGCGGCGATGATTCCGACAGCCTCGCCGACATCGACGCGGTGTCCTGCGGCCATGGAACGGCCGTAGCACGCTGCACAGGTACCGACTGGTGACTCACAGGTGAGCACGGAGCGGACCTTGATGGTCTTCACTCCCGCATCGAACAGCTTCTCGATGAGCACGTCACCCACCTCGACACCAGCCTCAGCGAGCACTTCACCATTGGCATCTGCGACTGCCTCAGCCAACGTCCGTGAGTAGGAGGAGGTCTCGACCATCTTGTGAAGTTCGAACTCGCCTCCATCTTCGATCTCCTCAGTCACGTACTGGCGACCGGACTTAACGAGTACGCCGTCTGCGCGCAGGTCGTCGTCGTGAGCGTAGTACTTCGGCTGAGCGATCGGGACGGTGAGCCCGCGGGTGGTGCCACAGTCTTCATCGCGCACGATGACGTCCTGGGACACATCCACGAGTCGGCGAGTCAGATACCCAGAGTTCGCAGTCTTCAATGCGGTGTCCGCGAGACCCTTTCGGGCGCCGTGCGTCGCAATGAAGTACTCGAGCACCGTCAAGCCTTCACGGTAGGAGGACTTGATGGGCCTAGGGATGATGTCACCCTTGGGGTTTGTCACCAGGCCACGAATACCAGCGATCTGACGAATCTGGTTCCAGTTGCCTCGTGCGCCCGAGGTCACCGTACGGTTGACGTTGTTGAGGGAGTCCATTCCCTCCATCATCGCCTTCTCGATCTCAGAGGTGGCCTTGCCCCAGATTTCCTGCAGCTCCTGGGTCCGGTTCTCCTTACCGATGAAGCCGAGACCGAACTCTTCCTCGACCTTGGCAACCTGGGCCTCGTACTTATCCATGATGGCGGCTTTGTCGAAGTTGGACGTGATGTCCGAAATCGCAACAGTGACACCGGAGCGGGTCGACCAGTAGAAGCCGGCATCTTTGAGGTTGTCCAAGGTCTGGGCGACCTCAACGGTGGTGTACCGCTCCGAGATGTCGTTGATGAGCGTACCCAGCGACTTCTTGTCTGCCACCTGGTCCTGCCAGGGGTAGTTCAGCGGCAGCAGCTCGTTGAACAGCACTTTGCCCAAGGTGGTTTCGATCAGCGCAGGCTGACCGTCTTCCCAGCCTTCTGGCGCGGGTGTCTGCTTCGAGGGCACAAAACCGTCTACACGGATTCGCGCCGGGGCGTTGAGGTGCAGCTGCTGGAGATCGAATGCCATCTGCGCCTCACCGAGTGAGGAGAAGACCCGGCCAGCGCCCACCTCGTCCTCGCGGACAGTTGTGAGGTGGTGCAGACCGATAATCATGTCCTGTGCTGGCAACGCAACGGGGCGTCCGTCAGAGGGCTTGAGGATGTTGTTCGAAGAGAGCATCAGGATGCGCGCTTCGGCTTGCGCCTCGGGGCCCAGCGGCAGGTGAACGGCCATCTGGTCACCGTCGAAGTCGGCGTTGAATGCAGCACACACCAGCGGGTGGAGCTGAAGGGCCTTGCCCTCCACGAGCTGCGGCTCAAACGCCTGGATTCCCAGACGGTGCAGAGTTGGTGCGCGGTTCAGCAGCACTGGGTGTTCGGTGATGACCTCCTCCAGGACATCCCACACCGCAGAGCGCTGACGTTCAACCATCCGCTTGGCGGACTTGATGTTCTGTGCGTGGTTGAGGTCGACCAGTCGCTTCATGACGAAAGGCTTGAACAGCTCCAGCGCCATCTGCTTGGGCAGACCGCATTCGTGGAGCCGCAGCTGCGGGCCGACCACGATGACCGAACGACCGGAGTAGTCGACGCGTTTGCCCAGCAGGTTCTGACGGAAACGTCCCTGCTTACCTTTGAGCATGTCGGACAACGACTTCAATGGGCGGTTGCCCGGTCCGGTGACCGGACGGCCACGACGACCGTTGTCGAACAGGGAGTCAACGGACTCCTGCAGCATGCGCTTTTCGTTGTTAATGATGATCTCTGGTGCACCCAGGTCCAACAGCCGCTTGAGGCGGTTGTTGCGGTTGATCACTCGGCGGTAGAGGTCGTTGAGGTCGCTGGTGGCGAACCGTCCACCGTCCAGCTGAACCATGGGCCGGATCTCCGGCGGGATCACAGGGACGGCCTCGACGACCATGCCTGTGGGGGAGTTTCCATTGACCAGGAACGCGTTGAGGACCTTGAGGCGCTTGAGGGCACGAGTCTTGCGCTGACCTTTACCTGTGGCGATGGTCTCGCGCAGCGACTCGGCTTCTGCTTCCATGTCAAACGACTTCAGTCGCTTCTGGATGGATTCAGCTCCCATGAAGCCCTCGAAGTACTGTCCGTACTTTGCCCGCATTTCGCGGAAGAGTGTCTCGTCACCCTCGAGGTGTCCGACCTTGATGTTCTTGAAACGGTCCCAGACGTTTTGAATCTGTTCGATTTCAGCATCGGAGCGCTTGCGCAGCTGCGCCATCTGCTTCTCTTTGGTCTCGCGGAATTTCTTCTTCTCCGCAGCCTTTGCGCCCTCGGACTCGAGTTCCGCGAGGCCGTCTTCGAGCTCCTTGGCGATGGCGGCGATATCCGCGTCACGCTGAGAGGTCAGATGGTTGATTTCCTGATCGACCTCAGCCTGAAGATTAGGCAGATCCTCGTGGCGGCGTTCGTCGTCGACCGAGGTAATCATGTAGGCAGCGAAGTAGATGACCTTCTCGAGGTCCTTAGGTGCCAGGTCAAGGAGGTAGCCCAGACGTGAGGGAACACCCTTGAAGTACCAGATGTGGGTCACCGGAGCAGCCAGCTCAACGTGGCCCATCCGCTCACGGCGGACTTTGGAACGGGTGACCTCGACCCCGCAGCGCTCACATGTGATGCCTTTGAACCGAACACGCTTGTACTTGCCGCAGTAGCATTCCCAGTCGCGGGAAGGTCCGAAGATCTTCTCGCAGAACAGGCCGTCCTTTTCAGGCTTCAGCGTGCGGTAATTGATGGTTTCTGGCTTCTTCACCTCGCCGTGGGACCAGCGAAGGATGTCGTCGGTGGTGGCCAGCCCGATGCGCATGGTGTCGAATGAGGATTCAGTGGACATAGTCCGGTATCTCTCTTTTCTGTCTGTAAAGATTCGTCAAGCGTTTGAGTCGAGTGAAGTCGTTCAGACTTCTTCGACTGAGCTGGGCTCTGCCCTGGAGAGGTCGATGCCGAGTTCTTCTGCGGCGGAGAAGCCGGAGTCCTCAGCATCAGCGTCGCGCATCTGGAAGGCGTGGCCGTGCTCGTTGAGCACTTCCACGTTCAGGCAGAGCGACTGCATCTCCTTGATGAGCACCTTGAAGGATTCCGGAACACCAGGCTCTGGAATGTCTTCGCCCTTGACGATGGCCTCGTACACCTTGACGCGGCCGTGGATGTCATCAGACTTGATGGTCAGCAGTTCTTGGAGGGTGTAGGCGGAGCCGTAGGCTTCCAGTGCCCACACCTCCATCTCACCGAAGCGCTGGCCGCCGAACTGTGCCTTACCACCCAGCGGCTGCTGGGTAATCATGGAGTACGGTCCGGTGGAGCGGGCGTGGATCTTGTCGTCCACGAGGTGGTGGAGCTTCAGTATGTACATGTAGCCCACCGCGACCGAGTCGGGGAAAGGTTCGCCTGAGCGGCCGTCGAACAGCTTGGCTTTGCCGTCAGGTCCGACCAACTGCTCTCCATCGCGGGAGGGGTTGGTTGACGCCAGAATGCCTGTGAGCTCTTCCGGATCGGCACCGTCGAACACGGGCGTAGCGACCTTACAGGGACCTGTCTCCTTGGGGAGGTTCGGCAGGGAGTTGAGCCACTCGGGGTCACCGGCGATCTTCCACCCATTGGCTGCTGCCCAACCCAGGTGCAGTTCCATGACCTGGCCGATGTTCATACGTCCGGGCACACCCATGGGGTTGAGCACGACGTCGACCGCGGTCCCGTCTGGCAGGAAAGGCATGTCTTCGACTGGGAGGATCCTGGAGATGACGCCCTTGTTGCCGTGGCGGCCAGCGAGCTTGTCACCGTCAGTGATCTTGCGTTTCTGGGCCACATAGACCCGGACTACCTGGTTCACACCAGGGGGCAGCTCGTGGTCGTCATCGCCGTCATCGAGAATGCGGACGCCGATGACCGTGCCGGATTCACCGTGCGGAACCTTGAGCGAGGTATCGCGCACTTCGCGGGACTTCTCCCCGAAGATGGCGCGCAGGAGGCGCTCTTCAGGTGTCAGTTCCGTCTCGCCCTTGGGTGTGACACGACCAACCAGGATGTCTCCGGAGTCGACCTCTGCCCCTACGTGGATGATGCCGCGCTCGTCGAGCTGAGCCAGCATTTCCTCGGAGACGTTGGGAATGTCCCGGGTGATCTCCTCGGCACCGAGTTTGGTGTCCCGCGCGTCGACCTCATGCTCTTCGATGTGGATGGAAGTGAGGACATCATCCTGCACCAACCGCTGGGAGAGGATGATGGCGTCCTCGAAGTTGTAACCCTCCCATGACATGAAGGCAACCAACAGGTTCTTGCCCAGAGCCAGCTCGCCGTGCTCAGTGGACGGACCATCGGCGATGATCGACTGGTATTCGACCCGGTCGCCCTCGGTGACGCGCACTCGCTGGTTGTATGCGTTGCCTTGGTTGGAGCGCTGGAACTTCATGATCGGGTAATTGGTGTAGCTGCCGTCGTCGTTCTGAACGATGACGAGATCAGCTGCGACCTTGGTGACGACACCGGCCTTCATGGCCGTGACAGAGTCTCCCGCGTCGATTGCGGCGTACTTCTCCATACCGGTTCCGACCAGTGGGGACTCTGACTCCAATAGCGGCACCGCTTGGCGCTGCATGTTCGCGCCCATAAGCGCGCGGTTGGCGTCATCGTGCTCAAGGAACGGAATAAGAGCTGTAGCTACGGAGACCATCTGGCGTGGGGAGACGTCCATGAAGTGGATGCCTTCTGGCTCCACCAGGATTGGCTCGCCCTGCTCGCCGGAGGAAACGTTGCCGCGGCAGAGGACAGTCGCCTCTGAGAAGCTACCGTCCTCCTCCAGTGGTGCGTTTGCCTGGGCAATATTGGCCACGAGCTCATCATCGGCGGTGAGGTACTCGATCTGGTCGGTGACCTTGCCGTCAACCACCTTGCGGTAGGGAGTCTCAATGAAGCCGAAATTGTTGATCCGGCCGTACGTTGCCAATGAGCCGATCAGGCCGATGTTCGGGCCTTCCGGAGTCTCAATGGGGCACATACGTCCGTAGTGGGAGGGGTGGACGTCACGGACTTCCATACCTGCGCGGTCACGGGACAGACCACCTGGACCCAGTGCGGACAGGCGCCGCTTATGGGTCAAGCCAGCCAGTGGGTTGTTCTGATCCATGAACTGCGAGAGCTGGGAGGTGCCGAAGAACTCCTTGATGGAGGCGACGACGGGCCGGATGTTGATCAGCGTCTGCGGAGTGATCGCCTCAACGTCCTGGGTGGTCATGCGCTCACGAACCACACGCTCCATACGAGACAGCCCAGTCCGCACCTGGTTCTCGATGAGCTCACCGACCGCGCGGATGCGGCGGTTGCCGAAGTGGTCAATGTCATCCACGGTGACTGGAATCTCGATCTCAGCACCATCGCGCACACCCTTTGTGGTCCGCTGACCAGCGTGCAGAGCACACAGGTAGTGGATCATCGCAGTGATGTCATCTTCGGTGAGGACACTGGCGTCAGAATCTGAGAAGTCTTTGTCCACGCCCAGCTTGCGGTTGAGCTTGTAACGGCCCACCTTGGCCAGGTCGTAGCGCTTGGGTGTGAAGTACAGGCCTTCCAACAGTCCACGCGCAGCTTCAACAGTGGGCGGCTCGCCCGGGCGCAGTTTGCGGTAGATGTCCAGCAGCGCCTCGTCCTGAGTCTCGAAGGTGTCCTTCTCGATGGTGGCGCGGATGGAGTCGTATCCACCGAATTCCTCGAGAATCCGGGATTCGGTCCAACCGATGGCTTTCAGCAGAGCGGTGACCGGCTGTTTGCGCTTGCGGTCCAGACGTACACCGACCTGGTCACGCTTGTCGATTTCCAACTCGAACCATGCGCCGCGGGACGGGATGACCTTCGCGGTGAAGATCTCCTTGTCGGTGGTCTTGTCCTGGGAGGACTCGAAGTAGGCACCGGGGGAACGCACCAGCTGCGAGACGACGACGCGCTCGGTACCGTTGATGATGAACGTACCGCGGTTGGTCATCAGCGGGAAGTCGCCCATAAAGACGGTCTGCTGCTTGATTTCACCGGTGTTGTGGTTCATGAACTCGGCTTTGACGTACAGCGGTGCCGAGTAGGTGGTGTCGTGGTCTTTGCACTCCTCCACGGTGAACTTCGGATCAGCGAACTCCGGATCGGAGAAGCTCAGGGACATGGTCCCCTGGAAGTCTTCGATGGGTGACATCTCTTCGAAGATGTCGGAGAGACCAGAAGTGTCTGAGACACCCTTGATGCCCTTCTCCTTGGCCTCAGCCACGCGGGCAGCCCAGGCTTCATTGCCCACCAGGCGGTCGAAAGACTCGATCTGCAGAGCGAGCAGCTCTGGGACATCGAGGGGCTCGTGGATCTTTGCGAATGAGAGACGGCCGGCGTACTCGGGAGTGCGGGCCGATGCAGCGGTATTTGGTGAGGTGCTCGAGGCGACCAAGAGGGATCCTTCCACAGACCTTTTACGTTTTGCGTACCGGATCGCTTCCACAGGTGTCTTGGAGGTTGCGCTGCTTCTGGAGCAGCTTCAACCCCAATTGCGCCTACCGCTATATGAAGGCACGAAGATGTGAGGGGAAACGCGAAGTTTCAGGATACACAGAAAGGCCGGGCGCACGCAAGTGCACGCCTCATACCCCCAGATTGGAGGTGACGGCGTCCACATTAGCACCTCAGTGACGACCCTGGAACCTCCCCTGCATCCGCGTGTCTGCCAGCGGCCCCCTGCTTCATTGGAGAACACCGGTGAGGTCGAGTTCCTCCGCGAAGTGGCAGGCCGCTTGTCTTCCCTCACCCAGATCGCGCAGAAGCGGCGTTTCGGCCGCACATACCTCACGAGCGAAACGGCATCGGTTCCGAAACGGACAGCCTGACGGCTTCTCCGTCGGGTCGGGCAGCTCCCCGGAGACCTCAATACGTTGCCGGCCCCGTTGCCTCGATGGGTCAGGAATCGGCACTGCGGAGAGCAGCGTCTCCGTATATGGGTGTCTGGGCCTTCCGAATAGTTCTGCGGTGGGCGCGATCTCGACCATCCTGCCGAGGTACATCACCGCCACTCGGTCGGCGAGGTGCTCCACTGTCGACATATCGTGGGAAATGAAGAGGTAGCTCAATTGGCGCTGTTCCTGCAGGTCGGACATGAGGTCGAGGATCTGCGCACGCACGGAGACATCCAGGGCGGAGACTGCCTCATCGGCCACCAGGACAGCAGGATCGGTAGCAATGGCCCGTGCGATGCCTATGCGCTGACGCTGGCCTCCGGAGAAGGCATGAGGGTAGCGGTCCAGATGAGCGGCCTCCAGTCCCACTAACTGCAGCAACGCCACCAGGTTGTCGCGGCTGTGCGCCCCCTCCTGTCGCAGTGGTTCGGCGAGAATATCCCGCACGGTCATCCGTGGATTAAGCGATCCGAACGGATCCTGAAAGACCATGCGCAACTGGCGGCGGTACGCACGCAGCGAGGATTCTGGCGCGGTGGCGACGTTGACGGCGTCGTGCTCGGCGGGCACTTGCTGCGGACCGGCCAATCGGTGGGTGATGCTGCCGGAGGTGGGCTTCTCTACACGAAGCAGGCACTTGGCGAGTGTAGATTTGCCGCAGCCTGACTCCCCCACCAGTCCGAGCGTCTCACCGCGGTAGATGTCGAAGTCGACCCCATCAACTGCGCTCAGATAGTTCCGCTTCTGACCCATCACCCCCGACTTCAGCGTGAAGGTGCGAGTCAGGCCACGCACGGAGACCAGCGGAGTCTTGGCGGCGGGGCGCTCCCCCAGCTTCGATTGGGCCGTAGGAGCCGATTCTGGCCCGGCAACGCGCAGCTTTGGCGTGGCGGCAAGCAGTGTCCGAGTATAGGCATGATCCGGGTCGGCAAAGAGATCGAAGACAGGCTTAGTCTCGACGACTTCACCGCGGCGCATCACCGACACCTCGTCAGCAACATCAGCGACCACGCCGAGATCGTGGGTGATGAACAGGACAGTCATGCCCCGTTCAGTCTGAAGATGACGCAGCAGGTCAAGGATTTGGGCCTGAGTGGTCACATCCAGTGCAGTAGTAGGTTCATCAGCGATCAACAGGCGCGGCTGGCCGGCGAGCGCGATGGCGATCATCACTCGCTGCCGCATCCCTCCAGAGAGTTCGAACGGGTAGGCATTGGCGCGCAATTCCGGACGCGGGATACGCACTTCGCGCAAGGCGTTTACGGCAGCATTCCAAGCCTGCTTCTTAGTCAGCCCCCTGCCACCGATGGAGCGGTGCAAGCGCATGGCCTCGGCGATCTGGAAACCTACCGTGTGCATGGGTGAGAGACTTCTTGCCGGCTCTTGGAAGATCATGCCGATCTCCCCGCCACGAACATGCCTCATTCGCCTGCCGCGTGGTTTGAGCTTCGCGAGATCCAACACTTGGCCATCGGACTGGGTAAAGCGGATCTGCCCAGAGGTAATTCGGCCTGGGGGATCGAGAAGTCCAAGGGCCGCACGTGCTGTCTGGGACTTCCCGGACCCGGATTCGCCCACCAAACAGTGCACCTGGTTGGCCTTGATGGTGAGGTGGGCGCCGGCCACGGCGGTGACAAGCTCATCGTCGCTGGGAAACTCTACGGTGAGGTCCTCGATCTCCAACAGGGGTGGGTATGAGTTACCGGCTAGTGCATCAGCTTCGGCAGTCTGCGGCGTCGTCGTCTCTGTCATTTCACAGCACCTCCGTAGGGGTCGGCCGCATCGCGCAGGCCATCGCCGAGGAAGTTCAGCGCAAGAGTGGAAATCACGACGGCGGCGGATGGCACGATAAGCAGCCAGGGAGCCGTGATCACCGAGCGGATGTTCTGTGATTCCTGCAGCAGCACTCCCCAGGAAACCAGTGGTGGCTGCAGCCCCAATCCCAGGAAGCTCAGAGCTGTCTCAGCGAGGATCATCGCCGGCACGGCGAGCGTGACTGAAGCGATGATATGGCTGGTGAGGCTTGGCAGAATATGGCGCCGGACCACCCGAAAACGACTGGCTCCGTCGAGCCGAGCCGCGACCACATAGTCCTCACTGCGGAGGGTGAGAACTCGCGCGCGCACTTCGCGGGACAATGAGGTCCAACCGATGAGGGACAGCAGAACTGTAATTGCGAAGTAAATGGTCAGCGGTCCCCAATCCCGAGGGAGGGCGGCTGCAAGGGCCATCCACAGCGGCAGTGTGGGAATCGACATGAAGACCTCGGTGATGCGTTGGATCACCATATCGATGGGCCCACGGAAGAAACCGGCAAGTGCCCCGAGGGTGATGCCGATGAGGAGGCTGAGGGTGACGCCGATCAGCCCGATGGACATTGAGATCTGGGCGCCGTAGACAACCCGAGAGAAGATATCGCGCCCGTTGGCGTCAGAACCCATGACAAAGAACGGCGCATCGGCGTCGGCTGGCGCGAACAGCTTCCGATCTGTCTCCAACAGACCAAGCAGGCGATAGTCGTGTCCGGATTCGACGAAGAACTCCACTTTGTGCAGCTCATCAGGGTTCTCTGTGTAGTAGCGGTTCCAGGAGACCTCATCGAATTCCTGTATGTAACCGTGCACGTAGAGGCCGAACCCGCGGCCGTCACCGGGATCGGTCATAGTGATCGACTGGGGTGGCGCGTAGGGGTAGTCGGCGTTGTAGTCTCCGGCAGGGCGTGGGGCGATCACATCTGCGAAGGCGGCAATGAGGTAGACCCCGATGACAATCCACAGTGACACTACCGCGAGTTTGTGCCGCCTGAACCGGCGCCAAATCAGAACCCCTGAAGACCGGGTGCCGGCCCGATCATTGGCAGTCTTCTGTCCGGTGGTCACTGGGCGGCTCCTGAATGTTGGCGGCGGACTCTGGGATCGGCCCATGCGAGCACAAGGTCGGATATGACAGTCCCGATGACGGTCAGGACCCCGAGGATGAGCAGAAAACTGCCGGCCAGGTACATATCTTGGTTGCGCAGCGCTCCGAGCAGCACCGGCCCGGTTGTCGGTAGTGAAAGTACTGACGAGACAATGACTTCCCCCGAGATAACCGATGGGATCGCGTATCCCACAGTGGAGATGAACGGGTTCATAGCTGCACGGACCGGATAGCGCATCAGCAACACGTTTTCGCGTTGGCCGCGGGCGCGGGCGGCGACGACGTATGGCTGGGTAAGCTCATCTGAGAGATTCGCGCGCGTGATTCTTATCAGCCCAGCGGTCCCTGCTGTGGCGATGATCAGTGCCGGCACAATGAGATTCTTGGTCAGGTCTCCGACCCGAGCCAGCGACCAGTCCGCTTCCACGAAATCTGGACTGAACAGCCCGCCCACGCTCATTCCGAAATAGCGGAACGCGATGTACATGAACACCAGGGCGAGGACGAAGTTCGGCACCGACAGACCGATGAATCCCAGAAACGTAAAGAAGTAGTCGCCTGAGGAGTACCGCTTGACTGCGGTGTAGATACCAATGGCGAAGGCAATCACCCAGGTCAGAAGCAAAGCTCCACCGGCGAGCAAGAGGGTGAAGGGCAGATGTTCGGCGATGACCTCGACAGCGGGCCTGTTATATCGAAACGAATAGCCGAAGTCCCCCTGGGTCAAGATCCCGCTGACCCATGCCCAGTACTGGGCATACCAGGGCTGATCCAGGGCGTAGCGTTCGCGCAGCACCTCGACCTGTTGAGCGTTGAGCCGGCGCCCCTCTGCCTCCATGTTTGCCATCAGCACGGAGACGAAGTCCCCCGGAGGAGCCTGGATGATGAAGAAGCACACAAGGGAGATCAGCCAGATGGTCAGCAGGGACCACCCCATGCGGCGGATCATGTATGTCAGCATCGTTAACTCAGGTCCTCCGGGGATTCAGTATGGTTTCGACCGTTCGGGGGACCCCGCTCGGATGGGCAATCGGCTCAGCGCCGATTAGGAGATGCGGGCGCCCTTCATGAGTCCTCGGGAAGGTCTTCCCCCTCGTAGTCCTCCACGTACTGCTGGGCATCGTCCTCGTCATCGGCAATGCGCTCCTCAGGGTCTTCCCACCACCACACTGCGGGGTAAGCGGGGCCCGGGTTCTGATAGGCGCTGGCTTCGTAGAGCTCGTGTGGCGCGTTGCGCAGCCCATTGGCGACCACCCCGGCACGGTTCGGGCTTGTGGAAAGACCGATGGTCCAGAAGGCCTCGGCAGAAACGTCGAGTAGCGCCTCCATCAGCTCGGCCTGTTCATTCTGGTCCGCGGTCACCAAGATCCTGTCGTACAGCTCCCATTGATCCCAGGCCAGAGAGTCTTCTGGCGGCGCCTCACCGGCTTCCTCACCGTCCAGATAGTAGGAACCCCAAGACCAGGCGTAGGCACCGGAATCTCCGTGTGGCATGTACCAGTGCGGTCGTAGGATCGCGTCCTGCAGGCCTGCTGAACCGTCGCGGACATAGACATCGAACTCTCCGGCGTCGCGTCGCTCGTTGCGCAGGTCGCGGTCCATAGTGTTGATTTCCATGGTGATCCCGACCTGCTCCCAGTAGCCCTGGGCCAGTTCCAGGGCCCGTGCGTGCTCCACAGAACGGTCGGTGGCGACATCGACGGCGAAGCTGAATGGCTGGCCATCCGGGCCGAGGCGGTTTCCGGAGTTGTTCGTCTCTGGGAGCACTCGATCGAGGTGTTCATTGGCCAGCTCGGTATCGAACTCAATGTACTGATTTGCGAGCTTCTCGTGCCGGAAGGGAGATCCTTCGCGCGGCGCTGCCTGTGAGGGTTCGCCCTGACCGAAGTAGATCAACTCAATCATTTCCTCGCGGTCGAGTGCGTGACTCAGACCTGCTTTGAAGTTCACATCTGTAAAGACCTCGCGCATGACCTCATCGGGGTGGATGTGGTTGAAGTTGAACAACAGTGTGTTCATATCGGTGCTGGTGACATCGACCAAGCTGAAGTCGTACTCTTCCATTGACTCCGCCAGAAGCGGGCGGAAATCGTGATCGAAGTGGCGGTCCTGGTAGGAGATATTGCCGGCTGCCGCTCGGAAGGCGATCACCTCCGCAGAGTCGTAGACATCGAAGACCAGCCGATCGATGTAGGGAAGCTGGTTGCCCTCCTCATCGACTTTCCAGTAATAGGGATTGCGGACCGCAGTCACTCGAGTGCCTTCATAGGCCGGGGTCTCAATGATGTAGGCATTGATCTGCGGCAGCTCAGGGTTCATCCATCGAGAGTCGAAGCCGGTGCCGAGGGTGACCCACCCCTTTGAGGTGAACATGTCTGCCCAATCTTCGTATTCGTCTTCTTCGGCGAGATCATCTGCTGAGTCGTTGTAGTCGGTGTGGAACTGCTCCAGGTAGTGGCGTGGGAATCGGTGAAACTTGCCATCCTCCTCGGCGCGGGCAAGCTGCATGAGGAACAGTCCATGGGGCTCCTCGAAATCAAGCTCCACGGTGTAATCGTCAATCGCGGTGACCTCAGGCCAGTTACCCCCGGGATCCATCAGGTACTCCACGGGCCCGGGTGTGAGCGTTTCGTTCATCAATACGTCCTCGTAGCCGAAGACGATGTCATCAGCAGTGAAAGGCTCCCCATCGGACCAGCGGATGCCTTCTTCGAGGTGAAAAGTGAAAGTGCTGGCGTCCTCGCTGATCTCCCAATCTCGGGCGACACCGGGGGTGATGTCGCTGGACCAGTCGCCGTCCCAGCGAACCATCGGTTCATAGGCAGCGTAGCGCCGGATGAGCGAGTCGTCGTCGTTGCCATTCATGGCCATCTGCATTTCACCGCCGTACTGACCGACTCCGTCTGCGCCGAGAATCGTCACTGCAGCTTCAGGCAAGCGATCTTCCAACGGAAGTATCTCTCCAGCTTCCTCGAGATCTTCGAGGTCAGGGGCCTGCCCCGACGGCGCGGTGCGGTCCTCGGAAAGAACGGGAGCGCCGGTCTCCATGCCTGTGTCGACCAGCCTCTGGGATTGGTCAGGGCCAGCGGCTTCCGGTGGTCCTGGTTCGCCGCTTCCGCAGCTGGTGAGGGCAAGGGCGCCCAGCGCCAGCCCTGCGGTGGTGCGTGCTATGTGTCGCATAGGTTGTGCCTCTCAAGTGGGGCCTGTGGGTAATTGATGGGGCGGGGCGAGTCCTCATCTGGACCGTTCCAGGCAAGACGCTATGGATGTGCGGTGATCGACGGGTGAACTCACGGAAGCGAGAGGGGGAAACTTCGCCCCGAATTGACTGGAACGGTCCACTGCCCGGTGTCTTCTCGACTCTGCTGCTGCCTCAGCTCAGCAGTGCGGGGATCAGACCGGGATCGTCAACGACGTCGGTGACCCACCCCCGAGCCAAAGCTGAGTCGATTTCCGCGTCAGTGCCCGACCCGCCGCGGGTGATGATTCTGCGTGTGATGCCTGCACCTTGGGCTCCGAATGCATCGTTGAAGGGCTTGTCTCCCACCATGACTGCATGTTCCGGCGCCACCCCTGCCATCCGCAGAGCGAAGTCGAAGATGTCTCGGTGCGGCTTCTTCCGACCGAATTCATCGGAGCAGACCCACCCAGTAACGAGGTGGTCGAACCCATAGCTGCGCACTATCCCACGCACCCCGGCGCCGCAGATCGTATTCGACACGATGATCACCGGTCGACGATGAGCGCGGCAATCTTCCAGGAACCGGCGGATGCCGGGACGTTCGGCTTTTGTGGACTTGGACCGGTAGAGAGCCAGCTGCAGCTGTGTCGCCTCTGCAAGCAGCGCCTGGCGTTGGCGCTTGCTGATGAGTTCGCCAGTGAACTCCCCCCAATACTGACGGGCAGTAATTTCCCGATAGTCGAGGCCACTACCCCAGGCGTCGTCGTCATGCTCAGCCTTGTACTGCTTGTAGTTCTCATGCGCTGTTCGAATGATCGCCAGCCCCGCACCCGGCTCGATGCCACAACCGGCCCGCTCCAGCACGGTTTCGACTGCAGCGGCTCCTTCCGCGAATTGATATTGGGGCTTCCCCGTATGTGAGATGACCCCACCGTGATCGAGCAGAATGGCCTGGTTCTTCATGACTGCAGGTTGAGCTGCTGCAGGTTGGTAGCTCCGCTGAGCAAGCGCTGGCGTGGTCCCACCGTCCGGGGCCGCCACCGCATCCTGCAGAATTCTCAGCAGAGCTGCGGGGTCTTCGACGGTGGCGTCGGCCACGTCGTGGATGAGAAAGGGGGGCTCAGCGGTGTGCTGGGAACGGGTAAGCACTACAGCGCCGATCCCGGCACGGCGACCGGCGACCACGTCACGGTCAAGCGTGTCGCCGACATACCAACAGTCGGAAGCTTCGACCCCCAGCGCCTCGACAGCACGGGTCAGCATACTTGGATGGGGTTTGCGGATTCCTGCCTCATCGGAGTAGATCTGCACACCGAACGCTCCGTTGAGACCGAGCTCGGACAGGATGCGTCGGTGGCTTCTTCCGGAGTGCGCGTTGGAGACGATCCCTAGGGCAATGCCCTGTTCCTGGGCATAGTGGATGAGCTCTCTGGCTCCGGCGCGGATAGTGTGGTCGGTCAGCGCTGTGGACATCTGATCCAGCAGTTCTGCGCCGTCTCCTGTCAGCAGTGCCCGTGCTGGGTCAGGAAGGTCACCAAAGTAGAACTCACCAAGAATCTCTTCCACCGTCAGCTCCCGCGGCTGACGACGACGCGAAGAGGCATGCTTCCAGTGCTTCAGGGCAGCTGCGCCCGCCTCCAGACATGCTTCGAGCCGTGCGGCCGTCAGCTCGACTCCGCCTGCCGAGAGCCGGTTCTGCAGAATCTTCGCGAACTGCGCTCGGCCCTCGACCCGTTTAGACGTGGTGATGATGACCCCACCGAAATCCAGCAGCAGCGCTCCAGGGATTCTGCGCAGGGCAGGGGCCGTGCCGCGCACTGGGACTGCTGGGTCGGCGTGCATACGGTGAGTCATTGTTCTCCTCGAGACTGGAACGATCTACTGGCGCGTCGTCGTCGAAAGTACGAACACGCAGTGACGGACTGTGAGACACGAGGTAAACAGTTGTGGAACCTTCCACGACAATCTGCTGGAACGTACCAGTTTCGGCCCATTTGGCCACCTTGGCCGCCTAATCTTTGGCACAGACCTCTGCTTATGCTTCTCATGACTGGATCAGCTGATGAACCCACACCTCACCCCGACCGCCCCAGGGCGGCGTCGTCGTCCGGTGCGTCAGCCCACTATTCACGATGTGGCAGAGGCAGCGGGCGTCTCCAAGTCGGCGGTCTCTCTGGCCATCAGAAATCAACGTGGAGTCTCCGAGACCACCCGAGAACATATTCTGGCTGTCGCCCAAGAGCTGGGGTACAGGTCAAACGTGTGGGCACGCTCGCTGGTACAGGGCCGTACCGGACTCGTGGGAATCCTGCTTCAGGACCTCGGCAACAGTTACCACCGGGATGTCACCGCCGGGGTGGAGGACGCGGCAACCGAGCGCGATCTCCGCCTGGTGATCGGTCACGGCCGCAGAAACGCCACCCGGCTGCAGGCTGAACTTGACTCGCTGCTGGCACTTGGGGTTGAAGGCGTCATCATCATTTCCTCCTGGGTGTCCCCCCAGTACTTGGAACGAATCAGCAAGAGGGTGCCGCTGGTAGTCATCGGCCGGCTCCCGGACCCTGTCCCGGGCGTAGACACCGTGGCCAATCGGGATGAAATCGGTGCCCGCCTAGCCGTCGAGCACCTGACCGATTTGGGACATACCAACATTGCGCACCTGACGAGTTCCTCCCGACCTGCCGCGATGCACAGACGCGCGGCGTTCACCAAGATTATGCGCGCCCGGCTCCCCGGTGTTGACCCCCAGGTTGAGGGTCCCGAGCAGCTCGAAGCGGCAATCAGATATCTGGTGTTTCAGATTCAGCAGGAGAAGGACGCCCCCACGGCGGTCTTCACCCAGAACGACCGGGTCGCCGCCGACCTTGTGGGCGCCTGTCTCGATGCCGGGGTGCGCCTGCCTGATCAGTTGAGCATCGTGGGATATGACAACTCAAGCATTTGCCGGATGCTCCGCCCGCAATTGACCAGTGTGGACCAACCGCGTCACGAGATGGGACGGCTGGCGCTGGAAATGCTCAGCGAACGCCTCGCAGGTCGCACTGAGGACAGGCATGTCACTATTGCCCCTGAACTGGTCGTTCGGGCATCGACGAAAGCTCTTCGGGAGCCAGCTGGTGGGGAGCAGCAACACCGCCCCATGATGGTGGACTAGACGATGCGACGCTGTTCAGCCCAACGGGTGAGTTCATGACGGCTGGAGAGCTGGAGTTTCCGCAGGACCTTGGACACGTGTGTCTCAACGGTCTTGATCGAGATAAACAGCTCAGAGGCGATCTCCCGGTAGGTGTATCCGCGGGCAATCAACCGCATGACCTCGACCTCGCGGGCTGAGAGCCGATCGAGTTCCTCATCGCGGACATCCTCGGCAAGGCCAGAGGTGCCAAAAGCGTCTAGCACGAACCCCGCCAGACGAGGTGAGAAGACGGCGTCGCCCTCCGCGACAGCGTCAATGGCGCTCAGCAGCTCATCAGTGCTGATGGTCTTGGTGACGTAGCCGCGGGCTCCGGCACGGATGACAGAGACCACATCCGTGGCCTGGTCGGAGACACTGATCGCCAAGAACTTCACCTGCTCCAGGAGGTCGCGGCAAAGTTTGACCACCTCGGCTCCGCCACCGCCGGTGCCACCGGGCATGTGGACGTCCAGCAGGACGACCTCCGGCAGCGTGTGCCGAATAACCTGGGCCGCCTCGTCCACTGTTGAAGCTTCAGCGACCACCTCAACAGAGTCACCGAGCTCTGCCCTGAGCCCGGCGCGGAAGATCCTGTGGTCGTCCACGATCACAATGCGGCGTTGGGTGGTGGTGTGGGTCATCACTCCTGCGGCCTCTCTGCTTCTACCTGCGTAGGTGCGCCCTGTGAACCATTCTCCGGCGACTGGGCCTCTGCCGGCATAAAGAGCTGGACCTCCGTCCCGCTGGACCTGGACCGAATCCGGGCCGTGCCACCGCCGCGCTTCATCCGGCCGATGATGGATTCTCGCACGCCCATGCGGTCCTCGGCGATTGCATCCAGCTCAAAACCGGGGCCCCGATCTCTGACGAACACGGCGTCCTCTGCCTCGGTGGACTCGATGTATACCGATGCCGGGCCAGCGTGCCGGATCGCGTTGAGGATTGCCTCACGGGTAGCGGCCACCAGCGGTTCATGCTGACGACGCCGCGACTCCCCCACTGCCACCACCTCAACGGGAACAGAGTGCAGCTCCTCCAGTTCAGCAGCCACCGAAAGAACCTGGTCTTTCAACGTTCCGGTGGCCTGGGCATTCTGCCGGTAGAGCCATGACCGCAGCTGCCGCTCTTGGCTGCGGGCCAGGCGTTCAACCTCAGCCGGGTCAGACTTCTGCTTCTGGATCATGGCCAGTGTCTGCAGGACCGAATCGTGCAGATGCGCCGCGATGTCTGCCCGCTCTGCCTCAGCCGCGGCGCGTTCGCGCTCTACTTGGGAGGTGCGGTAGAGCTTGATGAACCAGGGGGCCAGAACCAGGGCAAGCCCGGCAAGCAGAATGGCGCCGACGATTGTCCCGGCGATGAGCTCGCCGGTGCCCACCAGTCCGCCGGCGATGACAAGCATGGCCACCAGCACCAATCCTGCCCCACAACTGATCTGCCAGAGAGCTGCGGTTCGCTGGCCCGGAGCTCCCTGACCCAGCGCCGTTTGCGAATGGTCCAATTGGGACCAGGCCAGGCCCACGCCTCCGATGATGACGGCCGGCACCATGACTATTCGCCAGTCAATGCTGACGCCCAGAAGTTGGGCCAACATGAGAGCACCAAGACCCAGCAGCACGCTGCCCATCATGATTTCCGGTGATGAGGTTAACGTGTCCAGTCCGCGCTGAGCTTTGCTCGATGCGCTGCGCTCGGGGCTGTCCTGGGGCCGCGGCTCATATGCCGCCAGCGCTGGGCCGCTCAGGCCCCGCACGGCAGCTTCGCCGGTGGGTTCTTTCTCTGTGGGGGCGAACACCCACAGCCAGCAGTAGAGAAGGAGCCCGATTCCGCCAGCCAACGTCAGCACGATGAACGCCAACCGCACCAGTGGCACGGGGTAACCGAGGTGGCGCGACAGCCCTAAGCAGACGCCTGCGACGGGGGTGCCCAGTGCTCGGCGCAGCGGAGGCCGCTGGGGCACCTGGTCCTGAGCCGGCGTCGTTGTTTCCACCCCTCCATAGTGTCATGGCCACACCGGCTTCAGACAGGAGATTCGGGGGTCTCCGGGGCCATATCAGGGTGCGATCAGGGCCGTCCCGCATAGCGGTGATGGCACCAACAGGACGACACTGGAGTCATGAGCACTTCAGATCACGGCCGCCGCGAAGCCGGCCATCAAGTCTTCGATTGGGTTCGAACCCTCGGGCTCGAGCGGCCCGACAACGCCTGGGCAGCCGGAGTATGCGCCGCCGTGGCTCAAAAACTCGGCTGGGACACCGCCTTGGTTCGTGGTATCGGCGTCGTGGCTTTCATCATCTTCTTCTCCCCTATGGCTCTCTTCTACGGACTCTCGTGGATGTTCCTGCCGGACTCCCGGGGCCATATTCACGCCCAGCAGGCGCTGCGCGGTTCCTACCCCGCAGGTTTCTGGGGTGCAGGCATCCTCACTCTGGTGGGGGCGGTGAATGTCTTCACACCGAATATCGTGGGGCCGTTTGCGATTCTGCTGAACCTAGTCATCATCGGGCTGGTCGCCTGGTTGCTGTGGGCGATTTTCCGCGGCTACCAGCGCAACACCGGGAACTCATCTGCTCAAGGCAACTCCCCAAAAGCCGGGGCCTCTGCCCACCGATCAGCTGACTCGAAGCCACCGGCAGAGGCGAAGGGCACCCCCCGCGAAGACGGCAAGCCGGCCTGGTACCCCAAGGAGGGCCCACCACCAGCTGGCCGTTCGGCGTCGGCCGCGCAAAGCGGGCCTCAGGCACACTCTTACGCTGAGAGCTCTCACTCTGGAACCTCACACGCCACTGCCGGGGGCATGAGGGTCTCACCTCCGCCGACAAAGCGGCAGGAGGAGAATCCCCGCGTCGCCGAGGAGAAGCGCCGCCGACGGATGGTCAGTTTTGGTTTGGCGCTGCTGGCTGTACCGATGATCGCCGCTGCCATGTGGTTCGCCACCACTGTCGGACTCGCCACCACCAACGCGGTCCTCTTAGGACTTGCGCTAGTGGTGACGCTGCTGGCGCTGATGCACCTTGGTGCGGCAGTGCGCGGCACACGGGGCCGCGCCGGCTTGCTGGGCACCTTCACAGTGTTGATGCTGGTGGTCTTCCTGTTCGCACCGTCGAACCTGGAGAGCAGTTCAAACCACGTATTCGGCAACTACGAGACGCAGTCGGAGACGGTCAACACGGCTTTTGCCAACACCACTGTGGATCTTCGAAACCTCAGCGACAGGTTCGCCGCCGATGATGAGGTCGACTTCTCTGATGCCACCGCCGCGGCGGAGTTCTTCGATACGGGGGATTTTCACACCACAGTCGATGTCAACAATGCCTTCGCCAATACCACCGTGGTGCTGCCAGATGATGTCTATTGGGAGATCGACCCCAGGAATTTCATGGGCAACATGGATATCCGGACTCAGTCACTCTGGGACTCCTATCAGGGAATCGGCGCCACACCTCAGGACGTGGACCCAGAGGTGGCAGCAGGCACTGTAGAGCTGAAGGTGGGCAATGCCTTCGGCAATGTGGTCATCTATGACGAGACCACCTATAAGCAGGAAGAGCTAGGCATCTTCAGCGATGAGGAGGAGCAGGAATGAGTGACAAGACGAGTCCGTCCAACGATGCCGCGGAACAGAACCGCCACACTCATCAGCACACGGTTCATCAGCAGACGGTGCCGATCCCGCCTGAGCCGGAGGATGTTGACGCCCTGCTCGCCGAGTCCCTGAGGGCTCAGTCCGAACGTGATTTCACGTGGAAGGAACCAGAGCGGAAGCCCCGCTGGTGGGAACGCGTTGAGGGGCCAGAAGAGGCCCCCGGGGCGTTGTCTCCCACACGCACAACCGAGGTGACGGCATCAGCTCGAGATACCCGAAGGCTGCGATTGGGCTCTGTGGTGTTCGCACTGATCAGTCTGCTTTTGGCAGGCTGGGTGGTAGCTTCAGTAGTTTTCGGCATCACCGTGGAGCCACTTGTTGTGGGCCTGGTGATCTGCTCGCTTGCGGGTGTGTCCCTGATTATTGCCGGTCTTCGACCCAAACCCGGCACACGCATCTGAGTAGCGTGTGACAAGTTCATCTGTACCCTAACGACGAAACCCCGGTCCGCTCCTTCAACGGAGTAGACCGGGGTTTCGTGTTTCACCTTCTGAGAGCGGCATAAGCCGCCCCAATCACTTGAGAGTGACGGTGGCGCCAGCGCCTTCGAGGGCCTCTTTAGCCTTCTCAGCGGACTCTTTGTCTGCGCCTTCCAGAACAGCCTTAGGTGCGCCGTCAACCAGCTCCTTGGCCTCCTTCAGTCCGAGGGAGGTCAAGCTGCGCACCTCCTTGATGACGCCGATCTTCTTGTCGCCAGCGGCTTCAAGAATGACGTCGAACTCAGTCTGCTCTTCAGCCTCGGCAGCCTCGGCACCAGCGGGGGCTGCGCCTGCTGCGGCGACAGGAGCTGCTGCAGTCACATCGAAGGTCTCCTCGAAGACCTTGACGAACTCGGAGAGCTCAATGAGGCTCATTTCCTTGAACTGTTCAATCAGTTCGTCGTGGCTCAACTTAGCCATGGGGTTGGCTCCTTACGTGTTTGAAACGGATCTTGTTTTCGTTTGTGTGCGCTGACAAGCGTCAGGCAGCGTCTTCCTGCTTCGCGCGCAGGGCTTCCACGGTCCGAACCATCTTGGAAATCGGAGCCTGGAAGGTAGCGGCCGCCTTGGTCTGTGCACCGATGAAGGCACCAGCCAGCTTGCCGAGCAGAACCTCACGGGACTCAAGATCCGCGAGCTTCTTCACCTCGTCCTCCGTCAGGGGCTTGCCATCCATATAGCCGCCCTTGACGATGAGCTGAGGGTTGTCCTTGGCAAAGTCACGCAGAGCTTTTGCCACGTCCACGGCATCACCGTGAACGAAAGCGATCGCAGAAGGTCCGCTCATCTGGCCCTCGAAGGACTCGATGCCGACTTCCTTGGCTGCGATCTCGGTCAGCGTGTTCTTCACCACGGCGTAGTTTGCGTTCTCCCGCACGGACCGCCGCAAATGCTGCAGCTGGCCGACGGAGAGGCCGCGGTATTCCGTGAGCACGGCAGCGTTTGAGGCGTTGAAGAGCTCCTTGAGCTCCGCAACGGCAGCCGCCTTCTCAGGATTCGCCATGGCACTCCTTCCGAATTACATTGCCAGTCAGAGTCACAGGTGGGGGCATAGAAAAAGCCCCATGCACAAGTGCACAGGGCTCAACTGAACATCACAATGATGTGTCATGCTGGCTTTGTCCACCTGCGCAGGTCGCCCGTGAGGGTCTTTAAAGCTCAGCCATACTCCGGGGGTCCCGGTGACCACGAGTTTCAGCGCCAACTGATTCTCGCACGGCTGAAGCGACCGGCGGTCTTTGGTCAATGACTGACTATACATGTCCTCAAGCAGACGAACAAAACGTACAGGGGTGCCGCTGCTCTGATAGCGGGCATCTCGATGGGATCCTGGAGGCCCGCCAGTCTGGCGTCCCCCGGTTTCCCGCACTCCTTCTGAAGCTGGTGAACCTGGCCTGTTCTGACTAGCCTGGCAGTCACCGTGCCGAACACCGAGCTTGACATGCCAGGAGCCCCGCTCCCATAGGGGAACGGGGCTCCTGCGAGGGGTAGTGAGCTACTCGCCGACGACGACCTTGGTGACGTTCGGGTCTACCTGGATCCCAGGTCCGAAGGTGGTCGAGACGGTGGCCTTCTGAATGTAGCGGCCCTTGGAGGACGAAGGCTTCAATCGCAGGACCTCTTCAAGCACTGCTGCGTAGTTCTCAGCCAGCTGCTTGGGTTCAAAGTTTGTCCTGCCCACGACGAAGTGGAGGTTGGCGTGCTTATCCACGCGGAAGTCGATCTTGCCTGCCTTGATCTCAGAGACGGCTTTTGCCACGTCTGGGGTCACGGTACCGGTCTTCGGGTTCGGCATCAGGTTACGGGGACCCAGTACCTTGCCCAGTCGTCCGACCTTGCCCATCATGTCTGGGGAAGCCACGGCAGCGTCGAAGTCGACCCATCCGTCCTGCACCTTGGCGATCAACTCGTCGCCTCCCACGAAGTCAGCGCCAGCTTCTTCGGCCTTGGCCACATTGTCACCCTGGGTGAAAACAACCACACGGGCGGTCCTACCGGTTCCATGAGGAAGATTCACGGTGCCGCGAACCATCTGGTCGGCTTTGCGTGGATCCACGGAGAGCCGCATCGCAACCTCAACGGTGGCGTCTGCCTTAGAGGGGTTGGTCTCCTTAGCCAGAGCCACGGCCTGAGCCGGATTGTAAATAGTGTCTTCGCCGATTTTCTCGGCTGCTGCGTTGTATGCTTTGCTGCGCTTTGCCATCTGCGTTGTTCTCCTTAGCAGTTGTGGTACATGGGCCGCGCTCGGCCCTTCCCACATTCCCGGAGTGTCCGGGCTTTCTTATATGTCTTGTTTAGCTGAATCAGCTGTCGACGGTGATGCCCATGGAACGGGCGGTACCGGCAACGATCTTGGAAGCAGCTTCAATGTCGTTGGCATTGAGGTCTTCCATCTTCGTCTGAGCGATCTCTTCGACCTGAGCCTTGGAGAGCTTACCGACCTTGTCCGTGTGTGGGACGCCGGAGCCCTTCTTGACACCCGCTGCCTTCTTGATCAGTTCTGCCGCGGGCGGGGTCTTGGTGATGAAGGTGAAGGAGCGGTCTTCGTAGACGGTGATCTCTACAGGCACCACATTGCCGCGCTGGTTTTCGGTCGCGGCGTTATAGGCCTTGCAGAACTCCATGATGTTGACGCCGTGCTGACCGAGCGCAGGTCCGATTGGTGGTGCCGGGTTGGCAGCACCAGCCTGGATCTGAAGCTTGATCAGCCCGGAGACCTTTTTCTTCGGGGCCATAATCTGTCCTTTACTAGTTTCCGTGCGTCCTGCAGACTCAGGAGCGAGGGCTGCAGGGGTGAGCGAATCTGGCCGAGCCGCTCAGGTCGCCGCCGTTCTCCCAAAGCATGGAGAGCGACGACGAAGTCTTCAGTTGTTGGCTCTCACAGCGGTATTTGCTGCCGTGAGGCTGGGGTTAGTAGATCTTCTCGATCTGGTTGAAGTTCAGCGTCACCGGGGTCTCGCGTTCGAAGATCGAGACCAGCACCACCAGAGTACGAGCGTCGACATTGATCTCGGAGATGGTCGCCGGCAGGGTGGCGAAGGGGCCATCGGTGACCGTGACCGATTCGCCGACTTCGAAGTCCACCTTCACGTCTGATGTCGGAGTGGGAGCAGCACCGCCCTCTCCATCGAGGACTTCGACCTTCCGCTCGCCGGGCTTACCCAGACGGTGCTCTGCGAGCATGTGGAAGACCTCATCGCTGCTCAAGGGCTGCGGGTCATGGGCATTGCCGACGAATCCGGTCACACCTGGGGTGTGACGAACCACTCCCCATGACTCATCGGTGATCTCCATGCGAACCAGGACGTAGCCGGGAATGCGCACACGGTTGACGACCTTGCGCTGCGTGTTCTTGATCTCCACGACGTCTTCCATGGGGACGTCGATCTCGTAGATCTGCTCCTCCATGTCCTGAGTCTGTATACGGGTCTCGAGGTTGGACTTCACGCGCTTTTCGTAACCGGCGTAGGTGTGCACCACGTACCAGTCACCCAGGCCACGCCGAAGCTCACTCTTGAGCTCTTCAGCGCGCTCTTCGTAAGTCTTCTCCTCCTCCGCGGGAGCCTCTGCAGCCTCGGCTGCGTCGTCCTGCGTCAGTTCCTGATCAGACACGTTTCTCCTAGGTAAGTGTGTTGCGTACGCCGGCGCGAGCCGGATTCAGTTGGTTGTCGTATCTCAGTTTGCGCCGGCGCCTGCGCCGCCGCCGAACACGAGGGATGAAAGATTGTCCAACCCCCAGTCGAGCAGGGAGACGATGCCGATCACGATCAGCACGAACACGAGGACCACGACCGTGTAGTTCACCAGTTCCCGACGTGTGGGAACGATGACTTTACGCAGCTCGTCGAAGACCTGCTTCAGGAACCGCCACGCTCGTGTCAATGGGTTCTTCGGACGTGATTCACCGCCGGAGTGACCCCCGGTGTCTGTCACTGGTGTCTGGGACACGAAGACTCCATCTGCTTGCTCTGTTCGTTGTGGCTGCTCCCCCACAGGCTTCCTGAGAGGCTTTGGGTTCAAGGCAATGCCAGCCGGAGCTGGCACATCCTTCCCCGTGAAGCAGTACTGCGTGAATCACAGCACTGTCCAACGCAGGGCAGACAGGACTCGAACCTGCAACCTACGGTTTTGGAGACCGTTGCGCTACCAATTGCGCCACTGCCCTATTGGGCATCATTCCCACACGTGTGAGGGCATGCCCAGTAGAGGTGTTCAAGACACCGGCAGCCAAGTCTACGCCGAGCCTCGGCATAACACCAACTGCACCAGCAGATGATGGTATACGACGGCGACGCGTCCAGATAGGGTTGTGACGACTAGGTCATCTGTGCCCGCCCCAGAAAGGACGCTTCTGTCATGCCGCTTCCCCACCACCGAGTCTCCGCCCGTATCGGGTCGATTGCAGAGTCCGCCACGATGAAAGTTGACGCCAAAGCCAAGGCGCTCAAAGCTGCCGGTGAGGATGTCATAGGTTTTGGCGCAGGTGAGCCCGATTTCCCCACTCCGGACCACATTGTCGAGGCAGCTGTGGCCGCCGCTAAAGACCCTAAGAACCACAAGTACACCCCTGCCGCGGGACTTCCGGAGCTTCGGGAGGCGATTGCCGAAAAGACCACCCGCGACTCCGGATATGCCGCAGAGGCTTCCCAGGTGCTGGTCACCAACGGAGGCAAGCATGCCGTGTATGCGAGTCTGGCGGCGCTCCTGGATCCAGGTGATCAGGTCATTGTTCCTTCCCCCTACTGGACTACGTATCCGGAGGCCATCAAGTTAGCTGGCGGCTCCACCGTAGAAGTCTTCGCCGGGCCCGAGCAGGGATACAAGGTCACCGTTGACCAGCTTGAGTCGGCAGTCACCGAGCGGACCAAAGCACTGATGTTCGTGTCCCCGTCGAACCCTACCGGTGCGGTGTATTCACCGGAGGAGACTCGGGAGATCGGTCGGTGGGCTGCCGAGCAGGGCCTCTGGGTCATCACCGACGAGATCTACGAAAAACTCACCTATGACGATGTGCCGTTTACCTCCATCGCGTCTGTTCCGGAGCTGGCACATCAGGTGGTGATTCTCTCCGGCGTGGCCAAGACCTACGCCATGACCGGGTGGCGCGTGGGCTGGATGGTCGGCCCGGCGGACCTGATCAAGGCTGCGACCACGCTGCAGACGCACCTCACATCCAACGTGGCAAACGTCTCCCAGCGGGCAGCCCTGGCTGCGATCACCGGTCCCACTGAACCGGTCGAGCAGATGCGCGAGGCCTTTGACCGGCGGCGCAAGACGATTGTTGAAAAACTCAACCGGGTCGCTGGCTTCGAGACACCGGTGCCGCAGGGGGCGTTCTACGCCTATGTGGACGCTAGGGGCGCGCTGAACAGAGAGATCGGTGGGTCGACCCCCACCTCGACCACAGAGCTGGCCGAGGTGATTCTGGACAAGGCCAAAGTCGCCGTCGTCCCCGGTGAAGCTTTTGGGCCCTCCGGCTACCTCCGCTTGTCCTACGCCCTCGGGGACGAGGACTTGGTGGATGGCATAGAACGTATCGAGAAACTGTTGGGCAGCAAGTAACGCCTCCGCCGGTAATAGACTGAAGCGGAACCACCTGCCGAGGATGTCAGGACCATCACGTTTCGCACCACGCGAGAAGGAAGTGACTCATCCATGCGCATCGGACTCTTGACCTCCGGAGGGGACTGCCCCGGACTCAACGCGGTCATTCGCTCTGCAGTACTCCATGGCATCAAGTCCTACGGGGACGAGTTCGTGGGGTTCAAATCTGGGTGGAAAGGCATGATCGAGGCTGACTACATCGATCTGGGACGCCAGGATGTCCGTGGCATCGCGCGGGAGGGTGGAACCATCCTCGGGACGTCAAGGACCCACCCGTACAACCATCCCCAGGGCGGGCCGGAGAAGATCGCCAAGCAGCTCAAACGCCATGATGTCGATGCGGTGATCGCGATCGGCGGTGAAGGTACCTTGGCTGGAGCCAAACGGCTTGCCGACGACGGTATCCCGGTGGTGGGGGTGCCCAAGACCATTGACAATGACCTGAAGGCGACGGATTACACCTTCGGCTTCGACACCGCTATCTCCATAGCGACTGACGCCATGGACAGGCTTCGCACGACGGGTGAGTCCCACCACCGGTGCATGGTCTCTGAGGTGATGGGCCGTCATGTGGGCTGGATTGCTCTGCATTCGGGAATGGCCGCCGGCGCCCACGCCATCCTCATCCCTGAGCAGCAGGTGACCATTGACCAGCTGTGCGAGTGGGTGGAGCAGGTGCACTCCCGCGGACGTTCACCGCTGGTAGTTGTCGCTGAGGGTTTCATTCCTGAGAACGCCGAGGAGGCCCTGGCAGGTAAGGGGCAGGAGGAAGATGGCCGTCCACGCTTGGGCGGCATCGGAGAGTTCATCACGACCCAGATCGAAGAGCGAACCGGAATCGAGTCGCGCAACACTACCCTGGGGCATATTCAGCGCGGCGGAAATCCCACCGGATACGACCGTGTCCTAGGGACTAGGTTTGGCATCAAAGCCCTCGATCTTGTCCATGAGCGGGCCTGGGGACATATGGCTGCACTGCGCGGCACGGAGATCGTCAAGGTGGATCTTAGCGAGGCTTTGGACGGCCTCAAAGAGGTACCTTCCGAGCGCTACGAGGAAGCGAAGATACTCTTCGGACGCTAAGACTAGCGCCGGGGTCCGCGGAGGAAGTCACCCTGCGGGCGCCCGACGTTCTTTCCCGCATCGGGTCGGACAATCACTTCCTGGGCCGCGGCGTAGAAAGTGGGCTCCGGTGCAGAGTCGTCAGCGGGATCGTTCGGGAGTTCCCTGTCCCGAACCACCAATTGGGCATCAGGATCGACTTTGCGTTTCACCAGGGCCAGGGCAATCGGACCCGCCTCATGGTGCCGGGCAACAGAGGTCACTACCCCTACTGCGCGCTCCTGGGCCAGGGCCTCACGATCTGAGGAGTCCTTTGGCGCCAGCACATCTGAACCCACCGAGGGAAGGGTGTGTTCTGAGCCGTCCAAATGGAGGAAGACCAGCCGGCGCGGAGGGTGACCCAAATTGTGGACCCTGGCCACTGTCTCTTGCCCCTTATAGCAGCCCTTGCTGAGGTGCACGGCGGTACGAATCAGGTCCAGCTCATGCGGAATCGCTTTGGCATCGACGTCGTATGCCAGCCGTGGCCTCCAGGCAGCGATGCGCAACGCTTCGGCTGCCAGTGCGCCGGCAAGCTGCCAGCCGTGGCTCTCAACGGAGGCCACTACGTCCTCGAGAGTCTCCCGCTCAACCAGGGTGAGGTTCCACGCCCAGTCTTTGCCCGGGTGGTCAGCCTCGTCGATCGCCGCGTATGACTCCGCTCCGTCTCCCAGTCTCGGCCAAGGATCCGTCCAACGGACGGCTGGGGCCTGCGAAGCACCTCCCGGTAGCGGGTTCGTGCTGCCAAGCACTGCGTAGTCACCCGTACGGTCAGAGATCTCCACACGCAGGGCAAATTTCATGGACTCCAGCCACTGCGCCAGCGCCTCGCCTCGGCTTGCTTCGGTAATCAGCCAAGCGGTCGCCCCATCATCAACGATGGCGGGTGCGTGCTCGATCCGGCCGGCAATGTCCAGCAGCAGCAGTTCTGAGGACTCCCCAGCAGGCAGGGCGGCTAGCTGCTGAGATGACAGAGTGGTCAGCCAGCTGAGTCGATCAGGTCCTGTAACGGTGACCACGGCCCGGCTGGACATATCAACCAGCGCGGAGCCTGTCTCAAGGGCGCGCTGTTCTTTCGTGGGGTTCCCGTAATGAGCGGCTGTGCCCGCGTCTGGGCCCACCGCAGCGACCGCACCAGGGCGGGCCAGCAGTGGGGACTCGGGAGCCGATCCGTCAGGTCTCAGCGCTGACCCTTGAACAAGCGGGACAGCACAATGAAACTGATCCAGCCAATCACGATCACGGACAGGACCAGTAGGCCTATGAAGAAGACCTCCAGCGCGAGAATCTGTGCGTCACTCATAGCCCCATCCTATCTGAATTAAGCAAAGAGCAGTCGCTCGGTGAAATACACCAGTGCGCCCATGGCTGCTATAGGTGCAGCCCCGACCGCAAGACGGGAAAGGATCTTCTCCGGGGCGCCTTGAAGGAAGAGGAATCGACGGAAGCTGGCGAGCAGCACGCCACCGGCAAGACCGAGAACTCCGGCAAAGAGCAGCGTCAGCTCACCCCACACCAGTGAAATACCCACAGACGTCGCCGTGGAGGCAATCACGATCAGCGGCAGGACTAACGCGTCCCGCGCGGGGACACAGGCTGCAACAGTGCCGACGCACATGATGAAGGCAGACAGTGCCACGACCGAGAGCTCACCTCCCGGTCCGGATACTCCCAAGAACTCCCAGTCCTCATACGGAACGAACCCGCGCACCCGAAGCGCGGAGAGGCCTGCGCCGTCACTGGTCTCCACCATGCCAGCTGGATATCGCAGACCAGCTATCCAACCGGCGGCGGTGGTGGTGATCACCACTCCCGTGCACGCACCGAGGGTCGACTCCAGCCTGTGCGGCCGCCCAGACCCACGAATGACTTGCACCATGAAAACAATCATGACTCCGAAGGCCAGCGAGACTGACGACCAGAAGAACAGAGACTCCACCTGAGTCACAATTGCGGCACCAACCGCGGCGACGACGCCAGCAGCCATGATCACCGCAGAAAGTGACTTCCGAGCCGTGACTCCCATCAGCTGCGGCCAACCCAGTGCCACCACGCCGCACAGTACGCATACCACCACCAGCAGGGCGGCGACACCAACCCAGGATGCGAGGGCAATCGAGGCAGCGCCGACCAGTGCGGCGAGCGCGACAGGCAGGTATTTCACGTAGTCCATCCTGCCAGAGCCGCAAGCATGGCTATACTCGTCTACGTTCGCACTAGTGTTTTTCACCATGCGGTAAGAGGGCCCTGTGAGTTATTTCACTGTGTAATTCCGCACGTCGAAACGGTCCTAAGTGTCACACTGATGGACAAAACAAGCCGAGGGAGGATCAGCCGATGGCTCAGGTGCTGTTACTCTCGGACGCCCCGGAAGACACGTTGCCGTCCCTGGAACTGCTGAATCACCGAGTGCGCCCCTTTCCCTGTGAGGCCGCTTCCATTGTCCGAGCGCCGAATGTGGATATCACGCTCATAGACGCGCGCAGCAACCTGGCCCACGCCCGCTCCCTGTGTCAGCTGGTGAAGTCCTCCATGCTTTCCCCAGTGATCGTGGTCGTGACTGAGACGGGACTGCCCACGCTGAATGAGGCCTGGCAGGCTGACGACTTTGTGCTCGCGGCAGCTTCGCCGGGCGAAGTTGATGCCCGGATCCGGATGGCATCCGTCGAAGCTGAAGACGAGGTTCCTGTCGGCGAAATTCGGGCCGGGGCGATCGTGATTGATGAAACCACCTACATGGCGACGATCCACGGCAAGCTGCTGAACCTCACCTATAAGGAATTCGAGCTGCTCAAACACCTGGCGCTTCACCCAGGGCAGGTATTCACCCGTGATCGACTTCTCCATGACGTCTGGGGATACGACTACTTCGGCGGCACCCGCACCGTCGATGTGCACATCCGGCGTCTGCGCGCCAAACTCGGTCCGGAGCATGAATCGCTGATCGGCACCGTGCGTAATGTCGGGTACCGGCTTCTGGCGGAGGGAACCGACCGGCACGAGCCGCCTGACACCGACGACGCTGACGCAGCCTGAGGCGAGCAGGACCACTAAGCTCAGAGCATGAGCAACGACGTCACCATCGACCTCCGCCAGGACACGACCACGGCTGACCAGCTCCACGCGCTGCGCGAGTTGGCCGCCGCAGCCCAAGCAGTTGACGGAACACCCCCTTTCGGCGATCAGACCTGGGTTGAACTGAACAAATCCACCAACGCGCCCTCCAGCGTAGTGATCTGCTACGCCTGGGATCCGGCAACCGACTCCAGCGATGGCAGGTTGGTCGGAGCGGGCGTCGTCGTCATCGGCGACACCGATCAGGCCCAGGACGACGCCGCCCCACATACCTTGGAATTGGTGATACATCCCGATTTCCGCCGACGAGGGCTGGCCCAGCAACTGGCGGCAGGCCTCAGTGAGACCGATCTGGCTTCCCAACCCGGCGCAACCCTCCGAGCCTGGGCCCATGGCGGACATCCGGGCGGACCCGCGCTGGCTGCACACTTCGGGTGGTCACCGGTGCGTGAGCTGTGGCAGATGCACCTGGACAATGCTGTGGAGCTGCCTCGCCGTGCGCTGGCCGATGGTGTGACCCTGAGCAGCTTCCGGCCCGGGGTCGATGACGATGCCTGGCTGGCCGCCAACGCTGAAGCCTTCGCCGACCATCCCGAGCAGGGACGCCTCACCGTGGAGGACCTCCAGGCACGGATGGCTGAGGATTGGTTCTCAGCTGAGGGTTTTCTCCTGGCCTGGGATGACGCAGGTGGCGCCGAGGAGCGGCTCGTCGGATTTCACTGGACCAAGATCCACCGGCAACCAGACGGAAAACGAGTCGGGGAAGTGTACGTGGTCGGTGTGATCCCAGCGGCTCAGGGCCGTGCACTGGGTGCCGCGCTGACCGTAGCGGGGATCGAGCACCTGCGCGAGCAGTCAGTAGACTCCATCATACTGTATGTAGACGCCGATAATGCTCCTGCTGCGGGACTCTACAAGAAGCTGGGGTTCGGGATCAGCACTGTCGACACTCAGTACGGACCTGCCGATGAGCCTGATTCTGGTCCGGCCTGAGGTGAACAGTTCGATCTCCACAAACGTTGGAGAGCTCCGTCCTGATATCTTTCACTCGTGACCACTTCGGAGTACATGACTGAGGTACCTCGCCGGCGCAGCGCCTCCGTTGCCGATGATGGAACGGACGCCGACGTTCTCGCAGCCGGCGCACTCGTCTGGAGGCTGCACCGCGGCCAGCTCCAGGTCCTGTTGATTCACCGCCCGCGCTATGACGACTGGTCATTTCCCAAAGGCAAACTTGATCCGGGCGAGACGCTCCCGGAATGCGCAGTGCGTGAGGTCGCGGAGGAGATCCAGCTGAAGGTGCGCCTGGGGGTTCCGCTGCCGCTCACGCGATATGAGGTTTCGAAGAAGTCCAAGCAGGGCCCGGTGGTCCAGAACAAAGAAGTCTGGTACTGGGCGGCTGAAGTGTTGGAAGGCCGCCCCCGCCCCGATGGGGATGAGACCGACGACGCCCTCTGGACTGACATCAAGCAGGCCCGGCAGATGCTCACCAACCCTGGTGACATCGAGCCGCTGAATGAGTTGGAACGGCTGCACGGACAGCACTCGCTGCGCACCGTCCCTTTCGTCGTGCTGCGTCATGCCAAAGCGAAACCTCGCTCCTCCTGGGCCAAAGCTGAATCCGAGCGGCCACTGGCCGCCACGGGCAAGAGACAAGCCAGGTCTGTGGAACGGCTGCTGACTGCCTGGCGGCCGCGGCAGATCCACTCCAGCCCATGGAAACGTTGTGCTGAGAGCATCGCTCCGTACGTCAAGGAGCACCACCACAGGATCAAGTACCGTAAGTCCCTCACCGAGAAACGAGCCAAACAAAACCCGGGCAAGGCTGCCTCTCGCATCCGCCGTTCCCTGGAGTGGATGCAACCCTCCTTGGTGTGCACCCACCGGCCCGTGCTGCCTATCGTTCTCGGTGAACTCAGCAGGTGGTTGGCCAGTCCAGAGTTCGGACACGCGCTCCCCCAAGAGGACCCGTTTCTGCGACCTGGTGGCATCGTGGTGGCTCAGCAGGCGGTAGACAGAGGCGGACGTATCGTCTCCCTTGAGGTCTACGAGCCCCACGAAGATTGAGTCGCTGCAGGTCGACCGGTTCCGGCGCGCAACGCACTGTCAGTGACATGACTCACAGCGGGCGACTACCCTTGGTGTATGGGAAGACACCGCAGGAGCGAGCAGAAGAACATTCACCCGACAGCTGAGCTGGTGGTCGACCATGACCGGTGCCGGGCAGAACTGTGGGACACAGTGCATGGAAAACGCACCTTCATCGGCTTCGTCGGCTACGCGGAGGAGACCATTGGAGGTCAGCCCGTATGGCTGCTCATGCACACGATCGTCAACGATCGCTTCGGCCGCCAGGGTTATGCGCGTGCCTTGGTCACTCTACTGCTGGACAGACTTGCCGAGGAGGGCAAACGGTTCACCTCCGAATGCACCTACATTGACCAATACCTGAGCCGCTACCCGGAATACCGAAGGCACCAGGCGTTGCTGGCGTAGAATCGCCCGTGTGACGACGATCCCTACTCCCTATGAAGACCTTCTGGCAGATGTGCTGCGGCACGGTGCAAAGAAGTCAGACCGCACCGGCACCGGCACACGCAGCGTGTTCGGCCGGCAGATCCGATTCGACCTCGCTGACTCTTTCCCGCTGATCACCACCAAACGCGTGCATTTCAAGGCCGTAGCAGTGGAGCTGCTGTGGTTCCTGCGCGGGGATTCAAATGCTCGTTGGTTGCAGGAGCGCGGAGTGCGGATTTGGAATGAGTGGGCCGATGAAAACGGTGACTTGGGTCCTATCTACGGTGTGCAGTGGCGGTCCTGGCCGACTCCCAGCGGTGGGAGCATTGACCAAATCGGCACTCTTGTCGAGCAGCTGCGTCACAACCCTGACTCTCGCCGGCACGTTGTAACGGCATGGAACCCTGGGCAGCTTTCTGAGATGGCGCTGCCTCCCTGTCATATCCTGTTCCAGTTCTACGTCGCCGACGGGCGGTTATCCTGCCAGTTGTACCAGCGCAGCGCGGACATGTTCTTGGGTGTGCCATTCAACATCGCCAGCTACTCTCTGCTGACGCTGATGATCGCGCAGCAGGCAGGACTGGAGCCGGGTGAGTTCATCTGGACGGGTGGGGATTGCCACATTTACAGCAACCATGAGGATCAAGTGCGCGAGCAGTTGAGCCGCGATGCTCGCCCCTACCCGAAGCTGCGCCTGTCACGCAGGCCCGAGTCGCTCTTCGCCTATGAGTCCGACGACTTCGAAGTACTCGACTATGACCCGCATCCGAGCATCAAGGCACCGGTGGCCGTCTGAGTGGCTGACTCACCAAAGATCGGCACGGAAGGACTGCAGCGATGACTCGAGCCTTGGAGATCGGCATGATCTGGGCTGAAGCACGCGGAGGTGTCATTGGATCAGGCGGCACGATGCCCTGGCACGTGCCGGAAGACCTGGCGCACTTCCGGAGCCGTACGCAGAACTGTCCCGTTGTGATGGGCAGGAAGACGTGGGACTCGCTGCCGGAGCGGTTCCGTCCACTTCCCGGCCGGACCAATATTGTCATCACGGGCGACGCCGCCACGTCCCGCGAACTGGAAGACGCCGGCGCGGTGCCTGCAGCGTCCTTGCCGGAAGCTGTCCGACTGGCTCACACGCGGGCTGGTTCGGCTACGGAAGTGTGGATCATGGGCGGCGGGGCCATCTACGCCGAGGCAGTCAACAGCGGAATTGCCCAGCTGGCGTCGGTGACCCGGCTGGACTTTGACTCTGAGGGAGACACTTTCGCCCCCACGCTGAACCCGGATGTGTGGGAACTGGTACATTCCGAACCAGATCAGGGCTGGAACGCCTCCTCCTCCGGTGTCGACTACCGGATAGAAACCTACCGCCGCCGCTGAACCTGCGCCCTCAATGACGGCTGGGAACAACGAGGCGGTCAGTTCGCTAGGCTAGTGACTATGACTTCTGCTGATCAATCCCCCGCCCTTTCTGCTGTCTCCGATCCTTCCCCGTCGGTCGGGCTCATCGGTTGGCGTGGCATGGTGGGCTCGGTCCTGATGCAGCGCATGGTGAGCGAAGGCGACTTCGCCCATATCAACCCTGTGTTCTTCTCTACCTCTGCTGTGGGCAAGCCCGCCCCGGAATTCCAGGGTGCATCCGCTGAGACCGCTACGCTGCAGGACGCCTATGATGTCGATGCGCTGGTAAAGCTTCCGATCATTGTCACGATGCAGGGTGGTGACTACACCAAGGAGGTCTATCCCAAGCTGCGCGCCGCCGGATGGGACGGTATTTGGATCGATGCCGCCTCAGCATTGCGCATGGCAGATGAATCGATCATCGTGTTGGACCCGATCAATCGGGAGGTGATTGACGCAGGCCTAGCCGCGGGTGTGAAGGAGTTCGTCGGCGGCAACTGCACCGTTAGCTGCATGCTGATGGGCCTCGGCGGCCTGTTCAAGCAGGACCTGGTCGAGTGGGGCACCGCCATGACCTACCAGGCGGCCTCCGGAGGTGGGGCACGGCATATGCGTGAACTGCTGAACCAGTTTGGTCACCTCAACGGTGTGGTAGCTGATGGGCTTGCGGATCCAGCAAGCGCCATCCTGGACATCGACCGCAGAGTCCTGGAGGCCCAGCAGGGCGAGTTGGACGTTTCTCAGTTCGGCGTACCGCTGGCAGGGTCACTGATCCCATGGATTGACGCGGACTTGGGCAACGGTATGTCCAAGGAGGAGCGAAAGGGCTCGGACGAGACCAATAAGATCTTAGGGCGTGGCGACTCGCTCGCCCCGGGTGTGGAACGTCGTGGTGACAGCATCCCGTTTGAATCCCTCTGTGTGCGCATCGGCGCACTGCGGTCGCATTCGCAGGCGCTGACCCTGAAGCTCCGCGAAAACCTGCCTGTCTCAGAGATAGAACAGATCATCACCGAGGGCAGCGACTGGGCCAAAGTCGTGCCCAATGAGAAGGATGCGACCATGGAACAATTGACGCCGGTGGCTGCCACCGGTGAGCTGACCATTCCGGTGGGGCGCATCCGGAAGCTGGAGATGGGGCCGGAGTACATTTCCGCGTTCACCATCGGGGATCAGCTGCTGTGGGGCGCGGCTGAGCCGCTGCGCCGGATGCTACTGATTGCCATCGGGAAGCTGTAGCGGGCACTACGCGTATGTCCGCACCGCTGCAGATTGTTGCTCTGCTCTTTCCGAACGTCACCCAGCTGGACTTGACGGGCCCGGCCCAAGTTTTCTCCCAGTTCCCCGATGCTGAGGTGCATTTCGCCTGGCGGGACCGGAACCCTGTCCCCACGGATTCCGGGTTCTCGATTGTGCCCACAGCAACTTTCCTTGAGGCCCCTCAGGCGGATCTGCTGTTCGTGCCGGGGGGCGCGGGGGCCTTCGAGCTTTTCGAGGATGACGCAGCACTGAGTTTTATTGCGGAACAGGCAGCAGGTGCCCAATTCGTCACCAGCGTCTGCACCGGATCGTTCGCTCTCGCCGCGGCGGGGCTGCTGAACGGCAAACGCGCAACCAGCCACTGGGCTTCACTTCACATGTTGGAGGACTTCGGGGCGGTACCGGTCAGGGAGCGCGTGGCGCGTGACGGTCATATCATCACCGGCGCGGGGATCAGCAGCGGCATTGACTTCGCACTCGCGCTGGCAGCGGAGCTGTATGACGACAGAATGGCGCGCCAGATCCAGCTCTATATTGAGTATGATCCGGCACCGCCGTTCGACGCCGGTTCGCCGTTCCGACCGGAGGCCGATCAGCAATCGGTCAAGGAGCGAATCGCTTCGGTGACCGAGCATCGATCCCCTATGGTCGCCCGCGCAGCGCAGCGTCTACGTACCGAGAGTTAAGCTTCAGATCAGCAACTTTCCCATGTGATGATGGAATACGTCACCGCCGGGTCAGGGGCTCGAACGTTCGGAAGGACTTCCATGGGAACTCTTATCGGCCCCGAAGAACTGCACGAATCGATCAGTTCGAGAGCAGTTGGGCTGCGCCTCCTCGATGTCCGTTGGCGCCTCGACCGCCCCAATGGCTATGCCAAATACCTGCAAGGCCACGTTCCCGGAGCCGTATTCGTAGATCTCGACACTGAGCTGGCGGAACACGGGCGGCCCCTCTCCGAAGGGCGCCACCCTCTGCCTACCATCGAGACCCTGCAGAGTGCCGCACGTCGGTGGGGACTTCACGAGGGTGACACAGTGGTCGTCTACGACGACATCAAGAACACCGCCTCAGCCCGCGCGTGGTGGCTACTGCGCCACGCCGGCGTGAAAGATGTTCGCGTCCTCGACGGCTCGCTGCGTGGCTGGATCGACGCGGGCCTAGCTCTGGAAACCGGCGAGATTAGACCCGATCCGGGAAGTATCACTTTGCGGTACGGCACGCTTGAGGCGCTGAGCATCAACCAGGTCGCAGGATTCCCGCAGCACGGCACACTGGTCGATGCCCGGGCCGCAGAACGCTACCGTGGCGAGCATGAACCCATTGATCCCCGAGCCGGTCACATTCCTGGCGCACTGAACGCCCCGACGACGGCGAACCTGAATGAGAACGGCCGGTTCCTCGAACCCGAAGCCTTACGGGAGCAGTTCCTCAGCGTCGGTGTCGACCCTGACAAACCCGTTGCCACCTACTGCGGATCCGGTATAACTGCTGCGCACTCTACGCTCGCGCTGGAGCGAGCTGGATTCGAGGCTGTCCTCTACCCAGGTTCATTCAGTCAGTGGGCCAATCATCCCGACCGTGAAGTCATCACGGGAGACCAGCCAGGCTGAATCAGCGTCGCGAACTGAGACCCTAAACGGCTACTGATACGTAATTTTGGTTTACTTTCCGGAAGCGCGCGGCAACAGGCCTTCACGGCCGCCTGACACCCATTGCGGGGAAAAGCTGCGATCACCACGGACCTCCTCTGCGAGCGCATCTAGGGCCGCCACGAGCTCAACACTCAACTGACCGTCGAGGCCAGCGAGCAACTCATCGAGGTGCTCCACATAACGCGTGCCTGGGATTACCGAGAGGCTCAGGCCAGCACCTTCAGCCTTGGTAAAAAGCCAGGCCAAGGCCAGGCCCGCTGCGGGAATACCTGCGTCAGCAGCGAGCAGCCTGGCTTTGTTCGCCACCTGGTGATTGGGCTCCAGGTACTCAGGCGCGAACCAGGGGAACTTGTGCCGGGCGTCGTTCTCCCCCAATCCTTCGGGATCAAACCCATCCGTGAGGAGTCCCCGGGCCACTGGTGAGAAGGCGACAAACCCGATGCCAAGCTCGGCGCAGGTGGGGAGAACGTACTCCTCCACATCACGGGCGAAGATGCTCCATTCGGACTGTATCGCGGTGATCGGATATGTCTGATGTGCCCGACGAATTTCTGCCGCGGTGACCTCGGAGAGCCCAATGCTGCGCACCTTGCCCGCGCTGATCAGCTCACCGAGGGCTCCCACTGATTCTTCAATCGGCACGTCCGGGTCGGGCCGATGCAGGTAGTAAAGATCAACGTAGTCGGTGCCCAAACGACGCAGCGAGAGCTCGATCTGCTCACGGATATGCTCTGGGCGGCCATTGATGCTGCGCTTGCCAGCCTCACCTTTCGGCTCAATCCCGCACTTTGTGGCCAAGATGATGTCATCTCGGCGACCTTCGAGGAACCGGCCGAGAATAGTCTCACTGAGGCCTAAACCGTAGATATTGGCCGTGTCGATGAATGTTATCCCCCGGCCGGTCACCTCCTGGAGCAGGGTGAGCGCGGCTGGCTCATCAATAGGACCATAGGCACCGGCCAAGGACATTGCGCCGTAGCCGAACGCGGTGGTTGTCAACGCGTGAGGCCCAGCGCCGAGCTCAGTGGTGCGAAGTGCCATAAGGTCAGACACCTTAGTGACCGGGTTCGCTGCCGACGGCGATGGGCAGGCGAACGGCATTGCCCCATTCGGTCCATGAGCCGTCGTAGTTGCGGACGTTCTTGTAGCCCAACAGGTGCTTGAGGACGAACCACGTGTGGCTGGAACGTTCACCGATCCGGCAGTACGCGATCACGTTTTCAGCTTCGCCGACCCCCGCTTCGTTCTTGTAGATCTGCTCCAGCTCATCACGGGATTTGAAGGTGCCGTCGTCGTTTGCCGCCCGTGCCCAGGGCACCGAAGATGCCGTCGGGATATGACCGCCGCGCAGTGCCCCTTCCTTGTCTTCAAACCCGGGCGCGGATGTGACTTCCCCGGTGAATTCAGCCGGTGAACGGACATCTACCAGCGGGCCGTTGCCGATGTGTGCAAGCACGTCTTCGCGGAAGGCGCGCCATTGATCGTCATTGCGGCGGGCAGGAACCGGGTACTCGGCGCGAACAAGAGCGGGTACCTCAGTGGTGACATCCCGACCCTCGTCGATCCACTTCTGCCGCCCGCCATCGAGCAGCCGCAGGTCATCATGGCCGAAAAGCGTGAAGACCCATAGTGCGTAAGCCGCCCACCAATTGGATTTATCGCCGTAGAAAACCACAGTGGTGTCAGGACTGATGCCGTTGGACCCGGCGAATTCGGCGAACTGCTGCTCGTTGATGAAGTCTCGCGCCACCGAGTCATTGAGGTCGGTGTGCCAGTCGATTTTGACGGCTCCGGGGATGTGGCCGGTCTCGTAGAGGAGCACATCCTCATTGGACTCGAGGACCACCACATTGGGATCGTCCTTGTGCTGGGCGAGCCATTCGGTGCTCACCAGCGCATTGGGGTTGGCGTACTGTGTCAGATCCTTCGACATCGTGACCTGCCTCTCAGTTGGGGTTGCTTTCAATGTGTCACAGCAGACGCAACAACACGCATCCACATTAACGTCCATGACATTCCTAGGCCGTGTCCATGACCCTATTGAGGTTTTCTGTACGTTGTACAGTCAACGATGACGCCTTTGTGTCGATGATTCACCTATCACCAGCAGAAGGAAGCTCCATGACCACCCGGCATCACATCCCAGGGATCCCTTTCGGTATGGTGGCCTCCGGCAATACCGAGTGGACTGTGGACCGGTTGAAAAGTCAGTACAAGTCATCGCGGGACCTCATAGCGACCTCTTCGTAGTGCCACTTCCGCGATGGACAATGATCACACTCTAGCCAGCAGAATGTCCTCCCCCAGGCCTCCCGCCTTCGCGAAAAGCGCTTAATCCGCAACCATCAGAACAGTCCGACGATCCGCCCGTCACCGTCGATGTCGATGCTCTCTGCCGCTGGAGCTGACCCTAGTCCGGGCATGGTCTGAATCGATCCGCACATGGGGTACACGAACCCCGCTCCCGCGGAGAGCCGCACCTCGCCCACCGGGAGCCGCCAACCTGACGGCGCCCCCACCAGCTTCGGGTCCGCTGACAGGGACAGGTGCGTCTTCGCAACACACACCGGCAGCCGCCCGTACCCGGCCTCGGTGTAGGCAGCCAGGTCCTTGGCCGCTCGGGGGGATAGGTCCACCCCATCCGCGCCATATATCTCGGTGGCGATAGACTCGATCTTCTCGACCAGTGACTCTTCCTCCCGATACAGGAACCTAAACTCACCGGGCTCCTCAGCGGCCTCTGCAACCGCTTCGGCGAGTTCAAGAGCGCCGGCGCCTCCATCGGTGAAGTGCGTGGAGACTGCGCATCGGGCCCCCTCCTCCGCAGCGATCTGGGCGATCACCTCGTGCTCACTGGCAAAGTCGTCGGGGAAGGAGTTGATGGCCACCACCGGGGTGACCCCGTGCCGGCGGATGATCCGCAGTTGGGCTCGCAGGTTCTCCGACCCAGTCCGCACTTCCTCCGGATTCTCTTTGAGCATCGCCTGCGGCAGCGGCCTTCCTGCGACCACCCGGTGGCGTCCCGAATGCACTTTGAGCGCACGCACCGTGGCCACCACCACAGCGGCATCCGGTTCCAGCCCGGAGACCCGGCACTTGATGTTGAAAAACCGTTCGGCGCCCATGTCCGCGGCGAACCCAGCCTCTGTGATCAGGTAGTCGGCGGCACGGACGCCGATCAGGTCTGCCACCACTGAGGAATTGCCGGTGGCGATGTTGCCGAAGGGCCCGCAATGCACCAGTGCCGGTGTGTGCTCCACGGTCTGCAGCAGGTTCGGCTGGAGGGCCTCCCGCAGCAGCACCGTCATCGCCCCGGCGGCCCCGATGTCTTCTGCCGTGACAGGTTCACCGTCTCCGGTTGTACCCACCACGATTCGCCCCAACCGTGCCCGAAGCTCCTCCAGCGAGCGAGCCAGAGACAAAGTGGCCATCACCTCGGAAGCTGCGGTGATGTCGAAACCGGACTGCCGGACGGGCCCGTTCGACGCCGGCCCTCCCCCGGCGGGGCCCATCCCGGTGACGATCTGCCGCAACGAACGGTCATTGACATCCATAACCCGCCGCCAGGTCACCCGTTCCGGATGCAGGCCGGAGGGGCTGCCTCGGTGAAGATGATTGTCTACCATCGCGGCCAGCTGGTTGTGGGCGGCGGTAACAGCGTGCAGATCTCCGGTCAGATGCAGGTTCAGCCGGTCCATGGGCACTACCTGGCTCCACCCACCACCGGTGCCGCCGCCCTTAATTCCCATCGTTGGGCCCAGCGAGGACTGCCGGACAGCTATGGCAGCCCGTCGCCCGGTCGTCTGCAGCCCCTGTCCGAGCCCAACGGCGGTCGTCGTCTTCCCCTCCCCCAGTGGTGTCGGGGTGATGGCGGTGACCAAGATGTACTTCCCCGCGGGCCGGTCAGCCAACCGACCGATCGCCGCCAGGTCCACTTTCCCCACCCCACGCCCGTAGGGTTCGATGAGGTCCTCATCGAGGCCCAGCTCAGCGCCGATCACACCAATCGGACGCAGCTGCGTCTTCGCGGAGATGCTAAGACTGTCCTTGGCGGTAAGCGCCGGGGCATTCTGCTCGCTGTTCTCTTGTGGTCCGCTGAAGCCTCCGGTGGTTGTCATCCGTGATCTCCCTCTTCGAGCCAGGCCACGAGTCGCCGTCGCCACAGCTCCGTCTCTTCGAGCGCATTGAATGTGTACAGGTGAATACCTGAGACGACGACGTCCCCACTGGCGGTCACCAGCCCTGCCACCAGCGACGTGGGATCGTAGCGCCCGGGTGAGGCTAACCGCAGAGCCAGGCCGGCCCGGCCGGAAGCGAGGAAGCGCAGCGAGTCCCCGATACCGATCCGCCCTGCGACGCGCATCAGCCTCGCAGAGCCCACTGATCCGGGGACGCCAGCGTAGACCGGAGTCTGCACACCCCGGGCTCGGAGCCCTGTCGCCCATTCGTGGACTGTCTGTGGATCGAAGCAGAGCTGAGTGACGAGGCAGCACGCCCATTCCGCCTTCTGCGCCAGGGACTCATCAAGCGTTTCCTGCGAGATCTTGGGATGTCCCTCTGGGTAACCCGCCACCCCGAGACGCAGCTCTGGGGCCAGCCGGCGCACAGCGGCCAGGAGCTTCTGGCCATCAGAGAAGGGGGCGTCTCTCATGGCTGTGGTCTTGCCACGCCGAGCCTGCCCGTCCGCCGCATCTCCGCCGACGACGAACACCTCCTGGACTCCTGCGGTCTGAAGACGTTCCAGCGTGTGCGGTAAGGAGTCTTCCCCATGCTGCGTCGCCGCTAAATGTGGCACCGCCCGGAAGCCCTTGCGGATGAGAGCCTCCGCAGTCTCCACTGTGGGGTCGGCGCCTCGAGTGGGGGAGGCTGTCACCGTGACTTTGGCACCGGCAGGCAGGTGAGCGACGGCGTCGTCGACAATCCGACCCAGCGGCAGTACCTCGAACCGTGGATCCTCCAGCAGCTCACGCAGACCGTGCCGCTGTGCGGGCGACACCGAGGCGTCGACGGTCGACTTGCGGATCACCGGCGAATACCTTCAGTTATCCGGAGAGAGGTAGCCGTTGCCCGGCGTGAAGGACTGCTTCGGTATGTCCTTGGTGGGGTCGACGAACGGCTTGGGCACCACTACGGCGGGCACCACGCCTGTCGGGGTCTCGATCTCCAGCTCCGTGCCCGTCGCACTGAGGTCGACAGGCACCATAGCGTAACCGATGTTGCGTTCTAGCCGCGGGGAGAAGCACGCGGAGGTGACCTCTCCCACCCTGTGTCCGCTCCGCCAGACTGGGAAGGCCTCGATCATCGAGCCGTCGTTGAAGGTGCCCAGGGCAGGGCCGCCGATTGTTACGCCGGCGAGCCTCCGGGTGACACCGTCCTGTTTGATGCGCCTCAAGGCGTCCTTGCCTATGAAGTCTGCCTCCTGTTTCAGGTCCACCATCCAGTCATACCCCATGCCCACCTCGAATGGGTTCGTCTGGTACGTGATGTCGCAGCCATGGGCCAAAATGCCGGCCTCAATGCGGCGCATGTGGCAAGGCCCTATGACCTTCATCCCGAAAGGCTCGCCGGCCGCCCACACCGTCTCCCAAAGACGCACCGCGTCACGTGAGGCGTTCTTCACGTAAATTTCGAAGCCCAACTCGGCGGTATAGCCGGTGCGGGAGACGATGACCTCCATGCCGTCGAGCCCAAACTCTTTGAGTCGGTAGTAACCAATGTCGAGAACTTCTGGGCCGAAGATCGCAGCCATCACTTTCCCGGACAGCGGCCCCTGGATTTGCACCGGGCCGACGTCCGCCTCCTCGATGGTGACGTCCATGCCCGAGTTATACGCCAGACCGCGGGCCCAAAGCAGGATGTCACTGTCTGCCAGCGAGAGCCAGAAGTGGTTCTGCCCCAGACGGAGCAGAACGGGGTCGTTGAGGATTCCACCGTCGTCAGCGGTCATGAAAACGTATTTGCACTGCCCGACCTCGCACTTGCGCAGATCACGCGGGATGAGCATGTTCGTGAAAGTGAAGGCATCAGGGCCAGTAATTTCGATTTGTTTCTCGACTCCGACGTCCCACAGCGTCACGCCCTGAAGCAGAGCCCAATACTCGGCCACCGGATCACCGTAGTGACGCGGATGGTAGGTGTGGTTGTACACGCTGTACATCGCAACGCCGTGGCGACGCGATGCCCAAAAGAAGGGGGATTTGCGAAGCCTTGGATAAAGAAGGATCCGGGGGTCCGGAATGACGGCGTCCACGCCGTTGGAGCTGGCAAGCGTATCTGCGTTGAGGGTCATGGGAGCCTCCTGCTGTCACATCATTGGGACACTTCCAGCATGGCACCGTGTCGCGCATCACGCAATAGGTTGCATGATACGCGACGATGGTGCTTGCTATATACCTTCCGAAGCGTCATGCTCAACACATCATGAGCACCGATACCGCACCCTCGACGCAGACCAGCGCCCGCTCCTCCGACTCTCCGGTGAAGTCCGTTGACCGCGCCTTAACAGTTTTAGACATCCTGGCCCGCGAAGGTGAAGCAAGTCTCAGCCAGATGGCCAGGGAACTCATGGTGCACAAGTCCACTGTGGGCCGTCTGGTCGAAACTCTTGTCCGTCACGACCTGGTGGAACCCCCAGATGGCCCCGGGGGGTACCGTCTTGGCGTCGGTTGCCTGCGCCTGGCGGGTGCTACTGCCACGCGACTCGATCTCAGCTTGGAGGCCCAACCGGTGTGCGACGAGCTCTCGGCGGCGATCGGAGAGACCACCACGGTGGCCATCACTCGCGAGGGCGTGGCTATCAATGTCTGCCAGGCTGAGGGCAACAACACGGTCGCGATGCGCAACTGGATAGGACAGCACACCGCCCTGCACGCGACCTCGAACGGAAAAGTGCTGCTGGCCCACCTTCCAGAGGAGGAACGGAAGGCACGGCTCGACGCTGGCCTGACTGCCTATACCGAGCACACGCTGATTTGCCCCCAGGCCCTTGCCGAGGAGTTGCAGCGCATCCGTGACCAAGGCTGGGCCTTCGCGGTGGAGGAATTGGAAGAGGGCCTCAATGCCGTGGCCGCTCCGGTTTTCGACCATAGCGGCAGAGTAGTGGCTGGTATCAGCGTGGCCGGCCCGTCCTATCGGCTGCCGCCGGACCGACTCCCGGTGGTGCGCGAGTCGGTGCTCAGTGCTGCTGACGCCCTCTCCCGTCGGCTGGGACACGTAGGTCAAGTTCGGAACTGAGCGATGAACCTCTGACCGCAAGATCGGGCGGAGGCACTCACAGACGCCTCATCCTTTGACCCGGGCATGATCCGGATCAAATGGTGCTCTCCGGCCCACGGCCAACACCTCGGCTGGTAGCCCCGCCCCTAGGTAACCGACCTGCAGCCGGGCACCCGCGACGGCCCACTCCGGTGGCAGGTAGGCCAGCATCAGATAGCGGCCCAAGGATGGCGCCGGACCCGCGCTGGTGACATAACTGCGTCGACCACGACCGTCTACGAGGACCGATCCGTCCTCGCCCAAGACAGGTTCATTTCCGGTGGGGAACCGGGGTCCGGCAACCCCTCCTCCAGTCAAAGCCACAGTGCACAGCACAGCTGCCGGCTCCTGCGCCCGGGCCACCAGGTAGGCCTCTTTGCCGAGGAAGTCCGCGTCCTTCACCTTTGGCAGCGCGAGCCCCGCCTCCACAGGATCACGATCCGGGGCGAGCTCGGCTCCGAAGAGTCGGTGGGCCTTCTCCAGCCGGCCTGTCGTGCCGTAGACCCCTGCCCCAGCGGCGATGAGCCCCTCCGGTCGACCGGCTTCCCACAGGGCATCCCACAGGGCTAGACCGTGTTCGACCGGGAGGTGGATCTCCCAGCCGAGGTCACCTACATAGGAGATGCGCACCATCAGCGTTGGAATCCCGGCGAGCACCACTTCCCGGGCAGTGCCGAACCGGAAGCCCTCGGGGGACACGTCGTCGTCGGTCAGTCGCTGCACGATGTTGCGAGCCTGGGGGCCCCAGAGCCCGATCGCACAGGTAGCCGAGGTCAGGTCATGGATCATCACACGACCGTCACTGAGCTCAGCGGCCAGTTGTCGGCGCAACCAGGCGAGATCGCGGGCACCGTCGGCAGCCCCGGTGATGACCCGGAAGTGGTCCTGTCCCAGTCGCACGATGGTCAGATCCGAGCGGAAGCCGCCGCGGGCATCCAGCAGCGGGGTGTAAATGACTCGACCTACAGCACGATCCATATTCGCCACTGCCACCCGCTGCACTCCGTCCAGGGCATCGGCGCCTGTGATATCTATGACGCTGAAGGCGGTGAGATCGAACATTGCGGCCCTATCCCGCATGGCTAGGTGCTCGGCCTCAATAATCGGTGACCACCAGCGGGTATCCCACTCATGGACCCTGTGGTCGATGCGCCCGGTGTATTCGTCCACCAGGGCCGCGTTGGCCGCGAACCACTGCGGACGCTCCCAGCCGGAGGTCTCGAAGAACTCCCCGCCGAGTGCCTGGGTACGCGGGTGGAAGGGGCTGGTGCGCATTGGACGACTGCTGGTCCACTGCTCCCGCGGGTGTGCGATTCCGTAGACCTTCGGGAAGCCTTCCGCCGCCCGGGCACGCACATGGTGGCGAGTCCTGCCGTACCGGGGGATGCGAGTGATATCTGCACCGTGGACATCGACCTCAGGTGCGCCTTCGGTCATCCACTCGGCCACTGCCCGTCCGGCGCCAGGCCCTTCTTTGATCCACACCGCAGCCGCGGACCATAGCCCGCGAACCTCGGCCGTCTCGCCCAGCAGGGGGGCGCCGTCGGCGGTGAGTGAAAGCAGTCCGTTGATAGCCTTCGTAACCTCAACTCCGTCGCGGCCGTTTTCACCGAGCAGATCCGGGTACAGCTGCCGGGCGTGAGCCAACTGCGGGGCGAAGTCCTGCTCAGTGAACGGCATCTGGGTCGGCGATGCCTGCCCTGGGGCGCCCAGAGGCGGGATATCGGCGGGCTCCTGCAAGATCGGACGGTGGGCGTAGGAACCGAGCTCTAGGTCAGGTCCGCGCTGGCGGGCGTACATCCGGGCGTCCATGTCCCGGACCAGCGGCACAGAGACCCATTCCTCCCTTGCTGCAAGCTCAGGAATAGGGCCTAGGTCCATCATCTGGTGCACTGCAGGCACAAGCGGGATATTCGCCCCAGCGAGCGCAGAGATCTGGGGGCTCCACACTCCGCAGGCTACGACGACGTGCTCAGCCACCACTGTCCCGCGGTCGGTTTCTACCGCACGGATTCGTCCCGGGATATCAGCGTTGGGGCCGGTGTCCACCTCGAGGCCGGTGACCTCCGTCCGGTCGGCGACCTGCAGGGCCCCGAGCTCAACCGCTCGGTTTCGCATCAGCTCACCGGCGCGCACAGCATCGACGATCGCCCCGGTGGGGGTGTGGAAGCCTCCCAGCAGCAGATCTTCACGGATCCACGGCATGTGATTTTTGACCTGTGGCGGGCTGATCAGTTCAGCGGCAACTCCCCAGGCGTCTGCGGAGGTCATTCGCCGGCGCAGCTCCTGGAGTCGTTCTGGCGTGCGAGCAACCTCGATGCCACCGCATTCGATGAGCACTCCAAGTGCTGAGTACTGGCGCATCGAGTCCAGAGTGAGTTCGGTGATCTCTTTGGAATGGTCCACCGGGAAGACGAAGTTCGACGCGTGGTCGGTGGAGCCCCCCGGCTCGGGAAGGGGCCCCTTATCAACTAGCAGGATGTCGCGCCACCCGAGTTCGGCCAGGTGCCGGACGATCGAGCTGCCGACGATACCCGCCCCAATGACAACGACGTGTGCACGGTCAGGAAAGTTCTCCATCGCTCTCACCACCATTGCTGGGCGACCTTGATCTCCTGATCATATCTCAGCCAGGGAGCAGTGAACCATGGTCACGTCGTCCGTGACCTCAGGGAATCAAAGTTCACACCCGATCAGGACAGGCTCGGGATGGAGGGTGATACCGAAAGTTTCTCGAACCTGATCTCGGGCGGCGCGGGCCACCGTGAGCAGGTCTTCGGTTGAGGCGTTTCCGCGGTTGGTGACCGCGAGCGTGTGCTTTGTGGAAAGCGCAGCTCGCCCCCCTGCGAGGCCCGTTCCATCTGGTCCGCGGCCGAGTTCTGGTCCCTCAGAAAGGCCGAATCCCCTGCCGCACCCGGCCTGATCAATTAACCAGGCCGCGGAAAGTTTGACCAACGCCTGGCCGTCTCCGCTGTACCCGGCCGAAAACCGGGGCATGCGTTCTGGCAGCTCAGAGAGGCGCGACGCCGCGATGATGGGATTGGTGAAGAAGCTCCCGGTGGACCACGTGTCATGATCTGCAGCGTTGAGCACCATACCTTTGCTGCCTCGGAGCTCTAGGACTTTGTGCCGCACATACGGCAGCGGTGCACGGCGTGATGATTCTTCCGCGGTGTGGTCCAGGCCCAGCGCGCGGGCGAGCTCAGCGTAGCGGACCGGTTCTGACAGCGGAGGCCCTGCCTGGTGAATCAACCGGAACGTCACCGAGAGAACCACGTATCGAGGTGACCCTGAAACGGTGGTCCTTTTGAGCAGTGAGTCACGGTATCCAAACTCGAGATCCTTATCGCTCAACATCAGGATGTCTCCTGCGTCCCGGTCCCATACCCGCACTTCAACGATCGTTTGCGAGACATCGGAACCGTAAGCGCCGACGTTTTGCACCGGAACGGCACCCGTGGCTCCCGGTATGCCGGAGAGCGTCTCTAACCCACGCAGTCCCCGCTCCACTGTCCATGCAACTACCGCGTCCCAGTCATGACCGGCAGCAACACTGACTTCAACGGCGTCGTCGCCGACAGGCTCCGCAGTGAGCCCGGTGAATGCGAGCTGAAGAACCGTCCCAGGGAAGCCGAGGTCGCTGACCAGCAGATTAGACCCACCGCCTAAGACGAGAAGTGAATCCTCTCCGGCAGTACGGAGCCCTTCGTCCGGCAGCGGATGTGACTGGAGGACGTCGATGGCCTGGGCTTCACTACGGGCAACGATCCACTGCCCTGCTGGGCCGCCCACCCGCGCAGTGGTGTGGTCGGCGAAAATCTGCGCTGTGCTCACCAGCTAAGCCTAACTGGGGAAGGCAGCGCATTTGGACGTAAAGGAGGCCCGGCAGCTGCACCTTGCTGCCGGGCCTCCACCCATCCACCCCTCGGGACATGCCCAGTGATCACCGAGGGGCAGGCACTAGCGCCGCATTACCTTTCGGGCGGCCAAGTTGCCGAAAATCTGCAGCATATGAACCATGACGATCACCGCCGCGACGGCAAGCCACGTCACTTCGGGGCGGAATCGCTGATACCCCTCAACGATGGCGAAATTGCCCAAGCCACCTCCGCCGACGATGCCGGCCAGCGCGGACATATCGATCATGGCGATGATCACGAAAGTGAACCCGAGGATCAGCGGCCCAAAGGCCTCCGGCAGGATGACGGTGAAAATAATGCGGACTCGAGAAGCGCCCATTGCCCGCGCGGCTTCGACCACCCCGGGGTCGATGGTCACGAGATTCTGCTCGACGATCCTCGCAATGCCGAAGCTTGACGCCCACACCATGGCATGAATCACCGCAGTATTGCCGATTCCGGTCCCGAGCATTTGGATCGTCAGCGGCTGCAGGGCGGCTATGAGAATAATGAACGGGATGGGACGGATGGTGTTGACCAGAAAGTTCACGATCCAAAAGAGTGCTGCGTTCGCCAAGAGCCCACCTGCGCGTGTGGTGTAGAGCAGCAACCCGAGGGTGAGTCCGATCCAGGCAGAAATCGCGAAGGCGAAGACCACCATCTGGACTGTTTCCCCCAGAGCGTCAATGAGTTCCGGACCGTAGTAGTTCCAGTCAAGGTCACGGTAGGCATCGATCATCGCGGCACCTCGTTTCCGTATCGCACCTCTTGGACAGGCGTAACACCCCTCATGGTCTCGACAAAGTGCTGGACTGCGTCGCCTTCTCCCTCCAGAGCGAGCGTGAGGAGGCCGAAGCTCGAATTCTTGGTGGTGTTCATCCCGCCGTGGACGATCTCAAAGGACACACCGAACTGTGCGGCCTGTCCCAGCAGGGCACCGACCGCAGCTGAGTCCTTCAGCGATACGGTGACCAGTCGCCCACGAGTGTGCAGACGAATCCGAGCCAGGTCCTCGTCCGTTGGCCGGTCCCTCAGGGCGGAGCCGACGAAGGTAACTTCTCCGTCGTCGCGCGGGTTGGAGAAAATGTCGTAGACCAGCCCCTCCTCGACGATCTTTCCCTTGTCCATGACCGCCACGCGATCAGCGATAGAGCGGATGACCTCCATCTCATGAGTGATCGCCACAATGGTGATGCCCAGCTCCTCATTAGCCCTGCGCAAAAGACGCAGCACCTCACCCGTGGTCGAGGGATCAAGCGCCGACGTGGACTCGTCCGCCAAGAGAATCTCGGGCTTCACAGCGAGTGCCCGTGCTATTCCAACGCGCTGCTTCTGTCCGCCGGAGAGTTGTTCCGGGTAGGCCTTGGCCTTGTCTCCCAGGCCAACGAAATCGAGAAGTTCAGCGACCCTGGAGTCTCGCTCAACCCGGCTCCACCCAGCGACCCGCAGCGGGTAGGCGATATTTCCGGCCACGTTGCGTGACTGGAAGAGATTGAATTGCTGAAAGACCATCCCGATGCGGGATCTGACGTGTCTAAGCCTGGACTCGGAGAGCTTCGAGACGTCATGTCCCAGGACGTTGATGGTTCCTGACGTTGGCCTTTCCAACCCATTGACCAGACGGATCAGGGTGGACTTCCCTGCCCCGGAGAAGCCGATCACGCCATAGACCTCGCCCTTGTCGACCTTGAAGGATACGTTGTCGACGGCGGTGACAGAGGCTTCTTTTCCGGTTCCGAAAATTCTCGTCACCTGTTCGAATTCGATCAGTGGGTCGGCACCGACGCGGGCATCAGTGGTGCCTGCTGTGCTCACAGCTCTCCTTTCCTCGAAGTCACCTCATGTGTTGGAGCGGGTCGCCGCACGTATCACTCATCGCTTTCCTGAAGAGCTTCTTCGTAGTCCGTGAGGGCTTCCTGAAGCTCCTCTGAGGTCACATCTCCGACAGGGACGGACGTCCCGTTTGAACGCTCGTCCATGATGTCCAGCACTCGCTGATCGTGGTAGAGCGAGGCGATCTCTTGGAGTGCCTCATGCTCAACGTCAGCTTCTCGAACGACAAAGGCATTGATGTAGGGAAAGGCCGATGGATCGGAGGGATCATCGGCGTAGATGCCGTCCGCCAGCGGGTCCAAGTCGGCATCCTGGGCAAAGTTGTTGTTGATCACAGAGCCTTCGACTGATTGCAGCGCATTGACGGTCTGTGCCGCATCGACCGATTGCAGCTCCACAGTGGAAGAGGCTTCATCAACGTGCCGCGTTTCCGGCTGGGCTATCTCTTCGGCCAGCTCCACCAGACCAGCGGCGACCAGAACGTTGATGGCCCGACCCTGGTTCACCGGGTCGTTAGGGATAGCAATGGTGTCACCCTCTTCGAACTCGCTGACGTCACTGTAATGGTTCGAATAGAGAGTCAGCGGCACGATCTCGGTTGGCGCAATCGGTAGCAGGTTGTCCCCCGATGCCTCGTTGTGCTCAGCCAGAAATGCGATGTGCTGGAACCAGTTGGCGTCCAAGTCGCCTGCTGCCAAGGCCGGGTTGGGTTCCGGGTACGCCGTGAAGTTCACCAGCTCGATGTCGTAGCCATACTCCTCCTCCGCTATGCGGGCCAACTCGCGGTGCGCCTCGTGCTCGTTAGCGACACCGATGGTGAAGGAAGTCTGGTCTTCTGGGATGGCGTCACCGCCTTCTTCTTGACCGCATGCGGTGATGCCGAGTGCCAGTGCAGCGATCAACGCCGTAGATGTGGTGGTGCGGGTAATCATGGGGGTATCTCCTTGAGTGGGCATGCAGATCAGCAGGCCTGGGTCGCCTGCCACGCACGTGAATGAGGGTGTGGGGAAACCTTGCCCTCCCCACAAGGGCTTAGTTGGTCAGCACCAGCAAAGGGTGACCCGGGGGCTCGTTGGCGAAAACATTCGTCGCATCGTGAGAAGTAGTCCTCTTAGCGCTGCTCTTGCCCGCCCCGGGCAGTGACGCCTAGGGGCGCCAGAAGCGGGCCGCATCTGGATCCAGACCACCCGTGAACATGGGGTTGGTGTGCGGCCCAGAGTGGATCGTGATGGCCGCAGCTCGTGATGCAGGTGCCAGCTTAGCTATACTATTCATGGCCACGAGTGAACACGCGTCACAAAAGGAAATATATGTTCACTGCATCACTGACATGGGAAGTGCGTGATGTTGCTCAACCGCGCTACTCCCCCAAGGGGTTGAGGACTCTGCGCAAGAAGTCCTGCGTCCGAGGCTGAGTGGGCGCGCCGATGACCTGCTCCGCGGACCCCTCCTCCACCACTAGTCCCTTGTCGAGAAAGACCACACGGTCGGCTACTTCACGTGCGAACCCCATCTCGTGCGTGACGACGATCATGGTCATGCCAGCCCTGGCGAGGTCACGCATGATGGCAAGGACCTCTCCGACGGTTTCGGGATCCAGGGCCGATGTGGGTTCATCGAACAGCATGAGGCCGGGCTTCATAGTCAGTGCACGTGCGATCGCCACACGTTGCTGCTGGCCGCCCGAGAGCTGCGCCGGACGCCGGTCAGAGAGGTGTTTCAGGCCCACAAGTTCCAACTGATGCAAGGCTTCGGCATCCGCCTGCTCACGGGATTGTTTGAGCACCCTGCGCGGTGTGATCGTGCAGTTCTCCAAGACGCTGAGGTGCGGGAAGAGGTTGAACTGCTGAAACACCATGCCGATCTGGCGTCGCATGGCGTCGAGGTTCACATCCACGTCGGTAGCGTCGAAAGCACCAACGGTGATGCGCCCGGCGTCGGGGTCCTCAAGTCTGTTGACGCAGCGCAGCAGGGTGGATTTTCCCGACCCCGAGGCTCCGATCAAGCACACGACCTGACCGGGTTCGACTCTCATGTCGATTCCCTTGAGCACATCCACATCCCCGAAGGACTTATAGAGGTCCTCAATCACCACTCCGGCAGGGTCGGTGATCATCTGCTCTGGGCTCCCCCCTGACTCACTCATGCGACACCGGATGAATCTGTGGAGGCTGTCGCCTTCTTCTTGCGCTTGCGCGATGACTGAGCAGGGGATCGTTCCTCCATACGCCGCGCCAGGATCGACAGCGGCACCGTAATCAACAGGTAGCAGACGCCGGCCACCACCAACGGGGTCATGCCCGCCTGGTACATGGTGATGCCGTCCCTGCCCATCTTGGTGAGCTCGGCGGCTGAGCCCGCCATGCCCACCACGAAGATCAGCGAAGAGTCTTTGGTCAGCAGGATCGCCTCATTAGTTAGCGGCGGTAGGACGATTCGGAAAGCCTGCGGTATCTGAATCGTCACCATGGCCCGCCAAGCCGGCATGCCGAGAGCCCGAGCGGCCTCCATCTGGCCCTTCGGCACAGCTTGGAGTCCAGCCCGGATGGTCTCAGCGATGTACGCGGCGCCGACGATCGCCAAGGCAGTGGAGGCCGTCTGCAGCGTGGAGAGGTTCAGACCGAAAGCCAGCGACGCTCCGAAACCCAAGGCGATGAACACCAGAATCGCCGGGATGCCTCGGAAAAACTCGATGTACAGCGTCGCCAGCCACCGGTAGATAGGGAAGGACGCTATGCGCATCAGCGCCAACACTGTCCCGCCGATGAGGCCGAAGATGAAGCCGAAGAACGTATAGCGCACCGTGTTCCACAGTCCGACCGTGATGACCTCGGGGAACATCGCCATCACCGGCTCAAGGTTGAAGAAGCTCCGCTGCACCGCGGCCCAGTCAATGATGACAATGAGCACGACGACGATCCCAGTAAAGATCGCTGCCTGTATTCCCAGGGACAGTCTTGCCCGCTCCCGGTTGGAAAGCGCCATGGTGAGCTGCGCCTAGTGGCGCTCAGTCCTCTTCTTCATCGTCGTCTTCGGCTTCTTCAGGAGTTTCAGAGCGGAACCACGCATCTTCAATCTCCTCCATCGTGCCGGATGAAGTGAGCTCTGCGAGGACTTCATTGACGGCGTCGATGAGTTCTTGGTTCTCCAGCTGCGCGGCGATGCCCAGCTGCTCGCCCGTGTCGATCTCCTCAACGAACTCGAAGCGTTCATCGTCGCCTGCCTGGTAACCGATGATGGAGATATTACCGACGATCGCATCGACCTGACCGGCGTCGAGGCCCTGCAGCATCAGCCCTGAATCTTCGTACTGGGTGACGTCCAGACCTAGTTCGTCTTCGGCGTAGTCGTGGCCGGTGGTGGCACTCTGGACCCCGACGGGAACGCCGTCCAGGTCGTCAGTGGAGGAGATTCCAGAATCTGCGGTGGCGAGCAGACCCAGGTTGTCGTCCAAATATGGCTCACTGAAGAGCATGTTGCCGGCGCGCTCCTCGGTAATGGTCATCCCGGAGATGGCCAGGTCGCAGTCCTCTGCGTTGAGCGCCACTCCCGATTCGATGCCGTCCCAGGAGGATTCGATGATTTCAAGCTCGAGGCCCAGTGCGTCCGAGACGGCTGTGGCGATGTCGATGTCGAAGCCGACCACATTGCCGTCGGTGTCGTAGTACTCGAAAGGCGGGTAGGGCACGTCCGAACAGATTTGCAGCACGCCTTCTTCAAGAGTCTCGACTTCAGCATCGAGTTCTACATCAGCTTCAACTTCCGCCTCCGGCTCGGCGTCTTCCTCGGCGTCATTGTCACCGCAGGCCGTGATGGCGAGCGCCGCGATGGAGACCAGCGCCAGTGGTTTCAGCCAGGGCCGGTCAGTTTTTTCGCTCATGCTCGGCATGGTGTCTCTTTTCTCATGTGGTCGGCGCAGTTGGTGGGGGACGTGCTGGTCAAGCGATTATAGGCGGTCTGGGGGTTTCGAGGATGTGTAAGCCGTTCAGTCCAGCACCACGACGGCTTGAGACTTGGTGAGCACTTTACTGGGCTCGTCTCCGGAGGCCAGGTTCACGGTGAGGTCGATACGCGCCGTCTTCGCCTCGGCGTCGAGTTTGCCGACCTTGCCGGAAATCTCCAGCCGCGCGGTGGGGATGTCCGGTGGGCCCTGTTCGGGCTCGGGAACTGGTACCGGCTTAGTAAACCGCGTCTGGTAGTCCACCACCTTGGCCGGGTCACCAGCCCAGTGAGTCACAAGTTCGACAGAGACACCCATAGTGAGCATGCCGTGCGCGATCACTCCGTCGAGTCCGACTTCTGTGGCGAACCGATCATTCCAGTGGATGGGATTGTGGTCTCCGGAGGCCGCTGCGTAGCGAATGAGGTCTGCGCGGGAAAGCTCGATGGTGCGGTGGCCGATGCTCTGGCCCTTTTCAAGGTCGGATATCAGCGGCATCAGTCATCTCCTCCATCGCTCCGGACCAATAGTGTGGAAGTCACTGTGGTGCGGGGGGCGCCGTCGTGCGTGATCTCGGTGACGGTAGTGACCATGGCCCCAGCTCCCATCAGCCTGATCCGCTCCAGTGTAGTGGCCGCCGTGAGAGTCTCACCTGCGGTAATGGGGTGGTGGTGAATGAAACGCTCATCTGCGTGCACTACCCGGGAGAAATCGATTCCTGCCTCAGGGTCGGCTATCACGGCCGCCTCAGCCCGTTGGGAGATCACCACTGCGAACGTCGGCGGAGCGAGCAAGTCTTGGTGACCGAGTCCGGTGGCGGCTTCCCGGTCGTGATGTGCTGGGTGCTCAGCCTTGACTGCGACAGCGAAATCCCGGATGGCTTCCCGGCTCACCTGATAGGTGATTGCGGGGTAGGTGTGCCCTTCCCGGGCAGTGTTGATGCTCAACCCTGACTCTTTCTCTCGCGGATGATGTGAACTGCCTGGCGTTTTCGCAGCCCAATGCCGAGCACGTGGCTGATAATCCCGGCAGCGAGGAGCACGATTCCGGATGTGCGGGCGAGTCCAGAATCGGCGACTGCGGCGAATATAAGAGTGAGGATACCCAAGAAGCTGCAGGCCATACCCACGATCAGGGCGGCGCGGTAGGCGGGCGTCCCGGAGCTCCACGGGTCGAACGGCTTCTCAGTCATGGTGGGAAACATCCTACCTGCGGACGCTCACCACTGATCTGTTAAAGTGCCGCGAGCCCCTGGTGAAAACGGTCAAGCACAATATCCGGTAGACCCGGGGGAACATCGGCGTTGCCCTCAATGACATCCAACAGCGGCCCTGTAGCCACATCTGCCCCTTGCCGGGCCATCATGTTCTGAAAGTAACCGGGGGCCAAGAGATAACTGGCGATGACTATCCGCTTTCCCGGGTTCGCCTCCCGAGCCGCCGAGACTGCATCGTGAACAGTGGGGTGCGCGAAGGACAAGTACGAATCTTGCACCGGGCAGTCGAGGCGTTCGGAAAGCATGCAGGCGGTGGTTTTCACATCCTTGACGGCCCCGGCGTTGGACGAGCCAGCCGCCCCCAAAATGATCGAATCGGTGGCGGGATCGGCCCCCGATTCGCTGAGCCGCTGTTCAAGAGCGTCAATGAGTCGTATATCAGGGCCCAAGGCTCCTGAAACGACTACAGGCCGCCCAGCCGCGTCGGCAGCTTCCCGGAGATCAACGTTGACATGGAAGCCTGCGGACAGTAGAAGCGGGACCAGCACAGCCGGCTCATCCGGGGCGTAAGCGGAAAGTACTGCGGCGGGGTCGGGCTGTTGCACGTCTACATGTCCGAGCTGAATGTCGGTAACTGAATCTGCCCCTGCAGCCTTTCTCACCGTCAGCTCGACCAACCCCTGGACGGCTGCCTGTCCGGCGGGGTAGTTCGTCCCATGTGAAATCGCGGCCAGCACCGCGGTCCTGGCACCGGTAAGCACTGCCATCTTAGAGGAAGACCTGCACCTGGCCGTTGATCACTCTGGTGGGATAGGCGGTCAGCGCCGGTCCGGGTTCGGAGAGGCACTCTCCCGTTTTGAGATCGTAGACCTGCTTATAGATCGGTGAGGCCACAGTGGTCTTACCTTTGGACGAGCCGATGATCCCCCGGGCCATGACGTTCGCCTGGGCACGAGGATCCCAATGATCCACGGCGTACACACGATTCTCAGGAACGCGCACCAGCGCAATCTGGACTCCGTGCAGAAGAGCGGCCTCACCCCAGAAGGGCTCCAGCTCATCCAAGGGACATACTGCACGCCAGCTGCCTCTGGAATCTTGGTCTGCTGACGTGCTCACTCGATCCAGAACTGGCGTTGACATGAAGTGTCCTTTCGGAGAGACGTTTAGCTCGGCGTGCAGGCTTCACACTAGTAGGGCCGAATTTCCACTGGAACACCACGGTGTAACGTCCTCATGAACCTGGTCTCACATGCCTGCTTGTTGTCAGTGAGGACGCCGTCACATACGGATCACATTACGGACACTGCGCGGAAACGCACTCGCCATAGGGTCGAGTCAACGCTCGGTAACCCACCAGGGAAAGGTCGTCCAATGTCTGGTACCCCACCTTTCACACGTCATGTTGTCGTGGTCGGCGGCGGACCCGCCGCCCACCGCCTCACAGAAGCACTGTTGTCTCGGGAGCACCCTGGCCTGCACGTCAGTGTTTACTGCGAAGAGCGCACGGCGCCCTACGACCGGGTGGCGCTGTCGAAGAGGTTCGATGAGCCTGAGAACGCACTGTTGTTGGGAGAACCCACCCTCTGGGACGACCCTCGAGTGGCTCTGCACACCGGACAGTCCGTAGTCGCGCTGGACCCTGAGGACAAGACCGTCACCCTGGCCAACGGAGAGGACGTGCACTACGACGACGTTGTCCTCGCCACCGGCTCATCCGCACCGCGTCCTCCGATTCCTGGACGCGAAAACATCGCCGTCTATCGCACTATCGACGACGTCGACTGGCTGGTCCGCAAAGTTAATGAGCTGAAACTCCAGCTGGGCAGGACCCCGCACTGCGCAGTGATCGGCGGGGGGCTCCTCGGATTGGAGGCCGCCGGCGGCCTTGCTGGGCAGGGGGCCGATGTGAGCATCGTGCACTCTCGTGGTCATCTCATGAACGCTCAGTTGGATGAGGGCGGTGGTCGTGCGCTGAACCGGCTCTTGGCCCAGGAGGGCTATAACCTGCAGCTGGGAGAGCGCCCGAAGGCACTGTCCAGTAACCATGCCGGACGCTACGGGTACACCCTCGAATTTGAACGGAGCAGCAATGTGCCCTGTGATCTGGTCGTGGCAGCCATTGGGATCACTCCACGTGATGAGTTGGCACACGCGGCTGGCCTGATGGTGGGATCCAATGGCGGCGTCGTTATCGATGACACCTGCTTGACCTCGTCACCTAATGTATGGGCGATCGGTGAGGTGGCCTGCTTTGAAGACATCTGCATGGGTCTGGTGGCCCCGGCCAATGCGATGGCTGAGGTAGTCGCTGACCAGCTGTGCGGCGGCCAGGCGAGTTTTGAAGGTTTCGACACGGCAGCCAAACTGAAGCTCGCTGGAATGGATGTTGCGAGTTTCGGCGACACCTTCGGCGAGACCCCGGGCGCGTTGGAAGTCGTCTACGCCGATCCTGCACAGGGGCTCTATCAGAAGCTGGTTGTCACTGATGATGCTCGGACTCTGCTGGGTGGGGTCTTCGTTGGTGATGCCGGGCCGTATACCTCGTTGCGTCCGCTGTTGGGCCGTGAGCTTCCGGCTGAGCCAGCAGCTTTTCTGTCGGCCTCCAGTGGTGCAGAAGTTGACCTCGAGCTGCCCGACGACGCCCAAATCTGTTCCTGTAAGGATGTCTCCGCAGGCACTGTGCGTGAAGCTGTCTCGGGCAAAGGTGGTGCGGCCCCCTGTACGGACATGGGATCTCTGAAGGCCTGTACAACGGTCGGCACTCAGTGCGGGTCCTGCATTCCACTGGCCAAAAAGGTCATGGAGAAGGAGATGCTCTCCCAGGGGGTGGAAGTTTCCCGTGCCATGTGCGAGCACTTCCCACAGTCCCGCTCCGAACTCTTCGAGGGCGTCCGCACCGCTCAGCTGCGCTCATTCACGGAGATCGTGGACCACTTCGGCACCCCGGCCGACTCCTCAGCGAACCTCGGCTGTGATGTGTGCAAACCTGCTGTAGCGTCGATGCTGGCGGCAATGCACGACGAATATATCCTCGGCACTGGCCGTGGCGGCCTGCAGGACACTAATGACCGGGCGCTGGCGAATATGCAGAAGAACGGTACCTACTCCGTGATGCCGCGCATCCCCGCCGGAGAGATCACCCCAGCCAAACTTGCAGTGATCGCAGAGGTGGCCACCGATTTCGGTCTATATACAAAGATCTCTGCTGCCCAGCGCATTGACCTGTTTGGCGCTCGGCTCGAGCAGCTGCCGAGCATCTGGGCGCGCCTGGTGGATGCTGGTTTCGAATCCGGACAGGCCTACGGGAAGGCGCTTCGAAACGTGAAGTCCTGCGTAGGCAGTACCTGGTGCCGCTACGGGGTTCAAGACTCTGTCGCTATGGGCATCTTCCTGGAAAACCGGTATAAGGGTCTACGTTCCCCGCACAAGATGAAATTTGGGGTCTCTGGATGCGCCAGGGAATGCGCTGAAGCCCGCGCAAAGGATGTGGGCATCATCGCGACTTCGGACGGTTGGAACATGTATGTCGGTGGTAACGGCGGCGCCACCCCTGTCCACGGGCAGTTGCTCGCCAAGGATCTCGATGACGACACGCTAGTGGCCTATATCGACCGATACATCATGTATTACATACGAACTGCTGATCGACTGCAGCGAACGGCGCGGTGGATTGAGGAGCTGCCTGGAGGTGTGGAGCACGTCCAAGACGTCGTGGTCCACGATTCCTTGGGCGTGGCCGCAGATTTGGAGCGCAGCATCGCCGAGCATGTGGACCGGTATGAAGACGAGTGGGCGGCGACCCTGCGAGACCCGGAGAAACTGCGCCGGTTCCGCAGCTTCGTTAACGCTCCTGAGTCCCCGGACACTGACCTGAAATACGTCCTCGAACGGGGTCAGATTCGCCCTGCGACTGAACAGGAGCGCGATTCCTCTGATCTCGTTCTCATCGGCCCTACGATTCCGGTTCGCGAAGAACTCCAGCGGCAAGGTTCCACTGAATCCTCGCCCGCAGGCGTAGCCATGAAGGAGGTTGGGACATGAATATGGGCCACGTAACTCTCGTTGGCGCCGGTCCAGGCGCCGTCGACCTGATGACTGTGCGCGCCCGTGACGTGTTACTCACCGCCGATGTGGTGCTCTACGACAGGCTGGCTCCGACCGAAGAACTACGCTCGTGGGCGCCACACGCTGAGCTCTTCGACGTCGGGAAACGTCCGGGACACCACCGGGTTTCCCAGGAGAACATCCATCAGATGATCCTGCGGTGGGCACTGAAGGGCAAACATGTGGTGCGCCTCAAAGGCGGCGACCCATTCATCTTTGGCAGAGGGTGCGAAGAAGTGGGCGCATGCCGGGAAGCCGGAGTACCGGTGACAGTAGTTCCCGGTGTGACATCAGCAGTATCGGTTCCCGCCGCTGCGGGGATACCCGTGACAGCCCGCGGAATCAACCGAGCCTTCACCGTCATCTCAGCCCATGATCCTCTGACAGAAGATGAATTCAAGGGATTGGTCACGCTCGGTGGCACAATCGTCATTCTGATGGGAATCGGCACCCTTGGGCACACCGTCGAAGGTCTGATGCGACATGGGCTGTCAAGAAAGACGCCAGTCGGGACAGTGGAAAACGGGTATTGCGCTGATCAACGTGTCACACTGAGCGAGCTTGATGCTGTTCACACTGTGGCTGCCACGCAGCGATTGCGATCCCCTGCGGTACTCGTCATCGGTGAAGTAGTTAAACTGGCTGCTGATGGACCTGAGACGGGAGAAGCCTCCGCAGTTTATGGGCGGGTACTCCAGGCAGCGTCGGCAGCAGCTCCTCCCACCGCCGACGCCTGACACAGAAGGAGCCGCATCCACGGTGAGCTCACACTCCTCTGAAGAGCCGGCATCAGACCATGCGCAAAAAACCGAAGCCCTCCCCAGGGAAGCTGTCGCCGCACCGTCGTTGCCGCAGACCCTGTCCGGCTTCCGCATAGGAGTGACCTCAGACCGGCGCAGTGAAGAGCTGATTGCCGCGTTCCAAAGGCGCGGGGCTGAAGTGACCCATGCACCCGCGCTGCGTATTGCCTCCCTGACGGAATCTGTTGCTCTCCAACAGGAGACGAATGCGGTGATTGCGTCGGCCCCGGACTACGTCATCATCACCACCGCCTACGGTATGCGCCGCTGGGCAGAAGCAGCAGAGACCTACGGCGTATGGCCGGAGCTCTATGCGGCGCTGAGCAATGCGAGCATTTTGGTGCGCGGACCCAAGGCACGTGGCGCGGTTCGTGCGGCAGGTTTGGACGACGACGGGGCAGCTGAGGACGAACGCACCGACACCATGCTGGACATGCTGCTGCAGAAAGACCTCCACGGAAAGACGGTCGCCTTTCAGCTCCACGGCATGTTGAATCACCGTCAGGTCCAACGCATAGAAGATGCCGGGGCCTCCGTATGCACGGTCATGCCGTATACCTGGACCAAACCTGCTGAAGACTCCGATCTGTTGAAAATGATCAACGCTGTAATCGACCGCCAGTTGGATATGGTCACCTTTACGGCTGCCCCGGCAGTTGATGCGTTTCTTGGGGTCGCCCAGCAGTACGGTAAACGCGAAGAACTTGTTGATGCTTTGCAATCGGATGTCTTGACCGCCGCAGTCGGGGCCGTCACCGCGAGTCCTTTGGCAGACGCCGGTGTTGAGGCCATTATTCCGGACCGGTGGCGTCTTGGTGCGCTGATCAAAAAGGTCTGTGACCATTTGGAGTCCCATCACATCGTCCGGGCTGAAACGGCCTATGGCGCCATGGAGATCCGGGGGCATCAAGTGCGCTTCCCGGAGAGTTCAGCTACACCGGTGCGACTGCCCCCCGCGCCGTTGGCGCTCCTGCGTGAATTGGTGATGGCCGATGGTGCTGTCCTCAGTAGAGAAGAACTGCTGGATGTGTTGCCTCACTGTGACAGTGAACGTGCTCTAGAGATGCTGGTGTCCCGGCTTCGCAAGTCTCTTCAGGTCTCTTCGGTCGTCCAAACGGTGGTCAAGCGCGGTTATCGGCTGGCGGTCTGATTGTTTCTCGCTTTCGTCGAGTAGACCGCCCACGCTGCGCGTAGAGGCCAAAAGGCCCCACCCTCTTCGGCGGTATCACCCGTAGGTTGTCATACGCCGATCGAGAGATGGGGCCATTACCGAGGAGTCAAGACCTAAGTGCCTTAGGCGCCAGCTGGGACCTTTTCGGATTCCACGGCGAGTTCGCGACTCGGCCCGGTGCGCCGGTGGGTGATGTAGATGGTAAGTCCCACAAACATCAGGCCGCCCAGTAGGTTGCCCAGAACGGTTGGGATCTCATTCCAGATGAGGTAGTCGATGACGGTGAAGTCTCCACCCATAAGGAGCGCGACAGGGAACAGGAACATATTCACTATGGAGTGTTCAAATCCCATGTAGAAGAAGAGCATGATGGGCAGCCACATGCCGATGACTTTGCCTGGAACACTGTCCGACATCATCGCGGCCACCACTCCGGTGGAGACCATCCAGTTGCAGAGGATCGCCCGGACGAACAAAGTGAGCATCCCGGCTGCGCCGTATTCGGCGTAACCGACTGTCCTGCCGTGACCGATTTCCATGAGGGCCACACCCACTTCATCGGGCGGAGTCGCGAAACCAGTGGTGAAGTAAATTGCCATGAGTACCGCGACAGTGAATGCTCCGAAGAAATTGCCGAGGAATACTAGGCCCCAGTTACGGAACATTGATTTGACGGTCACTCCACGGCGTTTGTCCAGCAGGGCCAACGGGACCAGCGTGAATACTCCGGTGAGAAGGTCGAACCCCATCAGATAGAGGAGAACGAATCCGACTGGGAAGAGCATGGCCCCGACGAGGGCACTGCCGGTCTGTGCCGTGATGGTGATGGCGAACGCTGCTGCCAGCCCGAGTATGGCTCCGCCCATGTAGGCGCGGATCATAGTGTCCCGGGTAGACATGAAGGACTTTTGTGCACCTGCGTCGATCATCCGGACGGCTAAGTCCGAAGGTTTCACATAGGACATGAGTGTCTCTTTCTGACGGAGAACGGCCCCAAAGTTGGTGGCGCGGTTCGTTTAATAGTGCACTGTTGGCATTTCCGCGGGGTTGTCGGGGCGTTAAGCCAGTGCAAAGCCCGCCTCACCGACGTCGTTTGGCGCTGTGAGGTGCCTGTTACACGGGCACGTGGCGCTTGAGACACGAAGAGACCTTCAGACCAGTGGCCCGAAGGTCTCTTCGATATTTTGCGACTTGTAGCGGTGGTGGGGCTCGATCCCCCGACCTCACGATTATGAGTCGTGCGGCCGGAGAAGGCACCGTTGACGTTGAAGTCGAAAATTGCGGACGCGATCCGACCGCCCAGAAGTGCACCGAGGACACCGGTGAGGAGTGTGGCCCGTATGCCGCCTGGGGCGTCGCCAGGCATGATGGCCAGGGTGATAGCGCCGGCAATGAGTCAAAGACTCATCCAACCGATGATGCCCATTGTTCATTTTTCCCGACTTAATTGAAGGAAGCTGAGAACCCGCGCTCCCGGGTTGCAGTGCTTACCGTGAGGACCGTGTCGCGTTTCGTGGCCGTTCCCGCGCTGACCTGGGAACTTTCGGGAATACTGTTGCAGCGTCTGTCATGGAAGGCCTCCTCGTCGAGACACTTCAGGGGCAACTGATTACTTCATCGTGTGCTCAATTCGAAAGCCCTGCCGAACCCTTGTTTGGCGGGAAGAGGAGCCCTACACTCATGTGACCTACAACACAGGAGGAATATCATGAAATCTTTACGCAGAACCGTAGCCCTCGCCAGCATCAGCGGAGTGTGCCTAGCTGGAGTATTGGCCGGGCCCGCGCACGCTCAGGTAGAGCAGGACGGACTAGTCAACGTCAACGTCGGGGACGTGACAATCCTGGAAGATGTCAGGGTCGCGCTGGGCGCCCAAGTTATCGCCCAGATCTGCGGAGTCAAGGTTGGTCCCGTGGTCGTGCTGGGACGGTCCGTAGACCGGTCTGGTGATACCGAAACCGTGTGTGAAGCCGACGCGGGACCCGTGACCATCGAGCAGAATTAATTGCCTCGAAACTGGCCCTGATGATCAAAGAAGGCCGTCAGAAGCGAAAAGGGGGCCCTGCTGGTGCAGACCAGAAGGGGCCCCTTTTCCTTTGTTTACGAGGAAGTACCTCTGTAGCGGTGGGGGGGCTCGATCCCCCGACCTCACGATTATGAGTCGTGCGCTCTAACCAGCTGAGCTACACCGCCACGACGATATCCGCTCCGGATGCAGTTTATTCACAGCCCCAAGTGCGGAAATGTCCAAGGAGCAATCTTTCCACACGCGCTCCGACTGGTCAAAGCGCGCTAAACAGGAGGACCGCTCGACGCGGTGACTTTTTCCCGCTCAGCTCTGGTGCCCGTGGGGCGGGTGTCGGCTTCTTCAGGGGCTGGGTCTTCACGAATTGCTCGCCTCACCACGATGAACCACCCGGCGAGGCGCAGGTAACTGCGGTCACGGATGAAAATGGCGTCTACGGCGATCATAGTTAGCGAGAACCAGGGCAGTCCCATCAGCAGTCCGATCCCCAGGTGGAATGACAAAATTCCGACGAGCGCAATGAATTTTGTGTAGCGGTTGAAGAGCAAGAAAGGGAAGGCGATCTGGAACATCAGCGATCCCCAGGTCATGACCACCACGAGCGGACCCCAAGCAGTGAGTAGGTCTGACAAGACTGGCCAGGTGCCGAACTGCGCCGTCTGCAATGGATCGTAGATAGCCCATCCGTGAGCCCAGGGGTCACCGCCGGCCTTGTACATTCCGCCAGCCACGTAGATCGCGCAGACTTGGAACGCTAGGACGACGAGGGCCAAATTATGAGCCGTGATAGCGGCCCATTGCCACCTTGCCGTTAGCGGGGAGGGCTCTCTGACGAGTCGGTTGCGGCGTCGGGCATCTAATGACCATCGCAGGGAAGAGTTTGTGAAGAGCATCGCGAGCAGAAACATTCGGTAGGCGTTGTCGCCCTGGTCTCCGACAGAGTCGTTGAGCTCGATGAAACTGACCCAGCCTACGAAGTAGAAGGGCAAGATGATGCGAGTCCGCCAGCCCACAATCACGACGATTGCCAGGAGCGCTAACCCGATGTACAGCAATGTGAAGAGCCAGGGTGTGGGCGCGGCCTGGTGAAACAATGAAAACAGCCAGATATTCGGGAAGTCACTCATGGGCTCGACAATTTCGCCACTCCACGCTGAGCCGACACCGAAGGTGTAGTGACGGGATCGGAAGTTGGTCAAGAGGAGACCGAGCCCTGTGAGTCCCATGAGAATTCTGGTGACCGCTATGCCGTACGTCGCCTTATAACTGCCCGTGAGCAGGGCTTCCCACGCGTTGACCTGCGCGCGTGCTCGATGCAAGGCTCTCCGCAGGCTGCCGGCGACAACAGCGGTGGCGGAACTTTCTGCATCCGCTGCTGGGGGAGGCGCCGCGGGGTCTTCGGCTTTGAGTACTTTATTGGACGTTTTCTCAGTTGTCATCAGTGACACATATCTCTTGCGGTGCGGAGCAGAAGTAATCGGCAAAGGCGTCTTGAGATTGATGATCTTCCACCACAACGCCTCTCCACCCGACGGGCACCGGTTGAATTTCGGGTCGCTCTGCATGAGGGTTGTGGCGCTGCGCCCACGGTATGACGTTTTGTCGCGCTACCTGGTATTGGACGCGTGTCACGTTGTCTCCCCAGATCGCTTGTGCCACCTGGGTTGCGTACGCGGTAGCGCGCCGCTCTTCGCGTAGGTAGTTCTCAATCTCCACGGGGCTCTCTGAGTTGTCCTCCAAGGCTGCTTGAAGCCTGTCGGACCAGTCATCACCCTCGTAGTAGTTCAGCTCGACGATTTCGCGGTTGTCGGCCGTGAGATTGTGCCATTCTCCTCTGAGCGCCGACGCTTGTGATACTGAAATTTTTGCTGCACGAGGCGGGAAGGGCCGGTAGGTGGCCAACGACTGTTCGACGTTGCTTGCCCGCACCCATTCAGTCACGACTTCTTCTCCTCCCTCGTCGACAATTGCACGAACATCGAAGTAATAGTCGCCGTTGATGGGCTCAGGCGCAAAGACGCTCCACGATTGGCCGAACAAGGGAATCATGTATTCCGTCAGCGCCTCACCGGGGACCACATCCCGTAGATCTGATCGCGGTGCTATCCACAGGAACGTAGCGAAGAGGTGCCAAGCGGTAAATGTCACGGCAGCCAGCACAGCTACTCGTTTGACGATCCGCCCCCAACGCCGTGAGGGGCTCTGGTGCATTGGTCTTCTTTCGGGCTATGAGAATTCAGTGGGCTGGGGCCCGAGCGCCTTAGCGCCCGAGCCCCAGCCATTTCTGACAGTCAACCCATGGTAGGAGTGACTTGTGCAATATTAGGTTAGACCGCAGCCTTCGCCCGTTTCTTAGCGACGAGCGCGGTAGTACCGGCAAGGAGCAGCAGCAAGCTGAGGCCTACTACTAGCCACATTGTTCCGACGCCCGTTCGTGCCAGGCCGTCGGAATCAGTGGACTCTCCTGTGGCGTCGGCTCCGACAACCACTGAGAGCGTCGCACTGTCGGTGATATCGCTGTCCGAATCATCGGTTGCAGTCACCGTAAGGTCACCTGGCTCGGTGTCCTCAGGCACAGTCCAAGTCACTGCGAACGTACCGTCCTGTTCGACGTCGACGCCTTCGATTGTTCCTACGACGTTTCCGTCTGCATCCGTGATGACGACCGTCACGGTCGAGCCGGGAACGAAGCCTTCGCCTGAAATCTCGACTTCGTCTCCTGCCTGTACCGAGTCTGGCTCGACGGTCACGGATGGATCAGTTGCTTCGTCCCCATCGGCCGTGCCCGAAGCGTCCGCAGAGGCATCAGCCGTAGCGGCGGCGGAAGCAGCAGCATCGGCGTCAGGATCGGCAGCAGCTGAAGCATCAGCAGCAGCCTCGGAGTCAGCATCAGCCGTGGCAGCAGCCTGAGCCGCGGCCTCTGAAGCCGAATCAGCATCAGCCGAAGCCGTCGTCGAAGCATCCTCATTAGC
>NZ_VFIE01000028.1:0-58989 GCF_010119385.1 Nesterenkonia haasae
TCAGCGTCTGCATCCGCCGAAGCCGAGGCAGAAGCCGAAGCATCTACGTTAGCTTCAGCATCCGGGTCAGCAGCAGCGTCTGCATCAGCATCAGCATCCGGGTCAGCGTCGTCATCTTCTGTGACGCTCAGAGTGTCTGTCGCGGAAGCAGTTGGATCAGTATCGTCGGTTCCGGTGACGGTCAGGTCTCCGGCCTCCGTACCCTCAGGCACAGTCCACTCGGTGCTGAAGTTGCCTTCGGAATCGGTCTCGACGCCCTCGAGAGTGTCAATGATGTTGCCCTCGGAATCAGTGATCTCAACAGTGACAGTCGAGTCAGGGGTATAACCCTCACCACTGATAGTCGTCGACTCGCCAGCAGCTACCTCGTTTGGATCCACCGTGAGGGAAGGATCAAGTGCCACAGCCGTACCACGTACGGTCGAGGAAGCAAGATTCACCTGCGCAAGGGGGCCTGCGGGAAGCAAGCTGATCTGCAATGCGCGGACGGTCGACGAATCTTCACCAAGGTCACCAACCTCGGGCTGCACATTGACAGTCAACGCAACAACCTGGTTCACGATCTCGAGCAGCGGGCCGACGATCTCAGTAGCTAATGGTTCCGTAATGCCGTCGATTGTGCTCTCAAGTTCGACTAGCTCTTCAAGAGTGTCGCCCACAATCCCACCGACCAGGTTCAACACCAGATCACCGAGCTCCCCAACGTTGTTGAGTCCGAGTGCACTCAGCAGTGTGCCGATTGCACCCGATGAGTCCACAACCAAGCTGTCTTCAGCCGTACCGTCAAGCAAGGCGCCAATGGAGGTGTCCAAGGTCACTGTGACACTACCTGCGAGGATGATGTCAAGACTCGTTGTCACACTAATTGAAGTCGCCGAAACCGTATCTTCGATGTTGGTGAGGATTTCAGTCACGACGTCGGTCACCGCCTGGGTGATGCCGTCAGCGATAGCTGCCAGCACCGGGCCGCTAAGCAGCTCCGAGTTTGCGGGCATGTCGTTGAGGTTCGGCAAATCGGGATTGGCCGCAAGGAGCGTCTCCAGATCAACCGTGACTGCACCTGTCGCAAGATCGACCGTGACTCCGCTGCTTTCGCCTACGACATCCGCTGGCAGCAGCGCTGAAAGATTGGGCGGAGTGAAATCGACGTCGGCGTTGAAGTTCAGAAGTCCCAAGTTAAGCTGAGCTGCCAAGGCGTCCGAGATTGCGCCTGACAGTCCATTCAGGTCGCCCTGCAATGCGTCCACGGTGGAGAGAAGATCCGTGTACACATCACCAATAGCAGGACTCTGCAAATTAAGCGTCGCGCCGGCGATCTGGTAATCAGTAGTTGGCGTGCCACCGTCGATCTGCTCGATGCTTGATGACAAAGCGCCAGTCTCGAGACTCAGATCACTAATCAGGTTCTCAGTGGCGCCATCGGTGACTTGAGTCAACAGCTCACTGAGATCAACACTGGCGTCAGCGGGAAACTCTTCAGAGCCACCGACTGATATGCCGCCCTGGTCACTCACTGCACCTGAAGCAGCGCGCGCGAAGCCGTCATCCTGAGCCTCGCCATACTGGTTGACAGCACCCAACTGGATGACACCATTCGGACCGAACAACTGGAGCGAATCGCCGAGATTCACACCAATTGCGTTGAGCACCTCAGCGCCCAGCGGATTCGTCACGATCGGGTGGTCACCGCTGGGGTTTTCTGCGAATGCACCGTTGATTTCAGCGATGCCGTCGAGATCGATTCCGGCAGCCTCGCCGCCCAAGAACTTGCCAAGGGCTTCGGATACATCGTCCGGCGCAGCGTTGGCCGGAGCGGAACCGCCCAAGGCTAGGCCTGCTGCTACTACGGTTGCCCCCATCACTGAAGCGCATCGCTTCAGCATGCCTTGGGGTGGTGGATTTCTTCTTCGTTTCCTTTTAGGCGCGTCTAATGTCTTCCCCATGGAAGAGCTTCCCCCTGTGTACTGTCGTGTCTTGCGGAGCCCCAACCGGGAATCGATCCCGGGACCTCAGTCTTACCAAGACTGCGCTCTACCACTGAGCTATTGGGGCAACGGCAGTAAACAGTAACACTGCTGCCGACACTCCCTCAAATTCAAAGGTGCTCGCCGGGAAAGCAGCCCCCGTTTTCTCATCGACAGAGGAGCAGAACCTTACAGCGCACGCACCTGGGGCGGTGGTACGGTCCGTATACCGGCCTGCCGCTGACCTGCGGCGTAACGGACCCGTCGGCGAGACTTTCAGGAGTTCTGATGCCACAGTTCCACTACGAAACCTATCTGCCATTCTCCCGGGAGGATGTCTTTACCTGGTACACCCGGGCCGGAGCGCTGACGCGGCTTCATCCGGCGTTCGCTGGATCAGTCCGTCAGGAACCCCCGAACGGGCCGGTCAACGGCTCAGGCTCCGTCATCACACTCAACCTCCCGGGCCTGCTTGGCACAAGCGCCACCGCAGCCGCCAAGACACTCAGCTCCATGTTGCCGTTCGCTGTCCCGAGCAGCATGAAGTGGACATCCCGCCATGAGGACTTTGAGCAGGGTCGGAGTTTCAGCGACGTGATGGTCTCCGGCCCTATGCGTAGTTGGCGCCACTACCGCGAGTTTATTGACGATGGCTCTGGCACAATGCTCCGCGAAACCGTCACCTACGAATTCCCCGCGTTGTCTCACCTCCCCCAGGCAGTCACCAAACAACTGCACCGGGTGTTCGAGAACGAACTACTCCGTGTATTCGATTTCCGGACCCGACAAACCACCGAAGACTTGGCCTTCCACCAGGCACACGGCACCTTGGAAAGCCAACAGCACGACGCCGCAGCCAACAGTGCACAGATGCGAGACTTCCCTCGCGTCGTGGCAGTGTCCGGGGCCTCCGGCATGGTCGGCCCACAGGTATGCGCCCTCCTCGGCGGCGCCGGCATCAAGGTTCGTCACCTTGTGCGACGCGATCTCAGCAGCCCCAACACCAGCGCAAGGCGCAACAGTGAGGACATCGCCTGGGACCCCGAGAATCAAAAAATCGACGACGCCGCACTGGCAGAGGTTGACGCTGTTATCCACCTGGCAGGGCACCCATTGGCATCACGATTCACCGCGGAACACAAGCGAAAAGTTCGTGACTCCCGAATCAAGGGCACGACGCTCATCGCGGATTCTCTGGCACGCGCTGAGGAGACCAACCCGCGGGGCCGGACCCTCATCAGCAGTTCAGCGATCGGTTGGTATGGGGCCACCTCCGCTGACCGGGCTCACGGCCACGAGGTGCTCCACGAAGATATTGGAGTCGGCACCGACTTCCTGGCCGGTGTCTGCGACGCCTGGGAGAACGCCGCACGCCGGGCTGAAGATGCAGGTGTTCGGGTGGCCATGCTCCGCACCGGCATTGTTCAGTCGCCATCCGGCGGTGCCCTGCAACAATTGCTGCCGATCTTCGCGGCCGGGGCCGGTGGGCCACTAGGTGAGGACCAGGTGCAGAGTTGGATCAGTCTCGATGATCTTGCATCGCTGACAGTGCATCTGCTGCTGAACTCCGAAGCTCGAGGGCCGGTCAATGGTGTCGCACCAAACCCGGTGACCGCACACGATTATGCGAAGACACTCGGCAACGTGCTGCGCCGACCTTCGGCAATCCCCGTACCCGCCTTCGGCCCCAAACTGCTGCTTGGGGCTGAAGGCGCCCAAGAGATTGTGTTCGCTGATCAGCATGTTAGTGCTGAGAAGGCACTGCACCTGGGATACGGGTTCCGGCACCCCGACCTGGAGACAGCTCTGCGCCACATCCTCGGCCGCCATTAATCACCGAAAAGCGGTGGGGCTCAGAATTCGACGTGACCCTTGTCCCCCATGCTCGGAGTGCTGTCTGTTACGGCTGAGGCCACCAGTTTCACAAGAGCAACGGCCTTGCCTGGCCCTTCCCAGTACTGGGCGGTTTCCGGATCCACGCTTATCAGCCAAGCCTCTGAATCGTCAGCACCCTTGGCGAAATAGGCCTTGGCACCCAGATCCTCAAGCTCTTGCTTCTTTTGCGCATCATCCACCACTTCAGCCGTACCGGCGACCGATATCCAGGTCTTGTCGGCGACGAAAGCAAGGTTCACATGACCATCCCCGAGGACGTCATCGACCTTCTCCGACTCGGCTGGGCTGAAGAACCACAGACGGTGGTGCTCATCGATATGTGAGACTGACATAGGCCGTGACACCAGTCTTTGTGATGAGTCCACTGTGGTGAACATACAAGTACCGATGTCGTCGATGCGGGCAATAAGGTCTTTAGCGCTGAGTTCAGTCATTCTGCAGTGTAGACAGAGTGAACTGGACAGCAGCTCGAGACTCGCCTCTGAGATCCTTGACGAGACCCCAGAGACGAGACTCGGAACAAGGGCCTAGCGGTCGCGCCAGCGCGGCTTCTTGGTGGCTTTCTTAGCAGGCCTGTCCGCATCAAACCCGCTGCGTTTTTTGCCGGCGTCGAATCGTTTGCCTGCGCTTGGGGCACCTTGAGACCCGGAATCACGCTCGAGCCGAATGAGCTCTCCACCGATCCGTGTCTTCGACAGGGCGGCCCACTGATCTTTAGTCAGGGTCTCCGGCAGCTCCACGAGAGAGTGCGTGGGGCGAATGTCGATGCTCCCGATCTCGCGAGCAGATAGACCAGCTTCATTGGCGATGGCACCGACAATATGTCCTGGAGCGACCCCAGCCTGACGACCCACTGCAATCTTGTACATCGCATTTCCTGGACCAGCCACTGAAGGGGAGCCCTTCTGGCGAGGACCGCGATCGCGAGCCCCACTGTCACGGGGACCCCGGTCACGGGAGGCTCCACGGTCTTCGCGTTCGAAGCTCTGCGAAGCTGCGCGGGCCAGGTCGTCTTCTGCCTTCTCATCCAGCAGCAACGGGCGACCATCGTGCACCACAGCGACTAGGGCCGCAGCGACGTCTTCAGCTGGAGTGTTGTGCTCATTGACGTAACTGGTGACCAGGTCGCGGTAATCCTCAAGGTCTTCAGTGGCGAGGGTCTGCGTGATCCGCTCAGAGAAACGATCCAAACGGGAGGCGTTGACATCAGCAACCGTGGGCAGGTTCATCTGCTCGACTGTCTGGCGTGTGGCCTTCTCAATGGACCGCAGCATACGCCGCTCTCGGGGTGTGACGAACAGGATCGCTTCACCGGAGCGTCCCGCTCGGCCTGTCCTGCCGATACGGTGCACATAGGACTCAGTATCCAGCGGGATGTCGTAGTTGAAGACGTGGCTGATCCGGTCCACATCGAGACCACGTGCTGCAACATCTGTTGCCACCAGGAGGTCGATGCGGCCGTCCTTGAGTGATTCAACAGTCTTCTCCCGCAGGTTCTGGGGGATGTCACCGTTGATCGCTGTAGCCCGGAAACCACGGGCGGTGAGCTTGTGCGCGACCTCTTCCGTAGCAGAGCGTGTCCGGACGAACACGATTGCGGCCTCGTGGGGTTCGGTCTCAAGAATCCGCACCAAAGCTTCTGGTTTGGCGTGATGCTTGATGAAGACGTACCGCTGGCGCGTGTTCGCACTCGTGGTCGTCTTGTTCTTGACCGAGACTTCGATGGGATCGTTGAGGTAGTCCTCAGAGATCCGACGGATCGCCTTTGGCATGGTGGCCGAGAACAGCGCTACCTGCTTAGTGTCAGGGGTCTGGGCGAGGATCTTGTCGACTTCCTCGGCGAATCCCATGCGAAGCATCTCATCTGCCTCATCAAGGATCAGGTGCTTAACCTCACTGAGGTCCAAGGAACCCTTCGACATGTGGTCGATGACGCGGCCCGGTGTACCAACAATGACGTTGGCACCCCGGCGAAGTCCCTGCAGCTGCGGGCCGTATGGAGCGCCGCCGTAGATGGGCAGAACAGATATGCCCTCAAGCTGCGCCGCGTAGGTGGAGAACGCTTCAGCGACCTGAATAGCCAACTCGCGGGTGGGGGCCAGAACCAGAGTATTGGGCAGGAACCCAAGGTCGCCGGCCTCATGATCTGCCGCCATATGAGTCAGCGCTGGCAGCGCGAAGGCGGCTGTCTTACCGGTGCCCGTCTGGGCAAGCCCGACGACGTCCCGGCCAGCGACCAAGTGAGGGATGGTTTCTGCCTGGATGGGAGACGGAGTTTCGTATCCCATCTTCTCGATCGTGCTCAGGACCTTCGGCGATAATCCGAGGTCGCTGAACGCTAACTGGTTGGGCTGAGGTGTTTCGGTCACGGTGACTCCTTGTCACAGTTGTGCGGCTTGATCCCCGCGTTGTGCCTCAGAGTGCATGATTCTTCAGACCACTTGTGCTCGAACTGCTGGCGCTCGGCGCAGCAGTGCATGGGCACAGCAGGATTCATCATGTGATATCACGCTGGACATTTCACGGGGACGGACCACGAGGGTTTTCCGGAATCGACCCGTGACGAAAACAACGCTCAACTGGACCTACCGACCGGGGACCGGGCGAGCCAGGAGTCTGCACAGATAAACGGGATTATCCGGAGAGTGCTTAGATAGTCTACGCCATATGAGGCTCATGTACCGCATCGGGCTCAGCAGTGCCGGGTGGCGGGCATTGTGCGGGCCACCCGGCACTGCAACTGTGAACTCCTCTGGCACGAGGATGACCGTCACCTCATATGAGGCATATCAGTCTGAAGGTCTAGCGGCGCTGAGACATTTCCCGACGCAGGTTTTCCAGCTCCGTGGTGGTGGCTGCAGTGTTCTGCGCGGTGCGGATCATCGACACGTAGAGCTCCAACGTCAAACGGATCAGAATGAGGTAGAACGGCGCGGCAACCAAGACCAGCAGTAGGGTGAGCAGCCCTCCAGCGGCGGACTCAGTCATGGTAATAAACGCCGCAATGATGCCTACCAGAGCCAGCACACCAATCAGCACCAGTGCAACACCGTAGATGACCGCTGCGAATTTGACGGTGACAAAGCTCTTGAAACTGAAATCGAAGAGTGCCTTGAAGAACCCTGCTGCGTTTGGCCCCTGATCCCGCGGCGCTTGGTATCCACCGAACTCAGGCGGCTGGTGCTGCTGAGGCTGCTCAGGGTATGGGGGCTGGTGGGGCTGGTCCCCGTTCGGGGGTGTAGGTGGCTGTGTCATGGTCTCTCCATCATCATTCAAATGCGACTGTCCGCAGCACAGCAGTGCCACTAACCTTCACCCTACACAGTCGGTGCCGCCCGCCTCCAGCGCCTCATCCACGCCGATTCGGCACCATCGCGCGGACGCAACGTGCTCGTTCACTGTCTAGACGTTTGGGGTTTCCTCACCGATGGTGGTGGAGGGACCATGGCCGGTGTTGACCAGAGTATCTGCGGGCAGTTCGAGAAGCTGAGTGCGGATGGACTCAACGATGGTGTCGAAGCTGCTGTAGGAACGCCCGGTAGCCCCTGGTCCACCCTGGAAGAGCGTGTCTCCGGAAAACAGCACGGGGCTCTCTCCCAAATCTTCAGAGTAGAAACAGGTGGAACCGGGTGAGTGCCCAGGTGTGTGAATCGCGCGCAGAGTGGCGCCGGCGACGCTGAAGGTATCTCCGTCGGCAATCTCAACATCAGGAGCTGAATCCTGATGCACCTGATTCCACAGCATCCGGTCCTCAGGGTTGAGATGGATGGAGCCCCCCATTTTTTCCTTGACGTCCAGTACCTGGCGGATGTGGTCGTCATGCCCGTGGGTGAGCAGGATTGCTGCGACGTTCCTGCCGTTGACGGCTGAGACCACGGCGTCGACGTTGTGTGCGGGGTCGATCACGATCACCTCATGGTCATCGCCGACGATCCAGACGTTGTTGTCCACATCCCAAGTCCCACCGTCCAGAGAGAAGGTGCCGGAGGTTTCAAGGTGTTCGATTCGTGCATTCATAGGTGCTCCTACTTCTCGTGGCTGTCCGCTGATCTCATGCTGTGAGCTCGACGACCGTGCGCAGCACGTCTCCTCGGTTCATAGTGTCGAAGGCTTCTTGAACCTTGTCCAGGGTAGTGCGCTCTGTGACGAAAGCATCGAGGTCCAGCCTGCCCTGCTGGTAGAGATTCACCAGCATCGGAAAGTCTCTAGAAGGCAGGCAGTCGCCGTACCAGGAGGATTTCAGTGCTCCTCCACGTCCGAAGAGGTCGATCATCGGCAGTTCAATAGTCAGGGATGGGTCAGGAACACCAACGAGGACAACTCGTCCAGCCAGGTCTCGGGCGTAGAACGCCTGCCTATAGGTTTCGGGCCGGCCGACGGCGTCAATCACGACATCTGCCCCGAAACCGCCGGTGTGCTCACGAATGGCTTCCACTGGATCGCTCTGCTGGGAGTTGATTGTATGCGTGGCACCAAGTTTCTCTGCCTGCTCCAATTTACGGTCATCGATGTCCACTGCGATGATCGTGGTAGCTCCGGCGAGTTTGGCACCGACCACTGCTGCCGTGCCCACACCTCCCACCCCGATGACTGCCACGGACTCCCCGCGTTTGACGGCAGCAGTGTTGAGCACCGATCCGATGCCGGCCATGATCCCACAGCCCAGCAGGCCAACTGCCGCATTGGCTGTCTCTGGTATGTCATCGATGACTGTGCACTGCCCTGCTGCCACAAGCGTCTTCTCAGCGAAGGCTCCGATGCCCAAAGCCGCTTCAAGCTCAGTGCCGTCGGTGAGGGTCATCTTCTGCGTAGCGTTGTGAGTGTCAAAACAGTACTTCTGTTCGCCCTTCCGGCAGGCCCGGCATTCACCGCAGACAGCGCGCCAGTTGAGAATCACTTTGTCTCCGACCGCTACAGAGGTGACTCCCTGTCCGATCTGAGAGACCCTACCGGTGGCCTCATGCCCAAGGAGGTAGGGAAAGTTGTCTCCCACCTCACCTTGCTGAAAGTGCTGGTCGGTCTGGCAGACCCCGCACGTCAACACATCAACAACGACTTCACCCGGCCCGGGGTCGGGAATGATGATCTGCTCAATGGCAGCGGGGGCGTTTTTGTCTTTGACAACCACAGCGTCGACGGTGAGAGGCATGGAGCGCTCCTTCTTGGGGGGGGTGTGCAGGTGCGACAGAACAGACTTATGATGTTGACAATTCGAGTCCGATGTCACGCTCCACGTGACGTTCGTCTTCGCGGGCTTCTTCGGCGCAGGGTTCGAATCGGATGAATATTGCTTTGAACCCTGGCGTGTTGGACTCCCTGGCCACCAGATCCCGGTGCACCAGGGCGTTGGCCTCCGGGTAGTACGCGGCGGCGCAGCCTTGGACTGTGGGGTAGGCGACCAGACGGAAGCGTTCAGCCCGGCGCTCCTCATCCCGGAAGACAGAGACCACATCGACCAGGTCCCGGTCAGCGAAACCTGTGGCCTGAAGATCTTGCGGGTGAATCAGAATGACCCTCCGGCCCCCAGATATTCCGCGGTACCGGTCATCAAGTCCGTAGAACGTGGTGTTGTACTGATCGTGGGAGCGCATAGTCTGCAGCACCAGGTGACCGGGTGGCGGAGTCAAGTACTCAAGATCCCTGACTGTGAAGTGGGCGAGCCCGTCATCAGTGGCGAAGGCCCGGTGGTCCCGGGGAGGGTTCGGCAGTACAAATCCGTATTTGTCACGGACACGTTCGTTGAAATTCTCCGTCCCGGAAACCACTCGGGAGCAGTGGTCACGGATGACGTCATAGTCTTCGGCCATCGCTTGCCAATCCACCGGGTGATCATCGCCCAGAATCGACTGGGCCATGCGGGCAACAATGACCGGCTCGGCAAGCAGGTGGTCCGAAACAGGTTCTAGCCGCCCCTGCGTGCTGCTGATCACCGACATCGAGTTCTCCACTGACAGGAACTGAGCACCACCGGGATGCTTATCATCTCGATCAGTGCGCCCGAGAGTCGGCAGGATTAGGGAGGTCCTGCCGTGCATCACATGTGAACGGTTGGGTTTGGTGGAGATATGGACGGTCAGACCGGTGCGCTTGAGTCCCTGCGCCATCAGCGCGGTGTCGGAGTTGGCCATGGCGAGGTTGCCGCCCAGGGAGACGAAAACGTCAATTTCACCTTCGGCCATTGCCTTCATGGTGTTGGTGGAGTCGTGGCCGTGGTGTCGGGGAGAGGTGATGCCGAATTCGGCATCGAGCCGGTTGAGGAAGCCTTCGGTGGGTTTCTCCCAGATGCCGAACGTGCGGTCACCTTGCACATTGGAGTGTCCACGGACGGGGCAGGCCCCCGCACCGGGCTTACCGAAGTTCCCCTGCAATAGGAGGAGATTGACGATCTCTTTGATGGTGTCCACCGAGTGCGGCTGCTGGGTGATGCCCAACGCCCAGCAGAAGATCGTTGCTTTTGAGGAGGCCAGGGTCTCGGCCGTGGCCTCGATCTGGGACCGGCTCAGGCCAGTAGCCAGTTCGGTTTCTTCCCAGTCGAGGTTTGCGCGGGCAGCGCGGTAGCCCTCGAAGCCCTGAGTGGAGGACTCGATGAAGGCGGAATCGACGACGCTGCCAGGGTTGGACTCTTCTTCCTTCAGCAGCAAGTGCCCCAGTGCCTGGAAGAGTGCTTGATCTCCGCCCACGCGGATTTGCAGATACTCGTCACTGATCCGTTCCCCTCCCCCCATGAGCCCCTTGGGAGTTTGGGGGTCCTTGAACTTCAGGAGCCCAGCCTCAGGAAGCGGGTTGACTGCGATGACCTTCCCGCCGTTCTTCCGGCACTCAGCCAGGGAGCCGAGCATGCGCGGGTGGTTGGTTCCGGGGTTCTGTCCCACCACAAAGATCAGCTCTGCGTTCTCGATGTCTTCCAGGGAGACGGTGCCCTTGCCGATGCCGATCGTGGGCGTCATCGCGGTGCCTGAAGATTCATGGCACATATTGGAACAGTCCGGGAGATTATTGGTGCCTAAGCTCCGTGCCAAGAGTTGGTACATAAAGGCCGTCTCATTGGCGGTGCGGCCTGAGGTGTAGAACGCACACCGGTCAGGCTCTGTGGCGCGGACGTGCTCACCGATGAGGTCGAAGGCGGCGCTCCAGGAGATGGGCGAGTAGTGCTCTTCGCCTTCCCGAATGATCATGGGTTCAGTGATCCTTCCGGACTGTCCGAGCCAGTACTCGGTCCGTGTCTCAAGCTCACTGATGGGATGTTGCGCCCACCATTCGGGGGTCACGACACGCTGAGTGTTTTCTTCTGCAAGTGCCTTGACGCCATTTTCGCAGAATTCGACTTTCTTGCGGTCACCGGTGATGGACTCGGGCCAGGCGCATCCAGGACAGTCGACGCCGCCGGGCTGGTTAACCCGGTACATGGAGCGCAGCGTCCGGCTGACTCCGCCCTGTTCCAACCCGCGGTCGAAGGAGACCTTGACTGCTTTGAGCCCGGCGGCGGACACCTTGGGTTGTCCGACTTGCAGTGTTGTTTCGTCGATATCGCCGAACTCGACTCGGCGTCCCCGTGCTTTAGACATGGCCTGCGGATCCTTGTTCTCTCATTCGACGCTGAATGTGTCCTGAGCGGTTAATTCTAGTCTGCCCTCGACCCGATGGTCATGGGTGTAGACGTTAGCGCTCTTTCCGCGGGAGAAGCCGACCAGCGTCAAGCCGGCTCGTTCGGCAAGGTCAACTGCCAGAGAGGACGGAGCTCCAACGGCGCTGAGCATTTCAATCCCAGCCAGGGCTGCTTTCTGCACGAGCTCGAAAGATGCCCGGCCTGAGACCTGGAGCACCGTACCTGTGAGCGGCAGGCGGTTTTCCATAAGTCCCCACCCGACGACTTTGTCCACAGCGTTGTGGCGGCCCACATCTTCGCGCAGACAGATCAGGTGCCCTTCAGCGTCGAAGAGTCCTGCCGCGTGGACTCCCCCGGTCTTGTCGAAGATCTTTTGTTGGTCTCGCAGAGTGTCAGGAAGCTTCAGCATGGTCTCGGCGCTGATGCTCAGCTGGGGACCGCGCTCTGGGGCAGGGGGGAGCGTCTTCTCTACTGCGTCGATTGAGGTGGTGCCGCATATGCCACATGCCGACGTGGTGAGAACATTCCGTTTTTCACTGATCGAAGGCCTCATCACAAACGGGTCCAGGTCACAGTCGATGACGTTGTAGGTCTGGTTGCCGAATTCATCGGCACCGGCACAGTACCGCAGGCCGCGCAGTTCTTCTGAGCGCCCAATCAATCCTTCAGCCACCAGGAACCCAGCGACAAGTTCGAAGTCGTGGCCGGGTGTGCGCATGGTGACGGTAAACGCCTCACCCGCAAGCCTGAGCTCCAAGGGCTCCTCAACTGCGAGCAGGTCAACCTTGCTGCGGGAGGTGACACCGGGCTGGCGGGGCTGAGTGGAATCCTGCGCATTGTCAGACTCGCGGAGGATCCGTGTGATCCGCTTGCGCTGGGTGATGCGGCCCATGGGGTGACTCCTCCCGTATCGTTATCAACTGCTGGTGCGGGCCCAGCCGCCAGGTCGGTAGGGGCTTCCCGGCACTGGCAGGCATTCCACATGTTCACCAGTAGCCAGACCACCGGCCGGGATGACGGCGAATGCGTCAGCCTCCGCTAATCCCCTCATCATATGAGAGCTGGCGTGGGGCAAGGGTTGCACAGTTTCCTGGGTGACCTGCACTGGTACCAGTCGCACTCCGGTGCGGGGCCCCTGGAGCGTACTGCCTGCACTGCACGTGTGCGAGGTGAGGGTCGGTGTGACCGCTCTGAGCGCCCTGATCAGGGGATCTCCCAGGACGGTGAGCGCCGCGAAGCCGGCTAGTGGATTTCCCGGCAGCCCGAGGATGTACGTGCCGTTGCAGTGCGCCAATAGGCCCGGGTGTCCGGGGCGCATCGCCACGGAGCCGACGAGGATCTGGGCTCCTATGCGGGTCAGCGCCGGGCGCAGGACATCCGCGGGCGAACCGGCTGTGCCCCCTGTGGTGATGATGATGTCAGGAGCGTCTTCTTCCATCAGATCCACGAGGGCGGCGGCGTCGTCGTCGATGCGGTCCATGCCTACTAGTTCGGCACCCATGGCTCCGACCATCGCAGGAAGCGCGAGGCCGAAAACGTCACGCACCTCCCCCGGCGCGGGAATCCCCGAGGTGATGACCTCACTGCCGGTGAGAATCAGCCGGACTCTTGGGGGCGGTACTACGGCCAGTTCGTCATAGCCGGCGACCGCTGCAGTAGCTGCCCGGGTGGCGGTCAGGATTCGACCCGGTTCACAGAGCACCTCTCCGGTGCGGGCCTCTGCAGCCTGGGGCCTGATATTGCGGTTCGGCTCCAGGTCAGGGGTCTCCGGGTCTGCACGAAGCTGCGCCCCCTGCTCGTCGCCGTGCTCGATGTAGCCATGTTCCGAGCGCAGCACTGAGTGGGACCCTACTGGGACGGGAGTTCCGGTGACTACGGCGACAGCCTCTCCGGCAGCGAGCGGATCCAGCACAGTTCCGGGACGCTCCGCGCTGTCACTCCTGAGCCTCCACCGCGGCTGTTCCGTGGTGGTGACGGCCCAGCCATCCATAGCTGAGGTCGCAACATGCGGAATGTTGAGCTGCGCAGTCACCGGTTCGCTCAGTACACAGCCGATTCCTTCCGCCAACGGGCGCCGTACCGCGGGCAGCGCTTGAGCAGAAGCCGCGATGCCTCTGGCCTGATCAAAGGGGACGGGGGAGGTCACTTGGAAGTCGCCTTCAGCCGGTACTGGGTCACTCTGAGGTCTGGGAGCGTTGCACCAGCAGCTGGCGTGTGATCTGTGTGGCGGCGGTGAACGCCTTCTTGTAGTCCGCTTGTCCAGAGGCTTCGGCCAGGCCGGTGACGTAGCCGATCACGAACGTGGTCACCGGCGCAGCGGGTCGGACCACAGTGTGGGCCGCTTCTCCGGCGAGTGTGAGGAGTTCCTCGATGTCGATGTCAGTGTCTTCGATCTCAAGATGGCGTATGAGCTCTTTGACCCACTGTTCGATCGGTTCGTGGATGGACTGCTCGGTGTACTGGGGACTATCGGCGTCTGACATAGTGCTCCTCGCGGGGCTTGTTTCTGACGTCACAGGACGGTTCTGACCAGGTTCTCACAGAACCCTGGTGTCTAGGTCCTGTCTGTGGGCGGCTCAACGGGCAGGGCGACCCCGAGGTGCCGGGCGTCATCGGTGGTATCGACATCTTGGCCAAGGCCTTCCGGCAGAAGGGGGTGCGCAGTCGGGGCGGCGCCGATCAGCCAGCGCAGCGACCGACCGGTCTCTTCTCCGGGCGCCAGTTGGGCCACACGGCGGCTGAGCCAGGCGCGGTCTACGGCGGAGCTGAGCATCTGGAACTGGCCCCTCTGGTCTCGTGGGACTACGGCATCTTCTCCGGTGTCGTGCAGGGCAGGAAGCCAGTCCAGCAGCCAGTCGAGCAGCGGCCCGGGGTCCACCGTGTCCACTGACAGCAGCAGAAACACTTCGGCTGGTTGGGCGGGGCCCGACTGGATCAGGGCTCGCACTCCGGCACAGACGGCCGCTGCGGGTCCAGACAGTGGTGGGTCCTCACGGGTCAGGAGGATCTGTCCCGGAATGTGCCCGCGCAGATGCTCGGAACCGACGACGACGCCTGGTATTTCCCGCTCGAGGAGCGCATCGGTCCAGTGCGCGATCAGGGTTCGACCCTCCCGTTTGAGGAGGGCTTTCTCCAGTCCTCCGAGCCGGCTTCCGGCTCCGCCGGCCAGCAGCACCGCTTGCGCGCGCATCATCTCAACCGCAGGGCGCCAGCCACCTTAGAGGCCGGCCAGCGACTGTTCCAGATCGTCAATCAAGTCGGCGACATCTTCGATTCCCACTGAGAGGCGCAGCAGGTTCTCGGGCACTGCGAGCTCCGTACCGCGCACTGAGGCGTGGGTCATCTCATGCGGGTAGTTCATGAGAGATTCGACGCCGCCGAGAGACTCAGCCAGGATGAAGTATTTGGTAGCCTCGGCGACTTTGCGGGCTGCTGGTTCACCTCCTGCAAGTTGGATGGAGACCATCCCGCCGAAACTGCGCATCTGTGCGGCGGCGAGTTCGTGACCGGGGTGGGATGCCAGACCCGGGTACAGGACCCGCTCGATGGCTGGGTGTCCTTCGAAGTGCTCTGCGATGGTCTGTGCGTTGGCGCAGTGCCGGTCCATACGCACTCCTAGAGTCTTGAGGCCCCGGGTGGTGAGGTAGGCATCCAGGGGTCCAGATACTGCACCGACAGCGAACTGCTGGAAAGCGATTTTCTCAGCCAGGTCATCAGCTGCAGCGGTGGAGCCCAACACAGCGGCACCTCCCACCACATCCGAGTGACCGCCGATGTACTTGGTGGTGGAGTGCACCACCACGTCGGCTCCTAACCGCAGAGGCTGCTGGAGGTATGGGGTGGCAAACGTATTGTCCACAACCAGCAGCGCAGAGTTGGCATGTGCCATCTCTGCCAGCGCTGCGATGTCTGTTACAGCCATCAGCGGGTTGGAGGGGGTCTCTACCCAGAGGAGAGTGGCGTCGTCGTCCTCAAGTTCGGATGCCACACGGTCATGGTCGCTGAGGTCCAGTGGTGTATTGGACACGCCCCATGCGGAGTGGATCTTGTCAAAGAGCCTGAAGGTTCCGCCGTAGGCGTCATTGCCCATCACGATCCGCTGTCCCGGGCGCATCAGCCCGCGGATGATCGCATCCTCTGCTGCCAGGCCTGAGCCGAAACTGAAGGCGTGCTTGCCGCCTTCGAGCGCAGCCAACTGAGTCTGAAGTGCGGTGCGGGTGGGGTTGCCTGCCCGGCCGTAGTCATAACCGTTGCGCAGGTTACCGATGCCGTCGGGGGCATAGGTGGTGGAGAAGTGAATCGGCGGAACCACTGCGCCGAAGACTTGGTCCACCTCCTGGCCGGTGTGAATGGCGTGGGTGGAGAATCCAGGGGTGGCCTTGTGCTCACTCATCGATGGTGCTTTCCTCTCTTTTGGCGCCTGAAAGGTGTGCCAGCAGGTCATTGCGGGTGAGGACGCCGACGATATCTCCACGGTCGGCGACCAGCAGAGTGGGATTGGCGCGGAGTTTGGTCAAAATATGCGGAATCGGTTCAGTGATTCCGACCAGTGGGAGGTTGTCATTGAGGTGGTCCGAGACCAGGTCATCCGGTCCGGCGTGGCCTTCGATCACGTCCTCGGACAAGTGGGCCACATCTACCACTCCGTACACTTCACCGATCCGGGCGGCCCCGCCCGGCCGGTCGATGACCGGCACAATGTCGACGCCGTAGCGGTTCATCACGCTCACCGCTTCGCGGAGTGTGGTGTCTCGGGTGATGGAGATGACCTCTGGAAGCGCATCGGAGAACAAGTCTCGTTTGGCGCGCAGCAGGGCCGCTGCTGTGGTCGAATGATCAATCCCGGCGTTGGGGGCAGCCTTCGCTGAGCTGTCGCTGGCGATCTCACCGTCACGGACCGCTGCACTGATCTCCTCAGTGGACTTCACACTGATCTCTGTTCCAGTGGAGGTGGAGACCACTTCACCGAATCCGTGATCAATCATCCACTGATCGTTGAAGATCTTGGCCAGATAACCCCGTCCAGAGTCTGGTAAAACGGCGACGACGACGTCGTCGGGTCCAAGATCCTTGGCCACTCGCAACGCAGCGGTGACGGCCAGTCCTGAGGAACCGCCCACGAGCAGCCCTTCTTCGGTGGCGAGTCTGCGGCACATGGAGAAGGATTCGGCGTCGGTCACCGCGTGTTTCTCGTCAGGGATTGCGGGGTCGTAATTGGGCACCCAGATATCCTCGCCCACACCCTCCACAAAATACGGGCGGCCTTCTCCGCCGGAGTAGACCGAACCGTCGGGATCAGCGACCACTACCCGGACAGGGCCGGAGGCGCGGTCTGCGGAAACCTCTTTGAGGTAGCGGCCCGTGCCGGTGACGGTGCCACCGGTGCCTGCGCCGACGACAAAGTGAGTCAGCTTGCCCTCGGTATCAGCCCAAATCTCCGGTCCGGTGGACTCGTAGTGGCTGGCGGGCGCTCCGGGATTGGAAAACTGGTCTGGCTTGAAGCCGCCTTCGATCTCGCGAGCCAACTGGTCAGAGATGCCGTAGTAGCTCAGTGGGGATTCACCACCCACACCTGAGGGCCCGACCACCACATCGGCTCCGTATGCGCGGAGTACGTCACGCTTCTCCTTGGCCACTTTGGGTACCGTCACGAAAACCGCTCGGTAGCCCTTCTGCTGGGCTACAAGCGCCAGACCCACGCCGGTGTTTCCGGAGGTGGGTTCAACCACCACACCCCCAGGGCCCAGTTCGCCAGACTTTTCAGCATCTTCGATCATCTTCAGGGCGATCCGGTCCTTAATGGACCCGCCCGGATTGAGGTATTCGAGCTTCACCAGAACAGTGGCTTCGATACCTTCAGTGACGTTGTTCAGGCGCACTAAAGGGGTGCGTCCGATCAGGTCGACGACAGACTCGGCGTATCTCATGACCTTCAGCGTACCGGCGAGCTTCCCAGCGCCCCAGCCCTGCGACTTGTAACGCAATATCACGGTCACTGCGGCCCTCGACGAACCAGCTGAGCGTCACCGAGTTGCTCGAGCCCACACTGTGCCATCCTGGAGCGATGACAAGCGCGGCAGCACACCCCCGGTTGGTGGTGGATTCGGAGGTGCACATCGACCTCTACGAGCCCTTTGATCTGCCGCGGACCCTGGGCGTCCTGCAGCGCGGCTACGCCGACCCGGCCATCCGTGTAGACCCCGGCGCGTTCAGCGGTGGGCCCCGGGGAACCCCGGGGGCTGGTGCCTGGATGGCTCTGCGGCAGTACGACGCCGCCGGCCGACACCTGGGTGCCGTGACTCTGCGGTGTGACCAGCTGGACACCTCGCGGCTGCGAGTTTATGCCGTCAGTGAGAGCGAGAAAGCCCTCAATTCTGCACTGGAGATGGTTCCAGCACTGCTCGGGGCGGAGGATGACTGGAGTGAGTTCGAGCTTTTGCTCGAGGCACTGGGAGGCCACATCTCCGCCACTCTGGCGCAGGTGCGCCGCCGACATCCGGGAGTCCGGCTACCCGCCACGGGGGCACTGTTCGACCAGCTCGTGACCGCGACGCTGGAGCAGAAGGTAACTCACCGTGAGGCTCGGCATGGGTGGCGGCAGCTCCTGCGGCGGCATGGCGATCGGGCACCAACATCAGCGTCTTTTGGGACCCCGGACTGGCTCCGGCTGCCCCTCACCGGTGTACAGCTGAAACGCGTGCCAAGCTGGGAATGGCACAGAATGTGGGTTCAACCGCCCATGTCACGGACGATTCAGCGCCTGGCGGACCGGGCGAGCAGCATTCACCGTTTGGGCGCTTCAACCCCGCTCGAGACCACGAGGATCGGTGAATTGGCTGAGCAGCTCACCGCGATTTCTGGTGTTGGCCAGTGGACCACCGCCGAAGCGCTGCAGCGATCCCATGGATCGGCTGATCTTCCGGCCGTCGGGGACTACCATCTGGCGCACTTCGTGGGCGAGGCGTTGACTGGCAAGCGGACTGACGATGCGGGGATGCTGGACCTGCTGGAATCATTCCGCCCGCATCGCCAGCGCGTGATCCGACTGCTTAAGTTGTCAGGTTTTCGGGGCGAGCGCTTCGGTCCGCGGCTTGCGCCGGAGGATCACCGGGCGCGTTAGCCTTCCTGGGAGGCGTCGCCGTCGTCCTGCTCAGCGACCTGCTTATGGACTTCCTCCATGTCCAAGTCCTTGACGGCAGTCACCACCTGGGTGAGCTGCTCGGCGTTGAGCGCCCCTGGCTGGGAAAACACGAGGACTTTCTCACGAAAGGCCATCAGCGTAGGAATGGAGCTGATCTTCGCGGCCGCGGCGAGCTCTCGTTCCGCCTCGGTATCTACTTTGCCGAAGGTAATATCCGGGTGCTGCTCCGAGACCTGCTCGTAGACGGGCGCAAACTGCTTGCACGGCCCGCACCAGTCGGCCCAGAAGTCGATAAAGAGAATGTCGGAGTCCTCCAGCGTCTGCTGGAACACCTCTGAGGTCAGTTCAGTGGTAGCCATGGCCGCCACGATACGGCACTCACCCGTATGTGGGGAGTGCTGAAGAGGCTTTAAGCAGCCGGCGAAGGATGGAATACGTCAGCGGCCCGGAGTCTTCACTGAAGACTTCCGGGCCGCTGAGCGCTTGCGCTGCGAACGCTCAAGTGGCGGGTGAGGGATTCGAACCCACGTAGGCTGTGCCAGCTGATTTACAGTCAGCCCCCTTTGGCCGCTCGGGTAACCCGCCGTGAACAGCGCACCCATGCGCAAGCACCGGTCAACTTTACCGCACCATACCCGCAATTCTCGAATTGAGGCGAGGAGTAGGATGACAGGCAGAATTCCCACCAGAATCGGAGACCGTTGACATGTCTGAACTCGATGCCGAAAAGCTTGCGGGCCGGCTTACGGACCGGGCTCCGGCAGGAATCGCTGACCAGATCGGCCAATTGATTGAGGCCAAGGTCCTACCGGTGGACTCTCGCCTTCCGACTGTTCGTGACCTGGCCCAGGAGCTGGGCGTCAGTGTCGGAACAATTGCGCAGGCCTGGAGTCATTTGCGTGAGCAGGGCTTGGTGGAGACGCGCCGCCGCGGCGGTACGAGGGTCCTCCCCCGGGCTCGCCGCCGCGCAGAGGACTTCGCCGGACCCGGGGCGCCGCTCAAGCGCCTGGGCATTATGAGCTTTGGTGTGAGTGCCGCTGATCCTGCATCCGCCCTGGAGGCCACACTGCGCATCATTGCTCACGCCGAAGACCTAGGGGTCGACACCGCGGTGCTCTCGTCTGCTGACGGCGAGCATGGCATTTCTTCCCCTGTGGCGGTGCTTGCTGCAGCTACACAGCGCACTGTGCGGATCGGGTTGGGCACCACGAACCGAGTTCCAATAGGACAGGGGGAGACTGGGCTCTCGGTGGACTTGGCGACAGTAGACCTGCTCTCCGGGGGCCGCCTGATAGGGATGGATCAGCAGGTGCACCTGTTGCGCACCGCGATCCCTACCGATACCGCCAGTCGCGAGCAGGAGGCTCGGTACCGAGAGGTCGCTGCGGCACTGCCAGAACATGCGCTGATCGGCACCAGTGATGAGATCGCGGATGCTCTGTTGGCTGATCCAGACTATGTCGGTGCGGAGGAAGCCACGTTCGTGCTTCCGCGGAGTCTCGATGAAGCCGACTGCACACAAATCCTCAACGATGTCTCCACCAGGCTCGGTCCGGCGCTCGGGTGGTCCCCCTCCCCGCACTGAGCACAGTGCCTCACCGCACCGGCACAGCAACGCCCACGGTCATTCAGAAGAGTCTCTCCGTGGCGAGCCTGGCTCCGGCAGCAAGTGCCTCAAGCTTGGCATCAGCGATAAGTGGGTGGATGCGCCCTCCTAGACCACAGTCCGTCGAGGCGATGACATTCTCCGCACCCACACGTTCAGCGAACCTGACGATGCGCTGGGCCACCAGCTCCGGGTGCTCCACCACGTTGGTGGCGTGAGAGACGACACCGGGCACAATCACTTTGCCCTCAGGCAGCGTCACCCTGTCCCAGACAGTGAACTCGTGTTCATGGCGAACGTTGGCGGCCTCGAACGAGTAGTACTTCGCGTTAATCTGCAGCATCAGGTCTACGATGTGTCGGAATTCGATATCAGTAGTGTGTGGGCCGTGCCAGGACCCCCAACACAGGTGGAATCGAATCTGATCTTGCGGCAGGTCCCGCAGGGCGTAGTTCAAGGCGTCAATGCGTAGCTGCGTAAAAGCCCGGTAGTCCTCCACGGCCGGTTCCGGGGCGATCTGATCCCAGTTTTCCGCGATGGACGGGTCATCGATCTGCAGAATCAGACCAGCTTCGATCACCGCCTTGTACTCTTCGCGGAGCAGATCCGCCCAGGCGTAGATGTGAGCTTCTTCATCACCGTAGTACCGGTCGGCGACCCTAGCTCCGGAACCTGGTGACAAGGACGTGATGAATCCAGTCTCCAGCCCGGCTGCGTCCAATGCCGTGCGGAGGTTCCGCACGTCGGACGCGATCTGGGCATGGCCCTTGTACTTGAGCGGGCCGGTGGTCGCAGGAAACGGGGTAGCTGTGGATCCGGTGCCTATGCCGGTTGCCGGATCATGATAGGCCTCACGGAACCGGACCCAATCGCGACGGTGCGGGAAGCTGGTGAGTCTCACATTGCGCGGTGAAGACTCCACCGGTGGCTGGGTGAAGATGTCCTCGCCTGTGACCTCCAGGCCTTCTGCGCGTTGGAAGATATAGGACCACCAGGCGCCGTAGTCCACCGCTGAACTCATCGCTTTGCCGAACTCGCCGTCTCCCGGCACAGTGATACCTTGAGCCTTCTGCCGGGCGACCAGATCTTTGACCGCCTCGGCAAGCAAGTGCTCAAACTCCTCGGTGCGTTTCAGGGTCAGCCCATCTTCTTCGAATTCGCGGGCAGCGTTGGCTTGAATGAGCTCAGTGGTCCGCGGAAGTGATCCCGCATGTGAGACAAGAATCTGGTGTCGGGAATCCTGGATGACGGCAGGCATGCGGCTGCGTCCTTTCAAAAAGTCGCGCTCTGCCGTGGAATCCTGCGGCCTCGTTGTCTGGGAGGCTGCGAACCCCTCGACACAGCTTCAGGGTGCGTGGTCGGGTCCGCAGCGTTGCCGGCCGAATCGGATTACTCCGGGGGCCTGGCGCGAGGCTTCGCATGCGCGCTGCTACACAGCAGTTTACACAATTCGACCCAGCAAATGCTTTATGTTCAAAATCTGGCGTTGCTGAGGCATCGTAGTCTGTACTACACATCAATTCGCCGATAGAAGGAGCGACCATGACTAAAGAATCGACGTTCGACATCGTGTCCAAAGTGGATACCCAGGAGGTGGCCAATGCACTGAACCAGGCGTCGAAGGAGATCGCTCAGAGATACGACTTCAAGGGCACCGGGGCCTCCGTTGAGCAGAGCGGCGAACTGATCGTCGTCACAGCCAATGCTGAAGAGCGGGTCAAGGCCGCTAATGACGTGCTGGAGAGCAAGCTCATCAAGCGGGGTATCTCACTGAAGTCCTACGAGCCCTCGGAGCCGAAGCAGTCAGGCAAAACCTACCGGATCGAAGGCCAGATCAAAGAGGGAATCGACCAGGCGACGGCGAAGAAGATCACCAAGATGATCCGCGACGAAGGGCCAAAGTCAGTCAAAGCCCAGATTCAGGGCGATGAGCTGCGGGTCTCGTCCAAATCCCGTGACGATCTGCAGGCAGTCATCACCATGTTGAAGGACTTTGAGGACACCGACCTTCAGTTCATCAATATGCGGTAAGCACTGAGTCAGAGGAGGAAGATGAGCGCCAGCGGTAGGGCGATAAATACCCCCACCACCCAGCCGAAGGCGGCGAGAGTCCGCTCAGCAGCCAATGCAGAGAGCCATTCGGCGCCCTTGATCGGAATCTCCCGAATCCCTGGAATTCCGTAGATCACGGCCGTGCCGAGCACGTTGAAGAACAGGTGGACGAGGGCGGCGGTGAGGGCGATGGTGCCCAACGCTCCGTCGAAGGCGAAAGCGGCTACAAGGGCCGTGATTGTGGTGCCGATATTCGCACCCAAGGCGAAGGGGTACAGCTGGCGCAGACTCAGGGCGCCGGAGCCTGCCAGAGGCACCATCAGAGCCGTGGTGGTGGAGGAAGACTGGACCATCACCGTCACAACCGCACCGGAACCGATGGAGGTGATCGGCCCCCGGCCAATGGCGGTGTTGAGCACCCGCTGTGCTCGACCCACCAACAGCGCCTTGAGCTTGCGGCCTATCAGGTTGATGACTGTCAGGATCAACACGATCGCGACGACGATCATCGCCACCCCGGCCCATACCCCGGGCAACCATTCCAGGCTCCCGGTGATCAACTTGGCCAGCGGCGTCGTCGCTGTCTTCACCACTGATCCGATGCCACCGAAGATCGTAGCGGCGAGCCCACCGTCTGAACCGGACAGCACTGACGCTGAGGCCGTGGCTAGGCGTTCCAGCAGACCGAATGCGATCTCTAATGGCAGGAAGATCGCAACTGCCAGCAGATTGAAGAAATCGTGCACCGTTGCGGCGGCGAAACCACGCCGGAACTGTTCCTTATCCCGAATCATGCCCAGACTTACCAGGGTGTTCGTCAGGGTGGTGCCGATGTTCGCGCCCAAGATGATGGGAACCGCGATCCCCAACGGCAGGCCGCCAGCGACGAGGCCGACGGTCACCGAGGTAGTGGTGGAGGACGACTGGCTCAGTGCGGTCGCGACGATGCCAATCATGAGACCGACAACGGGGTTGGCAGCGAACTCGAAGAGTGAGGCAGCGCGATCCCCGGCAGCGAGCGAGAAGCCGGAGCCGATCACATTGACTGCGGTGATGAGGACATACACGCAGGCGACGACGATCAGCCAATTCAGGACAGTGACAGTCCTGGTGGAGAATCGGTGATGGAGACCTGCGGGAAGTCGGGGAGTAACGGCCGTGCCAGCAGTTGCGCCGGTGGTAAACGTTTCGTGCTTCTCCGGTGCTGGCAGTACAGCCATCAGCTCTCCGTTCGTGCATGGTGAGGGAGTCCCCTCGACGGTACTGGAGCGATCCAGTTGCTCTGTCCCCTGAAGGCTGACAGCCGAAAGTGAATTTCAGGTAAACAAACTGGGAACTTCACTCAAAAGATCCAGACAGTGACGAATGTCTCGCCGGAACACACAGACATAGAATGACGTTGATCCAGGTGAACGAAGTCACCCACGGCGCTTTACGACGGAGGTCAAGGATGCATCATCATCACGGACGGCTGCGCACTGCAGGACTGCTGGCGTTCCTGTTCGCCATGGTGCTTATGGTGGGCGCCATCGTGGCCTATTCCATGCAGAGCCCAGCGGTGCTGTTCATCTTTGCGGGCATCGGCCTGATCTCCGTTGCGTACTCGTACTGGAACTCCGACAAGATCGCCCTCAGGGCGATGCGCGCCTACCCCGTGACCCGCGAACAAGCCCCTGCGCTCTACGAGATGGTGGAAGAGCTCGCTCATCGGGCGCAGGAACCCGTGCCGCGCATCTTCATCTCCCCACAGCCGACGCCCAACGCATTCGCCACCGGGCGCAACCCGGAACGGGGCGTGGTCTGTTACACCGAAGGCATCTTGAATCTGCTCACCCCCCGGGAACTGCGCGCCGTCACCGGACACGAGCTGATGCACATCTATAACCGCGACATCCTCATCTCATCTGTCGCGGCGGCCGTGGCTGGCTTCCTCACCACCATCACTCAGTTCTTCATTCTCTTCGGGGGCGCTCGCGGCCGTGGAGGCGGTGGCGGTAACCCGCTGGCTCTTGTCGGCGGCCTGTTGGCAGTCATCCTGATGCCCATTGCGGCGAGCCTGATCCGTTCAGCCATCAGCCGTACCCGAGAGTACGACGCTGATGCCGATGGGGCCGAGCTCTCAGGCGACCCACTGGCACTGGCCTCAGCGCTGGACAAGCTGCAGAACGGCATTTCCAGGGTTCCGCTGAAGGAGGACCCGAAGCATGATGCTCACGCGCATATGATGATCGCCAATCCGTTTGGGCCCCGAGCGCGCCAGATGTTCTCCACCCACCCTCCGATGGATGACAGGATCGCGCGGCTCAAAGAGATGGCCGGTCAGCGCTGAGCGCGGCTGATCCTCACCATATCTGCGCGGGGGACGACCTTGACCCGCTCACGCTGGACCTCACCTGACTCGGAGGCTTCCGCGCCCAGGGAAAGTTCGTGCTCATCGAGTTTCAGCCATCCTTCCCAGGTGGTGTACTCCACGCCACGGGACTCCAGCAGCTCGATGATCGAATCCTCGTCAGGATTCTGTGCCTGAGGCAGCCGGCCAACATCTTCCAGCAGGCAGCCGATGGTCTCCAAGGCGTCCCCCTTGGTGTGTCCAATAAGCCCCACCGGACCACGCTTGATCCAGCCGGTGGCGTATGTGCCGGGCACGTGCCGGCCCTCCTCGTCGAGAACTCGGCCCGCTTCGTTCAGCAACACACCGCGCTTGGAATCGAAGGGGATGCCATTGATCTCTGACCCGAAGTAGCCGATGGCGCGGTAGACGGCCTGCACCGGATAGTCCTGATATTCACCGGTCCCGGTGACGTTGCCGCTCCCGTCCAGCTCCATTCGCTCGAAGCGGATCCCCGCAACTTTCCCGGTGCCTTCACCGTTGCTGTCCTGCCCTTCAAGGATCTTCACCGGCTGGTGCAAGAAATGCAGATGAAGTTTGCGGGAGGATTCCTCCGTCCGCTCTTCCTGCTCGATAAGCCAGTTCGCGAGAGTGTTCACCATAGTCTTGATCTGATTACTGGACTTGATGGCCTCATCGGAGGCCTCGTCAAAGTCGAAATCCTCTTCGTAGAGGACGATGTCCACATCCTCGGAGTGGGAGAGCTCGCGCAACTCCAGCGGGGTGAATTTCACCTGGGCCGGACCACGCCTGCCAAAGATATGCACATCAGTGACCGGGGAAGCTGCCAGTCCCTGGTAGACGTTCTCCGGGATCTCGGTGGAGAGCAGGTCGTGGGGCTGCTTAGAGAGCACACGTGCCACGTCCAGTGCCACGTTGCCGTTGCCGATGACCGCCACCTGCTCAGCATCCAGAGGCCAGTCACGTGGGTAGTCGGGGTGTCCGTCATACCAGGAAACAAAGTCTGCGGCGCCGAAGGACCCCTCCAGCTCCACCCCTGGGATGTCCATCTCCACGTCCTTGATGGCACCGGTGGCGAAAATGACGGCGTCGTAATGTGCTCTGAGGTCTTCGATGCTGACGTCTGAGCCGATGTCCACATTTCCCAAGAGCCGAACATCACCGCGGTCCATCACCTTGTGCAGGGCTTTGATGATGCCCTTGATCCGCGGGTGATCGGGTGCCACGCCGTAGCGGATAAGCCCAAACGGCGCGGGGTACCGGTCAAACAGGTCGATGGAGAAACGCATGTTGTGCTTCTTCTGGGCCTTAGCCAAGATGTCCGATGCGTAGACCCCGGCGGGACCTGCACCGACGACGGCGACACGTGTGGGCCGGGAGTTGAGAGTCTCAGACACGGTACGGCGGGTTTCCTTTCGATGTACGCAACGAGCGCGCGAATTTACCTCATGACAGTATGCCCTATATGGGTCGTACACCCATATGTCATATCTGGGTTCGCCACTGGGCCTTCCAGTACACCCTCCCTAGTCAACACACCGGGTTGCCGGAGTTCTTCCCGTGGCCCATAAGATGACAACACAGCGATCCGGAAACCGGTTGGCGCACAGCGGAAGGTGGGAAACGAACGAACAATGGCGGAGATGTTCCTAGACAAGTTCAAGGCCCTAGTCCCCCGGTATCTTGATGCTGAGTGGACCCCTGGCGAAGGGTACAGCCGCAGCGAACTCGCAGAGCTGCTGTCGGACTCAGAGTTGCCTGACCGAACGAAGCTTCCGCTCATTCTGGAAGAGCTCTACCTAGCTCTGGGTCAGTGCGATGAGATTCTGGAGGCTTACCACTTCATTTTCGATCCGGACGAGCTGGTCACCGAAGAGGGTTACCTGCTGTTCTTGGAAGATGAGGATGAGCGCTGGGTATGGGGAGTTGAGACCTCTGATCTGAAAGTCCCGGATCCGCTGATCCACCGTCGCAACAACGACAAGCACGAATGGACGCCAGAAGGAGCCACCGTCAGTGAGTTCCTCTTTGACCTGCTTGAGTTCTCCTTCGAGGAGGACTGAGCGTGGCTGAACAGCCCTTTCGATACACGTCGGAACACACTTCCCTCAAGGACACATACGACGACGCGGTGGTCCACTGGGACTCCCACGCGCCAGAGGGCTACGTCTGCCCCTTCTGCCAGTTCGCAGAGGGGGATGTTTCCGACCCGGGGAACCGTTGCGAGTTGAGCGACCTGGTGTATCAGGACGCAGATCTTATGGTCTTCATCGCCTGTGACGGATTCGGCCCCCACGCGGGTCATGCCATGATCATTCCAACCGCCCACCGTGAGGCGCTCTACGACCTCGAGGACGACCTCCTAGCCAAGATCAGCATTTTTTCCCGGCATGTGGCGCTCGCCATCAAACTCGCCTGGGATCCTGAGGGCACCTCCGTCCGGCAGCACAATGAGCCGGCGGGAAACCAACACGTATGGCACTACCACCTACACGTCTTTCCCCGGTATGGCGACGATCTGCTCTACCGGCAGATCCGGCATCCCCTGGAGATCGGCTACCGGGCGCAACTGGCACGGGAACTCAAGCCCGCCCTAGAGAAGGTCCTGGAGCAGAGCTAGCCGTCGCGGTCAACGACGGCGTCTGCGAAACTCAGCAGCGCCGCCTTCACCGTGGACTCCGGCAGGGCCGAGATTGCGTCCTTCGCCTTCTGTGACCAGCTCCGAGCAACCTCCCACGCCTCCTCAGTCACCGGATGCGCCACAACAGCCTGGACTGCCTCAGCCAACTCAGCGTCCCCCGCCAAGTCTCGCTCGACCAGCGCCAAAGCGGCCCGGGCGGCGTCGTCGTTGCTCTGGGCTGCCCGGCGCAGCAGCAGCACCGGAAGGGTGGGCACCTGCTCGCGAAGGTCAGTGCCGGGGGCTTTACCTGACGATGCACCGTCAGCAGTGAGGTCAATGACGTCATCAGCCAACTGGAACGCAATCCCTACGGCCTCGCCATAGGTCTGCAGCATGTGGGACAGTTCTGGGTCCGTGCGCCCGTAGTACGCGCCCAGCTGAGCGGCGGCCGCGACCAGAGACCCAGTCTTGTTGGCGATCACACCTAGGTAATGATCGTAGGGGTCCTCGCCTTCGCGCGGGCCCACCGTTTCTCGCAGCTGCCCCATGACCAAACGTTCAAACGTCTCCGCCTGGATCCGTGACCCGTCGTCGCCAAGCTCGGTCATCAGCTGTGAGGCCCGCGCAAGAATGAGGTCTCCGGTGAGGATCGCCACAGAATTGCCCCAGACGACATGCGCACTCGGGGCCCCACGGCGCAGGGGTGCGGAGTCCATCACGTCGTCGTGGTACAGAGTGGCCAGGTGAGTCATCTCCATCACCATGGCCGCCCGGAGCACCCGATCATCCACGCCATCACCCAGGAGGGAGGTCAGGATGGTCAGGAGGGGCCGAATCCGCTTGCCCCCGGCCTCAGCCAGGTAGCGCGCAGCGGAGTTGGCCAACTCATCAGTGCTGGACAGGGCCGCCAGGAGCTGCTCTTCCATGGCAACAAGCGATTCCGTGACCTGCTGCGTGAGCTGCTCATCATCCGCGAGCACATCGAATCCAGCGGGCAGCTCGATACTCATTGGGGCGGTCTGTTCTCCCGGAAGGTCAGCGGTGTGCACCGGCTGGTCGGCTGCTGCAGCGCCGAGGCTCGCACCTGAAGCTCGTGATTCGGTCATTGGACTTAAGCCTAGCCCTTCCGGTCGGCGGCGCCCTCACCAGGGAGCTCCGCGCTGTCGGAAATGCGGGCATCACTCTGGTGGGGTTTGAAAGCGCGGTGGATGGCCACGATCCCGCCACTGAGATTGCGGTACTCCACCTGGGACCATCCTGCGTCGTCAAGCAGTGCAGCTAGTGCATCCTGGTTGGGCCAGGCACGGATGGACTCAGCCAAGTAGACATAGGCCTCCGGGTTGGAGGATACGGCGCGGGCCACCGGCGGCAAGGCCCGCATGAGGTACTCGTTGTAGATGACGTTGAACGGTTTGTACGTGGGGTCGGAGAACTCCATGATCGCCAAGCGTCCCCCCGGTTTCGCCACGCGGAGCATTTCGCTCAGCGCAACAGAAGTATCGGAAATATTACGCAACCCAAAGCTGATGGTGACCGCATCGAAACTGTCATCGGCGAAGGGCAGGTTCATCCCGTCCCCTGCCACGAACGTCAGTTCTGGGTGCCGTCGCTTACCCACCTGCAGCATGCCGAGTGAGAAGTCACAGGCGACCGCGGTCGCTCCGGCCCGGTGAAACGGCACAGTCGACACCCCGGTGCCTGCCGCCAGATCCAACACGTACTCTCCGGGCTGGACCGCTAGAGCCGCAGTGAGCTGCGTCCGCCATCTCCTGTCCTGCCCCAGGGAGATCACGTCATTAGTGATGTCATAACGTTCAGCGACCTGATCAAACATGGAGGCGACGTCATGTGGCCTCTTTTCTAGGTCGGCTCGGTTCCCTTCGCGGCGATTCACCTCAGTATTCTCCCATGACCCGGGGCACGGCGTTCCCCGGGTGGGCCGCGTAAGATGGGTGAGCCATGATCTCAGCGCCACCCACCCTCCACATCACTGCGCGGGAGGTGGACCTTCGCGGCGGACTGGTGGCACTGCTTTCCCACCTCAACCCCTCGGGAACGTGGATCCGCGGCGGTGAGGGCATGATCGGTCTTGGTATCGCAGCAAGCACAACCGCTACCGGCCCAGGGCGCTTTGATGCCCTAGCCATGTTTTGGGATTCGCTGATCGCGTCGAGGAAACACCTGGACAACCGCCACGGCCCTGTGGCGTTGGTCTCAGTAGCGTTCTCTAAGGACTCTGAATCCGCTTCCCGCCTGCTGGTACCTGAAGTACTCATCCGCCGGGAAGGTGGGAAAACCACACTTCTGATCATCAGCGACACCCCACAGCAGGAGTCCCAGGTCCTGGATCGGCACGGTCTGCGGCTCGAACCCAACGGTCTGCTCCACGCCGCAGGTAGCCTCCCTGCGGCGGACCTGCCGGAGACGCGCCTGCTGCCAGGCGTCCAATCCGAGCGCCAGTACCTGAGCGCCATCGCCGCTGGACTCACGGCAATCCACGACGGGACCGTGGACAAGCTTGTACTGGCCCGCGATGTTCTGGTCACCGCTGAAGCACCCATAGCCACAGGCACGCTGCTGTCCCGGCTGGCCACCGAGTATCCCCAGACGTGGACCTACTGTCTGGGTGCGGGGCCCGACGCTCCACAGACACTGCTCGGCGCCACCCCGGAAATGCTGGTCCGGCTGCGCGGGAGCCACCTGTCTTCGCGAGTGCTGGCGGGGACCATCGACCGGGCCCAACGCACCTCAACCCTGTTACGCGACGCCAAGCAGCACCGCGAGCATGACTTAGCAGTGACCTCTCTGCTCGAACAGCTCCGCCCGATCACCGAAACTCTGCAGTCACCGTCCGAACCCAGCGTTCTGCAGCTGCCCAATGTGTATCACCTGGCCAGCGATATCACGGGCACATTGGCAGAAGACTCTGCTGGGCGCCTCCCCAGTCCCTTGAAGGTGGCCGAAGCTGCGCATCCCACCGCCGCGGTATGCGGAACACCGACGACGACGGCCGCGGACCTCATTGCCCAGTTGGAGGGTGTGGACCGTGGACCCTATGCCGGACCAGTGGGTTGGATGGATGGGGAGGGCAATGCTGATTTCGGCATAGCGCTGCGCGGTGGTGTGTTCGAAGGGGACGTCACACCGGCAGGCGGACACAGCATGCGCATCTTCGCCGGCTGCGGAGTGGTGGCCGGATCCGAACCCGAGTCAGAGCTTGCCGAAACCAAAATCAAACTCAAACCGATGCTCTGGGCCCTGGGAATCGACGCCTGAGCGGAGGGCTTTCCTTCTCCGGTCCCCCGGTGCTCAGTGTGATGGTGCCAAGGCCTGGATCAGTTTGGCGTGAAGGTCTCTGAGCCGGGTGCGATCCGTGCGCAGCTCAATGATGCGGATTCCCACCCGATCATCCGGATAGGCCAGTGCCCGGCCAAGCTCCTCCAAATCTTCGGCAAAGAAGTACTCGTGCTGGAAGGCATCCGCGAGCGCCTCGATATCCACGGTCTGCGGAGTGCCGAAGAGCCTTTCGACGGTCTGGCCTTGTCCCGCACGGCGGCCCACTTCACCGTGTTCCAATTGATCGAAGATAGCCCCGCCGGCGTCGTTGATCACCACAATGTCCAGATGGGGCGCCTGCTCCGTGGAGGGAATCAGCAACGCGTTGGTGTCGTGCAGAAAGGTGAGGTCACCCACCATGGCGGTAACGCGTTGCCCCGCTGCCAGTGCCACACCTGAGGCTGCCGAGACATTGCCGTCAATCCCGGAGACACCACGCAGTGCGTAGACGGGCCGTGATGTGACAGAGCTGCCGGTCACACCGGGCAGCGATCGGGTCAGGGCAGCGGCCAGGTCAACATCTCTGACAACAGAGGATGACCCCAGCAGAAGTGGTGTCCTGACCGTCTCAGCCACGAACTGCGCCGCGCGCACCGAACTGAGGCCTCCGGCGGCGTCGTCGTCCTCACGGAGCACGGTGTCGATGATGCTCTGAGCCTTCAGCCCGGCATCCTCCCAAGCACGGGACCAGGCGGCCCCGGGCCGTCCGGCAAAGTCTGCAAGCTCCTGGCGTTCGGTGATGACTCGGCGAGCAAGCCGGGAATCATGCCAGGGGCTGGCCCGAGGCTCGTACTGAACAACCTCCACGTCGTCCCTCGCAATGAGCTTCTGCACCGGCCGGGTGAGTGTGGGACGCCCGGCAACGACCACCCTCTCAACGGCGGCGGTGAGCTCCGCGGCGCGAGAACCCGGAGGGGACTGCAGCAACAGCCGATACCCCTGTACGGGCGTCAGGTCAGTCCAGCGGGCCCCTGATGTGGGTTCCGCGAGCATTGGGTGGCCCAGCCGACTGGCGAACTCAACGGCTTCCGACGGCGCCTGGTCCCCCATGACGAACAGGACACGGCCCGGTTCCTCCAGCGCTGGATCGCCTCCTGCGACCGCGTCACCAAGGTTTTCTGCCCCGGCGGTTTCGGCAGGCCAGGGGAGGTTCTGCGAGGTTCCGGCTCCAGCGGTCGCCGCGCGGTAAAGGCGTGCGCGTTCGCCGGACGGAATGACGCCTTTGCGCGCCCAACGCTGCGTGCCCGCTGCGCTGGGCGATTCGGCGGGAATCAGGGGGTCGGTGAAACCTATGTTCAGGTGGACCGGACCGGCGGCTGATCGGGAGCTGACGGTGGTGGCGGCGCGCAGCAGGAGAGCAACCTGCGTCTCGGCGGCGAGCATGTCGTCGCGGGAGACCGGTTCTAGGCGCAGGCTTCCATCGTCGATTTCAGCCTGCTCAAGGTGGAGCTCATCGCGCACCCTGCCGGCGAACATTCCCTGCTGCCAGACGGTCTGGTTCGCGCCGGATCCGTGCAACTGCTCAGGCCGGTCTGCGGTGATCACTACCAGCGGCACCCCGGACATATCAGCCTCCATCACAGCAGGCAGCAGGTTGCCGGCGGCTGTCCCTGACGTGGTGACCACTCCCGCCGGTTCCCCGGTGGAGAGGGCGATCCCCAAGGCTGTGAATGCTGCTGAGCGCTCATCTGTGCGAACGTGCAGCGTGAGCGCTCCGAGTTGTTCGGCCTCCGCCAGAGCATAGGCCAGCGGGGCTGAGCGTGAACCGGGGGCCAGCACCACATGCCTCATGTTCAGAGCCATGCCGCGGAGCACTCGTCGGGCCAGCCTGAGCGATTCGGCGTCGTGGGAATCATCGAACTCCCGGAACGGACCCCTCTCAGCTGCCATGGAGTACATCGTAGGCGGCTGCGAGCCGGTCGAACCACCACGCCTCGCGCGGCCCGGTCACCCGGTGCTGCTGGATCAGGGCTGGCACCGGGTCCGGTGAACGGACAACGACGCCGCCGGCAGCGTCCGCTGCCACGGGCACCCGGATCACACCGCCGTGTGGAACGAGCGGTTCCGCGACCACTTCCCCGTCAAAGAGACTGACTGTCCCCAGGCCGCAGGCGTACGGTAAGGCGGGCAACTGTGCCGCCAGAGCCAGCCCTGCGGTGAGACCAATTGAGCTGTCCAGCGCCGAGGAAACCACTGCGGGCAACCCGGATCGGTTCACAATGTCGAGAACTCGTTCGACTCCACCCAGCGGAGGGACTTTGACCACCAGGAGGTCTGCGGCACCCAGCGCGGCCACCCGGAACGGGTCATCAGCCTTACGGACGGCTTCATCGGCGGCGATCCGGACCGGCAACCCCCGCCCCTGCAACTGTTCACGAAGATCCGCCAACGGTTCAATCCCCGCGACCGGTTGTTCTGCGTATTCGAACATCTCCCCGGCGATCTCCACGATGACTGACAGCTGGGTGAGCGCCTCCGAAATGCTCCAAGCGCCGTTGGCGTCTATCCGGATTCCGGCATGGGGCAGCAGCCGGCACACTTCAGTCACGCGGGCGGCGTCGTCCCCATCGGTCTGGCCGGGTTCAGCAACCTTGATCTTCACCGCTGGGATGGAGTCTAGGATGCCGTATCTTTTCAGCACACCTTCCACGTCAGCGGGGTCCACTGCGGGGACCGTAGCATTGATGGGCACTTCCGCGCGCACCGGAGCTCCCAGCCCCGCCCATGCCGCGTGGACTGCAGCCTGCAACCAGTGTGAGGACTCTTCTGGACCGTATTCGGGGAAGGGGCCGAACTCAGCCCAACCGGCTGGGCCGCCGATCAGCATGACTTCGCGCCGGGTTTGACCCCTGAACCGGGTCCGCATGGGCAGAGAGACAATGACGGCGGCGTCGAGCAGTTCCGCGCGCTCCGGAAGTTGGTGTTGTTCCACGACTTCAAGTCTATGGTCGCAAGTTCACAGGGTGAGCTGGGAGAATAGCTCCATGCCTTCATCCTCCTCCGCGCTGCGCGCGCCCGCGCGGCGCACCGGACTGTGGATCGCCGCACTCGTGGTCACAGGAGTGCTGTTTCTCGTCGTCTACGAATACTTTGTCCGCACCGAATCTGGACAGTTCCTTGACAACGTGATGCGGATGACCGCCGACCACTTCGACCACCCGTTGCCGTATCTGAACCCGCAGAACCGGTGGATCGGCGTCTTCATCATGGCGCCGCCGGCCATGCTCTTCGCCGGCATCGTACTTGCCGGGCGGAAGTACCTGGCGGGCATCATCGCAGTGGGGACTGTGCTGGCTTCCAATATCTCCACCCAGGTCCTGAAGTACGGAATGCTGGACCGACCGGATTTGACGGACAACCCCACCTATTGGATAAACAATTCTCTGCCGAGCGGCCACGCCACCATGGCTGCCTCAATCGTCGTCGCTGTGTTCCTGGTAGCCAGCCCGAAGGCCCGGCCAGCTATCGGTGTCCTTGGTGCGCTCTGGGGCGGCGGCTGGGGTGCCTACCTGTTCATTGAAGCCTGGCACCGGCCCTCCGATATGATCGCCGCCTACCTGGTGGTGGCGGCCTGGGGGCTGGTCGGCGGCTGGCTGATCTTCCGCGCCGCACCGCGGGACAACACGGTGATCGCGGACGCTGAGCCTGAAGTTGCCGCGGCAGCAGGGGTGAGCTGGTTCCTGGGAATCGTCCTGACGCTCAGCGGAGGGCTGTGTCTGGTCTTCGCTGGAGGATGGGCCGGGCTCGAGCGCTCTGTGACAGAGCCCACTCTCTGGGCGTGGGCCGCGGGTACTCTGCTCTCGTTCGGACCAGCGATGCTCACAGCAGCGGTAGGGATCAACTTCTTCAGCGCGGAGACCGGCCGACGGATGCGCGGGGCGGATGTGCCTCCTCTGCAAGGAACCCGCGTGGTCTACCAGATCCCGCCAGAGCTTCGACCGCTCTACGACCGCGTATGACGGCCGCTCCTGCGCTGTCGCCCGAGCCGGTCCACCAGACACTGACCTCCTGGTACCAGCAGGCTGCGCGCGAACTCCCTTGGCGCCGCGAAGACTGTTCCCCCTGGGGCGTACTGGTGTCCGAAACCATGCTTCAGCAGACGCCCGTGTCCCGGGTGCTACCGCGGTGGGAGGAGTGGATGCGCCGCTGGCCGGAACCGGTGGACACCGCTGGGGCACCACTTGCAGAACTCCTCACCGTGTGGGACCGGCTGGGCTACCCGCGGCGCGCGCTGCGCCTTCAGCAGGCGGCTCAGGCCATTGTGGAGTTCCACGACGGAGAGGTCCCACAGACGGCGGATCAGCTGCGCGCTCTGCCAGGGGTGGGTGAGTACACCGCGGCCGCCGTGGCCTGCTTCGCCTTCGGGCAGCCAGAGGTGGTGGTCGACACCAACATTCGGCGTGTGCATGCACGGATTTTTTCCGGTCAAGCGCTTCCTGGGAAGACGTTCACCGCCGAACAGCGCCGACTTGCCCGCGATGTGTTTCCCAACCCTGAGGCCGATGGCGGCCAGCTGGCCTGCACGTGGAATATTGCGGCGATGGAACTCGGGGCGCTGATCTGCACAGCACGCTCCCCCGCATGCTCGGAGTGTCCGGCAGCGCAGCTGTGTGCATGGCGGATCGCGGGTTCACCACCCCCCACGGAGGAGCAGAAGACCCGGGGCCAAAGCTGGGCCGGGACAGACCGCCAGGTGCGCGGAGCCATTATGGCCGCACTGCGGACCGGTGGGGCCCCTGAACGCGAAGAACTGCTCAGCGACCTCCAACTGCCGGCAGCGGACCTGGATCAGCGGCGCCGGTGCCTGGAGTCCCTGGTCGCTGACGGGCTTGCCGAGGAGCTCCAGGGTCGGGTCGCGCTGCCCGGGGCTCATCCATCATGTTGAGTGTCTCGGAATGTGGGGAATACCCCCTATTCGGGGCCCAGTTTCCCCTATTCCGAGACGCTCATTGGTGCGGGAACCGTGCTGCGACACTGTTTTGCGGATCTAGACTTCTGGTGTGAGGACAATTCTTGAGCACCTGCGGCGGGCGCTGAAGACCACGCGCCGGGTGGTCGTTGACCGCACTCGGGCCGGTGGTATCCGTTCCCGTCGCTCGGTGCTACCCGCACTGCAGATGACGGTCGCTGGCGTCGGCGCCTATGTGATCTCTGAGCAAGTGCTGGGGCATGAGACGCCACTGTTTGCTGCAGTGGCCGCTCTGATTGCCATGGGGTTCACCAAAGAACCCCGGCTGCGCAAAGTCCTCGAAGTCGCCATCGGTTGCACCTTGGGCGTGCTGCTGGCTGACATGCTGGTGCTCGGCCTCGGGACGGGCATCCTGACGGCGGTTCTTGCCGTGTTCACAGCGGTGATGCTCGCCCGGTTCCTTGACTCTGGTTCCGTATTCGCCATGCAGATGGGCCTGCAGGCGCTACTTGTGGTCATGGTCCCCGTACCGGCTGATGCCGCTTTGGGTCCCTTCACTCGTTCGGTGGACGCGGTCGTCGGCGGGACCATTGCACTCCTCATCACATTGTTGACTCCTAAGGACCCGCGCGGTGAACCCGTGCGCGAGCTGAGGAGCGTGGCAGACCAGTTCACTCTTTCGCTGCGGGAGACAGCGGCCGCACTGCGCTCCTCCGATTCGCGGCAAGCGTGGCATGCGCTGATTCGGGCCCGTGGGTTGCAGTCGCAGGTTGACGAGACCTCGAGTGCGCTCTCAGCGGCTAAGGAGCTGACCCGCTACTCCCCCGCCCACCGGCGCCACCGGCATTACATCCGCCGGATCGAACACACCGCTGAGAAGCTGGATTTGGCGGTACGGAGTCTGCGGCTGATGACCCGCCGCGCGGTGAGCACCATTGACCACGCCAAACTCTCTGATTCAGGCACAGTCCAGTTGGCCGCTGTCATCGAGCAACTGGCGGACGCGTCCGCTCCGTTGGGCCAAGCTGCCAATGAGACTGGCCCAGGTTTCGACCGCTGGATGAACGCCGCTCGAGGCTCTTTGGCCGCTGTAGCGACACGCCTGCACCCGCAACGATTGGACATTCACGATCTCGAAGGAGAGGCACTGGTCCTGCTGGTTCGCACAATGGTGGTGGACCTTCTCGAGGCTGCCGGATATGAGCACGACGACGCCCTCACCTATTTGCCCGACCTGTAGAGCCGGCTGCACAGGTCACCTGGTCAGTGACTCCAGCAAGCCTTCGACACGTGCTTTGATGTCATCGCGGATTCTCCGCACAGTCTCGATGTCTTTGCCAGCGGGATCTTCAAGTGGCCAATCCTCGTACCGCTTCCCCGGGTAGTAAGGGCAGTCGTCACCGCATCCCATGGTGATGACCGCGTCGGACTCCTGGAGCATATCTGCGGTGAGTTCATTGGTGGACTGTGCGGCGATGTCGATTCCCAGCTCTGCCATGGCTTCAACCGCTACCGGGTTGAGCTGATCGGCAGGCTTAGTGCCTCCGGAGTAGACCACAACGCTGCCAGCTGAGAGCTCGCGAAGGAACCCTGCAGCCATCTGGGAGCGCCCTGCGTTGTGCACACAGACGAACGTCACCGCAGGTTTGCCGGATTTGGGTGTGTGCTGATTCTCTACAGCGGAGGGACTCGACATGAGGTGTTCCTTTCTTAGCGGGTGTTGACTGGCGCAGAATCGCGTTCAGCCGGGATGCTCATGGGTATCGCCCGTGCGCTAAAGAACTTGCGTGCCCACAGGGCTACATACACCAGACCTACCAGGACAGGCACTTCGATGAGGGGCCCGACGACGCCGGCGAGAGCCTGGCCGCTGGCGGCACCGAAGGTGGCGATGGAGACGGCGATCGCCAGCTCGAAGTTGTTCCCTGCAGCGGTAAAGCTCAAAGTGGTGGCGCGCTCGTAGCCCATACGTAGGATCCACCCAATCACCATGGAAGCTCCAAAGGTGACCACGAAGTAGATCAGAAGTGGGACAGCGATCCGCACCACATCGAACGGTTGGCTCAGGACCTGGTCACCTTGCAGCGCGAAGAGCACCACAATGGTGAACAGCAGTCCGTACAGGGCCCATGGCCCAATGGCTGGCAGCACTTTGGTCTCATAGGCGGTCCGGCCCATCCGGGCCTCACCGATGGTCCGAGTGAGGAAACCCGCCAGCAGCGGAATCCCTAGGAAAACGAGTACCGAGATGGTGATCGCCCCTATGGAGAAGTCTGTGCTCGTGGTCTCCAGCCCCAGCCAGCTCGGCAGCAGCTGCAGATAGAACCAACCCAAGAGCCCGAACATGAATACCTGGAACACTGAGTTGATGGCCACTAGGACGGCGGCCGCTTCACGGTCTCCGCAGGCCAGATCATTCCAGATGAGCACCATGGCGATGCAGCGCGCCAGGCCCACAATGATCAGGCCAGTTCGGTACTCCGGGAGGTCGGGGAGAAAAATCCAGGCTAGGGCGAACATGAAGGCTGGCGCGAGCAGCCAGTTGATCACTAAGGAGGTGATGATGAGGCGTTTGTCTGAGATGACTCGACCCGTTTCGTTGTACCGAACTTTAGCCAGCACGGGGTACATCATGACCAGCAGGCCGATGGCGATCGGTACCGAGACGCCAGCGATCTTGACTGACTCCAGCGCCTCGCCGAAGAGGGGCACTGCAGCGCCGATAAGGAGGCCGAAGCCCATTGCCCCGAGGATCCATAGCGGGAGGAACTTATCCAGCAGGGAAAGCTTCTGAATGACAGTGCCTGCTTCTGGAGCTTCAGAGGTCGTCACGAGTGCCTTATCGTTGAGAATGCATGGGTATCATCGACAACTGTCGATATGTCGAGTATCGTCCAATACATCGATACATGTCAATCTACCTGTTCTCACTCCGGAAGGGCTGTGCCGCAACAATGACCACAACAGCGCCGAACTCTGTTGCACCCGCTGCCGAGGACGCCTCAGCCTGCTGCGCCCCCATACCCGGCACTTCCGCTCTGCAGGCCGAGACGGCGGCAGATCTTGCAGTCAGGTTCAAAGCTCTCGGCGACCCCAATCGTCTGATGCTGCTGGCCACGATCGCAGGTGGAGAATCTGCGGAGGCCTGTGTCTGCGATCTCACCGAACCGTTGAATCTGGGGCAGCCCACTGTCTCACACCACTTGAAGATCCTGGTCGATGCAGGGTTCCTCATCAAGGAAAAGCGTGGGACATGGTCTTATTACTCTCTGGTTCCCGGTGCCCTGAGCGGGCTCTGCGGCGATCTGTGCTCTGAATCTGTCCTGGGTGGCCTCATGAGCACTTCCTCGCCCGCTGCACCTGCTCCCGACCAAGACTGCTGACTACTTCTCCCCCAAAACCAGGCTCAGAGCCTCCGCGAGGGACCCGACCTCGCGGACCGTCATGCCCTCGGGGATGCTGTTGTTCTCTGTAGAGCCTTTGCTCTCTGGAGTCCGCGGCACGATGGCGTGCGTAAATCCTAGCCGCTGAGCCTCCTGCAGGCGCCTGCTGAGCCCCTGGACCGGCCTGACTTCTCCAGCAAGGCCAACTTCACCGAAGGCGAGGAACCTGTTGGGCAGGGGTTTCTCCAAGGTTGCTGAGGCCACCGCGAGAGCCACCGCCAAATCTGCTGCCGGTTCGGTGATTTTAACCCCACCCACTGTGGCCACATAGGTTTCGGACTTCATTAAGGTGGCCAGCTTGGCCCTTCGCTGCAGCACCGCCAAGAGCATTGAGACCCGTGGTGAATCCAACCCTGAGACTGCTCTGCGTGGCTGCGCGGCCTGTGATTCTGCAACCAGAGCCTGCACCTCCGCCGTCAGCGGCCGGCGGCCTTCGAGCGTGATGGTGATGCAGGTCCCGGGGACCCGTTCAGTCATCGCGGAGACGAACAATCCGCTCGGGTCTGCCAGGGAGACCAAACCGTCCTCGGTGAGGTCGAAACAGCCGACGTCGTCAGTCGGCCCGTAGCGGTTCTTTCCGGCGCGCAGCAGACGAAGCCGCGAGTGTCGCTCGCCTTCGAATTGGCAGACGACATCCACAAGGTGCTCCAGCATGCGCGGACCGGCAATATTGCCCTCTTTGGTGACGTGACCCACGAGAATCGTGGTCATATTGCGCCGCTTAGCGGACTCGATCATGGCTGCTGTCACTTCTCGAATCTGAGTCACACCACCGGCGGCACCATCGACTTCCGCCGATGACAGCGTTTGGACGGAGTCCATGATGGTCAACTGTGGTCCACCCTGGGCAGCGCCGGTTTCTTCGATCTGACCCAAGGCTTGGCCCAGATCCGACTCGGCCGCCAGGTAGAGACCGTCAGCGACTGCACCGATCCTTTCCGCACGCTTCTTCACCTGGGCGGCGGACTCTTCCCCAGTGAGGTAGAGCACCGGTTGGGAGGTGTGTTTCCGCGCCACATCGGCAGCGGCTTGCAGCAGCAGCGTGGACTTGCCGACCCCGGGCTCTCCGGCCATCAGGATGACTGCGCCGGGCACCAGTCCTCCACCGAGGACCCGGTCGAGCTCACCGATCCCGGTGGGTCGGAATTCAGCGACTGATGAGTCCACCTCCGCGATCGTTCTGGCGGGAGTGTCCACAGAGCGTGAGGCTCCAGTCCGAGCCTTGGTCTGGCCCTTCTCCGCGACTGTTCCCCAGGATTGGCACTCAGGGCACCGGCCGACCCATTTGACGGTCTGCCACCCGCACTCAGAGCACTCGAACCCCGCGGAGGATTTGTTCTTAGCCATGCGCTATACGGTATCCGTTCCCCCAGAAGCCCTAGGTGTGGCCGGCATCAGTGTCTGGGCATGAGAGAGGCCGGGCCGACTCACAGATTCTGTGGACCGGCCCGGCCTTATCGCTCCGGTTCTGCTCAGCTTTCGATGGCTGCCGGCTCTTCGGCTGCCTCCAGCTCGTGCTCAGTCGGCACAGTCCAATCGAATGTCAGCTCACGGTCCGGCCCGGTGCCCTTGACACCGATGCTGATCTCCGCGCCGTGCGGGATCTCACCGTAGAGGATGCGTTCTGAGAGCTGGTCTTCGATCAGGGACTGGATAGCCCGGCGCAGCGGACGTGCACCCATCGACGGGTCGTAGCCCCGGTCGGCCAGGAATTCGCGAGCTTCCTGGGTGACCTCCACGCTCATTGCTTGCTCTGCCAACCGTTTCCGCAGCCGGTCCATGAACAGGTCAACGATCTTGACGATCTCCTGCTGCTCCAGTTGCGGGAAGACGATCGTGTCGTCTACGCGGTTGAGGAACTCGGGGCGGAAGTGCTGGCGCAGCTCTTGACTGACTTTGCCCTTCATCCGCTCGTAGTTGGTCGCAGTGTCCGAGGTTGACGTGAAGCCTGTTGTCACACCCTTGGAGATTTCGCCTGTGCCGAGGTTGGTGGTCATGATGATGACCGTGTTCTTGAAGTCGACAACCCGACCCTGAGAGTCAGTGAGCCGCCCATCTTCAAGAATCTGCAGCAGAGAGTTGAACAGATCAGCGTGTGCCTTCTCCACTTCGTCAAAGAGCACCACAGAGAACGGACGACGCCGCACCTTCTCCGTCAGCTGACCGCCCTCCTCATAACCCACGTACCCCGGAGGCGCGCCAAAGAGCCTAGAGACAGTGTGCTTCTCGCTGAACTCGGACATGTCCAGTGTGATCATCGCTTCTTCGTCACCGAACAAGAACTCTGCCAGCGCTTTAGCCAGCTCGGTCTTGCCCACACCGGTAGGCCCCGCAAAGATGAATGAGCCAGAAGGACGGTTGGGATCCTTCAGACCTGCGCGGGTTCGCCGGATCGCACGCGAGAGGGACTTCACGGCCTCGTCCTGGCCGATGACCCGCTTGTGCAGTTCCTCTTCCATGCGCTTGAGCCGGTCCGACTCGGCCTCGGTGAGCTTGAAGACTGGGATACCGGTCGAGAAGGCGAGCACTTCAGCAATCAAGTCGCCGTCAACTTCAGCGATCTCATCCATTGAGCGTGATTTCCAAGCTTCTTCCTTCTGGGAACGCTCTTCAACCAGCTTTTGCTCTTTGTCACGGAACTGCGCAGCACCTTCGAAGTCCTGCGCGTCGATTGCGGCTTCCTTCTCCCGCTTGACCTCTTCGATTTTGCCGTCGAACTCCTTCAGCTCCGGCGGCGGAGTCATCTTCTGGATGCGAAGACGGGCACCGGCTTCATCAATGAGGTCAATCGCCTTGTCGGGAAGGAACCGATCGTTGACATAGCGGTTGGCCAGATTTGCGGCCTGCTCCAGTGCCTCTTCTGTGATGGACACTTTGTGGTGCGCTTCATAGCGATCACGCAGTCCGCGCAGGATCTGCACTGTGGTTTCCACAGAAGGCTCATCAACTTGGATGGGCTGGAAACGGCGTTCCAGCGCAGCATCCTTCTCGATGTGCTTGCGGTATTCGTCCAGTGTGGTGGCGCCAATGGTCTGCAGTTCTCCACGAGCCAGCAGGGGCTTGAGGATATTGGCGGCGTCAATCGCACCTTCTGCGGCGCCGGCGCCCACCAGAGTGTGGATCTCATCGATGAACAGAATGATGTCCCCGCGGGTCCGGATCTCTTTGAGCACCTTCTTCAGGCGCTCTTCGAAATCACCGCGATACCGAGAACCGGCGACCAATGAACCGAGGTCCAGAGTGTAGAGCTGCTTATCGCGCAGCAGCTCTGGAACATCGCCGTTGACTATGGCCTGTGCGAGGCCCTCAACGACGGCCGTCTTGCCGACCCCGGGCTCACCAATGAGCACAGGGTTGTTCTTGGTCCTGCGGGACAGCACCTGCATGACACGTTCGCGTTCGTAGTCACGGCCCACCACCGGGTCCAGCTGCGCTTCTCGTGCAGCTGCAGTGAGATTGCGACCGAACTGGTCCAGAACCACAGAGCCTGCAGGCGTTCCGGAAGCCCCACCCTGTCCAACTCCGGCTCCAGCCTTCTCCTGCTGTTCACCGCCGGAGTAGCCGGAAAGCAACTGGATCACCTGCTGGCGCACCTTGTTGAGGTCAGCATTCAGCTCCACCAACACCTGAGCGGCGACTCCCTCACCTTCTCGGATCAGTCCGAGAAGAATGTGCTCCGTACCGATGTAGTTGTGCCCCAACTGAAGAGCTTCACGCAGTGAGAGCTCGAGCACCTTTTTGGCACGCGGGGTGAAGGGGATGTGCCCGGACGGGGCATTCTGGCCCGGTCCGATCTTCTCCTGAACCTTCTCCCGAACACCCTGAAGGTTGATGTCCAGAGACTCCAGCGCCTTAGCAGCAACGCCTTCACCTTCGTGGATCAGACCAAGCAGGATGTGCTCTGTGCCGATGTAATTGTGGTTGAGCATGCGGGCCTCTTCTTGGGCCAGCACGACGACGCGACGTGCGCGGTCAGTAAATCTCTCAAACATAGCCAACTGACGCTCCCTACAGCATTGTCTTCCGAGAGTCCAAGGCTACGGCCATTTGCCGTCGACTCACCTACCTGTTCGCCACAGGGAAAAGACTGACCCCCGGGGCGAGCTCATGCTAGCCCGCGCCGGGGGTCAGTCTTACCCGTAAGTCTCAGCGTTTTTTGGCGTTGCGGTACGCCTCGACGATGTCCCGGTGCAGGCGACCCCGCTTGGCGACCGTGTAGCCGTGAGACACGGCCCACTCGCGAATCTTCTTGGCCTCATTCTGAGGTGACGGAGGCGGAACAGCCTCGGCCTTGCGAACATACTTCTTCAAGGTGTCGCGGAGTGCTTTGGCGTTGTCCTCTGACAGGTCAATGGAGTAAAACCTGCTGTCAAGACCGAAGTGAACAGTCTCCTTAGCTGGTGTTCCATCAAGGTCATCAACCAGGATTTCTTGAACTTTTTTCGCCATGAGCGATGCACCTCACTGCAGAGTATCGACAACCCAGGAAACTGTGCTCGCTGTCTGCACACTCAGGGCTGCTAAATGATTATAAGTGGCCAGGGACCAATTCTCTGGCGACGGCATCATTCTCGCAGGGAAAAACGAGGTCCGTCAACTCTGTATGACTCTGCAAGAATTCAGCTTGGTTTGTTCACTGATGGGCTTCTGCATCCCGGCCAGTAGGCTCATTAAACTCTTGTCGCACGGCAGCTTCGGTGGCCCGCTCATTGCGGTCAGCGCGGAAGATTGCGCGCATTGCCAGCCAAAAGACCAGGCCCACACCTATCGACGGAGCGAGCACTTCGAAGTATGTCCAGAAATCATCCATTGTGGCTCAGCTTTCCGGCTTGAGGAGGGGAAATAGAATTGTTTCACGAATACCTGATCCCGTGAACAGCATCACAAGTCGATCAATTCCCAAACCGATTCCACCCATCGGTGGTGCCCCATATTCCAGCGCCCGTAGAAAGTCTTCATCTACCTGCATTGCCTCTTCATCTCCCCCTGCTGCTCTCTGGGCCTGCGCCACCAAGCGTTCTCGTTGAATGACAGGGTCAATAAGTTCAGAGAACGCTGTGCCGGTCTCCATCCCGGCGATGATGAGGTCCCATGCCTCAATAACACCAGGCTTCTCTCGATGGGGGCGGGCCAAAGGCTGGGCGGCCGGTGGATAGTCACAGACAAACGTGGGCTGAAGCAGGGTCGGCTCCACAATTTCACCGAAGAGCTCCAGGACCAGCTTCTGGGCGTCCCAGGCAGGATCGACCCTTACTTCGCGCTGCTCCGCAATGGCGCGCAGAGTGTCGGCATCGGTATCCGGGGTGATCTCCTGCCCCACAGCCTCGGACAGCCCTGGGTAGACCGACAGCCAAGCCCATTCCCCGCTGAGATCGACGACGCCGCGCTCGGTCTCAATCTGCAAGCCCTTACCTGCCGCCTCTGCAGCATTGAGGATCATCTCCTGCATTCGCTCGGCCATCACATACATGTCACCCCAGGCTTCGTAGGATTCCAGCATGGTGAACTCTGGGGAGTGCGTTGAGTCGACGCCCTCGTTGCGGAAGACGCGACCAATCTCGAAGACCCGGTCAATACCGCCCACCACGGCGCGCTTCAGGTAGAGCTCCGTCGCGATCCGGAGAGTCATGGGTTGGTCGAAGGCGTTGAGATGGGTGCGGAATGGCCGAGCCTGCGCACCTCCGTGGATGAGCTGCAGGATCGGCGTTTCGACCTCCACATAGTCACGGGAGTGCAGAGTGTCACGGATGGCTCGAACAATGGCCGCACGGGTGTAGACCATCTCGCGGGCCTCATCGCGCACAATCAGGTCTGCATACCGCTGGCGCACGCGAGTCTCCTCATTGAGGTCCGCGTGCAGCACTGGCAGTGGCCGGATCGCCTTCGAAGCGATGGCGAACGAATGCGCCATTACGCTGAGTTCACCGCGACGCGAGGTGATCACCTCGCCGCTGACCTGGACCTGATCCCCGAGATCGACGGCTGCCTTCCACTGCGCCAAGCTGTCTTCTCCTACCTCGGCGAGCGAGATCATCGCCTGCAGTCGGGTACCGGCACCCTGTGGGCCGCCCTCCTGCAGCGTTGCGAAGCAGAGCTTCCCCGTATTCCGGATGAACATCACACGCCCGGTGACCGCGACCGTCTCACCGGTCGAGGCCCCGGGCTCGAGGTCGGGGAAGCGACGGCGCACCTCCGCTAAGGAAGCACTGCGCTCCACTGCAACCGGGTAGGCCGGCACACCCTTCTCCAGCAGGCGCGCGCGCTTGTCCATGCGCACAGCGCGCTGGTCGGTGGTGTCTACGTCGGTCGTGGTGGAAGTCTGCTCAGTCACCCCGCCAGTTTACGTCTTCTACTGCGAGTAGAAGAACTACCAGATCGTCACCCGCTGATCAGGTGAAAGGTACATACCGTCACCCTCAGCGGTCCCGAAGGCGCGGTGGAAGGCGTCTACATTCTTCACCGGTTGAGTAGCGCGGAACTCGGCGGGAGAGTGCGGATCAACGCTCAGAAGTGTCAGTGCGCGCTCAGGCCGAGTGACATTGCGCCACCCTTGTGCCCAGGCGAAGAAGAACCGTTGGTCGCCGGTGAGATCTCCCACGGCGTCGTCGTCATTGCCTTCAGGACCCTCCACCTCGGTAATGTCGACACCCTGGTTTCGGGCAGCCAGCCATAACTTGTACGCCTTGTGCGCGATTCCTATGCCCCCCAGATCGCCGATGTTCTCACCCAGTGTGAGTTCGCCATTGACTGTGTGCTCATCATCCAGAGCTGTGGGGCTCAACCTGTTGAACTGGTCAACCAGCTGCGCGGTGCGCTGCTCAAACGCCTCACGGTCCTCAGCGGTCCACCAATCAGTCAGGGAACCGTCAGCGCCATAGCGGGAACCCTGATCGTCGAAACCATGACCTATTTCGTGCCCGATGACTGCACCGATTGCACCAAAGTTCTGGGCCATGTCCCGGTCTACTGAGAAGAACGGCAGCTGCAGGATCGCCGCAGGGAAGCAGATGACATTTTCCAGCGGGTGGTAGTAGGCGTTAACTGTCTGCGGTGTCATATGCCATTCGTCGGGATCAGGACCCTCATCGATTTTGGCGACATCCCGGTCCCACTCCTTCTCAGCGGCCCGGGCCACGTTGCCGACGACGTCATCAGCGACCTCAACATCTGAGTAGTCCGTCCAGGTGGCGGGGAAGCCGATCTTGGGGCTGAAGGAGTCCAGCTTCTCCAGCGCCTTCTGACGTGTTTCCTCGCCCATCCACTCAAGCGTGCCAATGGACCGACGGTAGGCCTCAAGCAAGGCGGCAATGAGCTCATCCATGGCCTGCCGAGCCTGTTGCGGGTAGTGCCGAGCCACATAGATCTGCGCCACGTCCTCGCCCAGGTGACCATTGGTCAGCGCCACGCCCCGCTTCCACCGCTCCTTCAGCTGAGGGGTGCCGTTGAGCGTTCTGGCATAGAAATCGAAGTGCTCATTGACCACCTCGGAGTGCAGCAGCGGTGCTGCCCACCGCAGAAGCTGAGCGCGAAGCCAGTGCTTCCAAGTGTCCAGCGAGTAATCGGTCAGTACGGCCTGGAAGGCGGGCAACACATCCGGTTGGCCTACCACGATCTCCGCTGACTGGGCATCCGAGAGCCCCCACCCTTCAAACGCCTCGCTGATCAGCGGCATCAGCTCCTCGACGTCAGTCCGCGTCATCAGGTTGTAGCGCTTCTGCGCATCCCGAGTGGTCACGCGGTCCCAGTGGTGGGATGCCAGCTGCGTTTCCAGGGCGAGCACCTCAGATGCTGCTTGGGCAGAGTCTTCGACTCCGGCAATGGAAAGGAACGTCCCGAGATGGCCCTGGTACTTCTCGCGGATCTCAGTGTAGGTATCTTCCCGGTAGTAGGCCTCGTCCGGAAGGCCCAGACCACCCTGCATGACATGAAAGAGCTCACGTTCAGGGTTGCCTGCATCCCGAACCACGCCCACCGTCACGAGACCATCAAGTCCCTGGCGCTGCCACTGGGCGACCAGTCGCAACAGCTCCCCCGGTGTTGAGGCAGACTCCACCTCATCCAGGCGTTCCTGGATGGGGCCCAGTTTCAGCTCTTCGGCCCGCTCCGCATCCATGAATGCGCGGTAGAACGTGCCGATTCGCTGCTGAATATCACCGAATTCGGGGTCCAGGTCGGCGACCCTTTCGGAAGCTGTCTGCGCAGCTTCGTCAAGGATCGCGCGGACGTCTGCCTCGGCTTTGTCCCGCAGCTCGAGGAACGACCCGTATGCATCCAGATCATCGGGAATCTCAGCAGTTTTCAGCCACTCGCCGTTGACGTGGTAGTTGAGATCATCCTGCGCTCGGACGGAGGAGTCGATGTAGGGAAAGTCGGTCTTTGTGCTCATGGATCCACCCTACGTCAGCCACTGAGGTGCTGGAATGTTGCCTTCTGGATCACTGGGGCGGGGACAACGCAGGTCGCAGATCCATAGTGTCGATCAGCCGCACCGGGCCGACTCGGGCAGCGATCAGCGCCAGCGCAGGCTCGTGGATCACACCATGTGCTATCTCCTGCAGGTTATTGGGATCGACGACCACCAAATAGTCCAGATCGACACCGCCCGAGGCCCGAAGGTGATCGCGCAACCCCTCAACGTCCAGCGTCTTACCCGACTCCGCCCGCGCAGCCAAGGTGAACAGTGCCCGCGACAGACTCAGGGCGGCGTCGTAATCCTCATCGCTAAGCCGTACGTTACGGCTGGAGAGCGCCAGCCCGTTTTTATCGCGGACGATCGGCAGCACCCTGATGCGCACCGGGAGGTTCAGATCAGCCACGAGACGGCGAATAACGGCAAGCTGTTCGGCGTCCTTCTGCCCGAACCACGCTTCACATACTGCGGGCGCTGGCGGGTGAAGAATGGTGAAGAGCTTTGTCACGACCGTCGCCACCCCATCGAAGTGCCCAGGCCGGGAAGCGCCCTCCCACCGTTGGCCGAGCTTCCCGGTGTTGACTCGGATCAGGGGGCCCTCCGGATACCCCGGGTACATCTCTTCCAGGCCGGGGGCGAAAACACAATCAACACCGTGTTGGGCGAGCAGCTGAAGATCATGGTCGAGTTGGCGGGGGTAGTGCTGGTAGTCCTGAGGGTCGTCGAACTGCAGCGGGTTGACGAACACACTGGCGAGCACAATGTCTGCGCTATTCCGTGCTGCGCGCAGCAGTCCGGCATGCCCGGAGTGCAGGGCACCCATCGTAGGGACGATGCTCACAACGGGCTGTTGCTTCGGTGAATCTTGGGCTGCCCGTTCCACGGCGTCGCGCATAGCCGTCACGGTGTGGAAGACCTGGGTCACGCACTTATCCTAGTGCCGTTGGTGGCCTGCGGCAGGAGGTTATTCTGCCAGGAGGTCGAGCAGTTCAGCCGCCTGTGCTTCCGAGATTGTGCCCAGCGCCAGAGCCCGCTGGGCGGCGGACTGCGCCATCGCAATATAGGCACCGCGCGCATCGGAGGGCAGACCCGAGCCGGCCAGCTCCCTGAGGTGCTGGCGAACGGTTCCTGTATCCCCTCGTGCCACCGGGCCGGTCAACGCTGCTGTCCCCGAAGCAAGGGCATTATCCAGCGACGCCTGCATCAACGGACCCAGGACACGGGAGGGATCCTCGATCCCGATGCGTTCGAGCACTTCGGCTGACTGAGCGGTGAGTATGTTGAGGTGATTCGAAGCATGGGCCAGAGCTGCGTGGTATGCACCTCGGTGCTGTTCTTCCACCACAACCGGCTCGCCACCCATTTCCACGGCGAGCGCCTGGGCCACCGGCAGCACCTCGTCATTGGCGGTGACCGCGAACGCGCTGGTGTGGAGTCGCTGCAGGTCCATACTCATGCCACTGAACGTCATAGCCGGGTGAACGGCCAACCCGATAACTCCCGCCTGTTCAGCAGGCGCCAGCACACCGGTGCCATAGCGGCCCGAAGTGTGGATCACCAGCTGACCCGGCTGGAAGTGGCCGGCCTCAGCGATTCCGGCCACCAGCTCACCCAGGACGTCGTCGGGCACGGCCAGCAGGACCAGCTCAGCACGGCGCACGATCTCCGAAATTTCCAAAACCGGCACCCCGGGCAGAAGATTCTCCGCCCGATCTTGGGAATCAACCGAGACCGCGTGCACGCCGACGACTTGGTGGCCCGCTTTACGCAGCGCGGCACCCAGTACCGAGCCGACCTTTCCTGCGGAGATCACGCCGACCCCCAACCGACCTTCCCTGGCCCAGGGCGGCAAGTCAGCGGCGTATGGATCGATCGGTGCAGGCATCCTCACTGGTCCTCACGTTGTTTGAGCGCAAACACGTACATGGGGTGCGCTTTCGGCGAAAAACCACCAGTCAGCGCCCACGCAAGTCTATGGGGCGGGCGAGGCGGTGGCGTCGTCGAGCTTCTCTACCGCTTCAGCCACGGTCTTTTCGAACTCCGCCAATTCTTCCGGCATCATCCACTGATTGCGGTCGGTGAGGCGACGAGCCACAGCTGCGTATCCGGTCTCCTGGTCGAACAGGTGCCGTACCTGTTCCAGGTCCTGATTCTTCGCCAAAGCTGTGATGGGCCCGGATGGAATATGGATGTGCAGGGTGGCGACCTTCCGCCACCGAGCAAGGGGACCCTGCTGCAGCGCCGTCGATTGGATGCGCTCATGCGGGACCATCGTCAGCCGCCTAGTCATCCGCCCATCGCGGAGCAGGATGGCGCTGGGGGTGGTGAAGAAACCGCGGCGCTTGCGCACCAACGGGTCGAAAGCCCTGGCGCGAGCGGGCACCTGCGTGAAGCCCAGTTCCGTGCCGGTTCCGCTGAGTCCCTCCATGAAGACCTGTTCGGGGTTCTGCACCTTGAGGTCGGGAAACATCTCTGCGGTCAGGCGCATCACGTCATCGCCGGTGCCCACTGGAAGCAGCGTGGTGCGCGAGTCGAGGCCGTAGCCGGCGACTGTGACTATCACCTTGTACCAGCCGAACGGACGCCACATCAGCCCCTGCTGGATCTGGATCGCCTGTACTCGGCCGGGGGGAACGGTCTGCGTGTTCGTCGTGGTCAACCCGTACTTCAGTCGCAGACCTGCTTCTGTCATGGTGGCGGTGAAGTTCCATCCGCCGGTGAGCTGGCCCCAGAATCCGACTACTGCGCCAAAGATGATGGGAATGCCTACGGCCGGCTGGAGTCCTACTTCCATGACCAACGAGGCGTCCTCCTCCCCGGTCAACCACACAATCGCTGTGGTGACGCCGAGGTAGGTGAGGTAAATGCCTGCGGCGATCACAACCACCACCCCGCCCGGTCCACAGACCATGGAGGCGATCAGTCGCCAGATCGGCACCCGGGCGATCTGGCGGTCGGGCACCGGCGTGTGCGCGGGGCTGTGAGATACATCCGGCGCCTGTTGCACGGAGTGTCTTGGGATGTCGGAAATGAGGGAGAAATCGCCGTTATTTCCCACATCCCCAGACGCGGAGTCTTCAGGTCCGGGCTCTGCTGGCACATCATCGGCCACAGATGCCGGTGCGCGACCGGCGGCTCGGTCCATGATCTCTGTCCGCAGGTCCTCGGCCTCTTGCTTGCGCAGGAACGCCAAAGTCGCGGCGGTGCCGTCACCTTCGGCAACTTCGAACCGCAGCTCTGCGAGTCTGGCGAGCCGGGCCAGAAGCGGTTGACGCAGGTCAACGGCCTGTACACGGTCGATGCGGGCCTTGCGGTGCTGCCTGACGAAGATGCCGGACTTCACCATCACGTGCTCTTCGGTGATCTTGTACCGGGTGAACCACCAGGAGAGGGTGAAGCCGACAAAGATCAGCAGCGCCAGAGCGAGGAAGGCTCCACCACCGATCAGGTACGGAAGGGGGTTCGACTGGACATTGTCGATCAGCTCGCCGCTCCGCCACGCCGTCCAGAGGTTGGACCACATTTCCCAGTTGTAGGCGAAGAAGGCCGCAGGAATGGCCACGATCGTGACCCATCCGCGCACCAACGGGCTCAGCGGATGGACCTTAGTCCAGGTTTCGTCGAACCACACTTCTTTGCCGGACTCTTCCTCCATCAGAGACCAGCCAACCGTGCTTGTCCGCGGGCGGCGAGCTCATCACGCAGCCTGGCCCCCTCAGCCCGCACGGCACCGGGAATGGTGGCATCAGTGGCGGCTGAAGCAGTCTTCAGCTGCACGGTGCACAGTCCCAGCTTTCGCATGATCGGTCCAGCTTCAATGTCCACGTACTGCAGGCGGCCGTAAGGCACCGCCACCACACGTTGCCACAGAAGTCCGCGCCGGATGAGTAGGTCATCGGCCCGTTCGTGATAGCCGATGGCGCGAACTCTCCGCGGAACGAGAATCAGGTCCACCACCGCCCAGAGCGTCAGACCTCCGATCACCAGTATCTGCAGCCAGAGAGCGAAGTCCATCCAGATCCCGGTCCAGCTCAGTACCAGCGGCGCGGCGACAATCGCGAAAGTGACCAGCCACCCAATGATCCCGGTGATGTACTTGACGGTGATGTACTTCTCATCCACACGTGTCCATTCAACCCCTGTGGGGTCGATGGCCTCAGAGTGCAGCATTGGGCTCCGTTCCATTGTCGTCGAATCGTGTCTCACCCTGACCGAGGCCGCGGTCGGGTGGAAGTTTGCACAGCGTCTCCACCACGAACCCCGTGATGACCCATACCATTCCGCCAATCACCACGACCAGGGCGGAGGTGACGTTGGGCGTACCGGCACCAGCGGCTGGAGCCAGGTCAATCAGAACGCCTGCATGCCACCCGGCAATCAACGAACCAGCATATGCACAGGCTTGTCCGGCCGCCACTACACGCACGGCCTGCAGGGGGTGCATCCTGCGGGCGGGCCGCGACCGGTTGGGGCGTTTCTCACTGCGCGCCCGGTCTTCGGCTTCCTGGATTCTGCGCTGGTCACGCCAAACGATCAGTCCTAGGGCCACGACGATGAGCCCGATGGCGCCGAGGGTCACGGCAGAGGAAAGCGGCAGCACCGGGGAGCTGAAGCCGGCTGCAGCCATCAGGACCGTCGCAAGGTAACCGGCTAATGCAGCGACGACGACGATCACCAACAGCCACAACGGTCGCAGCTGCGTCACGTCTCGAGCCTCACCACGTCGTCGTAGTCCTCCGCTTCCTGAGCCAACTCCCGGACAGGCCGCCCGCTGAGCAGCGCCACGGGGTCCATCCAACTCCACGGCAGCAGCACAAAGGCTCGGCTGGCGGCAGAGGGGTGGGGGACTTGCAACCGCGATGAGTCGATGGTCGCCGAGGCAAAAGTGACTATATCGACGTCGAGTGTGCGGGGCCCGTGCCGCTCTGCCCGAACCCGGTTGTGTTCGACCTCAATCTGTTGAGCCAAATCCAACAGGCCATGGGGGGAAAGCCTGGTTTCGATTTCCACGACGCGGTTGAGGAAGTCACGCTGATGGTCCGGTCCGCCCACCGGCTTGGTCCGCGCCATCGGTGAGACTTTGACGACGACGACATCTTCAGCTTCCTCGAGTGCCCGCACAGCTGACTCTAGAGTGGCCCAAGAATCACCGAGATTGGAGCCTAAAGCGAGCACACTTCGCACCGGAAAGGCCGCTGGCAGGTCAGGGTCGCGATAGTGATCAGTGACCGTGGCGTCGTCGTGCCCCAGTTCGGCCAAGGATGTGCGGTCATAGTGCCCCAGATGGGCCGTCGGGGTGGTGAGGGTGAAGCCCTCGTCCGCCGAGAGCGGCGACTCGGCGGAAGCCGCCGAGGTGGTGGGCTCCTCGACGAGTTCTGCGTCGTAGGTGCCGGAGACCTCCTGGCGTGGTCGCTCCAGCGCGGGGCTGGAGGAAACCTCGGAACGGGTGCGGTGGATGGTCACCGCGACATCGTCGAAAGTCTGAGTGAGGGGGGCTTGCGGCTTGTGCACGGTCACTGCGGCAGCCTCAATACGCGCATCAGACCTGATGATCGCGGTGGTCAGAGTCTCAGCAAGCGTCTCGATCAGCACGAATTGCTGATCTGCGACGATACCCTCAATGAGATCCGCGACTGCTGCGTAGGAAACGGTGTCACGGAGGTCATCGCTTCGGCCAGCAGAACTTAGGTCTAGGCGGAGTTCGGCGTCGATGACCAGAGGCTGTTCTGCGATCTTCTCCTGGTCGAGAACACCGATGAGTGCGGACAGCTGCAGGCCGTTCAGCCGAATCACGTCGTACCCCATAGTCCAAGGCTACGCCACCGGTCCCGTCGCGTTGAAGCCTGCCGTGCAGACATGGGCAGTGCGGCGAGCCGGGCCCGTGCTCAGGTCTCGAGTGCCATCCAGTTGGATCGGACCAGGTCTCTGCACAGCCCGGCGTCGGAGGCGGCTGCGGCATCAATGATCGCTTGGTGCTGGGCCAGGGAGGCGTGGGCCCGCCCTGAGTCAAAGTGCAGGTACTCGGCCCGCCTGAGCACCGGCATCACCTGCTCCAAATGCTCGGCGAGCACTGGGTTCTGGCTCCCAGTGGTAAAGACCCCGTGGAAGGTGTCGTCAGCCTGCACGCACTGGTCAGCGTTCTGGGTGCCCACTCCATGGCGGAGGGCTTCATTGGAGTCTTGGAGCTGCTTCAGGTTCTTGGGACGGAGGTTTGGCACGGCGAGGAAGGCGGCCAGGGCGTGCAATTCGGCCGCCACGGCCCTGGAGTGGGCTACGGCATCCCTATCGTAGGGCGTGACCATAGTGGAACGGCCCGGGATAGCAGTGACGAGGCCGGTCCGTTCCAGCCGCAGGAGCGCTTCTCGGATGGGAGTGCGGGACACCCCGAGCCATTGCTGGAGTTGTGCGTCGATGAGCTTTTCCCCGGGTTGCAGCGCCCCTGTGACGATGGCGTCGCGGATTGCGCGGTAGACGTCGTCGCGCAGCAGCGACCGCTGGTGCACGGGGTTCGTTGTCGGCACGGGCATGCCAAGAATCCTATGTCAGGCAGGGATTGTGCCTGTTAGGCGGCCCACCGTTGACATACTCACCGCTGCGATATTCAATATATTGCAAGTGTTGGCGCGATAAGCCGCCTCTCCAGTGATGTCTATCCAAGGAGGCCCCCCGATGGCCCTGTCTGACTTTGACCGCTATCCCCTGACGTTCGGGCCCAGCCCAGTTCACCCCTTGGAGCGGCTCAGCGAGCATCTTGGGGGTGCGAAGATCTGGGCGAAACGCGAGGACGTCAACTCCGGTCTCGCATTCGGCGGCAACAAGACACGCAAGCTGGAGTACATCGTGCCCGATGTTCTGGCCTCGGGAGCCGACACTTTGGTGAGTATCGGTGGTTACCAGTCCAACCACACCCGCCAAGTGGCCGCAGTCGCCGCCAAACTCGGGCTGAAGGCTCGGTTGGTGCAGGAAAAATGGGTGGACTGGCCAGATGCAGTCAATGACAAGGTCGGCAACATTCTGCTGTCCCGACTTATGGGTGCGGAGGTCTCACTGAGCCCTTCGGGTTTCGACATTGGCATCCGCTCCAGCTGGCAAGAGGCGATCACTGAGGTTGAAGAAGCCGGCGGGACCCCCTACCCGATTCCAGCTGGCGCCTCTGAGCACAAATTCGGCGGTTTGGGCTTCGCCAACTGGGCCTATGAGGTCGAACAGCAGGAGAAGGAGCTGGGTGTCTTCTTTGACACCATTGTGGTCTGCACGGTGACCGGATCAACACATGCTGGGATGATTGCTGGTTTCGCCGGTCAGGACCGGCCGCGCCGGGTGTTGGGCATCGACGCCTCCGCCACGCTGGAGAAGACGCGGGATCAGGTGTCGCGAATCGCTCGGCATACTGCTGAGCTCATAGGGTTGGACCGCGAGCTGCGGGAAGACGAAATCACAGTCCTGGAGGGATGGGCGGGTGATCTCTACGGCATTCCTGTGGAGTCCACAGTGGAGGCCATGCGAACCAGTGCTCAGCTGGAGGGCATGATTATTGACCCGGTTTATGAAGGTAAGTCCATGGCTGGGCTGATCGACCTGGTCCGGTCGGGGCAGATCAGCGGCGACTCCACGGTGCTTTATGCGCATCTGGGCGGTCAGCCAGCCCTGAACGCGTACTCCGGGATTCTCTGAGACGGGGTTCCTGTTGAGCCGCTGCCGGCGGGAGGCTTCACGCGATGGCGCCGTGCACAGCGAGAGCATCAGCTGTTGGGCGTGGGTCGTGCACACGGACTGCCCAGCAGCCAGTCTGCGCTCCGTGGAGACTAAGCGAGGCCGTGGCGACGTCGCGCTGGCCCGCTGGGCGGGGCTCCCCTTGAGAATCTGCGAGTAATTCGCCGAGGAAGCCCTTGCGTGAGACGCCCAGGAGAACCCGGTGGCCCAGTTCGGTGAATTGCGACAGATGACGCAGCAGCTGCCAGTTCTGGACATGGGTCTTGGCGAAGCCGATCCCCGGATCAAGAATGATCCGCTCCGCGGCGACGCCCGCGTCAACATAGCGTTGGCGGATCGACATCAGCTCCGTGATCACCTCACCGACTACGTCGCGGTACTGCGCACGGTCCTGCATGGTGAGGGCATCTCCCCTGTTGTGCGTGATGATCACTTCGCAGCCATAATGAGCAACCGCGTGAGTCATCGCAGCATCGGTGAGGAGACCGGAGACATCGTTGATGATGAGCTCTGCTGCCCGGTCGCCGGCCAGGCGCAGGGCGGCCTCCGCAGTGGAAGGGTGCCTGGTGTCCACTGAGATGATCGAGGGAAGGTCCAGCAACGCCTCCAGCACGGGCAGAATCCGCTGTTGTTCGTGGGCAGCAGACACAGGGTCGGCCCCAGGACGGGTGGACTCACCACCGACATCGATGATGCTGGCTCCCCGATCCAGCAGCCGCTGAGCCTCGGCTGCTGCGGCGTTGACCTCGACAACGCCGTATGGTGCGTTGATGAACCGGCCACCGTCGGAGAAGCTGTCTGGGGTGACATTGAGGATTCCCATAATGTGCATCGTGAGGGTCCTCAGCTGTGCAGGATGAGGCTCATGGCCTCAGAGCGGGTGGCAGCATTTCGCAGAGCCCCGCGCACCGCGGAGGTGACGGTTTTCGCGCCCGGCTTTGAGACTCCCCGCATGGACATGCAGAGGTGTTCAGACTCAATCACTACGATCACGCCCTGGGGCTGCAGGTGCTCCATGAGCGAATCAGCTACCTGGGTGGTGAGCTGCTCTTGGACCTGGGGGCGCTTCGCGAAGATGTCCACCAGCCGAGCGAGCTTCGACAGGCCCGTCACCTTGCCCTCCTCAGCAGGGATATACCCCACATGGGCTTTGCCGTAGAAGGGCACCAAGTGGTGCTCGCACATGGAGTAGAAGGGTACGTCCCGCACAAGCACGAGCTCCTGGTGCCCAATATCAAACGTGGTGCTCAGCAGTTCAGCTGGATCCTCATGGAGGCCTTTGAACGCCTCAGCGTAGGCCTTGGCCACCCGCGTCGGAGTCTGCCTCAGGCCCTCCCGGTCGGGGTTCTCGCCGATCGCCAGGAGAATCTCCCGCACCGCGGCTTCGATGCGGGGCAGGTCGACTGCGTCCGACATCACAGGTCCTCCCTCATACGGCGGCGCACACTGCCGACACATCTGCCACATACAGGCGGATTTTCTGGGCCTCATCCGCCGACGAATGGCGGGGTCCGGTCTCAGCCATGCTCGCCCTCGATCACCAGGGGACGGTCCGGGCTGGATTCCCAGACCTCACGGATGGGGCGCTTGGTGACATTGGTGAAGATCTCAGCGACCTCCTGGGCGTTGAGGGTCTCGACCCGCAACAACTCTTCGGCCAGAACATCCAGGATGTGCCGGTTCTCAGTCAGCGCCCAGTAGGCCTCATCGTGAGCCTCATCGATGATGCTGCGCACCTCGGAGTCGACGATCGCGGCCAGATCCTCGGAGTATTCCTTGCCGGAGGTCATTTCCTTGCCCAGGAAGGGGCTGGAATCCCCGGAACCCAGCTTCACCGAGCCGACCTTAGCGCTCATACCGTACTCGGTCACCATGCGGCGTGCCGTATCGGTGGCTTTTTGAATGTCATTAGCTGCCCCGGTGGAGGGGTCTCGGAAAACAATCTCCTCTGCCACTCTGCCGCCCATCGCATAGGCGATGGTGTCCAGCAGCTCATTGCGGGTGGTGGAGTACTTATCATCCTCGGGGATCACCATGGTGTAGCCCAGCGCCCGGCCTCTGGGGAGGATCGTGATTTTCGTGACCGGTGCCGAGTAGTTCAGCGCGGCTGCGACGAGTGCGTGGCCGCCCTCGTGATAGGCGGTCACTCGACGTTCGTGGTCCTTCATCAGCCGCGTACGCTTCTGCGGTCCCGCCATGACCCGGTCGATTGCCTCGTCGATCGCCCGATCATCGATCAGGTCGGCGTTGGAGCGGGCAGTCAGCAGGGCAGCCTCGTTGAGAACATTGGCCAGATCAGCGCCGGTGAACCCCGGGGTCTTCCGTGCGACTTGCTTCAGGTCTAGGTCCGGCACCATGGGTTTGCCCTTGGAATGGACGTGCAGGATCTGCTTGCGGCCATTGAAATCTGGCGCCTCTACCGGGATCTGCCGGTCAAAACGACCTGGCCGCAACAGGGCGGGGTCGAGCACATCGGGCCGGTTGGTGGCCGCGATAACAATGATGTTCGCATTGGCGTCAAAGCCGTCCATCTCCACCAGCAGCTGGTTAAGCGTCTGTTCACGCTCGTCATTGCCGCCACCTACGCCGGCTCCGCGCTGCCGTCCGACGGCGTCGATCTCATCGACGAAGATGATGGCCGGGGAGTTCTCCTTGGCCTGCTTGAACAGGTCGCGCACTCGGGAGGCGCCCACGCCGACGAACATCTCTACAAAGTCTGAGCCGGAGATGGAGTAGAAGCTGCCACCGGCTTCACCAGCTACGGCTTTGGCCAGCAGGGTTTTACCTGTGCCGGGAGGCCCGTAGAGCAGCACACCCTTGGGGATCTTGGCGCCCAGGCGTTGGAACTTCTCCGGTTCGGAGAGAAACTCCTTGATCTCGTGGAGTTCCTCTACGGCCTCTTCGGCACCGGCGACGTCTTGGAAGTTGACCTGGGGCATGTCCTTGTCGAACATTTTGGCCTTGGACTTGCCGAACTGCATGACTCGGGAGCCGCCGCCGGACATCCGCAGAATGAGCCAGATGAAGATCGCAGCGATGATCAGGAACGGAATCATGAACCCGAGCATCGACAACAGCCAGTTCGACTGCTCCGGTTCGTCGGTATAACCCTCCAGGTCAGCATCGGCGATGGACTCCGCGACAGTTTCTGCCCGCGCCTGGGAGAAGTGGAAGTGCACGGCGTCTTCGTACTCGGTGCCGTCCATTTCAAAGGACTCGGCGAGGGTGAGGTCCACCCGCGAGTCACCGTCGTCGATCCGCGCCTCGGTGACTTGACCGTCTTCGATGAGCTCCATGCCCACATTGGTGTCCACCCGCTGGCCGGCCCCGGAGGTGCTGAACAGCGCCGGAACCGCCACAAGCAGAATCAGCACTGCTAGGAGGATCCAGAACAGCGGCCCGGTAAAGATCTTCTTGAAGTTCATTCAGCTCCGTCGCGCGCGTGCGAACACAAGGGATAAGGGTCAGCTGTATACGGTACTAGAGCACGACGACGCCGCCTAAGCCAAAGTGCCCCAAGTTCGCCTCAGGCGGAGTATTCGAGTCAACAGAGGCAGCTGGAAACACCGGCGTAGGACCTCAGTGGAGCAGTGGGATGAGCAGGCTGACAACCAGCAGCACCAGCGCGCCACCGATACGCGAGCTGACCTGAAGGAAAGGCATAAGCTCCAGCCGGTTGGCGGCCGAAACCACGGCGACGTCCCCAGTTCCGCCCATATCCGTCATGCCCATACCGACCGCAATCGAGGTTTCCACGTAATACATCTTCACCAGCCACCCCAAAGCACCGGAGACCACCACCGCGATCAGCACCGCGAGGGCGACCATGACGGGGTAGCGCCAGTCGGAGAGCAGCGCACCGAGTTCGTCGAACTCGAAGAACGTGATCGAGATGCCCACCAGCAAGGCTGGAGTGAGGGCGCCGGAGACAAATCCAAACCAT
>NZ_VFIE01000028.1:59014-93389 GCF_010119385.1 Nesterenkonia haasae
GTGGAGACCGCATCTTCGAAGGCTTCCGGCACCAGGCCGAAAACCTTGACCAGGGCGGCGAGAATGATTGTCCAGGCGTAGGCGTGGAGGCCCGGTACGTAGGTGGCAATGATGTTGCCTGCCAGGAAGAGTGTTGCGGCCAGAGTCAGACCGATCGTGAGGACCTGGAAGGTGCCGCCGCTCGGTTTGGGCTTGGAGGTGAAGTCAGCGGATTTGCCCTCGACGCGAACAATCTGACCGTTTCCGTTGAACCCCATGAAGAATTGTTGGCCCTTGTAGGTGATGCCGTTGAAGACCCCCGCACAGAAAATGGTGAGGATATTGGCGATGATCACCGCTGGGATCAGCTGCGATACGTAGCTCGAGGCGTCTCCGCCCATTTGGGATTCGTAGATTTGGGACATGGGAACGATTCCTGCTCCGACGCCGCCTCCCATGATGGGTGCTGCGATGAACAGGACGGCTTCCTGAAGGCCGAAGCCGAGGGCGGCGCCGATCAGTCCGATGGAGGCGAAGACGACTGTGACCGTGCCCAGCAGGGGGAAGGCAATGCGTGCGCCGGCTTTGAGCAGCAGCGCCCGCGGCATCCCGAGGATGGATCCGGCGATGAGGCTTGCCACATAGAAGTCGATGAATCCGATCTCAGAGCCGTCAGTGAAGATCTCCATCACCTCGGCCAGTTCCGTGGGAAACAGTCCGAAGTGTAAGAGGACTGCAGGTGTGAGGATGCATAGAACGGTGGGCAGACCGTAGTTTCGCAGGACCGGGACGCGGCCACCTATCCAAGCAAGCAGTCCGCCGACGAGGATGACCACGGCGAATCCGGAGCCCATACTGGCGGGCATCGCGCCGATCAGCGCAGCAGTCACCACCAGGGCCAGGAGAAGGAAGAACCACCCGATGGGCAGGCCCATGATCCGGGTCCAGCTCTCCGGTTTGGTGAGCTCTTCGGCGGGGTCCGCAGCGGGAGCATTCCCGGTCTCTGCCGAGAGGCCGGGGGCGTGGGGCCCCGGCGTGGAGTCGGGGGCCGGTGAATGTGATGTGCTCACGTCGTTGTTCACCTCGGAGTCTGGTGCGCTGAGCGCAGTGGTCAGGGGTTTGTCACACAGCTCACATCCTGTGACACAGCACACTGTATTTTATACTTTATAAAATATCAACTGAGGCTTGGGCCTGAGTCAAGGGCGTGATTCTGAGCGTCTAGCGGCTCACTCAGCGGAGGTTCTTCAGTGCCGCCCGTTTTCCGCTCTCGATATGCTCCACAACAGCCTCAGCTGCTGCATCAAGGTCTCCTTCAGCCAGCGCGTCAACGATGGCGTGATGCTGTGTGCTGGACTCGGCCACGCGCTCGGCTGAGCCGTACAGGCCTAGAGAGGGGTAGGGCATCCCTGCCCATAACTGGTCAATGAATCCCACGAGCAAACCATCACCACTGAGCCGGTACAGCTCCTGGTGAAACACCTCATTGGCTTGGACGGTCTCCAACGGGGTGGGCGCTTCGTCACAGGCCTTGACGGCTTCATAGAGAAACTCGAGGCTGCTGCTGTCCAGGTTCTCACCTGCTTGGCGAACGGCCACGGGTTCCAGTACCGCGCGCAGCCGGTAGACCTGCTCGATTCGTTCGGCGGTGAGCTCAGCGATGAATGTCCCTCGATGCGCATCATGGACCACGAACCCTTCGGACTCGAGCCGGTTCAGCGCCTCCCTTACTGGAGTCAGGCTCATGCGCAGCATGTCGGACAGGCGCTTCAGGGTGACCCGTTCACCAGGCTTCAGGTCACCGGTGCGGATCTGTTGGCGGAGTGACTCATAGGCAGCGGCAGCCTTGCTGACCGGCTGGACTCGTTGGGACAACACCATGCGGAGGGAACCGTGCTGACTATTCGTAAATGTGCGGGGCTAGGATGCCGATGCAATCGAGGTTGCGGTACTTCTCAGCGAAATCAAGCCCGTAGCCGACGACGAATTTATTGGGGATGTCGTAGCCGACGTACTTCACGGTGATAGGCACTTTGGCGGCATCAGGCTTGCGCAACAAGGTGCAGATTTCCACCGAGGCGGGCCCGCGGGACTCGAGGTTGGCCTTTAGCCAGCTCAACGTCAGTCCGGAATCAATGATGTCTTCAACGATCAGTACGTGGCGGTTCATAAGATCCGCGTCCAGATCTTTCAAGATCCGCACTACCCCAGAAGACTTGGTGCCGGAACCATAGGAGGAGACGGCCATCCAGTCCATGGCTATATGCGAGGTCAGTGCGCGTGAAAGATCCGCCATGACCATCACTGCGCCCTTGAGCACACCGACGATGAGCACGTCTTTATCGGCGTAGTCACGGTCGATGTCTGCAGCAAGCTCGTCGATACGAGCCTGGATCTGGTCAGCGGTGTAGAGAACTTCTTCGAGGTCGTCGTGGACGTCCTGGGAATCCATCGGCTCCGCAGTGCTCCTTGATTTCAGCCGCGCCCACCCAGTGGCGGACGATTCTCACCCTGATGGCGGAACAATCACCAGTTTTCCATAGTCCGGCGTCTGCCGCGCACCACGGTGGATCCGGATGTGCCCTTCCATTTCCACAGGGCCGGCGGAACGGCTCCCCATCACGAGCTTCTCCGCCGCAGAGATCCTTTCGAAACTGGGGTTCGCTCCCCCGGCCGCCGCCACCGCCAGCGCGATCACTCGGCGCCTGATGGCAGGTGGTTTGGCACGCAGCTCCTTGAGCTTCAGCCTGAGTGTCCCAGTGGAGTCCGGATCTTCCAAGAGCAGCGGAAAGACCTCCTTAGCCTGGGCCTCCAGGTAGTCGGCATCAGCAGCGGCGATCTTTGCCGTACGTGCCAACGATTCCCTGATGGAACCGGAGAGTTCCCGCTCCAGTGAGGGAAGAATCTGAGTGCGGATTTTGGACCGTAGGTGCCGGGGGTCCGCATTGGCCGGGTCCTCCCACCAGTCCAGCTGGTAGTGCCGACAGATAGCTTCCGTATCTGCTCGACTCAGGTCCAGCAGCGGGCGCCGGAAAGGTCCGCGTACTGGCGGAATGCCAGCCAGGGAGCGGGTCCCTGAGCCTCGCGCCAACCCCAGCAGAACCTGTTCGACCTGATCATCCTTGGTGTGCGCCAACATGATTCTGGTCACACCGTGGTCCGCCATAGCCTTGCGGAACGCCTGGTAGCGGCCGGTGCGAGCCGCTGCTTCCGGGCCCAGGGGGGAGTCTGGATCGACGGTCGCAGAGTATATTCTCACCGGCTCCAAACCCAGGTTCCTAAGTTGGCTGACCGCTCGTCCAGAAACTTCCACAGAGTTGGGGTGCAGGTGGTGATCAACGACGACGCCGCCTACGCGGGCCTGTGCCAGGGGGCCGCTTGCCCGCTGATGGTGCCAGGAGGCCACAGCGGCCAAGGCAAGTGAATCGGCTCCCCCTGAGCAGGCCACCAATGTCAGGCCCTGCGGGTCAAGCATTTCGCCTACGGCTCGTCGAGCCGCATGCAACGCTGAAGGGACTCCAGGCATCGCCAGTTGACCTACCCCTTCGGGGTGAAGCCCATTCTCTGGATCCAGGCGTCCGGGTCGTGCAGTTCCTTCTCTGTGGGAAGGTGCTGCGGCGAGTCCCAAATGGTGTTGAAGCGTTCCATGCCGATGGAGTCGACAATGTGGCCCACGAACTTCTGCCCATCACGGTACTGTGCTGCCTTCACGTCCAGCTGGAGCAGCCTTCGGACAATTTTCTCCAGCGGGGACCGGTGTTTTCCGCGTTGTTCAAACCTACGCCGAATCGTCTTGACCGTGGGCACGATGGAGGCGTCGACGGCGTCCATCACCACGTTCGCATGACCTTCAAGAAGACTCATCACTGCGGTGAGGTGGGACATGATTTCTCGGTCTTCGGGTGACTGAATGACCTCTAGAAGTCGATTGCGGGGGCGTTTCTCTGCGTCGTCGCTCTGTCCGTCGGTCTTCTGCTGTTTCATTTCCTGCCGCAGGCTCTTGACTGCTTCAGCAATCCGCTGCGGCAGGGCATCAGCCTGGCTCATAGTGGAGCTGGACAGTTGGCTGATAGAGGACATCAGGTGCTCCCGCAGCCATGGGGCGGCGGCGAACTGTACGCGGTGAGTCTGTTCGTGCAGGCAGACCCAGAGCCTGAAATCGCCGCGGTCCACGTTGAGCTGCCGGGCAATTTCCACAATATTAGGAGCGACCAAAAGCAACCGGCCGGCGGGAGCTTGGGCCGAGGAGTGGAATGGGTCGAACTGGCCGAGCACATTGGCTGAGAGGAAAGCAAGAATGCCACCCAGCTCAGCTCCGGTCGCAGCGGAACCCAGGACCTGCGCATTGGAGCCTTCTCTGACCAATTGAGGTTTCTTCTTCGCTGCAGCTTCCATAGCTGGCCCAAGGAGTTTGCGGAAGCTCTCGGTGTTGGCCGCGGACCATCCTGGTCGGTCCACCACCAGAACATCCCGTTGGTCCTCCCCCAGCCCCGCGGCGGCGCTCAACCCGGTGATCGTGTGGACGTAGCCGACGGCATCTGCGGCTGATTGACGCAGATCAGCGACTTCTCGAACTGCTGCGGCGGGCCTCAACGGGGGGCCCGGCGGAACCAACCGCGATGCTGCTGATCGCGCTACGTCCCAGTTGATAATCAGATCTACCGGTGAAGTCATTGCTCCATCACACCATATGAGCCTGGCTGTCACCTGCCAGTGATGTGCCGGGGTAAGTTAAGGCCCATGTCTGAGCACCCCACACCGCACGCGCTCCCCCACCCGTGGACGGAGGATCCGGAGTTCGTGGAACTCTACGATGTGGAAAACCAAGGCCTGTGGGATTTCGACTTCTACCGTGATCTGATCCTTGGGTCGGGCGGCCGCCGGGTCCTGGACATTGGCTGCGGGACCGGAGTGTTAGCGACAGCACTGGCCCGCGATGGTCTTCACGTCACCGGTGTGGATCCGGCTGGGGCGATGATCAGCACTGCGCGGCGCAGGGTGCAGGAAGCAGGGGTTGGGCAGCGGGTGGAGCTCATCCAGGGCACTGCTGCCCAGGCGGAGCCGTCCGCCTTCGATGCCGCAATCATGATGGGGCACGTGGCGCAGTATTTCCTCTCCCGAACGGCGTGGGACCAGGCGCTTGCTGAGGCCTACCGGGCCTTGGAGCCCGGTGGATTCCTGGCGTTCGAATCCCGCAATCCGCATGGACTCGATCATGACGCCTGGGATGAGGACTCAACCAAGGACACCCAAGCTCACCCCGACGGAGGCACCTTCACCTCCTGGCTGGAGGTGGTGAGCATTGAGCACGACGACGCCGACGGCCCCTTGATCACCGCACGGGGTCACAACGTTCTTCCCGATGGTCGGCACATCACGGCCGACGAGCCACTGCGCTACCGCCCGCTGCGTGTGCTGCGCGAGTCTCTTGACAAGGCTGGTTTCACAGTGGAGCAGACATGGGGAGACTGGGACCGCTCACCAGTGGAAGTGGACTCCCCTGAGCTGATCATTTTGGCGCGCAAGCCGGCGTAGTGCCCTTTAGATCCGGGGCCTGTCTTCGGTACGCTGAAAACAGACTAGGGACCACAATCCGATGGGAAGGAACTCCTGGATGAAGGCCACAACCGATGGAACCGCGGAGAACATCCCCACCAGTCAGGAAAAGAGCACCCGGACCATGACGCCCTTGGGGCGTCGCCACGGCGTACTCGCGACCATCTCTCTGGTGGTCTCCTCTGCCGCGATCATCTACGCCGCGGGCACCATCACCGCCGCAGGTCCCACACACTGGTCTGACCATGCCATCTTTATAGGGTGCGTCGCAGTCTTTTTTGCAGCGGCCTTCTACTTCACGAAAGCCTACGGATTCTCATTCCGCGGCATGAGACACGCCCCTGGAACTGCGCATTACGCCGTCGGGCTGGGGTACATGGTTGTGGTGGTGTTCGTCTCGCCGGCTCTCCACGAGACCTATGGCGGTGATCGCGAACTGACGCTCATCCTCAGCTGCCTGGGTATAGCTGCTTTGGCGCTCGTACCGTTGGCAGCTGTTTTGGGCTGGGCCACCGAACGGGCACCGCGTAAGCCGGCAGACGAGTACGACTCCAGCAGCTAGGAGCCGATCCTCTCGAGATACTGACCGTGTGGGCCGGTCCGGGCGATCGGCTCTCCATCCAGCGCGAGGATGAACCCCGAACGCTCCGGGTCCTCCTGCGGAAGTTGATTCGCAATCTTGGGGACAACCCCCAGTCCCTCATTGCTCACCCAGCGCGCGCCAGAGTCCCGGACCTGCTGGACAAACCGTTCACGCTCCATGGCCGGTAAGTAGACCAGCACAGCTGAGTGAAACACCACGGGAACGGTGCCCTGGGGCACTTCAGCGAGCAGCTCAGGGAGAATCTCGTTGAGATCACCTGCGCGCAGCACCGGCGGATCAGCAGCCACCAGCCGCGCACCGGCCGCAATCCGGTCCAGCCGGTATTCCATCCCAGGCCAAACCAGCGCTTCCAACCATTGGCGGTCTGCATCCTCAGTGAGGTCAAGAGGGTTGAGGTCGATACCTGCCCGCCATGCCACCTCCGGAAGGCCGCCCGGGGCCTCCACACCCCTCAGCTGACACTGCAGCTCCGCTGATGAGGTGAGGGCGCCGGTGGGAGCGAGCAGTGCGGCGTCGTGCGGTGTATTTCCTGCAGCGGTATACCTGATGGGCCACGCATCGGGATACAGGCACAGCCCGGCGGAGCAGCCCACCTCGATCACGGCTAAGGGCTGGCCGGTCTCGGCGGCGATCTGAGCGAAAGCCAGATTCAGCACCGCGATCCGGCCGGCCTCATTGGTCTGGGTACGGCGCTGGCGCATGGTGGCGCTGATCGCATCCCACCGGCCTATGAGCACTTCCCTTGCCTGGCTCCACTCAAGCAGGGGAACGCCATGCACCCGGGCGGCGGCGAAGAGAAGGTTCGGCTGACGTTTGGGCGGTTCGAGTTCCAGCACCAGTTCCAATACCTGGTGATCGTCTGCCACAGCGGCCGCCCATGCGGCGTACAGGGCTGAGACCGGCGCGGCCTCCACATCGGCGAAGTGCCGATAGAAGCGTTGGAGTTCACCTAGGTCCTCGGTGGCGATCTCTTGCATGATAGACAGCATACGGACGTCCTGGCCTCTGACGAAGGCTCATTGCTACTGTTGCTCTATGCCCTGGTTTGCGTGGATCGCCATCGTTGCGATCATCGTCTTCGGAATCACCCAGGTCATCAGCATGGCCACCGGACGCCCGCTCCCCGGCGGAACCGACAGCGAGGACGTCAAGAAGCTCAAGAAACGCATTGACGAACTTGAAGCCGGACAGACTCCTCCGGAGATCGAGGATCGCATCCCCACGAAGTCTGAGGTGAATCTGGCTGCCGAAGACAGGTGGCGCCTGGAGATGCTCGAAGCTCGGCTCGAAGAGCTGGAAAAGAATCGAGACAAGAAGGACGACGGCGGGTCAGAGACCGATACAGCGTCGTCCTGATCATTTTTCGCTCACCTATTGATTTGCGAATGCAAATATGGCAATCTTTTTACTATGCGATACGCAACGGTATGGGCTGCGCTGCTTCTTAGTTCGCTGCCGCTCGCCAGTTGCGGAAACCCGGAAGGCTCGGAGGAGGAAGGACAGCCCCCAGTTGTTGGTGAAGAGGAAACCAACGGCAATGATGCTGATCACGCGGATTCGCACAACGGCCAAGCGGATGATACCGCTGGCGATCCTGGGGCCACGGAACCTGGCTCCGAAGAGGAGAGACTGTACATTCCTCCTGAGTGGGTCTCCCGGACAGCCCAGGAGTGGCCTGACTCGCTAGGGTTCGCAGAACATGCCCCGGTCCAGGAATTCTCCGATGAATGCCTATTGTTTGATGACGTTCCTGAGTTCTTCGACGAAGTCACGCATGTCAGGTTCTCTGGGTTCGGCTCATATGGCCGCCCCACCACAAACTTTGGGAACGAACCGCCGACCGAGGACAGCTACCGGTACTTGTGCAGTCTCGCTCGGGCCGATGAGCAGCAGGCGGAGGAGGGCCCCGCATGGACCCCCTCAACTCAGCTCATGGTCACCGACTCCGTAGAGCACGCCGAGCAAACTGTCGAAGCGTTCTTGGACCAGCCAGATCTCCCAGAGAGGCTCAACGATGTCCAGACGGTCATGGTTCACGGGACTGAGGTTCACACGGTTGAACGGGAATTCCCGACGAACCCGGGAAACGGCGGTGAGTTGGAGGCCATTCTCTATGATGAGACTGTCGGCGCCATCATTAAGCTGCGCCTGCACTCCATGGATGAAGACCTGCGGGCCGAACACGGCAGCCAGGGGATTGCCGAGGACCTTGCACGGCTCCTCCTAGAAGCCCAGTAGCCCCGAGCCTCAGCCGCTCAGCACCAGGGCTGCAGAGTAAGCGACCGCAAATCCCAGCCCTAGGGTGCCCGTCTGCTGCAGCACTGGGATGAGCTCCACACCCTTCGGTCTGGTCCGCCGCCAGGGCCACATAGTGGTCACCGGTCGCAGAGCCAGGGGCCAGGACAACACCACCAACCAGAACCACGGGCTGAAGCCGGTGAGGCTCAGGCTCAGCGGGATGGCCACGGCAATCGCGAGCATGAGGCAGTAGGCCAGTCGCGCTCCCGTTTGGCCGAGCCGAACCGCCAGCGTGTTCTTTCCAACCTCAGCATCGGTGGGGATGTCCCGAACGTTGTTGGCCATGAGCAGCGCTGAGGCGATCAGCCCGTGCGCCACTGCGCCGATAGCTGCTGTGGCTGCCGGAAACTCCACAGCAAAGCCATGGTTCCGACCCACCTCCGTCACAGCGAATGCGGTTCCCAGGGTGGCGACGAGACCGAAGAAGAGGAACACCATGACCTCGCCCAGCCCGCGGTACCCATAGGGGTTCGAACCGCCGGTGTACCACCAGGCGGCGAGCACGCAGAGTGCACCCACGGCCAGCATCCACCACGCCTGGGTCAGCAAGACGATGCACACACCGGCTAGGCCCGCGACGGCGAAGCTGCCGAAGGCCGCGTACTTCACCTGCTTGGGAGCCGCCGCCTGTGAGGCAGTGAGCCGCTGAGGGCCGACGCGCACATCATCAGTGCCGCGCACTCCGTCAGAGTAGTCGTTGGCGTAGTTGACTCCCACCTGCAGTGCGAGCGCCACCACAAGCGCCAGCAGCGCGACAACTGGAATCAGCGCGTTGACATTTGGTGGGAGGCGGTCCACGGTGCCGAAGTCCATCGGTCCCAGGTACTGGGGCCAAGCGGCTGCGGCTCCGATGAGCACAGGGCAGACGGCCATCGGTAGCGTCCGGGGCCGGGCCCCAGTGACCCATTCACGTGCTGTGGCCATGGTCGGCACCTTCCTTCAACATCCCTATGAGCACCTGCCGGTCGGGTTTGCCGTTGGGCAGCAGCGGCAATGCGCCAAGTAGCTCGTAGTGTTTGGGAACAGCTGCGGCACCAAGCTGGCGTCTCAGCAGCTGTTCGAACTCCGCGAATGTGTCGCCACCACGTGAAGCTGTCGACAGCACGACGGCGGCTACTACTTTCTGTCCCCATTCGGCGTCGTCGATGCCGGCCACGAAAGCCTCCCGCACACTGGGGTGTGACTCAAGTCCGCGCCGGACTGCCTCAGCAGATACCTTCACCCCACCGGTGATGATCACCCCATCTGCCCGGCCGGTAATCGTCAGCCTCGGAATGATCTGGGCAGAGTGCCCGGCTCCGGTAACTTCGGCGATGGTCTCCACCTCCGTGGCCCGCTGAGTGGTGAGTTCACCCAAATCATCAGTGCGGAAACGTCGTTTTCTGCCCTCATGGTCGTTCACCCCTATGCGGACCGGTACGCCCTGCGGGTAGCGAGCATCAGGCGCCCATTCGAACTTCTCAGCAGTGAGCTCTGGGGCCTCGTGATATCCCAGAGCCACCATCGGCCCGGAGAGCAGCACCCGGCCATGCGTGCCCATTTCCACAGTGACACCAGGCAGCGGGTACCCATCATAGACGCAGCCTCCGCAGGTCTCAGCCATACCGTAGGTGCGCACCACGTTGAGTCCCACCAAACGCGCATGGTTGAACAGTTCAGCACTCGTGGGCGCCCCGCCGAGCAGGATCGCGTCAAACCGGCGGAGCACCTTCAGCAGTCGCTGGCTCTCATGCGTGAGGAGTCGCTGCAGCTGAGTCGGGACGAGCGACACGAAGCGGCGCTCTGCGGTGAGCTGCTCCGCAGCCTTGGTGAATCGTTCGGGATTTGTGGTGTCCTCCAGCAGAACTACCGGCTCGGTGCCCGCCACCATACTGCGGAAGAGCACAGCCAGGCCTGCCACGTAGCTGGGCTGCAGGGCCAGAAGCCACTGGCCGTGCCCACCAAGCGCCTGTGAGGTCATGTCCGCGGAGGCGTCCAGTGCGTCCCAGGAAAGCAACGTCTGCTTCGGCGTTCCGGTGGATCCGGAGGTACGCACCACCACAGCCGCACCCGTGGCCGCCGCATCAGGGCGCTCTGTCCAGCTTGGGTCGGCACCAGCTTCGGCAGGCAGGAACTCCAGCGGGTGGCAGTCCATCCGCCGAGTGGATTCGAGCGCGCTCAGCGCATTGGGCAACCAGTGAGCTTTCATAAGATAACGACGCCGGTTTCAGTAGGTGCAGGGGAACTGTTGCCTCAACACTATGCGACGTGGACAGAATTGGCGGTGTACGCCTTAGCTCCGCCTCGGCCTTTATATGCATGTGACATCTCTGTTGGGCTGGTCAGCAACCGCCTTCAGCATGATGAAGCGGATGAGTTCTGCATGGCGGACTCCCGCAAGGCCGGTGCGAAGGACCGCAACGAACGGGCGAATCGGCCATAACCGGCGTTACGGTGAGCATATGTACACGATCAGTGCGATCTCGAAGGCCGAATACTGGCGTTTTCTTCTCACGCATTCGACAGCCACCTACCAGCAGACTCCTGAATGGGCTGATGCTCGGCGCGCCCAGTGGGAGCCAGAACTCATCGGCTGGTTTGACCAGAACGACAGCATCTGTGCCGCCGCTGTTCTGCGTTATCGCCGCATTCCGGGAACGAACAGGTCATTCGTCTTCATTCCGCAGGGGCCACTCCTCGACTGGAGTGACCCAGAGATCGCCGACCAACTGGCCGCACTGGGAGCCTACTTGAGTTCGCGCGGCGTTTTCGGAGTGCGGATCACTCCCGTTGTCACGCTGCGAAAGTGGGAGGCTGCCGCCGTCAAAGCTGGTCTGGCCAATCCCGAGGTCGATCGCCTGTTAGATATCGAACCCACCGAAGTGAACACGGTCGGCTTTGGACTCCGCAGGACGCTTCGCGCTGCGGGGTGGCGCGAAGCGCCAGATGAAAAGCACAGTGATGCCAGTTATCCGCGGTTCAATTTCTGGTTGAATCTCACCGGACGAACCGAAGAGGCAGTTCTGGCCAGGATGTCAAAAACGTGGCGCAACAGTATCCGCAAGGCCGAACGCGCTGGCCTCGACGTCGCTGTAGGCTCAGGGGAGGATCTCTCCGTAGTTCACCGGCTATGCGAGGAGACCGCTCGTAGGAATGATTTTGTCGCCCACCCGCACAACTACTTTAAGGCAATGTGGGATGCCCTCGGTGATGATTTTCCGGGACATTTCAATCTCTTCATTGCTTATCAGGATGGTCTCGCAATTGCTGCCAACGCTACCGCGCAGGTGGGGAGCTGGGCCCAGGGGGTTTTCGCGGCGAAGAGCACAGAGCGAACAAATGCCAGGCCATCGAACGCCTTGTACTGGGTCGAAATCCGGCAGGCGTTGGCTGATGGGGCCGAACTCTTCGACATCGGCGGGGTGAAGGACACGCTACACGAGGAAGATCCGGCGGCGGGGTTAGTCAGGTTCAAGGCCGGCTTGGGAGCCGATGCCTATGAGTACATCGGTGCGTGGGATCTGCCGCTGCAACCCCAGATGTACGCGGCGTTCACTCGGTTGCTCCCCTTGTACGCCTCTGCCGCGGCTCGTTTGCGCAGCATCACAGCCGGACTGTCGACCAGCCGGCACCGGTGAACGGGGAGTTCGTGGCGGGCAACGGCGTAGGCGGGCAACGGCTCTCAATCCTTATGGTGAGTGTGGGCAATATCGCTGGTGCCGCTGCACAGTGGTACATCGTTTGGCTGTTCGCTCGGTTCGCAGGGCCGGAGGCAGTAGGCGTCTACTCTTCCTTGATAGCTGTCATGTCACCAATTTTCATCACCACCCAGCTCGGACTGCGGAACCTTTACATCACACTTCAGTCGGTCGTCAGCTGGAGAGCATACGTGTGTCTCAGAGTTGTCGGGATCATGACAGCGTGCAGTCTCACTCTTGGTGCGCTCCTAATACTGGCGCCGGGGCAGGCTTGGAGCATCGGCTTCGCCATTCTGGTAATCAAGATCGCCAACTCGACTGCTGACTTGTATCTGGCACGAATCCAACGCACTGAACGGCTGCGCATTTTCGGCCTACTGCTCCTTCTTGACGCGTTGACCACGATGGCGGTCACCACCGCGGTCATGCTCATCTCCGGTTCTGTGCTCCTCGCGCTCTGGGCAGGTGCCGTGGTCGCTGTGCTCGGAGCCGTGATCACGGTCTTTCTCGCCTCGGCAGCGCCCCCGGAGGGACGCATAGCGCGCCACCCGCTCATTCAGGATATGCGTCTGCTCGTCGTGCACGGGATCCCGCTGGCGATTTCTCAGGGAATCCAGTCGTTACTGACCTATCTGCCGCTGGCGATCGTCGGTTCCCTCGGGACCACAGGGGAGATCGGTGTCTTCGCCAGTGCAGCATACTTGGTGACCTTCGCCCACCTCGTCGGTGCATCGGTCCAAACTGCTGTCCTGCCAGATTACCGACGGCGCCTCGAGAGCGAGGGGCCCGCGGCGCTGCGTCGAGTAAACCTCAGAAACGGATATCTGACAATGGCGATTCTCGCTCCGCTGATCGTGGTGGCTGTGGTGGCTGGTCCCTCACTTCTCCAACTGGTCTACGGCGCGGACTTCGAGATCAGCCGGTCAGCGGTGTTCTTCTTGGCACTCGCGACTGTCATATGCATCCCGACCTATCTGCTGTCGTCCTTTCACCTCGTACTCAACCGGTACTGGGTGATGACGATCGTCGGTGCAGCCTCAGCTCTGGTGGTCATCGTGAGCGGCGCAGCTAGCGGTCTGGCAGGCTTGGGAGCCGTCGAGGCCGGCACCCTGGCGGTCCTGACCGCTGTTGCCTGCCGATACGTCGGCGCAGACATAATGGCACGCCGACACCAGGTCCGCGCGTCGTCTCTGATCACCGGAGGAGGAACGGGCCAATGAGGTCGAGGTCATCGAGGGTACAGCTGTTGGGCTACTTCGGGTGGGGGAACTTTGGTGACGATCTCTTTCGGGAGGTGTGTGGCGAGAATGCTGGCGTGCTCTGGCCAGGTGCTCGTGTGCGCGCCTTCGAAGGTGCTCACCAGAACTTCGCCCATCCGCGACCAGACGCCGCTCTCCGGCGTGTGCTCACCGCCGCCCGCGGCGCAGTGTGGGCTAACACCTTCGTCTATGCTGGCGGTTCCGTCTTCAGCGAGCTCGCAGGGACCGCTGCGTTGCGCAGTCGCGTTCCACATCGCGCATTCGAGGCTCTCGGCGTTTCTGTCGGTCCATTCGCGAATACAACGGCTCACCATTCCGTGGTCACTGAGCTCAAGAAATTCGACAGGGTCGTCGTTCGCGACCAGGAGTCTTTCGACCGCATGGGGGGCCACTGTGCGCTCGGCGGTGATCTGGCGGCTCTCAGCAGCCGCCTGGTCCCTACTGAGACACCGCGCAGTGGGCTTGTGATCTGTCCTTCTCGGGCCGCAGGTGTCTCGGGGGACACATTGAGTGAGGCACTCTCCCGGGCACTTGGTTCGACCAAACCCCAGATCACGCTGCTGGCACTGAATGCACACCCGCGCCTAGGTGACCATGCGCTAGCAGCCTCGATTACGGCCCGTCTGCGGCGCGACGGACATTCGGTGCGATTGGTCGACTACGGTGTTGTGGGCATCGGTGGGGTCGTTGACGTGCTGTCCAGGGCCAGCCTGGTGTGGTCCCAGCGCCTGCACGGCGCTATCGTCGCCTATCTGCTGAACACCCCCGTGGCGATCGTTGATCACCATGAGAAATGCGGGGCATTTGCCCGGGACATCGATCTAGATCCACTCTTCCTGGCGTCGGAGTTCAGCGAACTGGGAGACACACTAAGGACGGTGTCCCTGGACGCGGAGCACAGTGCTCCCTCTCATCTTCCATGGGGCCGTTCCTCGGATGCCTATCGCGCCCGAGCCAGGACCGCCTACACCGGGGTCAACACCGTGAATGAACCGAAGTAGACTCCCCAAGCGACAAAGCCAGCCACCAGACCCAAACGCGCTACCGTCTGCCCTCTCCCCTGGAAGGCCAGGAGTGGAATGCACACTAGTAGCGGAATCAGCGACCAGGAATAGGCCGCCAAACGATCGTTGAAATAGACGAACCCTAAGAGTAGAAAGTAACAGTTCAGCAGAACGTAGGCAGTGAATAGTTTGGCGTACCAACTGGGCAGGAACTTCACCGTCCGGGCAGCCACATAGGCGAAGATCAGCGGCACGGCACTGAGGAGCCAGAAAACTGGCCGATTCGTCCCCCCGAGGTAATCTACGGCCAGTTCAGGATCGGCGTAAGTCTCCACCTGTTCGATACTCGATCCCAGAGGCCCGGCCAGCCGCGCATTCATTCCGGTCAAGTAGGTCACGGACGCCAGCACCCAGAGTCCCAGGACCACTTCGGCTCGCCAGCGCACCAGTTTGACCAGGAGAATTATGACGGCAGCCGGCAATGCCGACCAGTGGAAGAGGACCCCGACCGTCAGGAGTGCTATCACCTTGAGGAGCCTGGCATTGCGCAGCACCAAGGCCAGGCCGAGCAACAGGAATGATATAGACAGCCCCTGCCTGAGCAGGAAGCTGGAATAGTCGATGAAGAAGCCGAAGCAGAAGGTCGCGAAGAAGACGACGGCGGCCTGCCAGCCGCTGCCGAGCACCATCCAGAGAGCCAGAATCAGCAGGAGATTACAAACTATCGCGGTGACGGTGAAAAAGACCATCATGTCTCGGGTGAACAGGCCGATGATCCAGTTGAACATCAGGAAAGCCGGTTCCCGCCCTGTGGTGATGAACTCGTTGACCACTTCGCCGAACGAGGTAAAGCTCAGCACTTCAAACTCGCGTCCATAGCGCATCTTGTCGACGACGTCGAAGTTTCCCCGGACAGCGACGATGGTATTGACTGCCACGAGCGCTGCAAGGGGGAAGAGCGTATTCGTCCAGTGCCGTACGAAGCGCACCTGCCCCAGGACGCAGAAGGCCACAATCCATATCGAGGCGAGGCAGAAGAGAAGCAACGTCATGGTATTAGGTCGCTTTCGTCGAGCGGTCGCGCTCCCAGTCGATCAAAACCTTCACCGCGGGGATTAATTGAGCTGCCATCTCCTCATAAACTCTGTCCGAGCATCCATAGGGGTCAACGACATCGTCGAAACTCGGTTCTTCAGGCTGCCGCCGGTACCGTTGGGCCAAGGCCACCAACGAATGCCACCGCTGCGCAGGTTGAGCCGCTGTTTCAGCTGGCACATGAGGCAAAATCCGGGCCAGTTCCCGGAGCGTAAAGGTTCGTCTCAAGGCCGCTGGAACCAATTGCACAATGCGGCTCCGGTGCTCCCGTTCCATGGTGAGGATGAGGTGGGCCTGCTTGATGAGCTCAGGTGTCAGCTCCTTGGCGTAAAAGTCGCTCATCGACAGACCCTGACGAGCAGCTATCTCGGCGATCTTCGGTTCCACGCCCCGTCCCGTGAGGCCGCGGGTTCCTGCACTGGAGATGCTGAACTCTCCTGGAGCGAACTCATCGAACCCGCTTTGCAACAACCGCTCCGCCAGGGGTGAGCGACAGATATTGCCCGTACAGACAACGAGCACCGTAAAGGCTGTGTCCATGAGGTCCCATTCGGCGCTCATCTTGCGTGAGCGAGCAGTCGGGTCAGCTGGAAGACTGAACGGGACCCAAGCAGGTTATAAAACTCTCCAAGCAGACGTCTCCTCGCTCCGACCCCCTCAACACGCACTGCGGGCACCAGCGACTTATAGTGCTGGGCAGTTGCAAGTCGCTCCCGGTGGGAAAGGTCGCAGTCATCGCGGTGGAGGTCCCGAATGCAGGAAACGACGTTTTTGGCCCGGATGTAGTCGGCGGCGCCTCGCACTTGGTCGACTTCGAATTGGCCTGCCCACCCGTGAAGGTAGTCGCAGACATCCATAAGGTCCTCATACTTCCCGGCCAGGTATCGGCTGGTCGCAGACTCAGCATTGGACCGTCGGTAGAAGTACCCCACGATGGGGACTGACCGCACCCTGGTACCCACACGCACATAGCTGAGGTTGAACATCAGGTCTTCCCCGATCCTGGTACCTACACGGAACCGGCAGTGCCGACCAACGATGGCGTCACGGCGGTAGGCTTTGTCCCAGAGAGCGTTGAGAGTCTCACTGGCGATCATCTCTGCAAGCGTAGCTCCGTCGAGGCTGTAGTCCCTGGCGCGGGCGACGATACCGGCCGGCGTTTCCGCGACCGCATGAGGGTCGCCACCGTCGATGCTCGGCAGCTCGTCGCTGAAAGTTTCGAATCCGATCAGGTCTACGTCACCCTCGGCGGCAAGTACGATCGTTTCGACCAGAAGCCGGTCGCACATCGTGTCGTCGGCGTCGACAAACATGACCCACTGACCGGTCGCTGTGTCGAGCCCCACGTTCCGCGCCGATGAGACACCAGCGTTGGCCTGATGGGTGACAGTTATCCGTGAGTCCTGCCGCTCAAATTGACGCAGTATGCTCTCGGTGGCATCGGTCGAACCGTCATTGACGGCGATGATCTCGAGCTTACGATAGGACTGGCGGCGGACGGATTCCAAGCACTCCACGAGGTGCTTTTCCCCGTTGAAGACGGGAATAATGACCGACACCAGGGGCTCTGGGACACTCATATCGCCTCAGGGGTGACCGGAGTCCCCGCAGAGTGTGCCCCTTTGTCTGCCGGCACTCTGAAGGCTCTTGCTGGAAGGGATTTGCTGACGATCTGCTGGAGGAAGAGTTCAAGCGCCTCCGCAGAGCGAGAGAAGTCGAGGGTGCCGGGATCGAATGAGACGGTTTCCAGAAGGGTGCCCGCCTTCCAATCTTCCACCAACTGACGGGCCAGCAGACGAGGTTCACCCTCAGGAAAGAGCGCAACCTGGGGTATATCGCGCACCCCTTTGACATCGAATGCGTAGGTGGGCCGGCCCACGGCCAACGCCTCCATCATCACACGCGGCAGCCCTTCCCACGCAGAGGTGTGAATGAGCGCATGACTACCAGCTAGCACCCCGGCTGCATCCCCGGCCCCTGCGGCGGTCACACGATTCTCGAGCCCGAGACGGTGAATAGCCTCGTTGACCGACTCCAGAAGCAGGCCCTCACCGATCATTTCCAGTGCAAAGTCAACTCCTGCTTCACGGAGTGAGTCGGCGACGTCCAGGACTAGATGAGGCCGCTTGCGGGGGCTGAACTCACCGATCCACGCTAGTTTGAGCACCTTCCTCCCGGAGACATTCTCAACCTGCGGAGGTGGAACCCTGGGGTAGGCGTCCGGTCTGAGACCGACGCCATTATGAAGCCGCAGTATTCGCTCTGTGGAGAGACGTCCCTTGAACCAGGTGTGATCATCAGAGTTGATTGTGACCACCCCGGCAGTCTTCAGTAGGAGCAGCCGTTCCACTGATTGCCACAGGCGATCGGAGGCGCCCCTTCCCTGGTTCCAGTGCAGCCCGTGGCAGAAGTAGACAACCGGAATCTGCAACCGTGCGGTTCGGGCCACCGCGGACGCGGTGGCCGCGTTGGTTAGGACGACGTCGAGCCGCTCATCCTGAACCCACTGACGGATGCCTGACCAGGCGCGCGCTACACCGAGACCCGGCCGTCGCGTCAGCCTTTCGATGATCCGTCCAGCTGAGTCATGCATGACGGTCCCCGCGGCGACCGAGACCTCGTGTCCGGCCATCGTCCACGAGGCGATGAAGTCGGAAAAGAAGGAGTCCACCATCTCTCCCACACTGGCCAAAATGCCGATCCTCATTACTGACTCCTCAGTTTGCTGGCAGTGGGGCTGTGATCCTCGGGGAACATCGGGTGCACGTAATGCGTGGTCCAGACAGGTGGTGGCGGTTCCATTTCAAGTCTCCACAACTCATCATTTCTGTGTGTGGCCTCCGTGGGTGTGACAGGCCGGCTGGGGTACCGCGCAGAGTATCCGTAGCTCTCGCTGGTGGAGCGTGGCACCTTATTCAGGACGATACCGGTGGGCACCTGGATGGTGCTGAGGCTGCTGAGGGCTTCCTTCAAGTGATTGAGGCGCACCTCGCCTACCCCAGCGATGAGAAGGACCTGACCGACGTATTTCGCGAGCACCAGAGAGTCTGCGACCGGAAGCAGCGGAGGCCCATCGAGGATCACGAGGTCGAATTCCTCACTCAGCCGGGTCATCAGAGTGCTCATGGCCCGCGAGTCCAGTAACTCAACCGGATTTGGCGGCATCTCTCCGGCGGTGAGCACGTAGAGCTCACCGGTTCCCCACGGCTGAAGCAGTTCGGAGACATCGGCGGCCCCGAGCAGCACTGTGGTGAGGCCGGCTGAGTTCTCCAGACCCATTTTGGTCGCTACTGTGGGCTGTCTGAGATCCACGTCAATCAGGGCCACCCGGCTGCCCGCTTGTGCCGCAGCGATGGCCAGGTTGATGCTGGTGGATGACTTCCCTTCTTTGGCTTGAGCAGAAGTCACCAGAACGGCAGGATTGGGGTCATCCACTTGGGCGAAGCGGAGGTTGGTCCGCAGCCGACGGAATGCCTCCCCGCGCGCGTCGTCCAGGCTCAACTGGGAAATGAGTGACGAGCTCTGAGCGTGAGAGTCGTGGGGGATGGAGCCGAGAATCGGCCCTGCGTTGAGCCGTTCGAGGTCCTCTCGAGTGCGCAGTTTGTTGTCCAGGGCCGAACGCAGCAGGGCCAGCCCCAATCCGAATGCGAATCCTATGGGGAGCCCTCCGGCTACGTACAGCCACCCCGCCGCGCCGTCAGCTTCCTGCGGGGCAATGGCGGGATTAGAGACAATCAGGCGAATCGGGTTTGCATTATCATTCTCAGGAGTTTCCATGTCCCCGATGACGGAGACCAAACTGTCGGCCACCGCTCCTGATAGCTGCTGCGCTGCCCGAGGGGAGGAGTCGGTGGCCTCGACGGTGATGAGGACAGTCCGGGGGTCGGTGTAGGCACCCACACTGGGAGCCAGTGCTTCAGGAGTGGTTTGGAGATCAAGTTCGTCGATAACAGGCTGCAGGACAGGAGCACTGTCAGTCATTTCCACATAGGTCTGGATGCGTTCCCGAATGAAACTCGATCCAATATGCATTTCGTAGGCGTCACCGGAAGTGTCCACTGAGACGAAGAGGTCTGTCCGAGCACTGTAGGTGGTTGGCGTCAACCACCAGGCTCCCGCTCCGGCGACGGCACCAAGGATGGTGGCTACGACGATCAGAACACAATGGCGTCGCAGGAGAGCGAGATATTCCTTGAGTTTCACGTCTTGCTCCGATCGAATTCGCGATAGTCCGGTGTGCTCCGGGGTGTGGGTGTCATGACCGGTCGCGGCTTGCCGATCATCACTGTCTTGACAGTAGGCCAGCCGAGATGGTGAGGACCAGGGTTTCCGAGAGCGGGTACGGACCCCCGCACTGGCTCTGCGGTCATCCGCAGAGGAACTCGTTGAGTCTGGGGATGACTCGTTCGATCTAGTGATCGCGACCATGAGTCAACTGAGGTGGGTAACGATAGACTGCCAGCGAGTCTGTGGCGCGAGGGCAGAGAGGCGTCCTTATGGGAGTGATAAACACATGAAGATCGTCATTGCGTCAGCCGGTCGACGTGCGCACTATATCGAGTGGTTCCGGGAAGGATTGCGAGCGCAGGGCATCTGCGGCGAGGTCGTGGCGATGGAGTACCGGACCACCAGCCCGAGCTTCAGTCTCGCAGACCGGGCGGTTCCGACACCTGCCTACAACAGCCAGGGTTACCGCGACGCGCTCCTGAGTTGGTTTGAGCGCGAGCGGCCGCAACTTTTCGTTTGTCTCAATGACTACGAGCTGCAGATTCTCTCTCGAGGCCTAGCAGACGAGCTCCGTGAACTCGGCTGCACCGTCCTTGTGCTCGGCGAATCCCTCCAGTCTATTGTGCTGGATAAATACCGCATGTCGACAGCACTGGAAGAGAATGGCATACCGACCCCGGCCACGCGATTGGGCAGCCAAATCGGACCAATGCTGGCTCTGGCGGCACCAGGTGACCGGTTCGTCGTGAAACACCGATTCGGGAGCGGTTCCACCGGCTTGCGGTTCGCTACCGCAGCAGAACTCGACCAAGCCATTATGGAATCTGCTAAAACGGCCCTCGGGGACGATGGGCGCCCCGCGCAGAATGGTCCCGATTCCATCGTGGTGCAGAAACGGCTGCCCGGTATTGAGTACGGGGTTGACGGCGTGTTCTCTGTTGACGGCAGTTCCCGGATGCTTGGTGTGCTTGCGCGTCGCAAGGACCAGATGCGCGGCGGGGACACGGATGTCGCTACCACGGTATCTCCCGCTCCATTCGACGCGGCCATGCTCGGAATCGGAAACCTGCTTCGTCCGACCGGTGCCATTGACGTCGACTTCAGGGAGACGGCCGAGGGAGAGCCTCTCGTGATCGACATTAACCCGCGCCTGGGCGGAGGGTACCCATTCTGCCATCGTGCAGGAGCGGATCTCCCATCCGCTCTCATCCGTTCAGCGGCGGGCCTGGAACACAGGCCATCACTGCTGGACTACGGCTTCAACGTCACAACTGCTCGCCGGGAGGAATTCACGGTACTCAGTACAGGCACGCGGGACTGACGTTCCAATGCGCTTCGTGCCCCGCTCAGACGGATAAAACTTCGGAGCGGAAGTTAGAGGTTTCACGGCAGGTGGCCGGAGACTCCGGAGCAGCCGGGTCCACCAGTTCGTCCTTCTCATACCAGCGGTTGCCCTGCAGATATTCATCGATGCCCCACTTACGACGCACCTGGGTCAATGAGGTCCTATCACGCACGTAGACGGCGGGTAGGTATTCGATGAACAGCGACTGGTAGCACATCGTGTATCCACCGACTTTATAGAAGACGATTCGATCGTTCGTTTTTAGTGCGGGTGCGTCGTGCAGGCGTGTCAGGCGATCATCTTCCATACAGGTAAAACCGCTGATGATTTGTTCACGGCGGTATTCAGTCGCTTCGGTATCGAGACGGGTCTCGAATCGGCGCTGACGACGGAACAGCGGGTCGATGTTGGTGCGGCTCGCGTCCGTGACAACGAACGTGTGGGGGCCGACTTCTTTGACGTCGATGACGCTGGCATGGAACTCCACCGGCACGGCAATGAGAGAACCACCTGGCTCAACAATGAGGCGGGTCCGCCGTGGGTCGACCACTGGTTCTAGCGTCTTCCGGATGACGGCAATGTAGTCGTCGAATGTAACGGGACCCGTGTCGCTTCCGAAAAAGCCACCACCAATATCAATCCATTCAAGGTCGAGGTCCCGGGATGTGATCAGGTCGGCGGCGACAGACGCGGCTGCCCGGTAGACGCCGAGGCTCTGCGAATAAGAATTGCGGTGCATGTGCAGCCCGGCGATCCGCACGCCAGCGGAGGTCAGCTCTGCAATCACCTGGTCAAGCTCGCCATTGTCGGCATTGAACCCGAAGCGGCTGGCCTCGTCGCCTGTGGTGCTTTCGCCGGGGCAGAGAGATTCAAGGTCCCAGTTGACCCGTAATCCGACGGCCAACTCCTTTCCGGGGAGTTCGCGAGCGAGCTCAGCGGTCCATGTGACTTCACGCTTCGAATCGAGATTAATAATCGATCCGTTCTGAAGCGCGAAGCGCAAGCGTTCACGGCTCTTGATCGGACCGTTGTAGACGATGCGATCTGGCGCGTACCCTAACGCGAGGGCCAATTCGTACTCGGTGTCTGACACGACTTCGGCCCATACCCCACTGTTGCGCATAAACGAGACGAGCCAAGGTAACGAGTTCGTTTTGAACGAATACGACAGGATGGAATTCGGCCAGTGCACGTCCAGAGCTTGTTGGAAGCGGCTGACGAACTCCTCCAAGACGGGTACGTCAATCACAAAGGCAGGGGTCGGCGGTTCAATGTCCCGGGAACGGTTCGAATGTCTCAATCTGGTCTCTCCTTGGAAATCTGGTTCTTGTATAGGGTCTGGCAGCTGAACAACGTCGCCCTGGCCTCGACCGGACCCACGGGCAACATGTATGCGGGTCATGCCTCAGCCCGCCTTTGACGGCACGGTGGGTGTGGTGGAGAAGTGGGCTGATGCCGGGAGCAGAGGTCCGCGCTGTTCGTCTCGACCGGCGGTTTCAAAGCCGATGATGCCTTCGTGCTTGGCACCCAGGTAGCCGTGTCGGTAGGTGTTCCATCCAGGTTGAGGGGCTAGCCCCAGCGTCGAGGTAACCAGGAAGTGGGGGACGTCGGCGCCGGCGATGTGTGTGAAGGGATAGCCACCGCCGAACCGGGGATTGATATCGATCACCTGTGGTTCGCCGCCATCGGGCACCATCACATCGACATCGACGGTGCCCCGAATGCTCAAGGTTGCCGCGAGTGATGTTGCGAGGTCCTCAAATTGCTCGGACGGGACGGTCATCGCTGCGGACGTTTCGCCATGGCGCATGCCCAGCTTCCGCCGCGCCAGTACCCCAGCGACTGCTCCCCCTCGAACGGGAGTAACAATGTCAAGGCCGTACTCGGAGCCGCCCAGATCGGGCTGCATGATGAGCTCGTCTTGGTGCTGGGGCCCGCGGCGATTCGACCCGGCAGCGCGTTCCAGGGCCAACCAATGTCTGGCGTCCTGGGAAGAGAGTCGCTGTAAGCCCGACGAACCGCTTCCCCAACGATCCTTCAGAACCACGGTAGGAAAGGTTTCGAGCATGTCGTTCACGGCCGATGCGTCTGAGAGCAGCACCGTGGTCGGAGTCGATATGCCGGCGTCGCTCAGCACGCGAAACATGTGTAGCTTGTCGGCAACAGCTTGGTGGGCAGCTGCGTTCAAGACTGGGACGATCACTCCACGCGCTTCAAGGTCTGTGCTCAGCCCGTGGGACAGTGCTGTGAGTTCGTAGTCGTTCAGGGAGATGAACAGATCAGGTTTCAGTTCATCCACGGTGGCCAGCAGCTGTGCCACATATGCTTCGCTGGTAAAGCGCGGCATCTGTCGGAACCCGTCAGCGGCTGCGGCGGCTGCGGCATGAGGGTCGTGGTCCAAGACGTAGACGTCGCCTGAGATGCCTGCCTCGATCAGTGCCTGTTGGAACCACTGGACTAGGTATACGCGGCGGCCCGCCGAGCTGATCACCACACGCATCTCAGTGCTCCGTCCCCTCGGTGAAAGCATAGGAATATGCACCCGGTGGCACATTGGTGCCCATTTCGGGAGTTGTCTGGTCAGTTGAATAAGCGAAACCCAGATTCCAGGCCACTTCACGCTGCGTCCCGTTGGCACCCGGCACACACAGCGCGATGTGGCGCGCCTCTAATGCGCGGCCGCGGTTCATCAACCGGTTGAGCACTGCCTGAAACACCTGATCATTTTGGTGCTCCGGGTTCATCACGACACTCGCGTCGAGGTGAAGCCCCCCTAGACCGGAGAGCCCCCCGATGCCGACCGGTATGTGTTCATCGTTGAGATACACCCAGTAGCGGGTGCCGGCTGTTGACTCTCTCCGGGCACTGTGAATATTCGTGGCCAGTGCCTCCCGTTGCCATTGGTCTCGCAGGTCGTGCCACTGCTCTGGCAGGATCTGTTCGGTCAGCCCATCATCAGGAGCCGGACCCAGAAACTCCGCCATCGCGACAGTCGCTTCACCTTCGACTCCGGTTCGGGAGAGCACACTGAAGATTGTGCGAGCCATGATTAATACATCTAAGAGAAGATTGTGTCGGTCCACGTATTCGACGTCTAGATCGAACCGCTGATCCCAGCCCAGTTGGTTTCGTCCATGCACCTGTGCCAGCCCTGTGATGCCGGGGCGGACCTCGTGGCGACGTGCCTGGTGTGGGGTGTAGCGGGGGAGATACTCGGGGAGGAGAGGTCGGGGCCCGACCAAGCTCATCTCCCCTTTGAGGACGTTGAGCAGAGTGGGCAGCTCGTCCAAGCTGGTGGCCCGCAGCCGACGTCCGAATGGCGTCATGCGCTGGTGGTCGGTGACGATTCCGTGGTCCGGATCAGGCTCGAGCATGGTGCGGAACTTGTGCAGCGTGAACACCTGTCCGTCTCGCCCGAGCCGTGGCTGGGCGAAGAGCACCGGAGAGCCCAATTTGATGCGGACGCTCAGCCAGACCGCGCCGATGACCGGGGCCAGGACGATCAGCCCGACTCCAGCGCCGACCACATCGAGGGCCCGCTTCAGTGAAAGATTGAGGCGTTGACTCAGTCTCATCGGTGCCCTCCCACGAACTCGGTCAGAACCTGCAGCACACGCTGGATCTGATGCTCCGTGAGCGCAGAACCGCTGGGCAGCGTCAACCCGGTGCCGAAAAGTTGGGCAGCCGCGCCCGTGAGCAGGCTCCGTGAGTCACGGAACACGGGCTGCAGGTGCATCGGCTTCCAGATCCGACGAGTCTCAATGCCCTGCTGGGCCATCGCCCGGCTCAACTCTTCGACCTGGAATGGGTGCACATTGGGGTCAAACAGGATCGCGGTGAGCCAGCAGTTGTCCTGGTCGTCCCCGGACCCGCCGAAGATCTGTGTTCCGGGTGTCCCAGCGCACCAGGCTCGGTAGTGCTGACGGATCGCGCGCCGACGGGCGATCATCGTCTCCAGCCGAGTCAACTGTGCTCGTCCCAGGGCGGCGAGTAGATTGCTCAGCCGATAGTTGTAACCGATCTCAGTGTGTTCATAATGCGCCACAGGCTGGCGTGCCTGGGTGGAGAGGTACCGCACCCGTTCCGCCAGATCGCCGTCGTCGGTGAGCAACATCCCTCCGCCGGAGGTCGTCATGATCTTATTACCGTTGAAAGAAAAAACAGCCGCCTGTCCGAAGCTGCCTGCCGGGCGGTCCCTTTCCCCATGGGTGGCACCCAGTGATTCAGCGGCATCAGCCAACACTGGGACACCGTAGTGACCGGCGATCGTCTCGATCGCGGTGTAATCCGCTGCCTTGCCAAAGAGGTCCACTGGGATGATCGCGCCGACGCGCTCCCCAGCTTGACGCAGAGAGGCCAGGACGCGCTCGAGCAGTCCCGGGTCCATGTTCCCGGTCCTTGGATCGACATCCACGAAATAGGGTGTTGCTCCGGTGTAGACAATGGCGTTGGCGGTGGCGGCAAACGTCAGCGTGGAGGTGATCACCACGTGACCGGGTTGCACTCCTACCGCCAACAGCCCCAGGTGCAGGGCCGCCGTCCCGGAGACCAGGCCTACGGCGTGGTGGACACCGACGCGTTGGGCCACCGACGTTTCGAATGCATCGAGGTCCGGTCCGGCCGGCGCCACCCATCCGGACCGCAGCGCGGAGAGCACGGCGTCTTCTTCAACAGGCCCGACGTCGGGGGTGGAGAGGCGAATGGGCGCCGGGACACTGGTTCGTGGCGGCTGGAGGGCGATAAGGTTCGCGGTCATGGCTGACTCTTTAGGCGGGGGTTGAGGGTACAGGCATGAGTGACGCGCAAGACATCCTCCTCTGGGCAGCCGTGCCACGCATACATGTGAGATATTTGGCTGCTTGGCGTATACGTGTTGAGGGTGTGGAGATCGGCGCGACCGGGGCTCAGCACAGCCACACCTGGAGTTGTGGGCTCAGGCAGCACGAGTTTCTCCGATCGCTTGGACTTCGGGAAGGCTGACAACGCGCCACATCGATCCGGTGCAGACCTCGGTGTAGAAGCGCTCGATCGTGTCCCGCGAGGAATCGGCGGACGGGAGCATAGCGGCGTCGAGATCTGGAGCCTCAACGCGACTGATTTTGTCGTGGATTTTGACTACCGAACCCTCATAGTCGCCGAATAGCTCTTCATCGAGCTTCTCGCCGGCACGCAGACCGGTGAAGACAATTTCAGTAGGGGTATTAGACATGGCAACGAGATTGCGTGCGATGTCAACGATCTTTACCGGTTCGCCCATATCCAAGACCATCACGTAGCCGTCCTGCCCGATGGTGGCAGCCTGGAGGACAAGCTGACAGGCTTCAGGAATAGTCATGAAATAGCGGGTCACCTCCGGGTCGGTGACTGTGATCGGCCCGCCCTGGCGGATCTGCTCCTGGAAGGAGAGCAGCACGGAGCCTCGCGAACCGAGCACATTGCCAAAACGCACGGACAGATATGTGCCGCTGGATTTCTTGGTGATGCCACTGACCAACCGCTCGGCGACCCTTTTGCTCCGCCCAAGTTCGCTGGTCGGAGAGGCGGCTTTATCGGTTGAAATGTTGACGAAGGTCTCCACCCCCACCGCATCGGCCGCTTGCAGAACGTTGAGTGTGCCGTGCACGTTGGTCTTCCAGGCTTCCTGCGGGAACCGTTCCAGCACCGGCAGGTGCTTAAGCGCTGCAGCGTGGAAAACGATCTGCGGTCTGGCTTCGTCAAAGACCCGCTCCAGTGCTTGCCGGTCGCGAATATCGGCCAGCACCGTGTTCGGGGAGGTCAGCAGGGCCGAACCGTAGAGCGCCAGTTCCACGCCGTGCAGCGCGGTCTCGTCACGGTCCAGCAGAACGAGGCTCGCCGGTTCCAGGGACCAGAGCTGACGGCAAAGTTCGCTGCCGATCGATCCTCCCGCACCGGTGACTAGCACACGTTTGCCCGCGATCTTGGCACTGATCTCAGTCATATCAGTGCGAATTGGGCTGCGGCCGATGAGATCTTCAACCTTGATGTCACGGATATCCCTGACGTCCACCCGCCGATTGACAAGCTCAGCCAACGGGGGGATTGTCCGGAGCCAGCATCCTGAGGACCTCAGACGCTTGCGGCACACGGCGAGGAACTCAGGTTCTGAGTCGGCAATGGCTACAATCACGCCAGCGACATCGAGGCCGTCAACGACGTCTGCGATGTCCTCGCTGGTGCCACGGACGCGCACCCCATGAACACTCAGGTGCCGTTTCCGGGGATCGTCGTCGATCAGTCCGACCGGGAGATAAGGTCCACCGGGATCCGACAGCATTTGCCGCACCAGCGACTCCGCGGCATCGCCTGCTCCGACAATGAGCACCCGCTCCGCGGAGGTTGGGCGGGTGGCCCTCTGGTGTATGTAGCGGATGGCGTACCGGGTTCCGGACATCAGCACCAACGAGACGGTGACCACGAGCACCACCAGCGCTGCGTCGGCAGGATGGATAATCATGATCACGCACCCGATGAGGACTGTCAGCGCGACGAGTGTGCCGTGCTCGGAGAAGCTGCCGTACTTGAAGCGATTTCCATAGAAGCGGAGGAGCCCGGTGTGAAGCACCATCGCAGTCAGTACGGTGATGCTGAGGCCGAGGCTCCAGGAAGTGTCGGAGGTCAGCCACGCCAGCGTTGCGGCCAGAATCCAGGCGACTGCGTCCAAGAACATTTGCAACCAGGCTCTGTTTTCCCAGATGCCCCGCGAGAGCCTGGTGAATCGTCGCTCGCTCTGTGCTGCGATGACCGATCCCCGGTGATGTGTCGATGTCATTTCTGCCTCCCCTGGTGCTCTGTCAGCTTTCCGTGACGCAAGTAGTGCGCTGCTGCATGTATTGGGATACTTGCGGTGAAGCTCACGCTAGGTGTTGAGATTCGGCCGTTGAAGCACTTTTGGAGCTTCTTGCGGGCATCCGCGGGGGCACTGCGGCAACCCGCTAAGCCGGCGCCAACCGCGGGGCACCCGCAAGCCGGGCCACCAATTCGGTGCGTGAAGACACTCCGAGCTTCCGGTATACGGCGGTGAGCCTGAGCTCAACGGTGCGCAGAGAGACGTAGATTCGGGTCGCGATCTCACGGTTCTTCAGTCCGGCCTGGACTAATTCGGTGACTGCGCGTTCTTCCTCGCTGAGACCGCTCAGCTCGGGGCGAGTTGCTCCCGGCTGTTCGGATGCTTGATGAAGTGTGGAAAGTTCGTGCGCAGTCGGGAGTTTTGCCCCGATTTCCCGGAATAGAGACGCGGCGGTCAGCGAGTGCTCGCGTGAACGTGAGACGGAACCCAGCGACGCGAATCGGTCCGCCAAGGCGGTGTGGATGAGCGCCTGAGACTGCACGGATGCCGGGCGGGCCCGGAGTGCGGCCTGAAGAAGGTCTACGGATTGTTGCCCTGAGGCAAGGAGGGCCTCGCAGCGCCGCACCGCGTCTTCAGCCCACCGTGACGGGGTGTGATCGGTCCTGCTGCGCAGGCGCTTCAGCAGCAACGCTGCGTGTTCGCGGCGGTTACAACGAATCAGTGCTTCTATGAGGTCCGGGTCGTGCCGGTATTGATTCGGGTTCGGCTCACCTGAGCAGCGTTCATCGCAGCGCTGAAGATGCCGTACGGCCTCAACAGGGAGTCCCACTCGCAATAGATAATTACCCTGTAGGGCGCTGAGAGCTGCTAATAGTGACCCGTTGCGGGTCCTGGTGGCATAGGCGACGAGTTCTGCTTCTTTGCTTTGCGCGTCGCTGGCTCGCCCGCTCATGAGCAGGTGCCAGCATTGGAGGAGCAGCAGTCGGTCCCGGCGGATCACATCATGACTGTTCGGGTCGTCTACTAGGGAACCAGCGAGTGCCAGAGCGTGTCCGATCTGCCCGGCTCGAATTGCGATCTCCGTCTTTAGGTACCTAGCCTGAGTCACCCACGTGGTGGTGCCCGCGCAGATATGCAGGAGAAGATCTATGGAGGCTTGGGCCGATTCATAGTGTTCTGTCATCATGAGGGCCGAGGCCATGGTCAGCAGGTACTCGGCGCTCAATTCATCGGCTTCGAGGCCACCAAGTTCCGCGAACCGCATAAGAGCGAGGCGGTCATCTCCGCGGGCAGCCTCTATTGACATTCGGAGGACATCATAGAGTCGCTTCTCGCGAGACCCGAAGTGCTCTTCGAGGGACTCTGCCTCTTTGAGGAGTTCGCAAGCGTCGGCAATTTCGCGGCGATCGCAGTGCAGCAGACCTAGCGCCAGCTGGAGGTTGGCTACTTCACGTGGGGCTGCGGATCGCTCGCTTCGGGTCCAGTTGTTGATGAGTCTCGTCGGCAAGGTTTGATTCTGCAGGTAATCGAGCTGAATCCCGAGGGTGCGAGCGCGGACTGAGACGGGATATTCGTCCGACTCTTGGGCGAACTGCAGGTAACGCGAGGCGAACGCGAATTCACTGCGATCAGTAAGGGCGTCTGCTATGTCGATGAGACGACCCGCTACGGTGCTGACCTCAGCGCTCAAACTGATCGACCGTTCGATGAGCTCGATGCCAGCACCGACTAGTCCGCTCCTGATGAAGCCCAGAGCGTCTGCTGCCAGACTGTTGGCAGTGTCGTCGTCCACCGCAGCGAAGGAACGGTGCCAGTTCTCCATCTCAACGTGATGCTGCGAGCAGGCAGCCTCCAGTTTCTTGTGGAGAGCGTTGCGTTCGCTGCCACTCATGGACCAGTGCGTGGCAGCGCGCACCAGCTCATCTGTGATCAGGAGAAATGGACCTCGCAGTTCGACAATCCCACGGGATTCCAGTTCTGCTAAGAGTACGGACAATTCCGGTATTTCTTGTTGGAGCGTGCGGAAGCGCGTCAGTGGTGCCAGGGAGAGCATTTTGAGGACGTATTTCTGGTTGTCGTCGAGTTCCCCCACGATCTGGTGAGCCATAGAGGCAGCCTCGGAACCGATACGAACAGGGATAGAGATGGCGAAGCGCCCACCCTGCTGACTTTCGGTCATCTCCTGAAGAATCAGCCCTAGCGCGTGTGGCCGGCCCGAGGCAGCTCGCACCGCCATGAGGGCGGATGCGGGACAGATCCGTCCTGCCGTGGCCCGCTGAGCGAGCTCGAGCAATTCCTCGCGTCCTCGGGATTGCAGGTCCAGACAGGGGATCCCTGCGAATGCACTCTCATCGGTAATCCGCCGCGCTGAGACGACTATACGCATACGGTCATCGCTCATACGACGGAGAACATGGCCGAGGGCCGCCTGCGAGGTGAAGTCCATGTCATCACCACCGGGGATAATGATCAGCGTGTTCTCTGGGATCTCAGCCGAATGCAGAGCGGTGAGTACCGTCGATGCCAGATCGAAGTCCGTGGCGTTCTCATCATTCAGCTCAACCGCAAACACTTTCGCATCCAGAGATCGCAGGCCAGCGAGCACAATATCGAGTCCGGAGCGGCGGATCGTAGCCTCGGTGCGGTGATATGGGATCCGGACGGTTCGACCGTCCCATCGACTCTCCAGGCCGCGCAGCAGGAGGCCCGTTCCGGAGCCGATCTCTCCTGTGACTACGGCGACCTTGTGGTGCGCTAGCAGGGCATCCAGCCGTTCCAGATCCTCATGGCCGATCAGCTCTTCCATCACGCACAGCTTCTTGTGAATTGAGGTGACTGGGTGGGGTACGCGACCACCAAGACGCCGGCACCGAACACATCGAACTCATCCGCGCAATCTTCCATGAGTCGCGCCGTCACTGAGGCAATCGGGTACAGCATTTGTCTCCTGAATAAGCATAAGATCAAGACTTTTAAAAAGGTATGCCTCGATCTTAATCAACTGCTTAACTGGCACAGAATACCTATTTATACGTTAGTCCAGGTGGTGCTACTAGCTATTCGCCACTGTGACAGAGACTCGCCAGTGCCAACTCGCCGCAGGCCATGCTCGGAGTATTACCTAATGTCCGCAATGCGGTTCGCGAGAGGTACTCAAAAGTTGCAATCCACGTTCAGAGAGTCTGATCATGCCCTCGTGATCCGGGAGGTGCATGGCGGGCGCACGCCTAGTGACGGCGCCTGTGGTCAGCGCTGACCTGGGATAGCGTCAAGTCAGTAATAGTAGGGGAAGTCCGACCGCTTTGGCTGGCAGGAACTTCAGAGGGTGACTAGCGTGTCGCCGAGTAGGCTCGAGCGCACTCAGCGCATCCGGCCATCGGGGAGCATTCCTGAGATCACGACCACGCGGGCTTCAATGGAGTAAGAAAAATCCTCTTTGGACTAGACAGGCGATGATGGCACAGAGGACTTCCTCTGCCCCGGAATGCGTCCTCATCCAGACCTGGTCGCCGAACCTAGTTCCTTAGGATTTGACGAGTCGGCTGATGGCCTTTGAAGCCTCATTGATCTTAGCTTCAGCTTCAGCGCCGCCGTCCTTGACTGCGGAGGTGACACAGTGCTTGAGGTGATCATCAAGCAGACCTAGTGCAACATTTTCCAGGGCGGAGTTGATCGCACTGATTTGGGTGAGAATGTCGATGCAGTAGGAGTCCTGCTCCACCATTTTGTGGATACCGCGGGTCTGGCCTTCGATGCGCTTCAGACGAGCCAGGTAGCGGTCTTTGTCACTAATATAGCCGTGGTCTGCGGTGCTGGCGTTGGTCGTGGCGGTCATGGTCGTGTCATCTCCTGGTCGTTGGGCTTGTCTCGTCAGGCGCATTTTCAGCGGATGGGGAACGGTCGAGGATCCGGTCGGTGCTTGCTTCCGGGGTGAGGTCGAGCCGGCGCAACAGTTGGGCGTTAAGCGCAACTACGATTGTAGAGACAGACATCAGGATCGCACCGATGCTCATGGGCAGTACAAACCCGACAGGTGCCAGCACGCCAGCCGCCAGGGGGACGGCAGCGATGTTGTAACCGGCAGCCCACCACAGGTTCTGTTTCATCTTCCGATAGCTGGCCCGTGAGAGCTCGAATACGGAGAGTACCGACCGCGGATCGGAGCTGGCAAGGATCACTCCGGCGGACCCGATAGCCACATCGGTACCCGCGCCTATGGCGATGCCGACATCGGCCTGGGCCAAGGCCGGAGCGTCGTTGACGCCGTCGCCTATCATTGCGACTTTGCGGCCCTCTTCCTGGAGCTCAGCGACATTGGCGGCTTTATCCTCGGGTCGGACACCGGCGAAAACCCGGTCAATGCCGAGATCTTTCGCGACCGTATCAGCCACGGCCTGGGCATCTCCGGTGATCATCACCACCTGCACGTCGCGAATGTGCAGAGCATCGACAGCGTCAAGGGACTCGGGGCGGATCTCATCGGCCAGCCGGAGCGCGCCGATGACGTCACCGTCGGCAAGGACGTGGAGGATGATCGCGCCTTCCTCGCGCCACTGATCGGCAATGGCCAGTTCTTCGAGGTGGTGCTGGTCCAGCAGGTGGGGACCGCCAACCTCGATCACGGTGTCACGGTCTCCGGTGTTGACCGCGGCCTTGACCCCGACCGCCGGGGAGGATGAGAAGTCCCTCGCCTCCGGGAGCTGAAGCTCTCGAGATTTGGCAGCGCCTATGATTGCCCGGGCGAGGGGGTGCTCACTGTCGGACTCCGCCGCAGCAGCGAGGGCCAGCACCTGCTCCTCGGTGCGATCACCAACCGGGTCAATACCGGTAACAGTGGGCTCGCCCTTAGTGAGAGTGCCGGTCTTATCGAACAACACCGAGTCCACGGTGCGCATGGACTCCAGGGCGAGGCGGTCCTTAACCAGGACCCCACCGCGGGCGGCCCGTTCGGTGGCGATGGAGACCACCAGCGGGATCGCCAACCCCAGAGCGTGAGGGCATGCGATGACCAGCACGGTGATGGTTCGCACCACTGCCGAGTCCGGCATGCCCAGCAACGCCCAGGTCAGGAAGGTGATTGCTGCGGCACCGAGGGCGAACCAGAAGAGCCAGCCTGCGGCAGTGTCGGCGAGCCGCTGGGCACGGGAGGAGGATGCTTGTGCGTCGGAGACTAGTTTCTGGATTCCAGCCAGGGCGGTGTCCTCACCGATGGCGGAAACCTGCACCCGGAGACCAGAGTCGGTGGCCACTGTTCCGGCGACAACGTGTTCACCAGTGTCGCGGCGGACCGGTTTGGATTCTCCGGTGACCATCGACTCATCCATACTGGCGCTGCCGTCTATGATGGTCCCGTCGGCAGGCACCGAGGAACCCGGGCGGACGATCACCACATCATCGAGGGCCAAATCCGCCGGGGCAATCGTCACCACGGTTTCGCCCTCGACCTTCTCCGCCTCATCCGGCAGCAGCGCGGCCAACGAGTCCAGCGCGGAGGTGGTCTGGGCCAGCGAACGCATCTCGATCCAATGACCCAGCAGCATGATGACCACCAGCAGCGCCAGCTCCCACCAGAAGTTCAGTTCGTGGTCGAGGATGTGAAGGCTCGCCCCCCAGGACGCGATAAAGGCGACAGTGATAGCCAACCCGATCAGCAACATCATTCCGGGCTTGCGGGAACGGATCTCGCTGATCGCGCCGGTCAGGAAAGGCCAGCCACCCCAGAAGTAGATGACTGTGCCCAACACTGGGGAGACCCACCAGATCCATGCAGCATCAGGCAGCTGGTAGCCGACCAAGTGGGCGAACATCTCATTGAACCCGATCACCGGCAGAGCCAGTGCGAGCATGATCCAAAAGAGTCGCCGGAACTGGCCTACATGGTCACCATGACCCCCATGCTCACTGTGACCGCCGTGGGCGGCGTGATCCTCCTGGGTGTCACGGCCACGGTCTCCATGGTCTCCCCCTTGACTGGCATGGTCTTTATGGCGGTGGTTCTCAGACCGATCCTCTTGCATCGTATGCCCACCGTCACGATGGTGGTGAGCACTGTGTGTGTTGGTCATACCGATCTCGTTTCTCGTGCTCGGATGGCCCTCCGCTGAGGCTGACGCGCGTTGGCCGTGGGTCACGTTCTAGGGGTTCGATCTCGTGATGTCGCTCAGGCTGCGTCGGCGTACCGGTCGGGGTCGGCGTCGAAGAGCGGACCGCAGGTCGCGCAGCACAGCCAGTAGCGTTGCCCGTTGTAGTCGCGATACAGCCCTGCCTCTTCGGCCTCGGACTTGATCACCGGGGTCCCGGGCATAACTAGGCATTCGGTGACATCGGCGCTGTTCGTCACCGTCAGGTGATCTGCCTTCGGGGCGTGGCCGCTGCAACTGCCGGGGGCAGCCCCGGGGTCGTGATTCTCTGTGTGGTGGTGGCGTGTAGCCATTCTGCTCAGTCCTTTCTCCGATGGCGTCGATGAAGCGGGTTCAGGTGTTGACCGGCTGATGAACCGGTGTGGTCTTCGCCGGGTGCGGGG
>NZ_VFIE01000029.1:0-40675 GCF_010119385.1 Nesterenkonia haasae
AACCAACTCAGGCACCTGGACAAGATGACCCAACGACCCCGGAAACGGAAACGGAACCGGTGCCGAAGAGTGAGCATCCAACTTGCCTTCCATACCCACAATTTTATCCGCCACCCCCGACACCACCCCGACCCGGCCACAACCTGACATGCCTTCTATTCGCCAGCGAGCGAACCCATGCTCCCACCGGGTCAGTGTGCTCCTGGAGCCCCAAGCCTCAGCCCCCGGTCAACGATTGATGGCGATCCTCGCATGAGACTCTGCAGTGATCTCCACGGATGCCGGTAATACCCACCGCAAACCCGGGAGCTCGCTCTCAGCACGCAGCTGAAGGTAGATCGTCTCGCCTCCCGGTGAGGTACCCGCATCAATAACAGTGAGCCCCGTATGACGTTCGTGCGCTCCAGCATCTGCCAGGTGCTGTTCAGCGGCAGATCTGATCTCATGCTCCGAGATGTGTGGGGTTCCCGGTGCAGGCTGGGCGGAATAGGCCGCAGCGGAGGCTGCGCCGTCAGCCTCGGACAATAGCTGGCGAGTATCGGCGTTTACGACGGTCGCCCCCAAGATCGCTGCCGCAAACATGAGCAGAATCGACGCCATACCGAGGATAAGGACAGTGGTCTGCCCCGAGTCGTCCTTGGGATCATGGGCGGTCATTCGGTCTAACGTCATTCGCCCTGCACTCCTGTGGAGGATGCAGAGACCGAAACGAGGGAGTGCTCCCATCCGCCGAACTCAGGGACTAGGGGCAGTGGGACACGCACTTCAATCTCATAGCGGACCAGGGATCCTGGTTGGTCACAGTCCTGACTGCACGTTCTCGTCATGGTGCTCTGGTCGGGAGAGATGTTGAAATCTGCGAGCGCGGCATGCGCGCCCGCTTCACTGCGCTGCGCTCTGATATCTGCCTGCGCGTCGGACCCGATGTACATCTTGGTCGCCTGATCGGCCGCCCCAACGGCAGCGTACGTCGCTGCCTGAATCTGGGAGACCCCAATCAGGAACCAGACAGATGGAATAAGCAGCATCACGGCAAGGGCCAGGAACTCTACGATCGCTGAGCCATCTTCACGGTTTTCACTCGAATTCGTAGGCTGAGCCGGTGAGTTCAAGCTCCCCGACTCCGGGACCGACGACCAACACCGGGATCCGAGCGTTGACAGTAATGCGCAGCGTCCTGCCCTCGGTTTCGTCGATATACTCATAAGTCACCTCCTGGGCATAGCGCTCCGACACAGATCCGCTAATGAGCCTTTCAGCGCGGGCGACACCGTCTTCGGCCGACCGGTCAGCGAGGGCTCCGAAGCGTGCACCCGTTGAGGCTGCGTCAATGAGCGTATTCCGCACGTGGATCATGCCGGCGATCTGCAGAACCGCCAGGAACAGCAGGGACAACAGGGCTGCAACCATCGTGAACTCTGCGGTGGCTGACCCTCGTTCATCAGACACACCCGCAGCTGGGTTCACGACTGCGAGACCTGGCTGATGGCTTGTTCGAACAGATCTCTGAAGGCGTCTTGGGCGAGGATGAGCAATCCCGCAACTAGGACGGCTGACATCAGCGTGATCATCACCCAGCCGGGCACATCACCCCGCTGCTCATGATGGACCGCGGAGAATAAGCGGCGGAGGGTTTCGACGGCGTGATTCATACTCTCTCTCCATTCATCGGGTGTCAGATTCCTATCTGTAGTAGTGCCAAACCAGGGAAAGCGGCGAAGAGGATAGTGAGAGGAAGAATCCCAAATACGACAGGGGCGCCGGTGGTTCACTTCTATGTGTTCTATTCGAACGACCTAAGGAGATACACCATGACCATCAATTCCGACTCAGACCCATTTACCGGCCTGCATACCAGCGCAATCGGCGAACTGGGCGACCTCGGAGACCTCCGCGAATGGTCCACCACCGACGGTTCCGGGCTTTGTGTGGAGCTTGGCTATCACGAAGACCTCGAAACCCCGGACGCAGCACAAAAGCTCGCTGAGCGGCTCCGTTGGGGGGCCGATCGTATTGAGCGTGCCTCCCTCGCACGGTGGGGATGGTAGCTGGTAACGGGGGGCGACACGTTGGCGGGAGGGTAATGCAGTTCCTATCATCGCGCTTTTTCTCAGTGTTCTACTAGGATCGAGTCATGCAGCCCGAGAGCATTCCTACATATGTGGAACTAATTTTGCCGACGATCCGCGCGGTTTCAGCATTAGGCCAGTCTGCAAAAGCCAGCGAAATTAAAAGCAAGGTCACCGAGGACCTTGACATAGACGAGGAGACCCTCTCGGTGGTCTACCCGAACCGACCTGACGATTCGATCTTTTTAGATAGGCTCGATTGGGCACGGTCATATGCCAAGCAAATCGGTGCCCTGGAGAGTCCTTCTCGAGGAGTCTTCCTCATCACGGACTTGGGTAAGAACTTGTTGGCCCTGCCTGAGTCAGAGGCGCATACCAAGGTGCGGGATCTGGATCGAAGTTTCCGACGCAATAGAGGGCGGAAGAAGAACTCACAGGCTGCATCTGAGTCTGTCTCAGATGTGTCAGACATTGAATTAGATGTCGGGTTGGAGGAGAGTCCGGGGGACACATGGAAAGACATCCTTCTGGCACGTTTGCACAAGCTTTCGCCGATGGGTTTCGAAGAATTTGTCTTGTACCTGCTGCGTCTGTACGGATTAGAGCTGGAGCGAGTCGGGGGTTCAGGGGACGAGGGTATTGACGGTATTGGTACCGCGCCCTTGAGCCCCGTCTTATCATCCCGGGTCGCCGTGCAAGTGAAGCGCTATGACCCGCAGGGAAGAGTTGTGGGCCGAGATACGGTTGCCCTCTTCCAGCGGGACGCACAAATGAAAGGGGCCGAGCGCGCGATTTTGGTGACTCTGGGTAAGTTCTCAGGTCCGGCACGGAAAACCGCTATCTCGTCCGCGCCTACCGTGGATTTAGTTGACGGTGAGAAGCTCGCGGACCTGATCTTGGAGCAGGGTTTGGGCGTCCAGAATCTGCCGGTGGTTAACGAAAGTTGGTTCAACCGCTTTGACTAGTTGGGGCAACCGGTCGGCGTGACTAGCGATTCCCTGTCGCCACCCAATCCGTGAACCACTGCAAGGCGATTTCCAGCGTCGACACAACATCTCGCCCCTGTACGGACCTAACATAGGCTTTTTCTTGGTCTGAAGAAACCCGCTTATCGGTGCCCAAGTGTTTAGCTGCTCGCCACACCGCGCGCAAACCGAAGGACACTGGAAATGCCGCGGGGAATGAAAGACCTCCGACTCTCTCAATTGCGATAACGGGACTATGCGTGTACCTGTTGCGCGCGTAGCGCAGTCCTTGCACCGTGCTGCCCATGGGATTTAGGGCACGCGCCTCTCGATACGTTTCGACCGTCTTCTCAAGACGCTCGTTCAACATCTGGCACCACCACAGGCATTCCAGCGCTGCGGCTTCTACAGCGTGGAATCCTTCCGGAGAGGAGCTTGTGGTGAGCTTGATGTTTTTGAAGCGCGTGATGGAATTGCGGAGGCCGTACGTGCCGAACTCGAGGCGTTCATCCGTCATGGTCCCGAGCTTACTGTTCGCCGGGTGAGCCCAGGAAAGCCCTCCCGAGGGCCAACGTTCGGGAGGGCCTTCAGTCACTTCGCTGCGCTAGTGGGCGGGATTGAAGTTCGGAGGGTCTCGACCTCCCTATTCGTCCCCGTCCTCTAGGTCATCTAGGCGCGGCGGGGCCGGCACCAATTTGGAGGTGTTCCCATAATCGACCTCGGGGAAAGGTGTGGGAATCTCGGGGGGTTCCTCATTGGCCTCCTCGTGCAGGAGAACGTACCGGTATGCCTGTAGTGATTGGATCACGAGGGATACGCGGATTTCGTCTCGGAAGCGGACCATGTTTCGTGCGTAGAGGTCGAGCGGTTGGTTGGGGTCTCCGTCCTCAGCCTGCCAACCATCGTTCCATGTGATCTGGTGGGATCCTCTGTGGAGCAGGCGGACGTTTTCGAAGGTGCCGACCATCGCGCGCGCATCCTGCATATCAGGTGGAGTGATGACCGGGACGCCCCAGAGCTGTTTGCGTGCCCGGGATCCGGGGGCGCCGGAGAGTAGGTAGCGTGACTCGCTGTCTTCGAGTAGTTCGACCTCTTGCCAGTCGGCTGGGCTCATTACGATGTGCGTCGGCTGGACCCCGGTGGCTTCGAGGTCACCGATCGCGGCGCGGAGAGTGCGAAGTTTGGAGGTGTGGTATGGGGTGGTCTCCACGCCGCCGACGTTGAGGAGGCCGGGCTGGCTGCCCCCGTCTTCGTCCTGTCCTCCGTAGAGCATGAAGCGGTTGGCTGCGCGGTCTACGCCGTGAACCAGTTCACTACTGATGAAGTCTTGCAGTCCTGAGTAGTCATCAAGCCACTGTGTGCGGATCGGCTCGGACAGATGGGCGATGGTGCTGGTACGCCACTGTGCGGGACGGAGCTGGTACTTGCTGATGGGCTTCAGCTGCCCGCCGGGAACGGTTGAGGCGTTGTTCTCCCGTTGGGACTGCCGAAGGTAGGCGCCGACAGGGCTGCTGACTTCCTCCGCTTGGATAATTTCTAGCATGCTCAGCCCCGCGCGAGGCAGACCCACCATCCAGCTCAGATCACCCTCGGTCATCGCGTTTCCCCACCCGGAGTTAGTACTAGTAGGGACTGACTTCGCAGTCGAGGGAATCGCGGCGGTGATCCTGCCCGACTCTACAAGTTGTTTGCCGGAACCAGGTCCGCCAACTATCGAACCAGCGGCATTGAACGCCTTGACGATTGCTTGGGCAAAGGGCGTGGCCTTTTCCCTCGCCGGTGAGTTACCTCTGTGGCGGCTGGCCGAGGTCTGTCCGTAGGCCTGGTGTTCATCTTCCGGCAGCGTAGATTGTTCATCACTCGGTACGTGAGCCAGTGGGCCCAACGCATCGGCTGCCGCTTTCTTACGACTGACGATCTCCCTGAGACGGGCATGTTCCCCGGCGATCTCTGTAGCTCGCTCAGCGTCGTCCTCTGAAAAAGTACGCGGGTTATTATTGGCCTTGATGCGTAGCTGTTTCGCTTCGCCTTCCAGGTCTTTAAGCTTTTCCTCCGGAGTCATCTTGTAGCGCTCACTTTCGTTCTTTAGGTTCACAATTCGAGGCTGGGACCACTCCTGATTCTTCCGGAGAACCCTCGTGATTTGTGCGAAAAATTAGGCTGAATTTTCATGTGTTTCGATGAGCTGCCGGTAGTGGTCGATGAAAGTGTCGAACCCGTCCTCGGGGTCTTCACTGAAGGCGTGGAACACCAGGTCGGACAGGGCGACGAGGAACGCGCCGGCTTCCTCCACGCGGATCGTGGCGAGCACGTCTAGGACGGTTTGCTCATCCCCGCTGTGGTTGGCTTCGGCGAGGGTGACTGCCAGGCGGCGCAGCCCGTGATCGTGGTTTGCGGGTGTGTTGCTCATGGTGTTTTCCTTCCATCGTGGTGGTGGATTCCAAGGGGGGGTTCGCATTCTGCGGTGTCGTGTGGACTTCTACCGCGGCGCGGCTTAGCGGCTCCGGCTCCGCGATTTGGACTCCCTTCCCGGGGGTCAGCTGCTGCCCGGGTGGGGGCTGTGCGCTGCTCTCCCGGGCTGGGAGGGTGCTGCGCGTGTCCACTGGCCGTCTGGCGTCCTGTTCGGCTCTTAGACGCCTGAACGCGCCGTGTCCGGTTTTCTTGCTTGGAGTCTGGGTTTATCGGGCGTCCTCTCTGTCGTTTCGGCGTCCATTCGTCCCGTGGCGGCTGTGCTGTTTCAGCTGCGCTGGTGTGAGCCCGCCGAGGACTGTGGTGGTCTCACCGCTGGCGAGTGCGTAGGCGCGGCATGTCTTCAGCGCTGGGCATTGCCTGCAGAGGGTGGCGGCGCGTGCTTGCCGTATGGGGTCCTCGCTGATCCAGTCGTCGCGGGGGTGGTGCATTGCACAGGGCGGGGATGTGTCCAGCAGGTGTAACTGGAGGGCTTGCCATTCAGGCAGGCGGGTGTGGTCGTCTCTGGTGGTGGGGCGTCCGGTTCTCATGGGGTGGGGGTCTTCGCTGAGGGGGTGGGGGTTTCCTTTTGGGCGGTGTCGTCGAAGAGGCTTGCTAGGACTTCGACGAGGGCGCGGAGGTCGGGGTCTGTTTGTGATGCAGGTTCTGTTCCAGGACGTGGTGGTAGTGCTGAGCTGTCGTTCATGGTGTTCTGGTCCTCGTGAAAGTGGTTCTGGTGCTCTTGCTGGCTTGGGTGGCCATGGTGGGGAAGTGGTTCTGGCCCCTAAAGGGGCCAGAAACCACCTTCATCCCGTACCGGTCCCGGAACCGGTTTGGGCCGGTTGGGCCGGTTTGTTCTGTGGAGTGTCGAGCTCGGTGCCGGGCTCCACATAATCGGCCATGTAGAAGATCTGACCGCCACCTTTGCCCTGCCGTTTTTCCTGCCTAATGAGTCCTTGATCCACGCCGCTTTTCACTGCTGCGGAGATGACCTCGTTGTTGCCGTTGACGCTTTGCCTGATGCCTCTGAGGCTGGTGCCGGGGCTGCTGCGCAGGAAGGCGTGGACGGCTTCTGCAGTGGCGTTGAGTTTCGCGTCCCGGCGCCCTCCCAGCCCGAGAGTGAGCTTGCCCGTGTCGTGGTCGTAATCCAGGGCGCGTTCGGGTTGCTCGACGTCCCGGCCGTAGGCGCGGAAGAAGCGGGGGCTGTGGAGTTCGTTGGGAGACTCTCTCGCCAGTGTCCATAGCGCGTCAGGCCATGCAGTGATCGCGCTGTCCCCGCGTGCCCGCTCATTGTTATGCCCGGTGTGTGTGACCACTAGGGTCTCGTCCGCGCCCATTTCGCGGATGAACTCGTGCCACGCCTGCAGGAACCTCCCAGCCTCGTGGTTCTCATCCATGCCTAGGGCGTCGAGGACAGGGCGGAGGTTGTCGAGGATGACTACCCGGTGCCCTTCCAGGTGCCGTGCCCATCGGGTGCGGGTTTCGGGTTCCATGATGTTGAACCCGGCTAGTTGTCCTCGCAGGCTTACCGGGGTGATCTCGTCGGGGTGGTGGATTTTCTGGCGCTGGAGCCACCTGCTGATACGGGCCGGGTTCATTTCGGTGTCGATCAGCAGCACGCCCCCGCCGGGCTCATCCACGCCGTACCGGTCGAGGAAGGGTGCCCCGTCTACTAGTGAGCGCAGTAGGTTCGCCATCATCGTGGTCTTGCCTGCTTTGGCGGGGGCGGCCAGCAGCACGGTCCCGCCGGTGGGCCATAGGTCGTCTATGAGCCATGTTTCGGCGGTGCCCGCGTGTGCTTCGATGAACTCGGGTAGGGATTGCCGGTCTGGTAGGGGATGCTCGGCGGCTCGCTCAGCTGCTAGGGCATCACGCGCCTCTTTGCGGCGTCGCTGTGAGGCTATTTCCTCGTTGAGCCGCGCCTGCTCTATCCGCCGTTGCATACTCTCACTGCTGATTAGTAGGTCTTTGGCCTCGATTTCGATACCAGCGTGTTTGAGGAGGGTGGACACCAGCGCTAGTTCGTCGAGGTTGTCCCGGTAGGTCTCGGGCAGGGATGGGTTTCCGCTTCTCCTGCGATGGACATCTAGGGCGTCCCGGCGCTCTTTGTGGTAGAGGCCGAAGTACTCGTCAGGCAGAAGCTTCGCCAGCTTTTCGGCGTCATAGGCGGTGCTCACTTTGTGGCCTCCCGTCGTGGCGCTCGGAGTTCGCGGCACCATGCGGAGGGGTACCCGGGCACATCAAGGGCTGCTGTGCCGGTGATGTAGTAGCCGGCGCCGGGGTCGATGGTTTCGGCGACCCGCCCGGAGCAGTGGGAGGCACGGTGTGTTCCCTCCAGCTCAGTGGGGACCGTGTCGGCTGAGCCGTGTACGTGTGTCTTGCGGCAGTGGGGGCACCTGACGACAACTCTTAGGGTGTGGATGGGGCACCCGTATTCGTCTCTTCGGCTTTGGCGGACCCAATATGTCTTGATGGCTTCGGCATTGGGTGCCGGCAAAGTCTGGGGACGTTCCGGTAGGCTGGGATTGCAATTTGTACGGGGCTCTACAGGTCCTCGGCGCCCCGGTTTGCTCGCAGCAGCCGGGGAGCTTTCATGTGCAGGTCTCACCGGCCCTTCACCGCCTTAGCACGGTTCAGGTGGAGAGCGATTGCGTCTAGCTGCTGCTCGGTCAGAGGCGGGGCAGCCTGGACAGCTTTTCTGACGTGATCTTCGAGGCGGGCGGCTTTGAGGCGCTGCCGGGCCTGAAGTATTCCAGGAGTGACGCTCATGCGGCGCTCCGGCGTTCAAAGGCCGTGCGGAGATTCCGAGGATCTATACGAACGGTATTGGGGCCGGGCCGGTGGGCGGTAAGGGTGCCGTCTTTGATTCGCCGGTAAATGGTGGCTTGACTGACGTTGTAGAGGTCTGCCGCTTCTGCCATAGTGAGCATGCGGCGACCCTTGATTGGGTCCGTCGTGGCGCGCACTTTCGTCTCCTAGTCATGGTGTGCGGTCGGAGCCCCGGGGGCTTGAATTCTTGGCGGAATTCCCCTGGGGCTCCGTGCTTGCAGCTTCCATATTGCTTGATGCTGCGCACCAGTGTGGGCAAGTGTTGAGCGCTGATTAGGTTGTTCTATTTCCGGGGTTGTCCTCGGTTGTCCGGGGGCGTCCGCGGTCGTCCTTAGATTTTCTTTTGAGTCGTGGGCGTGTCGGCGTAATAATTGCGTCACATGGTCTGTCGCCTCAGAGTCCGTTGTCTGGAAACTCAGGTCCGCAGTGTTGAAGATTAAGTAGTCGCTCCCGGAAACTTCCACGCCATTTGCACCATCTCGGGCTTGAAGCGACTGCCCCTCCCGCCCGGCTGAAGTTCGATCGTTAGGAGGTCGCTGATGATGGCTCGACGGCGCGCCACGGGTAGCTCCAGCCATGCTGTGTCTACGTCTTCGGAGCCAACTACTTCCAAGACTGGGGTGCTGCTCGATGCCGTCTCTATCGCGCTGTCTATTTCGTCGAGCTGCTGTTTGAGTTTGCCTAGCTGCAGCCGGGCTTCGGTGGTGTCTAGGAGCCCGTCGCCGTGCAGCGCTGTGATGTCTTTGCGGCGGGCGCGGAGGGTCGCGCGGCGCGTCCTCAGTTCAGATACTTCTTCTGAGTTACTGAACAGGCGGGCGGCCTCGGGGCGGGCGAGGAAGCCGGTAACAGTGGCTTCGACGATCTCATCTACCTGGTCCATGCGGCGTTGAGAGCAGTACCCCCCCTGGCACTTATAGGCCATCCAGTGGCGCTTAGTTTTCTGCCCGGCGGGTGAGGCGTACATCTTTTTTCCGCACTTCCCGCAGCGGATTAGTCCGGTCAGCAGGTACTTGACGCCGGTGTCTTCTGGGCTGGTCTTCCGGTTCGGGTTGTTGAGGATCTGCTCCAGTTCCTGCTGTGTTTCCGGGCGGAGGATAGGCTGCCAGTTGCCGGGGCCGAGGTCGACGGGTTCCGCACGATTTCCGTCCCTGGTCTCCGCATAGGTCCGCCGTCCTATGTAGCGGGGATTTTTCATAAGACGTCGGACCGAGGTCACGGACCAGTCCCCGCCCTCGCCGGCTGTGGTCTTGAGTCCGCGCTCGTTCCAGTCCCGGCAAACGCTGGCGACACTCCGACCCTCGATGATCCACTGCGCCCCACGCCGGATCGCTGAAGCTTCCTCCTCGACCACGTGGACGTTCCCGTCTTGATCGAAGTCGTACCCGAAGGGGCGGCGCACCCAGAAGGCCTCTCCGCTCTCGGCGCGTTCACGGTTCGCCGCCCGCTGCCGATTCGCTTTGTGTTCGACTTCCATTTGGGCAATAGCCGTGATGATGGAGGCTACGGCGACGCCTGTGGGGTCTCCGAGGTCCATGCTGGGACCGTTGACGCAGGCGACGTTCAGGCGGTGGGGTTTACCGGCTTCTATGAGTCGGACGAGGTCTCGGAAGTTCCGCATGATGCGGTCTAGGTGCCATGCGAGCACTGTAGATATTCGCCCGGCCTCGACGTCTTGGAGCAGTTTTTCGAACTCTGGGCGTGCACCCCTGGTCGCTGATCTGTCGTTGTCTTTGTAGACGCGGGGCTGGTCGAGCTGTTTGGCGTTGGCGAGTTCCCGGGCGGCTTTCTCTTGCCGGGCCACGCCGGCGGCTTCTCCAGTGCGGTCATAGCTGATGCGTAGGTATATGGCGGTGCGGCTCATATTTCCGACCATACCGAGAGGATTCCGTAAGTTGCACAATTGGCGCGAGCATGGCGACCTCTTTGCGGCCTGCCTCTTCCATCAATTCGCGTTTGGAATGGTCTCTGACATCTGCTGCCTGGGCGCGCATCACTTCTGCGAGCGGGGTGCCCCGCTCAACTGCGACGACGACGCCGTGCAGAAACCTGGCGATTGCGGGTGCTTCGATCTCCGTGCTCAGTGTGCGCACAGCTGAGACGAATGGTGTACCGGCTTTTGTTCGGCGCATCAGTTCTTTCAATTCTCCAGCGAGTTCGCCGCGGCAGCTGGTGCTGATCCGTTGGAAAGCTCCTGGAGCGGATTCCCCAGCGCTGACGGAGAGGGCCAGAAGTTCAGCGACTGTCGGGAACTCCGCTATCATCCGGCGGCGGCGCGACCGGATACGGGTGTTGAGTTGAAGGTCTCGCCCAACAACCCCCAGGCCCGCCCCGGCAAGGACAAGGAACACCGCAGCGACCGGGTGGAATCGGTCAGCAACCAGAGCCAACCCGTTGATGAGGACCCCCGCAGTCACTCCTATTACCGCATATCCCAGCTGTTGCGTCCGGTACTCTGCAGGGCTCCACGTAAGGTTGGCGTGCCGGAGCCGTTTGCTGAGCACTTCGGAGCTCGAGGCAAGCCCCAGACGACGCAAGCTCTCAGCTAAGCGCTGCGCAGCCGGAGCGAAGATTCTTGCAGCTGAAGTGAGGGGCGTTCGGCTGTGAACCGTCGACTCCGCCTCAGGGGCAACTGATCTCACATAGGGCGCGACGCGCTCGGCGAAGCGAGGACGGTTCATCGCGGGAAGGCCCGCGATCAGAATCAGCGCGCCAGCACCCAAAGTGAGACCTACCAAGCCTGGCCACAGGATCATTTCAGTCACACCAACACCCGCTCTTCCGGTGGGAGCGCACCAATGCGCAACATAAGGCGGTAACAGATGAGCGAGACAGCGAGACCAACGCCGAGCACCGCCATGCCGGTCATGCTGTGATACGCCTCTGCGGCTTCGGGGCGGGAGGAGAGGAGAAGCACAACGATCCACGGAGCAGCGACTGCCAGTTTGGCGCCGTTGACAGTCCAACTCTGCCTAGCCTCAAGCTCACTCCGCGTTCGCGCATTCTCTCTGAGCACGTCGGCCAACGTGTCGAGCAGTCGGCCAAGATCCGTGCCACCCAGTTCTCGCGTCATACGCAGGGCCAGAACAATGCGATCGCCCACAGGGTCAGCGAGTCTCATTTTCAACCGGTCCAAGGACTGTCCCATCGAGACCCCAGCACGCCAGTCTGCGCCGAATTCGGCGAAGGGTTCGCGCAGTGGTTCGGGTCCGGTTCTGCCCAACTCGGTGAGGCCCTCCGGCAGAGCAAGACCGGAACGCACCGCAGATCTGAGATGATCCACAACATCGGGCCACACTTCAGCCAGCTGTTTCCGCCGACGGGTGACCTGCCAGCGCAAGGTTCCCCACGGTGCAAGACCCGCGAACACGGCCAGACAGGCCCCCACTGGCAGGGCACCGGTCACCATGAATACCACTATGAACGTCAGGACAGCACAGCCGGCGCTGCTGATGAAAACTGCCGATACGGGAAGTCGGTAGTGTCCGGCTTCGTCAAGTAACCGGCGGATCCGAAGGGCACCCTTCGGCCGAGCCTCTGGTGTTGCGGGGCGCGATGTCGTGGAGCTGAGGACAAGCAGCAGGCCGAGCCCAAGAATGAGCCCCAGAATGGCAGCCTGCGGAACGTACGGACCCGTCACAGCGGTGCACCTGAGAGTTTGCGATGTTCAAAGACTGCTTCACGGCGCTGCAGTCCCTGCCCATCGTGAAAAAACAGCATGGTGGTTTCGATGGTGCCCGACTCCACCCGGCCCCCGACGGCGAGAATTTCGGACACATACCGATGGCCCTGTGGTGTACGAACACAATGAATCACCAGATCGAGACACGATGCCACAGTAGGCAGAATGAAGTCGGCGGTGATGTTCTCCCCGGCAAGGAGAGGCAGCGTACAGAGTTTGGTGAGTGCGTCATGAGCAGAGTTCGCGTGGACCGTACTCATACCCGGTAGACCACTGTTCATAGCGATTAACATGTCCAGGCTTTCCGCCTCGCGGACTTCTCCGACCAGGAGGCGGTCCGGGCGCATTCGCAACGCTTCTTTGACGAGTCTGCGGAGTGGAATCTCCCCATGACCCTCCAAATTGGGCTGACGGCATTGGAGGCCCACTGTGTCGCGCAGCGGGACGTCAAGTTCAAAGACTTCCTCTACCGTCACCACTCGCTCGCGCGGGCCCACGGCGGATGTGAGCGCGTTCAGCATGGTCGTCTTTCCAGCTCCGGTCGCGCCGCTGATCAGCAGGTTCAGTCCTCCGGCAACGCAGGTTGAGAGAAACTCGGCGGCCTCCGCAGTCAATGAGCCCATCTGAACCATGTCGTCTAGGGAGTTAGCCCTGGTGATGAATTTCCTGATGTTGACGGCCCAGGAACTGCGGGTGACATCAGGTATGGCCACATGGAGTCGTGAGCCGTCAGCGAGCGCGGCATCGACGAACGGCGTGGAAAAGTCGAGTCGGCGCCCTGAAGACTTCAACATGCGTTCGACCAGGTCTTTGACTCGTGTCTCCGTCAGCGTGATGGATGTCAGCTCCGACCGCCCAGACCTGCTGACAAATACCTGGCCCGGTTGATTCCACCAGATCTCCTCGATCTCGGGATCGTCGAGGAGGGGTTGGAGCTCACCGAATCCTGCTACGGAGTGAAAGATTCTTGTGGCAGCTACTTTGGGCTCCCCAAGCACTGGCAGTGGCGCGACCATAGAACGTTTGTCGTAATCCGCCACGGCGGCGTCTACGAGATTCTTAGTCCTGGTGGGATCGTCGCTGGGATCGATTCCGCGCAGGCGAATCGTTTCCCGAACTTCGTCTTCAACGATGGACATAGCGTCCACGGGCTTTCCTCCACGTGACCGGTCAGTTTCTCACGGTGCAACGCTCCTGAACGGATGCAGCGTTCACTACCCTAGTTATCCGTCCAGGTTTCGGGAAGCCCCTGTTCACTTCCTGTGGATAAAGCACGAGGGCCGGCAGGTTATCCACAGACTCACTCCTTGCACACCAAGGAACACTCACCAAGTCTTAGTGTGAATTAGCCGGACCAATTGTTATCAAACAAAACGTCAAGCGAGGGCACATGAACTTCACCATCACGCTGGTGCACGCCCCCGGTGCACTGGAGGCTGAGCACTGGGCCGCTTTTCGCAGGCGGGCGCCTGGCGCACACGACCATGAGGTCCGCCTGGTGGCCGATGAACCCGGTGACGCCATCTCCGGTGTCAGTCTGGACCGCGCTCTGCGCGACTTTCTCCAAGCTCCGAATCTCCAACTCAGCACCGCTGGCACCGCACTGCACAGCATTGACGCCGGTTCGGCACTGCTGCACCGAGGGATGGTCGTGCTCGCGTCTCCGCCCGGGATGCCCATGCGGAGGCTGCGGCCCTCCCAGCTGACGCTGTGCGTGGACTCAGGGCCCGATGCAGGCCGACTCATCCCCCTGCGCCGGGGTAGAACTGAAATTGGCCGCGGCCGCTCAGACATCCGAGCCGCCGACCCCGCAATGTCCCGCAAGGAAGCCGTTCTCCATGTGGGGAAACGTGCCATCACACTGCACAGAACACACACAAACAACGACGACGCCACCACCGTTCGACTGACTACTGAAGACGACTTCCAACTTGGCTCCACACAGTGCCGAATCACCGTGGAAGCTCCTCCACCCCGGACACGGCATTCCTGGCCGCCTGCGGCTGAACCGGTCGGCGTCGGCCCGCCCGAATCCAAACACAAGATGATGCTCGCCTTTGCCCTAGTTCCTTTGGTAGCGGGCATCGTTCTCGTGGCCTTCACCGGCATGTGGTTCTTCCTCCTGTTCAGTGGGGCCAGTGCACTTGTCGCCTCAGTGATCTTCTGGGACGGCAGAAGAAAGCAACGCCAGTATCGGCACCATATTGCCCGGGCAGCACGCCTGTGGGCGTCGCGGACCTTCTCAGCATTATGTTCCCCGGGTGAACTGATCAGGCTCCTCCGTGCGAACACCGGCGAGAGCGTCCATGCAGGTGCAGCCGAAGATCGTGCACCGGCAATTCGGCTTGGGACTGGGCAGGTCTCCGCCACGGTGGACTTCGGCTCGGCGTCCTCACCTGAGGACCAAGACACACAGGTCCACGCAGCAGTCGGCGTGACTCTCTACCCTGGGGAGCAGACAATCCTGCACGGGCCTGAACGCGACGCCCACCGGCTCCTCAGGTGGATCCTCGTCCAGCTCGCGCTCAATCCCGTCCAGCCCCGGGTGGTCGTGGTCGGAGGGCCCAGAATGCCCGATCTGCGGGACTTCGCACGAGTCACACAGCTGAGCCCAGAGACATTCCTGTCCGTGCTGAACACTACTCCGGAGGAGGCTGAGCGCCCCCGGGTGGTGATCGTCTTTGAACCAGGCGAAGATCGCTGTGTCCGCAGAGCCGTGGCAGCTTCCTGGCATGTGGTCACCCTGGGGGCGGGAAAACTCAACGTCGACGGCTGGTGGGTGGATCTTGCGCTTGGAGTTCTGGAGCGGCAGACCACCGAAGGCTCCTCAGAGGTCCGAGCCCAGAAGTTCAGCTTCGACGGGCTCTCACAGGAAACAGCGCACCAGCACCTGAGGCATGCGCTACCCCTCCTGGGCGGAGCGGCGTCAGCTGGAGAGCTTCCGGCGAACTGCACCTACAGACTTCCAGCGCAGATGTTCACTGAGACAGCGGCCGAATCTTTGATCGCCGTACTGGGTCGCGACCGCAGCGAGAGAGTCACCCTGGATCTGGTCGGCGATGGCCCACACATCCTGGTCGCTGGAACCACCGGATCAGGAAAGTCCGAGCTGCTGAAGACGTTGTTAGTCTCCCTCTGCGCCCGCTACGGACCTAGAGAGCTGGGTCTGGTGCTGATTGACTTCAAAGGTGGGGCAGCCTTCCATCAGATCGACCAGCTGGAGCACTCCCTTGGACTGGTAACGGATCTGTCTCATGCGGCAGCCGAACGAACCCTGGAAGGCATCCGGAGTGAGCTTGTACGCCGGGAACGGCTGTTCCTGGACGCAGGGGCCGGAGACTATTGCCAATACCGTGGACTCCGACCTGATCAGCCGCTGGCCCGGATCCTGGTGGTGATTGACGAATTCCGGATCTTCTCCCGTGAGCTGCCTGATCAACTAGATGAGCTGATGCGTCTGGCGACACTCGGGCGGTCCCTCGGGTTGCATTTGGTGCTTTCCACGCAGAGGCCGCAGGGCGTGGTGACGGCCGACATCAGGGCCAATATCGGCTCCAGCATCTGCCTGAGAGTTCGCGGGGAGGACGAAGCCCGTGATGTCATCGGCAGCCCGGTGGCTGCCACCATCCCCCGCAGCGTTCCTGGGCGGGCAGCTCTCAAGACACCCGGAGAGGAGCCTGTACTCTTCCAAAGCGCCCAGCTGGCAGGCCACCGTCCGCTCCAGCTGCGTCCCGAGGTCCGCTCCGGTCAATCCCCGCCACTGGAAAACTTCAGCGATGTGGTTGCCGCCGTTGCTGAGGCTTCCACCGCACAGCAGCAACACCGCGGGCACACCCCGCTCCTGCCCGCGCTGCCAGAAACCCTGCGCGCGGAGGACCGGTTAGCGCACGACGTCGCCACTTCGGCTCTCCTGGGGCGAGTAGATGACCCTGCCGGCCAACGGCAGGAGGACCTTCTGCTGGACGCTGCGGAACCGATGTCGCTGGCACTGATCGGGGAGGTTGGCTCCGGAGCTTCCGAGGCCACAGCAGCGGTAGCGGCGCAGATACTCATCACCCAGCCAGAGACTGATGTGTATCTGTTGGACGGCGATCGCTCTCTTGCCAAGATGGCAGACCACCCCCGGGTTGGTAGTTGGCTCACCGAAGAAGACACACCGGAGGTCGAGTATCTTCTCGGCGCCTTAATGGATGAGCTCACCTCCCGTCGGGCGGAAGGAACCAACCTACCCGAAGAGAGACGACGGCCTCTCCAGGTAGTGGTCACCGGCTATGCGCAGTGGCATGCGGCATCGCACATGAGGCTGCAGACCCTTGACCACCTGCTGGGAACTCTGGCCGCTGAGGGACCACAGGCCGGTATTTCGGTTCTCATCAGCGGAGGAAGGGAGCTGGCTCTAGGCAAGCTCACCGGTCGGATCCCTACCCGGATCTATCTCCCGCTGGGCACTTCAGATGAAGCCCGCTACCTGTGGCCCACCATCAGAAGCACTGACGCAGTACCTGGCCGGGGTGTGCTGCTGACCCCTCAGATTCCCCCGCCGGGCCTCAGCGTCCAACTGGTCACCGAGCAGCCCCGGTTCCGGAAGGCACCGGGTCCAACCCGGACACCAAGGCTGCAGGTCCAGCCGCTCCCAGAGCGACTGCTGACCCCAGACATCATGGAGCATGAGGAGACTGGAAGTGTTGAGACCCCCGAACCCGTGGTCGGCATCATGCAGTTCACCGGAGCCCCGGCCCGGCTCCGATTGGGACCGGTCAACCTCATACTCGGCTCTTCCGGCACCGGCAAAACAACCTGCCTGCAGGCGCTGCGTGAGCAACTGCGCGGCAGCTTTCTTCTCACACCGGGCTGCACCCTGCCAACTCACATGCCCGCAGCTCTGCTGGTCGACGACGCTCCGGCCTGCAGCACTGAGCAACACGCCTTCATCCACCACGCGCTGGCGAAGGAGGTGCCCATAGTGGCAACTGCGGCGGCGGCGTCGTCGGGTCTGTTCACTCAGCTGCCATGGGCTCATCCTGCTCGGCAGGAAGGCTCCAATGTGATCCTCTCCCCCACCAACAGGAGCCAGGCCGATGCTTTCGCCACGATTATCCCTGTGCTGCCGCGACCCATCCCCGGCCGGGCCGTGCACCTGCGCCCCGAAGGCGCTGTGGTGGTCCACTGGGCTCTCCCCCAAATATGAGTCTTTTCTCATTTCAGTCGACACGGAGGCATTTTCCGGCAAGGACTCAGACTCCGGGCGTAGCAATATGACCATGACAACTAGTTCAGAATCCCACCTTCACCGTTCAACATTCGGAATCCTCTCCGTGACAGCAGCTGCGGCGCTGGCGCTGTCGGCCTGCGCCCCTGAGGATGATTCACCCGCCGCAGATGACACTGCACAGGTTGAGGACTCACCGTCACCAGAGACCGAAGAGGCCGAGACCGACACGGACACGGATCAGACTGACGAGGCAACGGACGAGGGGACCGAGACCGACGACGCAACGGATGAGCCCACCGAAGGGACTGAGACCGACGAGGCAACGGATGAGCCCACCGAAGACGCTGGTACGGACGCCAGCAGTGATCACCCGGTGTATCAGGCCATTGACGCGGCACTCGCAGAGTACCCCGACGGCGTCATCACCCAGTTCGAGGACAACACCGATGACGATGGCTACGTGGAGGTCTACGTCTACGACGGCTCCACCGAGTGGGAACTCGATGTTGATTCCGAAAGCTTCGAGATCATCAGCACCGAGGATAACGGGATCGACTCCGATGATGAGGAAGAAGCTCAGGCTGTGGAGATCGACATCACCGAAGCTCTGCAGACCGCTGAAGACGAATCCGGTGGACAGCCCCATGAGGGTGAGCTCGACACCGACAACGGCACTGTGGTCTGGGAGTTTGAGATGGACAATGACGTAGATGTCGATGTTGATGTGGCAACAGGCGACGTCGTGACAGTAGACGACTAAAACCACCCGCCCTCCGCCCGGAACGAACACTCTCGAGGGCACCACACACGCTTCCGGAGGCGGCGCTGAGGATCTTCCCTCAGCGCCGCCTTTTCGCTGCCTGAGCTGTGATCTTGGTGCTGTGCCGAATGGTCACAGAGTAATCTGTGTCACACACGAGTACTCTAGGCTTGTGCTGTATAGCGTGGGACGGGGAGGGAACTGACGTGTCCGATCAGGAGCCCAATGAACGGGCCGAGTCTGCCAACACCAATTCCACACAGGGAAGCGGGGCACTCCTCGGGAGCCTCATGCGGCCGCTCAACACTCTCGTCGAACGGTTCATTCCTTCAGCGCTGGTCTTCGCGATCATCCTCACCTTCGTGGTGGCCCTGCTGGCGCTGATCTTCACCGACGCAGGCCCCGTCGACGTCGTCGAAGAATGGGGCATCGGGCTGGCGGGGCTGCTGGACTTCATCACGCAAATGGCCTTGATTCTGCTGCTGGGTCACATCTTGGCCAACACCCGACCGGTACACAAACTGCTGGTTAAACTGGCCCGTGTACCCAAGACCGCGATGCAGGCATACCTGTTCGTGTTCGTCGTCGCTGCTCTGGCCTCACTCATCACCTGGGGATTGGGCTTAGTCGCCGGTGCACTGCTGGCTCGGGAGGTCGCCTTTGAGTTCCGCAGCCGTGACCAGCTGGTCCACTTCCCGATGCTCGTCGCATCCGCTTTTTCCGGATTCGTGGTGTGGCACATGGGTTATTCCGCATCGGGGCCGCTATTGGCCGCAACCCCCGACTCCTTCGTCGCGGAACAACTGGGTGAGCCACTGGCCATCACTGAGTCGATCTTCTCCACCTGGAACCTGATTGCCGTCCTCGCTACCATCGCGGCAGTCAGTCTGGCGCTCTACCTGGTCGCACCACGTCGCGACAGTGCTATCGTGCCGCTGACCGTCGACGCCCGTCAGAAGGAAGCGGAGATCGAAGAGGATGTCGTCACCCCCGCAGACCGGGTCGACGCATCGCGGATCCCTACTCTGGCCACCGGTCTGCTGCTGGTGGGATACCTCGTCATTCACTTTTCCGGCGGCGGCAGCCTGACGCTGGACATCGTCAACTGGAGCTTTCTCACCCTGATCATGCTCCTGGTGCGCAATCCGTTCGAACTGATAGCGCTCACCAAGAAAGCCGCCTCCAATGTGGGCGAGATACTGCTGCAGTTCCCGCTCTACGCGGGCATCCTCGGCATGATGGCCGGCACCGGGCTGATCTCGGTGATATCTGAAGGATTCGTCGCCATCTCCAACCAGCAGACATTTGCCCTCTTCGCCTTCTTCTCGGCAGGCCTGGTGAACTTCTTCGTGCCCTCCGGCGGCGGGCAGATCGCCGTCCAAGCCCCCATTCTGCTTGAAGCCGCCGAGTCGCTGGGAACTGACCCCGCGGTGGCCATCATGGCCGTGGCCTACGGTGACCAGTGGACCAATATGATCCAGCCCTTCTGGGCGCTACCGCTGCTGGCGATAGCCGGGCTAAAGATGCGCGATATCTTGGGCTACACCACCATTACGTTGGTCGCTTCGGGACTTGTCTTCAGCGCCACCTTGTTACTCGTGTCATTATGAGCGCGCCATTGTCCCCGGTTGACCCGACAGGAGGCTCTGAGCACTCCCAGCAGTGGGAGAGACTCCTGAGCCAGATGAGCAACGACCAGGCCATGGTGGACCGGACTTTGGCAGATCTGCGGAGCAAGGTACCGGGGTACGAGAACGTCCCCACAGCCTCCCTGGAAGCCTCTGTTCGGCGCAATATCGCCTTGACCATCAGGACTATCAGAGACGGTCTGGAGCCAGCTCCAGACCAAGTAGCCGAGGCCGATGCGCTAGCAGTTGAGCGCTACGCCCAAGGCGTGCCGATCGGCAGTGTCCTGGCGGGTTTCCGTGTTTCACTCTCGCTCATCTTCCGGAACATCTTGGCACGTGCACCCGAGTCCGGTATACCCACCGAACAGATCCTGACCTCGTCCACCCTGCTGTGGGCCTTGGGGGACGCTTTTTCCACAAAGGCAGTAGCCGTCTATCAGGAAAAGGAAGTCTCGCGGGCGGTGGCTGACTCCGCGCTGCGAGCCGAATGGATCCGCAACGTCGTGACCTCAGCGATGCCGCCTGCAGAACGTATTCGCGGGGCCACCCTCTATGACGTCCCCACCACCGAACCAATACGGGCCATCGTGCTCAACGCCCCCTCAGGTACCGCTGTAGACCGCATGCATCGACTCGAGACCTGGGCCCAGGAAACCGACGCCAGGGTGCTTGCTGCAGTCCAGGGAAGCTTCCTGGTCGGCATCATGATGGATCAGCCGCGCGAGGGCCCCGACCCGACCGGGCTCACTATTGGGCTGGGTGAGGCTGCCACCCTTGAGGAACTGCCCAGGTCGTTCCAATCAGCCTCCATGGCACTGGAAGCGGCAGAAAAGGTGGGGCGTACCGGCGTCGTCGACCTCGCCGAACTCTCCTGGCAGCTGGGGATTCATGCGTGCCCGGAGACCACTGAGATCCTCTACCGGCTTCACCTCGCGCCGCTGGAGAACACCGGAGAGTTCAGGCGGCACATTCTGGAAGCTGTCGACGCTTATCTGACCCACCGGATGAGCATTCCCCTCGCCGCACGCAGCATCCCGATCCACGTGAATACACTGCGCTACCGTCTGCAGCGATTCAGTGAGCTCACCGGAGCTGACCTGGGGGACCTCAACACACTCATCGAATTGGCCTGGGTGCTCGCATCCGGCAGGCACCGAGACATCACGAGAGAGGTCTCTTCGTAGCCAGCTACAAGATTTCTCCCCAGATGTTGACCAAACAGATGTAGCCCAGGTCACACCGTGGCGAGGATGCTGGAGTCCAGTGCTTATCCACACGGCCAGCACAGTCCACATGTCCCAGGAGATTCCCCATGGTCTTGGCCATCGCAGGCATCATCATTAGCCTCATACTGCTGATCACTCTGGCCTATCGAGGTGTCCCAGTGATCCTTGCTGCGCCCGTCGCCTCCGCAGTCTGCCTGATATTCTCTGGCGCGCCGATCCTCGCCTCATACACTGAGATCTTCATGCCAGCGATGGCAGACTTCGTCGGCAGCTTCTTCCCCGTCTTCCTTGTGGGTGCGGTCTTCGGGGTGCTGATGACAGTCACCGGCTACGCCGAGAGCATCGCCCGTTCTGTCACGTCCTGGGTGGGCAGCCGGAGCGCAATCGCCGCCACTGTGATCACCTCCGCACTGATGACGTACGGGGGCATCAGCCTCTTCGTCGTCGCCTTCGTGATGTACCCCCTGGCCCGCGAACTGTTCCGCGTAGCTGACATTCCGCGCCGTCTGGTACCCGGCACCATCGCGCTGGGCATTTTCACCTTCACCATGACCGCCCTGCCCGGGAGCCCGCAGGTGCAGAACATCATCCCGGGCCAGTTCTTCGAAACGGGAGCATACGCCGGGCCAGGAATTGGCCTGCTGGGCGGCGCGCTGATATTCGGCCTGGGCCTGCTCTGGCTGGAATATCGACGCGGTTCGCTGATCAAAAAGGGGGAGCACTTCGAAAGCAAGGAGAGCGAACCAATCATCGGTGGTTCAGCAGACGATGGCTCCGCTCACCAGGTGCAGACACTGGTCCCAGCAAACCGCGTGGTGCCGTTCGTTCCCCTGCTCACGGTCTTCGTAGTCAACTTCGCCTGCACGCTTCTCATCTTCCCCGCTCTGGACTGGAGCTACCTGGAGGAGGAGCAGTACGGCGGGATCACCATGGACTCCCGGAGCGGCCTGTGGGCTGTGCTTGTCGCCATTCTGGTCGCGATCCTGGTGGTCGTAGCACTGAACTTCAAGGACATCAGGGCTCTGAAGATTGGTTTCACCGACGGAGTCAAGCGCTCCATGCTCCCCATTTTCTCCACCGCATCAGAGGTGGGCTACGGCGCGGTAGTCGCTTCAGTGGCTGCCTTCGCAGTCATCCGTGACTCCGTGTTCAATATGGGAGCCGGCGCCCTGTGGACGTCCATCATGACCACCTCGATCACCGCTGGCCTGACTGGGTCATCCTCCGGGGGCATGACGATCGCCCTCAACGCATTGGGTGACGACTTGGTCGCTATGGCCGCCGCAGACGGCACGAGCCTCGAGGCGATGCACAGACTCACGGCCATGGCTGCCGGTGGTTTGGACACCCTGCCGCACTCCGGTGCAGTGGTGACCCTGCTGATTGTCTGTGGCCTCACCCACCGCCAGGCCTATAAGGACATAGGTATGGTGACATTGGCTATTCCGGTGATCGTGGTCCTCGGGCTCGCGGGCCTGGTCTCCGCAGTAGGAGCATTCTAATCTTCCGTGACATACCAAACCTCGACACAGACGCACAGGAGAGAGCCCATGAATGACGTTCGAACCCGCAGCTCGTCCGTACCCGTCGACGCCCTGCGCGGACGGCGAGCGCTGATCACCGGCGGAGCCTCCGGCATAGGCGCAGCCTGTGCTCGAACCTTTGCCGCAGCCGGGGCCCACGTCACCGTCTGCGACCTCAACGGCGACGCCGCACAGGACCTCGCTCAAGAGCTCGGAGGCGATGCGTGGGTCGCCGACCTCGCCGACACCGCTGCGCTGGACGAGCTGTCGCTGGAGACAGACATCCTTGTCAACAACGCAGGGATCCAGCATGTGTCACCCATCCAGGAGTTCGATCCTCAGAAATGGCGATTCATGCACCAACTTATGGTGGAATCACCGTTCCTGCTGATCCGCGCAGCCCTCCCCGGCATGTATGAGCGGGGCTTCGGACGGATCATCAACTTGTCCTCAGCCCACGGCCTGCGCGCCAGCCCCTATAAATCCGCCTACGTCTCCGCCAAGCACGCACTGGAGGGGTTGTCGAAGGTCACAGCGCTGGAGGGGGCCGAACACGGCGTGACCTCGAACTGCATCAACCCCTCCTATGTGCGCACCCCCTTGGTGGAGAAGCAGATCACGGATCAGGCGCGCATCCATGGAATCAGCGAGGACGACGTCGTCGAGAAGATCATGTTGACCGAATCAGCGGTGAAGCGTCTTGTGGAAAGCGAAGAAGTCGCGAGCCTTGCCCTGTGGATGGCTTCGGACGCCTCCGGCATGGTGACCGGCACCTCCTTTTCCATCGACGGTGGATGGACTGCAGCGTGAAGATGAATCAATACGTCGCTGACGGTGAACGATCTATGATGATGGCTCAACTTCTGGGAGGAATGGCATGAGTGTGAACAAGTCGGTGACAAGCGCGGATGAAGCCGTGGCCGATATCCCTGACGGCGCATCAATAGCGGTAGGCGGGTTCGGCCTCTCCGGCAACCCCATCCAGCTGATTGAAGCGCTGCTGAAACAGGGAGCCTCAGATCTGACGATCGCCTCGAATAACGCAGGCGTCGACGGTTGGGGCCTCGGCAGGCTCCTGGAATCAGGTCGGATCAAGAAGATGATCTCTTCCTATGTCGGAGAGAACAAGGAGTTCGCCCGCCAGTATTTGGAGGGTGAGCTGGAGCTGGAGCTTGTCCCCCAAGGCACACTCGCAGAGAAGTTGCGTGCCGGAGGGGCCGGAATCCCTGCCTTCTACACCCGCGCTGGTGTCGGCACTCCCGTCGCGGACGGCGGGATCCCTACCAAGTACGACGCCCAGGGCAACGTGGTGGAAGAGTCCACCCCTAAGGAGGTAAGGCCCTTCCGCAGCCCTGAGGGCCAGATCGTCAGTTACGCGTTGGAGGAGTCGATCGTGACGGACTTCGCGCTGGTGCATGCAGCCCGAGGCGACCTCCACGGCAACCTGGTATTCAATAAGGCGGCCAGGCAGTTCTCACCTCCGGCAGCTATGGCCGGCAGAATCTGTGTTGCGCAGGTCGAAGAACTGGTCGAGCCCGGGGAGATCGACCCCGACGATGTCCATCTACCCGGGATCTATGTGCACCGTGTGATTGAGGTGGGCACCGAGATCGACAAGCCGATCGAGAAGCGCACCGTGCGCGCAACGGATGAGGAGGCGAGCTGAGATGACGGATAAGACACAGGCCACAGGATGGACTCGTGACCAGATGGCTGCTCGGGCAGCGCAGGAACTCCGCGACGGCGACTACGTCAACCTCGGTATCGGGATGCCCACACTGATCCCGAACCACATTGAGACCGGACGCGATGTGATCCTCCACTCGGAGAACGGAATACTTGGCGTGGGGCCCTACCCAGAGGAGCAGGACCTTGACCCGGACCTGATCAATGCCGGTAAGGAAACCGTCACCGTCAACCTCGGTGCCGCGTTCTTCGACTCATCCACAAGTTTCGGCATGATTCGGGGCAGCAAGCTCGATGTGGCTGTCCTTGGTGGGATGCAGGTCGCAGCCAATGGTGACCTGGCCAACTGGATGGTGCCCGGCAAGATGGTCAAGGGGATGGGAGGCGCCATGGACCTGGTCCATGGTGCCAGGCGCGTGATTGTGCTGATGGACCACCGCACCAAGGACGGTGGCTCAAAGCTGCTCCCTCAGTGCACTCTGCCGCTGACCGGCCGGGGTGTGGTGAACACGATCATCACTGACCTGGGCGTCATTAATGTCGGCACGGACCCAGCCGATCCGCATTTCACTCTGGTGGAGACCGCTCCGGGCGTCAGCGAGGAGCAGATCCGCGATGCTACCGCAGCCCCGCTGCGCTGACTTGGCGCTGCCGGGCAGGCACTGCTGAGCAGGAGACGCCTCTTGGGATGGGCATCGGTAGTATGTGGGGGTGACCCCCGAGCCGTTCGCATCCCGAGAGCGTGACCTGACCGGCTTTTCGCCGAAGGCCAGAGCTTGGCGTGCATTCTTTGAGACCTCGGCGTTGATCAGCGACCGGATGGAGAAGCGCCTGCATGCGGTGACTGGGTTGAAACTCGCCGAGTACAACATTCTGCTGCTGCTTGCTGAGGCGGAAGGGCACCAGCTGCGCATGGGACAGTTGGCCGAGCAGATGGTCTTCTCCCCTTCTCGCCTGTCCTACCAAGTGAAGTCCCTGGCGAACCGGGGCCTGATCGATCGCTGCACAGATGAGAATGACAAGCGCGGAATGACTGCCCGGCTCACCGCCGAAGGGGAAAAGGTCTTCTCAGCCGCGTCGCGGGTCCACGCCCAGCACATCAAACAGCTGTTCCACCCCGCTTTGGACGATGCTCAGGCTAACGAGCTACAGGTCATCTGCGAACAGATCTACCGCACCGCCCAACAAGCCGACGAGCCCTGCTGACTGTCCCTGGGTGACCATCCTGCTCCGCTTGCAGGGGCGCAGACTCAGGGCTGGTCGGCGGCTCTGATGACCTGAACCGAATCTGCCCGTTCCCGGAGCAGCTCAATGTCTTCGACCGCTGCCTGGACTGCGGCCAGGGCCAGACGGACACCTACCGTGTCAGTATGAGGTGCAACGACGACGCCGATACTCAGCTCGGGCCCGGTGCCTCCCCCCAGCACTGCCCGTCCGTCAGCGGCAGTTGTCATGATGCCCCGGCCGGGGCTGAGCCGCAGTGCTGTCACCCCTGGGCACATGGCTGGAAGCTCTGCCAGGGCCTGGGCCAACTCCTGGTCCTGATAGCTCGGCGTCCAGGTCTCCCCGCGAGCCAGAGCCTCCATGGCCGGTCCGCGAACTACGAACGTCAGGGTGGTACTGCTGGGATCCAACACGAGGAGCTGGGCCCCCTCCGCCAGTGCTGCGAGCATCACCCTTTCAGCTTCGGCCGCAACGGGTCTCGCTTCCGGATGCCACGCAGTCAGCTCCTCGACGGAAGTGAAGACAGGCATGGCGGATCGGCCGTCAGTGGCCGTCAGCGTCACCAGGGAGATGTCAGCTTCTTTGTCCCCCTGCTCCGCATCTGCGTGACCGGAAGCAATGACAGGGGCGAAGAGGCGCTGGCCTGCCAGGGCGTTGACGAATCCGGGTTCATCGGTGTCTCCGGCGAGCAGGCGGCGTCGCGCCTCTCCGAGCACCGGGGTGGTGAGCCCGTCGTCGCCGTCGAAGGTGTGCAGCGGGTTTCCCTCGCCTGAGAGGTCTCGCCCTGACCAGGGGGTGCCGGCCGAATCTGCAGGCTGTCCGTGAGGGCTGCGTTGCTGGCGATCCAGCAGGGCAGAAATGTGCGCCGGTAGGTTTTTGGAGCTGTGGGTCACAGGTTCCTCGTTCAGCGGGATTCGGCCGCGACCTTCAGCGCCTCGGGGAGAGTGAATTTGCCCGCATAGAGCGCCTTGCCCATAATTGCTCCTTCCACTCCGGAGGACACCATACCCGCTAGTGCGGCGATGTCCTCCAGGCTGGAGATTCCCCCGGAGGCGACGACAGGCCGATTGGTCTTCGCCGCGACCTGCGCGAGAAGTTCGGTGTTTGGTCCGCGCAGCGTGCCGTCCTTGGTGACGTCGGTCACGACGTAGCGCGGGCAGCCTGCATCCTCAAGGCGGGCCAGAACGTCCCAGAGGTTGCCGCCTTCCTTGGTCCAACCGCGGGCGGCCAAGGTTTCACCTCGCACGTCGAGACCCACTGCAATGGCGTCCCCATGGCGTTCAATGGCGCGTGCCGTCCATTCCGGGTCCTCCAGGGCAGCGGTTCCGAGGTTGACCCGGGTGGCTCCCATCTCCAGGGCGCGGTCGAGTGATTCGTCGTCCCGGATGCCCCCAGAGAGTTCGATCTTGATGGTCATCTGCTCGACAACACGTTGGAGGATCTCACGATTGTGCCCGCGACCGAAGGCAGCGTCGAGATCCACAAGATGGATCCACTCCGCTCCCTGGTCCTGCCACGACTGGGCCGCTTCGAGGGGGTCCCCGTAGCCGGTTTCTGATCCCGCCTCGCCCTGGACGAGCCGGACTGCTTGGCCATCGGCGACGTCCACAGCGGGCAGCAGCTCCAGGGCACTGGTAGTGGCGGCGGGCACAGTGGTGTCAGTCATAGGGTGTTTTCTCCTGAAGGGGTCAGAGTGAGGTGATCCAGTTGCGCAGCAGCTGCATGCCGGCGTCGCCGGACTTCTCCGGGTGGAATTGGGTGGCAGTGAGGGGGCCGTTCTCCACGGCGGCAACGAAGTCAGCACCGTGGTGGGACCAGGTGACCTTGGGTGGGGCGATGGCACCGATGCTCTGATCGAAGTCCCAGGACTGCACTGCGTAGGAGTGCACGAAGTAGAAACGCTGGTCCTCGATGCCGCTGAAGAGCGTGCTGCCTTCAGGGGGGCGCACCGTGTTCCAGCCCATGTGCGGGACCACCACATCGCGGGGCAGAGCCGTGACCTCACCGGGCCATTCCGCCATACCCGCTGCGGCGATGCCGTGTTCCACACCGCGGTCGAAGAGCACCTGATGTCCGACGCAGATGCCCAGGACTGGTCGGGATCCGGCGATGCGGCGGCCGATCCAGCGCGGGGCCTCGATGGCGTTGAGCGCATCCATCACAGCGGCAAACGCCCCTACCCCGGGGACCACGAGCCCGTCAGCGTTGAGAACGGCATCCACATCCTGGGTGAGCTCCACATCTGCCCCTGAACGCTCCAGGGCGCGCACCGCAGAGTGCACATTGCCTGATCCGTAGTCCAGGACGGCGACTGAAGGCTTCCCAGTCACAGCGCGCCCTTGGTGGATGGGATCTCATCAGTGCGCGGGTCGGACTCCACGGCGGCGCGCAGCGCACGTGCGAAAGCCTTGAACTGAGCTTCCACTATGTGGTGCGGGTCCCGGCCGGAGAGGACACGCATATGCAGACAGATGCCGGAGTGGTAGGTGATGGCCTCAAAGACGTGCCGGGTCATGGACCCGGTGAAGTGGCCGCCAATCAGGTGATACTGCTGGCCCTCCGGCTCGCCGGTGTGGACCAGGTAGGGCCGGCCAGAGACGTCGACGGTCGCCTCCGCCAACGCCTCGTCCAGAGGAATGGACGCATAGCCGAACCTGCGGATGCCACGTTTGTCCCCCAGCGCCGTGCGAAGCACCTCACCGAGGACGATCGCGGTGTCCTCCACTGTGTGGTGAACATCAATGTGCGTGTCCCCCTGCGCCTCCACTGTGAGGTCGATCAGCGAATGCTTGGCCAGGGCTGTGAGCATATGGTCGAAGAAGGGCACGGTGGTGGATATATCGGAGGTGCCCGTCCCGTCGAGATCCAGCCTGACGGTGACCTGAGATTCGCTGGTCGTGCGCTGCATGTGCGCGGCCCGTGATGGTGTTCCGCGGCCGGAGATAAGTTCAGCTGACATAAGGAGTTAATCCTAACCGTTGAGGTAGCTGCGCAAGGAGTTCAGGAAGTCCGTGGTCTCCGGCTCGGTTCCAGCCGTGACCCTCAGGTGGCCCTCGATGGCCACTTCGCGGATGAGGATGCCGTCGTCGAGCAGATGCTGCCAGGCCGCGTGGGCGTCCTGGAGTCCGCCGAAGAGCACGAAGTTCGCATCCGATGGGTACGGGCTCAGCCCCATTGCGGCGAGCTCGGCGACGAGCCGGTCCCGCTGGACTTTGATTCGCTGCACATTGGCCATAAGTGTCTCAGCATGGTCCAGGGCAGCCGTGGCGGCGGCCTGGGTGATAGCTGACAGGTGGTAAGGCAGTCGGACCAAGCGCAGGGCATCCGTCACCGCAGGTGCAGCGGCAAGGTAGCCGAGCCGTCCACCAGCCAGAGCGAAAGCCTTGGACATCGTTCTGGTGACGATGAGCCGTGGACGGCCGGCAAGCATGGTCAGCGCTGAACGCGTACCGGGCTGCCGGAATTCTCCATAGGCTTCATCGACGACCACCATGGTGTCCGATTCGAGCGCAGCTTCATATGCCGCTTCGACCACGTCGAGGCCCAGCGAGGTGCCGGTGGGGTTATTGGGCGAACAGAGGATGACCACGTGCGGCCTGTGTTCTCTGATCTGCGCAGCGACATCACCGGGGTCCTGTGTGAAGTCCTTACTGCGGGTTCCGGCAATGTAGTCGCTGTAGACCCCGCGGGCGTAGAGCGGGTACATGGAGTACGTGGGAGGAAAGGACATCACGGACCGTCCCGGACCAGCAAAGGCCTGCAGAATATGCTGCATCACTTCATTGGAGCCGTTGCCCGCCCATATCTGACGGGCGTCGAGATCCGCTCCAGACTCCCGAGTAAGGTAGGCCGCCAGCTTGTGTCGCAGGCCGCTGAACTCTCGGTCAGGATATCGATTCAGCGTCTCAGCCGCGGAGCGGACCTCTTTAGCGATCGCATCGACGACGTCTGCTGGAACATCGTAGGTCGTCTCATTGACGTTGAGCATCGTCTGCACTGGCAGTTGCGGTGCCCCGTAGGGCTCCTGGCCCCGGAGTTCAGCACGGAGTGGAAGGTCGGCCAATCGTGGTTCAGTCACCCGACCATGGTAGTCGCCCACTCCCGTGGTGCGATCGGCTGAGCACCGCCTGTCTCAACCAGCGAAAAGCTCCGAGCTGGCAACTAATCGACTGGGACGTAGAGCTCCTGGCCAGGAGCCAGCTGGGAGGAGTCGAGGTCATTCAGCTCCGCGATCTGCGTGATCAGCAGTTGCACGTCAGTGCCGCTCTCAGCCGCTGATGCAATGGACCACAGCGTGTCACCTTCTGTCACGGTGACTACCTCTGCTTCGAGGCCAGCCTCGGAGTCGGTGCTTGCCTGGGCTTGGTTGAACAACGCAGCTCCGGCGAAGACAGCCGCAACCAGGAGCGTGGCAGCGAGCAGCAGCGCCGGGAGTCCCAGCAGAAAAAGACGACCGCGGCGGGTAAGGGCGGGCAGCTGTGAGTTCCGGTGGATGCGAATGGCTTCAGAGTTCGCGGTGGCAGTCATGGGGAAGTTCCTCCTTATTCGAACCTGTGTTCTATGTATAGCACATATATTCGAACCTTTTCCAGGACACACGACCATATCTATGGAAACTATGTGCGATCTGGACTATTGTGAGCGTGAAGTTCGAAGTGACATTCGACAACGTCGGTGTCGTGGTCCATCACACCAGGAGGGTCGGACATGCTTCCGACCCGGCGAGGAGAACCCCATGAGCGCAGGCGATGAGAAGGACACAGCCAAGCCGCTGACAGAACGACAGCGGCGCATCGTAGACATGATTCAAACGTCGCTGTCCGAACGCAGCTACCCGCCGTCAATGCGCGAGATCGGTGACGCGGTCGGCCTGGCCTCACTCTCCTCGGTGACGCATCAGCTAGCACGACTGCAGGACCTTGGCTATGTGCGGCGTGACCCTGGCAAGCCCCGCGCCATGGAGGTCATACGGGATTCGTCCGGACGTCTGCTCACCGAGATCCTCAGTGCGGAGGCTCCCGCTGAGCCAGCTAGGGACTCGACTGTGGTTGACCTTGATTCGTACAGGACTGAGAGTGACTCCCGCACTGCGGATGTTCCGGTTGTCGGTCGCATTGCCGCCGGTGGCCCGATCCTTGCGGAGCAGCACCTTGAGGATGTCATGCCGCTGCCTCGTCAGCTCACCGGTGAAGGTGAACTGTTCATGCTGAGAGTGCGCGGTGATTCCATGATTGATGCCGGAATCTTCGAAGACGACTGGGTGGTGGTGCGCCGCCAGCAGGACGCAGACAACGGGGACATCGTGGCCGCACTTCTGGAGGAGGAGGCCACAGTCAAGGTGCTCCGACGCCGGGATGGGCACCAGTGGCTATTGCCACAGAATCGGCTCTACGAACCCATACTTGGTGACGAGGCCAGCATTATGGGCAAGGTAGTGACGGTTCTCAGGAGTCTCTGAGCCGACTCAGGGCGTTGCGGGCGACGTCTCCGTTTGCTGTGGCCCAGAACTCAGGCATTGATTTCTTCAGGAAAGCGCCGTACCGAGCGTTGGCGAGTCGGGAGTCCAAGATAGCCAGAACGCCCCGGTCCTCCGTGGTGCGGATGAGTCTCCCTGCACCCTGGCTGAGCCGGATTGCGGCGTGGGTAGCAGCCACCTGCATGAAACCGTTGCCCCCGGCCCTGGCGACCTCTTGGCTGCGCGCGTTGTTCAGCGGGTCGTCGGGCCGTGGGAACGGAATACGGTCAATGGCTACCAGTCGGCATGATCTACCAGGAACATCGACCCCCTGCCAGAGGCTCATTGTTCCGAACAAGCACGTCTGCTCATCTTCGGCGAACTCCCTCACCAGTGCTGACATCGTGGAGTCACCCTGACACAGTATTGGCACATCCAGTGTTTTCCGGAGGTCCTCAGCCGCCTGCTCCGCGGCGCGTCGGGAGGAGAACAGCGCCAAAGTGGCTCCGCCTGAGGCCTCAATAAGGCCGGCGAGCTCTTCACGCTGAGCGTCCTGCGACTTCATCGATGGAGCAGGCAGGTGCTTGGCCACATACAGCATGCCTTGGCGCGGGTAGTCGAATGGACTTCCCACATCGACTCCGTCCCACTGAGGGGCCTCGGCACCCAGCAGGCCCACGGAGCCAGCCACGGGATCGAAGCTCTCACCGATAGTGAGGGTAGCCGATGTCAGAACCACTGTCCGGGTGCCGAAGAGCCCTTCACGCAGTCGGCCGGCAACCGAGGTGGGAGCTACGAAGAGCAGTGGCGGTTCGGACACATCCGCCTGCTGATATCCCTGGCCGGGCGTGAATGTTCCGGGCCGGGAGACCCACACTACGTCGGCAGTGTGGCTGCTGGAGAGCATTCGTTCGGTGACATCGAAGACTGCCTGGAGGCGGGACCGCGCGTTGGTGCGCCCGGGGTCGGCTTCAGCATCACCGGAAGGCTTGGAGTCGGCCAATGCAGTACGGGCCGCATTGCGGGCCGATTCGACAGCGCCGGCCTGCTGCTCGTTGAGCCCGCGAGCCAGCAGACCATCCTCCACGCCGCCGAACGCGGCTTCGACCGCGACAGCTGCGGCCTGGAGACCGTCGACGTTGATGGCGGTGTACCGGCGTGCTGAGCTCGCCGCGGCCTGGATCATTTGGGCCGAAAGCTGGACGGTCACGGCGGAGGTCACCCTCTCCGTCAGCTCGTGAGCCTCGTCTATGATCACCGCCTCATGTTCCGGGAGCACGTCCAAACCTTCAAAGGCGTCGATGGCCAGCATGGCGTGGTTGGTGATGACCAGATCGGCCTCTTGAGCGTCTTTGCGTGCTAGTTCGGAGAAGCACTCGTCGAACATGGAGCACTTCCGACCCAGACAGTCCACGGCGTTGACCGAAACCTGCCGCCAGGCCTTATCGGTGACTCCACTGGGCAGATGGTCACGGTCCCCGGTATCGGTCGTGTCCGCCCATTCGCGGAGCATCACCACTTCTTTGCCCAATTTGGAGGTGGGTTCGTAGGTGGTGACCCCTCCGGTGGGTTCGACCGCCGCAGCGAACAACGCTTCCTGGTCTTCGTCGTCGTCCGGGAACCCACCGGCAAGCTTCTGCTTGCACAGATAGTTGGACCGGCCTTTGACCAAGGCGGTCTGGGCGGGCCGGGGAAGGTCTTCCTGAATGCTCTCCAGCAGCCGCGGCAGGTCCCTGCCCATAATCTGGGCCTGGAGCGCAAGAGTCGCGGTGGAGACGAGGACCGGCTTGCCGGTCGATACTGCGTGATGGAGCGCGGGAATGAGGTAGGCAAGAGATTTCCCGGTACCTGTTCCGGCTTGGACCAGCAGGTGCTTGCCGGTGCGCAGCGAGTCAGCAACGCGGCGGGTCATCTCCACTTGGCCGGACCGTCGGCTGCCGTTGAAGGATGCCACCGCCGTGTCCAGCAGCCGCTCCGCCGCCTGCGGATGCGAGGTCGCCGTACTCCCCTGCGTCACAGGTTAGGACTCTACCTGGAACTGCTGCAGCTCCGCGGCCAGTGTCGGCCGAACTCGCACCGAGAGCCTGGTTCCGGCTTCCTCATAGGCTGAGGAGAGTATCTCTGCATCTTCTGCGTGCAGCCGGGATACGACTTCACCGTGGTCGTAGGGCACCAGCAGTTCCATCTCCAGGTTGGGACGCGGGATCGCGGCGCTGATGCGCTCTTTGAGTTCAGCGATCCCTTCACCGGTGTGCGCCGAGACGACAGCCACATGCGGTTCCCGCCGCATGATGCGGTCAATGACGTGGTCTTCGGCGGCATCGGCCTTATTCAGCACGATGATCTCGTCCACCTGATGCGCGTCGACGTCGGCGAGCACAGTGCGGACCGCAGCGATCTGTCCTTCCGGCTCGGGGTGGGAAGCGTCCACCACGTGCAGGATGAGGTCGGCGTCGGCTACCTCCTCCAGTGTGGATCGGAACGCCTCAACCAGCTGAGTGGGCAGCTGCCGGACGAATCCGACCGTGTCGGAGAGCGTATAGCCGATCCCGTCGGGGGTGACGGCTTTACGAGTGGTGGGGTCGAGGGTGGCGAACAGGGCGTTCTCCACCAGCACTCCTGCGTCGGTGAGCCGGTTGAGCAGGCTTGATTTGCCGGCGTTGGTATAACCGGCGATGGCCACACTGGGGACTGCGTTGCGTCTGCGGTTGGCGCGTTTAGCTTCCCTGGCTGGTTTCATGGCTGCGATCTGCTTGCGCAGCTTGGCCATGCGGGTGTTGATACGGCGTCGGTCCAGTTCGATCTTGGTCTCACCGGGTCCGCGGGAGCCCATACCCGCTCCGGCGCCACCGACCTGGCCGCCTGCCTGACGCGACATCGACTCACCCCAACCGCGCAGGCGGGGAAGCAGGTACTCGAGTTGAGCAAGCTCCACTTGGGCCTTGCCCTCCCGCGACTTCGCGTGCTGGGCGAAGATGTCCAAGATCAGTCCGGTGCGGTCGATGACCTTGACCTTGACGATGTCCTCCAGGCCGCGGCGCTGGGAGGGTGCGAGTTCAGAATCCACCACCACAGTGTCGGCGCCGAGCTCTGCGACGGCCTCCTTGATCTCTACAGCCTTACCGGACCCGAAGAATGTGCCGGGGTCTGGGGTGGCTCGGCGCTGCAGGAACCCGTCCAGCACGGTCGAACCGGCGGTGGCGGCCAGGGCGGCGAGTTCCCGGAGGGAGTACTCGGCCTCGGCAGCAGATCCTCCGGACCAGAGGCCTGCCAGAACTACCCGTTCCAACCGCAGCTGACGGTACTCGACCTCGGTGACGTCTTCCAGCTCTGTGGAGAGACCCTCTACTCGGCGCAGGTTGCGGCGCTCGAAGAGATCGTACTGGTCACCATCATGGTCGGTGTGGATATCAGCTCCGGAGAGTTCACGGGCACGACCCCCGAGGATTCCGCTGCGGCGCTGCGCCTCCTCGTCAGTCGTGAAGTCCTCTTGCTGCTCGACGATCTGCTCGGCTGCCGGCTCAGCGGACTTCGCGGCCTCGTCGGCTGCGAGAATGCGCGCGATGGTGTCGTCGATAGAGGAGGATTCGGGTGTGTTCTTGTGTTCAGTCATGAATTCCTTGCCCGTACTGCCAGGGTGACTCAGGCGTCGTCGCACCGATACGTGTCATCCCCTGCGCGGGACTTGTGTAGGTCTTGGATTCGGACATGCTCAACCGGGACCGCAACGGGCCATCCGGGAGCTGACGTGTTCTGTTCAGACCGCTGAACGAGGCCGTGCGTGCTGGGTAATACGAATCCACATGCGTACTACTCTATCAAGTGATGAATTCTGCGCACTATTTCAGTTCTCCTTCGGGTCCCTTCGACCGCCGCCGCATAGAGGTGACGCTGGCGGGTCGGCGATTCACCGCCAGCACCGCCGGAGGGATCTTCTCCCCTGACGGTGTGGATAAAGGCACCGAGATCCTGCTGCGTGAGGTTCCTGATCCGGCAGTCTCAGGTCATGTCCTCGATATCGGCTGCGGCTGGGGACCGATCGCGCTGACCCAGGCGATGCTGGCGCCACAGGCGGAGGTGTGGGCCGTGGACGTCAACGAACGCGCCAGGACACTGTGCGCGGAGAATGCTGCTGAGCTGGAGTTGAGCAACGTCACAGTCTGCGCTCCGGATGAGGTGCCGACGGGTCACCGCTTCGCCACGATCTGGTCTAACCCACCTATCAGGATCGGAAAGCCTGCACTGCACGAGCTGCTGCAGCTGTGGCTTCCCAGGCTCGACGACGGCGGAGAGGCGCACCTGGTGGTGCAGAAGAACCTGGGGGCGGATTCTCTGCTGACCTGGTTGAAGTCCATGCTCGCCGCGGTCGGCGATGACTTCACCGTCGAACGCCTCACCAGTGTCAAAGGGTTCCGGATCCTTCGGGTCCGCCGCGGAGCGGACCTGTGACAGAGCACGACGACGCCGCTGCGGCCTCACTGCCCGTAGCCGCACTCGAAGAGCAGGTCGTATTCTCAGAATGGCGCACACTTCGGCAGGGCAGTTCCCGTTCGCTAAGCCGGACGCAGGCTCTGATGAAGCAGCTCGGGTACTCCCCTGGGGATGTCGGGCACCGCACCGTGGGCGTGGTGGGGTCGAAGGGTAAGGGCACGGCCAGTGCCTACGCATCGGCTGCTGCTGCTGCTAGCGGTGGCGGGCGTGTGGTCACAGTGATGAGCCCGGGGGTGCTGTCCAACGCTGACAGAATCCGCGTTGGTGGCGCGCCAGTCGGGGAGGACCTCCGGCGCAGCGCATTGCTGAAGATCCGGCAGGCTCGGCAGCTGTTGCCACAGGCCACGGAGAGCTCCGGGTACCTCGCACCGACGGGGCTGTTCCTGCTGATGGGTTTCCTGATTGCCCGTGAGGTGGATGCGGATATCGTCGTGGCGGAGGCGGGTATCGGAGGGGCTTCCGATGATCTGTCCCATTGGCCATTGGACGGTGTGATCGTCACCGGGATTTTCGGCGAGCATCTGGATCTGCTGGGCCCTGCTGTGGAGGATGTCGCTCAGAATAAGTCGGCAGTCATTACGCCTCACACTCAGTGGGTGGTGGCATGCCCGCAGAGGCCTTCGGTGCAGGCGATCATTGAACAGCGCTGCCGTGAGGTGGGAGCACGATTCATGACTCCGAGCGGCGTGGCAGGGCTGTGGATCTCACCGGTGGTGGGCCACCTGCCGCCGGGTTTTGCCCAGGAGAATGCGGCTGCGGGAGTCACAGCTGGTGTGGCCATCTCGAGGAGCCCGCTGACAGATGCGGCGGAATTCGCAGTCTCGGATGCTGAGCTGCACCAGCTTGCCGCAGTATCCCAGTCTGTGCGGTATCCGGGTCGGCTCTCGGTGCATGAGGTTCCCGTAGGTGCTGGCGATCCTGCGGCGGCGGGCCCAACAGGGAGAAGCCCAGTACGTCACTGTGTGGTGGATTCTGCTGTCTCACGCAGCGGACTGCAGGCTGCGCTGACGTGTGCCGCAGGTGCACTGGACAGGACGGCGCAGGTGTTGGTGTGTCTGCCGCCGTCGAAGGACCTGCAGGGGTTTGCCTCGGAGCTGCAGGGCTTTTCTGGGTCGAAGATCTTCATCGAGATGCCAGGTGCGTATATCGGCACCCCGGAGCGGCGGGACTGGCCGAGTGGTCCTGGCTGGGAATGGGTCCGGTTGGACGATCTTGGAACCGGCGGGGCGCACCAGTCGGCTGCCTCCGCGACGTTGCTGGATCTGCTTCACCGCGGTGATTCATTGGCTGTGGGAACGGTGCTGTTCACATCGTTGACGTTGCGCACCCTGGGCGCTGATGCGTCGCAGCTGTTTACTGCGGCAGAGTGATGTCACCGGAGTAGACGAGCACCGCGGGTCCGGCGAGTTCGACGTCTTCTGCGCCATCGGGCCGAGCGATGAAGCGGACGGTGACGTCGCCTCCGGGGACGGTCACGGTCCAGGTGTCCACTGCGTCGGCCCCAGCCCAGACTCGCACGGCTGCCGCGGCGGCGCAGGTCCCAGTGCCGCAGGAGAGCGTTTCGCCGACACCGCGCTCGTGGACACGCATCCGGACACGGCCTTGGTTGCGCTCAACGAGTGGGTCTGCCGGCACCACGAACTCGACGTTCGTACCGTGCGAGGGAGTGGGGTCGACTGTGGGCGCATAGTGCAGGTCCAGTTTCTGCAGCGTGGCCACATCCGGCAGGGCAACAACCGTGTGCGGGTTGCCCATAGAGATACTCAGGGCTGGACGCGGGTCGGTGAGCCCTGTGGCGCGCACCAGTGAGTCTGAGGCTGTTTCAGAGGCCATCTCCGGGTCGATGAAGGACCACACCCCCATTCCCACGGCATAGCCTTCTCTGACCTTCCGCACCGTCCGCAGTCCGGCCCGGGTGAGCACCGGGATGCTGTCTCCTTCACCGAGCTCAATGTGCTTTTCCGACTCAAGGTAGTGTGCGAAAGCGCGCACCCCGTTTCCGCACATCTCTGCTTCGGAGCCGTCACCGTTGCGGTAGTCCATGAACCAGAGAGGGATCTCATCGGTGCTGGTGAGATTGGCCTCGGTGAGCGCCGCCAGGCCGTGCTTGAATTTGTGTGCCGGGACTGCGCGAATGAGACCGTCGGCTCCGATTCCTAGGTGGCGGTCACAGAGGGTCGTGACTTCTTTGCCGGAGAGTTCGATCTCAGCCTCTGGGTCGGAGATCATGACGAAGTCATTTCCAGTGGCCTGAGCCTTAGTGAAGCGCATATGAGTATTCAACCAGCCTGTCTTTGGATTGCTTCCATGGCACGGTCGGCAATGGTGGGGTCCGGGGAATCCAGCCACATGGTGCGGGGATCCGCTCGGAACCAGGTTTCCTGCCGACGGGCAAACTTTCGCGTGGCGACGATTGTGTCCTCAACAGCGTCTTCCTCGGTCTGCATGCCGTCGATCACCCGCAGGAACTGCTGGTACCCGATGGCTGCAGAGGCGGTCCTTCCGCTCCGAAGTCCCGCGGCGTCAAGCGCGCGGACCTCGTCCAGCAGACCGGAAGTGCGCATCTGCTGGACGCGAGCGGCAATGCGCTCGTGGAGCAGCGGGCGGTCTATGCGCAGTCCCAGCTGGACTACCGGTGTGAGGCTGGGTTCGTGGGCACGCTGCGGCATGAAAGAAGTGAAGGTCCGTCCGGTGAGACGCACGACTTCCACAGCCCGGACCAGGCGGCGTTCGTCTTTGATCACAGCAGCTGTTTCGGGATCAGCATCACGCAGTTCCGCGCGCAGGGCTGCTGCTCCATCGGTGTTGAGCTGGGCTTGGATCTGGGCCCGTAGCTGCGAGTCTGTGGGTGGGAATTCGATGGTGTCGAGTGCGGCACGGATATAGAGGCCTGAGCCTCCGACCATGATGGGAGTCTTTCCGCGGCTTCGGATTTCAGCGATGACTTCCCGTGCCCTAGCTTGGTATGTGGCCACGGATGCCTCTTCAGTCACATGGAGAACGTCCAAGAGGTGGTGCGGAACGCCTTGAGCCTCTTGGGGGGTGATTTTGGCCGTGCCGATGTTCATACCGCGGTAGAGCTGCATGGAGTCAGCGTTGATCACCTCCCCGTTGAGACGCCGGGCCAGCTCCAGGCTCAGACCAGTTTTGCCGGAAGCTGTGGCACCGACCACAGCTACCAGGGGGCTCTGCTCCACGGGGTCAGGGTGCGGCACGCAGCACCGGCATGCCGAGCGATACGGCAGCAGGCTTATCGGAGTCGACCTTTGTGGTCCCGACCCCGCAGGAGTCTGCCTGCCAGCGGTCCCAGGCGTCTCCGGCTGGCGACCGGCGTACCCGGAAGTCGGCTAGTGCGGGATCGGAGAGTAGGTGGAAGCTCGCCGCGTGGGTGATGGGCACGGTGACAAAGTCACCTGGACGCGGTGTGGGCGCTCCGTCGGGCACGCTGAAGTGAACGAGCCGGTTATCGGGTGCCCTACCTGACAGGCGCCCGGTTTCGTGGCCCTTGGACCCTCTGTCTGCGGTGACGAGCAGCTCTTGGGTAGTTCCTTCCAGGGTGGCGTTCTCTTCTGCTGTGATGCGGTCCTGGAGCTCAAGCAAACGCACGAAGCGCTGCTGGACCACCTCTTTGGGGATCTGATCTTCCATCTCGGCGGCGGGGGTGCCGGGCCGAGGAGAATATTGGAAGGTGTAGGCGCTGGCGAAGCGAGAGGCTTCCACCACTCGCATGGTGTCTTCGAAATCCGCTTCGGTTTCACCGGGGAATCCGACAATGATGTCTGTGGTGACAGCTGCCTCCGGCATGCGCTGACGGACTTTGTCGAGGATTCCGAGGAACTTTTTGCCGCGATATGAACGCCGCATGGCCTTGAGAATTCGGTCTGAGCCGGACTGCAGGGGCATATGCAGCTGGGGCATCACATTGGGCGTCTCTGCCATGGCGTCAATGACGTCGTCGGTGAAGCTGGCCGGGTGGGGGGATGTGAAGCGCACCCGTTCCAGACCCCGGATCTGACCACACGCGCGGAGGAGTTTCGCGAAGGCTTGCCGATCACCGAATTCCACACCGTAGGTGTTGACGTTCTGCCCAAGCAGGGTGACTTCGACCGCTCCGTCGTCGACCAATGCCTGAACCTCAGCGAGCACCTCCCCTGGGCGTCGGTCCCGTTCTTTGCCGCGCAAGGAGGGCACAATGCAGAACGTGCAGGTGTTATTGCACCCCACCGAGATGGAGACCCATCCCGAGTGGACCGATTCGCGTTTGGTGGGCAGCGTAGAGGGGAAGGTTTCCAGCGCTTCGAGGATTTCGATGCTGGCTTCTTTGTTGTGCCGCGAGCGTTCGAGCAGTGTCGGCAGGGACCCGATGTTGTGGGTTCCGAAGACAACATCAACGAAGGGGGCACGTTTGAGGACGGCGTCCTGGTCTTTCTGTGCGAGGCAACCACCGACGGCGATCTGCATGCCGTGTTCTTCTTTGATCGGTTTGAGCTGACTGAGGTTTCCGTAGAGCCGGTTGTCGGCGTTCTCCCGCACCGCACAGGTGTTGAAGACCGTCAGGTCTGGCCTGGCGCCCTCGGCGGCTTTGGTGTACCCGGCTTCTTCGAGAAGACCGGCGATCCGCTCAGAGTCGTGCACGTTCATCTGGCAGCCATAGGTTCGCACCTGGTAGGTGCGCGTGGCGGCGGACGATTCGGTGCGGTCCAATAGTGCTTCAGTCATGTCAGCTCAGCATAGTGTCGGGTGCGGTCGGGGTGCCGGCCAATTCTACCGCTCGGACACCGGACTTTGACCAGCTGGACCATCTGAGCTCTAGGCGCTGCGGACTTCCATGGCCTCACGGACCAATTGGAAGGCTGCGCCGGGGTTGTGCCCGCGGCGACCCAGCATACCGACGAGCCGGCGTGTGATCTTCTCCCGCTCCTTCCGGTCCTCTTCACCATTGCCCACCGGGATCGTGACCCCTCGGAGCTTGTTCTCAATGAGCTCGCGGGCGGCGGCGTCCTCATCTTCAACCGTGAGCTGGTCAAGGGCGGCCTCAATAGTCGCCTTGGCTATGCCCTTATCTTGGAGCTCTCTGCGCAGTACGGCTGAACCGAGTCCCTTCATCTCGTGACGAGTCCGCACCCAGGTTCGTGCGAATTCGGCATCGTCAATGAGCAGGACCTCCTCCATCCGGTCGAGCACGGAGGTGACCACCTCCTGGCTGAACTCCTTTTCCAGCAAGACTTCGGCCAATTGGTGGCGGGACTTCGGGGAGCCGGTGAGCTTCCGCAGCACTGTGGCGCGTGCTTTGGTGTACTCATCCCCCGAGGTCGCGCCAGCCGCAGGGGTACCGCCGTTCTCACCCTCAGGATGTGGAGATACCTCGGAGGAGCCCTCGAAAAGGTCTGAGCGCAGTTCACCCGATTCGTATTTCTGCAGCGTTTCCCGCAGTGCGTCTACTTTGGGGTCGGCCATAGCGGATCAGAGCGCCTTGAGCT
>NZ_VFIE01000029.1:40714-60223 GCF_010119385.1 Nesterenkonia haasae
CTGGGGCGTCCTCTTCAGCTGGAGGGACCATGCCGAGCTTCTGCTTGATGCGCAGCTCAATCTCATCCGCCAAATCGGGGTTGTCCTTGAGGAAGGTTCGGGCCTTCTCTTTGCCCTGACCGAGCTGATCGCCGTCATAGGTGAACCAGGATCCGGACTTCTTGACCAGGCCGTTGTCCACTCCGACGTCTATGAGTCCACCTTCACGGGAAATACCTTCGCCGTAGAGGATGTCGAACTCGGCCTGTTTGAACGGCGGCGCCATTTTGTTCTTGACGATCTTGGCGCGGGTGCGGTTACCGACCGCATTCACGCCTTCCTTCAGGGTCTCAATACGGCGCACGTCGACCCTGATGGAGGCGTAGAACTTCAGGGCTTTACCGCCTGAGGTGGTTTCTGGAGAGCCGAAGAAGACTCCGACCTTCTCACGCAGCTGGTTGATGAAGACCGCTGTGGTCTTAGTCTGAGCGAGACGCCCGGTGATCTTTCGCAGCGCCTGGGACATCAGCCGAGCCTGCAGACCTACGTGGGAGTCACCCATCTCACCTTCGATCTCCGCACGGGGAACCAGGGCCGCCACGGAGTCGATGACCACGATGTCCAGGGAGCCGGAAGAGATCAGCATGTCCATGATCTCCAATGCCTGCTCACCGGTGTCTGGCTGGGAGACCAGCAGTTCGTCAGTGTTGACGCCCAGACGTTCAGCATAGGCGGGGTCCAGGGCATGCTCAGCGTCGATGAATGCGGCGATTCCGCCGGCCTTCTGCGCATTGGCCACGGCGTGCAGCGCGACGGTGGTCTTACCCGAGGACTCCGGGCCGTAGATCTCCACGACACGCCCGCGCGGGAACCCGCCGATGCCCAGGGCGGCATCCATTGCGATGGAGGACGTCGGAATGGTCTCAATGGGTGTTCGGACTTCATCACCCAGACGCATCACCGATCCCTTGCCGTACTGTTTGTCGATCTGGGCCAGTGCCGCTTCTAGGGCCTTTTGACGATCTGGGCTGGAAGCCATGATTCACCTCGCGGGGAGTTGTTGTTCGTTGACATAGTCGAGACTAGGGGCAGCCCCCGACATGCAGTCGGTCGGTTGGTGACCTGTGCTGACCTCGGCGTGTCTTCACCGCACACATCACGTCTGAGGAAAACTCTACGCAATGATCGAACACATATTCGATCAACACGCCGTGGCGAGTCCATAACAGGTCTCAGCCTACGGCTTCGGGGGAATGTCCCTGCCGAGCCGGCGCTCTTCCGGAACGTCCTGCTGAACACAGACGGCCTCCCACACCTCGCGGGCTGACTTACCCGCCCCGAGCGCCTCCTTGGCGGTGAGCTGGAAAGGGGTAATCACCAACTGGTCGGCCAGCACATGGGCATATGCCTTACCGAACTCGTCTTCCATCAGGGCCCAGAAACGCGACTCACGCATAATCTGCTAGGCCACCTTGGGCTGGACAGCCGCGGCCTGGGCACTGCCGGCGGCGCCGGCGTCGTCGTACTCGGCGTAGGTTTGGTTCATTTTTGCCAACAGTCCGGAAAGAGTCATGATGTCTTCCTCCGACCATGGCTCGAGCATGTGCAGATAACGCTCAGAGCGTTCCTGCTGAGCGGCATCGAGCCGGGACCGTCCCTGTTCAGTCAGGGAGATCACCATGGCTCGACCGTCGGCTGGGTCAGCCCGCTTGGTGATGAATCCCCGTTCTGCGAGGGTCGTCAGCTGTCGGGACAGGGTGGGCTTACCAATTCCCAGATGTTTAGAAATGTCGGTCATGCGCTGTGCGCCCTCCCGCTGGAGGGTGAAGAGAATGGAATACGCCGCAGGCTCAATCTCGGGGTCGATTGTCTTGGCCAGCTGAATCGCATTATGGCGCCGGCGCAGGAAAAGTCTGTGAAGTTCCTGCTGCAGCTCTTTGACGTGCGCGCGGCGATCCTCAGAAACCATGCAGCCAAGTCTAGCGGCAACGGTCACAGGCTTGCGGCCCGCAGGCTCACAGCCTGCGCACCGACAATGACCTGATCAGTGGAGAAGCTCGAGCTCTCCGGTATCGAATTCACGCTGCAGCTCGGTAGGTACCGTATCCGGAACCCTGAAGCCCTCAGCCGTGGCGATGCGCTCTGCGACCTGGAAGAGCATTGCCGCCAGTGGCACGTTCAGTGCTGTGCAGATGCTGGCGAGCAGTTCCGAGGACGCTTCTTTCTGGCCGCGTTCGACCTCTGACAGATATCCCAGGCTGACCCGGGCATCGTGAGAGACATCACGCAGAGTCCGGCCTTCTGACTGCCGGATGCTGCGCAGAACGTCACCAATTTCTTGACGCAGGACAACACCTTTGGCCTCGCGGGCCACTTCAGGTACGCCCTGGGTATCGGTGTCTTTCCACCGGGTGACACCGTTAACGGTGACTGGTTGTCTCACCATGAGAATCTCCCTCGCGTGTACTACTCTCGATTAGATCCAACTCGGCCCACCACCAATTTGTTCCCTAAGAGTAACCTCGCTCCCTGGGAAAGAGCTTAGGCGTGCGGCAGACCCGTCGGTTCTGTGTGCAGCACATCGCTGACCAGTTGGAGCGCTGCTTCTACGCTCGCCCAGCGAATTGCTTCCCGGTCGCCGTCAAGATCCAACAGCCTGTAGCCCGCCAGCGCACCCTCTGCAGACGCAGTTACATCCTGAGAGCAGTTCTCCGGTATCCGGATCCCTAAACGCTGCACGACGCCGGCGGCCACGTAGAAGCCCAAGTACACGGTCCCCACCGATTTGCCCTGGTGGGGTTCTGGGCCGGCCACACCTGTGGTGGAGACTCCCAGCCCGGCCCTGCAGACCTGTGCCGCCCCCTGGGCCATCTGCGCTGCCACGCCGCCGTCGACCGCACCGTGGGTCTCCAACAGCTCAGCGTCAACGCCGAGGACGTTCTCTTTGACCCCATTGGAGTAGGCCACCACTCCCCCGAGCAGCGCAATCGATGCGCCTGGGACGTCAGCGATCCTGGCTGCCAGTGCCCCAGCTGTCAGTGACTCAGCGGTGGCAATGGTGAGGCCACGGTGGCCGAGTCGCTGGACGATCTTCACCGGTTCCGTGGATTCCTCTGCGCTTCGGGCTACTTCTTCGGCGTCACCGTCCACCATCAGTGCGCACCTTTGGCGGCCCTGCGGAGCCTCAGCGCTTGAACGAGATAGTCGATGCCGGTGACCACGGTGACCACCAGCGCGGCCATCATGATCCAGAATGCGACGTCCGCCAGCCAACCGGCGATGACGGCCAGCGGCAGCAGCATCAGCTGCAGACCCGCCGTCTGCAGAAGGGTTTTGAGTTTGCCTCCGCGTGAAGCCGGCATCACCTGGGTGCGCAGCATCACGAACCTGAGGACCGTGATGCCGATTTCGCGGATGAGGATGAGGATCGTGACCAGCCAGGGAAGCTCACCCAGCAGAGAGAGCATCACCAGGGCGGCACCGATCAGCAGTTTGTCGGCGATGGGGTCGGCGATCTTGCCGAAGTCTGTGATGAGGTTGCGCTTCCGGGCGACGTCCCCGTCGACAGCATCGGTGACCATTGCCGCAAAGAAGACCACTGCGGCAGCCCACCGCCAGAGACCTTCTCCGGATTCGAGCGGCTGCAGGGCACCGGCACCGGAGGATTCGGCGTCAATGACCAGCAGGGCGATGAACACTGGCACCAGGACGATGCGCAGCACTGTGAGCGCATTGGCGATGTTCAGCAGTGGAGCCTGGGGATTGACACTCATCCCTGTCAGAGTACTACTCACAGTGAGCTTCTACGACCGGTGACCCGAGTGCTCATTGCGCTCACCGTCCAGTGAGCGCCCAAGCATCCTCGGAGCCCGTGGGGTTGTCTGATCCGTCGTAATAATCGACCACATCGCTGAGATCGCGGGTGCGTTCGGCCATATCGCGGGCGATCAGATCCGAACCCCAGTCGTCCTCAGAATTCTCATCAGCTGCCGGCTCTGGTGAGGACTCTGCCGCGTGGGCCCGAGCATGGACCTCCACTGCTTCAGTCTGAGCTGTGGTGGGCACTGACTCAGCTGGTTCGACCTCGGCTGCGCCGTCGAAAGGCTGCGGGGCCTCGTCGTCTGAGGATTCTCCGTTGATGGCCGCCAGGACGTCTCCGAGCTCATCTGGTGAGACCAGCACATCGCGGGCCTTGGAACCCTCAGAGGGTCCCACCACGCCGCGGGACTCCATGAGGTCCATGATGCGGCCTGCCTTGGCGAAGCCCATCTTCAGTTTGCGCTGCAGCATAGAGGTGGAGCCGAACTGTGTGGTGACCACCAGTTCGGTGGCCGCCAGCAGCAGGTCGAGATCTTCACCGATGTCATCGTCGATCTGACGCTTCTTGGGCTCCATGGCTTTGACGGCGTCTTCACGGTACTGAGCCTTCAGCTGCGATTTCACATGGGCGACGACGGCCACGACCTCGGATTCGTTGACCCAGGCGCCCTGGACACGCATGGGCTTGGACTGGCCCATGGGCAGGAACAGCGCATCGCCCTGTCCCAGCAGCTTCTCTGCACCGACGGAGTCCAACACCACGCGGGAATCGGTGGCGGAGCTGGTGGCGAATGCCATCCGGGACGGCACGTTTGCCTTGATGAGGCCGGTGACCACGTTTACTGAGGGCCGCTGGGTGGCCAGCACCAGGTGGATGCCTGCTGCGCGGGCCAGCTGGGTGATGCGGACGATCGAATCTTCCACATCCCGGGGCGCGACCATCATGAGGTCGGCGAGCTCATCCACAATCACCAGCAGATAGGGGTAGGGACGCAGCACGCGTTTGGAGTCGGGCGGCAGCACGATCTTGCCGGCGCGCACGGCAGCGTTGAACTCGTCGATCTTCTTGTACCCGAAGTGGGCCAGATCGTCGTACCGGTTGTCCATCTCCTTGCAGACCCACTCCAGGGCCTCGGCGGCTTTCTTGGGATCGGTGATGATTGGTGTCACCAGGTGCGGGATGCCCTCGAATGCGGTGAGTTCGACGCGCTTGGGGTCCACCATCACCATGCGCACCTCATCAGGTGTGGCGCGCATCAGGACAGAGGTGATCATGGAATTGATGAAGGCGGACTTACCGGCACCGGTGGCGCCGGCGACGAGAAGGTGGGGCATCTTGGCGAGGTTGGCGACCACGAAGCCGCCCTCCACGTCTTTGCCGACACCCATGACCATGGGATGTTCCAGCTTGCGGGCGGCGTTGGAACGCAGCACATCGCCCAGGGCGACGGCCTCTTTGTCCCGATTGGGGATCTCGATGCCGATTGCTGATTTACCTGGGATGGGTGACAGGATCCGCACCTCGTTGGAGGCCACCGCATAGGCGATGTTCTTCTCCAAGGTGGTGACTTTCTCCACTTTGGTGCCCGGGGCCAGTTCAATCTCATAGCGGGTCACAGTGGGTCCGCGGGAGAACCCGGTGACCTCGGCGTCGACCTTGAACTGTTGGAAGGTGGCGTCAAGAGCGGCCACCATCTCCGCATTGGCCTCCGTGTTGTTCTTCGGTGGCGGGCCGGCCGGCAGCAGCGACTGCTCCGGCAGCGTGTAGGTGACATCCCCGGAGAGCTCGAGCTGTTCGCTGCGCACCGGGAGGTCCTTAGCCGGCGCGGGGGCCTCCGGTACGGAGGTGGACTTTGGCGACGAGGTCGTGGCCCGCCCGCTGGTGGCTGAGCCGGTGACGCCGGCCGCACGTTTGGTGGCCTCGATCTCCTGCTCCTGCTTGGTGGGGCGCTTCTGGCCTGGTTTCAGCTGTGCGGCCTCGTCGATGGGCTCCACGTGCACGGAGGAGTCATAGGCTCCCTCGATGGCAGCGGAGGCGTCGACCGCCTCGGTGGCTGCGGTGTCTGAGGAATCAGGGGCGGCGTCGTTGCCGGTGATCTTTGCGAAGAAGCTGGGGCGTTCCGAGGTGCGGTCGCCCTTCTTGCCGCGCCCTGATGTGCGTGTCTTGGGGCGGGGTGGCTTGGAGGCGTCGTCGTAGTACTCAGCGTGCTGCTGCTGGGCGGCGCCGCCGCTGGGCACCTCAGAGCGCTCGGCACGGGGAGTGGGTTCACCGATGATGTAGTCGCGGGCCACGGCGAGCCGGTCGGGGATCCGGCGGAGGGGCGTGTCGGTGAGGACCAGCAGGCCGACCACCAGCAGCACTGACAGCACGATCCACACCGGATACTGCGTGACCAGCGAGGACATGGGCACGACCACCAAGTAGCCCAGGACGCCGCCGGAGTTGATCATCTGGTCGAACCCACCGGCCTGCGACTGGTCGAAGATCTCGTTGATCGTGGGGATGCCTGCCGCAAGATGCGACAGTCCTGCTGAGGCGGCCAGCACGATGGACAGGCCGATGGCCACGCGACCGTTGGCCTCATGCTGCTGCGGTGAGCGGAAGTACCGGATGGCCGTGATGAGCAGCGCCAGCGGCAGGATGACGGAGGCCCAGCCGAAGGTCCCGGCGGTGACACGGTGAACAACGTCAGAGACCCAGTGGTCCCAGTTATGCGCACCCCACCAGTCAACGACCGCGGTGAGGGCGGCGAGGAGGAAGAACACCAGACCAGCGCCATCACGGCGATCGTCGGGGTGGATCTTCACCTGTGTGCCGATGCTGCGCACCGAACCGCCGACTGGGGTGGAGAGCGCGAGCCACAGGCCGCGGCCAGCCATCACCAGCAGATTGCCGCGCTCCTGCTCTGTGGGAGGGGTCTTCTTCGACGTCTGCGCGCGTGATCCGGAGGAAGTGGGCTTCTTCTTGCCGGACGACCGCGAGGGGGAAGTACGTGTCGCCATAGGTCCAACCTAGCCGCCGGTGCGCTGGAAGTCCCGCATTTACGCGCGGCAGCCGGACTTGGGCCTCTTGGCTGCGTTTTACCCTAGGTTTCCGACATCACATGGCGTCATAGCGCGTTGTCATATCGAAAACCCAGGGTAAAACGGGCAGGAAGGGTGGCCGCAGCGCCCCACCAGGGCGGGTGGCTGCGTGGCTAGGTTTCGACCACCACGGGCACGATCATTGGCTTCCGGCGCAGTTTGCGGCTGACCCAGGAACCGAGCGTACGGCGCACAATCTGCTGCAGCTGGTGCGTGGTGTGTTCCTTATTGCTTTCGATCGCCTCGGTGAGCGCCTCGGCAATTTTCGGCTTGATCTTCTTGAACACGTCATCCTCTTCGGCCACACCGCGAGCATGAATGTCGGGACCAGAGATGATCTTGCCGGTCTGCCGGTTCACCACGGTGATCACGGAGATGAAGCCTTCCTCACCCAGCGTCCGGCGGTCCTTCAGCTCGGAGTCGGTGATCTCACCCACGCTGGAACCGTCCACGTAGACGTAGCCGGCCTCGATCTGACCCACCGTGCGGGCTAGGCCGTCGCGCAGGTCGACCACGGATCCGTCTTCACACAGCAGCACGTTCTCCCGCGGGACGCCGGACTGTTCGGCCAGTTTGCCGTTGGCGATCAGGTGCCGGTGTTCGCCGTGAACAGGCATGACGTTGGCCGGTTTGAGGATGTTGTAGGTGTAGAGCAGTTCACCTGCGCTGGCGTGGCCGGAGACATGGACTTTGGCGTTGTCCTTGTGGACTACGTCTGCGCCGAGGCTCATCAGACCGTTGATCACGCGGTAGACGCCGTTCTCATTGCCGGGAATCAACGACGACGCCAGAATCACCGTGTCTCCCTGGCCCACCTGTACCCGGTGGTCGCCGTTGGCCATACGGGACAATGCGGCCATCGGCTCGCCCTGCGACCCGGTGGACATGAGTACCACCTTGTGGTCGGGGTACTGGTCCACCTGCTTGAGGTCGATCAGGATGTTGTCGGGAACGTCGAGGTAGCCCAGCTGCTTGGCGATCGACATATTGCGCACCATCGAGCGGCCGACGAACGCCACTTTCCGGTCGTTTGCGGCAGCTGCGTGGAGCACCTGCTGCACCCGGTGGATGTGGCTGGAGAAGCTGGCGACGATCACCCGTCGCTGCACTTTGGAGATGACCTGGTCGATGACCGGACCGATCTCCTGCTCCGGGGTGGTGAACCCGGGCACGTGGGCGTTGGTGGAGTCCACCAGGTAGAGGTCGACGCCTTCTTCGCCGACCCGCGCGAAGTGCCGCAGATCGGTGATGCGGCCGTCCAGGGGCAGCTGATCCATCTTGAAGTCGCCGGTGTGCATCACCGAGCCGGCCTCGGACCGGATGAAGACGGCCAGGGCATCCGGGATGGAGTGGTTGACGGCGATAAATTCGCACTCGAAGGGGCCGAGCTGCTCGGCGTCACCCTCCCGCACTGTGAGCGTGTAGGGGGTGATCCGGTGTTCTTGGAGTTTGGCCTCAATGAGCGCCAGGGTCAGCTTCGACCCGATCAGCGGGATGTCCGCCTTGCGCCGCAGCAGGTAGGGCACAGCTCCGATGTGGTCTTCGTGGCCGTGGGTGAGGACCAGTCCCACCACGTCGTCGAGCCGGTCTTCGATGTAGCTGAAGTCCGGCAGGATCAGGTCCACGCCGGGCTGTTCCTCCTCGGGGAAGAGCACACCGCAGTCAACGATCAGCAGTTTCCCGTTGAGTTCGAACACGGTCATGTTCCGCCCGATCTCACCGAGGCCGCCGAGCGGCACGATCCGCATAGTGCCTTTGGAAAGCTTCGGTGGGGTGCGGAGTTTTTCAGGTGTCACAGTGGGTTGGGGCTCCTTCTCTCATAGCGTCCAACCTGCTTCTCGCAGATCGGCTAGGACGAGCTCCTGCTCGGCCTTATTTGCCTGCACCAGTGGCAGGCGAACGTCTGTGTTGATGGGGAAGCCCAGCCAGTTCAGCACCAGCTTGGAGGACACCGCTCCCTGGACTCGGGTCATCAGGGCACGGATCACCGGTCCCAGCTCCGAGTGGGCGATGCGGGCTTCCTTGAGGTTGTAGTTCAGCACCGCGTCGACCATACGCCGGAAGCTCGGCGCCGCCACATGTGAGGTGACGGAGACGACGCCGGCTGCGCCCATGGCCATCCAGGCGAGCACGTTCTGGTCATCGCCTGAGTAGACTTCCAGCTCGGTTTTGGTCAGCACCTCAGTGGTGGCGGTGATGTCATTCTTGGCATCCTTGAGACTCATGATGTGCGGGTGTTCCGCGAGCCGCAGGATGGTCTCGGTGGCGATCGGTATGCCGGTGCGGCCGGGAATGTCATAAATCATCAGCGGCAGGTCGGCGGCTCCGGCAACGGCGCGGAAGTGCGCGAGCACTCCGTCCTGGGAGGGCTTGTTGTAGTAGGGAGTGACGACCAGCTGACCGTCGGCGCCGGCGCGTTCGGCCTTGGATGCCATCTCGAGGTCATGTGAGGTGTGGTTGGTGGAGGTGCCGGCGATCACTTTCGCCCGGTCACCGATAGCCGACTTGGCGGCCCTGACCAGGTCAGCCTTCTCATAATCCTCCAGAGTGGAGGTCTCACCGGTCGTGCCGGAGACCACCAGGGAGTCGTTGCCTTCGTCGACCAGTTTCACGGCGAGCGCCTCGAAGGCTTTGAAGTCCACCCGGTCGTCCTTGGTGAAGGGGGTGACCATGGCGGTGATGAGGTGGCCGAAGTGTGGGTCGGTCTGGTCAGGGTGCTGGACCTCACCCTTGGCCAGGTATGGGTCGAACTCGTGGCCGGTGGCGCTGCCGTGGTCCTGCGGCGCGCCGTCAGTGGCGAACTCGGAAGTCATAGGCATTAGCCTACCTGTGTGACCTCCCCTGCTTCTGCATCCCGTTCCAGCTCAGCGCGCGGTGAGCGCCTCTGGGGGGTCGATGCCGCGCGCGGACTGGCTCTGTTGGGGATGGTGACGGTCCATGTGCTGCCGACGACGGACCCCGGTACTGGCGATGCCACATGGGCCGGCATGCTGTTCTCCGGCAGGTCGGCGGCGCTGTTCGCGGTGCTGGCTGGGGTCGGCCTGGCACTGCTGACGGGAGGCGCTGGAAAAGCTGGTGCGGCGCCTGAGCACTCCAATGCGCAGGCGGCTTGGTATCGGAAGGTCATAGCCGCCCGGGCGGCGGTCATCATTGGCTTCGGGCTTTTCGTCTCCCTGCTGGGAGCCAGCGTGGCGGTGATCCTTGTCCACTATGGGGTGCTGTTTCTGTTGGCACTGCCTTTCCTCAGGATGGGTGCGAAGGCGCTGATGCTGTGGGCTGCCGGGTGGGTGGCGGCGTCGCCGGTGCTGTACTGGTGGTTGCAGAATCTTCTGCGGCCCAGTGCGGCCGAGCCACCGGAGCGTCTGTGGCATTCGCCGATGATCTTCGATCTCGCGCAGCCGGGGCTGTTGGGCCTGGATCTTTTTGTCACCGGGTATTACCCGTTGATTCTGTGGCCGGCCTATCTGTTCACCGGTATGGCGTTGGGCCGGCTGAGCCTGGGGAGAACGACGACGCAGTGGCGACTGCTGCTGGGAGGCACCGCCGGCGCCGTCCTCACCTATGGAGTGGGCTGGGTGGTGGAGGCTCAGTCCCAGGTGGTGGAACGTATGCGGCCCTACGCCGGAAGCGACGAGGCGCTGCAGGGTTCGTTGGAGACAGGGGACCATTTTCTGCCCCTGGTGACTGACCCGATGTGGTTCTTACTGCCGATGCCTCACCAGGGCAGCCATATGGATCTGCTGCACACCATCAGCTGCGCCGTTGCGGTGCTGGGCCTGATGCTGATCCTGGTGCGGTGGCTGAAGTGGCCGCTGGCGCCTTTGGTCGGGGCCGGGGCGATGCCGCTGAGTCTCTACGTGGGGCATCTGATCGTGCTGGGGCCGTTCTGGCGACTGGATGGCGCTCCGTTCGCTGAGGTGGAGGACGCTGTCCTGCTGCTGTGGCTGGTGGTGGCGGCCCTGGCTGCCGGAATGCTGAAGGTGCTGCTGCGGCGTCGTGGTCCTTTGGAGGCGCTTACCCATGGGGCCGGTATTGCAGCTGCCGGGAAGCGGCCGCGCTAGTCGGTCTGCTCCATGGCGCCGGCGGCAAGGGTGACGCCGCCGTGGCCGGGGTCTCCGTCGAAGTGTTCGTGAGAGACATCCACCACTGGGTACTCCCCCAGGTCGATGCCGGTGGGCACTTCGATGGTGGTGGTGCCGGTGCTGACTGCTCCCAGCGAGTGAAGTCGGCTGGCGTCCTCATCACGCAGCCAGAGCTCAAAGTACCCTTCGGTGGCATCGGGTGCGCTGGTGATCTCAACTGTGATCTCCCTAGTGCCCTGTGCGGTTTCCACCATGGCGGCCGCACCGCTGAATTCGTCGGCGGCGACTGGTTCCAGGGTTGCTTCTCCGATGACGGTGGGGGCGGCCACTGGTGGCGGTTCTTCGTCGTCGTCCAGCCCCAGCAGCACTCCGGCCACAGCAACCCCTCCGATGACCAGTCCGGCGGCCGCAGCGGCCAGCGGTACCCACCAGCGGACGGTTCTGCGAGGGGGGAGATAGTGCACAGCGGACGCTGAGTCCGCAGTGCGTTCCGCTGCGGGTTCGGCCGCTGTATGGCCGGTGGGGGCATCGGCGTCGAGTTCAGCCGCAATGCGGTCCCACAGTTCCGGCGGTGGCTCTTCGAGCTCCACCGGATTCTGGAGTGCCTGGAGAACTCGAGTGGTGGCGGCGAGCGCGTTCCGGCAGTCGGCGCAGAAGATGAGGTGTTCGGCATGGCCGGCGTGGGGGGATGACTGCTCGCCTGCGCCAGCTCCGGTGAGGGCAGCGTAGGCCAGGTCAGCGAGAGTCTCCTCTGAGAGGTGCTGCTCGTCAGCCGAGCCGTGACCAGTGGGGAATTCTTCAGTCATTGTGCACCTCCAGACGTTCTCTCATGCGGGCTAGTCCTCGATGGACGTGGGATTTTACGGTACCCAGCGGCATCTCGAGACGCTCGGCGATGGTCTTCAGCGGTAGGTCATGTGTATAGGCGAGCCGCAGGATCTCATCCTGGGGTGGGCCCAGCTGTCCGAGTGTCTGCTGAACAACGACTCGGTCGACGACGATGTCGGTGGGTTGGGACACGTCGTCCCTGCCCAGAGCGTGAGCTCCTGCTTCAGCGCTCTGCCGCTGTCGGTCACGAGCTGCCAAGGTATCAGCGATTACTCGCCGGGTGATACCGGTCAGCCACGCGCCGGTGGGACGGGTGACGTCATAGGTTTCGCGGGATCGCCACGCTCTGGTGAAGACCTGCTGGGTGGCGTCCTCAGCATCCTGCCGATGCCGGAGGGAGGCCATGCACAGGGAGAAGACCAGTTGCGCATGCTGCTGGTACACCTCATGCATTGCTGCGGGTTCGCCAGCTGCGAATCGCGTTGCCAGAGACTGCGTGTCCAGGGTTCCTCCTTTGGCCTACCGTCGGGGAGGGTCGAGTACCTCGGAAGAATCCGAACTAGTCTATGGGCGTGGCGGTGACGATGATGTTGTCATTGTAGCTGCTCCGATCTGGATTCCATTGACCTCCGCAGGTGATCAGCACCAGATGGTGATCCCCGTCGCGGGTGAAGTAGGGGGCGAAGTCCAGGTCGTCCTTGTCCTGTTGCTCCACCTCGGTGACCGCGTAGAGGTATTCCTCTCCGGATTCGTCCTCGACGGTGATCTCCTCCCCCGGCTGTGCCTCATGCAGGAGGTACAGGGGCCCCACAGGGGTGTGAGTGGACCCGGCATGGGCGGCGATCACGGTGGTTCCGGTGCCGTCAGCGGGCGCGCGCCCATATTGGTACCAGGCGGCTTCGGCGGCGTCGTCGGGAATGTCCATCTGTCCGTCGTCCGACACGCCGTGGGCGAGTACAGAAATCTCGGCGTCGATTCCGGGGTAGATGACCCGGACCGGTGCTGGGGCCTGCTCGATGCTTGCGAGTTCGGCGGATTGGACCGGCACGGCATCGGAGATCGATGCCGTGCCGGCCTGTGGGGAAGGCCCGGGGGTCTGGGAAGCAGGGGGAACTTCTGACCCCCGGGAGTCGTTGACCGCTGACTCTGCAGGTTCGGCAGCAGCGCCCTGTCCGCTGGCGGCGCACCCTGAGAGAGTCAGGGCGGCCACCAGCAGCAGCGGGATACTTCTGCGTGGGCCTCGTGGAGTGTGGCAGCGGTCCATAGTCATCCTTAGGCGCGGCTCTTTGCCCGCACACCGACGGCTGCTGCCCCGACACCAAGCAGTGCCAGGATGCCCAGGCCGGCGGCCCAGGCAGCGGGTGAACTCTGCTGGGTGACCTGGAAGTTGCCGGCCGGAACACCCTCGGGAGCCGAGTGCATACCGTCAACTACCTGGGTTGCCAGATCAAGGTTGCCGTCCTCAGCGGAGCCCCAGGCGTAGACGATGGTGGTGGCACCTTCAGCGACATCTACGTCAGCGGGGCCGAGCACGGGATCGCTTTCACCTGCCAGGGAGACTGCGGCCTCTACAGTGCTAGCGGGCACTTCGAGGGAAGCCTCGTCCGGGTTGGCCAGGGACTCGACGGCCACCTCACCGTTGGCCCAGATGTCCACCTCAGGTGCTGCAGCAATGTGGCGGACGGTCAGTCGGCCGTCGCCTGCACTGAGCTCGGAGGTGTCGTTGACGAACGGGGTCACCGTGGGCTCACCTGATGCGTCCAGGTGGGCTGCGGCGGTGTAGTCCATACCGCCGTCGAGCGAGACACTCACCGGGCCGAGGACCGGATCGGAGTCATCTTCCGCATCTGCTGCGGTGATCGCGATCTCATAGTCGCCGGCCGGCAGTTCAAGTGGACCAGCTAGATCACCCGGGTTGAAGTCATCCAAGGTGAGCTCGCCATCCACGTAGACATCGACCGGCAGATCCGGTACAGCGTGGAGTACTGACAGGTGTGCGCCTTCTTCGTGGCTGTCGGCGAAGGCGGGTGCTGCTGAGCCTGCAAGTACCAGACCGAGTCCGGCCGTTGCGGCGAGGGAAAGTGACTTACGCATGATCGCGTCCTTTCGTAATGCCCATGGGCTTTCGGTGGTGACCACATAAGTTGTGCTCACACCTGGACTACTGGCTGTGGTTTGAAAAGGTTGCACTGTGTTCAAGATTCTTTTTTGACCGCTGATGGGTAAGCACATGTTGATGCGCTGCGCGGTGGTCGCACCTGCCTGCGGAACGTAGGCTGGAGGCTATGAGTACGCACATAATTCGAGTCGCGGTGCTGGGCGCCGGGGGCCGTATGGGTTCTGAAGCGGTGAAAGCGGTGGAGTCCGCCCAAGACATGGAGTTGGTTGCGGCCTTGGGGCGCAACGATCCGCTCCAACAGGCTATTGATTCCGGCGCCACGCATGTGGTGGACCTGACGGTGCCTGATTCCACCGTGGATAACGTCCATGGCGCCGTGGCGAACGGGCTCCACGCCGTGGTGGGCACCACGGGGTGGGACACTGACCGGCTTGGTGCGCTGCGCGGCCTGTTGGGAGAACACCCGGAAGTGGGCGTGCTGATTGCCCCGAACTTCGCTCTGGGTTCAGTGCTGGCCTCGGCGTTTGCCGCGAAGGCTGCCCAGTACTTCGAATCGGCCGAGATCGTTGAGCTGCATCATCCGAATAAGGTGGATGCACCCTCCGGCACCGCGGTGCGAACAGCGGAGCTCATGGCAGATGCTCGTGAGTCTGCTGGTGTGGGCATATCCCCTGATGCCACCGAACACCAGGTTGAGGGAGCTCGTGGGGCGGACATCGATGGAATCCGGGTCCACTCTGTGCGACTCCGGGGCCTGGTCGCCCACCAGGAGGTTCTGCTGGGTTCGTCAGGTGAGCAGCTCACGCTCCGGCATGATTCCTTCGATCGGGCCAGTTTCATGCCGGGGGTGCTCCTGGGGCTGCGCACGGTCGCGCAGCGGCCCGGTCTGACTCATGGTTTGGACGGCTATTTGGATTTGGGCCTGTGAAGAACAAAATCTGGACCTGGGTGATGATCGTCCTCGTGGCGATCATCATGGTGAGCGCCGCGACGTCTGCTTTTCGCTTCCTGATGGTCGATGACCTGGTGGCTCGTCTGCTGGGCGCCGGCACCCTGGTGATCGTGGCCTTGGGCGTCTGGTTCCTGTGGCATGCGATCTTCTTTGGGGTGCGCACCGAGCAGCTGGGGAAGATCCTGGAAGCCGAGGATGCGCTGCCGGAGGATACCGTGGAACGCTCCCCCGCGGGCCGGCCGAATCGCGGCCAGGCGGACGAGCAGTTCGCGCGCTTCAAGGCGGAAGCGGAGGCTGACCCGGATGATTGGCGAGTCTGGTACCGGTTGGCCTACGCCTATGACATCGCTGGTGACCGCTCACGCGCCCGCCAGACCATGAAGCAAGCCATCCAGATGCACCGCCAGCGGTAATACACGAAGCAGTTCTGATTACCGACTTGGCCACAATCTGGTTCTGCGCCGCACCTGAGCATCCGGATGGGACGGCTCGTTCAGGCGAGGATCAGCCCCAGTGGTGTGAGTCGCGGATATCAGCGACCTGATCGCAGAGGTGCGGCAGCAGCTCCACCAGAACTTCCATACCGTCGCGCACGGCCTTGGGTGAACCGGGCAGGTTGATGATGACGGTGGCGTCTTTGACCCCGGCTACCCCGCGGCTGAGCGAGGCCAGCGGATTCTTGGAGCGTCCGTGGATACGGATCGCTTCCATCACCCCGGGAATCTCTTTGTCCAGCATTGGTTTGGTGAACTCCGGGGTGAGGTCATCTGGGGTGAGGCCCGTACCCCCGGAGGTGATGATCACGGCGGGACCCACCTGGACCACCAGTTCCGACAGCGCAGCCAGGACACCTTCCCCGTCGGGGATGATGACCGGCGGGCGGCAGATGAATCCGATCTGTTGGGCGTATTCAGCCATGACCGCTGTGGACTGGTCTTCGCGCTCCCCGGTGGCTGCGCGGGTGGAGACGATCACCGGTGCGATGACGCGGGCGCGCGGATCGTAGTCAGTCATAGGCCCACCATACGCCTCAGACAGGCTCTGGCGCGACGATGGTCGTGGCCCGTGGGCTCTTCGCCAACCGTGACGCCACGCGCTGGACATCCTCCGTGGTGACTGAGTCGACCTCATCGAGAGTCTCGGAGATGTCCACGAATTCTCCGCGCACCAGTTCGGCCCGGCCGAGTCGGTTCATCCGGGAGGATGTCTCCTCCATCCCCAGGACAGTGGCTCCGCGCAGCTGTCCTTTGGCGCGGGCCAGCTCATCGGCGCTCACCGGCTCGGTGGCCATGCGTTGGAGCTGGTCTTCCAGGACACTGACCACCTGGTCCACTTTGTTGGGGAGGCATCCGGCGTAGAGCCCGAAATACCCGGCATCGGTGTAGGCGGCGGAGAACGAGTATGTGGCGTAGGCAAGGCCGCGCTTCTCCCGCACTTCTTGGAACAGGCGGGAGGACATTCCCCCGCCGAGGACTGCGTGGAGCAGACTGAGCGCGAACCGGTCCGGGTCGGAGGCTGACATGCCGCGGCCGCCGAGGATCACCTGGGATTGCTCCACCGGCTTGGTGAAGCGTTCGGTGCCGGCTCGGACGGGGATCTGCTCCTGCCGTGCGGTGCGCAGTGGGGCCGGCTCCGCAGGTGTGGAGATGTCCCACCGGGATTCTTCCAGGGCCTGGGCAACCAGGCGGCAGACGGCGTCGTGCTCGAGTCCTCCTGCGGCGGTGATGACCAGCTCTTCAGGGCGGTACCAGCGGTGGTAATGGTCGACGACGTCGTCGCGGATGGCGGCCTCAATGGCGGCCTTGGTGCCGCCGATGGGTCGGCCGAGGGGGTGCCCGTCTAGGACTTGCTCGGCGAAGCGTTCCTGGACCACATCAGCTGGGTCGTCCTCATCCATGGCGAGCTCTTCGAGGATCACGCCACGTTCGACCTCCAATTCGTCCGGGTCGATCACAGCGGAGGTGACCATATCGGTGAGCACATCGACCGCCATGGGCAGGTCGGTGTCCAGCACCCGGGCGTAGTAGCAGGTGGATTCTTTGCCGGTGGCGGCGTTGGAGTCCCCACCGACGGCGTCGAATGCGGAGGCGATGTCCAAGGCTGAGCGCTTGGCAGTGCCTTTGAACAGCAGGTGCTCCAGAAAGTGGGTGGATCCGTGCTGGTGGTCAGCCTCATGCCGGGAGCCGACACCGATCCAGTAGCCGATGGTCGCGGATCTCACCCCGGGCATTTCCTCGGTGAGGACGCGCACACCGCAGGGCAGAACGCTGCGCCGAACGGTGGTTCCGGTGTCGCTGTTGAGGACGCCCTCAGTGTCTGGGGTAATGGTGACTCGCATAGCCGGACACGCTACCGGATTTCATTTACGAACCACGATGTCTCATATGTCACCCAGGAATCCATGAGCGTGCGTTAGGGTAGCGGTGATATTCATTGCGACCGCCATGATGGAAGGATCTAGGTCCTGGAGAAGCGAATCCTGACCACTCCACTAGGCATCATGGTCTCTGGTGCGCGGAGCATCTACGCGCTGATGAAGCTGCTGCCGGTCCAGCGCAAAGTGGTCCTTATCACCCGTGAGCCCCGGCAGATCACCGTTGACTTCCGGCTGCTGAAGGAGGCGATCCGGCGCAAGCACCCTGGACACCGGATCGTGGTGATCAAGCACCGCAAGCTCTCGGCCTCCTATATCCCCAAAGCGTTCCGCGAGATGTATCACCTGGCCACTTGTTCGGGGTGCCTTGTCGACGGGTACATCATTCCGGTGAGTATCCTCAATCACCGCAAGGGGCTGCGGATCGGTCAGATCTGGCACGCTCTGGGGGCGATTAAGAAGTTCGGGCATTTGGCCTCGGGTACCCGGGAAGGTCCGCATCCCCGCGTGGCAGCGACCATGCGGATGCACCAGAACTACACGTTTGTGTGCGCCTCCGGGCAGGTACCCGCTTCGGTGTACACCGCGGCTTTCGGGATCCCGGGCCATCGAGTCCAGCCGTTGGGGATGCCTCGGGTGGATTACCTGTTGGACAGCCAGACGGTGGCTTCCCGGCGTGAGCGGATCTTGGACCGCTATCCGCAGCTGCGGGAGAACGCGCAGAATGGCGGCCGGACGGTGCTGTACATTCCCACGTTCCGGCGGGGTAAGCACATTCCGTACACGCAGGTGGCTGCCGCTTTCGCTGAGTACGACGACGCCGCCAACACCCTTGTCATGCTGCCGCACCCCATCGACAAGTCACCTCTTCCCGATGGTGGGCGCACCATTATTGGTACCGATGTGGGGGTCCTGGACTGGTTGGCCGTTGCTGATGTGGTGATTACTGATTACTCGGCGGTGACGTATGAGGCCACGTTGCGGAACATCCCGCTGGTTTTCTGGCCCTATGACATTGCTGACTACACCGAGGATCGGGGCTTGGCAGTGGATTACGTGGCCGAAGTCCCGGGCCCCATTGTGGAGTCGGCGACGGAGGCAGTGGAGACTGCGCTGAGCATTGGACCGCCGGACTACCGGCAGTTCCGGTCCAAGCACCTGAATTTCGTGACAGAAGAGGACGGTTCGCTGCCGCGTGAACCGCCGGCGTGTGCCGACAGGATCATTGACGCCCTGGAGCTGGAGAACTAGAGGCGCGCTGACCGCAACGGCCAGACATGGCAGTTCAATGCCGAGAGCTGCAAAGACCGCAGCACTAGTTCACGGCACCATCGGCTGGACTAGACGTTTATCAGACACGCTCAATGGCTGGTGGGTGGCGGTGGTGGCGTGACGGGGATCTGTGTTGGCCCCGGTCGGGGTGCCTATTACCTGGCGGGGGTTGAGCGGGGCCCGCCCGCTTGGGTGGGTGCGCCTTGTGCTTGTCTTCTGGTGTGGGTGGGGTCAGGTGGCCGTGGGATTTCATCCGGTGATGCCTCCGGCACAGCGCCCACAAATTGCTTGCTGTGGTTTCCCCACCTGCTTCCCAGGGGTGTTGGTGGTCGATATCGCAACACTGCGCGGCCACCGTGCACCCTGGTGCCTGACAGGTCCCGTCACGGAACACCAACGCATCCCGCAACCGGGCAGGCGGGAACCGCCCCACATACCGGGCACTCAGTAGGTCATAGTCCGCCTCCTTCAAGTTCCGGCGGACCCGGCCCTGATACCACTGATGCTGCGCACCGGGGTCTGTCGCTAAAGCCCGGGCCTGACCAGCGGGGATCCGCCAGGACCGGTCAGCTGCAACCCCCGGCTCATCAGATACCCCGGCAAGGGTCGCTTCAGGGATCATCACCATGATCTTCGCCTCCACCGGGGTCTGATAGACCCGACCATCCCGCAACCACGCAGCCAAAAGATCCACCTGCCGCTGCACAAGAGACCGAGAATCACCACCAGACGTGACATCCCCGCCGGCGTGGGGGTCCTCATCATCATGTGCTGGTGGTGAGTCCAGACCGCGGGCTGCCGCCCGGAGCCGGTTCTGAATCGCTGCGGCCTCCAACGTGGGTAGGTACGCCTCCAGATAGCTCATCCCATTCGCCTGATGCTCAAAGCGCACATACCGGCCCTCACCAGCCTCCTCACACGCAGCCTCGTAAGCTTCGGGGTCCAGGTCAGCAACACACCTCGTCAACCACCGGTGAAACTCACCAAGACCCCGCTGGGT
>NZ_VFIE01000030.1 GCF_010119385.1 Nesterenkonia haasae
GGGCCCGAAGCACCGTCAGGCGCTCGAAGCTACCCCGCATCAACGAGCTGCTCCGATCATCTTGGCGGCCAACAACTGAGCAGTGGGGCGACTAAGGGTCTCTGACACTCGACCGTCGGAGAGAACGACTGTTCTGTCAGCCTCCGCGGCGGCATTGGCATCATGGGTGACCATAACGACTGTCTGTCCGAACTCGTCCACGGCGGCACGCAGCAGCGCCAACACCTCCGCTCCGGTGCGTGAATCCAGGTTTCCGGTCGGCTCATCGGCAAAGATCACCGCAGGTTTGGAGACCAACGCCCGGGCCACCGCGACCCGTTGCTGTTGTCCGCCAGAGAGCTCGAAGGGCCGGTGGTCCAGGCGGTCGGTCAGCCCGAGTCGATCAATGACCATGTCGTAGTAGTGGCGCTCCGGTTCCGGCCCACCCAGTGAACTCGGCAGCAGAATGTTCTCCCGGGCTGTCATGGCGGGCACCAGGTTATAGGCCTGGAAGACAAACCCGATGTGCTGGCGACGAACGAGTGTCAGGTCCCGTTCCGACAGGCCGGTGAGCTCGACGTGGCGCTCCCCCACGGAAAGCAGCACACTGCCTTCATCGGCGCTGTCCAACCCCGCAAGAACATGGAGGAGTGTCGACTTTCCAGACCCGGAAGGGCCCATGATCGCGGTGAACTCTCCCGCGGGGATTTCAACGCTCAGCCTGCGCAATGGGTGCACAGTCGCCTCTCCTGAGCCATAGGTCTTGGTGAGGGATTCAGCGCGGAGCGCCGCGCGAGTAGTGGTAGCTGTCTTCATACCCTTGACATTACGGAACCGGCGACGGCACAGCATCGGCCCATAGGCCCAACCTCACCTCATCCTGCGGTATGAGTTCAGTCGCCGACGATGCCTGATTCGTAGGCGAACACCACAGCCTGAACGCGGTCCCGGCAACTGAGCTTTGCCAGCACCTGCCCCACATGGGTTTTGACGGTCGCCTCAGAGAGGTACAGCCGCGCGGCGATCTCAGTATTGGAATCACCGGTGGACATTTCAGCGAGGATCTCCCGCTCCCGGTTGGTCAACAGATCCAGGCGCTTCTGCTGTTCACTGGTGGGGGCGCGGCGTCGTCCCTCTCCCAACAGGGTGGAGTCAAGCAGCCGCCGCGTGGTGGTCGGAGCGACCACAGCGCCTCCAGTGACCACTGTACGGATGGAGTCCAGCAGGACCTCCGGCTGAACATCCTTCAGGACAAACCCCGCTGCTCCGGATCGCAGCGCCTGCAGGGCGTACTCATCAGTGTCGAAGGTCGTCAGGACGATCACCCGCGTTCCCGCCAGCACCGGGTCCTTGGTGATCGCGGCCGTGGCTTCCAGTCCGTCCAGCACCGGCATGCGAATGTCCATCAGCACGACATCAGGTCCCTGCCCCGCAGCGGCAAGCTTGCGCAGCTGATCCAAAGCCTGGGCGCCGTCACCGGCCTGCGCGGCGACCGCCATATCGGCCTGGGAGTCGATAACCATGGCGAATCCAGCGCGAAGCAGCGCCTGATCATCGGCCAGCAGAACAGAAATCTGCTGGGTGGTGTCATTCATGACCGACTCGCTTCCTGGCCATTGAGGACCGGCTCCGGGCTCTTATCCATTCTCAACGTCCCCTCCTGTGGGGCCGCACCCGCTCCAACGGGAACCGCGCTTCGACGCTGAATCCTGACTCCAATGATTCCTCACCTTTGGCTTTGGCGTTCAGCGACCCACCATAGAGCCGGGCCCGCTCCGCCATTCCCAGCAGACCCGAGCCGGCACCGTCGTTCCGTGCTGCCGCTCCGCGGCCTGTGTCACTGATCTCCAAGGCCAGTTCCCCCGCACGGTAGTCGGTGCCCAACCAGACATATGCCTTCGCCTCAGGACCGCCGTGCTTAAGCGTGTTGGTCAGGGCCTCTTGGATGATCCGGTACAGCGCCAGCTCGACCCCCTCACCGAGCGGAGGCAGCGACTCTTGGGCGATGTTGAGTTCAACCTCCAATCCGGATGCGCGGACATCGTCCACAAGCCGGGGGATGTCACCCACTCCCGGGGCCGGGCGTTTCTTCAGAGTTCCCTCCTCCCGGAGCACCCCGAGCATACGGCGCAGCTCGGTGAGCGCCTGGCGTCCGGTGTCCCCGATCGTTTCGAAGGCTTCACCCGCACGCCCAGGGTCTTGGTCCAGGACATAGCGGCCACCGTCAGCCTGAGCGATCATGACCCCCATTGAGTGGGAGACGATGTCGTGCATCTCCCGCGCGATGCGCATCCGCTCTGCGTCAGCAGCCAACCGTGCTTCCTGGTCCCGTTCCCGTTCAAGCAGTACATTCTTCTCCTTGATCGCCTCCCGCTCACGACGCCGCCGCCCCGCCAGATCACCGAACAGCCACGCGCTGAGCACCACTGCAGCGGAGAAACCCGTGAAGAGCGCAGCGATGAAGAGGGCCGCACCCCAGTCCCCGCCAGCAGGCGCACCGGTCAGTCCACCGGCAGAGGCCACCACCAGAAGCCCGAGCAGCACCGCTCCGATGAGACCTGTCACCAGGTAGGTCAGGCTGACTGACCGGGTGCCGTACTTTGCGCAGGCGTAGACAACTAAGGGCACAGAGATTGCGGAGAAACCCGGACCGTACATGGCCAACATTTGGCACAGCGCAGCGAAAGCGATGATCCCAGCAGCCAGACCTGGGCGTATGCGAGACAGCGCCAGGGGGGCGATCGCCAGGAACTCCAGCACCACCATGGCGGGCAGCAGCACCGAGGTGCCGAACATCCCCGTACTGTACGGAGATGGGGAAAGCCCGGGGCTCACCACCCAGAACAGGGCACTGAGCAGCAGCAGCGGAATGACCTTAAAAAGGGTGTCGCCCAACCACGGCCGTCGTTCGAAGTGCCGGACTATCCGCACATGGACAGGCGGTGCGTCGAGTAGGCGGTCAGGCATGAGACCCAGTCTAAAGAGGAGCTCGGAAAGAAGCCTCAGACCACAGGATGACGTCACATCCCGAGGGTGCCGGTGTTAGCCAGGTTTCTTCGGTACTTTAGTTGAATGAACTCTCAGCCCGTCGCTCCCGTCTCATTCGGGAGACCCGCAGTGGGCGACGCTCCAGTCAAACTGGTCGCCACTGATGTGGACGGCACGATTCTCTCCTACGCGCAGTCGATTTCCGGGAAGGTTTCGACCCGGACCGTGGAGGCCTTTCAGGCTGCTCGCGAAGCGGGCATCGCTGTGGTGCTCGTTACGGGCCGCCCAGTGCGGGGCCTACGTGGGATCAGCAGCGCGTTAGGACTGATGGGTCCGGTGATCGCCTCCAATGGTGCGATGACCTATGACCTGGCGGCGAATACACCCCTGGATCACCAACCGCTTGCGACGCAGTCGCTGTTCGACGCTAAGGACCTCATTCAAGAATTGGACCCCACGGTGGCTTTCGCTGCAGAGACTCCGCAGATGCTCCACATGGAGGAGTCCTTCGCCCGCGGGTCACTGTGGTTCGACGACGAGCGGCGACGCGCTGCGGGGATCCGCGACGCGGAGATCACTATGGGCCCGTTGGATGAAACCCTCGAACGCCACACCGCCCGGCCAGTCTCCGCAGAGGGTTTCGCACCAAAGGTGCCGGTGCTGAAGCTGCTGGCCAAGACCCACGCGATGGAAGCCGATGCGTTTATTGCCGCTGCACAAGAGCGGATCGGCCATATGGTCACAGTGACGCATTCGGCCCCGGGAGTCAGCCTTCTCGAAATATCGGCTAAGGGCGTCAACAAGGCCCAGGCACTGCGCCGATACGCCGACTCTCTGGGCATCGACGCCGAACACACCATCGCATTCGGAGACATGCCCAACGATGTTGAGATGCTTCAGTGGGCAGGGACCTCCTGGGCTGTCGGTTCCGCCCACCCTATGGCCCGCTCCGCCGCTGACCGGATTGCTGGGACCTGCGAAAATGACGGGGTGGCTGAGGTTTTGGAGCTGCTGCTGAAGGGGACGCTGCCCTGATGAAAAACCAAGCCGCACAGAGCCCATACCGCGCTTATCCATACCGAGAGGTTCCTTACCTTCTGAACTCGACCCCGGGACGACTGCATCATGCGCCCTTGGCTTTCGCCCACCGCGGAGCTGACCCGGCACGGGAAAACACAATGGCAGCATTCCGCCGAGCAGTGGACCTCGGATTCCGCTATCTCGAGATCGATGTACGGACTTCCGCTGATGGAGTGCTGGTCGTCTTTCATGATGAAACCCTTGACCGGGTCACCGACGGTGCCGGACGGCTCGGCGACCACACCTGGGACCAGCTCAGCCAGCTGCGCGTCACGGCCGCCACGGAAACCAACCCCGCAGATGACCCGAAGCCTGGACTTGGTGAACCACTGGTGAAGTTTGAGGAGGCGCTGCTGGCCCTTCCAGACACCCATTTCAATGTTGACCTCAAAGACTCGGAAGCTGCGCGGCACTTCGCAGAGATCGTTGATCGGCATGAAGCACATCACCGAGTGCTCGCCGCCAGCTTTAATGATGCCCGCAGGCAGCGAGTCGGCCGGCTGGTCACCAAGCAGGTCGCTTCCTCAGGCGGCTGGGTTTCCACTGCCCTGATGGTTTTCTTGGGCCCGTTGGGCGGTTTCGGCAAGCTCTCGCAGCGCCTCGCGCACTTCGATTGTGTCCAGGTGCCGATTCGCCAAACTCGGGTGCCGATTGTGCGCCCGAGATTTGTGGAGCGCTGCCATCGAGCGGGGCTGCAGGTCCACGTGTGGGTAGTCGACGACCCGGCAGAGATGCACCGGCTACTGGACATGGGTGTGGATGGCATTATGACCGACGACGCCGAGGCGCTCGCCGCGGTGATGCGCGCACGCTCAGTGTGGCCCCAAACCGTGCCCCACGAGGACTAGGACCCCACGGTCCTTCCATGTCAGGTCAAGGTGGCGGTCAGCCCCAGCGCCTAGACTCACCCCATGATCACCGAGCTACTCGCCATGCTTGCCGAGGGGGCACCTGCTGGTTCAGTGACAGTGCCCTGGTGGTTGCGTTTCGGCGTCCTGGTCTACGGGGTTCTGCTGGTCGCGGCATTCATGATCTACGCCCAGACTACGCACCAAAGACCATGGAATGTCCTTTGGGTTCTGGTCATCGCATTCGTTCCAATCCTGGGCGCCCTGTGCTATTTCGTCGTCCAGTCCGTCGACTACCGTCGGCAGAACGACAAGCCCGTCAAGGGCCGGGCAGAAACGATGGCGCCGGAAGAGTACGGAGCGGGTGGCAGCGAAGCTCCTCGTTAGGCAGGCCCAGTCACGACTCGCATAGTGGGTCGGGTAGCGAGCATACCCAAGTAGATCAGAAGCACTCCGGTACCGAGCACCAGTGCCAGAAGGAGGATCGTCAGCGGGGCCGTGAGGATCGTCAACCCCACGATGGGCAGCGCCACAACACATGCGCTCCCAACCGCCACTGTGAGGACTGCCGCAAGCGGGCGCATCACTGATTGGACGCGGATCCGGTTCAGTTGGCGCACACTGAGCCCCATCGTGGCCAGTCCTCTGTAGAGATCCTTCCGATCCAAGACCTGTGCTGTCTGATTCAACCCCACTGAGCAGGCTGTCATCAGAAACGCCACGAAGAGAGTCAGCCACACTCCGCGCTGGATATCACCGACAAGCATCACATCCTCTGGATGAGTCATGGGTTCCAATGAGCTCATCAGAGCTACCCCACTGCCGGCGATCACGCCCACAAATGCAGCGATGGCAACCCCTCCGACCTGTCGCCACATCTGCTGGGGGGACTCCAGTACGTTCCTTGCCGCAATGAGCCGCTCAGCAGTGGCAGCACGCTTCGCCTGCCGTCTGGCGATGAGTTTCAGCACCCATGGTCCGACGAGCTGCACAGCCAGCAGAGGCACCGCCAGGAACGCAAACGCCACCACCAGGAGTAGCACTTCATTATGGATCGGCACCATGTTGTGGAGGATGAACACCACGGCAACGGCGAGCAGCGCGATCACCGCCCGGACCCATTTCACTCGCTGCGGTAGCTGCCGGGTGCGGACACCTAATGGGGTAACTTCCACCCGACGCAGTCCAGCAACGGCTGCCGCGACCGCGAAAAGCAGCAGGACGGCGCAGGTGGCAGCCAACAGGCCTGGCCCCAGCCATAGCCCAGAGACACCCATCGGCTGACCCGCGAAAACCAACAGGCCCACTAATGGCATCAGCAGCGCGTAGAGCAGGGATCCCGCCAGAATCCCAGCTCCCGCAAGGACCACCGATTCCGCCAACACCAGCCGGCGCAGTTGTCCTGAGCTGGCACCGAGGAGTCGAAGTCCTGAGAGGCGTTCGTCCCGACGACGGGCCAGGAGCCTCGCTGCCGAACTCATCAACGCCAACATGGGGATCACCAGCAGGATCAGGGCAACGGTGGCGTAGAGAAAGTACACGTCCTGCAACGCGGAGTGTTCCAGTGTGTAGAAGTACATTGCCCCTGCGAAGACCATCAGTCCGATGCCGCTCGTGAGGCCGAATCCTGCAACAGGCAGTGCCCAAACCGCCCGATCCGCGAAGAGCTTCTCAAGGAAGAGCCGGATCATCGCCCGCCCCCTGCATTGTGACCCTCTGGCAGGGCACCACTGGTGGCAGAATCGTGGACGAGACGCCCATCCTGCAGCCGGACAATTCGTGAGCAGCGCGCTGCGACAGCCTCATCATGGGTGACCACCACCAAGGGTGCTCCGCGTCCTGAAGTGGAATCGAGGAGGGCACTGAGCACTTGATCGGACGTCGCGGAGTCCAGCGCTCCGGTGGGCTCATCCGCGAAGACGATCTGCGGGTTGTTCACCTGAGCTCTCGCGATGGCGACCCGTTGCGCCTGCCCCCCAGAGAGCTGACCGGGCCGACGGTCCTCCATTCCCTCGAGTCCCAGGGCATGGAGCCACCCAGCGGCTGTTGACTCCGCAGCTGGACGGGGTACCCCGGAGAGCATCAGAGCAACGGCCACATTCTCCAGAGCTGTCAGTTCCGGCATCAGCAGACCCTCTTGGAACACGAAGCCTATGTGCTGAAGGCGCAGCTTTGCTCGCTTTTCCGAGTTGAGAGTGGAGAGCTCTACGGGACGGTTCAGTGCCTGGAACTGAACGGAGCCGGAATGTGGGGTGATGATCCCGGACAGTACGTGCATCAGCGTGGTTTTTCCTGAGCCAGATGGCCCCATGATGGCCACCGACTCTCCATGATGGATAGTGACATCTACCCCGCGGAGGGCCTCAGTGGCGCCGTACCTTTTGCTCAGTTGGGTCGCGGTAATGAAGGGTGCGGTGTTCATACACACCATGGTTTCCCGAATGAAGGGAGCCGACATCGGAGTACAGGAGGATTCTCACCCCATCCTGTGGTCTGAGATCGTACTCCAGCAGGTCATTCTGGGCTTTGCCGATGCACATCCTGACCGAGACCCGCAGCTCCGCATCGCCGCAAGCGGACCATACGCGGGTAAGGTGAGGCCATGTCTGCACCCCACACAGGTAGGCGGCATCGCCTAGCAGCGCTGTCGGTCCATGCCTATACCGCGCTCGGGGTGGTCCTTGCCCTGCTCATGGTGCACCTTTCCTACGCCGGCGAAGTCGAAATTGTGCTGTGGCTCTTTTTGGCTGCGATGATCATTGACGGCTCAGACGGCTTCCTGGCTCGGCGCTTCCGGGTCAAAGAAGTGGTTCCCGGTTTCGACGGTGCCCTGCTGGACAACATCATTGACTACATCACGTATGCCTTCGCTCCCATGGTGCTCCTCTGGAGCACCGGGTACCTGCCCGGTGGGTGGGTCGGCGGTGCAGTGGCATCGGTGGTCCTACTCGCTTCCTGCTACCAGTTCTGCCGCAGCGACGCGAAGACCGACGACCACTTCTTCCTTGGGTTCCCGAGCTACTGGAACATTGCGGCGTTCTACCTGATTGTCCTGGGCGCCGGTACGGCAGCCACCGTCACCACGCTGCTGGCACTGACGGTGCTTGTCTTCGTCCCCATCAAGTACGTCTACCCCTCCAGGACTGAGACCGCGTGGTGGCCGACCATGACACTCACCACTCTGTGGCTGGGGCTGTACGCACTGATCCTGGTGCAGTTCCCCTCACCGAGCCTGTGGCTGATCAGCCTGTCCGGTGGATATGTCCTCTACTACGCCGCCCTGAGCCTGCATCTGACGCTGACACGGCGCAGCGCTGAGGAGCTGCCGTCGTCATCATCAGAGGCCGGGGCCCCGGACTCGTGACCTTGTTCAGGGTGTTGTGGGAGCGATCGGATCAGCCAAGGCGGCGGCAAGTTCTGCGGCGGTCGGTGGCTGCGCTCCGAAGCGGGAAGATGTAATAGCCGCCGCCTGCGCGGCAGTGTGCAGCACCTGGGCGACGTCGCGTTCCGAGATGCTGCGAAGCGCGTCACGGTGAGTCGAACCGAGCAGGCCCCGCTCACGCAGGCTGGACAGTGTGGCAGCCATGAACGAGTCTCCGGCGCCGACGGTATCGGCGACGTCGATCGGGAAGGCACTCTGTTCAGCGAACCCTGAGCGGGCCAGCGCCATGGCCCCGGAGGCGCCGCGGGTTACCGTGACCAACGCCGGACCCAGCTCCAGCCAAGCACTCATGGTGTCTTCGAAACTACGTTCTGGATACAGCAGCTCCAGGTCATCGGTGGAGGCCTGGATGACGTCTGCCAGTGCCACGAACTCTTCGGTCTGCTCGCGTGCCAGGTCCCGATTCGGCACCAGAGTGGGCCGATAGTTGGGGTCATAAGAGATGGTGGAGGTTTCCCTCATTTGGCGCAGCACCGTCTTGACCACGGACGCTCCGGGTTCGATCATGGCCGCGAGCGAGCCGGTGTGCAGATGTTCCATGGTGCTGGTGGGCTTCATCAGTTTGCTGGTCAGCTCGTCAGCAGGAGGCAACGACCAGTCCAGAGAGAACTCGTAGCTGGCTTGGCCGGTCGGGTCCAGGGTGGCAATTGCGACCGATGTCGGGTGCTCGTCGGGGTCCAGTACTGAAGTGATGCCCTGAGCTCTCAGCGCCCGGGCAATCATACGGCCGTAGTCATCGTTACCGTGCCGACCTGCGAAGACCACGTTGTGCTCCAGGCGAGCCAGTCCCACGGCAACATTGAACGGGCTGCCCCCCACGTGCGACTTTGGGGCAGACGTCTCTGATTCGACAACGTCTACCAAGCATTCGCCTATGACTGCCAGGTACTGATCCACCCCTCTAAGCTACCCCACAACCCCGCACTTGAGCAGGCCGGGGTTCCAGGTGAAGGTGGAAAGTTCCGCCGCTCAGCGCTGCTGCCAGAGGGCGTATCCCCCCAACAGGTTCTTCACCTGCGCATCGGGGAAACGCTGCCTAATCATGGCCAACGCCTGCCGGGAGCGGACTCCATGTTCGCAATAGACCACTGCCGGTGCCTCCTCCGTGGCGTCTTCCAAACCGGCCGGAGGCTCCTCCGAACGCCAGAGCTCCATCAGGGGGACGTTCACGGCGGATTCAATGCTGCCAGCATTGTGCTCATGCGGTTCGCGGACATCGAGGATCAGCCCGACTTTGCCGGTGGCGGCGGCTTGCTGGAACTCTGCCGGGGAGAAGTCGTCATGCTGCTTCGGTTCACCGGTGAAGGGATTGAAGTCGAGGTCACCCGGCACAGCAGACTCCTCAGGGTCAGAGCTGCTGGCGGCGTCGTCGTGCGCGGCGGGGGCAGGCGTGGGCACCGGGCCAGGCTCGGGGACCCTGCCGCCATCCATGCTGGTGACCGGCTCGCGTTCCGGATCCGGTCGAAGCCGGAACTCCCCAAAATGAGAATTCAGGGCATCGTAGGTGATGACTCTGCCGATGAGCGGTTCGCCGATTTCAGCTAAGAATTTGATGGCTTCGGTGGCCATGAGGGATCCGACGACGCCTGGGAGCACACCGAGCACACCGGCCTCCGCACATGTGGGCACCTCACCTGGGTCGGGGGCTTCTGGGTACAGGTCCCGGTAGGTGGGGCCACGCTCGCCGGAAGGCAGGCGAGACCAGAAGAGGCTCACCTGCCCGGAATAGCGAAGGATGGACCCAGAGACCAATGGCTTATGAGCGATTTCGCAAGCGTCGGAAACCACGTAGCGGGCGGTGAAGTTATCTGAGCCGTCAATGACGATGTCTGCGGGTTCAATCAGCCGCAGCGCATTGGCTTCGGTGATCGCCTCCTGGTGTTCGGTGATCTTCACCTCTGGATGGAGCCCGCGCATCGTCGCCGCAGCCGAGGCTGTCTTGGGTTGGCCGATGGTGTCCTCAGAGTGGATCACTTGGCGGTGCAGATTGCTGCGGTCGACCACGTCATGGTCAATGATGTCGATGGAGCCCACTCCGGCCGCAGTGAGATAGGTAAGGATGGGCGCTCCCAGCCCCCCGGCGCCGATGACGACTGCCCTGGAGTTCATCAGCTTCGCCTGCGCGTCTATCCCGAATCCGGCCAGCGCAAAGTGCCGCTGAAAACGTTCGGCCTGGCTGCGGTTGAACATGCTCAAGGTATTCATGGTGTTCCTTCTGATCAATCTTCAGGAGGTTGTTGGGATTTCAGGCTCTTATAGGATGCTGAACGCCCAACAGCTGACTGATAAAGCCCTAGGTGAGGTCCTCCAGGGGGTTGATGATGCCCTCTGCGGGGGATGAGGCGAGCGCATGTTCGCGTTTGGGGATGCGTCCGGCGCGGGCGGAGTGCAGGCCTGCTTCTACGGCGAGGCGCATTGCCTCAGCCATGGCTGTAGGGTCCTGAGCCCGAGTCACCGCGGAGGCCACAAGGACTGCCGAGCAGCCCAGTTCGATGGCGAGGGCCGCTTGTGAGGCGGCGCCGATTCCGGCGTCGAGCACCACCGGCACTCCGGCGCGGGAGCAGATGAGTTCAATGTTGTGTGGGTTCAAGATTCCCAGGCCCGTGCCTATTGGTGCGCCCAGCGGCATCACCGCCGCGGCACCCGCCTGCTCCAGGCGCAGTGCAACCGCGGGGTCATCGCTTGTGTAGACCAGCGGGGTGAACCCTCTGTCGACGAGTTGCTCGGTGGCTTCCAAGGTTTCGATCACATCTGGCAGCAGCGTGTGCTCATCAGCGATGACTTCCACTTTGATCAGGTCAGTCTCCAGGGCCTCCCGCGCCAGCTCCGCGGTCAGCACGGTGTCTTTGACGGTGTAGCAACCGGCGGTGTTGGGCAGCACGTCAATTCCCAGCCGCTCGAGCATGGAGAACACCGAGGTCTTGGTGTCGGGGCTGTAGCGACGCATAGCCACAGTAGTCAGCGTGGTCCCCGACTGCACCAGAGCCTTCTCCAAGGCACTGAGGTCAGTAATGCCCCCAGTGCCCATAATGAGGCGGGACTGCAGTGAGTAGTCGCCGATGCTCAGCGGTGCAATCTCCATCTCAACCTCCCTGGACCGCAGTGACGATCTCCAGGTCCTGACCGGCGCTGAGCTCGGTGACTGCCCAGCGGCTGCGGGGCACCACTTCCCCGTCGAGTGCCACGGCAACTCCCAGGCGGCCTCCGTCCACAGGGGCTCCTGCGGAGGTGAGTTCGCGTCCGGTGGTGTGGGCGACGGCGTCGACCACGCTGGCCTGGTCTGGGAGCTCTACGTCACTGTCGTTGATGCGGACTGAGGTCATGCTGCCAGCATACGCCGGACCGGGGGCACTTCTCAGGTCGCCGGAGGCTTGGACCCGACTCTGACCTGCAGGTGGCCGCCCCGTGCGGAGGCACTGTTCACCTCAGCGCAGTCGCGTTCGAGTGCTGTCCAGGGATGGGCGTTGATGTCTGAGCCGCCGAGCCTGCAGGCGAGCTGAGCCAACGGGCTGAAGACAGCTGCTGCGCCGTGAGGTTTCTGCATGTCCAGGATCCCTAGTCGCGCCCGGGGTGTGGTGAGATTCCACATGGACTGCCAGGCGCAGGGCCAGGCACCCATGAGGGACAACGAGTAGGTGGCGAGGGCAGCATCGGAGAGCGCCCGCCCACCGGCGCTGATGGTCCGCGCTGAGATATCTGCGGGTTCGAGGCCGGTGGCGTCGGCTTGGATGAGGATGACGTTGGTCCAGCCGTTGCGCTGGGCTCTGCGTCGAGCTTGGGCGAGCATAGTGGCGCTGCGGTCAATACCGATCACAGTTCCCGTGGATGTCACGCGTTCGCTGAGCCACGGAAAGTTCAACCCGGTGCCGCACCCGATGTCGAGGACCTGGTCACCTGACTGCAGATCCAGCAGACGGGCCAACCCACGCCGGCCGGCACCATAGACGGGGTGCTCAGCCGAGAGCAGATCGTACAGTGGAGCGATTCTGTTGTATTTCGCCATGGTGGGCCCCTTCAGGATTTGTGGGGTTGAGCTGAGACGGCGGAGAATGCGTCATCACAGCGCGCGATAGCCTGCGATGATTCGGTGAGAAGCGCTGATGGTGACCAACCCCGCCCACACCGTGGCAATATACGCCGCGGCGGCGGGGAAGAGCAGCCAGAGGCTGTGCACGACAACTGTTTCAAAGCCTTCGGCTAAGCCTCCGAGGAAAGAGAGCGACCTGCCGTCGTCGAGTTGTTTTCCCGTTCGCTCGGCCAGGGAAGAGAACGCCAAGAATGAGCCTCCGTTGATGTAGTAGGCGAAGAGCACCAGCAGAAACGGCAGCCAGGGGGCTCCAAAGGCGGCGGTCGCGCCGATAGCAACCCCGGTGACCGTGGCGCCGTAGACGACGAAATCCGCGCAGATGTCCCAGAATCCGCCCTGCCCGGAGTCTTGAGCGGAGCCTTCCGCGCGGCGTCGGGCCAGTGGTCCGTCGAGACCGTCGGCAAGCCGGCAGAGCAACCACAGGATGAGCGCAGGGGCCCATTGCTGGGTAGCGGCCATGACCGCGCTGGCCAGACCGGCGGCGAGGTTCAACCCGGTCAGGCGGTTCGGGGTGACCCAGGGATAATCAATGCGACGGGTTATGGCGTCTAACGCAGGGGCGAGCGCTGAGCGTAGCCGAACATCAAACATTGTCTCTCCTGCTTTGTCTTCTTTTCCGGACTGCGAATACTGCGGCACCTATGGTCAGGAGGCCAAGCACTGCCAGCGCAGCTTCGGCACGAAATCCGGGGTCAAACCCGTAGGCTCCCAGCGCGACGTAGCTGGCTGTGCCGGGGATGATTCCCAGTGCCGTGCCCGCCAGATAGGGCCACCAGCCGACTGAAGTCAGCCCTGCTGAGTAGTTGATCGCGGTGAACGGCAGCACCGGGATCAGGCGAGCCCCCGCCACTGCCGCGAAACCGTGCCCTCGGAGTATGTCGTCGACTCGGGCGACCCGGGCACCGGTAAACCGCTCTACAGCCGCCCGGCCCAAGAAACGTCCGAGCCAGAAGGCGCTCGCCGCTCCGGCTACGGCCGCGATGTACACGATGAGCAGCCCTGGGCCGAACCCGAAGAGAACGCCGGCGGTAATGGAGAGCACATTTTTGGGCACCGGCGCCAAGGTGAGAGCGGCATATCCAATGCAGAAACCGACCGGACCCCACCAGCCAATTTCTGCGATCATGCTCCGCAGCTGCTCCACCGAGGGGATAGGGAACGCCAGAGCCAATGCCGTGAAGATACCGATAACAATCATCAGCGCCACGGCTTTAGCGATCACAGGTTTGCGGGACTCCCGCGTCTTTTCCGCCTCTGAGTCCCCTGACCTGACGCTCGACTCCTCCGGGCCTTCCACGTATTGAGCGTACTGGAACTGGGGGTTCGACTACGAGGCACCATGTGTGGCACGGATATGCTCTGAGGACTGCGCGATCTGCCGGAATCCCCGAAGGAGAGGTGCATCAAGTGACTCTGCCCACATTCATGGTGTTCGACGTCAACGAGACGTTATCCGACATGGGCCCCCTCGGGCGCGCTTTTGAGCGGCAAGGTGTGGCTGCCGTTGAAGCTGACCTCTGGTTCAAGGAGCTGCTCCGGGACGGTTTCGCGCTCACCGCTGCTGGAGAGAATCCGGACTTTACAGAGCTTGCTGCAGACAGTCTCGACCGCAGATGTGAGAACTTCCTCGGGTCCGAGGGTGCGCAGAAGGCTCGGGAGGAGATTCTGCAGGTTTTCAGAAGTTTGACGTTGCACCCTGACGCTGCTGAAGGGATCCCGAGCCTGCGGCGGCTGACTCGCCTAGCGACGCTCAGCAACGGACCGGCTGCCGTTGCAGAGTCACTGCTGGGCCGCGCGGGACTCGCGGAGTGTTTCGACCACATCCTCTCCGTTCAAGACGCTCCGCGGTGGAAGCCTGCCCAAGAGGCATACGACTACGCCGCCCGGATGGTTGAGCAGAACACGTCAGAGATGATGCTCGTCGCGTCGCATCCCTGGGATATCCACGGAGCGCACGCTGCGGGTATGCGCACTGCCTGGATCAATCGAGATGACGGCAGGTATCCCAGGTACTTTGCCTCGCCAGACATCATCGCTCAGGATTTCGAAGACCTGGCACACCAGTTGGGCGAAGACATCTAGAACAAGCGGAGTCAGGATCCGCCATGGAGGACCCAGGCTGCCGCTGCCTCAGATGAGACTGCCGGTGCGCTCACCGCAGAGCGCCTGATAGCCCCCGGCTAGGGTCTGACCTGCGGTGTCTCTGAGACGGCAGCCGAACACGCGCAGAAGCCAATCATGGTTTAGTGGACTCATGCCCACGCGCATCGCATCCATCGGCACCTCAGTCCCGAAGACGGCCGCCTCTCAGGACTATCTGCGCGACTTCTTCGCAGAGCAACCCGGCCGGGACCGGCTTGCTCGCCGCTACATTTCCGCCGCGTTCGACGCCGCGGGGATCCGCAACAGGCACACCGCCCTCGCTGGCCTAGGCGGCACACCCGACGGCGTGTTCATCGCCGAGGACAGCACTCTGCTGAAACCCACCACAGGCACTCGAAACTCGCTCTACCGCGCCGTCGCGCCCCAATTGGCGGCGCAGGCGGCACACTCAGCCGTCGTGGAGGCTGATATCGCAGCGGAGCAGATCACCCACCTGATCACCGTGTCCTGCACCGGGTTCTTCGCCCCAGGGATCGACTACCACCTGATCCGCGACCTTGGCCTGTCTGCCACAGTGGAGCGCAGCCACTTAGGATTCATCGGCTGCGCAGCTGCCCTTCCGGCGCTTCGGCTCGCCACCCAGATCACCGAGGCCCGGCCCCAGGCCGTCGTGCTGGTGGTCTGCGTGGAACTGTGCTCAATCCACGTTCGGGAGAGCTCCGACCCGGAGCAGATTGTCGCCTCCTCCGTATTCGCTGACGGGGCAGCAGCCGCAGTAGTCACAGCCAAGGAACACACCGGCCGTCCCGGTGGAATCCGGCTGGACCGTTTTGCCTCCGCCCTGACTGATGAAGGTGAATCAGACATGGTCTGGACGATCGGCGATCACGGATTCGAAATGAGACTCTCTGCCGAAGTTCCGCGCATTATCGGACGTGAAATTCGGCACGCCGTCGACACGTTCCTGGGCGGAAACCAACCACCTGACACCTGGGCCGTGCACCCTGGCGGACGCAGTGTGCTGGACCGGGTGGAGAAGGGGTTGGACCTGCCAGCAGAGGCGCTCGCCGCCTCGCGGTCGGTCCTGCGCGATTACGGCAATATGTCCAGCGCCACGATCCTGTTCATCCTGCGTCAGATGATGGCTGACCCTGCTGTCTCAGGGAGCATCGCTGCATTGGCGTTCGGTCCCGGCCTGACGGTGGAATCCGCCCTGCTGCACAAGATCCCCTCCATCTGAGGCACATCATGGACTTGTCGAAGCGCGATGAGCACCTGCGTGAACTTATGGACGACCCCGACTGCGACCCGCAGCGTCTCCACGCGACCCTGCGGCGATTCGGCCTGGTCAACAAGATGGTCTCCGGATGGGGCACCATTTACCGCATCCGGCTCAAGGAGCTCCTGATTGGTCTTGGGCGTCCAGCGCGGGTGCTGGACTTGGGTTCCGGCGGTGGGGACGTCATAGCGCACCTGGCAGCACTCACCCGCCGCGACGGGCTGCAGGTGGAGTGGACTGGCGCGGACCCGGACCCAAGAGCGCACGACGTCGCCTCACGCACCCACGTGCCCGGCAGCACTTTTCTGTGTGCTGACGCCGACGAACTCCTCGCTCAGGGACAGGCCTTCGACCTGGTGATCTCCAATCATGTGCTGCACCATCTGGAGCCCGAGGAGCTGACCAGATTCACCGAGGCCTCCCGACAGCTGGCCACGACGGCCGTGCTGCACAATGACATCCGGCGCAGCCGGCTCGCCTACTCCCTCTACAATGTGGGAATCGCCCCTCTGGCAGCGGGTACGTTCCTCCGGGTGGACGGGTTACGTTCCATCCGGCGCAGCTACCAAGTCGCAGAACTCAGCGCGGCCCTGGGAGATGACTGGACCGTCAGCGCACCCGCGGCCTTCCGGCTCCTCGCCCAGGGTCCAGGCCGTGCCTGAAGTCATCGTGATCGGAGCCGGGCCCGTGGGGCTGCTGCTCTCTGCTGAACTGAATCGCCGCGGTATCGGCGTCGCACTGATTGAATCCCGCGAGCAGGCAGGTCCCGGAAGCCGGGCCATCGGCATTCACCCTCCAACCCTGGCTGCGCTGGAAGGCTCTGGGGTCACAGACCGCCTCCTCCAAGGCGCTGTGCGTGTCAGTCGCGGGGAGGCCAGGTCCCAGGGCCAGCTGCTCGGTGCGGTGCGGTTCGACCAGCTGCCCACACGGTTCCCGTTCGTCGCGACCCTTCCGCAGGAAGCCACCGAGCAGATCCTCGCCGCAGAGGCACCAGGGGTGCAGCGCGGAGTGACGGTTACTGCAATCACGCAGAGCGAGCAGCAGGTGACCCTGCAGACGTCAGAGGGTGAGCGACGTGCTCCCATTGTGGTTCTCGCTGGGGGTTCCCGCTCCCGGGCCCTGGTGTATACGAATTCCGCCGCCCAGAGCTATCCGGACCGGTACCTGATGGTGGATACCCATGTGGCTGCGGCGGAGGACAGCAGCACGGCTGTGATTCACCTGGATGAAGGTGGTGTGTTGGAATCGTTCCCGCTCCCCGGCGGCCGCAGGAGGTTCGTGGCGTGGGACGCACCCCACGCCGACCAGGATCCCACAGCGCAACAATCTCGTATGGAACGAACTTTGGCAGTTCGCGACCATCGGCTGGAAGGCACCACACGAGGCTTCGGCGTACGCCGATATGTAGCCCCCAGCCTGCGCAACGGGCGGGTGTTCGTCATTGGTGATGCCGCCCATGAAGTCAGTCCCATCGGGGGGCAGGGCATGAACCTGGGGCTGCTCGATGCCGCGAGCCTGGCCCCACTGCTGACCGATTGGGTGCGCTCGGGTCACGCCCCTGAGGCCGAGCTGCGCCGGTGGGAGCGAGCACGAGTGGGCTCTGCCCGTAGAGCCGCCGCAATGGCCGGACTGAACACACGGCTGGGACGCCCCGCACCGCGAGCGCTCAGCGCACTGCGCAGCAACGTGGTGCAGCTGATGCTCGGTCCAGGCGCCGGCCGGCTGATGACACGCGCCTATGCCATGGGTTTCGACCACCACGCCTAACCGTTAGGCCAGCGGCAACTCATCCGGTGAGTGAACCGCCAGATGCCACCAATTGGGCGGCGAGCACGAAGGCGGCGAGCATGACCAGCCGGAATAAGACCCTTCCTGATCGTCCAGCACGCACCATCCCCAGCGTCACGACCGCAACACTGACGACGACGCCGAAGAACAGCCAGGCGACCACCGGGGCTTGCGCAACACTGCCCTGAGTGGGCCCCAGGGTCACCGCCAGCCCGCCGGTAATGACAGTGGCGGCGGCGCAGCTGGCGCTGATGCGTCCACCGAGCCGGTGGGGTAAGCCGCGGATGCCGGTGCGGGCGTCATCGTCGAGATCTGGGAGCACATTGGTCAGGTGCAGCGCTGCGCCCAGTGCCGCCCCGGCCAGCCATGCCCAGGGTGCGGCGAACTGGGGCTCTGCCGCAGCCAAGGTGGCAAGGGAGGGAAAAAGCCCGAAGCTGAAGAGGTACGGCAGGATCGATAACCACGTGGCTTTCAGCCCCAGGTTGTAGCTCCACGCGGAGGCGATGAAGGCCGCATGTGCCAACAGAAGGCCCACTCCCAGGGGCGCGGAGAGCACGAGGGCGGCGATCAGCATCGTCGCAGTCCCGATCCAAGCGGACCGGACGCTGATGTCTCCGCAGGCGATGGGTTTGTCTGTCCTGCCCACTGCTCGGTCGCGGTCAGCATCCAGGGCGTCGTTGGAGATGCCCACGGAAAGTTGACCGGCGAACACTGCAGCCGCCAGCAGTCCGACGCGTCCAGAGCTGACTCCGCTGGCGATCGCCAGTGCGGCCGCCAAGGCGGTGACCACCAATGTGGGGCCCGGATGCGACGACCTCCACAGACCACTCAATAGCCGTACAGCCGCTCCAACCATGGAGCCAGTCTCTCACTGGACAGCCGATGAGAGGATGACACACAACGACCAGATCAGCTGACATGAGGACAGTAGGTATATGACGGACCGATCCACTTTGGAGCGCACATTGCATTCCCTCGACGGGCGCGGCTACGGAGGGTACAAGAACATTGCCGGTGCTCACCGTCTGGGACCGTTTACCTTGAATGTGGACAAAGTTCAGGTGGATCCATTCGCTCCGCCATCCCTGATGCGGATCAGCATCCCGCGGGCTGAAGCCGACCTTCCTGAACATCTTGTCTCGGACCGTGCTGGCCGCATCGCCGTGGGAGATTTCATCACCCGGGCCTTTGCGGAGGCCGTGCGCAACCGGTCCGCGCAGTCTGACAGCGGAAGTAGGAGCCCGGTGAGCATCGGAACTCCTGGCCAGCAGGTCCTGGAACGCTCCAGTGTGCTGATCAGTGCCGAAGCGGTGGAGGCCCGTATCGCGGTGGAGCTTCCTGCTGCAGGCCGCAAAGCACTAGGTCGGAAGGCGGCCCGACTGCTCATCCAGGAGCTTCCAGAGATCGCCTCTGCCGCTCTGCTCCACGCCTCACTGGATCACCAGGCCCTGGAGGACCATATTCGGCTCTACCGCGATCAGGAGTCCCTGCGCAGCCAGTTGGCGGAAAAGAATCTGGTGGCTTTTGTGGGCGACGGCGCGGTTCTGGCCCGTCGCTCAGGGAATTCAGACAAGCCCCTGGATCAAGGGGTCGTGGAGTTCTCGAGCCCGGAATCGCTGCGCACACGTTTCACGCTGCCCAGTGGCCGCCAGGTGCACGGGATGGGGGTCCCTGAAGGGGTGACGGTGATAGTCGGCGGTGGGTACCACGGCAAATCGACCCTGCTGCGGGCCATGGAGCGCGGGGTCTACCCGCATATCGCCGGTGATGGACGCGAATGGGTCATCACCCGGGCGGAGGCAGCCTCCATCCGGGCCGAAGACGGCCGCGCTGTGACGGGGGTCGATATCTCACCGTTCATCTCCGGTCTGCCTTCAGGCACAGATACTGCAGATTTCAGCACGACCAACGCCTCCGGATCGACGTCGCAGGCAGCCAATCTCGTGGAGGCAGTAGAGGCGGGGGCTTCAGCACTGCTCATCGACGAGGACACCTCCGCCACCAACTTCATGATTCGTGACGAGCGGATGCGTCAGCTGATTCCCGCGGACCGCGAACCGATCACCCCGTTTGTGGAACGCGTCCGGCCCCTGTACACCGAACGAGGCGTTTCCACTGTGCTGGTAGCAGGTGGTTCCGGCGCCTACTTCGATGTCGCTGATCAGGTGATTGCTCTGCAGGACTACACACTGCACGAGGTCACCGAACGCGCTCGCCGCATCGCCGCCGAGTATTCCAGCCCAGCTCACAACGCTCGGCAGTCAGGCCAGGAGATCCCGGCTGAGCCCATCTTCTCTCACGCCAACGTCCGCATGCTCGACGCCGGATCCCTGCGCGCCTCCGGCAAAACCAAGCCAGCCCGGGCCAAAGGCCGGGACACCGTGCAGTTCGGCAAGGAGATGATTGACCTGGCCGCCTTGGCCCAGGTGGTCGACTCTGCGCAGACGGAGGCGATCGCTAAGGTTCTGGATCGGCTCGCCGATGCGGCCGACGGCACCCGGAATGTTCACGAGTTGGTCCTGGAGGTTCTGGCGAAGGTTGAGGACCACGGTCTCGACGTGCTCTCCCCGCACCGCGGACATCCGGGACATTTGGCCAGGCCACGTCCGCATGAGGTGCACGCTGCCCTGAACCGTTACCGGGGGCTGACCTTGGCCTGAGCCGGCAGGCGCACCTTGCGCCGGCTGAGCAGAATTGCGACGATCACGATCGCTGCACCCACTGGCTGATTCCAGGAGATGTGCTCGCCAAGCACCACAAAACCTAGGGCAACTCCGATCACTGGGGTCGTGTACGTGACGCTGGACGCCACAGCTGCTCCCCAACCGGCCACTATATTGGTGTTCCAGATATAGGCGAAGCCTGTGCCCACTACACCAAGCGCCACCATGCTCACCACGACCTCCGGCGTCAGCGACATCGGCTGACGATCGAAACACAGCACCACCATCAGCAGTAGCACAGCGCCCACCGATACCTGGGTGGCAGCCACCGCTGGGGCGCGCAGACCAAGTGGTGAAACGAACTTCCTGAGGTACACGAATGCGATGCCGTAAGAGACGGTGGCCGCCAAACAGGCCAGTTGCGCAGCTGAGGTGGTTGTGGCGGCGTCGTGTGTGAGCTTCCATGGGGCGAGTACCAGCAGAACCCCAGCGAGACCTAGGACCAGCCCTGCGAGCTGAAACTTGTGCGGACGCTCTGCGCGCAGGGCAACCAGCGACACCATGAGCGTCATCAGCGGTGTGGTGGCATTGAAGATGCTCATCAGTCCGGAGCTGATGTGCTGACCAGCCCAGGCGAAGAGTGAGAACGGGATGACGCATAGGAAGACTGCTGTCACGCTGATATGCCCCCAAGCACGTCCCGAGCGAGGCAGGGGCATCCTGAGGATCACGACGGTGATGCCCAAGGTCGCTGCGCCCAATGCCATCCTCACAGCTGCGACCTGAAGTGGGGAAAGTCCACCCACCCCAACTGACATCAGGAGGAAACTTGACCCCCAGGCTAGGGAGAGGGCGAGGAACTGAGCCGGCAAGGCAGCAGACGGAGTAGAGCTGGACACAGCGTGAGGCCCTTCGGATGGAAGAAACTGCTTCAAACAATTCCTCATCAAAACACCACCGATGATCGGGTGCTGGCGGGTTTCGGACCTGGCATATCACGGCCGGTCCTCGAGGCGAGAAGATCCTTATCCAGGGAGGCGTCGAGCCGCAGCGGTTACGATCACGGGCATGGATCTCCGCGAAAAGCCCGACGCCGATTCAGGACTCACTGCCCGCAGCTTCACCGTCACCTGCCCGTTCGACGACTCCGAAGTGGGTCAACTCTCCAGGTCCACGCCGCAAGAGATCAGGGCAGCTTTCGCCGCCGCCGGTCAGGCGCAGCGGCACTGGGCTGAGGTGCCCGTTGAGCGGCGGATTGAGGTCATCCGCCGATTCGCCGCTCTGGTGGACAACCACCAGGACGAGCTCCTGGACCTCGCCCAGCGTGAAACAGGTAAAGCACGTATCAGCGCCGCCGAAGAGTTGGCCGATATTGGGCTTTGGACGCACTACCTGGCGCGTGAAGGTGGCGCGGCTTTGCGCACCCGGCAGCGCCAAGGCGGATTTCCACTGCTGACAAGCACCTATGAGCGCCGGGTTCCGGTGGGGGTCGTCGGGGTGATCACACCGTGGAACTATCCACTGACCCTTCCCATGACCGACTCGCTGCCAGCACTGCTGGCGGGCAACGGCGTCGTTCTCAAACCCGATGAACAGACATCTCACACAGCCTTGCGGCTGGTGAAGCTTCTTCGGGAGGCAGACCTACCCCAGAACCTTATGAGTGTTGTCCTGGGGTCAGGGGAAGAGGCCGGGGGCGCAGTCGTCGATCACGCTGATTATGTGATGTTCACCGGGTCCTCTGCCACCGGGAAGGTCGTCGCCCAACGCTGTGCGCAGCGCCTGGTCGGGTTCTCCGGAGAGCTCGGCGGCAAGAACCCCATGCTGGTCCTGGAGGACGCTGATGTTTCCCATGCCGCGACCGCAGCGGTGAACTCCTGCTTCGCCAACACCGGTCAGTTGTGTATGAGCATCGAACGGATCTATGTCCACTCTTCGCGGTGGGACGAGTTCACCTCCACGCTGCTGAAACGGGTGCGCTCCCTTCGGTTGGCACCAGGACTGACCTGGAAGGCCGATGTGGGCAGTCTTGTCGGTCAGGCGCAACTCAGCCGAGTCTCTGAACGTGTGGATGAAGCCGTCGCCACCGGGGCGGAGGTGCTAGCGGGAGGCCGAGCACGCCCTGATATTGGCCCCTACTTCTATGAACCCACGCTGCTTACCAACGTCAGCGAAGGCATGCGGGTGCACCGCGAGGAGACCTTCGGACCTGTGGTCAGCTTGTACCGCGTGGACAGCGAGGAAGAGGCCATCGACGCCGCCAATGACACTGACTACGGCCTGCTGGCCAGCGTATGGTCGCGTCAGCGCGGCGACGAGGTGGCTCAGCAGCTGCGGGCCGGCAGCGTCAATATCAACGACGGACACACCGCAGCATGGGCCTCAATGGACGCCCCTATGGGCGGATTCGGGCAGTCCGGGATCGGACGAAGGCACGGTCATGAGGGCATCACCAAGTACACGGAATCACAAACGATCGCCCGTCAGCGCCTGGCGCCGGTGGCTCGGATCCCGGGAATGTCACAGAAGCAGTGGGCGAGGATGATGATGCGGGGAGTTCGGGCGCTCAGAAGCATCAGATAACATGTCCGATCGTGCGCTATCACCTCAAAGGCCGCCGGGTCCTCATCACCGGAGGAGCGAACGGCCTGGGACGGCTCCTGGCGCTGCAGACAGCCGCCCGGGGCGCCGAGGTAGTCATTTGGGACACCGACGAAGAAGCTGGCCGAGCCACCGCTGACGAGATCCTCTCCTCCGGCGGCGTCGCCTCCGCAGCGACCATAGATGTAGCAGATCGTGAAGCCGTCCACGCTGCTGCTGCCATCTGCGGAGAGATTGACGTGCTCATCAATAATGCCGGCATCATCAGTGGAAGGCGCCTGCTCGATGCCACGGAGGAAGAGATTTCGGAGACCCTCCACGTGAACACTCTGGCCCTGTTCTGGGTCACCCGGGCGTTCCTCGGCGGAATGAACAGCCGCGGCCACGGCGCTGTGGTCACGATAGCCAGCTCAGCGGGTCTGGTCGGCATCCCCCAGCTGACCGACTACGCCGCGAGTAAGTTCGCAGCCTTCGGCTTTGCCGAAGCGCTCCGCGGCGAACTCAGACAGGACCGCTCGGGGGTCACATCCCTGACAGTCTGTCCATCCCATTTGGACACTGCGCAGTTCGACGGCGTGCGGACTCGCTTTCCGCTGCTACTTCCTCGCCTGTCAGCCACTCGGGTTGCGGAAAAGGTCGTGCGTGGGATTGAGCGGCGCCGGTCCCAGCTCATCATGCCTCCTCTGGTGCGGACTATCCCCGTCGCCCGGGCGATGAACGTGCGGCACTTCGACGCGATGATGTCCTTCTTCGGAGCAGGAACCGCCATGGATTCCTTCAACAGTCGGGAACAACGCAGCCGCACTAGTCCCCAGCCAGACTCCCCCGACTAGCGGTTTGCCGCACCTGGCTTAGACCACAAGCCAGCACGAGGCCCCAGATCAGCAACATCGGGTACCAGATCAGTGCCTGGCCCATCCGCGCGGTGGGATCCTCGACCGTGGTGAACAGCAGCAGGGCAGTGTTCACCAGCGCTCCGCTCGCCCCATAGACCAGAAGTCCCGCCGACCCCGCCACTGCGGTCGACCACACCAGCCGGCCATACCGGAACGATCCCGGAAGCACCAGCGGCAGGACACTTACAGCGATCTTCACTGCAGAGATCAGCACCAGCGCCAGACCTGTCAACGTCGGAGAGTCACCCCGCAGGTCCACCAACCACATACCGACCGTCTCTAGAAGGAAGTCACCGCCGAATGCCCAGTACACGTTAGGTGCGGCGTTGAGCAGCCCGATCACCGCGGCGACCCATAACAGGACTGAGGAGGCTTGCTCAGGCCTGCGCCGTCGGCGGGACAAACCCGAACCTCTCACCCTTCTGCCACTGCTCCGGGACATTTCCATATGCCGGGATGCCACCACGGTCGCGCAGCAGCGCAGCCATATGCATGAGGTTGTACGTCATGAACGTCAGGTTCCGATTGGTGAAATCATTCTCCGGCCCGCCGCTGTTGGGATCTAGGTAGCTGGGGCCGGGTCCAACCTCACCGATCCAGCCTGCGTCTGCCTGTGGCGGGATGACACATCCGATGTGCTGGAGGCTGTAGAGCAGGTTCATGGTGCAGTGCTTGATGCCGTCCTCATTGCCGGTGATCAGCGCACCACCCACCTTGCCGTAGTACACATACTGTCCGGCATCATTGACATCACCTGAGTTGCTGTAGAGACGCTCAACGATCTTCTTGGTCTCGCTACTGTTGTCTCCGAGCCAAATCGGTCCGGCCAGAATGAGAATGTTCGCCGCTCTGACGCGGTCAAATATCTCCGGCCACTCATCTGTGTCCCAGCCGTGGTCTCTCATGTCCGGATACACGCCGGTGGCGACGTCGCAGTCGATGGTCCTGATCACCTCCACTTCAACCCCATTACGCTCCATCAGGCCCGCAGCGGCGCTGATCAGACCGTCGGTATGACTGAGCCCGGGAGCCCGGGTGAGGGTGCCGTTGAAGATCATGGCCTTCAGTCCAGAAAACTGTGCGGATGTCATGGGGTTCCTCCACCGAGTCTGATCAGACCTGCCGTGTTCCGGAAGGTTGTAGGAATGGTAGCGCGGCGGCGTCGAAATTGGCCTGCGGGCCTGGTGAATCGCAGAATCAGCGGCGCAGTGCGCAGGCCTGCACCAGCTGAGCATCCCGCGCTGTGAGCTGCTCTCCGTTGAGCAGTGCCGCGCCCAACCGCGCGGCCAGCGGTGCCAAGAGCACCCCGTGCCGGTGGAACCCTGTGCTGACCACCAGGGAGGTTCCTGCCTCGGGGACTCCCAGGTAGGGACGATCATCGGGAGTTCCGGGGCGTGCACGGGTGGTGATCTCCATCAGTTCCATCTCCCGCACCCCCGGCAGCACCGCGGCGGCGTCCTCCAGAAGTTCCGCCACACTGCCGGCATGCGTACCTGGCATGCCGTCCTCACGTGAGGAGGCTCCGACCACCACACCCCCCGGCTCCAGCGGGTCATCCGAGGCCCGTGGTACCAAGTACACCGAACGGCCGCCCACCCGGGCTCGAACGGTCGCAGAAATGAGGCGGTCCTCCCCCGGACCCAGCTGATCGCGGCCCACCCGCAGCCGAATAACATCACCGTAGACCGGCCGCAGGTTCAGCGGATGCCGTTGAGGGAGCCCCGCAATGTGCTCGTAACCCAACCCCGGAACCACCAGCGCCTGGGCAAAGTCGGCGGAGGCGGCGTCGTCGTACTCCACGCGCAGGCTGCCGTCACCGTTGCGCTCCACGCCTGCGGCCCGGCGGGCGACCCACGTAGCGGGTTGGCCGGCGCCGGGGAAGTCTGCTTCAGCGAGCTCTGCTTCCAGCGCCTGGGTGACGCAGCGGATGAGCTGACGCGGGTTGACCTGGTGATCACCGGGAACGTCCCAGGTCTTGGCCAGGCCCGGCCGCAGCGCGGGCTCCCGGCGGCGCAGCGCTGAACTGGTCAGCGGACTGACATCCATACCCTGTGCCTGCTGCACAGTCACAAGGTCGGCGACCGCGGCCCGATCCCCTGGGTCGGCCGCAACCAGGAGCGTCCCATTCTCTCGGTAGCCGGAGCTGGTGTTTGCCGCGCGCTCAAGTACTGACATGAATTCCGGGTACTCCGCACGAGATGCAGTCATGAGGTCCCAGAGCTGCTGTTGGCCGTACTGGACCTCACTGATCGGCGCGAGCATTCCGGCAGCAGCGTAGGACGCCTGCGCGCCCGGCTCCGGGTCGACAATGGTCACGGTGTGGCCGGTGAGCCTCAGCTGCCAGGCGGTCAGCAACCCGACGATACCGCCCCCGATGACTGCCGTGTTGAGTTCGCCAGATTGCGATGCCACAGAGTGCGCCATAGCCCCTCAGCTTACGTTCTCCGTCTGGGTACCCCACCGGATTACCCTGCCTTACCGACTGAACCACGCGCTCTAGCGCAGGGTACTGCCCAAAAGATGAGGTCATTCCAGGCCCGGGCGATGACTGGCGCTACGGGTGGCCGTGGAGGCCCTGCGGCGACGGAACCGAGGCCTAGCGCGAAATCTGGACTGCGGAGCCAGCGACGACGACCCGAGCAGCGTGCTCATCAACCCGCACCTCCAGCCGACTGGGCCGCCCCATGTCTTCACCCTGCAACACCGTAAGCTCCCGGACGCCCTGGATACGCCCAAGTGAGCGCAGATAACCACCGAATGCGGCGGCCGCGGCACCTGTGGCCGGATCCTCCACCACCCCACCCACTGGAAAGGGGTTCCGTGAGTGGAAGATCTGCCCGTTTTCTGGCCAGATCAGTTGCATCGTGGTCCACCCCTGGTCACTCATCACGGCTTTGAGCGTTTCAAAGTCATAGTCCAAATCCGCCAGGCGTTCGCGAGTCGCCGCGACCAGAATAAGATGCTTCTCCCCACCGAACGCCTCATGAGCGGGAAATTCGCCTGACAAGTCGCCGGCGGACCAGCCCAGAGCAGCCAGGGCCGCGCGAACCTGCTGCGCTTCCGCGGGTCGGCTCCAGGTCTCCACGCTGGTCAGCGCTGCACGGAGCACACCATGGACCTGCTCAGTCTTCACCTCTATGCGGCCAGCGCGGGTTTCAAACACCACATCACCCACCCCCTCGCGCTCAGCCAGCGCGACGGCGGTCGCGATGGTGGCGTGCCCACAGAACGCCACTTCCGCCAAAGGGCTGTAATACCGAAGGGAAAATTCCGCGGGGCCCGAACCTGGCTCGACGAAAGCCGTCTCGGAATACCCCACCTCTGCGGCGATGCGTTGCCTGTCCTCTACCGGAATGTCCAAAGCGTCAAGAACGACGCCGGCTGGATTTCCTCCGTCAGGCTCAGTAGTGAATGCGGAGTAGCGAAGTGTTTCGACCATGCTCATGAGTCTCCCTCCACATACCTATCGTTTCAAGTGATAGTTTTTGATGGCTGTCATCGAAGAAACCGATAGCCTGTAGAGATGGATACGGCACTTCTTGAGACCTTCCTCGCTGTTGCGCGGTGGCGCACGTTCACTGCTGCAGCTGAGGAACTCCATGTGGCTCAATCAACAGTGACGGCTCGGGTGCAGTTGCTGGAGCGTGAACTGGGCGTGCAGTTGTTCGAACGCACTCCGACGGGCACACATCTGACAGAAGCCTCAGCGAGAATCCGCGATCAGGCACAACACATTCTCGATCTGCAGCAGGCAATGGTCCGCAGCAGTCGGGGCAGGGGCACAGAGGCTCAAGGCGGCGTCGTCGTGGGTGCACCAGAGTCGATATGCGCGTATCGGCTGCCTGCCGTGGTGGCGGCGGTGCGCCGTTCCTATCCGCTGATCGACATCCATCTGGTGCCATCCGGTACCTCATCGGCGGCGCGCGGGGTCTCTGACCGGCGGCTTGACATTGGGTTAGTGCTGGATGCGGCCTCGGAGGAATCACGGCTGGAGAGCGTGGAGATCGGCCAGGAGCGCGTCGCGGTGTTCGCCCCCTTCGGCCATCCGCTTACTGGTGCCGATGGCTTGGAGTGGGCGGCACTGAGGAAGGAAACGTTCTACCTGTTGGAGGAGGGGTGCAGCTACTCAGACCGACTGTTGAAGGAACTCTCGGAGGCACTTCCGGCAGCGCCGAGAGTGACCAGATTCGGCAGCATTGAGGCGGCTCGAGCATGCGTCGAGGCCGGGCTGGGTCTGACTGTTCTGCCGACTGTGGCCTGCACCGCCAGCGAACGTGAACATCGCGTGGCCCGGGTCTCTGGGCTCCCTCGGCCCGAGGAGCCTCTCCGGATGATCACTGATCCGCGGCGAGCAATGCCCCTGGCGGTGCAGCGCGTAATGGAAACCATCACCGCGGTGGCGTCGTCGACCCAGGCGCCGACGGAAGACCTGGTTCCTGCTCATGACTGCGGGACCCCTGAGCCAGAACCACCAGCCCAGCGGCAAGCGCCAGGAGGCCGTAGAGGAAGGCGCTGAACCCCATGGCGGATTCCATAGCCTCGGCCTGGCTGTACCCGTAGATCGATTCGAGGTGCAGCGCGAACGTCCCCAGCGCGGCGATGCCAGCTCCGGCTCCGAGCGCGAAGGCGCTCTCTTGGATCGCGCCAGCATCAGCTGTCCGGATGGTAGGCGCAGAACTCATGAGCATATGAGAGGCGACTGCCATGACAGCTCCTGCACCGAGGCCCAGGAGCAATAGTCCGGAGGGGTTCTCTGTTGGCGGCAGGGCGATGAGGACCAGCGCGCCCATGGTGGCGACTATGAACCCGGCGACCATAGTGTGCGCGCCGGAGACCCAACGTCGCAGCGCAGGCGCAAGAACGCCGCCGAGGACGCTGGCAGCAGCCAGTGGGAGCAGCGCGAGGCCGGCATCTGTGGGCGACTGTCCGCCCACCACTTGCACCTGTTGACTGAGAAGGTAGAGAGTCCCATTGAACAGGCCTGTCGTAGCGGCGATGCTCAGGGCGCAGACCGCCAGCAGGGGGTTCCGGAAGAGCGCAATGTCCAGGTAGGGCCGGCTCAGTCTCCTCTGCCGCAGACAGAATCCGAGAAGAGCAACCAGTCCGACGCCGAGGAGCGCCACTGCGTTGACGCTTGAGTGCTCCTGGGCCACCGATTTCAGAGCCAGGATGAGCGCCATGATGGTGATTGTGGAAGCGACCATGCTGAGGGGATCGAGGCTCGGCGGATCCTGGTTCTTCGATTCTGGAAGCACCGCAAGCGCGGCGAGAAGTGCGAGTCCAAGCACGGGGACATTCATCCAAAAGACCCAGTTCCAGGTGAGGCTCTCCACGATGAACCCTCCGATCAGCGGGCCCAGGCCGATCCCGGCGCTGAAACTTGCCACCCACAGGCCATATGCAAAACCGCGGGACCTGGCCGTGGGAAATGACACGCGGATGATCGCGACTGTTCCCGCAATCAGCATTGCGGCACCGATGCCCTGTCCGATCCTTCCTGCTATCAAGAACTCCGCACCGGGAGCCGCACCAGCGATGACCGCACTCACTACCGCGAGGGCAAGCCCGGTGGAGTACCAGAGTTTCCTCCCCAACCGATCAGCGAGCACGGCACTGGGAATCATCGCCACACCGGTCGCAAGCGCGTAGATGTCGGCTGTCCACAGCGTCTGTAGTGGGCCCAGTCCGAGCTCTGAGCTCATCACCGGCAACGCGACCACGACCTTTGTCATGTCGCTTCCCCCCAGAGTGAGCACCACTGTGAAGATCAGCAGGATGGCGGTCAGCCGCTTCACTGTGAGCGGCGGATGGGGCTGGGGCGCTGTATGAGGTGAAGGTGCCATGCCCCCAGTTCACCGAGACTCAAAGCTGACGTCCAGGTTCACTTAGTCCAAGTAATCGTGCACTATAAGTGCATGATTGATTCGCGATTGCAGCTGCTGGTGGCTGTCTGTGAGTACGGCACCGTGACCGCGGCCGCAGAGGTACTGTTCCGCAGCCCTTCAGGCGTCTCCCGCCAGATCAAGCAGCTCGAGGCAGAGTTGGATCTTGACCTGTTGGAGCACGAGGGACGCCGGGTGAAGTTGACCCCTGCCGGTCAGCGGCTGGTAGAACATACCCGGGCGTTGAATGCGCAGTGGGAGTCTGCGCTCAGCGACACTGCTGCCGCAGCTACGCAGTTATGTGGGCCCATCAATATCGGGGGGTTCGCCACTGTTCTGACCTCGGTGGTCACTCCTGCGGTGGCTAGCCTGGGTACCGCTCACCCCCTCGTGAAACCCGTGGCTAAGGAGATCTACTCACAGGACATTTCCAAGGCGCTCGAAACGGGGGTGATTGATGTGGGACTGTTCGTGGCCGATGAATCCACCAGCCGGATGCCCAGTTACCTAGAGGTGGTCGACTTTATGGAGGATCCCATCGATCTGCTGGTGCCGGCGGATCACCCCTTCGCTGATTATGCTGAGATCCAGCTGGAACAAGCACGTCACGAGGAGTGGATCACTGGACTGCCGCACCAGGATTCGTATAAGGAGCTCTACGCAGCCACCCGTTCCGCTGGATACGCACCCCGGAGCAGTCACTACGCACAGGACCTCGCCGCCACCTCCGCCCTTGTGGCGGCGGGACTGGGCATATCGGCCGTGCCGCGCATCGCGCAGAACATCACTCATCCGCAGGTGCGCAGAATCCCACTGGCCGGACAGCACCGGCCGCATCGGCGGATCATGCTCACCCTGCGCTCCGGTTCCCGGAACAACCCGCGGATCGATGCGGCGATCGCCGCCTTGGAGGCCTCCCGGGCGAAAGTGGGCGCTTCTGGCTCGAGCCAAAGTTGATGGACATCACATAGAGTGAGCAGACCTGTCATGTCATGAGGAGGACATCCGTGAGTGCCTATCCCACACCACCATGGGACCCGGAACTGGTTGAGGCGGCCAACGCCCGTGCCGCTATGCCTCCGATCTCGCTGGAGACTCTCGAGGAGAAACGCCGCACCATGGTGGACGGCGCGCCCGACGAGCCGGTACCTGACCTCACTGCCGGCGGAAGGGTCTTGGTGGAGGACCGTACAGTCCCCGGGCCCTATGGCGATCCGGACATCACCGTGCTGATCCTCCGGCCAGCCGCCGCGCCCACCACCCGCGCCGGGATCTACTACGTCCACGGTGGTGGCATGATGATGGGGACTCGCCGCAACGGGGTCGATGCCATGGTTGGCTTTGCGGCCGAAGGTCTCGCGACCGTCATATCAGTGGAGTATCGGCTTGCGCCGGAGAACCCGCACCCCGCACCCGTTCAGGATTGTTACGCCGGGTTGGTGTGGGTCGCGCAGAATGCTGCGGAGCTCGGCATTGACGCAGATCGTCTGATGATCGTCGGGGCCAGCGCGGGCGGCGGCCTTGCAGCCGGCACTGCTCTCATGGCCCGGGACCTCAGTTATCCGGCGCTGTCCCACCAGGTGCTCATGGCCCCTATGCTCGATGACCGATTGGAGACACCAAGCAGTCAGATGTTGGACGGCGAAGGATTTTGGGACCGGCATGAAAACCTCGTCGGGTGGACCGCCCTGTTGGGCTCCCACTGCGGCGGACCGGACGTCTCTCCCTATGCAGCCCCAGCACGGGCGGAGGACTTGTCGGGTCTGCCGCGCACCTACCTTGACTGCGGGTCTTCTGAGACGTTCCGGGACGAGATTCTCACCTACGCTCAGCGGCTCTCAGGGGCAGGAATCAGCGTTGATCTGCACATGTGGGGCGGTGGCTTCCATGGTTTCGACTCGATTGCACCGGAGGCGCTGGTTTCCCGGACTGCGACGGCCGTGCGTGAGGCATTCATCCGCAGAGCGTTGAAAGAGTAGGCGCCAGCGACCGCGCGAGAGAGCGGCTGACGGTGCCTGGTCGAGTCCGCGCTGCGTCGAGCCTGCCTGTTCAAGCGACGCAAGGATTTACCCAGAGGGGACCACCAGCCACCGTTCGGCTGGGGGAAACCACATGAACAAGAATATTTTTGTCCTTGGTCTTGACGCCCTCAACCACAAGGCTCTGCAGCAGGTCCCGGGAGCCCGGCAGAGAAGTCGTCATTGATCGAACCGTGCTGGCCCCGTCCGCGCATCGAGCATGTCCGGCATTCCCTGGGCCGGCACAGCATCCGGCCGCCCGATGACCCTAAACCCAGTCCTGAGGTGAGCATCCAGTTTCCGCTCTCAGGGGGCAGTTCGGTGGCAAATGGTGCTCCTACAACGCGCCACCAGACCTTTCGTACGATCAGCGCGAGGAGGACGGCGGGGCGATGATCTTCGACACCGAACCGTTGACCGAAAGGCTCGAGCTGTTAGGCGCTCCCTCGTCGAGCTGAGGTTATCAGTGGATCAGCCCGTGGCCCCAGTTCCTGTGCGGCTTTCCGATGTCGCGCCCGAGGATAAATCTTTCATTCCACGTTCCGGAGAGCCCGAAGGAGCACCGCCGCTGCACACCGATCAGATCCACCCCGGAGAGCAGGACTGGACGGTCTCACCGAACCTAGTTGAGCTTTCGGGCACTTTGGAAGTGGTCAAAGATCCCGGCGTAGTACGTTTCGAGGACATCGACCTCGATGTGACTCGCCGAGCACATGAGCGGTACAGCTTTACAGACAGGGACTTCAACTCCGTGCGCGGCGAGACTCACTGGATCATGGACTTCGCACGTCGCGATTGGCAAGTGGAGATCCGGACCAAGACGGTCCTGAGCTCCACACCGAAGGAGTACCACGTCTACGCCGAGCTGGACGCTTACGAGGGCCAGCGACGCGGCGCCTCCAAGACCTGGGACTCAAGAATCCCCCGCGACCACACCTGACGTGTCGACGAGAGCATAAGTTGCTGCGAATACCGGCCCTCTTGGACGTCGAAGCTAGTCATTGGAGCCTTCCCGCCGGCGGAGGTGATGATCTGCTGGGCCCGTGTGCGTGGTTTGATGTTGCGGCGATTGGGCGTTCTCTTCAGGATGTCGATCGATTCCTCTTGGTTGCGCCGGTTTGCCCCATCATGATGCCCGCAGCCAGGTCAGTTGTGGTGGGTGATTCCATCGCGATTCGGCGGTCCTGGGCGGAAACTGCATCGTGATTTTGAAAGCCCGGGTTCGACGGTGTAAAAAATCATGGCAGCGCGGGCGACGACAATGTTCCTCCAAGTCCGCTTGAGGACCATACCGCACCGCACTCGACGTTCTACGGAGAGGTGTTTCACAGCCAGCTGCATGATCGAGTTGAGCACTCGGAAGATATCTTTTTCTTCGATAAGGATCTAGTGGAGTTCGCTGGAAAGATCAAGGGGATTGTCAGAGGCAACCATGCAACTATGGCTGGCTCCGGCCTGTTGGTGTCCGCCTCAAAGTCGGTGGCAGGTTCCAGCTCACGGTACGCGCCTAGGAAACCACCTTTCGGCGAGCAGAACAGGCACACATCTGAGCCGGGCGGCACCGATTTCACGGTCCGTTTATCGCATCAGTTCATAGGCTTGAGAAGTCAGATAATTCCACGAGATCGGAGTCCCCACATGACTGAATCACCCATCCGCCCCCTGCTGCATCAGGTCCACCACTTCGGCTATGTCGTCGACGACCTAAAGGTCGCTGTCGATCACGCCGTACGAACGACCGGAGCAGGCCCGTTTTTCTTCGCCGAACACGTCCAACTCGGCGAAGTGACAAGTGGGGGGAAACCCGCCCTCTTCGACCATTCCAGCGCCATCGGTCAGCTCGGTGACGTGCGCATCGAGTTCATGATCATCCACGACTCTGCACCGAGTGCTGTTCGAGAAGCTCTGGCTGTACCCGGCACGCCCCGGCTGCACCACGTCGCGTGGGCCGTCGAAGACTGGGATGATGTGGTCGCCACGCTCGAAGCCGAAGGCGCGCCCTCATACATGCAGGCCAGATTCGGCACGATGCACACCTCTTACCACGACGCCTCGGACCTCTTTGGTCACCACATCGAGGTCCACCATCGGACGCCGGACTTCGAGGCCTTCTTCCAGATGGTGGAGGACGCGAGCATCAACTGGGACGGCAGCGACGCGTTCCGCGCGCTGTCGCTGTAGAGGACGCCCTGACTCCTGACGAGGATCGTAGCGCCGCGACACTGAGCAATGCGGACCCCCGGGGTCCGTCTTGTGAAACCGGGAGAGATGAGCCAGGGAATGCACAAGACCGGATGGGAGTTGCCGTTGTGAGCGGGCCATTACTGGCCCCTCACTGACATGTCTCATGACGTCCAGGTCCGCAGAGGAGCACCAGGCAATTGATCCCTGAGAATTCGGCCCCGCCCGTGGCGGGCTCGATCAGTGCACTCAACGAAGCCATCCGAGTCGCTGGCGCGCGGAGGACGCTCGGCGTGAGGGTCGAGGCGGGTGGGACCTGGGGGGTGCGCACGCCCGGCTACCCCGGGGCCACCCTCCATGCGGTGCTCGCCGGAGAGGTGTGGCTCGACCTGCCTGGGGTGGGCGCCCAGCTCCTGCGCGCCGGGGACGTGATGTGGCTACCGCCGGATCTGCCTCACGGGCTCGCGGGTCGGCCCGATGCGAAGCACCGTGCGTGCAACCACACGGCTGCCCGACACTCCGTCGGCAGCGGAATTGCAATGCGCCTGGGATACGCGCCACCCACAACGAGACTACTGACTCTGCACTACTCTCACGACCCCGAGGTGAGCTCCTCGGCAATCCTCGCGCTCTCCGCCCCGATGCGTCTGGACGCCCAGGACTATCCGGCACTTTCCGCAATCAACCAGCTGCTGGACCATGAGCTGGCCCAGCAGCAGACAGGAACAACGGCAGCCGCCAACAGCCTCGTAGACCTCCTGCTGGTTCACCTCATGCGGGCGTTGCTCGCCACGGGCGGCCCCGGCGACCCAGAATCCTGGGACGGACGCCTCGACCCGATCTCACGGGACGCCGTGGATCTGATTCACCGTGCCCCGCACAAGGATTGGACGATCGACTCACTCGCGGCAGCCACAGGTGTCTCCCGGGCCAGCCTGAACCGGCACTTCACAGCAGCCCTCGGCCAGGCGCCGGGCGCCTACCTGACCACTTGGCGCATGGACCTTGCGGCGCTCCGCCTGCGCGACACCGACGAGCCGGTCCTGAACATCGCGCACTCCGTCGGGTACATCTCGCCCAATGCGTTCAGTCGAGCCTTTCGCCGTCACCGCGGTCAGACCCCAAGCCAGTACCGCCATGATTCCCGCCACCGTGCCTCCACCGTGCGTGACGGAGCGGAACGCGTCGGTCACGAAGACCTCGGGGATTGGAGACAATCGGAAGCACCGGCTGGGGACCTCGCGGCCATAGGGATCTGAAGAGTGTGGCCTTCATCCCGATAGGCGCCTCCCTGAACAATGCGCTGGCAGCCAAGGCGAGAACGCCGAGAAGTGCCCGCAGAAGTAGCTGGAAGAAGAGCGCAACGCTCCTCAGCGGGCAGGATCGCCGCTCAGGATTGAAGGTTTCTGTCCAAAAGAGGGTCCCGGTCGTAGCAGCCTCGCCTGGGCAAGATACAGGGAGCGCCCCGCGATTTCACTGATGGTCCAGGTATCCGGCGCGGTGAAAATGCGGACGCTGCAGGAAGATCCGCTGATGCGAGTAAGGCTAGATTCTCCGCATCGCTGGATCCTGCATGGGCGTGGTAGACGACGAGCATGAGCTCCTCAGCGCCGTTGATACTCAGCCGTTAGCGGTTGAGGGTGAGACCGCCGACCTGGGGTGGGCGATCCAGATCGATGCGCCGCGTTGAGCGGCGACTTCATGACGGGCCCCAGCGCTGGTGGAAGCGGGTACGGGCGAGGGTGAGTGGTCCGACGAGATCGATGTAGCCCGGATCGTCGATGTCGTGACCCACTGTCTGTCGCAGACTTGAGACGAGGCAATCCGTGGCAGCGCCTCGGTGAAGGCCGTGCCGCGCCGGGCGGTCCGGTCTCCCTTCACAGTCGACATCTGCGAGCGCGCGGAGGCTTCGCGGCGAGCGTCCGCAAATATGCGACGTGTTCGTCGTCGAGCCGGAGCACGCGAGCGATGGCCTGCTCGCGCCGAGCCCGCAGATAGGAGCCCAGAGCGTTCGTCGTCTCTTTCATGAGTCCAGGGCGGCCCCCGGGCCGGTGAGCCAGAGGGGCCCTGTCACACCCTGGGCTAGGGAGGGGTCTGGTTGCGATCTGCCGTGGCTCATATCGTTTCCCACGACCCGCCCAAGCCGACTATTTCGATATGACAACTATGACCGACACACCCACAGTTGGGAGGTCCGGGTCGGCCGCCCTTCACATCCTCGAACAAAGGAGAACAGAAATGAGACACAACGCCCTTGGGAGTACCAGCTCCCTGGTCCATTCCACCATCCCGCCCGCCTTCGCCACAGACATCACAGCCGGGCCCGCTGGCCGACGAGCCCTTCCGAATCCCTCGGAGGAGTTGATCTGATGACCACTTCGACCCAAACGGCGCCGCAGACAACGGCGAACTGGGCTGGCGTTATCTCCCTCGGCCTAGGAATCTTCTCCATCGTCATGGCGGAGTTTCTCCCCGCGAGCCTGCTTCCGCGGATCGCCGACACTCTGGGAGTCACCTCCGGGGCTGCGGGTCAGAGCGTCTCGGTGACCGCCGCGACCGCTGCAGTGACGGCGCTGTTCATCTCGGTCATCCTGCCTCGTGCCGACCGGCGCCGGGTGATGATCAACCTCATGATCCTTGCAATCGTCTCCAATCTCATCGTCGCGATCGCCCCTAACCTGTTCGTACTGCTGGCCGCGCGGGTTCTGCTCGGCATCGCGCTCGGGGGATTCTGGGCGCTGGCAATCGCGGTGGCCGCAAGCCTGGTGCCCGCGAATCGCCTCGGCCGAGCGCTCATGGTGGTCAACGCCGGAGTCGCGGTCGCCACCATTGCTGCTGTGCCGCTCGGGGCGTGGCTGGGTGAAGTGTGGGGCTGGCGTGCAGTCTTCGTGCTCGGCGCCGCCGCTGGGGTTGCCGCCCTAGTGCTGCAGATCGTCTCGTTACCAAGGATGATGCCCGGTCAGACTAGCGGACTTCGCGCCCTCGGCGCCGCACTTCGCTCGGGAATCGTGCTACTCGGTCTCCTCGCGACCCTGCTGATCGCCGGCGGCCACTTCGCCGGGTTCACCTACATACGCCCGGTCGCTGAGAGTCTCTCCGACATCGATGCCGGTGGCGTCGCACTGATGCTGCTCATGTTCGGCAGTGCCAACATCCTCGGCACCGCGTTGGCGGGCCCCCTCGCCGACCGCGCGCTGCGACTGGGCCTGCTGATGTTCCCGACAGTGATGGGAGCGGGAATGCTGGTCATGCTCGCAACCGGGGGGTCAACCGTCGGGCTGTTCATCGCGGTCGCACTGTGGGGCTTCGGGTTCGGCGGAGTGCCGACATCCTTGCAGACCTGGGGCGCCAGGACCGAGCCAACGCGACTAGAACAGATCGGGGGACTTCTTGTGGTGATGTTCAACGTCGCGATCGCGATCGGCGCCGCAGTCGGCGGTGTTCTCGTCGACGGTGTCTCGGTTAGCGCGCTGCTTCTCGCCGGAGGCATGGCGACGATCGCTGGCGGCGTGCTGGTCGCGAACCTGCGCCGCCGCCCCTGACAGGAAGGGCAACGGGGATCCTGTTCCACGCGAGTATCCAAAACCTGTAGCGCACACGGAATCCGAAGTACATCAATCGAAACACGAACTGAAAGGTCACGTCTGTGATGAGCATGACGAACCAAACTGATACTGATACTGGTACGAGCTCGAGCCGTGAGGAGGTGAAGCATCTGCACGATGCCGGAAATCACATCAAGGTCGACATCTGGGCGGATATAGCGTGCCCGTGGTGCTACTTGGGAAAGCGGCGCCTGGACCACGCAGTTGCGACTTTCATCAGGAATGGGTCCGATGATGACCGGGCAGTGGAGATCGAGTTCCACAGCTTCGAACTCGCACCCGACCTCCCCGTCGGAAAGACCCAGTCGATGATGGAGTTCCAGGTGAACCGCCAGGGCCTGCCCGCCGAGGAGGCGAGAGATGCGCTGGACCGTATGACACGGCTCGGACGCCGCTCCGGCATCGAGTACAACTTCGATGCCATGCACGTGACGAACACGGCGCTTGCGCACCAGCTGGTCCATTACGCGAAGGCCGCCGGCAGGCAGCTCGCTGCGGAGGAGGCGCTGTTCACCGCGTACTTCACGGACGGACGGAACCTCGGCGACGTCGAGGTGCTCGCCGACATCGCCGATGAGATCGGACTCGACCGAGCAGACGCGGCCCGCTCCCTCGCCGAGAACGAGCACCTCGCCGGATTCCGCGCCGACAACGATCTCGCCCGCTCGCTAGGTGTCAACAGCGTTCCGTTCCTCATCGTGGACGGTACGCACGCCCTGATTGGCGTCAAGAGTCCAGCCACCATCGAGAACGTATTAGAACAGGCCTGGTCCGAGCGAGTGAGAACTCGCTGAATGCCATTCAGGGGTCTTTGCGCAGAGCGGCTGACGGTGTCTGGTGTGAGGACATCGTTCCGGGGTGTGCCAGGACATGGTTCCTGGTATGGCCGGTTCCAAGAACCGTTCTATCGTCCTGGCCGTCATTGAAGCGAAGCTTCTGTTACCCGAGGCCGCCCAGCGGTTCGGAGTCTCATCTCACCTCGATGGGTACGTGTACCGCTGCTGGCCCGGTACCGCGAAGGGGGCCTAGAAACAGTCGATAACCGCTCCCGCCGCCCGCGCTGGACTGGGAACGCCGACCACGTGGACTATCGAAATTACCTTCCGTATCCCGAGGGAGATCTTGACGAGGTCGAGTACGCCAGCGGCGTCGCGGTCCAGATCAAGCGTCACGTCGGCTGCATCACGGCACGCTAGCGATCAGGGGACGGAGCAACCGACTTCGAGATCACGTTCGAGGCCGTCTCCCCGCCGCTCTATCGACCGGGAGGCGGACACTTCGCCCAAGTCATGGCAACGACGGGCCGGCTGAAACTCCGCGGCCGGAAACACCGCGTCGATGGCTTCTTCACACCGAATCGGTCCTTCGGTTCACCACGCTCAGAGGGCAAGACCTTCACCCCGGTCACCTGGAGGACACCGGTGTTCTGGGACGGTGAAACTGAGCTCAAGCTCACTCGCGTGGACAAGCAACCCTGCTGGCCCCCTACGGAGACCTCGACGAGGTTATCGTGCGGCTCGAGGACGAAACCGGCGAGCAGCATCAACTGCGTGGCACGGCGGTGTCCAGCCTACCGATGCCGTACTGGCCGAACTTGATCGGTCACCTCAGCCTGATGCATTGGGGCGATGCCACCGGAGGGACAGGCTATGGCGACTACCAATTGATGCTGTCGCGCTGAGCCAACAGCAGGATCCCAGGCCTGGGCACCCCCGGTTGCCAGTGCACCAGGATGCTGAAGTACCCCACCGTGGCGCTACTTGACACCCACGGTGCCAGATGAGCACCAGGAGGGCGCCACCTTCGGTTTGACCAGTGGCGGTGGCGCCCCGCGTCGCGGTGCCGACTCCTGAAGTTCGACACATGAGGGACGTCTGGGCCTTGACGGGCCCCACCAGACCGTCCCTTCGCACCATCCCGCCGCATTCAGGTGATCGATTTCGCGCCGGCCTCTGCCGAGGTGCGGACGCACTGAGCACGGGGCGGAAGACCGTGAGTGCCTCGAGTTGAAGGGACTGGCGCGGACCACCGGTGTGGGTCCCGATCGGCGAACCCCCAGACGCATGCGCCAGAACAAGCACAGCGAGCACGCCACCTGAGTTGAGCGGGTTCACTCGCGGTGGCCGGTGCAGATGCCCCGACGCTGCAGGCACCGGCTCGATATTGCACTGTGGTGCGCAGCTGCTACGTAAGTGACTCAGAGTGGAGACGCAGCCGGTTCAGCACCAGAATCGGGACGGGACTGACCGACCGGAACGAGCCGCGAAAGTCGGAACCGCCGACGTGGGATCGATTCGCGGCACGCACCTCTCAACGCCGGAAAGCGCGCCAGGGCACGAACCTACCCGCGCGAATATACACCCACCCCTTGCGCCACACCATGACCTGTGTCACACTTATCCTTGTAGTTCAAACAACCGTTTGGCAGAACTTGCGCTCCAAGGAGAACTCATGACGACCCATGTCGGTATCGATGTCGGCGGGACCTTCACTGACGCAGTCGCAGTACGCGACGGCGTCCCCTTCCGAGCCAAGGCCTTCTCCACGAAAGACGTCACAACCGGCATCCTCGCCGCTCTGGACGTCCTCAGCGAACGCCTGGACCTCACGACGACGACGCTCCTGCCGACCGTGGAGCGGTTCGTCCTGGGCAACACCATCGTGACGAATGCGGTGGACGAGCAGAAGTACTCGAAGGTGGCGCTCATCGTCACCAAGGGTTTCCGCGACACGCTTCGAATCGCCCGCTCGGCTCGCACCAACGAGCGCGACCCGCACGCCATGGCCCCTGCAGCCGAGATCGTCCGACGCGACATGATCTTGGAACTCGACGAGCGAATCGACTCCGTCGGGCAGGTGCTCACTCCTCTGCAGGACGAGGAGCTCGCCGACGTAGTCCAGCAGGCCGTCAATGCCGGGGCGGAAGCCATCGCCGTGTGCCTACTCTGGTCATTTCGCAACCCAGTCCATGAACAAGCAGTGGGCGCTTTCCTGGCCGAGAATCATCCGGGGATCCCCTTCTCACTGTCCAGCTCACTGACTCCCGTGTACCGCGAGTACGAGCGTACGGTGACCACCGTCCTCGATGCCGCGGTCAAGCCCCTGGTCGCGGACCACTTCGCCCAACTCGCGGATCGGCTTCGTGAGGACGGACTCCAGGTGCCAGTTCAGATCATGCAGGTGCACGGTGGGTTCCTCTCGGTCCAGGAGACGTCCAAAGCCCCCATCTCGATGTTCAACTCCGGCCCGGTCGGCGGAGTCACGGGAGCGAAGATCCTGGGCCAGACCCTCCAGCGCAGCAGGATTCTGACCGCTGATATGGGCGGCACCAGCCTCGATGCCGCCGCTATCGTTGACGGCGAGCTCCGTCTGCTTCCCCGCGCCGAGGTCGGCGGGTTCCCGACCAGCCTGACCGCGGTCGACATCGAGACGATCGGCGCCGGTGGCGGCAGCCTGGCCTGGGTCGACGGGCGCGGACTGCTCCGCGTCGGCCCGCACAGTGCGGGCTCGAACCCGGGGCCAGCCTGCTACAGCAACGGTGGGTCGAGGCCGGCCGTCACCGATGCCGCCGTCGTCCTAGGGCTCATCGACCCGGACTACTACCTGGGTGGATCCGTGTCGTTGGACCAGACCCTGGCCGAAAAGTCACTCATCGAGCACGTCGGCATCGAACTCGGGCTCTCGGCCGCCGAGGCAGCACAAGGGGTATACCGGCTCGCGACCTCGCAGATGTCGAACGCCCTCCGCCGGATCACCGTCAACCGGGGCCACGACCCGCGTGAGTTCACCTTGGTCGCCTTCGGGGGCGCCTGTGGCCTGTTCGCGGCTCCGCTGGCCCGAGAGGCCGGGGTGCGAGAGATTGTCGTACCGCGCAGTGCTGCGGTGTTCTCCGCCTACGGGCTCATGCACGCCGACTCCGTGTTCTCGAGCGTGAAGACCACCCCGTGGTCGGTCGACATGCCAGCGTCAGCACTCGAGGCCGAATTCGCCGAGCTCGAGGCGACAGCTCAGCAGTGGTTCGACGCGGAAGGGACTCCGCAGGAGCGCCGGGAGGTGTACCGCGAGGCCGATGTGAAGTTCGCCGGCCAGATCTTCGAGGTGACCACGCACCTCGACGACGGCGAGTTCGACGAGGAGGCCAAGCCCCGCCTCCGCGAGGCCTTCGTTCGCGACTATGAGAAGGAGTTCGGCGCCGGCACGGCGTGGACGGAGGTCGACATCGTGGTGGTCAACGTGCGAGTACGGGCCGTCGGCCGCAGCGAGATCCAGGTGTCGACGACCAACGACGGCACGGGACAGAAGGTCGCTCCAACCCGGGAGCGCACCATTCTCGAGCCCAATGCAGCCTCGCCTTGCGTGGTGAACGCCTATCGCGGCTTCACCAGCACCGAGAACGTCCGCGGCCCACTGATCATTGAGGAGCCCGACACCACCATCTACATCCCCCGGGACGCCACCGTGCGAGTAATCGACACCGGAGACCTCCTCATCACCCTTGACGATTGCTCCGCTCCGGAAGCGATCGTCGCCGAACTCGAGCTCGAAGGAGCAAGCGCATGAGCGACGCCAAAATCCCCGCCGGCTACGACCCGGTGACCCTGGAGGTCATCCGGATGCGCCTGGACTCGATCGTGGAAGAGATGGGGATCGCCATGATTCGCTCCTCCGGATCACCTGTGATCACCGAGGGAGGCGACTTCAACACCGCCCTGTTCGACGCCGAGGGGCGCATCTACGCCTACTCCGACTTCGTGCAGATGCATATCGGCACCGGGAGCATGGCCGTCAAGCTCCTCATGGAGGCCATCGAAGGCGAGCCGTTGTCCCCCGGTGACGCCTTCATCTGCAACGACCCGCACTCCTCGGGAGCCAGCCACGCTCCCGACACGACGGTCATCTCCCCGATCTTCATCGGAGCCAAGCACGTCGGCTGGGCTCACTCCCAGGCACATCTGGTCGATGTCGGGGGCATGAACCCGGGGGGCTTCGCCCCAGCGGCGACCGACTGCTTCAGCGAAGCGATCCGCATGCCTCCAGGGGTGAAGATCTACGACCGCGGCGAGCCGGTCGAGTCGGTCAAGCGCACCATCTTGAACAACGTACGAGTACCGAAGCTCTACTGGAACGATGTACGAAGCCTGGTCGCCAGCAACAACACCGGCATCCGCAGACTGGTGGAGACCATCAACGAGTTCGGATTGGACGAGTTCACGCGATACACCGCGCTAAACTTCGAGCTGGCCGAGCGTCTGGTGCGCACACGGATCACGGCGATCCCCGACGGCGTCTACCGCACATCGGACTTCACCGAACACAACGGCCACCGAGACGGCGCCTTCGAGATCGCCTGCGCCATGATCGTCGAGGGCGACAGCGTCACCTTAGACTTCGAGGGATCGGCGCCGCAGACCGACGGGTTCGTAAACTGCAGCTACGGCGCATTGATGGGCGCCATCGCGGCCGTCATCGTTCCAGTGCTCGCGTGGGACGTTCCCTTCAATGAAGGCGTGATGAGCGCATTCACAGTCCTTGCGCCGCGCGGCTCCATTGTTAATCCTGAGTCCCCGGCGCCTGTCAGCAACGGGCATCTGACGACCGGGTCCCGCGTCAGCCGGGTCGTCGCCAAGCTTTTCAGCCAGGCGTGCATGCGCAGCGAGGACGCCGTGATCCAGCAGCGCACCCAGGGCCAGTGGGCCGACTCCTGGACCGGTGGCATCGCCGCCGGCGTCGGGGCAGACGGCGAGTACTTCGTCTTCTTCAACATGGACGGCAGCGGATCCGGCGCAGGCGCACAACCAACCGGGGACGGCGTCGACTGCGCCGGGCTGATGACCCAGATCAACAACGTTCTTCCCGATGTCGAGATGAACGAGATGCTTTACCCCATTCTGTACCTATGGCGGGAGGTCGGGCCGACCACTGCTGGGCACGGACAGTTCCGCGGCGGCATGGGCCTCGACTTCGCATGGACCTTGCACGGTGTCGACGAGGCCGTGCAGACGGTCTTCGCCCCCATCGCTCGGATCCCAGCCGAAGGGCATGGTGGCGGACTGCCGGCGGGCGGCAGCGGCCATGCAATCCTGCGCGGCACCAATGTCGAAAGCCTTCGGAACTCGAAAGCGGCGGTGACAAAGGGCACGGTGTTGTTCGAGTCCCGTGACATTCCCGCGCTGAACGCTTCCGGGCTGAAGCTCTCCTCCGGAGAGGTCTTCCACCAGTGGATCGCCGGTGGCGGCGGATTCGGCGATCCACTCCTGCGCGACCCCGAGAAGGTCGCGAAGGACGTCCACGACGGATACCTCGCCGCCACGATCGCTTCACAGACCTATGGCGTCGAGCTGGGCTCCACCGGTGCGGTCGACCACGGCGCAACGGCGGAGCGACGCACCAGTATCCGACGTGATCGAATCGGGCGCGAACCGCAGATCGCAAACGGCGAAGCCGGCGTCAGTTCGGCGCCGGTGCGCCGCGACGGGGCGTGGATCTGCCCAGCCTCCGGTGCAGTCATCAGCGAGAAGGACGACTGGCGAGAAGATGCCATCGTCAAGCAGGATGAAGCCGAAGGTTGGCTCTCCGACAACGGGACCCAGGTGCGGGGCGGAGACGGGTTCATCAGCGTCACGGTGGAACAGTTCTACTCACCCGTTTGCGGATCGCTTCTCGACACCCGGCTCGCGGTGACAGAACTCGCCCCCCACTGACATCACGATGGTTGGTGGGCCGGCTGCGCCACGAGCGGAGCCGGCCCACCACACACACGAACGAGAGAGACGCATGCTTCCGTACATCGACTACTTCGACAAGGGCGTCGCGCGGTTCCCGAACCGTGACTTCCTGGTCGACGAAGCGCAACGCATCACCTTCCAGGAGGCCGCCGACCTCACCCACCGCGTCGCCGATGGACTCCTGTTGGCCGGCCTGGGCAAGGACGACGCAGTCGCCACCATGGCTCCCAACTCGGCCATAGCCTACATCTGCCAGTGGGGCGTCATCAGGTCAGGCTCTCCGTGGCTGCCGGTCAACATCCGCAACGGCCTCGACGAGAACATTGACATCCTGAAACGGATGCGGATTCGATTCCTGTTCTTCGACAGCACACTGGCCGACCAGGCCGATCGCATCATCGCGGAAGTCCCGTCGCTGAAGCAGGCCGTCTGCGTCGACCGATCAGCCGGGTCCCACCCATCGCTGGACTCCTGGCTGCCATCGCCCGAGACTCCCCGGCAACGCCGCCATGCCAGAGGCCCCGGGGATGTTGTGTCGATACCCACGACCAGCGGAACGTCGGGGCGGCCGAAGGGGGTCATGCTCACGAATGCGAGCTTCTCCGCCGGCATCGCCAACTTCGATGCACTGATGCCATACGACGTCGCACCCGTGACACTCGCCGTCGCCCCACTGACCCATGGAGCCGGCTACTTCGCCGGAACACTCATTCCCCGTGGCGGCACGATTGTGATGCACCGCAGCACAGACCCCGGCGACGTGCTCCGGTCCATCGAGGAGCATCAAGTCACGACGCTCTTTCTTCCTCCGACCCTGCTGTACGGGATGCTCGACCACCCAGACGTCCGTTCCTTCGACTACTCATCGTTGCGATACCTCATCATGGGAGCCGCCCCGCTGTCCGCTACCAAGGCACGTGAAGCGATCGAGACCTTCGGTCCCGTGCTCTGTAACAACTACTCGCAGACCGAGGCACCGGTCACGGCAGCCTTCATGACCCCGCCGCAGTACGTCGAGGCGATCAACGACGAGTCCCTGTCCCGACGGATGTTCAGCGTCGGCACCGAGGCTCCATACACGCGGATCGCCATCATGGACGACGAAGGCAACCTGCTCCAGCCAGACACCCCTGGCGAGATCGTCATCCGAGGCGACGTCGTCATGAAGGGATACTTCGAGGACCCGGAGCAGACCACCTTAGCGTCGGCGCACGGGTGGCACCACACCGGTGATATCGGGTACATCGCCCCTGACGGCTATGTGTATCTCGTCGACCGCAAGAAGGACATGATCATCTCCGGGGGCTTCAACGTCTACCCCCAAGAGGTCGAGCAGCAGATCTGGGGCTACCCCGGAATCATGGACTGCGCCGTCGTCGGAATCCCCGATGAGCGATGGGGCGAGAGCGTGACCGCGGTCATCGAAACGACCCCAGACTCCGATCTCGATATCAACGCGCTGTCGCGACACCTCCGCAGTAAGCTCGGGGGCGTCAAGGCGCCGAAACGGATCGTGGAGTGGGACCACCTTCCCCGCAGTGGCACCGGCAAGATCCTGAAGCGCGAAATCCGCGACGCCTTCTGGCAGGACCTCGATCGCAAGATCTGACGCAGGGGAAACCCGAGAAAGGCACCACCATGAATGACACCATCCCGACGGAGCACGGCGAGCCGATCGAGGTCGAGCGGAGAGGCACGGCCCTGTGGGTCTGGCTGAACCGGCCCGACGTCCTGAACGCACTCAACCCGGAGATGCTCGATGCGATGGACGCTGCTCTGGCTGATGCGAAGGCGGACGACAGCGTCCACGGGGTCGTCGTGGCCGCTCGCGGCCGTGCCTTCTGCGCCGGTTCCGACCTCCGGTTGGTGCAGTCGCTGAACTCCGACGACGAGCCCACACCGCGCGGTCTCAGTTCTCGTCAGCAGGGGTTCCTTCATCGCGTCGGCCGGACGTTCAACGCACTCGAGGAGTTCCCCAAGCCCGTCGTCGCCGCGGTGCAGGGCATCGCTGTGGCCGGAGGTCTCGAGCTGGTGCTGTGCTGCGATTTGGTGGTGGCATCGGCAGCCGCGTCCTTCGGTGATGGCCACGCCAACTACGGCCTCATCCCGGGTGCCGGTGGGTCGATCCGGCTTCCGCGTCGTGTCGGATCGTCGTTGGCCAAGCGCATGATGTTCACCGGCGACGTGGTCCCTGCGCGCGATCTGGCCCACACCGACCTGTTAAGCGCCGTCGTGGACGCCGCGGAGCTGGAGTCCTACGTCGACGACTTGATGCACCGCATGGGGACGAAGTCCCCCCTGTCGATCCGCTTGACCAAGCGACTGGTCAACGACTCCGTCCAAGCACCGTTGGACGTCGCTCTGCGGATGGAGATCGATGCGTGTGAACTCAACGCGCAATCACACGACATGCGCGAGGGACTCGATGCGTTCCTTCAGAAGCGCGAACCACGGTTCTTGGGCCGGTAGCCGACGCTACCTACGCACCTGAGGCCACCTGCACTGAGCAGCAGCTCTGGTTCCAGTCCGGTTCGGGTGGCCTCGTCGTCGCCACTTGGGGCGTTTAAAGCCAAGCTGGCCAGCACCGCCGTCGTTCTCGAGGGCCGCACCCAAGCCGGAGGTCGTCCGCACCTACGGCTTCTCAAGCCTTGGTCTCACGGCTAGTCGCCCACTTCCGAGCCGAGGGTGATGCCGCTTCGAACCGGGATCTCGACCCCCGAGGACCTCACCGAACGCCATCCTGCCAGCGGTCGTCGATCTGATCGTGGACCTGCGGCAGCGGCTGTCGACGGCTGGCCTGAGCGCCGGACCCCACACCAGCGCCTGGCACCTCGAACACCACCATTCAGCGACCGTCTCCAGGGCAACGATCGCCCGAACCCTCACCTGGGTCGGCCTCGTCACCCCTGAACCCAAGAAGCGGTCCAAGTCCTCCTACGTCCGCTTCGATGCCCCTGCCGAACCAGACCTGGCCGTCCGACTTCCCCCGCAAGCGGGAGGTGCCGTCATGAAGGCCGGAATCCCAGCCTCAACGTTCACCGACAACGGCAGGGTCTCCACACGAGGTTCGCCAGCAGGCCCGGCCGAAACACCTTCGAGCACGAACTCCGCCGCCTCCACAAGCCACCCTTCAGGGGGCCACTTGACGAACATAGGAGCATCGAACGGTTCCACCAACCCTCAAGAAATGGCTCTGCGCCCAACCCGTCCAGCCGGCCACCATCGACTGCAGGCGCTGCTCGACCCAGATGTGGTTGCCCAGCGAACCACCAGCCGCCGAGTGACAGCTGAGCGGTCCAGTCGGCCGGCCGGAGGCGAGACTCGTCTCGCGGCGACAACGCGGGGTTGGGTCAGCCCTGCGGAGTCACCAGCGTGCGAACACCCTGACCGGACTCCATCCGAGCAAACGCCTCGACCACGCCCTGCAGGTGGGTCCGGTCACTGATCAGACGCGAAAGATCCACTGATCCGGAAGCAGCATGGGCCGCTATGATCGGGATGTCCCGCTCCGCATCGCACGAACCGAAGACCGAGCTGGTGAGCGTCCGCGCGAAATGGTAGATCTCCATGGCGTTGAAGGTCACTTCGTCGGTGACCCGACCGACCCCGACGACCGTGCATTGTCCCCCGCGTCGCACACTTCCCCATGCCGCGCGGATGGTTGCCGGCTTGCCGACACACTCAAAGGCGTGGTCCGCGCCGCGCCCGTCAGTCAGTGCGCGGACGGCCTTCGGAAGCTTCTCCTCGAACAGGAGGAAGTCGGTGGCTCCGAGGTCACGGGCGAACGCCTCCTTCGACTCGTTGACATCGACGGCGATGATGCGAGAGGCACCCGCCAACCGAGCTCCCGCGATGGCTGAGAGCCCGATACCGCCGACTCCGAGGACGACCACGCTCTCACCCGAGCGAACGTCGGCTGTGTTCCGCACCGCGCCCATACCGGTCAGCACCGCACACCCCATAACGGCCCCGACATCGAAACCGACGACGGCGGGAAGCGGGACCACACCGGACCGCGGGACGATCGCTTCCTCTGCGAAGGCGCCGGTTCCCAGCGCGACGTGAACGGGCGTGCCGTCCTCCAACACACCACCCGGTTTGCTCACCGCGCCCTCGACGACCCGACACAACCACGGCTCAGCGTGTAGGCAGAACCAGCACGACCGGCACGGCGCCGCCCAGTTGAGCACGACCCGGCCGCCGACCTCGACATCATCGACCGCCTGGCCTACCTCGATGACGACGCCGGCGGCCTCGTGCCCGAGCACCACCGGGAACTTCGGCGTGATCGTCCCGTTGACCATCGACAGGTCAGAGTGACAGACACCGGCTGCCTCGATGCGGACACGGACATCCCCCGCACCGAGCTCCGGCAGTGTCACCTCCACAACCTCCGGCGGCACGCCGACCTCGAACGCGACGAGTGCCTTCACCATCAGAATGTCTCCTTCACCTGGATGGACTTGACTTCCTCGAACTCCTCGAGGCCGTACCGGCCCATCTCGCGCCCGTTGCCGGATTGCTTGTACCCACCGAATGGCGCCAACGGGTTGTAGGACGCGCCATTGACGTCGACCGTCCCCGTCCGCATGGCCCGGGCCACGGCCATCGCTCGATCGTGATCGGCGCTCCAGACACTTCCATGCAGCCCGAAGCGCGAATTGTTCGCAATCTCGATCGCGTCCTCGTCACCGTCGTGCCCGAGCACGCACAGCACCGGCCCGAAGATCTCCTCCTGCGCGATGGCCGCGTTCGGGTCGACGTCTCCAAACACCGTCGGCCTGACGTAGAAGCCACTCTCGAAGCCAGTGGGTACTTCGGGCCCGCCGGTCACCAGCAGGGAGCCGTCATCGATGCCACGCTGGATGTACTCGCGCACGCTGTCGCGGTGCGAGGCGCTGGCCATCGGACCGAGCTTCGTCGACGCGGCTCGAGGATCCCCGGGGGCAAAGGCTGCCGCGAACTGCTCGGCCAGCTCCAGGGCGCGGCTCATGAGAGGTCGCGGCACGACAAGCCGGGTCCATGCGGTGCAGGTCTGCCCGCCGTTGAGGAACGCGTTCGAGACCCCGACCTTGACCGCCAGGTCAAGATCGGCGTCATCGAGCACGACGTTGGCCGACTTGCCGCCGAGTTCGAGGGTGACGCGCTTGACCGTCGGGGCGGCGGCCATCGACACGGCAGTCCCACCGCGAACCGATCCGGTGAACGAGACTCCGTCGATCTCGGGGTGTGCTGCGAGAGCCGCACCGACCTCGTGACCCCTTCCGTTGACGAGGTTGACGGTGCCCGGTGGAAGGTCGAGCCGATCGAGCTCGTCGAGCAGGATGCTGGTCGTGAGCGGTGCGACTTCGCTCGGTTTCACCACCACGGTGCAGCCCGCCGCCAGCGCCGGTGCAAGTTTGGCGACCACCTGGTGCAGTGGATAGTTCCACGGCGCGATAGCTGCCACCACTCCGAGTGGCTCCCGCAGCACCATCGTGTTCGCGATACGTTCCGGCTCGTCGCCCGCCGACAGCAGGTCCACGTAGCTGCGCAACACCGTGACCGGGAGGCTCGCCTGAATCCGTTGGGCGGTGCGCAGCGGGGTGCCGACCTCATCGCAGATCAGGCCGGCGATCTCGTCAGCTCGTGCCTCAAGTCGGTCGGCCAGCTTGGCCAGCACGTCAGCACGCTCCGTGCGGCTCGTGCTTGACCATTTAGGGAAGGCAGCTCGGGCCGCGTCGGCTGCCCTATCGACATCGACTTCGTCTCCG
>NZ_VFIE01000031.1 GCF_010119385.1 Nesterenkonia haasae
GCTTCGGAGAAGGGTTATGACGTGGACCAGCCACGCAACCTCGCTAAATCCGTCACCGTGGAATAGACCACCGGTGATCATCGGAATAGGGGTCGACGTCGTCGTCGTATCTCGCTTCGCCGAACAGCTTACGCGAGCTCCGGCCCTGCGCGAGAGACTGTTTACCCCCGCCGAGCGGGGACTGAAAGTACGTTCCTTGGCTGCGCGCTTCGCCGCAAAAGAGGCGGTGGCCAAGGTCCTCGGCGCGCCCGCCGGAATGAACTGGCAAGACTGTCAGGTGGTCTGCGACGCTGCGGGGGACCCGCGCATCGAAGTCACCGGGACGGTGGCGGCAGTGGCGCAGTCCAAAGGGATAGCGCGCTGGCACCTCTCTTTGTCGCATGACGGTGACATCGCCACCGGGATGGTGGTCGCCGAGGGGTGAGTGAACAGGGCTCGCTAAGGTAGTCCCCAGGAGGTGGCAATGTTCTTCAACGTCTACACCGGCAATCAGATCCGCGCTGCTGAGAAGCCACTACTGGACGTCGGCTACGGTCCTGTTCTTATGCGCCGGGCAGCCTATGGACTGGCCCAGTACATTGCGCAGCTGATCCAGCGGCCCAGCGGCGAATATCCCCGGCCGGGCCGCGGCGGGTCGGTCTACGGAGCGCAGATCACCGCACTGGTCGGGTCAGGAAACAACGGGGGCGACGCGCTGTTCGCCCTGGCGTATTTGGCCCAACGCGGAGCATCAACCCATGCCGTACTCACCCGCGAACGCGCACATCCTGAGGCTCTGGCAGCCTTCCGCGCCGCCGGAGGCCGCGTGGTGGAATCAATCCCGCCGACCACCTCTGTGCTGATCGATGCCGTGCTGGGCACAGGGTTTCGCGGAGAATACACCCGTCCCCAGGTGCCGGGTCTAGAGATTGTTGAGGCCGACGCGGCGGCGGCAAGACCCGTAGTCGTCGCGTGCGATCTGCCCTCCGGAGTCAATGCCGACACTGGGGCTGCCGGCGACCATGTGGTCCCGGCTGACCACACCGTGACCTTCGGCGGCCTGAAACAGGGTCTGATCGCCGGGCGCGGAGGCACACTCAGCGGCGCCCTGCATACCGTGGACATTGGCCTCCAGCCGCACCTTCCAAAGAGCACGGTCCGGCTGAACAGTGCGCAGAATGGTGCGATAGTTGCGCCTCCGGGGCTAACCGACCACAAGTACTCCCGCGGAGTCCTGCACATGGTGGCCGGCTCATCCGCCTACCCCGGGGCCGCGCTGCTCACCGCCGGAGCCGCCGTCCACACAGGAGCGGGCATGGTGACACTGCAAGCACCTGAGACTGTGCGCTCACGAGTCATCAGCGCATACCCAGAAGTGGTGGGGGTCCCCGCAGGTGACACCAGCGCGGCAGTGACGAAAGCAGACGGCGTCGTAATAGGTCCTGGCCTCGGCACGCAGCCTGACCAACTGGCGGCGGCAGAAGCCGTGCTGGAGCACGTGCTGGAAGCCGCAACATCCTGCGTGCTAGATGCCTCCGGGCTTGGACTCATCAGGACTCAGCTGCGCCGCCGTGGGGGACTCAACAAGAATGTCCTGATCACCCCGCACCTGGGAGAAGCGCGCAGGCTCGCCGCAGAGCTCCGCGATCAGGTGCTGGGGTCCATGTTGGACCCTGGCGCTGCGCAAGCTGACCCGGTGGAGGCTGCACGCAGAATAGCCGGGCGACTGGACTGCACGGTGCTGCTCAAAGGCGCCACCACTGTCGTAGCCTCGCCGGAAGGGGATGTGGTGCTTCACCGGGCGCAGGCCCCAGGTCTGGCTACTGCTGGCACGGGGGATGTGCTCTCGGGAATCCTTGGTGCGCTCTGTGCTACGCAGGAGCGCGACTGGCTGACCGTCACCACCCAGGGTGTGAGTATGCACACCCTGGCGGCCCAGCGAATAGACCCGGAAGGATACGGGCACTTCGGCGCGTCCGCGCTGATTGGTGCTTTGAACAGATGACTTCCGCAGCATCCAGGCTGAGCATCGGTGAGCGAGCCCTGGGACCACTTCCGGTGGCCCCGGTACTCTGGATCCCATGAAGTTACCGGAGCGTGCAGCTGTCATAGACGCCTCTGCGATCGCCCATAACGTCCGCACTATCAGTGAGTACGTCCGTCCGGCCAAGGTGCTCGCCGCAGTCAAAGCTGACGGATATGGGCACGGGCTGATGACTGCTGCGAAGGCAGCACTGGCAGGCGGGGCCGACTGGTTGGGCGTTGCCCATATCGACGAGGCTCTGCAACTGCGCGCCCAGGGCATCGAATCCCCGCTGCTGGCGTGGCTGCACACCCGGGGATCGGACTTCGCCGCCGGAATCGAAGCTCATATTGACCTGGGGGTCTCCGGCTGGGACCTCGAGCCCATCGCTGAGGCGGCCAACCTGCTGCACGAACCAGCACGAGTGCACCTGAAGATCGATACCGGACTCGGCAGAAACGGCTCAACCATGTCCGACTGGCCGGGGTTGGTTGAACGCGCGGCAATGTTCCAGAACCAGGGCCTGATCAGCGTCGAAGGCATCTTCACCCATATGGCGGTAGCCGACGAACCCGACCGCAAAGAGACCGATGAGCAGCTGGAGGCCTTCCGCGAGGCCCTGGCGGTTGCCGAACGTCACGGCATTGTTCCGGATCTGCGGCACGCAGCCAATACTCCTGCGGCGCTGTCCCGGCCAGATGCACACTTCGACATGGTCAGGGTAGGGGTGGGCGTCTACGGGCACAGCCCCTTCGCCGACCGCACCGGCCCATCATTAGGGCTCAAACCTGCCATGGAACTGCGCACCACCGTGGCCAATGTCAAGACCGTACCGGCCGGCCAGGGCATCAGCTACGGGCTCACCCATCGGGTAGAAGCGCCGACCCGGCTGGGCCTGATCCCCCTGGGCTACGCCGACGGTATTCCGCGGATCGCTGTCGGCGCCCCAGTGCTCATCCGCGGCCGCAGGTATCACTCCGCCGGCCGGGTCGCTATGGATCAGTTCGTTGTGGACCTCGGGACAGACACAGATGTGGAGGTCGGTGACCAGGTCATCGTTTTCGGCGGGAACTCCGGCATCGAGGCCGCAGACTGGGGAACAGCGGCTGGCACCATCAACTACGAGATCATCACCCGAATCGGCACCCGCGTGCCGCGGGTGGTGATCAATGCGGAGCCCGAGCAGTGAACGGCTCAGCTCCACCCCCGGCAGCGCTGCCTGGCGAGAACTGGCAGCTGCAGGCACAGCTTCCGCACCTGGAGGCCACAGCTGAGCTCGCCCATGGCTTAGCCGGACTCCTGAAGCCGGGGGATCTGATGGTGCTCACCGGCGGCCTCGGAGCAGGCAAGACAACCTTCACCCGTGAACTCGCACAAGCGCTTGGTGTCCGTGGTCAGGTCAGCTCGCCGACCTTTACGCTGTCCCGAATTCACCCCAGTGACAACCCCGCCGCTCCCCACCTTGTTCACGTAGACGCCTATCGCACCGATGCCGCCGGAGTCGAATCCCTAGACCTACTGGCGACTCTGCCCTCAGCGATCACAGTGGTCGAATGGGGCCGCGGCCTGGTCGAGCAGGCACTGCTGGGCGGGTCAGGATCCTGGCTGGACCTGGAACTCCACCAGCCCACCCTCCCACCGGACCGGGCAGGGAGCGGAACTCCGGCAAATGGCGAAGTTGGCGGCGTCGTGCCAGTGATCCAGACTGATTTCAGTGAAACCGAAGACGAGCTCCAAGGAACTCCCCGCAGGGCGATTCTGCGGGGGTACGGAGCGCGGTGGAAGACCGCGCCAGCGCTCCCCAACGGAATCAGCGAACATCTCTGAGCTGTAGCCGGACCTGGGGTGAAGGCTCCCTAGTGCCGCGGCGGCTGCGTTGATCGCTACCATGGTGGAGTGCTTCTTTCCATCGACTCCTCCGCCGGGGCTTCGGCTGCCCTTATTCGCGACGGCGCACCACTGGATGCGTGGCGCACTGCGGAGACCTCTTCGCACGCAGAAGTCCTCGCACCAGCCGTTCAGCGCCTGCTGACCAGGGCGGGCGTGAGGGGTGAGGATCTCGAGGGCGTCGTCGTTGGGGTCGGACCAGGACCCTTCACCGGACTGCGGGTGGGAATGGCACTTGCACACGCGCTGGCCGAGGGGTGGGCTAAGCCGCTGCACGGAATCTGCAGCCTGGACTCCTTGGCACTGCGGGCCACCGATGCTGGGATTGACGGTGAATTCGTTGTCGCGACAGATGCTCGACGCCGTGAGGTCTACTGGGCACAGTACATCAGCGATGACGCCGGATCCCGCCTTCAGCACGGCCCCTTTGTGGCGGGGGCGGGGGAACTTCCGGACCTTCCTGCTGTGGGCGCTGGGCTGGGGCTCTACCCGCAACAGCTGCGCGCCGCCGAACTCGCTGAGGACCCCACCGGCTGGGTTCCCGATGCTGCGGAACTGGGCCGCCTGGCCGCGGGAGCGCTCGCGGGAGACCTTCACGGGGTCATGTGCCAGGCGAGACCGCTCTACCTCCGCGAATCCGACGCCAAAGTGCCCCTGCAGATGCGTCCAGGAGGCGTGCGATGACTCACCGACGAGAATTACGTCTCCAGATGTGGGAAACGGCCCCCGAAACAGGCGCCATTCCCCACATTCCGAGACGCTCTTCTGAGGCGGGGGTGCGAAATGGAGACTGAGTCGCCAACCGGCGGGGTGGTGATCCGGCCGATGTCCGCCCAGGATGTGCCGGCGGCATTCGACCTGGAGCGCAGGCTCTTCCCGCATGATGCTTGGCCGGAGCGGTTCTTCTATGACGAACTCGCCCAAGCCGTGCCCGCCGTGGCCGCTCACCGAGCTACCCGGGCCTACTGGGTGGCGGAGGACGGCGACCGGCTGCTGGGTTATGCGGGCATGATGTGCGTGCTTCCGCTGGCTGACGTGCAGACCCTTGCCGTCGCCCCTGAGGCTCAGGGCCACGGACTGGGATCCCGCCTATTGGCCCTGATCGAACAGGAGTCACGCAGCCGGGGAGCGGAAGACCTGCTGCTGGAGGTCCGCGCCGACAACCCGCGGGCCCAAAAGCTGTACTTGCGCAGCGGATTTGAGCAGATTGATCGGCGGCGGGCCTACTATCCGGACGGCGGCGAGGCCCTCATCATGCGCAAACGCCTCGCAGACACCCCGAGGGTCGGGCCGATTGGCAGCGATCGAGGAGGCACCCAGTGAACGAACCCCTGGTGCTTGGCATCGAGACCTCCTGTGATGAGACCGGAATCGGGATTGTGCGAGGAACCCGGCTGCTGGCCAACGAGGTTGCCTCTTCTATGAACGAGCATGTCCGGTTCGGCGGGGTGATCCCGGAGATCGCCGCCCGCGCTCATGTGGAGGCATTCACGCCAACCCTGCGGAAAGCCCTGGATACAGCCGGCGTTGAACTCCGTGATGTGGACGCGATCGCCGTCACTGCAGGGCCCGGACTGGCGGGCGCCCTCATGGTGGGAATCTCGGCTGCCAAGGGGCTCGCTCTGGCTGCCGGCAAGCCGCTCTATGGCGTCAACCATTTGGTGGCGCACGTAGCAGTCGCCCTGGTAGAGGACGACGCCGCCGGCTCCCCTTTGGCGCCGAACACCGCAGCACTTCTGGTCTCCGGCGGTCACACCGAAATTCTGCGGATCGGGTCGCTGACCCATGACGTGGAGCTGATCGGGTCCACGATTGATGACGCCGCCGGTGAAGCCTATGACAAGACCGCCCGACTGCTGGGGTTGGGATACCCGGGCGGGCCCGCGATCGACGCAGCAGCCAGGCACGGCGACCCCCATGCCTTCCGTTTCCCGCGCGGACTGACGATGCCAAAATTCGAAGGCACAGCGCAGAGTCCAGGCAAGCACCGGCACAACTGGTCCTTCTCAGGGCTGAAGACGGCCGTGGCTCGCGCTGCCGAGCAGTTCGAAGCCCAGGGTCTGGCGGTTCCCGTTGCGGACCTCGCAGCCAGCTTTCAGGAGGCGGTAGTGGATGTGCTGACTGCTAAAGCCGTGCGTGCCTGCCGGGAACACGGGCTCACCAGCTTGCTACTCGGTGGGGGAGTGGCCGCCAACTCCCGACTGCGGGAACTTCTGGCACAGCGCTGCGCAGATGCTGGAATTGAACTGACGGTGCCGCCGATCCCGCTGTGTACTGATAATGGTGCGATGGTGGCGGCGCTGGGAGCCCAGCTCGTCAGCGCAGGCGCGCAGGCATCGTCGTTGGAGATCGCCGCTGACTCCAGTCTCCCTGTAGAACAGATTCTCCGCTGAAGCCGTTTCAGCGGCGGCTTGCGGCTACGCCGCTGTCAGGCTGGGCCGATGGGCCTTCCTGGGACGGGGCTTGAGTAGACAACGCTGGTGGTGATGCTTCCCAGCGTGGAGATTTTTCCGGTAATGCGTTCCAGGTCACGCATGGAGCGTGCGTGAACCTTGATGATGAAGCAGTCTGCGCCCGTGACGTGGTGGGCTTCGACGATCTCACCAGTGGTACCGACTAGGTCGTGGAACGGCTTGTAGTTGCCCGACGGGTAGGCCAGGCGGACGAACGCGGTGACCGCGTAGCCGAGAGTGACACCTCCCGGGCCAGCTGAGCCACACTCATTCGTCCGTCCTGCTGCAACTGGGAGATGAGCGCCTCATCGGTGGAGTCAAGTTCCACAAGTGAATTCAACGGCATGAGTGGCCATATATACCGGGGATTGAGTCTGTAGATGCCGTCCACGCCGGTGATGGCATATTCCGCGGGGCCGTAATTCTTGGTGGGATGGAAGCATGAATTTGCAGATCACCGCCGCTGAGTTTTTCGCGGCCAAGCTCGCCTTTGAAACCGACCCCGCTGACCTGGCGGCCGAACGGGCCGGAGGTGCCGGCCCCGTGGTGATCGATGTGCGCTCAGGTGAGTCATGGCGGCAGGGTCGAATTCCTCAGTCAGTCCATATTCCGAATGCCGAGCTGGCCTCGCGGGCTGGCGATGTCCTTCCTGATCATGATGTCCCGGTGGTGGTGTACTGCTGGGGTCCGGGATGCAACGGCAGCACCCGTGCGGCCCTGACATTGGCCACACTGGGTTACACCGGGGTCCGTGAGCTCATAGGGGGATTCGAGTACTGGGCACGAGAAGGGCTGGCCGTGGTGAGTGATCGGGGGCGTTCTCGTCGAGCACCTGATCCGCTGACGGCACCCGTCACCGTCGGCGTGAAGGAGATCAGCTGAGAGGCCCCGCTGGCTGCTGAAAGTTGACAGCGGCGTCGATCGTCGGGGGATCGGGAGATTCAGCCGTTGATGGAGGTGCGGGTGATGGCCGCAGAGTCCAGCACCACCTGGCGCAGATCACCGTCATGGGAGTCCGCCACCTTTTTCTGACGCTGGTAGCCCGCACCATTGCGCATGATGGTCTCCAGGTGGCGCAGCTCATTAACGCAGCCCAGGTCCTTCGCGACAGGTTCGAGACGCTCAAGCTCCCGTTCCATGGCGTCGGTGACCAGCTCTTCGTCCCCGTCTTCGTTGAGAATGATGATGGCGTCCAACCCATAGCGTGCGGCCCGCCACTTGTTCTCCTTCACGTACCAGTGGGGCATCGAAGTCACGGTTCCGCCGTCGTCGAGCTGCCGCATGGTGTCCTCCACTATGCACTGAGTCAGCGCTGCGAATGCTCCGATCTCGTCCAACGTGGCCACACCGTCACAAATCCGCATCTCAACAGTGCCCAGCCTGGGCACTGCGCGGAAGTCCCAGCGGACCTCGGTAACATCATTGATTACGCCAGTGTGCTCAAGGTCCGCGACGGCCTTTTCATAGCCGGACCATTCTTCGAACTGGTAGGACTGCCCGGCGGTGGGCAACTGTTGGAACATCAGCGCTCTGTTTGAGGCGTACCCGGTGTCTTCTCCGGACCAGTACGGGGAGGATGCGGAAAGTGCCTGGAAATGCGCATTGTAGTTGCACAGCGCATTGACGACCGGCATGGCGTACTTCACATCAGGAAGTCCCACATGCACATGGATGCCGTAGATGACCATCTGGCGTCCCCACCACTGGGTGCGCCGGATGAGTTCGTTATAGCGTTCCTTATCTGTCACAGGTTGCTTGGTCGGCGGAGCAAACGGATGTGAACCTTGACAGTAAAGTTCCACATCCAGCGGTTCGCAGTGCTTCATGACGTTCAGCGCGGTCTCGCGCAGCTGGCCTACACCTTCAGCGACGTCGTTGCACACATCGGTGACCAGTTCCACTGTGTTGAGCAGCAGCTCCTGTTTGACGTAGGGATGCTCTTCGTCACTGGTGAGCTCAGGATGGTCAGCCCGGGTGGCCTCAAGGATCCGCTCAGCAACACTGCGCAGGTCACCGGTCTGCCGGTCCACCAGTGCCAGCTCCCACTCGATCCCGAGGGTTGAGCGCGAGGATTCGGCGAAATCAAGTCCCATGAGACTCTCCTGTCATGAAATGTCGGTGCAACGAGCCAACTGTATCCGCACTTTCCTGGAGAGATCCTCCTCAGTGTCTCGACGTCTGCTGCGTTCGCTGGGGTCCGGGCTCCGCAGACCGTACCCTTATATGAATGCTGTCACTACCCCGCGCCCTGACTGCCGCCGCTCTGACGGGGGCGCTGTTGCTGACCTCCTGTGCAGGGAACGACGACGCCGACTCGCCGGAGAGCACCGACCCTGGCTCGGACAGCAGCGAGCGCAGCGCTGAAGAGATTGCGGAGCAGGAGCGAGCTGAGGAAGATGCTCGGCTCAGAGAGGCTATTGCAGATCAGGAGGCCGCCCTGGCCGGCCCAGGCGAGGACCACCGTGCCGAGGCCGCTGATGTGGTGGCTGAGATGACACTGCCTGAACGTGCCGGACAGGTGTTGATCGGAGAGTATTCAGGGACGGACGTTGATTCGGCTGCTGAGTTGATTCGGCAACATCACCTCGCGGGGGTCATCCTTATGGGGCACAACATTCCCGGTGGTTCAGGCTCTGTGGACACGGAGGCGCTTAAGGCTCAGATCGAGACCATCGCGAGCGCTGGCTCAAGTGAAGACGACGACGTCAGGGCAGTACCGCCGATCATCTCAGTTGATCAGGAGGGCGGATTGGTGACGCGGGTAGGGGCTCCCGTCAGGGAGTGGCCCACCCCCATGGCCTCAGGCGCAGTCCACCAGTCCGACGGCGAGTTGTGGACCGCCGGCCAGGTGCACCGATTCATGGCAGAGGATCTGGCCGATCTGGGCTTTACGGTGACTTTTGCTCCCAATGCGGACGTCACCATCGGCCGCGAGGACCCGACTATGGGTTCACGGACATTCGGAGCTGACCCTGACGGTGTGGGGGAGCTTGCCGTCCAAGCGCTGCGCGGGCTCGCCCACGCCGGCCTCGCCGGTTCCGTCAAACATTTCCCCGGGCACGGATCTGTCACTGACGATTCGCATGACACACTCCCAGTCCAGCAGCAGAGCATCAGTGAGCTGCGCGAACGCGATTGGAGACCGTTCGCCGATGTGGCCCAGGCGGGGGCTCCCATGGTGATGATGGGTCACATCGAGGTTCCGGAGTTGGAAGCAGGGGTGCCGTCGTCGTTGTCTTCTGCTGCCTATGATGAGATCCGGCAGATGGGGCATGACGGGGTGATCGTCACTGACGCGCTGAATATGGCCGCCATTGCTGACCGATTCGGTGGCGATCAGGCGGTGGTGACGGCGCTGTCGGCCGGGGCTGACCTGATTCTTATGCCGCACTCTTCGCCCGGCGCCCATGCCGCGATTGTCGCGGCCGTGGAATCTGGGGAGCTCGGCGAGGACCGGCTCAATGAGGCTGCAGAGCGGGTTGTGGCTCTTGTGCTGTGGCAGCAGGAGCTTGCAGCCGGACAGTTGGACGCCGGTCCCGGGGTCGCCACCCCCGAAGATCTTCGCTCACGGATGATCTACGGACCGGAAGCTGAGAACGGTGAGGCTGAAGATACTGAAGCGCAGACGGAGAACGATTCCAACGAGGACCCGGAGGACCTGGACGCATCAAAAGTGGCCAGACATGTTGCGGCACAGTCCATCACTCTGGTGGAGGGTGAGTGCGAGGCGCCATTGGCCACTGAGTCACTACAGATTCAGGGTGGTACCCAGCAGGACCGTGATCGGTTCGCCGCAGCCGCACAGGAGGCTGGACTTGACGTTGGTTGGGGCCCGGTGGTCACCCTGCTGGGTGGCAGCACGCCAAGTGCGGGGGACGTGGTGGTGGCCCTGGACCGTCCTGAGGCGCTCGCCGAATCCAGCGCTGAGGCAAAGCTTGCGCTCTACGGGCGCACCGCAGAGTCGTTCGCTGCCCTGGTCGAGGTGTTGACCGGTGCCGAGGCCCCCGGCGCGCTGCCGGTTGAGGTGGGTCCGCACTCCATTGGCCACACTCAGTGCTGACGGTGCAGAACCACGGCCAATAGCAGGGCTATAGCCATAGGCAGTGTCAAGGCCAGGGTCACGCCGAGCATGTTTCCCCACGCCAGTCCCAATCCGCCCAGCGCTGCGCCTGCGAATACTCCCACACTTTGTCCAGCGGCGTTGAGACTAAACGCAGCACCGGTGCACTGCTGACCACGATGTGCGATGAGTGTGGTCACTATAGCTGCGATGACCGCGTGACTGAGACTCATCAACATGGTGCCGAGCAGGGCAAGCGGCAAACTCCCCGGAAGCGTGATCAATGGCAATCCACTGGCACCAGCGAGGATTCCCGATGCCATTACAAGGGAAGCAGCCCTCGGAGCTTCAGCCGCTCTGCGCGCCCAGCGTCCCGCCGCATAGTTTCCGACGAAGAACGCGGCCCCGCTCAGCGTCCACACGAGGGCAAAGGCTTCGGGGCCCATGCTGAAATGCCGATCATAGGTCACCGCGAGGAACGCCAACTGTCCCATGAAGGCTGTAGTGCGAAGAATGGAGATACCAATCAGGTTCAGCAGCTCAGGTCGGTGCCATAATCGGGCGAACGACTCCATGTAATCCGCATGATGGAGGGCCTCATCGGCCAAGTTTTCGTGGGGTCGCCGCCAAAGCAGAACTGCGGCGAGAGCCAGAGCGGCTCCAGCGGTGGTCCACAGGGCGACTCGCCAGCCTCCGGCCAAAGCCAGCAATCCAGTCACCGGACCAGCGGCGACAGCTGCCAGTGACTGCACGGCTGTGATCAGCGTGGCGGCGCGTCCAGAATTTCCAGGTGAACTGAAACAGGAAATGGCTTGGGTGATCAGTAGTGGCGTCAGCAGCGCGGTGCATAGCCCGATCCCCAGGCAGAATGCCACTAAAGCAGGAACAGTCCCGGCCGTGGCAAGGACGCACACGCCGGCCAACCCCACCAAGGCAGCGCTGGGTGCCCACGATCGCGCCCACCGCCCCACTATGGGGGCCAGTAGAACTCCGGCCAGGAGCGCGGCCACTCCGCCCAACCCTCGCAGGCTTCCTACCGCAGCTTCGTCCACATCTACTGAGGCGGCGATCGGCACCAGCAGAACGGAGAAGATCGTGAAGGGGAACAAGCTCAGGGCTGCGCCAGCCAGCATGGGCCATACCCGTATGGCGATGATCCTGTCCGGGAAAGCGGCCTCCTGGAGGCCCCGCGTGTCCGCTGACTTGTTGGAGGGGGTGAGGTTCATCGACTCTCGGCGTAATCATGCAGATATTCTGCGAAGCTCTCCAGTCCGTCAATATTGCGCGGTCCAGAAATAGCCTCGTTGTAGTCGAGTATGTAGAACTCCTCATTCTGCACCGCAGGCAGGGTTGCCGTGGTCGGGTTCTCAAGAAGGAAATCGATCTTCTCCTGGGCCGGTTGATCGTTGTATTCCAGGATGATAATCACCTCTGGTTCTCCCTCCACCACTGCTTCCCACGTGACTTCGGTCCATCGGGCTTCTACATCGCCGAAGATGTTCTCCCCACCGGCAAACTCAATTATCTCGTTGGGCGGCACTTGGCTAGCAGCCGTGAACGGCTGGTCCGTGCCGAAGTCATAGAGGAAGACCTTAATTGGGTCACCCTCTGGAGCCTGCTCCTGTACCGCGGTCACACGTTCTCGGTACTCGGCAACCAATTCTTCGGCTCGATCCTCAATGCCGAAGATCATTCCCAGTCGTTCAAGATCCGTGAAGAGCCCCTCGAATGGAGCGTGGTGCTCTTCATAGCCGGGGTAGTTGAAGCACGACTCGGCGTGCATGAAACTCTGGATCTCGAGGGAATCCAGGATCTCTGGGGTGATCCCTCGCGAATCTGCGAAGCCTGAGTTCCACCCGGCAACGACGAAGTCCGCGTTAGCGTCTACTACCAGCTCTCGGTTAAGCAGGTCGTCGGACAGAAATTCCACTGCTGCGTAATCCTCGGCCCAGGGAGACTCCTCGACCGGAGGATTCGCTGGAGGCATTACATAGCCATGGACGTGCTCGACCAGCCCAAGAGCGAACATCTTATCGGCGCTTCCGCCCTCATAGACCACGGACCGCTGCGGCGTGGTGTACTCGACCTCTTCTCCGCAACGGTTGACGGTGACCGTCCGAATTTCAGCGTCCTCGTTACCCTCGACTGAGGCGCCGCAGGCGGACATTAACAGTGCGCTTATCGCGGTGGGGATTACAAGATGGCGGGAGTACCTAGTCATTTATTTGACCTTTCATTGCGAGTGATTGCAGGGGTCGGAGGCGCCGCTGCGTCGAGGGCGAACAGAACCTGGGGAGCATTAGTGAGTGGGTGTGCCACGACTGTGGCGTTAATGCCGAAGACATCAAGTAACAAGTCCGGGGTGAGCACGTGTTGCGGAGTTCCGACAGCCACGAGATTTCCGCCCGAAAGTACCCCGAGCCGGTCACAGGTAGCGGCCGCGAGGTTGAGGTCGTGGAGGACAAGAACAACAGTCAATTCCGAGCGGCGCACCATTGCGAGCAGCTCGATCTGGTGCCGAATGTCCAAATGATTCGTGGGCTCATCCAGAATGAGCACCTTTGGTTCCTGGACCAATGCGCGGGCGATGAGCACCCGTTGCTTCTCGCCTCCGGAGAGTTCCAAGATCCCGCGGTCAGCCAGATGAAGAATGTCCACTTGATCCATTGCTTGTTCGCAGAGCTTCTGCTCACGGCGGGTCAAAGGCTCGTTGCCTCGGTGATGTGGAGTGCGTCCGAATGCCACAACCTCTGAGACCGTGAAATCGAAGTCGGAGCCTCCCTCTTGGGTGAGAGCTGCGACCTGCTGTGCGCTTTCACGGAGATTGAGTTGCTGAATATCACCTCCTGCGACTCTCACCACCCCGGCGGAGGGTCGCAGAGCCCGATAGGCACAGCGCAAGGCTGTAGATTTGCCGGATCCATTTGGGCCCACCAGGCCCAACACTTCTCCAGCGTCTATGCGAAGGTTCAGCTCAGAGAGCAGACGTTTACCACGGATCTCGACGTGTACATCGTGAAAGGCAAGCTCCATCAGCGGCCTCCGAAAACGTAGCCTCTGCGCTGCATGAGCACGATGAAGACCGGAACACCGATGAGTGCAGTTAGCACACCCAAGGGAAGCTCTCGCGGGGCAACCATGGTCCGGGCCAGCAAGTCCACCCATACCATGAGGATCGCTCCAATGAAGGGTGCGATCAGCAGCAGCTTGGCGTGAGTGGCGCCTATGATCATGCGTGTGATGTGCGGAATCACCAACCCCACGAATCCGATGGCTCCGCTGACGGCGACCATGGCCCCAGTCATCACCGCTGTGAGCACAAACAAACTCTTGCGGATGGCGGTGGTGTTGATGCCGAGGCTGGCTGCGGATTCGTCTCCCAGAGACATGACATCGAGAGGACGGCTGTAGCGCCGCAGAGCCAGAATGCCGGTAAGAACCACGGCGATGACGACGGGGAGACTGCCCCAGGTGGCTGCTCCGAATGATCCCATGGTCCAAAACAGCACCATAGAGGTGGATTCTGCGGTGGGTGTGAAATAGATCAGTACGCTCATGATCGCTTGGAATCCGAAAGAGAGCGCAACTCCGGTCAGAACAAGCTTCAGCGGGGTAACACCGACCCGTCCGTAGGCGATCAGGTAGACCAGGCTTGTGGCAACGAGCGCTCCCAAGAACGCACCGACAGATACCGCGTAGATGCCCAGCACAGACAGGGCACCGAAGAGGGAAACCACCACAGCGCCGACTGATGCGCCGGAGGAGACACCCAGAATGTAGGGGTCAGCAAGCGGATTGCGAACCAGCGCCTGAATTGCCGTACCTACCGCAGCTAAACCTGCACCGACAGCCGCCGCTAGGAGGACTCGGGGTGTGCGGATGTTCCAAATGATTTGGTAGCGAGTCAGCTCCTCGGCGGTGATATCACCACCGGTGACTGCCGCCCACAAGTACCGTGCAGTGTCTGGAGGGGGCACTACGGCTGAACCAAGTCCTATCGCTACCAGAATGGAGCCAGCGAGCACCAGAGTGAGCAGCATGACCATGGCGTAGATGCTGGTTGTGCTCTTGCGCCGGACTGGTTCTAAATGCCGTCTGGCGGAAGCGCCGGATAGCGCAATGATGGCCAAAGGTGTCCTCGGTTCCGTTCTGCAGAGGATGTATTAGTAAGAATCATACTCAGTTTCAATAGTGACACCAATAATGATGCTATGGTGAGACTGATTCCTAATAAATATATTGCAATCTATTTATATGTGTGGTGAAGTATGGGTGTGAGCGATACATCGGGTCTTGCCCCGGCTGCTCAGTTGTTCAAAGTTCTCGGCAACGAGTCGAGGCTGTGGTTATTGCAGCTGATCGGCCATAAGCCGCTGACGGTGGGAGCGTTGGTGCAAGCAACAGGTATGTCCCAGCCCTTAGTCTCCCAGCATCTGCGGACGCTGAAGCAGGCTGGACTCGTGACGGCTGATCGTCACGGCAAAGAAGTGGAGTACCAACTTGCTGACCATCACGTCTCACACGTGATTGACGACGCTATCGCTCACGCACAGGAGACCGAACCGAGTCCGCCGCAGACAGCAGCGGCAGAAGGAGCTTAACCATGAGCGACCACAAGACTGCAGAGCACACCATTGATGACCACAAACATGGTCCAGACTGCGGCCACGAGGCCGTCGAGCACGAGGGCCACGTGGACTACATCCACGAAGGCCACCGCCACGCTGAGCATGAAGACCACTACGACGAGCACTGAGTCGGTGGAGTCACGGCACCGGCACTGAGGTGACTAGATAGCTGGCCCTCAGGCTGGTGCCGAGTGCGCTGGGCTCAGCCCAGCGTCGCACAGTGCTCAGCAGAGCATCACGTGCTTCCGGCCAGCGGGGTCCAAGACTTTGCGCACCTAGGATGATGGGCGCACTGTGCTTTTCCATCAGGTCTACGAAGGTCTCAGGTGAATTCACTTCCACGGTGAACCACCCCTCACGAATGATGGCCTGCGGGCCCACCAGGCGCCGGATATCCTCAGGATCTTCGTGCCAGGGGGCTGGTGCATCCGGGAAATAGGGTGCCAGCGCCTGGCGAATGTGACTAAACATGCCACTGGATGACCAACTGCTGAACACTACTTCCCCGCCGGTGCGTACCAGTCGCTTGGCTTCATTGAGGGCCTCAAGGGGCTCTGCCGAAAAGATGAGCCCGAATGTTGAAATCACCAGATCCGCACAGTTGTCACCCAACGGGACTTGATGCATATCTGCTTGGACCCATTGTGGCTTCACTCCTGCCGTCTCTGCACGGTGGGCAGCTTCTTCTAGCAGGCTCTGGGTGACGTCGACTCCGATGACGGATCTTCCCCCACGCCGTGCAGCGGCGATAGCGCTGACTCCGGTGCCAGTCGCAAGGTCGACGATGTCCTTGTTCTCCACCGTGAGAGAGGCAACGATATCTCGACCCGCTTGGGCCCAAAGGTCACCAATGACGGAGTAGTCGCCGAGACTCCAGAATTCTGCTGGGTCCATCACAGTCCTTTGTCGTCACGTCACAGTTCCTGAGCGATGTCGAAGTCTTCGCTCGTCAGGGCCAGATTGCACATTCCGCCGGCATAACTTCCTGCGGCGATGGAGATACTGACATTCGCTGGCGCCTGATTGATGTTTCCGGCCACCCAGACCTGTTGATGGCTCGTCTTTCCTGTGGCATCAGCAGCGATGTAGTTACCTCCGAATGGGGAGTCGTTCCGTTCAAGTGCTAGTTCGTCCAAATAGCTGTCATTGGGACGCATCTGGCTTGCCGTGAACAACGCGTCAAATTCGTGTGTTTCACTGTTGGCGAGCACAACCTCGGCCACGCCGTCCGGTTCACCACGGATTTGTTCCACGGGGGATGGTTCAATTGCCACGCCCCGCGACTCCAAGCGCAGAACCTGTTCGAGGTCGAGCTCTCCCATACCGGCGCTGAATAGCGTCAATTGGTCGGTCCACTGGCGTAGCAGTTCTGCTTGGTGCAGTCCGGCAGGGCTGAATCCGAGCACGCCAATCCTGCCGTCGGCGAACTCGAGGCCGTGGCAGTATGGGCAGTGAGCCACAGTCTTGCCCCAGCGGGGAGCCAACCCGGGGACCTCGGGAAGAAGGTCAGTTACTCCTGAGGCTGCAATGAGAGCTCTAGTTTCCAGATGGCGCCCATCTGTAAGTTCGACCTGAAGACGTTGCGGTCCGCCATCCGGGGTCCGAGGGGCCTCGCGCACAGTCTGCACTTCAACATCGTCGAACACGACCCCGTAGCTGGAACACTCGGCTCGGCCGCGACCGATCAGATCCTCTGGACTGACGCCTTCATTTCCCAGCACGCCGTGCATATGGTCGGCGAATCGGTTTCTGGGGGTTCCGGTATCCAGCACGAGCGTGCGCCGCCTGGCACGTCCCAGGGTTAATGCAGCACTAAGTCCCGCAGCGCTTCCGCCGACTACAACGACCTCCCAGTGGTCAGCCCCGACAGGATTCATCCCTGGCGCCCTTTGAACCTCGGATTCTGCTTGTTGATGACGTATGTTTTTCCGCGCCTGCGCACCACCTGAGAGCCAGGCTGCTTCTTCAGGGAGCGCAGGGATTTCCGAACCTTCATTTGTTCCTCCAATTGCGAATGAGTAGCATTAGCATGAATCTTACGCGAGTTACGGAGAGGACGCTAATGGCTACAGAGGTCACAGCTGTCGTAGGTGCCTGCGGGCCAGAGCGCCAACGCTATGCCCAAGAGCTGGCACAACGCCATGGTGCCCACCTAGTTCTTGCCCAGCGCGTCGCTCTTAGGGCCTCTGCTGTGGAGGAGGCCCTGAATCAGGTCTCTCAAGATCCGTGCTCACACCATCTCGTGGTGGAGTTCCCGCTGCAGAGCCCGGCGCTGCACATCATCGGGGAACTTGCTGACGCTGCGGCCCCGGCTGAACTTACCGATTTAGTGTGTCTGGTGGACGCGGCTCACCTACTGTCGGACTTGTCCTCCACTGAGCATCTGCGACTAGCAAGCCCCGATGATCATGGCTCGGCTGCGGTGTATGCATCACGTGCTGAGCTAGTCGTAACCCAGATTGAGTACGCCTCCATGGTCGTGCTGGTCAATACGGAGCCATTGCGTGCGAAAGAACTCAATCTCCTTTTGACATTGATCAGCTATCTCGCTCCCAAGGCGCATATTGATATGGCTGACTCTTCTGGACATACGGCACCCCGCAGGTTTATGGGCCGCTTTACCATGGAGCAGACGCACGCCGGATGGGTCAGCCTGCTCAATGGGGACTTTGCTCCGAGATTCCAAGATTCCGCGGTCGCGGGGCTGCGATACGAACAAATGCGACCCTTTCACCCGGGACGTCTCAGTGAGCTCATGAACCGATGGATGGATTCGATGCACGGAGGCATGTTGCTGCGTTCGGCGGGCTTCTGCCATTTGGCGACGCGTGCACACATCACTGGCCATTGGAATCAGGTCGGCACGCACTTGGCGATGTTCCCTGCGGCATTCGATCACCAGTTGAGTGAGGAGGATGAGCCCTTGGCCTTTGGTCAAGATCTCGCCCTCATCGGCCTTGATCTGAAGGCAGACCAACTAGTTCAGGAGCTCGACGATGCGGCTCTAACAGACCGGGAGTTAGTGGGCGGCCCCGCACTGTGGGCCACCTTTCCTGATCCATTCCCCGAGTGGAGCACTGCAGATCACTGAGAGTAGACACTCCGCACGCGGCCAGGACTCGCTAGCTCAGCGGGTCCGCGAGGTTGCCTCGGTCAGCTGGCCCCTCGTCGCCGGCAGCGCAGTTTCGCTGCTGACTGCGGTGGCCGATACTGCGATCCTCGGGCAGTACGACACGATTGAACTTTCCGTCATGGCTCGGGCCGTGGTCATCTTCATCTTCTGCACCGCCCTGCTGATACCGATTGGTACCGCTGTGCAAATTGTCGGTGCCCAGTGGTATGGAGCCGAAGATACCGGGCGCGTTGCGCGCCTGCTCACCCGAAGTGGTCTCCTCACATTGACTCTCGGTGTTTTCCTGGGCGCGGCGCTTTTCCTTGCATCTCCCTGGTTGCTGGTCATTACCGGAGCGACAGCCTCACCAGAAGAGGAGATGGGAGCCATTGAGGTTCTGCGAATCCTCGCTCTCTGTATTCCCGCTGTAGCTCTCAGTGGAGCGGCCCGCGGTTGGCTCGGGGCGCAGAGTCGCACCAAAGTGGTTTTGCTGAACGCCGCCGTGGTCAATCTCGGCAACATCGCTATCAGTATTACGCTGGTGTTCGGCCTAGAACTAGGTGCACAGGGGGCCGCATGGGGCACCACCACGGCGCATTACCTAGGTCTGGCCGTTTGTCTTGCCCTTGCGCTGCACAGGCGCCGCAGACTCGATGTCCCAGATGATCCCAACAATGCGCCAGTAGTCCGACCATTGGGCAAAGTGGCGTGGCCGGACGTCGTCTTCGGAACGGCCACCTACGGCGGAGACATGCTCATCGTCTCCGCAGTCGCCGTGCTAGGAGCCGTGGACTTGGCCGGGTATCGGATCGCCAGCAGCACGGTGGCGATCCTCTTTACCGTTGCTTTCACCTGCGGCTCAGGGATATCTATCCTGGTCGGTCACCGCCTCGGCGCTCGAGACTTCCGGCATGGTCTGGCTTACGCTCGGGCTGGAGCGCTGTTCATGGGCGGGTGTGTGGGGCTAGCTGCTCTACCGGTACTTCTGATACCTGAGAGGTACGTGCGGATCTTTTCCACCGAGGAGGCTGTCATCGAGGCGATCCGACCAGTATTGATCCTGTTCTGGCTGATCACACCACTGATCGTCGCCTCGATCGCCATGGCTGCAGTGGTTCGTGCTGTGGGTGACACGAAAGCCATGATGTACATCGGAATCGCAGCTCAGCTAGTCGTTGCATTGCCAGCAGCATGGTTGCTCGGGGTATGGGCAGGATGGGGGCTTTTCGGCGTCGTTCTAGCTCTTGGTCTGAGCTGGTTGACCAGGACGTTGCTGACCATTTGGCGGCTGCGTCGAACGACCGCACGGTTCGCCGGTGAGCAGGTTCCGGCCGCCTAGTCCACGTGGTTGGAAGGGCTTTGGCAGGCGGGGCAGATGCCGAACACGTCAAAGGTCAGAACGGTCTCGCTGAACCCCTCATTGACCGCCACTGTTCGGGCGAGCCGGTCAATCTCCGGGACCTTGAACTCCGTAGCGATCCCGCACTCTCGGCAGACCAAATGGTGGTGATGAGTTTGGGCAGCACAGATGCGGTATAGGGCTTCTCCATCATCTGGATTGAGGAGTGAGTCCACGGTGCCTGCTTCTAGCTGACTTTGCAGAAACCGGTAGACAGTGGCTAGGGCGACATCGTCCCCTCTTTCCTCTAGCCGATGGTGCAGTGTCTTTGCGCTGACGAAACCATCAACCGAGGCTAGTGCCGCCCATACCGCACGCTTCTGCCTGGTGGACCGCCCCTCAACTGGGGGAAACGGCGGATCCTGCGGCATTCGCCCTCCGTGTATTGGTGTCTGTAGACCCAAGGCCGTTATCGTAAATGAGAATCAGTCGCTATACTAGTCTGGTTGTGAATTTTCGGAACGTTTTACGCGCTCACTCGCGCTGGATAGCTGAGACAAATCTATGAATCGCTCACTTGTGCCCTATGCAAGATCCCGATCGGGCTCAGGGCGGGGTAAGTTCGCCCCGATCGCTGCGCTCATTGGTTCAACGGCCCTCCTGGCAGGGTTCTTGGCTCCTGGTGCTGCGGCAAGTCCACCTCCGGCAGGAGCGCCGGCGCCTGAAGAGCGGTCAGTCTCCATTGACCATGGACATGTCGATGTTTTCTACCTCAATCACGAGGACGGAGAGCCTTACCTGGCGTTGAAGGACGACACCGTCGCGCCATACGCCGTGCGAGACGCCGAGGATGTCGAACTCCGGGTGAAGGAAGAGGCATTGATCCAACTTCCTGCGAGCGACACGGTTCCAGAGCAGCTGCACAGTGAAGAGGCCTACTTCCTGCCCCTGGCCCAGGACCAGAATCTGATCTGGCCGGGCTGGGAATCACAGCCGCTAGCTGGCCACTTCGACAGCGTGGACATCATCATCGAGTCGGTGGATGGTCCTGGAGAGGTCTACCTTTGGTCCCAGGGAAGCTTCGGCGGAGTGACCCCGATTCTCGATGAGGGAAGGCTGCAGTTCCCCGGCACGATCAGCCAGGACTACCTGGCCCATGTCCACGCAAATTGGGCTTTTACCGAACCCGGTGATTATTGGTTCACCGTCAGAGCTGACGTTCACGATTCCGATTCCGGGCGCAGTGAGACCACAAACGAGCAGGTCTATCACTTCTCAGTTGGGGACTTTGACCGTGACCCGGAGCCTACAGATTCTCCGGAGCCCTCGCTGGACCCCACAGATGATCCCTCTGAGAGTCCTAGTCCCTCGGCGAGTGGGGAGCCTGATCCTTCACCGAGCGAAACCGGGACGGCGGGCCCGGTCCCGACGGAGAGCGAAGCTCCGGACCGGCAGCCGACCCCAACACCTCCTGCGAATGGGGAACCTACTGGGTCTCCGAGTCCGACGAGTTCACCAACTCCGACGGGCTCGCCAAGTCCGACTCAACCACCGAGTCCCTCGCAGAGCCCAGGATCGACACCTACCGACACTCCGGACGGTGAGGCTTTTGAACTGTGTTGGAACGAGGTCCGGCTTTCCGAGGGGCACACGGACGTCTTCTACCTCAACCATTCGGATAATGACCCGTACTTAGCGTTGAAGGACGATACTGTCGCTCCCTACGCGATCCGCGATCCGCGGGGCGTTGAGCTGCATGTCAAAGAAGACGCCCATATTGAATTGCCCACTTCGGAAGCGGTCCCTGAGGAGGTTCAGGGACAGTCGGCCTACTATCTGCCGCTAGTGCAGGATCAAAACCTCATCTGGCCTGGTTGGGAGTCGCAGCCGTTGGCGGGGACAGGTTTCGACACCGTGGACATTAACGTCACAGATGTTGAGGGCCCCGGCGATATCTATATGTGGGGTGCGGGCAGCTTCGGCGGTGTGGAGCCCATCCTGGATGATGGTTCTTTCCAACTTCCAGGCACGATTCACCAGAACTACCTGGCTCATGTTCATGCGAACTGGGCGTTCACTGAGCCTGGTGCCTACTATCTGACAGCATCGGCGACCGTGACCAACTCAGCGACCGGTGAGTCAGCGGAGACGAACTCCAGCATGTACCTCTTCAGCGTCGGTGATGAGGTGCTGGAAGACGATTCCCGACTCAATTGCGGTGATGCTCCTGACTCGATCGATCCACCCTCCAATGGCGGTAACGGCAACGGCAATGGGTCCGGTAACGGCAACGGCTCCGGTGACGGTGGGGGCCAGAACGGTGGAGGTGGGGGAACCACCCCGAACGGTTCTGGAGGAGGCGGCCCCGGTGGCGGTTCCGGCAACGGTAGCGGCGGTACCACCCCCGAAGTGTGCTTGTCACCGGAGGAGTACGAGCGCCTCTACGGCAACGGAGGTACAACCGAAGGCGGCGACGCCGGTGCTCAGGCTGAAGACAACGGCGGTGCTGATGAGCAGATCGCCCCGCCCAGCGGCAATGTCGACTACGGCACTGAGGGGCACTTCGACGTCGGCCCAGTGTATGAAGATGGGGATTTCCAGTTCATGATCAAAGACGACCGGACTGCACCACCGGTGTGGCGCGATCACAGCGAGATCATCTTTGTCCTCGACGATGACGCTCACCGTCCAGCCGACACATTGCCGGGGGATTTGGACTTCGTCTCTGGTGGGGATGATGTGTGGATGATCCAGCAGATTCAGGAACCTGGTGTGCCGTGGCTTGGATGGAATACTCAACACGAGACCATCGTCAATGGCCCAGGTTCCAACGGTGCCACGATGACCCTGGAGTCAGTCAACGGACCAGGTGAGTTGGCGGTGTTCCTTAACGGAAACTTCGGCGACCTAGTAGGCGAGTCAGTCTTCGACACCGTCGGAGGACCCACGAGTTTCGAAGTCCCGGCCAACACTCACCAGCACGGCAACTGGGTGTTCACTGAGCCGGGTACCTACGAGGTCACCATGAGCTTCTCCGCAGAAGGTCACTCCGATACAGGGGTGCTCACTTTCGAAGTCGGAAATAGGGGAGGCCCGCAAGCTTCCGGTATCAGCTCCGAGACTGAGCCAAGTCAAGCGCTGAGTATGGTCCGACTTTCTGAGACCGAAACGATCGAAATCGGTGAAGAGAACAGTGACGACGATGATGACACTCCTGGTGCGGATACGGGCGCTGAGTCTGACGATGCACCTGTGCTGGGGTCAGGGCAAGGGTTGACTCCTGAGGGTCAACGGTGCGCATTGGCGTCTACCGGGGTCTCGAGCAGCATGCTCACCGGCCTGGGTGTAAGTCTCTTGCTGCTCGGTGGTGGTGCAGGTGCAGTATTGACTGCTCGCCGCTTCCGCGAAACCACCAAGACCACCTCATATGCCACAACCTGAGCAAGCATCCATGCCTCACCGGCATTTCGGATTGGACTTCCCGCCGGTGCGGCATGGGGTCAGGAAACGTGCCGCAGTCGCCAGCGTGTCGGCTGTCCTGGCGCTGACCGGTTGTGCCGAGGCCCAGGCCGCGCCCGGGGACGATGACCTGTCTATTGTCACGACCACAGGAATACTTGCGGATCTCACCGAGAACGTCGTCGGAGACCGGATCCAGGTGGATCAGATGGTGCCGGAGGGGGCTGATCCGCACAGTTACGAACCCTCACTGCGGGATGTCCGAACTGTGGCCTACGCCGATGCCGCCTTCTCCAACTACATGCTGTTAGAGGATCACTCCATTATCCGCACACTGGATGCCAACCTGCGCGAGGAGGCCCCTAATATCTCGCTGGCTGAATCTGCGGTTCAGTACTCAGCCGAGATTATCCCTCTCGTCGAGAATGTATCCCTGGACACCATCTGGCTGGGCATGAGGGTCAGGGGCTCCGGCGAGCAGCACGGTGCAGAACGAACGTCCCGTATTGAGCTGCGGGCTGTTCACGCTGACGGCCCGGGAGACTTGGTCGCCTACCTCACAGAGTCATTCGGCAATCCTCGGTTTTATATCGACTCATCCGAAGGCATCGGGGAGGGGGACAGTATTGGGCTGCCTCCGAATGCCCACACGCACATGAGCTGGGCGTTCACCGAGCCAGGTATCTATGAGCTCACCCTCGAAGCCGACCTAGTGGTCGATGAAGACACCATCATCCCAATAGCGAATGCGACCTCCTTCACCTTTGCTGTGGGTGTTAACCCGCACACCGCCCCGGGGTCGGAAGGCGCTCAGGTTCTCTCCCATGGACACGGGGACATTTCCGTCGACATCGACTCTGAGGAGATCTACCTATTCTTCGATCCGCATGGCGGAGGGGACCACACCCAGCAGGAGCTTTCTGGAGAGGACGTCATCATCGAAGTGCCCAACCGTGCACTCCACGAAATTCCCCCGGACCCAGGATTCCGGTTCCTGGGAAGAGCAGGGGACCAGGTCTACCAACTTCCCCAGGCAGTGCTTGGCGCCCACGTTCACGGAGAGATAGACCCCCACTTATGGCACAACGTGGCAAACGCCCAAGCCTACGTGGAGATCATTCGTGACACCGTAATTGACATCGATCCTGACAACGCTGACTACTACCGAACGAATGCCCAGGATTACCTCAGGCACCTGCAAGAACTCGACCAGTACATGGAAGAGCGGATCGGGCAGATCCCCGAATCCAACCGGCACCTCGTGACGACTCATGACGCCTTCGGTTACTTGGGTGCCGCCTATGAGATGGACATCGCAGGCTTCGTCACACCCAACCCGTCCACCGAACCCTCGATGCAGGAACGGCGCCGGCTGGTGGAGACGATCCAGAACCTGGAGATCCCCGCTGTTTTTCTCGAACCCAACTTGATCGCCCGATCCTCCACGCTGGAGCAGACGGCAGATGAACTCGGCGTGGACGTCTGTGAGATCTACGGAGATGCCTTTGACGAAAACGTCACCACCTACACGGACATGATGCGGTTCAACGCTGACTCTCTCTACGAGTGCCTCACCCCGTGACAGATATTCCCTTCCTTAGTAACGCCCGCAACCCGCTGAAAACACTAGAGAGGATCCGCAATGTCTCTGACTGACATGCCAGCATGGCGCCGGCTGATTGCCCTCGGCTCCATCGGAGCATTCCTGCTGACCGGAGCCTCCGCAGCGAATGCCGCCCAGACTCCCGACCCCGGCAACGACGACGCCCTCGACCAGACCGTGGAACGGGACGAGGAGCTGGGCACTGAGCAGGTCATTATCGAGCGTGGTCACGTCGATATCGGGCCGCGGCTTATTGACGGTCAGTGGCAGCTGCTAGCCCGAGACGACACCCAGTCCCCGCCAGTTTGGCGAAGTTTGGAGGACATGGTCTTTCACCTGCCGGAGACTTCCATCCAGCAAGCTCCCGATGATGAGGACTATGCGTTCCTGCCGGCGGAACCCGGCGAGGACCTCTACCTCATCCCGCAGACAGAAGACTATGAAGTCCCATGGCTTGGGTGGAACACCCAGGACCCAGAAGTGGTGGACCAACTAGTGCGTGGAATGACTCTGCGACTGCACGGTGTCGAAGGCCCCGGGGAATTCATCCTGTTTCTGCAGTCGGGGAACTTTGATCCGCCACAGCTGCTCTGGGAATCCACCGCGCTCGATGAGGGCGCGCAAGACATTTGGGCCGATACGAACACCCATGTCCACGGCAACTGGGTGTTTACCGAGCCAGGCACCTACTTGCTCGATGTTGAAGTCAGTGGCGAGCTCGACGACGGCACCACTGGTAGTAGCCGGGACACACTGCGGTTTTCTGTAGGTGATGCATCCGACCCGCAGGAGGCTTTCGACGCCGAGCTCGTCGAGTCGGCGACCGACGGTGATGAAGAGCTCAACGGCCAAGCCGACGACGCGAATCCTGCCGACGCTGATCTTGACGCAATGGACGGCGCGGCCGATGAGGAGGGTGGATTTTCGATGGCGACAGTGGCGCTGCTGGTTGGCGCTGCAATCCTCATCTTGGGGGCAGCCGCACTGGCCCTCACCCTGCGTTCTCGCCGGGCGCGACAAGCAGCTGAAGCTGCTGTCCACTCCGGCAGTCAGGTGAGGAGGGGGCGATGAGTGCCAAACATACTGTGTACCCGGAGGATCTGCGTGAAGATGAGGCGGCGCACCTCGATGAGGGGCTGCAAGTTGAAGGTCTCGCGGTGGATCTAGGCGGTCGTCCAGTGCTGCGCAACGTTGATCTCAATGTGGCTGCCGGCGAGCTCGTTGGGCTTATCGGCCCCAATGGTGCAGGTAAAACCACATTGATCCGCTCAGTGTTGGGTCTGACACCTTCTCGCGAAGGGCACGTCAGGGTTGAAGGACAATCGAGTCGAAAAGCTCGACGGCGTATCGGCTATGTGCCGCAGCGTCAGGAATTTGCCTGGGATTTTCCCATCAGCGTCCATGATGTCGTGCTCTCGGGACGGGTGGGTGCCATTGGATGGTTGCGTCGTGCTGGGGTTCAGGACTACCAGGCTGTAGCGGAGGCCCTGGATCGTGCCGATATGAGTTCACTCAAGGATCGTCCCGTAGGCCAGCTCTCGGGTGGACAGCGACAGCGGGTACTTGTAGCCCGGGCTTTGGCCTTGCGGCCCCAGGTGATGCTGTTGGATGAGCCGTTCACAGGTCTGGACATCCCCACCCAAGAATTGCTGACCGACCTGTTTCGAGACCTTGCAGCCGAGGGTCGCGCACTGTTAATGACCACCCATGATCTCGCCGGGGCGATGCATACCTTTGACCGGCTTTATTTGATCAACCGCACAGTGGTGGCTTCGGGCCCCCCGGACGCGCTGCGAAGTACCGAAATATGGACCCGAGCCTTCGGCTTCCGTCAGGACTCCCCGTTGCTCAATGCTCTGGGCGTGAAGGATGTCAAGGATGGGGAGGACCACTAATGTCTGAGCTGGTGTCTTACGGGATGTTGAGTTTTCCCGAGTTTCTGCAAGATCTGACTAATCCACTGCTGTCGTTCCTGCCCAAAGCGTTGCTGGTCGCGATGATGGCTGCTGTCATCTGCGGGGTAATCGGCTCCTATGTGGTGCTGCGCGGCATGGTTTTCGTTGGCCACGCCGTCGCCCACTCCGTTTTCCCCGGCATTGCGCTCGCCTTCATTCTCCAGGGTTCCCTGGTTCTCGGGGGAATGGCTGCAGGTATAGCCACTGCTGTCCTAGTGGCTGTCTTCTCTCAGAATCGGCGTCTGAAAGAAGACGCTGTGATCGGTATCTTCTTCGTGGCTGCCTTCGCACTGGGTATTGTCATCATCTCCACTGCGCCAGGCTATTCGGGTTCGCTGGAGAGCTTTCTCTTTGGCTCAATCACCGGGATTCCGGATTCCGACGTCTACGTGGTCGCCGGAGCTGGCGTGGTACTGCTGACGATCGCGTTCCTGTTGCACAAGGAATTCGTTGCCGTCAGCTTGGACCGGGAGATGGCCCGCTCGGCAGGGCTGCCCATTTTGGCCTTGGACATTGTGCTCTACGTGATGGTCTCAGCAGCCGTGGTGGTCTCAGTTCAGGTTATTGGCAATATCTTGGTCGTAGCCCTGCTGGTAGTACCGGCAGCGACCGCCCGGTTACTCACCGACAGGTTGGGCCTGATGATGCTGCTTTCTCCCACCATCGGGGCGATGACCGCATTCTTCGGTCTCTATCTCTCCTGGGCCATTGACCTGCCCACCGGTGGCACGATCGTGTTGTTAGCCACCGCGGTCTTCCTGCTGACCTGGGTACTAGCTCCTAGGCACGGACTACTTGGAAAATGGCTAGCTTCCCGGTCGGTGGACTCCGAAGAGGAGACCGGCTCGTTCCCAGAAGGTGGGGACCAGCCGCAGACCATGGTGAGCGCGCATGACAAGCTCCGTGCAGCACGCTGAGGTGGAATGAGAACGCAGGAAGGGTCCGGGTGTCCTCGGGTCTCTCTAAGAATTCAATCGAGCACCTGTCCACAGCAGGGTGGGATGGACGGTATAAGTCGTTGGGGTTAAACCGACGTGGAGGGAGCTTCCGGGGTCTAGCAGCACTTCAACCTGACGGAGATCTTCCTCTTTCATGCCGGTGGCGACGCCACTTGCGGACGCTGCGTGCCGCATTTCTGGCCAGACGATTCCTTCCAGATATGCTCGAGCCGCGGAGCCTGGGCTGAGCGTCGTGGCGGCAATTGGGAAGCAATCCACACTGATATTTTTCATCCCCGCGGCTTGTAACCACTCTCCGTGCCGCTCGTAGTGCGCGGTATCTTGCTGGATGAGACCCCAAGTGTGTTCCGAGGCGGTGCGGATCATTCGTTCCAACCGTGAGTGTCCGGGCAAGCTCATGGATCTGCAGTAGTTGGTATTGAACAGTGCCAGCACGCCACCGGGTGCCAGGGCTTGTGCCAGGGCGACGACGACGCCTCCCGGATCCTCGAAAACAGTGGGCCATATGACGTCGGAGGCCCAGATGAGGTCAAAGCGGGGGACCATCCTCGGAGGCCTGCTCAGCTAGCTGAAGAAGATCACCCTCGCGGACCTCAACAGCGTTCTGCCGATCTTGTTGGTCCACGTAGTTCCGGGCGGCAGTCACGGCCCGGGGGTCGAGGTCTATCGCGGTCACACAGCCTGCCCCGCTCTCCTGTGCCCGGACGGCCAGAGCAGGCAAGGCTCCTCCCGCACCGGTTCCAGCGTCGAGGATCCGCAGAGGTGTTCCGGTCAGGGAGAGCTCGATGGAAGTGATGGCTTCATGGACTGCCGGTGCGGTGAAGGCCCGGTTGAGGACCAGGTACTCCTCATACCGGCTCGTGTCCGGACCACTGGACTCCTTGCCATTGGAGTTCCCTGGCATAGATATACCTGCTCTCTGCGCATCGCGTTGTTTCCCGCAATGGTTTAACAGCCCCTGGTAGGTAGCTTGACCCTTGCTGATGACAAGACTACATTTAAAGAAGATGAGACGCATTTGCAATAAGGAGTATGAGTTGAGGGAGACCTCGAGTTGACGGTAGTGGAGCAAGCACAGGGGAGTGCTCCCACTCGGTCAGGCGCCTCATCTTGCGTGCATACCGGGGGACATTTGTCCTTGGGTGGAACCTTGCGTTGCGGATGCGGGCCGGAGGAACCCCCGTCTGCATCTTCTGGGCCGATGGAGACGCTTGAGTCTTTGGTGTGGACGCCTATTCGCCAACAGCACGTCGGTTTCATCCGGACGCGGTTTATCTATTCGAGTCGACAATCCTAGCTTCCTGCGCAATCGGCTTCTTGAGCCGAGCCATTGGGCTGCGTGGGAAGCGTCGTGTGAAGCCCACGTTCATAGAGCCGCGGATCGCGGCTGAGAGTAAAGGAAAAATCATGTCGACAACGATTGCAACACAGCAACCAAGGGCCCGGGCAAGCTCGGCCAAGATGCTCGGACGGGCAGGTACAGGTTTAGCAGGAGCAGCAGTCTTGGCCTTCAGTGCGGCACTGCCGGCGCATGCGCAAACCGAGGTGACCAGCGGCCACGCGGATGTCATCGGTGTCAACAGTGCTCACGAAATCGGTTCGAACTTTGGTTCGGACTTCGCGCCCTGGGGTGCGAATTTCGATTATCAGTTCGTATTCGATGATGCACTGAACCAGAACGGTGTGACTTGCTCCAACGGGGTGATCACCATTGACGGCCATGGGATCAACTCAAATCAACTCCCAGATGTGGGACTTGATAACTCAAGCAACAACCCTTATTTGATTGACGTATCAACGGCCAGCGGCAGCCCGCAAACCGGTGACGTCTCATTCTCCTCGAGTCTCAGTGACGTTCTGAGCACGGACGGGCCCCCTGTGGAGCTTCCTTCCAGTGCTCATGTGCATGGTGATTGGGAGTTTGTGGTCGGATCGTGCGCCGCCGGGGAGTCGTATGTCTTCGAGCTGACCTTCGAGGCTGAGGGGCAAGGAGGAGTAGGCAACTTTGACGAGCAGGGCATTACCTTCGTAATCAACAGCTAACAGTTGAATCCGAGGGTGCCAGCTAAGACTCGTGAGGTTGGCGCCCTCGGATTCTTGTTTTCTATATATTAGAATAAGGATTCTTTATTGTGACGTCATCTGAAATCGCAAGTAGCGACGGTCACTGCCGTGCGGACGGCATGAGAAGGCTGTTCAAAAGTGGATCGGCGTCTGTGCTCGTGGCCCTGTTGGTTGGCATCGGGGTCTCGGTGGCACCGGCTGCCGCTGATGAAGAAACCTTCGAGGCGGATTTCATTAACATCAGATCCGACATGCAAGACGATGAGTGGTCTGTGTACTCTGCAACGAGTGTTGGCCGTCAGCCGCAGAACCGAGAAGTTCAGCTCCGTGTTCCGTCGTCATCGGTGCGACAGATTGGTATGGGCGATGAGTACGCCTGGCACGGTGAGCAGGGTGAGGCGAGATGGTTTAGCCTCTCGCAGATATCGACACAACAAGTGCCTGACACCATGCTCTCTCTTGACGATCAGAGCATCAAATACAGCGTCGATAATGTCGTGGGTCCAGGGGATTTTGCACTGTACGCCGTTGACTACGACCCGCAAAACCCACCTGGAAGTCCCAGCGATTTGTTCCGTTGGGGCACCGGCTTCCAACGCGATGGCTCTCCGCAGAGTCTTGGCCAGGAGTTTGAACTGCCCCCACGTGATCGGCTTCCTATGGAAGTGATGGCCAGTGCTTCGGGAATGTACTGCTTCGACGTCACAGCCAGGGCGACTCTGGCCGATGGCACCTCGGTGGCGGACACTGGCACTGTTCGAATGGCAGTCGGTGATCAAGTCGTTTCGGACGCGGGGTGTGGTGTCGCGACCGATGAGTTTCCCGAAGGCGCAGAGGCGCCTAATGCCCCACGTGCTCCTGACGTCTCAGTGGAGGGTGACGTAGTGTCCGTTGGGTGGGAGCCTCCTCCCTCAAGTGCTGATGCTCCTATTACCGGGTACACAGTGTTACTTACGGATCATCTGGGCGAGTCTTTGGTCCAGGAGATCGATGGGGACACCACCTCGGCGGTGTTCGAGGACGTGCCTGCTGGACGCTACTCGGCGACTGTTATGGCGGCCAATGAGTTCGGTGAATCTCGGCCCTCTGTCCGGTCGGATCGGTTCATGGTCGAGTTGCAAGATGGTGACACCTTGGTCGTCACAGAGGGGCACATCGATGTGATAGCTCCGCAGGTCGACATTGCCGAAGTCACGGGTGAGAAGACGCTTCAGCTGAGGGCCCATCACGACGACTATGGCTGGCTGGAGTGGGACCAGTTTGTGCTGTATACCGATGATCAGGCCAGGGAAAATCTCCCGGGGGAGTACACGTCTGGTAACGACTGGTCGTTTATCGGTGAGCCGGGCCAGGATGTGTGGAGAAGCCCCATTACTCAGAATCGTGGGCTGCCCTGGGTTGGGCTAAGCACTGAACATGTGAGTATCCGTGAACATGTAGGCCATGGCAACAGTGTGGGTTTGCGGATTGAGGGTGTGACTGGGCCCGATGGCGAAGACGCTCCAGGGGAATTTGCCTATTCTCGAGTGGGCAGCAGCCCCGGCTTTAGCGGCCCACCCTGGAATGGACATGTTGAGGCCAGTAGCCGAGAAGGGCTTCCGCACGCGTCTTCTGAGCCGGTCGGAAATCATACCCACTATGACTGGTTCTTCAGCGAGCCGGGTGTGTACTGCGTTGCAGTCGCCATCGACGCGGAGCTTGAGGGTGAACGCCATACCTCCCGTGGGCAAATGACCCATATTGTTGGTGAGACCGTGGAACCCCACGAGGTAGCGCCCTGCGAAGCGAACACTGAGTACCTTTCAGTGGATGCTCCGCCGAGTGTTGAGGCAGGCGATACAGGTGAGCCATTCGTTCTCGACGGCGGTTACGGAAATCTCTCCCTGCTGTTGGATGACGGTGAACTCGATACTCAACTGTTGCATGGGGGCAGCTTCCGCAACACAGTCCCTGAAGCCCATGATCTAGAGAACGTGATTTTCCGCGCTGACTCCCTTGGAGGGAACTACTATTTCAGCCGATCGTTCCCCCTCAATGCGCATGCACGTGGGACAGTTCCTTACTTGCGATGGAACACTTTCGGTGTCGACGATGATGAGGTGAACGGTGATATCACTTGGACTGTGGATGAGGTCCGAGGCCCAGGAGACTTCACTGTTGAGCAGGACCGTCCCTATAGCCCGGTATTCAACACCGCTGAGGGTGCCACAGAGAGTAATCTCTGGACCCAGAGCGGGGCCGCGCGGACTGACTGGTATGTTTCCGACCCAGGCAAATACTGTATCGATCTGACGTGGTCTGTGCAGACCGTTGATCAGGGCGAAGTTTCACATTCTCAGACGATCACGGTGGTCGCTGACGGGGAAGGGCCCGGAAACGGTGAGGAGACCTTCTCGGTGACCTGTGTCGATGGTGCTGATCCATCTGGCCCAGACCCGACTGACCCTCCTGAGGAAGAGATCCTTGTCCTTGAACAGGGCCATGCAGACATCTTTTACATCGCTTTGGATGAGGACAGTGAGCCGTACCTCACTCTTAAGGAAGATGTGACTGGCTCTGGTGTGCTGCGAGATCCCGCCACTGTGGAACTTCACGTTGTGGCGGATGCCGTGACCGAATTTCCCGATTCTGAAGGGGTGCCAGAAGGTCTGCGCGGTGAGAGTGCGCACCATTTGCCTCTAAATCAGCATCCTGATGTTCTCTGGCCGGGGTGGGACACGCGGCAGGTGATGTCCACCGGTTTTAGGGCTGTGGACATCACCATCAGCGACTTCGAGGGTCCGGGCGATGCGTATCTGTGGTCCGGTGCAGGGCTGGGCGGTACTCGCGCAGTGCTGGATGACGAGCAGTTCCGGCTCCCCGGGAACATCCATCAGGATGAGCCTGCCCATGTGCATGCGGATTGGGCGTTTACTGAGCCGGGGGAATACGTCTTCACCGCACGGGCTACGCTGCATGATTCGGTGACAGGGGAGACCTTCACTACCAATGAGTCCGAGTATCTGTTCACTGTGGCGGAAGCTGAGCAGCCTCAGCCGACGCCGCCTGGGGATCCCGACCCTTCTCCCACGCCCACGCAGGGCCCGGAACCCACAGAGACGGGATCACCCTCGCCAACAGAGGGCCCAACGCCCACTCCGACAGGTGACCCGTCTGAGGATCCTACGGAGGGGACTACTCCCGATCCCACGGAAGAGCCCACCCAGTCTGGTGGGCCCACATCGACCCCGGAGCCTACGGAGACAGCCTCGCCGGATCCAACGGACAGACCGACAATGACCCCGTCTCCGACGGAGAGCGGGGAACCGACAGCTTCACCGTCACCGACGGAATCTCCGGATCCAACGGATGACCGGACAGTTTCGCCATCGCCGACCGATGATCCTTCGGATCTGCCGGTGCCGGTGGAACCCTCTGAGAATGAGCTGACTTCTGAGTTCGAGGACTTGATTCAAGCTCCTGAGCAGGCTGTCATCGGTGAGGAAATCTCTGTCACAGTTGGCGAGGAGTACGTGGACCAGGCGTTGCATTCCTTCCTGTTTTCAAGCCCTGTAAATCTGGGTTCCTCAGCAGTGGACGCAGAAGGCGGGATAATCCTTGCCATCCCCAAGACTGACGATCTGATCGGTAACCATCGGCTGGCGGTCTATGAGGATTCTGGGGGCATCATCGGCTGGACCAGCATCGAGCTGGTCCCTCCTACTCCTGATGGTGGCGATGAGCCTGGCGGTGCCAGCGGAAACGGTGACCAGGACAGCGGTTCAGATGAGTCTGATCAGCGGCATCCTGATAGTGGCGGCAAAGGTACCGACCCGGGGGGATCACCTGGGCAGTCCGATGCCAAGGACTCAGGTGCTTCGCTTGCGGCTACCGGTATGGGTAACGGCCTGCTGATGGGCGCGGGGCTCATGCTCCTGATCGTTGGAGCCGGAATCGGCCTGCTGCTGCTGCGCAGACCCGGATCAGCCATTCGGTAGCTACTCCTGAGGGGGTGTGGCCCCATTGGGTGGCTAGTGGTGCCACACCTCCTCAGCCGATTCCCGTTGCCGCTAAGAGCTCCTCCCCTGGTGCTCACACCCGCGGCACTTTGGATGAGTCAATGCGCTCAATTGACCGAGGCGGGACCCTCGCGTAATCTTTATTGTAAATGCGAGTCATTCGCATGAATTCATGAGGGAGACCAACTTGAAGAAGAGCCTAGCCACAGGTGTGCTGACAGTGATGGGTGCAGCACTCCTGATGCCTTTAACTGCCGTGTCCGCTGCTGCAGAACCAGATGTAGATGAACGGCCTTATGTGATCGGCCGTGGTCACGTAGATGCCTTTTACTTCAATGTCGGAGACGAGAGGAATCCTTACGAAGACTCCTTCGGCGCAGACCAGCCCTATCTTGCCCTGAAAGATGACACGGTCAGCCCCTTCGAAATTCGGCGACCTGAAGATGTTGAGCTCTACATCAAGCAGGAAGCGTTCGTGAGCGATTTTCCTGCAGTCGCCGCGGTACCGCAGGAGCTCCACGGCGAATCTGCCTATCATCTGCCACTCAGCCAGGACTCGCAGCTGCTTTGGCCCGGGTGGGAAAGCCAGCCTTTGCAAGGTCGGTTCGACACTGTTGACATCAACATCACAGATGTAGAGGGCCCGGGCGATGTCTACTTGTGGACCACAAGTTCCTTCGGTCAGCTGGTGACATTATTGGACGATGACCGAGTGCAGTTTCCGGGGACAATCCATCAGAGCTACTTGGCGCACGTGCACGCCCATTGGGCCTTTACTGAACCAGGCGATTACGTTTTCTCCGTGGCCCCAGAAGTCCACAGTTCACACACGGGCGAGAGCATAGAGACTAATACAGAGGAGTATCTCTTCTCTGTAGGCGAGTTTGTCCGAACCCCGGACGTCATCGACATCGCCGGATCCACTTCCTATGAGGAAGGGGACACGATCGAGTTGACCGCTCTCCCCGAGCGGGCCGCAGTCGAGGTTCCGCGTTCAGATCGGGGCGATTCATCGTCGGGAGAGTGGGCAACTGTCACCCCTTCATGGCGTTGGGAGATCAAGGACGCTGAGGACGAGTGGAACGAAGTCGAAGCACAGAGCACGGATACCTACTCGGTTGAAGCTGATGGCGGCACACAGGAGATTCGTGCCGTGGCGACTTACGTTGATGAGTTCCGCGATGTAGAAATCGACGTCGTCTCAACACCCGTCACAGTCACTACCGATGTCGCCCAGAGTGTCGAACTTGCTGAGTTGGAGGCCGAATACAACCAAGGAGAGGACATCCACCTCCGCGTGGAAGCCGATCCTGAGCTGACTGAAGGCCACGATGTGACCTGGGAGTGGCAACTCCCTGGTACTGAATGGACAAGCATTCCGGAAGCTGCGGGTACTTCACACACCATCCAGGCTGAACACGCCTTAAACGGTGCCCAAATCAGGGCGGTTGTCGCGGCGGGCGGAGAAACTCACTCACTGGGGCCAGCCACCATCGCTGTGAACGTTACGGACGAACCTCAGCAAGTGCTCACGATCGGTGGTGCGCAGAGTGGCTACGCCCCGGGGGACGCTGTGGATCTATCCCTGAGCGTTGAACCCGCCACTGTTTTGGACAGCTACCAGTGGTACCTGACTCTTGACGGTGAAGATCAGGCCACGGCCCTCGAAGGTGCAACTGCAGCTACCCATTCGTTCACGTTCAGCGAGGACCTAGATGGCGCCAGTGTGCACGCCACATTGCGTGACGGCAACAGCCAGGCGGTCTACGGGCCTGCCGACCCAGTGGTCCTCCATATGACCGAGGATGAGCCGGATCCTGAGCCGACGGAGACTGTGTCGCCGAGCCCGAC
>NZ_VFIE01000032.1:0-2216 GCF_010119385.1 Nesterenkonia haasae
TGGTGCGCTCACTGACACCCAGCACCACCGCAGCATCACGGACCGCGGCCTTCCGCACCTCAGCACGGCCCACCACAGTCTCACCAGCACACTCCGCCAGGCGCCGGTCCAGGTAATCCAGAAGGTGCTCAATCTTCGACGCTTCAGCACGCCGGGCCGCTACCTGAGCCTGCCAGGCAGACACCAACTCAGGCACCTGGGCAAGATGACCCAACGACCCCGGCACCTGCAACGACCCCGGCACCGGCACTGGAACCGGTGCCGAAGAGTGAGCATCCAACTTGCCTTCCATACCCACAATTTTATCCGCCACCCCCGACACCACCCCGACCCGGCGAAGATGCGCAAAGGCGGGTGATCTCACCACGGCAAGGTGAATCTGAATGCGAGTTCTTAGGGCACTCCAGTGCTCCGAATCCCAGTGCAGAGCCGCCTGATTACGCTAGGTCAGGCCTTATCTCAGTAGGAGTAGTTGCCGGTGTTGGAGATTTCGAACCCGAAGGGATCAATGCTGTTGTAGCAGGTGACCCGGTCGCTCATCTCCATGCACACCAGAAATCCGTCAGTGGCGTTTTCGTCCAAGTTGAGCGTCTCGCGTCCACCGGGTTCTATGTGGGCATCGCAGTCTACGTCGACTCCGTCGACGGTCATGGTGTACGTGGTGCCCTCATCGCAGAGCTGGGGGTTCGTCTGGTAGACGGTGCAGGTCACGCCGTCGTCGAACTCGCATTCCACATTGCCGTTCTGGGCGGAGAACCCGCTCATCTGTTCGGCGCCTCGCAGCTCAATCTCGCGGTCGACCCACTGGGTGCCGACGCTGGTGAGCATCTCCCCGTGACCGTCTTCGGGGGCCTGTGCGCCGCTGCGCGCAGATTCGAATACGGCGGCGGCGTGAGTGGAGGAGCATTCCGACTGCAGGGAGCCGAAGGTGGATTCCAGCATGTCTGGGTCTTCATCTGAGGCCCAGCCGTCGTCCTCAGCTGCCACGGCGAGGAACGCTGCGACTACGGAGGCGTCGGTGTCAGTTTCGCAGGAGGATTCCTCCGGAAGCCCGGCTACTGCGGTGCGTGCTTCTTCGATGGCCTCCTGGTCGGCCTCGTCGTCTTCTTCATCTTCGGTGGCGGCTGCGTCCTCGGTGCCGTTTTCGCCGGCTGGATCCTCGGTGACGTCGTCGTCATCTTCTTCAGGTGCGGGGCTGGTCGGTGCTGGTGGTTCAGCGACTGGCTGGTCATCATCGTCACCGCCGAAGAGCACCACCAGTAGTCCGATGATCGCGCCGACTCCTAGGAGCCCCAGGACGACCGCTGCGATGGGGTAGAGCGGGAGGCCACGGCGGGGACTCTCCGACTCCGCGCTGGTGGGGGCCGCGGCCAGGAATGCGGGCATCTCTGACCGCTGAGGTTCAGGCTCTTCTGCGACCTGCGGCTCGGACTCAGCTTCAGGTGCAGACACGGGCACCGGGGTGGGCACCGGTTCGGGGGCTGGTGCAGGATCTGGGGCTGGTTCCGGTTCGGGGGCTGGTGCGGGTTCTGACTCGGAGGCGGACAGTGGCTCGGGGCCAGTCGGCTCAGATGGCTCTGGCTCTGGCTCTGGAGCGGAGGCTGCTGCCTGCTGGGCCGCCAGAGTGTACCCGGTGGTGTCCCAGAGACCATCCAAGGGACTGGTGACGAGGGGATCCGTCTCAGGTGCGCTGGTGACTCCACCGGCGGCTTCGCGCTGGGCGATGGCGGCGTCGATCCTGGGATCTCCCAGGGCGCCCAGGGCGTCAATGAGCTCTTGGTAGGCACCGGGGTTCGCGGCGATGACTGGGCGGAGTTCAGGGTGGTTCTCGGCGATCCAGTGGAGAACGTCCCAGTCGGTGTGCGGATTGGAGGCCAGCGCCTCGAGGTCGTGGTTCTCGGTCATTGTCAACCCAGCATAGGTTGAGCTCCGTTTCAGCGCACAATCAGGCGCCAGGGCATTACGCGTTCAGAAACGTGACATTGTGGGGCGGGGCCTCGCCCTACCGTACGGCTGGTGGCAGCTCAGTTCTGGTCGGCGTACTCGCTGAACCGGCCTTCCCGCATGGCTTCGCCGGCCTCGGTGAAGGCGTCAAAGTCAGCGACCACAACGGACTCAGAACCGGCCGTGCCGATGCCATGGTTCGGCAGGGTAAACATCTCAATGTCTCCGCCCCGGACATCTCGCAGTGACCATGCCATATCGGTGACGTAGCC
>NZ_VFIE01000032.1:2245-31100 GCF_010119385.1 Nesterenkonia haasae
AGCTTCGGCCAGCTGGGAGTCCACTGCCATATGGGGAGCCAGGTCGGAGACCATGTCGTGGATTCGTGCGGGATTGGTGAGGGTGGAGGCGGTGAGCACCTCGCTGAGCACTCCGCCGACGAAGGCCTGCTGATTCGCTACGCGGGTGTAGTCGCCGTCGCTGAAGGACTGGCGTTCCCGCACAAAGCTCATGGCCATAGTGGAGTCCATCGCCTGCGGTCCGGCGGTGAACTCGTAGCCGTCAAGGGAGGTGAAGGAGGTGGGTACATCCACGGTGACGCCGTCCATAGCTGAGACCAGGTTTTGGAAGCCGACCATGTCCACGGTGGCCACATGGTCAACAGGGACCCCCACGAGCTCTTCAACGGTTTCCACTGCGAGGGATGAGCCTGCGCCCAAGGAGAGCGAGGCGTTGATCTTTGCCTCGCCGTGGCCCGGGATGGGTACCCAGGTGTCACGCATGATGGACATCAGCTGGATGGAGTCGCGTTCGTGTGGGATGTGCATCCACATGATGGTGTCGGCACGCCCAGCGTTCGGCAGCCATGGGACGTTCTCTTCCTCGCCGGAGCCACCTCCTGAGTCAGAGCCGATGAGCAGGATATTGAGCTGCTCGTCGTCGACGTCTTCGCCGTTCTCTTCCCGTGTGGTTCGCTCGGGCCGTTCACCCTCCTCCGGGAAGGTGTTTTCCTCGTCAATCACGTTGACGGCACTCTCATATGCTCCGCGCAGCGAGTTGAGGTAGACAGCGGCTACGGCTGCCGCACCTAGGAGCAGCACGAGGGCTCCGCTGATCACTCCGATGGTGATTTTCTTGCCGCGGGAGCTCCGGTGGTCGGGCTCAACGTCTTCGGTCTGGCTGAATAGATGCTCGGTCACGGGTTACAGGGTACGTGAGACATCCTCTACCCGCGCTTGAAACATTCCCTTTTTATTTGATTGCTATCATGCGGAAATAGTTCTTGCAGCGAATTGACGCAGGCGCCGCGTGGCGCCACACCTTTTGAGGGGATGTTGAGGTACTGATGAGGCGAATTCTGACCTATGGGACCTTTGACCTGCTCCATTGGGGGCACATCCACCTGCTCAAACGCGCCAGGGCGCTTGGCGACTACCTGATCGTCGCGGCCAGCACGGACAACTTTGCGGTCCGAGCCAAGCACCAGAGGGCGCCGTACCACCAGTTCCACACCCGCTGCGACATGCTGGAGGCTGTCCGCTATGTGGATCTGGTCATCGGCGAATCGAGCTGGGAGCAGAAGGTGGATGACATCCGCCGCTATCACGTGGACACCGTGGTGATGGGGTCCAATTGGAAGGGTTCGGGTCGGTTCGAATACCTCCGCGACTACTGCGACTTGGTGTATCTGCCGAACACCCCGGGAATGTCGACCAACAAGATCCGCCGCGATCTGCTGGCTGACGCCGTGACCGTACCGGGCGCACTTCCCGCTGAGCCGGCACCTCTGACCACGCAGCTGACAGCCCTGCCCCGAACCGCCTGAGCCCCGTGTAGCTGGCAGCCGGCGAGCCGACACAGGCGAATGCTGGAGGCATACGACTTTTTGGTGACTCAATGGTCGGCTAAATTGCAGGCAGTGTCCAGACTCCGTCACTAGCGTGACATTGAATTAGACAAAAGTAGTTATTTTCTACAGATCGTCAACACGCTAAGGGCGGGAAATCACATGGACGACAAACTGAAGGTAGCTGGCCTCCTGGCTGGCGGATACCTCTTGGGACGCACGAAGAAGCTCAAACTGGCTATGACTATGGCCGCAGGCGCCTCGGGCTCCGCGCTCTTCAGGAACTGGGATGAGATCCAGAAGGCGTTGGGCGCGTTCGGCGCCTCCACCCCAGAGCTTTCCAAACTCTCCGAGTCCGCGCAGGGCATTGTGTCCAGTGGCGTGGACCGCCTCAGCTCTTCGCTTCAGGAGCGCACGGACAAGCTGAACGCCTCACTTAGTGACGCCGCCGGCAAGGGTTCGGTTGACTCCGAGGATGGCGAGGATGACTCCGCCGAAGAAGAACCCAAGGAGGAGGCCAAAGAAGAGGCCCCGTCCGAAGAAGAGCCTGCCGAGGACGAGTCTGCAGAGGACGAGTCTGCTGAGGAAGAAGAGGAAGAGCCGAAAGAGGAAGAGTCCAAGGACGAGGCTCCTGCTGAAGAAGAGGATGCCAAAGAAGAAGAGCCTGCTGAGGAGAAGCCGAAGCCTGCGACACGTCGGCGCGCTCCTGCTAAGTCCGGCACTTCCAAGTCCAGCAGCGCGAAGTCCAGCAGCGGTGGCTCCAAGTCTTCCGGTACCCGCAAAGCACCTGCCAAGCGCAGCACAAGCGGTACACGCAAGTCCTCTGCGAGCTCTTCGAGCCGCAAGACCTCCTCTGCTAAGAGCCAGGGGGCAAAGAAATGAGCGGCCAAGACGCATTGAGCGGACTCAAGACCCAAGTGGGCGAGTACGCCAAAGCAATGGGGCGCAAGGCGCTCAGCTCAGCTGGTGAGCAGGTCGATAAGCTGACCGACCGGTTGGAAGGCAGCGGAGGCTCCGTAGGAGAAGGAGTCAAGGCTGGTGCTGAGAAGATGGCTGAAGGGAAGTCCCCCGTCTCGGCTGTAGCCTCGGGCGTGGCGACAAGTGCCGCTGACAAGGTAAAGAGCGCGTTCGGTGGCGGCTCGGGAAGCTCTGGCGGCGCCAAGAACAAGTTCATGAACATTGTGGAGTGGACTGACGTCGGAGTTCCGCTCAAGGTCGCCTACAACGCTTTCACTCAGTATGAGGACTGGCCTGACTTCATGAAGAAGGTCGAACATGTCGAGTGGAGCGACGACGCGAAGCTGAAGATCAAGGGACAGGTTTTCCTGTCGCACAGGACGTGGGAAGCCACCATCACTGAGCAGGTCCCCGATTCCCACATCGTCTGGGAGTCCACCGGTGAAAAGGGCAGCATCAGCGGCAGCGTCTCTTTCCACGAGGTCACTCCTACCCTGACCCGCATGCTCACCATTGGTGAGTACCACCCGCAGGGCTTCGTCGAGAAGACGGGCAACCTGTGGCGCGCTGTCGGGCGCAGGTTCCGGTTGGAGCTGAAGTTCTTCGTCCATCACGTGATGACAGAGGTCATGATTGATCAGGACTCTGTCGAAGGGTGGCGGGGTGAGATCCGTGACGGCGAAGTCGTCACCACTCATGAGGACGCGCTCGAGCAGGAGGCGCAGGAAGCTGAGGACCAAGAGGCCGCGGACCAAGACGCCGCCGACCAGGACTCAGAAGACCAGGACGCTCAGTCCGAGGAACCGGAGGACGAGGAGCCTGAGGCTGAGGAGCCTGAGGACGAGTACGAGGATGAAGAAGTCCCCGCCGATGAAGAGGAAGCTCCCGCAGAGGACGAGGAAGCCCCTGCGGAGGAGGACGAGCCGGTCGACGAGGAAGAGCCCGCCGATGAGGACTACGTCGAGGAAGAGGAACCGCTTGAGGAAGAGCCCGCACCCGAAGATGAGGAGGCTGAACCTGAAGAAGATGTTGAGTACGAGGATGAACCCGTAGAAGCTGAAGAAGAAAAATAACCCGACCCCGATGAGGACGGCGCGCCGTCAGGCCTCGCCCCTCAGAGAGTAGGTTTTGGCAATGAGCACCGGAACAATGCAGCGGTCACGCGGAAGCTATGTGGACCGCCCATCATCAAGCTCCCTTGCAGACGTCGTAGAGATCATCCTTGACAAGGGCCTGGTCATCGACGCCTACATCCGAGTTTCCCTCGTAGGCATTGAGGTTCTGACCATCGACGCCCGAATCGTGATCGCCAGCGTTGACACATATCTTCGTTTCGCTGAGGCGACGAACAGGCTAGACCTCGCAGCGCAGGGCGGCAGGGACCTCCCTGACCTCATGAGCGGCATGGTCGAAGGCGGAGCTGAAGGCAAGAGCAAGGGCGCCGTCCAAGGCGTCAAAGATGCTCTCACTCCCGACGACGATGACGATGACGAAGAGGACGAGAAGCCTCGCCGCAGACGCCAGAGCAGCAAATCCGAATGAACCAGCTGGATGAGGACTACGCCGCAGAGGTCTACCTCTACGGCGTAGTCCATGCTGACATCGAACTTCCATCAGAGCTTGAGGGCGTGCAGGGCCAGCCGGTCCAACGTGTGGACCATGCGGGAATCGCCATGCTCGCAAGTGAGGTGGATCCGGATCAGGCGCTCGGCACACCGGATGACCTGTTGGCTCATACCCGCGTGCTGAACGACACAGCGCGCGACTTTTCTGTGCTGCCCCTGGCGTTCGGCACCGTGGTCCCGGACGCCCGTGCCGTAGTGGATGATGTGCTGGAACCACATGCCGAGGCGTACACGCAGGCACTGAGCCACGTGGCGGATAAGTCCCAGTTCACGCTGACCGTAACCTTTGACCGTGAGACGCTGCTGCGGGAAATCGTGGAGGAGGTTCCGGAGGCTGGTCGGCTGAGAGAGGCGATCGCCGACACATCGGAGGACCAGACGCGGCCTCAGCGCATCCAGCTTGGTGAACTGATCGTCCGTGAACTGGAGAAGCGGCAGCCCGCCGCAGCGGAACCCATTTTGCAGCAGCTGCAGAACGTCACCGCCGATGTTGCGGAGCATGAACGCAGACAGCCAGACGATGTGCTGGAAGTCGCCGTTCTGGTGGACCGAGCCCAGGTAGAAGCGTTTGATTCGACAGTGGAAGATCTGGCCCGTGAGCTCCATCCGCGCTGCACATTCCGTCTCGTAGGCCCGCAGGCTCCCTACGATTTCGTACCGGAGGTGTAGTCCCCATGGGGCTTTTCTCGGCACTTTTCACAGCACCCTTGGCACCGCTGCGCGGCACAGTGTGGGTGGCGGAACAGATCCACCAGGAAGCGGAAAGGCAGCACTACGATCCGGGGAACATCCGCCGGCAGCTTCGCGATGTCGAGGCCGCCCGGAACTCCGGAGACCTGGACCAGGAGCAGGCTGCTGAGTTGGAGCGCGAATTGGTAGCCCGACTTATGGAATCCACTCGACGCAGACAACCGTAAAGGAGACACACCGTGAGCGAAGACGACTCAGACACAAAGAGTACAAGTTCAGAAGAGAGTTCGAGCCAGCAGCGGCCCCGCAAGAAGGCCAGCTCCACCAGCTCCTCCTCAGAGAAGAGCCGCAGCACGCAGGGCTCGTCCAGCGGAGCCCGGCGTTCCAGCTCATCATCGAGCGAAGGATCCTCTTCCCGCTCCAAACAGGAGAGCTCCTCCCCGCGGCGGCGCACCCGACTCAGCGCGGTTGGGGCGAGCAAGAAGGCGATTGAGCAGTTCGGAACGCTCACCGGCCGGGCCCCTGAGTCAGTAGTCGGCGTGAAGAAGAGCGATGAGGGCTGGAACGTCACCCTCGAAGTCGTTGAGGCTAGGCGGGTGCCCGACACTTCAGATCTGCTCGCGGAATACGACATAGACCTGGATGGCTCCGGCGAGCTCCTCAGTTATGAGAGGATCAATCGCTACGTACGGGGACGCGCTGACTCCTGAGCGGTTCTCATAGAACGGCCCCACAGCACACATCCACATTCGGAGGACAGCAGATATGGCCAGACAGACCGGCGAGGCTATGGAGCCTCAGCGCAGCCGCGAAGGTACCCTCCTGCAGGTGGTAGAGACCCTTCTGGACAAAGGCCTGGTGCTCAACGCCGACATTATGGTCTCCGTAGCTGGCGTCGAACTCCTCGGGATCCGTATCAGGGCGGCTTTGGCCTCCTTCGAGACTGCGGCAAAGTACGGCCTGGACTTCCCGGCAGGCACCGATCGGGAGACGGTCGCATGGCAGGAAGCAATCGAGCAGAAGGAAACCTGTCCGGAGTGCGGCAAACGCGCAGCGCTGAAGCAGCTGATGGATGAGTATTGCCCATGGTGCGGCTGGCAGTCTGCCTACTCCAAACGGCTTGAAGAAGGCGGAGCATCTGAAGTGACCGCTTCGGAGGACAGTTCCGAATCTGAGCAGGAGTCTGAAGAGGCCTCCAGCCGGTGACCGCCCGTGCCGCACAGTGAACTGACTCCACCACGAGGGGCCGCCGCAGATGAGGCCTCGTCAACGATGCAGCCGACTCGGGATCCTGGTGCTACCCTCCCGGACCTGTTGGAGGTACTCCTCAACAAAGGAGTCCACCTTAATCTGGACCTGATCATCTCGGTGGCAGATGTGCCGCTCATCGGAGTCAACCTGCGAGCTACAATCGCAGGGATCGAGACCATGATCGAATACGGCATGATGCGCCAGTGGGACGAGCAGACCCGTGCGTGGGTTCAGCGTTCCCTGACCCGCGAGCTGCCGATGGCGCAGGGCGAGGAGGTCGTGGCGGCGATGGCTGCCAGCTACTATCAGGACGACTTCTACCGAACCTGGCGGCCAGGCCGCGCATACCTCACCACTAAGCGGTTGATCCTGCACCGCCGTGATCCGGCTGAGACACTGTGGCAGGCGGATCTGGACTCGATCACTGCCGCAGAGCAGTACACGGAGTCATCCGTCGGAGGCGCCGACCGGGCCAGGTTGAAAATCACCCTCCAGGACGGCAGCGAAACACGGATCTCCGCACTCGACGCAGAGCACCTGCTCTCCCTTATCCGCAAGCAGCGGGACCTTCCCGCGCCCTCCTCCTCCCCCTCTGACGCAGGCCAGGCCGGACCGAAAATCTCCGGCAGCATGTGGTATCTGGAAACCTTCGCCCAAGGCGGGACCTGGCGTGGTGGGCGAGCCACCCTGACCCAGGATGGCCTGCTGACTTGGAAGTCGCCTATGGACAACCGGGCGTCCCTGAGGATAGAGCCCGACCAGCTCACCAGCATTTCTGCAGAAGAGCGCAGTAATCCCACAAATCACAGCAAGGTCCTTCTGCTGGAGACCACATCTGGCACGGTGCAGCTGGCAAGTCCGGATCTGAGCCATTGGGTTGAGGCACTCGAAGATCATCCCAGTACCGCAAAGGAGGTGTCCCGTGGCACTTGAGGTCAATGAAGAGAGCCTCAAGCACGGCGTCCTCACTCTGGTGGTCACCCTGGTTGAAGTCATCCAGGAAGCTCTGGAGACCCAGGCTGTGCGCCGTATGGAGGGCGGAGACCTCACGGAGGAGGAACAGAATCGGCTTGGTGAGGCACTGTTGGAATTGGATGAGGCGATGGAGCAGATCAAAGCCGATCATGGCATCACCGAGTCAGTGACAGACCTTCACCGCGGCTTGGATGAAGTGGTCGATGAGGTTGTGGACAAACTCATCAACCCACAGCGTTGGGCGCAGGATGCCCGGAAAGAGAGTCCATGACTGCCCAGACGCTCTATGTCTACGCCATCGTCCCGGCGGACAGTCCCGCCCCGACCGGCACCGGGATCGACGGTGCCCCGCTGCACACGGTGAACTCAGCACAGGTCTCTGCAGTGGTCCACACCCACCACAGCGGACCCTACGAAGGCCCCGATGAGGACGTGAAGCGCTGGGTGCTGGAGCATAGTGATGTCATCGAGGACTGTTGGTCCCACGCCTCCAGCGTTCTCCCGGTCTCGTTCAATGTGATTGCCCGAGGTTCCGATGATGCCGGTGCCACCGCAGCAGACCAGCTGAAGAGCTGGCTCGACGACGCCGGCGACGACCTCTCTCAGAGGCTGGCAGACCTCGCCGGCACTTCAGAGCTGCGCGTGGAAATCACCCTCAGCACAGAGGAGTTTCCCCAGCACGACCCGACAGTCACCCAACTGACGGCCGATCTTGAGGAGAAGCCTCCTGGAGTGCGCCGGCTGCTGGAGAAGCGCCTGCAGAAGGTGCAGAAACAGGTGACCGATGCAGCTGCTGACCAGTTGTACCCGGAATACCGTGCTCGGCTGGCCGCGCAGTGTCTGCAGCTACAGGACTACGCCAGCGCCCACCGTCCGGCAGGGACGGTCTCAGTGCTCTCCGCAGCGTGTCTTGTGGATTCAGCGCATATCTCGCGCCTGGGGGCGGAGTTGACCAGCATCCAGGAAGAAACTCCCTCGGCTCACATCCGATTCTTAGGCCCCTGGCCGCCCTATTCCTTCGTCGACATCGATGCTGGAGTTACGTCCGAGAGCCGGGACGGCGCCGCATAAGCACTCTCTGACGGGTGGGGTGAAACATCGCCGTTGTCTGCGGTTGTTATTATGCGCTCATGGGCGACCAAAGTCAGCCAGCTGCACGCCCCGCGTATTCGCGGATCCGAGGGAATGAGTCACAACACCTATGAAGCGCATTCTCACGTACGGCACCTTCGACCTTCTCCACTGGGGACATATCCGCCTGCTCAAGCGCGCCAAAGAACTTGGCGACTATCTGGTGGTGGGCTTGTCCACTGATGAGTTCAACGAGGCGAAGCCCGGTAAGCAGCCCAGCTACCACCCGTATGAGGTGCGGAAGCTGATGTTGGAGTCCATCCGGTATGTAGATTTGGTGATCCCGGAAATGACGTGGGAGCAGAAACGCCAGGACGTAGCCACCAATGAGATTGACGTAGTGGTGATGGGCTCGGACTGGCAGGACTCTCCGCGGTTCGAATATCTTCGCAGCCACTGCGAGGTGGTGTACTTGCCGCGCACTGAGGGGACATCCACGTCTGAGATCCGCCGCGACCTGCTGTTCGAAGCGATCGAGTACATGCGCGAAGATGAGGAGCAGAAGCCCTCGGCACAGCCACCGGCCGCGCAGCAGGCGCCCGCTCCACCGCCACCTGGTACCGCACGGCTGCGCTCACTGGGCACGACGCCGGAGACCCGGCTTCCCCCTCCGCCCCGCCGCGATTAACTCACCCTCAGCACGCCCGGTCTTCACAGGATGCATAGTCCGAGTCTGGCAGGCTGCATATGAGCTCCATGATCCATAGTCGGCGGATCATCGATGACGCCCTCGACAACCTCTTCCACCATCTTGCTGCCATCGGTCTCGAAGGAGCTAAGGGACTCGGCTGGACAATAACCGCCACTGAGCGCGCACAAACCGTCTTTCCTATGGACGCACTGCGGCGAGAACTTCCGGGGCGAGGTTGTACATCCGCAGCTTGGCGTAGGACTGGATCTGCTCATCAGTCAGGTCCCGAATGATCCCAGCCTCGGCCTCCGGTCCGCCGGTGATGCTCGCACCGCCTTTAGGCAGCGAGGATGACAGCGGGCCACCGTGGAGGGGCACGTCAATCACGCTGATGGCAGCCGCGGTCAGGGAGATGACCTGTGAGCGGTCGATGAGTCCGAGTCCTTCCAGCAGCGCTTTGGTGGAGGTTCCGTGGGAGACGATCACCACGGTGCGCAGGGCGTAGTCGGTGTCCACTGACGGGGTGGGGTCAAGCGTCGCGGCGCTGCGCACAATGGCGAAGAACGCGGCCTTCATCCTTGCCACCACGGCTGTGGGGTCCTCTCCCCCGGGCGGTGTGCCGTGACCTTTCTTCCACGCGGCGTACTCAGCTGTGTAGTCGCTTTTGGCGGCCGCAGTCTTCATGCCTTCCCAGGTGCCGAGGTTCTGCTCGATCAGCCGGGGCTCCTTCACGGGGTCGAATCCGAGACCGAACTCAGCGAAGGTGGCGTGGGTGCGCTTCAGCGGTGAGACGTACCCTGCCGTGGGTTGTTGACCGCGGACGTACAGACCCGCAGCTTGAGCTTGGCGGGTACCTGAGTCAGCGAGCGCAACTTCTGACTGGCCCTGCAGCCGGTGGGTGCGGTTCCATTCGGTTTCACCGTGGCGGACACAGATTACGCGGATCATAGGGTTTCCTCTGAGGCCGTGGTGTGAGCCCGCCGTCCGAGAGGTCCGCATTCCAGCCGGCGGAGGTAGGCGTCCTCACTGAGGCTCAAGACTTCTGCCGTGGTGCCGTGGGTGGTGATGAGTCCGGCTTGGTTCAGCTGGGCGGTCCATCGGAACTCGTAGGCAAGGTCATGCATGACCACCACGTCATTGGTCTGGTTGTGGGGTCCGAAGGCTGTGTAGCTGGCCCGGTATCCGGACGCAGCGAAGGTTTCTCCGGCGTAGAGGTCGGCGTTGAATACGGCGATTTCGGCGGGCTGGAACTGCAACAGATCGTAGAGGATCCGTTGGAGGCCCATGGGCGCGCCCCGAAAGTAGAGTCCGTGTTCGAACCGTGCAGGGCGCAGCCAGTTCGGCCACTGCTGCAGGCTGGGCGCCTCCACGAAGAAGGGACGGGTCACGGCCAGCTGGAAGGCGCCGGATTCTGCTGCTGCGGTGACCTCGGCGAAGTCCCGCAGCAGGTCGCGTCCGGCGTAGTAGGCGATGTCCGTGCGGCGGCCGGCGTCGTGGGCGCTTCCTGCAGGGGTGTGGCGGGTGCGGACGACCACGTCGTAGGAATCAATGAGGTCTCCCAGTCCGTCTCCGGAGGAGGGACCGACGACTGCCACCCGTTTGCCGTCGACCAGTTGGCTCATCGTGTCCTCACCATTGAGCGGCAGGGCGTTGCGCCTGGCCGTGGCATGCGCTCTGAGCGGACCGGCCTCACCCATCGTGAGCGCTGCGTCTGCCTGGAGCTTCTGGGCTTGGATCAGGGACCGCGGGTCAGTTGGGTCTACGGGCGGTTTCTGCGAGGTGGCGCGCAGCTTCTGGTGGTTTTCGAGATAGGCGTAGGCGCCCAGAAGGTGTTTGAGCCAGATCCCGGATTCCAGCGGGATTCCTGCGAGTTCCTTGATGCGGTTATGCGCTGTGGCTTCTCTGAGGCGGAACCCGGCAGCGAAGTGGCCGAGGAACTGCAGCCGGGCAGCGATAGCTTCCAAGAGCAGCTGGTGCAGGCTGGGCAGTTGCTCCCGGTGCTCGTCCAGGACCGCTGCGGCGTGCAGCACGGCCTGTTCGTCGGGAGTCTGGCTAAAGATGCCTCCGACTGCGCGCCAGAACTCAGCGTTTGCGCGCAGTGGTCCGCGCTTGGGCACCAGTGTGTGGACGACCGACCAGATGCGTGACCAGTCGTAGTGGGTCCGCGCCCCGATGGTCAGCGCACCCTCTACTGCGCGTAGGTCTTTGCTGTTGATGGTGAAGGCCTGCTCGTAGTGTGTCACGGCAGATCTCAGGTCTGAGATGTACGGTTTGCGCAGCGCCGCAGCGGCGGCAAGGTAGTTTCCTGCGGTGGGCGTGCGGGTGGCTCGTGTGGAGAGTTCACCCGGGTTGGGTGCTTCAGTGGCCTGTCCGGGGATGAGTCCGGCGATGGGGTCATAGAGGACGCCCTCGCCAGTGGTTTCGACCGGGAGCGTGCGCTGGAGCAGGTCTGCGGCGATTCCGCGGTAAGTGCCGGTGGCGTCTTGGTTGCGCGGTTGGAGGGACTGCGCGGCTCGGCGGATGGCCCATGCAGTGATGGGGAATCGTCCGGCCCGGCGGGTGGTCCGGCTCAGGAGGGCGGCGGCGGCGATTTTCCACCGCAGGCCGTGCAGGCTCACTGCCATGGGCTCACCTGGTGTGAGCTTTCAGCGCTGGGGACTCGGCGAGCTTCTGCAGATAGTCCGCTTCACTCACCTTCATGACCTCGCCGGCGACTCCGTGGCCGGTGAGCACTCCAGAGGCGGCGATTGCTTTGGTGAGCCGGTGTTCGAAAACCAGGTCGTGGGCGAGGATGATCTCGTTGACGATCGAGTACGGTCCGAGTCCTGAGTCTTTGTCCTCGCGGTAGCCGGCACCGAACGCGGTCTGCCCGGTGAAGAAGTCAATGTTGAACAGTCCGATCTCAGCTGGTTCGAACTGCAGCACGTCGTAGAGGATGCGGCCGATTCCCATGGGCGGGCCGTGGAAACCGAGCGAGAAGTCGTGCCGATAGAACCGGAGCCAGTCGGGGATCTCGCCGCTGAAGCTGTTCATGCTCAGGCCACGGCCGATCACCATTTTCAGCTCACCGCGGGCAACGGCCTCCCGCGCTACGGGCATGAAGTCTGTCAGGTCCCGGCCAGAGAAGTAGCTGATGTCGGTGCGGCTGCCCAGGCGGGCGGCGTCGTCGGCGGTGAACTCGGTCATCAACCGGGGCCTGATGATGACGTCGTAGGTGTCGATGGTCTCGCCCAGACGGTCCCCGGTGTCGGCGGGGCCCACAACGGCGACCCGCTTCCCCGCGATGAGCTTCCGGAACGTGTCTTCATTGGGCAGGGGCAGGTCTTCTGCCCTCGCCCGGGCGTAGTCCGCCAGGGGCGCGGTGCGGCCCTGGATGAGGTGGACATCGGCGGCCATCTTCTGCAGGCGGTGCCGCTCGGCGGTGCTGGCCGGCTCCCAGGGCATGGGATCGATCAGCTGCTGGGCCTCGCTGTAGCGCTCCAGGTACAGCAGTGCTGAGAGCAGCTTCTGCCGGTGTCTGCTGTGACCTGCGCTGGCGGTGCCCAGCCAGGCGATTGTGCGTTTGGCCTGCTGCCGCCGGAGGGCGAACCCTGGTTTCATGCGCTGGGCAAAGTGCAGACGGTAGATGATCAGGCTTGTGGTGGGCCAGGAAAGCCGGTGGCCTTTGGTGCCCGCTACGTTGAGTCGGACCAACGCGGCGCTGATATCGGACTCGTCAGGCTCAGCGGCGAACATGGGCCGCAGGACGTCCATCAGTGCTAGCCGTGTGCGGCGTCCGCGGCGTTTGCGGGCGCGTTCGAATCGCTCGGCGTTGCGCCAGAGTCGTGCCCAGTCCTGGTCTGCGCGGCACCCCATCAGCAGCAAGCCGCGGAACGCCGTGGGGCTGCGGGGCTGCAGTTCCAGTGCGCGTTCGTAGGCGTCGAGAGATTTGTCCAGCTCCGCGACGTGCGGTTTGCGGTAGGCGGCGGCGAGGTCGTTCCACCATTGCGCTTTGGGTTCCATCTCCGCGGCTTGGCGCATCAGCTCAAGGCCTGTTGCCCAGTCACCCTGCGCGAACTCGAGTTTGCCGCGTTCGTGAAGGACATATGCGTTCTCCGGCGCGAATTCTTGGGCGGTGGCTAGCGCGTCCCGTGCGGCGGTGGTTTCTGAAGTGGGTCCGTGTTCCAGTCCGGCGACCGGGTCGTGGACGACGGCTCCCCACGAGTTGCGTTGCAGAGACCTGGACAGCGCGACCCACCGCACGGGGTTCCCTGGCTCCAGCGCGACGGCGCGTTCACGCAGCATCCGCGCGGCGGAGTATTCCTTGAGTTTGGTGAAGCGAAGCGCGAGTCGCTCGAGAGTGGCGGCATCGTTGATGGTCTCCGGCTCCAGCTGATCCAACAGCTTCATGGCTCCGGCACGGTTGGCCTCGAAGAGCACGGTGGCGACCTTTTCGTGGAATGAGCTGAGCGTTGTCTTCCTGGGTCGCAGGCTCGTGGCCATGCCAGGAGTGAGGATTTTATCGGCCCCGATCACGGCACGGGCGAGCGCGGTGTCGGCAGCCGGTATCGAGGACACGCTGCGGATTGCTTTTTGGGCGGCTTCAGCGCCCATGACCAAACGTTTAACCATTGGGGAGTCAGTCTAGCCAGTGGCTCTCAGGAGGGTGGGAGGCCAGCCCAGTTCAGTTCCGCCCGTCGCGGACCCTCGATGCCGGCGTCGTCCCCTGTTTCAGCGGCCAAGCAGTGATACAGCGTCTTGCGCAGCTGCTCTGCATCTGAGGTGAACAATGAGATGTCATGTGCGGCGGCGGTATGGGTCCAGGTCACTGCGTAACGGCAGTGGAAGCCCTCATGGTCAGGCATCCAGTTCCGTGGCGCCTCGCGGGCTCTTTCTCTGGCTGAGTCTTCGGGGACTACGATCAGGTTTTCCGCGTCGTTGTAGTAGGCCCTGCGCTCATCAGAGTCCCGATGTTCCATCTCGGTCCACGCGTGGGAGACCGGCAGCACGTGGTCAATCACGGTGCCGGGAGCGGAATAGTCGACTGATTCACCGGTGTAGGGGTCGTGGAACTCTCCTGAGGTGACGGCAGTCTCAGTGCTGTTCCATTCCAGATTCGTCAGGTCTCTGGCGAGGACGTGGTGCCGGGTGTTGAGCCCGTCGTCCTGTGCTGTCCAGTACCCGAAGTATTCTCTGCTCTGGCCGTCCATCGGACTGGAGTGGAAGAAGCTGCTGTCCTGCCCCGCCTGCTCCTCGAGCTCATCACGCAGCTCGTCTGCTTCTTCCCCGGTGCAGTAGGTGTTTTCAGGTGAGATGACCCGGGCATAGGTATACGTGTCACCACTGCGCGGGTGGGTGGTGGTGTGGGTCTGCACATCGCAGTCGTCATATTCTTCGCGCTCGACAGCGCGGATGCGCACATGGTTCTCCAGGTTCCAGAGTGCGTCGGCGTAGTCGCGGGTGGAGTAGTGCTCAGCCGGCCCTCCCCCGGGCTCTTCGGTGATCTGTCCCTCAGCTTGTGGCGGTAGGTGTTGCCAGTCCAGGTCAGGGCTGCGGCCCTCAGGGAAGGTTTCGGCGCCGTCCAGCTCGTCATGGAGGCAGTCCCAGAGCTGGTTGCGGAGGTGGTTGACGTCGCGTTGGTACAGGGAGAGCTGGTGTTTATTGGCTATATGGGTCCAGGTCATGGAGTAGGCGCAGTGGGCGTCTTCATTGGCGGGCATCCATTCGCTGGGTGTGTGGCCGGCCTTTTCCCGGTTGATCTCTCCGATGGTGGAGGTCAGATTCATGGGGTCGTTGTAGTAGGCCACACGCGCCTCGCGGGGCCGGTGCTGCATCTCCGGCCAGGTGTGGCCCACGGGGATCATGTGCTCTCCATGGGTTTCGGTCTCACCGATGTTGACTCGCTGACCGGTGTAGTGGTCAAGGTAGGTCCCGGAGACAGTGAAGGTGCTGTTGCCCAGATCCCGGGCGTGAATTTCGGTGCGTGAGGTGACCCCGTTGCCGTTCACATCGGCCCAGGTGCCGAAGTAGGGCGCCCGCTGGTTGGTGTTCTCGTACGGGCGGCCGTGATGGAAGTGTTCGTCATCTTCCTCGGCGGCGTCGAACTCTTCGCGCAGTTCGTCGGCCTCTGCTCCGGAGCACCACCAGTCGTCCTCATCGGCGATGTGCACGAAGGTCTGGGTGGGTTCACGCTCCAGGGGGTGACTGACGGTGTAGGTGAGCACGTCACACTCATCCCGGGTGTCGCGGTCATAGGTGCGCACCGAGGTGCTGGTCTCTAGGTTCCAGAGCGCGTCGGCGTAGTCCTGGGCGGTGTAGTCCTGGAACGGGTTGGGTACGGACTCGGGGCTGGGGTACGCGGAGGCCTCCGGGGCCGTCACTGCGCCGAGACTCAGCCCCAAGGTCAGTGGGGCAACCAGTGCCAGCACAGCACGACGCCGCCGGGCGCCTCGGGCGGTCATAGCAGGCTCACTCTGCGCCCGCCTCAGCTGGCATGCTCTGTGGGGCGGGCGAACTTTCTGTAGATGGTACGAGCAGCACTCCTGAGCACTGGTGTGGCGGGTTTGTAGGGGGCTCTTGCGCGCAGCCCTGCAGCCCTGTGCGCTTCGCTGAGATAGCGGGTGATGGCTTCGTGGCCACCGTGGTCCAGCAGGCGTTCTTGGGCTTGGGCCAGTCGGACTCCCCCGAGGTTTCCCCGGTTGTAGAGGAAGTACGCGTAGCGCTCGTATTCGGACAGGGGGATTTCTGGGTGGGCTGCGAGGACTTCGGGGTCCAGCGATTGCAGCAGCGTGCTCCAGTTTTCCGGCTGGTCGGCGGGCTCGCCGTTCAGGCTTTTCTCCGCGTTGCGGAACAGGTGGTCGAATCGGTCGAGGAGCTCGTCGCTGTAGGAGACGGTGCCTTTGAACTCTGCACCGGAGGAGAAGGTGAATTCGCCAAAGTAGGGGCCGCGGTCGGTGTCGTAGAGGTCCACGCGCACGAAAGGGGCGTCGGTCATCTGCGCCAGCTCAATGGCCCACCGGGAGAGCATCACCGCGGAGCGGGGCACCACAGGGACCCCTGGTTGGAGGTCTTTCGGCCGGAAGCGGTAGTCGCGTCCCTGGATGAGAGGCTTCAGATCACCGTCGAGTTTCACCATGCGCGGAGGTGAGGAGTTGCGGTCGATCTGCGCCACCATCGCGATCTGACCGCGGAACATGTAGAACTTGTAGTCGAAGGGCACTGCGCCGGGTTGGGCACCGTTGAGCAGCTCTTCCACAATCCACACCGGCTGCTTGCGGCGGAATCTGGCAGCTATTGCGCGCTGTTGCGCGCGGAGGGCCTCGAGCGTCCATTCGCGCAGGGCCATGTGATCGAAGTATCTGTCCTCGCCAGTGCGTTCTAGCAGCATGATCCCTTTGGCTGACCATCCGTGGGCAAATTTCAGGGCCATCCGCTCCCCCAGCAGCTCGGGGGTGATCTGGTCTGTCGAGGTCAGGACTGCATGTTGGGTGGGCAGACCGAGCCGTGTGCCTCCGAGGGTTTTGTCCTCCAGGAGGCGGTGGACGTTCGCCTTATCGGAGAAGTCCCGGCGCTGCTGTGTTCCTCGCCTGCGGTACTCGGCCGCGGTGAACCTGAGGAAGGGCGACTTTTTGATGGGTCTGCCGAATGTCATATCCGCCTTTTCTTTCCTGCCACGCCGCCTGGCATGTGCCTCAGAGGATGCTGATTCCGCGCAGCTCTTTGGCTCGCACAATGTCTTCTAGGAGGGTGAATTGGTCTTCCCAGTCGATGTCGAGCACCACGCTTTCGGGCAGCTCGTACATTTGGGGGTTGTGACCGACTCGGTCACCGGCTTCCCTCATCACCCGGAACGGTATGAGGTAGGCGCCGTGGTTGATTTCGTACAGCGGGGTGATGTCTTGGCTGCGGGGCCATTTCTCTTCGGTGGGGTCGTAGTTGTATGGACCGTTCTCATCCCACAGGAAGGTCTGGCGTTTGGTGACGGTCAGAAGGCTGTCGTGACCGTTGGCGGCGGCGCTGCGCCAGGCGCTGATGAGCTCTGCGAAGTGCTCAGACCCGATCAGCGGGTGGGTCACGTGTGTCATGCACATGGTGCCGGTCTCTTGAAGCTGGGCCACGTAGTCGATGAACACGCTCATGGGGGTGGAGGAGCGTCCCAGCTCGTCGGGGCGCTCCAAGGCGACGATTCGCTCATCTCGGTGGTTTTGAGCGAAGCCTGCGGTGTAGTCCAGCACGGCCGGGTCATTGGAGGAGACGATGATCTTGTCGATCTCGGAGGTGCGGGTGAGCTGTTGGAGTTTCAGCTCCAGCAGACCGCCGGCATAGGAGGCGAACGGGCGGGTGTTTTTGTGTTTGACGCGCTCGCTGCCGGCCCGGGCGGGGATCACTACGGTGATGCTGTCAGTGTCTGATCTGGGGATTTCGTGTATCTGGCTCTTCGAGTGAGTCTGCACTGCAGCGGAGTCCGCCTCTCTGTGTCCCGTGTGGTCAGGCATGACAGTGTAGTTCAATAGTCTGACTCGGATAGGCTTCTTGCTGACCTGCCCGCCACATGAGAGAAGGCTTTTGTGCTCCGGTCTCTCCTCCCCCGTATGCTCCGCACCCCGGCGCGTTTCACTGGTGTCGCCTCCGGCTCAGGGGTGAAAGTCACCGTGGGGATCACCAGTCATAATGAGGCAGAGCGCATCGGCCGGTGCTTGGACAGTGTCCTGGCGCAGACTCTCGGCGCTGAGCACATTGAGGTGCTCGTAGTTGATGACGGGTCTAAGGACTCCACGGTGACAGTGGCGCGCAGTTACGCCGGGAAAGCCGGTTGGGGAGGTTTCCATGTCATCCAGCACCGTGGCACCGGGAGCCCGTCGAAGGGCAGGAACACTGTTCTCGACGCCGCCACAGGCGAGTACGTGTTCTTTGTGGACGCCGATGACTACCTTGGCCCGGAGGCACTCGAGGCGATGCTGCGCGCGGCACGGAAGCAGGCTGCGGACATTGTCATCGGCCGCTACGTGGGGGTGAACCGGTCTGCACCAAATGTGCTTGAGCCTAGGGGGAAGCAGCCTGCGCAGGATTACCACTCAGGGTGGCTGAACAGTCTGCATGTGCAGAAGCTGTTCCGCACTGAGTACTTGCGGGCATTGCCATACCGGTTCAATGAGTCTTTGATCTATGCCTCGGACCACCCGTTTATGATCGCGGCGTTCCTTCATACTGATTCAGTCGCCCTCGTCGATGACGTGGACTGCTACTTCATCACCTTGGAGGAGCCGGATGCAGGTCACAGGGTGCATGTGTCACGGGCGCAGATTGCGGCTTCTCAGCAGCTGAGGTTCCTACATGATTGTTTCGGGATTATGGCCTTGGCCCGTGGTCAGGGTGGTGACCTCGCCAAGCGCGCTGGCCGGATGCGCGCCGATTACTGGAATCGGCTGTTGAAGCTGCATGTGCCGATTCTGATTCTGCGCAAGGATGACGACGCCGCGGTGGTGGAGTTGGCAGAGCAGGCCCTGGCTATGGCGGAGATGTACGGGGCTAGGACCTCACGTGCCCGGCTGGTCGAGGACGCAAGCCGGGTGCTGGTCTCGCTGGACTCAGGCGATGCGGAGCTTATTCGCCAGACCGCGCAGGATGTTCGTGACGCTGTGGCCGGTTGAGGTCATTGGGGGTTTCCGGCGAAATGGGTCTCTGGCCTACCTTGCATGCGGCCTTCTTCGGCCCTCAACGCAGAACGTAGCACTAGTATGATCCTCCAGGAAGGTCTATACGTCGCCTGATCACGATATTCGCACCAGATGCGCCTGGAGGGGCCCAGTTTAATGTCACAGAGATTTGCCATCGTTTGCGCGGCCCATGACAGCAACTCTGGGATGCACAGTGTGGATCAAGCAGCCAAGGATTTCCTGGACGAACGTGACGTTGACTATTCATTGTTCGTGGCGCAAAAGCGTGCGAATGACAAGTCTGGTGACTACCTCTTAGCTCAGGACTGGGGTGACCTCAAAGAGTATGACAAAGTCATCTACTGGGGCGATTTCACGGTGAACCCCACGTATGGTCATCGCAGCTTTCCGTGGAGAAGCCAAAGTTGGAAAATCGAGTCCTCACGCAAGAAGGCCATAGCTCGCTGGCAGGCTCTCTTCAACCCTGAGCAAGCCCCTGAGGGCAAGAGCCTTTACGCAGTAGGGCAGAACTTCCAGCATGATTTTTCAGCCGATCCTGAGAAGTTCAGTCCCCATTTGAAGAATCTTCAAACCTCCTTCACTCAGGTCTTCGTCAGAGACACGTTCTCACTTCAGAATCTCTCGCGAGAAGTGGACTTTGGTTATATGGATAACATTCGATTGGGCCTCGATTGTGCGTTCCTCCAAAAGGAGGCTGCCCGGGGAGAGGATAAGCACCCGACGTTCGCCTACTATTTCAACAGATCTAAACTCGAAAACACCCAGGAGCTGGTGAGCTATCTTGAGCGCCGCACGGGACTCAAGGGGGTCAACGTGGCCCGATGGCTGGGTCTGAAGAAACAGGAACGTCCGCAGCACTTCGAAAGCATGAAGCAAACAATCCGTCAGTCAACCTTTGCGTTGACTGACACCTACCACTTCGCGGTCAACGCCATGAACGCGCGACGTCCGGTCGTGAGTATTGGGCGGAGGAGCGCGGAGCAGACAGGTACGCTCGGGGACTTCAAAAAGAAGATTCTCTTCCGAATGCTGGACCTGGAACGTTTCTATCACGAGATTGACGATGCTGTTCTAGGTGAACAACAGTTCCGACTCGTCGGAGACTCTGCGGAGCGATTCCTCGAGGAGGAGGCCCTAACCTCCCCCTTCGGGTTGTTAGAGACCAAGACCTCCGAGTTCACCAGAAACCTTGAGTCTCTGCTGGCCGACTGAATGTCCGCACGAAGTATCTCAACGAACTGGATCCCAGTGCCGCTGCCCTGACGTCAGGGATGCGAGGTCTCGCTGCTGAGCAGCGGGTAGACCCTGACCGACTTGAGAGTGACCTTCTTCTTTTTCTTGGAGACGATCTCAAAATCTGTCAGCTCAACGCCCTCGGGGCATCGGACGACCAGGTGCCTCCGGGGGCCTCTCTCGTTGGCTGGAAGACTTTCGTAGTAGCCATGCTTGGTGCTGTGCTTGATAAGGTTCGCCGAGAACCTAGCTTTGGTATCTGCGTCGTCAATTTGAGCGCCGTTGGTTGAACGTAACTTGTAAGCGACCCACATTTCGTCTCGGTTGTACTTGCCTTCAATCTCAAGTGACAGCAGGCACCCTCTCCTGTGCGGAGAATCGAAACGCACTGCTTCTTCTTTCAGCTGTATCGGCTCGGTGAGCAGCTCGACTGCTCCGTCACGAGGAGCGATCTCCTCATCGATTCGCCCTTCTAAGACGGGAAATTGGTGGCCGATATCCTGAACAGAAATGGGACTCCAACGCCGCATCTCCGCCACAGCAGATGACAGAAAATCCTGTCCCTTGAACTTTGCCAGAATATTATCTTGTCCAGGGTGACGGCTTCGGAAGAAGGCGACTTCACTGGATTCCAGAATGACCGGTCCCCCGGTGTCGCTTCGTTGATGTGCAGTATCGTGGAGCCCTTCGATGCTTCCGTCAGGTGCCAGATCGACAATTGACAACATGCCTACACTCACCATGGGGTGATAGTCGCGGCGTGCAAAGTAGTACTTACCTTCGGACCGAATTGCAGAGTAACCGTAACCGAGGGAGACCCGCCACCCTGGCCCTGCCACCTCCGAGTACTTAGCCATGCGGTCGAAATAGTCCTCTGCAAGCAGATCGTCGTCATCTAAACGGTATATACCCAAGCGCTGACTCGACCCTAGGGACCACTGCACAGACTGGCGAATGGCCTCTGCCGGCGGCGCAAATCCGCTGACTGGTTCATCAACCTCGTGCAGACGAACAAAGTCGAATGTGCGTTCGGCGTCCTGCAAGGCTGCCTTATAGCGTTCAGGCAGTGTGGGTGAATAGCAGACCACATGCACAACGTCATGCTTACCTTTCTGGGCGCGCTCAATCTGGGGAAGCGTCTCCTCCAGAAAGATCTCTGTGCGCGGTTCCAGGCGCTCAGGAGCATAGAGCCACTCCCGGTAAGCGTTTTCGTCAGTCTTTCCGCGCGTGGCAGCGAACTTATCCGACTGGTAGGAGTAGACACTGAATCGCGTGTGTCCAACAAACTTCATCAATCCACATCTCCTGTTTTAGGTCACGTTGAGGAAGCGCACTACAAGTCAGCCATCTCCCAGGCTGAACTTTGGCCCTAGTGTCCGGAGAGCTGTTCTTTTCTTAACTCGGCGACCTCATCTTCAAGCTGGAATCGGTGGGCCTCGAACGTGGCTAGGAGCCGCCTCTCCGCTGCTTCAACTCGAGCTTCCGTTGCTTCGAACATTTTGAACCGCTCAGCCGTTCGGTTGTCGATGCGGCGGACGCCTGCTGCCATATGTCGAACTTGCCTGATCTCATGGTCAATAGTGCGTACCCGCCCACGGACTAGTCGCAGAGTCCGCAGCATGGCTGCCAGGGTGAATAGCATGAGAACAGTGAAAAGACCGAAACTCGCAGCAGCACAGGCGATGGCCAACTTCCACTCTTCGGCAAATGCAGACACTACGGTCGCCACGAGCATGATCAGACATGCCATGAGTACGATTAACTGCTGAGGAGAAACGCCCTTCACTGCTGTGATGCCCCTTCTGTTTTGCGGGAGGTCCTGAGTAACTCTTGTATGTGAGTGAGGTAGCTCGCGGCACTGTAAGTACTCGCAAACTCTATACCCCTGCGTGATTGCTCTAGGTACATATCCCGGTCGCTCACAAGCTGCTGGAGCTTCTCTCGCACCTCCTGTGGCTCGGCATAGACGGCGGCGTCTCCGTAGACATGTTCGTAGTCTGGGGACAGTACCGCAATGCAACCTGTCGCTAGGGCTTCAAGAATCGACAGGTCGCTGTGGGGATTCGGAGCCGCCCGTCCGAATTGAACCAAGAAGTCCAGTGACCGGTAGTAGGTGAGTCGGCTGATTTCGTGCTGCCGGAAACTGAGCCATGCCGGCGGCAGTCGTTTCGCTCCCAGAACCCGCAAAACCGCTGAGGGATCCCCGTAGAGCCGCACATCGGCGGTCCCGTCGATGGGCCAGATCTGAGCGATCGTCTCGTGACTCTCGGGCCACAGGTTTTCGCGATCGCCAGCCCATCGGCCCATCACTGGACGCACGTTCCTTGGACCTGTCCTGCGAGCACGCCAGGCTTCTGGAGTGAGGGCTGTGATGTGAATTGTAGGCCACATCTCATCGTCAGGAATGTGAGTTTGCAGATTCTCCAGGAGCAACTGGGACCGTGAGACCCACTGCGGCCTGACTCCGAAGAAGGCGTGTGCATTCCGAGCACAATTCTCAGGTATGTAGTGAACGGTGAAGTCACTGTTGTCCCACGGGCGTTTATCAGCCAGCATGAACGCCGAATCGACTGTGAACGATACCCCCTGGTCCGGTATGAACTCCATCAGCTCCGGGGTTCGGATCATCACGACGCCAACGTGGTGAAAATCTTCATCAGCTAGAACGGAAGTCACGTCGCCTGATGAAATCAGCTGCTGGACCGGCTGTATGTACATGCGCGAAAACTCTGCCAGGTGTAGTGCGTTCTCAATATGCATAACACCCACGGTGTATCCCGCTTCGCGGAGCAAGCGGATCTCTTCCAGGGCCAACGCCTGGCTTTCTCCCAGCTCACACCAGTCTGCCGCAAATACCACGTCCAGCCGGACGGGATCCTCGGGAGGCGTGGTGAACCGCGTTGGCACGTACATGGAGCCGGCATGATGACTTTCACTTCGCAGCTGCTCGGCCGTCGCTGTCGAATGCCAGGTTTTGTAGCTGCTCCAGAAGGCACGCCGCGCAGGGTGCTGCCAACCAGCACGGAAGTCCGCCCGAGACAGTGACTCCGGCAGGATTCGCATAAAAATAAGAGGCTCTGGGATCTGATACACGTCTGAACTCGAGTAAGCAGACACGCGGTCTCGCATCTCATTGTCCGCCGCTTTCCGGGCCGGGAGGTACCCGCCGAGCTCACGCATAATCTCGGTCCGAACCATAAGAGTCGGAGCACTGGGGATGAACGGACTGTAACCACGGCGAATACGCACAAGGTCCTCGGTCATATTGACCGTATAGACCTGGTTGCCAGGACGGTTCGGGTTTCGAATGAGGTGATTCACTTGCGTTTGGATCCGCTGTGGATGTGACCAGTCGTCGGCGTCTTGTCCCGTAATGAACTCGCCCTGGGCGTGCGTGATCCCGACATTTCGAGCTACATAGGTTCCGCCATTCACCTCAAGGCGAATGACGCGCACTCTCGGGTCAAGTGCCTCTGCTTCGTCGAGCACCGACGCGAACTCCGCTGGTGAGCAATCGTCGACAATGATCAGCTCGAGATTGGTCCAGGTCTGCTGGAGGATTGAGCGTGCGGACTGAATAAAATCTTCGCGCTCGGGTTTGAAGCTGGTCATAATCACGGTGACCAAGGGGCCCTTTTGCTCAGGACCGAGCTGCGGCAATGAACGTAGACGATTGAACGGCGTGCCCTCTCCCGGCGCAAGTGTAAGTGGAGTGAGATCGTTGCGAGTGAATTGCCGGTTAAAACCATCAAGCCATTTCGATGTGTCAGCCTCGTAGGACTCTCCGCGGATGAAAGGATTACGTGAATCCACGGAGATGTAGTTGTAATAGTGGGCCTTAATGTCCACGCGGCGTGCAATGAGCTCTTCGAGTTCCGTGAAACGTCGCTTCTCGAAAAGAAGTTCAGCCAAGAGTTTCAGGAAGCGCGTTGAAACCCCTGGTTTCGCCAGATCAGCTTCGGCGAGTTTCAACGCTTCGATTGCGAACTCATCGTCGCCTTCTCTCCGGTTCTGAAGAGCAACTGTATGAGCTAGGCGGCCCAACCAATGAAGATCTATCGAATATCGCGAAATAGTGCCATTGAGAATCCCGACCCTGAGGTCATTAATCGAAAGCGTCCCGTGAGATGTTGCGTAGGCCAGTAGTTCACGCATCTGCACAGATTCACTTCTGAGCGCCGTGCGCTCGAGACCCAGACCAAAAGAACCCGCGTTACCCAGGTAGCGATGCAACATGTGCGGCATCAGAAGCATCTGCTCGTCTGCTACTGACCCCGGACTCAAACTTGGAATGCTCACGCGACGCTATGATACGCCACAAGCGGAGCTATGAGTCCAAAGGGGAGGTGCCCGGAGTCCTCGAATGCACGAGTATCCGATGTGCTACGAGCCGACAGCACTCCGACCCGCGTATCCTTGGGGAATGCCCGACTCAATCACCGACGCTGCTCACACTAAGTCGCTGGCTACATCCTTCATTACAGACTCTATAACCCCCCAGCGCCACAGCCGGAACATATGGCAAAACCCACAAAATACAGTTGATATCTTCTTAGAAGATGCCCGCAGTCGTCGCCGGATCATTGCAAAAAAAGTGACGACTGGCTTCAGGTTCATCCGTGGAGGGAAAACCATCGGGGGCCTTGACTCTGGTATTACGACGTTGGTCAGCCACCAAGCGCTCAGGGCCTCGCGAAGACCCCAAGTAATGCGGCACTATTTCGCGGCGTCAGACGTGCCTTGTCTTCCCGCTGATACCTACCATGTGTCTCAGTTCACCGTTGCCCAGAGGAACCTGCCCACGGGGGACATGCCAGTAGTCGTTAGACCTGCCTCACCCCGCGTACGCTCGGGGGCAACTACAACATTAGTTCAGCGGGAGAATTTCACGGACGCGTGGGAGACCGCTGCTCAAGCCTGCCATGCACTCAAGCCTCTAGAGAGGTTCATTGAGATTCAGGAGTATAGGCAAGGTCTCCAGTTAAGGATTTACGTCGTCGGCGAGGAAGCCGTCGCTGCCCTTGTTCGTATACCCTTCCATGTTGTCGGAGACGGCCTATTGACTATCCGAGAGTTGGTCGAGAATGAGCTGCAGGAATGGCGAAAGTGCAATTATCTCAGCCGCAGAGAACCGACGTTGCCCGATGTCATCACCCGCCTAGGTTCGATTCCGGACGATGTTCCTCTACCAGGCGAAGTGCGACTCGAGTCACAGGTTTCGGATTTCGGGCGAGGAGAGGGAATCAGCATAGATGTTACCGATCAACTCGACGCGGAGCTCGCTGAACTCGCTGTAGACACGATGTGGGCGTTCCCCGGCCTCGCGGCGACTGCCGTCGACATACTGGCACCTTCTTTAGAGAACTCGTCGGACGCAGTTGTTGTTGGGATAGATCCCACTGCCGACCTAGGCGAGTTCCTGTATCCGACTTTCGGTCGCTCTCGTCGGGTCACGCTAAGGATTCTCGACCACATGATCGCAACAGCTAGGAGGTAAGTGGCTCGTGAAGACCAATGGATATCCACATACTGACTAGAGCACTCACGGGTGCACTTAGACACGAGTCAGGCAGGATAAGTCAAGATCATTCGATGTTTTTGAGGACCAAATATGACCGTCACCTGCGCAACAGAGCATTTTCCGGCGAACCCCACGTCCATACCGTCTCGCACAGACTTTTCTCATCTACGGTTCAGTCGCGGATACGTGCTTCATTCCCCCGAGGTACGTCCTGACGTTCCCAACTTCTGGCTACGCAAAGAAATAGCAGGCCGCACCTTTCGCTGGGACCCACGCGTGTCGGCGGCGGCAATCTCTTCAGGGGACTTTGAGGTCTTGATTTGTGGTCATGCTCTAGACCCGCAGCTAGAGTCCACTGATTTGGTCGCCATCGCAGCCCGGTTACTCTCTGCGCTTGAGGAATCACGCAGGCGTTACCTCAACGTGTTGGAAGAGATGTTCGGCCAGTACCTAGTACTGGATCGGTCGGGGGATGTCGTGCGCGTGCAGAGCGACGCAATAGCGTCACGGTCCATCTTTCATGACGACGACGCAACGATTATCGCCTCCCATGTGAACCTCGTAGGTAGGACTTTGCAGAAGGGCCCGAGCCGAGTGACCCAGTGGGTAGGCCAAACCCGAACAAATGATTTCCCGGGCCGCACCACCCCTTTCGAGGGCGTGTGGATGCTGACGCCAAATACTGAGCTGACCCTAGGGACCGGAGCAATCAAACGCATTGGCCCGCGTCCTTTCGAGCCCCTTTCGGTGGATGCGGCGGCCAAACAGATGGTGCCCCTTCTAAAGAAACAGGTCCGAGTACTTCTGCGCAGCGGCCGCAAGATCGTGATCTCTGCAAGCGCTGGAATTGACTCCCGAACATCCCTGGCGGCGTTTGCTCAAGCGAAAGGGCACGAGTCGGTTCAGGTGTTCACGTATACCAAAGCACTGGGTTCAGGGCGCCAGGCCGGGGAACTGCACAGAGACAAGCTAGCGGCGACCATATCTGAGGACTTAGGGTTTCCCCACCAAATGTTTGATCTCAATACGGCTGAAAAGCCGCCTCAGGAGTATGTGGATGTCCTCCGGGAGCTGAGTCCTCGACGCTCGAATACAGTTATCTCCTGGGTTTATCACTCGCACCTTCCTCACGATTCCCTCCATATACGGGGGCAGATTAATGGAGTGGGCAAGTGGCATTTTGCCCAGCGGTTGCATTTCTCGGAAACAATGGAGATCTCAGCCCGTCGAATGGCCAGCCTGACCAAGAGGGGCAAAGATGTGAATCGACCATTAGAGGATCCGTGGTGGGAGCCAGGCGAGCAAGGTTTCCAGGAATACATCAGGACGACCAGGCTGCGTTCCATACCTATTGGCTACCGGTTAACGGACATGTTTCTCTGGGAGCACCGAGTAGCCAACTGGAACCACCCGCACATAGTAGAGTCGGACGTTACATTCGACACCTATCAACTGTTCGGGTCACGGAAGATGATCCGTTTGATGCTTTCGGTGCCGGAGTTGGACCGAGTTCAGCTGTCCTTATTCCGGGAGATAATCCGCCAGATGGAGCCTAGTTTGCTGGAGTATCCCTTGAACGGCAAGAGATGGAATCCTCCAACTTATGACCGCCCGTTGAGCTCGTACCAGCGGGGATCAACGGGCGCCTAGACTGAGATTGCAAGTTTGAATGAGTGACCTTCCGCGGCAATCCGCCCACTGGCATTCAGGCCGGCATATGACGGCGAGTTCGGTGACCTGGTTACGCCCTGAAATGGAAGCCCTGGGTGACTACCCTGGTCCACGCCTGCTCCGTATCGCGGTCGATGCCCAGAGATTTGCTCGAGAGTCGGAGGAACTTGTTGACCTGTTCGCGAGTGCCGCAAATTGCCACATACGCATGTCCGTCCTGGGTCCCACATTGACCGGAAATACCGGCTCTGCGTGCTGAGAGGTGGATGGCACTCTTTTCTTCTGACGTAAAAGGCTCAGTATGTTGGTGCTTGTAAATCAGCCGTTCCGGGTAGGCATGATTAGGACGTTTCTTGACCAAGACTTCCTCGGCTGACGCACCACGAAGGGGGGCGAGCAATTGGTTGAGGTTGAGGGCGAGGCTCTGATTCGCGGGATCCTTGGGACGCCTCGAATTGGGGAAGAAGAGGTCGAGAAAGTGTTTAGGGACGTCTTGACCAAATCCTTCCCAGGGGTACATATTGAGCTCGATTTCAGGTCGCGAGTTCATCTCGATGACGCGGAAGCTATCCTCTACAGGTAAGCGGTTCTGGTCGTAGAGGATGTCGACGCCAGCCAGGGCCAGTCCGGGGATGGCGGCAACGGCGCGCGCGGCGGCGTCTTTGACAGCATTGGGGACACTATCGGTTTGGTCGATGCTGTCACCGCCTTGACTGGCGTTCGCTTTGCCCCGCAGCCGAACCTCGGCACCTGAGGGCGGCACGTCGTGGAGGGTGTATCCGTGGCGCTGGAGATACTGATCGACTTCCCGATCGTGGACTATAAGCTTCTTGCAGAGGTACGGGTTCTGTAGACGAATGGCGTTCTTGGCATCGATGAGTTCCTGAACAGTCCTCTGGCCGTCGCCTGTGACATTGGCGGGCTTTCGCAGGCAGGCGGCAACCACTCGATTACCGACAACGAGCACGCGATAGTCCTCACCGGTGAAGTGTTGTTCTAAAACTAGATCTCCGCCGACCGCCGTACGGTTTGCCACGTACCGGAAGGTGTCTAAGAGGTCCTCCTGGCCCTGAAGGTTCGTGAAGACATCCTTGCCCATACTCCCCCTCAGGGGCTTGAGAACAACTGGATAACCAGCGCTCTCAGCGTGCCGCAGTAGTTGAGCTTCAGCGTCCAGCGCAGCGGGATTGACGACCCAGCTCGAGGGAACGGGTACTCCTGCTTTCCGAAGATGAGAGTTGGTAAGGTGCTTGTTCTGCTCGGTCTTCATTGCTTCACTGGTCGTCAGTGAGGGCCGGGACTTGTCGAAACGGATTTTGCGTTTGCCGTGAGAGATCTCGTACTTGCGAAGGTGGCTGTCCAAGAAGCGAACTCTCAAGCCGCGCCGCCATGCCTCCAAGGCGATGGTGTAGCCAGCGAGCCGTGGCCCATACGCCTCCCGCACGACGCCAGCAGAGAAATGACGAGGCCAATAATCTGACAAACGATTTTCTCCTCGAGGGTTGGGGCGGCCACATAGGACGTGCCTCAATTGTAGGGGCATATTTGACGTGTCCCTGTAGGACTCACGCGTTTGCGGCGCGCTCGGATAGTGAGTTCTCATTTCGACTTTTGTCAGCAACTGAACAGTCGCATGAGAACTTAGGGCGCTAGTGGTCTGACACTCACAGATTGACTGAGCCACGTTAACTATGGAGCGTCGGTCCAGGACTGACGGAGACCCCTGGAAGTCAGAGGGTGCGTAGCAAGTACTCTGAGTAGAGAGGAAACCCTCGTGGCAAGTTGATTTAGCAGTGCAGGTAATAAGACTCAGACGAGTGAGCTTCATAGCGGATACAGCTAGCTTTTTTCACTTGCACTCGAGCTAATTGGCACGTATCCGGACCACAGCATTGTTCCGCGAGGCGATGGTCACCGGTGGTCTATTCCACGGTGACGGATTTAGCGAGGTTGCGTGGCTGGTCCACGTCATAACCCTTCTCCGAAGC
>NZ_VFIE01000033.1:0-4527 GCF_010119385.1 Nesterenkonia haasae
AGGCGTCCGGATTCGACGTGTTTGCGGATTAGTTCTGGCAGGCCGGGTTCGTGGAAGGGGAGGTCTCCTGCGGAGAGAGACGCGATTTTTTCGGGGTCGATATCGACTCCGACCACGTTGAATCCGAGCTCGGCCATACACGCGGCATGGGTAGCACCAAGATAACCGGTACCAATAACACTGATGTTCTCTACAGTCGCAGTCACGCGAACCATCATAGGCACATTTCACACTGAGCCTTCGGCAATACTGCTGGATTCGTGGCGTAGGGCTGGCTCAGTGACCAATGCGGGCCGACTACACTGAGCGTGGCGCAATGGCTGTGAGCTGCCACGTCCCCGGAAGCGTTTCCGGAAGAGTTCTGGTCTGAGATTCGATGCGAAAGATAGTGGTGAGGTCAACCATCATGATGAAGCCGTCCGCGGAAGCTATTTCACGTTTGGCAGCCTCAATCGCGGGGAATTACTCCTCGGACACCATAGTGATCTTGGGCAAGGGACCTTCTGCTGACCAAATTCACTCCCGAGTCTTCAAGGATGCCGTGGTGATCGGCGTCAACGACGCTGAGCGCATCCATCCCACGGACATCACCATCTTCTATGAGGACTGGGTGGGGGAGTCGGTGGCTGAAGACGGTCTGCGCTCCAGCGCCTATGTCACCTCCACAAGTTTCCGCGCTCCAGACCGCACGGTAGTCCGTCTGCCATTCCAGCCCTTATCCAATGACGCAGAGGATCAGGTGCTTCTGCGGTTCCAGGACCGCAGTGACGTCGCCATCGAAGAGGCCATTTTCCTGACTGGGCTCGAGGTCGCGAGAGCCATCGCTGACCACCGTGAACGTGTACAGACGGTATACATGGTCGGTTTCGATTTCACCCCGGATGCAGGGCAGGCTCGCGCGGCTTCAACTCAGTACAGCCCTGAACTGTCAGCACGGCGTCGGGCGGGCATCGAACTGCAGGAATACATCTTGCAGAACGCCCTCTACACGCTCAAAGACACGAATCTTGATGTTCAGCACGTGGGAACTCGTGAGTTTTCTCAGCTGACCGCCGACATGCTCAATGAATGCTTCCACGTCGCGGTTGAAGAGGCTGATGTCCCGCAGCCAGTCGACTACGAAGATGTAGAGATGCCGCCGGTTGAAGTCACGGCGGAGATCACCACCAATCACTTCGGTGACCTGGATCGCTTGGAAAAGTTGGTGCGCGCCGCGCATGCTGCTGGGGCCGATTGGGTCAAGGTCCAGAAGCGTGATGTGGAGACGTTCTACACCCCCGAGCAGCTGGCTTCGCCTTATAAATCGCCGTTCGGCAACACCTTTGGTGACTATCGGCGGCAGCTCGAACTCGACAGGGACGGATTTATCTTCCTCGAGGAGCTGACCCAGGACCTGGGTATCGGGTGGTTCGCCTCAGTCTTGGATAAACCATCCTTCCAATGGCTCACCAACGAGGTGGACGTCCCTCTGGTCAAGCTCCCATCAACCATCTCTGAGAAGCGGGACTACCTGACCTATGTAGCGGGGAACTACGATGGATCTGTTGTCATCTCTACTGGCATGACGGACAAGACCTATGAAGAGTGGCTGCTGCAAACCTTCACCCGGCAGGAGGCGTTGTACCTTCTGCACTGCAACTCCGCGTACCCCACCCCAGATGAACACACCAATATTGGGGTGGTGAGGCACTACGCCAATTTGGCTGCACAACAAGAACACCAGCCCGGACCGAGGATCGTCCCGGGGTACTCCAGCCATGACTACGGGTGGATGGCTTCGGCCCTAGCTGTAGCGGCCGGCGCCCAAATGGTGGAGAAACACGTGAAATTGGGCAACACGGAGTGGGCGCACTTTGACGCGGTCGCGGTGGACATGACTACCGAGGCGTTCACCGAGTATGTGGGCGCGGTGCGCCAGGCCCAGCTGCACGTGGGCTCTACCCAGAAGAGAATCACCGCCAGTGAGCACCATAAATACTAAACAGCACCACATGCTTAGCTCGTCGAGAGACGCGATCTGGGGTGGCGTTCATTTGAATGCTCACAGTGGATATATAGCGAACATTCAAAATCCGCAGCGACCGTGTCGAACACATCCGCACGTAGCCTCGACCTGAGGGTGCTGGCGATTGCTAGTCAAAGCCAACTAATTTTCCGGAACCCGGTTCCTTGTGCTGATTCCAGCTTAAGTCGGTCGGAGGCGACACATCGTCGCCCCTGAATTGCTTCTGGAAGCAAGTGCGTCTCTTGCGTCGCTCATTGCTATGACCGAGGAGGAACTGACATTGGCCGTTCCATCCCCACGATATGCAGCGGGCGTAGACAAATGCGGCCCTGACTGCCTCCCTGGCCATATCAGAGACGCAGCAACCTTCCCGCTTGCACCCCAATCTCGAGGGGGGCCGGTTTTGCACACGAGGGTCTTGTAGATGTGGGCGTGTTCATGACTCGGAGCCAATCCGGGGGAAGATGACTTGGTCCACAGCATGGGTCTGGTCTGTTGGAAGGCCTGTGACACTCAAGCCACCGTTTTAACATCTCACAAGAACACGAGGCAGATACGTCAGCTTTTATGTCTGCAGGAAACTCCCCACTGTTATTCTGACGGGGGCCGTGGATGGCGGCACTTCAGACTAGGGGATTCGTAGGTTCATGCAGTACAAGATAGTCAATTTTCGTGCAGACAGGATCAGCGGTTGGTTGTTCGATCCTGACGCGCCTCAGGTGCGGCAGAAACTTGCGGTGATGGTCAACGGTGAGTGCGCCGCCACGCTGACATGCAACCTTTTCCGGCCCGAGCTTTCTGCTAGCGAGTCCCCCACACGCAACGTCGGTTTCCTGGGAGCCTTGCCGCCGAATTTGTGGACAGGCGAGTCACATCAGGTGAGCCTTCAGGTTGTCGGCTCAGGTGAGACGATAGCCGAGGGTCCACTCGATACATTGGATGCCCGCATCTCAGCGGAAGTTGAAATCAGCGGAGATGTGCGGATCACCGAACGCGGGGGGGTGGCCGGCTGGGTCGCGCGAGCAGGCGACCGGACCACCGTCCAGGTGCTGGTGGACGGCGAAGAAATCTTCAAAGAGCGCGCGAACCAGAAGAAGCTGCGTTTTAGCGGCAAGGCGTTCGAGGTTACCGTGCCACCGGAGTTCGCCTTCTCCGCGCAGGTACCGCCCGAGTACTTCGATGATGAGGAGCACATCGTGGAGGTGCGCGTCAACGCCACCGAGACTCCTATCGCCCAGTCCACGCTCAGGCTCACGATCGCTGACCGGGAGAACGCAGCATTGGAGGCGAACCGACTGGCCGACGCAGAGAACGACAAATTTGAGCCGTGGCGAAAGAAAAGCTCCCAAGCTTCCGCCATTCAGTTGGAGATGCTCAGCGTAACGGCCACATATGCTCAGGTCGTCCTGAAAGGTGGAGGTCTCCATAGGCGTCTGTCACTGCGTGTGGGAGAGGAGACCGCTGTGTTGCACCCATTGCCGGCACCGCTCAGCGATACTGCCTCGACCGGTAAGGGATCACACCATTATGCGGCTGAGATAGGGGCCGGATCCGGTTTTAATCAGCTGAGTCTATTCTCCTTGGGTGATTCATTGGAGAATACCTTTGATCTCCGGTTGGGAGACGAAGGCGGCAGACGTCCTACAGGCCTACCACATACGTTGGTCGAGGAGCTGGACGGTGAATTCGTGCTCTCAGCGGCTCAGTTGGACGCTGGCCGGTTCGAAGGGTACGCCTTTCACACGGCCGCTTTGGATGTTCCTGTCCAGGTCGTGCTGGATGAGCTCACCGATGATGAGCCCCATACTCTGGCCCGTGCGGAGGCTTCGGAGGGTAGCAAGCAGGCCCGGCGTCGGTACGGTATATCGACTGGCTCGTACAGCCTGCCACTCCCGGTGGAGGTGCTGCGCCGCCGCAGCTCGCATCTGATCCTGCGGGCGGTGCACGCTCGCGGCGAGGAGATCCTGTGGGAGGACAATGAGTTCTACCCGTCCAACCAGTTCCTGTTGACCCAGAGTCTCAACACCTCTTCACGGAGTAACTCTGTAGACCTTGTGAAGCGAGCGCGCCAGGCGGGTCGGAAGAATTACGTGGAGTCATTCCTGGGCACTTATAAACATGGCCAGGCAGAATTGAGCCTTGAGGATATCTCCGACGCTCTCAGTGCCAGCGGAGCCGGTGGCGGCGATGTCCTAGAAGCCTCGTCTGGGGCCATTTGGTACTGGCTGAAAGAACTACGCGCCAATCCGGGCCGTATCGACTGGTTTACGCAGACCGCAGTGCGCAATCGGATAGGTGACGCCCGAGATGTGCTCGCCTACGCAGCATCCAAGGGACGATTCGACTTCCAGCGAACCCGCGGTTTGCTGGAATCAGCACGCATTGATTTGTTCCGGGACGATGCGGAGGAGCAGCTTCGCAGAGGCCATTGGGCATCCGGCGTACTGTCGCTTGCACGTTACCTTTACAGCGCGCCGCGGGATGAGATCGACTATTTGGATGCGCTGACGCTATACGGGATG
>NZ_VFIE01000033.1:4558-22965 GCF_010119385.1 Nesterenkonia haasae
CTGGAGAAGTGGCGCGGTCTCGAGCGCATTAGGGCAACTGACCGTTCCTATTACGGCGACCTGCTGATTTGGAGGGGCGAATTTATGCGCGCCGCTGAGGTGCTCACAGCGGTGGATCCGGATCCGGTGTTCGACTATTCGCAGAACCTGCTGGCGCTGAACGCGGTCAACCCGAGCGCCACTAATGACACCAATTTGCCGGGGGTGTGGCGCAGCGAGTTCAATGAGCTGCTGAACCAGGGTGGAGCTTCCGGGATCGGATTGTCCCAAGGCGAGGTGTCTTTCTACGCGCTGACCTCGGATGTGGAGGGCCCACATGACCGAATTGATAACGGGCCGCTGGTAAGTGTGATTGTGCCCATCTTCGAGCCGAGCCGTGCCACTGATGTGGCGGTCAACTCTCTGCTAGGCCAGACATGGCGGAACCTCGAGGTCATCATTGTCGATGACTGCTCCCCTGTAATGGATGAGCATGGGCAACCGACCGGGTACCGGGAGCAGTTGCAGCGCCTGGCGGCCTCGGACAGCCGGGTTCGTGTGGTCTTCAACGAACAGAACCGGGGGGCCTACTCGGTCCGCAACGACGGGCTGGATCTTGCCCGTGGAGAATTCGTGACGGTGGCGGACAAGGACGACTGGCATCATCCCCAGCAGATCGAGACCCAGGCGAAGCAGCTCATGGCGAACCCGGAGCTGGTGGCAAACGAGAGCAACTGGATTCGTGTCGATGAAGACCTGAAGTTCATCATGCGCTCCGCAACCGGCAAGGTGGTGTACCCGTCGCTTCCGTCATTGATGTTCCGTCGCGAGCAAGTTGTGCAGGACCTGGGCTATTGGGACGCGGTCCGGAAGTCTGGGGACTCTGAATTCAAAAGCCGTCTAGAGAACTTCTACGGGATGAAGGTGGAGCCGGTGGTCGATGCGCCGTTGGCCTTCGCGCTTATGGACGGCGCAAACCTGACTCGCGAGGACATGGGCGTGGGGTACTTGGCTCCGGATAGACGTGCATATCTGCGGGGTTATAAGCGGTGGCATCGGTATATTCGCGAAGAGGGCGCACAGGCATTCATGCCTAAGGAGCCTTCCCAACGCCTGTTTGTGGCACCTCCGTCTTTTTTGCCTCAGAGAACTCACGAACCACCCCATTTTGATGTGGTCTTCGCGTCGGAGTTTGGTTTCTTGGCGGGCAATTCGACGTCTCTGTTTAACGAGATTTCGGTGTGTCTGGAGGCGGGTCTGAGGGTTGGGGTGATCCCGATACAAAACGGTTTGATTCCTTCGGCGTCTAAACGCCAGTTCGCTCGGAAAGTGGATGAACTGGTGCTCTCGGGGCAGGTGGATCGTCTTTCATTAGATGTTGCGGCGTCTACTGACTTGTTGATTGTGCGATGGCCTACGGCAGTCCAAGCTGTCCGCGATACCCCAGCTCGATTGAACGCTGGGCGTGCTGTCGTGGTCGCTAACCATCCTCCGTATGAACCATCGGGGGAGCGGCGCAGTTATGACGTGTCACAGGTGACCCGCAACGTGGAGCATCTGTTTGGTGTGCGGCCGCTGTGGGCTCCGCAGAGTGAGCAGATTGGTGCCATGTTGGAGCCGATGCTGCCGGCTTCGGACCTGGCGGACTTTTCTTGGAAGGGCATAATCACTCTGAAGGAAGAGCACGCTAGAAGGAACCGATTTGACCCATCACGCAAACCGGTGATTGGCCGCCATGCAAGGGACGATGCTGCCAAGTGGCCTTCTGACAGGTCCGTGTTCCGCCAGGTGTACCCGGTTGATGGCTCTGCGGAAGTCTGTATCTTGGGTGGTGCGAAAGTACCACAGAAGCTTGGCTACCTTCCTCCGAGGCCGAAGGGATGGGAGATCTACGTTTTCAACGAGATTGAGGTTGAAGAATATCTCGCCCACAAAATCGACTTCTTCGTGTACTTCCATTCCGATGGGTGGCTTGAGGCATTTGGTATGGCCATCCTTGAAGCTATGAGTTATGGGGTGGTATGCGTCCTGCCCCAGCACTTTGAGCCTGTGTTTGGCGACGCCGCGATTTACTCGGACCCCAACGACGTTCAGCGCACTATTTCTGAACTTTGGAGTGCAGAGGGGTTTGCGGTTCAGCAGCAGAAGGCCGTGGAGTTTGTAGAGCGCGAGTGCACGCCGCAGGCGTATGTCCGACGCCTGGAGCGACTAGGCACAGCCGCTCACGAATGATCGCTGGTTGGTTCGATGACCATCTCAGAGATGGGCGCAGCATCACCGTTACATATCTAAGGAGACAGCTCGAGGCATGAATAGCCTGCAGAATATACCCATCCCGGCTTTTACAGCGAGCAAAGAGTGGGGCAACCAGTGGAATGTAGGTACGAACCAGAATGTAGTGGTGTATTTTGACGATTCAGGTCGCCTGCGGCTCGATAAGGAAAAGAAGTTCACTCTCCATACGGTTCTAAGCGCTGAAGCTTCGGATCTTGAAGAGTTGAGTCCGGGTCGTGGGGTGCCCCTCTCAGTGGCGGCTGCATATACGGTGTCTTTGCGGACTCGGAATGACAAGGGGGTCCGCTCGCGTCTGGTGCTCCATGAGTTCGATGAGGCGGGCAATAGGGTAGCGCGTCTGAACCTCGTTAACGGCGAACGGTCAGTCTACGTGCCCCGCATCCCAACCGGGCGTCTTGTACTGTCACTGCGACTTGTGGGTGAGGGTGGGGCGGCCATTGAAGCTATCGAGTTCAACCCGATAACTGAGTCGTCCTATACTTCACCAGGATTGCATGCTGTGGTGCGAATGAACCCCGCTCCAAAAACAAAGAAAAAGAGCGGGGGGGACGGCCTTGCTTGGCTGATGCCGATCCGACGCGCCCTTTATGATGGTGTACCACTGTCCGTCCTGGCCAACCGGAGGGAAGCCAAGGGCGTAGCCGATGTCTTGGTCGAATTGGGTCATTTTCTGGAAGCTAAGGAGGTAGCGCGCCAATTCGACCTGTATAGGGATCTTTCCACCTCGGCACTGAGACGAATGTTCTGGCACGGACGTCGAACCGGGTATCTTCAGCATGCCGTGGAATGTATGGACGAGGTCGTCCTTCGGTCGAGGAGCCGGAGTGATAGTCAGGTGGCCGAACGGCTCAGAGGGGAATACGAGTTCCACCGAGACCCGTGGGCGCTCATGCCCGAGCTTGAGACAAGTAATCTCTATGATTCTGATGGTCCCATTCTGCACATGGTCGGCAAGGCTTTGCCCGAACAGCAGACCGGCTACACGGTGCGCACTAAGTACACCGTTGAGGCCCTGCAGGATGCAGGCGTAACGTCTGTGATCGCGGTGCAGGCCGGTGGCAATCACGAAGAAGGTCTCGAAGCGAGGCTTGAGCACAACATTGGGGGTATCCGTACAGTCCTTATGGCTGGACCAGCCAAGAAGGACGTAAATCGGGACGAGTGGCTTGAGCCTAATGTGAAGGGCCTCTACGAGCTGGTTGAAGAGATCAGACCGAGCATCATTCACGCGCATTCAGATTTTACGAATGGCGCTTTGGCTACGCATGTTGGCGAGGCGACCAGTGTCCCTGTGGTCTACGAATCCCGCGGTTTTTGGGAAGAGACGTGGATCTCTCGCATCGGCAATGCCCAGGGGTGGGAGAACATAGAACTGATTCTTAAAATGTATGGAGCGCCCGATTTGTATGAACTGCGCCGTCAGAGCGAGCGTCGCGTCCGGGAGAGAGCTGACAGGGTCGTGACACTAGCGCAGACCATGAAAGATTTCATTCTCGAGGAAAGTTGCGACGGGGTCATTCCGCCAGAGTATATTTACTTGGCGAGCAACGCTGTCGACCCGAAGGACTTCCCCGTAGGGTCGGGAAAACCGCAGCTGCGTCGAGACCTCGGCATAGGAGATGACGAGGTCGTAGTAGGTTATATCTCGTCCATCGTCGAGTACGAGGGCATCGAGACGCTTCTTGAGGGTTACCGCCTATTAAAAGCCCAGCAAAGCGGTGCGCGCCTGCTGATCGTCGGAGATGGTCCCTACCTGAATCGACTAAAGCAGCACGCAGAGCGTGGGGGACTTACTGACACCATTTTCACCGGACGAGTTCCGCACGAACATATTCTTGATTACTACCACTCGATAGACATCTTTGTGGTACCGCGGCGCAACACTCGGGTTACGGAACTGGTCACACCGCTTAAGCCTTTCGAAGCCTTCTCCACCGGGCGTCCAGTGGTCGTATCCGACGTTGCTGCGCTTGCAGAGATTGCAGCGGATTCACGAGGTGCAGCAAGTGTCTTCCGAGCTGACGATGCTGAAGATCTGGCGTTAAAGCTCGATGAGCTAGTCACGGATCCCGAACTCCGAAATGCGCTGGGAAACAAAGGAGCAGAGTGGGTGCGACAAGAACGGTCTTGGTCCTCGAATGTTCCGACGTACCGTTCTATGTATACGGAGCTGGCTAAGTGATACATTCTCGACCTGTCCGTGCGATGTTAGATGATAACTCGATTCGCGAGTTCGATAGATTGCTCCGAGTACGGGCGGAGGTGGGGCACGATGAAGCGCGTGAGGTGCTCATAGAACAGCTACATGAGCGCCTCGGACTTCCTGGCTATGTAGCCTTCTTAACCAACGGCACAGATTTCAACCTGACTTTCTTGCGGACTCTGCACCGCGGGCTCCTTGACCTTGACTTGCCCGATATGGCGATGGAAGTCCTGAAGGAGGTTGCCGAACGGACAAACGCGCCTGCAGACCACAAGGCCTTCCGCAAAGCAGAACTAGAATCAAGTAAGCGCCATGTAGACAGATATACCCCCCGTACCCGGCGTCGCAAGAGCTCCAGTCTGTTCTCGGTCTCCCGGGAACATGCTGAAGCTTGGATTGCGTGGCTGCGTGAGCACGATTCCGCCCAGATTGACGAATGGTTCTACACAAAAGGGCAGAGTGCTGAGGAGGTTATCGAGGCCGGTTGGATTTTTGAGGAGTTCGAGGCTCTGGAGCTCTCTCCGAGCACTGACTGGATAAGTGCTGCGGGCACCGACCGCACATGGGGCTTTACTCTACACAGCTGGGAGTTCCTGGACCCCATTATGCAGGCCTTCTTTCAGGAAAGGGATCCAGCCCACCTTGAATGGGCAGTCAATATTGCTGTTTCCTGGAGTAAACAGGCGTTGAGAAAAGACGCGTCGGGCAACATGATGTGGTATGACATGGCGTTGGCCCTCAGGTCGCCACGTCTAGCAGGGTTGCTCCATGCGGCCGCGAGAGAGGGCTACGGAGCCGAGCGTCTCATCCCTCTCTTTCAGCTGGCCAGAGCGCATTTCGATGCCCATGAAGCTGCGGAGTCGTTTGTTGCCCACAACAACCATGGATTCTATGCTGCTTTCGGTCAGATTGTGCTATCACGTGATCTTCGATGCTTACCGCGCGCATCGTGGGCGCGGTCGCAAGGGGAGGCCCGAATGAGACTTATGGCTGAGCAACAGTTCCTACCTGACGGTGGCCACGCGGAACACTCACCTGATTACCACCGAATGCTGCTCACGTCTTTCCAAAAAGCAATAGAACAAAAAGTGATCAACAGTCCACAAATTGTGGAGAGAATAAGAAGAGCATCGGAAGCTCTGGGATGGTTTGTTCAGCCCGATGGAACGATGCTCCAGTTCGGTGATTCTCCTGCAAGACGAATGGTCAGGGGAAAGTCGGAGGCATTGAGTGAGACAACGAAGTTCATCCTGACGGACGGCAAACTAGGTAAGGCGAATGAGGACAACTTATTTGTCATGCCTAGTACGGGTTACGCTGTGGTCAGAAATCCCCAGCCGCTGCGAGAGGGGGAGCTTGCTCAATCTTCTTATTTGGCATTCACTGCGGGTTTTCATTCGCGCGCACATAAGCACTGTGACGATCTGTCCCTAGTTTGGACGCATGAAGGTAACGAAATACTAATCGACGGCGGACGCTTCGGCTATGGCCCGCAGCTTCCCAATGATTCACCGCTCCGGGAACAGGGATTCTTCTATGATAGCGCTGAGCGCCAATACGTCGAGTCCGTCCGAGCTCATAATACAGTTAGTGTTGATGGCCTAAATCATAATCGACGACGAGCGCCCTATGGATCCGGGCTCGTCGAAGCAGTCCAAAGAATGAATGCGTTCAGTGTGATAGGTGAAGTTCCGCATAACGAGTGGCGACATCGGCGACAGCTCCATCTTGACTCGTGCCAGTTGACGCTTACCGATCGACTCATATTTGACGACGACATGGAACACACTTTTGGACTGCATTTTCTACTGAATGGGGGCTTCGAGCTTGACTGGGCGGATGCCGGAGAAGCCCGACTCCTCTCTCGAGCTGATGGATTATCGGTACTTTTGTCTTGGAGTGACCAAGACCTTGTCCTCTCGGCAAAGAAGGGTGCCAAATCTCCTCTTGAAGGATGGCGGTCAAAGGTAGACAGGAAGTTGGAGCCGGCCCTTGCGATTACTCTTTCAGGAAGTTGCGAGTCCAAGAAAGAAATTACTACAAATTTTACTGTTGGTAGTCAATTGCAATAAAAATGAATGATCACCTTCTGGATCTCAGCAAGAAAGTCGCCGCGTTGGTCTGAAAACTTGGTATGACTGAAGCAATCTATCCGCGATAGAAGTTCCAATACGGGCTTAGATACCCAAGACGTCAAACGGCAGGTTACAGCGACCGCCGTGACCTCTTCGCTGATCTCGAGGGCCTCCACGTCGCCAAAGTCTAGCGCTCCACCCGGCAGGACGGCCCGCGGGTCAGTTGCAGGTGATCGTGGAAACAGCCTCGGTCCCGAACTGGGGCCGGATTGCGCGGTTCTCTCGGTGAGCGCCGACCGGGGCGAAATGGAGCATCATCTACGCCCGATCTACGGGTCCTGTGAAGCTGAATTGGCAAGTGCCGGGGGCCGGGTCAACAACCCGACGGCGAACGCGGACTGTTCATTGAACAAGACCTCTGCCGTGATGGCCCTGCGGAGGCCGATGATCCGCCGATGCATTGGCTGGAGCATCGCTGAGATGTGTCGCTTGACTGTCTCAGTGGTCGAGAACGCCCGGCAGTCGTACATCTACTTGCGACCGTGTGGAAGGCGATTTGATGCGTGTTCAGCGAAGCCCTATTCCAGGACCATCACCGCATCGGAGCGAGCACGCTCGGGGTTGATGGGCACTTCTGGCGTCATGGGGCTGGGCATCCAGGCGGGTGGGTGCACCTCGATATCCTCGGTCATCGGGGCAGCAAGGGCGCGTCGCATTAACGAATCCGTAACGGGCTCCAATCAGGAGCGAGGTCTTGGCCGAGAACCAGTGTTGTCTGGAGAAGTTCATCACGGGTGATCCACGGTGTGAGGAGGCCCGCCTTGAATACGCCCAAGAACTACGCAGCGCCTATCAGCACAAAGACCCGCGTGCTAGTCAGCGGATGTCACTATAGGTCTCGTACTCCTTTCCTTCGCACCCGGGGTCTGAGATCGCTCGTCTGGATCGGGCCCTGAGCTGCCCGTGAGAGATGTGACTGGCTTAATTGCCTAATTCGGCATTGACCAATCAACGACCGCGGCACCGAGGCTGGTAATAGGGTGATCGAGCTCTATTGTCGGGTGGTCTGCAGGTTCCGCAACCGGAAGAACCATTGGCTGCGGGTGCTGCTAATCAGACGGGGCTTCGACGGGGCACCTTCACCTAAACCAGGAAGAGTCCTCAAGTCGGCTCGTCATCATGCCCAGCCGATGCAGCCGGCGATCCGGTTCCGGGAGTCCTGGAGGGCCAACGTTCATTAGAACAACTCCAGGGCAAACGGTGTTGCACTGCCGGTTCGACTAGAGCCTCATTTCAGGAGCCCATTCTCCATTTTCAGTCGTAAGTGTTCTTCCCCTAGTTCGGCCAGGCGACCATGTTACGCCAGAGTCTTTGTCCGCTCCGGCCCGAGGGTGGGGTAGTCGTAGTGGTGCTCCTTCACACATTATCTCCGAGCCCCGGAGTCACTCTACAACCTTCCGTCAACCTCAGTGACCGGACGCTAACTTTGGGTGACCTACTGGACCACCTGAGTCTCACATTACAGGCTGAACTTTCCGTGCGATGGTGACGCTGGATGGTCTTGGTCGTCTTTGGTCAAGAGACCGCCCCGCACCGCCGAGGCACCAAACCACCTCTCCCATCTAGGTAACTCCAAACTGGCATACAAACTGTCACAAGCGCAACGTGTAGTATAAGTCGGAAGGTGGACTCACTATGTAGTGGGTTTCTGCGAGGTTTCTAGCCCTCGCGTTTTCTAGTTAAGATAACATATAGAAATAAAATAAAATCAGTTTTAGCAATATAGCAAAAAAAATTCTAAGGTTTATATATAAATGAAAGTTGATGAGAGTCTTTCGTGGGAGCGCATGTTCTTGGAGTATGCACTTGATCCCTATCGTGCCTGGGCTGGGCAGTCCAGTCGGCAGGCCGAGAAGCTATCTACTCGTGTCAAGAAAATGGCAACGGGGGCCGGCTTTTCGTATCGAGAGGTGGTTGAGTCTTCTATAGAGGCGGCAAGTCACAGAGATCATTGCGGCAGGCCTTTGACCATATTCTTGGTTAACAGTGGCAGTTCAGGTTCTCATTGGCTTGAGCCCATGCTAGCCGACCTCGGGGACTTTTCTCCTGGTGGAGAGATCTATCTCCCAAAGAGTTTGCGCGATAAACTGAAGAAATTATCACCCACGAAGAGAACATCGTTTATCGACGCTGTTCACTTATTACATATGCGAGAACTCCCTGTCCTAAATTTAGAGAAAACGCTTATTAATACTGCTCATAATTGGCGATTACCTGAGTTATTTCATTCAGAGGCGCGCACGATTCTTCTCACGCGTCATCCCGTCGATATTGTTGTCTCGCGTACTTTCAGAAAAGATGAATATCGCCACTCAAGGTTACCTGACGCGTCGGACCTCGACTATCTTAAAAAAAATATAGAAGTAGTAAATACTTTTTATGCAAAAACTAAAAACGCGTTATGGGATCATCAGGTATCGTTTGAGGACCTTAAGTCTAACGGTGCGGATCGGATATGTGAACTTCTTGCATACCTTGGGGCTAGTGCTTCTCGCCAGCAGATCGAGAAGGTGTTGGAAGACTACTCGGTTGATGGTTCAGCTGTAGCGAAGACGAATTTATACCGTGGACCTCGTGCTCAGGTTCCGGATTGGGCAAGGGAAAATGCAGCGCACCTCCTCGTGGATGAACCCCGCCAATTTGGCTACGAGTATTAGTATGCTCTACCTGGTACGGAGGCTAGCGGGGTATTGGCATTCTTCTGGATGTGTTGGCGTTCCAAAGAGAGCGGTGCATTTTCTTCATGACCGTCCGTGTCCGGGAGTGGATGCCCCCGAAACCCGGACGTTGAATTGGTGAGATGGTCTTATTCCGTGTCCCCACAGGGTGAGGTCGAGCCCCCGATGGGAACTGATTTAGCGACCTGGACACAGGACTCCATCTCGAACAATGAGTCGGTGAAATCACGCTGGTGAGAAGAGAGGTGCAGTACAGTTTGATGAAGCCTGAAGGAGGAAGCTCGAGTTTATCAAGCGGGAAGCTCGACGCACTGCGGGACCGAGGGAGACAAGGGAGTAACCGGCTGGAGTGATCCGTAGGGGCCTCCCTCGCCCCCGCAGCTTCCATCCCTTGACATGACGAGAATTCGACGGTTGAAAAACAGCTCCGGTCATTTGCCTATCTATGTTGACCCAAAATGCCATTTAAAATGACCATTGGTTCTCTCATTCATTTTTAGGATTATACAAAAAAGTGAATGAGAATTAAGTAAATATCTATAATTTGTCTGGAAAGAGATTGAGGATATTTCGGACGATATCACGTTGGGTATGTTTGTCCGTGCGTACAATTAATTCAGGGTCCCTGGGTGCCTCATAAGGAGCGCTGACTCCCGTGAAATCTCTTATTTCGCCGCGCCGCGCCTTCTGGTAGAGCCCCTTAGGGTCACGCTCCTCGCATAGTTCCAGCGGGGTGTCGACAAAAATCTCAATAAATTCCTCTGGTCCGAAGAGTTCTCTGGCCATCTCCCGGTCTCGTCGGTAAGGGCTCACAAATGCGGTGAGAACGATGATTCCTGCCTCAGTAAATAGTCTGGCCACCTCGGATACCCTGCGGATGTTCTCCTCTCGGTCTGTCTCGGTCATACCGAGATCCTTACAGAGTCCTTGGCGTACGTTGTCACCGTCAAGAAGCATAGTCTTATACCCGTTGTTGTGGAGTTCGACTTCCAGAGCATTGGCGAGTGTAGATTTACCGGATCCGGAGAGTCCGGTGAACCAGATGCACTTACCGCTGTGGCCATTTGTCTGCTCGCGCATCTCTTGGGTAACCGCACTGCGGTGCCAGACGACTTCTGCCTTGGAGTCATTTGATCGGTACTCGTAGGGGGATTCGCGCTCGCTTACGTGCCGGATCATTCCAGCGCCAACAGTGAGGTTGGTGAGTCGATCGATGACGATGAAGCTGCCTGTCCTAGGAGACGTCCGGTATTCATCGAGAGGCAGCGATCCAGTGAGTTCTACTTGGCAGCGGGCTATCGCGTTGAGTTCCAAGGTCTCCACAGGCCGACGCTCCAGCGTGTTGACGTCTATTTGGTACTCGATGTTTTCGATCGAACCGGAAATTTCCCGCGCCGCGATTTTTAAGTCATAGAGCTTGCCGGGCTGCAACTGAGTTTCATGCATCCAGACAATATCTGCCTCGAAGGTATTGGATATCGTCACTTCTGCGTTAGCGGAAGTGATCCAATCGCCGCGACTGATGTCGATATCATCTGTCAAGGTGACGGTGATGGCTTGCTCCGGATAAGCTGCGTCCAAGTCGCCATCCCACGTGACAATGCGCTCCACCTGAGACGTCGTCCCCGAGGGAAGAACCTTGACCTTTTGCCCTGGAGTCAGGACGCCAGAAGCAAGGGTGCCGGCATAGCCCCGAAAATCCAGGTTTGGGCGATTCACGTATTGAATCGGTAAGCGAAGATGCGAGAGGTCATGATCTGCAGCCACTGGCACACTTTCCAGCAACTCCAAGAGGGGCTCACCCGAGAACCAGGACATGTTCGCCGAGGAGCCAACTACGTTATCGCCTTCTAGCGCAGAGATAGGCACAAAGTGAATGTCTGGAGCCTGCAGATTGGTAGCGAAAGTGCCGTACTCGGCAACAATCTCATTAAAGCGCTCCATGGAGTATTCCACTAGGTCCATTTTGTTCACCGCGATGACCAGATGCTCAATGCCAAGGAGATCCGCGATGAAACTGTGGCGCCGCGTCTGAGTCATGACACCATGGCGGGCATCTACGAGGATGATTGCCAAGCTTGCCGTGGAGGCGCCGGTGGCCATGTTCCGGGTGTACTGCTCGTGGCCGGGAGTATCGGCAATGATGAATTTGCGCTTCTCGGTGGAGAAGAACCGGTAGGCGACATCGATAGTGATGCCTTGTTCCCGTTCGGACTGCAACCCATCAACCAGCAGTGCCAGGTCCGGACGCTCGCCCTGAGTGCCTGAAGATTTAGAAGCTTGGGTAACTGCGGCTAGTTGGTCTTCGTAGATCATCTTAGAATCGAAGAGTAACCGCCCGATGAGAGTGGATTTTCCATCGTCGACGGAACCGCAGGTGATGAAGCGCAGCAAATCCTTATTTTCGTGCTCTTTGAGGTAAGCCCCGATGTCCTCTGCAATGAGTGCTGACTTGTGTGACATCTTTAGAAATACCCTTCGCGCTTCTTCTTCTCCATGGACCCGGCTTGATCATGGTCGATGGCCCGTCCGGAACGTTCGGAGGTGGTGGTCAAGAGCATCTCTTGAATGATGTCTGGCAGAGTCGCAGCTGTGGACTCTACTGCACCGGTGAGCGGATAGCAGCCTAGCGTGCGAAAGCGGACCGACTTCAGTTGGGGCATTTCTCCTGGTTCGAGAGGTAGTCGGGCATCATCGACCATGATCTGCATCCCGTCCCTGTAAACAATGGGCCGGGGAGCCGAGTAATAGAGTGGGACGATTGGAATCTGCTCGAGATAGATGTACTGCCAGATATCCAGTTCAGTCCAGTTCGAGAGTGGAAACGCTCGGATGGATTCGCCTTTGTTAACTTTTGCGTTGTAGATGCTCCATAGCTCGGGCCGCTGACTCTTGGGATCCCACCGGTGGTACTTGTCCCGGAAGCTGAAGACTCGCTCCTTAGCGCGAGAGGCTTCCTCATCTCGGCGGGCTCCGCCAAAGGCCGCGTCAAAGCCATGCAGCGAAAGCGCCTGCTTCAGCGCTTGGGTTTTCATGACATCTGTGTACTTGGCACTCCCGTGATCAAAAGGGTTGATCCCCGCTGATCGGCCTTCCTCATTTGTATGGGTCAGCAACTCCATACCGGCTTCGTGCGCCATTCGGTCCCGAAACTCGATCATCTCACGAAATTTCCAAGTCGTATCAATATGCATCAATGGAAACGGCGGGACGCCCGGATAGAAAGCTTTCCGCGCCAAATGCAGCATGACTGAGGAATCTTTTCCGATGCTGTACAACATCACGGGATTCGCAAACTCCGCGGCCACCTCCCGCATGATGTGGATGGACTCGGCCTCAAGCTGCTTCAAATGCGTCAACCGGGCGGGGGGCACTCGACGGGAAGCAACGGTGGAGGATTTCATTCTGTCTACCCTAACTGTTTATGGGCTCTCTCGGAGTGAGGCAGAAGCTCAGCGGTTGCTCCCAGGCGGGTGAGCGCTCCCCGGCGGCAACGAACCAGGGGTTCAAAGTCGAGTCCTCCTGGTTGTATCGAAGAGGTTGCAGAGTGCGCGCGTTGAGCACGACACCCCCGGCGGCTGTAACCACGGCGTGGGCTGCGGCTGTGTCCCACTCAGAGGTGGGTGCCAAGCGCGGATATAGGTCCGCTTCGCCTTCAGCTACGAGGCACAATTTTAGCGAGGAACCCATCGAGATCCGCTCGTGTTCGGGGAGCGCCGCACAGAATGCTTCAAACTCGTCGGAGCCGTGGCTGCGTGACCCAACAATTTTCCATCTGCATTCGTTACTCTCTGGAAGTGAGCGGATGAAGATCTCCTGCGGGGCATCAGGATTATCCCCGAAACGCCAGCTGCCTTCACCATACTGGCCGAGCCAAGTCCTCTGAAGGACTGGTGCATGGACCACACCGAAAACTGGTTCGCCCTGTTCCACCAGGGCAATATTGAGCGTGAATTCGCCATTGCCTTTTATGAACTCCTTGGTGCCATCGAGTGGGTCCACCAACCAGTACCGGGACCACAATCGCCGCCGCTCCCATGGGATATGTGCGGATTCTTCAGAGAGCACTGGCACCTCAGGAGTGAGCTCGTGGAGCAACTCCACCAGTGCGTAATGGGCTGCCGTGTCAGCAGCCGTCAGTGGGGAGGTGTCTTCCTTGAAATCGACATCGAAGCCCTTTTGATAAATCTCCATGACCCGGTTCCCGGCCTCGTAGACGCCGTTGAGCAACTGGGTTCGCGTGTGCCTATCGATGAATGTGGTCATAAGAATGCTCCTTGATGCTTTTTCAGAATACCCACACCAGTGGGGCCAGGCCCACGACCACCATAGCTGTCAGAAGGCTCATGGGCGCCCCAATTTTGACGTAATCCATGAACTTATAGCCGCCCGGGCCAAGCACCATCAGGTTAGTTTGGTAACCGAGCGGGGTCATGAAGCTGGCGGATGCGGCGAACATGATGACAATAACGAAAGGCATGAAGCTGACCTCTAGTTGTTCTGCCGCTGCGAGACCGATCGGAAACATCAGCACCGCGGCACCGTTGTTGGTGATGAATTCGGTGAAGACTACCGTGAGGGCGTACACCAGCGCGAGTGCCAGCCAGGGGGCGAGGTCATCGGCGAAGAGGAGCCACTCGGCCGCCTGTTGGGCCGCTCCAGTTTGGGTCATGGCGGCGCCCAGAGCAAAGGATGCGGCAATAACGATCAAGACGGAGAGGTCAATCTCCCGCCGCGCCTTGCCGATGGGGATGCATCGAGTGGCGAGCATGGCGAAGGCCGCCAACAGTGCTGCCTCGAGGATCGAGATGATTCCTGTTGCACTTAGGGTGACCATGAGGGCCAGCACACCTAGGGCAACGGGGGCCTTTCTGAAATCTGGGGGCGAGGAATCGTTGAGGGCACTGACCAGTAGGAAATCTTTGCGGTGGCGATAGTGCCCCACAAAGTCATCACCGGCCTCCAGCAAGAGGGTGTCTCCAACCCTTAGTTCGATGTCGCCTAGCTTGCCGATCAGCCGCTGCCCCTGACGTGATACCGAGAGAATGACGGCGTGATACCTGGAGCGGAACCGTGCCTCCCTGATCGACTGATCCAGGCCCGGGTAATCTGGAGCGATAATGGCTTCGATGAGACGCCGGCGTGAATGGGTGACCTCGAGTTTGTGCAGGTCGCCATCGGCGGGGGAAAGGCCATGGATACGTCGGAGTTCTTGAGCGCACTCTGGAGCACCAATGAAGACAAGCGCATCGTCTTCCTGGAGGATGATGTCTGGCGATACGGCCGTCATGAGCTCGCCGTCGCGCTCCACATCGGCTAAGTATCCATAGGTGAGATTGCGCAGGCCGGCAGAGGCAATGGTTTTTCCGGCCAACGGCCCCCCACGTTCCACGGTGACTTCCACGGCGTACTCTCTGGCGCTCTCGAGCTGTTCCAGGGCACCCTGGCGGTCCGGAAGTAGCTTGTCGGCGAAGAGGAAAAGGTATACACACCCGACCAACACGACCGGGACACCTATCCAGGCTGGGCTGAATATGCCTAATCGAATATCTTGTTCTGATTCCAGAAGGCCACTGATGACAAGGTTCGTGCTAGTTCCTACGAGAGTGCAGGTACCCCCGACAATGCAGGCATAACTCAACGGGATCATGAGCTTCGATGGAGCGATCTTCAATCGAGTCGCCCAATCTTGAACCGCCGGTATTAACATCGCTATGACTGCGGTGTTGTTCATGAAGGCGCTTAATGTCGCTGAGGGCGCCAGGATTCGCAGCTGAGCTCCGCGGATGCTTCTAGGTTGGCCTAGCAACCGATGCGCCATCCAAAATATGGCTCCGGACTCCTTCAACCCTGCAGCGACGATATAGAGAGTGGCTATAGTCAGTACGCCGGTGTTACCGAAACCAGCCAGGGCATCGGCGGGTGAGAGGATTCCCGTGACGATAAGGAAAGTTACAGCGATCATCAGCACCACATCTGGTGCTATACGTGTCATGGCAAGCGCAAGAAGGACAGAGATCACTGTGCCAATCGTTAATAACGCTTCACTTGACATGACGACGCCTGATTCCTCTGACTTGCTGGGCTGATTTCGGTCGCATGCCCCGACTTATTGGAAGATAACGGGGGAACCCTTCCAACGCGTTGCAAGCAGCCTTTGGTGTCCGACCCATCAGGCTCGCGACTCTTCTAAAACCTTCTCATAAACTCTACCGGCTGTTTGGAAATTGGTCTGAAAATCTGGAGTGAATATTCCCAACGTTGCACTTTCAGTGATCACGATGCCCAGCATCCGGTGAGTAGGCACTCATACTTCAAGACTGCGCTGTCCTGGCGTACGACTTGAATCCGAGAGGCCACGGCCACCATGCTCCTCGTTGGCGCATTGCAGGGATGCATAGTTCGGGTACCTCCAATACGGATCTCTACGAGCTTGGCTTTTTCGCTGCTGCGTTGTGTTCGGCTATCCGCGCCTTGCCTCAATAAATCCTCATCACGAACTCACACTCTGAACTCCAAAACCGTCGACGTTTCCTGACGAGATCAAACTGATATCGTTACGGAGATCTCTGCACCTGAAGAAGTTAGGACAACATACCTTGGCGAGAAACTTTGCGAACGTCGCCGTTGTCGGTCTTGGTTATATAGGCCTCCCAACTGCTGCCATCCTTGCGGATCACGGAGTAAAAACTGTGGGTGTCGACATCGCGCCTTCGACGGTTGAGCAGGTTAATGCCGGGGTGCTTCCCTTTGTCGAACCAGGGTTGTTGGAGGTGCTCGAGAGGGCAGTTGCCAAAGGTCAACTCAAGGCACAAACTGATATGCCGGTTGCGGACGCGTATATCGTGGCCGTACCTACGCCATTCACCGATGCATTATCTGCGGACCTTACCTACATTGAAACAGCCGCCAGGAGCATCGCCACGACTCTGACCGGCGGTGAACTCGTTATCCTGGAGTCCACTTCTCCCCCCGGTGCTACTGAACACATGCGTGATGTAATTCTCGAAGCCCGGATGGATCTCAATGCGGAGGATCTGCTGGTCGCTCACTGCCCCGAACGCGTATTGCCAGGAAAAATCATGCAGGAGATGATTACCAATGACAGGATCATAGGTGGCATCGGCACAGAGGCGGCTGAGGCGGCGCGAGACCTTTACGCTGCGTTTTGTCAAGGCGAACTCTTGCTGACTGACGCCAGGACGGCTGAGATGGCCAAACTCACTGAGAACAGCTTCCGAGACGTCAATATCGCCTTTGCCAATGAGCTTTCTGTCATTAGTCACAAACTTGGCATAGATGTTTGGGAGCTTATAGCGCTGGCGAATCACCATCCAAGGGTAAATATTCTTCAACCAGGCCCTGGCGTAGGGGGCCATTGCATCGCCGTGGACCCCTGGTTCATAGTGGATGCGGCGCCCGAAGAAGCCAACCTCATAAGAACGGCACGTCAGACGAATGACGCCAAACCCGATTGGGTACTCGGACGCATAGAGCAGGCTCTAGATATAGGAGCAGCGGGGTCTAAGGTGGCCTTGTTCGGTCTGGCGTTCAAAGCCAACATTGATGATCTTCGCGAGTCACCGTCGTTGGCTATTGTTGAAAGACTCTCCAGCCTCGCCGTGGGCGCTGAGCTTCTGGTCGTTGAACCTCACATTCACGAACTGCCGCCGAAGCTGGCAACACGTGAGAAAGTCAGCCTCATCTCGACGGAACGAGCGATTCAAGAAGCGGACATCATCGTCCTCTTAGTGGACCACGACGCGTTCAAGAATGTTGACCCCGTTCAGCTCGAAGGAAAGACTGTCATAGATACCCGCGGTATCTGGCGATAAGGGCCGCGAAAGATCTTCGGTAACAGGGGGAAGAGTGACTCAGGACGCGACCGTTAGACAGATTATGCCGATATATGGCACCCGCCCCGAAGCCATTAAGATGGCACCGATCATCAAAGCGCTCGTGGCGTCCAACGATTTCAACGCCACGGTCACGGTCACCGGTCAGCACCGCGAAATGCTCGACCAAGTGAATGAACTATTTGGCATCGCTCCGGATCACGATCTCAACATTATCCAGCCGCGCCAAACACTCAACGGAGTTCTCACCCGCACAGTGAGGGGTTTGGATGAACTACTTGAGCAGAGCACGCCAGACGCGGTTATCGTTCAGGGGGATACCACCGCGGCCCTTGGCGGCGCCGTGGCAGCTTTCTATCGCGGCATACCTGTGGTTCACGTCGAAGCAGGGCTTCGCTCCTTCAACTTGTTCTCGCCATTTCCTGAAGAAGCGAACCGCAAGATGATCTCTCAAGTGACCTCACTCCACCTGGCGCCCACCGCTGGTTCGAAAGCTAACCTCATGCGCGAAGCCGTGCCCGAAGCTGATATAGCTGTCACAGGCAATACAGTTATTGACGCGCTCCTAGACGTCGCTGACCGTGAAGTCGCGTTTACGGACCCGAAGCTGGAGGAAGTGGCATCTTCAGGGAGTCAACTACTTCTAGTAACTACGCACCGGCGTGAGAATCAAGGCTCGGCTATGGAAGGTGTCGGTCGAGCATTAGCCCGCTTGGCGGATAGGTACCCGGACACCCTCATAGTTCTCCCAGCTCACCGGAATCCTGTCGTGCGCGAAGCAATCCTTCCCGCGCTTGAAGGCCATACCAACGTGGTTGTCACTGAACCCTTGCCCTATGGTGAGTTCACCCGGCTCATGAACCTGGCACATGTGGTACTCACCGACTCGGGCGGCGTACAGGAGGAGGCCCCTTCCCTCGGCAAACCCGTCCTCGTTATGCGAGAAAACACCGAACGACCCGAGGCCGTCGACGCAGGGACGGTGCGACTCATCGGCACCGACGAGGAGCGAGTCGTTTCGGAAGTCTCGCACTTGTTTGACGACACATCAGCCTATGAACGTATGTCCACTGCTGTGAACCCCTACGGTGATGGCCATGCCGCGTCGCGCACAATCGCTGCTCTACGGCAGCTATTTGGCACCGGATCGCGTCTACCCGACTTCACCGCATCAGGAGCCTGAAGCATGTGTGGAATTGTTGGTTATATCGGTTTGCCGGAGAAGTCTGTTGAGCATCATGCGTTGGATGTTTTGATGGAG
>NZ_VFIE01000034.1 GCF_010119385.1 Nesterenkonia haasae
GAAACAACAACGTATGTCCACTAGTTAATTGAATACGCACGTTTGGTTGTAACCACAAAATAGGTTTACCCACCCCCAGAGCAAGCAAGGGGGGTGTGGTTGAAAGGGTTACGGCGGTCATAGCGTGGGGGAAACGCCCGGTCCCATCCCGAACCCGGAAGCTAAGACCCACAGCGCCGATGGTACTGCACCCGGGAGGGTGTGGGAGAGTAGGACACCGCCGGACACAACATAGAGAGAAGACCCCCGCGGTCTCTGCAATGGAGCAGAGTCACGGGGGTCTTCTGCATGCCCGGTATTCTGTTCCGCAGAGACAATGAGAGGACCAGATGCACGACAACACTTCATTCGAACGGCCCAGCCGCAACCCGCGGGATCTTCGCCGTTCCAATCGGGACGAACGAGACCGCTCGCCCGAGATTGACGACGACATCACCGGCAAAGAGCTCGACCGTGAAGCGGCACGCCAACTTGGAACGCTCACCGACGTCAACCGTAAGTGGGTCGCCAAGCACCTCATCATGGCCGGACGCCTCTTGCAGATCGACCCCCAATTAGCTTTTGAACACGCGCTGGCAGCATCTCGCCGCGGTGGACGCCTCGCAGTGGTCCGTGAAGCCGTCGGGCTGACCGCCTACGCCGCAGGCGACTACGCCGAAGCACTGCGAGAGCTGCGCACCTACCGCAGAATCAGCGGCGACAATACTCATTTGGCAGTCATGGCCGACTGTTTGCGCGGCATAGGAAAACCCGACAAAGCCGTAGAACTGGCCCAGGAACCGGAAGCTCAGAAACTTGCAGGCTCATCCCGCGCTGAACTTGCCATGGTGCTTTCAGGGGCATACCTGGACCAGGGCGAAACCCAAGCTGCCCTAGCAGCCCTCGAAGTGCCCGAGCTGGACATCAATCGGGCCTATCCCTTTAGCCCCCGACTCTTCGCAGCATACGCCGAGGTGCTTCACTCCCTTGGTCGAACCGAGGAAGCCGACAAGTGGCGGACTAGGGTCTCAGTGGCTGAGCGAGCTCTCGGCACCGGGGCATTCGAAGACCCCGAGATCCTTGACTTCGATGATGAGGATGAGGAACCTTCCACTCCGCGGCTGAAGGATGTGCTGCCCCAGAGTTCCCACTCCGATAAGGGCCGCGTATGGCACTGATAGATCACCACGACGGTATCCTCTTCGACCTCGACGGTGTGCTCTACGCAGGTCCCGAAGCTATCGCGGGGGCGCCTGAAGCCCTGGCCGAACTCTCCCGGCAAGGACGCCACTGTGCCTTCGTCACCAATAACGCCTCACGGTCGTCCGCGGACATCGCTGCACACCTCGTCGAGCTAGGAATACCCGCCACAGCAGATCAGGTCTACGGGTCGGCGCCAGCGGGAATAAAGCTCATGAGCCGTCACGTGCCGGCACCAGCGAACGTACTTGTCACCGGCAGTGACTCTCTGCGGGAACTCTGCCGTCAGGCCGGTTACACCGTCGTGCAATCGGCAGAAGACGCTCCCGACGCCGTCATTCAAGGTTTTGAACCGACGATCGGCTGGGCTGACCTCGCTGAAGCGTCCTATGCCATTAACCGCGGAGCTCAGTGGTTCGCCACAAACCTGGATCGCAGTGTGCCCCGCGAACGTGGCATTGCCCCGGCGAACGGAGCGCTTGTGGAAACCATCGCCTTCGCCACCGGGCAACGTCCGCGTGCCGCAGGAAAACCCGAACCTGAGATGTTTGAGCAGGCGGCAGAGGCGCTGAACCTCAGCAGCCCGCTGGTGATCGGCGACCGACTCGATACCGACATTCTCGGCGGCAACCGCGCGGGATTCACCACAGCGCTCGTGCTCACCGGCGCCACCACAGCAGCAGAAGCCCGCGAGGCAAACGGTGACGAGAAACCGAACGTCATACTGTCCACACTTGCTGACCTGTTCACCAGCGCAGACGACAAATCGGAACAACTATGAACGACCCTGAAAACACGGCCGGCGACCTGACCGTAGAGCACGTCGAACAGCAGATTCGAGACGCCGAGGACCTTCACAGCAGCCTCACTGACCGGCTGAGCCGCACCGCACAAACGGGCAGCACGAACCAACCCAGCACCACCAACCAGGCCAGCACCAAGGATTGAGCGCGCGTGTCACATCCACACGGTGCTTCGGAAAGACTCGACCGAGCCCTGGTGAGCGTCGGTCTGGTCTCCAGCCGGACCCGGGCACACCAACTGATCGCATCGGGCAGTGTGACCCTCGACGGCGTCGTGGTGCGTAAAGCGGCCACAAAGGTGCGCACAGATCAACAACTGGGAGTCATCAAAGATGACCCCTGGGTGAGTCGAGCAGCTCATAAGCTCATGGGAGCTCTGGATGCGTTCGACACCATCGACCCGGCGGGCAAGCGATGCTTGGACGCTGGAGCTTCCACCGGAGGGTTCACTCAAGTGCTGCTCAGCCGCGGTGCCGAGCACGTCGTCGCCGCCGACGTGGGCCACGGACAACTCTCACCACAGCTGTTCGAGCACCCCGATGTTACAAACGCTGAAGGTATCAACCTCCGCTACGTCAGCCCGGGGGACCTCGGGCCGGCTTTCGGGCTGATCGTGGCCGACCTGTCGTTCATCTCACTTCGGCTGGTGGTGCCCGCTCTTGCCGATCAGGCCGACCACAGAGCCGACCTCGTACTGATGGTGAAACCACAGTTTGAGATCGGGCGTGAACGGCTGGGCAGAACCGGTGTGGTGACCAGCCCGCAGCTGCGCCGCGAAGCCCTTGAGGGCGTCATCAGCGCGGCGGCACAGGTGGGGCTGCAGGTCAAAGCGGCCGTGCGTTCCCCCCTGACCGGTCAAGACGGCAACGCAGAGTTCTTTCTGTGGGCACAATCCACAGCGACCACCGCAGACTCGGAGGCTGACGATAGGCTGGGGCAAGCCGACCTGGACAGGATTGATTTCGGCGACTAGGGATTCAGGAGGACGGAGCATGCGAGCGGTACTTGTGTTGGCCCATACCGGTCGCCGTGACGCGGTGGACGCAGCCGTCACTGTGGCCCACAACCTTCACGCGGCAGGCCTTCGCCCGGTTATGCTCAAGACCGACCTGGACGACATCACCGCTTTGGCCGGGGACCAGTTAGCCCACATCGACATCGCGGTGGCGGACCAGGAAGTGCGTGTCGACCACTGTGAGATCGGCATGGTGCTCGGTGGAGACGGCTCAATTTTGCGCGCGGCACATAGGGTCCGTCATGCCAAGCTGCCCCTGATGGGCGTCAACCTAGGACATGTCGGGTTCCTGGCGGAATCTGAGCGGACCCAATTGGATGAATCCGTGCAATGGGTCATCGACCAGAACTACACCGTTGAAGAACGCATGACCCTCGATGTTCAGGTGTGGCAGGCAGACAAACATCTGGGCTCCAGCTGGGCGCTCAACGAGGCGAGCATTGAGAAAGCTTCACGTCAGCGCATGATCGAGCTGGTCATCGAAATCGACGGAGCTCCAGTCTCCGCATTCGGCTGTGACGGAGTGGTGATGGCCACGCCCACCGGATCCACCGCCTACGCATTCTCCGCGGGAGGTCCCGTGGTCTGGCCGGAAGTCCAAGCCATGGTCATGGTGCCGATCTCTGCGCACGCACTCTTTGCGCGCCCCTTGGTGATCGACCCGATCTCTGTCATGGGTGTAGAACTTCTGCCCCGCGGAGATGAACAAGGCATCTTATGGTGCGACGGCCACCATTCTATGGAGCTCCCCGCCGGTGCCCGTGTTGAAGTCACCAGGTCAGAGACACCAGTGCTCCTGGCCCGAGTTCACAGGACCCCGTTCTCCCAACGTCTAGTGGACAAGTTCAACCTCCCCACCACCGGGTGGCGAGGACCAGTCGAAGCACCACACACCCTCCAGTCGGCACACGAGGGCAGGGAGGCCTGAGTACACGGTGATCGAACATCTCAGCATTAGCGACCTCGGCGTCATCGAACGCGCCGAACTGGAACTAGCGCCCGGGTTCAACGTGGTCACCGGAGAGACCGGGGCCGGCAAAACCATGGTCGTCACTGCCTTCAGCCTGCTGTTGGGCGCCCGGGCGGAGGCCTCCACTGTGCGTTCCGGTGCCGCCAAAGCCGCCGTGGACGCAGAGATCCTCGTCCCCCACAGCCATCCCGCACGAGCCAAAGCACAAGAATCCGGCGTGCTGATGGAGGATCCTGAGGACGCAGATGACGCGGCAGCCGTTGGCGACGGTGACGAGCCGCTGTTGTTGGGCCGCGCCGTCAGCGCAAAAGGACGCAGCCGGGCCACACTCTCCGGGCGAGCCGTCCCCATCTCCCTGCTCGGCGGAGTCGGAGCTGAACTGGTCACCGTCCACGGGCAGAGCGACCAGCTTCGGCTGAAGAGCGCCGCCGCCCAACGCGCAGCCCTGGATACCTATGCCGGGCCGCAGGGAGCTCAGCTGCTGAAGCAGTATCAGGAGTGTTTTGAAGCCTTCCAGCGGCAAAAGGCCGAACTGGAGGACATCACCGCTCATGAGCTTGAGCGTCGCCGTGAGGCAGAGCAGCTTCAAAGAGCTCTGGAGACCATCGACCGGGTCGACCCCCAGCCCGGTGAGGATGAAAAGCTCAAAGCAGAGTCCATGCGATTGGACAACCTCGAGTCCCTGCGTGACGCGGCGCGGAACGCTCAATCCGCGCTCTCAGGGGGTGATGCAGCCGAGGTCCTGGAGCAGGGGCCCAATGCTGCCGAACTGCTGGAGGGTGCCGCACAGGCACTCGCGACCGTCACCGACCAGGATCAGGAGCTGGCGGAGATATCCCGGCAGATTGGTGAAGTCTCCACCCTGCTGACTGACGCCGCATCTCAATTGGGCATCTACGCCGCCAGCCTGGACGATGCCGGTCCAGAACGCGTCGCAGAAATCCACACCCGCAGGGCTGAGATCGACAAACTGCTCAGGCTGTACGGACCGGAAGTCACAGATGTTCTCACCTGGGCCCAGGAGGCGCGTCAGCGGCTCGAGACTCTGCACTCCGATAGTGACCGGATCGAGGAGCTTACCGACACTGTCCAGCAGCTGGAAGGTCAGCTTTGGGAGCAGGCACGGGAACTTACCCGCATCCGGAGTGCGGCAGCACAGCAACTCAGTGACGGGGTTGGCTCTGAACTTGCTGCCTTGGCCATGCCACAGGCGCGTATCGTCATCCAGGTCGAGCCCACCACCCAACTCAGCCGGTATGGCGCTGACGCGGTCGGCTTCCTGCTCAGCCCGCACTCCGGAGCGGATCCGCTTCCTTTGGGCAAAGGAGCATCAGGTGGTGAGCTTTCCCGGGTGATGCTCGCCCTGGAAGTGGTGCTCGCCGAACAGCAGAAGGCTGGCACTTTCATCTTCGATGAAGTCGACGCCGGGGTCGGGGGTAAGGCCGCTGTGCAGATCGGCAAGCGGCTGGCCGCCCTGGCCCGGCACGCGCAGGTCATCGTGGTCACGCATCTTCCGCAGGTGGCCGCCTACGCGGACAACCACATCCGGGTGCACAAGACCTCCGAGTCCGGGGGAGGAGTCACTGCCTCCGATGTTCGGGCACTCGACCATCACGAACGAGTCGGCGAACTGGCCCGCATGCTTGCTGGGCAGGAAGACTCCACCTCAGCCCGGGCCCACGCAGCTGAACTGCTTGACACCGCGGCACATGAGGCGGCGGCGTCGTAATGACCAGAAAACCCTCCCACAGTGATAGGTTTGAACCCCGTGGCGCAGCGAAATAATTCCCGGAATCAGAACAGTCCCGACACTAGCCGTCAGATCTTTGTGACCGGCGGCGTGGTGTCCTCCCTCGGCAAAGGTCTTACAGCATCCTCGCTGGGACATTTGCTCCGAGCACGCGGACTCTCAGTGGTCATGCAGAAGCTCGATCCCTATCTCAATGTGGACCCCGGGACTATGAATCCCTTCCAGCACGGTGAGGTGTTCGTCACTGAAGACGGCGCCGAGACGGATCTGGACATCGGCCACTACGAGCGATTTCTTGACGAGAACCTCGATGGTCTCAACAACGTCACCACTGGTCAGATCTACTCGTCTGTGATCGAGAAGGAACGCCGCGGTGACTACCTAGGAGACACCGTCCAGGTCATCCCGCATATCACTGATGAGATCAAACGCCGTATGCGCTTGCCTGCCGAATCGGAGGACGCACCAGATGTCATCATCACCGAAATCGGCGGCACGGTCGGTGACATCGAATCCCAGCCGTTCCTAGAAGCTGCGCGTCAGCTCCGTCAGGACATCGGCAGGGAGAACGTATTTTTCCTCCACGTCTCCTTGGTGCCCTACATCGGGCCCAGCCAGGAACTGAAGACCAAACCCACGCAGCACTCCGTGGCGGCGCTGCGCTCCCTGGGCATCCAGCCCGATGCGATCGTGCTGCGCAGTGACCGGGAACTTCCTGCCGATATCCGCGGCAAGATTTCGCGCATGTGTGACGTTGATGCCGACGCCGTCATCAACTGTGCCGATGCCCCCAGCATCTATGACATTCCGAAGATCCTCCACAAGCAGGCCATCGACGCCTATGTGGTGCAAGCACTGGAACTGAAGTTCAAAGACGTCGACTGGACCAAATGGAACCGTCTGCTCAGCGTGGTCCACCACCCCGACCACGAGGTGGAGGTCGCACTGGTTGGTAAGTACGTTGACCTGCCGGATGCCTACCTTTCTGTCTCTGAGGCGTTGCGCGCTGGTGGTTTCGCCCACCACGCACGGACCAAGATCCGGTGGGTGCCCTCTGACCTGTGCTCCGATCCGGAGGGAGCGGCCAAGTCCCTGGCCGGAGTGGATGCGATCTGCGTACCGGGTGGGTTCGGTGTGCGTGGCTTGGACGGGAAGATTGGTGCCCTGCGTTATGCCCGTGAGAACAAGATCCCCGCCCTGGGCCTGTGTCTCGGGCTGCAGACCATGGTAATGGAGTACGCCCGGAACGTGCTGGGCATGGCGCAGGCCAATTCCACTGAGTTCGATCCGGACACCAAATATCCGGTGATCGCCACTATGGCTGAGCAGAAGAGTTTCGTCGAAGGTGCGGGGGATCTGGGCGGAACCATGCGCCTGGGCGCCTATGACGCTGCACTTGCCGAAGACAGCGTAGTGGCCGGGGCCTACGGTGCCACTGAGGTCTCTGAACGGCATCGGCACCGGTACGAGGTCAACAATGACTACCGCGAGCAGCTCTCTGAGGCAGGCCTGGTCTTCTCCGGCACCAGTCCGGACGGTCTGCTGGTGGAGTTCGCTGAGCTTCCCAAGGATGTCCACCCCTACTACGTCTCCACTCAGGCCCACCCGGAGCTGAAGTCGCGGCCCACCAACCCGCACCCGCTGTTCGCCGGGCTCATCGGCGCCGGGTTGGCGCGTCGCGGCTAACCTGCTGTGAGCGGCCGATCAGGTCAGGCAGGGTCGTTCCGGGACACGGCTACGTCCTCTGCTCTGTGGCCGGAGGTTGCTGACTACCTGGCCCACTTGCGCATTGAGCGCGGTTCCTCCACGAACACCCTGTCATCATATGAGCGCGACCTCGCCCGCTATGCGGCGTACCTCAGCAGCAGGAGAGTGGCCACTCCAGCTGCCGTAGACGCCGGGCATGTTGCCGACTATCTTCAGGTGGTGACCACCGGCAATGATGGAGGCACACCGCTTGCGGAGCGTTCAGTAGCAAGGATGCTCGCCTCAGTGCGCGGGCTGCACAAATACTGGGCACAGGAAGGCCGAACAGGGTTCGACGCCGCCAACGACGTCGCGGCCCCTACGCTGACTCAGTCGCTTCCCAAGGCACTGACAGTGGATCAGGTAACCCGGCTGATCGAGTCCCCCAAGGTCACCAACCCTTTGGGTCTGCGGGATAGGGCTCTGCTGGAGTTCCTCTACGCCACGGGTGCGCGGATCGGGGAAGCCGTGGCGTTGGACGTCGATGATGTGCACTCACTGCAAACCACCGGAGAGGAAGGCCTGGTGCTGGTCCGGGTGACCGGCAAGGGCAATAAGCAACGCATGGTTCCCCTGGGCCGTATGGCGCAGCGGGCGCTGGGCGACTATCTCACCGCAGGCCGGCCAGCTTTGACCGACCCGGTGAAAGCTCGGGTCAGGAAGATGTCTCCTGCGTTGTTCGTCAACAAGCTGGGTGGGCGGTTGTCCCGGCAGTCGGCGTGGGAGATGCTGAAAAAAGCCGCCCTGGCGGCGGAGATCACCAGCGAGGTCTCACCGCACACGCTGCGGCACAGTTGCGCGACGCATATGCTCGAGGCTGGTGCCGATATCCGCACGGTGCAGGAGCTGCTGGGTCACGCTTCGGTGACCACGACGCAGATCTACACCAAGGTCACTGCCGAAACGCTGCAGGAGACGTACCTCACCGCACATCCGCGGGCGCTGTGAGCGCTCGTTCCTGAAGGAAGGCCATACATGGATGCACTTCTGCTGTCCCTGGAGCTGATGGGGATTTTCGCGTTTGCGGTCTCAGGGGCCCTTCTGGCGGCACGGAAAGAGTTCGACCTGGTGGGGTCACTGCTGCTAGCGAGCCTGGCTGGTCTAGGTGGAGGCGTGACACGCGACGTCATGATCTCACAGGGGCTCCCGGTTGCCTTGGAGAATCCACTGCTGTTAACACCGGTGCTGATGGCCGTGGTGATGGTCGGGACGCGACTGCTGCATGAGAACAGACTGCGCCGGACCATGCTGGCGTTCGATGCCATGGGGCTTTCCCTGTTCTGTCTGACGGGGACAGTCGTGGCGTTCGAGGCGGGGCTGAATCCGGTGGCCTGCGCCCTCCTTGGACTCACTACGGCAGTCGGGGGCGGGACTCTGCGCGACGTGGTGGCTAACGAGGTGCCGCAGATCGTTGTTCCCCGTGGCATCTACGCAATGCCAGCACTCTTTGGGGCTGCATTGACGGTGCTCACCCTGGAGCTTGGTGTCTTCAACGTCTGGTTCGGCATCGGGATCTCATCATTGGTGTTCGCTGTACGTATGCTGTCTCTGCGCTTCGGCTGGCGCATCCCCCTCGCAGGCAAGCAGCCCGAAGCAGAGTAGCCAAGTCGGTATCTCGGTCCTCGGCGCAGACTGTGAACGCGTGATCACTGGGAGGCTAGTCCCTCAGCGGCCAGACTTCGACCACCCCGTGTGCGACTGCACATGGAGTACCTGCGACTAAGGAGATCGCGTGATCGAGACTGTCGGCTTCGATAACCATGAAGCCTGCGACCGGCAACTCAGATGTCATGTAGGCCCCGTCGTCGCGCTGAACAGCTCGCCCTTCGGGATTTCGTACCCGTACAGGTGACCCCGCGCGTCCGATGCGCGCACCGCGTTGGGCTAGTCGATCGTCGCATTCATGTGCTGCGTCGCGGACCGGAGGGTCGGTTCTGTCATACCCGGCTTGGTCTCCGTAACCGATAGTGATGAAGGTTGGCATGATTATTGGCTTTCTGTGTTGAAGCCTCGGTGCGCGCCAAGCTCTGAGGGCGCGGTCGGTCATACATTCGGCCCCCCACGATGCACGCACCAAAACCGATTGCGGTATGCAATCACAACCAGTCAATCAGAAGTGATTGCGGTTTGCAATCGGTTAGGAGTAGCGGGTGAGGCGCGTGCCCTCAGAACAGCCATGACGGCTACGGCGCCTCAAGGTCTGCCAGCGCTGAAGTTACCTCGTCTAGGAGGGCATCCATATGGCTGTTGCGTGACTGTTCGTTGGGATTGTGCATTGCGAGGCGCTGCAGTTCGAGTACTCGGCCGAAGCCGGTGGTCAGGCAGAAGCTGTGGTCGATATTGCCGGTCTGTGTCTCGAGAGCTTCGAAGCACTCCCAGTCGTAACCCTCTGTGGCTGCAGACCGTTCAATGACCTCGAATCCATGCTCTTCGAAGTAAAGTTGGGCGCTGTCGACTGCTGACCGGAAACCCGGATCTGAATGTGCCGAAACCGGTGCGTAGCCCCCATCGTCATCACCGGGGATGTACGCCATAAAAATCATCCGGCTCTGTTCATCGCTTGCCATGTAGTCCCGATGGGTCATGTGCTCAGAAGGGTTGGACTCAGAGCTTGTGAGTCTCATATCGCCGAGTTCAGCGGGCATCGCATTGAAGGAGTTGGTACGCACGCCATCCTGCTCATCTATGTCACCGTCCCCCTCTTCTGAGGACTCGGCACTCTCCGTTGCAACCGGTGTCGGGGCGCTGGAGCTTTCCGTTGCCGCTGGGCTGTCAGGCGGGGACTGCGTGGTGCTGGGATCCACGGTGTCGGATGCCTCAGCGTCGAAAGAGGGGATGCAACCGGTAAGCGCCAACGCCGAGGCAGCGGCAACGATTATCAGTTTCGGGTGAAATCGCTTCTGCAGCTTCATTCTTAGTGCCTCAGGTGACTAGCGTCTGAATCGGATTCCAGAGAAGGAGCGCCAACTTTCATGCTTCTTCCGTGGATACATGCAGGACCATATTTGCACACAGCAGCAGAAGTGCAACAGCCCGCGGGCATCTGAACTGGGCGAGCTAAATCCAGCGTTGAGCGACTGGATATCTTACGAGAGCTCGATGAGGTTGTGATGTAGTGCATTCTGGAGATTGTCTAGGTCGAAGCCGAGGTGTGAGTGACCCCTAAGTTAGATCTATTGACTTTCGATAGTTAGACACTGATACTCGATATATGAAAAGTCAGCGTTGGGTGGTGGTCACTCTCAAGACAGCTCTAGTCCTGCTCTTCGGGCTCCTGCTCCTATTCCAGATCATGTCTCTGCCTGGCCAGTTCGCGCATATGGCGCAGCAGTCACCTGAGATGGCGCTCCTCCGATGGCCCGCGACGACCGTCACCATCTTCTGGGTGCTGTGCGTCCAAGTAATCATCGTCTGTGTCTGGCAGCTGCTCACCCTCGTCAAGAAGGACCAGATTTTCAGCCCCACGTCCATGATCTGGGTCAACGTGGTGCTGGGTGCGATCGGGGCAGCCTGGCTGGTCCTAGTCGGCGTGTTCATCTACGCAGTCTTCAATCTCGCGGGGCCGGGCACCCCACTGGTGCTCGCACTGATGGTGGCAGTGGGCGCCGTCGTCGGGCTTGTGGTCCTGGTGATGCGGGCGTTGCTGAAGCAGGCAACCACGCTGCGCGACGACATGGAAGCTGTGATTTGATGCCGATCGTCGTGCGGATCGATGTGGAGCTGGCCAAGCGCAAGATGAGTGTCGGTGAGTTCGCTGAGCGAGTGGGGATTACCCCGGCTAATGTGGCCGTGCTCAAAAACGGTCGCGCAAAGGCGATCCGATTCAGCACACTGGAAGCCATATGTGAGGTCCTGGGATGCCAGCCCGGTGACCTCCTTGAGTGGGTGGAGGAATGATCACCCAAGTGCGGCACATTGATGTTCTTGTGGTGGGCGCTGGTCTCGCCGGCTTACGCGTTGCGAAGCTGCTGGCCGAGGCTGGCCACTCGGTCCTGGTGATCGACCGTCGACGGGACCTCGCTACCTCAATCAGGACGACTGGGATCTTCGTGCGGCGAACCTTGGACGACTATGACCTTCCCGACGATCTCCTGGGGCCGGCGATCCGCCGAGTGGTGCTGTACCCGCCGAGCATGCGCGACCCGGTAGAGCTCGTCAGTGAGCGTGATGAGTACCGCGTGGGGGAGATGGGGCCGATCTACACGGCGGGCGCACGTGCTGCTGTCGACGCTGGAGCGGAGATGCTGCTGGGTGCGCGCTACCTAGGAGGTTCGGATGGCGAGTACCAGGTAGCCGGGCCTGGTCGGCCGCTGACAGTGCGAGCGCGCTTTGTGGTCGGCGCGGACGGGGCACGGTCTCGGGTTGCGCGGGATCTGAGGGTGGACCGGAACGCGCACCTGCTGGTGGGGGCGGAAGATGTGTCTGAGGTCTCCGGCTCGGTCGGTTCACCTGCCTTCCACTGTGTGCTGGATCCGCGGCTGGCACCTGGCTACATCGCGTGGGTCATCAATGACGGCAGGCACGCCCATGTGGGGACCGCCGGGTACTCGAGACAGTTCCACGGCGGCGTGCGCCAAACGCTGAACCGCTTCGCGGCGAATGCTCCCGGACTTTCCGGCCCCGATCGATCGCCGGCCGCGGTGGAGCGCCGGGGCGGGCCGATCCCAGTGGGAGGGCTGCTCAGGCGGATCAGCTCACCTGAAGGCCTGTTGGTAGGCGATGCAGCTGGTGCGGTCTCGCCGCTGACCGCTGGGGGATTGGACCCATGCCTTCGCCTATCCGGCTACGCTGCAGCTGCGCTGGACGAAGCCCTGCGGACCGGAAAGCGCGAGGCCTTGCGCGGCTATGACGGCGGCTCGCTGCGGAGGAAGTTCACGGGTCGGTTGCTGATGCGCCAAGTACTGGCGCAGGTGCGGCATCCGTTCGTCGCGAGTGCTGGTTTTGCTGCCCTACGCACCCCCTTGGGGCGTGCAGCGGCGCGCAGAGTGCTGTTCGGGGACCATTCCTTCCCGGACCCCGCAGGTCACGTGAAGTCTGTAGAGTCGCTCCACTGGAAGTAGCTACAACGACTTGTAGCAACTTCAGCCTCCCGAACCGGGAGGAGCCTCAAGGATTGTGAGGCCACTTCAGTCAGTCACTGCTCAAATGGTCGAGCAGATCAACTGCGGCATTCATGTAATCACTGATCCATCGGTCGTGGATGCGCTTGATCGGCAGCGGCGCAAGCGACAGGTGGCGCTGCCGTCCCACCTTGCGTCCGGTGACTAGTTCCGCGCGCTCAAGCACCCGGAGGTGCTGCAGCACTGTGGTGCGGTCCAGTTCGGTCAGCAGTGCACACAGTGAACCCGTGGTTTGGGGGGATCTCTTGAGTTCGTCGAGCATTCGGCGGCGCACTGGTGATGCTAGTGCTTTGAACACCCGGTCATCGTCTGAGTCCTTGTCAGCTGTTCCAGTCATGTTGTAAATTTACAACATGAAAAGAGATGACACACTCACCGAGCTCGCCTTTACGATCGCCGGGCGTATCGCCGGTTCTTGTGCGGAGGTGTACGAGGCTGTGGCCAACCCGGAGCAGCTCTCGCGGTACTTCACCACCGGGGGTGCCCGAGGACGGTTAGAACCCGGTGAGCAGGTTAAGTGGGACTTCGCTGACTTTCCTGGTGATTTTCCCGTCACGGTAATTGATGCTGAGCCGCCACATCGGATTGTCATTGAATGGAGTAACGAGGCGACGATCAGTACGAGTGGAATCACCAAGGTGGTCTTCGAGTTCGAACCGATCGATGGGGACTCGCGAACGTTGGTCACGATTACCGAAACATCCTGGCGCCCCACTGCCGAGGGCGCTGAAGCCGCTTTTGGCAACTGTGAGGGATGGACCCTCATGCTCGCAGGTCTCAAGGCTTGGCTCGAGCACGGCATCAATCTCCGCGAAGGGTTCTACCAGTGAACACCGAACACAACTGTCCCCCGATCGTGGACCGCGCCACTTGGAACGATGCCAGAGGCGTTCTGCTGCAGCAGGAAAAAGCCCTCACGCGGATGAAGGACGCGATCAGCGCAGCACGTCGGCGGATGCCCATGGTCGAAGTGCGCTCAGACTATATTTTCGACGGGCCCAATGGCTCCGTGACGCTGTTAGACCTCTTCGAGGGGAGGCCTCAGCTGATCGTCCAGCACTTCATGTTCGCCCCCGACTGGGAGGAAGGATGCGACGGGTGCTCCATGATGGCCGAGCATATCGGCCCTCTCTCTCACCTACACGCCAGGCGCACCTCTTTCGTGCTCACCTCGCGTGCACCTCTGGACAGTCTGCACGCCTTTCGCGACCGCATGGGGTGGCAGCTGCCTTGGTATTCGGCAGTCGGCGATGACTTCAACGTCGACTTCGGAGCGACTGTCGATGGTGAAGAACGCCAAGCTATCAGTGTGTTCCTCCGCCGGGGCGACCGCGTCTTTCATACTTGGTCCACCCACGCCCGGGGTGAAGAACCTTTCATGCTGGTCTTCGACTTGCTCGATCTCACCCCATTCGGACGTCAGGAGGTTTGGGAGAACTCACCGGCCGGAACACCCCAGGAGCCGACGTATTCATGGATGCGCCTCAGCGACAATTACGACGACGGCGAACGCCCCTGTCGATGCCACGAAAAGCCGGGTTCGCCCGGTCCGCCGTCTGTGAAACCCGAGGTCTCTGGCTAGTGGGTGCAAGATGTCAGGGCAAGAACACCGGCGCGGATTCGCTCCTGGACTCCTAAGTCCTCATCCGTGCCGGTCTCGCCGATGAGGGCACGATTCACAGGTATGTTGAGGCAGGCGTCGTCGACAATGGTTGCCCCGGTGTAGGACAGCACAGTTTTCAAGGACGCGTAGGTTCCGGCTGCGCGCTGAGGGGCGGTCGAGGGGTTGATCCAGCCGACGGGTTTTCCGTACATGACCGTGTCGCCGATAGTCCACTCCAGGAGGTTCTTCAGGGCACCGGGCATGGCGCCGGCGTACTCCGGGGTGCAGAACAGAATTGCATCGGATGCGCGGATCGCCGCTCGGAGGTTCCTGACGGGAGGAGGCGGCACAGACCGCTCGACATCGGGGTTGAAGTGAGGCAGCTGAGTGAGTCCAGAGTAAGCCAGGGCAGTCCAGTGGTGGGGAAGCGTCGTCCTCGCTGTTTTGAGCACAGCCGTGTTGACCGAGCCTTCACGGGTGCTCCCAGTCATGAGTAGCAGCGACTTCTCGGGTTCGACGCTCATGAGGCCCATTGTCGCATCGGATCGTCGACCTACTGCACTACTCGCAGACTCTTTGGGCCCGATGGTGCAAAGATGATTCCATGACCGACATCAGGGAGCTCCTGGTTCCCGAACGACAGCGAAAGACCTTTGACTCTCTGAACGAGGCCGTCAACTACGGTGAAGGCGAGGTCCTCAGTAAGCGGAGCGGGTTCGTGATAATGCTGGCGTTATCGTCGTTGATCGCTGCAGCAGGGGTGATCAACGACTCCACGGCGACGGTCATCGGAGCGATGATTATCGCCCCACTCGCTACTCCGATTCACGGGGTGGCGCTCGGAATCGTCTCCACGCGGCGAGGACTGCTGGGCAATTCGCTGGTTTGGCTCCTCGGAGGTGCGTGTGTACCGGTGCTGTTGGGACTTGCGTTGGCTTTCACGGTCGCCGACCCCGCTGACCTTGCGAAAAACTCCGAGGTCATCGGCCGTACCTCCCCTGGGCTCCTCGACTTGGTAGCAGCAATTGCCACTGGCCTTGCCGGTGCCTGGGCGATGTGTCGCACTGACCTCAGTGCGGTACTACCGGGAGTCGCCATCGCCATTTCCCTAGTTCCACCCCTCGCCGTTGCCGGTGTGTGCCTGGGAGTCGGCGAATTCTCCTTCGCGCTTGGTGCCACGGTGTTGTTCGCATCAAACGTGCTCGCGCTCATTGCTGCCGGCAGCCTGGTCTACACGCTTGCCGGCTATCGAAGTTCCTCAAGCACGGTCGGCCGCACACGTATACGTGCTTACGCGCTCCTCACGATGCTCACCGTAGTGATTGCCATTCCGTTGGCGCTGAACAGTTGGATCGTCCAGTTGTCGGCTGTCGCGCAGGAAACGACGGAGACGTGGTTGGAAGACTCCGGGGGAGGGGAGGTCACCGACATTCAGTGGCACGGGACCGGCGCTGTCATATGGATTCAAACACCAGGTGGAGACATCCCTGATCTGAGTGAGCTGGGTGCGGAGCTGACCCAGCGAGGCGTCCCTGATTTCTTCGACGTCAAGCTCAATGTCACGCCCGGTTCGGACATCACAGTGCCATGATGGGAGGGGGTGCCCACAGGTTCTCCGCGCAGTCATTTACCGCTGATCTGGGCTTCGCTGCCTACACTGGCAAGTGTGACGCCAGTACTCGTATCGGCCCAGGCCCCCGAGATTTTCGGAGGGGTCCACCTGAGTCTGCTTGGTCTGACGTTTCTGCTGAGCGTCCTGACGCTGTGGGGTGTGCGCCGCATTCGGGGCACGAGCGCCGAGGCGTATGTCATCAGCATTGCTGGATGGGCGCTGCTGGGAGTATCCCTCTGGCGACTGGTCTGGTTCCTGCTGCCCCAGAACTGGGACATCGAGAACTCGCTGCCACTGCACTTCTCTGACGCCTTACGTTTCATTGCGGCGATCGCGCTGATCACCAGATCACGGTGGGCGATAGCGATTTCCTATTACTGGGGTTTGACGCTCAACCCTCAGGCTCTGCTGACACCTCATCCGAACATGCTCATCGGACCGTCGCTGAGTTTTTTCTTCTATTGGAGTCTGCACATTGCGGTACTGCTGGTTCCGCTGGCGCTCATCTGGGGTGTTGGATACCGCCCCGGATGGTGGGACTTCCGTGTGGCATATGGTGCCGCTCTGGTGTGGGCCGCTTTCGCAATGGCCGCCAATGGCCTGCTCGGAACGAACTACGCGTTTCTCAATCACCATCCTGAAGGGGCCTCTCTTTTGGACTTCATGGGGCCGTGGCCGATCTATGTCCTCTGGCTGGCCGTCATCGCTGGTTGCTTGTGGGCGCTGATGACCTGGCCGTGGACTCGAGGACGAGCCAAACAGAGTGCATCCACTAAGTCGGCATCTGCGGATGAGTAGCGTGAGCTGATGAACTTTCGAGAAGAGGCAGTCGCCTTTTGGGACGAAGAAGTCGGAAGGTGGGTTCGCGGAGGACGCGATCTCAGCCCTGAGCTGCATCGCTGGATGAGTGCATACAAGGGCCGGGGAGAGGGCGCCGTCGAACTTTCTGTGTTCCCGGAGCCGTACATAGGCCCGCTCGCGGGAAGTTCTACTCCGGCGCTCGTCATGCTGGGCCTCAATCCCGGATCGGCGGCACGAGAATTCCAGGGCCAGAACGGTATCTTTACGCGTCAGATCGCGGCCACCTCATACGGTCAATGGGCAGCCTCAGCACCCTACACCGGCCCAGCGTGGGAGTCGGTCAAAGGCCCAAACAAGTACCACCGCAACCGACAGTCCTTCGCTCGCCGCCTTCACGAGAATGACGCCGTCCAGGCAAACGATCTGCTCTACATCGAGCTCTATCCATTCCACTCGAAGCGGGTCTCAGCCGACATTAGTCCGGATCCAGACTTGCTCCATCAATTCGTCTTCGGTCCCATAGGGGAACTTGACGTGGCTCATGTGTTCGCCTTCGGCAAGCCCTGGATGCGTGTGGCATAGAAAATTGGCCTAGGTGCCGGTCTTCCTCTGCAACTGCGTTGGAAAGTACCAAGCCGAAAGGCTCGCTCCTACCCATTGCCGACCGGACAGGACTTGATAGTTCTTAGCCAGAACGGCTATGCGGGGCCGCCCGGTGAGGCAGATACCTCAGTACTCCGGCAAGCATTGCACATGACCTGAATGAACGTGAGGAACAGGGTAAGGAAACACTCAGGAACCTTGCAGACTCCACGCCGGGTTGATGTGTACTGTCATGACTTTCCGCAGGTCAACGGCTTCTATGACAGGTAGATAAGGGTTTAAGTGCAGATGAAGCAGGTGCGAGTTGTGATTCCGGCGCGCAATGAGGAGCGCTTGCTTCCCCAGGCGCTCCGTGCAGTCCGACAAGCTGTGGAGCACACTCGTCACCTCGCGGCCATGGCCTTGGACGTGCGCGTCACAGTCGTGGCGGATCGCTGTGCCGACCGCACAGAAGCGGTGGCCAAACACCTAGCAGACGAGGTCATCATCCTCGAGGCCGGATCAGTTGGTGCAGCGCGGGCGGCGGGATGCGCCGTACTGCTTAGCTCAGCTGGGTCCGAACTCCGGGACGACGCTGTGATGCTGTGCACCGATGCGGATTCTCTCGTGCCACCCACCTGGATTACGGAACATCTGGCACACATCGACGCAGGTGCCCACATAGTGGCCGGCACGGTCCGCGTTCACGACTGGAGCGACCGCCCGGCCTCCCTAAAGCCACGGTATGAACGCACCTATTCTGCATCTGCAGCTCACGTGCATGGGGCCAACTTGAGCTTTACAGCGGCAGCCTATCGCGCTGTGGGTGGGTTTAAAGCACTCGCCACAGGGGAGGATCAGGATCTGGTAGACCGCATGCTGGCTGCCGGAATGCGCGTGGAATTCTGCACTCAGGCTGCAGTGATGACTTCTGGCAGGTCTGAGACGCGTGCGAAACAAGGATTCGGGGACTACCTGACTACCCTGGAGGCCGCCTCATGACCCTCGCAATCGAGACGGCACGCGCCTGGATCAGACAAGGCCGTGCGGAGCTGCCGCTGCCAGGCTCAGGGGACACTGCGGCGCGATGGCACGCCCTACGGCAGCTCGGGCGAGAAAACCTCCCCGCCGCACGCATGGTTGAGGCTCACGTAGACGCTGCAGCCATCTGCGCAGAGCTGGCACTAGACCAAGCGCCCGAACGAGATTCGCTGTGGGGTGTCTGGGCCGCAGAGCCGCCGTCGCCCGTTCTTCACGCCCGCTCCAGTGGGGGCCAATGGAAGCTCACGGGTACCAAACCCTGGTGTTCTGGAGCAGGCCAGGCCACGCATGCCCTCGTCACGGCCCGCGCGGAGCAGGGCCCCAGACTGTTTGCGGTGCAACTGGATCAACCTGGTGTGTCAGTCGGTGAGCTGAGGTGGGCGTCCGCCGGAATGGCGGAAACGGCCACCGGTGAAATGCATTTCGACGACGTCCCCGCCGACCCCGCTGGCGAACCCTCGGGTTACCTGGAGCGGGCAGGTTTTTGGCACGGCGGAATCGGTGTGGCGAACTGCTGGTGGGGTGGAGCGCAAGGCCTGCTGGACATCCTGCACTCCACTGTGGCCGCGTCTGCACGTCTGCAGCAGAACCCGCACACGATGGCCCACCTGGGGGCATGCCTCGCCTGGGATGCCACGATCACCGGCGCCTTTAACAACGCTGCCGAAGACCTCGACGCCGCGCCGGCAGATCTGGCGGCGGCGCGCGGCCGAGCCTATGCTTTGCGCTCCATGGCGGAGCGGGCGTGTACGGATGTAATACAACGCTTTGGCCGGGCACTCGGTGCGCTCCCCTTTGCTCGTGACGCTCAAGCTGCAGACCGGATTCAGGATCTGCAGGTCTACATCAGGCAGAGTCATGCAGAGTCCGACGACGCCGAACTGGCCCGACTCGCGCTCGCAGACTGTGAGCAGGGAGAGTCATGAACGGCGCGGCAGAGCGCCATGGGAGCCTCAGCAGCACAGAGCGGTTCGCCAATGTGCCGTTGGAGGAGGCGGGCACCTCGGCTGCGTCATGGCAGACTGCCGCACGTCAGCTGCCTGAATTGAGCTTCACCGCAGATCACCGCGTAGTGGCCATTGTCGCCCATCCAGATGATGAGGTCCTTGGACCTGGTGCGCTGGTCTCCGACCTTATTGCACAGGGAGCTGAGGTGGAGACGATTATCTGTTCCGACGGTGAGAAGTCCCATGCCCACGATCCGGAGGTTCACCCGGCAGACCTCAGCGAGGTCCGCAGAGAAGAATCCCGCGCTGCATCCCGCATGCTCGGGACCTTACCTCCCACCTTCCTCGGCTACTCTGACGGAGATTTGGCCGTGAAACAGGGACGCATCACCGCCGAGCTCGTGCGACTCATCACCGGCACGACGGCGCCACTGACTCTGCTCACACACTGGCAGTCAGATGGCCACCCAGACCATGAGGCGGTCAGCCGCGCTGTGCGTGGAGCAGCCGAACATGCGCTCGCAGAGAAACAGGAAATCAAGCTCCTCGAGTTTCCCATATGGGCCCTGCACTGGGATTCCCCCCACAATGGGCTGTTTCCCCTGGAGTACGCACGCCGCGGGCCGTACGAGTCGCACCAGCAGAAACTCAAGACTGAAGCCTCTGCCTGTTTCGCCTCACAAGTCATACCGTGGCCCACAGCAACTGCCGGGGATCCCGTCATGCCGAGACATGTGATGGAGCGGCTGCTCAGCGTCCCGGAAATGTTCGTTCCTGTCACTCTTGCGGAGCCGGAAGTCGATGACATAGAACATCTCCGGGGTCTCTACGCTGCTTCCCGAGACCCCTGGGATATGGAATCCTCCACCTACGAGGGGGCAAAACGTGCTGTGACCCTTGAGGCACTTCCCCGTGCCAGATACGCACTGTGCTTCGAGCCCGGGTGCTCTATCGGAGTGCTGACTGCGGAGCTGGCACAACGCGCCGATCACGTCGTCGGATGGGAGCCAGTGGAGCGTGCCGCGATCACGGCACGAGCGCGATTCGAAGATCTGGAACACAGTGGGACGCTCTCACGTGGTCATGTCGAGATTGAGCAGCGGTCGCTCTCCGCGCGCGATCACGAACTGGGACCATCGGGTGCGGATCTGCTGGTCATCTCGGAAGTGCTCTATTTCCTCCCGCGCGCGGAACTGGCTGACATCATCGGCGGACTCTGTTCACGGGCGGCTGTAGGTGCCCACGTGGTGGCGGTCCATTGGCGGCATCCGGTGACGGGATGGCCGCGCGGGGGATCCGCCACCCACCAGGTCCTCAAGGCTGAGCCACGCCTCCGGCTGCTTCAGCGCGACAACACCCACAGCGACTACCTCCTCGAGGTCTTCGAAACGGTGGGCGTTTCGTAGAATGCGTTGATGCGCGCCGTCCACATCACCGCCTTCGGTGAAAATCCCACCGTCGTAGACTTACCCGCTCCCACTGCGCCTGCTGGCGGTGTCGTCGTTGACGTGGAACTCACGGGACTGTGCCGCAGTGATTTCCATGGATTCGCTGGACACGATGACAGCGTTTTCCTGCCCTATGTACCGGGCCACGAGTTCCTTGGGCGGATCGCCGCCCTGGGTCAGGGGGTGACTGGTTGGTCTGTTGGCGACCGAGTGACCGCGCCTTTCGTCTGCGGGTGTGGTGATTGCGCTTGGTGTGCTGCGGGACAGTCTCAGGTCTGTCCTCACCAGTCCCAACCCGGATTCACCTATGACGGGTCCTGGGCCGAACAAGTGGTGGTGCCGGCAGCCTCACACAACCTGGTCGCGGTGCCAGAGTCTCTCTCCGGAGCGAGCGTCGCCTCGCTGGGTTGCCGGTTCGCTACGGCGTTCCGGGCGCTGCGTGACCGAGCGCAGCTGCGACTCGGTGAAGTGGTGGCGGTCTTCGGATGTGGGGGAGTGGGACTCTCCGCAGTGATGTTGGCCCGCGCAATGGGCGCCAGCGTCATCGCCGTCGATGTTTCCCCCGGCGCGTTGGAGATCGCCGAGTCAGTCGGCGCGAATCGGTCTGTAAACGTCACAGGGCTCAGCCCGGAAGAGGTGGCAGCGAAGGTGCGTGCCGCCGCGTCCGATATTGCCGAAGGCGGTCGCGCGGGAACCAAGGCGGCACCGGGGTCGGGACCGCATGTCACGCTCGAAGCCCTTGGCCGGCCAGAGACTCTAGAGGCCGCGCTACTCAGTTTGGATCCCCTGGGCCGTCACGTTCAGGTAGGCCTGTTTGCTGAGGCACCACAGACTCTTATCCCGCGTGTGGTCGCGCTGGAGCTGTCGATACTCGGCAGCCACGGCATGGCGGCCGTGGACTACCCGGCGCTCTTGGACCTGCTCGTCTCGGGTGCGGTCGATCCCAGTGTCTTGGTGACCCGTGAGCTTGGCTTGGACCAGGTTCCTGATGCATTGGCTGCGATGGCAGGTGGAACACAGCCCGGGGTAGCAGTCATTCGGCCCTGAACTGGCGCGGGCGGGTGAGTCCGGGTGTCAGGTCTTCGCCGGGTCGGGGTGGTGTCGGGGGTGGCGGATAAAATTGTGGGTATGGAAGGCAAGTTGGATGCTCACTCTTCGGCACCGGTTCCAGTGCCGGTGCCGGGGTCGTTTCCGGTGCCGGGGTCGTTGGGGCATCTTGCCCAGGTGCCTGAGTTGGTGTCTGCCTGGGAAGCTCAGGTAGCGGCCCGGCGTGCTGAAGCGTCGAAGATTGAGCACCTTCTGGATTACCTGGACCGGTGCCTGGCGGAGTGCGCTGGTGAGAGTGTGGTGGGCCGTGCTGAGGTGCGGAAGGCTGCGGTCCGGGATGCTGCGGTGGTGCTGGGTGTCAGTGAGCGCACCACCACGATCATGCTTAATGTTGCTGGTGTCGCTCGAGGTGA
>NZ_VFIE01000035.1 GCF_010119385.1 Nesterenkonia haasae
GGCACCGGCGCGGCGGCAAGGATCTTCATCATCAACCACAAGCGTGCCGGCGCCGGGCCTAAGCCGGTTCTGAGCACAGTCAGCTGAACGCTCACGGAAGGAGAAAATCATGACAAAGCATCTGCTCGAAACCGATGGCCAGGTCTGCCCGTTCCCGCTGGTGGAAGCCAAACAGGCCATCAACCAGATCGACCTGGGCGACGAACTGATCATCAACTTCGACTGCACCCAGGCCACCGACTCCATCCCGCAGTGGGCGGCCGAGAACGGCTATCCGGTCACCGAATTCACCAAGCGCGGTGCCGCCGAATGGAGCATCACAGTTCAGAAAGCCTGAGACAGAAAGTGTCCGATATGGGCGGGGATACACTGGCCGGGACGGTAAGCCGCCGGGCAGCGAACCTTAGACCAGAGGAGTGCCAGATGACGAGTGCCCCTGCATTGCTAGACCACGTGGTTGTCGTCTCTGACGATCTGGAGGCGGCCGTGGAGCAGATCGCCGGGGCGACCGGCGTCACTCTCGACCCTGGGGGTGTTCATCCCAGCTTCGGGACTCGGAATTATCTGGCCAGCTTCGGCTCCGGAGCGTATCTGGAGGTGATCGGTGTGGACCAGGAGAACACCGAATTCACAGGTACCAGACCGTTTGGGATCGACGACGCGGTCGGAACCTTCGCGGCCACATGGGCCATTACCCCGGAGGATATCGAGGCAGCCGTGGCCGCCTCACGCATACACGGCGTGGACCCGGGAGACCCGGAGCCCAAATCACGACGCCGTCCGGACGGCTCCCTGCTCGAGTGGAAGCTGACTCGTTCCTTCTCCGAACCCTCAGGGGTGGTGCCGTTCATGCTGGACTGGGAGGGAGCGACAACTCCCGCAGAGACCACAACGGCGAGGCTGGATCTGGTGCAGCTGAAGGCCTCCCATGCACAACCAGAGGTGGTGCTCCCGGTGCTGCGCGCCGTTGGAACGGACCTGGACATCGTCCGGGGACCCGCCAATCTCGAGGTGACCCTGGAAGGACCGGCTGGTCGGATCACTCTCTGAGCTGGAGACTCCCCTTCGCTGCAAAAGCGCTGGTAGAGAAGGGCCCGTTGTGGGTGCCACTGGATCACATCGAGTACGTCAGAGCCCCGGTTAGGGCAGGTCAATCCGGGGCGCGGTGCTGCGCGGATCGTGGTTGTGTCGGTCTCTAGTGCCCGGTTGATTCAAACCGGTCCTTTCGAGGACAGACGACACGGCCTCTTCGGGGTCAGGGTGCAAAATTAGGTCTCCTAGCGGGGTCATTCAGGACCGGTCGGCTGCCGCTTCCTCGGCAGTAGTGGCGGTGCCGTAGGTTTCAGGCCCGGGGGGTTCTTCTTCTGTGGTCTTCTGGTTCGAGGATTCAACGGCCTGCTGCTGGTGGCGCTGGGTTAGGACCCAGGGATCGTGGGTTGCGGGTGGTCGCCTCAAGGTAGGCGTCAGGACGCGTAGGCTCCCGTCCAGGCTGCGGCATCATCAAGGTCGCGCACCTTCATCAGTTCTCTGGTCAGGGCCAGGATCTCTCTACCGGCTTCGAGTCTCGGTGTCAGAGTGGTATGCCGGATGACCGCAGCCCGGGTGTGGAAGAAGCAGCGTTGGATCCTGGTGCGCCGCCATTGCTGCTCCAGTGCCGCTCGTAGCCCAGCACCGCCGGCGGCAGACCACTGGCTGTCGACAAGGACCTCCATAAGGGCCACAACGTCGTCGAGCGCCACTTCGGGCTGGCCAAACGATGGCGAGGTATCGCCGCAAGGTACGACAAGCTCACCATCACCTACCGAGCTACCGCCGTGCTTTGCGCAGCCATTTCCTGGCTATGCAAACTAGAAGACATGCCCTAGCCGTGTTGTCACTGGAGGGAAAGGAGCGTACGACGTCTCAGACGCCCCTGCGCCGAGGGGAAATAGCGGTTGTACGGGCTGAGCAGCAAGCAAGCAGCCGTCGGGGCGCTGAAGTGATCCTGGGTGTGAGTGGAGTCTGGCTCCGCCCCAGGGATCTGGGACGCGATGCTCACCCGAAGCTCCATGAGACCGAAAGCTCGAAAGGCAGTGATGGACTCTGCTCTGCCGTACAAGGAATCTTGTACGGGGGTGTGCCGCAAGTGATTGCTCCCCGCCACCGCCCCGTAGCGAGGGTCCTCACATGCCCCAGGCTCGAGGGGGCTCTGTTTGTGCTGGTTCGTCGCCCATAGTGTTTACATCGGCCCTCTTGGGCGATATGTGCGAAATGCAAAATTCGAATACAGCCCCGGACGGGGCGCAGAGAGGAAACATTATGACCGACTCCGAAATCCGTGAGTTCTTCCGCCGCTACGTCGAGGAACTCAACGCTCACAGGTTCGACGATATGGACGCATTCATCAACGACACGGTACTCCTCAACGGCGAGCCGGGGACCCGGGATGACGTTATTTCGGTTCAGAAAGCCGACATCGAGGCGGTGCCAGACCTCCACTGGGAGGTCCAGGAGTTCCTTATCGATGGCGAGCGGGCGGCCGTTCGCGCACTCAATACGGGTACCCCCGTGAAGGAGTGGCTCGGCGTAGCTCCTACAGGAGCATCATTCGAGATCGTCGAGTACGCCATCTACGAAATCCGCGACGGACGATTCGTGCAGATGACCGCCCTACACGACACTTCGCAAATGGAGCGTCAGCTGGCGGGCTGACTTTACAGCTACTTCGAGCCGCTACGACACCGTTTCGACGGTATTCTGCACCCAGCACGCTAAGAAAGACTGGCACCAACGACTCGGATCCGAGGTCCACGCTGATGCGATCGTGAACCGCATCGTCCACAAGACCATCTGGATCGACACCGGAGGCCGCAACGTGCGCGAACACGCCACGCTAAACCAGTAGTTCACACCGTCGGTGGGGGCCTTGATCCCGTGGCCCCCGCCGACGCTACTACTGGCCCCAAGCGGCAATATCGCTGTCCCCCGGATCCAATATGGGGTCCGGTAGCCCAGGGCTAAGTGCCTGCGAATTTTATTGTATTCTTTCTTCCAATCACCGATGATGACCTGCGCGTGCAGCACTGAGTAGAAGCTGTTGATATTCAGGCATTCATCCCTGATCCGGCTGTTGAAGGACTCCACATACCCGTTACGCCACGGAACACCTGGCGGGATGTAGTAGAGCCCGGGCGTCACGGCAGGCCTGCCGGTGTCCCCAGCGCGCCCTCAGGTTTTGCTCCGCCGCTTCGGCACAGTGGGCTCACCCAGGCTGAGCATGAGCCGATTGGCCCAGTTGAAGAATGCTGCGCCATTGATGGCATCGACGATGCTGGCGTCGTCGAGCCCGGCCTGACGGAGAGAGTCGATCTCTTCGGTGCCAAACTGGGACGGTGTCCGGGTCAGCGCTGCTGAGGCTTGAGCCACAACTTCCCACTTTTCGCCCAGCGGGGCCTCAACACCTTCATCGAGCAGACGCTGCACATCCTCTCTGCGGCCAGATTCCTGGGTAGCGCGCGCTGTGTGCACGGAGGCGCAATAGACACAGCCGTTGACCCGCGAGGCCGCGGAGGCTGCGATCTCCCGGTCGGCTCGGGGCAGGCCCCCGGCAGGGTTGGTGAAGATGTCCAGATCTGTCAGGGTCCGGGCGTGCAACGCCTCCGGGTTGCGCACCAGCAGCCGGAAATAGTCACTCTTAATCCGGAATTCGTGGATGAGAGCTGCCCGCTGCTCCTCGGTGAGGTCCGCTTCAGCGATTGGCTTCACCCAGGGCACCCAACCCAGGCCTTCCTGGGTGAAGCCGTCCGGCCGGTTCAGCTCCTGGTACTCAATGACATCGGACATCAGCGGGCCTCCTGAGGGGCAGGGTTGTCAGCCAGGGCAAGCAGGCCATCGACGACACGGATCTGGAATGCCAGGAATGAGATCAGCTGGCTCAATGTGACGATGTCATCGGCCGACCATCCTGCGTTTTCGAGACGCTTCAGATGCTCAGGGCGGGCATCCCGCGGATGCAGGCTCAGCAGATGCGCGTGTTCCAATGCCGCAGCTAACCTCTGGGAGGACCCCGGTACATCCTCCGGGTCGTAGTGGACCGTCTCCCCCGGCTCAGACTCCTCTGCGTGACGGGGCTCCCGGTACTCTCCGTAGGGCCCTGCGCGCCGCGCTGCGCGGGAGAGCTGCTCGATACTGCGCGCGAAGTGGGAGTCTGTCTCCTCTTCGGTCAGTTCCAGGTAGAAGTCCAGGGCAGCCGATTCGCTGGCCTGCAGTCCCACTGAGTAGGCCGCTACCGCGTAGCGTTCGGAGAGCGGGAACGTGCCCGGATCGTGGGGTTCGAGGAGAACTTCGAAGCTTCGCTGGGCGTTGTCACGGGCCTGCGCCCGGCTCTGCCGGATGGTGTCAAGATGGCTGCCGGGGGTGATCTGGCAGAGAGAGTCGATAATGTCAGCCGAGCCGACGGTGGCTTGAGTACTCGTGGTCTGTGTCATAGTCACGCCTTCTGCAGAACATTGTCGCTGAGTGCCCACCCCAACTGTGGGGCGACCTCGGTCGCAACCAGTTCCAGGGAGCGCAGCGTGAGCTCATGGCCGGGATCGATGGAGTGGACCTGGAAGCTGACATCGGTGGACCGGGCGATGATTTCATCGGCGCTCAGCTGTTCGGTGACCTGCTCCGCAGTCCCGAAGTAGCTGTTGGTGAGGCGGAAGAGTTCCTGGTCCGTAAGGCTCTGCGCGCTGATCTTGTATGTCTTGGCCGCCAGCTCCTCCAGGCGCGGCCGGGCGGCGGCCATGACAGATTCGCGGTTCTCCTCATCGATGACCACCAGTGTGCGCGAGGTGAGGATACGGGCATCGCTGGACTCCGGGAGGCTCTCCAAATAGGTATCCACAATGGGGTTCTGTGCATCGTTGATGGAGACCTCTGGGCTGCCGGGCTGGACGCGGGAGAGCATGAGTCCATCGCCGGAGCTGCCGGCGCGGGCGGCACCGTTGGAGGAGAAGGTCGCCTGCCAGATGCGCGAATCTAGCCCGTCGGACAGGGGCTGGAGAGTCAGGCCCGTCTCCGCAATGGGTTCTCCGCGGAGGGCACCACGCAGGATGTCGAACTTCGCGGCGAAAAGCTCCCGCGCATCCTCACCGGCATAGCCGAAGGCTGCCAGAGTTTCAGGCGAGGCCCCGGGCGCGACCCCCAGTTCGAGCCTTCCGGCGGAGAGTTGGTCCACCACGCTGGCGTCCTCCGCGGTGCGCAGCGCACTCTCATGAGGAAGCGTTACCACGGCAGTTCCCAGTCGGATGGTGTCGGTGATCGCAGCAGCCGCGCCGAGCATCGGCCAGGGCGAAGGTAGTCCGCCTTCGTTGGCGTCGAAGTGATGCTGCGCGATCCAGGCGGTGGTGAAGCCGCAGGCTTCAGCGTGGCTGATCTGCTCCAAGGCGAACCTATAGCGGTTCGCGGCGGTGTCACGTTCGAGGAGCCGGGTGAAGAATCCGATGCGGGGGGCCACGGGAGTCCTGCTTTCTGGTGCCTGTTGGGTACTGGGGCGGGTGTTGATCTGCGGGTCAGGGACCTGCGGGCGTCTTTCTGGGGCGGGGGATGGCGCTCAGCAGCGCCCGCGTGTATTTATGCTCTGGAGAGTTGAACACCGTCTCGGTGGGTCCTGATTCCACCTGCTCCCCAGCGGCCAGCACGGAGACGGTATCGGCAATCTGCCTGACCACCGCCAGGTCGTGGGAGATGAAGATGTAGGTCAGCTCCAGCTCCTGCTGGAGTCTCTCCAGCAGGCTCAGGATTTGCGCCTGGATGGTCACGTCCAGCGCAGAGACGGCCTCGTCGAGGACCAGTAGGTCGGGCCGCAGCACAAGCGCTCGGGCGATCGCCACACGCTGGCGCTGACCGCCAGAGAGTTCTCGGGGGAGCCGGTCAGCGGTCTCTTCCGGCAGCGCCACCCGTTCGAGTTCGAGCAGAGCACGACGCCGCCGCTCGCCTCGGTCCTTGATGCCGAAGTTTCGCAGCGGCTCGCCGACGATCTCCCCGACACTTTGGCGGGGGTCGAGGGAGCCGTAGGGATTCTGATAGACCAGCTGGACCTGTTTGCGGAACTCTGGGCGTTTCCGCGCTGAGGCGACGTCGACGCCCCCGACAGTGACGCTGCCTGCGCTCGGGGCGTGGAAGCCGGCGATCGCCCGACCCAGGGTGGTCTTTCCCGAGCCGGATTCGCCCACCAGAGCATGGGTGCTTCCACGGGCGAGCGTGAAGCTGACATCTTTGACGGCTGCGAATGAGGACTTGCCGGACTTGTACCGATGGGTGAGCCCGTCCACGACGACGAATTCCGGATCTGTCTCCGGGACAGGGCGACGCACCGGTGGGGACAACAGGGACGGAGCGTTGGAGAGCAGCCGCTTGGTGTAGTCATCCTGCGGGGTGGTGAGAATTTCCTGGGCTGGGCCCCGCTCTTTGACAGCACCTTGATGGAGCACAAGGAGTGAGTCTGCGCGTTCGGCCGCAACAGCCAGATCATGGGTGATGAACAGCACTGAGGCGTTCAGCTCAGTGCGCAGCTCGTCAATCAGGTCAAGAATCACCCGCTGCACGGTGACGTCCAGAGCGGAGGTGGGCTCATCGGCGATGATCAGCTCAGGCTCCAGGGCGATTGCTGCGGCGATGAGCACGCGCTGGCGCTGCCCGCCAGAGAGCTCGTGGGGGTACTGTCGGGCGCGCCGCTGAGGGTCATCGATGCCCACGCGTTCCAGAAGTTCCAGGGTTCTGCGCAGGCGGGTGCGCTTGTCGCCGCGCCGGTGGATGCGCATCGACTCAGCTACCGACCACCCGACCGTGCGCACCGGGTTGAGTGAGTTGCTGGGGTCCTGGGGAATCAGGCCGATGCGTCGGCCGCGGATGGGGCGCATGGACTGATCCCTGAGCTGCAGGAGATCCAGTGCATCTGCCGGGTCCCCCAGGTGGGCGGTGCCTGAGGTGACGTTTCCCCCGGCGGGCAGCAGCCCGATGAGGGATTGGGCGATGGTGGACTTTCCTGAACCCGATTCCCCCACCACGGCCAGTGTCTCACCGCGGTCCAGGGTGAAGGAGACCTGATCGACCGCCTGTCGCTGCACTCCGCGGGAGGTGTAGGCCACGGAGAGGTCCTCGACGGTGAGCAGCCCAGTGGAGTGGGTGGAGGAGTCGAGTCGGTCCGGCGTCGTCGTTCTCTGCCAGTCGCTTCGCAGTGTCTCTACGTGATTCATGCGTTCCTCCTGGCTTGGATGGCGTAGCTGAGCCGGTTGGTGGCCAACACCGTGATGACCAGCACCAATCCGGGCAGAGTGGTCAGCCACCATGCTGTGGCGACGAAGTCCCGGGACTCCGCGATCATCAGTCCCCACTCGGGAGTGGGCGGTGGAGCACCGTATCCCAGGAAGCCCAGGGTGGATATCTGCAGAATCGCGCTGCCGAACTGCAGCGCCGCCAGCGCCAAAACCGGGGTCAGCGAGTTGGGCAGGATGTGCCGCCAGAGCACTGTGCCGAAGCTGCCCCCGGAGCCGTAGGCGGCTTCCACAAAGTCGCTGCGCGAGACCTGCACCACCTGAGAGCGGGCCAGGCGGGCGAATGCTGCGATCGAGGTGATCCCTACAGCGATGGCCACGTTGACCGTTCCGTAGCCCAACAGAATGATCACACTCAGTGAGAGGAGGAGGGAAGGGATGGCCAGCAGCACATCAACGATGCGCATCAGCACCTCGTCTACGCTTCTATGCGAACTGCCGGAGAGCACACCCATGGCGGTGCCCACCAGGAAGCCGACGGCGACCGCCATGAGCGCCCCGGTGAGCGTTTCCCTTGCTCCGTGGATGACGCGGGAGAGGACGTCACGGCCGGTGGAGTCAGTGCCGAAGAGGTGCTCGGCACTGGGGGCCTGCAGGCTGGGACCGACGTTCGCGATCGGATCGTATGAGGTGAAGAGACCCGGTGCCAAGGCCCAGGAGACACTCACCAGCAGTGCTCCGAAGGCCAGAAGGACACTGGGACGCAGAAGTGACATGCCGGTCTGGGACTTCCGGGATCGGGTCAAGACTGTGGCGACGCTGCTCATGCGCGCACCTTCTTTCGTAGGCGGGGATCCAGCACGGGGTAGAGCAGGTCCACGATCAGGTTGATGAGCACGAACGTGGCTGCCGAGAGCACCACGATCGCCTGCAGCACCGGCATATCGCGATTGGCCACCGCCTGCTCGGTCATGCGCCCGATCCCTGATCTGCCGAAGATGGTTTCGGTGACCACAGCTCCGGCGATCAGCTCCCCGAAGAGAAGTCCGGCGATAGTCAGCGCCGGCAGCAGCGCGTTGCCTAACACGTTGCGCCAGAGCAGCCAGTTGTTGGAGGCACCCTTGGCGCGCACCACTGATACGAACGGCTGACTGCGCACCTCATCGATGCTGCTCACCAGAATCTGCGCCAGTGGCGCCGCGATCGGCACGCTGATGGCCAGGGAGGGGAGGATGAGCGCCTGCAGGTCGGAGGCCCCGATCACTGGGACAAGCCCCAACTGAAAAGAGAACACCTGGATCAGCACAATCGCCAGCCAAAATACCGGGATGGAGATGAACAGTGGGGGCAGGGCGCGGGTGACCCGGCGCAGCCAGGCGAACGGACTGAAGGTGGAGGTGAAGGCGATGGTGAAGGCCAGAACCACAGCGAGCAGGAAGCTGGTCAGCGTCAGCGCAGCTGTGGCCGGCAGGGCGGCCGCGAGCATCGAACTCACCGAGGCGCCGGTCTGGGTGGAGAACCCGAGGTCCCCTGTGAGAAAGCCGGTCAGCGCCAGCCAGAACTGGGTCCACACCGGCTGATCTGCACCTATGGATGCGCGGATCTCCGCCACCTCCGCGGAGGACAGCCCCAGTTGTGGGCTGCCATAGCGCGCGATGACGGAATCTCCCGGCAGATAGTGCAGCAGGAAGAACGTTGCGGTGAATGCCACGAAGAGCACCAGCAGCGCCTGCCCCAGCCGGCGCAGCACGTAGGACCACATCGAAAGTCAACCTTTATTGAAGGGGGCGGGGGCTGTGACAGCCCCCGCCATGTCAGGGAAGTGGAGGTCAGTCGTCGAGAGAGACGGCGTAGAAGCTCGGACGCGCCACTGACTCTGTCTCAAAGCCGAGGACATGCGGCTGGACGCCGTAGACCTGCGGTTCTTCGAAGAAGGGCAACACGTAGGCGTTCTCTGCCAGGTACTCCTGAGCCTGTTCACTGGCCACCACACGATCGGCTTCATCAGGCAGGGAGGCGATGTCCTCCAGCAGCGATTCCAGCTCCGGGTCAGTCACCTCATCCTCGTAGCCGTTGAGCAGGACATTTCGGTTCTCGGAGTGGTACTGACTCTTGATGACATCATAGTCCGCGCGACCGACCATCGAGTGGAAGATCTGGACCAGCTCCGGGTCCTGGGCCTCCTCATTCTGCTGCGCCCGGTCGCCTGAGAGCAGCTCGAGCTCAATCCCCACTTCGCGCAACTGCTGGGCCACGACGGTCACCAATTCGGCAGAACGAGGCTGCGGGTGTGCCTCGTTCACGGTCAGGTGTAGACGCTCACCGTCGCGTTCACGAATCCCGTCGGGGCCTTCCTCCCAGCCGGCCTCCTCAAGGAGCTCGATTGCGCGGTCAGGATCATACTCATAGTGCTCCGACTGATCCGAATAGCCCAGAGCATCTGAGGCCAGCGGGGAAGTGGCCAACGGGTATGAATCCGTGAAGAGACTCTCCAGTACTGCTTCACGGTCCACCGCGTGGATGATGGCCTGACGAGTCTCAAGGTCCTCCAAGATGGGGTGACCGATGCGGAAGTTGAAGCCATTGTTGACTGACTTGGTGCCGTAGGCCTCAATTTCAGCCTCGGACTCCTCCAGCTGCTCCTCGTCCTGGGCTTCGATCTGACGAGCCACATCTGCCTGCCCTGAGACCAGTGAGCCGATGCGCACGCTGTCCTCGGGGGTGACTATGACATTGACTGCGTCGATCAGCGCCGGGCCCTGATGGTGGTGTTCCTCCGGGGCCCAGTCGTAGTCCTCGCGTGCCTCCAAGGTGTACTCGGTGCCGAGTTCTTCCTCTGCGACAACGAAGGGACCGGAACCGATGATGGTGGTCGCGTTGCCAGGGCCGAAATCTTCCTGGGTGTGGTCGAGCGTCTCATCAGAGAGCAGCCCGGAGTTGATCGTCGAGGTGGCCTGAGCGAAGCCGGGAGCCGGTTCGTCGAAGTGGAAACGAACAGTGTTCTCGTCGATGACCTCACCATGGTCATAGTTGTTGATCGCCTCTGAGACGGACAGGGTGCGTTCGGAGTCGCCCCGGCCGTAGAGGTCGAAGTTCTTGACCACGTTTTCGGCAGTCAGCTCCGTGCCGTCTGAGTATGTGACGCCCTCCCGGATAGTGAAGGTGAACTCGGTGGCATCCTCGTTGACCTCGGGCAGCTCAGTGGCGATCCAGGGGTGCAGCTCCAAGGTCTCAGGGTCCTGCCAGAGCAGCCGGTCAGCGATGTTGTTGATCACTGCGCCGTTGGGGTAGAAGCCTGCGGCTGGCGGATAGAGGGTGTCATACGGCTGGTGCTCAAGGTATGTCAGGGTGCCACCCGTTTCCGGGTCGCCCTCGGCACCGACATCACCGCCGCCACAGGCGGCGAGGGCCAGGGAAGCTGCTAATGCTGTGGCCCCCAGGCGAAAATGATGTGAACTGTCACGTCGCGGGTGCCCAGGGCGAAGGTGTGAAGGACTCATAGGATGAACATACTGATTCACCGTCTCAACCCTGAAGCTTTGTGACGTGATGTGAAGTACCGGCATAGAAACTGCCGTCTGGACGTGAGCATTTGCTGCCTGGGTTATTATGTTCAACAGGATCACGAGTACCGGTTCATCAAAGCTCTGGCTGGCCGGTCGGCAACCCTTCCGCTGTGACGGGGTGCCCCAGATGACGATCCGACCGGCGTCCACGATGTTCGCCGGTAAGCACGGTGCGATCGCGGTTCGTCCGCATCGCCCCAACGGCAGGGGAACGTATGCCATCACCGCAGAAACCGGCCTGTACTGCGACAGCACAAATTCACGCCGGAGTGACATCTGATTCCGAGTTCCGGCCGGTGCAGCCACCGGTCTACGTCTCAGCCGCCTATGAGTTCGCCAGCCTGCGCGATGCGCGTGAAGCCTTCGCTCAGCGCGAGGCTGCCTTCACCTATGCCCGCACCGGCAGTCCCACCGTGGCTCTGTTGGAGCGGCGCGTGGCGGAGCTGGAAGCCGGCGTGGGCGCCGTCGCTTTCGCATCAGGTCAGGCCGCCATCGCTCTGACGCTCTTGGCCCTGGCGGGGCGTTCCGGGCAGAGCCCCGACGGGCGTGCTCACGTGGAGATCCCCGCCGGCCATGTGGTTGCCTCGGCCAAGATCTACGGCGGCACCGCCGACCTCCTCAACGATTCCTTGGCGGAATCCGGCATAGGCGTCACCTGGGTCGACCCACATCAGCCCCAGGCGTGGGCCGATGCCGTGACCGAGCGGACACGAGCCTTCCTCGTCGAGTCCATCGGCAACCCGCACGCGGACCTTCCCGATATTCCCGCACTGGCCCGGATCGCTCATGCTGCGCAGATCCCGTTGATCGTAGACAACACGCTCGCCAGCCCCCACCTGGTGCAGCCTGCGGCGCTTGGGGCGGATTTCGTCATTCACTCGGCCACCAAGTACCTGTCCGGAAATGGCACAGTGCTTGCCGGCGTCGTCGTCGACACCGGGCGCTTCTCCCCCGCTGATCATCCGGACAGGTGGCCTCAGTTCACCGCCGCGACGGCCCGGTTCGGGGATACGCCGTTGGTGCAGCGGTATGGCGAGCGCGGCGCCGTGCTGCACCTGATCCGCGCCAAGTACCTGCATGACCTTGGGCCCTGCCTGGCACCGTGGAGTGCCCAGCAGGTGTTGGAAGGAATCGAAACACTTGACGTGCGAGTAGACCGTCACTGTCGCAACGCTGAGGCGCTGGCCGAACGTCTATCGACCCACTCAGCTGTGCATCGTGTCCGCCACCCCAGTCTCCGTGGGGACCCGAATGCCGCCCTGGCTGCCCGCGACTTTCCCCGGGGAACCGGCGCGGTACTCTCCGTCGAACTGGCAGGTGGCTTCAGCGGCGTGGAGCGGTTCATCGATTCGCTCAGGCTTTTCAAGCTGGCCGCGAATATCGGGGACGCCCGCTCGATGATCGCCCATCCGGCATCGATGACTCACTGCCGGCTCAGTTCCGAGCTGAGGACTGCCGGGGAGATTACTGAGCAGACAGTCCGTTTGTCGGTCGGAAGGGAGAACCTCGAGGACCTTTGGAGTGATCTGGAACAGGCCTTCGCCGCCGCGGGATTGGGAACTGACGACGCCGCCCCTGCGCCGTTGGGGACGGAGACGCTGGTATGAGCCCGCGCACCGACCCTGCAACGACGGCTCCGGCTTCGCCCATCCGGATTCGTCCGGGTTTCGCCACTGCCGCGGTACACGCCGGCCAGGAGCCCGACCCGCTCACCGGAGCTGTGGTCCCTCCGATCTATCAGACTTCGACCTTCACCCAGCACGGGGTCGAAACCTTGAAGAACGGGTATGAGTACTCCCGTGGGGGAAATCCCACTCGCACTGCTTTCGAGGTCCAGCTCGCGGCACTGGAGAACGGTGTGGCGGCGTTCGCATTCGCCTCCGGGATGGCTGCCGAGGACGCTCTGCTGAGGGCGGTGCTGCGTCCTGGACATACAGTCATCGCCGCCGCTGAGACCTACGGGGGCACACACCGTCTGTTGACGCAGGTCTATGCCCGATGGGGTGTACGGGTTGTCTTCGTGGATCCGCAGCAACCTAGACAGCTGGAGCGCGCACTCAGTGCAGATCGCAGCGCCAAGCTGCTTTGGTTGGAGACACCTACCAATCCATTGCTGACGGTGGTGGACATCGCAGAGTGGACCCGGACAGCTCATGCCTACGGCGCCTTGTGCGTGGTGGACAACACGTTCGCCTCCCCGGCGCTGCAGACTCCGCTGAGCTTGGGAGCCGATGCGGTCGTCCATTCGACCACCAAGTACATCGGCGGTCATTCGGATGTGCTCGGTGGGGCCGTCGTCGTCGGTGATGCTCTGTGGGAAGATCAGCCGCTTCAGGACCTTGTGGGGTTCCAGCAGTTCGCGGTCGGGGCGGTCGCGGGGCCCCAGGACTCTTTTCTTGCGGCCCGGGGCCTGAAGACACTGGGGGTGCGCATCCGCCAGCACTGTGAGAATGCTGCTGTCATCGCGGACTGGCTCACCACGCACCCAAGGGTTGGGGAAGTGTTCTACCCCGGATTGCCCGGGCACAGCACTCACCACATCGCTGCGCAGCAGATGTCCGGATATGGCGGTCTCGTCACCCTGCGGGTCTCGGGCGGAGAGCCCGCCGCACGTGTGGTCGCTGAGTCCACGCACCTCTTCGGTCTCTCGGTCAGCTTAGGTGGGGTCGAATCCCTGATCTCCCACCCGGCCACCATGACGCATGGCTCCACCGCGGGCACGCCCCAGGCACCACCCCGGGATCTCGTGCGGCTGTCGGTGGGGATCGAGGATGTCGAGCACCTGATCGACGATCTCGACCGCGCGCTCTATGCCTCGTAGGCGGTGAGCAGGTTTTTGAGATCAGCCGCTGTCTGCGGGTGCCCGACAATGATCAGATCGCCAGCTGCTTCTGTATACATGTGCGCACCAGCTTCTTGGGCGATCATCACCCCTCCCAGAAGGTCCCAGATCTCATTGCGGTAAGCAACGACAGCTCCAAGCTTTCCGGTAGCGAGAAGCCCCCAATCAGCGGCGGGAGCCCAGGTGCGCAATACTCTCTTGGTGCCTCGCTCTAATTTATCGAAGAGCACGTTCCGGTAGTCATCATCGTTGTCGACCTCATATCCCTGAACGAATGAGACCGTTGTGCGTGAGAGGGATTCTCCGTCTCCTAACCTGAGCCTTCGTACCTCTGAATGACTGTCGGAAGTACTCCACGCCCCCTGACCGTCAATCGCGGAATAGGTCCGCCGCTTGGGAGAGTCGTGCACTACGGCGACTACTGGCACCTTTCCTTGACAAAGGGTGATGCAGACGCCATAGACGTCAATGCCAAGTACGTAGTTGTTTGTGCCATCCAACGGGTCAATGAGCCAGCGGAATTCGGCATCCGAGCCGGCACCCTGGTCACCACCTTCTTCCCCAAGAATTGCGTGCTCGGGATACTGTTCCGTGATTCCCTCCACAATGCGACGCTCGGCTTCGCGATCCACATCGGTGACCAGATCCGCACCCTCACTCTTGGACTCGATCCGCGTTTCTTCTCTTTCCTTGACTGCGAAGTCCCCTGCTTCGCGGGCAAGACGGACGGCGAGGTCTGCTGCTGTGCGAAGATCCATTCAGCCAATCGTAGTGCGAAAAAGGCTCCTCACTCTATGTAAATGATGACCGCGTCAGTGTGCTTCTTCCAAGGTGATAAATCGAGTGTCCTCTGCGAGCAGTTGCGGCAGGGCTTGGGCAAGGCCGGTCCCTGTGCCGGAAGCCGGCTGGTTGAAGTGACCAAGGAGGATGTCTGTCGTGGAGAGAGTCGCGGCGTGGGATGCAACGGTTTGGGCTGGAAGGGTGGCCCCATCGTCGAGGTTGATGGTGAAGTTCACTGGCGTGAGCCCCAGGTCATTACAGATCTGCGCCGAGGTTTCATCCAGATGAGCTGTACCGGAGCGGAAGTATCGACATGTGACTCCATATTCTGTGCGGAGAAACTCTTGGTTTTCCATAATCTCGTCATAGACCCCTGCCGCCGAGCTCGTGCCTTGCACCCCGTACGCAGATGCACCGTTCACCGACAGCGGCAGGTGGTGGGTGCCGTGGTTTTCGACCTCGAACAACGGCTCGGAGACGATTTCCTCCATCATGGTGTGGTTGGCTTTCGCCCACCGTTGATTGATGAACAGCGTGGCAGGAACTCCCAAGTCGCGCAGGGTGTTTAGTAGTTCCCGATCGGCAGCCGAGCCGTTTGATCCGCCGCAGGCATCCAGAGTCAGTGCTGCGGCGCCACTGCCATCTGGCAGCGAAAGCTTGACCCCGGAGACCGCCAGGCCGAACATTCCTGGGGAAGCATCCTGATACTTCTCAATTATCTCGTCGCGAGAACTGGTCAGGTCACCACCTGCCTGGCCGTTATCGGCGCTGGCAGAAGGTGAGGGACTAGCAGGCGGTGATGGGCTGGCCGTGGGCGAGTTCTTCGCAGGACGGGCAGTGCCGGCGGCCTGGTCCGGAGATGGCTCCGAACAGGCAGCAGTCACGGTGGCAACAGCACCTACACCGAGTACCCCGAGTGCGCGACGACGATCTAGGTGTTCATCGAGGTAGGACCGAAATGAAGGAGTCTGACTATGCGTACTCACGTGCGCCTATCGTGGGTGGAGCTTTCAAACGGAGGCCTTGGCTGGCTCGTTCGGTGTCAACAGCACCTCGTGCCAGCAGAATCGACCTTTCCCATAGGGAGACCTCCTCCACCGGTTCGTTGTCCCGGCTAACGACTCTGACCAGACCATATCCGCTCGCCATATTCACAGCGTCACATGTTACCCACGTTGCGTTGCACGCCAAGCCAATCCTCGACCGGACGTGGGCGTTGGGGTTGTAGCGCGCGTCATGCTCAATCACCGTGTCGTGTTGCTCCGCAGGCAGCCGTGCCCGCTCTTTTTTCGCCGGGGCAGGACAGTTCCACTTCACCCGCGGTTTGTTTGAGAAGGCGGTTATTGGTGTGGACCAGCTGGCTGGCGCTGGTGGTGGGACCGGAGGTAGTCGTGGAGTTGGCGAGCAACGCCCGCCATCACGGCCTCAGCTCCGGGTTGAGTAGCGGCGGCCACCCGGGACTCAGTCAGTGCGGCGATCGCCAGGACTGAACCATCGGCATGTTCCACCACGCCAATCTCGTGACGAAGGTTCAATTGAGTGCCAGTCTTCGACGACCACCGGCTCGCATCGGAGGCGAAGTCCGGCGTCAAACGGTGACGATGTACGTTCGCACCCATTAGATCCCGCATACGGGCTGCGACCCACGGGGCGAGCGATGAGGGGTTTCGCGAAGACGGGGAACCTCGGGGCGATAGGGCCGTCCAGACCGTATCGAGCATGTCCACCAGTCCCCTCGCCGAACCCACGTTGGTGCGGTCGAGGTCAAACTGCTCAAGTCGGTGACCACCTCCTTCAGTGGTCTTCTCGATTGCCAATGCATGAGCCAAATCAGTGTCCTCTTGCGACAGCACTTCTGCGGGCGTACGGGTAAGCGCCGAGAGGCTCTCTCGCACAGTGATTGAGCCTATGTTCCATTTGCTGAGAATATTCATCACGTCAGGAGAGGGGACCAGCTCAAACAAGGTGTCGGCCGCAGCATTATCGCTAAGAGAGACCGCCAGCGACAGCGCATCCTCTACCGCAATTTCGGCCACATGCTGAAACCTCATGATCCCCGTGGGACCAGGCGTTGTGGTGCGCCCAGGCCGAACTTGCACTCGCCTGGCGGAATCCAGTGTCCCGAGCCGAATGTTCTCCAGAACAGCTAACCCCAACGGCACTTTCACCAAGGAAGCTAGGGGCAGCGGCCGGTCAGGCTCGATGCCAAGCTCTTCGCCGGTCGAAAGGTCTCTTACGAGGTAGGAACCGCTCAGTCCCGCTCGTTCGAGCTGGTCGCACAGGTCATCAATCAAAGTCATGACAGCCGGGTCAGCGTTCATAGGCACACTATGAAGATACGCCGTCCCTCATGGTTTTCGCGTGGCCAACTCCGAGCGCTTTGCCGATCGGCTCATCAAGTGACGCAGCAAGGCCTGCGGCGTCGCTGCCAGAGACGCCACGAAGTGCATATGTGCGTTCGAAGGCGCCTAACGCGATGGCGCGCCAGTGAAGTCCGAACTCAGTGGCTTGTCGAGACGAACACATCAGCAGGTCCCCTGAGGCAAGAGTCTCGGTGACAGCGTTGGTCAATGTCGCTGCGATCTGCACCTGGGAGGGAGCCAAACCGGCTGAGTCTCGGAGGCGCAGGAAACGATCCCGAATGGTAGGCACATCATCTTCGGGCTGCATCCAGATTCTCCGTGCGACGCCTGCGGGGCTGTGGCGTCGACCCCTCAAAGTATCCAGGTGGATTGGCCGGGAGCCTTCATCGTGGATCCCGGCGAGCCCTAAAGGTACAGCCCAGCGGGCTTGGTCCGGTGCGACAGCGATGATTGCGACCTCGACGTCGTGGGTGCGCAGCTGTTCAGCCCGGTCGACTGGGTCTGCCCGGTGCAGGTCCAACACCAGGCCTGCTTCTTTACTCGTCTTCCCCAATACCGCGAGGTCTCGCACTTCGCAGGTCGCCGGCACGGCAAGTCGTACCGGAGCTGCGCGGGCGTGTACCGCGTCGCGGCGCAAGGAATCAGCAAGCTGCACCAGTCGACGCGCCCTGGGGAGCAGTCTGACACCGAAAGGAGTGGGAGTGGCTCGGCGCCCCGAACGGTCGATCAACCGGGCACCAAGTTCATTCTCCAGAGCTGCCACCCGTCGACTGGCAACCGATTGAGGTATCTGTGCCGCTGCCGCACCGATCGTAAAACTACCCATATCACTGACACTGACGAAGGCGCGGCAGGCCGCTAAGAAGTCCACCAGCACATAGTATGCCGTTTCAGCATCATCATGGTTTTTTCTTGCTTGGACTGCATGTGATCTCGTACTGCACGCTAGGACTCGCTCAATCCGCCTCTCACTGATGAGTTGACCTAGTAAGGAGACCCATGACTTCTATCCACATTCGACGTCTAAGCGCTGTCGGCCTGTTCGCACCCGCGGCGTTCTTGATGGCTGCGTGTTCCAGCGCTGCACCCGACGACACCGCCTCCTCGGCGGGCCCTTCCGCCGAGCAGACCTCAATCACGGAGAGTTTCGAGGAGCTGGAGTCACGCTACGATGCCAGGCTCGGGGTCCATGCCGTTGACACCGGCACCGGCGAAGAAGTGACGTGGCGTGAAGATGAACGTTTCGCCTACGCCTCCACGATCAAGGCGCTCGCCGCCGGCGCGGTCCTTGACGAAGTTGGCGTCGCCGGGCTGGAGACTGAAGTCCTGGTCGAGGAAGAGGACATAGTGCCCCATTCCCCAGTCACTGAGAACCATATCGGTCAGACACTGACTCTGAGAGAAATTGCCGAAGCCGCTGTGACGGTGAGCGACAACGCGGCTGCCAATTACCTCTTCGACGAGCTCGGTGGTCCTGATGAGCTCGACGCGGCCCTTGAGGATCTGGGTGACGACGTCACCGAAGTGGTACGTCGTGAACCTGAGCTCAATGAAGCGACTCCAGGAGATGACCGGGACACCACCACGGCCCGCGCAATCACAGGAAGCCTGCGAGAGTACCTCTTCGGCACAGTGCTGGACGACGAGGAGAAGTCTCAACTCGGCGAGTGGTTGATTGATAGTGAAACCGGCGCCACTCTCATCCGAGCCAACCTTCCTTCTGACTGGACAATCGGAGATAGATCTGGAGCCGGCGGCTATGGGACTCGCGGCAACATCGCCGCGATCTGGCCTACGAGTGGTGATCCCATCGTGATATCGGTCCTGTCCTCACGCGATGAACCGGACGCTGAACATGATGACCAACTCATCGCTGAGGCAGCTGAGCTAGCCATTTCTCAGCTCCACCAAGAGTGAGTGGAACAGAGGACTATCTTTCCTCCTGATCAGCGAGGCTCGCCCACACGTCAACTAGGGCGTTGAGCTGCTCTTCAGTCAGTTTGTCGATGAAGAGACGCTTGATGTCGGCGTACTGCCTCTTCCATGCTTTGCGCAGCAGTGACCTTCCTGCTGGAGTGAGTGTCACGTCATAGCCGCGACCGTCGGAAGCTGCACGGCAGCGTTCGATCAGACCTCGCTGCTCAAGCCGATCAGCGAGCCGGGACAGGCCTGCGGTGGACATCATCCGCTTCTTCGCCAGCTCAGTCAGCCGTATCCCGTCTCGGCCAGCCTCCGCCAGTAGGCCCAGGACGCTGTACTCGGTCATGCTCAGCCCAAGCGGAGTGAGATCGGCCTCGATCACGCCCCAGATGCGTTCGTGAGAGACCAAAAAGCCGCGCCACGCCTCGTCTTCGAGTTCGGTGAGCCGTTCTGTCGCCATGACCTAAGGATAGTCCGTGGGACTGTCGATGGAATAGTTGCTTGCGCAAGCAGGTTGGATGATTCATCACCACTTCTGAGAGGACACAGGCAATGGCATTTGAGATCGGCATCATGACCTTCGGTGAGGTCACAGAAGACCCCGTCAGCGGCACGCTTCGCACCCCGCATCAGCGAGCTCGAGAGACGATCGAGCTCGCAAAAGTCGCAGATGAGGTCGGACTCGATGTCTTCGGCATGGGCGAACACCACCGCAGCGACTTCGTCGGCTCCGCGCCCTCCATCATGCTCGCGGCCGCCGCCGAGGCGACAGAACGGATCAGGCTTGCCAGTGCGGTGACCGTGTTGAGTTCCGAGGACCCCGTGCGGGTATGGGAGCAGTTCGCCACCATCGACCTACTCTCTGCCGGCCGCGCGGAGATCATCACAGGCAGGGGCTCTTACACCGAGTCGTTCCCACTGTTCGGATATGACATCACTGACTATTCCGAACTCTTCCGCGAAAAACTTGACCTGTTGCTGCGCATCCGGGAAAAGAACCCCATCACCTGGACCGGGAGGCTTCGCCCGCCCCTTGTTGAGGCAGATATCGCGCCGCGCGCCTACGGCGATACCCTCCCGATCTGGGTCGGTGTCGGGGGTTCGCCCGCGTCAGCAGTAAGCACCGGAACGCTCGGCCTCCCACTTGCGCTAGCCATCCTGTTCGGTCCGATGAACACGCTCCAAGACTCCATCCAGCTCTACCGCGCCGCCGCAGATCAAGCCGGCCACGACTCCGCGAGCCTGCCGGTGAGCATGAGCGTGGGCGGCTACGTCGGCAGCAGTACGCAGCAGGCGCGTGACACTATGTACCCGCACTTCGCGAGGTTCATGATGGACCACAATCATCAACGTGGCCGCGGCATGCTGCTGCCGCGCGACGCCTTCGAAGCCGGCGCCTCCCAAGCAGGCAGCTACATCGTCGGAGATCCGGAAGAAGTCACCGACAAGATCCTCCGCTTCCGCGAGATGTACGGCCTGAACCGAATCATCATCCAGATGGGAATGGGCGGTATGCCACAGAAGGACCTCCTCGCCGCCGTCGAGCGCCTTGGCTCTGAGGTCGCTCCAGCTGTTCACCGGGCACTCGGCGATGCCTGATCCCGGCTTCATCTGGGGAAACCTCCCGTAGCAGTCCGTCATACTTTTTGAACATTCTCCACTAGAGACTCTTTAATGTT
>NZ_VFIE01000018.1:0-29228 GCF_010119385.1 Nesterenkonia haasae
TCATCGTTCGACTTGCATGTGTTAAGCACGCCGCCAGCGTTCATCCTGAGCCAGGATCAAACTCTCCATCAAAAAATGAACAGTTGATCTGGCAATCCACAGATCCGTACACGGGGGTGCACGTTCTGTAGTTACCAAATAAATAAATAATTGGTTTTCAACAAACTTGGCACACTATTGAGTTCTCAAGCTACGACTGCCACCGGCACCATCAGAAGAAACCCTCTGAATCGCTCCGAAGCAACTTCTCAAAGTTACCGGACCTCGTCGTGTCTGTCAAACTCAGCATTTTCGCTGTGTTTTCAAGCGCACCACTCTAGGACCGTTTCCTTGAGGAGTAGTTTTTGGGGTATTAACCCCGATGTGACCCTCAGTTTCCCTCGGGCACAGGAGATTACTTTACACACACTCTCAGCGACCGCGCAAACTGTACTGGCGTGACCCTGGACACACCCGAAAATGCCCCTAAGGGATACTCGGTGAAGCTCTGGTCACCACTGCAAGATTCTTCTTGCCACGACGGATCAGCAGGTACTTTCCATGCAGCCACGCCGAGTCCGGGACCGGGCTCAGAGCGTCTTCAACTTTGACGTTGTTGAGGTATGCCCCGCCCTGGTCGATGGCCCGACGGGCTTCTGCCCGTCCACTGACAAGCCCCGTCTCTGCCAAAAGGTTCACCGGTGTGGACTCTTCCACACTCAGCTGTGCGGTGGGTACCTCGGCTGCGACTGCTTGGAGCGTGATCTCATCAATCTCAGAGATCTCACCCTTTCCGAAGATCGCCGCTGCCGCATCGATGACTTTTCGGGTCGATTCCTCACCGTGGACTAAGGACGTGACGTCCCAGGCCAAGGCTCGCTGCGCTTCACGTTTGAAGGGTTCGTCCTTGACCGCCTGCGCGAGCTGCTCAATCTCGGCTCGGGTCTTGAAAGTGAAGACCTTGAGCCGGTCCACGACATCAGCATCGGCGGTGTTGAGCCAGTACTGGTAGAACGCGTAGGGCGAGCACAGCTCGGGGTCCAGCCAGATAGCGTTACCCTCCGATTTGCCCAGCTTGGTGCCATCAGAATTGGTGATCAAAGGCGTTCCGAGGGCGTGCACCTGTGCGTTGGCAGCCTTGCGGACCAGCTCCGTACCGGCAGTGAGGTTCCCCCACTGGTCCGAACCACCGAACTGAAGCGTGCATCCGTAGTCCTGGTGCAACCGGAGGAAGTCGTAACCCTGAAGGATCTGGTAACTGAACTCTGTGTAGGAAATCCCTTCATCAGAGTTCAGACGTTTGGACACAATGTCCTTCTTAACCATGGTCCCGACACGGAAATATTTGCCGATATCGCGGAGCATCTCAATGGCGCCCACACCCTGCCACCAGTCCAGGTTGTTCACCAACTGGGCACCGTTGACACCTTCCATCGACACGTAGTGACGGACCTGGTTCTGAAGCCTGCGCACCCAGTCGTTGACAACATCCGGAGTGTTCAGCACCCGCTCCCCGGACTCCCGGGGGTCGCCAATGAGACCTGTGGCCCCTCCGACGAGGCCTAGGGGCTTGTGGCCGGCTAACTGAATGCGCCGCATCGTCAGCAATTGCACCAGATGCCCTAGGTGAAGTGAGGCTGCGGTGGGATCAAATCCGGCGTAGTAGGTGAGCGCGGGCCCAGCCAGTGCGCTCTCCAAAGCGGACTCATCTGTGGAGACATGGATGAGTCCACGCCAGGTGAGCTCCTGGAAGACATTGTCGAAGCTGGGGTCATTGCGCTGCCCGGCGAGCGCAGGATTCTGGCTGTTCTCGGTCACCAGAGGTACGTTACCGCAGAAGCTCGGCGGGTGCTCAGAACCCGGATGGCAGGTCTCGGGATGCCACCACCCGAAGTGACTGTGTCGACCGGGTCATAGCTACGTACAGACTGCCGACTCGACCACCGGCTTCTTCCAGCAAGGCAGTCGGTTCCACGAGGACCACGCCGTCGAATTCCAGTCCTTTCGCCTCATCAGCCGTCAGCGCCACCACGTCCTGGGCCATCGAGCCGGCTCCGGCGCCGAGCCGTTTGCCGAACGTGTGCCGCAACGACTGCCGAATACCGCCCACCAGATTGACCGGGGCAATCACTGCCACGAGACCTTCGCCCAACCGCTCCTGCTCGGCAGATACCGCGTCTGTGGCGGCAGCGACCAAAGCGGAGGCGTCGTCGTAGTGCTCGATGATGGGCTCATGCTGACCATCCCTCACCGTGCGAAGCTGTGTGGTCTCCAAGCCATTGGCAGCTGCCACCCGTTCAGCCAACTCCACGATGTTCCGAGGTGTCCGGTAGTTGACGGTCAGCTCCTCAACCCGGAGGCGATCTTCCGCGAAGGGGGCGAAGGCCTGTTCCCAGCTCCGCGCAGCCGAGGGTGAGGAGCCCTGGGCGATATCCCCCACTGCGGTGAAGGATTTCAAAGGGCAGCGTCGCATGAGCACATTCCACTGCATGGGTGAGAGTTCCTGAGCCTCATCGACAACGATGTGTCCATAGGTCCAGGTACGATCGATCCCGGCCCGTTCTGAGGCGGTCATCCGCTGCCCGCCGTCTTCGTTCATATTGGCTACGGCCTCGGCGTCCAGGAACCCTTCGATGCCCATCTCCTCAAGCTGTGGAGTCGCATTCTCCACCGCTTTGCGGGCATTCTCGAGGTCCTTCTCACGGGAGAGCTTCTTCCGGATTTCATCCCTGCCGGCGGATTCGTCCAAGTTCCCCAGCAGTTCAGCGGCTTCATCCAACAGCGGAGCATCAGCGATGGTGAAGGCGCTGCCCGGCGAACGCTGCAGCAGCCGACGCTCATAACTGGTGAGTTGTGGTGCCACATCGGCCAGGTAGCTGGGCTTGGAGAACACATCTTCCAGCAGAGCCTGCGGCGTCCGGGGCATCCAACACAGGTTGAGCAGCACCCGCACATCCCGGGCCTGCCGGACTTCCTCATCCAAATAACTGCGATCAGCATCATTGCCGGCCGAGCGCTGCTGCAGAATCCGCTCCAGCTTTTCAGCGATCTCTCTGACCATCACTTTGACGAAGGTGGACCGGGCTTCGTTATAGGGCTTACCGGTGGCTTTGGCCCGTTCGATCCCCCGCTTGATCATCTTGGGGGTGACAGTGACCTTCACGCCTTCGACGGCGACCTCCCGTGGCTGAGCAATGGTGCGGCGACGGTGCGCAACCGCGTCAGCAATGATCTGCACCCAGTCCAGACGCCCCTTGATGGCGGCCACTTGAGGATCGGGCTCCTCCACGCTGCGCACCCCTGGGTAGAGATCTGCCAATGAGGACATCACCACGCCGGTCTCGCCAAGTGATGGCAGGACTCGTTCGATATAGGACATGAACGTGGAGTTCGGGCCCACAATGAGGACACCGGCCGATTTCAGCCGCTCCCGGTGCGCGTAGAGCAGGTAGGCGGCACGGTGGAGTGCGACCGCAGTCTTTCCGGTACCTGGGCCGCCTTGGACAACCAGCACCCCGGAGCGGTCAGCCCGGATGATTCCATCCTGTTCCGACTGGATCGTGGCAACGATATCGCCCATCTGCCCGGTCCGCCGTGCCTTCAGCGCGGCTAAGAGGGCGCCATCGCCGTGATTCTCGGTCCCTTCGTCAAGCACTGTGGCGTCCAGGACCTCGTCCTCAAGCCCCTGAACCGCCCGGCGCTTCAGCATCAGATGCCGGCGCCTGCGCACACCTTGACGGTCGAAGGCTGTGGCCTGGTAGAAGACTCCTGCTTCTGGTGCGCGCCAGTCGAGCATGAGCCGCTGCCTGGCCTCCGAGGTCAATCCGATCCGGCCGATATAGCGGCAATCGCCGTTGTCGAGGTCCAGTCTGCCGAAGACAAGCCGGTCATCGACGGCGCTGAGCTGGGCAAGCCGATCCTCGTACATGGTGGCGAAAGCATCTCGCTCCGAGATGTTCTGCATAGTGCCCACCGCCCCAGTGGCGCGCACTTTGGACAGCTGCTGATGGTTTTCCTCACGCAGCTGGTCAAGCCGACGGTAGAGGGCAGCGACGTATTCTCGCTCCTGTTCGATACCAGCATCGATCGAAGGAAGGGCGATCACATCGGCGGGTCCATCACTCTGGTGCCCGTTCTGACTGGCTGCTGCTGATGGCTTAATTTTAGATTCACTCATCCGGTGGCGAGACTCTCCCGTTTTGGTCAAAACGATCAACCAATACTACTCCTCCGCGGGTGAACAGAAAGTGACGCGGAGTGGGCGAAGCTCCCCGGGTGGGCGAGCACCTCATGTGACTCTGACCAGCGTGAAGCCGTCCCAGCCCTTCGAACCCACGGTCTGCAGAGCTGTAGCCGTCAGCCGACTGTTGGCTGAGATCATGTCTATCAGCCGGCGCGTGCCGATGATATCGGGGTCATGGGAGGAGGCATCGACCACCTCGCCACCGCGCACGGTGTTGTCAATGACGATCACCGTACCGGGCCGGCTCAGCCGGACGGCCGCGTCGAGATAATCCGGGTTGGATTTCTTATCGGCGTCGATGAAGACCAGATCAAACGGTTCCGCGCCCTGACTGATCAGCGCGTGCATTGAGTCGGCGGCAGCACCGAGAATCAGCTGTACACGGTCAGCGAGATCTGCGCGTTGAATATTCTCCTGGGCGACGTCTGCGTTGGCCTGTTCCAGCTCACAGGTCACCACATGCGCGTCCGGCCCGGCGGCCCGGGCCATCCAGATGGCCGAATATCCGGCCAGGGTGCCGATCTCCAAAATCCGCTTAGCTCCGGTGATCTGGACCAGCATGCCCAAAAATGCCCCCATGTTCGGAGTGACGTCGATACCGGGGAAAAGCGTCTCACCGGAGCTCTCCCTTGCGGCCTGCAGGGCATGATCCTCATCGACCAGCTTCTCTGCCAGATACGCGTCCACTTCTGCCCACTGTTCTGCGCTCATGCATGTCAGAGTATCCGCGAGCTGGGCCCGGGTGGAAGACCCGCGCCTCATGACTCTAGGCGGCGGGGAGTTTCCCGGGCCGGTACTGCGACACCGTGGGGTGAGCCTCGACCCAGAACCTCCAGGGGAAAGCCTCCGTGCCACCGGCTCCGGAGACTCCCACGCGGGGGCCGCTCCGGACCGAGTACGACGACACCACGGGTGTCAGTGCCATCGTTACCTCAGCCGGATACGCAGGTCGGTGTGGGGCCTCGCCGGGACCTGTGATGTGAACGTCTGCGCCGTCCATGGGCAGGGTAATCCCCAGGCCCTGCCCCAGCCGTCCGGGACCGGAGAGCAGCTTGGCTCTGGTCTCCTTTCCGCCACGGCGCACGAGCGCGAGCTCGCGACCCTGGGTGACCTCACCGGCGCGCAAGAGAATCCCTCCGGCCTGATCAGCTCCGGCCACGAGGTTCAGGCAGCGGTGGATCCCATAACTGCGGTAGACATACGCCTGCCGCGGAGGACCGAACATTGTGGCATTACGCAGTGTCTGCCCCCGGTAGGCATGTGATCCGGGGTCCTCCCCTTGGCCACCGTATGCCTCCACCTCGGTAAGTCGGACCGCGACTGTGCCCTCTTCAGTGGTGACAGCCAGCTCGCAGCCCAGCAGGTGGGGTGCGAGGTCCACCGGGTGTTGGTCGAACAGTGTGGTCAGCTCGAGGGGACTGATCATGGTGTGAACATGCTCCTCATTGGTCGGCCAGGTACCGCTCAGCGTAGTCGGCGACATCATGGGCATATTCGATGGATTGGTTATACGCGGCGATCGCGTCATTCCACCCGCGGTCATCTGTGAGGTCATCACCCCTATCGCAGAGGTAGACAGCGGCAGCGAGGGCGGCGTCGTCGTACTGGTGAATATCGGCTTCTCCCGAGAGATTCCCATCCTGTCCATAGCGCTCCCAGGTGGTGGGGATGAACTGCATGGGACCCACCGCCCTGTCCCATTCGTCATCGCCGTCGAGCTCACCGTCGTCAGTGTCCGGGATTTCCATCAGACCTTCGCTGCCGTCAAGCGCCACCCCGACGATCGGCGGGTCAACGACTCCGTCCTCCCCGATGCTGGAGTCACCGAAGGCTCCGTGTATGGACTCGACCTGGCCGATTCCGGCCAGAGTGTTCCAGCCCAGCTGACAGTCCGGATCCGTCAGCTCTGCGTAGGCGGCAGCGCCGGCGTAGGCTTCCATGGCGCGCCGCGGGATGGAAGCCCGATCTGCGGTCTGTGCCACCCATTCCGAGTCCACCAGATCTGTAATCGGCACCTCCCCTGGTTCACCTGCGTCCTCGTTGAGGACGGGAGATTCTTGTGCCGGGGCTGGCGGATAACCCAACTCAGTGGGATGCGGCGACTCAGGCTCGGTATCGGTTGTGCAGGTCTGCACCACCACGACGACGACGCCTACAGCGACGGCCCCGCCCAGCAGCGGATAGAGCCGGCGGCGCCTACGCTGAACGGTACGCTGCGACACGCTGTTTGGCCGCCGCCAACTGTTCGGCTACTCGGGCGGGGGCGGTTCCGCCGACGGCATCCCGCGAGGCCAGGGAGCCCTCCACGGTGAGCACTGCACGGACGTCGGACGTCAAAGCGGGGTGGATGCCGTGCAGCTCCTGGTCGGTGAGCTCGTGCAGCTCCTTGACCGGGCGGTGCTGTTCGCAGACGCGCACGCATTCACCAGCAACCTCATGCGCGACCCGGAAGGGCACCCCTTGGCGGACCAGCCATTCGGCGACGTCGGTGGCCAGGGAGAAGCCCTGCGGTGCCAGCTCAGCGAGCCGTTCGGTGTGGAAGGTCAGCGTAGAGATCATCCCAGCTACCGCAGGCAGCAGCAGCGCCAGGGTGTCGACCGCGTCGAAGGCCGGCTCTTTGTCCTCCTGCAGATCCCGGTTATAGGCGAGGGGCAACGCTTTCAGTGTGGCCAGCAGGCCGGTGAGATCACCGATGAGGCGGCCAGCCTTGCCGCGGGAGAGCTCGGCGATGTCCGGGTTCTTCTTCTGCGGCATGATTGAGCTGCCGGTGGAGTAGGCGTCATCCAAAGTGACGAACCCGAACTCTTTTGTTGCCCAGAAGATGACTTCCTCACTGATCCGGGACAAGTCCACTCCGATCATGGCGGCCACCCAGGTGAACTCAGCCACCAGGTCGCGGGAGGCGGTGCCGTCAATGGAGTTTTCCACCGGTCCGTCGAACCCCAGCTCCGCAGCCACATGAGCTGGGTCGAGGCCCAGCGATGACCCGGCCAGAGCACCGGAGCCGTAGGGCGAGTAGGCAAGCCGGCGGTCCAGGTCCTTCAGGCGGTCAACATCACGCAGCAGCGGCCAGGCGTGCGCGAGCAGATGGTGGGCTAGGAGCACCGGCTGTGCATGCTGCAGGTGAGTGCGACCTGGCATGGGCGCCGAGGGGTGCTGCTCGGCCTGGCCGATGAGGGCATCCACCACGGCCAGGACACCATCGGCGATGCCAGCACTGGCGTCGCGGAGGAACATCCTCACCATGGTGGCGATCTGGTCGTTGCGGGACCGGCCGGCGCGAAGCTTGCCCCCGACGTCCTGACCGGCGCGTTCCAAGAGACCCCGCTCCAGGGCGCCGTGGACATCTTCATCGGATTCTTCGGGCAGGAAACGACCGGAGGCGACGTCGCCCGCGAGCTGTCCCAGAGCGGAGAGCATGGCCGCCAACTCGTTCTCAGTCAGCAGACCTGCGCGGTGGAGCACCCGGGCATGGGCCTTGGACCCAGCGATGTCGTACGGAGCGAGTTTCCAGTCGAAGTGCGTGGACTTGCTCAACGCCGCCATCACATCTGCGGGCCCGGAGGAAAACCTTCCGCCCCAGAGTGAGCCCTGGTTCGTCCCGTGCTTGTCAGTCATTCCTGTTCCCCGTTCGCCGTCATCTCTGCACGCCAGCATAACTGTGGGGTGAACCCATACAGGCCCACCCCACGCGTCATCGTGTGCTGCTACTTTTCGACACCAGCTCCGGAGAGGTCTGGCTTGCCGTGCAGACGCTCCTCGCGCTGCGAAGCGGTCTTGGCGGAGAGCCCGTAGATGTCAATGAATCCGCGAGCGCTGGACTGGTCGAAGGTGTCACCGGTGTCGTAGGTGGCCAGCTTGAAGTCGTACAAGCTGGTCTCTGAACGGCGGCCCAGCACCGTGGCGCGTCCGCCGTGGAGCTCCAAGCGGATGTCACCGGATACGTACTTCTGCGTTTCGTTGATGAAGGAGTCCAGGTTGGCCTTCAGCGGGGAGAACCACTGGCCGTCGTAGACCAGTTCGGTCCACCGCTGGTCCACCGTCTTCTTGAAACGTGCCTGTTCGCGCTCCAGTGTGATGTTCTCCAGCTCGCGGTGGGCGGCGATCATTGCCATCGCACCGGGAGCCTCGTAGATCTCCCGGGACTTGATGCCCACTAGGCGGTCTTCGACGATGTCGATCCGCCCTACGCCCTGTGCACCCGCGCGGCGGTTGAGCTGCTCGATGGCCTGCAGCGCAGTGACGGTCTCACCATCGAGGGCGACCGGAACACCCTGGTCGAAGGTAATGGTGACCACATCCGGCGCCGGTGCGAAGGCTGGGTCGTCGGTGTAGTCGTAGACGTCCTTGGTCGGGCCGTTCCAGATATCCTCCAGGAAGCCCGTTTCCACTGCTCGGCCCCACACGTTTTGGTCAATGCTGAAGGGGTTCTTCTTAGTGGTTTCGATAGGCAGGTCGTGACGCTCTGCGTAGTCAATCGCCTTATCGCGGGTTAAGGCGAGGTCGCGCACTGGGGCGATGCACTTCAGGTCCGGCCCGAGCGTCTGAATGCTGACCTCGAAGCGCACCTGGTCGTTGCCCTTGCCGGTGCAGCCGTGGGCCACAGTGGTGGCGCCAAACTGCTGGGCGGCGGCCACCAGGTGCTTGGAGATCACGGGACGGGAGATGGCGGAGACCAGCGGGTAGGCGTCCATGTAGAGCCCATTGGCGCGCAGAGTGGGCATGCAGTAGTCATCGGCGAACTCGTCCCGGGCATCGGCGACATAGGCTTCCACGGCGCCGCAGTCCAGAGCGCGCTGGCGCACTGTCTCGAGGGACTCGCCCCCCTGGCCCACATCCACGGCGACGGCGATGACCTCGGCACCGGTGGCCTCCGCGATCCAGCCAATGGCCACTGAAGTGTCGAGTCCGCCTGAATAGGCCAGAACAATACGATCGGTCACTGATGCTCCTTGATATGAAGTCGAATCGGCTTAGCTCGTCACACAGTCTACATAAATATTCATACCCATGCATACTTATCGTCGCTTGGGGGTTCGCCGCCACACTGCCGTACCCCTCCCGCGGAAATCAGGCTGCTGTTGGGAGTTCAGGTTCCTCTAGTCTCCTGATGTCTCAACACACCCCTGTTTGTTGGCAATGGGAACCGGCCGGGCGGCAGCCACGTAAACTTGGCCTATGGCAGATGACCAACAGAGCGGCCGCGCACCCGAGCTGACCGATGAGCAATTGGAGTTTCTCCACTCCATGTTGGACCTTGCCCGATCCGGAAAGTCTGCAGAGCTGCTGGACTTCATCGATCAGGGAATTCCAGTGAATCTCACCAACGCCCAGGGCGACTCACTGCTCATTCTCTCTGCGTACAACGACCACGCCGAATTGGTCAGTGGCCTGATCGAACGCGGTGCCGACGTCGACCGGGTCAACGACCGGGGCCAGACCGCTCTGAGCTGCGCGGTGTTCCGCCAGAACTACGACATCACCACGAGCCTCCTGGCTGCCGGAGCAGACCCCCACTTAGGTGGCCAGAACGCCTATGCAGTGATCGAGATGTTCGGCCTCGACGCGATGCGGACGCTGCTGCAAGAGCACTAGGCGCCTCTTGCGCCGCCCTGAGGAGGTCACTCCGACCGGGTGTGAAACCGCGCACCGGTCTCGTTGAAAATACTGATCACTTCCGCGTGTTCTGGACCCAGGGCTGTGAGCGCGTGAGGGGTGAGCGTATCGAACTCCGCCGCCTCGCCTTTGAACAGAATGGTCTCCTGATCCCCCAGTTGAAGCCGCATTCTGCCGCTGAGCACGTAGAGCCATTCGTATCCATCGTGGACCTTTAAATCGTTACGGGCTACTGCTGACATGGGGCTATAGCGGATCTTGTAGGTATGCACCGGGGAGGATTCCACCGAGAGTGGATGGACCGTGATCCCGCCAGCTTCCCAGGGCTCCCTGCGGACCCGAGGATCCCCTGGTGCAGCGACCACCAAATCGTCCAGTCCGATCCCGAGCTGCCGCGTCAACGGCAGCAGGAGCTCCAGGCTGGCCTGCCGCTTACCCCCCTCCAAACGGGAGAGTGTACTGGCGGATATATCCGAAGCTCTCGCCAAGCGTTCCAGCGTCCATCCACGCGCCGTGCGTGCGGCTTTCAAACGAATTCCGACCAGGTCCAGCTCATCCATCACACCAGCTTGAGTGGTTCTTGCGGATTTAGCAAACTGTATTTCTGCTCGCGCATCCTAGGTTCATGCTTGAGTTATGAAAACCACAGAACATCTCTCTCCCGTCAGACTGCCCGACCTTCCCATTGGTGCCGAAGCTGAACTCTGGGACAGCATCATTATTGGCGGAGGCCCAGCCGGACTTAGCGCCGCACTGGCACTGGGACGCTCACGGCGGCGGACGATCGTTATCGACGCCGGCCAGCCGCGCAACCGCTTTGCCTCGCATATGCACACGGTTCTCGGGCAGGAAGGCACTCCGCCTGAGGAGCTGCTGGCTCGCGGTCGTGCAGAGGTCGCCCAATATGGAGGCGTTCTGCATCACGGAGCCGTACGCGAGGTACGCGAATCGACCAACACACGGGGGCCCCGCAGGATGATCGTAAGTCTCGCCGGAGGCCCCCTGCTGATGGCCAGAACGGTCATCGCCGCCTCCGGAGTCTCAGATCATCTGCCACCGATACCGGGTCTCGGTGAACGCTGGGGCGCTACTGTGCTGCACTGCCCTTACTGCCACGGCTGGGAGGTTCGGGGACAGCGTCTGGGCGTGCTGGCAGCAGGACCAATGGCGCTGCACCAGGCTGAGCTGCTGCGCCAATGGAGTGACAGGCTGACGTTCTTCAGCGCTGCAGCCGAACCCCTTGACGACGCTGTCGTTCGGAGGCTCCGAGCGCGAGGAGTGGTCATCGAACCCTCACCCGTTATTGAGGTGCTCGGAACCGGCACTGCCATCTCCACAGTGCTGCTCGAAAACGGCCAGCGGGTAGAAATAGATGCCATCTTCACCGCTGGAGAGATACGGCCCCACGATCGCTACCTGACCCCGCTGGGCCTTGAGCGGACTGAAAACCCCATGGGGTCCTTCCTGAAGACCGACTTCGCCGGAAAGACCAGCCATGAGCGGATCTGGGCTCCGGGCAACATCTCCAACCCCTCGGCGAATGTTCCGATGTCAATCAGCGCTGGAACGTTCGCCGGCGCCACGGCAAATATGGCTCTGGTGACCGAGGACTTCGACCTGGCGGAAGCGGCTCAGCCCCTGGATTCGGCAAGTGCGGTGAAGTAGTCAGCGATCTCCTGACCGCCGTCAGCATCCTTGGCAATGACCATGATGGTGTCATCTCCGGCGATAGTGCCCAGGATTGCCTTTGACGCTGAGTGGTCGACGGCGCTGGCCAGGAACTGCGCTGCGCCGGGCGGAGTGCGCAGCACTACGAGATTGGCGCTGGCCTCTGCCGAGACCAGCAGGTCCCTGCACAATGAAGCCAGCTTTGCGGTGGTGGTCTCCGCAATGTCAGCCTGGAACTCCCGGTCGTGTCCCTCCGCCGGCACAGCATAGATGAGTCCACCATCGCCGGTGCGTACTCTCGCCGCGCCGATTTCCACCAGATCACGGGAGAGTGTGCCTTGAGTAACTTTAACTCCCTCAGCGGCCAGGTCTCGGGCGAGCTCGGCCTGCGACTTGATGGAGGAACGGGAGATGAGCTCCCGGATCTTGGCATGGCGGGCCGTTTTCGTGGTCGGGGTCATGCGCTCATCGCCTGGCGGACTGTTCGGACAGTCTCCTCATCGGCACGTTCGGACTCCACCAGCAGCCAGGCGATGAGTGCCTTTTGCACGTGCAGCCGATTCTCCGCCTCATCCCAGACCACCGAGTGCGGACCGTCGATCACCTCGGAGGTAATCTCGGCTCCGCGGTAGGCGGGCAGGCAGTGGAGCACCACGGCGTCGTCGGCGGCTTTGGCCATCGCGTCCGCGTTGAGCTGGTACCTGCCAAAGATCTCCCGGCGCTGGGCCTCTTCCTGCTCCTGCCCCATGGAGACCCAGGTATCAGTAGCCACCACATGCGCTTTCTCCAGCGCGGCTCCGGCGTCAGTGGTCACAGTCACCCTGCCGCCGGTAATTGCAGCCCGCTCCTCGGCAGCCCTGATGACTTCTTCAGACGGCAGATGGCCTTCCGGTCCGGCGATCCGGACATCCATTCCGGCGTTGACCCCCGCCAAGAGATACGAATTGGCCATATTGTTCGCGGCGTCCCCCAGATAGGTCAGTGTCTTGCCACGCAGCTCACCGAGGTGGTCACGGACGGTCAGAAGATCGGCGAGCAGCTGGCAGGGGTGATAGTCGTCCGAAAGTGAGTTGATGACTGGAACGCGTGAATACTGGGCCATCTCCTCCAGGTCCGTCTGGGCGTAGGTACGCCACACGATGAGGCTGACCTGTCGAGCAAGCACGCGTGCAGTATCAGAGATGGACTCCTTATGGCCCAACTGCGCCTCTCCCGGATTGATCACCAGCGGGTTGCCGCCGAGGGCGGCGATCCCTGCGCTGAAGGAGACGCGTGTCCGTGTGGATGTCTTGTCGAAGATCACCGCAGCGGTCTGTGGTCCGCCCAGGGCCTTGACGGCATATGGGTGGTCCCGCATCCAGTGCGCAAGGTTGAGCACCTGACCCAGCTCCTCAGGGCTGAGGTCCAGATCGTTGAGAAAGTGTCTAGTCATTGGTTCCTCGTTTCCGCATCGGTGAATGCAGCCCGCAGCCGGTGCATCGCCTCGTCCGCCTCTGTGAACGTGAGGTTCAGCGGCGGCGCCAATCGGAGAGTGGTCTCTCCGGTTGCGTTGATGATCAGGCCGTGGCGCTCCCGCGCGGTGGTGACCAGATCCTTCGCGGGAGCTTCGACACCGGGAACGGGAACCAGATCGACGCCGATGTGCAGCCCGAATTGGCGCACCTGGCATACCCTGGGCAGCTCGCGCAGCGCGGCAGCCAAGTGCTCACCGAGGGTGTTCACATGGGACAGGATGCCGCTGGATTCAATGGCATGCAGCGTCGCCAAGGCTGCTGCCGTCGCCGGCGGGTTCCCGCCGAAGGTAGTGCCGTGCTGACCGGCACTCATCAGTGCGCCGGCCTGCTCGCCGAAGGAGACCAGGGCGCCGATCGGGAAGCCCGAACCCAGTCCCTTTGCCAAGGTCATCAGGTCGGGGACGACGCCGCCGACAGCCTGGAAGCGGAACCAGTGGCCGGTGCGCCCCACACCCGTCTGAACCTCGTCGAGGACCATCAAGGCACCAGAGGTGCGGGTGAGTTCACGGGCGCGCTGAAGATAGGCATCATCCAAGGGCAGCACTCCCGCCTCGCCCTGGATGGGCTCAAGAAAGATCCCCGCCACGTCCCCATGCGCAAAGGCCCTATCGAGAGCGTCCCTGTCATTGAAGGGCAGGAACTCCACCCCGCCGATAAGCTCACCGAACGGCTCCCGGTAGGCGGGCTTATGGGTCAGGGACAATGCCCCTGTGGTCCGCCCATGGAAGCTACCCTCGAGGGCCAAGATGCGCGGTTTGCCCGTGCTGTGCCGGTGCCGCAGGACAGCCTTCAAAGCTGCCTCATTGGCCTCGGAGCCGGAATTGGCGAAGAAGACGCTCGAGCCCGGTGGTGCCTGCGCCAGGCCCAGCAGCTTCTCCGCCAGGGCGACCTGCGTCGGAGAGGTGAAGAGGTTGGAGATATGACCAAGAGTTGCCTGCTGTGAGCTGATCACCGAGGAGATCAGCGGGTGAGCGTGGCCGAGCGCATTGACCGCGATACCCCCCAGCAGGTCCAGGTATTCACCGCCCTCGGCGTCCCAGACCCGCGCTCCGGCCCCGCGCACCAACACCGCCTGCGGCGTGCCGAAGACCCCGGTCAACGACTTCTGATATCGGTCCAACAGCTCAGCGCTGTCTGCCGTGCCGGCCAGATGCTGCTCGGCAAGGGCAACCGAGGTGAGAGAGGCGTCGTCGTACTCACTCATGCTGTGTCCTCATCTGGGACGACCTGAGTGCCCACACCGGCTGAGGTGACGATCTCCAGCAGCATCGAATGCGGTTGGCGTCCGTCCACGATATGTGCCCTGGGGACTCCGGAGTCCACTGCGGCCAGGGCTGCGGCCATTTTGGGGATCATGCCCGATTCGAGGCTGGGCAGCATGGCGCGAAGGTCGGCGGCGGAGAGCGATGAGATCAGGGAGGACTTATCCGGCCAGTCGGCGTAGAGACCTTCGACGTCAGTGAGCATCACCAGCTTGGAGGCCCCCAGTGCGGAGGCCACCGCGCCGGCAGCTAAGTCTGCGTTGATGTTGAGCACCTCACCGGTGGGGTTTCCCTCATCGTCGAATTCCGGAGCGATGGTGGAGATGACGGGGATGCGCCCGGCGTCCAGAATGTCTTGGACCGCCTCTGGATTGACGCCGGTGACCTCTCCCACCAACCCCAGGTCAGTCTCCACTCCGTCAATTTCCACCGTCTTGCGACGAGCCTGGAGCAGGGCCGCGTCCTCCCCTGAGAGGCCCACCGCGTAGGGCCCGTGGGAGTTAATGAGGCCAATCAGTTGGCGGGAGACCTGTCCGGTGAGCACCATGCGGACAACATCCATGGCCTCGGCCGTGGTGACTCGGTGGCCGCCGCGGAACTCGGACCTGATACCCAGTGCCTCCAGCATGGCGTTGATCTGTGGGCCGCCACCGTGAACCACTACCGGATCGACTCCCACATGGCGGAGAAACACCACGTCTTCTGCGAAGGCACGGCGAAGCTGGTCATTGACCATGGCGTTGCCGCCGTACTTGATGACGATGGTCGATCCGGCGAATTTCTGGATCCAGGGCAGCGCCTCGACCAGAACCTCCGCCTTGTCTGCGGCTGCGGAAAGTGTGGACTCATCCCGTGGGAGCACGGTCGGGTTCTCAGTCATGTGGAGTATGCGCTGTTCTCGTGGACGTAGTCATGGGTGAGGTCATTGGTGAGGATGGTGGCCTCAGAGTCACCAGCGTTGAGGTTAATGAGTACACGCACTGTGCGATCGGAGAGGTCCACCAAGGACCGGTCTTCGCCGATCCCTCCGCCCAAGCAGATCCAGACACCGTTGACGGCCACATCCACCCGGTGTGGGTCGAAGGCCACCTCAGTGGTGCCCACAGCTGAGAGAATGCGTCCCCAGTTGGGATCCTGACCGAATATTGCTGTCTTGAAGAGATTGGACCGTGCCACAGCGCGGGAGACGGTCTCTGCATCGTCATCGGTGGGCGCGTTGACGGTCTGCACCTCAATAGTGTGCGCGGCACCCTCTGCATCGTCGATGAGTTGGCGAGCCAGGTCGGTGCACACTGTGGTGAGCGCATCCTGGAAATCCCCGAGGTGGACCCCGGCACTGTCTGCATTCGGGTGTGCGCCCGAGGCCATCGCGATCACTGTGTCATTCGTCGACATGCACCCATCGGCGTCAGCCCGGTTGAAACTGAGACGGACCGCTTCGCGCAGCGCCGCGTCCAGATCCGTTGGGGATACGACCGCATCGGTGGTGATGACCGCGAGCATCGTAGCCATACCGGGTGCAAGCATGCCGGCACCTTTGGCCATACCACCTACGGTGAACCGCTCAGAGCTGACGCTGGCGACTTTGGAGTGCGAGTCGGTGGTCATAATCGCCTCGGCCGCGGCGATTCCACTGTCGGCTTCGGGAGAGAGTGCGGCCACGGCCGCGTCCACCCCGGGAAGGAGAGCGTCCATGTTCAGGCGCTCCCCAATCAAACCGGTGGAGCAGACCGCCACATCGGTGGCTGAAACATCCGATCCGGCGGCACTCAGTGACTCGGCCAGACGCTCAGCAGTGGCGTGGGTGTCCTGAAACCCTTCCGGCCCCGTACAAGCGTTGGCGCCACCAGAGTTGAGCACGACGGCGTCAGCTCGGCCATCACTGATGACCTGCCGAGACCACAGCACGGGAGCTGCGGCAAAGCTGTTGGTGGTGAAGACCGCGGCAGCGTGCTTAGTGGGCCCACTGTTGACGAGCAGGGCCAGGTCCCGGCCGCTGCTCTTCAGGCCTGCGGTCACTCCCGCGGCGGAGAATCCTTCGGCTGCGGTGACGCTCATGGTGCTGCTCCGATCATGGTCAATCCGGTGGTCTCTTCCAGGCCGAGGGCCAGGTTCATGGACTGCACAGCTCCACCGGCGGTGCCTTTGGTGAGATTGTCCGAGGCTGAGATGACGACCACGCGACCTGCACGAGCATCGAGCGTGAGCTGGAGGGTCACGTGGTTGGTTCCGACCACCTGTTTGGTGGCGGGCCACTGCCCTTCTGGCAGCAGATGCACAAACGGCTCCTGGGAGTACTGCTCCGCATAGGCATCACGCAGTTGGGCTTCTGTGACGCCTGCGCTGATCCGCGCGGTCGACGTCGCCAGAATTCCTCGGGGCATCGGTGCCAGGGTCGGAGTGAAGGAAATCTGCACAGGCCGGCCGGCGACCCAGCTGAGTCCCTGCTCAATTTCGGGAGTGTGCCGGTGGACTCCGCCGACCCCATAGGGGCTCATTCCGCCCATGACTTCGCTACCCAATAGGTGTGGCTTCAGCGACTTGCCTGCCCCTGATGTGCCCGTGGCTGCCACCACGACGACGTCCTCGGGTTCCACCAGACCGGCAGCGAACGCGGGTGCCAGCCCCAGCAGAACAGTGGTCGGATAACAGCCCGGCACGGCGATGCGCTTGGATCCGCCGATCTTGGCTCGCTGACCTGGCAACTCTGGGAGGCCATAGGGCCATGTCCCTTGGTGCGCGGAAGCATAAAAATGCTCCCAGGCCATGGCGGACTCCAATCGGTGGTCAGCGGCGGCGTCGATCACCAGCACATCGTCCCCCAGCTGCGCGGCCAACTCACCGGAGGCACCATGCGGCAGGGCCAAGAAGACCACATCGTGTCCAGCGAGATTCTCCGCGGTGGTCTCAGTCAGTATTCGGTCGGCCAGAGGAAGGAGGTGTGGCTGCAGCTCCCCCAGCCGCTGACCGGCATTGGAGTGTGCCGTGACCGCGCCGATTTCAACCTCCGGGTGGTGGGCCAGAAGGCGCAGCACCTCCCCGCCGGCATATCCGGAAGCGCCTGAAACCGCGGCTGTAATCGTCATGAACATCATCCTATGCGATTTTATGCAGGTATACCAATATTTATGCAGTGCGAACTGGCGTTCCGCTGGAGACCTGAGCTCCGGTACCCTCGTGGAGTGAGTGGGCTGGCTCTTTGGCTCAGCCCACATCTGATGAGACGGGAAGCGAGCGAATAATGAGCGAATCGACAATGTTCGAAGAAGACCTCCCGGACGCTGCGAAAGTGACTCGCGCCCGCGAGGCTGGCGGCTCCGATGTCCTGGAAACCGTCGAGGTTGAAGCCCCGACTCCGGGCCCCGGGCAGCTCCTGGTGAAGACTGCCGCGGCGGGTGTGAACTTCATTGAGACTTACCAGCGGTCCGGTGTCTACCCGGTCGAGTACCCGTTCGTGCCCGGCGCAGAGGGCGCGGGTGAAGTCGTCGGTGTCGGTGAGAACGTGGAGACCTTCAGCTCGGGCCAGCGGATCGCGACGGCTGAAGCCTCCGGCACATACGCCACACACTTCCTCGTGGACGCAGCCAAGGCTGTTCTTGTCCCGCAGGACGTTTCCGACGAGCAGGCCGCAGCCCTTCCACTGCAGGGCGTGACCGCTCACTACCTGATCAACTCCACCTACCGTGTCTCCCCCGGCGAAACTGTACTGACCCATGCGGGCGCAGGCGGCGTCGGACAGATTCTCACGCAGCTGCTGAAGGCACGGGGGGCCCGAGTGATCACCACGACCTCCACCCCGGAGAAGGCAAAAATCGCGGAAGCTGCCGGTGCCGACTACGTGCTGGAGTACCAGGGCTTCGCCGAGAAGGTCCGCCAGATCACCAATGGTGAGGGCGTCTCGGTGGTCTACGACGGCGTCGGAAAGGACACGTTTGTCGGGTCCCTGGACTCATTGGCAGTCCGCGGGACTATGGTGCTCTTCGGCGGTGCTTCCGGACAAGTTCCTCCGTACGATCTGCAGGACCTCAACAAGCGCGGCGGGCTCTACATCACCCGGCCGTCCGTCCCGTGGTATCTGCGCAATGCTGAGGAGCGCACCTGGCGGTTCACCGAACTTTTCGGCGCCCTCACGTCAGGGGACCTCAAGCTCGACATCGGCGGGACCTACCGTCTCGAAGAGGCTGGCCGAGCCCACGACGACCTTGAAGGACGGCGGACCACCGGTAAGCTCCTGCTGGTGCCGTAGCAACTTTTCGATTCTCGCGGCGCTGCTTCTAAGCCTCAGCCGCGCTGGAAGGCCCCGTGGCGTTCGCCGGTCAGCGCTACCGCACCGGAACGGGCAGCAGAGGCTTCCTCTGCCGTCAGCGTCCGGTCAGGTGCGCGGAACCGCAGAGCGAACGCCAAGGATTTCTTTCCTTCACCGATACCTTCGCCCGAGTAGACGTCGAAGAGTTCAACACTCTCCAACAGCTCCCCCGCGCCCTCAGCCAGCGTCCGGCGCAGTTCGCCGGCCGTCACCGCATTGTCAACGACCAGTGCCACATCCTGGGTGGTCGGCGGGAAGGTGGAGATCGGCTCGGCGATGGTCTGACCGGTCGTGGCCGCGATCAGACTGCCCAGGTCAAGCTCCATCACGCTGGTACGCACCGGCAGATCCTGCTGCTCGGCAACTTTGGGATGCAGTTCGCCGGCGTAGCCGACCAGCTGCCCCTGCAGCTGCAACTGTGCCGTGCGGCCTGGGTGGAATGCGTGGTGTTCGCCTTGAAGTACATCGAGTTCGAGGCCCAGCAGCTGCGCCACCTTCCGAGCAGCCTCGACCGCATCTGCCCAGTCGCGGGCGCGCCCGGGCTGGCCGACGGCGTCCCCCGGTTCATGCCCTGATACTGCCACCGCCAGGTGCAGCGGCTGGTGAGGGATGCCCGCCTGAAGCTTCTCAATGACGTCATCGCCGGGATAGAGGCCCAGCCCGGGGATCTCATCGCTGCCCATCGTCTCACCCGGGAGAAAGACCGACCCGGCTTCGAAGAGTGCCACATCTGTGAAACCGCGGGAGACATTGCGGCGCAACGAATCGAGGATGCCCGGTAGCAGCGTGGTGCGCAAGGTGGGGTACTGGCTGGCGATGGGATTGGCTAGTCGCACCATCGGCAGTACCTGTGCCTCACTTGCACGGCCGAAGAGCTGGTTAGCCTCCATCGAGTAGAAGGGATATGTCAGCACTTCGGTATAACCGGCAGCCGCTAGTCCGGTGAACACAGTACGACGCCGCTGCTGCGCCTCGGTCAGACCGCGGCCGGCAGGCGCCACGGGTAGCCGAGAGGGAATGGTGTCATAGCCGACCAGGCGGGCGATCTCCTCCACCAGTGCCTCAGGGATGGTCAGGTCAGGGCGCCAGCTGGGGGGCGTCACGCTCAGCATCCCGCTGTCCTGGGCTTGGATAGTGCAGCCGACCGCGGTCAGTGCTTCCGTGACCTGTTGCGCCCCATAGGGCACACCAACGATGCGTTCAGGCAGAGTCGGGTCCAGAGCGATCGTCTCTGGCGTGATGGGGTCACCGACCTGCGTCACCTCACCAGTGTCCGCGCCTCCGGCCAGTTCGACCAACAGATCCACCGCGCGCTGAGCAGCAATGGCCGGCAGGAGGGGGTCGACGCCGCGCTCATTGCGTTTGGCCGCCTCAGACGGCAGCTTGTGCCTGCGCCGGGTCCGACCCACAGAGATCGGGTCAAAATGGGCGGCCTCAATCAACACGGTGGAGGTAGTTTCTGCCACCTCTGTGTTGGCTCCGCCCATGACGCCGGCAAGGCCGATTGCGCCACGGTCATCGGCGATCACTAAGTCTTCCGTGTTGAGGGCGCGCTGTTTGTCGTCGAGGGTGGTCAGGGTCTCCCCCGGCGTCGCTCTGCGGACCCGGATGCCACCATTGAGCTTCTCTGCGTCATAGAAGTGCAGGGGTTGACCCAGCTCCCACATCACATAGTTCGAGATGTCCACGGCGAGGCTGATGGGCCGGATCCCGGCCAGCCGCAACCGGGCAGCCATCCACGGCGGGGTGGGCGCAGAGGCATCAACACCGGTGACCGAGCGCGCAACGAACGTGTCGCATCCAGGTGTGCCGTAAATGGGGGCGTCATCGTTGAGGACCACCGAGTGACCCGGGCTGCTGTGCCGGACAGGTATGACCTGGTGGGCCGGGTCAGTGAAGGCGGTACCTGTGGCATGGCTGTACTCCCGGGCCACTCCGCGGATGGAGAAAGCGTAACCGCGGTCAGGAGTCACGTTGATTTCAGCTGCGGAATCACGCAGTCCCAGCAGCTCCAAGGCGTCGGTACCGGGCTCCGGATCCAGGCCCAGCGTCCCGAGCACGAGAATGCCGGTGTGGTCTTCACCGATGCCCAGTTCTTTGACCGAGGCGATCATCCCTGCAGAAACATGGCCGTATGTCTTCCGTGCGGCGATGCGGAAATCTCCCGGGAGCACCGACCCGGGGAGTGTGACGACGACTTTGTCGCCGACATCGAAATTATCTGCTCCGCAGACCACGCCCTGGACCCCTGAGGGATCGATGCCATCCCCGGTGAGGGATTGAGTTGTGCCTTCGGGGATCACGCGGACCTGGCACCAATTGATGGTCTTGCCGTTCGACTGCGGCTCCGGGTGCTTTTCCAGCACTTCGCCGACCACAATCGGTCCGGCGAGGTCAGTGGCGTGGACGTCCTCTTCCTCAAGTCCTACCCGGACCAGTTCAGCCATGAGGTCCTCGGCAGTCCCATCAGCGGGGAACTGGGTGTATTCACGGATCCAAGACAGTGGAATGCGCATACTGCTCAGGCCTCCTTTCCGGATTCGACGCCGCACTCGTGCAGCCAGAACTGTTCAACGATCAGAGGAAGGAGAGGACTCATGAGATGTCACTTTACCTGCCTCACGCCTGCCAAGTGTGCCTCACCCGGAGGGCGGGCAGGGGTTGGCTTCGGCCCCGATGTCCACCGTCGAACTGACATGCCGATCTTCGAAGATCACCCCACCCGGATAAAAGCTGGTAGTACGCTGTGTTTATGCTTGGCACGCCGCCCGCACTAGAGGTTCGTCTGCTCGGCGCGCTGAGTGTCGCCAGCGACGGCACTGAGTGCACCGTCAACGGCCGCGTGCGGCGAGCGCTGATCTCAGTCTTGGCGCTGCGCGCTGGGTCAGTCATTGAGACCAACGCCTTGATCGAATCCGTATGGGGACGCGACGCTCCCGCCACTGCGGTGAACACTCTCCGAGTCCATATCTCACACTTGCGACAGGCACTTACCGCGAACGATGTCATCGAAAACGTAGGGGCTGGGTATCGACTTAACATCCTCAAAGACTCAGTTGATGTGTTCCGGTTCGAGGCTCGGGTGCGCTCTGGCCGCGAGGCACTCACCAATGGGGATGCCCCGGCGGCGCTGAAAGCCCTACGGGCAGCATTGGAGGAGTGGCGCGGGGACCCTCTCATTGATGTGGACTGCCCCTGGGCGGAGTCCGAGCGTGCCCGGCTACTCCACCTCCACGCAGAATCCCGAGTGAGCTTTGCCGAGGCGGAACTGCAATGCGCTGGCCGGTCAGTCGACGTGCCACAACTCGAGGCACTCGTCCAGGAGGCTCCCTTCGACGAACGAGTCTGGGCTCTTCTGATCAAGGGGTACTACTGGAGCGGCCGGCAGAGCGAAGCACTCGAGGCCTACCGCCGAGCTCAGAACGTCCTGTCCGAAGAGCTGGGTATCGACCCTGGGGTTGAACTCCAAGAGATTCATCGGCAGGTTCTCCGTCACGATCCTCGGCTCGAGCCCCCGATGCCGCGCTCTCGAGATCTGCCTGCCTTTGCGACCTCCTTCCACGGGCGCGAACAGGAGAAGCGCGAGATCGCTGAACTGACCCATCACCACCGGCTGCTCACCCTGACTGGGCTCGGTGGGGTAGGGAAGACCCGTTTGGCCGTAGCAGCAGCATCCCTGGCAGGGCAACGCTCGGGACGCGATACTGTCTTCGTCGGACTCGACACCGTCACGGACCGACGGCTGATCCTCCCGACCCTAGCCAAGGCTTTGGGGGCCGAACATCCGACTGTTGAGTCAGTCTGCGCCCACATCGGCGAAAGCGCCCTGCTCATCGTCGTAGACAACTGCGAGCACCTCCGCGAGGGCATCGCCTCCGCCTTAGGGAGCCTCCTGACCCACTGCCCAACGATCACCTTCCTCGCCACGAGCAGGGTGCCGCTGAACCTCACCGGCGAGTGCGTCTGGCCGACTCCTCCGCTTCAACTTCCCCATGAGACCGCGGAGGAAGCCAGATCTGCAGCGGTGGAGCTGTTTCTTGACCGAGCCCAACAGTCCCACCCACAGCTGAGCCCGGACTCCGAGGACCTCAAAGCTGCTGAGACGATTGCCAAGCTCATGGGGGGCCTGCCATTGGGAATCGAGCTCGCGGCAGCTCAATGCAGCGTGCTCGCCCCAGCCCAGATTGCCGACAGACTCGCAACCCCTTCACCCGTCACATTGATCGGGCAGCAGGGCCGTTCCGACAGGCATCACTCCATGGACGCAGCCCTTGAGGGAACACTCGACCTACTACCGAGCTCCGCCACCGCATTATTGGGCCGAATGACCGTATTTCGCGGAGCCGTCGATATCTCAGCTATCGAGTGCGTGTGTCTGGGCGGCGAGGTAACTAAGGACCAGCTTGTGCCACTATTGGCAGCACTGGTCCAGGCCGCCGCAGTGACTGCTGACCTTTCAGGTCCGACAGCGAGGTACTCGTTGTTGCCACCTGTTCGGCAAGCAGCCCGTGACGTGATCCAAGCCCCTGAACGTGCCCGCACGGCCGCGAACCACGCTCAACACTTCACGAAGGTGGCGCAGCAGGCTGCACAGTCGGCAGGGCGTGCAGACGAGAACAATCAACTGGCCAGAATGGATTCACTCATGGCCGATGTTCGTGCGGCATTGGAATACGCAGTGAATCACGATGTGAACCTTGGACTCGACCTCATCGCAGCCCTGGGGCCTTACTGGATGCGCCGACGGCAGCATGCTGAAGGACGCCAGTGGGCATCCGAAGTGCTCACCCGTGCTGATGGCTCACCGGCATCCTCTAGAGCTGCCGCCTTTCATACCGCCGGCTCCCTGGCCTTCAACGACGGAAGCCGCGCAGAAGCCGCACAGTATCTTTCCGCCGCTTTGCATCTCCGCCAGGAGCTCGGCGATTCAGCGGGAACCGCGCTGACGCTGAACAATTTGGCAGGCGTTGCGTCCGACTCGGGAGATCACCAGCAAGCTGCAGACTACTGGGAGCGCGCCCTTAAAATGTTTGCTCAGTCTGACCACACCGTAGGGGTCGCTTCCACACGCCTGAACCTGGGCATTGTCCATGAAAAGCTCCATGAGCTTGAGCATGCGCAGACATATTTGGAAGCCGCATTGGAAGATATTCGGGGTCTGGGCAATCGCGGCTCGGAAGCGCTCGTATTGGAGCGCTTATCGCTGGTGAGCAGCAGGTGCGCAGAGCCGCGAGAAGCACTCGCCTACGCACGAGCCGCGCACCTGGTGAGGGAAGAGTCCGGAACTGCCGAACAGCGCAGCCGCAGCCTCTGGCAGCTGAGCATGTGCTACCGAACCTTAGGGCAGTTCGAGGAGTCAGCAGCCCATCTCGCGCATGCAGCCCAGGGCGTACTCGACCATGATCTTGTGGACGCCTGGTGGGTGCCGGCGCTGCTGGAGACTGCCGCCGCCCTCCGTTCTGCCAGCGAGCCGCACAGGGCGGCCCAATTGCTGGGATTGGCGTCCATGCACCGCCGACACACCAATAACGCTTCCGATCAGGCGACCATCGGGGACCTCTCTGTGCTGCGGGCTGCCCTTCGGCAGACTCTGACACCGGAGGGGATGCTCGAAGAAGCCACTGTGGGCGAAGCCTTGGCCCCGGAGTCGATCCTAGAAGAATTGGCCCAACTGCATCCGCCCCGGTAGTCAGCTGATGACAGGGGCTCATCATGCGTCTTCATCACCCGCGTCATCTCCGACCAAGGTGAGGTCCACCGCGTCGTCGTACTCATCGAATCCCACTGGCAGCCGCATGGTGAGCGAATAGTCGCCATCGAATGGCTCATCGATAGTGAAACCGGTGGTGGACTCCACACTCTGCCCACCCCCAACACATCGCTCGGAGACGCGAAGATCCGGAAATCCTGCGCCGTCTGAACTGATCAGAGAGAAGGTGTCGCCAGCCCCGCGCGCAGCGCAGGCTTGGTCGTCTCCCGTGTTGTTCAACGTGTAGCTGACAACCACAGCGGCCTGTCCCTCGGGGACCTGAGGCTGGTCGGGAGTGCCGTGGCTCCACTTCACCTCTACCTGGTCCACGATCACGTTCACTGGCCCAAGTTCGAGAACGTCATCGGCAAGCTCATCCTGGACGATAGGCAGACGCGGGATCAGCTCGGCCTCCGACCCCACTGGCACCTGGGCGGTGGCCGAACCGCTCTCGCCCAGGACTAGGCGTGCAGAGTCTTCGTCGAAGAGTTCCGCGTCCTGCTCGGAGACCTGAAAAACGTATTCTCCGGAGGCGGAGGATCCCCCGGGCACCTGCCTCAGCTCTGCCCTTCCTGACACCTCAATAGTGTTGCCGGTGCCGGGCTCATCCCACCGAAGACTGGCTGGCGCCTGGGGCATATACGTTTCGCTCCATTCATTAGTCACCGTCACCTCAACGGTCAGGTCGGTACCGAGAGCGCTGGCCCCGTGCGGCTCGACCGTGGCCAGACGGCCGAATTCGTATTCCAAACCTTGAAAATACGCACTCTCGTTGAGCTCCACATCGACGGTTAAGCCGGCATCGTCGGAATGGTCCCCGGCGTGCTGCTGCTCAGCCTGCTCATCAAGGGCGGAGTCCACCTCCTCGGAAAGTGCTTCATCGAGTTCGGTGATCCCGTCGGCGAGTTTCTCGACGTCATCGGCGCGTTCCCGGAGAGTCTCCGCAGTGCTGCAAGCGGTCAGCAGCAATAGCGCGGCGCCGCCGGTGGCCAGGATGTGTGTAGTTGTCGATGTCATGGTGTCCCTCCGTTTCAGTATTTGGCCCAGGTCTCGGCGATGTCGCCCAGAACTGGAAGCTTGAAGTGGGCAAGGTTGTAGCCCCTGAACGCCAAAAGGAGCCAGACTGCGAAGGCGGCCAGGCCCACTGCGGGGAACAGCAGCCACGTGAGCAAACCGAAGAGCCCAAAGGCAGACGTCAGGAGGACTTCCACCATGAAGAGGAGGACATAGATGGGGATCAGGGCAATGTTGAACAGAATGGACTGCGCCCCGTGAAACCGGACCTCTGGGTGTTTCTGGGTGAGGAGCATAATGAGGCCCCCGACCCAGGTGAAGTACGCCAAAAGCCCCCCAATACGGGGGTCGAGTCCCGGCGATGAGCCTGGTGTGTCTTGACTAGTATTCTCAGCCGCCGGAGATCCGGCGGCGTTCGCATGTGGTGCGTGGTGTTCCATGGTGACCCTCCTCTGAGTCAGAGTGATTCTGCTGACTCTGAGGAGACTAGGAACGGACGATTAAGCGACGGTGAAACTGGTAGTCACACCGGGGTGGGACGCTCAGCGCAGGATCAGGCTTCCATGCCGAATTGAGCGCTGAAGCGGATATCCCCCTCGATCATGTCGCGCATATCCGGGACGTCGTTGCGGAACATCAGGGTACGCTCCACACCCATCCCGAAAGCGAAGCCGGTGTATTCGGGGTCTTTGATTCCGGCAGCAGCCAGCACGTTGGGGTGAATCATGCCGCACCCGCCCCATTCGATCCATTGGGGCCCGCCCTTGGCACCGGGGTGCCAGACATCCATTTCGGCTGAAGGTTCCGTGAATGGGAAGTAGCTGGGCCGCAGCCGGATGGCGGCCTCAGGCCCAAAGATCTGCCGGGCGAAGTGCTCCAGAGTCCCTTTCAGGTCAGCCATGGTGAGCCCCTTGTCCACGGCCAGGCCTTCGAACTGGTGAAACGCAGGAAGATGGGTGGCGTCTAATTCATCCGTGCGGAACACTTTGCCGGGGGCCAGCACATACACCGGCAGTGCCCTATTGAGCAGCGCGCGGATCTGCACCGGGGAGGTATGGGTGCGCAACACCAGGTGAGCTTCGGCGGGCTCGACGAAGAAGGTGTCCTGCATTTCACGGGCGGGGTGGTCCGGTGCGAAGTTCAACGCATCGAAGTTGAACCACTCGGATTCCAGTTCTGGCCCTTCCGCCACCTCCCAACCCATGGCGGTGAAGACATCCACCACTTTCTCCTGCAGTCTGGTGATGGGGTGCCGGGCACCCAAGGGACGACGACGCGGCGCTGCGGTGACATCGACCGCTTCCTCAACAAGCACCTGGGCGTCGTGTTCGGTCTCGAGAACTTCGGTGCGCGCAGACAGTGCCTTCTGGATCCGGCCGCGGGCTGTGCCCAGGAGCTTTCCGGCCTCTTTCTTCTGCGCCTTGTCGAGGTCTTTGATCTGCCGGTTAGCCAGCACAATCGGAGCCTTGTCACCGGTGTGGGCGAGCCGGGCGGCCTTGAGCTCCTCCAGGTCTCCGGCGGCGTCGAACGCGGCAAGCGCCTCTGCCACGCGCTGCTCGACGGCGGTCTCATCCAGGGGATGCGGTACTCGTGCGTGCTCGTCAGCCATTTTGCTCCGTGGTTCAGTCAAGACGTATGAGAAGAAAAGATCCTGCGACAGTTTATGCCTATAGCGGCTACAGCGCAGATTCCGTGACACGGTGGTCCAGTTCACAGTGATACCTTGCTGTGGAGCCATCCTGGGTTGACGACGTGAGTATTCGAAGCACTGGGAGCTGCACCGATAGGAGATGCGTGATGAAAATCGCTGTGTTGGTCAAAGAAGTCCCGGACAGCTATGGCGAACGCCGACTGAGTCTCACCACCGGGTTGGCTGACCGCTCCGCGAGTGACCCAGTTCTCGATGAGATCACCAGCCGTGCGGTGGAGGCTGCCGTCTCCTATGCCGAGTCCTCCGAGGATGTCGAAGTCGCCTTGGTGACGATGGGTCCAGAGTCTGCAGAGGCGATGCTGCGTAAAACACTGGCCATGGGAGCAGACTCAGCCCACCACGTCATCGACCCAGAGCTAGCCGGATCCGATATGACGCTCAGTGCTGAGGTGCTGGCTGCGGTTCTGCAGCGCATTGAATGCGATCTCATCATCGCCGGGGATGTCTCTTCCGACGGTTCCGGCGGCGTCATCCCGACTATGATCGCGGAGCGGATGGGAATCGCCCACGCCACCAGCCTCGACACACTGGAGATCACCGAGTCAACGGTGACCGGCCAAAGGGCGACCTATGGTGGCACGGTGACTGTGCAGGCGCAGCTGCCCGCAGTGGTCTCGCTGACTGAGCGGCACCCCGGCCCCAGATTCCCAGGCTTCAAAGGGATCATGGCCGCCAAAAAGAAGCCACTGGAGACTTATGCGCTGGCGGATTTGGGTATCGACCCGGCCGCCGACGTTCCACGGTCAATTATGTTGGCGGTCTCGGAATCTCCGCCGCGGAGCGCGGGCGAGAAAATCGTTGATGAGGGTGATGCCGGGACTAAGCTGGCGGATTACCTGATCGAGAAGAAGCTGGTGTGAAACATGACTGAGCAGAACATCCTTGCGTTCCTGCCCGTTCTCCCCTCCGGTGAGCTGGTGGGATCGGCAGCCGAGTTGCTGGGCGCGGCGGCTCTCATAGGCACCCCCGTCGGAGTCCTTGTGACGGCCCCCGGCAAGGCGCAGAGGGCAGCAGAGTCCGCAGGCCACTACGGTGCCACGGCGGTCTTCGTGGTGGAGGATGACACGGTGAGTTCGACACTGACGGCCCCCGCCGCTGACGCTCTGGTCACTGCGGGGCGAGCCGTGGGGGCCGAGGCGGTGCTGATCCCGGATGACGTTGACGGCAGGGACATTGCCGCTCGACTCTCGGTGCGCACACAGAGTGCCATTGCAACTGACGTTGTCGGTGTCCACCGGGACGACGAAGGCGTCGTAGCCCACCACTCCGTCTACGGTTCCATGTTCACGACAGAATCGGCCCCTACCCACGGCTCCCTCATCATCACCCTGCGTGAAGGGTCCGTGGAGAATCGCGCCCCTGGGGTGGACCCCAAGATTCGTCGCCTCGACCTTGGTGAGTTGCCCAGTCAATCCGCCGCCATCATCGAATTCTCTCCTTCGGCAGAAGCTTCTACGAGGCCCGATCTGCGCGGAGCCGATACTGTGGTGGCCGGTGGTCGTGGACTGGGTTCGGTAGAGGGGTTCGCTCTCGCAGAGGAACTCGCGGATGCTTTGGGCGCAGGTCTCGGAGCCTCCCGCGCCGCAGTGGACGCCGGCTATGCCCCCAACTCGCTGCAGGTAGGCCAAACTGGAGTGACGGTCTCCCCCGAGCTTTACATCGCATTGGGCATATCAGGAGCTGTCCAACATCAGGCCGGTATGCAGACCGCCAAGACGGTGATCGCCATCAACAAGGACCCGGAGGCCCCCATCTTCGACATTGCCGATCTAGGGATCGTTGGCGATGTGTTCGAGGTGGTCCCCCAACTGATCGAGACGCTCAAGGCCAAGTCGTCGTGATCGAAGACTCTGGACACCGACGGCAGGGCTTGCCGCGCACTGAAGAAGAGGCTCAAGCAAGGGTGCAGGGGAAAGCGCAGCCGCAGACCCAAGCTGAAGCACCTCAGGCCACCGAAGCCCCACCTCAGCCAGCTGCCACCCCGGAACCAGGACCGCGAGGCCGCAGCCTCCCAAACGCACCGAAGCCCGATGCTTTTTCGGCAGGCACCCACCGGCGGACGGGTCTGGGTGGCACTCCCCTGCCCCGTCCCACGAGCGACTCCCCCGCGGAGCCAGCACCGAGCCCAGACCCCGCACCTGCACCTGCACCTGCACCTGCACCTGC
>NZ_VFIE01000018.1:29369-93217 GCF_010119385.1 Nesterenkonia haasae
CACATCGCGGGTCGCTGTTGCCACCAGCGGTGTCAGCAAGAAAGCTGGGCGGGCTGCTGCGGGGCTTGGCGGCGTCGTCGTGCTGGCGGCCCTCCTGGTTCTCGGATCCCAGTGGTTTCTGGGCACAGAAACCGGTCGGGAATTCCTGGGCAGATACCCTGGCCAATACCAGCAACCGGATGTTCCGACCGGGTACCCGTGGTGGCTGAACTGGGCACATTTCTTCAACGCGTTCCTGATGGTCCTGGTCATCAAAACGGGCATCCAGATTCGACGAGAAACCAAGCCCGAAGCGCACTGGACACCGAAGTGGAACCGGAAACGGAGGATCAGCCTCACCATCTGGACGCATAACGCGCTCGACCTGCTGTGGGTGCTAAACGGCGTGGTGTTCGTCATCCTGCTCGCAGCAACCGGCTACTGGTCCCGGGTGGTGCCCACCAGCTGGGACGCCTTCCCCAACGCGCTCTCCGCAGTCCTGCAGTACCTCTCACTGGATTGGCCCACTGCGGGAGAATGGGCGCACTACAACAGTGCCCAGGAGCTGGCGTACTTCACCACGATCTTTATCGCCGCCCCCCTGGCCATTGCTACCGGGGTCAGAATGTCGGGGTTGTGGCCAGACGATCGGCAAGCCCTGAACAAGGCTTTTCCCCTTCCGCTGGCCCGCGCGGTCCACTTCCCCGTCATGGTCTACTTCGTCGTCTTCATTGCGATACACATCATTCTGGTGTTCGCCACCGACGCTCTGCGCAACCTCAACCAGATTTATACCGGCCAAGACGCCACCAACTGGACCGGTTTCTGGCTGTTCGTGCTCTCACTCGTAGTGATCATCGGCGGGGCGCTGGCAACCCGAGCCACGATCATGGCACCAGTAGCCTCTCTGTTCGGACGTGTGGGCCGCTGAAGTCAGGTTTCACCATCCCCTTGCATTCGAATATGTGTTCGATTCATACTGAGCAGTATGAGCATCCTAGACATCCGCGCCGTACCGGTGACGGCGCCTGCGTTGGAGGTGCCGATGATGCCGACGGCGGTGCAGGCAGGGTTCCCCTCCCCTGCGCTGGACTTCGTGCACGAGAGCATTAATCTGCAGGAACACCTGGTTTATGACCCTCCGGCTACGTTCATCGCCAGGGTAAGCGGGGACTCCATGGTCGGCGCCGGCATCAGCCACGGCGACCAGCTCCTGATCCATAAGGGCACGCGGCCCAGAGATGGAGATGTAGTGATCGCTGTCCTGGACGGTCAGTTCACGGTGAAGCGGCTCCGCCTGACGGGGGCGAGGATCCGATTGGAAGCGGCAAACCCTGAGTATCCGGACATCGAGATTCCGGAGCTCTCTGAGCTCTCCATTTGGGGTGTCGCCTATATGTGCCTGCACGGTCTTCGATGAGCCAACATCTCCTGGCACTAGTGGACGTCAACAGCTTCTACGTCAGCTGTGAACGCGCCTTTGACCCCACATTGGCCGGCCGCCCCGTTCTCGTACTCTCCAACAACGACGGTTGCGCTGTGGCCATGAGCGCAGAGGCCAAGGAGCTGGGAATCACCGTGGGCGCGCCCTGGTTCAAGTTGGCTCCGACCGCCCAGCAGCGCGGGCTCGTGGCACGGTCCAGCAACTATGAGCTCTACGGCGATATGAGTCACCGGTTTCTGCAGGTCATCGGGGAGCATTCCCATGAGGTGGAGAAATACAGCATTGATGAGGCCTTCGCTGGGTACGGCGGACCGCTGCAAGGAGCGGGGTTGTGGGCGGAAGGTATTCGGCGAGACATCTCCGAGCGGCTCAGCCTTCCTGTAGGGATTGGTGTCGGACGCACCAAGACACTCGCAAAACTGGCCAACTTGGCCGCCAAACGGGTTCCGGGCATGCAAGGAGTGTGCGTATGGGATGGACTCGACGCCGAGTACCGCGAATGGGTGATGACGCGCCTGCCAGTTCAGCAGATTTGGGGCGTGGGACCACGTTCAGCGAAGAAATTGGCAGCACTGGGCTTGACGACAGCGGCGGCACTTCGGGACAGCGACGCACAGCTGATACGACGTCAGCTCGGCGTCACGATGATGCGCACCGTGCTGGAGCTGCGGGGCCAACCGTGCATCCAACTGGAGGAAGAACGCGAATTCCGTGACTCCTTGGTCTTCAGCCGATCATTCTCCACCCCGGTGAGCACTCGGGAGATCATGGCGCAGGTGATGGCCAGCTATGCTCAGCGGGCTTGCACCCGACTGAACTCCCGCAGCACAGAGGCAAAGACGCTCACCTCCTGGGCTATGACTTCCCAGTTCAACTCGGCGGCGAAAGACTCTCCTTCGGCAACGTTGTCGCTACCCGCTCCCACCAACGATCCGGTGCTGCTCACACGAGCAGCCCAGGCACTGCTTCCGCGCATTACAGAGGGCACGCGCTACACCAAGGCGGGCATCACCTTGACGGATCTTTCGCCGCAGGGTGTCCAGCCTTCCTTCGACCTTTTCGCTGAGCCTCAGCAGGACAGAGGCCTGGGCCCCCTGCTGCAGCAGGTAAGGGAAAAATCCGGTACGGACGCCATTGGAATGGGGCGCGGAGGCCTGCGCACAGCAGCTGAGTGGGAGATGCGCCGCGAGATGATGAGTCCGCGCTACACCACACGTTGGGAAGAGATGTTAGAAGTTCACGCCCGCTGAGCTGAAAATCCTGCGCTGCTCGGGGCGTTTCCTTGTCAGAGCTTCAACTGTTCTTTCAAACGCGCCCAGAATGCGCGGCCCGGCGTGGGGTCGTCATCGAAGAGCCCGACGTAGCGTTCGTGCACCTCATCCCAGTTGGCATGCGCTTCCTCTTCGGAGAGCGGAGCACCCGCCAAGAGCGCATCCAAGCGCATCAGATACGTCTCCCAGCCCGCTGCAGTCTGTGCCACTGGAGTCGAGGCGTCGAATGCGTGGATAAAAATCAGCCGACACCCGTCCCCGTCGGGATATATCTCAAAGCTGTAGTCGTCACCGTTGAACACCCACGCCAATCGGTGAGGCCGGTCCACCTCGGTAACCTCGCCAGTCATTCCGTGAGCTTCGATCTTCTCGCCAACTACGGGCCCCCACGGCACGGCCGCGGGAAACCACTGTCCCAACTCGGCAGGGTCAGATACGGCGCGCCACACTCGGTGAACCGAATGCGACAGGCGCCGCTCAAAGCGCAGCGCCGGGCGGCCGTTGACGGTTTCATATGTGCCCTCATTCATGGGTTCTCCTCCAAGTAGTGTTCGAGATTATCCAGACGGCTGGACCACAGCATCCGGTAAGGCTCAAGCCAATTGGTGACTTCCACCAAGGGGTCCGGACGCAAGGCATAGAAGCGCTGCTTGCCGCGGGGCCAGACATCGACAAGCCCGGCAGCTCTGAGCACTTTGAGATGTTTGGAGACTCCCGGTTGGCTGAGATCCAACGCGTCCACCAACTCGCCAGCAGACATCTCGCCTGCCCGCAACAAGTCAAGAATCTGCCGCCGGTGCGGCTCCGCCAAAGCAGCGTAAACGCTCATGGCCCTAATATTACTACATGGAAATATGAAGTGTCATGTATCCCTTCTCACAGCTGATGTCAGCCTGGAAGAATATGCTCATGACTTCAGCGAGTGAGATCCGGCTTGAGACACTCCGGCGCATGCGGCAGGTCCGAGATCGGATCGACAGGGACTACGCCCAACCGCTGAATGTTGCAGGGTTGGCTCGAGGCGTCTTTATGTCTGCAGGACACCTCAGCCGCCAGTTCAAGCTGGCCTACGGAGAATCCCCCTACTCCTATTTGATGACCCGCCGCGTCGAACGCGCCATGGCTCTGCTGCGACGCGGGGAGCTGAGTGTCACCGAGGTCTGTCACATGGTGGGGTTCTCATCCCTCGGCACATTCAGCACTCGCTTTTCCGAACTGGTCGGAATACCACCCAGCGCCTACAGGCGCACTCAGCCGCAAGCACTGGCCGGAATTCCGCCGTGCCTAGCCAAGCAGGCGAGCAGACCCGTCAGGAATCAAGAAGCGCCCACGCCTGAAGGGGCGTAAATTGAGTGCCATGAATATCAGCATTCACTACGCCTTCCTCCCTCACACCAACGCCGACGACGCACTAGACTTTTATCGCGACACACTAGGGTTCGAAGTTCGCCAAGATGTCGGCTACGAAGACATGCGATGGATCACCGTCGGTCCACCCAACCAGCCCGACACCTCGATCGTGCTGCACCCTCCCGCCGTAGATCCGGGCATTACTGATGATGAACGATCAGTCATCCTCAGCCTGATTGCTAAAGGCAGCTATGCGGCCCTGACTCTGGCCGTCGATGACCTCGACGGGTTATTCGAGCAGCTAGTCGCCTCGGGGGCCGACGTACTCCAGGAACCCACCAACCAAGACTATGGGGTACGGGACTGCGCCTTCAGGGACCCGGCAGGCAACTTGCTCCGCATCAACCAGAAAGCCTGAGGCGACAACAGAGACACCTCCAAACCACCTCTCAAGCAGACGCCCCCACAGGGTCTACAGAACAGTGCGCTGGTACTGAAATCCGCAGCAGAGATATTGCCGCATACCTGTGAAATTCTTCGGCGTACATTGTACGATGTGGGAGTGAATATGCCCGACTTGCCACCAGAGACACACTCGACTAGCCCGATTTCTACTGCGCCGCACGAATACATCAGCATCAGAGGTGCACGAGAAAACAATCTGCGCAATGTGAATCTCAATATCCCGAAGCGGAAACTCACGGTATTCACCGGAGTCTCTGGATCGGGCAAATCCTCATTGGTCTTCGGAACCATCGCGGCTGAGTCTCGCCGGCTGATCAACGAGACGTACGATGCGTTTATCCAGGGCTTCATGCCCTCCATGCCCAGGCCCGCTGTGGATTCTCTCCACGGTCTGACCGCAGCGATCATTATCGACCAAGAGCGGATGTCGCCGAATCCGCGGTCCACAGTCGGAACTGCCACAGACGTCAATTCCATGCTGCGCACTCTCTACAGCAGATTCGCCCATCCGCAGATTGGCTCTCCCCAAGCTTATTCCTTCAATGTAGCTTCAGCATCCGGTTCCGGCACCCTCACCAAAGCTGATGGTACCGAACACACGGCAGGGTTCAGCCTCACCGGTGGTATGTGCCTCCTGTGCCAGGGGCGAGGCCAAGTCAATGACATCGACATCACGCAACTAGTGGATGAGTCCAAGTCCCTCAGCGAAGGCGCGATCACCATTCCAGGCTATAAGGCTGGCGGGTGGTCCGTGCGGTTCTACAGCGACTCAGGATTCTTCGACCCAGAGAAACCCATCCGGGACTACAGCGATCAGGAGAGACACGACCTCTTCTACCGCGAACCGGGCAAGGTGAAGATAGGTGGCGCCAATATGACCTTTCAGGGTCTGGTGCCATCGGTCAAGAAGACGTTTCTCTCCAAAGATCGCGATGGCATGCAGCCCCATATTCGCACCTTTGTTGACCGCGCCGTCGCGTTCGCCCAGTGTCCGGACTGCAAAGGCACACGGCTGTCCCAGCAGGCATTGTCCTCACACATCGCGGGCAAGAATATCGCCGAACTGTGCGCTATGCAGATCACCGACCTCGCCGACTGGATTGAACAGCTCGACGCCGCCGCCGGTGATCTTCTCGGAGCCGCGCCGCTGTTGTCTGCGATCGCCGAAGTCCTAAGGAACTTCACAGACATCGGCCTTGGGTACCTCTCCCTAGAGCGACCTTCAGGAACGCTGTCGGGTGGCGAGGCCCAGCGTGTGAAGATGATTCGTCACCTTGGGTCAGCTTTGACCGATGTCACGTACGTTTTCGATGAGCCGACCGTAGGACTTCACCCCCACGACGTCGACCGCATGAACGAGCTCCTGCTCAAGCTGAGAGACAAGGGCAACACTGTCCTCGTTGTCGAACATGACCCAGACGTCATGGCGATCGCCGATCACGTGGTGGATATCGGCCCAGCTGCAGGAAGCCAAGGCGGAGAGGTGGTCTACTCCGGCGACTTCGCCGGTCTCGGCAACTCAGGAACACTGACCGGCGATCACCTCGAGACCCAACAACCAGTCAAAGAACAGACGCGCTCAGCCTCCGGCGCAATCCCAATCCGCGGGGCCACCACACACAATCTGCAAAACGTCGATGTCGACATACCTCAAGGCGTTCTTGTCGCAGTCACCGGGGTTGCTGGCTCCGGGAAGAGTTCACTTATACACGGCTCCCTAGCGGGGCGCGATGGCATTGTCGCGGTCGACCAGGCCCCCATCAAAGGTTCACGCAGATCGAATCCGGCAACCTACACGGGCCTGCTTGAGCCAATACGTAAGGCATTTGCCAAAGCTAACGGCGTCAAGCCTGCGCTTTTCAGTGCAAACTCTGAAGGAGCATGCCCGAACTGCAATGGTGCCGGGGTGATCTACCAGGACTTGGGTATCGTGTCGGGGATCTCGACCACATGTGAAGAATGCCAAGGCAAGCGTTTCCAAGCATCAGTCCTCGAGTACACCCTCGGCAGCATGAACATTGCAGAAGTCCTCCGCATGCCGGTAGATCACGCTTTGGAGTTCTTTTCAGGTGAGAGTGCCTCCGCACCAGAGGTATCGCTGCCTGCGGCCAGCAAGATCCTGGTCAGACTCCGCGACGTCGGGTTAGGGTATCTGACCCTGGGCCAACCGCTCAACACACTCTCCGGAGGGGAACGCCAACGCATCAAGCTGGCCATTGAGATCGGGGCCGACTCCGATGTTCTCGTTCTTGACGAACCTACTGCCGGGCTTCATATGGCCGACACAGAACGCATGATCACCATGCTGGAGAAACTCGTGGACTCAGGACGAACCGTGATCGTCATCGAGCACAATCTCGAAGTCATCTCGCGAGCGGACTGGGTAATAGATGTCGGCCCCGGGGCCGGTCACGACGGTGGCCAGGTCATCTTCACTGGGCGACCCACAGATCTACTCACGGCGAGCCGCTCGCTCACCGGGCTGCATCTGAGCCGTCGCCAACAGGTCAGGTTCTGAGCTCAGCCACCTCACCCTTGCCTCGTATTTCGAATGTTCATTCTGACAGTTTCCTCACAGAAAACTCAGATCGAATATACATTCGATTTAATACCTCCTGCCCTTGCGATGTCGTAGAAGACGTGTTCTAATGTCAGTGCGCGATGGGAAGCGCGACGCGTGCAGAAGCCCTCCTCACTGCTTCTGCACGCGTTTTCCATGTCCCAGTTCACGTCGTACATCTGGACGCAAGGCGGGCCAAGTTGGGATCCTGGGTCGCGTGGAGGTGCCACCTCTCACTTACAGCTATTTCAGTCCTGCGCGGCATCGTAACGGGATCGTGTCTCGAGGGCCCGGCCCTCACTGCTGAGCGCCCATCAGGCTAGATTGTTCATCGGAATCATTACTCGCGGCCGGATTGCTGAGTTGGCAATTGCCGCGCGGCGCGATGGACGGCGTGGACGTGCGGAAGTCGAAGCTATCGCGCTTCAGATGACACAAGTTCCGTGTCACCGTCTTTCTAGAGACGGTTTCGACTTCAGGTTCGAGTTCGAAATACGGCGTTGGGTGTTCGCGCAGCAGAACCCAAAGATTCTGGGAGTGGCAGAGTCCGGCTGAGACGCTCAGCGCCGCGTATCTAGTACTTGAGCTGCCGGAGCCTGGCGCGAGCCCGGAACTCTGGAGGGTAGGGGTGACTCATGGTGATGAGGCTTCCCCGTCATGTGGACGCCTTTGTCGCCTTAACGAGGGCTCATTTGGCCGGCGTGGAGGGGTTATGGGGCGCTGTGTTGGTTGGTGGGTGGTTCCCAGCGGCGTGCGTACTGTGCCATGGGCTGCATTGACTTCAAGAGCTCCATCCCACGTTCGGAGAGTTTATAACGAATTGTCACTGGCACTGTTGGCTCCACGTGTCGTTCCAGGAGACCTGCGGCTTCGAGTTCGCGGAGCCTGACGTTGAGCATGCGACCAGAGAGCCCTTCAACGCGGTGTTCGATCTCAGTGAAGCGTTCGGCCCCCAGACCCAGGGCCAGGAGGATGCCGCTTGACCAGCGTTTGCCGACGATTTCCATGATGCCAGCCAGGCGACGGCATTCCTCGTCATCGATGCGAAGGGGGCGTCGCGATGTACTTGCCTTTTCTTCAGTCACATACTAAAAGTAAGTGGGTTACGTGGTGTTTGTCAAGGACGTCACGTATCTCAATACTGGGGCAATGTCCGATTACATGCATCCGATGCGTTTTGGCAGCTTCATCAGCCCGATCGCGTCTGCCCCGCAGCGTCCTGTCGATCTAGCCCTGCTCAGCGAGGAGCTGGGCTTGGACTTAGTGACGTTCCAAGACCACCCGTATCAGCCGGATTTCCAGGACACATGGACCCTGCTGGCCTGGGTTGCGGCAAGAACCTCCCGCATCCACGTCTCCGGGAACGTGCTGAATCTCCCCCTGCGGCAGCCCGCTGTGCTGGCGCGTGCGCTGGCGAGTCTGGACCAGCTCAGCGGAGGCCGCGTCGAGCTGGGCATCGGTTCCGGCGGGTTCTTCGAAGCGATGGCGACGATGGGCGCACCACTGTTGACCCCGGCGGAGGCAGTCAAGGGCCTGGACGAGGCGCTGGATATCATCCGCGGCATCTGGAAGACCATGGACCCGTCGCCACTACACGTGGCTGGTGAGCATCACCGTGTGGCAGGTGCGGCTCGGGGACCCACTCCAGCGCATGAGATCCCGATCTGGGTGGGCGCGTATAAGCCACGGATGCAGCGGATACTGGGGCGCAAGGGTGATGGGTGGCTGCCGAGCTTGCCGTGGATGAAGCCTGGCGATATCGAACGCGGTAACCAGATCATCGACGAGTCTGCCCGCAAAGCGGGCCGTGATCCACGGGACATCACACGGTTGATGAATGTGACGCCACAGTACAACGCTGAGAGTTTGGCGGACCTGGCCACTGAGCATGGGATCAGTGTGTTCATCATGGGGTCCGATGACCCGCGGGAGATCCGCAAGTTCGCCACAGAGACCGCCCCGTTAATCCGGGACCGGGTCGAGAAGTCCCGCACAACGTCTCGTACCCCGGCCCTTGCCCGGACAGGGAGAGCATTCCAGGACGACCCTATCCCCGAGGTATTGGCTTCACGGGTCCTGATGCCCGGTGACCGCGGCTACAACAGGTATACCTCTGGGTACTTCCGAGGGGCGAAGCCGGGCGTGGTGCTCCGTCCCGAGTCATTCTCTGAGGTTCAGGAGGCGGTGCGGTTCGCCGCCCGGCATCGGGACGTACCGCTGGGATTGTTCAGCGGCGGCCATGGCTTGTCGGGAAGGTCTCTGAACAACGGTGGGATCGTCATTGCTCTCGACGCGCTAGATGAGATCTCGATCAGCGACGGCAGCCGCGTCCGTGTCGGCCCGGGAGCGCGTTGGGGCCAGGTCGCGAAAGAGCTTGCTCCTTTCAACCTTGCGATCACCGCCGGCGACCACGGCGGCGTGGGCGTCGGAGGGTTGGCCACTACGGCAGGAATCGGCTGGTTCGCTCGAGAACGAGGTCTGACGATTGACTATCTCCGCTCGGTCGAGATGGTGACCGCCGACGGCGAGCTCGTCCATGCCAGCGCTCAGGAGAACCCAGAGCTGTTCTGGGCAGTCCGCGGGGCAGGGGCGAACTTCGGGGTGGTGGTGTCGTTTGAGTTCGAGGCGCACCCAGTCTCAGAGCAGGTTGGGTTCGCGATGTTGACATTCGCCCCCGAGGACATCACCACGTTCCTCGTAGGTTGGGGCGCAACGATCGAGAACGCTGACGCCACCGTGACAGGAACCCTGATGCTCAGTTCTTCGGGTCCTGGCGCACAAACCCCAGTGCAGGCGCTGATCGTCGTTGACGAAAACAACCCTGACATGGTCGTTGAACGGCTGCAGCCGTTCGCGCAACTCGCCCCGATGGCAAACCAGTCCGTGCAGATGGTCCCGTACTCGGCGCTGCTGGATCTGCCCGCCGGAGGTGAGCAGCAGCACGGCCACGGGGAACCCCACGGGCACGCCGGTCTGGTACGTCACCTCGATCACGACGTCGCAGCCGGGCTCGCAGACCTCCTCACTTCCCATTCCTCACTCATCCTGAGTATCCGCTCAGCTGGCGGTGCGGTCGCCGACCAGTCCGCAGACGCGGCCGCGTACGGATGGCGAGATGCGAACTTCCTCATCGCGATGCTTGGCGGCAACACCGAGGAGGTGCAGCAGCAGTGGGCCAACCTCGTGCCGAAATTCGAGGGCATGTACATCAGTTTTGAGACCGACACCAGCCCTGAGGTCCTCGCCCGGGCCTTCCCGCCAGGGCATCTGAACAGACTTCGCCGGCTGAAGGCGGTATGGGATCCGAGCGGTCTTTTCCGCGACAACTTCTACATCGCCCCTGACCCCAAAGGGGTCACGGGGACCCCACAGTCCTGAATGCCGGGACCGGTGGGCTCTCATCCCACCTTCACCTGATGTTCAGCCCATAAGTACCCAACGATAAACAGGAGATGATTTCCTTTGTCTTTGCTCCGCATCGACGCATCCATCCGCCACGACGGCTCGGTAAGCCGCGCCCTAGCGGATATCGCTGAAGCCCAATGGCTCGCCACCGCAACCGACACGAGGGTTGTGCGCCGTGAGATCGGCACCACTCCGTTGCCCAGCGATGCTTGGGCGCATACATTGGCTGCCAGCGCCACGGCAGAAGACGCCCGAACCCTTAACCAGCAGGAGGCGTTCGGACTCGCCACCACACTTGTGGACGAGCTCGCCGGGGCCGGCGCCTTCCTGTTTGCGGTGCCGCTTTACAACTTTGGCGTCTCGCAGCACTTCAAGACTTACACCGACCTCGTCATCGCCGATGCTCGCATGAATCCGGCACTCACCCCAGTGACTGCGGGGAAGCCGGGCGTGCTGGTCACCGTACAGGGCGGAAACTACTCACCAGGCACGCCCAAGGAAGGCTGGGACCATGCGACTGCCTGGATGCGCCGCATCCTCGAAGATGTGTGGCAGATCGACTTGGAGGTTGTGACCCGTGAGTTCACCCTGGTCGGAGTGAACCCCGCCCTGGACGCCTTCACCGATATGGCCGAGGAGATCAAGACCAAGGCTGAGGATCACGCACATCGCGCTGGTCGAAAGCTGGCCGAGGCGCAGCTGGAATCGGCCAATCGCTGACGTGCCATCGCGATGATCTGGTCCCGGTTCCACTGCCATGTTGGGCCGGGACCAGATTTTCGCCTTCACCCGCCTCTGAGAGGACGCGTTCATCACCATGCCACGCCCCCTTCATTCGACGTTCCCGACGGAGGACGCTGCTGCAGACCCTGAGCGTTCCGGTCCTGAACTCGCAGAACGACCGAAAGAGTTGCTCATTTGGGCACCCTCCGGAATCCCCGAAATCTCCGAGGGCGACGACCTTGTAGCCATGATTCGCACCTCGACCATGGACCGCCCACTGGAGGATGGTGATGTGCTGGTGGTGACATCGAAGATCGTCTCCAAGGCAGAGGGCCGTCTTGTGCAGGCGGAGGATCGTGAGTCGGCGATTATTTCCGAGACGCTACGCGTCGTCGCGACCCGCGGCGGGGCGCGGATCGTGGAGAACCGGCTCGGGATCGTGGGCGCCGCCGCCGGGGTGGACTCATCGAACGTCCCCGCAGGCACTGTGCTACTGCTACCTAAAGACCCTGATCGCTCCGCCCGTCTTATCGCGGAAGGTATCCGCTCCGGAGGCCCAGAAGTGGGGGTCATCGTGAGCGACACGATTGGCCGCCCCTGGCGGGAGGGGCAAACCGACATCGCGATCGGCGCGGCTGGGGTGAGAATCTTCGATGAGCTTTCCAGCATTCCAGACTCCGCGGGACGGCCCCTGACGGTGAGCCGCCCTTGCCTTGCGGATGAGCTCGCCGCGGCGACCGACCTCGTGAAGGGCAAAACCCTTGGACTTCCGGTCGCCGTCGTTCGCGGCTACGGCAACGCGGTCGGCTCCCTGGACCTGCCAGGGGCGGCGTCGATCATCCGCACACCGGACCGCGACATGTTCCGTTCCGGAAGCGACGAGGCCTACGCGGAAGGGCTCACCGCCGGCACCGCCGCTGCACAGAATCGAGAAAGGACGCCATCATGACGATCACACTGGGATACAAGGCATCTGCTGAACAGTTCGCTCCGAGGCAGCTCGTTGAGCTTGCCGTCGCTGCGGAGATACAGGGGTTCGAGTCCGTCGCGGTCAGTGACCACTTTCAACCCTGGCGGCATCAAGGCGGGCACTCTCCGTTCGCGCTGGCCTGGCTAGCCGCCGCCGGAGAACGCACCTCACACATTCGTCTCGGCACCAGCGTGCTCACCCCGACTTTCCGGTACAACCCCGCGGTCATCGCTCAGGCTTTCGGAACTCTCGGCACCCTTTACCCGGACCGGGTGTGGCTCGGGGTCGGAACTGGGGAGGCCCTGAATGAGATCGCGACCGGTTTCCGTGGTGCAGGAGAACAGAAGTGGCCGGAGTTCTCCGAACGCTTCGCCCGCCTGCGTGAGGCCGTGCGCCTCATGCGTGCTCTGTGGCGTGGTAACCGGGTCAGTTTTGACGGCGACTACTACTCCACGCATGATGCCTCCGTGTATGACGCCCCCGACGGCGGCGTCCCGATCTATATCGCCGCCGGTGGACCGGTGGTGGCGAAGTATGCCGGACGCGCAGGCGACGGGTTCATTGCAACCTCCGGGAAGGGACGCGAGCTCTACACCGACAAGCTCATGCCTGCGCTGGCTGCCGGAGCGGATGCCGCAGGGCGCGACATGCATGGGATAGACCGGATGATCGAGATCAAGATCTCCTACGAGACAACTTACGACAAGGCGCTGGAGAACACCCGGTTCTGGTCACCGCTTTCGCTGTCGAAAGAGCAGAAGCACGACATCACGGACCCGGTCGAAATGGAACGAGCCGCCGATGCCCTCCCGCTGGAGAAGATCGCACAACGGTGGATCGTTGGCACCGATCCCGACGAGGTGGTCGCTCAGATTGCGGAATACCTCGACCATGGATTTAACCACCTCCTTTTCCACGCCCCTGGTCACGATCAGGGCCGCTTCATGAAGCTTTTCCACCGCGACCTCGCCCCACGCCTGAAAGCACTGAGTTGATGCGAAAGCCCACCATAATCCGCGCACGTACTTTGATCGCCGCCCTCGCCATAGGGCTACTCGCCCTGGTCGGATGTGCCACGACCCCCGAAACCAACACACCACCATCGGCGACCGGCCAGGCCGAGGCCACATACCCCATCACCGTGGACAACTGCGGCACCGAAGTGACCTTCGATGAGGCTCCAGATCACGTCGTGGCGATCAAGTCGACCTCGATCGAGATGATGCTTGCCCTGGGACTACAGGACCGGGTCGCTGGCGTCGCGTTCCCCGACGGCCCCTACGCCCAGGAGTGGGCGCCTGAAACCGAACCCGATGTAATCTCCGAGCGGGTACCCGGCCAGGAGACAGTACTCGATATCGAACCGGACCTCGTCTACGCCGGATGGGAGTCCAACGTCACCGCTGAAGGCGCCGGGGAACGCGACACCCTCCACCGCCTTGGAGTCAACACGCTTGTCTCGCCAGCCGCCTGCCAGGAAGCTGAGTACCAGCCCAATCCCCTCACATGGGAGGACCTTTGGGACGAGATCACACTCGCTGGGGATGTCTTTGATGTGTCCACCGCTGCCGATTCCCTGATCACGGACCAGCAGCAGCGCCTCGACGCCATTACCTCAGACGATCGTGGCCTGTCCGCGTTGTGGTATAGCTCCGGCAGCGACACCCCCTACGTGGGTGCGGGTATCGGGAATCCACAACTGGTCATGGACGCCGTAGGACTGACCAACATCGCCGGCGAGGTGCCAATGACCTGGTCGTCACTGTCCTGGGAAGCCGTCGTCGACGCCGACCCTGACGTGATCGTTCTTGTCGACTCAGACTGGGGATCCGCAGAGACGAAGATCGCCCAGCTTGAAGGCCACCCCGCAACCGCCGCCCTCCCAGCCGTGCAGAACCACCGGTACCTCATCATCCCGTTCCCTGCCGGTGAAGCAGGAGTCCGCAGCGTGGAAGCCGTCGAAACGATACATCAGCAGCTCGCAGACCTCGACCTCCTGGAGTGACCGTCATGGCATCATCAGTCCGGTCAGACTCGAGAACTCACACACCTCCACCCCGTTGGCCAGCAGCGGCCCGTGGACGAGCGCGCCTGACGGTCGGTGTCTTGTTCCTTACCATCGCACTCGCCATTGAAATGCTGGCTGCCATCGTCATTGGGCCTGCGAATATCTCGGTCCACGATGTAGGGGTAAGCATGATTGCCCATGTGACCAACACTGACGCGTCATTGTCGGTCACCCAGGAGGCGATCATGTGGGAGTTGCGAATGCCCCGCATTGTCACGGCTATGTTCGTCGGGGCAGGGCTCGCCGTCTGCGGCACCGTCATGCAGGCCAGTACCCGCAACCCGCTCGCCGATCCATACTTGCTTGGTCTCTCCTCTGGAGCTTCTCTGGGTGCAGTGCTCGTCATTGTTGTAGGTCTCACGATCACCCTGCCCGTAGCCGCGTTCTTCGGGTCCATACTGGCTCTCACCGGCACCCTGATCCTCGCCAGTGTCGGCGGCCCGGCTTCGCCGTCGCGCACCGTCCTTGCCGGCGTCGCGATCTCCTCACTCTTTTCTGCCATGACAAGCCTGGTCATCTTCTGGAGTTCAACCGGTGACACCTACCGGGAGATTCTCGGGTGGCTCCTCGGATCGTTGGCTGGAACGACCTGGAATAGTGTCCTCATCGCCGCCATTGCGTTCCTCACCATCGGGGTGCCCCTTGTTCTTTCAGCCAACACCCTCAATGCGTTCGCGTTCGGTGACCGCACCGCCCGCTCTCTTGGCGTCCATGCCACCACGGCCCGCATATTGCTCCTGGGAGCTAGCGCGGTTCTTACCGGCGCACTCGTCTCGGTCAGCGGGTCCATCGGATTCATCGGCCTCCTCGTCCCGCACGCCACGCGACTTCTCACTGGCCCAGACCACCGACGGCTACTGCCCGTCGCAGCCCTCGCTGGGGCGCTCCTGCTCCTTCTCGCCGATACGATCGCCCGTGTCGCCTTCGACCCGCGAGAGCTTCCCGTCGGGATCGTCACCGCGATCCTAGGAGCGCCCGCCTTCGCGATTCTTCTGTTGCGGTCACGGAGAGCACTGTGACCGCCGAACTAAGCGTCGAGGGTCTGAGCTTCCACCGCGACGGGCGGAGCATCATCGAAGATGTCACATTCACTGCACCTCCGGGCGCAATCACTGCACTCATCGGACCGAACGCCGCCGGCAAGTCCACCCTGCTCCAGCTGATCGCCCATCTCGATGCTCCTACGCGTGGCCAGGTCTACCTAGGAGACAAGAACCTCACGGCACTGACGCAACGTGATCGTGCCAAGGCCGTTGCGTTCATTGACCAGCATTCCGCTACCGACCAGCCATTGACCGTACAAGAAACCGTCATGCTCGGACGCACCCCACACCTTGGCCGTCTGACCGCGCCTTCCGTAGATGACCGTCAGGTGGTGAAGGACGCTCTGGAACGCACCGGAGCACAATACCTTTCCCACAGAGACTTCACCGAACTTTCCGGAGGCGAACGTCAACGTGTGCTACTCGCACGCGCACTGGCGCAACAACCGATTCTCCTCCTCCTCGACGAACCCACCAACCATCTTGATCCCCGAGCTCAACTCCAGACCCTCGCGCTTCTGCGCGCCCTCGCCAGTGAAGGACTCGCAGTCATCACCGCACTTCACGACATCAACCTCGCCGCCCTCCACGCAGACCGAGTCATTGCCATCGCAGACGGGCGAATCATGGCAGCCGGTGAAGTTGCTGCGGTCCTCACACCAGCCCTCATCTCCAGTCTGTACGACGTAGACGTCCAAGCTCTTTCCAGCAAAGACGGCACAGTCTTCTCTTACTCACTGTCGAGTCCGCTGAAAGATTAGTTGATTCGAGTAAGGCATCCTGTTGGCTCTAGCTGACACACCGGACCATATGCTGCGCATGGGTACTCTTGCCGGTTATGCCAGCAGTTCGCTCTCACGACTTTCCCGAGCGGTCTCCCGGCCTGAGCTCCGTGGGTGGATTCAGCGATCTCTGGACCCCTCAGACGGGCGGTCAACTCTGGCCACCTTGACCGTGAACGGTCTGGAGGTATGCGAAGGCGCGACGCCCGAGCCCCAGCGGTGCCTAGCGTTTCACTTGGCGCCCCTGAAGCTCGGTCAACCTCTACGAAACACACTCGAAGTACGCTATTGCGCATGTCCACACCAGACTCAGAGCCGGACCCCGCAACACCCCGCGGCCACGGCGACTCAGATGGGCGCAGCGAACGCGGTGCCAATATCCAGCCCCTCGCCGGGCATGTCATTCCCCACTCCGCCGTCGAAGACGTTCTCGGGGTGGTGACCGGCACCTTCATGGCAGCCCTAGGCCTCTACCTGCTCGAACAGTCAGAAGCCGTCAGCGGAGGTACCGCAGGCCTGGCCCTTCTGCTCACTTTCGGCACGCCGCTTGGCCTGGCGTGGCTGTTCTTCCTCGTCAATATTCCCTTTTTTGGCCTAGCTCTGTGGCGCAAAGGGTGGCGATTCACCCTTCGGACAGCCGTCTCAGTGGGGATCGTCTCCGGCTTCGCCGCCATCTGCGAAATATTTATGCCAGTCCCAGATATCAATCCAGTCTTCGGGGTGTTCGCCGGCAATGCACTCTTGGGCGTCGCACTGCTCATCGTGTTTAGACACGGGAGTTCACTGGGTGGGTTCAACATCTTGGCGATCATTGCCCAGGAGCAGTTCAACCTCCGTGGCGGATATGTGCAGATGGGACTCGACATCACCGTCATCCTCTTCGCGTTGACGGTCCTCGCCCCTGAGAACGTCTTGCTCTCCGCCGCCGGCGCCGTCGTTATGAATATCATTATCGCCTTCAACCACAGACCCGGTCGGTACAGGGCCTGAACGGCACAGCGTAAGCTAAGTCACATGATCAGCATTTTCGATCTCTTCAGCGTCGGGGTGGGTCCCTCGTCGTCTCATACTGTGGGACCGATGCGCGCAGCCCGCCGGTTCGTCGATGAGCAGGTCGTACCTAAGATCGACCACCTCGCTGGTATTCAGGTTGAGCTGCTGGGTTCGCTCTCCGCAACGGGAGCAGGTCATGGCACCTTTGACGCCGTTCTGCTTGGATTAGAAGGGTGGGCAGCTGAAGAGATACTTCCGGATCAGGTCGACGATCGCAAAGCCTCCATGGAAGCATCAGGGACCGTCCAGGTTGCTGCCCAGCTAGGACAGCGCGTGGACATCACGCTGCGGATCGAGGACTTTATTCAGCGGCCCCTCACCCATCTGGAGCGGCACTCCAACGCCATGATCCTCCGCGCAGTGGATTCTCAGGACGCACTCCTCGCAGAAGAGACCTACTACTCGGTCGGCGGCGGATTCGTCGTCGCTGAGTCGGATTCCCCCGCAGCTGAGCTTGCTGAGGCCGACGCCTCAGTTCCCTACCCATTCCGCACCTCCGCCCAGCTGATGGCACACTGCAGCGATTCCGGGCTGCCGGTCTCCCAAGTGATGATGGCTAATGAATGTGCACACCGTACCGAGGAAGAGGTCGTTGATGGGATCTGGCACCTCTGGGAAGTGATGGAGGCCTGCAAAGACTCGGCTTTGGCCAGAGAGGGCCCCCTACCCGGCGGCCTGAAAGTTCGACGCCGCTCACCAGCCTGGCACGCCAAATTGTGGCAAGACGACCCGGAACGCTCCTACGCCTACTGGCAGGAGTGGGTGAATCTCGTGGCGCTGGCCGTCAATGAGGAAAATGCGTCAGGCGGGCGAGTGGTCACAGCGCCGACCAACGGTGCGGCGGGCATTATTCCGGCCGTCGGGTTCTACGCCACCCACTACGGCCCAGGTTCCACGTTCGCCGATCAGGCAAACCGGCGTGAAATCGTGACCACCTACATGCTGACCGCTGCGGCCGTGGGGGTGCTGTACAAGGAGCAGGCTTCCATCTCCGGGGCTGAAGTCGGCTGCCAGGGAGAGGTTGGCTCAGCCTCATCTATGGCAGCCGCCGGACTGTGCGAAGTCCTTGGCGGAACCCCCACCCAGGTGGAGAACGCCGCCGAAATTGCTATGGAACACAACCTAGGGCTGACCTGCGATCCGATCTCAGGTCTCGTCCAGGTTCCGTGCATCGAACGCAACGCGATTGGCGCCACGAAGGCGGTCAACGCCGCCCGCATGGCTCTTATGGGCGACGGCGAACACCGCGTCACGCTCGACGACGTCATCAACACGATGCGCGAGACGGGTAAGGACATGTCCCACAAATACAAGGAAACAGCCCTCGGCGGCCTCGCGGTCAACGTCGTGGAATGTTGAGTCTTCCCCCTTACGGGCTAAGGCTCAACTGGTGAGGTCAATGAGGATCTTCCCTCGGGCTCCGCGTTGGTTGTGTTCCATTGCCTCGACGGACTTCTCCAGGGGGTAGATCGAATCGATGTCCACGGTCAACCGGCCATCGGCGACCCGTTCCAGAAGACTTTCCAACCGGGCGCCGTCGGGCCGCACCCAGACCCACCGACCCTGCTGCTCTACAACAGTGGGATCAGCGATAGAAACATGCCGCCCACCATCGGTCAGCACCGCCAGTGTCTGCTCGAGCACTCCACCGACGCAGTCAACCACGGCGTCCACCCCGTCCGGGGCTAGTTCGCGAACACGGTCAGCCAACCCGTCGCCGTAGGTGACCGGCTCCACCCCCATGTCGCGCAGGCGCTTGTGATGAGCTTCAGACGCCGTGCCGATGACCCTGGCGCCCTCCTCCAGAGCCAACTGGGAGGCCAAATGGCCGACACCCCCAGAGGCTGCGTGGATCAGCACAGTGTCCTTGTCCGTGACACTCAGAGTCTGCAGGCAGCGCAGCGCAGTAAGGCCTGTGAGTGGCAGCCCTGCCGCGGCGTCGGAACTAACTGCCTCCGGCACGTGCGCCACCGAGGTCGAAGGCACTGAGACGTACTCGGCGTAGGTTCCGCCCTGGACAAAGTCTTTCCGCGCGTAACTGGCGACGCGGTCTCCAGGCGAGAACTCCGGCACATCAGGGCCGACCTGCTCCACAACACCGAACACATCCCACCCTGGGATAACCGGGAAGAAAGTATTCATCATGGCGTCGAGGGCACCGCTCATCAGTTTCCAGTCCACCGGATTGACCGACGCTCGCTCGGCACGGATCAGCACCTCGCCTGGGCCGACCTTCGGTGTAGCCAAATCCACGAGCTGCAGAGTGTTCGGGTCGCCATATTCTCGGTAAGTCATTGCACGCATACTTTGGCCAACGTTGCGATGAGGACCAACATTCCGGCAGATAGGGTAGATCCGTGAACTCTCCGTTCCTGCGACGCTTGCGAGTCGACGACGCCACCGCTGTCCTGGCCGGTTTCCAGGCTGACTCCACAGATATGAGCAGGCAAGGAGAGGTTACCGATCTGGATTCGGCACGGCAGTACATCACCTTCGTCACCGATACCGCAGAGGGTAACCACGGTTTCGCCGTCGTAGCCGATGACGACTGCGTGGGTGTTATCGGCATCAATGGCGCCACTCAGCACCGTCTCGGGTGGTTCTTTTACTGGATACATCCTGAGTTCCGCGGACTTCGGCTGGGTTCAGCAGCGGCCTCAGCGGCAGCGAATTGGGCGCTCACCAGCCGTGAAGCCGGAGATGGGGGTTTCGAACGTTTAGAGCTCGGCCATCGGGTCAATAATCCCGCATCCGGAGCCATCGCACGCTCCGCTGGATTCATCCACGAAGGCACCGAACGGCGGAAGTTCCTCATAGATGGTGAGCGGATTGATGTACTCACCTACGGTCGGCTCAGCACAGACCCAGTCCCGGCCAGCACACCTCTGCGGATGGAGGTCTGAGCATCACCAGTCTGATTCCCGGCATCCGGGCGGTGCTGTTTGACCTTGACGCGACGCTGCTGGACCACGATACGGCCCGCGACGCCGCCATACGTTCCCTTCTGCCGACCCACGACCAGCTCACCAGCGCTGAGGTGAAAGATCTGCTGGCGCAGTGGCAACGGATCTCCCACCAGCTCTACGAGCGTTACCTGGCAGGTGAACTAACGCCCAGCAGCGACTCCAGCGCATTACGCAGTTCTCAGCCGAGGTCATCGACCTTGGCGTCAGGAGCGACGACGGCGCTTGGGCTGTCTTCGAGCAATATCAGCGCGAATACCAGCACCACTGGCGCCCATTCGATGATGTCGCACCCACCGTTGCATCACTGCGGACCGCTGGCCTGGCAATGGCTGTGGTGACAAACGGGCCCGATGAGCAGCAGAGGAAAAAGGTCACGCGAATCGGGCTCACGGATGTTCCCGTGCTTGCCTCCGGGGCGCTCGGATTCAGCAAACCTGATCCACGCATCTTCGCAGCAGCCAGCGAATGTGTTCGGCAACCCGTTCATGCCTGTCTCATGGTGGGAGACAACCCTGATGCTGACGTCGCCGGCGCTCGCGCGGCTGGGATGCGGGCCGTTCTGCTTGACCGTTCCGCAGGCACAACAGCGGAGCGTTCGGGCCCGCCCGCGATCAGAACATTGCTGCAATTGGTCCAGGGAAATCTCGGGAACGGCACCGTAGAGTGGACCTTATGACTTCCACCCTCGAACTGAATTCCGGTCATCAGATTCCCGTCATCGGTTTCGGCACTTCTGCCTTGGCTGCTCCGGCGGAGTCGGTCGCGGCAGCGCTGGCGACGGGATACCGGCACGTGGACACCGCGCAGATGTACAAGAACGAAGAAGGTGTGGGCCAGGGCCTTCGGGCATCTGGGGTTCCGCGGGATGAGGTGTTCATCACCACCAAACTCAATAACCAGTTCCACGAGCCCGCCGATGTCCACCGCACCTTCGCTCAGTCATTGGAGCGGTTGGGTCTTGAGACTGTGGATCTTTTCCTCATCCATTGGCCCATGCCTGAGCTGACCGTCGACTATGTCGATACCTGGAAGGCCATGGTCGAGTTGCGCGACTCAGGGCGCGTTGCCTCCATCGGAGTGTCGAACTTCCAGGAGGAGCATCTGGAGCGGATTATCGAAGCTACCGGCGTTGTACCGGCGGTCAACCAGATCGAGATCCACCCCTACTTCGCCAATAATGAGCTGCGCGAATTCACCAAGTCCCACGGGATCGCGGTTGAAGCGTGGAGCCCGTTGGGTAAAGGCGCGGAGCTCAGTGACCCGGTCATCGCGGAGCTCGCCGACCGGCACGGCCGAACCCCGGCCCAGGTCCTGCTGAGCTGGCACTTGCAGCGCGGCGATATCGTGATACCCAAAACTGATGCCCCGCAGCGAATGAGCGAGAACCTCGACGTGACAGGACTTCAGCTTTCAGAGGCTGAGATGGCGTCAATTGATGGACTGAACAATGCGGAGCAGGTCCACGGCCCACCAAGCACGGAAACGTCGAAGGACTAGCTCAGAACCATGGTTGCTCCACTGGTCCCCGACAGCGCTCTGCATGCCAGCCTGCTGTTCGCATTGGGCTACGGCCAAACTCCAGACGCTGAGGTGCCGGAACTTCCTTCAGAGATGGCCGAAACCCTGGACGCGATGCTCCACCACCAGGGCACACCTCATCTGACTTCCCTCGCTCAGGATACTGTGCGAGCCGGGAAAAAGAGCCTTGAACGGAACCCTGCACTGACAATCTCCGCCAAAAGGTACGCGGAAATTCGAACCGATTTCATCGCAGCTCATGGGATCCAATCGAGCAAAGGCAAGCAGATTTGGCCAGTCGGCGCTACGACCATCCTCAAACGTGCTGGAGGCTCATGGAATGAGGCGCTCCGCTCGGCAGGGTTCGCCACATCCAAACAGCACATGCCCAAGGGCTTCGGCTCAGCACGGTTTACCCCGGAGCAGTTCGACACCGCCATCCGCACTTTCAAACACGACGCCGCCAAGGGCAACTACTCCACTAAGCTCCAGCACTACGTTGAGTGGAGAAAAGAAATGGTGGGTCAGGGACGCACGGACATTCCGTCCGGTCCGGCTATCCGAAATTTCTACGGCAGTTGGAGTGCCGCACTCAAGGCAGAGGCCAACCGGAAATCCAAGAATCCCGACCCGCCGGACTGACGAAGAGTACTTTGTCTGTCTGCGTCACTCGACCTGGAAGTCGATACGATGCCGGCCTGTCGCCGCGTTCGGTATGGGGTCCTGACGTTCTCCAGTCTGAACCTCACCATCCGCGGTAACCGCTCGTACTGACACCCAGTGCCTTCCTGGTTCTGCATCGGGGAACACGTACCTCCACTGACGCCAGGTATCAGCTGAGACCTCTGAAGCCAGGTCGGCAGGCTCCCATTCGCCATCATCGACTTGGACTTCCACAGCTTCGATCCCAACATGCTGCGCCCAAGCACTTCCCGCTATGACGACGTCCCCTGCGGACAGTGTCTCCAACGCTCGAGGCACGTCAATCCGTGATGAGACAAGAACCGGTCCTCGCTCGTCCCAACCCCTGTCGGTCCAGTACGCCGTCGCCAGATCGAACCGTGTCACTTCCAGCTCCACCACCCATTTGGTGGCTGAGACGTAGCCATAGAGTCCGGGAACGACGAGCCGCGCAGGAAATCCATGCTGGACGGGCAGGGGTTCGCCGTTCATACCCACTGCTAACAGTGAGCTGCGGGAGTCGGTCAGAGCCTCCAGCGGAGTCGATGCGGTGAAGCCATCCGATGAACGTGACAGCACCATATCCGCCTCCGGCAATGGGTTGGCACGCGCCAGAAGCTCCCGCACCGGATAACCCAACCACGTAGCGGTTCCCAAGAGATCTCCACCCACCGGATTGGACACGCATGCCAGGGTGATGTGATGTTCCTCCAGCGGCAGGGACAACAGCTCAGACATATCGATCAGCACCTCGTTCTCCACCAGACCGTGAATCCGCAGAGACCACTCCTCCGGATTCAGCTCGGGGACCACCAAGGCAGTGTCTATGCGGTAGAACTCGGAGTTGTCTGTAATGAAGGAAGCGACACCATTGACGCCCACAGACGCGGACTCGGGAATCGCTGCAGCGCGAACCGCAGGCGAGGGCAGAACCAGCCGGCCGACCGCCGTCGCCACATCTTGAGCAAAAGTCTGCACCGAACGCCCCAGTGCCAAAGAGCCGACGGCAACCGCAGTACCAGCGGCGGCCAGGCCGAGAAAGGCTCGTCTGGACGCAGCCAGCGGGGGTTCTTCATTCGCAGAAGACACCGATGCTTTGGGGTGGGCCGTGATCACCAGGGCAGTCAACGCAGCGAGGCCCATGCCTGTTCCGGCAACTGTGGGCACGGCATCGACCCATCCCGTGTCTGGTCGGCGGAGCACCACACCGATGAAGACCAGTCCGATGACGCTGAATACCACACTCGCGATCTTCAGCCGCCGACCTGCCACAATGCCAAGCACAGCTGCTAGGAGCGCTCCACCAATCGCCATGCTGATGAACAGGACGAGCTTGTTGTTACTGCCGAAGGTCGAGATGGCGAAGTCTTGTAGGGCGGAAGGCGAGAGTTCGATGATGGTGTTGCCCAGCGCGACCAGGGGTGAAGCCGAAGGGGCGAAGAACCGCGCCAGAATATCCGCAAGTCCCAGAAACACCGCTGCTGCCACGACACCGGCCACAGCGCATCGGAGCGTCACGGAGAGTCGGTGAGGGGACACGTCAGCGGGGCTCATGTTCCGTATTCGGAGCCGCGGCCCCAGGTGGATGGGGCATTAGAGTTCGGCAACAATAATGGGGTCATCTGTTGGTTCCGGAGAACCACCAGAAGGCTCGATCGTCACCCCGAACGCGACTCCCTCTGCGAGATCCACGGAGGCCAGCATCTCGGATCCTTCGCCGCTCATCAGCCCCAGACTGTGTGGTCCTTCCTCATCAATAAGCCACATCTGCATGGACTCATCAGACGAGGGCGCCGGGACATTGTGAGGGACGATGTGCATCATCTGTGCGTCCATCGAATAGGTGACAGTCACGCTGCCCCCAGCAGCTGATTCCACATGGGCGGCCGATAAGTCGGGGGCACCGAGCAAGAGCTCCATCTGCTCACGCTCCTGCTCAGCTGCGGTGAGAGACTGTTCGATCTCCTGCGCTTGCTGCATTTGGTTGAAGAGCATGGTGCCCAGGACGGCGGCGACGATAACGAGTGCGGAGGCCGCCAGAGCGAACATCGTCTGAGTGATCCGCGCACGACGAGTGGGTTCCACGGCCGGCGTCGACTGAGGTTCTTCTGCTGTGGATGGATGGGGTTCGCTGCCCGCGTTGGTTCCCTGATGGGGAATGCTAAGGATTGCTGCGTCCACCTCAGGGCTGGGGGTGACGGGCACATCAGAGTCCGAAAGCAGCGCCATAGTATCCGAGAATGCTGCTACCTCTTCGCGGAACTCTGGGTCGGACTCGTTGAGGGACCGTGCGAGCTCAAGCTCGTCTGGGGCGAGGCCACCGAGCACGTAACCGGCCGCGAGGTATTCGTGATCAGCGTGCATCGTTCACCTCCAACTGAGCGCGTAGACGCTTCATACCGTCGCGTATCCTGGATTTTATGGTCCCCAGCGGGATGTCTAAGGCCGTAGCTATCTGGCTGTGGGACAGATCCTGATAGTAGGCCATGGCAATGGCCGTGGCCTGCTCGGCCGGAAGTTGCCGCAGCGCCGTGTTGAGGCGTATGGACTCCACGTGGTTCAAAGCCTCGGTCTGGATATCCGGCTCGACCTCATGGACCTGCTTAACTCCCTCGGTGAAGTCCCGATCTTGCTGGGCCTGAACGGACCGGACCCGATCAATGGCTCTGCGGCGGCACATAGTGGTCAACCACGCTCTTCCGGATCCTGCGTCAGGTCGGAAAGAGTCAGCTCTGGTCCACACCTCGAAAAAGACTTCCTGTAAGACCTCTTCCGCGAGCGACCTGTTGCGTACCAGGCGGAGGATTGTTGCCAACAGGATGCTGCCATGCTGCCGGTACAGGGCCTCGAAAGCCTGTTCGTCATGATGCTGAATCCTTACGAGCAATGCACCGCAGGCATCCATTGCTGCACCCGACTGCGGGGAGTCGCCGAGGCGCTCCTCAGCCGGTTTGGGTCTGGACATTACTCCAGCTTGCCATGGACTTGGTCTAATCACGAGTTGCTCTGACCCCGTGGGACGAGTGTCGTCATTGATGGGGAAAATAGGACGATGGCGGCGCCCGACGGGCCCCAGGGGCTGTCGAGGCGCCGCCATCGTGTGCGCGCCATGGGCATGGGCGCGGTGCGGCTCTACCTTCAGAGCGAAAGGGGGGGGGGTTTACTCCTCAGCGGCCGCTGGCATCAGAACACCGTCGATCATGTAGACCACGGCGTTGTCAGTCTGAACACCTCCGCAGACGAGGCCGGCCTCGTCGAACATGAGCTCTTCACCTTCTCCGGTGATAGTCACAGTAGCGCCGTTGACCGTCTCGTGCTCGCCTTCGATCTCATCAGGACTCAGTTGTCCTGGGATGACGTGGTAGGTAAGCACACCAGCGAGCGCGTCGGCGTCCTCAGCCAAGGCATTCAGGTCCTCTTCCGGCACCTCGCCGAAGGCGTCATCAGTGGGGGCCAGGACAGTGAACTCGTCACTGTTGAGAGTGTCCACCAGATCGACATCCGGGTTCAGCTCCCCTGAGACCGCGCTGGTCAGTGTGGTGAGCATCGGGTTGTTGGAAGCGGCGGTGGCCACAGGGTCTTGAGCCATTCCGTCGACAGATCCGTCGCCCTCGGGAACTTGCTCTGCGTAATCTTCACAGGCGGCACCGACGAGGTTTGCGGCAGGATCCATATCTTCATCCATGCCCTCATCGGATTCTTCCTCCATATCCTCGTCCATACCTTCGGACTCGTCCATGTCGTCAGTATCGTCCTCCTGGTCCATGGCATCGTCCTGTTCCATGTCCTCTTGCGTCGTTGCATCCTGATCATTCTCAGGTGCCTCGTCGTCGGCGCCGCCGCAGGCTGTCAAGCCCAGCAATGCGATAGTGCCGATGCCAAGGAATTTGCTTGCTGTGCGCATCTCGGTCTGCATGACTGAAATCTCCTATCGAACTGTGTGGTGGGACAGGGTCCAATCTCTGTGGTGTGATCGGCCTGCGTACTAACAGTTCGGCGCCGGAGTCGTATCGGATGGGAAGATTCTTAGAATTTCTTTCCCGTGGCCCCGAGAGCCAGACAAAGGGCGGCCATCTGTGTCACAGTAAAGCGTCCAACGCCGACGTCCCATAGCGTTGTACATGAATCACCCGACACCGTTAATCAACTGAGTGAGGAACTCGATGGCCGCAGCACCCACCGCTTCCGGAGCCTCTAAGGTCAATTGGCCTGTTTTCATTATTTCCGCAGCTATCATTGTGGCGTTCACCGCGTGGGCCGCCGCAGCTCCAGCCTCCGCGTATGAAGTACTCGAAGGCGCCTTCACCTGGATCAGCGGCAGTTTGGGATGGTATTTCATCCTCACAGCCGCCATCGTTGTGGTCTTTGTTCTCGTCGTCGCTTTCACCCGCTCTGGACGAATCAAACTGGGACCCGACCATTCCAGACCCCGATTCAACCTCTTCACCTGGACCGCGATGCTCTTTGCCGCCGGCATCGGTGTGGATCTGATGTTTTTCGCCGTCGTCGGACCGGCCACCAACCTTCGTGTCGGCCCAGGGGCTGCGGACGGTACTCTGCAGGCTGCAGAAGAGGCAGCGCTGTGGACAATGTTCCACTACGGAATTCCCGGTTGGGCGATGTACGCCCTCATGGGAATGGCCTTCGGCCTTTTTGCCTACCGTTACCACCTTCCGCTGAGTATCCGCAGCGCCCTGCTGCCGATCATCGGGCGCCGTGCCCGCGGCACGACTGGCGACATCATCGAAACGGGGGCTGTGATCGGAACGGTCTTCGGAATCGCCACCAGCCTGGGAATCGGCGTGGTGTTCCTCAGCTTCGGCATCGGTTGGATTTTCGACGTCGAGGCCGGAACCGGCATCCAGGCTGCGCTGATTATTCTTGCTGCCGTGGTGGTGACGTTTTCTACAGTCTCCGGTGTGGACAGAGGTATTCGGCGCTTGGCCGAGCTCAACGTCCTGGTGGCCATCCTGCTGATGATCTATGTGCTGGTCTCCGGTGAGACGGTGCAGTTGCTCAATGCGCTGGTGAAGAACTTCGGAGACTTCGTCGCACTGTTCCCGGGGATGCTGACTGAAACGTTCGCCTATGACACCTCCGAGGCCTGGCTCGACGAAGGCTGGGTCGAATGGTGGACTATCTTCTTCTGGGCGTGGTGGATGGCCTGGGCGCCGTTCGTCGGCCTGTTCCTGGCCCGAATTTCACGGGGGCGCACACTCCGTCAGTTCATCGTTGGGGTGCTTGTGGTGCCGTTCGCCTTCATCGCGGTGTGGATCTCGATCTTCGGCAACGCTACGGTCTCCCGGATCATGGGTGGCGACACGGAGTTCGCGGAACAAGCTGAAGATTTTGAGGGCTCCGGTTACTTCGCGCTCATGGCGGACTACCCGGGTGCCTCGTTCATCATCGGAGTGTCCGTGTTGGTGGGGCTGCTCTTCTACGTCACAAGTGCCGACTCTGGTGCCCTGGTGCTCGCCAACTTTACGTCCAGGACCGAAGACACCACCTCGGACGGACCGCCGTGGCTGCGCATCGTATGGAGCTTCATTATCGGTGGACTGACCCTGGTGATGCTGCTGTTGGACGGCATCTACACCCTGCAGATGGCCACGGTGATAGTGGGCTTGCCGCTGTCCATCATCCTCTATCTCCTGATGGCAGGAGTGTGGAGAGCCTTGCGTATGGAGAGCTATACGGCCGAATCGCGCGAGTCCACACTGTCATCCGCGCTCTCAGAGCGCATCGTGGAAAGTGGAGAAGGTGGCCGAGGCCAGTGGCGCCGCCGCCTGGCCCGGCATATGCACTATCCCGACGAGGCCGAGGTCACCAAATTCATGAACAATGTGGCGGCCCCCGCCATCGAAGAGGTGGCCGCGGAATTGGAGAAACAGGGAGCTCAGGTGACCTGCAGCCGCGGAACTGTACCAGGGACCGACATTCCGCACACCGACCTCCATGTGTTCTTCGGAGACAGAGCCGAGTTCAAGTACCAGGTGTACCCCATCGCGTACTCGGTGCCCAGCTTCGCACCACGCCTCAGAACTCGTGATGAAACTTACTACCAGGTGGAAATCTTCTCCGCTACGGGATCGTTGGGACACGATGTGTTCGGATATTCCCAGGAACAGATCATCACGGACGTAATCGACTCCTACGAGCGGCATCTGGCGGTCCTCACCATGAACGAGGAAGCAGGTAGCCCTGTCACTATGGAGGTGGGTCAGGTTCCCGACAATTGGGATCACGACCGGACCCGCACTGGAGAGATCACCCAGCCCACTGAAGGAGACTCATGACCCACGACACGACTACCCCTCAAGCCTCCACGTTGTTCATCAATGGTGCCTGGGTTTCCAGTGAGAGCGGAGAAACCCGGCTCATTCGCTGCCCCGCTGACGGCAGCGAGGTCGGCGTCGTCTCCGAGGCTGGAGAGAAGGACACTCTGGCGGCGATCGCCGCGGCGAAACAGGCATTCGAATCCCGCGTCTGGGCTGACACGCCAGCCGGCCAGAGGGGCGAGTTCCTCCTGAGGGTCGCTGAACAGCTCACCGAACGCAAAGCAGAGTTCGCTCGCGCCGAAGCCCTGGACACCGGCAAGCGGCTCGTGGAAGCCGAACTCGACATGGACGACATCATCGCCTGCTTCACACACTTCGCGAAGCTGGCCGACCACGATGCCGGCCGAGTGGTCGACGCCGGAGACCCTACGGTTCGCTCCCAGGTGGTGTACGAACCGGTAGGAGTCTGCGGGATGATCACTCCCTGGAACTTCCCGCTGCTGCAGTCCGCCTGGAAACTCGCACCCGCGCTGGCCGCTGGCAACTCGTTGATTCTCAAGCCCGCTGAACTCACCCCGCACACCGGGATCCTGATCATGGACGTGTTCGACTCCCTAGGGCTCCCTGCGGGCGTGGCGAACCTGGTGACGGGCCCCGGCGTAACCGCCGGCGCGCCCCTGTCCTCACACCCAGACGTTGACCTGGTCTCCTTCACCGGTGGCTTAGTGACTGGACGCAAGATTGCTGCCGCAGCATCAGACACAGTTAAAAAGATCGCTTTGGAACTCGGTGGAAAGAATCCGAATGTGGTGTTCGCCGATGCTGATTTCGACGCTGCCGTGGACAATGCACTCAATGCAGGGTTCACCGACTCCGGCCAAGTGTGTTCGGCTGGCGTCAGACTGATCGTCGAGGAGTCGATCAAGACTCGGTTCGTCGACGAACTAGTCCGCCGCGCCGAGCACATCCGCATGGGTGGACCCTTTGATGAGAGGGCCGAAACCGGCCCGCTGATCTCGGCGGAGCACCGGGAGAAAGTCCACGCATACGTTGAGCAAAGCGTCAGTGAAGGCTGCACCCTTCGCACCGGCGGGCACTTCGGCGGAGCTGAGCACGAAAAGGGGTTCTTCTACGCACCCACCGTGCTCGACGACGTCGAACGGGGCATGCATGCTGTGACCGAAGAGTCCTTCGGCCCCGTCATCACGGTGGAGACTTTCACCACGGAGAAAGAGGCCATCGAAACGGCCAATGACACCATTTATGGATTGGCCGGGGCGGTGTGGACCTCGGATTCAGGGACCGCGCAGCGGGTCTCCTCGCGACTGCGCCACGGCACTATCTGGGTCAACGACTACCACCCCTACTTGCCGCAGGCTGAATGGGGTGGATTCAAGCAGTCCGGCATCGGCCGTGAACTGGGTCTGATGGGCTTTGAAGAGTACCGCGAGGCTAAGCACATTTACGAAAACACTGAACCAGCCGTCACCGGTTGGTTCAGCATGCCAGAAGAATAAGGAGACCTGTGGAGAACACCACTTTCGACTATCTCGTCATCGGCGGTGGCTCCGGTGGCGCCGCCGTGGCCGCTCGTCTATCGGAGGACCCCAATGTCAGCGTCGCTCTGCTTGAAGCAGGTCCCACCGACGCAGACAAGGATGAAGTGCTGCAGCTGAACCGCTGGATGGAGCTGCTGGAGTCTGGCTACGACTGGGACTACCAGATCGAGCCACAGGAAAAGGGCAACTCGTTCATGCGCCAGGCTCGGGCCAAAGTGCTCGGTGGCTGCTCCTCACACAACTCCTGCATCGCCTTCTGGGCGCTGCGCGAGGATATGGACGAGTGGGAGGCTATGGGGGCAGCCGGATGGAACGCAGAGAGCACCTATCCACTGTTCAAACAACTGGAGACCAACGACGCTCCGGGAGACCACCACGGGCGTAGCGGCCCGGTGAATCTGATGACAATCCCACCCCGAGACCCCTGCGGTGTGGCACTGCTGGATGCCTGCGAACAGCAGGGTATCCCCCGGGTACAGTTCAACACCGGCGAGACAGTCCTCAAGGGCGCAAACTTCTTCCAGATCAACCGAAAAGAAGACGGGACCCGTTCTTCATCCTCCGTGGCCTATCTGCACCCGATTCTGGACCGCGAGAATCTCACGATCCTCACTGACACGTGGGTTCGCGAGATCGTATTTGATGGCGACAAGGCCGTCGGGGTGGATGCGGTGGACAATGCATTCGGCCGTGCGCGCCGGATCCGCGCGAGCCAGGAGATCATCCTCGCTGCCGGCGCCATCGACTCTCCCAAACTGCTCATGCTCTCCGGGATCGGCCCGGCGGCACACCTGTCTGAGCAGGGCATCGACGTCCGGGTGGACTCTCCAGGAGTCGGTGAGCATCTGCAGGATCACCCAGAAGCAGTCATCGCCTGGGACGCAAAGAAGCCCATGGTCGAGGACTCCTACCAGTGGTGGGAAATCGGCATTTTCGCTCCGACCAAAGAGGGCTTGGACCGGCCGGACCTGATGATGCACTACGGTTCAGTGCCTTTCGACATGCACACGCTGCGCCATGGCTACCCCACCTCAGACAACACGTTCTGTCTGACGCCGAATGTGACCCACGCCAAGTCTCGCGGCACAGTCCGGCTGCGTTCCAGGGACTACCGGGATAAGCCCCGCGTTGATCCCCGGTACTTCACTGATCCGGAAGGTCACGATATGCGTGTGGCGGTAGAAGGCATCAAGCTGGCTCGACAGATCGTGTCCCAGCCGGCAATGGCGGAATGGGCTGGACAGGAGCTGTTCCCGGGCAAAGACGTCCAGTCCGATGAAGACCTGGCCAACTACGTCACCCGCACCCATAACACCGTCTACCACCCAGCCGGGTCGGTGCGGATGGGAGCCGATGATGACCAGATGTCGCCATTGGACGCGCAGCTGCGCGTCAAGGGGGTCAGAGGCCTGCGGGTAGCTGACGCTTCAGTGATGCCTGAGCTGACGACAGTCAACCCGAACATCACCACCATGATGATCGGTGAACGCTGTGCCCAGCTCATTCGCGAAGGCAGTGTCTGAGGCACACGTGATCAGCGGGAACGGTCTGGGATCGTTCCGTATTCCAGTGAGCTCCAGAAGTCGCCGCGCACATAGCGCCGCTCCGGGTCCGGGGCGAAGTCCCAATGCCGGGTCTTCCCCTGGGCCAGGGCGCTGCTGACAAGCTGGCGGCGTCGCTGACTCGTCCTGATTTGTTGGTCCAGGTCATCCATGGAGTAGCGGGACAACAATGCGGCCCGCAATTGTGCCACCAGCTCTGACTGTGCTGGCTCGGCGGCAAGGTTCTCCACCTCCTGCGGATCCGCCATGAGATCGAATAACTGGTCAAGGTCACCTGGGCAGATGATGAGCTTGTGCCGGCCACGCACCAGAGTCAGTTGCGGAGCATAGGTCCCCTCGGCCAAGTACTCGATCACGACGTCGCGATCCGCTGGCCCGGCTTGGACTGACTGTTCCCGCCGGATGGACTCCAGCAGCGATATTCCGGCCGCATCGGTCACAGGCGCTCCCGGCTCGGCAGCCCCAGAGATTTCCAGCAGGGTGGGCATTAGATCCACGAGAGAGACCGGATTGGAGAATCGTCCCCGCGGGACCGATGCTTGTGGTCCAGTGATGATCAGCGGGACTCGGGACGACTGCTCATAGGGCGACATTTTGTACCAGAGTCCCTTCTCCCCGAGCATGTCACCGTGGTCGCTGGTGACGATGATGACGGTGTTCTCACTCAGGTGCAGCTCTTCCAAACGTCGGCGGATCCGCCCGATGCAATCGTCGATGTAGCTTACTGCGGCGTAGTAGGCCCTCCGAGTGCGGGCGATCTGCTCCGTACCGGGCGTGCGCTGATCGAATCCACTCATGATCCGCAGCCGGTGGGTGTGCGGATCCTGGTCGGGATGCGGCGGGTCAGGATGCTGGGGGCCCGGGATCGCAACACCGTCGAAGCGGTCCCAATGCTCGCGGGGCGGCTCGTAGGGGTCATGTGGGTGGATGAAACTGGTCACCATCAGGAAAGGGACCTGATGGCCGGCCTCCTGGTTGACTCGAACTCTGTCATTGAGATGGCGCAGGCTACGCCAGCTCACCTCATCGTCGAAGTCCTGCTGCACAGAAGCCTGCGAGACTCCCGCAGCAAAGACGGCGTCTGCGTCGTGATACCACTGGAGACGGTCTTCAAGTGGACGTTCCCAGTCTGGCACCATGTCTAGGTCTGCGGGGTAGACATCCGTGGTCAGCCGCTCCTCGAAGCCATGGTGCTGGTCGGGCCCGATGAAGTGCATCCGTCCTATCAGGGCGGTGTGGTAGCCCTCCTGGCGGAGCCGATGAGCGAACGTCGGGACCGAGGCTGGGAAGTCGTCACCATTGTCGCAGCAGTCGATCTCAGAGGGCATCCTGCCGGTCATCATGGAGGCACGAGAGGGCGCGCACAGCGGCGTGTTGCAGTACGCTCGCTCGAAGAGTGCTCCCTGATCAGCCAGCTGGTCGATCTCCGGGGTGTGCGCTGCAGTATCTCCATAGGCGCCGAGGGCCTGGGCAGCCATCTGGTCTGCCTGGATCACGACGATGTTGGGGCGAGTCATGAGATGTGGGGTACCTTTCACGAGAAGTTAAGAAGGAGCTTTGGAATGTCATCTTGCTGCGGGCCAACACGGGGTCAAGGCCCAATGGAGAGCCACACGTCAGCTGCTGATCCTCAGCTTCTGAAGCGTTGGGCCACTGCGGCCGGTGGAGACCTTGCGCTGATCGGCCTGACCGGTGGGCGTTTCCGAATGGGCAGTGAGGGGCGCCTGGCGTATGCCGAAGACGGAGAAGGGCCCGTTCGATGGGTCGACGTGGCACCCTTCGCCGTTTCCGCCACCGCTGTGACGGTGGCAGAGTTCGCCGCCTTCGTGGTGGACACGGGATACCGAACTGACGCGGAGGTTCACGGTAACTCTCTGGTGTTCAACGGTCTGCTTACAGACCACATAAAGCAGTCCTCGCCCACCGTGGCCGCCACGCCCTGGTGGCACCAGGTCACTGGAGCAGCGTGGTTCGCGCCGGCAGGACCCGGGAGCTCGGAGCTGCTGGAAACTGATCATCCTGTCACCCATGTCTCCCACCGGGACGCCGTTGCCTACAGCCGTTGGGTAGGCGCGCGGCTGCCGGACGAAGCCGAGTGGGAGTTCGCGGCCCGGGGCGGACTGGACCAGCAGCCGTATCCCTGGGGCGGGACCCGCGAACCTGAGGGTCGACCTCGAATGAATACATTCACAGGTGAGTTTCCGCACCGACCTGCTGGGCGTGTGGGCCCAGTAGCTGTGGATGCCCACTCCCCCAACGGATTCGGTCTGCACAATGTGACCGGAAACGTGTGGGAGTGGACAAGCGACAGCTTCGCGCGGGGTGACGATCGCCCCGTGATGCGAGGCGGCTCGTACCTCTGCCACGAGTCCTACTGCCGCCGGTACCGGACATCTGCCCGGAGTGCGGCGACAGCCGACACTTCGCTGGGTCATACCGGTTTCCGTCTGGCACTGAGTACCGCCTAGCAACGTATCAGGCTGTGGGTTTTTCGTCGGGTGCGTCGCCTGGGCTCTCTCCAGCCTCGACGGTGCCAATCTCCCCGGTTTCAGGGTTGTAGTGGTCTGCCCACTCCCCCGTATCGAAGTTGTAACCCACGGGCTCTCCGTCGGCGTTGGTACGTTGATACCAGTCGGTGTAGTCCGAGTGCGCGGAGTCCACGTCCGCGCCAGCTCCACTATCGGGATCTGCTTCGACGACGCCGAAGGCGAAGTTATCGCCGTACTGCTCAACTCCTCTCAGTACAGCGTTACTGACTGCGGTGTCTGCGTATTTGTGCCGCAGTGTCAGCGGATCCGTGCGCAGCTCTTTGAACCACGCCACAATGATCAGCAGCATGATGATCGCGAACGGAACTGCGGTGATGATCACAAGTTGCTGCAGGCCCTCCAGGGCTACGGCATCTCCGAGCAGAAGCATCACCACAGCGATGCCCGTCATGACCAGGCCCCAGAAGACGACGACGCCGACCTTGGGCGATTGGCTGCCGCGGGAGCTGAGAATTCCCATCACCGTGGAGGCTGAATCCAAAGCTGTGATCGCGAAGACCGCTAGGACTGCGATCGCGGCAAAAGGCATCCATGTTGCCAGAGCAGGAATGTTCTCCACGATGGCAAAGAACACCTCGGGCGCTGCCATATCCGCGCTGAACCCCTCGTAGCCTTCGCGGTACATCCACATGGCCGTTCCGCCCATCACCCCGTAGGAAATGACCAGCAGGATAGTGGGGACGATGGTGACACCCAGGATGAACTGGCGGATGGTTCGGCCACGGGAAATACGGGCGATGAATATTCCGACGAACGGGGACCAGGAGATCCACCATGCCCAGTAGTAGACCGTCCACCAGGATTGGAACTGCTGGGTTTCTTCTCCCCAGGAGGCGGAGCGCGACATCATGTCGAACATGTTGCCTACATATTGCATCAGTCCCGAGGGCACAAGATTGGCGAGGAAGAGGGTGGGGCCAGCAATGAAGATAATGCCCACGATGCCCAGGGTCATGACGATGTTGACGTTGGACAGGTACCGAATGCCGCGTGTCACGCCGGAGACTGCGGAGATGATGAACCCGACCGTAAGCAGCGCCATGATGATGATCAGAGCGGTGTTGCCCAGATCGTCCCACCCGGCGACGATTGTGACGCCCTGCCCGACCTGCATGGCGGCGATGCCGACCGTCGCAGCTGTGCCGAACAGCGTGGCGATGATCGCGAAGATGTCAATCAGCTGACCGGCGAATCCTTCGGAGTGTTTCTTGCCGAACAGAGTTCTGAAGATTGAGGACATCAACAGCACACGTCCACGCCGGTAGGCAGCGTAGGCCACTGCCCCTCCGACAAGAGCGTAGATAGCCCAGGCGTGAAATCCCCAGTGGTAGAAGGTCTGCCCCAGCGAGTAGTGCATCGCCTCGGTAGATTCGGCTTCATGCGTCATCGGCGGTGGAGACGTGAAGTAGGTCAGCGGCTCCGATGGGCCGAAGAACAGCACGCCGATGCCAAGGCCTGCGGCGAAGAGCATGGAAATCCAGGCAAATGTGGAGAACTCGGGTGATTCCCCGTCAGTGCCGAGCGGGATCCTGCCGTAGCGTGAGATGGCCAGACTCAACATCGCAATTAAGATCACTGCGGCCGTGATGACGAAGAGCCAAGAAATGTTGAATGTCACCCAGGTGAAGGCCGAGCCTGCGACAGAGCCGACCTGAGCAGGGTTGATGACACCCCACAGGACAAAGGCCACTGTCAGCGCGCCGGCCACGAAGAAGACGATCTTGTCGATTCCGTAGCGGCGGCGCTGCTCGTCAATCCCGATACCGGGAACGAGTGCTGGGTGAATATTGTGGGGGTACTTGGGACGCCGGTAGTCCAGCGTCTCAAAGGCCTCGCCCGCGCGGCGTCCAGCGCGGCGAGCCTCCGTTCCTACAGTTTTGCGACTCGGTGGTTCATTCTGATCAGTCATGGCAGGGGGTCCCCTTCAACTGTGGTTGGTATGCTCATCCCCGTATGGCGAATCATGCCTAGGCGAGGAGAGCACTCTCATCAAGAGCAAAAATGGATAACGGTGCTGAGTGCAACGTTCATATTGCGAAGTGCAGTGAAAATATGTGAAAGAGATCTGCGCTAGGGCTCGCGACCGGACCAGCCGATGGCGGTCCGTTCCCAGGCATCATTGGCGTAGCCCGCAGAAGCGCGCGGGGCTGCAATGATGATCAACTGGTGCATAAATACATAGACTAGCCAATTTTCATGATTCTTGTTGTTCATTGCGGCGCTGTCGGACCAATCGGTTTCCGGAATCGCCCCTGAGGAGACCGCGAGCGCGCTCATAGTGCATGTCACGCTTTTCAGGGTCCATTTTCTCCAGCATGGAGACCATCATCCGAGACCGATAGTTGGTTTCGAAGACTTCCTGGTGATCTTTGACAAACGTCCAATACAGGGCGTCCCATTGCGCCGTCCATTCCCCCGTTGGAAGGTCTGACATCTTTTTGAGGTAGTTACTCCCTGAGACGTAAGGCTTGGTGGTGATGTCTTCTCCGGCGGCAAACTGGCTCATGGCGTACACATTGGGCACCATGACCCAGTCGTAGGCGTCAATGAACAACTCCATGAACCACTGGTAGACCGCGTCCGGGTCAACACGTAGCAGAGACATCGCGTTGCCGAGGACCATGAGCCGTTCAATGTGGTGGGCGTAGCCGGTGGCGAGCACTCGCGTGATCACCAGATCCACCGGTTCCAACCCGGTGGTGGCGTTCCACCAGCCTTCCCCGAGGGTGTTGTGGTGGCCCAGGCGGTTGGCAGTCCGCATGTGCCGGCCTCGGGTCCGGTAGGTGGCTCTCATATACTCTCGCCACCCGATGACCTGCCGGATAAATCCTTCTACCGACGCCAAGGGCGTGTTCTCGTCTGCTCCATGAAGAACGGCCCGGACGACTTCACGTGGGTCCAGGAGTCCGATGTTCAAGGAGCTGGTGAGCAACCCATGGTTGATGAAGGGGAACTGGTTGGAAATCGCATCCTCATAGGGTCCAAAGTTGTTGAGCCGGTCTAGTACGAACTCCTGCAGGTGTTGGTCTGCTTCCTTGGCGGTGGTTGGCCATGCAAAGAGATCCGGGTCACCCGGAGCCTGGGGGAACTCGGCACGGACCCACTCGATCGCACGGGCAACGTCCTCAGCGGCGTCGTTCTGCACCGGCTTTACTTGGTCTGCGCCAGAGTCCAGATCTAGGGTCCCCTCCTGCTGGTGCACCGGATGCTGGGCGAATCGCTCGATGGTGGGCGGAGCGTATCCGCGAGGGAGTTTCTTGCGGTTCTCGGCATCGAAGGACCATTTCTCGCCCTGGGGTTGGCCATCCTCATCGAGCAGGATGTTGAGCCTGCGCCGTTGCCAGGTGTAGAACTCGTGCATACGGGAGTCATGGTGGGCGAACCAGTCATCGATCTGCTCGCCGGTTGTGAGGAAGTTCGGAGTCTCCAGGAAATTACTGGGCTTCATGCGGTAGCCACCCTGGGCGAGCGCAGCCAGTAGGTCCTGCTCGAGCCAGTCATCGACGACGTCGAAGCAACTCACCTCAGCTGGATTGAGCTCTCTTATGAGGTTCGCGAGTTGACTATGGGAGCTGTTGTCAGCCTCGGAGCGGAGCTGCTCCACCTGGTAGCCGGCGCCGCGCAGTCGGCGAGCAAACCGGTCCATGGAGGCTCGGTGCAGCACCAGCTTATGGGAGTGGAAGGCGTATTGGCGGAACAGTAGGTCATGTTCGATGAGGACACATACCGTGGTTTTCGGTTCCTGCAAATGTTCCTTGAAAAGCTGATGCGGCAGGATGAGCCGCACCGCCGGTCCCTCAGTCATTCCATCAGCCTCGGGCGAGGAACTCAGTAGCAGACCGGGCTGCGCGGTCACCGGAAACCAGTGCTCCCTGAATGGAGCCGGTGTCTCGGTGGTCTCCCGCCAAGAGCGTGTGGTCGCCGATTCGCTGCTGTCGGCGCTCTATCAGCGGGGGTGGTTGTGCCGGCAGCGTATGGGGAACCACATGGTGTGTGATGACCTCCCAGTCGGTGGTCGAGGTCCGGTATAGGCGCGCCAAGTCACGCTTCACGGCACTCTCTTCGGCGAGGCCATCGGGTCGGTCTAGAAGTGTAGTGGCCTGCACAAGGTGTTCCCCGGATGGTGCATAGGAGGGCGCTGCCTCGGAGATCACGGCCGTATTCCAGACAGGCCCGGCGGGGCCTCCACCGTCTCCGGCGGCGTCGAGCATAAGGAACTTCCCAGCCTCCAGCGGTTCTGACGCGCGGAACCACCAGGTGGTCAGTCCATGGGTTTTTGGAGACGGCTGGTCGGTGAGTTCAGCAACATGCTGGGGGCCTACCGCCACCACAACCAAGCGGGATCTGAAGACTTCGTTGTCTGTGGTGACTTCGACGCCGTCCGCTGTTTCCTTCAGCTTCCGAGCGGGAGTATTGAGCCTGACGGGATCAGTCAGAGAGCCGAACATCTGCTCAGGCAGCGCCTGCATCCCGGACTGCGGGAGTCCCGGCACTCCGAGCGCGAACCAGCGCACCAGCTGCCGCACGTAGTGCGCCGATTTTCCGCCGGAGCTGTCCGCTAGGACACCAGCAAGGAAGGTGTCCAGCAGGTCGCGGCGCAGTCTCCCGGTCAGCCCCGCCCTATCCAGTGAGGTGCTCAGCATCTGATCATGGGGGGCAGTTTTCCCCGCCCGGGGTTCCCGCAACAGCGCTGGACCGATCCACCGGATGAGCGCAAGCACATCAGAAACTGGAACATGCTTGCTTCGCAGAGTGGCGAGGGCCCGGTCAGGATGCCTCAGTGGATGGGCCAGGGTGGAAGTTCCTTCGGCGGTGTTCACCACCGCTCCCACCCCGAACTTCTGCATCTTCAGCGCCGAGACGTCAATCCACTCCCGAACCGCCGGGTAGGCCGGATTGAGCACTTGGAACCCCCGGTCGCAGCGGAAGCCGTCAATGAGGTCAGTGCGTACTCGACCTCCTACGGCGTCACCGGCTTCTAGGACAGTGACGTCGTGGCCCCTGCTTTGCAGGCGGCGAGCGCACTGCAGACCCGCGAGACCTGCTCCGATCACTATGACATCGGTGTCCATGGTGCCTCCTTGCGCTGGTTTGTGGGTCAGTCTACGGCTGAAAACCCGCCCGGTAGACTGATACGTCGCCACTGGATCATGTGGATCCTGCCTGATCAGCCCGCCCAGAAGGAGTTTTGCTCTGATGAGTCCGCATCTGCTTTTCCGAGTCATGGCCATCGCAGAAGCTGTGTCGTGGACTCTACTGCTGGGCGGAATGGTCTTACGTGCGACGGCTGGCCTCGATATAGCGGTGACCATCGGCGGAGGCATCCACGGGTTCGTCTTCCTGGCCTATGCCGTCACCGCCGCACTGGTGGCGAAGAACCAGCGGATGGGACGTTGGCCGGCGTCTGTAGCGATCATCAGCGCAGTCATCCCATATGCGACGATTCCTGCGGACCTTTGGCTGACCCGAACCGGGCGATTGTCCGGTTCCTGGAGACGGACAGCTACTGAAGACTTGCGTGACCAGAAGTGGCACGACAGCCTCTTCCGAACAGTGGTGAAGCATCCGGTGGTGAGCTGCGCAATTCTGCTGGGCAGCGTCGCCGTGGCGTTCATGGCGCTGTTGGCTCTGGGATCACCGCTCGACAGACTCCCCGACTAATGACCAGTCGACCTTCGGCACCTGCTTCAGCTGGGGAGGGCGGAGCCTCCACGGGCCGGGTCGATTCCGCGCTGACTGTCGTCTTCGCAGTCGCTGGAGCATTCCTCCTGACCGTGCTGTCTGAACCCAGCCCGTCGGTGGGTGCAGTGGGTGTGGCGTCGTCGTCCCTCATTCCTGTCATCGCAGCATGGTCGGTGATGCGCCGGAGCCCCCAGATGATCACCCCCGCAGACCGGGTCACGCTGCTTCGTGTGGCACTGATCGGCATACTCACGGCTGCTCTGGTGTTGACGATCGCCCAGGCGCTGCCGTCACGGACGTGGACGGTGCTGATTGTTGCTGCTTTGGCGGCAGTGTTGGATGCAGTGGACGGTTGGGTAGCTCGTCACGCTGGCCGAGGGACGGTGGCGGGTGCACGGTTGGACGGTGAGGCCGACGCCGCTGCACTGCTGGTCCTTTCTGCTCTGCTGGCTATGACTGTGGGGTGGTGGGTCCTACTGATCGGACTGATGCGGTACCTCTTTGTGGGCGGCTCGCTGATCAGACGTTCATGGCGCCGGTCTCTGCCCTACAGCGGGTTCCGCAGAGTCGTGGCCGCGTGGCAGGCAATCGCTGTCGTGGTGAGCCTAGGCCCTGTAGTCCCGGTCCCCATTGCAGGGGCCTTGGCAGCAACAGCTCTAGCGGCGCTGCTGTCTTCGTTCGGTCGCGACATCCTCCTCCTGGAGCGTACCGGCCGATCACGGGGCGAAACATCTCATCCTGAGCGGCCGGACTGATGGAACCGCGAAAGTCCGATCACGCATTCATTGTGCCGGCCGACCTGCCGGGACCCAGCGGGGGTCTGAACTACAACCGGCGTGTTCTGCAGTCTTGGCACCAGCACGGTCTGCATGTCGCAGAAGAACCCATAGCTGGCAGTTGGCCGAACCCTGACCAGCATGCCAAGCGTGCGTTAGCCCAATGCCTGTTTCGGTACAGGTCAGTGCTCGTCGATGGGATCATCGCCTCGGCGGCACCGGACGAGCTCGCTCGGGCTCGAGCTGCGGGGGTCGAGGTATCAGTGCTGATGCATCTGCCACTTCCTGCGGAGACTGGTTTGAGTGAGGATCAGCGGAGGTCAGCTCAAGAGACAGAGCACCAAGCTCTCCAGCAGGCGACGCGGGTCGTATGCACCAGTCAGTGGGCCCAGCGTGACGTGACTGCTCGGTACGGGAAGCTCCCGACTGCCGTGGCAGCCCCTGGCTGTGATGCTTCGCCGCTGGCCCGCGGGTCCCTTCCACCGCGCATGTTGTTTCTCGGAACCATCTCGCCCAGAAAGAACCCGCGGCTGCTGCTGCAAGCACTGGCAGCGTTGGACCGGGTCCCTTGGAGGCTGACGATCGCTGGACCTCCGGGCCCGGACCCGAACTACACGGCAGACGTGGCTGCTGCTGCGAGTAGGCTTCCGGGTCGCGTTGACCTGGTGGGACCCCTGACCGGGGAGCCGCTGGAAAAGACCTGGGATGCCACGGACCTGCTGGTGCTGCCCTCGCTGGTAGAGACCTACGGAATGGTGGTCACGGAGGCCATTGCTCGCGGGGTCCCGGCTCTTGTTGGCGCCGGTACCGGGGCGGAGGAAGCCCTGGCGGCAGCTCAAGATCCCGCACGCCGCGCAGACTATTCGGCATTGCCGGGTATGGCGGTTGACCCCAGTGACCCACAGGCGTGGTCGGCAGCGCTGGGGCAGTGGCTGACGCTGGGTGACTTGCGAAGACGATGGCGCAGCAATGCTTCGGTCGACCGGGATAGACTCCGACCATGGAGCGAGACAGCGGAAACTCTTCACACAGCACTCCGGTGGTGACACGTCCTGTGGCTGCGGACTGGTTGGGTCTGCGACGAGCAGCCGATCACGAAGCGAGGCAGAACGCTGCACCTGTGATCAAGCGCATCAGTTCCTGGTTGGACGAACGTCTCAATGCCGGCCAAGCGGCTGTGGTCATTGACCTCGGAGCGGGCACTGGATCGAATCAGGCGTGGCTGGCACCTCGGCTGACCGTGCCCCAACAGTGGATTCTTGTCGACCACGATGCGGGGTTGTTGGATGCGAGCACTGCAACGGATGCTCAGCAGGTCAGGAGTACCACCCGGATGGTGGGGACAGTACATCAGCTTCCAGAGCTGGTGGGCTCAGAGGCCCCCACTCTCGTAACCTGCGCAGCGCTTTTGGATCTGCTTTCACCGCAGGAAGCAACGCTGATCGCTCAGACGATTGCTTCATCCCAAGCAGCGGCGTTGCTGAGCCTGACCGTGACCGGTCACGTCTCTCTCACCCCGGAGGACCCGGTAGACCACCAGGTGGCTGCAGCGTTCGACGCTCACCAACGCCGCGAGGATCTGCTCGGACCTGACGCCGCAGAAACGGTCGCGGGATTGCTGCGCGAGAATGGCGTCGATGTCGAAGTCGTGGAGACTGACTGGGTTCTCGACGCCGCTCAGCCTGAGTTGGTGGAACGGTATCTGACCGACCGAGCCAATGCTGCAGTGGAACAGAATCCAGACTTAGCTGAGGCGGCCCAGCAGTGGGTGCAGCGGCGTCGCGTGCAGCTTCAGCACGGAGACCTCAGTGTCCGTGTGGGGCACCAAGACGTGGTGTGCATCCCGGAGGCCCAGGCAGCTTTGTCGGCAGGCTGAGCAGTGAACACCCCTGCGCAGACCGGCGCGGGGCAGGCAGCGGGCTTGCCCTGGCGAAGCATCGCGGTGGGAGCGGCCCAGATCCTCATCACCGGGACGATCCTGGTGGCCATTGCCGCGTTGTGGGGGACAGAGAACTTCGCTTCCGCCGTACGTGGTCTGCCCTGGTGGTCTTTCATCGCAGCGGGCGCCCTTGGAGGTCTTGGAGTGGTTGTGCAGGCCCTCCGGTGGCGGATTGTTGCCCGTCATCATGCCATTGACGTCGGTGTCGGTGCGGCTATTGCCCGATGCTGGCAGGCTGCATTTCTCAACAGTGTGCTTCCAGGCGGTTTGGCGGGCGACGCGTTGCGCGCAGCCGATGACAGCACTGACGCCTCCGTTTCCTCGCGCCCCAGGGCCCTAGCCAGCGGGTTCGCGTCTATGGCCGCCGAACGATTGGTCGGGACTGCAGTGGTGTTTATTGCCGGCGGCGTGGTGCTGCTGCCTCTTGCCCCAGTGGCAGGCACCGGATGTTTGCTTGCTGCGCTCACAGCAGCCGCCGTTGCCAGCCGCTGGCTCCGCCGTGTGCCCGTAGCCGGAGTCATACGGATCGTGGCGCTCTCAGTGGTCGGATGGACCTGTTTCGCGACCCTCTTCATGATCTCGGTTGCGGTGCTGGAGCCCGCCGCCCCGATCGCAATGTTCCCGAGTGCGGCGGCCGTGGCGCTGGCCGGCATGTCGATACCTGTGGGGGTCGGCGGCTGGGGAATCCGCGAGGTGGCCTCCGCCTGGAGTTTCTCACTGAGCGGGCTCTCGGCCGCTGATGGGGTTCGCGTCTCAGTAGGCTATGGAGTATTGGCGCTGGCATCGACTACACCCGGTGCTGTCATTCTCGCTCTCCGGATTGTGCCGAGGCTGCGTCAGGCTCGCTTCTTCGCCGCAGGACCGAGACAGCGAAATCGGCGTCGTCGTGACAAGCTTTGAGATCCCAGGTCGCGAATCGGTGCTCTAGGGACAACCCGGACACCGCAACATACTGATCAAACTCAGCCAGGCTGAGATGCCGGTTCGTGTGGAATCCTACGATAATGAAACCATCTGGGTTTACGCATGCCTTCATTTGGCGCAGCACCTGGATCTCGGTGCCAGGTGCGAGGAACACCATGACATTGCCGGCTAGCAACACAGCGTCGAAGGACTCCGTTGTTCCGAGCGTCTGCAGCTCCAACTCGGCCAGATCGGCGACAGTGTAGCGAGGTCCGGGGTGGTCCGCCTCGGCGGCAGCGATCAGCACAGGGTCCGCGTCGACTCCGTGCACGGTGTGGCCACGCGCGTGAAGCTCCCCGGAGAGCCTGCCAGTGCCGCATCCGGCATCCAGGATGCGCGCATGCCGCGGGACCATCGCATCGACCAGTCGCGCTTCACCGACCAGGTCCTGCCCCTGGGCCGCGAGTTTCCTGAAGCGGTTGATGTACCACTGGGAATGACCATTCTGGGTCTCGGTAGCCCACCGTGTGGGTGGTGGCGCGGAATCTGTCATGGCCATACTCTACGAGGTGGCCGGCGGCATAGTCTTCAGCGGACCAGGTCGGCTACTGCGATACGACCCGGGTGTGCGTCTGTACCGGCGAGCCTTTCGCCAGCGGAGTCGTAGATGGCTGAGTGGCCGGCTGTTGAGGTGAAGGCGCCTCCCGTAGCTCCGGCGAAGCTGGCGACTGCTACCGGGGCCCGCAATGCCCGTGCAATGACATAGCAGCGAGACTCGCACTCGATCACGTCTTCGGGAAGATCGACGACGCCGGCAGCGTAGAGGTCTACTCCCCTTCTCCCCAGTTGAGCCGTGTGCTGGCTCGCGCCGGTATCTTTGCAGATGGCCAACCCCACGGTCCAACCGTCAATCTCTGTCACCTCAGGTCCTGGCCCTGGAGTGAAGCGTTGATGCTCCTGCCCGTGGACCCACGTTTTCCGATAGACCGCGCGAACGCCGGACCTATCGATGCGGATCGTGGCAATGAAGGCCCTGTCACCTTCGATAATGGGCGCCCCGGCAAGAGCGACCGCATTGGTTTCCCGGCAAGCGGCAATGATGGGCTCAAGGGCAGAATCGCTGAGAGCCACCGCGTCGGCCTCAAGCTCGTAACCGGTCAGCGATAGCTCCGGAAACACGATCAGCCGCGCCTGAGCTCGGCGCACCGCTTCAGCGTGTGCGGCAGCATTGCCGCCTAGGTCATGGGGGCGAATCGCAGGCTGCGCCACGGCAACACTGAGAGTTGAGGACGTCATGAGTCGATTATTGCTGAACAACGCCTCCGGAGCTCATTGGTCGCACCATAGTCTACTTGCAAAATGTGCAACTAGTTGTGAAAGTGATTACATGAGAAGGCCTGAGCGAAAACCTGCGGGAGTCGACGGGGGCGCGAACCCAACACCTGAACAGGCGCGTGCATTGCTGGCTGCCATACCCGCCCAACCAAAGCATGAGCTGGGGGTAGCTGATCACATCTGCGTGGGAGCAACTGTCATCCTCGCGATGGCTTCAGGACTAATTGCCCTCACTGGCCATCCCTGGTGGGCGGTCATTCCTGCTGTGGCATCCAGTACCGGCGCATTCGCGTGGATAGCACACCGCCAGGCACGAGTGAACGAACCTCGGTTGCGAGCCGTCTTGCTCCCGTGCCTTTTCGCCGCGTGGCTTAGTCTTCCCATTTGGAGGGGGATCACCCGCGGGGAGACCGTCCCCTTTCCTGAGTCGATGATATTCGCTGGACTAGCTCCCGCAGCCTGGCTGGGGTTCTACCTGTGGCTTCAGCTGCGCCGTTAGAGGCACCGTGAGCTACCAAGACCTGGACGCCCACCTCCTTGCGCCCAAGCGTTTCGTCACTTTGGCCCACCTCAACCAGGTCGAACAGGCGGACTATCCGGCGCTTCAGGAGTCCACCGGACTCTCGACCCCAGATCTGTCCAAAGTCATTAGAGACTTTGAAGAGCGCGGGTTAGTCATTGTCATTAAGGAACGCCGGAATCGGTATGGACGGACCGTAGTCAGACTCAGTGGTCAAGGGGAGAAGTCATTCCGTCACCTTCTGCGTGTCCTCAACCAAGCTGCGGGTCAGTGATTTTCTCGCTGGAGCACTAACGTGCCTGTGATTGGACAACCACGTCGCGGGTGACCTCGGCTTGCCCCAAGTGTTGGCACAGTTCTTCGAAGACGTGAAGCAGCACACCTTCGCATGACACTGTCCAGAAGTCCTCCCGGCCAGGCGGGACAGCGACAGGAGTGGCCGCCGGATCAGTCTGCTCGACGTCAACGAGAAACTCGGCTCGAGTCCGCGCGGCAAGCTCCAACGCCTCAGCGACTGGCATCTGCGCTGTGAACTCAGCCTCCCGGTCGCGAGGCACCTCAATTCCCAGATTGACGCTAGCTGACCAGCGGCGCATCATGCCGCAGCAGTGCACCAAAATCTGGATCACCGAATTGCTGTCAACGTGTGCCGTAGTCCGGTTTGCCGCTTCATCGTCCAATTGAGAAGCCAGACGCACCAGCTCATCGAACTTACGGAGAACAAACTCCACCAGCACGCTATGGACCCTTGGTTCAAACGTCAATGACTCACACCTTCCAACTCGCGGACCGCGCTCATCGTAGCGCAGACATGTAGATCACGAGCCTCGGGAGCGAGGAGCGGCTCCGCATAGAGCACCTCACTGCACACGACGCATCAATTGCGGACGGTTGTCCACTGGGCGGACAGGATGTTACCGTGACTGTCGTCACATGACTTTTCCGGGTAATTGGCCTAGGGACTTCCTCAGGCTGGACTGAAGGAGAGAATCGTGGAATCACTGAACGCCATCGTGTTGGCAGTTGTCGGCGGGGGCATGTTGCTCGCCGGTTACTTCCTCTATTCGAAGTTCCTGGCCCAACGGGTTTACCAGCTCAACGACAGCTTCACCACTGCCGCACACCGTTACCAGGACGGCGTGGATTACGTTCCCACCAACCGGTTTGTCCTCTGGGGACACCACTTCACATCTGTAGCGGGCGTAGCTCCTATCGCCGGTCCAGCGATCGCCATTATTTGGGGATGGCTGCCAGCCTTCCTCTGGGTCACCATCGGCGCCGTGTTCATCGGAGCGATGCACGATTTTGGCGCCCTGTGGGCGTCCAACCGAAACAAGGGACAGTCCATGGGGACCCTGTCCGGGCGATACATCGGAAAACGCGGCAGGGCGATGTTCCTGGCCGTCATTTTCCTTATGCTTGTGATGACGATCACCATCTTCGCCGTGCTGATGTCAGGTCTACTGGTCGACCAACCAACCGCCGTAATACCGAGTTGGGGAGCGCTCATCGTCGCCCTCGGTGTGGGTTTCGCCATCTACAAACTGCGAATGAACTTGGTGTTGGTAACTGCAGTAGGCGTGGCCGCACTCTACGGACTGATTCTCGTGGGCAACGACATCCCTGTGGAGCTCCCCGAGACATTCCTGGGGCTGCCTCAGCAAGGCCAATGGATCGTCTTGATTTTCATCTACGCCGCAATCGCCTCAGTCCTTCCTGTGTGGGTGCTGCTGCAACCACGCGACTACATCAATGGTGTCCAGCTGTTCATCGCCTTGGGAGTGATCTACGGATCGGTCATCCTGTCCCGGCCTGAAGTCGTTGCTCCAGCGATCAACGACTCGGTGCCGGAGGGAACACCCTCCATGATTCCGCTGCTCTTTGTGACCATTGCCTGTGGGGCCATCTCTGGATTCCATGGCATCGTCGCCTCTGGCACCACTTCCAAACAGCTCAACAAGGAGACTGACGCCCGCTTCGTAGGTTATTTCGGTGCGATCGGCGAAGGCTTGTTGGCACTAGGGTCAATTATCGCCGTATCGGCAGGGTTCCAGTCCGTCGCTGAGTGGCGGGATCTTTACAGCGAATGGAATGCCGGAGGAGCCCCAGCGTTCATCCAGGGCGGCGCGAACATCGTCAGCAACGGTATCGGACTCGAAAGCGGCCTCTCTGCCACGTTGTTGGCAACGATCGTGGTTCTGTTTGCCGCCACGTCCATGGATACCGCGTTGCGCCTCAAACGCTTCGTCGTCCAAGAGATCGCCCAGGTGATGGGATTCAGGCTCAACGTATGGGCCGCTACGGCAATCGTCCTAGTCATTGGCCTGGCTCTCGCTTTCTCCACCGGCGCTGATGGCACCGGCGGCATGACTCTCTGGCCCCTGTTCGGGACAACGAACCAAATCCTGGCTTCCGTGACCATGTCTATCTTGGTCGTGATTCTGATTCGGAAGAACCGCATGATCTGGCCCGTGCTTATCCCAATGAGCTTTGTCCTCGTCATGTCCACGCTGGCTCTTATGCAGCAGCTGGGAGATTTCTGGTCACAGCAGAACTGGCTGCTGCTCACTCTCAATGTGATTGTCCTGGTCACCGCCCTCTGGGCGTTCATCGAGGCCGTCGCTGCTATGAACCGTGCTCGGCATGAGCCCAAAGAGACGGAGGAGCAGGAACTGGCCGAACAGTACGCAGACGTCAACCCGCGGCGGAGCACCGGCCCATCATGAGCATTTGTGGAAGCTGACACAGCGTCCGCGGTGCAGGAACGGTCGTTGATTCATATCAATAGGTTGAGCGCGCCGACGGCGGTGAGAATCAGCACCAAGGCATCAAAGACCCGTTGAGATATGCGCGAAGCCAGCCACCTGCCGGCGAACGCCGCCGCCACCACCAACGGAACCAACACAGCCACGATGCTCAGCATTCTGAGATCCAAAAGGCCCAGCCCGATCTGGAAGGGAACCTTGAAGAGATTGATGGCAAAGAAGAAGTAAGCGGCGGTGCCGAGGAAAGTCTTCACATCCAGGCGCATTCCCAACAGATAGAGGCTCATCACCGGCCCACCCGCGTTCGCCACCATAGTGGTGAAACCGCCCAACCAGCCAAACCCGTAACCGGCGACTCTCCCGGGTTGAACGGTCGTCCCACGGCGTCGGCGCCAGAGCGTGAAGACCAACAGCACTAAGAGAATCGCGCCTATGACTCGGCGCACCACGTCATCCGAGGCTAGGCCGAGGAACACACTTCCCACTGCGACACCGGCCAGAACTGGCCAGATCAGCCGACGTAGAATCGCCCAATCCACCGTATGCCGGTACATCCAGACGGCGAACAGATCGCCGACAATCAAGAGAACCAGCAAACCTGCGGTAGATTCCCTCGCTGGTAGAGCGGTGGCGAACAGAACCACTGCGAGGGTGCCAGCACCCGGCAGCGCCGTTTTCGACAGCCCCACGACGAGCGCGCCCAGGCCTAGCAGCACCCAACTGAGCGTATTGAGTTCATCCACCCCGACAGCTTATCCGCGGTGACGAATTGAACATCGAAACCTCAGGCCGGGCGCAACACCACCTGCACCGGGAGATGATCGGAGGCCCAGCCTCCTGCATAACGTCCGGCGTTGACCGCTGCGCTGGCCACACGGAGGGACGACGACGCCAGAATCCAGTCAATGCGCCGTCCCGTCGCCTTGGGGGGCTTGTAGTTGGCGAAGGTGTCCCACTCCTCAGTGAGGCGCTGCTCGGCCGCCGGCCACGTGTCGGTGAGTGAGTCGCCGGCCCGCAGTGTGGCAAGTGGTTTGCTAGCTGCGTCCGCGTTGAGGTCCCCCGTCAGCACAATTGGCACTGTGGTGGCCTCAACGATCCGGTGAATCACGCGTGCCGCCATCAGGCGTGCGTATGGGGACAGATGATCCAGATGGGTGTTGATGTGGACAAATCTCGAGCCTTCGACTTGGTCTGCGAAGGTTGCGTGCACCATGATGCGCGGATAGACGCTGCCCCATGACCGGGAACCCGGTTTGTTGGGGGTCGTGGAGAGCGCAGCCTGATGCCAGTCGATGAGCTCTAGTCGCTCGGCGTCGTAAAGGATCGGATTGCCCTCTCCTCCTCCACGCGACCCCCGACCGCGCCCCACCACGGCATAGTTCTCACCCAAAGCTGTCCTGGCGAAAAATGCCTGGTCGGCGAGCGCTTCCTGGACGCCAAGAAGTGTCGGTCTTTCCGCTTCGAGGAGCGCCTGGAGGTGTGGGGCGCGTGTGGTCCAGCGGTCTGCGGAGCGCAGCTGTAATCCTCGTGCTCGCCGGCGAATGTTCCAACTCATCACGTGGAGGTCGGGCCTGGCCACAGGGCCGATGACTGGTATATGGCGCACAGCATCCTGATGCGGCCAGCTCGCGTACACCATGTCATCCTCCTCAAAACTGACTTCGATGCCTGCGTGGATCCTTCCGGTTAGGGCAGACTACAAGGCGTGACCAGTTTGTACGTATCCCCGGGACCAGGCGCGCCAGAGGGTTTGACTGTGCCTGCCCGAGAACTCCGCGAGCAGTTCTCGCATGCATCTGGGCCTGGGGGCCAAGGGGTAAATACGACAGATTCACGCGTCCAGCTCAGTCTGGATATCGCCACCACATCGTCGCTAACGGAAGACCAGCGAAGACTCATCTTTGACCGGCTCGCTACGCGCCTGTCGGGCACGGTCCTCACGGTCAACGCAGCCGAGCACCGCTCACAGCGGCGCAACCGGACCGCCGCCCGTGATCGCTTGGCGGAGCTCTTGCGAGAAGCCGTCACTCCCCCAGTCCCCCGGCGCCCAACTCGCCGCACCCGCGGCTCACACCGCCGCCGGCTTGAAAGAAAAAGCCAGCGCTCCCAGGTCAAACAGAGCAGGCGCCGTCCCCGTCCTGACTGAATCCTGCAGCTTCCTGCCATTGAGCTACACAGGAATGTGAGAGTCTTCGCGTGGATGCTCAGTGCTCCACTTTTGCGCAGAGTTCGATGGGAGGACCAACACAAACCTGGTCGTGGGTGTTGTATCGAGACGCAGCACACCTCCGGCCGCTATAGCGAGTTCGGACGCGACGGCGAGACCGATCCCCTCTCCTCCCCCCTGAGACACACGACGTTCAAAGAGCTCACTGCTCCCCGGGCGCGCACCGTTGTCGGTCACACTCAATTGCAGCTGAGATCCGTCGTCTAGGGCTTGTAACTGGACAGTCCCGCGACCGTGGGTCAGCGCATTCTCCAGGAGAACATCGAGTATCTGCGCCACCGGCCCCTCGTGCAGCAGCCCGGTGAGCTCAGGATCGGTCTGCACCGTGATATTGCGGCCAGCGTTTTTGGCCTGCCGCGACCAGCGCGTGGCCGATGCTTGCAGGAGATCATTCACGGAGATCGTCATGGCATCTCCCAAGCGCTGGCCGCGAGCCAGGTCCAGTAGCTCAGTGACAGCAGAGCTGAGTCGATCCAGTTCTCCGAGCGCGTGAGTCAGCTCCGTGGCCACTTCTGGGGAGGTCTCTGGCCAGTATGTGAGGTCCTCCAATTCCAGACGCAACGCAGTGATGGGGGTCCGCAGTTGGTGCGAGGCGTTGGCGGCGAACTCCCGTTCCCGATCTAAGAGTTGTTTGAGCTGTTTGGCGCTCTTGCTAAGCGCCGCCCCTATCGCCTGCGCCTCAGGAAGCCGGTAGTTGGGCTCGCCCAGGTCGAACCTCCCACCGCCGAGCTCCCTGGCCGTATCGGCCAACTCGCGAAAGGGACGCGAGAGTCTTCGTGCCATCACCACGCAGACGATTCCTGCCAGCAAGCTGAGCCCGAGCCCGAGCATCACGATCGGCATAAGAGTCGAGACGAGCCGATCTTGGACTGCCTCTCCCGAGCGGCTCACGATAAGCTCCTCATCACCCGGAAGCTCGCGGCTCACCCTGAGATCCTCGCCATGGTCACCCAGTGTCTGCCCGGCGACAGCCAGAAGACTCCCCTCGGAGTCAAGGTACTCGATGCGTTGGCCGTCTTCCACAAGCCTCTCCAAGTACTCGTCATCCAGGTCACCCCCATTGTTGCTCTCAGTGATCAAAGCTTGAACCCAGTTCGCTGTCCGTTCCAGCTCCTGAGCCTCGGTTCGCTGCACCTCTTCAGCCAAAAAGTAGGCACGTGGAATCCCATAGAGCGCGATGATCACCAGTATGAGGCTGCCGAAAACTGCGAGAAGTCGCTCACGCATCCCGCAGGTTCTCCTCAAGCCTGAAGCCGACACCGCGCACCGTGACAATCCGACTAACGCACTGCGCAGACTCAAGTTTCTGTCTGAGGCGGCCCACCGTTACATCCAACGTCTTGGTGGACCCGAACCAGTTGGTATCCCAAACGTGATCCATCAATTTCTCTCGACTCACCACGGCGCCGCGATCAGCCTCTATGAGAGCCAAAACGTCGAACTCTTTAGCTGTCAGCGGCAACTCGCTCCCACGGACGAATGCCTGGCGTGCGCTGCTGTCTACAGCAATCCGACCGTCCCTGTCTGAGGCCCGACCGCTTACGCTCCCACCTTCAGACGCGGGACTCTTCTGTAGGCCTTCCTTCAACACGGGTTGACTTCGCCGCATAAGTGCACGGACTCTGGCCAGCAGTTCTGCCAATCCGAATGGCTTAGCCATATAATCATCGGCACCAACGTCAAGCCCCACCACACGGTCTATTTCCGCTCCACGCGCGGTCAAAATCATGATCGCCCCATTGAAGCTATCCTCGCGAATAAGACGGCAGACTTCCAGGCCATCAACGTCCGGAAGACCCAGGTCTAGGATTATCAGGCAAGGCACCTGCGTGCGCGCATGTTGGATCGCTGGCTCCCCAGCCGCTTCACGCTGCACGGTGTAGCCCTCACGGGTTAACGCTCGGACGAGTGGGAGCGCAATACCGTCGTCGTCCTCAACTAAAAGTATGTGGTGGGTCACTCAGCGGATTCTAACGTAACCCTGTTGCTCAACTGTGGAGAACTTGAAGAAAACCTGTAGGTCTCCTGTGGCACATGCCTCCGTAGCGTTATCTTCATCAGTTCAACCACACCACCTTCAGGAGCCACAGTGAAGAACACCGCACCCGCCACCGCTATTGACACAGACACCGCCGTCGCTGCCAAGCCATCCTCGCGACGTCGTCGGCTACTCCTGCCTCTGGCAGGCCTCCTCACCGCCGCTGCATTGGTCCTCGGTTCGGGAGCAGACTTCGTCTCTAGCTCAGTCAATGACAACAACGCCTACACAACGGGTACGCTCTCTCAGACCAACTCGAAAGCAGACTCGGCCATCTTTAACCTGGACAACCTCAAGCCAGGTGACACCGTATCTGGTGGCGTGGTGTTGACCAACTCAGGCACACTCCCTGCATCCTTCAAACTGACCGAGGACGCGTCCAACGGATTCGCTAAGAAATCAAACCTTCAGTTGACCATCTCGGATGCTAAAGGTGGCCCTGCCCTCTGGAGCGGCACCTTCGGTGAACTCACCTCCTCTGGTGCCTTAGACCTTGGCACCTGGGAAGCAGGCGAGACCCGCGAGTTCACCTTCCGCGTGACCCTCGCACAGAGCGCCGGAAATGCAGAGCAGGGCAAAACCGCCTCTGCCTCCTACACATGGGACGCAGTCCAAACCGAAGCGACCACATACAACCAGTAATCGTCGCAGCGCACGGATACGCAATCCGGATTCGTCGCAGCACCTCGACGTGTCTTAGAACCCCTGGGAGAAGAAACTGATGATCCGCACACTCCGCCGTTCGTCCCAAAAAACTGTCAGGGTCCTCATCAACACCGCAGCCGTTGTGGCACTGCTCCTCGCGGCCGCCTTCCTAGTTCCCGGCCTGTTGGGGTTTGAGCGCTACGTGATCACAGGTGCGTCGATGTCCGGGACCTTCGAACGCGGTTCACTGGCCATTGCGAAATCGGTGCCAGTGGAGGACCTAGTCGTAGGCGATGTCATTACATATCTTCCGCCTCCGGACTCGGGCCTCTCCGAATTAGTCACGCACCGAATCGTGGAAATCGATGATTCGTTGGGCGCGCCAGTGTTCCGGACCCAGGGAGATGCGAACGCTGCATCCGACCCGTGGCTGTTCCAGCTTGACGACCCTCTGCAAGCTCGTTTAGAGGTAGCCGTGCCAGAGATTGGATGGGTTTTCATCGCACTTGCTGACAGAGAGATGCGGATGGTCATGATCGGTATACCCGCAGCCGTCATCGGAATGCTCTGCCTGCTTGACCTGGTACGCGCCTGGCGGACCCCGGAGCAGGCACCCAATTCGGTCGGTACATCTTCCGCACTTGCGGCATAACGACGAACGCCCGCACTGAGGACCCCACCACCAGGTGGGGTCCTCAGTGCGTCAATAGGAATTGTTGCAATGCTGTGGGGCGACGCGCACATTCTGTTGAGTTCCTGTAACCCGCCGCTCTCTACCCTGAATAGTGAAGCCAACTCGCTGAGAACCGGAAGCCTGGAAAAACATGAATGCACGAACACTGCTGGTCTTAGTAACCGTCCTTGCGGCCGTTCTGGGCCACACTTCTCCGAGCTTCTCGACGGCTTCCTTCACCTCATCGTCCAGTACTGGCGTCAGCACCATCCAAGCTGCCAAGGACTGGACGCCTCCAGAGGTCACCATGGTCAACCCGGGTACGGCAGTGAAAGGCTCCACGACCCTCTCGGCCGAGGCCTCGGACGCGGATTCCGCAGTCCGGAGCGTCACCATCCAACACCGCGGGCCATCCGCAGGAAGCTGGAGCGACGTGTGCACTGCGACCGTTCCGCCTTTCTCATGCACATGGGACACGGTGAACACCGACGACGGGGAACATAGCCTCCGCGCGAGGGCAACAGACACTTACGGCAACACGGCAACGTCAGCAACTGTGACCACGGCCGTGGCAAATAAGCTCACTGTGGTGTTGACCGCGCCTGCCGAGATCATTCGCGGCACCACAGACTTCATCACCACTTTGCATCACGCGGGCTCCACTCCTTATCGGGTCACGGTGGAATACGCTCCCACCGGCACGAACACATGGGCGACCGCCTGCACCAACCTAGATGCGCCTTACACGTGCAGGGTCAACACCACCGCCGTGACGGATGGAGAATACGATCTGCGCGCCACCGCCCACGCAGGAAGCACGGCGACGACCTCTGAGCTGGTTCGCAAGATCCGTGTCGATAACACGGCACCAAGTGTGAACATGGCGGATCCCGGCTCGCCGTTGCGAGGAACCCTCACGTTCACTAGCACCGCGAGCGACAGTGGCTCCGGTGTTGCCGAGGTCCGCATGCAGTACTCAGTCGCCGGGACAGGCTCGTGGGCGGACCTCTGCGTCGACACCACAGCGCCGTACTCATGCCAATACGACACGAAAAAGTTGACCGACGGCACGTACAACTTCCGAGCGGTCGCGACGGACCGCGCCGGCAACTCCTCCACGTCGGCTCTTGTGACGAACCGCGCCATTGAAAACACCGTATCCACTGTCACCATGGCAAGCCCCGGCTCGAACGTAAGCGGCAATGTGTCCCTGAACGCGACGGCGAGCTCCACTGCTGGAGTGCAGTCCGTGGCAATTCAGCACGCACCATCCGGTTCCACAGCATGGACCACGGTATGCACTGCGACCACCTCTCCGTATACATGTGACTGGAACTCGAGGTCTGTAGCCAACGGCCAGCACAGCTTCCGCGCGGTGCTCACCGACGGTAACGGCACCCAGACTGTGTCGCAGACCGTGACCGGCGTACGAGTAGACAACCCCCTGATGCGCGGCCTGAGCGTACATGTTTCGAACGGCAGAGGCTGGGGCGGAGAGGTGGATCCAGGGGACCAGATCGTCTACACCTTCAGCGAGCAGGCCAATCTGGGATCCGTGACGCCAGGTTGGAATGGAGGCTCTATTCCGGTCACGGTGCGGCTGCAAGACGGCGGCCTCATCAATGACAGCATCGATATCCTGCGCGGCGGGAGCCAAGTCAATCTGGGTTCTGTGAACCTGCGCAATAACTACATCAACACAGGAGCTACCGCGACGTTCAATGCCACCATGAACGCCTCAACCACCACGGTCAACGGAGCGCAGCGCACGGTTATTACGGTGACTCTCGGCGAACAAGCCAGCGGAGGCAGCGTCACACGCGGAGTGCTCTTCCCCTCCACCATGATCTGGTCACCTTCCAGCGCAGCGACCAACCAGTTCGGAATCCCAATGTCCACAGATACGGTCTCCACATCCGGAAACCGGTTCTGATGGTGCGGCGGGTGCGCGCCACGGCTGCTTCGGCCGTACTGCTCGCAGCCGCGCACGGCTACCTGGCCTGGCTCCAGTACGATGACACCGCGTATCTTGCCCTGTTGTCAGGCGTCGCCGCACTTCTTGGGATCATCGCGGCAGCCCGCCTATGGTGGGCCAACTGTATGGAGTCGAGGTTCGTCACCGCCGCGATCGCCCTGGGGGCTCTTCTTGGACATCTACTGGTGGCGGCCGTCGGCCTACCAGGGCAGCGGCAGGCGCTGCCGCCTCAGGCTATCGACGTCATCATCGTTGCGCTTTCCTGCGCTGTCCTCCTACTTCTGGTGATAACCAGGCCTCCCCCACGCGCCCCTCCGCAAGAGCAGCGCCGCACCTGCTAGACGCTGGCACTCACCTGAGGGGGACAAAGCTGAAAGGGCCGTGTCTGGTGACTGCGACGTCGTTCGGTCGCTTTTCAACGCGCAGCATTTCACCGCGAACAGGTATGACCATGATTCCGCTCATGTGCAGCTGCTCGATCAGCGACTCCGGCAGGTGGTCAGCTTCGGCAGAGACAAGAATCCTGTGAAAGGGTGAGTCCCCACGCAGCCCGAGTTCTCCCCGACTGGCTTGCCTGACCTCGATCCACGGCATGCCATAGGTGTCCAACGCAGCATTGGCCCGGTTCACGAGCTCTGGAACCAGCTCTACACCGATGACGCGGCCCTGCTCTCCGACGAGGTGGCCCAGCAGCCCTGTGGACCATCCTGACCCCGCACCCACGTCGAGTATCTTGTGACCGGGCCGAACCTCCAGCAATTGAAGCATCGACTTCACGGTTCTGGGCTGTGAGTTGGTCTGTGAAAACCCAATGGGGAGAGCCTCATCGAGGTCCGCCAGGTGACGCACCTCCTCGGGCAGAAAATCTGCTCGGCGAATGGCGGTCATCGACTTCTCGACGTCGTCCTTCTGGCGTCTCCTCATCCAGCTATGGCTGCTCATCAAGCCGCTCCAGATTCAGCCCAGCCAGCGCGGACGCATCTCCCCAGTCTTGGTCGGCAATCACGCTGAGCGAACCGTTGGTTTCGAGTACGATTGCGGCGATCTTACCGAGGTCACCCTTTCCGGCCTGACGCGCTGCCTGACGGAGCTCACTCTCAGTCATCCGGTGCCGTCGCAGCGCCTGCTGATCGAAGCGTCCGTGCAGCAGCAGCACATCGGCATTGGCTGTCAGCGCCTTCTTGACTGCGGGCCGCCGCGATGAGACGAACGCGACGAAATACTGCAACAGTGCTAAGAGCGCAAGTGCCGTCGCACCCTCACTCCACGACACGTCGCTGCTGAGCAGGATTGTCGCCAGAGTTGACCCGAGCGCCACCGTGACGACGAAGTCGAAAGCATTCAACTGGGCGAGTGTGCGTTTGCCGGTGAACCGCAGAACGCACACCAGCGTGACGTAAGCCGCACTGCCAACGAACAGAATACGGAGAATATCTGACCACGAATCGAACCACATGTGCCAAGTCTGGTGCTCAGCTCGGCTGCACGTCTACCCTTGCCCAAACGCGGGCACCTATGCTGGTGATCTCTATAGCTGTGCGCTACTCGAGGACTGGAGAACGGTCGCGTGAAGATTCTTCCCAAGCACTTTATGAAGCGACAGGCAGCACCCCGTGAGAGGGACTTGTCCGAGCTCGCGCCCAATGAGGCTCCCGCACTGGGCAGCTCACCGATACTTCAGCAGCGCTGGAGCGACGTCGCGTTCCTCCATTGGAGGGTTGATCCCAGCTTGGTCGCACCGTACATGCCCGCGGGGTGCTCCCCCGATGTCATCGATGACAGCTCCTGGGTGGGGCTCATTGGATTTCAGATGTCTAAGAGCTCGTTCTTCGGCAGCCCCAGCATCCCCTGGCTAGGCAACTTTCCAGAGGTCAACGTCCGTCTGTATTCCATCGACGAAAAGGGTCAGCGCGGCGTCGTCTTCCGAAGCCTTGAAGCCTCCCATCTGATCCCGGTGCTGGTGGCCCGTGCGACCTTCAGTCTCAGATACCAGTGGGCTTCCATGAAGCTGGAGAAGCGCGATGGCGAGATCGCTTACCTCACCAGGCGTCATGGTCAGGCGTCAGCGGCCTCGCACTTCATTGTCCGGCCCACTCGCGATGCGGCGGCGAATGCGAAACTCAGCACGGACCCCATCGCTACGTTCCTCACGGCACGGTGGGGCTTCCACGAAAGCCACCGCGGACGGACGATCTTCTGCCGCAACCACCATGAACCCTGGCCGCTTCAGCACGCTGACCTTGTACACCTCGACGACGGGCTCTTGGCTGCCGCTGGGTTCGACGGCCTCGTCAAACGTGACCCAGACTCCGTTCTCTACGCATCAGCCGTAACGACGATGTTCGGATCACCCGAGCGCCTAGCGGGCTACTACTCGACTCTCGGATCTTCGTCTCGCACCGAAAAACAGCCCCCTCCGACTGCCGCCCCGTGAGGCCCTCCCTGTGGGGGCAGTGGCCATAGTGGCGCCACCGGCGGTGACGATGAGTCCGATGCCCACTGCCAGTGGCCAGGTCAGAGGGTCCGCGAGCACGACCACGCCGAGAACAGCCCCGATGACGGGATCAAGAGCGAAGAACGTGGAAACGACACGGCTGCCAACCATCTTCAGTGCGAAGAAGTCGCAGGCGAATGTCACAGTAACTCCTAACGCGCCGAGCGTCACAAGAACAGCCCAATCCTTGGGCCCCGGAGAGGCTGCATGGCTAACTGCCACTGGACCTAACAATACGGCGGAACACACGGTGGCAAGCGCCAGACCGTCGATGCCTGAGTCCTTCCCCAAACGTCTGGCGGAGATGGTGTAGCCCGTCAGCGACGCAGCGGCTGCAAGACCGAGCGCGACTCCTGCAATGGAGACGTCTCCGGCTGGGCGGGTGACAAGAACAACACCCACTAGGACCAGAGCTGCGAGAAGAAGCTGCCGCGGGCCGTTGGAGACTGCCGCAGCAAGCGCGAACGGCCCTAGAAACATCAGAGCTGCCGCCACACCAAGCGGTAAGGCCTGCACGGCGTAGTAATAACTGAGATTCATCGCGGCCATGGCAACGCCCAGAAGTCCGATCATCAGCAGCTCTACTGCGGAGCGCCGTCTCAGAAGGGGGGGAGGTGAGCCCTAGGCGGGCAAGGATTCCTGCGATGAGTACCATCACCCCAGCTCCGAAGAACTGCCTCCATGCTACGACGCCAGCTGGATCCATGATGTCGAAGAGGGTGTGGGCTAAGGCCGCTGATCCCTGAACGGAGAAGCACGACGCCACGACCAACCCAGATCCCATCACTCGGCGAGCAGGCGGGCTCGTCATTCGTTCTCCACTGTCGGATACACCCGTCACGTCGTGATGTCAGTCTCTGTCATCACTTGAGGCTAGCAGGTCATGTCATAAACTGTCATCACGTAGGATCACTCATATGGGACGTTGGGCCGCCGGATCAAAAGAGCGCCTGCTCACTGCTGCGGTGGAGTTGTTTGCCGAGCGTGGATTCGACGCTACGACAGTGGCGGATATCTCTGAACGGGCTGGAGTGACAGAACGGACCTTCTACCGCCACTTTTCTGACAAGCGAGAGTCTCTGTTCGCCAATGAGGAGGCCTTCGCGGAGGCTTTCCTCCATGGAATCCGTGGGACCCCGACCGAATCGAGTCTGCTGGAGTTCATCAGAGGAGGTCTCGTTGCGGGTGCCCAGATGCTTCAAGAGAACCGAGAACGGGAGGAAGTGCGCGCCCGTGAGGCTGTGATCTATATGAACAGTCCGCTGCTTGAGCGTGAACACCTCAAGCGGGCGCGGCTGACCCAAAGGGTCGCAGACACCTTGTCGGAACGCGGCGTCGCAACCGCTCAGGCAGCGCTGGCGGCGGAGATTTCCACCGGCGTCTTCTTTGCGGCTTTCAACCGTTGGTTGGAGGGCGAGCACGACGATCTCGTGGCAGCTCAGATGGTCTGCCTTGACGAGTTCCGGTCTATAACCCAGTAAACAACCGTGCTCGGCGGCACGTCCGCATATGCGCATGCCGACCTCAGTACGCCGGTGTTTGAATCCGTGGTCACACCCGGTCAAGGTGCAACCTCAGTCATCGACAGCCTTTCCCGCCGTGAAGGCATCAGAGAATCCGTACTCGTCGTGATTGGTCACCGTGGTATTAGATGACCCAGCCCGAGGCGTGCATCGCCTGATGCGAAGCCCAACCATGTGTGTCTGTTGTTCCACCAGCACCACCCTGCTTTCGGAGCACCTCGCCGCTGGCGCCCGTCACGACCGGTCCCGTTTGAAATCCATAGAGCGGGGGTACGCGCGTCGAAGCCCTCAGCTTTACGCAGACGCGAGCCGATGGTCATATAGCAGGCGCCACGAACCAACATTTCCGGCGCCTGTAGGGCAAGGTGAATGCCCTCAGCCAGCGTGAGGGGCGTACGCTCTTGGTCTCTCAGGGCAGCTTCTGCCTCGGCAGGTGACCAGTTACGCATGTCATCGCCTCGGTCAGGAGCAGTGATCGCGTAGATAGCCGCTTCTGGAATCTCCGCGGCCATTGTTGGCGCAAAGTCGTCGATGTCTGACATATCGGCGACAACGAACCCTTCGCGCTGCTCAGTTGAGCTTCCGAACTTGGGTGTTCGCAGATGCGGGACTAACCTGCTGGGCGGCAGAAGACGCTCAGCCACCACCAAAAGCGATCCCTCGGGAAGCCGCTCCTCCAATTGAATAGCGGCCGACCGTAGTTCGTCATCGGCAACCAGTCCCCCAATCGATTCATGCACCAGGCCGAGCGTGATCAGCCGTTCCGCTTGGTCGGACAGAGACGGCAGAGTAGTAGTGACAGAGTCCAGGCCCATAGAGAATCTCCCAAGAATGAATCAACGCGGAGGAAACGCTAACGCCCATGATGATCCCTGTATTCCCATGGACCGGATTCAAGGTTCATTCGACTCACCGTCACACGAGTCCTTTCCTTGATGCAGGGATGTTTATGGTCAGCGCGGCTGGTAGCGGTGGTACACAGTGCCGTTGGCGAACACGCGGTGCTCGACCAGGCTCAAGTCCAAGCGTGTCCCCTCAGGTAAGGCGCTCAGGCCACCACCCACCACGTGAGGAACGGTGAGGAACCGGAAATCCTGCACAAGGCCAGCACGGATCGCCGCGCTCGCCGTAGTCGGTCCGAAGATCTCGACTTCTCCCGGTGCCTCCTCCACGATCTGTTTGAGATCGGCCAGGCTCAGCTCAGGTATCACCCGGATCCGTTCGGATCCGACTTCCTCGCGAGCCAGTGTGGAGGAGGCCACCACACACTCGATATTGAGCCAACGCCGGGCAAATTCGTGCTCTGCATCACCCCAGGAGCCTGCATCGGGTTCAGCTTCCCAGTACTTCATCAGCAGGAACGTGTTACGCCCGAGAATTTCGGTCGATACTTCACTCAAACGTTCGATATGGAAAGCGAAGACCTCCGCACCGGGGGCCGCCCACTGAAAGTCTCCGCTGGCGTCAGCAACGTAGCCATCCAGTGAGACGGTTGCGGAGTAACTCAGTGTTCCCACGTGGGGTCACGCCTCGGAGTAAACACCCAAGCGGTTCCCGCTCGGATCGGTGAACTCGAACCGCCGTCCGCCCGGGTAATCGTAGGGTTCTTTCACGATGAATCCGCCTGCGTCTCGCACGGCCTGGACACTCGCATCCAAGTCTTCGGAAAAGAGCAACACTAGGGGGCCGTCGTTGCTGGGCGCCGAGGCTGGATTCAAGCCCCCGACCTCGCCGTCTCCATCGGGTGACTTGATACCGCTGTACCCCGGACCATAGTCGTTGAACTCCCACCCGAAAGCGGCCTCATAGAAGGCCCGCGTTGAATCGAGGTCAGTGACGCCGAACTCGATATAACTGAGCGCATGATGGACCGGTCCATGCATACGAACACCTCCGCCACTAGGGCTACACCTCAAGGATAGTGACCCGTTCACCTGAAGTCGACCGCTTCACAGCCGCTCCCGGGCACAGGAAATCAATCCCAGAGCGATTACTTGATTCTTACTCCACCACCGAACGAACAATCTCGGCGATACGCTTCTCGGTGGCATCATCCAGGGTTTCGAAGTACCACGCGGCGGGCATCAGCCTTCCATCCACGCCACCTGCGGGTCGGAAGGCCGGTTTCTCTGTAATCGCGAGGTTCATGCGTTCGTCGTTGCGCAGCGTCACGAGTGCTGGGGTACTCGCCGACTTCGCGTAGGCGGGCATTCCATACCAGATTCGCGGCTTCAGGGTAGGAGCCGCCGTGACGATGATGTTGTGAACGCGTTGCATAACCGACCGCCGCGGTTCGTCCATCTTGGAGATCTTATCGATGACCTGCGTCAGATTTTTCTCGTCTTTCGATGACATGTCATGTCCTTTCGTCAGCAGACGCTCAGCATCTGCGGAATGAAGTTGGCGCATCAGCGCGCCGCACCCCATCCGGACATGCCCTCCATTATCCAGGGCTCTCCGCAATGATTCACGTGATAGTCACGTGGAAGCGCAGTTGGTGGCCTGAGCCACTGCCCACATAATACCTGAGGCCGGGGGTGGTTAGGCTGATGGGATGGCGACAGTTATTCTCGTGCGGCACGGCCGCACCACCGCAAATGCTACTGGGGTCCTGGCTGGCAGGACCGCCGGAGTAGACCTGGACCAGGAAGGTCGGGACCAAGCGGCTCTTACCGGAGACCGACTTGCGGCCGTTCCGCTGGTCGCGGTGGTGTCGAGCCCCCTTGAGCGTTGTCAGTAGACCTCTGACCAGTTCTCAGCTGACCGCTGCGATTCGCTGCACGAAGCTGTTGGTCCAAGCAACGGCTTCCGCGACAGAGGGCAATACGTCGAGGTCTTCCGCAGCTTCCGCGTAGAGAGTTTCCCAACCTTCACTCGCGACGATGGAAGGCGGCCATGACTGTTGTCGCCGGTACTCGAAGAGCCGAGCACACGTCGCGGCAACCTGTCCGAAGTCGAGATCCTCCCCCTCGGCAAGAAGCTGAAGGTCGACAAGGTCACGAGCGCGCTCACTGCCTTCACTTGAGACAGCGTGCAGTTTCTGCGCGACCTGGTGGTCTGCCCGCATCACCGGCACCGGCTTCGGAACTTCGAGGCCGACCTCCGAAAACAGTTCAGCTAAGTCCTCAGCAAGGCAGAACTCGGGCTCATCGGCGTCACCGATCTCGTTGTGGCCAAGCTCAAACTTCACGGTGCACCATGGCCTGCCTCGATAGTCGAGCTTCACCTCGAAGGGCTTCATAACGTACGCCGTTGGAATGGCCGACGGACGTGGCGCAGGTTTCTCAATCAACCTGCCGGTGAACCCAGCCCATCCCTCCACCAGAGACTCCTCGAAGTCGCTGCGGAACCGAGTGAGAGTCTGCTCCCGCGCCGCGTCGAAATCTCGGGTGAACCTCGTCCCCCGTCCATAGCGCAACGCCATCCCGCTGCCACCTTTGACCGCTCCCCCTGGCAGCATCTGCCCGACGACGACTAACGCCATACCGACCCTGCGGCGCTGAGCCAGTCCATCGTCGCCCTCGAGATTGCGAATGCGCTGTTCCAGAGAGCGCACGCTCGTCGGTGCGCCAGAGTACTTCACGGCCGGACACCCTCCTTCCGCATTGCCTGCCACTCGGCGGTTGTCACTAGCCCTTCCGCGCGCGCCTGCTCTGCGGCAGAGCGGAGCCGATCGGCCTCAATACGTCCGCGGCACTCGAGAATGGCATCAGCAACCGACTGAGATCGCAGCCCCTCGTAGAACGTCGTCTGAACCTCGCCTCGAACCGGCGTCAGCTCGACGAATGGTGGAAGCTTCGCACGCGCGCGCCGAGGGGTGGCCACTTTGATCCGTCGCGGGTTTACGTCAGCGAGCCCGAACAGGGCCAACACCGACTCGCCATGGAGGTATGCGCCCTCGCCGGCCCGGAGGAGCGCTTCGGCGTACTGGTCATATCGCGTAGGGGGAACGTCTGGCACGCGATATATTCCGTAAGCGACGTTCTCCAAGCCACCTCGGGCGGCCAGCTTAGGAAGCTCAATTGCAGGAACACCTGCCTCAGCTGCCTCGTTCGTCGTGACATACCCATAGTGATCTAACGCAATCTCACGCACAATGTCCCGATACTTGCCATCCGCAACCATGT
>NZ_VFIE01000018.1:93245-120301 GCF_010119385.1 Nesterenkonia haasae
CACAACTATACCAATTTCGGTATAGTTGTGACAAATATCCGCCCATGATAATCCAACCCAAAAGGCAACTCAAAGCTATGCGCACCGAGCGGCAGCCGAGGACGCTGCTCAACTAGTCAGCTGCAAGGAACTCGGCTACGTCAGCGGCGATCTCCTCTGGGTACTCACCACTAACTGCATGCGACGCGTCCCGGTACAGATGGACAGTGCCAAGCGGCAGCGCGCGTTCGGCGGCGGCCACCGCTGCGTCAGAGTCAAGCATCACAGACTCGCCGGCGATGATGGCCAACACCGGCACCTGAAGCTCACCCAGCTGTTCCTCGGTGATACGTGTCGGCTGAGGCAAGCGCAGCTTATAGTGCTGCATTCCTGCCTCGATCATCTCGGCGACCGGCACGTCCTCCACGGGCTCGCCGCCGGCTGTGTAGGAATTGAAGCCATCCCTCCACGATTTCGGCATCCAAGAAAACGCCGCGGGAATCGAACGAACTACCGTTTCCAAAGGCATGTCATCGAAGATAAAGACGGGGTCGAGAAGCGTCATCGCCTGGATCGCCTCAGGGTGATGCAGCGCGAGGTTGACTGCAGTCCAGCCACCTATCGACAGTCCCATCACATGAAACTGTTCCTCCGGAAGTGTCTCCAGCACCTGGTGCAGCCACTGCGCCTGGTCCTCATCGGAGCTGATCGGGCGCTCCTGTACGCTCATTCCTGGCTCTCCGAGCAGGTCTAGGGCGTAGACATCTCCGATTTGTAGCAGCGACGCCATATTGTCCGCCCACACCGGCGCACCGGAAGAACGTCCTGGAAGAAGCACTGTCGGAGCACCACTGTCGTCCCCGTCGAATCGGTAGGCACGAACCATACCGAAGTCGGTACGCACGTCGAAGGTCTCGGCTACCTCAGGCATATCCGCAAACGCCTCCTGGTAGGCACACAGGAAACGATCCTGCCCCTCTGCGCTGTCCCAGTGACCTACCGGCGACGGGCTACGTGTGATGAAAACGCCCACAAGCACCAAGCTGAGAAAAACAGCTACAGGAATCCATACCCGACGCCGTTTCCACCACACTCGCTTGGGCCGCACCTTCATGCCACCTTCTCTTTCATCGGGCTGAGCCCGCCTACCCGACTTTTCCACAGCATCTCCTTACCGATCGGTCAATATACCGACCATACGGTAAACTCCTGTTTGTGGACAAGACAAGAGAAGAGCCTCGCACGAACAGGACTATGAGCTTCACGCAGCGGGCCCGGCGGGCTCAGATCATCGAGGAGACAGTGCAGCTGGTTGCAGAGAAGGGCTACTCGGGTGCCACTCTGTCTGGGATCGCCCAACGCGCGGGAATCAGCAAGCCCGCAGTCCTGCATCATTTCTCCACCAAAGGCGCGGTGGTGGAGGCTGCGTATCATGACGTCCTGCAGCGGTTGGTCGATCATGTTGCCAAGGCCGTGGCGGCCGCGCCGGCGGAGCACGGACCGGCCGCCTACATTCGCGAAATGATCCACTACCTCGCAACCAACCCTCATCATGTCCGCATGATCATTGAGTCGCTGAGCAACCAAGGCGGCGACCGTGACAGCTCTGCGCGTTGGCGGCCGCTTGCCGATATCATCGCATCCGCACGCACAGCCCGGAGACTGGACCCCAACTGCCAAAACCGCACCACGGCACTCATCATTGGCGGAGCCATCGACAGCATCATCACCGAGCAGCTCCACGATCCCGACTATGACAGCGCCACTGCCGCCGAACATCTCATCAAGCTGGTAGAGACCTCCTACCGCTAAGTCGGAAGTTCCCACGCGGCTCGGATGTGTTTCGTGACGAACGGCGCGCCCTTGTTCGTGCACATCGCCGTCGCCGGGGTGGTTAGGCTTGCTTGATGGCGACAGTTATTCTCGTGCGGCACGGCCGCACTACCGCAAACGCTACTGGGGTGCTGGCCGGCAGGACCGTCGGCGTCAGCCTGGACCAGACCGGGCGTGACCAAGCGGCTCTCACCGGAGACCGACTTGCGGCCGTTCCCCTAGTCGCGGTGGTGTCGAGCCCCCTTGAGCGTTGTCAGCAGACCACTCAGCACATTCTCGATCGTCAGCCGGGTAAGCCGTACACGCCGGTCGATCCCGATCTCACCGAATGCGACTATGGCCAGTGGCAGGGCCGTAAGCTCACCGATCTAGCGACTGAGGATCTGTGGCCGCTAGTGCAGTCGCAACCATCCGCCGTCGTCTTTCCCGACGGGGAGTCAATGGCCGCGATGCAGTCTCGGGCGGTAGCAGCGATTCGCCGCCACGATGCAGCCTTCGAAGCCGAGCATGGCCCTGATGCCGTGTGGGCGGCGGTGAGCCACGGAGACATCATCAAATCGATACTTGCCGACGCACTCGGCATGCACCTTGACCTGTTCCAGCGCATTAACGTGGGACCCGCATCCGTATCGATCGTGCATTATGGCGCTGGCCGGCCCAGCGTCCACGCGACCAACACGGATGCAGGTGATCTTTCGTGGCTGTCGAAAGGCCTCCACTCTGGGGATGCGCCGGTGGGTGGCGGCACAGGGCACGAACCGCAGTGACCCACCGGCGCCTAGAATATGTATATGTCTACACGTGTTCACGAGTTTGACTGGCCTGATCGGGCTGTCATTGGCACCATTGGCCGTCCGGGGTCGCGCACGTTCTACCTACAGGTGCGCTCCGGACAACGGGTGGTGAGCATCGCCCTTGAGAAGCAGCAGTCGGCTCTGCTCGCGGAGAAGATCGACGAAATCCTCGACCAGCTCATCACCGTCAAAGGGAACCCCTTCAGCGTTCCCACAAATACTCCCATTGAACTGGTGGACAATGACGGGCTCGATGACGTTGAAGAGCACTTCCGCACCGGTGCCATGAGCCTAGGCTGGGACCCAACTGTGGCCCAGGTCGTGGTAGAGGCCTACCCAATCTCGGACGCCGACGATGAATCGCATGATGCAGACAGCCCCGATGAGACAGAAATGCTGGTCCTGCGAATGCCTGTAGGTACCGCCCGCGCATTCGCCAAGCGCACTCGCGAGGTGGTGGGCGCTGGGCGCCCAGCGTGCACACTCTGCGGTTATCCAGTGGACGCAGACGGGCACACCTGCGCCTTTCCAGAGGACTGATGTCGGCGACGGACCTCGCGACCGCCGAGCTGACTCTCACCGGCCGCATCAGGACAGCTTCCAACGCAACATTTCTAGGGAACATCGGAGATGTGGCCGTCGTCTACAAGCCGATAGCCGGCGAAACTCCGCTATGGGACTTTCCCGACGGAAGCTTGGCGCACCGGGAGATGGCCGCCTACCTGGTCTCACAAACCTTGGGCTGGGGCGTCGTTCCGCGCACCTGGCTCCGCGATGGCCCTTTGGGCGAAGGAATGGTGCAGCTCTGGCAGGAGCAGGACCCCGACCAGAACGCTGTGGACCTCGTCGCATCGGATCAGGTGCCGGAGACGGGCTGGAAACACGTTCTCGAGGGACGGGACCAAAACGGACGGATGGTCACCCTCATCCATGAAGATTCACCGCCGCTTCGACGCATGACCTTGTTCGACATCGTCGCGAACAACGCCGACCGCAAAGGCGACCACATTTTGGCCATGCCGGATGGCCACCGGCACGGCGTGGACCATGGGCTGACTTTCCACAGTGACTACAAGCTGCGCACCGTCCTTTGGGGATGGCTGGGGGAGGCTCTGACCCCCGAGGAGCTCGACGGCATTGATCGTCTCAGTGAAGGACTCAACGGTGGCCTGGGTCGAGACCTGGCGGATCTGCTCAGCTCAGAGGAAGTCGAATCGCTCGCTGCTCGCTGCACGACGTTGCGCTTGGCAGAGTGCTTTCCGGCTCCTGCCCCTGACACCTCAGCGGTTCCCTGGCCACTCTTCTGAGATAGTCACTGCCACGGGCATCGCCGGACCGCGTGACATAGCGCCTAAACGTTGAACTTGAAGGCGAGAGCGTTCCGCAATCGAATAACCCCTGCTCAGAGGGGACTTCAGTCGGGTATTCAGAAGGCCGTGCTGGGAAGGTCCTTTTCGCCATCGACGATCGCAGTGATGATCCGTGCCGCAACGTGATCCGGATCCAGCGGCTCGCCGAAACGCGGCGCTGAACCAGCGATCGGGTGCTCCGCCAGTGATGTGCCGGTGTGGCCAGGGCGGGCGTCCACGAGTCGGATGCCTGCGCGACGGTATTCGCGCGCCGCTGCGACAACAAAGGCCGCAAGCCCAGCCTTCGACGCTGAATATGCTGCCACTCCAACGACAGGTGTCTCAGCGACGACGCCGCTCAGCGTCACCACGAAGGGCTTCCAGCCTTCCTCTGCCGAGGCCGCAAGGTAGGGCTGGCTCTGAGTGATGAGCTGGATGGCTCTGGTCGTGTTCACGGCGAACAGTTCATCGACCGTCTCTGCTTCAAGCTCCGAAGCAGGTCCGAAGGCGACGACCCCGGACGCAACCACAAGACCGTCGAGACGTCCGTGCTCCGCATTCGTGGCTTCCAGCACCTCACGAATCACAGAGGGTTCACGCAGGTCGTGCCCATCAGACTTCGAGGACCGGGCAACAATGGTCCCTCACCCTCCAACTGATCGGCGATTCGCGAGCCGAGTCCGCCTGTCGCACCGACTCCCAGAACAACCGCACCCTGAAGATTCGTCATAGCTGAAGCGTAGATCACATCCGGCAGTTAACGCAGAACGAGTCGGTTCGTTGAGCGGGGGCCGTCTCGAAACGGCTTGAGCTAGACGTTGAACTTGAAGTTGACCACGTGACGTCACCGGATAACCTCGGGCGGTTAGAGGACTGGGCAGGGCGCCAGGCCTCGCGAACCAACGATGGTCTGTGATCTGGTTTTGGCGTGACTGGGCACTCCAGCGATAGGAGAGGAAGGCACTCCCCGGTGCCGGTCCGGGCTCTGCTGTGGAAGACTGCCGGCATGGAGTCCCCAACTCTCGACCACGACCTCGTCCTCTTTGGTGCGACCGGCTTTGTCGGGGAGCTCATTGCCGGATACCTTGCGCACCATGCTCCACCGGACCTGCGAGTGGGACTCGCGGGGAGGTCGAGGGTCAAGCTCGAGGCCGTACGGTCCAGACTGCCCGTCGCCGCTCATGACTGGGCCATCATTGAGGCCGATACGCAGCGCCCTGACTCGCTCGCAGCCATGGCCACGGGCACCAGAGTTCTCTTCACCACCGTGGGCCCCTACGCGAAATATGGGTTGCCGGTTGTCGAGGCGTGTGCCCGCGCCGGCACCCACTACGGGGACCTGATGGGAGAGGTGTCCTTTGTCCGTGAAGCGATAGACCGTTGGGATGCCCTTGCGAGGACTACAGGTGCACGGATCGTCCATGCGTGCGGATACGATTCCGTCCCCTCGGACCTCGCGGTGCTTCTTCTGCACCAGGCCGCGCAGGCTGATGGCGCGGGCGGACTGACCGAAGTGCAGCTCGTGGCCAGGGCGAAGGGCGGTTTCAGCGGCGGCACCATCGAGTCCATGCGTGGGCAGCTCGACGGTATCCGGACGGACCCTGTGCTGCGATCGCTTGCGGGCGATCCCTACTCCCTCAGTCCAGATCGGACGGCGGAGCCCGCGACCCAGCAGCCTCCAGATCTGGGGTGGGTCGGCCGTTCGGATGACGGCCCGTGGGCCGCGCCCTTCATCATGGCGTCTGTGAATACGCGGATCGTACGTCGCAGCAATGCCCTGCAGGGATGGGCCTACGGTAGGTCTCTGCGGTACGGCGAAGTGATGGGTATGGGGCGAGGGCCGGTCGGTGCCGTCACCGCCGGGGCGACGGCGCTTGGCCTGCGGCTGTTCGGAGCCGCACTGGCTCTACCCTTAACGAGGAAATTACTGGACCGTGTCCTTCCGTCGCCCGGTGCAGGCCCGAGCGAGGCCGCGCGGCGCTCAGGCTGGTTCCATTCTCAGGTGACTGCTTCCACGGAGAGTGGCCAGCGCTATCGTGCCATCGCAGCCGGACCCGGCGATCCGGGATACGCCGCCACCGCCGTGATGGCCGGGGAGACAGCCCTCTCACTTGCCCTGGACGGCGATCGTCTGCCGCCCGCCACAGGATCGCTGACCCCGGCGACCGCCCTCGGTAACCTTCTCGTTGAGCGGCTGCGCGAGGCAGGTCATACCTATGAAATCACGTCCCTCGCCTGACGCTGGAAGTGAGACACTGTTCGTGCAGTGGTCAGGAGGCTCGTACTAAACGTTGAACCTAAACTCCACCACGTTACGTAGCCGAATAACCTCAGATGACTCCCCGATTTTCAGCGCTTGCTCGTCTCGTCGGCATGTCAATTTTCTGGAGTGTCGCCGAGGTCTATCGTTCATACTACTCACGCTACGTCGTCGCAACCACTACGGGATGCCTCCCCCACTTGCCACGAACTCGTCCTTTCGGACGACTCAAGATCCGACGCGCCGACCGGAACACGGTCATGGCCTTCTCAGCACTGGAGCAATCAAGCTTAGTCGCTACAAGAATGATCTGATCGCCGGTCACAACGGCTGGCTTGTTCTGGGTTCCGCGCGGTGAGCCATCAAAGATTTCCGTAAAGTCGTCGATTAGTGCATGTTCCGCCCCCTGCGTACCCGCGACCAGTTGCACAAGTACACACAGTGTGGAAGAGACTGACCCTCCGGCAGGGGCCTGATCCGTTCCCCGCACGGGCACTGTGAATGGAGTAGGCGTTGTAGCATGCGTTGCCCCACAACCGACCGAATCGCCACCCCACCTGCTGGCCGCGGTTCTTTCCGGCGCTCCTCACCTCAGTGATGAAGACCTAACGGTCGCCGAAAAGGCCAACCATTCTTCGTCGAACCGTCAAACTCGCGTGACGGCACCGCAAGGATCCATGAGCGCGTGCACCTGTTCATTGTTGAAATGCTCGAGAGTAGCTTCGACAGATTTTATGTTTTGGAAACTGCATGTATGGGCAAGCTCGACACCAAAAGAGCACCGTCTCGACGACTCTCCATTCCTATAGACTCCCCCCATGAACGACTCACCTCCCGCTGATCAACCAGCCCCGCCCGGGTCACTGAGCATCGCTCCCGCCTGGGATGGGTGGATCAGTTACCCGGAATCATGGACAATTCTTGACCCTGATACCGCGTCACGTGCGTACAGTTTGTGGAATTTCGCAGCGAAGCTTAACGAGCAGTCAGTCGATGACGTGGTTCGCGGTACCGTCGTGCAGAAACTCTGGAACGCGGTAGATCAAAGGATTCGAGCTCTCCACGAAATTTATAACCTTAACATTGCGAAGTCGCTCCTCGGGCGCGCGAAGATGTCGACCCTTGATGTCCTCCACGATCTTGGCGTCATCCGTCCCCTCATCTTGAAAAACCTGAAAGACGTACGCAACCGGGTAGAACATCAAGACCAGGGTGCCCCGAACGCACTCGAATGCAACAACCTCATAGACAGCGTCTGGTACTTCCTCCGGTCGACGGACCAACTTGCGACACAGAAGCTAAATACATACACCCTCACTTCGGCGATAACCGTCCACGGAATCGCCGACCAAGAGGAGTCTGTTTCCATTGACGTTTCCGATGGCTGGGCCATGAGGCTTCACGGCTGGTTCCGAGAGGAACAAATCGGAATCGATTCCGGCGATGCCTACACCAGCATCGTTCTGAATCTCAGCCAACAGCCCCACCGTCATGAATCTAATAATCTATTCCTCGACGGATCCGTAGCTCCAACATCCACCTATATCCCGAACCTGATTCGCGACTATTTTGCAGTGGGGTGGCCGTCGGGAGCCCACGGAAACCGCATCGATTAGCCCTTCAGGAGACATGCAAAGCGTCTGATCTCCAAAAGGAAAATTCGCCGCCACATCGCCCTAGCTCACCCACTCACACGTTGAACTTGAAGTCCACGACGTCGCCGTCCTTCATGATGTATTCCTTGCCCTCAAGCCGGACTTTGCCTGCGGCCTTGGCGTCATTCATGGAACCTGCAGCCACTAAATCTTCGAAGCTGACGATCTCGGCCTTGATGAATCCGCGCTGGAAGTCAGTGTGGATCACGCCGGCTGCCTCAGGCGCCGTGTCACCCTTATTGATGGTCCACGCCCGGGACTCTTTAGGCCCAGCAGTCAGATACGTCTGCAGCCCCAGGGTCCGGAAACCGACCCTGGCCAGCTGGTCCAGGCCTGACTCATCCTGGCCGTTCATCTCCAGCATCTCCCGGGCCTCTTCCGCGGAGAGCTCCACAAGATCGGCCTCGAGCTTGGCATCCAGGAAGACCGCGTCAGCCGGAGCCACCAGCTCGGACAACTCCGCCTGCTTCTCCGCTGAGCCCAGCACACCGTCATCGGCATTGAACACAAAGATCTGTGGCTTAGAGGTCAGCAGGTTCAGCCCGCGCAGCTGGTCCATATCCAGAGACTTCGCCTCAGAGAAGACCGTTCGGCCATCCTCAAGCACTTTCTGCGCCTCCAGGTACGCATCCAGGGTGGCCTTCTCAGCCTTCTTCCCTGAGACCTGTTTCTCCAGCTTGGGGATCGCATTCTCCAGGGTCTGCATATCCGCCAGAATCAGCTCAGTGTTGATGGTCTCCATGTCACTGGTGGGGTCCACCTTGCCGTCCACGTGGACCACATTCTCATCTTCGAACACGCGCACCACCTGAGCGATCGCATGCGCCTCACGAATATTGGCCAGGAACTGGTTACCCAATCCTTCACCTTCGGAAGCACCCTTGACGATGCCTGCGATGTCCACAAAGGAGACCGTTGCGGGCAGGATCTTGGCTGAGCCGAAGATCTCGGCCAGCTTGTCCAGTCGCTCATCAGGCAGGTTCACCACGCCCACATTGGGCTCAATGGTGGCGAACGGATAGTTCGCCGCCAGGATCGTCTGCCGGGTCAGTGCGTTAAAAAGGGTCGACTTGCCCACATTGGGGAGTCCCACGATGCCAATAGTCAGTGCCACGGTGGTCTAACTTACCGCGCCAAGGGGCATAAAAGCGATCACGACGACGTCGCGGCCTCTCCCAATGCCCCGACTAGGTCACTGCGAGCATCACCAAAGCCGCCACACCCAGCCCGACGACGGCCAACGCCAGGGCAGCCACGGTGGCCACAGCGGGCGGGTAGCGCTCCTGGTTGATGCCCCGCACAGCAGCCCCCAAACGACGCCGCTGGCTCAACGAGATACTGGCAGCCACCAGTCCCGCACCACAGAAAAGTCCGAGCACGGCGACGCCGTGATACGGCGCCCAGCGCAACATGAACCCCGCGACGACCAACAGCAGCAGGGCGGTCCGCGTCCAGGACAGCAGCGTCCGCTCCGGCTGCACCCCGGGGTCCTGGTGAGTCAACGCTGCGGCAGGCATCCGCTAACCCTGCACGAGCGCGATGATCAGCACCACCGAAATCAGGGCCGCACCCAGTCCCAGCAGCGGAGCAATCAGCGGCAGCGGCAGCGGGCGCTTATGTCTCAGACTGCGTTCGATCCTCAGCCAGCGGGTGAACGCCCCTGCCGCCAGCAGGGCACCGAGCACCAGAAGCACAGCAGCCAAGGCGGTGCGGACCTGAGGTTCAAAAACCTGTTGGGTCAGCGCCTCGACTGCCACTCCCCCGGCCAGCAGCGCCAAAGAGGTGCGGATCCAGGAGAGGAAGGTGCGCTCATTGGCCAGGGTGAAGCGCGGGTCGGGTTCGGTGCCGCCACCGAGGATGCGTTCCCGCACCCCCTTGCCTGGTTCGTGAAAGTCATGTGTCACCCTCATATCCAACCATTGTTGAGGGCGCGTCGGGCGGCGTCGTGCCGGTTCTCCGCGTCAGTCTTTCCGATTGCTGCTGAGAGGTGGTTGCGCACAGTACCCGTTGACAGATGCACGTGCGCGGCTATGGCCTTGACCGAACCTCCTCGGGCCGTGGCTCGCAGGACCTCCTGTTCGCGCTCTGTCAGCGGGTTGATGCCACCGGCCAGTGAGTCGGCCGCGAGCGCCGGGTCGACGACCCGCTGACCTGCTGCTACCTTGCGGACCATCGCGGCCAATTGTTCGGCCGGAGTATCTTTCACCACAAATCCCAACGCACCAGCGCTCATGGCACGTCTGAGGTAGCCGGGCCTTCCGAACGTGGTGACGATCATGCACTTGGTCGGAAGTTTCGCCTCGACCACTTGGCGGACCGCCTCAATGCCGTCCACGCCTGGCATCTCGATGTCCACCAGCGCCACATCTGGCGTGTGTTCACGCACTGCAGCCAGCAGGTGGTCTCCCCTGCCCACCTGCGCAACGACCTCCAAGTCCGGCTCAAGGTTGAGCAGGGCAGTCAGGCCGCCCCTGACGAGGTCCTGGTCGTCGGCCAATATCAAGCTGACGGCTTTGCGCTGGGCTGCGTTCACAGTCGCACCTCAATGACGGTTCCGGGGTGACTCGCAGTGGCCTCCTCCGTATCCGGATACGCCGGCTTCACCACCAGCGAAGCCTCGGCCCGGCGGGTCCGTTCACGCAGTCCCCGCAGTCCGTTGCCCTCGGAGAGCTCCCCCACGCCCACGCCGTTGTCCGACACCCATAGACGTCCAGCTTCCAGAATGATTTCACAGCGCGTCGCGCTGGAATGCCGCACCACATTGGTGACAGCTTCACGAAGCGCCCATGCCAACAGCGCAGGGCCATCATTCTGACCTTCAGCGCGGATCACAGGAGTGATTCCTGCAGTTTCCAGAGTGGACCGCGCGACGTCTAGCTCACCGGGCAGCTGAGGGGCTCGAAGTCGGGTGACGGTTGCGCGGACCTGATCCAAGGAATCTCTGGACAGCCGTTCGATGTCCGCCAGCTCCTGCTGAGCACGGTCAGGGTCCACGTCGAAGAGCCGTCTGGCCAATTGTGCTTTGACTGTGAGTACGGTCAGTGCGTGGCCGAGGACATCGTGGACGTCACGAGCCATGCTGTCGCGCTCCTCAGCGGCACGCCACGATTCGGCACGCTCCCGGTCCCGGGAGTCGTAGAAATCAATGAGCCGGAAGACTGCGGTGAAGAGGAGCCCGAATCCCGGACCGGCGATGATCCAGGCAGTGGGTTCCGAACTCATCATGTAGGCCGCAACGGAGGGTACCGCCCAGATCATCACACCAATTGGGATACCGATTTGTGGAGACCGGGTGTACATCACCAGCGCAGCTAAGTAGGGGGTGTACGCCGCGACCCATGGCCCGATTCCCGGGATGCTCAACGCTGCGATACCAGCCAGGAGACTGCAGCCCAATATAAGCCGGACCGTAGTGGCTTCCTGGTCGGAACCGAAAACCCGCCACGCGAGCCAGAGGTAGACAGCTCCGAACACGACTGTTGCCACGAGGGAGAGGATTCGCCAGTGGGTGTCTGCCTGGCTGAACCACACCGCAATCACCGGTACCGATAAGAAGACAACCCAGATACCGGCGTAGAGGTACTCTGCACGTTGTGTGATGGGAGCCGTCTGAGTCTCCTGGGCCGTGCTCATGGCATCATCCTCTCACCGACGCGCTGTTCGGCGGCTCTGAAGCAGAATGCAACCGATGGCGAAGACCGCGCTCCACACCGTGATGCTTATCAGCAGAATCCAGAGGGGATCACTGCCCACCATTCCGCTGTCACCGGTAGCGACGATCTGACCGTCGGTCAGCGGGTAGCGTGCCAATGCCGTCATTCCGTACATAGGTGTGAAGCGCCCGATCTCTAACAGGATTCCTTCCAAGGGGAAGAAGTTGTTGCCCAAAAACCCGAATATCACCAGGGCACCCGAAGCCGCACCCACCGCGGCGTCGGACCGGAACGCCAAACCGATCATCAGCCCGTAGAGCGCGAAGGGCACCGAAGCCAGCACTGTCAGCATTGCAGTGGAGAACCAACGGCCTGGGGTCATCTGCGTGATCGTGAAGAGTCCCACAAGATAGATCAGCACCACGGGAAAGGCTGCCATCACCAGGGCGATGATGGATTTCGCGGCAATGAACATCCCATGTGACATCGAAGTCAGCGCCAACTGCCGTCCCCAACCCTGCTGAAGTTCGACGGCAGCTGAGCCAGCGAGTGAGGTGGTGGCGGTCGCCGCACCATAGACGGCGATCCCCACCATCGTGTAGGCACTGACGTTGCCCGTGCCGTTGGGCAGCATGGCGTCGTTCCAGTCAGTGCTCACTCCGAAGAACAGAAACAAGGCGGTGGGCAGCACAATGATGAAGAAGGAGTTCCCGAAGTTCCGTAGGTTCCGCCAGAAATCCATGGCGATGTACGTCATGATGTTCATCAGTCGGCGCCCCCTACCTTGTGGCGCTGCGGAATGAGCTGCATGAAAGCCTCCTCCAAACTTGCAGGCTTGACTGTGATTCCCCGCGCACTGGTCTGGGTGAGCAGGTAGCGGGCCACTGCGTCAGCGTCGTCCGTGCGGAACCGCACCTGGTGTCCCTGCACGTCGTACGAGTCCACCTCCGGGACACTCTGAATGTCCGACGCCGTCGCTTCCCAAATGACCGACACATGCGCTGCCCCGGCCTGAGTCCGAACCTCATCAGTAGGTCCGTCTGCGATCACTCTGCCCTGGTGCATCAGCACAGTGCGCCGGGCGAACTGTTCGGCTTCCTCCAGATAGTGGGTGGCGAAAAGGACTGTGGTGCCAGAAACCGCTGTGGCGCGCATTTGGTCCCAGAATTCATGACGGGCGGAGACGTCCATTCCGGCCGTAGGCTCATCGAGAATGATGATGTGTGGTTTAGGCAGCAGAGCTAGAGCGAACTTGACCCGTTGTTGCTGACCGCCGGAACATTTGCCCACGGCACGACTGGAAATCTCATTCAGCCCGGCCATCTCCATGACGTCAGAGACGGGAACATGGTCCGGCAGCAGCGCGGCGATGATGTGGACTGTTTCTTTGACTGTCAGGTCTGGCAGCAGGCCTCCCGTCTGAAGCAGCGCCCCGATGCCCCCAGTGCGTACTGCGTTCCGAGGCGTACCGCCGAGCACAGTGATCGTGCCCGAATCCGGCTGGTTGAGCCCCAGTATGATGTCGATCAGGGTTGTTTTGCCGGCTCCGTTAGGCCCGAGAATCGCCGTGACTTCTCCAGGTTCGAAGGTCAGACTGACCTCATCGACTGCCCGGAACCTACCTTCTGGGCCACCGGGGTACGACTTGGAGACCCCGTCTATGGTGATGATGCTCTCTGTCATGCTCCAAGCATCCGGGGTGCAGCACCGATATGCCTAGGGCATCGGTCATCATCTGCCTATGACAAACGTCAGCCGATCGCTACGGACTCGGTGGCCGACGGGTTGAGGAGCTCGGGCGAGAGATTGATCAACCGCAGACGGCACAGATCTACGATCTGCTCATCGGTGAGACTGCGGATCATGGCTGATTCGGCATCCTGGTCCCGGCCATCACCGAGACCGCCCTTAGGCAGGGAGGATGAAAGCGGGCCTCGGTGGAGTGGGATGTCGATCACGCTCACCGATGCTGGGGTGAGCGGAATGAACTGGTGGCGATCGATCAGCTTCAGACCCTCAAACAACACACGCAGAGCGGCTCCATGAGACACCGCAACCGCAGTGCGCACATCAAAGCTCAGATCCATTGACGGGCTGGGCTCAATATCAGCTGTTGCCCGGACGATGTCGAAGAACGCACCGCGCATCCGGTCAATCAACTCTTGGTACGACTCACCGTCAGTGGGTGTGAACGTGCCGGCGCGCCATGCTTCGAACTGCTCAGGGAACTGGTTCCTGATCTCAGCGGCGTAACCCCCTTCCCATTCGCCTAAGTTCTGCTCAGCGAGATCCGGCCTGATGCTGGGCTCAAGGTCGAGGCCAAACTGCGCAAACGTCTGGTGGGTGCGAATCAAAGAAGATACGTACCCCTGCTGGGGATTCTGCGCTCTGACGAACCCGCCAGTGACCTGTGCCTGCCGGACTCCCGATTCAGCCAGCGGGATATCGGAGCGGCCTTGCAACCTGTGGGCTTTATTCCAGTCGGTCTCTCCGTGCCGGACCAGCACAATGCGGATCATTCATGCTCCCTATGCGATGTATGTATGTCTGCCCCACACCTTATGCCATCCTCACGGCACCACCTGAGGCGGACCCATACTGGGATGCTGGCAACTCAGAGGTTGCCGACCATGATTTCGGCGAGCTCAACGAACTCATCTTCACTTGATTCGAAGGCGTAGAGATACAACTGGAACACTGACTCGTCGGACAGCACCCAGAGGCTCTCGCTGTCTTCGTCGAACGCCGCTTCGTCTGCATTCTCCACCTCAGTCGGCTCCCCGTTGGAGATGCTCTCGAACAACGTTTCACCGGGAATCTCGTTATCGCTGATGCTCAGAATATTGACCCCCTTGAAGTCAACCTCCGAATGCGACCACATACACGATTCGACTTTTCCCACCTCACCAGTGGCTACCCCTTCGCCTACGGACTCGCCGATTACCCTCTCAATGTCTTCAGCGCTCAGCAATGCGCAAACACCTTCCTCAGCCTGTGCCGGAGACTCGACTGCGTACTCCTGCGGGGCAGGATCCTCGGTCTCCAGATCGTTGGGGTTCACCGTTTCTATCTGCGGCTCGTCGCTGGGGGAACAACCAGCCAATATGGCGATCAGAGCTACCCCGCTCAGGGATGCTCTGACGGGTGTAGCCGTGCTGGATCCAGACATTGCGGTTCAACTCCGTCGTTCGGTCGTGAACGTGCGCGCATCGGTCAGTCCCAGAACCTAAGCAAAGAGCCTGCCCAGGGACAGAACCTGGGCTGAAAGGTCGCTGAATGCGCCAGGGGTGAGGACGGCGTCGCCCTTCTGCCCGTAAGCTGAGCTCATGAACCTGCGCGACTCGCCTGCCTCGCACCCGATCACTACCTCGGGGGTTCTGTTGAGCACCCCGGTTTTCAATGTGGCCGAGGAACGTTTTAGGTTCGGCGAGTCGGGCGAGGAGCTCACCCGCGTTTTTGTCACCCATCCAGGGGCGGTTGCCGTGGTGGCCGTCGATGCTGATGATCGAGTGTTGCTGATCAACCAGTACCGGCACCCGGTGCGGATGGATCTCTGGGAGATCCCAGCTGGACTCCTCGATGTGGAAGGCGAACCCATGCTTGCCGCTGCCCAGCGCGAACTAGCAGAGGAGGCGGACCTGACTGCCGCCAGTTGGCACACTCTGGCGGACTTCTACACCACTCCCGGCGCCCAGGACGAGGCTATCCGTGTCTATCTCGCCGAGGGGCTCAGTGAAGTGCCAGAGGCTGAGCGGCACGCCCGGCAAGCCGAAGAGGCTGAGTTGGATTTCGCGTGGATTGGGCTGGCTGAGGCAGTCGACGCTGTGCTGGGCGGTCGGCTCCACAACCCATCGGCGATTATCGGGATACTTGCTCTCCATGCGGTCCGCAATGGCTCTGGCCGGCTGCGGGCGGCTGAAGCGATGTGGAACGACCATCCACGGGACATAGCTCCTGCCTGAACGCCGTACATGAGTGAAATCTAGGCAGATTTCTTCTTACCACCTGATTTCTCTTCTGACTTCTGCCTCCGGTCGTCAACGGACTTCTTCAAGGCTTCCATGAGATCGACGACGTTGCCATCGCCGTCGTCATCATCGTCAACCTCACCGAAGGTAGCGTCGGTGTCTATTTCCTCGCCCGATTCTAGTTTTTCGTCAATCAGGACCTGCAGCTGTTCCTGGTACTCATCCGCAAAGCGTTCCGGGTCGAAGTCCTCGCTGTAGGACTCCACAAGCGAGGACGCCATCTCCTGCTCCTTCTTAGACAATTTTGAGGCGGGTACATCGAAATCGGGTTCCCGGAGCTCGTCAGCCCACCGCAAACCTTGCAGAACGATGACATCCCCGCGGACGCGCAGCACACCGAGCCGAGTTTTGGAACGCAGAGTGAAGGTGACCACAGCTGAACGTTCTGCAGCATCAAGGGTGCGCCTCAACAGAACATAGGCTTTCGCATTCTTACCAGCGGGCTCCAAGTAGTAAGACTTGTCCATGACCATCGAGTCAATCTGGTCGGCAGGCACGAACTGCTCCACCGCTATCTCTTTGGAGTCGTCCGCCGGCAGACCATCCAGTTCATCCTTGGTGATGATCACAGATTTTTCACCGTCGTCATAGGCACGGTCGATGTTCTTGTAGTCGACTGCCTTATCGCACACTTCGCATCGCCGCTGGTACCGGATCCGGCCCCCATCGGCGTCGTGCACCTGGTGGAGGCTGACATCATGGCTCTTCGTCGCTGAGTAGAGCTTGACCGGCACTGACACCAGCCCAAAGCTCACCTCTCCAGTCCATATGGCGCGCATCTGGCGGATCACCTGTCCCTCACAATTGTTGCCGAACGGTCAGAGTGGCATCTAATCATCGAGGCCTTGGGAAAACCCTGACGCGTGCAGTCCCGCCGACTCTGAGGCCACAACCTGAGCGCATCAGTCCCACAGAACCCGCTGAGGGTGCGTATCCTGACAGGTGCTATTGCTCGACGCCGAACAGGAGACTCTTTCATGGCCGAGGATTCACTATCGATCAACACTCAGACTGTGGGGAAATCCGGCGAGATCGTCGTGTTCCTCCCAGGGCTCTTCGGACAGGGCAAGAACTTCACACAGATCGCCAAGGGAATCGAACCTGACTTCCAATCGATCCTCGTGGACCTGCCGAACCATGGAGGATCTGATTGGACCGAGGATTTCGACTATGTGAGCCAAGCGGACTTGGTGGCGGAACACCTGCGCAGCACGGTGGCGAATGACGGGCCCATCAACCTGGTAGGTCACTCCATGGGAGGGAAAGTGGCGATGGTGCTGGCGCTCCGCCACCCTGAACTCGTCCGCCGACTGATTGTCGTGGACATTTCCCCAGTGAAGCGTGAATCCATGGAAGAGTTCGAGCATTTGCTGGACAGTCTCGCTGGATTGGATCTCTCGGAACTGAAGTCCCGGGGGGACGCGAACAAGGCGCTCTTGGACCCCATTCCGGAGGATATGGTGCGTGGATTCCTGTTGCAGAGTTTGGCCCGCACCCAGGACGGTTTCCGTTGGCGGGTGAACCTGAAACTGCTTCGTGATTCGCTGCCAACCATCGCCGGTTTCCCAGATATTGAGGACACTGCCTACGACGGCCCGGTGCTGTGGGTGGCAGGAGAGAAGTCGGACTACATCAAAGATGACTACGGCCCCACCATGAGGGAGCTCTTCCCGCGCGCCCACCTGATCACTATCAACAACGCTGGTCACTGGGTGCACGCCGAACAGGCTGATGTCTTCACCAATGTTGTCAGGGGCTTCCTGAACAGATCCGAGGCCCACACCTCCGACGAGGACTGAGCGCAAAGGGTTTCGCTCTTAGCCCAGCCCCGCCCATGCAAAGAAGTCACCGGCTTCGATGACCGGCTTCCCCCAATTCTGCGCGTTCTGAGCTTTGCGCGATTGCGTGCCATGCTCGGCGACCACCAACACATCGCACTTGGTTTTGGTCACGTTCTTGACCGGGGTGAGGCCGTGCTCTTCCGCCAGGGAGTGCATCTCGTCCCGTGACCACTCCCGACCGTCGGGCCCGAAAGTCGTGCCGGTGAAGCAGACCCGCGTGTGCAGCCTAAAGATGTCGCCGATGTGGATTCCTCCGCCATCACTCTGATCCGGTAGGACCTGCTCGCCGAGCACATGCTCGGCATTCCGCAGCCGCGCCGCAAGCTCCGTCGGCACATGAACCCTTTGCACAGCCGTGCGAATCTGTTCGGCCAAGAGGGGCCGCGCCGCGTGATACCAGTCGTCATCGGCACCCAGAGGCTCAGCGCCCGATCCTTCGTTCCGAAGTGCAGCTCCGACCTGACGTGACAGCTCCAGCAGCGCTGCCAGACCGGGCAGGTGATCAAACGACGGGCTCGGCACCTGGGCATCTCGTGTCAGCAGGTAGCCAATCCCCTCATGCTCTGCGTCAGGCTCGTCAAAGGGCGTGGCAGAGATCGTCTCGGCAGTGTCTGAATTAAACCGGTCCAAAGCATGCCGGGCTACGTCGAGCGCTGAAGCGAACTCCGGTGAGCCATCATCAGTCACCTCAATTCCGAACGCCAGTGGCACCACATGGCCCAGGCGCTTCAACTCGAAGTCGATCAACGCCAGCGTGCGGTCGATTCCCACTCCTACCGGAGTGCACCCAGCCACGGCGTGCTGGACCAGCGTCCAAGCCTCCGCCAAAGATGGCGCAAGGAGAACATCCACTGCTGAGATCCCATATGCGTTGCGTGCATCAGCAAGATCACGTTGAGGGTTAACCAAAGTGCTGATCGCGGTGCCGTCCTCAAAAGCCACGGCAATCTCCACCGGCCGCGGGCGGTCCCGAGTCCCCTCGTTGCCCACCGCCGAAACCGCTATCGAACAATAGCGATGGACAGCATTCTCTGCGGTCGTTCTGCGCAGAAAACGAAGGATTCGCCGGTCAGTCTTCATATCCTTGGGCAGCACCGGTCGGGACAACACCAACCCCTCCATAGAGGTCGCTCGGCTGAGCGCAACATAGAGCTGACCAGGAGCGAAAGTTCCGCCACGTAGGTCCACCACCAGCCTGTCCAGTGTTTGTCCTTGAGATTTATGGATAGTGATGGCCCACGCGAGTTTGAAGGGCAACTGAGTGAATGAGCCGACCACGCGGTGTGTGACCCGGTCGGAATCTGCCACGGGTTGGGTGACTTCCCATCTGGCGGGCGTCACCGTGACCACCCCACCGTCGCGCACTTCCACCTCCACACTCATCTCACCGTTCTCAGTCCGGCCGACACTGACAACCTTGCCCAGTGTCCCGTTGACCCACCGGTCGAGGGGATCGTTGGTGAGCAACATGATCTGCGCCCCGGTTTTGAAGACCAGTTCGCTGGCCGTGGGCGGCTCAAAGCCATCTGTGTCACCGGTGAGCTGAGCGAAACTGCGGTGCTCGGCGGCGTCGAGCCTTTCTAACCTCTCCCGGTTGCGGGCGTTGGCGATTCTGTTGGTCGTGGCCAGTGTGAGCCAGAATTCGCCATCCTCGGGCTCGAAATTGGGATCCACCCGAGTGTTGAGGTCCTCACGCGCCGTATTGAGCAGCACTCCTTCACGGGCGGCGTTGAGGATGGACGTCAGCCGCTGATCCCCCTGCTGCCGGAACACTTGAGTCAGCGCCACCGTGGGGAAATCCTCCTCCATGTACTGCGCTGCTGAAAAGAAGTACGGAGTGTCGTAAGTCGTCTCGAAGATCTGCTGCTCATACTCAGGGACCACCGGCGGAAGCTGAAGGAGGTCACCCACCAACACAAGCTGAACTCCCCCGTATGGGCGCCCCGGCCGTGGCCCGAACCTCTCCAACGCGGCGACGATCTGGTCGAACAAGTCCGCCCGGACCATAGAGGCTTCATCAATGATGAGCGTCTGCAGCGTCTGCAGCGTTTCAGCGAAACGTGCCGGGTAGTAGCGCCCGCCGCGGATATCGGCAATGGTGGTGGTCGGGTGCAAACCGAACAGCCTGTGGATGGTGTAGCCGTCTACGTTGAGCGCCGCAATCCCGGTGGGGGCGGTGACGACGACGCTTCGCTGAGTGTCAGCCATGAATCGCCGGATCAGCGTCGACTTACCCGTGCCGGCTTTACCCGTCAAAAACACATTCTTGCCGCCATGCAGCAGAGCAAGCGCCTCCGTGAACTCTTCAGTCAGGACTATCTGGCTGGTCATGCCTTCCCCTCAGTCAGCGGCTGATCCTTCACTGTACAAGTGCGGCCACCGGGGAAGTCCAGCCAACTTCAAGGCATGTGCAATCAGAATGGGACCATGGGATCGAAGCAGCAGACCGTGAATGTGGCAGGACGAAGGTTGAAGCTGACCAATCTGGACAAGGTCCTCTACCCGGAATCTGGCACCACCAAAGCTGAGGTTATCGAGTACTACCAGACCATTGCCCAGGTGATGCTGCCGCACATGCGCCGCCGGGCGGTGACACGCAAACGCTGGCCGGACGGGCCCGGGACCGCGGAGAAGCCCAAGGACGCGTTCTTCCGGAAGAACTTAGAGGACTCCGCTCCCTCCTGGGTGCCGCGGTTGGGGCTGCAGCACTCGGACCATGTCAACATTTACCCGTTGGCCGAGGACTCAGCGGTGCTCGCGTGGTTCGGCCAAGTGGCCGCGCTAGAGCTGCACGTGCCGCAGTGGCGCTTCGACTCCGATGTCGCCCCCTTCATCCCTCAGGACCAGGGCGGGGAGCCGCCGGTGGCTGAGCGGCGCAACCCTGACCGGTTGGTGCTGGATCTGGACCCGGGCCCGGGCACTGATGTGCGCGACTGTGCACAGGTGGCCCGCTGGTGCCGGGAGATCCTCGATGACATGGGCTTACCCAGCGTGCCCGTGACCTCGGGATCCAAGGGCATCCATCTCTATGCCGCTCTTGATGGCAGCTACACCTCGGACCAGGTGTCACAAGTAGCGCAGGAGCTAGCCCGTGCGCTGGAGAAGGACCACCCCAAGCAGGTGATCAGCCAGATGAAGAAGTCCGCCCGCCACGGCAAAGTGTTCATCGACTGGTCGCAGAACAACTCCAATAAGACCACTGTCGCGCCCTATTCGCTGCGCGGCCGGCCCCAGCCCTGGGTCGCCGCCCCTCGCACCTGGGAGGAGCTGGAGGACTCCGATCTCGGCCAGTTGACCTTCCGGGAGGTGATAGAGCGAGTAGCCGAGGGGATTGACCCGCTCGAGGACTTCGGCCGCTATACCGAACCTGATGACGCGGACTCCCCCGCCGTCGCGGAGCCTGAATCCAAGAGCACCCGGGAGAAGACCACAGATATTGAGGACGCGCTGACCAAGTACCGGTCCATGCGCGATGCCTCCAAAACCCCTGAACCTGTGCCGGAAGGCTCCCCGGCCGCCCGCGCCGGTGACCCGATCTTCGTAATCCAAGAGCATCACGCCACCGCCCTGCACTACGACACCCGGTTAGAGCGTGACGGCGTGCTGGTCTCTTGGGCGGTGCCGAAGGGCCCACCGCTGAAAGTCGGGCAACAACGGCTGGCGGTCATGACTGAGGATCACCCACTGGAGTACGCGGAGTTCGAAGGCACCATCCCCAAGAACGAATACGGCGGTGGCAAGGTCTACATTTGGGATTCGGGCACCGTAGAGATCGAAAAGTGGGAGAAGCAGAAGGTCGTCTTCACCCTGCAGGGTCAGCCCGAGGGTGGCTTAGGCGGCAAACCCCGGCGCTACGCGCTAGTGCAGACCGATGAGAAAGGCAAGGACTGGCTGATCCGGCTGATGAAGGACCAGCCGAAGAAGTCGAGGGCCAAAAAGTCGACCACTAAGGAGAAGTCCGCTCCCAAGGCAGCGTCCTCATCCAATCAGCCGAAGGCCAAGCCCTCAGCCGTGCCGGAACCGTTGCCCTCCCCCATGTTGGCCACTATGGGTGCGCGGAGGGACCTGCGCGGAAAAGGGTGGGTGTTCGAGGCCAAATGGGATGGATACCGGATCCTCTCGGCAATCCACGGAGACGATCATGATGGGCCACCGGTGGAGCTGCGCAGCCGCAGCGGCAAAGACTACACCGCAGTCTTCCCTGAACTCACAGAGTTGGCAGAGCTGGTGCCAGCGGGCACAGTGCTTGACGGCGAGGTAGTGGCCTTGAACTCTTCCGACAGACCCGACTTCGGTCTTCTGCAGCGCCGCGGCCGACTCACTAAGAAGCGCGAGATCGACAGGGCTGCGACCCGGATCCCAGTGCACTACATGGTCTTCGACGTCCTCCACACGGCCGACCACGGTGATCTTACTGATCAGCCCTACTCCGAGCGTCGCAGAGTCCTGAGCATGCTCGTGAAGTCTGGCTCCCAGGTCCAAGTCCCCGATGATCTCGGAAGGAGACTCACACCTGCCTTAGACGTCAGCGAGGAACTCAGGCTCGAGGGCATTATCGCCAAACGTGCGGAGAGCAAGTACAAACCCGGGAAACGCACCGATGACTGGATCAAGGTCAAACACGACAACCATGCCGACGTCGTGGTCATCGGCTGGCGCCAAGGTAAGGGCGGCAGGGTTCGCACGTTCGGTTCTCTTCTGCTGGCCGTAGAGGACGACGACGGCGACCTCACCTACGCTGGGCGGGTCGGGACGGGATTCAGTGAGGCCGATCTTCGTGAACTACGAAGCACGCTTGAGGGAATCACACGTAAAACTCCCGCGGTCGACGACGTGCCCCCAGAAGATGCCTCGGACGCCACCTGGGTGACACCGAAACTCCACGCGGAGGTAAAGCACTCAGGCCTCACCCGCGACCACCGCCTCCGCCACCCCACGTGGCGAGGCCTCAAGAATTGAGGGACACAAGACCATTGACCAGTCTCCCGACTTGCCTGCGTTTAGCCTCTAAGAATCTGCAATGATCCTTGTCCGCCGCTGTGCTTGAATCACGAAGAGTTCACCGAAAGCGCAGTGCCGGAGAACCTCGCACAGGTGCAGGGAGATCGACTCGAGTTTTCCCCGTTTGAGGCGCATCGATCCGCTGCTGGCTACCAACTCGTCGTGAAGGTCCAGGATCCTGTCAATCGCAGATTGATCTGCAAGATCGGCGACTCTCGGGACCACACCGACACCACTCTGGCTGGTGGAAAAATGCTGAGCTCTCTGCGCCATGAGGGAGAGTTTTCGCCGCAGCGTCGCGCCTCTGCGATCAGGGGCCGAAATGCCGTGCGTGATGTTGAACATCACCTCAATCGCTCTCAGCAGGATCAGAGCGCGTCCCTCCGCGCTCATATGTCCGCTGAAGACCGTATCGCCAATCAGGCGCCGAGCTGAGGGGAATTGCCTACGGAACCCAAACCATGGCTGGAGAAGCTCATGGAACTGTCCCGCAATTGGGGACGCCCCGTCGTAACCATGCCAAACACTTGCCTCACCGAGGCCTGGCAACGCGGGTTGTTCCCAGGAGCTGACGCTTGGATCCTCGACCTGAGCTGCAGTACACGAAATAGTCGTCTCCTGGATCCGCGCAGGCGGAGAACCGCAGATCAAAGCGAGTTCAATGACCGTTTGAGCCAAGGCTGTAATGTGACTTCGCGATAGAGGTCGAGCCGCAGACATTGTGATGAGCACCTGGGGTTCATTTCCTGAACCGGTGTCGGACTCGGGTGCAACGTGGTCTACGGAGATCGTAAGAAACTCACTAGGAAGCGGAACCTCATCTAGTAAGACGTCGGAGAAGCCCACTGAACCTTCGAGCCACATGTTATGACCGGGCGCATGTGCTTTCGGGCTGGGTATCGTCAACCGCAGCGACACCTCACCGGCTCGATCTTGACTTTCCTTCAAAATTTTTCTCATAACTGATAAACATCACACGCCTGAAATTAGTCTTATGAGTAAACAATAAGTCAGGTCTCCTAATTTTTATAAAGTTTATAAAGAATTGTTACGCTGGAATACTCTGAGTGAACACTGGAAGCTCGGTGAAAAAGATTTTTCATCGCCGTGCAGATAATTACCACGGCGAGATATCACTGACGTTGAACTCCACCCATCACTCACGCCTCGGTAATGTCGACTTCGGCCTGCTCTTTTCGACCGGCTGCCCAGAGGATGAGCTCCTCAGGCGCTCCGTGAACCATCATGAGCGGGGCAGATGCTGGGCCCCGCGTCGTCGCTCCGTATCCTGGGCTGAAGAAAGAGATCCTGCGGTTCTGTTTTCGCGCCGCCATGGGGAAGAAACTCACCGATGCCTGCTTCCATAGTCGCCTGCGCAGTTCTTCTGAGACTGCGCGCCGTTGACTGAGGTCGAAGTCCGGTTGAGCGCGAAGGACGTCCTCAGTGTGGATGTAGAACTCAGCGCTGTTCATCGCGTCATTGACTGGCGCAAAGCTCTGCGGGAAATACGATGGCGGGCCGATCGATGCGCGGTCAACCAGATTTTCGTAGCCTTCTGCTTTCAAACTCTCGATGGCCTTGCGCGCTCTGGCTCCCACGATGGGGAGGCCTTGTCCCACCAGCAAATCTGGACGGGAGTCCCGCATCACGATATGCAAGGCCATATCTTCGGCCGCCCACCCTTCACACAGGGTTGACGCCTCGGGACCCACTGTACGCAGGGCACTGACCAGGGCTTTGCGCTGTTCGGAGGCTGTAGAGCTCATAATCCCAAGTGTAGGGTCAGGAGCACCACTTGGGTATCGAAAGGAGACCACCCGTGACGCAGGGAACCACCCAAACCACCAACCGTGACTCCACGTTCAAGCAGATTGTGGCGCTCATTCTCTTCGTCGGTATCCCGCAAGCCGTCGGATTTCTCGGAAGTCAGCTGACCCAGGACGAAACCGACGGATGGTACGAGCAGGCGGATCGGGCACCTTGGACTCCCCCAGACGCAGTCTTCGGTCCTGTATGGACGGTTCTGTATCTCAGCATGGGTGTGGCCGCCTGGCTGGTGTGGCGCAGACGGCACAGCGTCAACGCCAAACTCGCGCTAACCCTGTTCGTGGTGCAGTTAGTGCTCAATGGCATCTGGTCGCCTTTGTTCTTCGGCGGATACCCCGTCATGGGGACAGCGGCATTATGGGCAGCGATGGTTCTGATCGTCGTACTGATCGTGGCAATTGCCGCCACCATCTGGCGATTCTGGCCGATCTCTAGGCTCGCAGGTGTTCTCCTCCTGCCTTACCTGGCATGGACCGTCTACGCCTCGACTTTGAACTTGTATATCGCGCTCATGAACTGAGTACCTTCTTCAGACCTGATCGGACAACGAGCTGGTAGCTGGCCGCCAACGCGGCCACAAGCACCGCCCCTGCCAGCGTGAACCCTACCCGCTGGATATCTGCGCTCAGCACATCAGGGCCGTCCACATTGAAGAGAACCACGGCAATCGTGAGGGCGAACGCATATACGGCATAATTCGCCTTGCGCACGAGGAGAACCAGCGCAATGACAAGTGCGACCACCGCGATACCGGTCAAAAGCACCTGATGAGTCACCACGACTGAGCCCACCAGGGCTGCAATTGCACCACCCGCTACTGTGCCTACCGAGCGATTTATCACCCGGCTGCGCGTATCAGACAGCCCCGGACGGACGATCACCAGAATCGTCAGCAACAGCCATCCGCCCGTGGTCTCAGTGAACCATGTCGAAGCTATGAATGCCGCCACTCCCAGCAGGATGGCCAGTGCCAGCCCGTAGTGCAGCGCCACCGTATGGCTCAGCGGTTTCGCAGTGAGATTCGGCAGCTTTGACTTTAACAGCGCGCTGACGACCACGGCCCACAGACCGCCAATGAGCACCATGCCAACAGGCACCGTCACCTGGCCAAGTCGGCCCGAAGCCCAGTCGATTCCCGTCAGGGCCAAGGGCGGCGCTATAAGCGTAAGCGAGCACCAGATGCAGGCCTGTACTGCAATGGCGCTCCAGCCTCTCCGGGCACACAGTCCAAGAATCAGACCTGCAGCGGCCATGAGCAGGGAGCTCATCCACGGCCAAGGAGCGGCCAACTGGGAGAGCGCCATGAACACGCCAGTAGCAGCCACGGTCCATAGTCCCAGGCGGATTCCGTACAGCGACGCAATGAGCCCCGGAACAGCCCCTGTCACCACGAACTTCACTGCCGGGGCGAACGGACTGAAGGACACAGCAACTGCGGGGAGAGCAATCACCAAGATGAGAGCCAGCACGAAGACCCCAGGACGGAGGGCGCCCATGAAACGTGATGCGTACCCAGCGCCGCGGGATGCCCCGTTACTGGTGAACGTCATGCCATCCCCCGGCATCCAGTGTCAGTTGAGTCAGAAAGCAATGAACCTCACTGTATCCGCGAAACCGGGCACGCTCAATGTTCGTGACGTGCCCTCTCACTACCGTTCACAGGTCTTCGCCGGGTCGGGGTGGTGTCGGGGGTGGCGGATAAAATTGTGGGTATGGAAGGCAAGTTAGATGCTCACTCTTCGGCACCGGTTCCAGTGCAGGTGCCGGGGTCGTTGGGTCATCTTGCCCAGGTGCCTGAGTTGGTGTCTGCCTGGGAAGCTCAGGTAGCGGCCCGGCGTGCTGAAGCCACCAAGATTGAGCACCTTCTGAACTACCTGGACCGGCGCCTGACGGAGTGCGCTGGTGAGACTGTGGTGGGCCGTGCTGAGGCTCAGAAGGCCGCGGTCCGTGATGCTGCGATGGTGCTGGGTGTCAGTGAACGCACCACCACGATCATGCTCAATGTTGCTGGTGTCGCTCGTAGTGAGCTGCCCCGTACCTGGGAGGCGTTCACTCAGGGGTGGGTGGACCTGCCCCGGGTGCGGAAAGTCGCGGAGGCCGCCCCCACCAGTGAGCTCACTGCAGCCCTGGTGCAGGAGTTGGATGCCAGGGCCAGTGTGGAGGCCACCCACCGGGGTCTTGGTGAGTTCCACCGGTGGTTGACAAGGTGTGTTGCCGACCTGGACCCCGAAGCCTACGAGGCCGCGTGTGAGGAGGCCGGTGAGGGCCGGTATGTGCGCTTTGAGCACCAGTCGAATGGGATGAGCTATCTGGAGGCGTACCTACCCACCCTGCAGGCAGCAGCGATCCAGAACCGGCTCCGGGCGGCAGCCCGCGGTCTGGACTCACCACCAGCACACGATGATGAGAACCCCCACACCGGCGGGGATGTCTCTTCTGGTGGTGATTCTCGGTCTCTTGTGCAGCGGCAGGTGGATCTTTTGGCTGCGTGGTTGCGGGATGGTCGGGTCTATCAGGCGCCGGTGGAGGCGAAGATTATGGTGATGATCCCTGAAGCGACCCTTGCCGGGGAATCTGATGAACCGGGGGTTTCAGCTGACCGGTCCTGGCGGGTCCCCGCTGGTCAGGCCCGCGCCTTAGCGTCAGACCCTGGTGCGGACCATCAGTGGTATCAGGGCCGGGTCCGCAGGGATGAGCGCAATGCTGACTATGACCTACTGAGTGCCCGGTATGTGGGGCGGTTCCCGCCTGCCCGGTTACGGGATGCGTTGGTGTTCCGTGATGGGACCTGTCAGGCCCCGGGGTGCACGGTGGCCGCGCAGTGTTGCGATATCGA
>NZ_VFIE01000018.1:120483-205882 GCF_010119385.1 Nesterenkonia haasae
CTAGGGGAAAACATGCACAGTCCCCACCACGGCATAGACCACCGCCAGCCAGACACCATCAACACTCCACCCAGAAGCGACCCACGCCTGCCCCAGCAGAGACTGCCCAGGTGAGAGCGACCATGATATGGGCCTCAATACCCATCAAACACTAGCCACCACCTGCATACACGAGCCCGGAGGACTGGCGTCCTGTCTGGCTACGTCGGCCGATGCTCATCTCGGAGGAAAAAGGCGCCCAATGAGCCGGCGAGAGTGGCAAACACCGCGACCGAATAGACAGCCAACACCAACTTCATCACCTGAGAGAATGGGTCCTCTGTTGTGATGCCGGTACCGGTAATCGTCGCCAGCGCGGCCTCAAACAATGCCGTCGTGTAATCAGTCTGAGACTCGAATGCGTATAGCAACTGGCTGGAAGCCAAAACTACGACCACCGTCACAGCAGCCAACCAACCAATCCTGCTCGAGAGCAAGCGCCCTGCAGAGCGGGACCCACGCACACCGGCAGAGACAATTCCGCCCACACGAGCCACACGGGCCACTCGCAAAGCCCGAACTGCCTGCAATGCCCGAACAAACCGCAGGAAGGGGATCAGAAGGAAAACGACCTGCCACCAGTTTCGCCGCCAGAAGTCTGAACTGAACTCTGCGACATAGGCACGAAGAATGAACTCAGCCACAAAGAGTAACCAAAACACCCACCCTGTCACGCCGAGGATTTGAGACCATCCCGGCTCGGAGACCAGAAGTTGTCCAAGAAATACGAAGAGGAATAAGACCCCCAAGAAACCCATCGGGCGGTCCAAACGGTCGGCAAGAGCCTCAGCGGCGTCGACCCGTTCGGACGCGGGGTCTGAAGGTTCGCTACTCACGCTGTCAACTCTCCATCAGGCGACGTCGCTCAGTCTCAATGTCATAGTCCGCAGCCGGCCAGCGCAGATTGAGGTCAGCAAGCGCAGTAATGAGGACCTCCTGCACCACTAACCGGGCGTACCACTTCCGATCCGCGCCCACCACATGCCACGGAGCGTAGACCGCATCAGTGGCCTCCAAAAGGCTCGCATAGACAGTCTGAAACCTTCCGAACTCAGCACGTGCATCCGCATCGGAAGGGTCGTATTTCCAGTGTTTATGAATCCTGTCCAGGCGGGCGACCAACCGATCCAACTGTTCCGCTGCTGACACGTGGAGCATCACCTTCACGATCACGAACCCGTGGCGAACCAGTTCACTTTCAAAATGCTGCAGCGTCTCCACCCGCTCGGCCAACTCATCAGCGTCATGCGTCCCCGTCACCGCCGGGACCAGCACATCCTCGTAATGCGAGCGATCGAATACACCCACATGCCCAGGTCTCGGAAGCCGACGGATAATTCGCTCCAGGAAATGTTCCTGGCGCTCCTGCTCGGTGGGCTTGCCGAACGCCGTCACCTCTACGCCCAGCGGGTCCATCATGCTCACTACCGACTTCACCATGCCGCCCTTGCCCGAAGCGTCCATCCCTTGGAGCACCAGCAGAACGCGTGGACCAGGTTCAAGCTCATCAAACAGCTTCTGCACTCTAGGGCCGAAAAGCTCCTTTCGACGGGTCGCATCCTGGGCACTCTCCGGGGCTCGTGCAGCGATCCCCTGCACCACCGCCTCCCGCTCCGCCTCAGGCGCGGCAAACTCATGAGCCCAGAGCAGCTCCTGCAGATCCGCCAGCAGCTCACCGCGTTCCATGAGCGCCTCTTTGCCAGCTTTCTTCCCAGCGTCGAATCCCGCACGACGCCGTGTCGGCACAGCCGACAAGTCCAGAGGTGAGTCGAACTGCCTAACCCGCCACAAACTCCTCGGATCGACGGCAAGAGGATTTCCGCTGGTATCGGGTCCCGGCACTCCGGATAAATTCACGTTCAACGGTTCAGAATTCGCGGGCATCAGTGGCATCCTCATCTTCAGTAGCAGGTTGGACCCATCCAACCAGATCCATCTGGCCGCAGCACGCGGCGGATCCGCCCCATCTCCGTACCTGGTGGCAGAGTGGAGTCATGGATTGGCCAATGATTTTCCTAGGGCTTCTAGTGGGTGGGGCACTCGGCGCCGCAATCTGCTGGGTTCTTACACGCCGGCAATATGACGCCGCGACCGCTGCACTCACTGAATCACAACAGTCCCTGGCCGTCGCCCGGGGCAGGCTGGAAGAGATCGAACGCCGCCGCGGCGAGGATCAGGACACCGCACAGGAACGTGAATCGCTCCTCGAGATGCTGCACCCCGTCCGGCAAGGTGTCACGGAAGTCCAGCGGCGCATGCAAGAGCTCGAACGTGAGCGCGCCGCACAACACTCCCAACTCAGCCTCCAGTTGAAGAACGCTGCCCAGTCTGATGCCACCATCATCGAATCTACTCAGGCGCTGCTTGGTTCCCTGCACTCCACGTCAGCGCGGGGCTACTGGGGGGAGGTCCAGCTGCGTCGGGTAGTCGAAGCCGCCGGCATGCTGCCCCACGTCGATTTCACGGAGCAGCACACCGGTACCGGCACCGCCGGAGAAGTCCTGCGGCCGGATATGGTCGTCAAACTACCCGGTGGGCGGCACCTGGTCATCGATGCCAAGGCTCCCCTGCACGCCCAAGATTCCACGCTGCAGGCCAAGGCACTGCGCGCCAGAGTGGATGAACTCTCCAAGAAACGCTACTGGGAAGCAGTGGAACTGTCTCCCGACGTCGTATTCTGCTTCCTGCCAGCAGAGTCACTTCTGTCAGCTGCCCTCCACGCCGACCCGGGACTGCTGGACGGTTCTCTGGCAAAAGGTGTCACCCTCGTCTCACCCGCTTCGCTCCTTGCAGCGCTCAAAGCCGTCGAGACTGCCTGGCGGCAAGAGCGACTGGCAGCCAATATCACCGAAGTGGTGAACAATTCGCGGGAGCTGTACAAGCGTCTCGCCACTATGAGTGGACACCTCACCGATACAGGGACACGCCTCGCCCAGGCCGTGGTTTCCTACAACAAGCTGATCGGCAGCATTGAGCGCCGGGTTCTCCCCCAGGCCGAGGCGCTGGGTCGCCTCGAGGTCGGCGAACCGGCTGCGGGGGGCCTGGAAGACCTAGGCGAAACCCTTAGGGCCGACCGAGTCAATGCCGACGTCAACCCGCTCGGCCCACGTCTGTCCAATGAGGGCCCAGTTACAACGTGAGTCCAAAGACCCACACCAGCAGAGTCATTGAGACAATCGTGATGACCACCACGCCAATGAGGTTGAGCAGAAACCCGCCCTTGATCATCTGACCGATGGTCACATAACCCGAGCCGTAGGCGATAGCGTTCGGCGGCGTAGCAACCGGCAGCATGAACGCACACGTCGCCGCCAGAGCCACCGGCGCGGCCAGCACCAGTGGATCCACGCCGGTGCCCATGGCCACACCCGAGGCCACCGGAAGGAAAGTCGCCGCGGTAGCAGTATTGGACGTCATCTCAGTCAGAATGAGGATGCCCAGCGCCGTGACTCCCACCAACACCCACACTGGAATGCCGGCAAGGCCTTCGACCTGCCCGCCGAGCCACTCGGAGAGACCCGAGTCGCCGAACTGACCAGAAAGCGCCAAGCCGCCGCCGAAGAGCAGCAAGACTCCCCAGGGGAGCTTCACTGCGTAATCCCAGTCCAGAAGCCGGACGCCCTTCTTCGCATCGCCCCCGGCTGGCAGCAAGAAAAGCAGCAGCGCGATGCACATGGCAATGCCGGCATCATCGATAAATGGCTCTGTCTCCTCCTCCAGCACACCAAACGCGATAAGCGCATCAGTGCCCAGAGGAATCGAGACCCAAGACAACGCAGCCAAAATGAAGATCAACAGGGTTCGGATCTCGCCTTGGCTCATCGAGCCGAGCTTGCTCAGCTCATTGCGAATCAAATCACCGCCACCTGGAATATTGTCCATCTCCGGGCGGAAGATCACCTTGGTCAGCAAGAACCAGGTGATGACCATCATGACGATCGACATTGGGACACCCACCAGCATCCAGTGCCCGAACGTGATGGGCATATCGTGATATTCACGCATATGGCCGGCAAGCAGTGTGTTCGGCGGAGTCCCGATGATCGTGCCCAACGAACCCACCGAGGCAGCGTATGCGATGCCCAGCATGAGGGCTGTGCCGAAGTTTGATTTGATGACCGACTGCTGGGTTTCCTCGTCCTCCTCGCCGGGATCCCCCACAGACTCCGGGTCCTCCCCGGCCAAGATCTTGCGTACCAACATCAGCACCGAGATGCCGATCGGAAGCATCATCACCGCAGTGGCTGTGTTTGAGACCCACATAGAAAGAAAACCCGTGGCGATCATGAATCCGGCAATGAGCGACGTCGGCTTCGACCCCATGAATCGGAGGGTCACCAGAGCAATACGCCGGTGCAGATTCCACCGCTGCATCGCCAGGGCCAGCATGAAGCCGCCCATGAAGATAAAGATAATGTTGTTGCCGTATGAGGCCCCCACATCGTCAAAGGACACTCCCCCGGCGGGCTCATCCCCCGATCCCATCTCTCCTTCAGGCACCAAGATGGGGAAAACGATGAGTGGGATCAGCGCCGTGGCGGGAATGGGAATGGCCTCCGTCATCCACCAGACCGCCATGAGAACAGCCGTGGCGGCCGTCAGTCGAGGCCACATCTCGATGTCCGCCGGCATGATGAAGTAGACGAGAACCGCACCTAGGACCCCACCGAAGAGGCCGATCAGACGGCGGAGCAAGGTGGGTTTAGCAAACCCTTCAGCCTGGTGACCTGCCGAGAGCTCAGACTGTTCACGCCCCGACTGTTCGTTGGGATCATACTGCTGCAAATGGGCCCCGGTGACTCGGGAACGGGGAGGCGTCATGAGCGTCGGCTCCTTGCACATATGTTGTGGATCACAGGGGACAGTAGGCACCTTACCCTGAGCTGTCCCGCGGCAAAACCGCTGTGACAAGGACCGTCGCAAGCACCGTCAGTGCAATGACCATTCCCACAGTGCCCGCCCATCCCGCAGCTGCGAGAAAGATCCCGCCCACGTAGCCGAAAAGGGACGAGCCTCCGTAATATCCCACGTTGTACAGCGACGCGGACTGCGACCGCCCCGCGACCGCCAATGCACCGGACCACCCTGAGGCCACCGCATGTGAGGCGAAGAACCCGCTGGTCATCACCACCATCCCCACGATGAGCACCCACACATTAGGCACAAGGGTCAGCACGACGCCGGAGAGCATCAGCACATTGCCTCCGATGAGCACAGGTTTGCGGCCAACTCGGGCGGCAAGGGCTCCGGCCCGAGGTGAGGAGAACGTACCGGCCACATAGGCGAGGAAGATCAGACTGATTACTCCCACCGGCAGCCCGAAAGGCGGTTCCGCCAAGTGGAACGCCATGAAGTTGTACATCGCCACGAACCCGCCCATTGTCAGAAAGCCCTGAAGGTAGATGACCCGCAGTCCCGGAGATCGCATATTTCCAACCAACTGACCTGCAGCCTGTCTGGGGTTGCTTCGACGCGGCGTGAAGTTCCGTGCGCGGGGAGCAGTGAGGACAAAGACGGCTACGCAGGCCACCGCCAATCCGGTGACCGTAAGCATCCCAGGCTTCCAGCCGAGTTGCTCTCCGACCGGCGCTGCGAGAAGCCGACCCGATAAGCCACCCGCTGTGGTACCGGAAATGTAGGTCCCCGCAGCTACAGCTGCAACTCGGGGGCTCACCTCCTCACTGAGGTACGCGACCGCCAGGGCGGGGACGCCCCCGAGCATGACCCCTTCCACGAAGCGCATCGTCAGCGCCAGAGCGAACGTGGGCATGATGACAGTCAGCACTGAGAATACGCAGGCCAGCGTCACTGCCCACACCATGGCTTTCTTTCGACCATATGCATCGCCGATGTAGGACCAGGGAATGACCCCCAAGGCCAATCCCAGGGTTGCCATCGAGACCATAAGGGCTGCCTGATCCGCACTCACCTCCTGGTCCTCCGCAATCAGCGGAAGCAACCCCTGGGGCGAGTAGAGCTGAGCGAAGGTCGCCACCCCGACAAAGAATAAGGCCACGAGCAGCCGGCGGTAAGGAGGCGAACCCGGCTGAAGTCCTTCAGAGGACATCAACGACACCGCGGACAATCGCTCCGACTCCGCCGAGCCCGGCCAGCGTCAACGCCAACCTTCGGGCGAACGCAACTGAGACAACCTTTGCCAGGCGGGATGCGATCAATATGCCGATCACCACAGTGGTCAGGATCCCTGTCAACAGCCAACCGAATGGGACCCCCACATCTCCGTCGGTAGCGACAGACCCCAACGCGAGTTTCGATACGACGGAAGCGGCGCCCATCGTCATGAAGATTGGTTGCAGAGTTGCTGCGAAGCTCACCTGGTCCCACCGCGAGAGTCGCGAATAAATCACCATCACCGGGGCCGCCACTCCACTCGTGGTGTTGAAGAACCCCCCAATGAGCCCTGCAGCCACAGCAGGTACCCGACCTCCCCACTCTGGGAGTCGACCCAATGTGAAGGTCACCAGTAGGGCAGCCACCACGATCGAGCCGAGGATGATCGAGAGCCAACCGGCGGAGAGCACTCCCACCAGCCAGGCACCCGGCCACGCCCCTATCACGGCAGCTGGGATGATCAGCCAGAACTTTCGCCAGTCAATGGCAGCCCACACGCTGAGCATAATGAGAAACCCGGACACCACGGTGGTCATGTTGGTGACGAGAACACCGAAGGCAGGACCCAAAAGAAGAGACAGCACCGGAGCTACCACGAGGCCGACCCCGGTGCCGGAAAGCCGTTGAAGAATGGTACCGATCAGGACTGCGGCAACGATAATCGCAAGAGTGCCGAGAATGTCCACCGTGTCATCGTAGACCAGCGCTGCGAAAGCGGCGTCAGCCTCCTGCAGGCACGCTCATGGCAGGCGCTCCCCGGGAGCGCGAACGGCTGGCGGAAGAGTGCTCAGTGGCTGGTCCTCAGTTGGTGGAACAGGCACTGCGCCTGCGCCCGCCGCGACCCACGTCATCGTGGCCAGCCTCTTGGAGAGCCTTACGGATCTCCTTGGGCAGTGAGAAGACAATGTCCTCTTCCGCGGTCACAACCTCTTCCGGCTCGCCGTAGCCGTATTCCGCCAGCAGGCGCAGCACGTCGTCGACAAGCACCTCAGGCACTGAAGCCCCGGAGGTGACCCCTACAGTCTGAGCCTCCGCGAACCATGACTCGTCAATCTGGTTGGCGAAGTCGACCCGCTCCGAACGCCGCGCTCCGCACTCCAGAGCCACCTCCTTCAACCGCACTGAGTTGGAGGAGTTGGCCGAGCCCACCACAATCATCAGGTCCGACTCCGGGGCGATCTTCTTGATCGCAGCCTGACGGTTAGATGTGGCGTAGCAGATGTCATCCGAAGGAGGATCCTGGAGGTTCGGGAACCTTTCGCGGAGCTTCTGGACCGTCTCCATTGTCTCGTCCACCGAAAGTGTGGTCTGAGAGAGCCAGATGAGGTTGTCCGGATCAGGAACCTCGATGTCGTCGACTTCCCACGGACCGTTGACAATGGTGGTGCTGTCCGGGGCATGACCAAACGTTCCTTCGACCTCTTCGTGCCCGTCATGGCCGATGAGGATGATGTGGTAGTTGTCTTTGGTGGTGAATCGAACGGCCTCGCGGTGCACCTTGGTCACCAGTGGGCAGGTGGCATCGATGGTCTGCAGGCCACGCTGGGAGGCTGCCTCTTTGACCGCGGGTGAAACTCCATGGGCGGAGAAAACAAGCAGCTCACCCTCGGGTACATCGTCGGTCTCTTCAACGAAGATGACGCCTTTTTCGGTGAGCGTGTCCACCACATGCCGGTTATGCACGATTTCCTTGCGAACATAGACCGGAGCGCCATACTGCTCCAGGGCCTTCTCTACCGCGATCACCGCTCTGTCGACTCCTGCACAGTATCCTCGCGGAGCCGCCAGGAGGATGCGTTTAGACCCCTCGAACGTCTGCTCAGCGGCAATCTCCTCAGGACTGCGACGCTTGCGCGGCACCGTGGGAGTGGGCACCGAGATGTGCTTGCGGGGCGTCGTCGGGGCTTCCGGCGTCGTCGTTGTCATGATCGCAAGTGTACCGGCGCGACCTTAACGGCGACGAGACGGACTCAGCAGTCCGCCGATCATTGCGGCAAGGCCGGCAATGCCGCTGACGGCGCTGAACATCCACCAAGCCGGCTGCGCCCACTGCGTGTACTGAACCTGAATGTGGTCGAGGATTGTGCCGGCCGCCTCCGGCACCCCAGCGGGGTGCTGGAACTCTGGCGCGGCAGCGGTCATCGCGATCCATAAGCCGAGCGTGGCCGCCACCAGCGCACCTGCAGCCAGCGCGAACCACCGACCTCGACCGTGTCCGATCAGCACTCCGAGCAGAATCAGTCCCGCTGCTCCTCCCGCGAAGAAGAGCCAGTACTGGCTGGCTGTTGCGACGGTAGCCCACGAATATGGATCGGCAGTGTTCTCGGTCGCGGCCTCGATGTCGACCGTAATCTCGGGGGCGATGATGTCGAAGCTGCCGGGATCGAGGCCAGGGACCCAGCTGAAGGCGTCCTCAAGACCTTCACGCATCGGCTGGGTCATCGCCTCAGAAACCGGTGTCAGGTCCAGCTCAATATCGAGCTCGCGGACCTCTCCGGAGGTTCCCTCGGCGAAAATATCCTCCAGCTGCGCGGTGTAACCGATGCGGGTGTCCTGGAGGACCTCGTCCCAGGCGTCGAGGGTTCGCTCATTGTCAAAGGCCGCGGCTACGACCGGCGCGAGCAGTTCATCGGCGCCACCCGGCACAGCCCACTGCAACTGGTCGGGCAATCGACCCGTGAGATCCTCCATGATGATATCCGTCACAGCCTCTGCGAAATCCTCCTCCTGAGGCAGGGATCCAGCGATGTCACGAACAGGTTCGGCACTGCGCAACAGCTGATCAAGCTGGTAACCAGCGAGGCTTCCGACGGACAACATTCCCGCCAGCAGCAGGCACAGCACGCTGAGCAGGTGGCGCATGAAGCTCCTGAGCGGTCGTGGGCCATGTTGGCCTCCGTGAGTCGGGCTAGTCTGTATGCAGTATGAATTATCAGGAGCCAACTGCCAAAGACCGACCCCCGCTGGCCGCGCTGCCTACGAGTTCCCAAGAGACCAGCGAAGACACGCCGTGGCCGCTGAGCCACTTCTCAGGGAAGCTCAGGGCTCATATCGACCGGGTCAACCCGACCTGGGTCGAAGGCCAACTGGTCGAGTTCAACGTGCGCAACGGTACGGCCTGGATGACACTTCGGGATTTGGAGCAGGAAGTCTCTTTCCAAGCCGTCGCCTGGCGAAACGTGGCAAGCGGCCTGGCAGGCAAAGGACTAGAGCCCGGCTCCCGCGTGGTTGCACTGGTCAAGCCCTCACTGTGGGAGAAGTCCGGGCGACTCTCCCTGGTGACGCAGCGAATGGAACCGGTGGGGCTTGGAGACCTGCTGGCCCGGATCGAGCGTATGAAGCAGCAACTGGCCGCAGAAGGCCTGTTCAGTCCCGCCCTGAAGAAGCCGTTGCCGGTGCTGCCGCGGAGCATCGGTCTGATCACTGGCCGAAACTCTGATGCCAAGAAAGATATTCTGCGCAATGTCAGCGCTCGATGGGCTGCCGCGCAGTTTGAGATCAGAGAGGTCGCCACTCAGGGACCGATGGCTCCGATTGAAGTGGCAGCTGCCCTGGAGCAGCTGGACGCCCTGGAGCATGTTGACGTGATTGTGATCGCCCGGGGCGGAGGTGCACTGGAAGAGGTCATTTTGCCCTTCTCAGATGAACGGTTGGTTCGCGCAGTCGCAGCCGCTCAAACACCGGTCGTCTCAGCTATTGGCCATGAAGCGGACCGGCCCCTGTTGGATGAGGTCGCCGACGTACGTGCCTCGACGCCGACCGGTTCTGCGAAACTCCTGGTACCTGAGGAGGCTCTGGAACGCGAAAACATCGGGCTCGCCCGCACCAGGATGTCCCAGGGACTGGAGCGAATGCTCTCCGGTGAGACCGAATGGCTCCAAGCGGTGCGGTCGCGGCCCGTGCTCGCCCACCCGGAGGCCATGATCCAGGTGCGCGCGGAGGATCTTCTGCGGCTGCGGCGACGTGCTCTGATGTCTGCTCAGACCACGGTCGATCGGACACGAGACTGGGTACTGGCGACCCGTGCCCAGGTCACTGCACTCTCACCACAGTCCACCCTGGACCGCGGCTATGCAGTGGTGCACCATCAACGGCGGATTGTGCGTCACGCCGGAGAGCTCCAGCCCGGGGCCGAGGTTCACGTGAAGGTAGCTTCCGGGGAATTCACCGCCGACGTCACCACAACGACAGAGGAGAAAAACCAATGAGCGAGAATCAGTTCAGCACCGCCCGCACAGATGACATCGAGCAGATGTCCTATGAACAAGCGCGCGATGAACTCGCGGAAGTTGTGACCAAGTTGGAAACCGGCGGGGCCCCTCTGGAAGAGTCGCTGGCCCTATGGCAGCGCGGAGAAGCTCTGGCCGACCGCTGCGAACGATGGCTCGACGGAGCTTCTGCCCGGCTGCAGGAAGTGCGCGAGTCACTCAACGAGAAAGAGGCGGCAGCTTATGAGGAACGAGCCGCTGAGTCGCGATAGTCTGCGAGGAAATCGGCGATCTCAGCAATCGCGACCTCGAGATCTTCGACGTGCGGCAGCGTCACCACGCGCAAATGCTGGGTGTCGTCCCAGTTGAAAGCGCGTCCATGGGACAAAAGGATCTTCTTTTGGCGCAGCAGCTCGATGACGAAAGCCTCGTCGTCGTCTATCGGATAGATCTCCGGATCCAAACGCGGGAAGAGGTACAGGGCCCCGTCTGACTTCTCCACCGTGATCCCCTCAATCTCTGAGAGCAGGCGGTGTGCCGTCCGGGACTGTTCGTAGAGTCTGCCTTTGGGCAGAATCAGCTCCTCAATGGACTGGTATCCGCCTAAAGCAGCCTGGATGGCGTGTTGGGCGGGAACATTGGCGCACATTCGCATGTTCATCAGAAGGTTCAGACCTTCGATGTAGTTCTTGGCCCGGTGTTTGGGCCCGGAGAGATAGATCCAGCCGGATCTGAACCCGGCCACACGCCAGGTTTTGGACAATCCGGAGAACGTGATGGTGAGAACATCATCGCTCAGTGTGGCCGCGTTGATCATCTCCACGCCGTCGAAGGTGATCTTCTCGTAGATCTCATCGGCTAAGAGCATCAGATTGTGCCGACGGCAGATATCCACCATCGCCTCAAGGATCTCCCGCGGATACACCGCCCCCGTCGGGTTATTGGGGTTGATCAGGACCAGAGCCTTCGTCCGCTCCGTCACCTTAGACTCGATCTCTTCCGGGTCCGGCCACCACCGATTGCTCTCATCACACATATAGTGCACAGGGTGGCCACCGGCGAGTTTAGTGGCGCCGGTCCATAGCGGGTAGTCCGGAGCAGGGATGAGAATCTCGTCTTGGGGTGCGATCATGGCGGTGAGCACCATCGAGATCAATTCCGAGACCCCGTTGCCCAACCACACTTCATCCGGCGAGGCCTCCCGGAGCCCCCGTGCCTGGTAGTACTGAGCCACAGCCACACGGGCAGAATAGACACCTTGTGAGTCGGAGTACCCCTGGGCGGTGGGCAACGTCTTGATCATGTGCTGCAGAATCTGTTCCGGAGCCTCAAATCCGAAGGGTGCGGGATTACCGATGTTCAGTCGGGTGATGCGGTGCCCAGCCCGTTCCAGCCGTGCGGCCTCCTGCGCGATCGGCCCCCGAACGTCATAGCGGACCTCGGCAAGTTTGGGCGACTGGAGAAACTCCTCGGAAAAGTTCTGCATCCCTTCATCATGCACCAAAAACTCCGAGTTCGGTGGCATCAATAACCCTCGGGCTTCAGCCGGTGATCGAGGTCACAGGTTGGGGTTTGGCGAACGCATCGCGGTACTGAGCGAGGAACGCAGCAATTCCGTCAATGGCTTCTTCCAGCTCTTCCACGGCGGGCAATGCCACGAGACGGAAATGCTGGTCATCGATCCAGTTGAAGGCACGCCCATGAGACACGAGGATCTTCTGCTGACGCAGCAGCTCCATCACAAAAGCCTCGTCGCTTTCTATCGGATAGATTTCCGGGTCCAAACGCGGGAACAAGTACATGGCGCCGTCCATCTGACAGACATCCACGCCCTCGATTTCTGAGAGCAGCTTATAGGCTACGCTGCGCTGCTCGTAGAGCCGACCGCCAGGGTTGATGAGCTCTACGATGGACTGGTATCCACCAAGGGCGGTCTGCACTGCGTGCTGGCCCGGAACGTTGGGACACATGCGCAGATTCGACATCAGCTGCAGGCCTTCCAAGTAGCTCTTGGCCCGGTGTTTGGGTCCGGAGATATACATCCACCCTGACCGGTATCCTGCAACGCGCCAGGTCTTTGAAAGCCCGGAGTAAGTGATGGTGAAGACATCGTCACTGAGTGTGGCCGCATTGATCATCTCCGCGCCGTCATAGGTGATCTTTTCGTAGATCTCGTCAGCCAACAGCATCAGATTGTGCCGACGGCAAATGTCCACCATCGCCTCAAGGATCTCCCGCGGATACACCGCCCCCGTAGGGTTGTTCGGATTGATGATCACCAGTGCTTTGGTGCGATCGGTCACCTTCGCCTCGATCTCCTCCGGATCCGGCCACCAGTTGTTCTCTTCGTCGCAGATGTAGTGAACCGGAATGCCCTGGTAGAGCGCGGTCAGGCCTGTCCACAAAGGGTAGTCAGGCGTTGGAATCAGAATTTCGTCACCGGGGTTGATCAGTGCTTGCAAGGTGATGGTGATGAGCTCGGAGACCCCGTTGCCGAGGTAGACGTCGTCCACATGGGCGTCCCGCATGCCCTTGGTCTGGTAGTACTGAGCCACCGCAGTCCGAGCTGAGTAGATGCCCGCAGAATCAGAGTAGCCCTGCGCAGTCGGAAGGTGCTTGATCATGTCCATCATGATCGAATCCGGTGCCTCGAACCCGAAAGGCGCCATGTTTCCGATGTTCAGCTTGGTAATGCGATGTCCAGCCCGCTCAAGGCGGGCGGCCTCCACCGCGATGGGCCCGCGCACGTCGTAACGGACATTGCGCAACTTATTCGCCTGGGTGAAATCCTGAAACTCCTCCATGATGAGATTCTGCCTCACATTGTCAACAATCCGCGAATTTCACGCGGCGCAGCTCATCCCCAGTCCTCGGGTTCGGCGAGAAGACCCTCTTCAACCAGCCAATAGGTCGCAGCATCCTCAGGATCGAGAGCGTCATCCCCGTAGATGAGGCGGCGGATTGTCAGCAGTGCCTCATCGTCGAGAGCCGCAGATATCTCCTCCACCACGGCCGGAACCTCGTCAGCCACTCGTAGAGAGACGATGGGCGCGTACTGATCCTCGGGTAGGGCTCGTCTGACGTCCTCCAGACTGACCAATGCGTGGTCAGCAGCCCCTGGATGCGACGCAGTGAACAGCGCAGCATCGATCTCGGCGGTGATCAGAAGTTCGACAAGTGTGTCTTCGTCAGTCCTGCGCAAGTCCTCGGGGACGCATGCATACGTTTCGTCCAAGAGATCTTCAACATCTGGGAGCTCAGTCGAGACCCCGAAAACCAGATCCCCACAGTCCGCGGCCAGAGTGTCGAAGTCGGTGTCCTCCCCACCGTCGACGCCATATGTTTCAGCGGTGACGCTGGTGATGTGCACCCCGCTGCGCAGCACAGCGGCGGTCGGCTCGAAGAGCTCCGCCTCAGTGAGCTGGGCTTCCACAAGTCTTACGAGGTCCTCCGGTGCTGCTGCCGGGCCCAGGCCATTCTCCGGTTCGGGGGCCGTCAGCTCGGCGTAGCCATCTGGGTCCAGCGTTTCCGCCAGAGGCATAGTGCGTGCAATCACTATCTCGTACCGATCGTCTACGTCCTCGCCACCGGCTTCCTCAGTTTCAGAGGCTTCTTCCGTGCCGGTATGAGCAAGCTCAGCCGCGAGACCAACCGCCGTTTGGCCGTCCTCTTCGACCACGATGGTGGGAGCCTCGTGAGAGTTCAGTGCCATCGCATACACCTGAGCAATAGTGCGATCGAGAGGATCACTGCCCACAGCGAGGTGCCACGCCCTCTCAATGTCTTCCCCGGTGGGTTCAGGAGCAGGTTGCGGAGGGTCTGAGCAGCTGGACAGAAGCAACCCGAGAGCCAAGGCGCAAGCCCCGAAAGGCGCTGCGGAAAACGGCATGCGCGCAGGCATGATGGGATCCCTGCGCTGAAAAGTCATGGGCGACATTCTACGTGGAGGGTGCGACGGGTTTATCCTGGGAAAGATGAGAGGCGAATCTGTTGACCTGCCTGTCGAGATTCCCGGCTCGGCTCCGCTGACCACGCGCCTGCACTCTTTACTGCAGCACCCGACATCGGTGCATGAGGAGGCGCAGACGGCCCGCGGTTGGGTAGATCTGGCTTATGAAGCGGCCTACGGGGAACGCTACGCCGCGGCCGCTGAAGCTGCCGAACGTGGATTGAATGCGCCCGGGGCGACTGACCCGGAGAACAGACTGATGTTGCTGCGGATCCTGTCCGGGGTGCATGAGATGCGCGGTGAGTCGGCGCTCTCCGCGCCCTTCCTCAATGAGCGGATCGAACTGTTGCGCCAACTTGGACGCACTCGTCAGGCCGAGGTCGAGGCCCAACTCGGTACCATGCTGCTCCGTGAGCCCGATCGTGTCGAAGCTGAAATTCTCCGGCGCATGGCAGAGGAACTTGACGATGGAACCGGCCCTAGCGTGCACCGTGCCGATGTGCTCTCCTCGTTGGCGGTGCGCAGCCTCCACGATGAAGGGCCCGAAGCGGCACTGAACCTCATCTCCGAAGCCTGCGAGATCCTCGAGACTCTCGATCGGCCCCAAGCTCTGGCAGGGGCGCGCATGTTCTTGGCTCATGCCCAGCTGCTCTCCGATGACCCAGAGGCAGCGCTGGCCACCGCGGACCAGGTCCTCTCCGCGCCCGCCAATCGCGCTGTGCGGGGCGCCATGGCCATGCTCCGCGCCACGGTGCACCATCAGGCAGAGCGGCCCACTGAGGCCGTCGCGGACGCTATGACCTCAGTGGAGCTCTACTCAGCCTGCGGGGTTCGGAAGGGCGCAGCTTCAGCTGCGGCACTCCTGGCAGGGATTTCTTCCAGTCTCAATGAGGCTGAGACAGCTGTGCTGGCTTGGCGGGTAGCGGTCCAGCAGGCTGAACTCGGTGAATTCTCTGAGTCCCGAATGCTCTCACTGGCCCTGGGGCAGCAGCTCCTGGACATGGACGACTACGCCGAGGCGGAGAAAGTCCTCGAAGCCCTCTCCCTGCGTCTCACCGGAGGCGAAAGCGACTTTTCAACAAGAGGTCGAGCCCTGATGGGGCTTGGCCACGCAGTCACCCAGCAGAAGCGGCCGCTGGAAGCCATGTCTCACTGGGAGGAAGCCGCAGCTCAGTTCATCTCCGCCGAGGAGGTTGACGAGGCTGCTCGGGCACACCTCGCTGCTGGTGCCCTTGCCGCCTCACTGGACCGCGTGGAGGCCGCACGAAAACACTATGAGCAGGGTCTTGCACTCGCCGATCAGGGCGAGGACACCGACCCTCTGATGCTGCTGCAGGCCCTGCACTCACTGGGGCATCTATTGTGCCGCCATGAAGAGGAATCGGGTTTGATCTATCTCGATCGCGCTATGTCCATCGTCGATGAACATGGCACGGATTGGCAACGCGCCGATATTACCGACACCCGAGCAAGATCCCTGACAGCACTGGGACGCGGAAATGAAGCTGTGGCTGCGGCCCTCGAAGCGGCAGATATGTTCGCCGATTCAGGAGACGAGGAGGCTGCAGCCGATGCGGAGATATTCGCTGCGACTGTGCTGATGCAAATGAAGCAGTCTCAGGAGGCAGAAACGCTGTTCCGCATGGCCGCAGAGTCCCGCGAGATCTCTGACGCCCTGCTGGCAACCTCGTTGGAGGGGCGGGCTGAGGCGCTCACAGCTCTGGGAAGACACGACGAGGCCGCAGGTCTGACGGCCGATCTCGAGGCTCTCAAAGCACAGCTGGCCAATGAGGAAGATCTCCCGCAGTCGGAGTGAGGCCCAAGAGCACCTCGGCGCAGCGCAGCCTGTGCTCGGCCTTGGACTCCCACCCATTGCCGCGCACATCCCGTGCGCCTGAAACCAAGGACAGAGCTACTGAGGCCGCACGAATTCTGAGGCTCTCTGAGTCCACATCGGCGGCGAATGCTCGCGCGAAACGGTCGAAGGCCGTAGGGGCATGGATGTAGCGGGAGTCTACAGCTGGCAGCACCGCCAGGTGTCCGAGAAAGCACGCGAGGTCATCCACCCGGTACCCCGGACCGAGCGAGTCCACATCAAGCAGGCAGGATATCTGCGACCCGTTCATCAGTAGGTTGGCCTCATAGAAATCTCCGTGGGTCGGCACCACCGGACCGCGGTCAGTGACGGGGACACCCGCCAAGACCTCCTCTTCCAACCGACGTATTCTGCGTTCACACTGCGGCAGCGCGGAAACGGCCGCTGAGGCGTACGCCGGCAGCCGGTCGGTCCAGGCATCGCGTGCCGGTAGACCCATCACCTCGGCCGGCATCGCGTCCAGAAGCTCGATGAAGTCCGCTGGACGAACCACGGCGGCACCGTCGGCGAGAAACAACTCAGCCAGCGAAACTCCGCTGCCCTGTTCGAGGGCCATCACATCCCGGATTGGTTCGCAGATCGGGACGGGGGCTGGTACCTGGGCATCCAACAGCATCCGGTGTCGATGTGCCAGGTCCTCGGCATGTCCTTCGCGAAGAACTTTGAGGTAGACACGGCGGCCGTCGGCGAAGTCAGCTGCGATCACTGCACGGCGGAGGGGTCGGTAACTGATGGTCTCCAGCGCGGTGAGTTCAGCACCTCCTCCCCACGTGGACACAACTCTCTCGGGATCGGTGGCGAGCTGGAGCCCGGGCAGCGATGGATCCATGGGATGCTGCCACAGCACCAACTGTCCCTGCTCTGATTCTGTGCGCAGGACCCCATCCACGTGATCATTGATGCGCTCTGTGGTGACCCCGACATAAATGTCCTCATGAGCGGTGATCCGGTATATCCCGGTTGCCCCAGCGCCTGGGCGGTGCTGGACTGCCTCCATGGTCACCTCCGCAGCGGGAAGACCTTCACCCAGGAACGCGTCCGTAATGAGGGGGTGGACGGCCTCAGACTGGAGATAGGCGAGCTGGTGAATCTCCCCCTCATCCCGCTTCTGTCCAGGATCTGCCCGCGACTCTGCGGACGAGTAGTTCAGCGACGACATGGAGTGAGAGTACCGGAGGATGGCTAGGCGCGTCGGCGCTGCAGGACCTGGTCCAGGTTGATGGACTCCTGAGGACCTGAGCTTGGGGCCGGTTTCTCCGGGCTGGCCGCCGGCTGTTTGAGCTTCACATCACTGGAGCGCACCGGGTCCTGCTCCTCCAGAGGTTCCGGAGCAGGCCGTTCTGCCTTGGCCGCCACCATGTAGTGAGCGGCCGGAACTGTGCGCACGTCCCAGCTCTCACCTGAGGTGGAGGCCGGGTGCCCGACACTAGGCGTCTGATTGAAAATCGGAGTCGGTGAATCCGGCTGGCTGAAGAGCCGGTCCGCGCTGTCAGGGAGCCCATCGGCGTCGAAAGTCACGAGTGAGTCAGGGCCACCATTGCCTGCCGGATCTGCGCTGAGCGCGTCGAAAGGTCCACTGCGGCGGCCGTCGGCGGCAACCGCGGTTGAGGGCTGCTCCTGGGCATCTGTCTCTTCTGCAGCGGCGGGGGTATGGGGCTGCTGCCGCACCTGCGGATGAGGGTTCATAGCCTCACGCATGGCTCGTTCCACGCGGTCTCTGCGCTGAGCACGACGCCTCCGCGCGGCCGTGACCTGCAAACTCACCAGAGCAGCCAGCAGGACTGTTGCGGAGACTCCGGGAACGGTCCAGGTCATGGCAGTGACGAAGGGAACAGCCAGCGCACTCCCGATGCCGATGAGGAGTGCCACCAGGCCGACTGCGGCCAGGATAGTACGGCCCCAGTGGATGCGGAAAGGCTGGGCTCCTGGGCTGCTCGCCTGCGTGTTCGGTCGTCCGGATTCCTTGGCGTCGATACTGCTCATCTGTGTCCCTCTGTTGTCACGTCCAGCGCTCCGCAGCCGGCCGCTGCGGTACGCACGCCTGCGCGCAGCCCTGGCCTGACGCGTCGTCATACCCCGGTGCTGCTGTTCAGACTGCTTCGGTAGCCGTTGAGCTCTCAGTATCAGCGCCGCCAGGAAGAGCCCGGCGACCAGAGGAATGAGCACTGATGAGTGAATGGGCAGGCTGGGGATCATCTCAATAATCCCTGCCATCTGCGGCCAGAGGCCCAATGTCATGGAGGTGTCCACCTGCTTTGGGGTCTCATCAGTACAGCTCTGGAGCGACGGGGGTGTCGCTGATCTCCCAAGAGTATCGAAGGGATCACCATACCGACGACATATACACGAACCGCTGTGACAGTATGCCTGTCCGTCGGCAAGAATGGGGTCATGACTCCTGCAAAACCAATGAAGCACTTCGCCCCTGACCGCGTGGCAATCATCGGCGGCGGCCCCGGCGGATACGAGGCGGCCATGGTGGCCGCCGACGCTGGGGTGGAAGTGACTATCGTGGAGGACAAGGGTATGGGCGGCTCAGCAGTCCTCACCGACGTCGTGCCCTCCAAAACGCTCATTGCCACAGCTGACGCCATGCGCCGCGTCAATGCGTCTACTGCATTCGGTGTCCGTTTCGGCGAAAGCGGTGAAGACAAATATGAAACCTCCGCCTGGGCGGACTTCGGCAGGGTCAACGAACGGCTACTTAAACTTGCAAAGCAGCAGTCTCGCGACATTCACCGGTCTCTGGAGGCGGTGGGGGTCCGGATAATTTCTGGCCGTGGCCGCCTAGTGCCGCCGCACAACGTAGAGGTCACCGGTCCTGACGGTGAAACCCAGCTCGTGGAGTCCGACGCCGTCATCATTGCCACCGGGGCCCATCCCCGGGAGTTGGACACCGCGAAGCCTGATGGCGAGCGCATTCTGAATTGGACCCACGCCTATAACCTCACCGAAGTTCCTGATCACATGATCGTCGTCGGGTCCGGGGTCACTGGTGCTGAGTTCGCTTCGGCGTACCGCAGGCTCGGCGCAGAGGTCACGCTCGTCTCCTCGCGGGACCAGGTGCTGCCCGGGGAGGACACAGACGCCGCCGCCGTTCTGGAAGACGCCTTCACCCGAGTCGGTGTCAAGGTTGCCGCCCGGGCGCGGGCCAATTCTGCTGAGCGAACAGCCAACGGAGTCAGCGTCACGCTCAACGACGGCCGTGTGCTGGAGGGGTCACACTGCCTCATGGCGGTCGGCGGGCTCCCCAACACCGCCGGGCTTGGGCTGGAGGAATGCGGGGTGGACACCACGGAATCAGGGCATATCCGAGTCGACACCGTCTCCCGCACCACAGCGACGAACATTTACGCGGCCGGGGATTGCACCGGTCTGCTCCCACTGGCCTCTGTCGCAGCTATGCAGGGCAGGATAGCGGTAGCCCATATGCAAGGCGGGGCTGTGAAGCCGCTGCAGCTGCACCGAGTGGCCTCGAATGTGTTCACCTCACCGGAACTCGCGACCGTGGGAGTCACCCAGGCTCAGGTGGACTCCGGCAAGTACCAGGCCGATGTGGTCAAACTGGACCTGGCCACGAACCCGCGGGCAAAAATGATGAACATCCGCGACGGTTTCGTTAAGATATTCGCCCGCCAGGGCTCCGGGACGGTCATCGGCGCGGTGGTCGTGGCCCCGCGCGCCTCCGAACTGATCTACCCTCTCGCTCTCGCCGTGACCCACAAGCTCCACGTGGATGATGTTGCATCCACGTTTACGGTGTATCCCTCCCTGACCGGTTCGATTGCTGAGGCCGCGAGACGGCTTCACCTGCATGTGCTCGACCCTGCCGAGGAGTGAGCATCGCCGGGTTAAGCTTGGCCCCATGACTGAGTCTCGCCAGCCCACATCCGTCGACGCATTTGCTGAGCAGTACTACGCGAAGACTCTGAAGCTCTCGCCGGAAGAAGCGACGTACCTCGGCATGCCCGGCAGGGAGACTGAGTACGGTGACTACTCCCCTGCAGGTAAGCAGCAGAAAGCAGAACTCGACGCCGCCACACTGCGTGAGTTGGACGAACTGGTGCCCGTCGATCACACCGATGAAGTCACGCTGCACGCAATGCGAGAGCGCCTCACGTTGTTCAGAGCGCTGGATGAAACCGGGCGAGAAGATCTCAACAACATTGCTACTGCCGCCCACGGGGCCCGCCAGATCCTGGACCTGATGCCCCAATCCACTGATGAGGACTTTGCCAACATCGCGGGCCGGTTGAAGAATCTGCCCGGTGCCCTCGCCGGTTATTGGGAATCGCTCAGCGCCGCTCGACGCTCAGGGAACGTCTCAGCCGTACGGCAGGTGCAGGCGGCCGCAGGACAATTCGCCTCCTACGCCGCCGAAGGCGGTGCATTGGAGCAACTGGTCACAGTCGCGCAGGCTGCAGGAGTCAGCGAAAGCGTGGTTGATGACGTTCGCCGTGGCGTCAGCGGAGCCTGCCAGGCGTACCTTGATCTGTCGCTGAAACTCACAGAACATCTGCTGCCCCATGCACCTGCAGTCGACGCTGTGGGGACTGACTACTACCGGCTTGTTTCGCAGAGCTTCACCGGCACCGCGCTGGACTTGGAAGAGACTTATCAGTGGGGACTTGAGGAGTTGCGGCGCCTGGTCGCTGCCCAAGAGGCCCTCGCCGAAAAGATCGTCCCCGGAGCTTCCGTCACGGCGGCCAAAGAGAAGCTCAACGTCGATCCCGCCCGAACGCTGCATGGTACTGAGGAACTGCAGAGATGGATGCAGCGACTGTCCGATCAGGCCATCACCGACCTCAAAGATACGCACTTCGATATACCCTCCCCCATTGATCTGCTGGAGTGTCGGATCGCACCAACTACGGACGGCGGCGTCTACTACACAGGACCTTCTGAGGATTTCACCCGCCCGGGCCGCATGTGGTGGTCTGTGCCGCCTGAGGATACGGAGTTCACCACCTGGGCAGAGACCACCACGGTCTATCACGAAGGAGTCCCCGGTCACCACCTGCAGATCGCGACTGCTGTGCTCATCAAGGACCGCCTCAACTCGTGGCGGCGCAACGGCTGCTTCACCTCCGGCTACGCCGAAGGGTGGGCGCTGTATGCCGAGGATCTTATGGCTGAGCTGGGATACCTGGAGGACCCCGGTGACAGGATGGGAATGTTGGATATGCAGAGGATGCGGGCTGCTCGAGTGGTGTTCGACATCGGCGTGCACTGTGGTTTCCGCGCGCCGGCCGAATGGGGCTCCCAGGTGTGGAACCCCGTCAACGGCAGGGCGTTCCTCCAAGAACACCTACCAATCTCCGAGGCACAGCTGGAGTTCGAGCTGACCCGGTACCTGGGTTGGCCCGGTCAGGCGCCGAGCTACAAGGTAGGTCAGCGGGTCTTCCAGCAGATCCGTGCCAACCGGGAGCGGGCCTCCCACCAGGCCGGAGAGAACTTCGATCTCCGCGCGTTCCACACCGAACTGCTCCACCTAGGCGCCCTAGGCCTAGACACGTTGCGCTGGGCCATGCAGAAGTAGTCCATCTCAGAAACAGCACCGGTGTCCCACGGTAGATTGGAGACTATGAGCAGCGACGACCACACCAATGACCCCACCAGTCTGCCGAACCAGCAGGCGGAGAGCGCAGCCAGAACCCTGCTGCAAGCCGCTGGAACTGATCGAATCGACCTTGCCTGCACACTCGGCTCCGGCTGGAGCGAGGCCGCAGGGCATCTGGGCGAACTGGTCACAGAAATCGACGCCCAGGATGTCCCCGGGTTCCGCACCTCGTGGGTTCCCGGGCACTCAGGATCACTGAAAATCATCAGGACACCCAACGGCAAGCATGTGTTGGTGATCGGAGCCAGGACGCACTATTACGAAGGTCACGGTGTCGATGCCGTGGCACACGGGGTGCGCACAGCGGCTGCGGCTGGGGCCGGCGTCGTCGTGCTCACCAACGGGTGCGGAGGGCTGAACCCCCAGTGGAACCCGGGCACCCCGGTGATGATTCGCGACCACCTGAACCTCACCGGAAACTCACCTCTGCGCGGTGCTCACTTCGTGGACCTGACAGACCTCTACTCCCCGCGTATCCGAGCAATAGCCCAGCAGATTGACCCCGCACTCGAAGAAGGGGTCTACGCCCAACTGCCTGGTCCGCACTATGAGACTCCAGCGGAAATCCGCTATCTGAAGACCATCGGGGCGGATCTTGTAGGAATGTCGACGGCCTTGGAAGCTATCGCGGCCCGCGCAGCCGGCATGGAGGTCTTCGGCATCTCCTTGGTCACCAACCTGGCCGCAGGTATCTCGACTCAGCCGCTGAGCCATGAGGAAGTCATCGAATCGGGGCAGGCGGCCGCACCACGCATTGCTGCTTTGTTGGCCGGGATTGTCGACAAGACGTTGGAGGAAGGCTGATCATGACGGAGCTGCGCAGCGATACGTTGCTGACGACTGTTGGGCGTTGGATCGAACTCGACCCTGACCCAGGCACGCGCGCCGAACTCACCGAACTGCTCGAGGACGCCCAGGGCGGCGGTCAGGTAGCCTACGACTCGCTGGAACGGCTGTTCGCCGGTCGCCTCGCATTCGGCACCGCTGGACTCCGAGCTGAGCTTGGGCCAGGTCCGCTGCGCATGAACCGTCTGGTGGTCCGTCAGACGGCTGTGGGTCTGCTGAAGTACGCCAATGAGAAGCTTCCTTCAGCTCGCCGGATCGTCATCGGGTTTGATGCGCGCTACCAGTCCGATGAGTTCGCTTTTGACACCGCAGAGATCTTCCGTGACGCAGGATGGGACGTCCACCTGTTCGATCAGCCGGGGCCCACTCCCCTGTTGGCTCGGCAAGTACTGGTACAGGACGCAGACGTGGGGGTGATGGTCACCGCTAGCCACAACCCGCCACGTGACAACGGCTACAAGGTCTATCTGGGCGGTGGGCTCTCCCGGCACCTCGAACCCGATGGGCTCGGCGTGGGCGCACAGATCGTCTCTCCGGTGGATCAGGAGATTGCGCAGACCATCGAAACTGTCGTGGGAGAGGATTTCGCCCCCCATGCGGCGGCACCAGCCGCTCTGCCCGCCACTGAGGTGACCCGCCCGACTGGTGTGAACTCCATTGGAGAGCACGCCAGGCACAGCTATCAGCGTGAGGCGCTGGAGCTGCTGGATCCGGAGAACTACCCCCACCGAGACATCACCATTGTCTACACAGCTATGCACGGAGTCGGTGGCCAAGCTGTCACCGATCTGCTGGAGGCTGGCGGGTTCGCTGAGGTTGTCGCCGTCAAAGAGCAGTTCGAGCCTGATGCTGCATTCCCCACCGCGGACTTCCCCAACCCGGAAGAGGACGGCGCACTCGACCTGGCGCTGAAAGCTGCTCGCGACCACGATGCAGACCTGGTGCTGGCCAATGATCCCGACGCCGACAGGTTGTCCGCGGCGGTCTACGATGCGACCACCCAGTCGTGGAGGCAACTCTCCGGAGATGAGATCGGAGCCCTCCTGGGTCGGCACATTCTGGAACGCGGCCCGCTGCGGGACGGTTGGCAGACCAGGGACGGTGATGACCAGCCGGTCATCGGCAACTCTGTGGTGTCCTCCAGACTTCTGGGCAAGCTCGCAGAGTCCCGCGGTCTGGGGCATGAAGAGACTCTCACAGGTTTCAAATGGCTGGCCCGGGTTCCGAACATCATCTTCGGCTATGAGGAAGCCATCGGATTCGACGTGGACCCGGTTCATGTCCGGGACAAGGACGGAGTCTCGGCTGCGTTGATCTTCAGTGAGCTTATGGCTGACCTCAAGGCCAAGGGCACCAGCGCCATTGAGGCGCTCGATGAGATCGCCGCCGAAGCCGGAGTCCATGCCACCGGGCAGGTGACCATTCGGGTGGACGATCTGTCCCAACTCGGTGAGGTCACTGCTGCGCTGCGCAAAGCGCCGCCTGCGGAAATCGCCGGGGATGCTGTGGTCGATTCACTGGACCTGCAGTCAGTGCCGCTGCCCGGCAAAGAGTTCACATCTGCAAAGTCCACCGATGCGCTGATCTACCTGACAGCTGCCGGCCATCGAGTGATTGTTCGACCCTCCGGCACGGAGCCGAAGGTGAAATGCTATTTGGAGGCCGTGTCGGCTCCCGAGTCAGAGGATTCAAGCGCTGTTTCCGCTGCTCGCACTGAGGCCGAGACGCACCTGACACGTATGCGCAGCTCCATGCAAGAGATCCTGGGAAAGGACTGACCCTGTGAGTGCTACTCCAACACCAGGCAGCTTGGCCGGCATCATCGACCACACTGTACTGAAACCCGATACGGATGAGGCCACCGTGCGCCGGGTGATCGCCGAAGCGATCGAGAACAAGTTTGCCGCGGTCTGCATCAATCCCAAGTGGGTGGCTCTGACAGCTCAAGGGCTGGTCGGCACCGCGGTGAAGACCTGCACGGTGGTGGGGTTCCCGCTGGGGGCGACGACCACAGCGCAGAAGGTCTTCGAAACTCAGGAGGCGGTGGCCGCTGGGGCCGAAGAAATCGACATGGTCGTGGACATCGCAGATGCCAACGCTGGGGCCGACGACGCCGTAGTCGCCCAGATTGCCGCGATTGCGGCGGCTGCCCACGCGGGAGGAGCTCTGCTCAAAGTGATCCTCGAGACTGCCTTGCTGACAGACGAGGCCAAGGTTCTGGTCTGCCGCGCGGCTGAGGCCGCAGGGGCCGAGTTCGTGAAGACCTCCACCGGTTTCGCCGGCGGTGGCGCGACGGTCGAGGACATCGCCCTGATGCACCGTGAAGTCGGAGGGCGGCTCGGCATTAAGGCCTCCGGCGGTGTGCGAACCTATCACGACGCCGTGGCTGTAGTCCGAGCTGGGGCAACACGGATCGGGGCCAGCTCGTCTCTTGATATTGTGGGAGCAGAAAATTCCAGCACCGGTGACGGCTATTAGTAGCGACATCGCCGGTGGACACCACTGCACAGTAGAGGGATCGCATGATTGACGCTCGCGGCCAGGTCAAGGCCTACTCCGGACAGGGACACTTCCTCGGCAACCTGGTTGCCTTCCTCTTCGTGTTCGGCCTTCTGCTGGGTTCGATGGTGGCACTCAATTTCTGGGACCTCGATGCAGCATGGTGGCCTGGGCTGGCCTTCCTGGCGCTGTACACCGGGGCTTTCCTGATCGCTAAGGAAGTGATCGGAGTCTCCGACACCCTGGAAACGCAGGACCTCCATGGTGAGCACGGTGAACCGCTCGACGCCATGGCTTCCAGGGAGGCCGAGTCGGCTGCTCCTCGGGGAGAACGCCAGCCTTCTGATCAGCGCTGAACCGTCTCCTTATGCAGTAGGTGCGAACAAGGCGTCGTAGACCTGATTCAGCCACTCCAGCAGGGCGCCGTCGGTAAGGTCCTCGCCTCCGATCCGCTTGGTGGTGGGCTTGGTGAGCAGAACCTGTTGCATCGACGCCTTGTGCTGACCTGTGAACATCCGCTCCATCCGCAGCTGCCGTGACTCCGGCAGTTCTGCCACTGGCGCGAACCGAATGAACTTACCCTGTGCTCCAACATCAGTGATGCCCACAGCGCGGACCCGGTTGCGGAAGCGGGTGACCTCCACGAGGTTCAGCGCCGCCGCCGGCAGCTCTCCGTAGCGATCCGTCCACTCGGCCACCACCTCTTGGACTTTGTCCTCCGTGTCCGCCGCCGCCAGCTTCCGGTAACCTTCTAGCCGGAGGGGCTCCGAGGGAACATAGACCCCCGGTAGGTGAGCGTTGATGGGCAGCTCAATCTTGACCTCTTCCGGGTGAGTGTCCTCTTCGCCGCGGAAATCGGCCACTGCCTCTCCGACCATGCGCAGATAGAGGTCGAACCCAACACCTTCTATGTGTCCGGACTGTTCTCCTCCCAAAAGGTTTCCGGCACCGCGAAGCTGGAGGTCCTTCTTGGCCAGTTGGAAGCCGGCGCCCAGCTCATTATGTGCCGCGACTGCTTTGAGCCGTTCCAAAGCGTCCTCACCCAGCGGCTTCTCAGCGGGGTACAGGAAGTAGGCGTAGGCACGCTCCCGGGAACGGCCGACTCGTCCGCGCAGCTGGTGCAACTGGCTGAGCCCGAATGCGCTAGCTCGGTCGACGATTAACGTATTGGCATTGGAGATGTCCAAACCGGTTTCGATGATGGTGGTGGAGACCAGTACATCGAATCGCCGTTCCCAGAAGTCCTGAACGATCTGCTCCAGTTGAGTCTCACCCATCTGCCCATGGGCGACCTCCACCCTGGCCTCGGGCACCAACTCGCGGATGCGTGCGGCCACACGGTCAATATCGGCGACCCGGTTGTGCACGAAGAAGACCTGACCTTCGCGCATAAGTTCACGGCGGATGGCAGCCGAAACCTGCTTATCAGTGTAGGGCCCCACGTAGGTCAGTACAGGGTGACGTTCCTCAGGTGGGGTGTTCAGTTCCGAGGTCTCGCGGATACCCGCCAGGGACATCTCCAGTGTGCGGGGGATGGGAGTTGCGGTCATGGCAAGCACATCGACATTGGTACGCATCTTCTTCAGCTGCTCTTTGTGCTCGACACCGAACCGCTGTTCTTCATCAACGACAACCAGTCCGAGGTCCTTGAACTGGACATCCTTGCTCAGCAGGCGGTGGGTACCGATGACCACATCGATGGTCCCCTCCTGCAGCCCAAGCATGACTTCTTTGGACTCTTTGGGACTCTGGAAGCGGGAAAGTGCGCGGACCCGGACTGGGAACCCTGCATAGCGTTCGGTGAACGTCTCATAGTGCTGGGAGACGAGCAGCGTGGTGGGCACAAGCACTGCTACCTGTTTGCCGTCCTGCACAGCCTTGAAGGCAGCGCGTATGGCGATCTCCGTCTTACCGAACCCCACATCCCCAGAAATCAGCCGGTCCATGGGGACCTCAGCTTCCATATCTGCCTTGACCTGGTCCATAGCAGAGAGCTGATCTGGGGTTTCGACGTAGGGGAAGGCGTCTTCCAACTCAGCCTGCCAAGGTGTGTCAGAAGCGTATGAATGACCCCGCGAAGCCATCCGGGCCGCATAGAGCCTGATGAGCTCGGCAGCGATTTCCTTAACCGCCTTGCGTGCCTTTCGTTTGGTAGCTGACCAATCGGAGCCGCCCATCTTGGACAACTTCGGCTCGTCTCCGCCCACATACTGAGAAACCTGGTCCAGCTGGTCGGTGGGGACCATAAGCCTGTCTTTGGGAGCGCCGCGCTTTGATGCGGCGTAGTCCAGCACCATGTACTCGCGCATACCGGCGGTCCCGGCGCGGATCGACTGGGGAGATCCCACGGGCCGCTGGATGAGCTCGACGAACTGACCGATCCCGTGCTGTTCGTGGACCACGAAGTCACCCTTGGCAAGAGAGAGCGGGTCCACCGGGTTTTTCTTCCGGCGGGTCGCTCGGCCCTTCCCCGCTCGGGAGTCTTGGCGGATTGCCCGGCCGAGCATTTCTGACTCCGTCAGCAGCGCCAACTGCAGTGAGTCCAGTGCAAAACCTTCGGAGACGTTCGCGGTGGTGACGGTGATCTGACCTGGCTGGGGCGCGGCGTCGAGCGTTCCGGAGAGCTGGTGCGGCACGTCATGCTCGGTAAGCAGCTCCGCGACACGCTGGGCAGATCCGGACCCGGCGGTTGTGACGACTACTGACCATTTGTCCTTGGCCCGGGTGGCCAAAAACTCCATCACCTGCTCCACGGAGCCGCGGTAGCCGATGGGTTCCCGCGAGTCGAGGGAGACGATATCAGCGTCCTGCTCGAGCTCCGAGTCCAACCCCAGAGAGGTGATCGACCACCAACCGACACCAAACTCCAGTGACGTTTCTCGGGTTTCGGTCAGGGAGGCGAAGGCCCCCGTGTCCAGGGATGATTGTTCCCGAGCAGTAATGTCGATCGGTGCTGAGGCACCATCGGAGCTGGCTTGCCAGGCGGCAGCCATGAACTCCTCATTCGTCGCAGCTAAGTCGTGGGCGCGGGTACGCACCTTCTCAGGCTCCACCACTACGGCCAGCGATCCCTCAGGGAGCTCTGCAACCAACGGCACCATCGAGTCGACCAGCACCGGGGTCAATGACTCCATGCCTTCGACCGCCTGGTGTTGGCTGATCTTCTCCAGCATGTCGACAGCATGCGGCATGGAGCTCATCAGACTCTTAGCCCGAGCTGCAATGTCCTCGCTGATCAGCAATTCCCGGCAGGGCACCGCGTGCACCACACCTGGAGGATCATCGGATTCGATAGACAGCTGGTCAGCGACCGAGAAGTGACGCAACTGTTCGACTTCATCCCCGAAGAACTCCACGCGTACCGGGTGGGTCTCATTAGGTGGGAAGATGTCCAGGATGCCGCCACGGACGGCGAACTCACCGCGGCGCGTCACCATGTCCACCCGGTTGTACGCGGCACCGGAGAGCCGCGCGACCACATCATCGAACTGGTAGAACTCACCCTTGTTCAGAGTGACTGGCTGGAGATCCCCCAAGCCCGCGACGATGGGCTGGATGACGGCCCTGATGGGCGCGATCACCACATCCAAGTGCCCCGCCTGCTCAGGATGTGCAAGCTGCCGAAGGATGCCCAGACGCCGCCCTACTGTGTCAGACCGTGGGGAGAGCCGCTCATGAGGCAGGGTTTCCCAGGAGGGGAAGTGCGCGACTTCGGCATCCGGAGCGAAGCAACTCAGCGCTGATTGGAGTTCTTCTGCCTCACGGTCGGTGGCAGTGATGGTGAGCACCACGGCGTCGTGGTGGTTCTTGCGCAAACCGGCGGCAACCTCAGCAATCAGGGCAGGTCGCAACCCCGAGGTCGCGGCGATCTGCAGCTCATCGGTGCGCTCGGCAGCAGGATGGGCGGCCGCTGAGACCACACGCGCGTAGGACGAGGATGCCGCCAGCGCATCTCGTAGACCTTTCAGTGACACGTCAAATACCTCACCATGTTCAGCCTCAGGGAAAAAGACCTCCCTCACATTACCGGTAATGCGCAGCGCGTGGAGTTGTATGCTCGTGATGTGATCTGTCCCACCGGAAGACCTTGGATTGATGAGTTGGCAGCTGCGACCGAACAGTTCGCGGCTGTGCTCGTCTCTGCTGAACGGAACAGCGCCGTCCTCGCCTCTCCGGTGCAGGCCTGCCCCGGATGGGATCTTCGGGACCTCGCTGTGCACTTGGGGAGAACTCACCGCTGGACAGTTGGCATCCTGGAGGGCGCCGACCCCAGGCAGCGGCCACAGAACCAGCCGGAGCCGGAGCACCTGCTCTCCGAGTGGTACGCCGCAGAAGCTGAAACACTGCGGAAGGAGCTGGCGTTAGCAGGTCCCGATGCTGCCTGCTGGACGTTGGTTGAGGACCAGCGGACAGCACTGTTCTGGCAGCGCCGACAGGTGCACGAAACGCTGATACACCTCTGGGATGCGCGCCATGCCCTGGGACAGAGGCTTCAGATGGATCCCGCACTATCTTTCGACGGTGTGGCGGAGGTCCGCGATGTGATGTACCCGCGGATGGTGAGAGCTGAAAGGGTGGCGCCCCTGCAGAAGAATCTGGCCTTCTCGGCAACCGATCTCGACGCCGAACCGATCGTCATCGGCGACGCTGAGCAGACCGTTGAAGTCCACGGCCCGGCTCCAGAGCTCCTGCTGCTGGTGTGGCACCGTGTCCCATGGAGACCCACTTACGGTGACCACGATGCCGCGGAACTGATTACACAGTCTCTGGTGCCGTAAGCGAGGGTGATACCGATGACATTTCTGGACACTTTGATGGTCGCCGATGCCGAGTATTCGGTGACTCGTGCCGTAGCTGACGATGTTCCGCAGCTGGTGGCGCTGCTCAGGGACGACCCCCTCGGAGCGCAACGTGAAACAGCCTCAGCAGAGCAATATCTTGAGGCCTTCCACCAGGTCGATGCTGACCCGCAGCAATATCTGCTGGTCCTGCGGAATGCGCAGGATGACATCGTCGGCACTGCCCAAGTGACGTTCATTCCATACCTCGTCCGAGGCGGAACGATGAGGCTGCACATCGAAGCGGTGCGACTGGCAGCGCGGGAGCGAGGCCGCGGTTTAGGCTCGGCCTTCTTCGACTGGATTCATCAGTTCGGCCGCGACCGCGGTGCACGGCTGGCGCAGCTCACCTCCGACAACGACCGGGCGGATGCTCTTCGATTCTATGAGAATCTCGGATACACCCCCAGTCACGTGGGGTACAAGCGAACACTCTGAGGCAGTGACCGCACGGAGTCATAACCTGCAGAGCTCCACAGTAGGATGCCGATCATGAGTGAACAGATGCGCGCCACCGGCCTGGCCGCGGAACTCGGCGCACAGACTCCTATTATCGCTGCGCCCATGGCAGGCGGACCCACCACCCCAGAGCTGGTGGTCTCCACCTGGTCAGCCGGCGGTATCGGGTTCCTGGCCGGCGGTTACGTCTCTGCAGCAAAGTTGGCGGAACAGATCGATCAGGTCCGGGCAGCAGCGCCCCTGTTCGGCGTAAACCTCTTTGTGCCGAATCCTGTCCTCGTGGACCCCAGTGAGTATCTGCGCTACCGACTTCGGCTGGAGACCTGGGCTCGACACTATCGTGTGGAGTTGCCCGAAAATCCTCAGGAGGACGACGATGCCTGGCAGGAGAAACTGCAGCTGCTGATCCAGCAGCCAGTCCCCGTGGTGAGCATGACATTCGGGCTGCCGGAAAGCCACGCCATCACAAGTCTGCAGAGAGTGGGCTCACGGGTCCTGCAGACCGTCACCAGCAGCACAGAGGCAGCGCTAGCTCAGGAAGCCGGTGTGGACGGCCTGATTGTGCAGTCGAATCAGGCCGGGGGTCATTCAGGGACTTGGTCACCACATCAACCCTTGGGTAAGACGACGACGCCGCAGCTGGTTCGCAGAATTCGCGCCGAATCCACATTGCCCATATGGGCTGCAGGCGGAATCGCAACGCCCGCTGCGGCACAGGACGCCATCGCCGCGGGTGCTGAAGCTGTTCTGGTGGGAACTGTACTGTTACGGTCCCCAGAGAGCGGAGCGATTACCGCGCATAAGAGCGCTTTAGCTGACGCAGATCATTCTGGCACCGTGCTGACTCGGGCGTTCTCGGGAAGACCGGCGCGTGCGCTGCGCAATGAGTTCACGGAAGAGTTCACCGCGTCCGCCCCCTCAGGGTTTCCAGCAGTGCACTATCTCACTCATCCCTTGCGGAAAGCCGCCGCTGCCCAAGAGGACAGCCGCGCTGTGAATCTGTGGGCCGGCACCGGGTTCGCCGAGGCCTCGACTGATCCTGCGGCAGACATCATCCGCCGCATTGCGGGGCACTAAGCTCCTGCGGCCTGGGTTTAGGTCCCGCCGAGCTGGGATTTGACCCGCTGCACCTTCTCCGTGAGCTGATCTGTGTGGCCAGGCCTGATATCGGCTTTCACCACGAGGCTCACCCGAGGGCTGGTCGCAACCACGGTCTCGGTCGCACGTTTGATGACGTCGAAGACCTCATCCCACTCCCCCTCCACAATGGTGAACATGGAGTTGAGCTCATAGGGCAGTCCCGATTCTTTGACCACTTTGACGGCTTCCGAAACGGCTCTGGTGAGCGAGGCGTCGTCGTGCTCAGTGGTGGTGGGCGCAACGGAGAAAGCAACCAACATGGCTTCAGGCTACGCCTGCTCACCCCGCGCTGTGAACCCCTCACGAGACAACGCTTCGACGGCACCCTATGCTGAAACCATGAGCCTCTTACCTCTCTTCGATGACAGCGCGATCACCAGAGTGCTTTGCGTGGTAGCTCATCCTGATGACATGGAGTACGGCGGTTCAGCCGCAGTTGCCCGGTGGACCGCGATGGGCGTAGAAGTCTCCTACCTTCTCCTCACAGCCGGCGAGGCAGGGATGCGCAGTGTCGAACCTCACCGGGCCGCTGCGCTGCGAATCGAAGAGCAGCGCGAAGCCTGTTCGGAAGTGGGAGTCAGCGACCTCACTGTGCTCGACCTTCCCGACGGCATGCTGCAACCTGACCTGCCCACCCGGAAACACATCGCACGCCACATCCGCAGGTTCCGACCCGAGGTTGTCTTGACTCAACCATGGGATGTGTACGTCGAGTGGGGGCTCAACCACGCCGATCACCGCGCCGCCGGAATCGCCACAATGGATGCGATTCGCGATGCCGACAACCCTTGGGTCTTTCGCGACCTGCGTGAGGACGAAGGTTTGGAGCCCTGGGGCGCGCGATGGCTGTTGGTGCCCAATGGGGAGCCCGATCATGCTATTAACGTCTCCGGTGACCCAGTGGAGAAGGCGATCCGCTCCCTACAGGCTCACCAGGCCTACCTGTCGGAATTGGGAGACCACCCCGACCCGCGCGAAATGATCGAAGGGATGACCCGTCAGGCTGCGCAGCTGACTGATGACTCAGCGATCACCCACGCCCTGGGTGTAGCCGCCTACCGGATGTGATGGCTCTCTGCTCAAGGCAGAAGTTGTGGCCGCCGGAACGGGACTCTCTGTATCGTGGCGGCCATGGATGAGCTCGCCCAGTACCGGCAATCACGCAGGGAGCAGCACCTTACCCCGCAACCACTGTGGAGAGAAGTCTTGGGGGCCCGCCTGCGCCGGCTGCGGAAGCGCCGGGGGCTCACTCTCACAGAGCTGGGCGCGAGGGCTGGCGTCTCCCCGCAATACCTCTCCGAGGTGGAACGGGGACGCAAAGAAGCCTCCTCCGAAATGATTGCGGCGATCTCCGGGGCGCTCGGGCTCACCCTGATAGATCTCACCTCGCATGTGGCTGACGAACTACAGCGAAGCGCGTCGTCTACACATGTTGACCAGCTGTTGCAGCCGGATTCCAACAGCTGGGCTCAGCTTGCCCTGGTGGCCTAACTCGTCGTGCTGAACACTCCGGTTCTCCCCTTGAGCACCTCATCGGCCAGACCGTAGTCAACAGCGTTCCGGGCAGTAAATACCCGGTCCCTGGCGGTGTCTTCGCGCAGAGTCGTCACGCTCTGTCCTGTGTGCCAACTAAGTACCTGTTCGATCTCCCCGCGAACCCTGACCAGCTCATCGGCGTGCAGAATGAGGTCTGGGATCGAGGCCCGCCCACTGTTCATGGCCGGCTGGTGCAGCACGATCCGGGTATGCGGCAGCACTGTCCGACGTCCAGCCTCTCCACCGGCGAGCAGAACTGCTCCCGCGGCGAATGCCTGTCCTACGCACGTGGTGGCAACCGGCGCGGCGATGTACTGCATCGTGTCGTAGATCGCCATCATTGCTGAGGGGTCACCTCCTTCACAGTTGATGTAGAGATTCACCTGGCTCTCCGCCGACTCGGCCTCCAGGTGCAGCAGTTGGGCGATGACCACATTGGCCACCCCGGAGTCGATGGCCGTGCCCAGGTAGATGATCCGCTGCGACAGCAGCTGCGAATAGACGTCCATGACGCGTTCGCCTCGGATATCTCTGGTGATGACGTTGGGAATCGTATAGCTGCTCACCACTGGTCTCCTTTGCCGGACGACGTCGTCTTCTCCGTTGCTGTTGTCAGACCCACTGCGTGCCGCGGCATTTTGGGTGAGATATCGGCGAAACTCGATACGATGTGATCGATGAAGCCGTACTGCTGAGCTTGCTCAGCGGTGAACCACCGGTCGCGCAGTGAGTCTTCAAAAACCCGGTCTATGGGCTGGCCGGTGTCTGCGGCGACGATGCTGAGCACCGTATTGCGCATGTCCCGAAGTTCCTCCGCCGCCAGCTCCACATCTGCCGCTGTGCCTCCAATGCCCGCCGATCCCTGGTGGAGCAGCACTTTGGCATGCGGCAGCGCGAAGCGCCGTCCGCGAGTGCCGCCAGAGAGGAGGAACTGTCCTGCGCTCGCTGCCATACCCAGTGCCAGCGTGGAAACCTGGTTGGGGATGGTGCGGATGACATCGCGTATGGCAAGCATGGCCGGAACAGAACCGCCGGGTGAGTTGATCCACAGCCAGATGCCCTGGGTCGGAGTGTCAGCGGCCATAGTGAGCAGTTTGCTCATCAGCCAGGAGGCATTGTGATCCTCCAGAGCTGCGTCCAGCATCAGTACTCGCCGGTGGGCTAACTCTTCGTGGGTGTGGGCGGTCATATACCTGCCCATATTCTCTTCGCTCATAGGGTCCACTGTTGTCTGTGGACAGGGCAAACGCTTACTTTCTCTGCCCTAGGCAGTGCTGCTGACGGCAGTGCTGCTCTGGGCAGCGGTGGTGCGGTTCACCGCGCCGAGAGTTAATCCTCAGTGGGATCAAAGATGGCAGCCATGAACAGCGGCCAGTTGGTTTCCTCATGCACGATTCTGAGGGCGAACGGCCGGTCGACTGTCATCTCCACAGCCTCCGGTGGGTCCACAGGTGCCGACGTAACGCCAGCGATCTCCGTGACTGCGGCAGCCACTGTCCCTTCCTCATCAACGGTGAGCACCGCTTGGTGGGCCAGCTGATCGATTTCCACCGCAGGGTCGATCAGCGACAGGTCGTTGCCCGCCACCGTCTCTGGCCCGCCCAAATCCTGCAATAGGGCGACGAGATCTTCACCAGTTTGCAGATCAACAGCAGGCAGTGCCAGCTCGACCATGGTGCGCTCCTGACTTGCAAAAGCGGCGTCCACCGCAGCCCAGTCCTGATCGGTAAAGTCCGTAGGAGCCGATCCCTCCGGCGGCAGTACTACATCCATGGCAAATGCCTCGGCATAGGGCAACCGAATGACCTGGGTGTCGTCGTACTCCATGTACTCGGCTTCGAGAGTCTGCTGCATAGTCTCCGCCTCGACAGTGTCCCCATCGATGGTGGTGAACTCCCTTTCGGCGGTATCGGCGGGATCGAACTGCGTCTGCCACCGTGCTGCCATGAGAATCGCGTTCTGCAGGACGAAGATCAGGTCTGCGTTAGGCGTCTCCACAGCAGACTCCTCTATCAACCCGCCAGTGTGCTCATTCACCCACTCATCCAAGAGCCGCTGCGAATCCGCTGCCCCGAAGTCGGTGGTCACAACCCCAGCGTCGAAGGAGGCAGCGAGCACATCGATAAATTCACCATCCGGCGAAGTCGAGTCGGCCAGTACCAACTGGTTCGCAAGATGAAGGACAGGCGTCTCCGGAAGCTCGTCCGCCTGCACGAGCGCTGGGTCCCCGTCGTACTCCAGAACTGCCGCCTGCAGGGCGCTGAACGCGGCAGTTCGCTCCGCCCCAGCAGCACCTAACAATCCGTCCAGCTCCTCAGCGGCTGGACCTTGGGCGCCTTCAGCGAGCATGGCCAAGCCCAGAAGAATCGAGGCCGGGGAAACCACCGTATTCTGGCTCTGGGCCAGCTCAGACAGAGACTCGGCGCCGAACCGAGTAGTGGCATTGACCACGTCAGTGAGCGCCTCAGCCTCACTGAGTGAAGCTGGTTCGTACGTGACTGTCGAACGAGGGTCCTCGCCACCACCGCAAGATGTCAGTGTGAGAAGTCCTATGAGGCTGAGACCGCAGACCTGACCAAGACAATCCAGACGCATACACCGATGGTACGTGGTGGGGGCCTAGGCGGCTGGTTTCGCTCTTCTGCGCAGGTGTATGCCGAGCTCGTAAACCGCCAGAGTACTCACCCAGAGGACTGTCAACGGCACCACGAACCACAGCATCGCGGCGCTGAACGGGCCCAGCGCCTCATGATCGGCGGCAGCCAGCACAAGATACGCCACATAGGCCAGGTACATGCCTGCCAATACAAATCCCTCCCAGCGGGCGATCGCCTGACCGGTGAACGCCAAAGGCAGCAGTACCAGCGCAACGGCGAGCATGACTGGCAGGTCGAAATACACAGCAGCCTGGTCCACATCGATTCCGGTGGGCGAGACGATGCTGGTCAGTCCCAGCACTGCGCCGATGTTGAAGATGTTGGAGCCTACGAGGTTGCCCACGGCCATATCGCGTTCGCCCCGCACTGCGGCAATGACGGATGTGGCAAGTTCTGGCAGAGATGTGCCTATGGCCACAACGGTCAAGCCGATGATCAGATCGCTGACCCCCAGTGCGGCTGCGATGCTGGTTGCTGAACTGACAAGAAATTGAGCACCGATCACCAGCATGACCACACCCACAGCTATCAGGATGGTGTCCACTGTGGTGGATCTCAGTGTGGTGGACCGCAACCGGGAGGTGAGTCGCCCGGCGCCTTGATCGAGGATGCCTTCAACTCCGAGCTGCGGGTCTTCCCCCTGTGCCACTCTCCGGCGGGCGTACCAGATGGTTCCCACGAGGTAGACCACGAGCAGGCTGAGCATCACGACCCCGTCAAGCAGGGAGAAACCGCCGTCGAGCGCCAGCAGCAGAGCTAAGACTGAGAACCCGATCATAATGGGGATATCTGCTTTGATGAGCTGGACTTTGACCAGCAGGGCGCCGAAGATCGCAGTCAGGCCCATCACGAAAAGGATGTTGGCGATATTCGACCCGACCACATTCCCCACAGCTAACCCGGGCGATCCGCTGAAGGCGGCGCCCATGCTGACCGCCAGCTCTGGGGTTGAGGTGGCGAACGCCACCACAGTCAGGCCAATGATCAGTGAGGACAGTCCGACCGTCTTCCCCAGGGATGCAGCACCGCGGACCAGCGCTTCACCTCCCAAGACGAGGAGGACAAAACCACTGATCAGCAAGATGATACTCAGGAAGGTCACCCGCCATATACTACTCAGTGCCCAGCACACGGGAACGCCGACGAGGACACGGTCTCAGTCTCAATGTGCCGTTAGGATGACAGAGCAATGTAGGCGCCCTCTCAATGCCAAGGAGCAACTGTGGCCATCGAAGCTGAAAAAGTGATCCCCCACTCGGTCGAGAACATCGTTCAGGCGTACACGACAGAAGAGTTCCACAAGCACCTGGCCTCCAAAGTCGGTTCGGAGCTCAAGAGCTTCGAAGTGACCAGATCTGAAGACGGCACTGTGGTGATCAGCTCAGTTCAGGCAATGGGCGCGGAGAAGCTGCCTGATATTGCACGCAAAGTCATAAAGGGCCCAGTCACGGTGAACATCACCGACACTTGGGGCGCCCCGGACGCCAGCGGATCACGCCGCTCGGACACCCTGGTCAACGTAGCTAACGCTCCGGTGAAGGCGATCGGCTCGCAGAACCTGCATTCGCGCAGTGAATCGGAGACTCTCGCGACGGTGCGGGGGGATGTGGATGTGAAGATCCCGCTGATAGGCAAAAAGCTGAAGGCTCAGGCCGAGCCCTATATGGCCAAGTTCATCGAGCTGCAGGCCAACGAGGTCAGTAAGTTCATCGACTCACAGGGATGATCGCGTCCTGCCGCATCCACTGCGGATGTCAGTGCGCTGTTGGAACTTAGGCTGCCCATAGGGTCCTGATATCCCAACAACTCGCTGATTTCCGACCAATCACAGGCTAGTGGAACTTGTTCTGCGCTGTGGGGAGGTCCTCAAGCAGGACGGACTCCACAGCGTCGGCAGCTCTTCCGACGATTTCAGGGAGCTCTTTCATCTCCCTGTCAGAGTAGTTCTGCAGCACATAGGCCGCTGTGTCCATACGTCCGGGAGGGCGACCGACACCTACCCGCACACGGATGTACTCCCGGTCTCCCCCGAGGTGCTGGGTGATGGACTTCAAGCCATTGTGCCCGCCCTCGGATCCACCACGTTTGAGTTTCAGCCGCCCGAAGTCCAGGTCAAGCTCGTCATGAACGACCACCAACTGATGCGCTGGCACAGAGAAGTAGTCCATCACTTTCCGAATGGGCTGGCCTGAAACATTCATATAGCCCTCCGAGATCGCGAAGACCACTTTGGGGCCGCCATCGCCTAGACGAGCACCTACGGCCTTCGCCCCGACCTTGGTCCGCGTATAGCGGGCACCCATCCGCTCCAGGAGCTCGTCGAGGACCACTTGACCAATATTGTGCCGAGTACCCTGGTAGCGGGTCCCAGGATTCCCAAGACCCGCTACCAGCCACGTGTTATCTGCCATAGAGACAGGCTAAGCCACAAAGGACGTGGGGATCACTCGGAGTCGTCACCCTCGGCCTCACCGGACTGTGCTTCTTCACCTTCAGCACCGTCTTCGCCCTCTGCTGCTTCGGCGTCCTCGTCCTCCAGCGGCTGCTCCTGCGGCTCGTAGATGGAGACGATCGGGGACTCGAGGTCTGTCAGCGCCAGTTCTGCGTCAGCAGGCAGGACAAGCGAGTCCGGCAGAGCGTTCTCATCGCGGTCGGTGATGTCGATGCTGACGGAGTCAGGCAGGTTCAGTGCATCGGCCTCGACAGGAACAGTGGGCTGGTCGAGCATGAACTCGAAGCCTTCGGCTGGTTCGCCCAGAACCTCCACCGGCACGTCCACGACGATCTTCTCGCCCTTACGCACGGCCAGCAGGTCCATGTGCACAATGAACGGCTTGATCGGGTCACGCTGGATATCTTTGGGCACCACCATCTGCTCGTCACCCTCAATGTCAAGAGTGATCAGAGCGTTGGGGTTACGCACCGCAAGTGCAGTCTGGTGGCCAGGAAGCACCACGTGACGTGGATCGTCACCGTGACCATAGATCACAGCGGGAATCTGATCGGCGCGACGGGCACGGCGGGCTGCGCCCTTACCGAACTCGGTGCGCACTTCAGCGGAAATGAGAATCTTGTCAGCCATTGGGAATCCTTCAACAGTTGTGGTCGTTTCGCCAGGCTGATGAGAAGGAGAGAGATCGGCGGCGCGTCAAGCAACCGGCAGAAAGAACTCACCCCGTCGATCACGGGACTGGCATCATATTAGACGTCAGCCCCCTCGCCTGGGCACAGCGACTTAGTCTACACCCTGTGCGGGACTACGCCTCGCCGTCGAAAAGAGTGGTGACCGAGCCGTCGGTGAAGACTTCGTTGATCGCTCGGGCAAGAATCGGGGCGATAGACAGCACAGTCAGCTGCTCGAAACGCTTTTCTGCTGGTATGGGAAGCGTGTTGGTCACCACCACCTCACGTGCTCCGCAGTTAGAAAGCTTCTCCGTTGCCGGTGCAGTGAGGATCGCATGAGTCGCCGCGATGATGACGCTCTTTGCCCCAGCATCCTTGAGAATTGACACAGCCCCGGCGATAGTTCCCCCGGTGTCAATCATGTCGTCGATCAACACACAGGTGCGCCCTTCGATCTCCCCGACGACCTGCTTGGACTCGGCCCTATTTGGCTGAGTGAGATCACGCGTCTTATGCACGAAGGCCAACGGGACCCCACCCAGGCGGTCAGCCCACCGTTCAGCTACTCGGACTCGTCCGGTGTCCGGGGACACGACGGTGACGTCCTCGCCTGCCACCTGCTGACGAATGTGATCAGCAAGAAGCGGGATACCGAACAGGTGGTCCACCGGCCCGTCGAAGAATCCCTGGATCTGATCCGTGTGCAGATCTACGCTCATAATGCGATCGGCACCTGAGGCCTTGTAGAGGTCGGCAACCAGCCGGGCGGAGATGGGTTCACGGCCGCGGCCCTTCTTGTCTTGACGTGAGTAGGGGTAGAACGGGGAGACGACCGTGATCCGCTTGGCCGAGGCGCGCTTCATGGAATCGATCATGAGCAGCTGCTCCATAAGCCACTTGTTCAGCGGCGCCGGGTGAGACTGCAGCAGAAAGACGTCCTTCCCGCGGACTGAGTCAGAGGAGCGCACGTAGATCTCTCCGTTGGCGAAGTCGTAGGCGCTCATCGGAAGCAGTTGGGTGCCCAACTCTTCGACGATCTCCTGCGCCAGCTCCGGATGTGCCCTCCCCGAAGCAATGACCATCGTCTTCTCAGTGCTTTGCCTGATTTCGTCCATGCTCGGGTGTTCCTACTTTCAGTCCGTGGCGGTGGGGGCGTCGTCGTTCTTCTGTGCATCGTCTGCCGCCTGCGCTGCGGCTGAGCCGGGCCGTTTGGCCTGAACCCAACCCTCAGCGTTGCGCTGCGGGGCCACCGACAGGGCGAGCGCTCCCGGAGGCACGTTTTTGCGCACCACGGCACCTGCTCCGGTATAGGCGCCGTCGCCGATCTCGACCGGGGCCACAAACACCGTGTTGGAGCTGGTGCGGACATGCGATCCGATCACTGTGCGGTGCTTATGTTCCCCATCGTAGTTGGCTGTGATGTTGCCGCAGCCGATATTCGTGTAGTCACCGATAGTGGTATCCCCGGCGTAACCCAGATGGGAGAGCTTGGAGCCGCGGCCAACTGTGACGTTCTTCGTCTCGTAGAACGCGCCGATCTTGGCGTCCTCGCCGAGGACTGTGCCCGGGCGCAGATAGCTGAAAGGCCCGACGACGCCGCCTGGACCGATACGTGCGCCGGTCGCGTGGGTGCGTATCACCTGGGCGCCTTCTCCGACTGTCACATCGCGCAGGGTGGTATCCGGGCCCACCACGGCATCGCGGGAGACATGAGTCTTACCGTGCAGCTGAGTTCCAGGCAGCACGGTGGTGTCCTCATCGAGAGTGACAGTGGAGTCAATCCAGGTCGTGGCAGGGTCAATGATCGTCGTTCCTGCGCGCATGGCTGCGAAGATCGTCCGCCGGTTCAGCTCAGCGCCAAGCGCTTGGAGCTGAACCCGGTCGTTGGCGCCTTCGACTTGCCAGCGGTCTTCGGTCACCAAAGCCGAGACCCGACGGCCGGACGCCCTTGCCAGGGAGAGCACATCCGTGAGGTACTTTTCGCCCTGAGCATTCTCCGTGGAGACCTGAGCTAGGGCCTCGGTGAGGGCTCCTGCGTCGAATGCGTAAATCCCCGAATTTATCTCTTTGACCTGGCGCTGAGTTTCATCGGCGTCCTTCTGCTCAACAATTCCCACCACCTGATCGCCAGACCGCAGCACGCGGCCATATCCGCTGGGGTCTTCCAATGTGGTGGTGAGGACTGTCGCAGCGTTGCCGGCAGCCTGGTGTTCCGAGACCAGCTCGCCCAACAGCTCCGGGGTGAGCAGCGGGACATCTCCGTAGGAGACCACCACTGTTCCGGTGTCGGTGGAAATGCCGCGTGCAGCGAGCGCCTCGAGCCCGCATTCGACGGCCCGTCCTGTGCCGGGAACTTCGTCCTGGTCGGCGAGGAGGACTTCCGGATCATGAGCGGTGATGTGCTCGGCAACCTTCTCACGCTGGTGCCGCACGACCGCCACGAGGTGGTGTGGGTTCAGGGCACGCGCGGCAGCCAGCGCATGACCGATCATGGAGAGCCCACCGAGCGGGTGGAGAATTTTCGGAGTTCGTGACTTCATACGCGTCCCGGCCCCGGCCGCTAGCACAATGACTGCTACGGGGCGGACATCGGTGTCTGACACGCGGGCACTCCTGCTCTCAGTTGTCATCAAGCTCCGCCACTAGGACTCGAACCTAGACTACCGGTACCAAAAACCGATGTGCTGCCTTTACACCATGGCGGACTGTGCGCTCTAAGCGCGCAATACATGGTACCGGTCTCGGAGCAGATCTCAGAACAGGTCTTTGAGTTCATCAAAGTGTTCAACTGCCGAATGGACCGGTCCAGTGCCATAGACGCGCAGAACCTCAGCCAACTTCGGGTGGGAAGCTTCCAGCAGATCGGCCGCTTCTCGGAGCTCAGCAGCCGAAGCGACGGCACTCAGAAGACTGCGCATTCCTGCCACGACTGCCGCATCGGAGGCCTGATCCGTCATCGGCTGGGTGGTCCACCCCATCGAACCCTGGGAACTTTTGATGTGCTCCAGCTGGGCGGGGATATCGTGGCTCTGGACGTGTCCGGCGTTGAGCTGCTCGACCAGCTCAATGAGTTGATGGACACGAGAGAGCACCGCGGGATTGCCAATTTTTACCCGCTGGGCACTGTTCAGCTGCGAGAGCATGGGCGCGGACAACCCGATGATGTCTGCCAGGCTAGCTTGGTTGAGTCCGAGGGCCTGCCTGATTCGATCGAACGTCTCATTCAACGGCTCGCCATAGGCGGCACGCTGGGCCTCCCGGTTAGTGTGGGTCGTATCACTCAAGGCTCACACTCCTGTGCAGTCAGTTTGCTCCCGTAAACTCTACGACACTGTCGGCGGCTGAGACCTCACACCGCGACCGGGTGACGTCTGGGCGCGGTGGGCATTGGGCCCCTACATGAAGCTCGAGAAGGCTCCGGCACCGATGCTGAGGATCAGTAGGGCCACGAGAAGCAGAGCCACAAACCGGGTGGCAGGTGTGACCTTCATCGACTTTGTCTCCTCTTGCGTTGGGGATCTCCAGCGTGCACGATATCAGTCGGTCAATTCGGAGAGCTCCAGCCAACGTTCCTCAAGCTCGTCCACTTCCGCCGCGACGTGCTGCCGCTCTGCCGTGATCTGCCCCAGGGCTTCGAAGTCGCTCTGGTCATGTGCGGCCAGTTGCGTGTCGAGGTCCCGGACCTTCTCCGTAAGTTTCTGCAGCTTCCGCTCAATGGAGGAGGCTTCCTTCTGTGCGGCGCGGCGTTCAGGACCGGAGATGCTGTGGGCTGCCTCCTTCTGCTCTGCTGAGCCCGTGGGGTTCGGCTGCTTGGGGTTGGAGATTGTGGTGTTCTGCTGCTCTCTGAGCTTCAGGTACTCGTCCACCCCACCGGGGACGTGGCGGAACGTGCCATTGAGGATGGCGTACTGCTGGTCGGTGACGCGTTCGAGAAGGTAGCGGTCGTGAGAGACCACCAGAAGCGTGGCGGGCCAGGAGTCCAGCAGGTCCTCAATCGCGGCGAGCATGTCCAGGTCCACGTCGTTCGACGGCTCGTCGAGAATCATCACGTTCGGTTCGCTGAGCAGCACCAGCAGCAGCTGCAGACGACGGCGCTGGCCGCCTGAGAGGTCCCCCACCCGCGAGGACAGATGCGCGCGGGAGAAGCCTAGGCGTTCCAACAACTGAGACGGGGTGAGCTCTTTGCCCTCGACCATGACTTCGGTCTTTTCCCGGGCGAGCACGTCTCGGACCCGATCACCTTCGATCTCTGCCAGCTGCGAAAACTGCTGGTCCAAGATGCCGACCTCAACGGTCTTGCCGCGCTTTACACGCCCGGAGCTGGGCTCCACTGTGCCGGCGACCAATCCCAGCAGTGTAGATTTTCCGGCGCCGTTTGGACCCAAAATTCCTGTGCGCTCACCCGGTGCGATTCGCCACGTAACATCCTGCAAGACAGATTTCTCTCCGTAGGAGACGGAGACATCCAACAGGTCGACGACGTCTTTGCCCAACCGTGCCGTCACCATCTTCTTCAGCTCGATGCTGTCCCGCGGCGGAGGAACATCACTGATGAGTTGATTAGCGGCATCGATCCGAAATTTTGGCTTCGAGGTGCGCGCGGGGGCGCCGCGGCGTAGCCAGGCGAGTTCCTTGCGCATGAGGTTCTGCCGCTTGGCCTCTACTGCGGCCTGCTGGCGGTCCCGTTCAACGCGCTGGAGCACGTAGGCGGCATAGCCGCCGTCGAAGGGTTCCACCGTACCGTCATGAACCTCCCAGGTGGTCGTGCACACCTCGTCGAGGAACCATCGGTCGTGAGTGATGATCAGTAACCCACCGGAGTTTTTGGCCCAGCGGCGCTTCAAATGGTCCGCCAACCATGCGATACCTTCCAGATCCAAGTGGTTCGTCGGCTCATCGAGGGCCATCAGATCCCACTCCCCCACGAGCAGCTTCGCCAGAGCGACGCGCCTGCGCTGGCCCCCGCTGAGCGAGTCAATGGTGGCTTCCCATGGAAGGTCGGTGACCAGCCCGGAGATGACCTCACGGATCTTTGCATCCGAGGCCCACTCATGATCGGCCTGATCGCCGACGATCGAGAAACCCACTGACTCGGTAGGTCGCAGATCATCAGACTGGTCCAGCACTCCGAAGCGGACTCCATTGCGGCGAGTCACTCGTCCGGAGTCTGGCTCTACGCTTCCGGAGAGCATCCCGAGCAGCGTCGATTTGCCGCCCCCGTTATGACCGACAATGCCGATCCGGTCACCTTCGTTCACGCCCAGGGTGATGGATTCGAAGACAGTATGCGTCGGATACTCAATGTGCAGAGCCTCAGCGCCAAGTAGATGTGCCACTTGTCTAGGGTAGTGACACTCTGGGCCTGGACAAATCGAAGCGTCTAAGCCCCGATGGTCTCGCGGATCCCGGTCATCAGGGACAGCAGCGCCCCCACGAATGCCAGGAAGATCACCAGCCTTCGCACGGCAGCATCACGAACCCAGCTGCGCATCAAGGTGCCGATGCCCAGTCCGGCCACGATGACGACCAGGCTTCCGATCCAAAACCACCAGGGGAAAACGGGAATTTCGTCGCCGCTAAAGGTGACTTTGGTCAGAAATCCGGCAACCGAGAGAAGGATCCACAGGGGCTGCAAAGTGGCCGCGAAAGATCTGACATTCCACCGTGAGACCACCGCATACACGGTCATGGCGGGTCCTCCCACTCCGGCCAAGACGACGCCGCCGCCAGCCCCGATCCCGGTGAGGACTCGAGTCAGGGGACCGTCCGCCCGGGCGTGGATGCGGCTGACGATCAGTGACAGGGACAACCCGATCAGCACCAACGATGCCACCACGATGTAAAGCGGTCCGGGTGCCGAAACGGCTGCAATCCAGCCGAACAGTGGCATGACCAGGAGCGCCACTGGAGCGATAATCAGCAGACGCCGCCATTCGATCTCTCGCCAGACGAGGGCAAGCATGAGCAGTGGGGCCACGAAAGCCAACATGTTCGTCAGCATCACTCCGGTGTGTGGACCCAGGATGACCACCAGGAAGGGGGCGAGCATCATGGCAAATCCCAGGCCGGTGATCCGTTGCAGGACCGCCGCCACCAAGATGAGGCCGAAAACTACAGCGAGGAGCACGCCTTCTTCGCCCATGATCTACAGCAGCCGTGCCCCGGGCGCTGGACCCGAGACTGGAATGGCCCAGACATCGAGCCGCTCCTGCAATCCGGTGGCCAACCGGCTGGCCGCCGACGCATCCCGTGCTAGGAACATCACCGTGGGACCAGAACCGGAAACCATACCCTGCATCGCACCTTCTGCCATGCCGGCGTCCATCATGTCGTCGAGGGCTGGCAGCATCGAGACTGCCGGAGCCTGCAGGTCATTGGTCATCAGAGTGGTGATCATCTCCGCGTCCGCAGCACAGGCAGCCCGGACTAGGTCGTCGTCGAGTTCGGGCTGATCAGCCGTCAGCTCAACGGCGTCGCGCATAGCATCGAGCTTTCTGTACACCTCCGGTGTGGAGAGGCCCGTGCTGGCCGGGACAATAACCAGGTGGAGCTCTCCGCGGGTCAGCAGAGGCGAGAGGTTATCCCCCACGCCTTGCCCAACGGCCGCGCCGCCGAAGATCGCGAACGGCACATCAGCGCCTAGGCGTGCGCCCAGCTCCGCCAGCTGCTCTTTGGTGAGTCCCGCCTCCCAGAGCGCCGAGCAGGCGACCAGCGTGGCCGCGGCGTCGGCTGAGCCTCCCCCCATACCACCGGCAATAGGCACATTCTTGGTAATGGTGAGGTCCACGCCGTAGCTGGGACGCTCTGTGCCGGGGAAACTCAAGGTCGCAGCCTCGCGCGCTTGGAGAGCCTCACGCAGCAGGGCCGCCGCCTGATAGGCGAGGTTATTCTCATCCAGAGGGATCTGCGCCGGAACTGTCCCGCCAGTCATTTGGTCTTGATGCTCTACGCCTGTGAAAGCTGAGCGCTCCGACAGGGAGACGGTGATCGCGCCGTCCTGCCGGGGACTGGCGAGGACCTCCTCATAGAGGGAGACGGCATAGTACAAGGTGGCCACCTCGTGGTAGCCGTCGGCACGCAGCGGCCCGACCCGCAGGCTCAGGTTCACTTTACCCGGGGCCAAGGCCGTGACATGGCCGAAGAACTCGCTGTCTCTCATTCCCTCAACCTTAGCCCTGACCACCCATTTCTCCGGCCTCCGTTTTCTGCACAGCACATCGTCCCGCTCTGCTGCCCTGCTGGCTGTGGATACACTGGGTTGCTGTGAGTGAGGCTATTGCGAATTCCGGTGAGACACCATCCGCCTACCGGCCGGAGATCAGCCCCACCACGGGTGAGGTTGACGGGCCGGTGCGCAGCCAGAGTGACGAAAAGTCCAAGAAGAAACGCCGACTGGATTATCCGCCGGCCCCGGAGCCGCTGCCGGTACCGGTAATCGACAATCACGCGCATCTGGACTTCAGGGACGGCCTGGTGGAGGTCAGCGTCGCCCAGCATCTCGATACTGCTCAGAGCGTGGGAGTCGCCGGTGCGATCCTGGTCGGCTACGACGCCGCCAGCAGCGAGTTTGCAGTTCGCGCGGCCCTAGGAGATCACCGTGCCAAGGCAGCTGTGGCCCTGCACCCCAATGACGCTCCGCACCTGGCGGAAACGGGCGGCTACGACGCCGCCTTCGATCGCATAGCCGAACTCGCCACCCGGCCCGAGGTCGTCGCCGTGGGAGAGACCGGTCTGGACTACTTCCGGACCGCCGAGTGGGGTCGAGACGCTCAGCGCAAGAGCTTCTTTGATCACATCCAGCTGGCGTCAGAGCGCGGGCTTGCCATGCAGATTCATAACCGCGATGCGCATAGCGATGTGGTGGCAGCCCTCCACGATGCCCCGTCACTTCCCTCCTCGGTGGTTTTCCACTGCTTCTCCGGCGACGCTGAGCTGGCGCGGATATGCAACCGCAATGGTTGGTACATGAGCTTTTCCGGGAGCGTGACGTTCAAGAATTCGCATGATCTGCGGGAGGCGTTGAGAATCGCAGATCCACACCTGATTCTGGTCGAGACTGATTCCCCTTTCCTGACACCGCATCCCTTCCGGGGTCAGCCGAACGCACCGTATATGGTGCCGCAGACGATGCGCCTCATGGCCGAGGTGCGGGGAGCTGAGCTCAGTCAGCTGTGCCAGCAGGTCATGTTCAATACCCACCAGGCCTACGGGCAGTGGACTGCAGCGCGATGACCGGCACCACCTCACCTCCCGCTGACGGGGCCTTGCCAGGTCTGCTCTCTGCAGCGCATATCCGCCGGTTGGCTCAGGAACTGGACATATGGCCGACCAAGCGGTGGGGGCAGAACTTCGTCATCGACCCAAACACCATCCGCAGGATAGTGGATTTGGCCGACTTGGCCGGTGATGAGCATGTGTTGGAAGTGGGGCCCGGACTGGGATCGCTGACCCTGGGCCTGTTGGACAAGGCCGAACATGTCACGGCCGTGGAGATAGACCCGAAGTTGGCGGCGCAGCTGCCTGAGACCGTGCAGCGTATGCGTCCCGAGAAGTCCGCGAACCTCACTGTGGTCCGCGAGGATGCCTTGCGGCTCCAACCCGGGTCGCTGGGGGAACCCACTGTCCTGGTCGCCAACCTTCCGTACAACGTGGCGGTGCCGGTGGTCCTTCACCTGTTGGAGGTCCTCCCCAGTCTGAGGAAGGGCCTAGTGATGGTTCAGGATGAAGTCGCTGACCGGCTGGCGGCTGCACCCGGGTCCAAGATCTATGGTGTCCCCAGCGCCAAAATCGCCTGGGATACTGAGGCACGGAAAGTTGGGGTCGTGGGTAAGCGAGTCTTTTGGCCCGAGCCTCGCATATCGTCTGGACTGGTGCGATTCGACCGAGGCGAGCCTGCCTCGGAGGAGCTGACCCGGCAGGAAGTCTTCTCCGTGATAGACGCCGCATTCGCCCAGCGGCGTAAGACGCTGCGCGCAGCCCTGAGCGGGTTCGTAGGCACTGGAGCACTGGCCGAGCAGGCTCTGCGTGCGGCTGAGGTGGACCCGCAAGCCCGTGGTGAGACGCTGAACATCCACGATTTCACGCGCATCGCCGCCGCGTTGCGCGCAGCCGACCGGCCCTGAACGCCCGCTGTCCCCACTCATGCATGGAAGACAGGACGGGAACTAGGCCGTATACACGTCCTCGACAACATCGGCGAAATCCTCAAGCACCTTGGCGCGGATGAGCTTCATCGACGGTGTCAGGTGCCCGGAGTCTTCACTGAGCTCCGCATCGACGATCCTGAACGACCGGATCGATTCCGCCCGAGACACATGCGCATTGGCCTGATCCACCGCCTGCTGGATCTCCGCGTGGAGCGCCTCAGACACCACACCGTCAGCGAGCGCTTCCCGAAGGGTGAGTTCACCGTATCCGTGGTGTTCCGCCCATGCGTGCACTGCTTCCGGATCGGGGAATACCAAAGCGCCGACGAACGGCCGGCCCTCACCCACGATAACCGTCTGGGCTACCAAGCGGTCACTGCGCACGGCCTCTTCTAACGGCGTCGGATAGATGTTCTTACCACCGGCGGTGACGATGAGGTCTTTTTTCCGGCCGGTCACAGAAAGGAATCCGTCGGCGTCCAAGGAACCGAGGTCCCCGGTGTAGAAGAATCCTTCGTCGTCGAAGGCCTCCGCCGTCTCCCCCGGCTGCTTGTAGTATCCGCGAAAAATCACTGGCCCCTTGAGCAGGATCTCCCCATCCTCGGCGATTTTCACAGTATTGCCAGGCACAGGAAGGCCAACTGTGCCGACGCGGGTAGCTCCCGGGATGTTCAGTGTGATGGGAGCGGTTGACTCAGTGAGCCCGTACCCTTCCTGCACTGGCAGGCCAATCCCTGCGAAGAAATGGGCGATCTCTGAGTTGAGGGGCGAAGCACCTGACACCACGTGGGTGACTTCTCCTCCGAGTTTCGCGCGCAGTTTGGAGTAGACCAACGGGGAAAACAGCGCGTGTTTGGCGCGCAGACCCAGGGACGGGCCGGAAGCTGTACCGTCAGCACCAGACTGCAGGGCCTGCGAATAGGCAACAGCCGTTTTGCGGGCCTCCTCAAAGATGGCACCTTTTCCATCCTCTGCGGCCTTAGCTGCTGCCGAATGGTAGACCTTCTCCAACACCCGCGGCACCACGAGCAGCCAGGTGGGCCTAAAGGTGCCCAGATCATCCAGCAACGTCGAAGTATCAGCAGTGTGCGCGACCTGGATGCCGCGGTGCAGACAGATGAGCTGGACCGCACGGGCCAGCACGTGGGCGAGGGGGAGAAAAAGCAGTGTCCGCGATTCCCCTTCGCCCAAAATGTCGGAGGCGAAAGGCACGATGTTGGCCGCTCCCTCGACGAGATTGCGGTGGGTGATCTCTACGCCCTTGGCCTTTCCGGTGGTTCCTGAGGTGTAGACCAATGTGGCGACGTCATCAGCGCGAGCGGTCGTCCTGGCCGTCTCCAGCTGGCTATTGGTGACGTTGGTTGAATTCGCAGCAATTTCATCCAGGTCGGCGGTTGACGCTATGGAGTAGATCTCTAGGCCAGATTTTTTGCCACCGGCCATATTGGCTCCGCCTTGGACTGTGCTCCGAAGACCCTCGTCGCCGATGAGGACGAGCTGGGCATCGGAGTTGGCCAGCAGGTGGGCGACTTGGTGGGTTGAACTGGTTTCATAGATCGGTACTGATATTCCCCCGGCGAACCAGATGGCCTGATCCACCACTGCCCAGGAATAGCTGGTCGCTGACATCACGGCCACTTTGTCTCCGGGTTTCACACCCAGGCCTATGAGCCCCTTGGCAACTTTCCTGACCTGCTCGAGGAAACTGCTGATGGTGATGTCGAGCCATCCCCCGGCCCCGTTGCTGACGGCATAGACGGGGTGCCCAGGCTCCGCCTCGCCCAACGCCACGACACCGTGGGTGACGTTGATGTGGTCCCCAATTCGGGTGATCGGCTCGGTAGTCGTTTCATGAATAGGCTGAGCAGTAGTCACCGCGCCAGTCTAACCACCAGTCCCTGGGCATACCCGATGATGAACCAGCGCCAAGCTGGACGGGCAACGGCAGTGTCAGCCGTCAGAGCCTCTGAGTTGGTTCGCCGCGTCATACAACTCGCTTGCATTCATCCCGTGCTCCTGAGCGACTCGTTTCGCTGCGACCTTGAGCCGTTCGCCCGCGGCAGCGCTCTGGAGAACGATCCCGGCGGCGTCCTGCACTGACAGAGGCTCTACTTCACCACCATCGCTGAGTGCTGCTCTGTCCAAGATCAGGACGATCTCGCCCTTGATTCCTGCGTCGCGCTCACGCTGTGCGAGCGCCTCTGCCAGCTCGCTGAGCTCTCCGCGCAGAACTTCCTCGTATTTTTTTGTGAGTTCTCTGGCGACAGCCGCACGGCGCCGTCCGCCGAGCACCTCGGCGAATTCGGTGATGGTGGCAACGATCCGATGTGGGGATTCGAACAGGACTGTCGTCCAGTGCTCATGCTGCAGCCGGTCGAGCAGCCTGCGGCGATCTGCTTGTTTGCGGGGGACGAATCCGCCGAAGGTGAACCGCTCAGTGGGGAGGCCAGAAAGTGCGAGCGCTGTGGGGACGGCGGAGGCGCCCGGGGCTGCGGTGACGGCAACTTCAGCTTCGATCGCAGCCGCCACGAGGCGGCGCCCGGGGTCCGAGACTGCCGGCATGCCCGCATCAGAGACCACAAGGATTCGGGTCCCGGCGCGGGCCAGCTCAACGAGCTCAACCGAACGGCTGGCTTCATTGTGTTCGTGCAGGCTCACCAACCGGGCCTCTGTGCGCTCACCTAGGGCTTGGAGCAGGTGGCGTGTGCTGCGGGTGTCCTCGCAGGCGATCACCTCGGCGCTGCGAATCAACATCCGTAACCGCTCGGTGGTGTCGGCCAGGTTCCCGATGGGAGTGGCGGCAAGGACGACTGGGGCATCCCAAAGCCAATCCTCGGACGGGTCTAGCACCTGCATGTTCTCCTTCGTTCCACTGAAATGTCTCTGCTGGCAAGTAGCATATCCAGGGTGAACCGCGCCGAGACCCTGACTGAGCGCCGCTCCCCCACCGGATCGCGAGGGACCCGGCTGTTCTTCGAGGCCAAGCTCGGCGCTGAGCATTTCGCGCCTGGCCTCATGGGGTGGGTCGTTCCGCTGGCGATCTTCGCTTGCGCGCTGGGGCTGCGGCTCTACGGCCTCAACAATCCTCACGCACTGATCTTCGACGAGACCTACTACGCAAAAGACGCTTACGCGCTGCTGCAGGCTGGTTATGAACTGAGTTGGCCGGATAGCGCCGATGATGACTGGCTGGCCGGCGATCCACAGCCTACCAACGAAGGCTCCTATGTGGTGCACCCCCCGCTGGGTAAGTGGCTGATTGCTCTGGGGATCCTGCCTTTCGGGGTGGAGGATCCCTTCGGATGGCGGTTCTCATCAGCCGTCGCCGGTGCCCTGGGTGCACTGCTGATCTCATTGGTCGCACAACGCATGTTCCGTTCGGTGTTTCTCGGTGGTGTCGCTGGGGTTCTCACCGCCGTGGAAGGCCACCACCTTGTGATGTCACGGGTCGCCCTGCTGGACATCTTTCTGATGCTATTCGTTCTTGCAGCCTTCGGGGCTCTTCTGGCCGACAGATACAGCGGTCGACGCCGTCTGGCCGCCTGGGCTGCCGCGACCCCGGGCAAGTCTCCACAATGGGCGAGAGGCCCTATGCTGCTGTGGCGTCCTTGGCGACTCATTGCTGGGGTGTTGCTGGGCTGTGCGGTGGCGGTGAAACTCTCAGCTCTGTCTTTTGTTCTGGTCTTCGGCATTATGGTCGTGCTCTGGGATGTCCAAGCCCGCCGCATCGTCGGGATCCGCAACTGGCTTCGAGCCGGGCTGCTGTTCGACGCTCTTCCAGCAATAGTGACGGTTCTTCCGGTGGCTGCTGGAACGTACCTGGCCTCCTGGACCGGCTGGTTGGTCAGTGACACCGGTTGGGGACGCCAAGCCTATGACACTGAGCCCAGCGGTCTGGTGGCGCTGGTACCCAACGCTATTCGCGCCCTGTGGAACTACCACGGATCTGCCGCGGAGTTCCACACTGGTCTGGAATCAGAACATGAGTACGCCTCACATCCTTTGACGTGGCCGTTCGTGGGCCGTCCCGTGTCAATGCATTATCAAAGTCGGAGTCAGGGCGAAGAGTATGAACACACAGCGGAAATATGCCAGGCAGAGTCCTGCTCCTCAGCGATCGTAGACCTGGCGAATCCGCTCATTTGGTGGGCCGGAGGTCTGGGCCTGCTGGTAGTCCTGGTCTTGTGGCTGGGGCGCCGGGACTGGAGACACGGGGCAATACTCTCCGGTTTCATCGCCGGGGGCGCTGTGTGGCTGATGTTCCCCGACCGAACCATGTTTTTCTTCTACACCATCAGCTACCACCCCTTCGTCATCCTCACCGTGGTGGTACTGGCGTCCCTGCTTCTGCGAGTAGGCACTGGGACCGTCCTCCGGAGCGGACAGGTTCGGTCGGCGGCCGAGATCGCGTCTGCCCGGCAACGCAATACCGTGATGGTGCTCTGCTTCGTTCTGCTCTCAGTGGCTGTATCGGTGTTCTTTTGGCCCGTGTGGACCGCAGAGTTCATTCCCTACGACCAGTGGCGGCTGCGCATGTGGGTGCAATCGTGGATTTGATATGAGTGAGGTCACCAAAGCCGAGATCCGGCGGAAGGTGAGGGCTGGCAGGGCCCAGCTCTCCGTTGCGGAGCTTGTACGCCGAGGCGAGGCGATCGCTGCCTCGCTGGAACGCCATGTCCACCCCAGGGCTGTGGTTGCTGGGTACGTGCCACTTCCCGGAGAGCCGAATGTATTGCGGTTCTTGGAGCGGCACGTTGCCCGCGCAGGAAGCGTGTACCTGCCGGTGGTGCCGCCCAAAGGGCGGATTCTCAGGTGGGCACCTTGGACCCCACAGACGCAGCTGCGCCAGCATTCGAAGCTGCCGATCAGCGAACCATCAACGAGCTCCACCCATGACGTCGAAGCGCTGGTCGTGCAAGCGGCTGCGGCCCGTGGGAAGTGCCCCAGCCCACTTGTGGTGCTCGTTCCCACATTGGCGCTGGACTCTGGAGGCGCTCGCCTGGGGCAAGGTGGTGGGTATTACGACACGACGACCGAACGGTTGACGTCCGTGCTGCAGAATCACCCGGGCCTGAGCTGCGAGTTGATCGCTGTGGTGCATTCTGAGGAAGTGATGCCGCCTGGGTCCTTTCCTGTCGAACGCCACGACCTGCGAGTTTCCCGGGCAGTGACTGAATACCGCGTATTTGGCGTCTAGACCCTATAATTGGCACTCGAAGTTCTAGAGTGCCAATCGTGAAGGACCGCTGTCATGCCCACCTATGCCTATGCTTGCAAGGATTGCGATCACGCGTTCGACGTCGTGCAGTCCTTCTCCGATAATTCGCTGACGGAATGTCCGCAATGTCACGGTCGGCTGCGCAAGAAGTTCGGGAATATAGGTGTGACGTTCAAGGGGTCGGGTTTTTACCGGACTGATTCACGCGGGGCGTCCTCCAGCAGTGACTCTTCAGGGGAGAGCACAGCTGCCGCTGGAAGCAGTGAAGGTTCTGCCTCGGAAAAGCCAGCCTCCACCAGTGGTGCCTCCACGGACTCAGGAAGTTCCGCGGCTAAGACCCCAGCAGCCTCCTCACACTAGAGACGGCTCCACGCCACTTCTTTACTCACTCAGTTGCACTGACCAGGCTCACGTGTACCCTGCCCGAACTCGTAGCCTCAGCGATCTCCCCCGCCGTAGCAGCGTCTACTGCCACGATGACCACGTTCTTGGACTCACTGGTGGCACCAAGCCAGTTCTCTGACTCGTCCTGCGGGATCCATATCACCGGGACAGCCTCTGCGATCCGGCGAGAGCCTCCCTGTGACTCCGGAGCGTCAGGTGAAACGGTAACATCGACCCGCTGACCCGGTGACAGCAGTCCGATGATTGCTGTATCTGCGGGACGCACCGGCACCGCCACCGTGCCGGGTTCATGTCCGGTGAGCAGACCGGGGCCCACCAGTTGGGTCGGATGGACCACTGACCCAGCGGGCAGGGCCACTGCCGCGGTCTGACCGATTACGTCGCCGAGATCTGCGCTGTAGTGATCAGGTACTGCCACCGCATGGACCTCTTCCTGCTCCAACACCGCGGCATTGAGTACCTCGCCGGCGACCACATCCGTGGTCACTCTTACGGCTGTTGCCATCTCCACGTCCGAACGTTCGCCCGCTAGGAGTGCAGCGGCGGCTGCGGCGAGAGCGAGAGCCAGCGCAACCCCAATCCGAAACCGTCGTATCAAGCGGAAGAGCCCACCCGGTTTCAGGCGCCGCCGGACGCGGCGAGGATTATTGGGTCTGGACAATTCCCTGGGCGGCTGTTGGCCCCGCGTGCGACTCCGATCCGGTGACTTGTCCCCCTTTGGGGGCTCGGGGATGAAGGGGACGGATTGTTGTGGGCGATCGTTGACATCGACCACTGCAGTCGGGCCCGCTCCGGAGGGTTTGCGGGCACGCTTGGGCACAGGGCGGATGATCCTGTCACTGGTCATGACGCCCAGCGTGCGGAATCTTGTAGGCGAGGGGAGCCCACCCCCACTCTTGTGTGGAGTGCGCGGCGTGTTGGGCGGCGTCGCCCAGGCGGTGGGGAAATCGCCGAAATTCGCTGAGACATGCTCCCCTGATCGGCGGAGAGAATTATGATGAGTCCAATTATGAGATCCGCTGACCTCTCAGGAATGGAGGCTGGAAAATGTGGCAGAACATCAGGTCCGTCGTCAGAATTGGTCCGCAGGCCGATGAGCGCGGTGGCTACTCACCTTCGCGCCTGGCGCTGAAGATGGCCACTACTTCTGTGACCGACTACGACAACACGATCTACCAAAGCTCGCCCCGGGGATCGAGAAAAAAGATCCTGATGGTGTGCACCGAGCAGCGTGAAATGACGATGCGCAATGGCAAGAAGTTCTCCACTGGCAATCATCCTGTGGAAATGCTGGTGCCCATGCTCCATTTGGAAAAGGCCGGTTTCCATATTGGCATAGTCACTCCGACAGGACGCCCGGTGGCTATCGAAATGTGGGCCATGCCAGACCAGGACGAGGCAGTACAGGACATCTATAACCGCTACCGTGATGCTTTCGCCAATCCGGATTCCCTCAGTGACTTCGTCTCGACATTGGAGGCGCATCAGGACGTCGCCGCTGTGTTCATTCCCGGCGGTCACGGTGCCATGCTCGGCCTACCCGAGAACGAGGATCTGCAGAGGGTCATCAGGTGGACGATCGAGGAAGACCTCTTTATGCTCAGCATCTGCCACGGCCCTGCAGCGCTGCTCGCGGAGAATCTTGGGCAATCTCCGTCTGCCTTCGCTTATCGGGGGTATTCGATGGCAGTTTTCCCCGACCGAATGGACAGGGTCACGCCGTTCCTGGGGTACATGCCCGGCCCTATGCCGTGGTTCTGCGGGGAGCGTCTGGCTCAGCTGGGCGTCAACGTGGTGAATTCCACGGCCAATGGCACGTGCCACCGTGACCGCCGCCTCATCACTGGTGATAGCCCCAAGGCTGCGAATGCGTTCGGGAAGCTGGCGGCTGAGGTGCTGCTGGCCGAATCCGCTTCCTGAGGCCTGTCACTCTTACCTGTGCCAGGGGGGCCATTCAGCCTTCCCAGTGGGGGGGCCTTTGCGACTTAAGCCAATCTGTTCTCTGCTGGCCCTCATTCTCGGCTCCGGTGCGTTCAGCGCTCAACGGATCGTAGACCTGTGATTCCACAGCCTCCGACTGGCCTGAGGTGGCCGGTGCCGTGACACGGCGGTTCCTCCGCCCGTGGGGCGGCCTCTTCTGTTCCTCTCCTTCGGGTGGAGACATCTCAGGATTGCTCATGACTGGCGTCTGCGCTCCTGGGGGGAGAGCCAGAGCTTGTTGCGGCGGTGAGAGTCCTCGTCCTGCGCATCAGCGGCTCCACCGAAGTGCACCGGCCCTGTGGTGTGTGACAGCACTCCACGGCCATGCTGAGCGAACTCAGGACCGGAGCCAAGCCCTACCTTCTGGGCTACCATTTCGGTCGTGGCACCGGGATCGCTGAATACTTCAATGGTCCACAGGACCATGTAGTGCCATCCGAGGGTGTCAAAGCGTTCGGGGCGCAGTCGGGAGCGCTCGCGCACTGTGAGCGCCGCATACTGCTGTGTCCCGTCGGACACCATGGCCACGGGCGTCACAGGGCTCTCGGCCGCGATCCGGCGCGGGCAGGCCGCAAGATCCAAGGTGCCCCGAAAACCGTCCTCAACCCGGCCGCCGCGTGCCCTGATGCGGTCCACCAGATCGAGGACAAGGGGGTCGTCGAGTTCTGCAGATCCCGATGGATTGGAGCTGTCCCCCGTTCCGAGCTTCAGGAGGTCGTAGACAAGCGCCGCACCCTGGGTGAGCCTGCTGCGGTCCAGGTCCGCAGAAGCGATCGAACTTACCACGGTCAACCGCCCCCGAGCTCGAGTGACGGCCTGTGCAAAGTACTCTTTGCCCCGAGGTCCGGACAGTTCACCCAATTCATGGGCAGGCTCTCCCTTGAAGCTCCGGCCGAATCCAATGGAGAAGATCACATCGTCTCGTACGATGCCATGAGCGCGTTCCACAGGGGCGACGACGAACTTCTCTCCGGTTCCTGCACCTGCCGCTCCGGCACCGGAACCACCTGGGACGCCGGCTGCGCCGTGTTCGAAGAACGGGGAAGCCCAGGGATGGTTTGCCAGGTGGAGGCGAATCGCGTCCGCTACCCGCTTGGCGTGCCATTCGGAGCCCGTAATGACGGCCAATGACCGGTTCCGGTGAGCGCGGACATGTTCGAACACCAAATCCACCACGCGATTGACCTCAGCGGTGGGCGACTCAACTGGTTCCCGACCCCCGCTGCCCTGAACCTCCTCCACGCTGAAGCGTCTTCCCTGGCCTGTGAGTTGGGAGGCGTCAGGCAGGCGCACGAGCATGTCGCCGTAGAGCTCCGCTGAGAGCAGTTGGGTCAGCTCCTGGTCGACGCCACGATGAACGTGGCGCAGCGAATGCTCAGGGAGAATGCGTGCCAACTCTGCGTAACTGGACTCCGGCACCTGGGCCTCAGCTTCGCGAGCAATCGGATCTGCCGAGACAATCATCGGCTTGGGGGCCCCACTGGCGGGATCACCGAATGCCACCACCTGGTGAGCTCGTGAGATAGCGCCCAGAGCGGCTGGCACGGCAAGTGCTGCGGCGTCGAGTAGGACAACGACGTCGAAACTAGGCTCTTCGCCGGCCACGGGGAAGTGTGCCGCGAGGCCCAGCGGGGACGTTGCCCAGATCGGCACCAGAGGCTGGGTCAGCTCGGCCGCTACTGACTCCAGGTCCGCCACGGTGGGTTGGGCTTCCCGCAGCAGGCCTCGCAGATGAGCAGCTGCCTCTGGGTGGGATTCCACCGCAGATTTCCACCGCACTGCCAGGGTGTGGTTGAGACGTTGAGCACCGGTCGCGATATGGGCTGCATCAGCTGCGCGAAACTCAGCTTCGATCGTCCGGAGGTTCTCCCCGGAGGTCATAGCGAGGTATTCGTCCCCGGAGATCATCGCCTCAAGGGCAGACTGCCACCAGGCGAGCTCCAGTTCATCTGCTACGTGGCTCGCGGGGATCTCGCGCTCGGCCAGATCGGTGAGCAGTTCCCCGAATCCCTGTTCACGTAGCTGTTCTGCCAGCAGGGTTCGTTCGGGCAGAGTCTGCAGGGAATGCTCGTCCTGCGCGAGGGCTTCTGCCGTAGAGAAGAGTGTGTCCACCGGGACGTCAAACAGAGTGGAGCCTTCGTCGTCCATAGGCAGCAGCACCGCCGCCAACTTCTCCAGCCGGGTCTGAACCTGCCCGACTCGATCAACGAGCGAGTCCAGGTTCTTGGGCACCTGGGGCAAGGAGGCGTCTCCGCGGTCGTTGGTGTTCGCCCACTTCGCCCAATCCTCGCGTTCGGATTGGACATCGACCAGAGAACCGTGAAGGTCATTGATCGAGACACCGGAGCGGATGTACTCCTTAGCGACCCGACGCAGCCGGGAACGTGCCATTGAGCTCATCTCGACGTTGTTCTGCCGACGCCACCACCCGGGAGCCGTTGCGGCGATCAGGTCGTCGACGTCGCGAGCATAGATGTCACTGCTGAAACGCCCCAGCGACTCTTGGACCCGCTGGAAGAGCAGCACCTGGAAGTGCCACTGCGCGAAACTCTCACCCGGTGTGACGTTGGCTGACCGGCAGGCTGCCTCGATCTTCTCCCACAGGTCAGGCAACTCGGCGTGCAGCTGATTCACGAGGACCTGAGCGTCCCTGGTTTCTTGCCGATTGGACAGTTTCGCCCCGAACCATGGGCTGTGGCGCGTCTCAGAAGAAAACTCACCCAGTTCAGCGATGCGCTTGAGTTTGACTGCGATGCCGGACCGGTCGACGGTGTTATCCAAAACTGAGCGCTTCAGTCGCACAGCAGTGCTGGGAGCAGGGTTGAGGCTGATGAGTGCGGCAAGAGCCTGCATTGCTTGGTACGGCGAACAGTTCCAGCGCTCACGCACCTTATGCAAACTGGCCACGTGGTCGCGCAGCTCGTGCCGGCGCTGAGCTAGTTTGCGGTGCAGTTCTCCCAATCGGGGTGGCTCGGCACGTTCAGCGCGCTTGATGGACCGAACAATCTGAGCTTTGAGGTCCTCGGGTGACGACGACGCCGTCACGTTGACGGCCAGTGTTCCCGCCTTGGCCGCGGAGAGCCGCTCAGAAAACTCGGTGAGAGTATCGGAACGTTCCGCGACTACCAGGACGCGTTTTCCTGACCAGGCGAGTCCGGCCACTGCGTTCACAGCCGTCTGTGTCTGTCCTGTCCCAGGTGGCGTCGATATAACGGTCGACACCCCGGAGAGCACAGCGTCGAGCGCGCGCTGCTGGTCCTGGTCCGCATCACAAATCAGTCGCTCATCCGCTGGGGAACGTTCATCCAGCGGTTCTAGCTCCACAACCCGGGCCAGCGCATCATCCTGGTTGAGACTCTTACCCTCCGCGAGATGCTGCAGCAGGGGGTGATCCAAATTCAGCGCAGAAGGATTGCCCAGGTCCGCGAGGTCGGCGAAGGTCGAGACGTAGAGCTGCTTCCACACCTGGAGGCTCTTCAACGGAGAGTCAGCGTCAGCCTCGGAGGCGCTGGCAGCGATCTTCGTCAGTAGATCTGCGGTCCGGGAGGGATCAAACCGCGCGGTGACGTAACCGGCTTGATGGAAAGCATGGGGGTCAAGGGCGACGTCGTGTACCTGCTCCAGGTGACGCCGCAGCGCAGGGTTGAGCCCAGCGGAAGCTGTGAACTGAAGTTCGTAGTCAGTCGATCCGGTATGCGTCTCAGCCCGGCTGCGCAGCGTAATGGGGACTAGCATCACCGGTGCGGTGAAGGACTCAGTCCCAGCGGAGGTGGACTCAGTCCATGAGGCGATCCCTGCGGCTAAGAATCCAACGTCGATTCCGCGTTCTTCGGAGAGCTCCCGGATTTTGCTGCGAATATTTGAGGCCGCCTTCAGCCCCGGTTCCAGCACGCTGGCGTCGTTGAGCAGAGTGGACAGGCGTGTGCGACGCCCGCCGAACAGCTGCATCAGGCCGGACGAGTTCGCTTCGGTGAGGTCTATTGCGTTGTGCTGGCTCGGGGTAAACCGCAGCATCGTGTCGTTCTCAGTGCCAGTGCCCTGGGCTTCGATCCAGGAGAGAATCGGAGCGGTGTGATGGGTCGTGGGTTCCTCAGCAGGCTCAGGGGAAGACACAGCTGGAGGCAATACCACTTCCTCGTCGTACTCAAAATCCTCGTGGACAGGAGACTCCGCAGAAGAGGCTGACGTATTCTCTGGCACCGGTTCCCTCCGCAACACTTACAGGTCTGGAACGCAGGCTATCGTTACTCCCACTCGATCGTCCCTGGCGGTTTCGAGGTCACGTCGAGGGTTACCCGATTGACCTCCTCCACTTCGTTGGTGATGCGGTTGGAGATGGTCGCCAGTAGGTCATAGGGCAGCCGCGACCAGTCAGCCGTCATGGCATCTTCCGAACTGACCGGGCGGAGCACCACGGGGTGTCCGTAGGTACGCCCATCGCCTTGGACGCCGACGCTGCGCACATCAGCTAGCAGGACCACCGGCATCTGCCACACCTCGGAGTCCAGCCCGGAGCGGGTGAGCTCTTCACGGGCGATGGAATCAGCGGTGCGGAGGATATCGAGGTTGCGTTCGGTCACCTCACCGATGATTCGGATGCCGAGACCGGGTCCGGGGAAGGGCTGACGCTGAACGATGTCAGCCGGGAGTCCGAGTTCAGCACCGACGGCTCGCACCTCATCCTTAAAAAGCGCGCGCAGCGGCTCCACCAGTTTGAACTCCAAGTCCTCGGGCAGCCCACCGACATTGTGATGAGACTTGATGTTGGCGGCCCCTTCGCCGCCGCCGGATTCGACGACGTCGGGATAGAGGGTGCCCTGGACCAGGAACTCAACTGTTGCGCCCTCGGCCTGTGCTTCCTCCAGGATGTTCCGTTCAGCTTCTTCGAAGGCGCGAATGAACTCGCGCCCAATGACCTTGCGCTTCTCCTCGGGGTCGGTCACTCCTTTGAGTGCGGAGAGGAAGCGCTTCTTCTCATCCGCCACATGAAGTTTGGCGCCCGTAGCTGCTACAAAGTCCCGTTCGACCTGTTCAGCTTCCCCCTCGCGCGTCAGCCCATGGTCAACGAACACGCAGGTCAGTTGGTCGCCGATGGCCCTCTGCACCAGGGCTGCGGCCACAGCAGAGTCCACGCCCCCGGAGAGCCCACAGATGGCTTGAGCCTCGCCAACCTGTTCCCGGATCGCAGTGACCTGCTCCTCGACTATGCTTCCGGTGGTCCACTCGGGTAGAAGCCCAGCTCCCCCATAGAGGAAATTCTCGATGACGCGTTGTCCCTGTGGCGAGTGCTTAACCTCCGGGTGCCACTGCACGCCGAAGAGCTTGCGCTCTTCATCAGCAAAGCAGGCTACAGGTGCCGCTTCCGACACCGCGAGGACTTCGAATCCGTCCGGCGCGGCAGTGACCGCATCCCCGTGACTCATCCAGGTGGTCTGCACGCGGTCGGTACCGTCCAATAACCCGTGCGGGGCAGTGGTGGCCCGGACTTCGGTCTTACCGTACTCGCGCTGACCGGTGCGTGTGACTTCTCCGCCCAGCGCGTGAGCCATCGCTTGGAAGCCGTAGCATATGCCCAGCACGGGGATACCGGCTTCGAACAACTCCCGTTCCACCGCAGGTGCGCCTTCAGCGTAGACGCTGGAGGGGCCTCCTGAGAGGATCACCGCGGCGGGGTGGCGGGCCAGAAGATCGGCTGCGGAGAGGGTGTGCGGAACGACCTCGGAGTAGACCCTGGCCTCCCGAACCCTACGGGCAATGAGTTGGGCGTACTGGGCGCCATAATCAACGACCAACACGGTCTGGGCCGTATGATCCGGGCGTTCGGCTGCAGGAGTCTCAGATGTCACCAGACCATCGTAGTCGCTGAGTCTGCCTGCACCGCGTCGCCGCCCCAGAGATGTCACTCGAGAGCTAGATCTGCGTGGTCTCCAGCTGCACTACTGCCCACGACAAGGCGGGCAGTCGAAGATTGACGACTCCGTCCTCTATGCCAACTGAGTCCAGTGGCACCAGCGTCACCGCCTCTGGATTTTCCAAGGTGTTCGCCACATGCCGATCTCCTCCTTCGGGAATCGTGAGCAACTCAGCGCGTAAGACTGAGGTCGGTGCAAGACCCCGTAGGTCGAGGGTAATCTCTGTGGCCTCTTTGAGCCCGCGATTCGCGACGAAGAGAGCCAGTTTTCCGCCCTCATCGTCCCAAGTGGCAGTCGCATCAACAGCGTCCACGTCGCCGAATTTCGCTGTCGGCACTTTCGGGGAGTCGACAACGAGCTGCATAATGTTGCCCTGCGCCAGCTCAGACATCCGGGCGAAGGGCCAGAAAGATGCTTGGCGCCAAGCCGGTCCCCCCTCTTCCGAAAGGATGGGAGCAATCACGTTGACCAGCTGAGCTTGATTGGCAATTTTGACTCGATCCCCATGGCGCAGGAGCGAATGCAGCAGCGTTCCAACCACCACCGCGTCGGTTACGGAGTAGGAGTCTTCGATCAGCCGAGGGTGAGTCTTCCACTCTTTAGCCACTTGGTGAGGCTGGTCGTCTGAGTTCAGACCGCGTTGGTACCACACATTCCACTCGTCGAAGGAGATATCAACCTGCTTGGTGTGCTTACCGGCTGCTTTGACCGCATCGATGGTTGCTACCACTCCCTCGATGAAGGAGTCCATGTCGACTGCCTCAGCCAGGAAGCTAGCGGCGTCCCCGTCGTGCTCCTGGTAGTAAGCGTGCATAGAAACGAAGTCGACCTCTTCATACGTGTGGCTGAGCACTGTGTGCTCCCAACTGCCGAAGGTGGGCATCGATTTGCTCGAGGAGCCGACGGCCACCAACTCGATCTCCGGATCGACAAGCTTCATAGCTTTGGCTGACTCCTGCGCCAAGCGACCATACTCATCAGCCGTCTTATGCCCTATTTGCCAAGGCCCGTCGAGCTCGTTGCCCAGACACCATAATTTGATACCGAACGGTTCCTCTGCGCCATGGGACCGACGGAGATCGGACCAGTAGGTGCCCGAGGGGTGGTTGGCGTATTCCACGAGGGCCCGAGCTGCCTCCACCCCTCTGGTTCCGAGGTTGATGGCTTCCATCACTTCAACATCTGCTGCTTTGGCCCACTCCATGAACTCATGAAGCCCGAAGGCGTTGGTTTCAATGGTGTGCCAGGCGCCGTCAATGCGCCGCGGACGATCCTCTATAGGGCCGACACCGTCTTCCCAGCGGTACCCGGAAACAAAGTTGCCTCCGGGGTAGCGGACTACGGTTGGGCCCATCTCTTTCACGAGTTTCAGCACATCCTGCCGAAACCCTCGTTCGTCAGCTTCTGGGTGACCCGGCTCGTAGATACCCGTGTAGACGCACCGGCCCATGTGCTCCACGAATGACCCGAAGAGCCGGCGTGGGACCTTACCGACCTGAAAGTCACGGTCCAAGATAATGCGTGCTGCTGACAATGTTGCTCCTAATGCTGGTGAAAGGTCTCACGTGTTGACGCTGCGCTGGGGTAGTTCTCTACTGGCCTCCGAATCCTGTGGTTGCCACCCCCTTCACGATTTGGCGCTGGAAGAGTAGGAACACCACAATCAGGGGCAAAGCTGCCAGTATTGCCTGGGCCATAGTCTGAGCGTACTGAATTCCGTAGGCACTCATCACAGTTTGCAGACCCACTGGCAGCGTCATCAGAAACGTGTCATTGATGATGAGAAACGGCCAGAGAAAGTTGTTCCAGGCTTGGATGAACACAAAGATAGAGACCGCACCCAGGATGGGCCGGGACAGTGGGAGCACCACCGACCAAAAGACTCGCAGTCTGCTGGCGCCATCCACTCGCGCGGCATCCTCCAATTCGATGGGAACAGCATCGAAGAATTTCTTGAGTATGAAAACGATAGGCGCCATTACCACCTGGGGCAGTATCAGACCCCAATAGGTGTCAACCATGTTGAACGTCAACATCTGGTAGTACAGGGGGATGATCAATGCCTGCGGCGGAACGATGATCGAGGCAATAACGGCAATGAAAATGATCTTCTGTCCCGAGAACTCAAGCCGCGAAAATGCATATGCAGCCAGCGCTGAAATTGCGACTGTAATGATAGTGATGACTGCGGAAGTCCAGAGGCTGTTCAGTCCCCAAATGTAGACATTTCCCTCGGCGAGGACAGTCTCAAAGGCTTGGGTCGTCACCCCACTTTCACCGATGAGGCTGAGCCCACCGGAAGCAGCATCCGTTTCCGTCTTGAAGGCTGTCGCCACAGCCCAGAGGATGGGGAGCAGCCACAGCAGCGCCATCACAGCCAAGGCAATGAACGCCACGACTCTGGCAGCGCTGTAAGGACTCTGCCCCGGCTTGCGAGACGGCGTTACTGAAACGGTGACATCGGTTTGCGGCATGGTTGCCACTGCGGAACTCATCGGTTTTCCCTCCGGCGGGACAGGATCACCATCTGGAAAATTCCAACGATGACGATCAGTGCGAAGAAAATGTAGGAGATGGCAGACGCATAGCCGAATCGGTAACCGGTGAAGCCGGCCTCAAAGATGTATTGCACAATCGGCCGTGATGTGTCGGACGAGCCGCCGTCCATCATCTGGTAGGCCTGATCGAAAAGCTTCAGCGACGCCAGCATCTGCAGGATCACCACCACCACCGTCACCGGACCAAGCTGCGGCAGCGTAATCGAGAACAGCTGGCGCCACCGCCCCGCGCCGTCCACTGCGGCTGCCTCGTACTGCAGATCAGGAATGTTCTGCAGAGCGGCGAGGTAGAGCAGGAAGTTGAATCCGACGGTCCACCACACGGTGGCGATGGTGATGGAGATGATGTCGATGTGTTCGGTCTGCAACCAGGCGATCGGCTCAATTCCGAACCTTTGCAGAATCTCATTTGCCGCTCCGAGCTCTGGGTTGAAGATCCACATCCAGATTTGGGAGATAACAGTTGAGGCCAGGAGGAAGGGCATAAAGAACGCCAGCCGCCATAGCCACTGGCCTGGCAGGCCAGTGTTGACCAAAAGCGCCATCACTAATGCGAAGACAATCAGCGGTACCGTCGATATCACAGTGAACCACACCGTGTTGCGTATAGAGGACCAGACCACAGGGTCAGATAGTGCCTCTGAGTAGTTCTGCAGTCCGATGAATCGCCCGCCAGCTCCAGTCAATGACTGGTCGGTCATCGACAGGTATACCCCGTGTGTCAGCGGCCAGATGACGAATAGGACAAACGCGGCCATGAACGGGGCCAAGAAAGCCCACGCGATGAGCTGGTTCCGCCGTCTGGCTGCGCTGGCGGTGGAACCGGTACTGGACGCTTCGGGCACGACGTCATCCCGAGGAGCGATGGCACTGCGTTCGGCGGCGACATCGGTCATGGTTCACCCCTCCTCCGGGTTTGCAGGATTGGCTCTGGCGAGAATCGCATCCACGTGCTCCTGAAACGCGTCGGCGGCGGCCTCGTAACCGCTTCCGGAGACGATGGTCCCGCCGACAATCTGACCGAAGTCTTGAATGAAGTTGGAGCCGGACCCGGTGAACCATGCTGTGGGGTCATAGACCAGGTGGTCGGCTGCCTCGGCGTAGTGGGCCTGCGGCAGCAGCTCTGCGTACTCCGGGTCCTCAAGGACCGGCCGGTAGGCGGGGATGTGGCCGGCACCGGCCCAAGCGAGGGAGTTCTTCAGGAGTTCCGCGACGAACGTGTAGGCGTGACCTCGGGCTTCCTCATCGGGTTCGGACTGGTGGGGCAGGACGAATGAGTGGGAGTCGGCGTAAACGGCTTCCTGACCGAAGACTGGGGGAATCATGGTGGCATCCACGGGGACACCGGCCTCTTGCATGGTGGGAAGTTCCCAGACACCGGTGAAGTGGATACCGGTCTGCTGCCCAGCGAACTCTGCAATGGCGTAGTCGATGGTCCCTTGCCGCGCGGCGACTTCCCCATCGGCAATCTGGTGCATGAACTCCAACGACGATACAAAGGCTTCTCGGTCGAATTCAGCGGTGCCGCCTTGGGGGAATCGCATTTCGACCCCGTGCTGGCAGTAGAGCGTGTAGAAGAGGCGCCACATCTGGTTACCATCGCCGAGGAACCCGTAGGAGAGAGCCCGCCCACCCGTCACGGCTGCGATCTGACGGCACATCTCGAGAAAGTCATCGGGATTGTCCGGTCGCTGCAGGTGCCCTTCGTCGTCCAAAGCGCCGGCTGCTTCGCAGATGTCACGGTTGTACAGGGCAATGAAGGGATGTGCATCCAGGGCAACACTGTAGAGCTGGTTGTCCACCACGCTCGATTCCCAGACGGGTTCGGTGAAGGTCTCTGAGCTGACGCCGCGTTCTGCCAGCATGTCGAGGTCCCACGGATCGAGAAGTCCTCCGGGGACATAACCGGGAACCCTTGCCGCGTGCATCATGGCGAGTTCCGGTGCGCGGCCTCCTGCCCCGGCCATCGAGAGCTTGGTGTAGTAAGGGGTGCCCCACGCCAACACTGTGGGGCGAATGAAGAAGTCGCTGTGCTCAGCGTTGATCCCGTCGATCAGGCCTTCCATGGTGATGCCGTCACCGCCGCTGAGTAGGTGCCAGAACTGCACCGTTGTGGCACTGGCGGGCCCGGTGGGGGCACATCCGGTGAAGGCCAGTGCCCCCGCAACGGCCAAACTGCCGCCGAGGAACTGTCTTCTGTTGACCAGAGGGGAACTCATGGAACACCTGCCTTGTGCTGCGCGGACTAAAAAGAGGCGAGTCACGTCATTACATCGATGTAATACTCCCAGTAATACTACACAGAATGTGCGCTGAGTCACACCCTTTTTGGGGAAGTTTTTACAGCGAAGCGGGTGGCGTATGCCCTCTGGGAGGCCCCTCGGTGCTCCTCCGGGCGACCAGGCTGTGCGAGATCTCCACCGCGCGGGTCGGTGAGCCGCGGTCAGCTACGCGGGATGCAAGAAGGTCCAGAGCGGCAGTGACATAGTCCTGATGATCGAAACTTATCGTCGTCAGCGGAGGCCATGTATAGGCAGCATGCTCGACATTGTCGAATCCCATCACCAACACGTCCTCCGGCACCCGGAGTCCGTACTCGTGCAAGACGTGGAGCGCTCCCATGGCGATCGAGTCGGTGAAGGCGAAGACGGCGTCGAACGCCACCTCGCGGGCAAGCATCTCTCGCATAGCCTCGGCCCCACCCGCAATACTCCAGCGGACCTCCACTTGCAGCTCGGGCGCAGCGTCCAGCTGGGCGCTGCCTAGCGCATCGAGCACCCCCTGAAGGCGCTGACCCAACGCGGCCTGTTTGGCGGACATGTCGGTTGCCGTCCCGCCTAGGATCACAATGCGCCGAGCCCCCTGGTCCATCAGATGCTGCGCTGCGGTCCTGCCCGCCTGCCGGCTGTCGATGAAGACCCGATCTGTGCTGTGCTGCTCGACTTCTCCGATCAGAACCACAGGTGGTAAGTGCCGGACGTGATCCACCACGCTGTCCTGAAGGCGCACGGGATTGAGAATCAGCCCATCGATCTGATGGGTCCGCGCCCGGTAGACCAGGTCGTATTCACGCGTCGGCTCAAAGGCGGTTTCCTCAATCTGGACGACTAAGCCGCGTGCATGAGCGGCCTCGACAACTGAATGCGCAATGCTGGCCGAGAAGGCTGTAGTGAGGTCGGGAAGCGCGAAGCCAATGACCCCCGTCCGACCGTTTCGCAGGCCCCGCGCGCTGAGGTTTGGTACGAAGTCCAGTTCAACCATTGCAGCTTCGACGCGCGTTCTGGTGTTCTCACTGACAGTCACCGCCCCTGTCACGACATTGGAGACCGTCTTCGGTGACACACCAGCACGTTCGGCAACATCGCGCATGGTCGGGCGTGAACTGGGGTATGGCATTGCTCTACTCTACGAGAGCACAGGGCACTGTCAGTCAGCTGACCGCAGAGCAGGCGCTAGTCATCGCTCGTCGAGCGGGACCGGTGAGGGACGATCGGGGCGAGTTGCGATCTCCACGCCATTACTACCACGGGCCGCCGAGAGGACTGCCTCCATGACCTCAAGAACATGCAGTGCCAGTTCTCCCTGGGAACGTCCCGCCGCGAGGTTGCCGTCGAACGCACCGGACCAGAACAGGTCAGCCAGACCGTAGCCGCGGGCTGCTTGTTTGTATCCGGCCGATACCGGCACGTGTTGCCAACCGCCCTCTCCCTGGTGAAGCAGCACCTCACCCGAGAAATTGTTCGGATCCGGAACGGTCACTGATCCGCGCTCACCGTGAATCTCCAGGGGCCTTGCATGGGTAGCGACTCCGTCGAAGCTCATCACCACAGAAGAGATTGCCCCGGATTGGTGCACGAGAATCCCCGCCACATGGCTTGGCGTACTTACCGGCAGTTGCTCACCGGCCCTCGGGCCCGATCCGATAGTGCGTTCGGCTCGGAGGGCGCTGGCGGCACCGACGACGCGAACAACAGGCCCCAGGAGCGTGACCAGAGAGGTGATGTAGTAGGGCCCCATGTCCAGCAGCGGCCCGCCCCCGGGCTGATAGTAGAAGTCCGGATTGGGATGCCAGTGCTCGTGGCCGGGGATAATCATGGTTGCCGTTGCGCTCATAGGCATGCCGATTCGACCGGAGTCGATCACCTCACGCGCGGTCTGGACGCCGGTGCCCAATACTGTGTCTGGCGCACCGCCGATCACGACCCCGGCTGAGCGGGCGGCATCGACCATGGACCGCCCTTCGGCCACTGTGGCAGCGAGGGGTTTTTCGGTGTATACCCCTTTTCCCGCTGCAATTGCAGACAGGGCAACGTCAGCGTGCGCACGCGGAATGGTGAGGTTCAGTACCACATCCACGGTTTCGCTGGAGATCAGCGTAGGAACATCCATGGCTTGTGCGCCGTAGGCTCCTGCCACCTCATGGGCTCGTGTGAGATCTAGGTCCGCCACAGCTGTCAGGCGAAGGTCATCAAGCCGGCTCAGTGTGGATAGGTACTGGCCGCTGATGTTGCCGGCACCTACCAGGCCCACCCTCAGCTGAGGGGCACCCGGGCTCATCGACTCGCCCACAGCATGCCGCGCTCAATTATGGTCCGCACGCTCGGTTGCTCCAGAACATCCACCTGGTGTCCCGGGGTGGAGACGAAAATCCTCCCCTGGCCCCAGCGGCGAGTCCAGACCGCCGGGTTCACGTGCTCACCTGACCAGGGGTCGAACTCCCGTTTCGGAAGGGTCGTGGTGGCCAGCACGTCGATCAGTTGGTCATGCAGGACCCAGTACTGTTCGGTGACGAGTTCAAAGCTCTCGATACCACGGGTGATCGGGTGATCAGCTGCCTCTGGGCGAATATCCACGCGGTAGGGAATGTAGTAGTCCGACTGTTCCCCAGTGCGCTCGTCCGGATGTTTGGCCGGATGGTGCGCGAACTGGCCTCCAATGAGCTGCAGATAGTCATCCGAGGCCCGGTAGGAGTCGGCAATGCCTCCGTGCCATCCGGCAAGACCTGTTCCTGCCTCCACCGCAGCCCGGAGGCCCAACACCTCATCTTTTTCGATGGTGGACATGGTCATGCATTGCACAATCAGATCCGTGGCTCCCATCACCTCTGAGTCGGCGTACACGGCCGGAGAATCATGGATCTCGCAGTCATACCCATGCTCACGCAGGAACGGCAGAAAGAGGTCTGTGGCTTCCACCGGTTGGTGACCCTCCCAGCCTCCGCGGACGATGATAGCTTTCTTGCTCACGCGTTTCTCCTTGCGATAAACGGTATCGATGTTGTCAGCGGGCTACTGGGGTGTAGCGACTGGAGTCCTCGGCACTGGTCTCCACGGCATGGAGCACTCGTTGGACCTCCAGCGCATCAGCGAAGTTGGGCCGCGTCTGCGGCCCTCCACCTAGTGCGTCAATCACATCGGCGACCTGGTGAATGAACAAATCGCCGTAGCCCAGACCGTGGCCCACCGGCCACCAGTTGCCCGTGTAGGGGTGAACAGAATCGGTGACATGGATTCTGCGGAATCCTTGGGCCTGCTGGTCGTCGCGTCCGTCGAAATACTCAAGCTCGTTCATCCGCTCGAAATCGAAGGCGACCGAGCCCAGACTGCCGTTGATCTCCAACCGGTTCGCATTGCGGCGGCCCAAGGCGAAGCGAGTGGCTTCAAAGACCCCCACCGCGCCACCGTCAAAGCGCGCGGTGAAGGCTGCGGCGTCGTCGACGGTGACCGGCCCTTTTTCTGAGGTGGCATCTCCCGCCCCGCCCAGTCCTTCGGCGACTCCTGCGACAGGACGCGAGGTGACGAACGTGTGGAGGAGCGCGGAGACTCCCTCGATGCGCTGTCCGGAGACCCACTGGGCGGCGTCAATCGAGTGCGCTCCGATGTCACCCAGCGAACCGGAACCAGCTTTGTCCTTGTCCAACCGCCAGGTCAGGGGCGCATTGGCGTCGGAAAGCCAATCTTGGAGGTACTGGGCGCGCACATGCCGGATCTCGCCCAAACGTCCTTCCTCAACAAATCGTCGGGCCAGTGCGAGCCCGGGGGTGCGTCGGTAGCTGAAACCACAGAAACTGGTGATGCCTTTGGCATCGGCCGCAGCCGCCGCAGCGGTCATCTCCTCTGCTTCCTCGACGGAATTCGCCAGCGGCTTCTCGCAGAGTACGTGTTTACCCGCAGCCAATGCGGCGACTGCTATTTCGCGGTGCGAGTCTCCGGGGGTGCAGATGTCGACCACATCAATGTCATCTCGGGTCACCGCGGTGCGCCAGTCCGTTGTGCTCTCTGCAACATTCAGCTGCTGCGCGGCTGCTGCCGCGCGGCCTGAGTCGCGTCCGACTAACAAGGTCACCTCTGGAGTGCGGGGCAGGTCGAAGAATCGACTCGCCGTGCGCCAGGCATGGATATGCGCTTTCCCCATAAAGGCGTGTCCGATGACGGCGACTCGTACTGATGTCGACACTGAAGCTCCCGACTACAACGATGGAATGTGACTTGTATCAACCTTATACCCGTCCGGGCGGTTGCGGGTGAACAGTCGGTCAAGAAAGTCGTTGCGAAAGCGGCCCTCAGGGTCAAGCTCGGCCGCCAGGCGGCAGAATTCAGGGAACCGGGGGTAGAGCTGACCCAGTGACGGCGCAGCAGAGAGCTTCCCCCAGTGCGGCCGGGCACCCAGGGGCATAAGCTGCTCCTCGATCAGCGGAAGGAGAGCAGCCACTTCATGCGGGTGTTGGCGCCATGTGAAGTGAATGCCGACCGTCTGACGGCCATAGGCCGGACTCATCCACTGATCGTCTGGTGCCATCGTGCGGACTTCGCTGAGTAGCAGGTGCGGCTCCAGATGGGGTCCCAGATCGCGCATTCGACGCAGAGCCTCGACCGCGTTCTCACGTGGCAGTAGATACTCACTCTGTAGCTCGTTCCCGTTGCTGGGAGTGAAGTGGAGCTTGAAGTGGGGTAGGCGAGCATCCCAACTGCCCCAGACTCCAGACTGCGCCGTGGTGGCTTCCACCGCCCCCTCGACCAATCCGACATCGTGGGTCAGTGCACGTGTGCCACACAGCTCTTCCGGCGGGTTCTGCGTTGACTTCAGCCAGGCGTGGCCAAAAGTCTCCCCCACCCACCGCGTGAAGAGGCTTACGCTGTAGGCCGCCCCGGTGAGCGCATCAAAGTTCTCCAAGACAGCCTGCCACGGCAGACCGTCGTACACATCCTGCCGGAGCTCAAAGCTGGGCACAATGTCTAAGCTCAGGCGCGTGACCACGCCAAGTGCGCCTAAGCTGACGACGACGCCGCCGAAGTTCTGATCGCCGCGACGCCAGATGCGAGTACTTCCGTCGGCCACCATCATCTCTACGCTACGGACAGCCGCCGACAGGGCAGGCACATCGTCCCCAGAACCGTGAGTGCCTGTCGCCACGGAGCCGACAACCGTGATATGCGGCAACGATGCCATGCTCTGCAACGCCCAGCCACGCTCCTGCAGCAGCTGTGCCAACTCGCCGTATCGGATACCGGCATCCACGGTGACCGTGCCCGCCTGCTCGTCGATCTCGAAGACCCGGGGCAGATCTTCCAGGCTTATGAGGTCACCCACAGTGTGGGCAATAGTACTGAAGCTGTGGCGACTGCCGATGGCTTTAACACGGTCACTAGAAGAGATCAGGCTTCGCAGTTCGCCGTAGCTGCTCGGAGCAGCGATGCGGCGAGCTGAGTACTCGACGTTTCCAGCCCAATTTCGAGCGGAGCTGACACGTCGGGCCCCACTTGAGGGGATCGCGACGAAGTGCTCGGGAGCAGTGAATCCGGCCTCCGCGTAGGCCTCCACCACCTCTTGTTGCAGCGACCCGGCAGTGTCTGTCTCGACAAGGGCGATGACACAACCGCCGAATCCACCCCCGGTGATGCGCGCCCCATAGGCACCCGCAGAGACAAGGGTACGCTGGGCGAGATCCACCTCAGGCACTGTGACCTCATAGTCGTCACGAAGCGAGGCGTGGGATGCGTTCATAAGTGCGCCGGCAGCTTCAAGCCTGCCAGCCTGCAGAGCCTCCACCATGTCAAGCACTCGTTGATTCTCGGTGACCACATGACGGACGCGGCGCCGCAGCACATCGTCACTGAGCTGGCGCATAGCAGACTCCAGGTCTTCCTGAGCGAGGTTGTTGAGCTCCCGAAGCGACGGAATACCCAGTTCGACGCAGGCCTGTTTGCACTGGGACCTGCGCGCGGCGTATTCGCCGTCTACCAGCTTGTGCGGAGCCTTGGTGTCGATCACGAGAATCTCTGCGTGATCCGCCGCGAACGGAACGTGTTTCACCTGTCTGCTGCGGGTGTCGAAGAGGACGGCATGCCCTTCGCGGGCCACCATTGAGACCATTTGGTCCATCAGGCCGCAGGGCATGCCCACGTAGTCGTTCTCGGCACGCTGGGCGATCACAGCCAGATCCAACGGTTCTATGTGGTGGCCTGAGAGCTCTGCGGCTGCGCATGCAACAGCACATTCCAACGCGGCTGAGGAGGAAAGACCTGCGCCCAGAGGCACTGTGGTGGAGACAGCAATGTCCATTCCCCCCGAGGCGTAACCAGCCTGGCTGAGCGCCCAGAATACGCCTGCTACATAGCTGGACCAACCCTGGTGGGTTCCTGGCACCAGGGCGGTCAGTTCAAATTCCTCTGACTCGGCAGTATTGACGGAGCGCACACGAAGTGTGGTGTCTGATCGGCGACTCGCCGCGGCGAGAGTATGTTGTGGAAGCGCGAAGGGCAGCACAAGCCCGTCGTTGTAGTCGGTGTGTTCACCAATGAGGTTCACCCGCCCAGGAGCTGCCCACAGCCCGTCGGGTTCTCGTCCGAAGTGCTCCACGAACTCGGCCCTGAGACCCGCAGCCATGTTCAGTGTCATTCGTGGCCTTTCTCCTTGATGGCGTGCCGGAGCCGCTGCGCCATCTCTTCAGGTGGAATGTCGTTGATAAACACTCCCATTCCTGACTCCGAACCTGCCAGGTACTTCAGTTTGTTGTCCGCCCGTCGGATAGAGAAAAGCTGCAGATGCAGCCGAAAGTCCGTCTCCGGCGCAGAGAGGGGGGCCTGATGCCAGCCGGAGATATAAGGAAGCGGGGTGGCGAACAGTGCATCCCCCGCACCGAGGACTTTGAGGTAGAGGCGAGCAAAGTCGCGGCGCTCCTCAGCGTTCAGGTCCGGCAGAGTGCGCACCGCTCGGTGCGGATAGATGTGAATCTCGACCGGCCAACGCGCCCAGGAGGGGATGAAGGCCGTCCAGTGATCTGTGCGGAGTACCACGCGTCCTGAGCCTGGATGTTCTCCTGCATGCTGTTCAGCTTGCAGCGTCTCTGCAAACAGGTCCAGACCCGTAGCGCTCCTAAACCGCCGAGCCTGGCTGAGCATGGTGCGCGTACGGGGTGTGGCGAAGGGATAACCGTAGATCTGACCGTGTGGGTGGTGAAGTGTTACTCCGATTTCTTCGCCACGATTTTCGAAGCAGTAAACCTGGTCCACTTGGCCGGTGGCGAGCAACGCCTGCGTTCGGTCAGCCCAGGCTTCGACCACCGTCTCGATACGGCGGGCAGAGAGTTGAGCCAGCGATGTGGTGTGGTCAGGGGTGAAGCACACGACCTCGCATCGTCCAGCCCCCGCATGGCGAATTTCAACGAGATCGCCCTCCTGCTCTACGCAAGACGCCAGAGCGTCACCGGCCATGTGCGGTGACAGGGCCTCACCCCCGGAGAATGAGGGGAACCGGTTCTCGAAGACGGCGACGTCGTAGTCTTCCTGAGGGATTTCTGTCGCCCGGGATTTCGTGGACGGGCAGAGTGGGCACTGATCTGCGCTGGGCAGATGAGTGCGATGCTGCCGCGCTGCGGCCACAGCGACCCATTCGTCGAGAAAAGGATCGTACCGAAGCTCCGATGCGCCGACAGCTCGAGTGATGTCACGGCGGTCACGCACCTGACGGTCCCGGGGCGCGTCGTCGTAGAAGAAGATCTCCCGACCGTCGGCCAGGTGGGCTGCTGTTCTGTTCATGGGGTCTCCCGGTGAGTCTGGCCTGATTCGGGCTGTCCACCCGATCGCGCGAGGTCGAGCTCTGGGACGATGTCCTCTAGCTGCTGCTGTGCGTCAACGGGGAGTTGGTGATCGCAAATGAGCGTGTCCACGCCCCGGAGGTGCGCAAACGTCATGACTCCCACGATTCCCCATTTGGAGCTGTCGGCGACAATGATGCGCTGCTGCGCTGCTGACATCAACGCACGGTTCGTCTCAGCCTCCCAGTAGTTCGGTGTGGTGAACCCGGCCTGGACACTGATCCCGTGCGCTCCGATGAACGCCACATCGGCATGCACTGTCTGGAGAGCGGCTGTGGCTGTGGGCCCCACCAGCGCATCCGACGGTGTTCTGATCCCGCCCGTCAGAATCACCGTGCGGTCCGGTCGCGGCTGCGCGTGGAAGATGTCAGATATCGGCGGGGAGTTGGTAATGACCGTGAGGTCTGCGACGTCCCTGAGCTGCTGAGTCAGATGCCACGTCGTGGTGCCCGCGGAGAGCACAACGGACATACCTGCTTCCACTCGGCGGGCCGCGGACTCAGCGATCGCCCGCTTCTCAGCCTCCATTTGACCAGACTTAGCACGGAAGCCTGGCTCCGCAGTGCTCCTGGTGATGGGAGAGACGGCACCACCGTGAACTTTGGTGAGTGCGCCTTCGGCGGCGAGCGAGTCGAGGTCGCGGCGGATCGTCATGTCTGACACAGCCATCGAATCCACCAGGTCGGCCACCCGCACGGCGCCGTGAGTGCGGAGTAGACCCATGATGTGGGACTGACGCTCCGCTGCAAGCATGCGGTCTGAGGTGTTCACCACATCATCCCATCATAAAATTTCAACATTTTCCACCAATCACCATCATGAACCAACATCACGACGCCGAAAGATGAATAATGGGGGCCGCCCCTGTGTGTGAAGTCCTCGATGGCCCGACTGATCCCTAGCGATCAGCGGCGGCTCGCTTCTTGTTCCAGACATCGAACGCCACCGCCAGGACCAGCACCACGCCGCGTACGACGTTCTGAGTTGACTGGTCAATTCCCATAATCTGCATACCGTTGGACATCACGGCCATGATGAGTCCTCCGATAATCGCGCCCTGGACTTTGCCCACGCCTCCAGTCACAGCCGCACCGCCGATGAAAGCTGCCGCAATGGCATCGAGCTCAAACATGTTGCCGGCACCCGGCTGGGCGCTGTTGGAGCGTGCCGAATACACAATTCCAGCCACCGCGGAGAGCAGGCCCATGTTCACGAAGAGCAGGAAGTTCACCCGGACAGTCTTGACTCCGGAGAGCTTCGCCGCCTGCAGGTTCCCGCCCATGGCGTAGATGTGGCGGCCGAAGATCGTCCTCTGTGTGACGAACCCGTAAATCAGCACCAGAGCCGCCAGGAGGATGAGAACGATCGGAAGCCCGCGGGCATTGGCTAAACGCCAGCCGAACGCCATGACGACCGCGGCGACAACGAGGATCTTCACTGCAAACAACCACAGGGCTTCCACAGGCTGTTTGTACTTCAGCTTGCGAAGCCGGGCTCGCCACTGCTGAACAGCGAACCCGAGCACGCCCAGCGCGAAGATCAGCAGAGTAAAGACGTCATAACCCGGCCCTCCTAAGAGCCCGTTGAGGAAACCTCCCGCAATCATCTGATACTCATTGGGGAAAGGCGACAGCGATACGTTGTCGAGAACCTGCATCGTCAACCCGCGGAAGATGAGCATCCCGGCCAGGGTGACGATGAAGGCCGGTATGCCTACCACCGCCACCCAGAAGCCTTGCCACACTCCTACCAGGGCTCCAGTGAGCAGAGCTGCGACGACGCCAACCCACCAGGGCATTCCCTCACGAATGACCACTACAGCCGACACCGCACCGGTCACCGCCACCACGGAGCCGACTGAGAGGTCGATGTGCCCCGCCACAATGATCATCACCATCCCGATCGCCAAGATGAGAATGTAGGAGTACTGAAGCACCAGGTTTGTCAGGTTCCCAGGGCTCAGCAGCGAACCACCGGTCATCACTGTAAAGAGCACCACAATCAGCACGAAGGCGATGTATATGCCGCTCTGACGCAGGTTTCGCGTCATCAACTCCAGAAGGTTGGAGGTCCCACTCATATCCTTTACTCCTTCTCCATGGTCATGAGCTCCATGAGGTGCTCCTGAGTTGCTTCTCCAACATCGACAGATCCCGTCACGCGGCCCGCCGAGAGTGTGTACACCCTGTCGCAGACACCCAGGACCTCAGGAAGCTCCGAAGAGATGACGATGACGGCCTTGCCGGAAGCGGCTAGTTCGTTGATGATCGAATAGATTTCATACTTGGCCCCCACATCAATGCCCCGGGTGGGCTCATCCAGAATGAGCACTTCAGGTTCTGTGAAAAGCCACTTGCTCAGCACAACTTTCTGCTGGTTACCTCCCGAAAGCTGCCCCACCACTGACATGACGGTGGGCGCCTTGATATTCATCGATGTGCGGTACCCCTCAGACACAGCAACCTCCTCGTGGGTGTTGACCCACCCTCTCGGCGCGACCTTGCGCAGCGCAGCTGAGGTGATGTTGCGTCGAATGTCTTCAATCAGGTTCAACCCGTACCGTTTGCGGTCCTCACTGACGTATGCCACCCCGTGTGAAATCGCCTCAGAGACTGAAGAGAAACTCACCGGTTTTCCGTGCATGTAAACCGTGCCGCTGATGTCACGACCATAGGAACGCCCGAAGACGCTCATAGCGAGTTCTGTGCGCCCAGCTCCCATGAGACCCGCGATGCCCACGACTTCCCCGGCACGCACATTAAGTGACGCTCCGTCGACGACTTTCCGTCCAGGCTGTGTGGGATGCCAGACATTCCAGTCCTCAATCCTGATGACCTCCTCGCCGATGCGCGCATCGCGCACCGGATACATATTGTCCATATCCCGACCGACCATCCCCTTGATGATGCGCCGGGTCAGCTCGCTGCGTTCTCCAGCACCTGTCTCACCCGCACTACGCATCGGAATGGTCTCGATTGTGGACCCGTCCCGGATCACCGTCGTCGCGTCAGCCACTGCTGCAATCTCTCCCAATTTGTGCGAGATAATGATGCAGGTGACACCCTCATCCCGAAGCCCGCGAATCAAACCCAAGAGGTGTTCAGAGTCGTCGTCATTGAGCGCAGCGGTCGGCTCATCGAGAATGAGCAGCTTGACGTTCTTCGACAGGGCTTTCGCAATCTCAACCAACTGCTGCTTTCCCACACCGAGTGCCCCCACAGGTGTGACCGGGTTCTCGTACAATCCGACTTTCTGCAGGAGTTCAGCGGCCCTGGCGTTGGTGTCGTACCAGTTGATCACCCCGAAGGTGGACTGTTCATTACCCAGGAAGATGTTCTCCGCAATGGAAAGGTGCGGCACCAGCGCAAGCTCCTGGTGAATAATGACGATTCCCTTGGCCTCTGAATCGTTGATGGAGCCGAAACGCACAAGCTCACCGTTGAAGTGGATCTCCCCCTCATAAGTTCCCGACGGGTAGACCCCGGAGAGAACCTTCATGAGGGTGGATTTCCCGGCGCCGTTCTCTCCGCAGATCGCATGAATCTCGCCATGTGACACAGACAGAGAGACATCGCTGAGCGCGACGACGCCGGGAAATCGCTTGGTGATCGATCGCATCTCCAGGATGTGATCACTCATAGCTCACCTTTGAGGTTCAGTCAGTCAGCTCAGAGCTGGCCTGACTCAACCTGTTCCTCGGTGTAGTAACCGGAATCAACGAGGATCTCCTCATAGTTGTTCTCCAGAATCATCTGCACATCGAGGAGGTACGAAGGGACGACGATCTCACCGTTGTCGTAGTCTTCGGTGTTGTTCGGTTCCGGCTCCTCGCCGTCCAAGAACGCCTGAGCTGCGATGACAGCCTGCTCAGCAAGATCACGTGTGTCCTTGAAGATCGTAGAGTGCTGGACGCCTTCAGAGATGAGCGAAATAGTCGCGATCTCTGCGTCCTGTCCCGTGACCACCGGGAGGCCGTCTTCGATTGTTTCGCCCCAGCCGTCGTTGCGCAACGCGTTAATGATCCCGCGCGACAAGGGGTCCGCCGGAGCGAGCACGCCGTCAAGTTCCTCCCCACCTGAGTAGTGGGTGGTGAGCAGGTTCTCCATTCGCTGCTGGGCGGTCTCCTGCTCCCATCGCTGGGTGGCGGCCTGTTCGATGTCCATCTGCCCGGACGGAACCTCGAGGGTGCCGTCATCGAAGTAGGGCTCCAATGTGTCCATCGCTCCATCCCAGAAGAAGTGAGCGTTGTTGTCGTCCAGCGATCCGGCGAACAGCTCCACGTTGAGCGGACCTTCAGGAGCGTCGTTGGCCTCTTCGAAGTTCTCGTCGAGGACGCCGAGTCCATACAACAGCGACTGAGCCTGGTTGACTCCTACTTCGTAATTGTCGAAAGTGACGTAGAAGTCGACATGTTCGCTGTCACGGATGAGTCGGTCATAGGCGATCACGGGAATGCCTGCATCTGCCGCTGCGTCCAGCTGGCCGGACAAGGCTGAACCGTCGATGGACGCGATAATCAGCGCGTCCACCTCCTGAGTAATCATCTGATCGATCTGCTGGGACTGGGTCGGGATGTCATCATCCGCGTACTGCAGCTCGACGTTGTAGCCGGCCTCTTCGAGCTGAGCCTCGATGTTGTTGCCATCCGAGACCCAGCGTTCGTAGGTCTGCGTAGGCATCGCCACACCGACCGTGAGGTCCTCAGGCTCAGCATCAGGATCAGCTCCGCCGCTGCCTGCGCCTTCACCTTCACAGGCAGTCAGCGCAAGCGTCAGTGCCGCGGTGACTCCCAGCCATTTAATTGTCGTGTTCCGCATATTCTCTCCTTAGGGTTGGACCTGCCTTCGTTGGCAGGGTTAGTGCGACGTGTTTATTGGGAAGAGTGACGGGTTACAGTCCTTGCGCCAGACGGTAGTAGGCGGCGTTCCACCGCAGTTCACGTGCAAAGCCGCGCGAGGTGGTCCCAGCGTCGATCGTCGCCAGTTCGATGCCGGCGATCTCGGCTAAGCTTTCGAACGCCTCCAGGCCAAGTGCTGTGGTGAGAACGGTGTGATGCGCGGCCCCAGCGGTGAGCCAGCATTCTGCACTGGTGGCAAAGTCTGGCCGTGGCTCCCACACGGCGCGTGCGACGGGGAGCCGCGGAAGGGGAGCATCTGGCGAGACGATGTCGACGACATTGGCGGTGAGGCGAAACCTCTCGCGCATATCCGACATTGCCACCACCACGCCGCTGCCGGTGTCAGTGTCGAAAATCATTCGCACGGGGTCTTCGCGGTCACCGATCCCCAGCGGGTGAACTTCAATTCGGGGTGTCTCAGTCGTGAGACTGGGGCAGATCTCGAGCATGTGAGCCCCGAGAATCTTCTCTTTGCCGGGTGTCATCTCATAGGTGTAGTCCTCCATGAGGGAGGCTCCGCCCGGCAGATCGTAGCCCATGACCTTCGTCGCACGGACCAATAGCGCAGTCTTCCAATCACCCTCGGCTCCGAACCCGTACCCGTCGGCCATCAGCCGCTGGACAGCCAGGCCGGGCAGCTGGCGAAGCCCTCCGAGGTCTTCGAAATTCGTGGTGAACGCCGTGAAACCGCCTTCGGTGAGGAATGACCTCATCCCTAGCTCTTGGCGTGCCGCATAGGCCAATGAATTCCGTCGCGCACCGCCTGGCTTCAGCTCTTCAGAAACGTCGTATCTAGCGTCATACTCCGTGAGGAGTTGCTGCACGTCCGCCTCGTCGATCGACTCAACGCGCTCGACGAGGTCATTCACCGCCCACGTGTTCACCGAAGCGCCGAGACGAATCTCTGCCTCGGTTTTATCGCCCTCGGTGACGGCGACATTGCGCATATTGTCACCGAAGCGGCACAGTTTCATGCTCCGCAGAGCCTGCCATCCTGCGGCGGCCCGGACCCAGGTGCCAATCTTGTGTTGTACACGTGGGTCGCTGGCGTGTCCTACAACTGTGGTACGTGCGGTAGCCATGCGCGTGGCCATGTAGGCGAACTCTCGGTCACCGTGAGCGGCCTGATTCAGGTTCATAAAGTCCATATCGATCTCGTCCCACGGCAGCGCGGCCTCGGCCTGCGTGTGGAAGTGGAGCATCGGCTTGGTCAGAGCTGCCAGACCGTTGATCCACATTTTGGCGGGAGAGAAGGTGTGCATCCATACGATGACTCCGAGACAGTCTGGGTCGGAGTTCGCGTCCAATGCCGCACGGTGGATTGAATCGCGTTCTTTGAGTACCGGTTTCCACACAATGTCAGCGGCTACGGCCTCCGAGCGGTCAAGCATCTCGGCGACGGACGCGGACTGTTCAGCCACCTGCTGAAGGGTTTCGTCGCCGTAGAGGTCTTGCGAGCCCGTGAGAAACCAGATGCTCTTGCCCTCGAAGGGTGATGGGAGTGCGCTCACGCTGTGCTGCCTTTCTGGCCGTAGACGTTCTGATAGCGGGCGTAGAGCGAGTCGATCTGCGCCTGGTCGATGCGAACCGGATCACCGTAGGCCCGCGCGTAGTGGACCGTACGTGCAACTTCTTCGCACATCACCGCCGCTTTGACTGCGGCCTTGGCATTGGTCCCGATGGCGAACGGTCCGTGGCGTTCCATCAGCACCGCTTTGGAACGGGAGTTACGAAGGGTTTCCACAATGCCTTGGCCTATCGAGTCATCGCCGATCAGGGCGAAGGGCCCGACCGGGACGTCGCCACCGAATTCGTCAGCCATCATGGTCAACACGCACGGAATAGGTTCAGCACGAGCGGCCCAGGCGGTCGCAAAGGTGGAGTGGGTATGTACGACTCCACCCACGTGGTCCATGTGTCGGTAGACGTAGGCGTGAGCCGCCGTGTCCGATGAAGGGGTGAGCGAGTCCGCTGTGCCGTCGTCGATCTTCTGCCCGTCGAGGGTGCAAACCACCATGTTCTCCGCGCTCAACTCGTCGTAGGAGACGCCTGACGGTTTGATGACGAACAGATGGTGACCCGTTGTGAGTTCGGGGACCTTTTCCGATACATTCCCGGCAGTCCACACCACCAGTTCGTTGCGGGGTAGTTCCGCGTGGAGGGCCGCCACAGCAGCTCTGGTGCGACCGATGCGGTCTTGATCCTCCGCAGGGAGGTCGGCAAGTGTGATGGTCATGATGTATGTGCCTCCTGAATATGGGCGCGGCGGCGGATCGCCTTGAGGCGGCGCATGATGTCATTGCCTCCGCGGCCGAAGTAGTCGTGAAGTCGCTTGTACTCGGCATAGAGCGCGTTGTATTGCTCTACCCGATCGGGGTCTGGGGTGTACGCGTCGGAGGTCCGCCCACCCATGACTTCTCCGGCAGCTCGGACATCGTCGTAGAGGCCGGCAGCCACCGCTGCGTGGATTGCTGAGCCGAGGGCGGGGCCTTGGCCGGAGGTGATGGTGGAGATGGGAAGGTTGGTGATGTCCGCGTATGTCTGCATGAGGAAGGTGTTCTTCAGCAGGCCCCCGGCAACAACAAGTTCACGGACCGGCACCCCTGAGTCGTTGAAGGCCTCAATGATGGTTCGGGTCCCGAATGCAGTGGCCTCCAGCAGTGCCCGGTATATGTCTTCGGGCGTGGTGGCCAGGGTCTGCCCTACCACCAGACCTGAGAGTTCATGGTCCACTAGTACTGACCGGTTCCCCGAGTGCCAGTCCAGAGCTATGAGCCCATGACCTCCGACCGGCTGCTCCTGGGATTTGAGGGTCAACAGCTCATGCAAACTGAGCTGCGCATTCTGGGCTTCTAGGTCGTAATCGTGCGGGACTTGGTTCTCCACGTACCAGGCAAAGATGTCACCCACGCCGGACTGCCCTGCTTCGTATCCCCACAGGCCTTCGGTAATGCCTCCGTCAACGACCCCGCACATTCCAGGGACTTCGCTGAGTCTTTCGCCGTTCATGACATGACACGTCGAGGTTCCCATAATCGCCACCATCTGCCCCGGTTCGACAGCATTTGCTGCCGGAGCGGTGACGTGTGCGTCCACATTGCCCACCGCTACTGCAATGCCCTCGGACAGTCCTGTCCACTGGGCGGCCTCGGGGGTCAACGACCCGGCATGCCCTCCGAGGGGTGCAATCGGGTAATCCACTTTGTCCTGGACGAACTCTGCGAACTCGGGATTTAGTTCTGCCAGGAATTCTGGGGAGGGATAGGCGCCATCCTGGTAAATAGCTTTGTAACCGGCGGTGCAGGCGTTCTTGGTGTAGCTTCCGGTCAGCTGCCAGACGATCCAGTCCGCTGCCTCGACCCAGTGGTCCATCGCTGAATAGATCTCTGGGTCCTCTTCGAGAAGCTGGAGGCCTTTCGCGAACTCCCATTCGGAGGAGATAAAGCCGCCGTAGCGTCGGATCCACCCTTCTCCGCGCTGATGAGCAAGCTCATTGATGCGGTCGGCCTGGCCCTGGGCGGCATGATGCTTCCAGAGCTTGACGTAGGCGTGGGGGCGGTCCTCGAAATGGGGGAGCTCATTCAAAGGAGTGCCGTCTTTGAGCACTGGAATCATGGTGCACGCGGTGAAGTCGGTGCCGATTCCCACCACCTGGTGTGGTGATACTCCTGCCTCTGCCAGCGCAGCAGGTACCGCATTCTTGAGAACGTTGATGTAGTCCTGCGGAACTTGAAGGGCCCAGTCCGGCGGAAGCGGCTCGTTCCGATGAGCTGAGAGAACGGTGTCCATCACCGCATGCTCGTAGGGGTGCACAGCTGTTCCCAGCTCTGCACCGTCCCGGACTCGCACCACAAGAGCGCGGCCGGAGAGTGTGCCGTAGTCCACCCCAATTGTCACGTCGTTGTCAGCCATGGTCCACCTCTATTTCGCTTAGTTTCCGGCCATTCATCGTGCTGTGTACTCGAAGCTGGTCAGTGTCACCGTCGACGTCGTCGCAGCGCCGTCGCTGGTAGCGAAAACCCCTATCCAGAGGCCCAGGAAACCGCCCGTCGAGACGGTGTCGAGGAGACGTCCGTCGATGCTTCCGATCGACGCGCCGTTGATTGTCAGCTGATAGTCCTGTCCCCTGGCACGCAGTCCCAGCGTCACCTTCTGGGAGGCCTCGACTGGCTCTTCGTGCAGGATGCTGTGCTGGCCGGCCTGACGATGCGTCACCCGTGCCGTATCCCCGTGGTGACCGCGGTGGATCTCGACTGTGGCGTGATCGCTCTCAGACTGGCGGATGAGAAGGCCCGTCCGTTCGCCGGCCTCCAGCTGGTCCGTGATCACTTTGGCGGTGATATCGACATCCATGTGCTGCTGCCGCACACCCAGGAATGCTGGAGTGGAAGGCTCGGTGATACGCGTGGGTCTCACCGCGATCTCCCACCCTTCGCCCACCGGCTGAGCAAAGGAGTCGATCGGGCCTCGCAGTGCCGTCCAGCGCTGGTCGCCAGGCGGAATCACTCCCGACAATGGGGGTGCTGACTCCCGTGCTTCTGCGCCGGGCACGTAGACTCGGTGAGGCACTCGGCCTTCTCCTGGAGCGAAGATTGGCCAGCCGTCCTCCCACACCACCGGTGTAAGAAATGTCTCTCGTCCGAGGTTGTAGTGGTAGCCGCCGTAGGTGCGCATGCCCAGCAGAACCGCCCACCAGGTGCCGTCAGAAGCTTCCACCAGGTCGGCGTGCCCGGCGCCCACAACGTCGCAGTGGCGGCCAAGGTGCCTGTGGGTGAGGATCGGGTTTCCGGGATTTCCCCGATAGGGACCGGTGAGGTTATCGGACTTCGCGATCATGACTGAGTGGTGGTGCGCCGTTCCACCCTCTGCCGCCAAGAGAAAGTACTCTCCGTCTTTTCGGAACAGGTGCGGCGCCTCCGCCCAGATACCTCCCTTGAGTGCACCAGTCCAGATGACAGTCTCGGGGCCCCGCAGGACCTCCTGTTGGGGATCGTACTGTCGCAACCACACCTCGGTCTGTTGGCGCCACTCTGGGTCTTCTGCCAAACGGGTCCCGTGAATCCACACTGTGCCATCAGTGTCGAAGAAGATGGAGGGGTCGATACCGTCGGCGTCCAACCAGATCGGATCGGACCATGATTCAGCGGGGTCCGTCGCAGTGATCAAGAAGTTGCCACCGGGCGTTCCCTCTGGTGTTCCGACCAAAGTGCACACAAGGTAGAAAACTCCGTCGTAGTGCCGAATGGTGGGGGCAAAGATTCCCTGGGAACTCTTGACTCCGTCAAAGCTCATCTGGTCTGGCCGGTCAATAGCGTGTCCTATCTGCTCCCAGGTCACCAGGTCGCGGCTACGAAACAGCGGCAGAGCGGGAAACACCTCGAATGTTGAGGTCACCAGGTAGTAGTACTCCCCCACGCGGCAGATGCTTGGATCGGGATAGCATCCAGGCAGAATGGGGTTCTCGACGTAAACCATGCACTCGTCTCTCATCAGGTGTTCAAAGCCAGTGCAGGGCGCCTGGGTCGCAGGCCATACCGTCTGCGGTTCGGCTGCTGTTTCAGACCAACAACACCGCAGAGGTGATGTGCACCACTCTAATGTTAACGTTCACATTACAGGTTTTGTCAATCCACTCGCCATATCACTGGAAGGCACACGAGGGTAGAGGCCTGATCCGTAGACTGATTTCCTGAGCTTCATGTAAGAAGCTCCGCCTGGTTCAGCTGACATGAGGAGACTCTTTGCCTTCATCAAACGCACTTCACCGCCCTACGCCCGCAAGGGGCATCGTCGCGTCTTTCGCCTGTATGGCTCTTTTGTCGCTCAGCGCGTGCGGCGATGAACCCGAAACTGGAGACAGCTCCACGACACCCACCAGTGCGGCCGAAGATCCCTCGCAGACCTCGAATGACGAGACATTCACCATGGAGGACGTCGAAGACAACGATTCCGCCGATTCCTGCTGGGCGGTGATGGACGACGCCGTATACGATCTGACCGCGTGGATCGATGACCATCCCGGTGGGGGAACCCGCATTGAGCAACTTTGTGGAACAGATGCCTCGGAGGCGTTCGAGGCCCAGCACGGCGGACAAGACAGACCCGAGGAACAGCTCACTGAGTTCGAGATCGGAACTTTGGCGGACTGAACCGTACAACACCCCAATGCTCGGTCCCCTTTATTGTTTGACGGATCCGAGCATGATGCCTCGTACGAAGTATTTTTGGAGGAAGGGGTAGAGGCAGATGATGGGGAGTGTGGTCA
>NZ_VFIE01000018.1:205908-322837 GCF_010119385.1 Nesterenkonia haasae
GGAGCATGGTGACGGCTCGGACGTTGGAGGCGATTTGGGTGGATTCTGCTGATTCGCCGCCGAGTTGTTCGGTGCCGGTGGCTCCTGCGAGGAGGTTTCTGAGGTAGACGGTGACTGGGTAGAGTTCTCGCCGGTCGAGGTAGAGGAAGGCTTGGAACCAGGCGTTCCAGAATTGGACGGCGTAGAACAGGACCATGGTCGCGATGACGGCTTTGGAGAGTGGGATGACCACGCGCCAGAGGATGCCGTAGGTGGTGAGTCCGTCGATGGAGGCGGCTTCTTCGAGTTCGGTGGAGAAGTTTTCGAAGAATGCTTTCATCACTAGCAGGTTGAAGATGCTGATCGCGTTGGGGAGCACGATCGCCCAGATGGTGTTGGTCATTCCGAGGGTGTTGATCAGTACGTAGTTCGGGATGAGTCCGCCGTTGAAGAACATGGTGAACACGGCGACGCCGATGAAGAAGGTCCGGCCTTTGAGGTATTTCTTACTCAGTGCGTAGGCCATGGTGGTGGTGAGGATCATCGCGATCAGGGTCGCGACCACGGTGTAGATGACGGTGTTGGCGTAGTTACGCCAGAACATCGGGTCGGACATGACGACTTCGAAGGTGGTGATGTTGAAGCCACGCGGGATGAGGTTGACTTGTCCGGCGTTGATGAACCCTTCGGAGGAAAAGGACTGAGCGATGATGTTCAGGAACGGGTATAAGGTCACTGCGCAGATCAGGATGATCGCGGTGGCGTTGACGATCCGGAACGCGGTATAAGACTTGGAGTCTTGGATCGCGGTGGTTTTCGTGGGGCGGGAGTCGAAGGTGGTTTTCTTCCCGGGTTTCGTCTCTGGTTCAGCGGCGATGGTCACCATAGTGAGGTCCCCGTCATTCTGCGTGCTGCGTAGTTAGCGGACAGGATCAGGATCAACCCGATAATCGCTTCGAACAGGCCGATCGCGGTGGCGTAGGAGAAGTTCGATGAGGTGATCCCGACCCGGTAGACATAGGTCGCGATGATGTCAGCGGTGGCGTAGGTCAGCGGATCATAGAGCAGGAGTACTTTCTCGAACCCGACGGCCATGAAGGTGCCGACGTTGAGGACCAGTAGCACCACCATGGTGGGGAGCAGTCCTGGGATGGTGACATGCCACATCTGTTGCCACCGGTTCGCGCCATCGATCCGGGCTGCTTCATAGAGTTGCGGGTCGATCGTGGTCAGCGCTGCGAGGTAAAGGATGGTGCCCCATCCGACGGTCTGCCAGACCTCTGAGGTGACATAGACGGTGCGGAACCATTCTGGTAGCTGCATAAACGGGACCGCGTCGCCACCGAAAGCGCCGATGACTTGGTTGATGGTCCCATTGAGGCTGGTGAGCTGGATGACCATGCCCGCAACGATCACAATCGACATGAAATGCGGTAGGTAGCTGATCGATTGGGCGATGCGTTTGAACGTGTTCGAGCGCAGTTCATTGAACATCAACGCCAACACAATCGGTAACGGGAAACACACCGCGAGGGTCAAAGCCCCAAGAATGACCGTGTTTCCGAAAACATCCCAGAACTTCGGGTCATAGATGAACATCTCGATGTAGTGGAAACCGACCCACTCATCACCAAAAATATTCGATCCTGGCCGGAACCGGCGGAACGCGATCACATTCCCCGCCATCGGTAAATACCGGAAAATCAATAAGAAGATCAACGGCGCGATCAACAGGCTATAGAGCCGCCAATCCCGCTTCAGATGATGGGACCACGTATCAGTACGATTCGTGCCCTGATACAGGTCCTTCTTCCGCACCCGGCGAGACTTCCCCCTCCTACCCGAAGAAGAATCCTCACCCGCTAACACCGCAGCAGAACCAGCACCATGACCCGGCGGCTGCCCCACAGGCACCTGAGACGACGCAGTCATACACCCCTCCCGGAATGAACGTGTAGATCTATCGGATATGTGACCTTCGGGAATGTCCGGCCTGGCGATGCGGAGACCGCCAGACCGGACCCTTTCTGTGGATCACACCCGCTAGAAAGGTCTATTGGCCCGTGAAGCTCGCTGGACTGTGTGATCCTCACATCAGCGATGCAAGAGCCCACGAGCTCTGCTCATCGCGGTCCCGTCGAGTCTCTTGTCTACTCTTCGGCGGAGGCATCCTCAATACTCTCCTGAGCGCGTTCGTACGCGTCATTGGCCAGGTCCACAAACTGTTGCATATTTAGACTCTCCAACTCGGAGACGTAGTCATCCCAGTCGTCGAAGGACCGTTGTCCCAGGATGAACTGGGAGGTGGCGGTCTGCACCTGATCAGTCAGTGCGGTGGACCAGAGCCCGACCTGCTCAAGCTCCAAGTCAGTGAAGGGGTGAGCGGGCGTCACAGGAAGTTCTTCCTTATGCATCATGCTCTCCTGCCATTCGATCACCTGCGGCCGGAAGGCCGAGTGCACGAGTTCGGTCGTCGAACCACTGGCGTGCAGGAATGGCTGGTTGTAGAAGCCGTAGTCGCGCAGAAGGTGCTCATCACCGTCAGGGTTGATGTTGTTGACGTCGATGTTCTCGGCGATCTGGATCTCACCGCTGTCGTCGCGTTCGTAGGTCTCTCCCTCAACCCCCCAAGTAGCGAATTCAAGCCCTTCGTCGGAGTAGTACAGCCAGTCAATGAACTGCAACAACGCCAAGAAGTTATCCTGGTCAGCTGTTGAGGATGAGAGCATCATTCCGCTGTCGAAGCGCCCGCCACTGTGGATGTAGTCCCCGTTGCGCCCTCCTGGAATGGGAATGAGGCGAGCCTCGGCACCCTCGGTGCCCAGCTCTTCGAAACCTCGGTGGTAGATCTGGGTCGACTCGTCGTTGCCGCCGATCACAAATGAATCACCGGCTGCGAATTTCTGCTCGGCCATCTGATCGTCCTGAGTCAACGTTTCACTGTCCATCAGGCCCTCATCGACGAGGCCAGCGAAATACTCCAGCAGCTCCCGATAGCCGTCTGAGGCGCCAGCGTAGATAAACTCGTCGGCATCGTGGTCGAAGTACAGGCCCTGACCGTACCCCCAGCCAGCGACGGTATCGAAGTTCGCAGAGGCGATGTTCAGCGTGCTCTGCAGCTCCCAACGGTCAGAGTAGGGCACAACGTCGGGGTACTCCTCTTGCACTACACGCAGCTGCTCTTCCAGCTCATCCCAGGTAGCCGGCGTGTCGAGCCCTAACTCATCCCAAATATCGCCCCGCACCACAACGCTGAAGTGGTAGAACGGATCCTCGAGCAAACCGGGAAGTACATAGGCCTTCCCGTCTTCCTGCCGCTGGGCATCAAACTCTTCCCACAGATCCCACTGATCAAGCTTGTCCGTGAAGTTCGGCATGTAGTCCAGATAGTCACTGATCGGCAACACTGCGCCACCCGAGATGTACGGTACTTCCTGCCCGGGATAAGTCACGGGAATGAAGTCCGGCATATCTCCAGCGCCGATGACAAGCGAACGCCGTTCTTCGAAGTCGCTCAGTGGCGCGTTGACCACCGAGAACGTCACATTGTGCTCTTCTTCTAAGTGTTCGAAGAACATCCAATCGTCGTCGAACCCATGGTCTGGGTTGTTTCGGTAGAGGAGGGAGAAGTCAACCGGCTCCGTCGCCACGAAAGTGTCCCCCACCTCAAAGGACTCCATTGCCCCCTGACCGAGGTCATCTTCATCGATCTCCACAGCATCGGCATCGTCGCCATTACCACATGCAGTGAGCACCAACGCGCCCACTGACAACATGGCAGCAGGCGCCCACAGGCGACGCCGCCGGGGCCTCAGAATTTGGTTATGCGTCATATTCAAAGTTCCTCTCAGTGCGATGTGAACGTCACACCCGCACGCATTCACGAACAAGTGTGATGTTCAGCACAATAATGTTAACGTTCACTTAATGCAAGATCACACAACAAAAGGGGCAGTATGTCCATCGAGCAAACGTCCGGATACCTCCTTGTCCACTTTGTGGAGAGCAGCACAACCCACATGGAGAAAATTTACTTCTCGCGCTCCCAGGGCAACGACCCCACCCGCTGGGAGCGCTTGAATGCCGGTCATGCCGTGCTGGAATCTCACCTGGGCACCGGTGGCGTCCGTGACCCCCACATCGTTCGGAGACGAGACGGTTCCGGATTCACATTGATGGCTACCGATCTCAGAGTCTGGGAGCATGGGCACCACACACCGGAGTCGTGGCGGCACTGGACCAGCAATGGAAGCCGCTCTCTGGTCCTCTGGGACAGCGAGGACCTGGTGACGTGGTCTGCACCCCGCCTCAAAGAGGTGGCCCCGCCGTCAGCGGGGATGGCCTGGGCTCCCAAAGCTATGTACGACACCGTGCACCAGGAGTATCTGGTCTTCTGGTCCTCGCACCTCTATGGCGACGACGACCCCACCCACACCCAGCCCAGCTACAGCCGAATCCTGGCTTCACGCACCGCAGATTTCCACACTTTCTCGACGCCGCAAACGGTTCTCGACACTGGCTCCTCCGTGATCGACATGTGCGCAATAGAAGCCGATGGAAAGGTTCACAGATTCTTCAAAGAGGACTCATTCCGAGAGGACTCCCCAGGGTTGTGTCACGAGGTGGGCGATCATTTCTTCGCGGACGACTTTCTCCGTCTCGCCGAGAACATCGGCAACGATCGTTACCGTCAGGTTGAAGGACCAGTGGTGTTCCCCGATCGCCTCGTCAGCGGGCGCTGGCACCTCATGGTTGATCAGTACATGGATGAGCCTCAGGGCTATGTGGGTCTCTACACGGACCGCATAGCCTCGGGAAACTGGAGCTGGTCCCCGGGTTTCTCCGCACCTGAGAGCACCAAACACGGTTCAGTACTAGCCCTATCCCGCAGCGAGTGGGAGCGACTTGACCACGCATTCGGTCGGTCAGAGTCTTCGAGCCGATGACCGAACAACCAACTCAGGCGCGATGAACCCCTCACCCGGAGGATCACCAGCAGAGATTCTCAGGAGCATGTTCATCGCCGCCCTTCCTGCCTGTTCGAACGGCTGTCGGATCGTTGTCAACGGAGGCATGAAGTATCCGGCAGCGTCGACGTCGTCGTACCCAACGATCGACACATCACCCGGCACACTCAACCCTTCGGTTTCCAAAGCGCGAATTGCACCGAGAGCAATGTAGTCGTTGGCAGCAAAAATTGCTTCCGGGCGGTCCTGACCCAGCAGCTGCTGAGCAGCGACATAACCACTTTCGGCGGTCCAATCAGAACTTCCTACCTGCGCTCCAGCGTGGAGCCCCGACTCGGACAGCAGCTGCCTCCACCCGGTGACTCGCCCTCTGGCGTCATACCAGTCCTCAGGACCAGAAATATGCGCCACATTCCGATGACCCAAGCTCAGTAGATGCTCCACTGCGAGCCGTGCGCCCATCTCCTGGTCAATACCAACGACATTCTGGTGGTCGACCAAGCTCAGACCCGAAGTGACAATCACCACTGGCATCCGCGCTGACAGCTGCCGGGCTGCGTCAGCCAATGTTGGCACTGGAGCAATGACGATGACTGCTTCTACCCCGTGCCCAAGAAAGAAATCCAGGGTGGACTCCACGGTTTTCCGCCGAGCGTCCCGAACAACGCTCAGTGCGGTGGCGAACCCTTCTTTGCGTGCCGCCTCTTCGATGGCCAAAGTTGTTCTATTGGGCCCAAAGGACGCGTCACCGGGGCTGACTACACCTATCAGCCCGGTTTTCCGCGTCTTCAGTGCACGCGCCTGAGAGTTTCGGCGGTACCCCAAATCTCTCATGGCCCGGCGCACCCGTTCTAAAGTGTCGCTCCTGAGCGCCTCTGGTGTGTTGATCGCACGAGAGACTGTCTGATGAGAGACACCAGCCTGCTTCGCTACGTCAATCATCGACGGGGCTCTCCCCCGGCGCTCAATCATCACCCGATCATCGTAGACCACGGCTTCATGGGGCGGACCATCAATACCGCGGCGCAGCCACCTGGCTGCTCTGCAGATCACGATTGACGAAACGAACAACTTTCCGTTCCACAAAGAAGCTGAAGAAGGGCACCAGGCCGCCGCTGATGATCAGAGCCAGCCGTCCCGCGCCCCAGCGCAGCATGTACCAGAGGCGGAAACCGGCCACCAGGTAGACGACGTAGGCGACGCCGTGAGCCTGGGCGATCATTGTTGACGTGGAGCGTGCATCCTGCAGAGACTCAGCAGGATAGAAGCCGATCACATTCGAGGTGCCGTCGACTGTAGTGCCACCGATGTACAACTCAAAACCGTCCCAGAAGGTCCATCCGAACAGGGAGCCGCTGATCAGGATCTTGGCCACCATAATGAGTAGGAAGATGCCGGTGATAATCGCCATCACACGGTAGAACGTCAGTCCGCTGCGAATCTGCGCGGACGTACCGTAGAGCCGTTGGGTGCGTTTCTTCGGCCTTGGCGGAGGGTCACCTAAAGTGACGTCCGTGTTGGCCTGCTGGTCACTCATGTTGTCTCCTCAACGTGCTCGGTCTGCTGCCTCTGCTTCTCCAACTGCTCTGCCCGCCATTGCTCTGCCCACTCGCGGTCCAGGCGTTCCTCCTCGAGCTGACGTTCGTGTGCGTCTTTGACCAGCCGCCACCACAGGTAGAAGGCGAATCCGGCGAAGACGACCCATTCCACAGCGTAGAAGAGGTTGAGCCAGTTGATGTCGCTGCCCTCCGGCTGGGGCCCCACCCAGACCGAGGCTAACGACGACGCGCCCAACGCTTCCTCGCTGAAGTCCACTACGAAACCAGAGTACGAGTCTTCTCCCCAGAGATTGATGAGCTCGGCCACAGAAAGAGTCGGCAACACCGGGTATGGAAGATCTCGGGGACCCGGTCCGGGAGCCTCGGTTGGCAGGAGCCTGCCTTGTAGTGAGAGTTGCCCTTCTGGTGCTGGGGAAAGCCCTTCGTCTATGTCCGCCGTCCAACCCCGCACGACGGGAATCACCTGTTCATCTGGGGCGGCATCAACTCGGAACGCGGCCACTGCCCAGTACCCATCCTCCCCATCCTGGAGACGGTCAGCGATGAGCACGTCAGTCTCCGGAACAAACTCTCCTGTGAGGTTAACTATTCGATCGGCTTCTGGAAGGCCGATCGGGCGTTCAGGTTCATAGATCGCGGTGAGCTCGACAGGAGTCTCAGTGTCCTCGGCATAGCTGTGCTCGGTGCGGGACTGGTCAAACTGCCAGGCTGAGAGGACGACGAACACAGTAGCCAGCACCAGGGAGAGAACCAGCATAGTGATCCACTGTGGTTGGCGGGCAGTCGCCCAGAAGGAAGAAGAGGGCACCACACTAGAATACGCGTGCTCTCGCATGAGTTCTACATCAGGTAGAAATACCCGATTTCGGCTATCCCGTTTCCGGTGTCAGGATAGGTGACATGATGCGACTAGATCACGTCTCTTTTGCTGTGGGTCCAGACGGAATGGATGCCACAGTCAAGCGAATCACTGATGCTTTAGGGGTAGACCGGGTCAAGGGTGGTATCCATCCTCGGTTCGGGACAGCGAATGCGATCATTCCCTTGGCGGATCGACAATACTTAGAAATTGTCGAGGTACTTGACCATCCCAGCGCAAATAAGGCCCCTTTCGGGCAGGCTGTTCGCAATCGATCCCAGATCGGCGGCGGCTGGATGGGTTGGTGCGTCACCGTCGATGACCTTCTCCCCTTCGAAAACAGACTGGGCCGCCGGAGTGTGCCGGGCAACCGCAAGTTCCCCGACAATCAAGAACTCACGTGGCAACAGATCGGGATCAAGGGGCTCATCGCCGACCCGCAGGTTCCGTATCTGCTGCGCTGGGATGATGGCACCGAGCACCTGCACCCGTCACGGGCCTACGAGCCCCAAGCTAAACTCATCAAGCTGTCGATCGCCGGATCTCCGAAGCGAGTAGCTGATTGGTTGGGTTCCCCCGACGCGGATCCCTTCGACAATGTTCAGGTCGATTGGATCGCTCCCTCCGGTACCCCGGGAATTATGAGTGTGACGTTCTCCAGTCCCAATGGAGAAGTCACCATTTAACGGCCGCTGCCGCGCCACCTTGACGGTGGGCGCGGCAGCGTGGCCACTCTGGAGGCGTCAGCTCTCGGCTGCAGCCCTATTGAGTTCATCCTCGAGCTTCGTGCGCTTGCGCTCCTGAATCTCAGCCAGGCGCTCGGCACGACGGGCCCGTCTACGCTTGGTGGGCCAGGTGACCAACAAGGCGATGATGCTGAAGATCAGCAGTAGAGCGGCAACCCAGATTCCGGCGTCAATCCAGAACTGCTCCGGGTAGAGCCTGATCAGCGTGGAATCCGATGGGAAGCTCCAGTTGCCCTGTGGGAAGAACAAATTATGGAACTCGGTGAAGAAGAATTGCCAGTCCACTATTGCCAACACGGCGATCCCGACCATCAGTCCAATCGTGGCCCACGCCCCGGCGAAGAGACTCCGCGGGCCAAGCCCCCGGGACGCCAGGCACGCAGCAGCAGCGCCATCAGCAGGGTCAGCAGCAGAAGCCCCACCCCGATAATCATTGCGTACCAGAGCAGGAACTTCACATCCAGCATGTGGGACACTTCCGCGTCCGTGAACAGAGGCTCACCCTCCGGCGCCAGCTGCGCAAGGTAATTCGAGTTTGCGGCATTGAGCAGGAAGTCCGTGCCGTAGGAGCCGTAGAGCAGCCGATCGCTAAGGTCCCAGCCGCCAGGGTCAGCGGGGAACCCGGGTCGCCAGTAGGTGAACATCAGGAACAGTGGACTCGCCACAAGCCGTAGTGCCAACACTATAAACAACAGCGGCGTGAAGATGGCGATGAGCACAGTGAAGAATCTCGAGACTCCGCGCTTGTCTTTCTCCACCTCCTCCTGCAGCTCATCCTCGTTCGGAGGCGCCACGACCTGTTCGCGGCGTGGGGTATCAGCAGGGTGCTCAGGTGAACGCTGGTGACGCGGTGGCACCGGGGAAGCCGGCGACACAGCAGGTGCGGAGGACCGTTGTGCTGGCTGCTCCTGCGGCAACGCAGTAGTCGGCTGCTCATCAGCTGCTGCTGGCGCGCTCGCTGTGGCGCTCTCAGCAGCTTCGACCCTGTCTCCAGACGTAGCAGTGGGTGCCGCGGCTAGCTCATCAGATAATGAACGCGTTTGGGATTGCTCCGACCTCACCGGAGGGACCACTTCGGTCGGCTGGGCATCCCGCGCCGACTCGTCCTGGTCTGCGGGCGCAGGCACACCCGCAGCAGGGGCTGCTGAGGTGTGCGCGGCGGCGTCGTCGTTCTGAGGAGTCTCCTCCCCAAGATGGTCCTCCGGGAAATCTGGTTCTTCCGAGGCAAAGGCACCGTAGTCCAGACCGGACTCGAATGACTTCTCCTCCGAAGTGCTTTCGCGAGGTTCGTCAGGGTTCTGGCTCATTATTCGCCTCTCCACGCATTACTGGCCTGACTACACAGTAGGGCCCGGACGATCAACTGTGCCGGAACTCGCGCGGCAAGTTGCGCAATTATCTCTGGTCAGGCGGTGAGTTCGTGGTTTCCAGAGTCATATCGCCCCAGGTCACCGGTGACCCCAGCGGCAGAGGCGCGCGAGCCGAGGACGAACGTGTAGGTCCAGTACCCGGCGAGAACCGCAACGCCAATGCCGATACGGAGCCAATCTGGCCAGGGTGCGGGCGTGACGAAGCCCTCGACAACGCCGGAGATGAGCAGCACCAGGCAGAGCCCCAGAGCGACGGTGATGAGCCTGCGGGCCTCCTCTGCTACTGAGGTGAGGCGCTTCTTCTGCCCCGGAGCGATCCACGCCCAGAAGATCCTCAATCCCGCCGCCGCGGCGACAAACACCGCAGTGAGCTCCATCAGGCCGTGAGGGAGGATGTTCACCCAGAAATCGGCGGCAGCGTCCTGTTCGTACATCACACCCGCGGCGATGCCCACGTTAACGCCGTTGACACCCAGGATCCAGACCGGCCAGACGCCCGTAATGCCGAAGGCGACGCACTGGGCCGCTATCCAGGCGTTATTCGTCCAGACTTGGGAGGCGAAGGCGGAACTTGGGTGTTCGGAGTAGTAGTTGACGAAGTCCTGTTCGGCATACGACTCTCTGGCTGCCTCTGGCATGATCAAGTCGATTTGGGGGTGGTGGTACACCCACCACCCGGAAGCAGCTCCGAGGCCAACGAACAGTGTCCCAATGATCAGCGTCAGCCAGCGCAACCGGTAGAAGGCCACCGGCAGTCCCTGGGAGAAGAAGTAGGCGATCGCGACGAAGACGTTCTCGCCGGTGCCCGTCAGCTGCGAGCGCGCTCGGCCAATTCCTGCTGAGAGTCTGGCCGCTACGGGTGAATCAGGCTCAACGGCCTGAATCATGGACAGGTGGGTGGACGCGCGTTGGTAGAGCACGAGCATTTCGTCGGCTTCTGCGGCGGATAGCCGCCGCTTCGACGCGAGGGTATGCAGTCGGTCCCATTGCGGCTTGTGCACGGCAACAAACGCATCGATGTCCACGGGTCCCACACTATATGGTTGGAGCATGCGCCACGTGGTCACCGGTGAAGCAGTCGCCCTCGAACTCGCCTCTGTGTCTCTGATTACCCGGGGCGCGTCTCTGTTGGTTGATCTGGTGATCTATTGGACGGCTCTGGTGCTCGCTTTTGTCGCGCTGGGTTTCACCGGCGCCGGACTGGGAGTCAACGAAGCAGCCGTAGCGGCCGTAAGCCTCGCCACGGTCATCGGGTTTCTGGTCATCGTCCCAATTGCTGTCGAGACGCTGACACGAGGGCGTTCAGTGGGCAAACTCATCTTCGGGATCCGCCTCGTGCGCGACGATGGCGGCGGAGTGCGCTTCCGGCATTGTTTGATCCGTGGCCTAGCGGGCTTCGCCGAAATCTATTTGACCCTCGGGTTGCTTCCGCTGCTTACCGGAGTGTTCACCGAGCGTGGTAAACGTCTGGGAGATGTCATGGCCGGCACCTACGCCATCAGAGCCCGCCACCCGAGCGTGCGGCCCATGATGCTCCCCGTACCGCCCAATATGGCGGCCTGGGCGCAGATCGCCGACATCGGCCGGGTGCCCGACGACCTCGCCGCCCGCACTTCGCGTCTGCTGGGCACGGTGCAGGCAGGTGGTCAGAAGGTGGACAGTGAGGCGATTACCGCAGTCGGCGACCGGCTCGCCTCGGAGGTCGTCACATGCGTGGCCCCGGCGCCCCCCACTACTTCTTCAGTGGAATTCCTATCCGCAGTGATGGCGGAGCGCAGAAACCGCGAGTATCAACGGCTGCGCATCAAGCAGACCCGGGCTGAGAATCTGCACCGGCGCATTCACACTTTGCCGTACTCGTAGATCAGTAGCGGTAGTGCTCAGGCTTGTAGGGACCTGCTGCATCGATGCCCAGATACTCTGCCTGATCCTTAGTCAGCTCAGTAAGCCTGACGCCCAGGGCATCGAGATGCAGTCTGGCGACCTTTTCATCAAGAATCTTGGGCAGGGTGTAGACATCGGACAGGTACGCCTCAGCGCCCTTGAACCCTTTGTGGGACTTGGCGAAGAGCTCAATCTGGGCAATCGTCTGGTTGGCGAAGCTCGAGCTCATCACGAACGACGGGTGGCCCGTCGCATTGCCGAGGTTCAGCAACCGACCTTCTGAGAGGAGGATGATCGAGCTGCCGCTGGGGAATACCCATTCGTGGACCTGAGGCTTGATCTCCACCTTCTGGATTCCCGGAATTCTGGCGAGTCCGGCCATATCAATTTCGTTGTCGAAGTGCCCGACATTGCCCACAATGGCCTTGTCCCGCATCCGCTGCATCTGTTCAGCAGTGATGAGGTCTTTGCCTCCCGTTGTGGTGATGAACAGGTGTGCCTGGTCAACAACGTCGTCAAGCTGAGCCACTTGGTAGCCATCCATCGCGGCTTGGAGCGCGTTAATCGGATCGATCTCTGTGACGATGACCCGTGCCCCCTGTCCGCGGAGTGCATCGGCGCTACCCTTTCCGACGTCGCCATAACCGCACACCACTGCGGTCTTACCTCCGAGCAGCACATCTGTGGCTCGCATGATCCCGTCTGGCAGGGAATGCCTGACGCCGTATTTGTTGTCGAATTTCGACTTGGTGACCGAGTCGTTGACGTTGATGGCCGGGAACAGCAGACGTCCGTCGCGTGCCAACTGGTAGAGCCGGTTGACACCGGTGGTGGTTTCCTCGGTCACACCCTTAATCGCCGAAGCGATGCCGGTGAACCGGTGAGGGTTCTCGGTCATGCTCTGCCGCAGTGTCTGCAGGATGATTCGGTACTCTTCTGGGTCATCCTCTTGTGCTGAGGGAATACCGCCTGCGGCCTCGAACTCTGCACCCTTGTGGACCAGCAGCGTGGCATCTCCACCGTCATCGAGAATCATGTTTGCCCCGACGGCGGGATCCTCGTCAACCCCTGGCCAGGCAAAGATCTGGGCGGCGGTCCACCAGTACTCTTCGAGAGACTCGTTCTTCCAGGCGAAAACCGGGACTCCCTGCAGGTCCTCTGGGGTGCCGTTCGGGCCGACGACTACGGCCGCGGCGGCCTCGTCCTGCGTGGAGAAGATGTTGCATGAGGCCCACCGAACCTCCGCGCCCAGGACTACCAGAGTTTCAATCAGCACTGCGGTCTGCACGGTCATGTGCAATGACCCCGCAATCCGTGCACCCTTCAAGGGCTGCTCCTCAGCGAATTCCTCGCGCAGTGCCATCAGGCCTGGCATTTCATGCTCAGCAAGACGGATCTGGTGCCGGCCTGCCTCGTGCAGAGAGATGTCGGCGATTTTGTAGTCGAAACTCATGAATAGTGATCCTTCAGCAAAGTTGGGACGCCCTGGTCTATCGGATATCGCCGACTGTCATCACTGACGGCAACCAGCTCCTGGCCCTCTTGGCGCAAGCGACTGCCAGTCGCCGGGCATCGCAGTATCTGCACAATGGAGGACTCGATCGAGGACGCGCTGGGCATGGGCTCCAGGATACCTCTCACCCACGGCGGGCGGGTGCTCCTCTTGTCATGTGCCGACGTAATCCTCCGGCGGTCTTCGCCTCAGCTGAGTGCGAGCCTACCTAGTCAGGAAGGAGCCGGAGGTGCCCTCGGCTCACATTGGAGCTGTTCTCCGGGGCTGACAGTGGGGTCGGAGCCTGCCTCGCAGGCGCGGCCGCAACCGACTCGCGGCGAGGTTCACGCACAGCATCAGCCAACGCCAAGAGATCGTCCTCGCCGCCCTCCGGCGACGAATAATCCAATCGCAGCAGTTCCCACCCACGGGGTGCGCGCACCGCATCAGCGTGGGAAGCACACAGGTCATAGGCGTGCGGCTCAGCGTAGACACTGATAGGACCTACGACAACGGTCGAGTCGGCGTAGGAATACGTCAGGGTCGCCACGGCCGGGGCAGCGCAACTGTGTTTGGTACAACGGCGTTTAGAATCCACGAGCACTGAGCCTACCCAGCGCGCACCGACATTGCGGGGATTCTGCTCCTACCCGTGTCCTACTGCTCGATGCGCAACGGGACATGCTGGGCACTGGGGCTGATCGGCACTAGGTGAGCGGAGGTGAAGCCCCCGGTCTCATCACGGGACAAAGCCCCACCGTAGACTTCACCCTCCGTGGAGGCAACCACCACGGCCACAAGATCCTCGAGCCCCGCTGACTGCGCCTGGTCGACGAGTTCGTCGTAGGTCACCACCGCTGATGCACCAGGGGCAATCTCCTGATGCAAGTCCTCCGTTCGTTCTCCCTGACTGTCGAAGAGACGGTAGGTGACCTGGGCCTGCGGCTCTGCCTGCGCGGCAAGAAAACGCAGCTCAGTTTCATACCCGGAAGAAAGCACCACCCCGGAACCTGCATCCAGCGGTTCTGCTGCGGTGGACCAACTGAAATCCGCGATGGGAGCCGTCTCCTCCTCCTGGATCTCCGCGTCGAGTTCTTCGCCGGTGATGGGATCGAACTCTGGCTCACCACCGACTTCAACTGTGACAGGCTCTCCGTCTCCCGCGCTGCGTACTGCTGCGAACATCGGGTAGTCGGAATTCAGAACAACATCGTAGGTGCCAGCCGGTAAGCCGTGCAGTCCTGCTGCCGAGACTCGTCCCGGCTCCAGCGTGAACACTCCCGGGGTCTCCGTTTCCACCTGACCTTCGGGGTCGAAAACCTGAAACTCAACGGTGACTGCATCTTCGCCTGGGACATAGAACCACATTTGCGGGTCCTCATCGGCCCCGGCAGGCACCCCCAGGGCCGTGTGCTGCTGCTGGGGTCCCGGCAGCGCCGTCAACATCTCCACCCCGAGACCTGTCCCTCCGGAGGACCGGGCAGATTGGAACTGACCGGCCAACGGAGCGCCACTGGCCTGAACATGTACAGCGACCTGGGCGTCTGACTCAACCAGTGCCGCCAAATTCACGGTGCGCACCGAATTCTGCGGAATAAGCAACGTTGTAGCGCCCAACGCCCCCGTATCGCCCTCTCCATCGTAAGTCGTTACTTCTGCAGTGGCGTCACGGCTGTGCGGATTCGCAAGAGTCAACAGCGAGTTCGCACCACCACCTGTCTCAGGCCCCAGGAACCATTGACTCCGGGCCGGCTCTTCGCACATCGCTGCCGTCATGCCTGTCACCAGGCCGGAGTCGGCGCTGTAGGTAAAACCTGCAGCAGTGACTGCGGCGCGGGAGGGGGAACGTCCCTCCAATGGTTCGACTTCAACCAGGGGCAGGCCCTGCTCAGTGTCGAACTCGCCTGTGGTCAAGGGCCGGTCCACAAGGGGCCCTTCAGTATTGTCTTCGCGTTCGCCTGCAGACACCAGGGGCTCTGCCTCGCCACGTCCCTCATCATCCAGCGAATACCACTCGGCGGTAGGAAACTCTCCATTGACGGCCGCGAATACCAGCGCCCGTCCGCTTGTCGTGACCGAGTCGTCCCGGTCGGCGTAGTCCACAACGCCTTGGTCGGAGAGAGAATCCGGCACTCCGGGTACTGCCGGACACGCCAACCTCTCTGTCACCTCGGGTCCAGCCACCGCGTACGGTTCGAGCACGACTGTGCGCTCCTCGTCGTCTCCAGCTAGTTCCATACTCGCCGACCCCACTGCAACTGCCACCAGGCTGAGCCCCGCCAGCGCTGCCACGGCTCGCGCGGCTTGTGCTGACCGCGCCGGTCGCCTAGGTGTATCGGGGGAAGGTTCTGTCTCTTCAACTCCGTGTGGGGACCCCGTCGATCTCGAAGCGGGACGGGCATCCCGGGATTCGGCCATCCGCTGCTCTTTGAGCGCGCGGCGTCGAGCCTTCTGCTGGGCTTTGATGTACTTCTTAACTTTTCTCGAGGTCATATCGCCCCCTCGGTTCGATACCTCAGGCGCTCATCGGAGACCACGGGCAGAATCCTCCAACTGCGGGGCAGAGGCAGCGCGATGAGCAGGAATATCAGCAGCAGCGCTCCCGTCGAGATGAGAATCGGATACTGGAATTGGGAACTGTGGCTCAGCGTCAGATTGCCCTGAGGGTCGTCGGCGAAACTCTCCGGGAGGTGGAACTGTCGGATCCAGCCGACGTCTTCCGGATCCACTCCTAGACTGTCGGCTGTCACCGGCCGCAGTCTCTCTCCGTCTAGCGAGGCCTGCCAGCCGGATGCTCTCTCTGCGGCGATCTGTACGTAGTAGTCGGTGCCTTGGATGACTTCAAGGTCTCCGCCTTCGGGCTGCTGAACCGCGGAGAGATCCACGTCGATCCGGTGGTGTTCGCTGGGCAGCAGAGCAACCTGCTCACCGTCGGCAGCAACGATCCGGGCCCAGGCTGCGGGTGCTCCGACTACTTCTTCTGTGGCAGCGAGCTCGTCAGATAGCCCCGAGTCTATCCGCCACAGCGCACCGTACTCGGTCTCACCGACCGATGTCAGTCCACCAGAGGTGTCAGCGGCCTCCCGCAGAGCTGTGCCTTCTGTGACCAGCACATAGCCGATGCCAAGCTCAAAGGCCATCTCTGCGATGCCCTCAGAACCGGGTACGACGACGCCGGCAACCAAGTCCGCCAGCCGCTGTTCGGACTCACTGAGCTCCCCTGGAACGCTGTCCCCAGCCCCGAACGATGAGGCCTCGATGGTCGCGGATGCCCACACGGGAAGGTGCTGCCCGGCGGCAGCGCTGCGGTGTTTATCCAGAGCTTCACCGCCGCGAGAGCGGATCTCAGCGGTCACGCCCTCATGCGAAGACGAGAGCACCAATGTTCGGCTGGCCGCTGGCCCCATGCCCAGGTCTGCAGCGGTGGCGGGCAACGTCCGGACGGTACCAGGTCGGATGAGGACTTGTTCGTCGTTGACTGCCGTAATCGTCTTGTCCGAGAGTTCGGTGGCCGGCATCAGTCGCGGCGCAGCCCAGAACACACCGGCCGCGAAGATCGCCAACACCAACAGGGTTGATGCCACGGGGCTGAAGACCCCGCCCAAAGCAGAGGAGGAACGGTGGGTCGCTTGAAGGCCGCTGATTGCTGCAGCGACCAAGCACAGGGCCAGTGCCGAAACCACAGGTCCGGTGTAGGCTCCCACGACTTCGCCGCCCACCGTACCGGCCGCTAGTCGACTCACCAGTGCGGAGTATCCCACCAAGCCAAGTGCTATCAGCCCACAGGTGATCACCAGAGCTCGGCGACCCGCTGCCAACATCGCCAGCAATGCGATGACCAGAAGTGGCGCGCCGATCAGAAGCGCCAGTCGCAATGCCCAAAAGTCAGCGCCGAGCACCTCCGGCAGCCACACGAGGCCCCCCGAATTCGTGGCTCCTGGAAGCCCAGCCACGGGGTCGAAGGCCTGTGAAAATCCCAGCAGCTGCTGCCACACCGGAGCGGAGGCACCTGCCTCTGCGCCTGTCAGGGTCCGGCCTGGCTCCGAGACCAATACGGCGATCACGCTGGACCCGCGGTCCAGCGCAGAGATCAGCATCGGCGAGAATATCGCCAGTGCAGGAATCGGCAGCAGCCAGAGCACGCGTCCCTGCCCGCGCAGCAGCAACGCGGCGATCACGCAGCAGAGCACGGCCGGTATCAGCAAGACAGGAGCGGCAGACGTCACCACTGCCAAGAGAAGGGCTGCTCCTGCAGCAGTCTCCCATCCTGCGGTCAGGCGCAGAGCAGCCACACGGCCTGTATTGTCCCGCCGCCGACCGTGGGCGCGGACCGCTCGAACAGTGGTGAGGACAAGCACGGGAAGGAGAATATGCGCCATCACGGCACCAACTCTGCCCTGGCCCGTTGCTGCCTGCAGCGCTGGAAGAAGCGCCCAGACCAGCGCAGTGATCACTCTGTGGAAGGACGCGGAGCTCCAAAGTCCCGCCGCCCACCAGGCCGTAAGAGCGCTTAGTGGCGCTGCGAGGATCACTACCCACAGCAGCAATGCTGAGGCGTGACCGACACTCACCGCTGACAGAATGAGCAGTACCAGGTTGAAGGGGTCAGCAGCAGCACGTTCGCCCAACGAGTCTGCTACTAAGAACGACAGACTATGGGCCCATACCTCATTGATTGATGCGGAAACCGGCACCGCGGCGCCTCCGCCCAATGCCCCTGCCAGGAGCAGCTCCCTGAACCCGACCAACGACACACCAGTCAGTGCTGTCAGCAGGAGAAATAACCCTAAACGGTCCCCCGACCCTCGGGCCGGTAGCTGATCGAATTCACCGTCACCCGAGCCGATTTCCAGCAGAGCCCGCTCATCCCCCGGCGCTCCACTGACCGCTGCAGTGTGCTCGCCACTGACGCCAACTGTCTCAGCGGTGGTGTCTCGGCGACGCTGGTCACGCAGTTGGGCCCCGTCGAGTCGGTTCTCACGTACAGCTTGTTTACCTCTCGCCAGCACTTCTTTGCCGGAGTCGCCTGACCTCTCGGGTCGGGAAAGGGCCGCTCTGCGCCCGGCAGCGCGGTGGCGGCGAAGTCGAGCTATGGCGGCCCAGTTCATCAGGGCGCCGGCTGAGCTGCCGAACTGGGAAAGCCCGGCATCGGGGGCCTTGCAGACCAGGAGAGCGACGAGGCGGCCTCCGGCTGCGAGCCACAAACCCAACCACAGAAGCGGCAGCAGGGCAGGGTGCGCCTGGCTCAGCCGGACCCGAATCTGGCTGCTCCGCTGGGCTGCGGGAAGCAGGAGGCTGCCTGCCAGCCGGTGCACCATCTCTCGCTGGGGTGGTTCGACTCGGCGGACTGCCGCGCGGGACTCCAGGACAGCGCGAGAGCCTATTTCGCGGGCGCGGGCGCAGAATTCGGCAGCTGCGTAATCCGCCTCCAACTCTGGACTGAATCCACCTAAGTCTCCAAAGAGGCTGGCTCGGACAAGCATTCCGTGGGCAGAGACCCCTGGTACTTCGTCTCGCCCGTCGTATTGGCCCTGATCCAGCTCCTTGGGCTCAGTCAACGTGGTCACTTCACCTGATCGGGTGCTCCAGAGACCGGCATTGAGCAAGCGGGGCTCCTCTATTCCGGCCACCCACTGTTTGGCTCCGACGATCTCCACGGACCGATGCGTCTCCTCATCCTTGACGGTGAAGATTCGGTCTTCGAGGTCTTTCAGCGCCTCCGGCTCCGGTACGGCATCCGCGGGAAGAATCCACAACCACTGGAAACGGGGCGTAAAGCCATCCCCCAGTTGCCGCTCAAAAGTTCTCCACAACGGGGTGGACTTCACTCCCCCGGGTCCAGTGGATAGTGTTCGCTTAGGCTGACGGCGGTCGTTGAGCAAACGCGAGTGGAGCGACCGGGATAAGTCCTGGGGTCCGGTGTAGTCCGATGAACTCAGCTCGATGACACTGTCAGCCTGTCGACTCTGCCATTCCAGACCCGCAGCAACGTTCAGTGCCCGACCGTGAGTGTCCCACTGCGGGGACGCAAAACCGCCGCCGTCATGAACTACGACGGCGGCGATGTGGAGGCGAGCAGGAGTGCCACTCACCTAGTGTCCCCTGGGGGGTCTATCGGGAGCACTTTAGCGAGCTCGTCTCTTCAACTTCCGACGTTCTCGTTCAGAGAGCCCACCCCAGATACCGAATCGTTCGTCATTCGCCAGCGCATAGTCGAGGCACTCCTGCTTGACATTGCAGGCACCGCACACCTTTTTGGCATCGCGGGTGGATCCACCCTTTTCAGGGAAGAATGCCTCTGGATCAGTTTGGGCGCACAGGGCATCTACCTGCCAGGACAGTTCACCTTCAACCTGCTCGGCTGGCATCAGTGTAGGGATACCCAACCAAATCGAATCGGTCGATTCAGAGGTGCTCGTCCCGGGGTTGGCCTGGGTGCGGCGGGAAGGCGCCTCACTCAGAGCCGTCACCGTCCCGCGGGTCTCAGCTTCCGCGGCCTCAGCCGCTGCAAGGAAGGCAGTCGCCTGATCCTCTAACGCGGTGCCGTGTTCGAGTCTTTCTGCTGCTGCTGGGTCAGCCGGATCGACGAACCAGTCTGGCGGCACGTCGAGTCCGCTGCTGCGGACAGATTTTTGGTCCTGCTCGGGGCCGATTTCACTCAGCCGCTGCGGCTTCCCCATGCTGTGGGCCTCCCCCGGCTCTTTCCCTACGCTTATACACTCGTAACGGTCCTTGTCTCGTCCCTAATTACACTGGTGTGAGTAAACATTCGTCAAGTGCCGTCGGCGAGTCGCGCCGAGCCGGCGCTGCGGAGGCGCCATCTGGGACGATGCCGTTGTCAGCCCCTATCAGAAGGACGATCACTTATGTGCCCACTCAGCTTGGGAGGCTCCCAGCAGAAGCAACCCACAGAGTTCGGCGAACTTCTCCGCCTTCTGGACTCACGTCCGCAGCCTGCACTGGTCTACTACGACGGCAGCTCGGCCTCCCTTGAGGAGTCGGCACGGATCGAACTCTCGGGCAAAGTCCTCGCGAACTGGGCTAACAAACTCATCGGACTGTTCACGGAGGAACATGACCTCTCCACGGGTGACCCGGTGTTGGTGGACATGATGCCTCATTGGAAAGCCGCAGCGGTGGCGCTGGCAGCTGCATCAGCAGGGGCTGCGGTTCTGTTTCAGCACGCTGACGCTGAGCCGCCTCATCCGGACCCTCGCCTGGTAGTGACCGACCGCCCGATGCGGTGGCTCACCGGAGATGAGCTGGGAGACGCAGAACTCGCTGCAGTCTCCTTGGGCATGGTGGATGCCTCCTACCAGGAGGCCACCGGCGCTGAACTCCCAGTGTGGGTCACCGATGTCTCAGCTGAGGCACGCCAGTTCCCGGATCAGCTGCTGACCCCGATTCCGACAGTGGCGCTGCCTTCAGTGGAACCCGCGGCAGGTGGGGGCCCGCTGGTGATCCGGCGGTGGGATTCTCACAGCCTCGCCCACATGGTGGGCACATGGGCGGCAGGCGGCGTCGTCGTGCTGTTCCAGGGACCTGAGGACGGCGAGATGTGGGAACAGATGCTGCGCAACGAGGGGCTCAGTGAGCGGATCCCGTGATACGCGGAATCTCGTCAGTGTAGGGAGCTGCATGTGCGACGGCGCGAATCGTGTCACTTTCATCGTCACCGGTGAAGACCCAAAGTTTGTACGCGACGAATCGGAAACACATGGCGAGTCCCATACCGATGATCGAGCCCGAGACGAATGAGGCTAGTTCGCTGCGCAGGCCCAAGATGTAGAAGCTGAAGGCGACGCAGCCAGACATGATGAGCAGACCGATCACATTCATCAGGACGAACATGGCGAGTTCGCGCAGGCGGGTGCGAGTGCGCTGATGCCGGAAGGTCCAGTAGCGGTTCCCGATCCATGAGAAGAGGGTGGCTACTGCCACAGCTATGGCTTTGGCTTTGACATGAGATTCACCCATCGGACCCGTGATCAGCCAAAGGAACACTGCGGAGTCGATGACGAATGCACCAGCCCCGACGACTCCGAACTTGGCGAGCTCGCGCCACAGCGCCTGGAAAAGTCGCAGTCCTCTTCGCAAAAGGTCGACCATCACAGTCCCCGCCCTGTGGAGGCCCAGTGCTGGGTTTCCGGACTGCGCGGCTGTGTGATGAGCAATCGGGCGTCATCCCCAGCCAGAACCTCGGAGACGCCATCGGCGATGTATGCCGACTCGCCGGCGCTGAGGGAGATTTCGCCTGTAGTGAGATGGCCCGACGTGCAGAGCGCGATCATGGGCCCTGCGCCGTCGGTCCGGTATTCCGCACCAACAGCCGGGAAGTCTATTTGGGTCAGTTGAAACTCCTTGGCTTCGGTCGCATACCGCAGGACGCCCGAACCCAGTGGTGTCGGTTCTACGATACGGGGGGTCTCTGGTGCGGTGTTGATAGTTTTCAGCAGCCCACCGACGTCGATGTACTTAGATGTCAGACCTCCACGCACCACGTTGTCCGAGCAGGCCTGCACCTCTATCGCTGCACCGTGCAGGTAGGCGTGAAGTGTGCCCGGAGCCACATAGAGCGCCTCACCCGGGGACAGGTCGACGCGATGAAGCATCAAGGCAACAAAGATGCTGGAGTCACCTGGAAAACTCGTTGAGGTGCGTTTGAGAGTGTCAGCCAAGGCTGGTTCCAATGATGAGGTGTCTCTCATGGACAGTTCCTCAGCCGCAACGCTCAGCAGACCTGATGGGTCTTCCAACGCGCTGCGCACAGCGGTGGCGTAATCCTCTCGAAGGATGTCCACAGACAGCGCTTCAATGGCAACGGCGAGGTCACCTTCCGCAATGAGGCGCTGGACCTGGGTGAGACGGCCTACAACGGCATCTGGCGTGTCGAATCCGGACAACGCGATGAATGGGGTGAGGGCGAGCGCCAGCTCAGGTTTGTGGTGTGGGTCGCGATACGTCCGCTCTGGGGCATCTACGGCGATCCCGGCTGTCTGCTCGTCGGCGAAGCCTGTCTGAGCCTGTTGCTGCGACGGGTGTGCCTGAATGGAGAGCGGTATCTCTGCGGCAAGGACTTTGACCATAAAAGGCACATCTGAGAGCTTGTCCCCAGTCTCAAGAAACGAGGGGGCCGCGGGGTGGGAGCCCATCCATATTTCGGCCTGCGGACTCACTGAGGGCGCCCAACCAAAAAGGTCACTGAACGCCGTTCTTGAGCCCCATGCATACTCTCGAATGGGGTTTGTCATTCTGAACACTACTTAGACTCTATCAGCGGCCTCCAGGAACTAGGCTGCGGGTTGGCCCTGTGCCGCTCAAACTGTGGTGAAGGTCCCAGCGGACCCTGCACTCAGTGTGAGTGCACAGGAGACTCAGTCAGCTGGGCTGCAGTCACCATTGCCTGTTGCGGCCTGTTCCAGAATGCCGACTTCTCCACGTTGTTGGGCTTCAATCAGATACGTCTCGGTGAGCGGTGAGCCGTCGGGCTGGGTCAGCTCTGTCGGCTCCGGCGTTGGTGCTACCTCTGGTTCATCGCCTGCTACGGCCTCGTCGCTGTGGTCGGGGCTGGGCCCTGGCGGTTCAGCGTCTTCCTCGGGATCGGCCTCATCATCGCGGGTATCGGCCTCAGGCTGGGGAGCGGCATCTTGTTCTTCGGGACCATCTCCTTCCCTGGCGATGAGCTCGTCAACTCGAGCATGAATCAGGTCAAAGTCTGGGTAGGTCGAGAAGAGGTCTCCTGCGCTGCCAAAGTCTGGGGCGCCGAGCGTCAACCGCTGCGGGGAATGGTCTTGAGCCTCTGCGGCAAGGCTGAGCAGACTGCCCAACTGAGACTGCGGCAGATTAGTGTCAACGAGGTTCTCCCCTGCCGTCATCAGCTCAGTGAACCGAGTCAGCAGCGTCTGCGGGGAAAACTGCCCGATCATCGCCTGCTGGACGCACTGCTGACGCTCAATGCGAGCATAGTCATTACTGAAGTCACGGGAGCGCGCGAAGGAGAGGGCATCGTCACCGTTAAGTTCGAGCGTGCCGGGTTCGAACCAGCGATTTCCCCATTCATTGGTTTCAGGGTGGCGGCCGCGGTAGGGGACCCAACCACCGGATTCAACGGTGATCCCGCCCATCGCGTCAATGAGATCAGAAAAACCGCCCATGTCCACCATGACGTACCCGTGCATGTTTAGATCGAGGGTTCCTGAGGCCGCGTCCATCATGGCCTCTACACCGGGGTCTTCGGCCTCAGGGTACAGGTGGCTGTAGGAGTTGTGCACTTCCGTGTAGAGAAAGTTGATGATGCACTCATTGCCGCAGTTGTATCCATTGGGATAGACCTCCCGCATGGGAGAGTCTTCACTGAATCGTGCGTTCTGGAAATTGCGGGGGATGGAGAAGATGATGGTCTCTGCGGTGTCCTGGCTGACGGAGACGACGTGGATGGAGTCGGGCCTCAGCCCCTGGCGTCCTTCACCTGCGTCCGCGCCGAGCATCAGAAAGTTATAGCGCCCCTCATCGGCAGGAATGGCTGCGCCCTCGCTGAAAATTCCAGCCAGCGCCTGGCGTCCCTCGTTGATGATATGTGATGCGTAGCCGAGCCCGCCTGAGGTCAGCACTATGAGCCCAACCATCAGCACCACGAGAATCGGTTTGAAACCGGGTGCCAGTTGTCCTATTCGAATCAACCGGAATGTATCCAGCCAGAGGAGCAACCAGCCGATCGCCAGCGCAGCTAGAACGATAGACGCTGCCCACATCACGAAAGGTTGAGTCAATGCGCTGAGTAGCACAGAGCGCATGGTGAAATACATCGCGAGTCCAAGCAATGCCGTGAACCAACAGCCCACTGTGACAGCGAGCGCGATCCTGCCGAGTGCCCGGGATCCCACTGTGACCTGTGCTCCGCCCGGGACCACGAGGGTGAGCAGGGTGAGCAGGCAGGCTCGTTTGGTCCGATCGCGCTCGCTGGCAGAGCGAGGGTTTCGCAGCGCATCATTCTGCCCTTGGAACTCGTGGTACGTGATGGTCGGATTCATCACCCGGGGTGTCCGCCTCTCGCCCGGTAGGTTCCCAGCTGCGCTGCCTCGCTGCGTAGCGCCTCTCCCTTGGCGTGCGCCTGAGCAGCCAGGTCAGACTGGAAGGCTAAGAGCTTGTCGCGGAGGTCTGCTGCCTGCTGGTCAGTTCCAGAGGCCAGGGTTCGCACAGCCAACAGACCGGCGTTTCGCGCCCCCGCGACGGAGACGGTGGCCACCGGCACACCCGCTGGCATCTGAACGATCGACAGCAACGAATCCATGCCGTCGAGGTATTTCAATGGCACAGGCACGCCGATGACAGGAAGCGGCGTGACAGAGGCCAGCATTCCCGGCAGATGCGCAGCGCCGCCGGCACCAGCGATGATGACCCGCAGCCCGCGGGTGTGCGCCTCAGTGCCGTAATCGATCATTTCGGCAGCCATTCTGTGAGCGGAAACGACGTCGGCTTCGAACGTGATGCCGAATTCGTCAAGTGTTTCTGCAGCGGCTTTCATCACCGGCCAGTCGGAGTTGGATCCCATCACGATACCCACCTGCGGGCGGCTCTGCTCAGCTGGGGATGTCATAGTGGGGCCTCCCCATCAGTCAAGATGCGCGCAACCTCAGCAGCGTTCTGGCGGACCCGGCCGAGTCGGGCGCGTGTGGCGTCGAAGGATTCATCGCGTTTGCTGGTCTGGGACAGGAGCGTGACGTGGCCGACCTTGCGGCCGGGCCTGGGGTCCTTACCGTAGATGTGAATCTTGGACGCTCCCGAGCGTCGCATGGCAGCTGGGAGCGCAGCATGGAGGTCGTGATTCGCCCCGCCGAGCAGGTTTTTCATGACAACATAACCCCCAGCCCCACCGGTGACTGAGGTCGCCCCGAGGGGAAGGTCGAGGACCGCACGAAGATGCTGTTCGAACTGGCTGGTGACTGAACCGTCCATCGTCCAGTGACCGGAATTGTGAGGGCGCATAGCCAGTTCGTTCACATAGAGACCAGGTGATGCCCCAGCCACGCCATCATCTTCGGCGATTTCGAAAAGCTCGACCGCGAGCATGCCGGTGACGGCGAGCTTCTCTGCGATCACGGTGGCGATTCTCTCCGCTTCGGCGACATGAGCCGGTGAGGTGCGCGGCGCCGGCGCGACGACCTCATCGCAGACGCCGTCTTTCTGGTTCGATTCGACGACGGGGTAGGCCGCGGTGGCTCCGGAGGCCCGTCGCGCCACCTGTGCGGAGAGTTCCCTCGTAAAGGGCATTTTCTGTTCCGCGAGGAGGCCCGTTTTCTCTTTCTCTGCTCGCTCGAACCAACTGTTCACTGCGGCGTCGTCAACGCGCGCGGCGTCGTCGAGCACCATGACGCCCTTACCGTCATAACCGCCGCGTGGTGTCTTCAGGACCACGGGCCACCCGACAGCGTTGCCAAATGCTAGAAGGTCCTCTGGAGTACGCACTTCAGCCCAGTGGGGATTGGGCAGACCAAGCTCTTCGACGGCTCGGCGCATGGCCAATTTGTCCTGGGCATAGAGCAGCGCATCAGGCGACGGGTTCAGGGTCGCTCCGGACTGGACAAGGGCCGAGAGCACGTCCGCGGGCACATGCTCATGGTCGAAGGTAATGGCGTCCAGCGGCTCGGCGAATGCAAGCACGTCCTGTACGTTGCGAAAATCACCGATGACGGTGTGCGCGATGACCTGAGCAGCGGAGGACTCTGCCGACCCGGCGAGCAGGTGGAGCTCTATACCGAGGTGTGTAGCAGCGGGCGCCATCATACGAGCCAGCTGGCCGTCACCCAGCACTCCGATTTTCGGCACAGAAGTATTCACAGTCCCCCATTATGTGCCACGGACCGGTTCAATACTGCAATCACCACACCGGTCGCGACCTCAAGCACTCTGCGAATGTGGAGGCTGACATTCTATTGTCGAGTTGTTGAACGCAGTGTGTCGGGGAGGGATAAAGAGTTATGGCGCGGTATGTGGTGACTTTTGACACGGCTGATCCCGGGGTCTTGCAGGCGGACGCTCCCGACTTGTTGGTGAGCCATGGGTTTTCCGCTGATACCTATTTCTCCCAGTTGGGCATTGGTGTGGTTGATGCTGAGCCCGAGCAATTGGAGAGTTTCAGCAGCCGGTGTCGTGAACAGCGGCGTCCTATGACGTTCACACCGGAGCTGACGTATTACGCCATCTCGGACTCCCCGGCAGCGGCTGGTGCGGCTGAACCGACCTACCGGGATACTTCCGAGTTGAGTTGGGGGTTGCAGGCGATCGGGATCAGCTCCGCGATGGAGCGTGGTCACTGTGCGGAGGGTGTCCGTGTGGCCATTCTGGATACTGGTGTCGACCTCGCTCATCCGGACTTTGCTTCGCGTGGAGTCACTGCGGAGTCGTTCGTTGCCAACGAAGGGCCGCAGGATGCTCACGGTCACGGTACGCACTGTCTGGGCACCGCTTGTGGACCGTGGCAATCCGGCTCCGGTCCAGGGTATGGTGTGGCACCGCAGGCTGAGGTTTACGCCGCGAAGGTCTTGGGGGATAACGGCACCGGATCCGACTCCTCGATCCTCGCTGGCATCGACTGGGCGCTGCAGAATGGGTGCCAGGTTATTTCCATGTCTCTGGGTGCAGATGTTCGGCAGGTCCATCCGCCGTATGTCGCCGCAGGGCGCCGAGCCCTGGAGCGGGGTTCATTGATCGTCGCCGCTGCCGGCAACAACGCCCAGCGCAGCGCTGGGAACCCTGGGTTCGTCGGGGCGCCGGCAAACAGTCCACATGTGCTGGCCGTGGCGGCGGTTGGGCAGCACCTGAGCACCGCGGACTTCTCTGCGCGGTCTTCGTCTCAGGACGGCGGGGAGGTCAATGTCACAGCCCCGGGCGTTGAGGTGCATTCGTCCTGGCCGGGCGATGAGCGCTACCGGAGCATCAGTGGCACCTCTATGGCAGCACCTCATGTGGCTGGGATCGCTGCCTTGATATCCGGGGCCACCGGTTCACGCGGTGAAGCCCTGTGGAGAACTGTGGTTGGGCACGCCGTGCCCCTGATGCACGAGGATCCGGAAGATGTCGGTGCCGGTTTGGCGAAACTCCCGGAGCCCCACAGCTGGTGACTCCAGCGAAGGAAGTCTGAGGATGACACACCAGGAATGGATCATCACTGTGGACGACGAGCATGTCCAGGGCATAGATGAGGTGGTCGACGCCCTCGAGGCAGTCGGGTTTCGTGCCAGCGGAGTGCTGCGCAGTCTGGGCCAAGTGACTGGAGAGACGACATCGACGCAGCAGGATGATGAATCGCTCCGGCAGGCGCTCGCTGCGGTTGCAGGCGTCGCGTCGGTCGATGCGGCACGGCGCTACAGAGTCGCGCCTAGCGACTCCGACTGAGCCTGACGGAGACCGACTCTGTCACAACCATGGCGATGCGAAACGGACACAGGCTGCCTCAGCTCACAGCAAGGAAGGCTCGCACAGTAACCACCAGCTGGGGAATGTGCCCTGCTGCGTCGAAATCAGGGTCCAGCGCCGCATTTAGATACACGGCACTGACCATGGCACTGATCCAGGAGGCGGCGTGGTCAATGGCCAGAGACCTTCCGATCTGATCGGCGTCTGCTGCTCTGCGCATCAGGAGTCGGATCCCCTCCTTCTCTCCCTGATCGACCCTCTCCAACTCCTGCCGCACTTCGGGGTCGCGGTGGGCTTGCAGCATCGCCTCCAAGACCAGCTGTGGGACCATCGGATGAGCGGCTGCCGGCTCTGCCAAATGCGCCACGTAAGCCAAGAGGGCCTCCAACGGATCCGGATCGCTCACGAGGCTCTCCAGCAGCATCTTCGTGTCCTGCTCGTCTTGGCTCAGCACCGCCAGAAACACTTGCTTCTTACTTGTGAAGTAGTGGTAGAGCTTCCCCGGGCTGATGCCTGCCTGCGAACAGATCAGCGCCGTTGTAGTGCGCTCGTAACCCCGTTTCGCAAAGAGAGCAGCGGCGCAGTCAAGGACATGTTGCCTATTGTGCGCGTATTTTTCCACATCCACGGTTCGTGCCACAGCGGCCTTTCCTCAGGAATTAATCGAGTGATCACTCGGATATAGGCTACTATGTCCACTATTCGTCATGCCGAGAGCCGTGAACAGTCATTACGAAACCGAGTAGGAGGGCCTCGTGTTCGCACCCAGCACCACTGTGACCATCGATTCCAAAATGGCCCCCGCTTTCGCTGCCACAGGTGCCGCTGCGGGATTCGTCGGCGCGCTGCTGGTCGGACCCGTGGTGTCCTGGTTGCTGAACCGCATCGACACAGCGCCCGGGCCACTCCGTCTGATCGATCAGCTGCCCCTGCTGTGGTCGATCCCACTGCTGACGGTGCTCGGGGCAGTTGGCGGATGGATAGTCTTCGCAGTCTGGAACGAAGAGGTAGGGCGAGTCGTCATCGATCACCAGGCCGTCCGTCTCGAGTCGAAGAAAACCACCAGCGTCTACTCCCGTGAAGAAATCGCTGAAGTGTTCCTGGACAAAGATGAGCTGGTGATTCTGGATCACCGCTTCCGGGAGCTTTCTCGCACCGCCTCAGACAACGGGCTGGCATCCAAACTTGCCACTTCTTTCATCGAATTTGAATATCCCTGGGCCGGGGCGAAAGATCCAAGGGACGAGGCATTCATCGAATGGGTGGACCGCAGCGGTAATCTCCACTCCGTCACGCACTCTTTGCTGCGAGCCCGACATCGAGCTCTGACAGACGGGAAAGCGGGGGAAGCTGACGCTCTGCGGGAGCAGTTGGCCGCCCACGGCATCGTCGTTCGCGATCGTGGTGGCAAACAGCAGTATCGGCTCTCGACTGATGCCCCAGGGGCCTGAACGCCACACTCCTGAGGGGGATCTCACCCTCGCAGTTTCACGCACGTTGTGTAAGCATCAACAAGTCTGTGGATTCGAACCCGGCCCTTGTTTCACCTTTTGTCGGGTCCTTACGTCCCACAGAAGGTTTGGTAGGGACCGAAACTCGCAGGCGCTGGCAAAGCATAGCGAACGAAACCCTCACGCTCGCGGTATGGATCGGTGACGGCTTCCAGGAGTTGGTGAAACGGTGCCGTGTCACCCCGGGTTGCTGCCTCGAGGGCTTCCTCCACCAGGTGGTTTCGCGGAATGTAGGCGGGGTTTTCCCTGTCCATCTGTTCTGCATTCGGGGCGAGATCGCGCCAGCGATCCAACCAGGCATCGAGCGCCTCGAGATCTAGGGCCATCTCCCGAACAGGTTCAGCGTCACCGCGGGCTGCGTGATTGAGTGCCCTAAAGAACGAGGTGTAGTCGAGTGACTGCGCCTGCAGCAGGACCACCACGTCATTGGCCACCGAAGTGCTGGTCTCGTCGTCTGGGTCAGGCGACAGCCCGAGCTTGGCCTTCATACCCAGCACCCATGCGGCACTGTACTCGCAACGAAAGGCACCCAGGGCTTCCTGTGCCAGGGCGAGTGCTTCGTCTGCGTCATCGTCGAACAGTGGGAGCAGCGTCTCGGCGAGACGAGCGAGGTTCCATTCCGCAACGACGGGCTGGCTCTGATAGGCGTAGCGGCCGCTCTGATCGATGGAGCTGTAGACCGCCGCGGGGTCGAAGGCGTCCACAAACGCGCAGGGGCCGTAGTCGATGGACTCTCCGGAAATTGCCATATTGTCAGTGTTCATCACCCCGTGGACGAATCCGATCAGCATCCACTGCGCGACCAGTTCTGCTTGCGCAGAGACCACCGAGGCGAACAGCGCGAGACACGCGTTGTCAGCATTCGCGGCGCCAGGATAATGCCGGTCGACGGCGTGGTCGGCCAAACGGCGGACCAGCTCGCTGCCACCGGTGGCGTGGGCGTACTGGAAACTCCCTACCCGCAGGTGACTTGCGGCCACCCGGGTAAGCACCGCACCCGGTAACGGCTTTTCGCGCTGCACAACGTCACCGGTGGCGAGGACCGCCAGAGAACGTGAGGTGGGGATGCCGAGGGCGTGCATGGCCTCGCTGATGACGTATTCACGGAGCATTGGGCCGAGTGCAGCTTTACCGTCGGCGCCGCCGCGGGCGAAAGGGGTCCGTCCCGATCCTTTGAGGTGCATATCCCACAGCTGGCCCTCCGCGTCGGTAAGTTCACCCAACAGCAGCGCGCGGCCGTCACCCAGGCGCGGAGAGTATGAGCCGAATTGGTGGCCAGAGTACGCCTGCGCTACTGGCGTAGCACCGCGGGGGACTCGGTTGCCTAGCAGCAGGCGGACGCCATCGGGGCTCTGCAAGTCTGCAGGGTCCAGGCCCAAGAGACGAGCCAGAGGTTCGTTGAGCATGATCAGCCGCGGGGCGGCCGCCTCTTCGGCCGACCACGGAATCGACAGCTCTGGGAACTCCTGAGCGAAGCGGCGATCCAGTGCAATATCCGGCTGCGATGTGTCGCTCACAGGAACGACACCTCACTTTCTTCCACATCAGAGCAGTGGTCTCCCAAGGCTATCCCTTTGGTCGGATCCCAGACTCGGCTTCGCGACCTTGGTTATTGCTAGCTAGCGGGTGTAGGACTGCCACTTACGGCGGCGGTGCTCGGCTTCAACGATTCGCACAGTGCCGGACCTAGCGCGCATAACAATCGACTGGGTCGTCACTCGGTCACCCTCGTAGCGGACTCCGCGCAGCAGGTCCCCGTCGGTGATACCAGTGGCCGCGAAGTAGCAGTTGTCCGACCTCACCAAGTCATTGGTGGTGAGAACCTGTTCTACATCGTGACCAGCGTCGAGGGCCCGTTGTTTCTCCTCGTCGTCTTTGGGCGCGAGCCTGCCTTGGATGACTCCACCCACGGCTCGGATGGCGCAGGCAGTAACGATGCCTTCAGGCGTGCCGCCAGTTCCCATCAGGACGTCAACGCCGGTGCCGGGACGAGCCGCGGCGATTCCGCCGGCTACGTCACCGTCCATGATGAAACGGGTCCGGGCCCCAGCGTCACGGATCTGCTCAACAAGCTTGGAGTGCCGGGGTCGGTCAAGAACGCAGACGTTGAGCTGGTCGACGCTCTTGCCGGTGGCTTTCGCGATCAAATGCAGATTTTGCTTCACGGGCAGTCGAAGATCGACCATGTCAGCAGCCTCGGGCCCGGTGACCAACTTGTCCATGTAGAACACAGCGGAGGGATCGAGCATAGAGCCCCGCTCCGCTACAGCCAATACGGCCAGGGCATTGTCATAGCCCAGGGCGGTGAGTCGGGTTCCGTCAATGGGATCTACTGCCACGTCTGCCTCAGGGCCACTGCCGTTGCCCACATGTTCGCCGTTGAACAGCATGGGAGCTTCGTCCTTCTCCCCCTCACCGATGACAACCACCCCGTTGAGGTTGACGGTGTCCAATAGGGACCGCATGGCGTCTACAGCTGCCCCATCGGCACCGTTCTTGTCACCTTTGCCGACCCAGGCGCCGCCGGCGATGGCAGCGGCCTCAGTGACTCGCACCAACTCCAGAGCAAGGTTGCGGTCCGGTTCATCGTCCCCCACAGCAAGTCGTGGGTTCAGGTGAGAGTAGTCATCGTCCTGCTGGGCTTCAGTGTTTGGGGTCACTGTGGTCCACCTTCCGGATCTCAGAATGCGCCCGACGTCCATGTCTGGCTGAAGACCAGCATATCGGGTGGCTCTCGTCTCGCTAATGAGAGAATGGGGAGTGTGAATGATGAGCGCCCCGTACAGATCACCCCCTCACAGGCTCAGCGCCTGCGCACACCGATGATGGGCATGATCATCACCATGGTCGTGCTCTCCGGGATCTTGGCAGTTTTCTGGTTCATGAACCCTGAGCCGGATGTGACATACAGCCGCGATGAGGACGTTCATGAGGCTGCCGCCTGGGCGGCCGATGTCACGGACTACTCTCCAATAGCAGCTGATGTACCAGATGGCTGGACGGCCAACTATGCCCGGTGGGAGACCCGAGCCGAGCAGGGTGTCGAGGTCTGGGAGGTCGGGTACACCACTGCGAACGTCAATTTCCTCGGCTTCGCCCAGACCGACCACGCCAACCCAGCGTGGGTGAACGCGGAGACGAACATGGCACCGGCGACCGGCTCGATCACTGCGGAAGGGCTTACCTTGGAGACCCGCGAGGAGGGAGACCGGCGCTACTATGTGCTGGAGGCTGAGGAGAACTCAATTGATGGCACCACAGTCGTGATCAGCACAGATGCGCAGGAGGCCGAGTTCCAGGCAGGTTTGGACGCGATCATTGATTCGATCGGCCGGGACGTTCCCCAGAACGATGACGCCGAGGAGGGTAATGACTGAGCAGGCAGTGAAACAGCCCACCCCTGCTGAGGCTTGGGAGCTACTGCGGCAGGGCAACGCCCGGTTCGTCAACGGAGATGTCCGCCACCCCAACCAAAACGCAGCCCGGCGCTCCTCACTGACCGAGTCTCAGCATCCCGTTGCCGCCATTTTCGGCTGCTCGGATTCGCGGCTGGCCGCCGAGATCATCTTCGATGTGGGTCTCGGCGATGTCTTCGTGGTGCGGACTGCGGGTCAAGTCATTGACGACGCGGTCATGGGCTCGCTGGAATTCAGTGTTGATGTCCTCAACGTACCCCTGATTGTGGTGTTGGGGCACGATTCGTGCGGAGCAGTGTCAGCAGCTTTGAACGCTGCCGAGACGGGGTCCCTACCCGCTGGTTATGTGCGCGTACTGGTCGAACGGATTTTTCCCTCGGTGCTCAGTGCGCAGAAGACTGGCACGCCCACTGTTAACGACGCGGTGGAGGAACACGTCAAGCAGACTGCTCTTCGGATGGTCGACCACTCACGAGTGCTCCATGCCGCTGTCGGAGAGGGACGCACCGCAGTAGTCGGGGTGACGTATCGACTTGAAGAAGGCAGAGCCGATGTGGTCTCACAGATAGGAGACCTCTAGACCGGTGATGTCGTACATCGGTGAACTGCTTTCCTCCGGGGCCGCGGCGCCGGTGGTGGCAGGCCTTCTGCTGCTCTTCGGCGGCGTCGTCTTCGGGGTGTGTGGGACAGCACTGGCGTTCATAGATGTTCAGCAGCACCGCCTGCCCAACCGCATCGTGTACCCCTGGGCGGGTTTTACCGCCGGACTTCTTGTGCTGGTGACATTCCTGCTCGGCGACATCACAGGGTTGGGCCGGGCCCTGGCAGCTGGCGCATTGTGGGGAATGCTGTTTTTCGGCGTGCGGATGATCCACCCACCCTCCATCGGTATGGGTGATGTAAAACTCGCCGTGGTGCTTGGTCTTTATACCGGCTTCCTGGGCTGGGAGGTGGTGGCAACCGGGGTTGCCCTGTCATTCCTGCTGGGCGGACTAGTCTCGATCTGGTTGCTCATGACCAGACGGGCGACGTCGTCGTCCCGAATTGCCTTCGGCCCGTTCCTCATCCTGGGTGCCGCTGCTGCTTTAGTCCTCAGCTGAATTGCTGAAGGGCTGTCCACGCATCGGCAACCATCTCTCGGATGTCCCGTTTCGGGCGCCATCCGAGTTCTTCTGCCGCACGATCCCCTGAGGCGACGAGCACTGCCGGGTCACCGGCACGGCGCGGAGACTCTGCGGCCGGCACGTCACGACCGGTGACAACTCGGACTGCATCGATGATCTCCCGCACTGAGGTCCCCGTGCCCGTACCCAAGTTGTACACTGCATGCTTGCCGGCCGTGGCTGACCGCACGGCTCGAACGTGGGCGTCGGCAAGATCCACCACATGTATGTAGTCGCGGATGGCGGTGCCGTCCCTCGTGGGATAGTCGGTGCCGAATATATTGGCCTGCGGTACCTCTCCGAGTGCTACGCGAAGCAGATTGGGGATCAGATGTGTCTCCGGGTCGTGGCGCTCTCGCAGCGCCCCAGCCGCGCCAGCCACGTTGAAGTAGCGAAGACTCACTGCGGCGAGTCCATGGGCATGAGCCTCTGCGGTGAGCATATGGTCGATGGCCAGTTTCGAAGCACCATAGGGGTTGGTGGGCCGTGGGGGGACATCCTCGGTGATCTTGTCCACTCCGGGCTCGCCGTATACGGCAGCGGTGGATGAAAACACCATTCGTGGCACACCCGCGGCTCGCATAGCGTCAATCAGCCGCAGTGAGGCCACGATATTTCCGTGCCAATATCGCTCTGGGTGTGCAACGGACTCGCCCACCAGGGACTTGGCAGCGAGGTGCACCACTCCGTCAAAGCTGGGATCCAACACCTCGCTGGCGTCGCTGATGTCTCCCTCATGCCAGACTGCTCCGGGAAGGCCCAGATCTCCATGACCGGTGGTGAGATTGTCCAGGATTTCAACGGTGTGACCGTCGCGAAGCAGTTGCTGGGCTACAACGGCACCGATATAGCCGGCACCGCCGGTTACGAGAAGTTTCACGTGTCATACCCTACTGCGACGGTAGGGTGGATTTCATGCCAACTCCGGAGTACATCAAAGATCTGCGCAAGGATATTGGGCACAAAGAACTCCTACTGCCTGCGGTCACAGCTGTGGTGATTCGACGCATGGGCAGTGACTCAGTGCAGTTGCCCGTCCCGGAAGTACTCCTGGTCAAACGTGCTGATAACGGACATTGGGGAGTCACTTCAGGAATTATGGAGCCCGGGGAAGGGCCAGCCTCCGCAGCGATTCGCGAAGTCAAGGAGGAAGCCGGGATCGTCGCCCGCCCAGTTCGCGTGGCGAGTGTCTCCGACCATGGATTGGTGGTCTACCCCAATGGAGACCGGTGCCGGTTCACTGACATTTGTTTCGAAATGGAGTATGTCTCCGGTGCGGCACATGTGGCCGACGACGAATCGACTCACGTCGGCTGGTTCTCCGCCGAAGAGCTGCCCGAGCCTTTCACCGCACAGCACAGACGGCGGATTCACGCGGCGCTGGATTCAGGTGCTCCCGCGAGCTTCAACTCCTAACTCCGACCGCCCGCTGAGCGATCCGTTCGGCGTGGCGAAGCAACGGAGCATCAATCATTCCCCCACGGAATTGGAACGCGCCCCCGTGGTGCCTGGCTTCCTCCAGAAGGGCCTGGGCGTACTCTGCCTCTTCGTCGGTGGGCAGGAAGGCATCGCGGATCGCTGCGACCTGACTGGGATGGATACAAGCTTTGGCGGCAAACCCACTGCCGACGGCGTCAGCAGCTTCCACGGAGAGACCGTGAGTGTCTTTGATGTCCGCGTAGATCGAATCCACGGCTGCTTTTCCGCGGGACGCTGCTGCCAGGAGGATTGTGCTGCGCACGTGGCGAGCGATATCGCGGTAGGAGCCATCAGGATGACGGGAGGAGGTGCCCCCGATGGAAACCATAAGATCCTCAGCTCCCCACATGATGGCTGAGGTGGCGGGATGGTCAGCGATCTCGTAGGCGGCCGCGCCTCCCGCCGCAGTCTCACAGAGCGCGATGACCTGGGAGCTCGGGAAACTGCTGTGTACTGCTTGGACGTCCTCAGCGCTCTCAGTCTTGGCGAGCATTACATGCTCCGGCGGGAAGTCGGCCAGCACCCTTGCGTCTGCTGCAAAATCCGATGTTCCCACAGGGTTCATCCGCACCACGGTCCGGGACGCCAGCTCCGGGTCGATTCCACTCAGATACTCCGCGACACTTTGGCGGGCCCTGGCTTTGTCCTCAGGGGCCACGGCGTCTTCAAGGTCCAAAATCACGGCATCGGAACGTTCAGCGGCTTTGCCGAAGCGGTCCGGCCGGTCAGCAGGGCAGAAAAGCAGCGCTGGTCCCAGAGTGAAAGGAATGTCATCACTTCTGTTCATGGTGCTCCTTCATCCACATCATCACCTGGCGGGTGCACTCGGCCACCACGATCCCTTCCTGGTTGCGGCCCGTATGTCTGATGCTGACGATACCCTGACCGGGCCGGGACGAGGAGGCGCGCTTGCTCAGAATTTCCGATGCTGAGTACAGCGTGTCACCCGGGTAGAGCGGGTGCGGAAAGTTCACAGTTTCGAAGCCCAAGTTGGCCACCATTGTGCCCTGGGTCAGTTGCGCCACCGAGGACCCCACCAGGGTGGCCAGTGTGAACATCGAGTTCACCAGCGGCTGGCCGAATGGCTGCTGTGCAGACCAGTGAGCGTCAAGATGGAGGGCCTGAGTGTTCATTGTCAAAGTGGTGAAAAAAACATTGTCTGCCTCGGTGACGGTGCGCCCCGGCGCATGTTTGAACACTGTGCCGACCTCCATCTCGTCGAAGTAGAGGCCCCTTTGCTGGACGACACCCATCTCAGACGAGCCCCAACGATCGGGCAATCAGCATCAGCTGCACTTCAGTGGTACCTTCGCCGACCTCAAGAATCTTGGAGTCTCTGTAGTGCCGAGCCACTGTGTACTCGTTGATGAACCCATAGCCACCGAAAATCTGGGTCGCGTCACGAGCGTTGTCCATGGCCGCTTCACCTGCGACAAGCTTGGCGATGGATGCTTCCGTCTTGAACGGTTTTCCTGCCGCCATCAAGTGGGCCGCCTCATAGTAAGCAAGCCGCGCAGTGTGCGCTCGGGCCTGCATCCTGGCGATCTTGAAGGATATCCCCTGGTAGGCGCTAATCGGCGAACCGAAGGTCTTACGCTCATTGGCGTAACGAACTGCCTGGTCCACGCAGCCTTGGGCTGCACCAGTTGCCAGAGCTGCGATAGCGATCCGGCCCTCGTCCAGAATGCCGAGAAAGTTGGCGTATCCTCGCCCGCGCTGCCCCAGCAGATAGTCCTCGGGGACCCGGCAGTCCGTGAAGGACAGTGGGTGTGTATCTGAGGCATTCCAGCCGACCTTGTCATAGCCGGAACCGACGGTGAACCCCGGAGTCCCGGCAGGCACGATGATGGTGGAGATCTCCTTCTTTGTCGTGCCATCACTTTCCTGAGAGGTGCCTGTCACGGCAGTGACCGTGACCAGCGAGGTGATCTCGGTTCCAGAGTTGGTGATGAATTCTTTAGTACCGTCAATCACCCAGTGCCCGCCCTCCAGCCTTCCGGAGGTCCGCGTGCCCGATGCATCCGATCCGGCATCCGACTCGGTGAGCCCAAATCCGGCCAACCTTTTGCCGCTCAGGAGATCGGGCAGCCACTTCTGCTTCTGATCCTCGGAGCCATATCTGAAGATCGGCATAGCTCCAAGCCCGACTCCAGCTTCAAGAGTGATGGCCACCGACTGGTCGACTTTCGCGATCTCCTCAAGCGCCAGACAGAAGGCAAGGTAGTCTCCACCTTCTCCCCCGTACTCTTCTGGAAAGGGAATCCCGAACAGGCCCATACCGCCCATCTGCGCAACGACATCATAGGGAAAGCTGTGCTCGGCGTCGTGCTTCGCCGATACGGGAGCTATGACCTGTTCAGCGAAATCTCGCACAGATTCGGCGAGCGCCTGATGCTCTTCGGATAGCAGGTGCGTCATGACTGGTCCTTACTGTGGTCGGGGTTCTCCGAGGGTGTAGTCGTCGCTGTTGGTTCCACTGCGGCCAGCACCTGCCCCAGAGACACCTGGTCTCCGACAGCAACGTGGATGCGGGCGGTGCCGTCAGCGGGCGCGTTGAGACGGTGCTCCATTTTCATGGCCTCTATGATCACCAGCATCTGGCCGGCGCTGACCTCACATCCGGAATCTGGGCCGACGGCAACGACGGTTCCGGGCATCGGGGCAGTGACCTCTGGCTTGGCTTCTGCCAGCTCTGCCTCAATCTCGGCCAGTTGCCGGTGGGTTCGCGCCTCGTGGTCCAGCACGGTCAGCATTGCAGTGAAGTCTTCCGTAGTCACCCACACTGGGCTCCCCTGGCGCGTATTGTTCCCTGCACTCAGCTGCACCTCGACGGCGGTGTGGGGGGTGCGCAACAGATAGCTGTCAGCGAGCTTGCTGCGCCGCAGTGTCGCTTGACCATCAATGACGACGTCGAACAGCTCAGCAGGGTAGCCAGGCCGCTCCCAGCGGACCTGGAATGCTGGAAAATGAGGGCCGCTGTGCCTCCACCCGTCGCTCCTCCATCCGGTGGGACCAGCAGGATGCGCGTCTGGTACAGCGGAAATATCGGTCCGCGCGGCGAACAGTGCGGCGGCCATGGCGTGATATTGGTTTGGGAGGGGAAATTGCAGGTCCGGCAGCTTGCGCTCAATGGTGGTGGTGTCTATGCGCCCGGCCCGTACGTCGGGGTCCGCCGTCAAATGCTGGAGGAAGGATGTATTGGTTGTAAGTCCGTGGATGACCGTTTTTCCCAGGGCGTGGTGCAGCCTGGCCAAAGCCTGCTCCCGGTCAGCGCCAGTTGCGATGATCTTGGCCAACATCGGGTCATAGTCCGTGCCGACGGCGAGCCCAGTGAGCATGCTGGAGTCCACACGGATCCCTTCCCCGGCCGGTTCAATCAGACGGAGGATCTCGCCGGTACTGGGCATGAAGCCCGACTCCGGGTCCTCAGCGTAGATGCGAGCCTCAATGGAGTGCCCTGTGACGGTGACGTCCTCCTGTTTCAGAGTCAGCGGCTCGCCAGCAGCTATGCGGATCTGCTGCTCGACTATGTCAATGCCTGTGACCTGTTCTGTGACGGGGTGCTCCACCTGCAGTCGAGTGTTCATCTCCATGAAGTGAAATGTGTCTGGCTGCTCGTCGGAGACCAGGAACTCCACGGTGCCTGCACCGAGGTAGTCCACGCTGCGGGCAGCATCGATGGCTGCCTGACCAATGCGTTGTCGGGTCGACTCATCCAGGAGCGCTGATGGAGCCTCCTCGATGACCTTCTGGTGTCGGCGCTGCAGGGAACACTCCCTTTCGCCCAAATGGATGACATGCCCGTAGCCATCGGCGAGAACCTGCACTTCAATGTGCCGGGGGGAGCGGATCAGCTGCTCTATCAAGAGCGTGTCATCGCCAAAGCTGGCAGCGGCCACGCGACGGGCGGTGGTCAGGGTCTGCGCGAGGTCAGCTGGGCGCTCCACCACGTGCATCCCCTTGCCGCCGCCACCAGCGGAGGGTTTGATCAGCACGGGAAAGTTCATCAGTGATCCCGCCTCGATCAGCTGCTCGTGGGTAAGCCCGGGCTCGCTGATGCCGTCCACCAGCGGAACCCCTGCCTCGGCGACATGGTTCTTGGAACGGATCTTGTCGCCCATGATCTCTAGAGCGTGCTCCCTTGGACCGATGAACGTGATGCCCGCTGCTGTGCAGGCCCGGGCGAATTTCACGTTCTCTGCAAGAAAACCGTAACCGGGATGGATAGCCTCCGCACCCGCCTGATGAGCCGCGGCCATCACGGCGTCGATGCTGAGGTAAGACTCTGCTGCCGGAGCCGGACCTACGCATATGGCGTGGTCGGCCAGGGCAACGTGCTTGGCTTCTGCATCGGCCTCTGAGTAGATGGACACCGCCGTAATGCCCAGTTTGTGGAGCGTGCTGATGACCCGACAGGCTATTTCCCCGCGGTTAGCGACGAGGACAGTGCTGAACATGTCTACCCCCTACATTCGGAAGAGGCCGAAGCCGGTTTCGGGCAGAGGTGCTCGAGCGCAAGTCCCTAGTGCCATGGCCAGTACTCTGCGGGTGTCCACCGGGTCAATAACGCCGTCATCCCAGAGTCTTGCTGTGGAGTAGTAGGGCTGCCCCTGGGCTTCGTACTTTTCGCGGATCGGTGCTTTGAACGCCTCTTCCTCCGCTGTCGGCCACTCGTGACCAGCTGACTCGTGCTGGTCACGTTTGACGGTGGCCAGCACCGAGGCGGCCTGAGTGCCGCCCATGACCGAAATTCGGGCATTTGGCCAGGTGAACAGAAACCGTGGGGAGTAGGCGCGGCCACACATCGAGTAGTTGCCCGCGCCGAAGGAGCCGCCAATGATGACGGTGATCTTGGGGACCCGGGTAGTGGCAACCGCCGTCACCATCTTTGCCCCGTTCTTAGCGATACCTCCGGCTTCGTAGTCACGGCCGACCATGAAACCGGAGATGTTCTGCAAGAAAAGCAGTGGGATGCCGCGCTGGTCGCAGAGCTCGATAAAGTGCGCCCCTTTCAGCGAAGACTCAGAGAACAGGATCCCGTTATTGGCGACGACGCCAACTGGGTGACCGTCTATGTGGGCGAATCCCGTGACCAGCGTGCTGCCGTAGTCACGTTTGAATTCGTGGAAAGCGCTATCGTCCACCAACCGGGCGATCACCTCACGCACCTCCATCGGCTGATTCACATCGCTGGGGATGACGCCATAGAGGTCCTCAGCCCGATGGCGTGGCGGCTGTGGCGACTTCATGGCCCAGGCCCCGAAAGTGGGGCGAGGAAGGGTCTCTACAATGTCACGAATGATCTGCAGAGCATGATCGTCGTTCTCGGCCAAGTGATCAGCGACGCCTGATTCTGCGGTGTGAACCCGCGCCCCGCCGAGTTCCTCCGCGGTGACCACTTCCCCGGTGGCGGCCTTGACCAACGGCGGACCGCCAAGGAAGATCGTGCCTTGGTTGCGCACGATGACGGACTCATCGCTCATAGCCGGCACATAGGCCCCACCGGCGGTGCAGGAGCCCAGCACGGCGGCGATCTGCGGTATCTTTTTCGCGGAAAGATTGGCCTGGTTGTAGAAGATGCGCCCGAAGTGGTCCCGATCTGGGAAAACCTCGTCCTGCAGCGGCAGGAAGGCTCCGCCGGAGTCCACAAGGTAAACACAGGGCAGGTGATTCTCTTCAGCGATTTCCTGGGCACGCAGATGCTTCTTGACTGTCATGGGGAAGTAGGTCCCGCCCTTGACCGTGGAGTCATTGCAGACCACCATCACCTGACGTCCGTGCACCAAGCCGATTCCGGTGATGATCCCTGCACCGGGGGCGTCATCGTTGTACATCCCGTTGGCTGCGAGAGCACCGACCTCGAGGAAGGGGCTTCCCTCGTCCAGGAGTCGGTTGACGCGTTCCCGCGGGAGCAGTCTCCCGCGATCGATATGCCGCTGCCGCGACTTCTCCGGACCGCCGAGCGACGCGCGGTGGAGGTTGTCCTTCAGCGCTGCGGCCAATCGGCGATTCGTTTCCGCATTGGACACGAACGCCGGTGACTGCGGATCAGCCTTGCTGAGGAGTGGCTCCACGCTAGGTATCCTCCGTATCAGGCTCGCCAGGAGTAATCATTTGAGTTAATGTTGAATAACTGAAATCCAACATAGTGGCGGTGATCACGTTTGTCCAGCACAGTGGGCGGCCACGCCAGGGCCAAATCGAAGACCCGGCGACAAACCGAGAAGGAACAGCGTTACAGGGATCTGCTAGAGACGGCGGGCAGGCTCTTTGGGACATACGGATATGCCTCGGTAGCCCTGGACGATATCGGCAACGAGGTGGGCGTCTCCGGCCAGGCCATCTACCGACACTTCAAGGGCAAACAGGACATGCTGGGCAGGCTACTGGTGGAAATAAGCGCACAACTCCTGGAGGGTGGTCAGCAAATCTGCGCCAGTTCCGCCGAGGTGCACGACCAGATTGCCCAACTCATAGACTTCCACGTCGACTTCGCCCTAGCGTCGCCGGAGATCATCCGCGTACAGGAACGGGAGATGCCGCAGCTGCTGGAGGCCGACAGGGATGCTGTTCGGCGAATGCAGCGGCAGTATCTCGACATCTGGAGTGCCGCAATCGGGAAGCTGCACCCAGCAATAAGTTCAGTGGAGTTACGCACACGGATTCACGGGGTGTTCGGGCTGATCAATTCCACTGCGCACTCGATGAAGCACGCCTACCAACGGCTCCCTGACTCCCAGGAGGTGACCGAGAGTGCGCCTATTCTTGCCGCCATGGCTCAGGCTGCCATCGACTGCCGCGTCCCAGTACATGACAGCGGGCAGCCGCCTCCCCTTCCGCAGAGCAATCCGACGCCCTAGACGAGGAATTCGCACGCATTGTGAGTTAGCTCACATCATGCTAGTTTGAGTTTGGCGCCGTTAACTGAATTCCAATCGTGCAGGAGACTCACTGTGGACGCTGTCCCCACGACTGCCCCAGCAGCTGATGAAGCTCGCTTGAAGTTCTCACACGACGTTGGCCCCACTGAACCACCCTTATTGGAAATGACGATCAGTCAAGCTTTGCAGCTGGCTGCTGACCAGTTTGGTGAACGCGAGGCGATGGTGGATGCTCACATCGCTCGACGTTGGACTTACAGCCAATTGCGCCATGATGTCAGGCGCCTGGCCACAGGCCTACACGCTTCGGGAGTGCGGAAGGGCGAACGGGTCGGGATCTGGGGACCCAACAGGTGGGAATGGACGCTGACACAGTTCGCCACAGCAGAACTCGGAGCGATCCTGGTGAACATCAACCCCTCCTACCGTCAGCATGAACTCAACTACGTGATTGAGCAGGCCGGGATACGTTCAGTCATCTCCTCGGACCCGTTCAGGAGCCAGAACTATCCCGCCATGCTCGAAGCAGCCGAGCAGGAACTGGGCGCCCTGAAGCTCAAAGTCATCATGGGAAGCCCCAGCTGGGACCGGCTGCTGTTTGCCGAGGCCGACGAGAAGACTCTCGACGACATCTCCGCCGGGCTGGACGCTGAGGATCCCATCAACATCCAGTACACCTCCGGCACCACCGGCTTCCCCAAAGGTGCCGCGCTGACCCACCGCAATATCCTCAATAATGGTTTTTTCGTTGGGGAGATCAATGGTTACACCGAAACCGACCGAATCTGCATCCCTGTGCCCTTCTACCACTGCTTCGGCATGGTGATGGGAAATCTGGCCGCCATCACACACGGCTCGACCATGGTCATCCCCGCGCCTGCCTTTGAACCCACGGCCACGCTTCGCACAGTGGAGGAGGAACGCTGCACTAGCCTCTATGGGGTCCCCACCATGTTCATCTCCGAGTTGGGCCTGGCGGATTTCGACGACTTTGACCTCACCAGCCTGCGTACGGGGATTATGGCCGGGTCACCGTGCCCGGAAGAAATCATGCGCCAAGTGATCGCCAAAATGAACATGACTGAGGTGACCATCTGCTACGGCATGACTGAGACCTCCCCCGTCTCCCTCCAGACCCGCCCTGAAGATACTCTCCAGCGGCGCGTCGGCACCGTCGGACGGGTGGGCCCTCATGCGGAGGTCAAGATAGTAGATCCCAGCACGGGAGAGACACTTCCGGTAAACACCGATGGAGAGGTCTGCACCCGCGGCTATCTGGTGATGAAGGAGTATTGGGAGAACGCCAAAAAGACCGCCGAAGCCATTGACAGTGACAACTGGATGCACACCGGCGACCTCGGCAGGATGGACGCCCAGGGATACGTCAAAGTCACCGGCCGTATCAAGGATATGGTCATCCGCGGCGGTGAGAACATCTACCCCAGAGAGGTTGAGGAATTCCTCTACACCCATCCCGACATCATTGATGCTCAGGTCATTGGGGTACCAGACGTGAAGTACGGGGAAGAGCTCATGGCATGGGTCAGGTTGCGCCAGGGCGCTCCTAGGCTGACCTCGCAGGAGGTGGTGGACTTTTGCCGGGGTGAGGTGGCGAGCTACAAGATCCCTCGATATCTGGTCATAGTTGATGAGTTCCCAACGACGGTCACCGGAAAAGTCCGGAAGATTCAAATGCGCCAGCAGGCACTGGATCTGCTGGCCATACCGGGTGCGGTAGATGATTCGCGAGCTGAGAACTCCAATTGAGTGAGACCGAGGAAGGCACCCCCGCACCCTGTCGCCATTCTAGAAACCTGAGGTCAACGTGATGAGGAGCGGAAAACCGCCCGCGTACTTCATTCCGCTGGGAGACGAGAGGTACCGCGCGACGAAGGCCGTCTCGGGAGCATGGAATGAGGCGGAGCAGCACATTTCCGCTCCGTTGGGTCTGATGGTTCACTCCGTCGAGAAGGACGCGGCCACTCGGCGCGGTGAGCCGCTCCAACTATGTCGACTCTCCTTCGACATCCTCGGCACGGTTCCAGTCGGCGAAGTCCACATACAGGTCGACGTGTTGCGTCCAGGTCGCACCATTGAGTTGGTGGAGGCACGCATGAGCTACCAGAACAAGACCATTGTCATCCTGCGCGCCTGGGCACTTGCCGAGTTCAGCACGGCGTCCATTCAGGGTTCCACCTTCCCGGGGCTTCAGCCCTTTGATGAGACCCCTGCCTGGGACGCGACATCAGTCTGGCCCGGTGGTTTCATCGCCTCCATCACAGGCCGTCGCGACTACCGCGAGCCGGGCCGCGCCCTAGGCTGGACGGTGGCTTCACTCCCCCTGGTCGAGGACACCTCGGTCAGCAGCTTCGCCCAGTTCTGCGCTCTGCTCGATGTTGCCAACGGGTTCGCCGTGCGCGCAGACCCGCAGCACATAGCTTTCCCCAATGTCGACCTCACCGCCTCATTCTTCCGAGTCCCAGAAGGTGAACAGGTCGGCTATGACACCCATGTTTCGTTCGGGCCCACAGGGCTCGGACTCACCCACAGCATCTTGCATGATGTGCGGGGACCTGTCGGTTCACTGTCCCAGCAGCTAACTGTTCGCACACGCTGAACTGGCCAAGAAACTCCTAGCGCGGAACCCGATTAGCCCGGGTGGGTCATCGACATGACATCAAGAGCCTTGTCGAGCTGCTCCTGAGTCAACTCACCACGTTCCAGGTAGCCCAGCTCCACCACGGCGTCGCGAACCGTGAGCTTGTTCTTCACTGCGTGCTTGGCGATGTCAGCGGCGGCTTCATAACCGATGTACTTGTTGAGCGGAGTCACCACAGAAGGTGAGGCCCCTGCCAAGAAAGAGCACCGTTCCTCATTGGCGGTGAGGTCCTTGATCATCTTGTCCGCCATCACTCGCGAGGTGTTGGACAGCAGTCGAACCGACTCCAGCAGGTTGGCTGCCATGACGGGGATGCCAACATTGAGTTCGAAGGCACCGTTGGTGCTGCTGAGTGCCACAGTAGTGTCGTTGCCGATGACCTGTGCGCACACCTGAATGGCTGACTCACAGATAACGGGATTCACCTTGCCCGGCATGATTGAGGAGCCGGGCTGCAAGTCAGGCAGTGCAAGCTCACCGAGTCCGGTGTTCGGACCGGAACCCATCCAGCGCAGATCATTGTTGATCTTCATCAGTGAGTATGCGATTGTACGCAGCTGTCCGGAAGCTTCGACCAGCCCATCGCGGTTTGCCTGAGCCTCGAAATGATCGCGTGCCTCCGTCAGCGGCAGCCCTGTGTCTTTCGCCAAATTGGCAATGGCTTTCTCCGCAAAGCCCAAAGGAGTATTGATGCCGGTGCCGACTGCCGTGCCGCCCAATGGGACCTCCGCCACCCGGGGAAGCGAGGAGTCGATCCGTTCGATGCCGTACCGCACTTGGGCGGCGTACCCGGAGAATTCCTGTCCCAAAGTCACCGGTGTGGCGTCCATCAAGTGGGTCCGGCCCGATTTGACGATTTCGGCGAACTCTCCGGCCTTCTCTTCCAACGCTTCCGCCAGGTAGTCCAAGGCTGGTTTGAGGTCGTTGATCAGCGCGGAAGTGGCCGCCACGTGCACGCTCGTAGGGAAGACATCATTGGAGGACTGGGATGCATTGACGTGGTCGTTGGGGTGGACTTCCTTGTCCGAGCCCTGCTCTGCCAAGTACCTGTTGGCTAGGGTCGCCAGGACCTCGTTGGTATTCATATTGGAGCTGGTGCCCGAGCCTGTTTGGAACACATCAACAGGGAAGTGCTCGTTGAGCTCCCCCGTAGCCACCTGGTCTGCTGCTTTCACGATCGCCTCGGCCAGCTCAGCATCCAGCACACCGACTTCAGCGTTGGCCTGGGCGGCAGCTTTCTTAACACGAGCCAGCGCCTCGATGTGGGCCGGCTCTAATGTTCGACCCGAAATTGGGAAGTTCTCGACCGCACGCTGGGTCTGTGCGCGGTAGAGAGCATGAGCGGGGACCTTGACCTCGCCCATGGTGTCGCGCTCAATACGGTATTCAGTCTCAGTGGAAGCATCGCTCATGGGATCATCCTAACGTCAGGGTCGGTTCAGGGCTGAGTCAGGGCTCAGCTGCTCCTCTGAATCCGTACCATGGGTTGTATGGCCTCTCAGGACTCAGTGCGCTCGATCAGCAACGACTTTGGCACCACCTTAAAGCGAACCTTCGTGCCGGTGGTCCTGCCCCTGCTGGCGATGTGGGTGATGTTCGTCGTGTCATTGGTGCTCGGCAACTGGTTCAACAGGACACTGGCTCTGGAGGCCAGGGACTTCAGCGGGTTGATCGGGGTCTTGTTCATGCCCTTGCTACATGGCGGTTTCGGTCACCTCATCGGGAACACGATGTCTTGGTTGGTCCTGGGCGGAATGACCTCGCTTTTGACCAAGCGCTTCACCACCGTGATGGTGAGCCTTTGGCTAATCTCCGGTGCAGTGCTGTGGATCATCGGCACTCCCTGGGTGTGTCACGCACCAGAGGGCACAGGCTGTGTGGTGAACCACATCGGAGCGTCCACCGTGGTGTACGGCTTTGCGGCTTTCATCGTCACGTATGCGATCCTCGCCCGGCGCTTCCTGGCGATGCTGTTCGGCCTGTTCGTCGCCTTCGTCTACGGCCTCACAATGTTGATCGGCATGCTGCCCATGACCACCGGAGTCTCTTGGACCGGCCATTTGGCCGGTGCCATCGCAGGCATCGCGGTGGCTTTCTTCCTGACGAAGGAGGCCCGTGCGCAACGCGGACAGGCCTCCTCCTCCGGGAATCCGCAGATCCAGTACTAGTTCTCCTCAAGGAGCTGCGTGACCAAGGCTGCGATCCGGCTTCGCTCGGACCGGGTCAGTGTCACATGCGCAAAGAGTGGGTTCCCCTTGAGAATTTCCACCACTGCCGCAACGCCGTCATGTCGGCCCACACGAAGATTGTCTCGCTGGGCCACATCGTGAGTCAGCACAATCTTGGAATTCTGCCCCATTCGCGACATCACTGTCAGGAGGACGTTCTTCTCCAACGACTGCGCCTCGTCGACTATCACCCAGGCATCATGCAGTGAGCGACCCCGGATATGGGTCAGCGGCAGAACTTCCAACAGACCCCGGGACATGACCTCATCGAGCACATTCTCACTGACCAGAGCGCCCAGTGTGTCGTAGACAGCCTGCCCCCAGGGGTTCATCTTCTCCGACTCTGAACCCGGCAGGTAGCCCAGCTCCTGACCCCCGACGGCGTACAAAGGCCTGAATACGATGATCTTCTTGTGCTCGCGGCGCTCCAGCACAGCCTCCAACCCCGCGCAGAGCGCCAACGCGGATTTCCCCGTACCGGCCCGGCCGCCCATAGAAACAATGCCGATCTCCCGGTCGGAGAGCATGTCGATGGCGAGCCGCTGCTCAGCGGACCGACCATGAACCCCGAAGACCTCCTTGTCCCCGCGCACCACCTGGACGTACTTTCGGCTGGTGGCGTCCACCTTGACCCGCCCCAGTGCAGAACCGTGACCTGATTGAATCACCAAGCCCGTGTTGGCAGGAAGGTCGTCCGCGACGTCGAGCTCTATGCGCTCACCATCGTAGAGTTCGCCCACCTGCTCCTCGGTTGCGCTGATCTGCGCCATTCCCGTCCAGCCGGAGTCGGTGACCCATTCACTCCGGTACTCATCAGCAGCCAGGCCCATAGCTGATGCCTTGACTCGCATGGGTAGATCTTTGGAGACAACGGTGACTTCGCGGCCTTCATCAGCGAAGCTCTTGGCCACTGCGAGGATTCGAGAGTCGTTGTCTCCCTGTCGAAAACCGGCAGGGAGCACGTTTTCGTTAATGTGGTTGAGCTCCACCAGGAGGTGCCCGCCCTCATCATTGAGCGGTATGGAGCAGTTGAGGGCGCCATGTTTGACCCGCAGCTCGTCCAACAGGCGCAGCGCAGAGCGTGCGTAGTAACCGAGCTCGGAATCGTGGCGCTTCCTCTCCAATTCAGAAATCACCACGATTGGAATAATGACCTCGTGCTCCGCGAAACGGAGCACAGCTTTAGGGTCAGAGAGCAGGACTGAGGTGTCGAGCACATACGACTTCTGTGCCAGCTCAACAGCTACGGCAGACTCGAAATCCTCAGTAACGTCGGGGGTGGTGTTCAAGGAGGCCACAATATCTCCAGACAAGGGTATTCCGAGCGGAGTGCAGGTAAGGCCCCACAGGCGAGCAGATCGCGGTGACGGACTCGTCGTCCTCTTCGAACTCTTCCCCAAGTTCGAGGTCTTCGACGTGCTCGTCCCAGTACTCGGCTGCAGGACCTGGTGCATCCCCGCAACAGTTCTCGGATGGTGGGCGGCAGACCCTCAGCCGATTCCGCGGCCAGGGACCGAGCCGGCCCCATCTGCCTTGTGGCATCAAGCTGTGGGCCTTCCGGTCAGTGTTCTGACAATTCCCAATGTAGACCTCGTAACGCGCCGATGAGGGCAAACACACCGAAATTTGTGTGACATCTCGGTAAACACGCGCTAACGGCTCCGTGACATTCTCGCCAAGGGCTTCGCAGGCAGCCCCCAGGGCTACTGGCCGTAGCGACGCTGGCGGTTCGAATAGTCGCGAACCGCCCGGAGAAAGTCCACTCGCCGAAAATCAGGCCAGAGCGCCTCAGCGAAGTAGAACTCCGAATAGGCGGACTGCCACATCAGAAACCCGGACAGGCGCTGCTCGCCCGAAGTCCGAATGATCAGATCCGGATCCGGCTGACCCCGGGTGTACAACCACTCACCGATCTCCGCAGGAGTCAGTGACTCGGCGACTTCGGAGAGAGTCCTGCCCTTCTTCGCAGCGGCGCGCATCAGGTCTTTGACCGAGTCAACGATCTCTTGTCTGCCTCCGTAACCCACCGCCACATTGATATGGATGCAGGGCTGTTCATCCGCCTCATTGCTGCGCGACTGAGCATCCACGCGGGGAATGGCGCCGGTGGCAGTGGTGACATCCCAGAGTTTAGTGGCCAGAGGCTCCGGGAGGAGCTCAGGCTGACCTACGGGATGTACCCGAACGGGACGGCCCCCGGGCCGCGTTTCCGTCAGGCGGTCCAGGGTGTCGCTGATGATTCCCATCAGCTGCTCGAGCTCCTCCTCGGAACGGTTCATATTGTCGGTGGACAACATGTAGAGCGTCACAGTGGGAATCCCAAGATCAGCGCACCACCCGATGAACTCAACGATCTTGTCCGCACCAGCCATATGCCCATCGGCGGTATGAGCGCCGGCCAAGCGGGCCCACCGCCTGTTGCCGTCCACCATGACTGCGATGTGCTGCGGCAGGCGACAAGAGTTCAAGTCGCTGCGCAACCGTCGTTCGTAGACGGCATAGGCCATATCCGTAAGCCCCAACAGCGAGCGCTTCAACGGTCCGCGTTCAGTCACGTGCACCACTGTAGGGGATGGGCACGCCCAGCACTTTCTGCATGCAAGTTACCGGTAAGTATCTTATGAGATTAGACTGGCGGCATGGGCTCTGAGACCAGCCGCAGAAGAAGCGTTGCACCCGCAGACCGACTGCTTGATTCCGACGTGCCGCTTAAACCTCGCCTGCGTGGGTGGCTCCATGCTGCCATGGTGCCCCTGGCTCTGATTGCTGGCATCGTCGTCATTGTGCTGGCCCCGACGCCCACGCTGCAGATCGCTGCCGGAATCTATGCGATCACCGGGCTGCTGCTCTTCGCAGTCTCCGCCATCTACCATCTCGGACGCTGGTCGGAACGGACAGCGCGAGTGCTCAAACGCCTGGATCACACCAACATTCTGCTCATCATTGCCGGCACGTACACCCCCATGACCCTCGCACTCCTGGAGGATCCGCAGCGGATGATTCTGCTCTCCACGGTGTGGATCGGGGCCCTGGGCGGGGTGGCATTCCGGTTGTTCTGGACAGATGCGCCGCGCTGGTTGTACACGGTGTTCTACATCGTCCTGGGGCTGGCGGCCGTCTGGTTCATCGGCGACTTCTTCGCCGCGGATGTCCCCGCCGCAGTGCTGATCTGCGCCGGGGGCGCGGCCTACATCACCGGCGCAATCTTCTACGCAATGAAGCGTCCCAACATCTCGGTGCATTGGTTCGGCTTCCACGAGCTTTTCCACGCATGCACGCTGGTCGGGTTCATCTGTCACTACATCGCCATTATGATCTCAATCACCTGATCGCCGAGAGCGCCTCACCAATCGAGGACACCGGGGCCAGGCACACTCCACCACCTGCTCCGGACAGACACAGACTGAGCGTCAACGGCTGGGCGGAACCGATGACGACGCCATCACCCAGGGGCTCCACAGGAATCCCCAGGAGCGCCCCGACCTTTTTGGCCTCAGAGATATCTGCAGCAGTGCCGCTGAGAATCCGGAACGCTGCTGACCCGGCAGCGACTCTGCGGGCCGCCAAAAGGGATCCGCTCACCGCCAGTGGCGCTTGGGGCCCAATGAGCGGTACATGGTGCAAGATGTCTTCGGTGCTGATCTCACCTGCGGGCTGCTGGAGTGCGGCAGCTGCCTGAAGAGCTTGCGCCAAGGCAGCGACACTGCTGGGCTCGGGCCCATCGACCGGCGAGGCAAGTTGGGGGCCGCTTTGTCCCGGGGCCGCCATAGCTTCGAATGAGTCCGCCAGCGACCAGGTCACCTCATCGCCGTGCCGCACCACAGCGCTGCTGAGTGTGTAGTCGAGCACCTGGCGGCCGCGATCTACCCACGTGGCCTCCCGGCCGGAGCCCGCCAGTGCTGAGGCGAGACTGAAGCACGCGTTGACCGTATGCGCATGATCGGCGAGCGTGCCGATTTTCTGCCCCCGGGCCCCGTCATAGGAGGTCCGGTATACCCGTGTTCCGCTTGGACCGGCTTCGGTGTGGACTGCCCAGAGCCTCTCGGCGAGCTGTTCGGCGAAACCCAGCGTCTCGACGTCGTCCCAGATCATCGCAGCCTCAGCGAGGGACCGTATGGCCTGCGCGTTCCACGCGGCGACCACCTTGTCGTCACGGGCAGGCTGGGCCCTCTCCGCACGGATCGAACGCAGCTCCGGCAGTGCCGCCTCCCACAGAGTCCGGTCATCCTCGGTGAGCGGCTCATCGAAATGTACGGTCCGAGGGGTGGCCTCGGTGATGTTCAACGGGGCCCCTGACCTCAGTGCATGCTCATCAGCCGGCACGCCCTGGTTCAGCCTCGCGAGTTGGCGAGCCTGCGAAGGACTGAGTCCCGCGCTCGTTGCTGCCTGCACGAGTTGTTCATCACTGAAGAGGTAGGTCGCACCCTCGGAGCGATGGCCCTGGGCATCTACTGTGTCGGCATCCAGTGAGGAGGCCAGCAGGCCCTGCTCGGTGCACATCCGGTGTCGCAGCCACTCTACGGTCGTCTCGGCCACCCGTTTAGCGCGCGCACGAACGTCTGCGTCCGCCGCAGGATGGCGCGAGAGCCGGGCGTAGGCTCCCAGCAGCTGAGCATTGTCCGAAAGCATCTTCTCGAAGTGCGGCAGCTGCCAAGCCCGGTCTGTCGCGTAACGAGCGAACCCACCTTCTACATGGTCAAACAGCGCTGAACGGGCCATTGCCTCCAGCGTGTGCACGGCCAGTCCACCGGCACGGTCAGGCCCGCCGCTCCCGTCAGGGGCTTCCTCGCGCAATGCCCAGGCGGACTCCTCCAACAGCCAGGTCAACACTGGGGAGGGAGGGAACTTCGGCGCCGATCCGAAACCTCCGTGCACCGTGTCCTCATCGGCGATGAGCGCCTCGAGGATCTGACCGGTGAGCCCATCAAAACGCTCCTGGTCGAGTTCGGAAGCGGGGGCCCCGTCGTCGGATGTGTGCACCACGGTGGCCATCTGCGCCTGCCGCTGCCTTTGTTGGTTCAGCGCCTTCGCGATGGTGGCCGCCTGCTCCTCGACCTGCCCGCGGCGCTGGTCCCACGCCTCGTAGACCGCTTGGAGCACCTCGGTGAAAGATGGCACTTGGCCAACTCGCTGCGGCGGAAAGTAGGTCCCGGCGTGGAAGACCTGGCCATCGGGGAGCGCGAAGATACTCATCGGCCAGCCGCCCTGGCCGGTCATTGCCTGGGTAGCGGCCATATAGGCGTCGTCAACGTCCGGGTGTTCCTCCCGGTCCACCTTGATACTGACGAAACGCTCGTTGAGGTAGGCAGCGACCCTTTGGTCTTCGAAACTCTCATGCGCCATAACGTGACACCAGTGGCAGGCGGCGTACCCGATGGAGACGAAAACTGGTGTATCCCGACGGGCAGCTTCGGCGAACGCTTCACTCCCCCAGGGCCACCAGTCCACCGGGTTGTCTGCGTGCTGCCGGAGATACGCGGACTGGGCATTGATCAGACGCTGTGCCATGCTCCCCACCGTACCTGGGCTTCCTCCGTGGAACCCGCGTGGCCGTGCGGGTTCCCCTGCAGTGACCTTCCGCCCCGCGTCAGGTGTCGAATCTGTGCGTTCTCACCGCTGGTCTCGCCCTGGGAACGGTGCGATTCGACATTCCTCAGTGGACGGCGGGCCGCAGACGGTGGACGGCGAGCGGCGAGACTGATGCGGGTCCCACCCATCCAGCGCCCCTGCCCCCGCGGGCTCACCAGCACCCCATCACGGACCGGCTCAACGGTGCTGCTCCAATATCTGGGCAATCTCCCGAACAGCACCGCGGAAGCCATCCCGGGCGTCGGCGTCGAAATACCGCAGCACCGTCCAGCCCTGAGCGTGGAATTGGCGGTCAACCCTTCGGTCGCGTTTGGCTCGTTCGGGGTCAAAATGACATGCGCCGTCGTACTGTATAGCGATCCGCCATCGCGGATAACCCAGGTCTGCACAAGGCGATGTGGACAGACGCGGATCAGCGGGGACTTGTAATTCAGGCTCGGGGAGGCCGGCGCGGAGGATAGCTAGCCGCAACAGCGTCTCCTGAGCGGAATCGGCTCCCACCCGGATCAGATCAGCAGCCGCCCGAGCTTTAGCCCGACCAGGTGCACGACCATGCCGACGGATCGCAGTGCGGAGCGACTCAAGGCTGGCCAGGGGCTCTTTGCGCCCTTCGAACCTGGGCCGAGGCCTGCGCACCAAGGAGTCACCGAGAACAACGAGGCCCTCAACTGAGAGTTCAGCGGCGGATTCACACCACATGCGGTGTGGCGCGCTCATGGACGTCCCCTGAACGTTGAGCACCTCGTCCGCGTAGGCAGCTGCCTTATGGCCGACCACCCCTTGGCGTCGCACGGGGTTCCGGTGCGTGGCGGGCACGGACAGGTGAACAACGTCATCAACCCTGGTGCGAGGTGGGAGCCCCTGCAGCCTGACGGCAGTTGTGTGGGAGAGCCAGCTGCCAGGGTATTCGTGAACTAGGCCGAACGCCTTTGCCCGGTAGCACCCCTCGGTGCCCAAGGCCTCAGCTGTTTCACGCTCAAGATAGATCCCTGAGCCCAGTGTGATGACGTCACCGCGCTGCAGACGGGACACGGCGATTCCGTGATCGCGCAGCAGTCGGGCCGTCAGCGGCTTGCCGCGCAGGCGGTGTGGCAATGGCTCTGGATAGCGCACACCCCTACACTGCCGAATCGCCAGCCTTTTTGCTGATGTTTTCCACAGGTCTGTGGATAGAACGGTCCGTCACACGGTGGTCCGGCTGACAGGTGTCAAAACACACCGTTCTCAGCCTGGCCTCTCCCCTGAGAACGGTCACATCTGACATCTGGCACCACACGGCACGGCGCGTGGCTCAGGTTGTGAGCGCCAACCGGGGTATCCCGGGGGTCTCGAACCCAAAGACCTGGCCGTAGAAGCTCAGCGACGCCTCATGGCTGGCGACGATGTTCTCCACTTTCCGGAAGCCATGCTGCTCGCCCTCAAACAGCAAGTAGGCGTGCGGGATGCCCTTGGCCATGAGGGCGTCCCGGAACATCTCGGCCTGGTTCGGCGGAACGATCGGATCTTCATCGCCCTGCAGTAGGAGCACCGGGCAGGACAGCGAATCCACGTGGTTCAGGGGTGCCCGCTCCCGGTAAATGTGCTCGTCCTCTGGATAGCGGCCAATGAGCTGGTCGAGGTAGCGCGACTCAAAATCGTGGGTGTCCTGGGCAAGTGCCACCGCATCAGCAACCCCAAAGCTGGAAACGCCAGCACGGAAGGCGTCCGTCCTGGTCAGGCAGGCCAGTGTGGTCCATCCCCCGGCAGAGCCTCCCTCGATGCCAAGTCGACCTGGATCCGCCAGCCCCGCATCTACAAGGTGGGCCATCACCGCGACAGTGTCCTCCACGTCAACCACGCCCCACTGCCCCTTGAGCCGGTCCCGGTAAGCACGGCCGAATCCGGTGGACCCGCCATAGTTGATGTCCACCACGCCGATGCCACGGCTTGTGTAGTAGGCGGTGGCAAGCGACAGCCCAACACTGGCCTTTCCCGTGGGCCCTCCATGTACTTGGGCGATGTAGGCGGCAGTTCGCCAGCCGGCGCGCTGTACCCCTCTTGGAACGGCCGGTACAGCACGGCGTGCACTGGCTGCCCGTTCTCCGCTATGACGGTGATCGGCTCGGGCGTAGGGAGCAGCGCGGGGTTCGGCGCATCGTGACGGGATGACCGGATGGTCCTCAGCTCCCCGATCGTAGGGGTGGACGTGCTGCTGGGGAGTTCGAACTCTGCGGTGCTGATAGCGGCGAAATCGTTGGCGCGCACCCCGTGGATGGCCAGCACGCCGTCTTGCCGGAAGGCCGTTGAGGCTATGGCGGTGTGCGGCAACTCGAGCTCCGAAACCCGGCCGGTCGTTACATCGAGAACGCCGAGCTGGTCAGTGGCGGTCCCATGGATAGTCAGCAGTCGCTCCGAGTCAATCACCTCCAACCAACTCATGCCGAGCTGCCACAGCGGCCCGGCAAACTCTTGCTCCACCTGGACTATCTGTCGCGGGGCTTCCCCCACTTCCCATGTCCATGGGTTCCACCACCCCGACCGGTCGGAGATGTAGACAAGAGCTTCGTTGCTGCGCCAGCGCGGGTTCAGCACCGAGGTGGACGTATCGCCGTCCACCACAGATTCTTTGATAACGACGACACCAGCCTCACTGTCTGCCAGCTCACCAATATGCAGCTCGGTGCCATCCCACGGCATGTGCGGATGCTCCCAGGTCACCCATGCCAGACGGGATCCGTCTGGGGAGATTTGAGGGTCGGCTACGAACCGCGAGGAGTCAGTGATGCGGCGCACCGCGGATATGTCATCAACAGCGCTGCCGTCCAGGGGCACTGAAGCGATGTAGCGCTCGATCTTCGGAGCGCCAGTGTCATCCTGAACGTGCTGGTGCTCTTCGCAGACCCACCAGACTTCGTGAGTCCCATGTGCCAGCACGACGCCGGTGGGCTGGGCCCAGCGCAAGGAGGGGCCGTGAGCAGTGGGCACCTCTAAGCCTTCAGGGCTGATGGGCTCAGGCTCTTCGCCTTCATGGAAGCGGTAGATGCGCTGGTCGGAGAAGTTGACGAACAGGATCAGGGGCGTGGGGGCGCCGTCGTGCTCTATCGCGATCCAGGAGGCACCTCCGTATTCATGGACTCGGGAACGGGCGTTGAATGGCGCCGGCAGCACAGTGGCCGTTTCTGGACTCTTGGAGGCGGCGGAGACGTCCCCGACTGTGCGGATAATCGCTTGCCGTCCACCTTCAGCGGCGATCCCCTCTGTCCACCAGAGCTGATTGCCAATCCACTGCGGCCCACCGAGCCTATTGCCTCCTACCGCCATCTGTTCAGCGCTGATCGGGGAGGGCCAGGAACCATAAGGAGCGGTAGTCACCATGACGGAAGCTTATATCGGCGGTGGTGGGGAAGCTGCGACGTTGCGCCACTCGCCAGGCAGAGCAGGAGGCGCGTTTCTGCGCTTCGGGTTAGGTGTGGGGTTCGTTCTCTGGCGCGGGCTGTGTGCTCGCTGCGGGAGTTGGATAGTCCGGGGCAGGCACCGCTGAGCCGGACCGTGCATCAGCGGCTGCATTCCGGGCGTGCTGCTGGGCTTCAGACATCCCGGCCGGGGTGATTTCGCCGGGAAATTCGGGCTCCTCGCCGGCAAGTTCAGCCTCAGCCATGCTGCGGTACTTCATTCTGCGCATACGTTTTGCCAGGTCCCGCACTACGACGATCAGCATGACCACAATGAGCAGGGTGAACAAGAAACCCTCGATGCCCGGCGTGATATCAGCTTCGGAGAGTCCATCCCGCAGGTCGGGAGTTTCACCGCCTCCACCGCCACCCGGCCACCACTGGGTGAGGGAGGGGACTAACGCGTCAGCGGAAAAGTGCACAGCTCTATTCTACGGGTTGCCTCTCAATCCGGAGAACAGGTCATTTTCTGGGATGGAAGTCTCCACTCTGGAATGGGCCAGCACAAAGTCGTCGTAGGGCCAGACTTCGCGGAGGAAATCGTTGGGAGTGGCGAAGAAGAAGCCATCCGGGTCAACCTGGGTGCGGTGAGCCCGCAGAGCGGTGTCGCGCGCTTCGAGGAAGTTCCCGACCGGGACCTGGGTGGTCACTTCGTGGTTGGTCAGCCAGTCCGGTCGTTCATCTGACTCCCAACGAGCCAGGCGCTCTCCGAACGGGGAGTTGATCCCAGCCGCGATCAGCGCGTCATGGAGTGCTCGGAACCGGCCCGGATTGAATGCTCGATCGTAGTACAGCTTCTGCGGTTCCCAGGGCTCACCGCAGTCGGGGTACCTCGCTGCGTCACCTGCGGCGTGGTAGGCCTCGACGGTGGTCTGATGACTCATGATGTGGTCGGGGTGCGGGTAGCCCCCAGACTCGTCGTAGCATGTCACAACATGCGGGCGGAAACGCCTGATCAGCCGGACTAACGGGGCACTGGCCGTCTCCAACGGCAGTGCCGCATAGGAGCCGAAGGGTAGTGGCGGCAAGGGGTCGCCCTCCGGGAGTCCCGAATCCACGAAGCCCAACCAGACGTGCTGGACACCGAGCGCCTGTGCAGCTTCAGCCATCTCCCGTCGCCGCACCCCGGTCAGATCACGGTGGCACTGCTGAATCTCTGCAGCAGCAGGGTTCAGCAGACTTCCGGCTTCTCCCCCGGTAACGGTGGCGACCATCACCTCAGCCCCGGCGTCAGCATAGGCCGCCATCATGGCGGCACCTTTGGAGGATTCGTCATCGGGGTGCGCGTGCACCGCGAGTAACCTCAGCCCTTCCGAATTCGGCACAGAGGTTGCCCCTCGCGGAGCACGGTCATGAAGTTCCTGGGCTGCGACAGAGGCGCGCGGATCATCTGCGGGAACTGCGGAGGCATCCAGGGCGGTTTCTGATGGCGTGGTCTGGTGCATAACCACATAGAATAGTCCCTGATGAGTATCACCGAATCCCACGGTCACACTTCGCAGTCCGATGTGTCGAGGCGTTACGGGGCAACGCCCCGAGGTATGCCCCGCCGAACCCAGCGAATCCTTATATTCAGCGCACTTCTAGTGGCTTTCGCCACGACCGTATGGTTCACCATCAGCCTAAATGTTGGTCGGCTCGACTACCAGGATGTGGGATATACGGTCGTTTCTGATTCCCGTATTGAGGTGGATTTCGAGGTCACGAAGGACTTCGATGACACTGCGCAGTGCATGCTCCACGCCTTGGACGACTCATACGCGATCGTCGGAGCACGCATCGTGACCATCGGCCCTCAGGAGGGACAGGGTGAGTCAGACCGCAGCAACTACTACAGCGCGGAACTGCTCACCGAGTACCGGGGCGTCACCGGTATTGTGGACTCCTGCTGGTTAGTGGACTGATGACTTAAGGCGCTTCGGGTGCTGAGAACCTGAAAAACAGTTCACAGTGGGCGCAAAAACACGTAAATCGTTGAGATTTCGGTGTTGCGTCTCTAAGATATTTCATTACGCAACAACCCCGCCAGGGACGCCCCCGGCGGGGTCTCTATTTAGGTAGCGGTCTGCGCAACTGACCTGCTGCCTGCAGATCAGAAGAGGAGAGCATCGTGTCCGCACACACCACAGAAGTTGAGGAAAACTCCCAGTGGCTGTCACAGGAGGCTTACGATCGCCTTTCTGCTGAGCTGGAGCAGCTCAAGGGACCTGGCCGCCAAGAGGTCGTCGACCGTATCGCGTCGGCTCGTGAAGAGGGTGACCTCAAGGAGAACGGCGGTTACCACGCTGCCAAAGAGGAGCAGGGCAAGATCGAGGCACGTATCGCCTACTTGTCTCGACTGCTCGAGAACGCCAATGTTGGCGGCACTCCACCCGACGACGGCGTCGTCGAGCCCGGGATGCTGGTGAAAGCCAATGTGGCGGGTCGCGAGATGGAGTTCATCTTCGGCAACCGCGAGGTTGCCGGTGATACTGATCTCTCGGTGTACTCCGACGCCTCCCCCATGGGCGAGGCTATCAATGGCGCGAAGGAAGGCGATAAGGTCAGCTACACCGCGCCTAATGGCCAGGACATCGAGGTCGAAATCCTCTCCGCCCAGCCCTATGCCGGCTAGCCGGTAAGCGGTGGTGTGGCGCTAGTTCATCACCAAAGGCTCGTAGCCCTCTGCTCGTAGGGAGTTCAACACCAGGGCCGAGTGTTCTGACCCTTTGGTCTCCATGTTGATCACGATCGACACATTGCCCATGGAGAGTTCTCCGCCGATGCGTGAGTGATCAACTCCTATGACATTGGCGTCCGTGTCGGCGATGATTCGGGAAATGACCGCCAGTTCGCCTGGCCTGTCCTTGAGCATGAGTTTCACTGTCAGGAAGCGGTCCGCGGCGGCTAACCCGTGTTGGATCACCCGTAGCATGAGCATCGGATCGATGTTGCCGCCGGACAGAACGGCGACCACACTGCGGGGATTAATGCCCAATTCTGCGAGCTTGCCCTCCATCAGCGCGGCTACACCCACCGCTCCGGCGGGCTCAACGATGAGCTTCGAGCGCTCCATGAGGAAGATCAGCGCTTTGGCAATGGCATCCTCACTGACTGTTACGACGTCGTCCACGAGTTCTTTGATGATTTCGAATGGAATTTCGCCCGGCCGCCCGACTGCGATGCCATCGGCGATAGTGCGCACGCCCTTCAGTGGGACCAGGGCGTCGGCAGCTAGAGAGGGTGGGTAAGCGGCCGCGTTCTCCGCTTGGACTCCGATGAGCTTGATCGTACGGCCCTGCCTCGCGGCCTGCTGCTTCAACGCCACAGCGGCACCGGCTAGAAGTCCACCACCTCCGATTCCCATGACCACGGTGTCGACATCTGGCTGCTGCTCGAGGATCTCCAGGCCGATAGTCCCCTGGCCAGCCACCACGTGGGTGTGATTGAACGGGTGGATAAACACCGCACCCGAGTCATCGGAGAACTGCTGAGCCTCTGCTAGCGCTTCGTCGACGTTCGAGCCATGGAGGATGACTTCGGCTCCGTGATCACGCGTCGCGGCCAACTTTGGCAGCGCCACTCCCCGAGGCATGAATATCGTCGCCTCAACCCCGAGCTTCTTGGCTGCCAAAGCCACACCTTGGGCGTGGTTCCCCGCCGACGCCGCGACGACGCCGCGGGACTTCTCTTCATCAGTGAGGCGGGCCATGCGCACGTATGCGCCCCTCACCTTGAAGGACCCGGCGCGCTGCAAGTTCTCGGCTTTGAGGTGCACCGTGGCGCCGAGCATCCGGCCCAAGGCTCGTGAGTGCTCCATTGGCGTGTCAACGATGACCCCGTCGAGAAGTTCACGGGCTGAGATGATGTCGCTCAGCTGCACACTGAGTTGTCGTCCGGGGAGCTCGATTGAGGCTGTGTCGGTCATTTCTGGGACGAGTCCTTATCTTCGTCGTCAACTGCGGCGCGACGGGTGCGCTCAGTATCTCTGCCGGTGGCGGGGACTGGTTCAGGGGTCTCTGATCCGGTCTGCTGTTCCGCTGAGCCTTTACTGCGGCCTGTGCCGTGCTTCTGCGGATCCAGTACTGGAATGGTCTCAAAGATTCGGCGCTTCAGGGTGTCCATACTTGCCTGCTCCTCCGCTTCGCGTTTTTCTTGCTGGGCGGCTCGGCGCAGTGCCTCCTCTTTAACTGTACGCTCCATGTTCAAAGCCTCGGGATCTCCTCGCCACTCCTCCTTGTTGAGGTATTGAGTGGCGCGTTTGATGAAGGCCAGGACCGGCACCGCGAACAGTGCTCCGAGCAGTCCGAGGAGTGTGGTGCCGGCAGTGACCGCGAGAACCACGGCGAGTGGGTGGAGTTTGACGGCTTTGCCCATGATGATCGGCTGCAGCACGTTCGATTCGATCTGTTGGACGAGGAGCACCACGCCGAGCATAAGGAGTGCAGTCGTGAAGTCGTGGGCAACCCATGCCAGCAAGACTGCTACGGCACCCGTAACAACTGCACCAACGACGGGAACGAATCCGCCGAAGAAGACCAGCACAGCAATCGGTAGGGGCAGCGGGACTTCCAGGATGACAGCGCCGATGAATATGCCGACGGCGTCAACGAAGGCGACGAACACTTGGACCCGCATATATGTGCTGACCGCTGTCCATCCTCTGCGGCCTGCTCCGTGGATGGCGGGACGGTGCTTAGCGGGGCTGAACACCACCATGAAGTCCCAGATCCTGCGACCATCGGAGAGGAAGAAGATCAGGGTGAACAGCACAAGTATGGTGCCCACTGCGATGTTGCCGGCCACTGATCCCACGCCTGCGGCGCCAGACATGATGGCGTCCGAGTTGTCTTGGATCCAGGTAACCGCCTCCTCAACGCCTTGGTTGAATTGCTCGGTGGATATCTCAAGACCCCAATCCCTGGCGAGATCGTCAGCCCATTCGATGAGCTCGATAATGCCTGTCTCCACTTGTTCCGCCATCTCGGCGAAGCCCTCGACGATGACGCTACCCACCTGGAACAGGATGGCGAACACGCCGCCCATCAGCACGAGGATAGAGGCCATCGCAGCCAGGATGCGTGGGAACTTAAGCTTGCGGAAAAGATTGTGCAGGGGGCGCAGCAATGACGCCAGAAGCCCGGCAATCAGCAGCGGGATGAGCAGCAGCATCACATGGCTGAGCAGCCAGATGAGCACGCCAGCAGCGATGAGAATGATGATGACCCGCCATGACCACTCTGCAGCGATGCGCACTCCCCAGGGAATGTCTTGGCGCAGGCGGCTCTCGTCTGACTCTTTGGACGCTAATGGCGGCTGATCGCCGGGTGGGGGTACAGAGTCACCAGCTGGTGGATGGTCCACAGCGTAGGTGGTGGCGGATCCTGCCGGGTTCTCTGGTGTGTGACCAGTGCTCATGGCATCCATCTTGTCACGGAACAGCCCAGCTCCTTTGTGCTTGAAGCGAGGTCACAACGGACTACCACGCGAAAGGCTGCCATGCGTCGCTCCGACGCATGGCAGCCTTTCGAGGTTGATGTTGAGGGGCTCAGCTCAATCTGCGATGGACCGCAGGATCACGATCACTCGCAGGATCTCGATGTAGAGCCAGACCAGGGAGACGGTCAGGCCGAACGCGGCTGCCCATCCGTACTTCTGCTCCACGCCGGCTTCCACGCCATCCTGGATATTGGTGAAGTCCAACACCAGCGAGTAGGTGGCGAGCAGGATAGCGAACGCGCCGATCGCGACACCGAGCCACCCTGCACGCATACCGAACATTCCGATATCGGTGAACATCACCATTCCGAAGTTCACCAGGCTGAACACCATGTAGGCGATCAGAGCGGTGAAGAAGAATTTGTTGAGCTTAGGGGTGGCGCGCACTTTTCCTGACTTGAAAAGCGCCAACACAGTGCCGAACACCACCAGAGTCGCGGTGACCGCCTGAACAGCAACACCTGGGTAGGCCATCTCAAGGATCCAGGTGAATGCTCCCAGGAAGAAGCCCTGAGTCGCGGAATAGGCCAGGATCAGAGCTGGGTTCGGCTCGCGTCGGAAGGCGTTGACCAGGCCTAGCACCAGGCCGCCGAGGACTGCGATGAGCGCCAGTCCCATGACCACACCGGGCATCATGGTCGCCAGTGTGACGGCCGCACCGGCACCGACCAGAAGCACAGCGAAGCTGGTGACGGTCTTGCGAATGACGTCGTCATACGTCATCGGAGTGCCCTCGAGGCCGGAGTGCTCAGGCAAGTTGTACTGCCGCTGAAGATCGGCCGCCTGCGGCACACCGTGCTGCTGGGCGTAGGTCTGCTGCTGACGCTGCTCTTCACGTACAGTGCCAGACCCGGAATCCATATAGAACCGGCGGCGCTTATCCGCGTTGAACTGGTCAGGCATCGCACCCGACTTGAACACCGGGTTGCTCGAGCTGCCAAATTGCATGGCCATAAGGGTTCCGCGCTCCTTCAAAGGTTCGTCGTCCACGTAGAATTTCGTCGGCTGCATCTATTCTAACTGTTTGTCACTGCGTATTATGCCTCGCGACGAATCGACTCAGGCTTCCTCGATACCGCGCGCATTCAACGCACGACCGGTGTTGCGGGCATGGTCAACCGCCCCCAGCAGCAGCGGTACGGTACGCGCACGCAGGTCGCGTTCCAATCCGCGGGCTCGGGCCTGCTGTGCGCCCATATGAAACGAGTCAGCCAGATATGGGACCGCACGCAGCATAATGAGCGCAGCCAGTGCGACGCGTCCGGGGCGCAGACCAAGGAATCGCAACGGCTGCAGAACCCGACGCAGGACCCCCACAAGCTCAACCGGATCTGTGGTCAGCAGGAGCAGCTGAGCGGCCAACAGGCAAGCCAGGATTCGGGCGAGGACCTCAGTTCCGGTCGCAGGGTCGTTCAGTATCCACTGCAAGACCGCGAGCACGGCAAGCACGATCCAGAGTCGACGGATCAGGACCAGGAGCATCAGGACAGGAATCCGCGCCAGGAGGGTGAGGCCGAGCACCAGTCCGACGACGGCCACGCCGACTAACGGGTCACGAAGCAGCAGCACCACAACCGTCACCAAGGCAAGCACGAGCACTTTGGCTCCAGCGGGCGCTCGGTGCAGAAAGCTGTCTCCCGGCGCGCGACGACCCAGAACCTGCTCACGTGGGCGCAACGGGCGGCGGCGCAGTCTCATACTGAGCTGCGATGTCGGTAGGCGGTGATTACCGTGTCAGGTGGCCCATCAGCCACGACACTGCCGCCATCGATCAGCAACGTCCGCTCGGCGCGCGCGGCAAGATCGAGGTCATGAGTGGCAGTGAGCGTCATGATCCCGTGCAGCTGAGCCAGTCTCTGCACTCGCTGGTTGAAACGTTGAGCGTTGGCGAGATCAAGCAGCGTCGTGGGCTCGTCGAGCAGCAGAATCTGCGGCTTCAGAGCGAGGACCGTGGCCAGGGCAACCAACTGCTGCTGACCAGAGGAAAGTTCTTGGGAGCTTCGCTCTGCCAGCTCAACGATGCCCAACTCGTCCAGACAACACAGGGCCGCCGAACGGCGCGCTGACGTGTCACGGACGATGCGTCGCAATGAAAGCTCCACGTCCTCTAGGGGTGTGGGCATCACCAGTTGAGCGGCCGGATTGGAAAAGACGAAACCGGCCCGCTGCCGGACCGCCCTGCCTTCTTCTATGGTGTCCCGACCGTCAACCCTGACGTAGCCCTCAGTGGGCTCCACCAGCCCATTGACCAGCTGCAGCAGGGTTGACTTTCCGCCGCCGTTGGGGCCGATCACACTGATTCGCCGTTCGGTGAGCTGCAGTTGCGGAATGCCCAGCAGCAGACGGGTTCCTGCAAAGACACGGACCTCTTTGAAGTCGATTTCTACCGAACCGGCGGACGTCATCGCATGGCCAAGATCCATGGGGCGGCGCGGTGGACCAGAGCAGCTGCCCCGGCCGCAACCAGTGACTTAATCACGTCTCCTGGCCAGAAGACGATGTCGAAGAAGAAGGCTTCGCGCAGGGAGACTTCCAGGTTGATGCTCATCCCTAGGATCCCCAAAGGATGCGTGGCCAGAAAGCTGCCGGCGAGAGCGGCAAGGAATAGCAGCGGCGCCTGCCAGCGCACGGTGCCCCGGCGCAGCACCGAGCGCGCGAGGAGACCGGTGATCAGCGCTGTGAGGGGAAAAGCCAGCAGATAACCGGCGGATGGCCCGGCCAATACGCCGAAGCCGCCGACGAAGCCGGCAAAGATCGGCAGCCCTAATAGGCCGAGGACCAGGTAGAGGCCAGCAGCGGCGGCACCACGCCACGGCCCCAGGACAAGGCCAGTGATCGCGACGCCCAGGGTCTGCAGGGTGATGGGCACTCCAAAATTTCCTACTGGGATGGGCGGAGTAAACGCCAGCACGGCAATGAGCGCGGCGAACACGCCGATGAGCGCAATGTCCTGAGAGGAGTTGCGACCTCGAGTTCGTCGAGTTCCTTCTCTGGCATGAGAAGTCTCCGATGGTGATTGGGACATGGTGCGCACCCTCCGGTGGATGTTCGAGTCTGAACGTTCTGCTTTGAGCACTCTAGACCGTGATTGAACAGCGTTCAAATTACTCCAGGGCTGCTCCCACCTCTGCGTTGAGGATGGCTGTGATTCCTCGCTCATAGAGCGGCTCATCATCCTCCGCTCGGCGGCCGAACAGACGAGAGTTCTGCTCGACAGCCAGCGCGCCAAGCGCGTAACGCATCAGCACGCCAGCACCGGCAATGGCCTCAGCTGGGTCTTCGGTTCGGTTCGAGAGTGCCTTGCGCAGGGCCGGCACTGGAGGGAGGTCGGAATCGAGCGCGTAGGCGATGAGTATTAGGTCGCCGCCGTCCGGCAGCGCGAGGACCAACCTGCGTAGGTGCTGCATAAGTTCCAAGGGTTCGCCTGCGACGCCTAAAAGAGGTTCAAGTACGCGGTGAGCCACACGCCGCAGCATCTCTTGCTTATTGGGCACGTGGTAGTAGAGGGCACCCGGCTGGACTCCGAGCTCGGCGGCGACCCTCCGCATGGAAACGTCCTGCACCCCGTACTGGGCCACCAGACCATGAGCAGCCCCCACGATCTCCCCAGCCGTCAATGCCATTCGACCAGCATAAGGGCCATAGTGAGGCTGTTCATCCACGCGGCACGCACAGCGCGGCAGGGAGCCAACGGTCCCCCTACTGGGATTCGAACCCAGACTGTATCGATTTTAAGTCGACTGCCTCTACCAGTTGGGCTATAGGGGGAAGCGGAAGAGCCGCGGGGCAACGCGGCTCTTCCGTCCTATGAACACAAAGTCCAGCTAGTTCTTGGCTTTTTCTTTTTTCCCACCGGCTGCTTCGTAGAACGCCTGAGCAGGGTTCTCGAGGTCACGGAGAGGGGTGACATCGCGTCCGAAGACCAGTTCGTTCACCCATCCGCCAGCGACACGGACCTTACGCTCCACGGTCGGTATCGCCATGCCGTGGTAGCCGCGATGGGCTGCCCAGGCGACGATGCCTTTGATCTTGACACCCATCGGGTTGCCAACGCCCTTGTAGAGACCCAGGCCAGCCACAGCTCCCAAGGAATCATGCTTGTACTCTGCGATGCTGCCGTTGCCGAACCGGGCGGAGAACAGGTTCTTGGCGAGGAGTTTCGCCTGGCGCCAGGCATGCTGAGCGTTGGGCACACAGAATCCGCCCGGGCCGGCGCCGGTGAGGTCGGGAATGGCGGCGATGTCGCCAGCGGTCCAGGCCCCATCGATCACGTCGCCGTCCTCGTTGAGGATCTGCAGCGTGGCAGAGCCGGTGAGCCGACCCCGCTCATCCACTGGGAACGACGAACTGCGTGCGACGGCGTTGGCTGCCACCCCTGCAGTCCACACCAGAGTGTCCGAGGCGAAGACGTCCACCTCGGACTTATCTGCCATCGCGATCAGGGTGAGTTCGCCGTCGACTGCCGAGCCCAGCGATGTGTTCAGCAGCACCTCGACGCCGCGGCCGCGCAGATGCTCCACTACGCCGACTGCCTGGTCTTCGGTGACTTCCGGCATAATGCGGCCCATTGCCTCGACGAGCACGATGCGCACATCGGACTGCGACAGGCGCGGATTCTGGCTCACTGCTGCGCGGATAATGTCTTCCATTTCCGCCACGCACTCAATGCCGGCGAATCCACCGCCAACTACGGTGAAGGTCAGGGCGCGCTTCTTTGCAGACTCATCAGTCATCACAGACGCCGACTCGAGGCGCTCCAGGATGTGATTGCGCAGGCCGAGCGCTTCCTCGATGGTCTTCAGGCCAATGCCGTTCTCAGCAAGACCTTCGATGGGGAATGTGCGAGTCGTCGCACCGGCGGCCATGACGATGTCCTGGTAGGGCACCTCCACGCTTTCACCTTCGTCCAGACCGACCATCGCCACCTTGGCTTCGTGGTCTACGGAGGTGACCTTGCCGGTGATCACCTCGGTGTCCTTCAGGTGCTTGCGGTGTGGAACCACTGCGTGACGAGCCTCAATGTGGCCGCCCACCACCTCGGGCAGGAACGGCTGATAGGTCATATAGGGCAGCGGATCAATCAAAGTGACGATCCCCCCGGCTGCCTTGACCTTCTTCTGTAGCTGTTGGGCGACCGTCAGGCCGACGTAGCCGCCGCCTACGATCAGAATTCGGGGTTTCTCAGAGAGCTTCAGTGCCATGGGCTCCATCCTATATCGGTTTCAATCAGGGGTGATCGGTGTTGCTTCCGAGGTCAACCTGGCACGGCGCCATTGCCGAAAAGTTGATCAGTCGGTGTCGCGGCGGGAGAGCAGGTGGACTGCCGCCAGTGTCATGAGAGCCGCGAGCACGAGTGCGCCGACGCCTATGGTGACGGGTCCTGCCCAATCCTGGGCTGACCTCACCTCAGCGGCCTGCGGCAGCTGACGAGGATCACCTTCAGGACCTGCCACAACATCGGAGTCCTCCGGTACGCCTTCCGACTGGGGCTCGTCCGCATCGGTGCGGCGGTGTACCCGAATCCAGTCTTCCAATGTGTCGTAGTCAGCGGCGTTGAACTCTGGGACGCTGCCGTTGACTGCTGCCTCAACATTCAACACACCATGGCCGTATTCCGGGTCTATACCGTCGGCTCCTGCCGAATCAGCGGAGGTGAGCAGGCGGTGCTTGACCTCTTGGGCCGACAGCTCCGGATGAGCAGCCATGGTCAGCGCCGCCGCCCCGGCAACGATGGGTGTGGCGCCGGATGTCCCGGTCCACGTCGCATAACCCCCTCCAGGAAGCGCGCCGACCAGTGGTTCGGACGCAGCAGCGATGTCGACGGCGATGCCCTGGGAGGATGAGTCCTCGCTGATGTTGCGCTCTTGGTCGACACCGGCAACGGTGAGCACGCCTGGGATCGTGGCCGGGGCCCCGACTGACCAGTGTCCGGCCGCTCGATTGCCTGCCGCAGCGATGACCAGCACATCGTTCTGCTCAGCGTGCAGGAACGCCTCGTCCCAGCTTTCAGGCCAGTCCTGCGACCCTGAGCCTATGGACATGTTAATGATGTCAGCTCCGTTGTCCACCGCCCAGATTACGGCTTGGGCAATTTGGTCCTCGGTGCCGGGCCCGTAGGGATTGGGGTCTTCCAATACCAGCGACAGGGAGAGAAGATCCGTTTCAGGAGCCACACCCACTACTCCGGCTGGACGCTGCGGCCACGGCGAGGAGTCGTCCTGCTCCTCATCTGGGTCCTCTTCTTCAGCGTCCTCGATCCCTGGGAAGACACGTGAGTCGTAGAACTCGTCGAGGGCATCCTCATCGATCTCGTCCTCCCAGTCTTCGCCGTAGATGTCCTCGAGGTCGGCGAGAAAGTCATCGAACCACTCGTCCCACTCATCGTCGGAGAGGTCGTCAAAATTCTCTGCTTCGATTTCCTCGGGTTCAGGCAGCTCTTCGCCGCGTCCGGCGGCCAGGGATGCCACCAATGTGCCGTGCTCTGTGTTGGTCTGCGAGACCGGACCACCACTGCCATCACCACCGCCTGAGACATCAGTGCCACCGACCATGGCACCCTCGAGTGCAGGGTGATCGGCGTCAACACCGGTGTCGATCACCGCGATGGTGACACCCTCACCCTGGGTGGTCTCCCAAGCTTCCGTGATTCCGTAGTCTTCAAGCCAGAACTCCTCCCCTCGAGTTCCCTGACCATAGGCCGGCGTCGCTACCAGCTGCGCGGCCAAAATCCCGACGGCGCCGACTGAGCAGATCCTACGACTGAGCCGGCTCAACTGGCGACCTCCGGGGCATCAACCTTCCCGCGAGCAACAGACATCGCAAGCCCGTCAAGAATGTCGTGCTCCGAGGCGATCGCACTCGTGACCCGGCCCTTTGTGACTTTATTGAGGTAGTCGAGAATGGTGCCCCAGATCAACGCACCGGCACCGATGACGTCCACACGGCCTGGGTGCATGAAGGGCATCGCTGCCCGCTGGTCCCGGGTGCTGTGCACCAGTTGCTCCACCGACTGGTGAATGGCATCCAGGGACAGTTCGGCACCGTGGATAGTCTCGGCGTCGTAATCTTCAAGTTTGAGCGCATGAGCGGTGACTGTAGTGACAGTCCCGGCCACGCCGATAACGGTCTCTGTCTCATGCAACGGCATCACCTGAGCGACATTTTCGAGGAAACTGAGAGTTTCGAAAACCGCCATGGAGCATTCCGTCTCTGTCGGCGGGTCGGTGCGCATATGGCGTTCGGTGAAGCGGACACAGCCCATATCGGTAGAGATCGCATGCTCCGCACCATTGCAGGTGCCCAGGACGAACTCCGTGGACCCGCCTCCGAGGTCCACCACGAGGACCTTTCGCTCAGAATCCCAGTCAAGGACTGAAGCCGCACCGGAAAAGGAAAAACCGGCTTCTTCGGAACCGCGAATGACGTCCGGCTCCACGCCCAGGCGCTCTCTGACTCCGGAGATGAACTCGGCTCGGTTACTGACATCTCGGGAGGCCGAGGTCGCGACGAACCGAACGGCCTGAACGTGGTGTTTGCGAATGAGTGCTGCATAGTCATCGACGGCAGCGAACGTGCGCTGGAGCGCTCCGGAAGAGAACTCGCCGGTCTGGTCGACTCCCTCCCCCAGGCGCACCACCGTCATCCGACGCACCACATCGGTGAGCGCGCCGCTGCCGGGCAGGTCGACGTCAGCGATCAGCAGGCGGATCGAGTTTGTGCCACAGTCAATAGCGGCAACTCTCATGATGCTTCTCTTTCCTCAAGACGGCGCACGTGGCGCGAAAGGTCTTTAGCGGGGACTTCGGCACTGTGGTCCCACGCAGTCTCACATGTGCAGGTGTCCGCGGTCCATTCGGAACTGATCAGATCCAGTGTCTGATCCCCCAATGGGTTCACACCGGGACCGGCGGCGAGAGCATGTCCTGCAAGGACGTGAAGACACTTGACTCGGGTCGGCATCCCGCCAGCGGTGATTCCCTCAATCTCCCAGACCGGATCCACGCCTGCCTTCTTCCGAATCCGCTCCCGCTCCGCCAGGTAATGCTCGTGGGCATTTCGGTACTGCTCGGCAAGCTGCGGGTCGTCGCTGAGGCGCGCCGTCATCTCCGTCATCACACCAGCCGCTTCGAGCCTTGAGACTGCGGCGGTCACCGTGGGGTGGGTGAGGTAAAAGGTCGTGGGAAACGGGATCCCGTTGGATAGCCGCGGTGATGTTGCGGCGACCAGTGGATTGCCGCAGACACAGCGGGAAGGAATCTCGACGACGTCGCGCACCGGTCTGCCCAGCTGGAGGCTGAGCGTGTCAAGGTCCCGTGGGGAGGGTGTGGGGGAAGGTTCAGAAGGTACAGGTGCGCGGTTCACAGCACACTACTTTACTGCTCCGCGGAGTCGATGACAGATTCCCAGAGATCGTCAGTCCAATCCTGGTCTTCGGTAGAGTCGTCGGCCGAATCCGTCTGGATCTCCTGATCCTCGAGATCACCGATCACATGGTACCGGCGCTCACCCGGCACCATGAGGTTTATTCGTTCCCTGGCCTGGCGCTGGACGAACTGCGGATCGTCCCAGCGGGCCAACTCTGAGTACAGCTCTTCCTGCCGCTGCTGCTCCTCGGAGATTTGTCCCGCAAGCTCGTTGATCTCTGCCCGCTGCTGCATGTACGTCCGGACAGTGGGCACCAGGAAGGAGATCACCACCAGGGTGACGATGGTCAGCATGATCATGCGACCGGAGAAGGTCCTCTCAGGCACAAGCGTTCGAGCAGAGACTGGGGTCTTAACTGATGGCCGCTGGGCGGATTGCTGAGGCCTGTCGGCCCTGCGAGCACGTCGCGCGGTGATTTCATCAGGGGTGCGGATCTCGCCTGAGACCTGTTCACGCTCTTGCAGGCGCCGAGCCCTGGCGCGTTCTGCTCGGGCCTGAGCGCGTCGCTGGCTGCCGGTGCTGGGACTTTCGGGTGCAGCGGTGGACGCATCTGAGCTGCGTGCGTGTCGAGGCACGGCCGTCACCGCCTTAACTAGGTATGTCTCGCCGGTTCAGCTGTGGAAGGCCGAACCGGCGAGCACACCACTGATGGGAAGCGTTCTGTTACAGAACCTCAGCGTACTGGCGGGGCAGTATAAGCCGCCCCTAGGACACGCAGAGGATCCTGGATTCATCGCTTTAAACGACGAACGGCCTGATCACCCGAGGGCTCGGGCAATCAGGCCGTTCGTTTCACTGTCTGGTTTAGCTTGAGGAATCAGCGGAGAAACGCGGGAATGCTGAAGCGCCGGCGAAACGGGCCGCGTCGCCGAGCTCCTCTTCGATCCGCAGCAGCTGGTTGTACTTAGCGACTCGCTCGGACCTCGCGGGTGCGCCCGTTTTGATCTGTCCCGCGTTCACCGCCACAGCGATGTCAGCGATTGTTGTGTCCTCAGTTTCACCGGAACGGTGGCTGATCATGGTGGTGTACTGACTGCGCTGGGCCAGTGAGATGGCGTCCAGTGTCTCCGTCAGCGAACCTATCTGGTTGACCTTCACCAACAACGAGTTGGCCGTGCCGTTCGCAATGCCTTTCGCGAGCCGATCGGGGTTGGTGACGAAGAGATCGTCGCCGACCAACTGGACCTGGGCACCGATCATATCGGTGAGTGTTTTCCACCCTTCCCAATCGTCTTCATCAAGGGGATCCTCAATGGAGACCAGCGGATAAGCCTCGACAAGTTCCTTGTAGTACTGGCTCATCTGCTCGGGTGTCTTCTGTTCGCCTTCGAAGGTGTAGGCGCCTTCGGAGTAGAACTCGCTGGCAGCAACATCAAGGGCGAGGGCAATGTCCTGACCCGGCGTGTAGCCCGCCCGTTTGATGGCCTCTGTGATGAGGTCAAGCGCCGCCCGGTTGGAGGGCAGGTCGGGGGCGAATCCGCCCTCGTCGCCCAGCCCGGTAGACAGGCCTTTTTCCTTCAGCAGAGCCTTGAGCGCGTGGTAGACCTCGACGCCGGAGCGCAGCGCCTCGGAGAAGGTGGCAGCCCCGATGGGGGCGATCATAAATTCCTGGATGTCCACGTTGGAATCGGCGTGCGACCCTCCGTTGAGGATGTTCATCATGGGCACCGGAAGCAGGTGAGCGTTCGGCCCGCCCAGATACTTGTAGAGCGGAAGGTCCGAGGCGTCGGCGGCTGCCTTGGCTACGGCCAGGGAGACTCCCAGGATGGCGTTGGCTCCAAGGCTGCCCTTGTTCTCTGTACCGTCGAGGTCCAGAAGCACCTGGTCAATCGACCGCTGCTCGGTGGCGTCCAGGGCGTCCAGGGCTGGGGCGATGATTTCATTGACGGCATTTACTGCTTGGGTAACGCCCTTTCCGAGGTAACGCTGCTTGTCACCGTCGCGACGCTCCACAGCTTCGAAGGCGCCGGTGGAGGCACCTGAGGGCACGACGGCCTGCCCGAAGCTTCCGTCGTCGAGGAGGACATCAACCTCCACCGTGGGGTTTCCGCGGGAGTCGAGTATTTCGCGGCCGAAGACGCTTGCGATCAGGGACATGGATTCTCCTTGCCTTAAAGGGATGACGGAACAACGGTCACCATTGACTGGACTCCAGCCTAGTCGAGTTCAGCTTTCTCCTGGGCCTTGATCCGGTCCCATGCGGCATCGATCTCATCCACAGTGGCCGGCTTGGGATTGAGTGCCCCGTGCGGATCGAAGACATGCGGATTGCGCCGGATGAGCTTGGCGCAGAGCGCTTCGGCCACGCCGTCTAAATCGAACTCGCCGCGCTCTTGGGAAATCGCAGCATGCAGCGCCACCTGAAGCAGGATGTCACCGAGTTCCTTGCGCAACGGCTCTCCGGTGATCCCCGCATCAATCTCCTCGGCGACCTCCTGTGCTTCCTCAATCAGATACGGCGTGAGCGCTTCATGGGTCAGCTGAGCCGTCCAGGGGCAGTGCTCACGCAGCTGAGAGATGATGTCTCTGAGCTGCTCCATATGCGGAAGTGCCGTCACTGCCAGGCCTCGAGGATATGGGCGGCGAGTACCTCACGTTCTTCATAGCCCAGGAAACTCGCCTCAATGGCGTTGACCTGGAAATCGGCCAATTCGGCCAAGCCGTAGTCGAACGCTTCAGCGAGCGCGGCGAGTTCCCCACTGAGTGTGACACCGGAAACCAACCGGTTATCAGTGTTCACACCGACGTTGAAGCCGAGCTGATACAGCATGTCGAATGGATGGTGGGTCATCTCCGCCGGTGACTCCCCGGTCAGGGCAGTCACTGCGCCGGTTTGCAGATTCGAGGTGGGCGAGGTCTCCAGGTGCACCTGCCTATCGCGGACCCAGGCAGCAATTGGGCCGAGCTCGACCTCGATCAAGTCTTCACCGCCATCACCGGTCTTGGACCGAGAATCAGGACCAGTGGTCAGAATAATGTCCTCCGCAACGCGGATTCCATGACCGAGCCGTTGGGCTCGCCCGTCCACTAGGGCGCTGCGCACTGATTCCAGACCGTCAGCCTCACCGGCGTGGACGGTGGCCGGCAGCATCTGCTCGGCTAAGCGCGTGAAACTGGAGGCGAATTGTGATGGCGGAAATCCGGCCTCGGGTCCCGCGATGTCAAAGCCCACCACCCCGGAGTCGCGGTGCCGCAGCGCCAGCTCTACGATGTCTTCGGCGTAATCAGCCTGACGCATGGCGGACAGCAACTGCCCGACCGCGATCACCCCGTCATTCTCTTCGACCGCCTCGGCACCTTCGTTGAGCCCGTCCTGGACCGCCTCGACGGCCTCATCCAATGTCAGACCGCCGGCGATGTGCTGCTCAGGAGCCCACCGAACTTCCGCGTAGATCACACCATCGGCAGCCAGGTCTTCCACGTATTCTCGGGCCACTCGGCGCAGATTCGCAGCGGACTGCATAACAGCAGTGGTGTGAGCGAAGGCTTCCAGGTACTTGAGCAGGTCGCCGGAATTGGCGTTTGTCCGAAAAGTCTCCTGCAGAGAGGCCGGGTCAGAGCTCGGTAACTCATGGCCGATTTCTGCGGCCAGCTCGATCAGCGTGGAGGGGCGTAGAGACCCATCCAGGTGGTCGTGCAGAGAAACTTTGGGCAGGTCGCGCAGCTGGGCTTCAAAACCCTCGTGAGTGCTCATAGCCCCTAGCCTACCGGTGGGCTTCACCTCTCAGACGGTGTCGTCGTCGTCATTTTTGTCACGGTGTCTGCGGCGAAGGTGGATGGGCGGCTCCACCGGAACCTCGCCAATATCCTGGTACCCTTCCGGGTCAAGGTGGTAGCCGCGGCGGTCCAGCCAGGCAGTGAACATCTTGAACAGCCGCTCACTGATCCACCCCAGCACGATCGCAACTCCGATACCGACCACCATGGCGATGAGCATGTTCCCGAAGATGGCTTCGCCGAGCGCCCCGAGCCCGGTCAGCCAGCTGGCCCAGAGCAGCGATGCGGCGCTGTCGATCAACAGGAATCGGCGCAGCGAAAACTGCGTGGAGCCTGCCACAAAGTTGATGGCTACTCGAGCTCCTGGGATAAACCGGCCGACAAAGATCAGCAGCACTCCGCGCTTGTCCAATTCGTGTCTGGCCCAGACAAGCGTCTTCTGCGGAGTGGGTTGACGCATCCACTGGAACCGGTGGGTACCAATCCAGCGCCCCAAGTTCCAGGCGATAAAATCGCCCACCACTGCTCCGGCGGCGGCCACCAGAATGACCCACACCCAGTGCGGTGTGCCAACTGAATCCTGCACTGACCCGAGGCCCACAACCAAAGCGTCTGAGGGGAGCACCGGGAAGACCCCATCGCCCACACAGAAGACGAAGAGACCCACCAGGGTCCACCACCCGGAGGCCGCTGTGAGAATCAGCTCGTTGAGCTGGTCGAGGAGTTCACCAAGTCCCATGGCTGCTGCGTCAAATGTCCGCGGCAGCGATCCGGGCCTTAATCAACGTCGCCGGCGCGGTGTCAGCACCCTCGGAAATGTCGATGGCTCCGGCGAGCGCCTGCTCGGCACGCTGGATGCGTTGATCATCATCTGTCAGCAGGGTCACCAGCGGCGCTCCGGCCGTGACCGTGTCTCCGGGTTTGGCGTGCAGGCGGACCCCGGCCGCGGCCTGCACCTGATCCTCCTTGCGGGCTCGCCCAGCTCCCAGCCGCCACGCCGCGATGCCCACGGCGTAGGCATCCATCCGAGTCACGGTGCCAGTCTCCGGCGCGTGCAGGGTGTGCTGGTGACGCGGCTCAGGCAACGGTGCGTCGGGGTCGCCCCCTTGCGCGGCGATCATGGCCCGCCAGGAGTCCATCGCCTTGCCGTTTTTCAGATTATCCAGCGGATCTACACCGGTCAGGCCCACCCCTGCAAGCATCTCTGCGGCCAGCGCTGCGGTGAGTTCGACGACGTCCGTAGGGCCCCCGCCAGCCAGTACCTCCACGGATTCTTGGACCTCCACAGCGTTGCCGGCTGTGCGGCCCAGTGGGGTATCCATTTCGGTGAGGAGCGCGGTGGTGTGCACCCCGGCGTCAGTGCCCAACGCGACCATTGTCTGGGCCAGTTCGAAGGCGTCGTCGTAGTTCTTCATAAACGCTCCTGCGCCGACCTTCACGTCGAGCACCAGCGCATCGGTGCCCTCTGCGATCTTCTTGGACATGATGGAGCTGGCGATCAGCGGAATGGATTCCACGGTGCCGGTGACATCGCGCAGCGCGTAGAGCTTCTTATCGGCTGGCGCCAGACCGGAACCGGCAGCACAAATCACTGCACCGACCGTGTCCAGCTGGTGGAGGACCTCAGCATTGGACAGGTGAGCACGCCAACCGCGGACGGCTTCGAGTTTGTCCAGGGTTCCACCGGTATGGCCCAGGCCCCGGCCGGACAACTGCGGGACTGGCACGCCGTAAGAGGCGACCAATGGGGCCAACGGCAGGGTGATCTTATCGCCGACACCGCCGGTGGAGTGCTTGTCTGCGGTGAGCCGGCGGCTACCGTCCGGCCTTGTGAGAGAACTGAAGTTCATCCTTTCACCGGTCGCGATCATCGCCGCCGTCCACTGCCGGATCTCTGTCCGATCCATCCCACGCAGCAGTATTGCCATGGCCAGGGCGCTCATTTGTTCCTCAGCCACGGTGCCATCGGTGTAGGCGTTGATGAGCCAGTCAATCTGCTCCTGGCTCAGAGTGTCACCGTCGCGTTTTGCGCGGATGAGGTCGACGACGTCATGCGACGGGCTCATGGAGCCACCTTTCCTAGGTCTGCTGGGCCGAAGGCCTGGGGCAAAATGCCCTCCATGTCCGTGATTCCCTCAGGGGTCAGGATCTGGAACGTGTCAGCGGCGAACTCGTTGAGTAGTTGGCGGCACCGTCCGCACGGCATGATGGTCTCCCCCTGGGAGTTGACGCAGGTGAACTTTGTGATCTGACCACCGCCTGTGAGGTGTAGCTGGCCGACCAGCGTGTTCTCAGCGCACTGGCCGACGCCGTATGAGGCGTTCTCCACGTTGCATCCGGTGATCAGTCGACCGTCAGTGGTCAGTGCGGCAGCCCCCACCTGGTACTGGGAATAAGGTGCATACGCGCGCCCTCTTGCCTGGTTTGCAGCAGCCGTGAGCACACTGAAATCGACGTCGTCAGCCATGGATCAATCCTAAGCGCTGGCAGAGAGGCAGCTCTGCGCCACTTCTGCCATCACTTTGACGCCTATCGCAATGGCGCGCTCGTCTGGAATGTAGTCCCCACGGTGCAAATCGTAGGCCTCCCCGCCAGGGGTCATGGTGCCGAGTCGGAACATGGAGCCGGGGACTTCCTGGGTCATCCATCCGAAGTCCTCGCCCCCCATAGACTGCTCGGCGAGGGTCAGGCTGGATTCCCCGAGGGCTCTTTTCACCGCGCGGTCGATGATGCCGGTGCAGTCCTCGTCGTTCACCACGGGGGGCACCCCTCGTACATGGTCCAGAGTGACACTGACCCCGTATGCAGCAGCTGCCTGCTCAACGATCGGCACCAGTACGCCACCGGCCTCTTTCCACGCATCGGCGTCGAGAATGCGCATCGTGCCGTGCAGTGCACCGGTGGAGGGAATGGCGTTGGCAGCGTTTCCGGCACTGACATGTCCCCACACCAGGGAGACTCCGCTGCGGACGTCAATCCGTCTGGCCAGGATGGCTGGCACGCTTGTGGCGATATGCCCGAGTGCGCCGATGACGTCCTCCGTCAGGTGGGGCCGTGACGTGTGCCCGCCGCGCCCGGAGACCTCAACGCGTACAAGGTCGGAGGCGGAGGTGATGGGACCGATACGGGTGCCGACTGAGCCGACGGTGAGCTTAGGATCCGCATGCAGGGCGAAGATTCGAGGCACACCGTTCAGCACCCCCTGCCTCACGACTTCCTGGGCGCCGCCGGGAAAGTGTTCTTCAGCTGGCTGGAAAATGATGCGAATCCGGGCGCCGAGCCCTCCGCCTCCGTCCGACCGTGACGAATGCTCGGTGTGCAGCCGCTGCAGAGTCCAGGCCAGGCCCATCATGACAGTGGTGTGCAGGTCATGGCCGCAGGAGTGCGCGACTCCGGCGTTCTGCGAGGCGTAGTCCAGCCCGGTGGTTTCGGTGATGGGCAGCGCGTCGATGTCCCCCCGGAAGGCTGCGGCGATCGGCGCGTCAGCCGGCCCGACATCCACGTAGCAACCGGTGGTCTCCGGCAGCAGCTGAGGTGCCAGCCCAGCCTCACTCAGGCGGGCGGCGATGCTGGCGGTGGTGCGCTTCTCCTTCCAGGACAATTCAGGATGGGCGTGGAGGTCTCGGCGGAAGGAGATCAGATCACTTTCCAGTTCAGCGATGAGATCTGCTGTGGCCGCGGCTGGGGTGGTGAGGCGCGTGACTTCGGCATCGACCCGTGCCGTGGTCTCCCGCCCGGATGCCTCCGCGTCAGAGGACATCGGAGTCTCCCTTCTCTTTGAGCGCTTCGACCGCCTGTTTCACGGACTGGGCATGATCAGTGGTGGTGACCAGCAGAGCATCCTCAGTGTCGACCACGACGATGTCCTTCACACCGATCAGCGCCACCACTCGTTGAGTTTCGGAAACGACGACGCCTGAGGAGTCTTCGGAATACACTCTCGGCTTCTTGCCCAGGACGGTCATGTTCTCCTGCTGAGCAGCTGGATTGAGCCGCGCTATAGCGGCGAAATCGCCTACATCGTCCCAGGTGAAGTTTCCTGGGATGACGGCTACGTCTCCGGCATCGGCGGCCGGTTCGGCCACGGCGTAGTCAATGGACGTCTTCGGCAGGGTCGGCCAGATGCGAGCCAGGGTCTCCTCCTGGCGCGCCGTCCCCCACGCAGCGGAGATCTCGGTCAGCCCCGCGTGAAGCTCCGGTTCGGCGGCAGCCAGATGATCGAGCAGCAGGGAGACCGGAGCGACGAACATTCCCGCGTTCCAGAGGTAATCTCCGCTGGCCACATATTCTTGTGCGATCTGATCGCCGGGCTTCTCCACGAACTCAACAACGTGGTGCGCATCGGGGGCATCCGCCACCTGGTACGTCTCACCGGTGCGGATGTATCCGAAAGCTGTTGAGGGGTGAGTGGGTTTGATGCCGATGGTGACGATCTTTCCGGTGGCAGCCGTGGCTACAGCCTGACCGACCGCATCCTGGAAGATCGGCACCGGAGCAATCACATGGTCGGCCGCGAACGACCCCATGATGGTCCCCTGGGAAGCGGTACGTCCCGCAGCCAGATCTCGGGCGTGAAGGATCGCGGCCGCCAGGCCGATAGCCGCCGCAGAATCTTTGGGTTCCGGCTCAAGCACCAGATCCTCAGCGTCCAGCTCTGGGATCTGACCAAGCACGGCCTCACCATGGGCCTCCCCGGTGACCACCATGACCGCGTGCCCTGATAGAGGGAGCAGGCGCTCGTAGGTTGATCGGAGCAGAGTGGTTCCCGCTCCCGTCAGGTCGTGCAGGAATTTCGGTGCGCCTGCGCGCGAGAGAGGCCAGAGTCTTGTGCCAACACCACCGGCGGGGATCACTGCGTGGAATCGTTCCAGTGCTGATGGGCGGACACTGGCCTGTGTGGAGTCGGAGCTGGAAGTCACTCGACCTAGCGTATCTCCTGAGCAGGATCTCCCTGCGTACTGTGTGAAACAGATCATGACGCACTGGCGGAACGGCTGGGGTCAAACTTTCGCGACGACAGGAGCCACCCGGGGCTGACCTGGGCCATTATACGACAAGCCGGCGCAGAGGCCTTTTCTACAACGTGTAGAAAACAAAGCTGCACCTCAAAAGATTAGGATGGACCTCAGTGCCATGCGACGACGCTGGAAAGGTAACTGAACGTGACGCAGACAAAAAGCACCTCCGGTGGACGGGGGACGCTCTACAGAGGCCGCGAAGGTATGTGGTCCTGGGTTGGACATCGAATCACCGGTGTCGGAATCTTCTTCTTCCTTCTAGTCCATGTATTGGACACCTCGCTGGTCCGCGTCTCACCTGAGGCTTACGACGCGGTCATTGGAGCATATAAGCACCCCATTATGATCATGGGCGAAATCGGCCTGGTGGGCGCTATCGTCTTCCACGCATTCAACGGTCTGCGCATCATTCTGGTGGACTTCTGGAAGCAGGGCACCCGGTATCACCGCCAGATGCTCTGGGCCGTCATGGTCCTGTGGTTCGTGACAATGGTGGCGTTCTCAATCCGCCACCTGATGATCTTTTTCGAAGGCTGGGAGGGTTTCTGAGATGACCACCACGAACTCTGAAGCAGTACTCCCAGCGCAGGGCATCGAGGCCCCCCGCTCAGGAAGAATCGATCCCAAATATCTGCGCTCAAACCCGTCGTCCGGCTCATTCGAGATGGTCGCCTGGGTCTTTATGCGAGTCTCCGGTGCGGCACTGGTGGTGCTCATCTTCGTGCACCTGTTCTCCAACCTGATGGTCGGAGAGGGAATTCACCAGATTGACTTCGCCTTCGTGGCCGGCAAGTGGGCCAATCCTGTCTGGCAGTTCTGGGATCTGACCATGCTGTGGCTGGCCATGCTGCACGGCACCAACGGCATGCGCACCATCATCAACGACTACGCGGAGAAGGACTCGACTCGGCTCTGGCTGAAGTCGATCCTTTACTTGGCGAGCACGGTCATCATCATTCTCGGCACCCTGGTGATTTTCACCTTCGAGCCTTGCCTGGTCGACGACGCCGGAAACCTGATGGACTACGCACCGTCGTTCTGCGAGAACATCGTCAACTAGTACACGACGACGCCTCCGCATCGCACGCACCCACACGCACCAAGAGAAAAGAGCCGAACAGAACATGCAGGTTCATAAGTACGACGTTGTGATCGTCGGCGCCGGCGGCGCAGGCATGCGCGCTGCCATCGAATCAGGCCAGCGCGCGCACACTGCGGTGCTGACGAAGCTCTACCCGACCCGTTCGCACACCGGCGCCGCGCAGGGCGGTATGTGCGCCGCACTGGCAAACGTCGAAGAAGACAACTGGGAGTGGCACACTTTTGACACTGTCAAAGGTGGCGACTACCTCGTGGACCAGGATGCCGCCGAGGTCATGGCCAAAGAGGCCATCGACGCCGTCTTGGACCTGGAGAAGATGGGGCTTCCCTTCAACCGCACGCCAGAGGGCAAGATCGACCAGCGGCGTTTCGGCGGACACACGCGTGATCACGGCAAGGCCGCCGTGCGCCGGGCCTGTTACGCTGCTGACCGCACCGGTCATATGATTCTGCAGACGCTCTACCAAAACTGCGTCAAGCACAATGTGGAGTTCTACAACGAGTACTACGTTCTGGACCTCATTACAGTTGAAGAGGACGCGACCCGCGAAGACGGGACCACCTTCAAGCAGAAGCGAGTCGCAGGTGTGGTCACCTACGATCTTGCCTCCGGCGAGCTGCACATTTTCCAAGCCAAGTCAGTCGTCTTCGCTACCGGTGGTCTGGGCAAGATCTTCAAGACGACTTCCAATGCCCACACCCTGACTGCTGATGGCATGGCCATCGCCTACCGCGCGGGCATCCCTCTGGAGGACATGGAGTTCGTCCAGTTCCACCCCACCGGCCTGGCCGGCTTGGGCGTGCTGCTCTCTGAGGCAGCCCGAGGAGAAGGCGGCATTCTGCGCAACAGTGAGGGCGAGCGCTTCATGGAGCGGTACGCCCCCACCATCAAGGACCTGGCTCCACGCGATATTGTCGCCCGTGCCATGGCGCAGGAAGTCCGTGAAGGACGCGGAGCAGGCCCCAATAAGGACTACGTGTATCTGGATCTGACGCACCTCGAGCCAGAGCATATTGACGCGAAGCTTCCGGACATCACTGAGTTCGCTCGGACGTACCTCGCGGTCGAACCGCATACTGAACCTGTACCGGTGTTCCCCACCTGCCACTACGCCATGGGCGGTGTGCCCACCAATATCAAGGCCGAAGTGCTCCAGGACAATGACACCGTCGTCCCGGGTCTCTACGCTGCTGGCGAGGTGGCCTGCGTATCGGTTCACGGTTCCAACAGGCTGGGCACTAACTCCCTGCTCGACATCAACGTTTTCGGCAAGCGCGCCGGTCTTTACGCCGCCGAGTACGCCAGCAGTGCTGAGTTCGTCGAGCTTCCGGAGGCTCCCGAGGCCTTCGTCACTGAGCAGTTGGACATGCTGCGCAACTCCACCGGTGAGCAGCGGGTAGCAACCATCCGAGCTGAGCTTCAGGACACTATGGACCTCAATATGCAGGTCTTCCGGTCAGAGGAGAGCATTAAGGAAGCCCTCGACAAGATCTACGAGCTCAAGGCGCGCTACCACCAGATCACTGTTCAGGACAAAGGCAAGCGTTTCAACCTGGACCTGCTGGAAGCCCTTGAACTCGGTTTCCTGCTGGACATGGCTGAAGTGATGACTGTTTCCGCGATGCACCGCAAAGAGTCCCGGGGTGGTCACTACCGTGAGGATTATCCTGACCGGGACGACGATAACTTCATGCTGCATTCGATGTTGTACAAGGATCCCGACTTCGTGACCGAAGGTGTCGAGGGCATTCGCTTCGACACCAAACCGGTCACCTTCACCCGCTACGAGCCGATGGAGCGTAAGTACTGATGAGCACTCCCACTGTTGAGAAAGAACCCGCTTCCAAGGTCGACCTCGCTGAGTCTGGCGATGGCGCCGGTGCGGTGCAGGAATTTGATATCACCCTCAAGGTCCGACGCTACGATCCCGAGCGTGCTGAGGATGCTTGGTGGGATGAATGGGAACTGACCATGTTCGGCACGGATCGCGTGCTCGACGCCCTTCACCGGGTCAAGTGGGACGTGGACGGGACGTTGACGTTCCGCCGCTCGTGCGCTCACGGCATCTGCGGATCAGACGCGATGCGGATCAATGGACGCAACCGCCTGGCCTGCAAAACGCTGCTGAAGGACCTCGATACCTCCAAGCCCATTGTGGTCGAAGCGATCAAGGGCCTACCCGTGGAGAAAGACCTGATCGTGGACATGGAGCCGTTCTTCCAGTCCTACCGGGAGATCATGCCTTTCATGATCAACAACTCCCCCGCCCCGACTGCCGAGCGTGTGCAGTCGCCGGAGGAGCGGCAACGCTTTGATGACACCACCAAGTGCATTCTGTGTGCGGCATGCACCAGCTCCTGCCCGGTGTTCTGGACTGACGGTCAGTACTTTGGTCCTGCCGCCATCGTGAACGCCCACCGTTTCATCTTCGACTCTCGTGACGATGCTGGCGATATGCGGCTGGAGATCCTCAATGACAAGGAAGGGGTGTGGCGCTGCCGCACCACCTTCAACTGCACCGAGGCATGCCCCCGCGGCATTGAGGTCACCAAGGCGATCCAAGAGGTCAAGACTGCGATCCTGACTCGCTCTCTGTGAGCTCGTGAAGTACGGAGAGGGGGCCTGCTGCTCTGCGCAGTAGGCCCCCTCTCCGTCGTTAAAGGCGGTCCTCAGCTTCGATCAGCCTGGTCCGATGCCGCGATGGCCCCCCAGCTGGCCGCAAAGAGGTACACCAGGCCGAAGAGGAAGAAGTAGAAGAATACTCCCAGGACCGTACCGAAGGTGTTCAGCAGCGGGTTCGGACTGTCGACAAAGTTCTGCAGGAGCTGACTGGAGCCCAAACGCAGCAGCGACGCCCCGACTCCTGCAATGAGAGCCGACTGCCACAGTGCCGCGACCGGCATCACCAAGCGGGAGGCGACGCGCATCAGGATGACCGCGATCATCATGTCCAGGAGGAACGATATGCTGAAGGACACCAGCTGCAGGACAACCTCAGTCCCACCTCCGGAGGACCACCCGAGAAATGCCACCGCCTGTGTGATCAGGCCGTGGCTGAGAAGTCCCAGCACTGCCGAAGCAATTGCGACCACACCCAGGACGATGAGCATTCCAAAGTCCTTGAGCTTGACGAAAATGACATTTTCAGCCATCAGTGGCCGCTCCCAGATACTGCGTATGCCAGCCCTCAGGCCGTGCAGCCAACTCAAGGAGGTCACCAGTGCCACGGCGACCGCGATCGCCAGGGATGCGTTGAGCCCTTCAGGGTTGAACAGACCGCGAGCCTGGGTCTCCGTGATGAGCCCACCCTCACTGATGACGCCAGGGACAGCCTCTTGGACACTGTCGATGATGAACTCCTGATATTCAGGGTTTCCACCAATGACAATGCCAGCCACTGAGAACCCCGCCCACAGCATGGCGGTCACGGAGAAGAACATCATGTAGGCGGCTCCGGCCGCCATCACAGTTCCGTAGTGGAAGAAGAAGAGATTCAGGGACCGCACCACACGCGTCCTGTTGACCCGGGTAAGGCCCCACTCGAGCAGCGGAAGGAATCTGGCAGTCCCTTCCTGTCCTTCACGCTTGGCGCGACCATAGGCCATGCGGGCCTGCAGCTCTTCACGCCTCAGGAGGTCGTGGTCCAGGGGATTGTTCCGGGCCCTCACCTCGTGACGGTCGTCGAGTTTCTCCACGCGCGCTCTGGCCGCATCAAAGATAGCGCCTGTGTTCCCGCGCTGGTGCCCACGCAGTGCTGCTTGGTTCTGCGGCCGAAGACGGGAGCTGCGGGGCATCAGAGTTATACCGGAACAGCAGGCAGGAAGCCCACTTTGTCGTAGACCTCAGCCAGTGTCTCTGCCGCAGTCTGCCGCGCCTTTGCCGCGCCTTTGGCGAGCAGGGCGTCCAGCTCTCCGGGATCCGCGAGCAGTTCCTGTGTTCGGTCACGGACCGGTCCGATGGTGGCTACGACCACCTCAGCCAGATCCACTTTGAGGTGCCCGTACATCTTCCCCTGGTACTGACTGACCAGCTCTGAGATGGTCTTTCCGGTCACGGCGGAGTAGATGCTCAGCAGATTGGAGACTCCCGGCTTGGCCTCTCGATCGAAACGAATTTCAGTGCCATCGTCAGTGACAGCCGACTTGATCTTCTTCGCGATCTTTTTATCCGTGTCATTAATGTTGAGAAGTCCGTTAGGAGACGATGCCGATTTGGACATCTTCACACGAGGTTCTTGGAGATCATAGATCCGTGCTCCCACTTCAGGAATGAAGGGTTCGGGCACTCGGAACGTCTCACCGAAGCGGTGGTTGAAGCGCTGGGCGAGATTCCGGGTCAGCTCCACATGCTGCTTCTGATCATCACCTACCGGAACGCCATCAGGCTGATAGAGCAGGATATCGGCAGCCATGAGCATCGGGTAGCTCAGCAGACCGACGGAGGCAGCGTCGGTTCCCTGCTTGGCTGACTTGTCCTTGAACTGCGTCATTCGTGCTGCCTCGCCCATGCCTGTGATGCAGGTCAGGACCCAGGCGAGCTGCGCGTGTTCCGGCACGTGAGACTGCACGAACAGCGTCGCCCGGTCAGGATCGATTCCTCCGGCGATGAACTGAGCTGCAGTGTTCCGGGTCCGCTCGCGCAGGAACTGTGGATCGTGCGGCACGGTGATGCCATGCAGGTCCGGAATGAAGAAGAAGGACTCGTACTGCTCCTGGGTCTTCACCCAATTGACCAGGGCCCCCACATAGTTCCCCAGGTGCAGTGACTCCCCCGATGGCTGCATCCCGGAAATCACACGGGCTCCCGCTTCAGGGGTCTTCCGGGTGGTGCCCTGCTGCTCGAAAGTTGAGGTGGCGTCGTCGGTCACGAAGGGTCCTTGTCCTGTTCAGTTCGGGGCGAGTCTGCGGTCATTCTATGGCCCTGGAGAAAACCACCAAAGTTCTAGGGCTGCGCCTGGACGCGCATGACTCTGAATGCCAGCTGGGTTCGCGCTAGAGTTGCACCGAACCAACAGTGTGTTGGGTACATAAGCCCCTGAGGGTTTGATACATATGCAGGAGGAATGGTGACTTCATTGTATTCAGTTGCGCGGCGGCCTGGCAGGACCGCAGGTGTGGGTATCGCAACAGCAGGGCTGCTGGTCCTGACCGGTTGTGGGGACGAGGATCCACCCCCGCTGGAGGATCTCGCCGAAGACATTCTGGAATCAGTTGAACAGGCGGAGTCCTTCACTGTGCTCAGCGACGGGGACTGGGATGCGGCCTTCGCCTCTGACCCGATGCTTGACGATATGGACGTGGACGAAGACGACCAAGAAGTCCTCGTGCACTTCACCGATGGTGGGGATCGCGTCTTCATGCAGGCCCATGTGTTGGACGTGGAGTGGGACATGTTGTTCCTGCGCTCCGAAGGTGTTGCCTATATGCCGGTCTCGGCGTTCGTTGACCTCATGGAGCTCGGCGCAGAGGCTGAAGGCGATGACATCAACTCGTTCATCGACGCAGAGGGCTTCCGCGAAGAGGCCGGCGACCGTTGGCTGATCATCGAGGACATTCCCGAATCGGAGATGGAAGAGCTGGAGATCGACGGCCTGCTGAACGAGTACGGGTTCGACGACGCCCCCAGCCTGGCCGAGCAGTACTCCAGTGAAGGCGAACTGCAGGAGCGCGACGGCACCTCGGTGTGGGTCTACGACGGTGAAGATGAGGCCGAGCTTGTGGTCTTGGCAGACGCCGACGCGCCATACTTCGTGGAGCTGAGCTACTACGACGACGACGCCCACGTCACGGAGCGCTACTCCAATTGGAATGAAGCTCCGGAGACGGAGGAGCCTTCAGAAGACGACATCATGACCGAGCAAGAGCTGGAAGAGCTCCTGATGGGCCACATCGTCTTCTAGCAGCAGCGGGACCGACCCCGGAGGCTCGCTGTCTCAGCTCAGCTCGACAGTGGACTTCCGGGTCGTCAGCTCTTCCAGCATGGATGTTCTCACCTGATAGCCCAGACCCGGCGCAGTGGGCACCTCGATCTGGCCCTCATTCATGGTCACCTCAGGGGTGATGATGTCCTCTGACCAGTAGCGTGCCGAGGGCGCAGTGTCACCCGGAAGGGTGAACCCGGACAGGCTAGCAATCGCCACGTTATGCGCTCGACCGATGCCCGTTTCGAGCATGCCACCGCACCAGGTGTCCACACCGGAGTCACGGCAGAGCTTCTCAATCTTGAGGGCTTCCGCAATCCCGCCTACACGGCCGATCTTGATGTTGATGATCTCGCCAGAGCCAAGCTCCAGCGCTTTGCGTGCGTCGTCAACGGAGTGGATGGACTCGTCAAGACATATGGGAGTCCTGATGGCCGCCTGCAGATGCCGGTGGTCCACGATATCGTCGTGCGCCAGCGGCTGTTCGATCATCATCAGGTTCAGGTCATCGAGCGCTGAGAAAAGTTCACGGTCTTCCAGGGTGTAGGCGGAGTTTGCATCCACCATGATCGCCTCATCGGGGAACTCCCGCCGGACTGCGCGCATCATGGACAGGTCCCGGCCGGGAGCAATCTTGATCTTGATGCGCCGGTACCCGGCATCCACAGCGTCCCCCACTGCCTCAATGAGCTCCGCATCAGAGGGTTTGATACCGATGCTCAGGCCGACGTCTACCCGGCTCTTGGTACCGCCGAAGGCTTGAGCTAGGGAGATTCCCTGCTGTTTGGCCCAGAGATCCCATACTGCACCTTCCAGTGAGGCCTTGGCCATGTTGTTGCGCTTAATCGGCCTCAGCAGCCGGCTGATGTCCTCCGGGTGCTCTACAGCGGTATTCGTCAGTCGGGGCACAATGTACTCGGCCAGGGCCACCTCACAGGTGCTGGTGGCTTCTTCTGAGTAGGTGGGTTCGGCACCCGCTACGCACTCTCCGTACCCGACTGTGCCGGCGTCGTCGTGGGCTTCCACGATCAGCAGGTCCCGGTGAGTCTGAGTTCCGAAGCTTGTCGTGAACGGGGTGAGCATCTCGATGGTCAGCCGGCGCACCGTAATAGATGTGAGAATCATCGCTGTCAGTCGCCCCCGAGGGCGAACCCGGCCTCCAAGTCCCGCTGCGAGTATGTGCGGAAGGCGACCATAGTTTCGGTGCTGATGATGGCCCCAGCTTTGGAGATCTTTCCCGGGACCAGTTCGCTGAGGTCCTCGAAGTTCTGCGTCTTTACGACTGCGACCAGGTCCCAGGCACCGGTGACCGAGTAGACCGCATCGACTTCCTCGATCGCCGCGATCTCCTGGGCGGTCTCTGGGATCTTCTGTGGATCAGTCTTGAACAGGGTAATCGCGGTGATCACTGTGCACTCCTTAGAGTCTCGGGGCTGGACGACCGTTTACGCACTGCTCGCCCTAGAGGCATCGACACATCTGGGCCGTTTCCCATCAGGGAGACCCATTTCATACTCTAAGGCACCGGCGCCCGGGACCCCCGCACAGTGTGAGAACCGCCGATCAGTCAGGGCAGTTTGTAATCCACAACGAGCGGAGCGTGGTCTGACCAGCGAAGCGAGTAGTCGGACGCGCGGTCTACCTGAGGGTTGGCAGCCCACTCCGCAAGCCCGGGGGTTGCCATGTGGTAGTCAATACGCCAGCCAGTGTCATTGTCGAAAGCTTTTCCGCGGTAGGACCACCAGGTGTACGGGCCGTCCACCTCGCCGGCGAGGGAACGAGCCACGTCAACGTAGCCGGCGTCACCGAAGAAGGTATCGAAGAATGCACGCTCCTCAGGCAGGAACCCGGAGTTCTTCACGTTGCCCTTCCAATTCTTGATGTCCAGCTCCGTATGGCCCACATTGAGGTCTCCCAGAACCAGCACATGATCGGAACGTTCAGCACGTTGCGGAAGGTAGTCCACCATGTCCTGCAGGAAGCGCATCTTATTTTCTTGTCGGACGGTTCCCACTTCTCCGGAGTGCACGTAGACGCTGACCACGGTGAGGGTACTTCCGTCGCCGAGCTCATAGTCAGCTTCGATCCAGCGGCCCTCGTCCTCTGGGTGCCCTTCACCGATTCTGGTGCGGGTGGCTACTGGGGGCCGTCGAGAGAGGATGGCCACTCCGGCCCTGCCCTTGTCCGCCGCCTCCTTCTCAAGAACATGCCATTCCGACTCCGGGTCCTCAGCCCCCGCTTGCTCAGCGAATTCGGTCGCCAGCTTGCTGAGGATATCTGGGGAGGCCCGGACCTCCTGCAAGGCCAAGATGTCCACCTCGCGGGAGGCCAACCATTCGCCCATGCCTTTGCGTGCGGCGGCCCGGATGCCATTGACGTTGACAGAGGCAATCCGGGTCACATCTGCCGGCTTGGGGTCCACAATTCGGTGCGGGTGCTCTGTGGGCTCGCTCACTGGGTCTCCTTTGTGGTTATCAGGCGGTTGTTGAGAGATGAGCCTCCTATAAGAGCCTGAAATCTCAACAAGGCAAGGGTGAAGAGCGCTCTAGCGCACGACGTCGCCTTCGATCGTTTCGCCTTGGCCGTCGTCGTGCTGGTCTCTGTTCTTGGTCTTCCGACCCACGTGCTCGGCGAGCATATCGCGGCCGTTGTGAGCGGTGATCTCGAGTGTTTCGAGCGCACGGTCCACCATCTCAGTGTCGGCCTCCTGGTCTTTGGCCAGCTCCTGTTGGATGACGCGGGTCTGAACCTGGACAATCTTGAAGGAGTGGTCCAACTTCAGGTGCCGGGTGTGGGTATCTTCATCCACCACGGCGGTGCCCCCGGAATTGGGCCCGCGCTGAGCTGCGACGTCCGCCCTGGCAGAGTCGACCGCTTGCCCGAACTTCTTGGCGCTGCGTGAGAACGCGGTCACCACCACAGTAGCCAGCAGCAGCCAGCCACCGGCGATCACCACCAGAATCCATCCGATGATGTCATTCTCATTGGCGGCGAAGATCAGCGCGACCAGCAGAACGGTGATCATCACCGCAAAGACGATGCTGGTGCCTCTGCGGCCTGCGTTGCGCAAAGCCTCGTGCGCTCTTTGGGGGGAGGGAAGAGAATTGCTCACAAAGGACTATTGTTCCAGACTGCGGGGATAAGATCGAAAGGCCCCGAAAGCAAACCTGAGGAGCGAGACGTGACAGAACTGCCGGAGACCATGACTGCTGATGCTGCTGATCGCACCACGTGGATGCGCCGCTACACCCTGGACCCCGCGCTGGCCGAGGAGTTTGTTGAGTTTCTCGCCAGAGACGTCTTTCCCGCCCGCGAGGGCCGCGGGTTCACTGTGGAGTCTGTCTGGTTGGACGACGATAAGTCCCAGCTGACCTGGTTTGTCTCCCGATTGGGCGATTCAGCAGAGTTCGCCGCAGCTGAGCGGGCGTGGGAGGAATCTGATGAGCGTGCTGAGATCTTTGCTGGCACGCCGAAGTACGTGACGGACAAAGATGTCCGTGAAGTTACCCGTCTTAGGTGACCGTGACGCCTCGCCCGATCTTGCTGTCGGCTGCGGCGCGCCGGGCCGCGCCCACTGCGGCGGCGACTGAGGTGAGCATTATTCCGGCAATCACCAAGGCAGCCACCAGGATGGCTGTCTGGTGGTCACTGCCGGAGAGAACCATGAAGTACACCGCCGTCACCACGGCCAGACCGATCGCTGTGACAACGCGTTGAGCGCTCTGCGCCACGCCTCCTGCAGCGCCGGCCATACTTTCAGGCACATCCTGCATGGAGAGCGTCTGGGCACTAGGAATGATCAGAGCCTGTGACAAGCCGTTGACCCCCAGGGCAAGCGCCACCCAGCCGATCGAGGCCCATTCGGTGCTCTGCAGCAGGGCCGCGCCGGCGAGCACGAGCATGGAGACGAACGCGGCAACGCTGCCGAGGACCAGCATCTGCGGCCCCACTCGCTCCACCCGGCGCCCCACCTGGGAGGCCAGCAGAATGACCATAGCCGCGCTGGGCAGCATGACGAGCCCCGCAGTCAGTGCCCCGAGACCCAAACCTTGCTGAATGTAGATGGCCACCACAGCCCAAATGCCTGGCATACCGGCAAAGTAGAGAATGATCACTGCGGAGTTCCAGGTGTAGCTGGGAAGCGTGAAGAGCTTGAGATTGACCATCGGCGCCTCCGGGTCACGCTCTCCTAGGCGCTTCTCCCACCAGAACCACACAAGCAGGAGCGCCACTCCGCAAACGCCCATCGCTACGCCCAGCAGATTCGCGAACTGGATAACGGGCAGCATGATGCAGACGATGCCCACGGACAACAACCCTGCCCCAAGCGGATCTAGTTTGAGCAGTCCGCGCAGAGCGCCAGCGGATGTGGCCTTTGCAGAGTCGCGGTCCTGGAACTTCGGCAGCCACAGAACAGCTGCGATCAGCGCAACTACCGTGACCGGGACGTTGAGCAGGAAGACCAGTCGCCAGCCTGTGTCAGCGGGTGCTGCGTCGATCAGTCCGCCGGCCAGCAGCGGACCGATCGCCACAGCGACTCCGATGACTGTGCTCATCAAGCCATAGGCACGGCCTCGTGCCTGGCCTGTGAAGAGCCGCTGAATCATCCCGATGATCTGCGGCACCAGCATCGCAGCGCCCAAACCTGCGGCGACGCGCATGGCGTTGAGGATAAAGGGATTCGGAGAGAATGCCGCCGCCAAAGAGGTGGCGGCGAAGACTGCTGTGCCAATCAGGAAGAAGCGTCTGCGGCCCCAGAGGTCTCCAGCTCTGCCGGCCGGGACAAGACCCACACCGAAGGCCAACGCGTACCCAGACAGCACCCACTGCAGGTCGGCTGAGGTGGCACCGAGCCCCTCTTCGATCGCTGGGAGCGCGACCATCACTAAGGAGATGCTCATGAGAGAGGCAAACAGGGGAAGCAGCAGGGCGATGAGAACGCGTACGCTCGGCGCTTCCTGGGAGCTCTGCTGTTCCTGACTCATTGAATGCACTCTATACCGATGGGGAGGGTCCGTTGCGAAAGGCAACGAAATCCTCCCCATCGGGTAACTGCAGGCAAGGCCTCAGCGCTTGGCCTCCCGGAGGTACCGAGTCACATCTGGGCTGAATGCCAGAATCAGCCAGTAGATGTTCACGCCGACCCAGAGCAGGGTGACGACAATGGTGACGATATCGGTCGCACCACCGAAGGCGAACCCACCGAGACTGATCACTGCCCCGAGGATGGCAAAGATGATGCCCACGATCCTGGCCCAGTTCTTGTTGGCCCGCAGACCGAAGTAGACCAACAGGTAGAGGGCGAGACCAATCAGAGCGATTGCCACGCCGACACCGACGACGGCGTCGACATAGGTTTCGATCTGGCCTCGGTCTACAGTCTGGCCCGTGGCCGACATCTGCTGTTCGATCTCATCGATCATCTCGTTGCGGTACTCAGAGGAGCTCATCATGACAAAGCTGACCAGCTGGTTGATCACGAAGATCGCCAACGACACCAGAGTGAACATCTTGAGTTTGCGGAACTTATCCGGCTGCTCCAACGGACCCCCGTAGGCATTCGGGTCATACGCCTCAGTTCCGAACTTTGAGGGGTTGTGGCCCGCATAAGGATTTTCCCCTCCCGGCTGCGATGCACCGTGTTCCGAGGCGGGCCCCCACTGCGAGTGGTTGTCCTGGGGCGGGTTGCTCATTGTTCCTCCTCCTGTGTTGTTGTCACTGTCATTCTCCATTTATTCAGATCTGCTGCACAGCCGCTATTCGTACCGCAGAGCTTCGATCGGATCCTTCTTGGCCGCACGTGCTGCCGGCAGCGTGCCAGCCAAAAAGGCGATGATGATGATGAGCAGGAAGATACCGCCGATGGCCAGCGGATCAACCCCGAAGACGCTCAGCTCAGCGAATCCTCCCAGAGGCCCGTCTTCGGCCGTGAGGAATCCATCCGTGATGAAACCCGTGGCAAGGCCTAGACCGACGCCGACCACAGAGCCCATGATTCCGATCATCACCGCCTCCATCGAGAACAAGCTGAAGACTTTCGCCCGGGACATGCCCAGAGCCTTCATCAGACCGATTTCGCGAGTACGCTCCTGCACGCTCATCAGCAGAGTGTTGACAATGCCGAAGCTAGCCGCCAACAGGGCGATGAGGGCAAATCCGGACAAGATCCAGGTGATGGCGTCAATGACCGCCTCGAACATCGCTATCTGATCTTCAACGGTCAGGCCCCATAGCCCCTCTTCTGCGAGCGCTTCCTTGACGGCTTCCTCGTTCTGCTCAAGATTCTCGATCTCGGCGGCAGCCATGATGTAGGCCTCGGGCATCTGTCCTTCGAACCCCTCGGCGTTGATATCGGCAACCTCCTCAGCCAGTGCCACCGAAGGTATGGGGGTGAATCCCACTCCTGCCAAAGTGCCTTGGGTGACGCCGACGACTTCAGCTTCGATATCGCTGGTTTGGCCCACTGCGTTGGGCGCGGCCACGATGAGCGTTTCGCCCAGCACATCGTCTGGGTCGTCAGCGCCGTAGATTTCCAGCCAGTCCTCGGGAATGGTGATCTCCATGGCGGTGCGGTCCGGCGCGCCACCGGCAGCGAACTCGGCAAGAACGTCGTTGAGTGCGAAGTCGAATTGCGCCTGGTACTGGGTTCCATCCGGAGCCTCGACGTATTCGATCTGTGCCGCCACCTCAGTGTCGACCCCGACCACATAGTCCAAGCCCTCAATGGTTTCGACGTCGGACGCAGAGAGCATTCCCGTTCCGAATCCGGAGTCCATCTCCGCCCCGGCATCCGGATCGTATTCGGCTGGCCCGTCCTGTTCCTGGGCGTCAGCCTCGACCTGCGGAACAACGTAGATAGCGTCGTCTTCGCCGAAGCCTCCGAAGATGCGGTCGACGGTCTGGTTGATCCCTGCTCCAAGACCGGAGGTCAGGGTCAGGGTGAAGGCGCCAATGACGATCGCAATGACGGTCAGTGCGGTGCGCAGCTTCGAGCGGAGCGTATTGCTCAACGCCGATTTGGTGACATCCAGTGATTTCAACGTGCCGCTCCTTTGCCGAACGGGAGGATACGCCGGCGACGCCGTGACTCTGGCGCACCGTGCCCGGCAGTCACCGGAGCCTTATGGGAGGAGGAGGCCCGAACCCCCGTCTGCTCTTCGACAATTTCGCCATCCTGCATAATGAGTCGGCGCTGACACTTCGACGCCAGATCTTCATCATGAGTCACTACCACGAGGGTGATTCCATGGTTGCGCTGAAGGTTGAGCAGGATGTCTTCTACTGTCTCGCTGGTGGCACTGTCCAAGTTGCCGGTTGGTTCATCGGCGAAGAGGACCTCTGGGTTGTTGATGAGCGCACGAGCAATGCACACGCGCTGCTTCTGTCCGCCGGAGAGATCGGTGGCCTTGTTCTTGGCCTTGTCCGCCATTTCAAGTTGCTCCAGAGCATCCATGCCTCGCTTGTCCCGCTCTGACTTGGAGACGCCCCCTATCTTCAACGGCAGAGTGACATTCTCGAGAACCGTCTGGTTGGGATTGAGGAAGAACTGCTGGAAGACGAAGCCGAAGGTCTCATTGCGCAGCGCAGAGACCGTCTTGGGCTTAAGTTTGCTGACCGGCCGGCCGTCAAGGGCCACCACCCCAGAAGTCGGCTCATCGAGCAGGGCCAGCAAATGCATCAACGTGGACTTGCCCGATCCGGATTTTCCTACAATAGCCACCGATTCGCCCCGGTGGATTTCGAAGGTCAGGCCCTTGAGCGCGTGGAACTGCGCAGGGCCGCGGCCGTAGACCTTGACCAAATTCTCCGTCTCTAGAACGGGTGTGCTCATCATTGCCTCTCAATTGCTCTTCAGTGTTGGGATCAGTCTTCCGGATGAGAGGCGTCTGCGCATCGACCGTAAGGATGAAATGCAGCAGGAATGCTCCAGAGTTCCGGGGGCATCAAGTGCTTTTCTCGAGAACGCTGATGCCTAGCATGCTAGCAAATTAGTTAGTTCGGCGTGTAAACTATTTCGCATGTCCATTTCTTCTGCACTGGAGTCCAGTGTGCCCTCACAAACCACACCTGAACCAGCTATTCACGCCGTTGACCTGGTCAAGAAGTATGGAGACTTCACCGCCGTAGATGGCATCACCTTCAGCGTCTCCAAAGGTGAGTCATTCGGACTGCTGGGGCCCAACGGTGCCGGAAAGTCCACCACTATGCGGATGGTCGCCGCAGTTGCCGCACGCACCAGCGGCCAGATGCGGGTTGCCGGCCTGGACCCGGAACGTCAGGGCCCAGAGGTCCGTGCCCGGCTCGGTGTTATCCCCCAGCAGGACAACCTGGACGAGGAACTCACCGTCCGGGAGAACATCATCATGTACGGCCGCTACTTCGGCCTGCCACGTCGCTATTTGGCGGCTAAGGCGGATGAGCTGCTGGAATTCGCCCAGCTCAGTCATAAGTCTAACTCCCGAGTGGAAGACCTCTCAGGTGGCATGAAGCGCCGGCTGACGATTGCCCGCGCCCTGGTGAACGAGCCTGAGGTTCTGCTGCTGGATGAGCCCACCACTGGTTTGGACCCGCAGGCTCGGCATGTGCTGTGGGATAGGCTCTTCCGGCTCAAGGAATCCGGCACAACCCTGGTGCTGACAACTCACCACATGGACGAGGCTGAACAGCTCTGCGACCGACTCGTCGTGGTCGATCACGGCACCATCATGGCCGAAGGCGCTCCGGCGGGACTCATTCGCGACCACTCCACCCGGGAGGTGCTGGAGCTGCGTTTCGGGACCGATCGCAACGCTGAGCAGGCAAAGACTCTCGAAGAGCTGCTCACCAACACAGACGCTGGGTCCGGCGACGTCGGCTTCAGCCACGTGGAGGTCCTTCCCGACAGGCTCATGGTCTACGCCGCGCAGGCCGAATCTGCCCTGGAGAAGATCCATGCCGCCGGCCACCATCCCATGACCTCACTGGTCCGCAGGTCCTCACTGGAAGATGTGTTCCTCCGGCTGACAGGACGGTCGCTCATTGACTGATACAACGACGACGCCGCAGGACTCTGTAGCCCGCCGCGCTGGCTCTCAGGCGGCTGATAAGGACGTGCTCAGCCGGCGCGTTCGCCGGTTCGGTGCGCTCTATCAGGCCGAGGCAACCCTGCGCTCGATGCGCGCCTACGGCGGCGTGATCCTCTTCTCCTCGACTTTCCAGCCGATCATGTACATCTTGGCGATGGGCCTGGGGCTGGGGGTGCTCGTCGGGGCCGAGACGGACTTCTCCGCCTACGGCGCCGACTCTTACCTGATGTATATCGCTCCTGCCATTCTCGCCTCCACGGTCGCCATGACCGCCGGGATAGAGTTCACCTTTCCGGTGATGGAGGGTTTCAGGTGGCGACGCAAGTACTTCGGCGCCCAGGCGACTGCACTGTCCCCTCAACAGGTTGCCGCCGGGCATATTTTGGGTGTCTGCTGCCGGTTCGGAATTCACGCACTGATCTTCACCGGGGTGCTGTTCGCCTTCGGAGCGCTGAGCTCACCCGCTGCAATCCTGATGATCTTCTCGGCGGTGCTCGGTGGCCTGGCTATGGGCCTGCCCATCATGGCCTATATCTCGACTCTGCGTGATGAGAAGGGTCATGCTGCAATGATCCAGCGGTTCGTGATTATGCCGCTGTTCCTGTTCTCCGGCACGTTCTATCCCCTGACCAATCTTCCGCAGTTTCTGCAGGTCATCGGGTGGATCTCTCCTATGTGGCACGCGAACGAACTCGGCCGCACCTTCGCCTTTGGACAGCCGACGCCATTGTGGTTGGTGTTGGTCCACGCCGGCTACTTGGTGACAGTGGTCGTCGTGGCATGGCTCGCCGTCCGCCATGTCTTCATCCGTCGTCTCGGCTATGAGGAGTGGCGTGGCCGAATCCCTGGCCTCAAGGCAGACCAGCGGCGGCAGACCAAGCAGGACGCCAAGGAAGCTCAGGGTGGGACCTACCAACGCAGCGAAGGTCGCCCGGAAGCGACTTTCCGTCGCGGCGTCGGTGCCAATTACTACTCCGGTAATATCCGTGCCGTGTTCAGCCGCGGTATGGCGGCTATTCGGAACAACCGCGGCATCATTTTCCTCTCCGGGTTCCTCGAGCCCGTGCTGTTTCTTACCAGCTTCGGACTGGGCGTCTCCCCCATGATCTCTGGGATTGAGGCTGAGCAGGCTGGGGTGGCCGGTCAGGACACCATCAGCTACGCGGCCTTCATCGCACCGGCGCTGCTGGCCGTTGCTGCCATGAACGGGGCTGTGTTCGACTCCACATGGAACGTGTTCTTCAAGCTGAAGATCACCAAGCTCTACCAAACTATGATGTCGACCTCGCTGGGTCCGGTGGACGTGGCAGTCGGGGAGATCTGCCTGGCCCTGTTCCGCGGCGGCATCTATGCCTTCGGTTTTCTCGGGGTCCTTCTTGCCACTGGCCTGGTAACTCCGCTTTCGGCCGTACTGATGTGGTTCACGGCGCTGTTCATCGCTCTAGGGTTCGCCTGCATCGGCATGGCAGCCACCAGCTTCATGAAACGCTTCCAGCAGATGGACTGGATGATGATGGTGCTCATTCCGATGTTCCTGTTCTCAGCGACGCTGTTCCCCATCAGCGTCTACCCAGTGGGAGTCCAAGCCGTCATCCAGGCACTTCCGCTGTGGCACGGTGTGGAGCTCATGCGTGACATTGCGTTCTGGGATTTCAGCTTGGTGACTCTCGTGCACATCGGCTACTACCTGGTGATGATCGGTATCGGCGGAGCGCTCGCGGCCTATCGCATGAAGGCTCTCTTCTTACGATAGATCGCTTACCTGGCGGGACTGTCACGAGCATTCAACTCACAGCGTCTCGGGATGTAGGAAATACTGCCTGGAGCGGCCCTCGTTCCCCACATCCCGAGACGCTCTGCCGCAGGGGCGCGACCGAACCTATGAGGGGTCGCCTCAGGAATCTTCGCGCTCACTGTCGGTGGAGGCAATCAGCGCGTCTACAGCAAGTGAGAAGAGTTCAGCGCGGTGATCAGCGATGTTCTCAGTATCATCGGTGCTCAGCATGAGCACCACAGTCCGCTCCGTACCGTCTTCGCTCTGCGCATGCCATGTGCCGGTCACCACTCCCGGCAGACCACCGCCCTTGAACGCCAAGCTGTCCCACCAGGCGTCTTCCACCTCGTCCACCAGTCCGGGATTTGCGGTGAGGATCTCCCCCACCTCCGGATGGTCTTCAGCTCGTGCGGCGAGGCCCTGGATCACAGCAGCTACATCCTCTGCCGTGGCATACCAATCGATCGCATCGTCGAGATCGTGCCGCGAGGTGTCTTCTGACGTAATCTCCAATTCCTGCTCGGCGACTTCATCCAGGACATCCAGCCGGGTGTCACCATCCATATCCGCCCAGTCCTGCCCAAGCTCAGGCACTCCCCAGCGCAGCTGAAACAATTCCCGCGTGCTGAGGAATGGGCGCAGCAGCTCCGGATCATGATGGCCGAACTCCTCAGCAGCTTCTTCCACCGCCTCGCGTCCGAGCAGGGCCATGAGCATATCGGTTCCGGTGTTGTCGCTGATCGAAACCATCCGATGCGCCACATCATAGACCGTCGTCGTATAACCATCGGCCTGGTCCTGCAGGGTGCCGGAGGGCAGGCTGCGCAGCTCGTCAGTAAGCTCCAGTTCGTCCATCCACTCGACATCCTCGGCGTCGACAGCCTCGACCAGGGCCGCCAACACGTACAGCTTGGACACCGAGGCCAGAGGCGCCGGTTCTCCGCGCCCCCACTGAAGGAGAACGTCCCCGTCCTCCACCACCAGCGCCTCCACCCTGCCCGGCAGCTCCTCCATCCGCTCAGCGATCTCTTCAAACCCTTCTGCGGACTCTTGCAGTTCCGTCTCCGAATCGGGTTCTGCGGCGGCGTCGTCCTCTTCCTGTTCTGCGGCCTCAGCGTCAGGGGCGTCAGAGTCAGCGGGATCAGAATTGGTGGGCTGATGACCGCCATCGAGGGCGATCTCCTGCTGACTGCGCTGGCCGGTTACGTCTTCCTCGGCACAGGCGGCGAGAACCAGCAGCATCGCAGCTGCGGCACCGAATCGCGGTATGAGGTGGCGGTCCACAACGGATGAGACTAGTCGGTGAAGCCCGACGGCGCCACGGGCAGAGGAGATAGACTAACCTGCGGCATCGCGCAGCACAGTTCACGGCACCACATCCGTAGGAGGACCCTTTTGTCTGACATCCAATCCGCCCCGCTCTCCGAGGTCGATCCTGAGATCGCTCAGGCGCTGGCTGACGAGCTTGGCCGTCAGCGCGGGACTCTGGAGATGATCGCTTCGGAGAACTTCGTACCCCGCGCCATCCTGGAAGCTCAAGGTTCCGTCCTGACCAATAAGTACGCCGAAGGATACCCCGGTCGCCGCTACTACGGCGGATGCGAGTTTGTGGATGTGGCCGAGAATCTGGCCATTGAGCGGGCCAAGGCGCTCTTCGGGGCTGATCACGCCAATGTCCAGCCCCACGCTGGTGCGCAGGCGAACGTGGCCGTGATGACCGCATTCCTCAAACCTGGCGACAAACTGATGGGCCTCTCATTGGCTCACGGCGGACACCTGACCCACGGTATGAAGCTCAACCACTCCGGAAAGTTCTACGAGATCGCCGCTTATGAGGTGGATCCGGAAACCGGACTGATCGACATGGAAAAGGTCCGCCAGATGGCCCTGGCGGAGAAGCCGGACATGATCGTCGCGGGCTGGTCGGCCTACCCGCGTGAACTGGACTTCGCCGCATTCCGCGAGATCGCTGATGAAGTCGGCGCCATCCTCTGGGTAGATATGGCGCACTTCGCCGGGCTGGTGGCCGCTGGCCTGCACCAGAACCCGATTCCTTACGCCGATGTGGTGACCACCACGGTGCACAAAACCCTTGCCGGACCGCGTTCCGGTCTGATCCTCTGCAAGGAGGAGCACAAGAAGAAGATCAACTCTGCGGTCTTCCCCGGCCAGCAGGGTGGGCCGCTGATGCATGTCATCGCCGCCAAGGCCATCGCCTTCAAGATCGCCGCCACTGAGCAGTTTGCCCAGCGCCAGGCACGCACTGTAGAGGGCGCCCGGATCATCGCAGAAAGGCTGGCCGCCGACGACGTCGCCGAAACCGGTGTTTCGGTGCTTACCGGAGGCACCGACGTGCACTTGATCCTGGTCGATCTGCGGAACTCTGAACTGGACGGTAAGCAGGCCGAAGACCTGCTTCACCAGGCCGGAATCACCGTCAACCGCAACGCGGTCCCTGACGACCCTCGACCACCGATGGTGACCTCAGGACTGCGGATCGGTACACCTGCCCTGGCGTCCCGCGGTTTCGGGGAAGCCGAGTTCAGGGAGACGGCTGACATTATTGCCGAAACGCTGAAACCCGGGGCTGATATCGATGCGCTGAGCGCACGGGTGGCTAAGCTGGCCGGCGACTTCCCGCTCTACGAAGGCCTTGAGGATTGGTGACCCGTACTTCTATGACTGCTCAGCTGCTCGACGGCCGCGCCACGGCTAAGGCCATCAAGTCCGATCTCACCGAACGTGTCAGCGCCCTGAAAGCACGGGGAATCACCCCCGGACTGGGGACTGTCTTGGTCGGTTCGGATCCGGCAAGTGAGTCCTATGTGGCGGGTAAGCACCGGGACTGTCAGCAAGTGGGGATTGAGTCCATCCAAGTGACGCTTCCTGAGACCATCAGCGAGACGGATCTCCTCGCGGAGCTGGATCGGCTCAACAACGACGACGCCTGCACCGGCTACATCGTGCAGCTCCCCCTGCCCAAGCACCTGGATCAGCAGAAGGTCCTCGAGGCCATCTCCCCGGATAAGGATGCTGATGGCCTGCATCCCATGAATTTGGGGCGTCTCGTAGCTGGAGTCAATGAGGATCTGACTTCTCCCCTGCCGTGCACCCCGAAAGGGTGTGTGGACTTGCTGGCGCACTACGGAATCGACCTGGCGGGTAAGCATGTGGTGGTGGTGGGGCGTGGCGTGACGATCGGGCGGCCGATTGGACTGCTGCTGACCCGGCGCGCCGTCAACGCCACAGTGACGCTCTGTCATACCGGCACCCAGGATCTCCCGCGGCACTTGCGCGAAGCAGACGTCGTAGTGGCGGCGGCAGGCGTCAAACACATGATTGATCCGGCTGATCTAAAAGACGGCGTAATCGCCCTGGATGTCGGGGTGACCCGTGAGGTGGGCTCCGAGACTGGCAAGGCCAGAATCTACGGAGACCTCGCTCCTGGGATCGAATCGCGAGCGAGCTGGTACTCCCCTAACCCCGGCGGTGTCGGGCCGATGACTAGGGTAGAGCTGCTGCAGAACGTTGTCCAGAGCGCGGAACTCCAGTCCGCGAAGGAATGAGTGGGCGGGCAGAATGGTTGCCCAGACTGTGAAGAAAATCGGCTTTCTGTCCTTTGGACACTGGACCCCCTCCCCGCACTCCCATACTCAATCGAGCCAGGATGCGCTGCTGCAGAGCATTGACTTGGCCGTAGCTGCAGAGGAGTTGGGGGCCGACGGCGCCTACTTCCGTGTCCATCACTTTGCACGGCAGCTTGCCAGTCCATTTCCGCTGCTGGCCGCCGTGGGGGCGAAGACCCAGCGAATCGACATCGGCACCGGAATCATCGACATGCGCTATGAGAACCCTGCGTACTTCGCCGAGGACGCCGGCGCAGCCGATCTGATCGCCGAGGGTCGACTCCAACTCGGAATTTCCCGCGGCTCTCCAGAACAGGTGATCGAGGGCTACCGCTACTTCGGCTACAAGCCCGCAGAAGGGGAAACTGATGCTGATATGGGCCGCAGGCACGCCGAGGTGGCGCTCAGAATGCTTGAAGGTGAAGGGTTCGCTGAGCCCAATCCGCGCCCGATGTTCCCCAACCCGCCCGGACTGCTGCGCCTAGAACCTCACTCAGAGGGCCTGCGTCAGCGCATCTGGTGGGGTGCAGGCTCAAATGCGACAGCCGAATGGGCCGCACAAAAGGGCATGAATCTGATGAGTTCCACCTTGAAGGACGACGAATCCGGCGAGCCACTGCACGTCCAGCAGCGGAAGCAGATCCGGGCGTTCAGAGATGAATGGGCCCGACACGACCACGGCTTCGACCCCCGAGTCTCCGTCAGCCGCTCAATCATCCCCATCGTCTCCGACCAGGACCGTGCCTATTTCATTGGGCAGCGCGACAGCCAGGACAAGTTCGGCCACATCGACGAAAATACTCGGGCGGTCTTCGGCCGCAGCTACACAGCAGAGCCCGATGATCTGGTCCAGCAGCTGGCCGAGGATGAGGCCATTCGCGAAGCCGACACTGTCCTGGTCACAGTGCCCAATCAACTCGGAGTCGACTACAACGCCCATGTGCTGAGCAGCATCCTCGAACACGTCGCCAAGCCTCTGGGTTGGCGCTGACGTCTCACTGCCAGCGTTCATCCCTGAGGGTGATGCCACGACACTGATGGGCCCAGATCTGGCCTATGTGATCAACCACGGCGAACCCGGGGGCTTGCAGCAGACCAACCCTGGGACGCGGCGAATCAGCTGGACAGAGCCTTAGCGAATGGCCCTGTGGTGCACGTTACCTGGACACTTCCCTAGAGTCTCCCCATAGTTTTCCCAAAAACCCCCATTTTGGCTTCCGTTGGGGCGGGGTATGTGGTCATGATGGAGTCAGTTCACCCAGGGATGCAGAAACCGCAGACCGGGTGCAAGGCGGAAAGCCCGCCCAGCATCCATAGCGATGCAGTTTATTTACGGAGGTAACAGGCTTATGGCTACCACCGATAACAAGCTTCGTTCAATCGCAGCAGTCCTCGGAATCGGCTCCCTGGCTCTCGTCGGCGTTTCCGCCTGCGATGACAACGGTGCCGCAGATGACACCGAGGACACCGGCGTCGAGAACGGCGACGACGGCGTCGAGGACGATGGCATGGAAGATGACGGCATGGAAGAAGAGGAAGAGGGCGACCTCTGATTCTCGACTTCTAGTCGTTGAAAGGTCCCCGCGGGTTTCCCGCGGGGACCTTTCCGTTAACCAGCCACCCCAAGATACCGCGGATGATAAAGAGGCCCCCGTGGGAGTGACTCCCACGGGGGCCTCTTCTGGCTAGTGCGCTCTAAGCTGCTGTCTTAGCGGCCGGCGTGCGCAGGTCGAAGCGGTCAAGCTCCGTAACTCTCGCCCAGGCTCGAACGAAGTCCTTGACGAACTTCTCCTGAGCGTCATCAGCTGCGTAGACCTCAGCGACTGCTCGCAGCTCCGAATTCGACCCGAAGACCAAGTCGACACGGGTTCCGCGACCGAATACGTCACCGGTGGAGTCATATGTGGCCTGGAATACTTTCCTGTCTGAATCCAGAGCCTTCCACGTCTTACCAAGGTCAAGCAGGTTGACGAAGAAGTCATTGCTCAGCACCCCGACGCGGTCGGTGAATACTCCGTAGTCTGACCCATCCCAGTTGGCTCCGAGAACCCTGAGGCCACCGACCAGCACTGTCATCTCTGGTGCGGAGAGGGAGAGCAGGTTGGCCTTGTCGACCAAGGCATGTTCTGCGGGCAGCGAGTTGTCTGGTCCCACATAGTTGCGGAAACCATCGGTCACCGGCTCCAAGTAGGCGAATGACTCTTCATCGGTCTGCTCCGGTGTGGCGTCCACTCGACCGGGGTTGAAGGGCACTTCGGCCGCAACGCCTGCATCAGCGGCTGCCTTTTCAACAGCAGCGTTGCCAGCCAGCACTATCAGGTCTGCCAAGGAGACCCGCTTGGTTGACGACTCGGCGTTCCCATTGAAGGAGGCCTGAATGTCTTCCAGAGTGCTGAGGACTTTTGCCAGCTGCTGGGGATTGTTGACTTCCCAGTCCTTCTGAGGTGCCAGGCGAACTCGTGCGCCATTGGCACCGCCTCGCTTATCGCCATGGCGGAACGTGGATGCCGAAGCCCATGCGGTGGAGACGAGCTCTGAGACGCTCAGTCCCGAGTCCAGGATCTGCTGCTTCAGCGCCGCTGCGTCCTGGGGGTCAATCAGGTCGTGATCGACCTCGGGAAGCGGATCCTGCCAGAGGAAGTCCTCATCGGGCACTTCGGGACCGAGGTACCGAGCCTTGGGTCCCATGTCCCGGTGAGTGAGCTTGAACCATGCGCGAGCGAAGGCTTCATGGAACTCCGCCGGGTTCTGGTGGAACCGACGGGAGATCTTGTCATACTCGGGGTCGAAGCGCATGGAGAGATCAGTGGTGAGCATGCGGGGTTCGCGCTTGCCATCACTGTGAGCCTCAGGGACTGTGCCTGCGCCCTCGCCATTGGTGGGCCGCCACTGCCAGGCGCCGCCCGGACCCTTGTACACCTCCCACTCATATCCGTAGAGGACATCGAAGTACTCGTTGTCCCAGCGCGTGGGGTTATATGTCCACGTCACCTCCAGTCCAGAGGTGATTTGGTCATCCCCCTTGCCCGTTCCGTTGGCGTTCTTCCACCCCAGACCCTGCAGGTCTACGTCGGCGCCCTCCGGGTCGGGCCCCAGGTGATCGTCGGTGTTGGCCCCATGAGCTTTGCCGAAGGTGTGACCGCCGGCGTTGAGCGCCACTGTCTCCTCGTCGTTCATGCCCATGCGTGCGAAAGTGACCCGGATGTCGTGTGCTGCTTTGACGGGATCTGGCTCGCCTTCCGGGCCCTCTGGATTGACGTAGATCAGACCCAGGTGCGTGGCTCCGAGTGGCTTGTCCAGGTCGCGCTCGTCACCCTTGGCGAAGCGCTTCTCACTGCCGAGCCACTCTTCTTCGGCTCCCCAGTAGACATCATCCTCTGGCTCCCACACATCGGCGCGCCCGCCGGCGAAGCCATAGGTCTGCATTCCCATGGACTCAAGCGCCACGTTGCCTGCCAGGATCATCAAGTCGGCCCACGAGAGTCGACGGCCGTATTTTTTCTTAACGGGCCAAAGGACCCGACGCGCCTTGTCCAACCCGACGTTGTCCGGCCAAGAGTTCAGTGGGGCGAACCGCTGCTGGCCTGTTCCGCCGCCGCCGCGACCGTCGACTGCTCGGTAGGTGCCGGCGGAGTGCCAGGCCATCCGGATGATGAGGGGCCCGTAGTGGCCGAAGTCCGCTGGCCACCAGTCCTGCGATGTGGTGAGCGTCTCTTCAATGTCCTTCTTCACCGTGTCGAGGTCGAGTGTGAGGAATTCTCGTGCGTAGTCGAAATCCTCACCGCCGAAGGGATCGGCGACGGCTGGGTTCTTCGCCAGCACCTTCAGATTCAGCTGGTGCGGCCACCAGTATCGATTCCCTCCTCCCATTGTGGGGTGGGCAGGGCCCGACGGCGCTTCAGCGGTGGGAACGGCCCCTGAACCGTCATTGTGTGCCACGGGACAGCCGTTGGTCTGTTCGGTCATATGTTTCCTCTCTTGGGTGGTGATGACTCTTGGGTGGACAGTGGGATCGGCCGTGTCCTCGTCACTTAAGGGGCCGAAGGCTCTTTTGCCATCCTGGCTGCGCATTCTTCACAGACGCCCCGAAAGACCACATCGGCCACGCTGATCTGCATACTGAGGGAGGCGGGCGGTTCGAGACATGGCGCTTCGCCGTGCACGCAGTCGACATCTTCGATCCGTCCGCATTCGGTACAGACGGCGTGGTGATGGTTATCCTCGGTGCGGGTTTCGTAGCGAGCGGCGGAGCCGGGTGGGTCGAATCGGCGCAAAAGCCGATGAGACGCTAAGTCGTGCAGCACGGTGTACACCGACTGCACGGTAATGACAGGAAGCACTCGCGCTACCTGAGCATGGATTGCCTCAGCGGACTGGTGCGGATGCTCAGCGACAACCTCAAGCACAGCCAAACGTTGGCGAGTGACGCGCAGGCCACGTTCCCGAAGCGCCTGCGACCAATTGAACGTGGTTGTCATAGCCTTCATTTTGCCCTACATATGAATAACTCACAATTAGACTCTCTGAGACAGAAAAAGGCCGCCTCACAGAATCTGAGGCGGCCTTTTTCAGAGGGATCTTGGAGGTGACTACATCAAGCCCTGCGCGATGGACTCGAGCTCATCTTCGGTGATGATTTCATCCTCCGCGGGCTCATCCTCAGCTACGTCGTCGGATTCGTTCCACTCGGTGAAACTGATGGAGATCTCTGCACCTTCAGAATCCATGGAGATCTCCGAGAGAAGTGGCTCATCCTCATCAGCGGTGATGACGAACTCTATGAATTCGTCCTCCATCTCCTCGCGGTATACCCAGACATCCTCACCATCACGTGTATCGGTCTCACCAGTGATCCCCGATTCGGCCAGGGAATCCATCCCAGCCGAAGCCAACATCTCTGTCCGGAAGTTCTCTACGTACTGCTGAGGTGTTTCGATCTGTCCGCCCAGTGTGGTGGTGACATCTACCCAGGAACCCTCAGGCTCCAGGGCTTCCCGAAGATCTTCGGGGTCAGGACCGGCAGCCTCATCCGGCTGAAACTCTCGGTACTCCTCAATGAACGAATCCACGGTCTGGTAGATGGAGTCCCCGCCGTCATACAGCAGGTAATCCACCAGGTCTTCAAGCTGCCAGACTGACCCGTCCCCGGTCATGTCTCCAGCGACCACCACCTGGAGAGTTTCCTCCTCCTCAGCAACCTCCTCGGCCTCTCCCTCGGACGCTTCCTCGTCGTCTTCGGTGAGATCGTCGATCTCGTCCTGATGAGTCACCTCATCCATTCCCAACATTGACGCCGGGACTTCAGAGGTGATGGTGACCGATTCTTGGGAGCTTGAAGCTTCCCAGACGCTGTCTTCGATATCGGCCAGATCGGGTGCGTCGCCGGCTTCGGCGTCCTCGTCCTCATCCGGGTCGGGCTCATCCCCGTCTTCATCGGCGATTTCGCCGGGGGTGTCTCCCTGGTCCTCAGCACCATCTGGATCCACATCTTCCTGGCCGCCGTGATCCACGTCTTCTTGGGCACCCTCATCTTCGGGGCCGCAAGCAGTCAGCGCCAGTACCGCCACACCGAAAATACCGGTCGTTTTGTATAGAGCGTGCTTCGACATTGTTCCTCCTAAAGTGACTGCAGCGGATCAGGCGTCGGGTTCCTCGGCGCCGCCGTCATCGCTCTCTTCGTTTTCAAGTGCGTCCGGGTCCCAGCCCTGTTGTTCGGCTATGGCCTCGAAGATCTCATCCAGAGTGATGACGTTCTCGGGAGCCTCCGGAGGTCCGGAAGCGTTCCATTCGGTGAATTCGTAGTGGGAGTCTTCGTCGGTGATCTCCAGCAGGTATGGTCCGTCCTCTGCCGTGACGACAAACTCACTCTCCCCACCATCTGCGGTATAGACCCATACAGTCTCGCCGTCGCGTTCCTCAGCGTGGGCGGCCATGGCGTCTACGTCCTCGCCTGTCAGTTCATTCTGCCAGGTGGTGATGAACTCTTCTGCAGAGAAGACCGACCCTGCCGAGTCTTCGAACAGCACCCAACTGTCAGAGATGGTCTCCTCTACGAAGTCTTCCTCCACCAGGTCAGCGACTTCATCATCAAGTTCGCTGACCAACAGTGCCGCAAAGTCCTCGCCCCGGAAGTATTCTTGTCCGTCGACTGCGCGCTGGGTGAAGCTCGATCCCCCTGCGGAGAAGCTCATCTCTGATTCGCTGCCATCCAGGGCACCTGAGATCGACAGCGAACCTGTGGTGTCGTCGTCGAGGCCGTCGAAGAGCTCATCGAGGTCAGCCTCACCAGCTTCAACCTCACCGTCGATGGTCACGGATTCTGCCGCGAGCATTGCGGAGAACATATCGTCGCGGATATCGCCGAATGCGGGGACCTCAGCCTCCATGGCATCAGTGTCCTGTAGGTCTGAGCCCGGATCTTCTGCGTCACGCGCATCAAAAGGGTTGCTGCAAGCAGCCAGGCCTAGGGCCGTGAGTGCAGTGAATACGACGGAAATGCGTTGCACGGTCCTCCTCTGCAGGTAAGTGTTCGCGAGAATATTCGTTCTGCCTGGATGGGCCCTTGGTGTTCACCGAGGATGCGAAGCAGGAATGCTGTTTACCAGGGTAGGCCGGAGACACTGAATCCGTAGCATCGGCACACTGACACGCAGAGCATTATCAGAGGAGACGATAATCACCTTCAGCTGCGACTCGCAGCCAGCGGTATCCGTATCCGTCTACGGGCATTCGGCTGGACCGCTCGGAGTCGAGTTCACAGGTCTCCTCGCTGAGCAGGTCCACCAGGACCGTCCCTGGTTCCACGCTCTCGAGTGTGAACGGTACTGTGATCGGCTCCGAACCCAGATTGTGCAGCAGCACCATAGACCGCTTTTCCCATGTGGTCATATGCACCAGCACCTGAGGAACATCAGTATCAATGATGGTGGCGTCACCCCATCCAAGTTCGGGGCATTCGCGGTAGCGTTTGGCCAGTTGCGCGATGTGGTGCAACAGCGAGTCGTCATCTCTCCGGGCTTGAGCGGCATTGACGTGCTCTGGACCGAATGGCCCTTCAGTCACGGCGCGGCTCAGCTGGGAAGGCTTCGCGGTGGAGAAGCCTGCGTTCTTGCCCGAAGTCCATTGCATGGGGGTTCGTACGGCTTCGCGGCCTGGCACATCCAGGTTCTCCCCCATCCCGATTTCTTCTCCGTAGAACATCACAGGGGTTCCGGGCAGGGTGAACAGCAGTGAGTATGCCATCTTCAGCCGGCGCGGGTCTCCGTTGAACATCCCAGGGAGGCGGCGGCGCAGGCCCCTGCCGGCGAATCGCATGTGCTCCTGCGGAGCGAACGCGTCCAAGACCTCCTCCTGCTCTTCCTGTTCGAGCAGATCCAGGGTCAGTTCGTCGTGGTTACGCAGAAAGTTGGCGTACTGGGACTCCACGCGCATGCCGGCGGGTCGGGAGCGAAGGGCCTCCGCCAAGGGAGCAGAATCGCGCCGGGCCAAAGCCAGGAACAACCTCTGGTTGGTGAAGAAGTCGAACTGCATGGTGAGCTGGTCACCATTCTCTCCACCGAAGAAGGCCATCTGGTCCTCGTGGGGCAGGTTCACTTCACCCAGCAGGATTGCCGACCCCTGGCCCGAGGCGCGGCGCTGAAGAAATCCTCGCAGCGCCCGCAGATAGTCGTGCGGTTCTTCGAACTCATGCTCACCGACTCCGAGCAGCGTCCGCTGGTTGATGGCAAACGGCACAGCATCCACCCGAAACCCATCCACACCCAACTGCAGCCAGAAGCCCATGAGTTTGGCGATCTCGTCACGCACTTGCGGATTCGCAGTGTTGAGGTCCGGTTGTGTGTGCAGGAAGTGGTGGAGGTACCACTGATCGGTCTTGTCATCCAGCGTCCAGATCCCGTCCTCCTCATCTGGGAACATGGCCTGGTCGCTGGTGTCACCGGGGTCCTCGCTGCGCCAGACGTAGTAGTCCCGGTAGGGGTTGTCTATGGAGCGCCTCGCAGCTTTGAACCACGGATGCTGGTCGGAGGTGTGGTTGATGACGAGATCAACAATCACCCGCAGGCCTCGGTCGTGGGCCACTCTGACGAGCTCGACGAAATCACCGTGGTCTCCGTATCGAGAATCAACCCCGTACATATCGGAGATGTCGTATCCGTTGTCGCGCCGCGGGGACGGATAGAAGGGCATGAGCCACAGACAGGTGACGCCGATCTCTGCCAGATAGTCGATCCGCTGGGTGATGCCGTGAAGGTCGCCGGTGCCGTTGCCGGTGGAGTCTAGGTAGGTTTCAACGTCGATGCAGTAGAAGACGGCATTGTTGTACCAGAGATCGGCGGTTTCGGTGACGCGCATCAGGCTCCTGTTCGGGGTGTGTCGCGGGCCAGTACCGGGAGGATATGCTCCCCAGCGGCATCCAACCAAGGTTTTTGGTCCTGCCCCACGTGGTGTAGGTAGACGGAGTCGAAGCTTTCACTCGCTTCGGCAATCCATTCGGTATGGGCGGTGAGCGACGACGACGTCCATACCGCCTCCAGGACTGTGTCGAGACTGACTTCCGCAGCCGCTGCGTCGAAGTGCTCCGGCGTGGGAAGGTCTTGGTCCAGCGGAGAGCCGAAGACATTGGTCCGCCATTGATCGAAGGCCATGTCCTGCGCCGCTCTGTCTGTGGGGGCCCAGCTGAGGTGGACCTGCAGCATCGCGGGTCCCTGCCCGCCAGCGTCACGATAAGCGCTGAGCGTCTCGTACTGGACCCCGCCAGGTTGGTTGAGCGTCACAATCCCGTCGGCCCACTGGGCGGCGCGCCGGGCGGAGGCTGGCGTGATGCAGGTTGCGTAGAGAGGAATCGGGGTTGCGGGCCGATCGAAGAGGTAGGCATCTTCGACCTCTACTATGCCGCTGCGGTCAGTGACCCATTCGCCGGCATGCAGCCGCCTGATGATGTCAACGGACTCTTCCAGTCTGCTCCTGCGTTCAGAAAGCCTCAGCCACTTGTCTCCGGTGATGTGTTCGTTCATGGCTTGACCAGCTCCGAGGGCTACCCAGTAGCGGTTGGGGAACATCTCTCCGAGTGTGGCCGTGGCCTGTGCAGCGATCGCGGGGTGGTACCGCTGACCCGGTGCGCAGACGGACCCGATCGGGAAGCTCGTTGATGCCAACGCAGCTCCCAGCCAGGAAAAAGTGAATCCCGAGTGGCCCTGGCGCTCAGACCAGGGAAAGAAATGATCTGAACTCATCGCAGCGTCGAAACCCGCCGCTTCAGCATGCTGGACGTCCCGCAGCAGCTGCGAAGGTGCAATCTGCTCCTGGGAGGCGTGAAATCCGTATGTGGTCACGCGTGCTAACCCTCATCTCCGGTGTTGAGTACTCCGTCGCGTCTAGAGCACACTATGGGAGACCTTGCAAGGAAAAGTGAGCGTCACCTGGATATCAGCTGGAGGTCTCACCGTTGCTGCTTATCAGGGCCTCGAGGTGTTGGTCCTTCAGCGCGAGGTAGACTTCAGCGTTCTCCTGCAGTCCGGCAACTTCTTCATCTGACAGTTCGCGCCGGACTTTCGCCGGGATCCCCGCCACAAGGGACCGGGGCGGAACGTCGGTGCCTTCGAGGACTACCGAGCCGGCCGCGATGAGCGACTGCTCTCCGATCGTGGAGTAGGACAATACGGTGGCGTTCATGCCGATGAGCGCTCCATGGCCCACGGTGCATCCGTGAACTACCGCCCCATGCCCCACTGAGACGCTCGCACCAAGGATGCATGGGGCATCGGAGTCTGAGTGCACGGAGACGTTGTCTTGAAGGTTTGTCTTTTCGCCGATGACGATCCGGGACCGGTCACCACGGACCGAAACCCCGTAGAACGCGCTGGAGTCATCCTCCATCACGACCTCGCCGGTGATGGAGGCGGTGGGGGCGAGAAACACTCGCTGCCCCAGCGTGGGCGTGTTCCCCGCAACGGTGATCACATGAGCCAAGAGCTCCTCCGTTCCCAGCCGAACCGGCTCGGTCAGTTGACCAGGTCGTCGACGATCTTGTTCAGGGTTGCGGAGGGGCGCATAACGCGGAACGCCTTCTGCTCATCAGGCCGGTAGTAGCCACCGATATCGGCGGGGCTTCCCTGGACTTCCTTGAGCTCCTCAAGAATGGTGTCTTCCTGCTCCACCAGCGCCGTCGCCACGGGCTTGAACAGCGACGCCAGGTCGGCGTCGTCGTTCTGCTCAGCGAGTTCCTGGGCCCAGTACTGGGCCAGGTAGAAGTGGCTGCCGCGGTTGTCGATGGTGCCTAGGCTTCGGCCCGGGCTGCGGTTTTCCATGAGGAAAGTCGCGGTTGCCCGATCAAGGGCGGCTGCCAGGACTTTGGCTCGCGGGGCGTCGGCCTGCTCGGCGTACTTCTCCAGCGACGGAACTATTGCGAAGAATTCGCCCAGGGAGTCCCAGCGCAGGTAGTTCTCCTCCGTGAGCTGCTGGACGTGCTTGGGGGCGGAGCCGCCGGCTCCTGTTTCGAACAGGCCGCCCCCGGCCATCAGCGGCACGATGGAGAGCATCTTGGCAGATGTTCCCAACTCCAGGATGGGGAAGAGATCGGTCAGGTAGTCCCGCAGCACATTGCCGGTGACGCTGATGGTGTTCTCTCCGCGGCGTATCCGGTCCACAGAGTATTTTGTGGCGTCCACTGGGTTGAGGATGTCGAGGGTCAGCCCCTCAGTGTCGTGATCCGCCAGGTAGGTCTTGACCTTGGCTATGAGGTTGGCGTCATGGGCGCGGTTCTCGTCCAACCAGAAGACTGCGGGCCATCCGGTTTCCCGTGCGCGGTTGACGGCAAGTTTGACCCAGTCGGCGATGGGGGCATCTTTGGTCTGGCAGGCGCGCCAGATGTCACCGGCCTCCACCTCGTGTTCGAGGAGCACATCGCCGGCCGAGTTGAGCACCTGGACCTTCCCGTCAGCGGAGATCTCAAAGGTCTTGTCGTGAGATCCGTACTCTTCGGCCTTCTGGGCCATCAGTCCCACATTGGGCACTGTGCCCAACTTTGTCGGGTCGAACGCACCGTTGACCCTGCAGTCGTCGATGACGGCCTGGTAGACACCCGCGTAGGAGGAGTCCGGGATGACGGCCAGAGTGTCATCAGTGTCGCCGGTGGGGCCCCAGAGCTGACCGCCATTGCGGATCATAGCGGGCATCGAGGCATCCACGATGACGTCGGAGGGAGTGTGCAGGTTGGTGATGCCTTTGCGGTCATCAACCATTGACATCTTCGGGCCGTCTTGGAGGGCCTGCTCGTACTCGGCTTGGATTTCCTCACCCACAGCGCCCATCTTCTTGGCCCCGGAGAGGATAGAGGCCAGGCCGTCGTTTGCTGAGAGTCCGGCTTCGGCGAGCTGGTCGCCGAACTTCTCGAAGATGGTGGGGAAGAACGCCCGGACCACATGGCCGAAGATGATGGGGTCAGAGACCTTCATCATGGTGGCCTTCAGGTGGGCGGAGAAGAGCACATCGTCCTTCTTGGCGCGTTCGACCTGCTCGCGGAGGAACGTGTCCAGCGCTTTGGCGGACATGAAGGTAGCGTCCACCACCTCGCCGGCTTGGACGCCCAAGCCTTCTTTCAGCGTCGTGACTGTCCCGTCGGTGGCCACGTGCTGGATGGTGAGTTCGTCGGCGGACTCGATGACGACTGACTGCTCGTTGGCGGCGAAGTCATGCTCACCCATGGTGGCCACAGCGGTCTTCGACTCGCTGCTCCAATCCCCCATGCGGTGCGGATTCGAACGAACGTACTGCTTGATCGAGGCCGGGGCGCGCCGGTCGGAGTTACCTTCGCGCAGCACAGGGTTGACTGCCGAGCCCTTCACCTTGTCGTAGCGGGCGCGGACGTCCTTGTCCTCTTCACTCTCAGGAGACTCGGGAAACTCTGGGAGGTTGTATCCGTGCTGCTGAAGCTCTGCGATAGCGGCCTTCAGCTGCGGGGTGGAGGCGGAGATATTGGGCAGCTTGATGATGTTCGCCTCGGGAGTCTTAGCGAGCTGGCCCAGCTCAGCAAGCGCATCCGGTTCGGCCTTGTCCTCACCTACGTAGTCGGGGAACTGCGCAATGATGCGCCCCGCCAGTGAGATGTCGCGTGTCTCAATCTCCACGCCCGCAGTTGAGGCGAAAGCCTCCACGATGGGCTTCAACGAAAAAGTAGCCAGCATGGGCGCTTCGTCAGTATTGGTGAAGATGATCTTTGCCATAGAGCGGCAGCTCCCTTGAGGTCGAACGAATTTGCAGTATGAGGTCAATCTATCAACTTGTCAGAGTCCGAGGACGGCCATGGCGATCAGGAAGTAGATGATCAGGCCCGTAGCATCTACGAATGTGGAGATGAAGGGATTGGCGAAGACGGCGGGATCGGCGCCGATCTTCTTGCCCAGGAGGGGCATCATTCCGCCGGCTGATGCTGCGAGAGTGCAGACCGCCAGCAGCGTGAGGCCAATGACAGCGCCCACGTCCCAGTCCCAGCGCCAGCTGACGAGCAGGAAACCCAGCACGCCCAGTACAGAACCTAGCGTGATCCCCACTCGCACTTCACGCCACAGGACACGGAAGACATCGCGGGTGGCCACATCACCCAAAGCCAGCGCACGGGTCACCGTGGTGGCAGCCTGGTTGCCGGTGTTTCCGCCGGTGCCGATCAGCAGCGGCACGAACAGGGCCAGCACCACAACTGCTTCCAGCGTCTCTTCGAACGTGTCGAGTACCTGCACGGTCAGCGTGGCGCCCAGTGCCAGCACCAGAAGCCACACGATTCGTGAGCGCATGATAGTCAGCACCGGGGTCGAAAGGTACGGCCGGTGCAACGGTTCGGCACCACCGTGACGGGCGGCGTCCTCTGTCTCTGCTCGTTCCAGAATGTCCATCGCGTCGTCGACAGTGAAGATGCCCACGACTCGGTGTTCCTTATCCGTGACCGGCACCGCGAGGTGCTTACGGTCAGCGCAGCGGCGCGCTGCATCCTCTGCATCATGGTCGGCATCGACTGAATCCGCCTCAGACATGATGGTGTCTACCACTGTGTCTTCGTCGCTGAACATCAGCTCGCGCAGCGATACCACCCCTTTGAGCAGGCGATGTCCGTCAACGACCGGAAGCGTATAGATGGTCTCCGCATCAACTCCAGCTCGACGGATCTTCTCCATCGCCTGTTTCACGGTCCAGTGCTCGGGGATGGCCACGAACTCCGGGCTCATGGCGCGGCCGATTGTCCCGGAGGCGTACCCAAGGACGATATTGGTCAGTGAACGTTCCCGGGCGTCGAGGTGGCGCAGCATCTTCCGGGCCACTGAGGCCGGCATCTCATCCATGAGCCGCACACGGTCATCAGGGTCGAGGGATTCGAAGAAGTGCGCGACGTCGCCGTCTTTGAGGCCCTCAACAATCTCATGCTGGAGTGCCTGATCCAGCTGGTCGAAGACATGAACAGCAGTGTCCTTGGGAAGCAGGCGGAACGTGACAGCACGGTCCTTCACGCCCAGACGTTCCAGAAAGTCGACGATATCGCCGGTGTTGAGCTCATCGAGAGCTACCCGCAGATCGGTCAGACGCTCATCACGAATCAGGTCCGCAAGGTCATCCAGCTGTTCGGTCATGTCGGTCATGGCAACGCCGCCCTTGGTCAGGTTTGAGGTCTGCTGTGGTCACAGAACGCCCCAGTCGGTGCCGTGACTTCACATCTCCGCACCGTGGGGCTAGCTACTCGATCGGCTCATTTCGGTAGCCTACCTAAACTCTCAGTGATAGAAGTGTCGGGTTCCTGTGAGATACATGGTCAGCCCGGCCTCTTCAGCTGCGGCGACCACTTCGGCGTCGCGCTGGGACCCGCCGGGCTGAACAACTGCGCTGACTCCGGCCGCGATGAGACTTTGCAGTCCGTCGGCAAAGGGGAAGAACGCATCTGAAGCGGCGACAGATCCCCGCGCGCGCTCCACCCCGTCTCCGCCCAGGGTGTTGGCCCGTTGGACTGCGAGGCGGCAGGAGTCAAGCCGGTTGACCTGCCCCATGCCGATCCCCACCGTGGCCTGGTTCTTGGCCAGGAGAATAGCGTTGGACTTCACCGAACGCACCGCCCGCCAGGCGAAGGCAAGATCCTGAAGCTGGGCCCCTTCCGCTGCGGGTCCGGCGGCAAGCCTCCACTCTGAAGGCTCATCCCCGGAGGCTTGGAAACGGTCCGATGCTTGCAGCAGCATGCCGCCGGAGATCTGCTTGTACTCGACGGGGTCACGGCTGTGCTCTGGGCTGAGTTGGATCAGCCGAACGTTCTTCTTGCGTTTGAGGATGTCCAGTGCCTCCGACTCGAAGGCAGGGGCGACGACGACCTCGGTGAAGATGTCTGCAATGGCTGATGCCATCTCCGCGCTGACCTCGCGGTTGGCGGCGATGACGCCACCGAATGCGGAGAGCGGGTCACAGGCGTGCGCCGCTCGGTGCGCCTCAGCAATTGTGGCCGCAGCTGCCGCCCCACAGGGGTTGGCATGTTTGATGATGGCCACAGCAGGGCCGTCGAAGTCATATGCGGTGCGTACTGCGGCGTCTGCATCGACGTAGTTGTTGTAGCTCATCTCTTTGCCGTGCAGCACGCTGGCCTGGGCCAGACCCGGGGTGCCGTTGTGTTCGGCGTACAGTGCTGCCGGCTGATGGGAGTTCTCTCCGTAGCGCAGAGTCTGGACGCGGTCCAGCGCCAGCCCCGCGAACCGCGGGAACTCCACTTTCCTGCCCTCGCTCAGCGTTGCCGGCGCGGGAATGTCTGCGGTGTCCACATCATCAGCGAACTCTGCTGCGGTCCAGCGGGCGACTGCGGTGTCATAGCTCGCGGTATGGGCGAAGGCAAGTGCGGCCAACCGCTTCCGTGCCACCAGACTGAACCCTTCGCCTTGAGCGGCGGAGACGGTCTCGCGGTAGCGCAGCGGGTCGACCACGATTGCGACGGAGGAGTGGTTCTTGGCCGCGGCGCGGACCATCGATGGACCGCCGATGTCAATCTTTTCGATAATCTCCTGCTCAGCCGCACCGGAGGCCACGGTTTCGGCAAAGGGGTAGAGGTTGACGACCACCAGATCGAACGCGGCAATGCCTTGATCTTCCAGGGTTTTCACGTGCTCCGGATTGTCCCGGTCAGCCAGAATGCCGCCGTGGATGCGCGGATGCAGGGTCTTGACTCGGCCGTCGAGCATCTCCGGGAAGTCGGTAACCTGCTCCACTGCGGTGACCGGAATGCCCGCCTGCGTGATCCGCGCCGCGGTGGACCCAGTGGACACAATCTCAACTCCGGCCTGGTGCAGACCAGCGGCGAGCTCCGCAAGACCCGTCTTGTCGAATACGGAGATGAGCGCCCGCCTGATCGGGTGGAAGCCTTCTGAACTGGTCATCGTCTCTCCTTATACATCTCCGAACTGGACCATGGGCCAGTCTAGCCCGATGCCCAGACTGTTCCGGAGCCTCAGTCGTCGAACTTATAGCCGAGGCCACGAACGGTGACCAGCAGACGGGGGTTGGCGGGGTCCGTTTCCACCTTGGACCGCAGCCGCTTCACATGCACATCAAGGGTTTTGGTATCTCCGACGTAGTCGCTGCCCCAGACCCGGTCAATGATCTGACCCCGGGTGAGCACCCGGCCGGCATTGCGGATGAGGATCTCCAAGAGTTCGAACTCTTTCAGCGGAAGGTTCACACTGCGCCCGGCTACCTCGACACTGTGCCGCTCTATATCCATCCGGACCGGGCCGGCCACAATCGTGGATGAGTCGTCGAACTCCGTATCCACGTGGCGGCGGAGCACGGCGCGCACCCGGGCCAGCAGTTCGCGGGACGAGTACGGCTTGGTCACATAGTCGTCAGCGCCAAGCTCCAATCCCACCACTTTGTCGATCTCTGAGTCTTTCGCGGTGAGCATGATCACCGGTACTGCTGAGCGCAACCTAATCTGCCGGCACACCTCAGTGCCAGGCTGGCCGGGGAGCATCAGGTCCAGCAGGACCAAATCGGCACCCTCTTTGTCGAAAACGTCGACTGCTTCGTTGCCGTCTTCGGCAACAACAACGTCGTAGCCCTCCTTCTGGAGGGTGTAGGACAGCGCCTCAGAAAACGAGGGCTCGTCTTCGACGATGAGAATCCTGGTCAAGGTGTCTCCTCTTGTATGGAATCCGGCTCGGAGGCCGAACGTGGTTTCTTCTCGATCCGTGGCACATGGTCAGTGACGTTCTCTTTGGGGCTGAGGGCGGCGTCGTCGTCCGTGAAATCCTCGTACCCCAGACCGCTAAGGTCATCGAGACCCTCTTCAAGTTCGGGCAGCCGGACAGTGAACGTGGACCCGCGGCCCGGCTGCGACCACAGGGCGACCTCCCCGCCATGGTTGCTGACGACATGCTTGACGATGCTCAAGCCCAGTCCGGTGCCACCGGTGGACCGCGAACGCGCAGCGTCTACCCGATAGAACCGTTCGAAGATCCGCTCCTGGTTCTCCGGGGCGATGCCGATGCCCTGATCAGTGATGGTCACCTGGGCTATTCCGTCCCGAGAGGACAGGCCAATCCCCACCCTGGTGTACTCAGGTGAGTAGCGCACCGCGTTGTCAATGAGGTTGCGGAATGCCATTGTCAGTTGGTCTGGATCTCCGTGGACCCGCCGCGGCAGCTCTCCGCCCACTCGCAGGTCGATGGTCTTCACTTCCGCCGGGAGTCTGGAGCGGTCCACCGCTTCAGCGATCACCATGCTGAGATCCACGGGGACACCGGCGTGGACCACGTTCTTCCCCTGAACCCGGGAGAGTTCGATGATGTCCTGGACCAGCACGGCCAGCCGATTGGACTCTTTGTGGAGACGCTTGGAGAAGCGTCGGACAGCCTCATCATCATCGGCCGCGCCCTCAATAGTCTCAGCCAGCAGGCTGATGGCGCCGACCGGGGTTTTCAACTCATGGGAGACGTTTGCGACGAAGTCATTGCGCACTGCCTCGGTGCGGCTGACCTCGGTGCGGTCATCGGCCAACACCAGAATGTACTCATCCCCCAGCGGCGCAACTCGCAGATTCACCACAATGGAGGTCTCGCCCTGCAGGCCGCGGGGAAGCTCCAGCTGCTCTTCGATGATGACTCCGTCGCCGCGAACTCGTGCGGTCAGCCGAAGCACCTCCTGGTGGACCACGGTATGTCCGC
>NZ_VFIE01000018.1:322862-432343 GCF_010119385.1 Nesterenkonia haasae
GGACCAGGCCGAATGCGTAGGCGGCTGGATTCGCCCGAACCACACCGTCGACTGTGTCCACCACGATGTAGGCCAACCCCAGCGAGGCGAGCACTTCATTGGCCCCTTCAGGCATGGTGGGCTCATCGACATCGATTCCCTGGGCGCGCTGGCGCTCGCTCACACGGAAGGCGTGCATGCCGACCACGCCTATGGCGATGCCGACGACGCCGGCCAGTACGGCAATCAGCAGGGAATCCACAGTGCCCCAGCTTAGGCGCAAAAGACTTGTGGCGGTTGCCGAACGGCGGACAAAATGTCAACAGTTCACAAGCTGTTCACCTGTTGGTTGCCTGATCAGCGGGCCGGCGTTCATCCGACCCGGGGAGTATCTCACCATGCCCCTGCGCCAAGAAAGGACCTCTTAGCATGCGCAAACTCTTTCAGGACGATCTTCACAATGTGGGGGATCAGCTCAGTGACATCGCAGTCCTCGTGGCCGAAGCGATGGAGAAGGCCTACCGTTCTTTCGAAACAGCTGATGTCCAGCTGGCGGAGGAGGTCATTGCCGCCGATGCGCGCATCGACTCCAAACAGAATGACCTTGACGAGAAGGCGATTGAGCTCTTGGCCCTACAGGGTCCGGTAGCCTCTGACCTGCGCCTTGTCGTGGGCGCGCTGCGGATGTCGACCTCCCTGGAGCGCATGGGCGATCTTGCCCGGCATATCGCTCAGCTGACCAGGTTGCGCTATCCGGACCCGGTGGCTCCCGCCCCGCTGGTGGCGGTCTACCACCAGATGGCCATGAAGGACGTTGAGATCGCCAGAAAGCTGGTGGAGCTCATGGATACCCGTGAACTGGGTCTGGTTTCGGAGGTCTTCGCTCTCAATGAGCAGATCAATGAGCTCCACGCTGGGATCTTCACCACGATCGCCCGGCCGGAATGGGACGCTTCTCCAGCGTCGACCGCTGATGCGACTCTGGCCAGCCGGTTCTTCGAGCGCTTCGGTGATCATGGAGTCTCCGTGGCCCGGAAAGTCCAGTACCTGGTGACTGGTGAGTGGGAAGCCAAACCGAGTCTCTGAACACCCCGCGTGACACAGTGTCTCGGGATGTGGGAAATGATGGCCGATGGCGGCGTCGTTTCCCACATCCCGAGACGTTCTTCTGAGGTGCCCGTCAGTGGTGGAGTCTCATTGATCCGTCAATGCGCCAAGGTGCGTCTCGACTCGGGCGATGAGACTCCGAAATCGCTCCCGGAGATCAACCCGATTAGCCAGCAGCACCGTCCAGCCTGCGGCTTGGAACTGGGCGTTTCTCCGCTGATCACGGGCCTGCTGCTCGGGTGTGAAGTGATGTTCGCCGTCGTATTGCATCACCAGCCGCTGCCTCCGGTATCCCGCGTCCCCTACCGGAGAGCGGGGATCACGGGGGTCTAGCGGGATCTGCAGCTGAGGCTCAGGCAAACCAGCGGCCATGAGCGCAAGTCTCAGCCGCGTCTCCGGCGGAGAGTCCGCCCCAACTCTGACGAACTGCAGCGCCTGCCTGGCCCGGGTGATGCCGCGTCTTCGCCTGGCGCTGCCGACGCTGAGCTCCAACTCTTGCCAGCTGCACCACGCGCGGGGCCGGGACTCCAGTCCTGCACGCGGGGTCCGCACCAGCTGATCACCGACCACAACAAGTTCAGTCACCGTCAGGTATCGGGCAAGTTCCACGAACAGCTCAGCTGGCGCGGTGACCGGAATGCCATGCAGACGGTAGGAGCAGTCGGGGACTTCCGCTAACCGGTGCAACCTCACCCGTGGGTCTGAGGGGCTGAAATGTGAACTGCTCCGGCCGGTGAGGTGGAGCGGTGAGTCCTCAGTGACGCGCTTGGGCAGAGGCAATCCGTGGAGCAGCGCCGCCGTAATGTGACTCACCCTCACCACAGCTGAGCGCCTGCACAATGCACGCAGAACATCTAGTCGTATGGGCGCGTCAGTTTGCTTCGGTGAGACGTGTAACGGGCCGCCGCCCCCTGCAGCCGCTGGGTGAAGGTGCCGGTACGTAGCGTGCGCTACCCGCTGGATGTCCCGCGCCCTGAGCCGGTCAGAGCTGACGCCAAGGCGGCTCGCCTCGCTGCGGGTGAAGACCCTTCCGGCGAGTTCTGGCGGCAGGGGTGTCGGTGATCGCACCTTTTCAGAATGACCCCGATGGCAGCCTCATGGGGCGCGGGCGGCCGATCTGTGGAAAACCGGTTGTATCGCGCTACCTCGTGAGGCATGCCCCCCGCGTTAGAGCGTCTCGGGATGTGGGGAACTCCCCCCTCCGAACGCTGAGTTCCCCACATCCCGAGACACTCTGGCGAGAGAAACGTTGGGAGAGGGAACCGGCCCCTACTTCTTGCCCTGGTTGGCCACAGCCTGGATCGCGTCCTTGGCGGCTTCGGGGTCCAGGTAGGTTCCGCCGGGGTTCTGCGGGGTGAAGTCCTCACCCAGTTTGTAATGCAGCGGAATGCCGGTGGGGATATTCAGCCCGGCGATGTCTTCATCGGAGATGCCGTCGAGGTACTTCACCAGGGCGCGCAGTGAGTTGCCGTGGGCGGCCAACAGCACGGTCTTCCCAGCTTTGAGGTCGCCGATCACCTCGGATTCGTAGTACGGGATGAACCGCTCCACTACGTCCTTGAGGCACTCAGTCTTGGGGGCGGCGTCGCCCAGCTGCGCGTAGCGGGGGTCGCCGGTCTGGCTGTGTGGGTCGTCGTCGTTGATCTCCGGCGGTGGGGTGTCGTATGAGCGTCGCCACAGCATGAACTGCTCCTCGCCGTACTGGTCGCGGACCTCGGCCTTGTCCTTGCCCTGGAGGGCGCCGTAGTGGCGTTCGTTGAGCCGCCAGTCGCGTTTGACGGGGATCCAGAGCCGGTCTGCGGTCTCCAGCGACAGGTGCGCGGTAGTGATGGCGCGCTGCAGCAGGCTGGTGTGGACCACATCGGGCAGCAGGTCGTGCTCGGCCAAGAGCTCCCCACCACGGGCGGCCTCGGCCCGGCCGGCTTCGGTGAGCGGCACGTCCACCCATCCGGTGAAGAGGTTCTTCTCATTCCAATCGCTCTGGCCGTGGCGCAGCAGGATCAGGTCATAGCTCATTACCGGTACTCCGATTCGTCAGGGGTGGTGAGTTCGCGACGTCATTGTCCTGCTCGCGAGTCTACTCGGCGCGCGCATATCCGCGCCGGTTCAGAAGCTGTCGGGTTTACCGCTGACCGCTGGGTTCACGTCGGCGAGGTACACCGAGGCCATGCACGCACCCGCCAACAGGAAGAGCAGCCCAAAGGGGCCGACACCCAGGAATCCGATCAGTGTCAGCGCCACGGCGCCGCCAGTCATGCCGGTCCAGAACCCCTTGGTCCGCTTGTTCTGGACGAAGAACATATCGGCGTTCTTCGGCAGACATTTCACGAGAGCGACAACGGCAAGCACAATGCATGCGATCGACAGAACGATGTGCATGATGGCTTCGGTGTAGCAGACGGCGCCCCACAGGGGGCTAGCAAGGCAGTGGTTTCCCATAGGACCTAAGCCTATAGGCTTGACTCCGTGATCGACGAGACGAAAGGCCTGTTCGTTGTCCTGGAGGGCGGCGAAGGTGCAGGCAAAACGACCCAGCTGGGCCTGCTGGAGCAGTGGCTCGCGCAGTCGGGGCGCCGCGTGGTGCGGACCCGCGAACCCGGTGGCACCGAGGTCGGCGAGCGCATCCGGGCGCTGGTGCTGGACCACGGTCAGGGCGAGGTCGATCCGCGCACTGAGGCTCTGTTGTTCGCAGCATCGCGGGCAGCTCATGTATCGCAGAAGATTCGCCCGGCGCTGGACGCTGGTGCGGTGGTGCTGTGTGATCGGTACATCGATTCTTCGCTGGCCTACCAGGGCGCGGGCCGCGGTCTCGGTGTGGCGGAGGTCGCCCAGATCAATGCCTGGGCCACCGAAGGCCTGGAACCGAATCTGACAGTGTTGTTGGATGTGGATCCGCTGGTCTCCGCACGACGCCGGGCCTCCCGTGATGGTGGCGCCGCTGGAGATCGGATCGAGTCCGCTGACCTGGCGTTCCACACGACACTGCGTGAAGCTTTCCTGGACCGCGCGGCTGCGGCACCGGGACGCTATCTGGTGCTCAATGGCGAGGATTCGGTGGAGTCGCTGCACCGTGCTGTGCGGACCCGGCTTGAGTCGCTGCTCTCCCCCGCGGGAAGCTCAGCATGAACCCGCCTTCGGCTGCGGGCGGAGCCGCACCTTCGAGCACGACGCCGCCGCACGGCGTCACGCCCCCCGCTCACCCGGGCGGCAGCGGAGTTTTCGCCGAGCTGGTGGGGCAGCAGGCAGTGGTCGAGCAGCTGGAGTCCGCGGTGAGATCGGGCGCACCGACTCATGCGTGGTTGTTCACCGGCCCGCCGGGTTCGGGACGCTCAAATGCAGCCCGGGCTTTCGCCGCCGCACTGAACTGCGAATCTCTAGGGTGCGGGGACTGCCACTCTTGCCGCTTGGTGGCCACCGGTTCTCATCCGGCGGTGTCTCTGGTGTCCACGGAGAATGTGAGTTACCGGATTGAGGATGTGCGGCAGCTCATCACCACCGCCCAGGATCGCCCCCAGGGCTACCGGTGGCGCGTCATTGTGGTGGAGGACGCTGATCGGATGACCGAACGTGCCACCAACGTTCTGCTGAAGGCTATCGAGGAGCCTCCCCCGCGGACAGTGTGGGTGCTGTGTGCGCCTTCACCTGCTGATGTGCTGGTGACGATCCGCTCGCGGTGCCGTCATGTGAGCCTGCGCATCCCTCCTACAGAGGCTGTGGCGGAACTCCTCATCCGCCGTGACGGGCTGAGCCCTGATCGCGCGGAGTTCGCCGCGAGGGTCTCGCAGAATCATATTGGGGTGGCCCGGAGGCTGGCCACAGATGCTGATGCGCGGACTCGACGTGAAGAGACGGTCTCCCTGCCGTTGGAAGTCAGGTCAGCCTCGCAGGCGATTGTGGCGGCTGCCCGTCTGGTGAGCATGGCGCAGGCCGATGCCGCTTCGGAGTCTGACGCCCGCCTGGCTGAAGAGCAGGCTTCGCTGCGTCGGTCGCTCGGACTAGAGCCGGAGGAGAAGGTTCCAGCGAAGCTGCGCGCCCAGTTCAAACGCCTGGAGGATGAGGCCGGCCGCCGCGCCAAGCGGGCTGTCACCGACTCTTTGGACCGCACGCTCATAGACCTGACCGCTGTGTACCGCGATGTGCTGAGCTTGAAGCTCGCAACCGGCGTGGACCTGATCAATGAGCACCTGCGCCGTCAGCTGACTGAGCTGGCTGAGGACCTCTCCCCCGAACAGGCGCTGGCCTGCCTCGATGCACTCAACACGTCTCGGATCCGGATCACCCAGAATGTGCCGCCGGCCCTGGCGATGGAAGCCCTCATGATGCAACTGATACCCAGGAGACCACGTGGCTAAAAGTCCCTTGTCCGCAATAACTGCTGTGGGCGGCGTCGTCGCTCTTCTGCTGGTGGGATGCGCTCCGGAGGACCCTGAGCCTGAAACGAACGGCTCACCTGAAGCGACGGAGGAGACCTCACCGACCCCGGAAGGGACGGAGAACGACGACGCTGAAGCGGATGCTGACGAGGACGACGACCGCGATGTATCTCCCGATCCGGGTCACGAGGCGCCGGCGCACTTTCCGGATGAGCCGACAGCGGGTTTGGAGGAGTTCTACGACCAGGAGGTGGACTGGAGCGCCTGCGAGGAGGACCTGCACTGCGGGTCGGTCGAGGTTCCCCGGGACTATGACGATCCGGCCGGCGACACGATCACCATCGAGTTCGTCGCTGACACGCTGGAGGATCAGCCATTCCTGGTGATGAACCCGGGAGGCCCGGGCTCTTCGGGCTATGAGATGGTCGCGGATCAGGCCAATGCGCTGTTCAGCAGCAGGCTGCGCGAGGGGTACAACATCATAGGCTTCGACCCGCGTGGTGTGGCGCGTTCGGAACCCTTGGAGTGCATGGATGACAGCGAGTACGACGACTGGAATCAGCAGACAGGGGAGGCCGGGTTCGAAACTGACCTGGATGTGGACGACGAGGAGTTGGTGGAGATTGTCGCGCAGTGTCAGGAGCGCAGCGGAGACATCATCGAGCACATCGACACGATCTCCTCAGCCCGCGATATGGATATTATGCGGGCGGCTGTCGGCGAGGACCAACTGCACTACTTCGGGATGTCCTACGGCACCAAGCTTGGTCTGACATATGCGGAGATGTTTCCCGAGGAGGTCGGCCGCTGGGTCCTCGACGGAGTGATGGACGTCACGATCAGCCTGGCGGGTATCGCCGAAGATCAGGCGGTCGGGTTCGAGCGCCAGCTCTGGGACTTCGCCGAATGGTGCGCGGAGCAGGAGGAGTGTCCGATCAGCGGGGACGCCCAGGACGTCTTTGACGGTATCGCGGAGCTGACCGATGAGATCCGGGAGGCTCCCGTGGCGGCGTCGGACGGACGGCAGATCACGGCGAACACGATCTTCGGTGGGTTGTCTACCACTATGTACATCGCTGGCGGCCAGGAGATTCTGCTGGAGGCACTGCAACTGTGGATCAATGAGGCCAACCCTGAGTACTTCCAGCAGATTTCTGACATTGCTGATGGACGTAACCCTGATGGCACGTACGACTGGATCTCCAGCTGGTCATTCCGCACCATCATGTGCAGTGATTACCCGGAGGACGGCGAGGGGCTGACCGGGCCGGGGCTGCTGGAGGGTGAGGATGTGTCCTACACCGAACAGTTCCTGTCAGCGAATACGGAGTTCTGTGACGTCCTCCCGGGTGAGCGGACCGGTGAACCTTGGGAACCCAGTGACGAGCTGCCGCAGATGCTGCTGATCGGCGGTACGGGAGATCCTGCGACACCTGTCGAGTGGGCGGACAACGTGCACAGTCTGTTGCCGAACTCGTCGCTGCTGATCTACAACGGTGACGGCCACATCTCCTACGGTTTGGGCAACACCTGCGTGAACGAGATCGCCGATGACTACCTGATCGACGGTGAGCTCTTTGAGGGCACCGAGGAGTGCTGAGACCGCACATGTCGGAGAGGCCTGCAAACCTCACGCCGCCTACAGCGGAGCTCCATGTCCACATTGAGGGGACTCTGGAGCCTGAGACCATATGGGAGCTGGCTACCCGTTCCAGCATCGAGCTGCCGTACGAAGATATTGACGACCTGCGGTCCCGCTACCGATTCGAGGATCTTCAGTCTTTTCTGGACCTCTACTACCAAAACATGCAGGTGCTGGTGACCGCGCAAGACTTCGCGGACATGACGAGTGCCTATCTTCAGCGGGCCGCGGTTGCAGGCGTCAAGCATGTTGAGCTGTTCTTCGATCCGCAAGCACATATGGCGCGCGGTGTGGAGCTGACAACGGTGGTCGATGGGATCTTCTCCGCCCTGGCAGAGAGCACGGAGCGGTACGGGATGAGCTCATCGTTGATTGCGTGCTTCATGAGGGACCGCGACCCGGCGGAAGCCATGCACGTGTTGCAGCAGCTGCTGGAAATGGAAGCGCCGGTTATCGGCATCGGGTTGGACTCCGCAGAGCGTGACTATCCTCCCCGACTGTTTGAGGAGATCTTTGCGCTGGCCCGCAGCAACGGTCTCAGGCTTGTGGCTCATGCTGGTGAGGAAGGTCCTGCAGACTACGTGCGCCAGGCCTTAGATGTTCTTAGGGTGGAGCGGGTTGATCACGGAGTGCAGAGCTTGGCAGACCCCGAGCTTGTCGCGCGCCTGGTGCGGGAGCAGATCCCCCTGACGGTGTGCCCACTGTCCAATGTGGCGCTCCGTGGGGTCCCGACCTTGGCTGAGCACCCGCTCCCGGCAATGCTGGAGGCAGGTCTGAAGATATCTGTTCACTCCGATGATCCTGCGTATTTCGGTGGCTACGTGGACACCAACTACACCGCTATCCAAGGGGTTTTTGGGCTGAGTCGGGAACAGCTGGCCCAACTGGCCAGGAACGCTGTGGATTCGAGCTTCATCAGCCCATCGCGGACCCGGGAGCTCCACGGTGAGATCGATCGCTGGCTCGCAGAATAGTGACCCGGCTACTACGCCCTCTGCGCGCGGCCCCACAGGACTATTGACCCTGGTCACTTGATCAGGGCCACTGATAGCCTGAGAGCGCATCACACCGCAGTCGTCGCAAGGCAATGCTCAGGAGGCAGCCATGTTGGACACTAATGGATCACTGGGGGTCCTGGTCGGATTCGATGGATCAGATCATGCGATCCGTGCGTTGCAGTGGGGTGCCGCCGAGGCCCACCGGCAGGGCGTGCCGGTGACGGTGGTGACCGCTTTTACTGTGCCGCGCATGATTTCCGGCTATGCCGAAAGCACCACTGAGGTGGCGGGTGATTCATTGGCGCGCAAGGGCGCGGAGCAGACTTTGGAAGAGGCACGGGAGATCCTTCGAGATTTCCCTGGGGATGCAACTTTTCATGTGGAATATGGCGACGCCGCCGGCGTGCTGGTTGCCCATTCGTCCAACGCGGAGATCGCGGTCGTAGGCGCCCGCGGACGCGGCGGATTCGTCGGCCGTGTGCTGGGTTCGGTGTCCTCCGCGTTGCCGGCGCACTCCGCGTGTCCTTCCGTGGTGGTTGGGCAGAGCTATGAGTTCACCAGTACCGGTGATGATCCATGGATCACCAGTGACGAGCGACCTGTGGTGGTGGGTATGGACTCATCGCACGGGTCCAAGTACGCGGCACTGAAGGCCGCGGAGGCGGCGGTGAATCATGAGGTCTCACTCCATGTGGTGATGGCGGTACCGCCGTTGGATGGTGCCCTAATGTGGTACCCGGAATTGGGTCCGCGCAACGATGAGCGAGAGCGCCGCCGCCAGGAGTTGGAAGATCGTCTGCAGATTATTGTGCGGTGGCTCTCTGAGCATTTCGAGCACCTGATCATCAGCTGCGCTGTGATTGATGGGCTACCGGTGGAGGTGCTGCAGAAGGAGACGCAGCGGTCACAGCTGACGGTGGTCGGCACACGGGGCCGTGGCGGTTTGGCCAGCGTGCTGCTGGGTTCCACCTCGTCTTCATTGCTGATGCACGCAGCAGGCCCAGTCATGGTGGTCCCGGAGGCGGACGATCCGCGAATGCCGGATGATGACCACGCAGCGGCGCATGCGCCCTTGAGGTGATGCGGGCCCAGCGCCGGCAAAGTGGCGGCGCGGGCTTACGTGGCGGTAGCATAGTCAATCGCGCCCAGCGCAGGCCTCCTTAGCTCAGCTGGTAGAGCGTTCCACTCGTAATGGAAAGGTCACCGGTTCAAATCCGGTAGGAGGCTCCACTAAGTCGGTCCGCCGCGCGTTCTTCTCGCTGACCGGAACTCTCATCTCCCCTTCCGGACGGTCCATGAGTAGCGAGTAAGTTCTCCAAGGGGCTCCTCGATATCGGTCTTTCCTCCCTTCGCTCATCGGTATGCGCCTCCTAACTCGATGGTGGTGCGACGTCTGCTGCAATATGTTTGATAGAGGAGGTGTTCCCACATAGGTGGACGATGACTCCTATCTGATCAAACATAGCCACTTTAGACTCAAGCGCACGATCCGCCATGTCGGCGTTCGGGGCGTAGACAACCTGTACGTGGTTCGCTTTATGACGAGCCATGAATTGATTTCGATTCACACCATGGAGGATGGCATGCATGATTGGCCATTCGGGATTCGTCGCTTCTTTGCGGCGATTGCTCTCTTCCTCGGTCAGTTTGACCGAGGAACCACGACCGATATCGACGTGAAGTGAGTCGTTCTCTATGTAAACTCGCGACCACACTATTTCGCCTGGTTTGGATACCCCGTTGAGAGTCGCTCCCCCCGCAGGGAAAAATACAGGGCCTTGCCGCCAGCCTTCAGCTCCGCTGTACCCTCCGTCGAGGTGGGAGGCGGGCACGGACCCAGAGATTTCAAACGTCCAAACGTACTCGCCGTCACGCTCCTCCCCCCAGCGCACGTCATGGAGCGTCGTCGCCGGGTCTAAATCCATCGAGCGCCAAACGCGATTGGTAATAAGCGCGTCGACAGCGACGGCCTCATCCACCTCATTGAAGTGCGGCAACGCCTGACCATCCCACAAGATTCGAGACCCGTCGCGGCTAGTCACAGGTGGTCGCTCGTCATTGTTGAGCAGCCCCTCAACGAGGTCCGAAGCGGGCGACAGGTTTTTGAGACCCTGCTGGTACTGGATGCCCACGGCATCGAGCCCGAAATCGTCACTGAGTCGCAACGCGGCGATATACATCTTGTATTGCCATCGCAATTGGTTCTCAGTGAGTTCTGTCGCTTCGTCTGAGCCAACCCGAAACGTCATACCGGCGTCGAGCAGCCACCCTCCCACAGCGGCGGCCTCGTCATCGCTTACCCGTTGCATCTCCGCCCACAGCTCACTTTGGGACAGACGCTCCTTATAGATGCCGATCGGGTTAAGCAGTTCGTCGTCAATAATGGCGTTGTACATGCCCATGCACCCCTCGTCGAAGACGCCAATAATCGCTTTGTCCTCGAGCAACTGATTTCCTAGGGCTCGGCCGAGTGCCACCTCGGTTGTCTCCCGCAGTTCGCCCAGTTCTCGGACGTGAGAGTCATCATGAGTGACCTCCCCACTGTCTAGCCAGCTCGTGAACTGGTCGTTAAACCAGCTGTCAGTTCCGTCGACGGTCCAAAGTGTCGAGTAGGCCTTACCCATCTTGGTAAGCCCGCCGTTGAGACCGAGAAGACCGACGAGACCTGGCCAACGAGGGTCGAAGTTCGCCACAGTGAGGATTGGACCCTCATGAGTACGCAAACCGGGCAAGACGTGGCTGGAGTACTGCCAGTTTCCGATGGCGACGACGAGTGGTGCCTCCCGAGGAATCCGGGCGAATACTTCCAGCCCCATACGCTGGCTGTTGATGAATCCGTGGCCGACATTCGAGTCCACCTCGTTGGCTCGCACGATGGCAAAACCCCGCTCTGATATGACGCGGGTCAGCATCGCTTCTAACTGCTGCTGGACGTTCCAGCTTGCGATGTTCGCGGATTCGCGCTGATCCCCGGAGGAGACGAGATAGACCGTCTGTGGCTCCACGACGGGACGTTGTGTGGGATGAGGCATAGTGTAGTTATTCATGGTCTCTCTTTCGTATCTGAGGCGAGTCGGTGTTCCTGCGCGGCCAGGGTATGACTGACGGACCGCGTGGCGGTGTATAGCTCGCTGTAAAGTGCGTAAAGCTCGTCGTACTGGACCCGGAGCACGGGGTTCGGTTCGCGAATTTCCGAGGGCGGGTTCCAAACCGCGATGTCTGGATCACCGATGGCGGAGGCAGCGAGAAACGCAGCCCCATAGCTCGCGCCTATAGTCTGGGAAGGGATGACCTGGGGCAGGCCAGTGACGTCAGAGACAATTTGGGTCCACAGTTTCCCTTGGGCGCCGCCCCCGACGGCGATGAGTCGGTCGATCCGACCGCCGGCTTCAACCAGGGTCGTTACGTTGTGCCGTACTCCCAGGGCAGTGGCCTCGAGAGCCGCGCGGTAGATGTCACCGCGGGTATGGGCGAGACTGAGCCCGGCGATGGTCCCGCGGGCGTCAGGGTCCATTATGGGGGTCCGCTCACCGGCGAAGTAGGGGAGCATAAGTAGCCCGTGGGCTCCGGGTCCGGCGGTCTCAGCTTCGGCCAGAAGCTCTGGGTAGGTCGGGGATCCAAACAGGTCACGAAGCCACGCCGTAATCGCTCCCGACGTCGCCATGCCACCAGCGAGGTTCCGCGTTCCGGGGACGGCACCCACGGTGCCCCACATGGACCGCGTTCTCAATGGCTCAGCGACAGTGTTGATGAGGAACATCGTTGTGCCGTACATCACCATGAGGTCGCCAACCTCGTGCGCGCCCACGCTGATTGCTTCAGACCACGCGTCAATTGTTCCGGTGATGACTGGGGTGCCCAGCGGAATGCCCGTGGTATGCGCGGCATGGGCCGACACTGTGCCCAAGACGTCCCCGGGCCACTTCAACGGCGGCAGCTCGATGGATCCGCGTAGAGCCTCGGCCCACGGTGAGAACCACTCGAGCTCCTCAATATCGAACATCGGTGTGCACTGACTGGCGGAATGGAGGTCCAGCGCGTACTGCCCGGTGAGCTGATAGCCGAGCCACGATGCCGGCATGAAGATCCGACGCCCAGCAGCGAAGATCTCTGGCTCGTTTGCCGCCAACCATGCGAGTTTGGGCCCGACAGCTTGAGTGGTGAGGATTGAGCCGCACCGGTCCAGGATGGTCTCCTCACCCCCCAACTCGTCGGTTAAGTGTGAAATCTGTTCGGTGGCTCGGGTGTCGACCCCGTAGAGTATCGCCGGTCGCAGCGGCTCAGCGTGCGCGTCGGTGAGCAGGAGGCAAGGCCCCATTCCGCTGAGGCCCACTGCGATGACCTCCACGTCTCCGGGAACGAGGAGTTCGCGTGCGATTTCGGAGAATTCCTGCCACCAGACTCTGCCGTCCATCTCGACGTGTCCGGGGTAGGGGCGCTGGACCGCGTGTGCCCTCACTGTGGAGCGGAGCACAGATCCGTCGGGACGCACCAGGATCCCCTTAGTGCTTGACGTTCCGACGTCGACTCCAAGTGTGACCTTGTCTCGCATTACCATCCCTCCCTCAGCAGTCGATTCGATGCGGTCGCACTGGGCTCAAGACGACACCTCGGCTACGGCTGAAATAGTAAGGACCGGCGTCTGCGACGGCGTTGAGCCATGTCTTTGGATCAATCAAGAGTTGCCTCGAAGGCCTTCATTTGTTCGTGCAATGCCTCTAGGGCGGCCCGGTCACCTATGTCCAACGGGCGGAACGGGGCCCGGCAGCCGCTCGTCGCATAGCCTTGCAGGCTCACCACGTACTTCGTAGCGGTAAAGACGCCATGAGTTACTAGAGTCTCAACGACGTGGTTGATTTGGCTCTGCACCCGTTGTGCTTCTTTCATATCACCGGCATCGAAGTTCCGTCGGACCGCAAGGAAGAGCTCTGGCTGGATATTGACGGTGGTGCCGACCGTCGCTGTGGCGCCGGCAGCCAGGGCAGAGAGATAGATCTCGTCGAAACCGTTGAGAAAAACCTTCTCTGGGTGAGCGGACCGAAGCCGCTCAAGCACATAGAGGTTGTGCTCAGTGTGTTTGAGCCCAATGACCCGTGGCTCCGAGAATAGTGCTGCTGAGTTGTTGTGGTCGAAACTGACTCCCGTGAACTGGGGAATGTTGTAGAGGATGACCGGTAGGTCACTCGCAGCAAGAATCGCGCGATAGTACTGCTCGATCTCACCCGGGTTGTAGCCGTAGTAGTAGGGCGGGACGGCCGAGACTGCGGTCGCACCATCTTTGGAAGCGGCGAGGGCCAAGGCTGTTGCGTCAGCAGTGCGGGGGGACCCCACGTGCGCGATGACGGGCACTCGGCCAGCGGCACTCTGGACGACCGTGCGGACCACCTGCCTCCGCTCCTGCAACGTGAGAAGGGGCCCTTCGCCCGAGGACCCGCAGCAGTAAAAGCCTTCGACCCCGCGGGCAATTTGTCCCTCCACGAGCTTCTCTATGACGCCGTAATCCACTGACTCATCTTCCCGGGTGGGGGTGATGAGAGCGGAAAAGATGCGATGGAGCTCGTCGGCCGGCGCTACCACGCTGTCCAGCCCCCGTCGACCACCAGGTTCGACCCCGTCATGTAGCGCGAGGCATCTGCTGCGAGGAAGACGGCTGCGCCGTTGAACTCGTTGGCGTTCGCCATGCGCCCGATGGGCATGCGGGCAGTGTAGTTGGCCTGAAATTCCGTGTCCTGCGTATCGCGACCCACTCCTGAGGGAGTAAGGGTGTTGACCCTAATACCTTCTCGTCCCCAATACGTCGCGCAGTAGCGGGTGAGGTTATACACTCCGGACTTCGCAGCCGAATAAGCTACCGGCTTGATAAACGGCGTACCCGTCTTTTCCGCCTTGTAGGCATAGATGTCCTGGACGGGCGAGACCATACCGTATATGGAGCCGATGTTGATGATTGACCCGCCTGAACCGTTGTCTCGCATCCGCCTACCCACTCTTTGGGTCATAAGGAAGGTCCCCACAAGGTTTACTTCTATTACCTCGCGAAACACATCCTCGGGAAAGTCCTCAAACGGTCCGGAAACCTCAGCGGGGGCGCTCGGCTGTGTGTCGAGGCCGGCGTTATTGATCAGGACCTCGGGTGTGCCCCACTTAGTGTGGAGCGCCTCCAGCGCTTGGTCAATGGACTCACGGGAGGTGATGTCCGCCGAGTAGACGCGGAGCCGGTCGGAGACCGCAAGCTGCCCAAGCACATCGCGGACCCGTCTCTCGTCAACGTTCCGAGAGAACACCGCAACTCGGGCGCCCCGGTCGTGGAATTCCTTGACGAACTCGGCGCCGATTTGCCCGAGCCCCCCTGTGATGACGATAATCCGGTCGGTGAGGTCAAAGAGCGGGTCTTGCATGTTGTAGTCCTTCCTGGCGCCGGAGAGCGTGTGCGCCACATAGTGGTGGGGGGGTCAGGCAAACGTGTCAGCGGCCAGTGTGTCGACGACGGGCGTTTCATGGGGGTTGACAGCGTTAGCCGAAAGCTTGACGCGGTCAAAGACAAGGCCGTGGCCGGCCGTGAGAGGAGGAGTGAACACGCCGTTGACGGGGTGTTGAGGCTCGATCACGCCGAGCTCAGTGAGTGTGCCGCCGTGGGTGTCTTCGGCGCCTAGAGCATTTGGGACGGCACAGAGCAGATGTGCGCTTAGCTCCATAACGAAGTGTGGCGCCATTGGCACGTTGTATGAGCGGGCGACGGCGGCGATATCGAGGTAGGGGGTGATGCCCCCAACTCGTCCTATGTCCGCCTGAACGAAGTCGCAAGCGTCTGAGGCCAGGAATTGGTTGAACTGATTGAGCGTGTAGACGTTCTCACCCAACCCGATCGGAAGAGAGGAACGAGCGCGCAGACGAGCATGGCCCAGAACGTCATCGACTGGCAGCGGCTCCTCGACCCAATACAGGTTCAGGTGGCGGAAGCGCTCCATCGCGCGCACCGCCTCGGGATAACTCCAGCCCTGGTTAGCGTCGACCATGAGTGGGTACTCACCAACTGCTTCGCGGATCTTGGTGAGGCGGTAAACGTCCTCTTCAAGCTCAGGCTTGCCAACCTTGACCTTGCCGGCGAAGTAGCCGCGGCCCCTCCAATCACGGACCTGCTCTACGACCTCATCAGCTGAGAGGTTCAGGTTGATACCGCTGCCGTAGAGTGGGACGTCCTCGCGAACGCGACCGATCACGTCAGCTAGCGCTTTGTTCTGCACCTTACCGACGATGTCCCACAGCGCGATGTCGATTGCAGCTAAGGCGAGCGTCGTGACCCCACCGGGGCCATTGTCGCGAATGTATCGCCAGGCGTCGTGCCAGACGGACCTGGGGTTCACCGATTGGCCGATGAGAGTGGGACGCATCTCTTCCAGCATCGCCAAGATCGTCCGGCCTCCGACCCCAGATGTATGGGTGAATCCGGTGCCCACAATTCCAGTGTCCGAGTAGACGTCGGCGGTGATGATCTCAATGTGGGTGACGTGGTGGATTTGGTCACCCCAGTCACCCTTCGGAAGGCGGATGCGGGAGAGTTGGAACTCGATTTGATCGATCTTCACTGCTGAATTTCCTTTACAAGTTTTTGGAGAATGATGGAGTAAGAGTTAGCCCTTGACGGCACCAGCGGCGAGCCCTGCCACCAGATGTTTCTGGACTAAGAGGAAGCCCAAGATGACAGGTACGACGGCGAGTACACCGCCGGCAGTGAGAAGGTCCCACCGTATTTGATACTCACCGATGAATAGCTGGAGGCCGACAGGGAGCGTGCGGGTCGCTTCCGAGGCAGTGAATGTCAGGGCGTAGAGGAACTCGTTCCACGTCAGGATAAAAACGTAAGTTCCAGCGGCTACAAGGCCTGGCCCGAGGAGTGGAAGAATGAGAAGACGAATCACTTGAGCGCCGCTCGCGCCATCGATTCGGCCAGCTTCCTCCAGCTCTCGAGGAATCGAATCAAGAAATCCCTTGAGTAGCCATACTGCGAACGGCGTCGCGAAGGCTGCGTGGACCAGCGCCAGGCCAAGCGTAGAGTCGAGTAGGCCGAATGTGCGGAGCTGGCCTTGGAGAGAGATGACAAGTAGCACGGCGGGCAATAGCTGCGCGATAAGTACCCCTGTCATGAATGCCTGCCGGCCTGGGAACTGGTATCTGGATAGAGCAATCGCTGCGCCCGTCGCCACGGTAAGTGTCAGAGGTACGGCAATCGCAGCAACTATGAGGCTGTTGCGCAGATAGCTGAGAAAAGCTGTCCCACCCAGCAGTTGCCGGTATCCTTCGAAGCTGATTTCGGGCGGGATCAGTGAGGCCCCCGACTGACTCAGCACTTCGTTGGGGGTGACGGAAGTGGCGAGCATTATCAGGTAAGGACCCAGAATTATAGCGAGCCAGCCGATGAGGGCGACGGCTAGTGCTGCGCGACTGAACATGCGCGAGAGTGTCACTTAAGTTCCGCCTTTCGGGTGAGCCGGACGTACATCACAATGAAGATTGCAAGAATTGCAGCCTGCATGACTACGTACGCTGCACCAGTCCCGAAGTCGGAGCCTTTATACGCGGTGACGTAGGACTGGAGCGCGAGAGTTGTCGACGCGTTGCCGGGTCCACCACCGGTGAGAATGAACGGCAAGTCGATGTAGTTTGCCGTCCAAATGAGACGCAGGATCGTGGTGATAAGAATTGTCGGCAAGATCGTTGGGATGACGACGTGCCGAAACACGCCCCACCGCCCCGCCCCGTCTATACTCGCGGACTCCTTGAGTTCTGGGGGTACCGCCTGGAGCGCAGCTAGGATCATTACTGCGAACAGGGGGATCCCCTGCCAGACGTCGATGACGATCAGGGTCGGTAACGCCGTCGAGGTTTGGCTCAGGAGGGCGACGGGTGAGTCAATAATGCCGACCCCCATCAACGCCTTATTAAGTATCCCGTGATTGGGGTCGAGTATCCACATCCACATAAGGGCCACGAGCACACTCGGTGTTGCCCAAGGGATCATCGCCAGACCTCGGTACACCCCACGCAATGGAAAGCGTGCGTTGAGTAAGAGAGCCCCGAGAAGCCCGAAGATGAGCTGTAGGCCTACTGCACCGAATGTCCACATGGCTGTGTTGCTCAATAGGCTGCCGAACGCAGGGTTGCTGACGGCGGTGACAAAGTTTTCGAAGCCTACGAAGCCTGTTACGCCCTCGAAAGGGTTGACCTCGTTGAACGCGAACCACAGGGACCGCACCAATGGGATACCAGCGAAGACACCGACCAGTATCAATGCCGGAGCGAGTAGCACAAGTGGTTCACGGTGGGTGAACCGGCGCTTCACCTTCGGGGTGGGTGATGGCTGTGGGGAGCGCACATGTGACACCTGTGAGTTGGGTCGTTCGAGTAGAGTCACGTGATTCATTCCTCTCGGAGGAGAGAAGCCATTTCGTTCAGTGCGTCAGCACCTGGTTTCTCATCGGCCATGGCGGGTTGGAGACTTGTCTGCCAAGTGGTCGCAGCGAGTTGGGCGACACCGGGGATTGCGGGCCATGTACGCGCTGTTTGTGACGCCTCGAGGGAAATCTGCACGGCTTCGTCCGACGTGAATTCCTCGAGTTCGGCGACGGAGTCGAGCACAGGAAGTTGACCTTGCGGCGACGTAGACATCGTTTCCATGGCGTCAGTCGTGGAAAGCCAGGAAATCCACTTCCATGCCGCTTCCTGCTTGTCTGAATCGGATAGAACCACGTTCCCGCTCATACTGCCGAGCGTGGATGCTTCTCCGCTTGGACCCGTAGGCATTGGGACCACGCCTAGATTTTCACCGTGGGCTTCACGCATGGCGTCCAGGGAACCGGCGTGGTGGATCATCATTCCTGTGGTTCCTGAGGAGAAGTTCGTCTGTACTTGGGCGAATGCGGCCGTTGCGGTGCCAGGAGGGGCCGCGTCGTATTCGGTCGCAATACTGAGGTAGCGTTCGTTGGCTTCTTCTGCCACGGAGTCGTCCAGGACCACTTCACCGGCCTCGTCAACCACACGAGCCCCTCCCGCGTACATCCATGCAAGCCACTGGTCTTGGCCCCCCGCTCCACCTCGCAGGTCGATGCCGTACCGACCTTCGTTCTGGTCGGTTATAAGTTTCGCGGCTTGTACTACGTCCTCCTGCGTCTCGGGGGCGCTCAGGCCGGCTTCGTCAAAGTAGTCCTTGCGGTAGTACAGATAGAGGGTTACGTATTGATGCGGCAACATATATGTCTCATCGCTACCTGGTAGCTGACCTGTTGCCCACAGTGGCTCCATGACATCTTCCGAGGCATCCCAGTCTTCGATGAATGGGTCGAGCTCAGCGAGAACACCCTGTGGCGCCAGTTGACCCAGCCACCAATCTTTGGAACGCGCGGCGTCCGGACCGGAGCCTGAAGAAACCGCTGTAGTCAATCGGTCTTGATATTGGTCGAGAGGAATTGTCTGTAAGGTGACCTCAACTTCCTCCTGGCTGGTATTGAATTCTTCGGAGAGATTCTCCCAGGTGGGGTCAGTGGCGTCGTCTTCCCACAGCCAATATGTGATCTCAGTGGGGCCGTCGCTACCGCCAGCATCGTTGCCCCCGTCGCCGCCGCAGGCAACGATGCCGAGTGTAAGAGCGCCGACCATGGGGGCGACTAAAAAGTTGAGCCGTTTCATTAGGTCCTCTTTCATTGGGGTGTAAAGGTGGATTCACTAGAACCGTCGGCACTCTCGGAGGAAGTAGGGCTTAACCGAGATGAAGTCCGAGTTCGAATGCCGTAGTAATGCGCGTCGAGTTCGTGCACAGCCCGTTTGGTGTCCCCGGCCTGAACGGCTTGGGCGATACGTAGATGCATCATGGCCACGGGAACGGGGCGTTCTTCGGGCGGATCAGTTTTTGCGTAGGCACCATAAACTGACCAGAATGCCGCGTGAAGACCGTTGAGCAACTCATTTCCAAGAGACGCGAAGATCAGACGATGGAACTCTTCGTCGTAGTCTGTGAAGCTCTCGCCAGCCTGCGCGAGTTCCACCATCTGGACCGCGACTTGTTCTAGAAGGTCTTTATCATTGGCATTCATCACGGTCATCGCTCTCGGGAGCATCGAGGTCTCGAGAGCCTGACGAATGTCTAGCAAGTCGGTCAATGAACGCGCTGTCGGTTTCAATACCGCCACGAGCTGGTGGGCGAAGGCAGACGTCGTGAATCCAAGCCATATGCGTCGGGCTCCTTGACGGGTCTTGACCACCCCTAGAGCTTCGAGCATCCGCAGAGCCTCACGGATCTGGGACCGACTTACTTGCATTTCTTTGGCCAAATCAATTTCCCCAGGCAAATGGGCCCCGGGTTTCAGGTTTTCGCCGTCGAGGTAATCGATCATTCGAAGGTGAAGGTCCTGTCGACCATTTGGAGTCCACTTGTCAGACATGTTGTAAGCCGCCTCCGAATTGAAATTAGGTAGAAAACCCGTCTTTAGCGCTATATGCGGCGCTGTGACAACTATCACAGCATTGAATCTCGCTGTCAAGACACATAAATACCTACTACTTGTCCTACATGTTGGCGCCGATGCCTCCTCGTCATCGTCCACAAAGAGCGGGTGTCCCAAGGCACGGGGAGGCCTGGTCGTCGACTTCCTAGACTCATGAGGGCCTTCCCTTTGCCGCCCGCACCTGACACGCAGGGCTCAATGCAGTAAAAAGTGACACCGTGACCTTCCCTCCAGGGGTTATCGCTCTGACTGTCGGATCCAGGTCGCCCTTGGAACAAACTGAGGAATGCCGAATGCACACCTGCAGAGATTCGTCACGGCGCTGTGGCCCTATTACATTCGGGCGTCAGGCCCCGGTCGAGGCTGCTAGAGAACCCTGAGGCTCTTCAGGGTCCGCACGCATGCGAGGAAACCACACGATCATGGCATACGAAGTGCGCAGCGGATCGGCGAGTTTGAGGAGTTGTATCGTGAGCTGCCGCCCTCCGAAGGAAGGCAGGAAGCGCGTGTGCACGGATTCGTAACTTGCTCCTGCGCGTTTTGATGTTTAGCGCTCGCACTCTTGCAGTCACTGCTGCCGTCACTGTACGAACACCAACGTTTGCGGCACCCGTGCCGAATGATTGAACCCTCATATTGGGTGCCGACAGTCACGACGTCCATGGTGGACTGTTCGCTCGCGGCCTGGAAACGCCCTCTTCGCTGTATTCAGACCGGGATATTCTGGGAGGGGGACTGCAATCAACGGGCGGGTGTTCTGCGACGGTGGTGTGAGTATTGACCCGGTCTCATCACGGGACGAGGTCCGCCGATGTGAACGAGAGGACGGGTTCTGAATGGCTGATATTTCCGACGCCGAGTTCCTGCGCCGGGCGGTAGAAGCGCGAAGCCGTATCCGCGAAGAGCCAACAGAGGTTGCACTTAGGCCAGGCCAAGAGAAGCAGACGCTTGTCGATGTCCGTGGAGCCGATGAGTATGCCCAGGGCCATCTTGGCGGTGCTGTTAACCTTCCTCTCGATCAGCTCTCAGAGCAGGTAGCGTCTCCCAAGCAGGTAGCGTCCGAGCTGAACGCCACTGTGGTCTGTTACTGCAATGGGGGCAATCGAGGAGCTTTAGCAACTGATGCCCTCCGCCACATGGGGCACTCCAATGTCGTCAACCTTGCCGGGGGCTTTAATACCCTTCCAGATTCAGTTAAACGGGGAAGCATCGAACGCGAAGAAACACAGTAGCGCCCCGGTCACTGTGCCAGAATTGCCGTCATGGTCAGTGAGGGGTATCCAGAGGGTGAGCTCATGTTTAAGACGAGGCGGTTGCTGCTAAGACCTTGGCGAGTCACCGAGGCCGGCGTCATGCGTGAACTGTGGACGGAGCGAGATCCACGAGTACCGCCCCATCGCCGGATAGACGCAGAGGGCCGCCCGACGCTGGAAGAACTCGAAGAGGCGATACGCACCAGCCAGCCTTCGTCGGTCGGTCTGCTCGCCGTTGAACGGAAGACCGCCGGGGATGTCATCGGATACTGCGGACTGGTCGACAGCGGACGAGGCTCGGAAGGGGAACCGGAGCTGGCCTTCGAGCTGCTGCGCCGAGCCTGGGGTCACGGTTACGCGACAGAAGCTGCCCGGGTGGTCATCGACTGGGCGAAGGCGTCTGGGTATCAAGCTCTGTGGGCGACCGTCTGGGATTGGAACGCGGCTTCACGTCGTGTCCTGTCCAAGGTTGGATTCACAGAAACCGGTCGCACGGAGGTGGACGCCGACCGCGGGACTACCCTGTTCACCAGGAAAGAACTGACCCTCGGCTGAGGAGTCCTGGTCCTCTGGCGTCGTTAGGTCTTCTCCGCGGCACGCTCGTCTAGGTAGTACTGCACATCTTCGAGGCCCCAGCACTCGACATCCTCCAACTCCGGAAGGTCGGTGTCCGTGAATACAGGCTGAAGGCCTCTCTTCCGCTGATCCTCATAGTGACGCAACAGTTTCAGCGCAGTGGGGGCGAGGATGGTGATGACCACCAGGTTGAACAATGCGATGACCACCATGGCGACCCCTGCAATAGCCCAAGCCAAGTCCACCTCGATAGTTGCCCCGATGAAGACGACACCGGTCAGCACGACTGCAAAGACCTTTCGGAGCTTTTCCGAGTCTGAGATGAACAGGACGTTGGCCTCCCCGTAGGAGTAATTACCCAAAATAGAGGTAAAGGCCACTAAGAAGATGATCAATGCTAGAGCTATGGCACCGAAAAGTCCGAACGTCTCCTCCAGCGCACCCTGCGTGAGTTCAGCACCGACGTTCGCCTCCGCGGCGGCCGGATCCGGATATGTCACGAGGATGATGGACGCTGTGATCGAACAGATCAGCCAGGTGTCGAAGTACACCCCGAGAGTCTGCACAAGACCCTGTTTCACCGGATGGGAAACATCCGCAGTGGCCGCAACGTTCGGCACTGAACCCATACCTGCCTCATTTGAGAGCATTCCACGCTGGACCCCGGCCACGATCATTGCCCAGAACGCGCCACCAGCAATCGCCCGGAAGTCGAAGGCCTCGCCGAAGATTGCGGCCACCGCGCCGGGCAGTTGGTCGATGTTGACAATCACCACCACGACGCCCAGCACTAGGTAGAGTGCGGCCATCAGCGGGACCACGTTCTGTGCTACCTGGGCCACCTTGCGCAGTCCCCCGAAGATCACCACGATGCCGGTCAGGATGACCAGGAGGAGTGCCAACGCCCAGGTTAAGGGCCCGGTGTCGGTCATTCCAGCAGTCTCCGCAGCTCCCGTCACAGTGTCGACAATGGTATTGGCCTGCAGGGAGGTGAAGCTGAGCGCGAAGCAGAAAATGAAGACGACCGCAAAGGCCATTCCTAATGAACGTGAGCCGAGACCTCGTTGGATGTAGTAGGCCGGCCCACCCTTGAAGGTGTCGAACCGGCGCGTCTTGTACAACTGGGCCAGCGTGGATTCCACGAAACTGGCGGACGCAGTGAACAGGGCCATGACCCACATCCAGAAGACGGCGCCGGCGCCGCCCATGGCGATTGCTCCAGAGACTCCGGCGATGTTGCCGGTGCCCACTCGGGCTGAAGCAGTCACGGCAAACGCTTGGAACGCTGACAGAGAACGGGTACGGCCGCCTGAGTCACGTTGTGCTCGTTGAGTGATGGACCGGAACATATTAGGTATATGCCGCAGCTGGACTAACCGCGTACGCACCATCAGGTATATCGCGACAGCCGTAATGACTGGGATGCCCACAAACTGCCAGGCAGGATCCTCCACGGCTTCCAACATCTCAACTAGCGAATCCATCTCACACCCTTAAATCCGGTCCAGCCCCAGGTCAGACTGTGAGAGCACTCTATCGGAGGGGTTGATGTGCTCGCTCATTTTCTGGCGTCATCAGGTATCTGGAACAACTGAGTAAGCAGTCGAGGCCGGATTTGTGCGACCTGCGCTCCCTGATTCAGGTGCGCCGGGCGGGTCCGGTGCTTCCGCGCCAGAGAACACTACCCACCGGTGCAGTAAAGACCGGCAGCGCAGACCCTTGCATAGTCGCCAGGAGCTGGGCCATGGATCTGCGACCGAGCTCCACGTAGTCCAGACTCACGCTTGTCAACGACGGTATGAGCCACTCGCCGACCGGAGTGTTGTCCCAACCAGTGACACTGAAATCTGCAGGAGCCGCCCAGCCACGCTCGTGCAGGCCATGAACGACCGCTGCTGCGAGCACGTCATTCGCTGCGATGATTGCGGTGGCCTCCGTGTCCTGGGGCAGGTCCATGATCGCCTGGTGTGCCGTCGCGCCGGACCAGTCGCCTCCGACCACGCCCACTGACCTCAACCCTTTTCTGTCCACCGCCTGTAGGTAGGCTTGCTCGCGAGTCCGCGCGGCCGTATGAGCTCGATCGCCGCAGATATGCAGAAAGTGCCGGTGTCCAAGATCGGCCAATGAAGAGACGATCTCGTCCATCGGCGATGCATCAGCGACGTCACCGATGCCTCGCATCTCGTCGTCATATTTTGCGCCAACGACGGTCGGAACCCGCTGGGCGATCTGCTCATCGCGATGTTCGGAGAGCGGCGTGAGCGCCAAGAGCCCTTCGAACAAGCCTGCTTCGGCAAGTTCGAGTATGCGCTCGGACCGGTCAGAGGTAGTACCGGCAAGTGTGATGGCGTCGACCTCGTAGCCTGCTTCGCGAGCAGCGCGGGCTGCGCCAGCGAGCATGGGCATCGAGCTGATGGCGTTTCCGGCCGGCAACAGAATCCCTAGACGACCCGTGCGAGAAGTGCGCATAGCTCGCGCGGCTAGATTTGGCCGGTAGTCCAGTTCGAGGATGGCCGCTTTGATATTGGCCCGCGCTTTTTCGCTGGTGCGCTCGCCATCGAAGCGCAGGTACCTCGAGACGGTCATATGAGACACACCGGCGGTCTTGGCGATGTCATATATGGTTGGGCGCCGCGCCGGCAAATCCCTTGTCGACATACTTGGCTCCTGACTGGCTCGGGGTGTCTCTTCAAATTCTCACACAATCTGTGTTCGCCCCTTGACCTTAGTCGTATCGATAACTATTGTGACTACTATCACAGCATGTTATCGATACGACTTGCGGCGAACGCATCAGCGACCGACGTCACCTATGCATCGTCGTCAATCTCAAGAGAAAGATGTACATGAGCTCAGAACATTCGCCTTATCGAGTCGCCATCATCGGTACCGGGGGTATAGCCACTGCACACGCCGTTGCTCTCGCCGATCTCCCTCAGCAGGCAGAACTGGTCGCCGTCGTTGACATCGACGCCGACCGAGCAGAACAGTTCGCGCAGCGATTCTCAGTACCTGCGGTCTACACCGACGCTGGAGCCATGTTGGCAGCCGAAGAACTCGATCTGGTCAATATCTGCACTCCACCCCAGACCCACGGACCTCTCGCAATTGAAGTGATACGTCACGGCGTCGCAGCGTTGGTGGAAAAGCCGACGGCGCTTTCCCTGCGGGAAATGGATGAGTTGGCTGAGGCTCAGGCTCGGTATGAGGCGCCGATCCTTACTGTGTTCCAGCACCGATTCGGGGCAGCTGGCATACGCCTGCGTGACTTCGTTCAGGCGGAGAAGCTCGGCCGGCCGCTTGTGGCGACCTGCGAAACGCTCTGGTACCGCAACGATGCATACTTCGAGGTTCCTTGGCGCGGTCGGTGGGACATCGAGGGCGGAGGGCCCACTATGGGGCACGGGATTCACCAGTTCGATCTGATGCTCTCGGTCCTGGGTCCGTGGGTGGATATCAGCGCCTTTGCTGCTCGGCAGTCTCGGCCCACAGACACCGAGGATGTCTCAGTTGCTCTGGCTCGGTTCGAAAACGGGGCGCTGGCCACTGTCGTCAATTCCGTGGTCTCTCCTCGCGAGACCTCGCGGCTTCGTTTTGACTTCGAGTACGCAACAGTCGAAGTCGAACACCTGTATGGCTATCAGGACGCCGACTGGACCTTCACTGCAGCCCCCGGGCACGAGCATCTTGCGGCTGAATGGGGCGAGGCGACCTCTGATGAGGTCAGTAGCCACAGGATGCAGCTCAGTGCGATCTTCCAGGCATTCACGAACCACACTGAGCCGGAAGTCTCTTTGAAAGAGGCGCGCCGAACCTTGGAGTTCGCCGCTGCGACGTACGCCTCCGCATTCCGCCGCGAGACAGTCTCGGCAGGCCAGATCGCAGGAACCGATCCTTTTGCTCAGAGCATGAGCGGCGACCTCGTGCCGTGGGCTCCCATGAAAGCACCCGCTGTATAAGCGACTCCCCTGCGACGACCTCACTTCAGAAGCAATCACCGGCACTCTGTTCACGATCACTGAAAGGCACCCCATGAAGAGGAACAAAATCACCACAGGACTCGGCATCGTCATCGTCGGGCTCATGGCCGCGACCGGATGCAGCTCTGATGCAGAAGGCGGAGAGGACACACAAGAGGATGTCTCGCTGCGCTTCGCGTGGTGGGGCTCCGACACCCGCCACCAAGCGACCCAGGAAATCATCGACCTCTTCGAGGAAGAAAACCCTGGCATCACGGTCGAGGCCCAATTCGGCGAATGGTCCAACTACTGGGACCAGATCGCCACCCAGACCGCCGGAGGCAACGCCCCGGACATCATTCAGATGGATGAGATGTACGTGCGTGAATACGCCGACAGAAACGCATTGCTGGACCTCTCCGATGTGGACACTTCTGAACTCGAAGACGCCGCCGTCGACGCCGGGCGCACCGAAGATGGGCTCTACGCCATTAGCCTCGGCGTGATTGCGCTCGGAACTATCGTCAACGCTGACCTTCTGGATGAGGCCGGGATTGACATGCCCGACGACGAATCATGGACTTGGGATGATTTCGCTGAAATATCAGCCCAGGTCAGTTCCGACCTGGATGGAGTCTACGGCGCAGGCGAACTCGTCGGAGCACCAATGGGTCTGCAGGTGTGGCTGCGTCAGCATGACAAAGACCTCTTTGATGACTCCGGTGAGTTGGCACTGAGCACAGATGATGCACGCGATTATCTGCAGTTCACCCTCGACCTCCACGAGGATGCCGACTATCCCTCCGCTGACTACATCTCCGAGTCTCAAGGTCTCGGCCCGGAAGACTCTGCTGTGGGCACTAATGAGGCTGCCATGGGATTCAGGTGGGCAACACAGGTGATTGCGCAGACCAGCGCCTCCGGCTCGGACCTCCAGGTACTGAGACTCCCCAGTGAGGAAGGCAGCGCGGAGGCGAACGGTGATTGGATCAAGGGGTCCATGTTCCTCTCCGCTGCGGCAGGCACGGACCATCCTGAGGAGGCGAAGCAGTTCATCGACTTCTTCGTGAACTCTCAGGAGGCTGGCGAAATCAATGGCATGGAGCGCGGCCTTCCTGCCAACCTTGAGATCCGCCAATCGGTGCTGGAAGAGATCGAGGGTCCTGAACTAGCCGCTGCAGAATTCGTGGAAGAGGTAGAGCAGAGTGGAGCGGGCACCACTCCCGTACCTCCACCGGGGTTCGGCACATTCCAAGAGATCATCGACCGGCACCTGCTGGAACTGCTGTTCGACCGTATGACGGTAGATGAGGCAGCAGAAGGCATGGTCGCCGAACTGGAGGCAGAGGTCAGCTAGGCGAAAACCCAAAACACGCGCATCGCGCTGTGGTGGTATCGGAACCATCGCAGCGCGATGCGCGTCAGCTCACCACGAGGGCTCCCTGAGGCTGCAGAGACGTTAGCCGCCCGAATAGGCACCGGGGCCACCTGATCCTATGGCACCACCACGGCCCGGCCGCGGAGTTCACCGTCGTGCAGCTTCCGGTACGCCTCCGGACCGTCATCCAATGTGAAGTGTTCCGTCTCTACAGAGACTTGACCGGTGCGAGCCAGCTCGAAGACCTCCATCAGCTCAGGTCGAGTGCCCCAGTACGGTGCTCTCACGCGTGAGCCGAACGGCTGGCCCAATAGGCCCACAGTTCTCTGCACCGCTCCAGCTCCCACCAGCACCATGTCAGTCCGAGGTCCACTCAGCGCGTCGATAATCTCCAGTACCTTGTCATTGGTGACGAAGTCGAAGATCGCTGCTGCGGGCCCGGTCCCCACCTCTTCTGCAATGCGCTGAGCAGCGTTCTCATCCGAAAGGAACGCGTAGTGGGCGCCCACTTCGCGCGCGAACTCGAGCTTGCTCTCACTGATGTCCAGCGCCACCACCGTTGCCGAGGTCATGGCCCGCAGCATCTGCACAGCCACATGGCCGAGCCCGCCGACACCGATCACAACGGCAACACTGCCGGGCACCAGGAACTCCATAGAACCTTTGACTGCGTGGTAGGGGGTGAGTCCGGCGTCGGTCAGTGCCACGTTCTCTGCGGGGTCAAGATCACCCAAGGGAATCAGCAGCCGTGGGTCACGAACAATCATGTACTCAGCCATCGCGCCGTCGCTGCCTAACCCCGGAGGGGTAATTCCTAGGCCTGCGGCGTGGGGGCAGTAGTTTTCGCTCCCCTCAGCGCAGGGTTTGCATCGCCCGCAGCCTTGCGGTCCGTAGACGGCTACGGACTCTCCCAGTTCGGCGACACGGACGCCTTCTCCCAGTGCATCAATGACTCCCACACCTTCGTGGCCGAGCGTCATCGGCAGCGGGTAGCCGAAGGCGGCGTACTGTTCTTCACTCAACCCCATGACAAAACTGTCCGAATGGCATGCGCCAGCGGCGGTCACTTTGAGTCGGACCTCTCCCGGGCCCGGTTCCGGAGTCGGGACTTCCCGAACCTCCGGAGGCTTGCCGACCTGGACGTATTGCAGTGCCTTCATTGCTGGCCTCCTTGCCGTGCGCTCTGGCTGATGCTGCCCGAGCGCCGCGTTGATCTCCTGCGTGCTGACAGTTTCATCTTGCCACTGCTGGCCCAGGAACGGCAGAGCTCGGCTAGGCTTGCGCGCCCCCTGTACGCCATATCCCATCAACGTGCCGCACACCACCGTGATCTGTGCCGCACAGCGGAGTCACCTCCGCATGACAGGAGTACGCTGAGTATCGGAGGGAGGGCGACCAGCCTGAAACTCCGCACAGCGAAATATCCACAATGTTCGTGAGGATGTGTCGGTCACCATGTCAGCTTCCAATACACATCAGTCAGAAGACCCAAAGGGCACAGGTCAGCCCGGATCCCCTGCGGATTCGCAGCTCAGCACTGACGACGTCGCCAGCTCACCGGAAAGCCCCAGCAAGCCCGCACGGTCGACGACCACAATGCTGGCAATTTTCGCCCTCATCTGCGTAGGTCTGCTGCTTTTTCTGCTCATCGGTGAGATCGGAATCTTCGAGACAGGAAACTGACTCAGCTTGACCTAGCCGCTGCTCCGGGGGCTGCTGGCGCCCATGACAGGCAGAAATGACCCCCTAACGACAGACCAGTCATCGCTGAGGAGGCTGGCCCTGACCGCGGCGGCGCTGCCGGAACATTCTGATCGCCATACGGGCTACGCGCATCACAATGACTCGGATGATCATGTCCGCACTGTATCCCACCTCACTCTCTGAGTAACTCACGGCCTGCTCACACACAACGTCCAGCCGCACGCCCCACTCTGAGATAAGAGACATCGGTGCTGATCAGAGCGTGTGAGACGTTCCCCGGTGTATGAGTCTGATAGGTGGGTGATCTCCCAGTGGATCTCCTGGAACACGACCCTCCCACGGCACAGCGGTGGCTCAAACGCCGTGGCGCGGAGATCCTCGGCTGGACTCTGGTGGCGGTGGGGGCCGCAGCCCTTGTGCTCCCTGGCCCTGGACTCCTACTGCTGGTGTCTGGTTTCGCTCTGCTGGCGACTCGATACACCTGGGCCAGGAACCGTCTGCTGCCTCTGAAGGCCCGCGCCATCAGGCTCGCGATCAAAGGGGTCAGCAGCTGGCCCAAGATCATTGGCAGCATCATCGGCGCACTCGGTATCACTGCACTGGGCGTGCTCTGGGTGGTTCAACCCGCTGTTCCCGAATGGTGGCCGCTGGACGCAAGATGGTGGCTCTTCGGAGGTTGGGGTACCGGCATCACGCTCATTCTCTCGGGTGTGATCGCGCTGGCCATGGTTGCCTATTCGTACCGGCGGATTCGCTGACTCATTTCTGACCGAAGTTCTGCCGCGAGCGCGTGTTGCATAGGCTGACCCTGATAGAGGAGGTCAGCTTGTCCGTCAACGCACCATCTCCGCAGCCTGAAACGGTTGCCGTGGCTGTGGGCCGCACCCTGGCAGAGCTCGGCGTCGAGCATGTCTTTGGTGTGGTGGGCAGCGGGAACTTCGCCATGACCAACGCGCTGCGGCGCGGTGGCGCAGGCTGGACGGCTGCACGTCATGAGGGCGGGGCAGCGACTATGGCGGATGCTTACGCACGCACTACCGGTACGGTCACGGTGGTCACCACCCATCAGGGGTGTGGGCTCACCAACGCCGTGACAGGGATCGCTGAGGCGGCGAAGTCGCGGACCCCGATGATCGTCCTCACCGCTGATACCGGGGTCGCGGCCACGCTGTCGAACTTCCGCATTGATCAGGACGGCTTGGCCGACTCAGTCGGTGCGGTGGCAGAGCGTGTGCATTCGGCAGCTTCTGCCGTGGCGGACACGGAGCGTGCGTTCCGCACGGCCGTCTTAGCCCGCCGCACAGTGGTGCTGTCGGTACCGATCGATATCCAGGGCCAGCCGTACCCCGGTGCCGACTCACCTGCGGCGGGCAGTACTCGCCGTCGCCCCACTGCGCAGAGTCTGCGCCCCTCCGCAGAGTCTGTCTCCGCACTGGCTGATGCCCTCAGCCGGGCGCAACGGCCGGTCATCCTCGCAGGCCGCGGTGGGCGGAATGCCGGCCCGGAACTTCTCGCCCTGGCTCAGGTGACTGGCGCGCTGACCGCCACCTCCGCCGCGGCCCATGGCCTGTTCCACGCCGACGCCTTCTGCCTGGGAATCTCCGGCGGGTTCTCCTCCGACTTCGCCGCTGAGACCATCAGGAACGCGGATCTGATCGTCGCCTTCGGATGTGCGCTGAATATGTGGACTATGCGCCATGGCTCCCTCATCGGCGAGGACACCACGGTGATCCAGGTCGACACCGAGCAGACGGCACTGGGTGCTCACCGGCCCATCAGCGCCGGCGTGCTGGGCGACGCCGCGGAGACCGCCACCGCTGTGCGCACCGAACTGCTCAGCCGCTCCCCCGCCCCACTCAACGTCGAACTCAAGTTGCGCACCACCCATATGCAGGACCTCATTGCGGAGCGGGCGCGGAAGGACACTGAGCCGTTTGAGGATCTCTCGACTGGTGAGCGGATCGATCCGCGTGTGCTGAGTATCGAGCTGGATAGGGCGCTTCCGGCCCAGCGCAGTGTGGCGATCGATTCCGGGAACTTCATGGGTTATCCAGCGGCCTATTTCCAGGTCCCCGATGAGCGCGGATTCTGCATGACGCAGTCCTTCCAATCCATCGGGTTGGGCCTGCACACCGCGATCGGACTCGCCACCGCCGCCCCGGACCGGCTGACCGTGCTGGGCACCGGTGACGGTGGATTCCTGATGAGCATCGCTGAGTTGGACACCGCGGTGCGGCAGCAGCTGCCCATGGTTGTGGTGGTTTATAACGACGACGCCTATGGAGCAGAAGTCCACCACTTCGACGCAGCGGAGGACGAGCTTGAGATCGTGAGATTCCCGGAGACGGACATTGCCTCTGTGGCCCGCGGCTTCGGCGCCGAGGGCCTAACGATCCGCACCGCAGAAGACTTGACCGCAGCCTGCACCCGGATCAGTCAGGGTGTGGACTCTGTGCTGGTGATTGACGCCAAGATCGCCTCCGACGGCGGTTCCTGGTGGCTCGCCGAAGCCTTCAAAGGGCACTGACGTTAGCCTGCACATGCCTGATAACTGAATACTCATTGCACCCCGCCTGCACCGCACTGAAGACGAAGGAGCCCCATGTCACTGACCACCAGCCTCGCCACTGCCCTGGCGGAGGGTTCACTGAAGATCGTGGACCTGACCAATACTCTCTCCGCCGAGACTCCGACCCTGCGCCTGCCGGAGCCGTTCCCGAACCTGATTGATTTCCGATTGGAGGAGGTTGCCGCTTACAACGAGTCTGGCCCGTTCTGGAAGCACCACAACATCCATACAGGTGAGCACATCGGCACCCATATTGACGCACCCGTCCACTGGGCATCCGGCAAGGAGGGTAAGGACGTGTCTCAGATTGAGCCGGAACGTCTGATCGGGCCCGCCGCGGTGTTGGATGTCAGCGCTGCGGTGGCGCAGAATGCGGACTTCCTTCTGGAGGTCGAACATGTCAAGGCGTGGGAGGCCGAGCACGGGCCGCTGCCGGCCAATGGCTGGCTACTGCTGCGCACGGGATGGGACAAGTATGCCGATGACAAGGAGGCGTTCCTCAACGCAGATGAGTCTGGCTCCCACACTCCGGGGATCTCCTCAGCGTGTGCCAAATGGCTGGCGGAGGAGACTGAACTTTCCGGCTACGGCGTGGAGACCGTCGGCATCGACCAGGGAAATGCGGCGGAGCTGGACCCGCCGTTCCCCGCGCACTATTTCCTGCTGGGCAGTGATAAGTACGGCATCACCTCCCTGCAGAACCTGGATAAACTCCCCGCCACGGGCGCAATCCTTGTGGTGGCTCCGCTGCCGATCGTGGGCGGCACCGGCAGCCCGGCCCGCGTCTACGCCCTGCTGGACAGCTGAGCTAGGGCGTCAGCACCAGCTTGCCGATGACCTCGCCGCGTCCCAGCATCCGGTGGGCCACACGTTCTCCGTCACTGCGGTGACGATCTCGGCCTTCTCCTTTTTGGAGCGTCCGCGCAGGGTGGTGGCGGAGACGTGGAGCCGGCGCTTGAGCATCCGTCCGAGGTCCAGCTAGGCCGGCATCCACCCCGGCACCCTAGGCCTCGTCCTTGATGCGTTGCGCGAAGTCCTCTTCGCGGTAGTTGATGACGACGCTGGCACCCAACTCCTCTGCGGCGTCGAGTTTTTCTTGGCTGCCGGCGGTGATGAACCGGCTCGAGTGCCTCGGGAGAACCCGATCTTGTGGAGTTTCTCAATGCTGCTGATCTGCGGGGCATCGCTGAGTGATCGCAGCACGTACATAAATCCGGTGGCCTGGTCGGCGTTACGGGTGCGCTGCTTATACCACACGCGCTTACCGGAGACCGGCTGCTTCGCCCCCAGCTCAGCGACAAAGAGCATCAGGCCCGAGAGGACGAAAAACGCACCAGGTTCGATACTGGACTCTCCTCCGAACGGCGCGAGCTTGGCCTGGCGGCTACGCAGTTCCTCATGCTTCTGCGCGAACAGCGGATCGAAGGCTGCAGAGTCCTCGCTCTTACTCTTCTGCGCCACATCCTCCGGGTCAGTCCGCTTAGCCCGCGGCGGGGCAGGCAGACTACTGGTATCCAGAACGCCGGAGGTGTCCTCCAGTAGGTCCGCACCATCGGAGTCCAACAGGTCATCCACGGATTCTGGTGATTCTGGTATCTCGAGCAGTCCAAACTCCTCCAGGTGTCGCAGCGCTTCGATTTTCTCGTCGTGAGCCAGGATGCCGTCCAACCTGGCTCCGAACTTACGCTCAGTGATCTCCCGTGTTGTCAATCTCGGAACGCGCTGGTACTCGCAGTAGAACTCCACAATCTTCAGGAACGACCGCTCCAAACGGTCGCCCGAGGTGACTTTAGTTGGCTTTTCGGCGCACCGAGCAGTCCAGGGTCGTATAACCTTCCTAGTCAGGACGCCTTCCGCTCCAGCTTGGCACCTATTCCTACACCCGGCAACGGTGCTTACTGCAAACAACGACACCCTTTTGAACGGCCGGACTTGGAATCGGAGCCGTACCGCCGAGCATCAGCCTTTCAGGATGCCCAGGGCATGCGGTTCCTGGAACTCGCGCAGGCCAATAGTGCCCATTTCGCGCCCGATACCGGATTGTTTGACGCCACCGAACGGGGCACGCTGGTCGAGCAGAGCCGGACCATGGGTGTTATGGAAGACGTAACCCGATTCCAGGCGGGTGCCCACCGCGTGAGCGCTCTCTTCGTTGGAGGTCCACACGGAGTTGCATAGACCGTACCGGGTGTCGTTGATCATACGGATGCCATCTTCGACATCCTCGAAGGTGATGATCGGGATGGTCGGCCCGAACTGCTCTTCGGTCACGATGCGCAGGCTCGGATCAGGATCCAAGACAAGAGAGGGACGCATGAAGTTGCCATCAGCCCATTCACCACCGGGGAGTTCACCGAACTCGCGGACCTCTGCGCCAGAGTCCTTGGCCTCCTGCACAAGTGCCTGCACGAACTCCAGTTGGGCCTTCTGGTGGAACGGCCCCATCGTGGTGGAAGTATCCTGTGCCGGGCCGATCTTGACCTGCTCCAGGCGCTTAGTCATTTCTGCCACGAGCTCGTCCTTCTTGGCGGAGTGCACGTAGATTCGCTTGGCATTCATACACACCTGGCCGGTGGTGCCGAACACGCCCATAAACAGCAGGTCCATGTTCTGCTCATTGAACTCAGCATCGTCCAGGATCAGAACACCGTCGTTGCCCCCCAGTTCCAGGGTTACATTGGTCAGCGTCTGCGAGGCCATGGACATGATCCGCTTCCCTCCATTGACCGAGCCAGTGAAGCACACCTTAGCGACATCTTCGTTAGAGACCAGTGCCTCACCGATCTCGGCGTCCTCGCCAGTAACCACGTTCAATACGCCAGCTGGCAGTTTCTCTGCTAGGCGCTGCACGGCGCGCGTGGTGGCCAGCGGGCATGACGGCGGCGGCTTGACCACCACGGCGTTTCCCGCCATCAGAGCGTAGGGCAGCGAGGCACCAAGGATCGCGATCGGCCAGTTGAAGGGGACGATGATGGTCACAACACCCATGGGTTTGTGTGAAATGTGCACCTCGGTGGGCGGTCCAGGAAGAGCTTCGACGGCATCAACTTCCTCAGCCAACCCACAGGCCAACTCAAAACGCTTCGCCAAACCCATCAGATCGAACGTTGACTCGCCAACGACCTTGCCGTTCTCCGAAGACAGGATGGCTGCCTCTCGTTCGGACTCCGTCATGATGGTGCCCGCAGCCTCAGTCAGCCGCTGGGCGCGCTCCGAGCCCGAGAGCTCAGCCCAAGAGACGAAGGCTTCCTTCGCTGCGACCACAGCCTCAAGCGCCTGATCGCGAGTTGCCGCGGCAGCGTGGCCGACCACCTCGGAAGGTTTAGCGGGGTTTGTAACGGTTATGGTCTGATCGGTTTTGTGCTCTCTGCCCCCGTAGAACAGCGGCGTATTGATCGGAGCCTGCTGCCCCGCGTCCTGCAGGGCTGTAGTGGTGTCGGTCATGGTGCCTCTTTCAAAGGAGAGGGTGTGACTACTTAACCTGGATTAGGGCCTGATGGGTTCTCGATACCGCAGATCGCGGCTGAGCCAATGCCCCTGGAGAAGCTGAGTATTGTGACGGTTATCATACTCAAAATAGAAGATCACCTTTTCCCAGGGACGTCAAGAGCGTTTTCTCCTTGCAGGCCACTTCTGACGGTGTAGGCGATCGGCGGTTCGTAAAACCTCGTCCTCACGATCACGGCCGGTCCCGTCCTCCGCTATGACATCGGAATCTTGTCACTTCTCTCCTTACGCTGTCGGCGCCATGCATCGACCAAAATGTAGAACTGTCGGCCAAAAACTGACCTCTTCTACAGCTGCAAACTTAGGTCTCCGACTCGTCGGCAGCGTCATGGACTCCTGCTTAGCGCGTGGTGGTCCGGTCGCCTGCTCCATCCGAGGTGTCTCCCCCGGGTTGAGCCTAGCCTTCCGTCGGAGCGTGATTCGGTGTCCAGTTTCGTTGGACTTCTCAATGGTTAGTTATCAATCTGTATGATATTGTCCGACTACCTACACAGGTGATACAGCTCACAATTTAGGAGGTTGCCATGAGAGAGAGACGACTCCGAAGGGCAGCATTGACTGTCACTGCGGTCCTAGCGATTACAGCATGCGCAGGAGATGACGGCGGTTCAGCTGAGGATGCGCCGGAGGAAGCGGGAGGGGTGAACACCGATGCCCCGCTCTACGACCAACTGCCGGAAGACATCCAAGACCTCGGCCACATAGTGATTGCGGCCGACACTCATCCTCCCTATCGCACGATCGCTGACGACGGTGACATTACCGGCATTGATCCCGATCTCCAGGAAGCCCTGGTGGAGCAGCTGGGAGTTCCCTTCGACGTTCAAACGACCTCTGGGCTCGACGCCATGCTCTCAGGGATGCTCTCCGGCCGCTATCACGCATTCAACGGTCCAGTGCGCACCACTCCTGAACGAGAAGAAGACTTCGATGCCGTCGTCTGGATGACCACACGGACTTCCTATCTCTACCTTGCCGAGCAATCCAACGAGCTGGAGGATCCCGAAGCGTTGTGTGGAGCTCGGGTAGCTGGCGTGTCAGGATCCGTCACCGAGAGTCAGTTGGAACTGTACACAGAATGGTGTGCGGAACTAGACCTGGAGGCCCCTGAATTCATCGGTCTGGAAGACACCAATTCGACAATCCTCGCCCTCAATTCTGATCGGGCCGATTACGCAGGAACCACTCAGGCAGCTGCTTTGGACATCCAAGGCCAGGATCCGGATGTCTACGATTACATCGCACAATCCGACGAGCAGGGAGCAGGTGTCGACCTGCTAGCCATGTTTATGCCCAAGGACAACGATCTTGCGGAACCCATGTTCGCCGCCTTCGAGGCCATTTTCGAGAACGGAAAATACGCGCGAATCATGCAAGATTGGAATCTCCAGGACGCAGCGGTCGATGAGCCATCATTGAACCCCATGTCGAACGGTGACGTATGACGCTCACATCTGCACCCACTACAACCAGTCCTGCTCGACCGCTTAAACACGATGCAGCGGAGGCACGACCTAGAATCATGCCACTGCGAATCCTCGGATCCACCCTCTTGGTCATGGTCACGCTAGGCGTGCTGACCTTCCTCATCACCAACGAGAGATTCGAGTGGCCCGTCGTGGCTGAGTACCTCCTTGCGCCGAGTGTGCTGACCGGCCTGGTCATGACACTCATGCTCACCGTAGTGTGCATGTTTTTGGGGACGCTCTTGGGCACCGTGCTGGCTTCTGGCCAATTGAGTGACTTCTGGCCGTATCGGCTGGCCTGCGTGGTGTTCGTCGGATTCTTCAGAGGCGTGCCCCCATTGGTCCAACTCATCTTCTGGTTCAATCTTGCGTATCTTCTTCCACGCATCTCGGTTGGTATTCCCTATGGGCCCGAGTTTTTCGGCTGGTCGACCAACTCGCTCATCACCCCTTTGACCGCCGCGATCATCGGACTTTCACTACATCAGTCCGCTTATATGGCAGAAATCATTCGTGCCGGCCTACTGTCTGTCGATCTGGGCCAGCACGACGCCGCCTCCGCCATGGGTTTCAGCAGATGGCACACCTTCAGCAGCGTTGTCCTTCCCCAAGCGATGAGAGTCATCATTCCTCCCTCAGGTTCCCAGGTCATCGCACTCTTGAAGGGCACGTCGCTGGTGAGCGTAATTGCGATGGGAGATCTACTCAACGCAGTGCAGACGATCTACAACCGAACTTACGAGGTCGTTCCCATGCTGATCGTCGCTGTCATCTGGTATCTCATCGTTGTCACTCTGCTGACCCTTGCCCAGCGCAGGGTCGAAGCGCATTTCGGCAGAGGAGCCGTCCGCATTGCACACAAAAAACCCAGAACACGAGGCAAGAAATCGTGAAAACTCATATATCAACAGCACCTGTGCTCGAGGTGACCTCGCTGAGCAAGCATTTCGGTGAGCTGACCGCGTTGGACAAGGTGAGTCTCACAGTGGATGAGGGAGAAGTCGTCGCCGTGCTAGGGCGCTCAGGCTCAGGAAAATCTACTCTTGTTCGATGCATAGACCAACTTGAGCAGATTGATGCAGGTGCCGTTTACCTCGATGGCGAGCTGTTGGGCTTCGAACAGGTCCGGGGGAGGCTTCGCCCGCTCAGTGATAAGAAACACCGTTTGCAGCGCCGACGCATGAGCATGGTTTTCCAACAGTTCAATCTCTTTCCGCATTGGACCGTCCTGCGCAACATCACTGAGGCGACGGTGGTCGCGCACGGGCTGTCGAAGGCCGCAGCCGAGAAGCGTGCCTTCGATCTGTTGGCGCGAGTAGAGCTCTCTGAGAAAGCCCACGCCTATCCTCGTCACCTTTCCGGCGGGCAGCAGCAGCGGGTGGCCATCGCCCGGGCTGTTGCCGTGGAACCGCGCGTGCTCTTCTTCGATGAACCGACCAGCGCACTGGACCCAGAGCTCGTCGGGGAGGTACTTCAGACAATGAAGGACCTGGCATCCACCGGGCGAACCATGATGGTGGTAACTCATGAGCTGGAATTTGCGCGCGAAGTCTCGAATCGGTGCATTTTCATGGCTGAGGGAAAGATTATTGAAGATCGCCCTTCGCGAGAGTTTTTCGAGAACCCGCACTCAGAACAGCTGCGCACATTCCTCGCTAGAAGCAACCGTGACGCCAACGAGGTGAATGCATGACTCTTGTCTTCGCCACTGGAGACCTCGTACTGGAGCGGGAAGATTGCAGCGATCTCCTGTCCCCGACAGCGTCGTTGCTTTCGTCCGCTGATGTGGTCATCGGACATTTGGAGGTGCCCCATACAGGTGCATCGGTGGTCATGTCTTCTGATGTTCCGGCCCAGCCCGGCCCGCCCGGGGCTCTCGATGCAGTTGCCGAAGCTGGTTTCTCAGTTCTGACACTTGCAGGCAATCACGTCTTCGACTTCGGCGGAAAAGGAATCGAGGACTCCCGAAGGCACTGCCAAAATAGGGGTATCACCCCCACAGGGGCCGGACGCGATCTCACCCAAGCATGGGAACCTGCCGTGGTGACTCACAACGGTCGGCGGCTTGTGGTGTTGAGCGTGAACTGCGTCGGGCCCAGAGAGTCATGGGCGGGCAGCAACAAGCCCGGTTGCGCGTTCGTGGACGTGATAACCCATTACGAGTCCCGCGGCGCAAACCCAGGTGGCCCTCCGCGGATCTATACCTTTGCGGAATCCCGCTCCCTGGCGTCGCTAAAAGCACACATCAACCGACATGTAGCCGATGATGTCGACATTGTCGTGTCACTGCACAAAGGACTCGTTCACCAGCCAGCAGCCCTCGCTGACTACGAGTACGAGATTTCACACGCGGTCATCGACGCCGGAGCTTCTGCCGTCCTTTCTCATCATGCACACATTCTCAAAGGCGTCGAAGTGTACCGAGGACGCCCCATCTTCCACGGTTTAGGGAACTTCGCGACCGTGACAACTGCCTTAAACAACAGTTCTGGTCAATCTCCGGAGCGGCGGTCCTGGGCACGTGAGCGGATTCGCCTGTTCGGCTTCGAACCCGACCCCATGATGCCTGAGTACCCTTTTCACCCGGAAAGCCGCAATACCGCGATTGCCGCCCTGGAGTTTGGCGCAGGCGGTCTGATCCGAGCCCAGCTCATACCGTGCTGGATCGACGACAACGCCCGCCCACTGCCTGTCACCAGATCAGATAAGGGCCAGGCAGTCGGCGACTACATTGAGCGCATCACAGAAGAAGCCGGTCTGAGAACCACCCTCGAGTGGCAGGAGGATCGCTTGAACGTGAAACTGGAGGGAAGCACACTATGAAAACCGGACCACTAGAGGGCAAGACGGTCGTCGACCTGACCACGGCCTTAGCCGGGCCCTACGCTACTCTGCTCCTCTCCGGGCTCGGAGCTAGAGTGATCAAAGTTGAGAACCCCTCACGCGGAGGCGATTCCTCACGAAACAACTCCCCCTACATTGCTAAAGAGGGGCTGAGCACTCGGCGTACCTCCCCCGAGGACATGTCCGTCTCCATGATGCTCCGGGGACGCGGCAAAGAGTCCATGACCTTGAATCTCAAGCATCCGGAGAGTCGCAACGTACTATTCGATCTCATCCGCGAGGCGGACATTCTCGTGGAGAACTACAGTGCCGGGGTCACCAAGAGACTCGGTATCGACTATGCGAGTGTGCGGTCACTGAATGAAAGACTGGTGTACACCTCCATCAGTGGTTTCGGAGCAGGCACTGACAGCGGCGACCGCAAAGCGATGGATACGATCATTCAAGCTTTGAGCGGGGTCATGATGACGGCCGGAGAGCCCGGCGAACCGCCCGTGCGCTTCGGGCTGCCTGTTGGAGACCTGGTGGCCCCACTTTCGGCCGTCATCGGCACTCTGGGAGCCGTGTTGCACGCCGAACGCACGGGAGAGGGCCAACACGTGGACGTCTCCATGCTGGGTGCCCTCACCTCCCTGGTGGCATGCGAACCCTTTGACGCCCTTGAGTCCGTAGGGTTTCCCCTGCGCACCGGTGCCTATGTTCCTCGTCTGGCCCCGTTCGGGACGTTCGAGACCTCGGACGGATGGTTCGCGATCTGCGCTCCGACCGACCAATTCGCCGCCGGAGTCCTGCGGGGCATAGGTCGGTCAGATCTTCTGGACTCTGAGGACTTCGGGACTCGCGACGCACGAGTGGCAAACTCAAAACGCCTCCACGGATTGATAGCCGGTTGGGCGGCCGAACAAACTTTGGACACAGCCCTAAGCTCACTCGGCAGGGAGGGCGCGCCAGCAGCACCCGTCCGTTCCACTTCCGAAGCGGTACGTGACCCTCGTGTCACAGAACGCGGCGAAGTCGTGCCCTTGGTTCACCCTGAATTTGGTCACTTTGACGGGCTCTTCGGCTCAGGCATGCCTTTCCGGTACTCGAAAAGTCAGGCGGGTATGGACACTACGGCTCCCCACCTAGGTCAGCATACGGAAACGATTTTGAGCAGCCTCGGATACGACGAGGGATCCATTGCCGGTCTGCGGAAATCGGGGGTGTTGTGAATCTCTCGGCGGCCGGCGAGTACGCCGCCAGAAGCGGGCATCGGATCGGGATAGTGGGCGCCGACGTACCTCGCCAGATCGTAATGGCATCCCGTGCCCTGCCAGTGCGCGTATTCGGTACCTGGGACGGGCCCATCACGGCTGAGGCCACTCGGCTGCTCGGTGCGGTCGACGCCGTGACCACGCGTATTTTAGATTCACTCCTTGTACCCAGCCAATACAGGTTTGACGGACTTGTGATCTGCAACGATTCAATGGCTCATCTACGCCTGTTCTACATAGCGCGTCTGCTTTCACAGCAGGGCCGCCTGCCGTTTCCTGTTCACTTAGTTGATGCCCCGCGTGGGACCGGCGGACCACGCAGACAGTTCGTCACCCGACAGTTTGCACAGCTTGCTCAGTTCGCTGAGACGATCACCGGGCACGCGCTCGACGGCGAATCGGTCCTCAGCGCGGCCCAAGAAGAACATGAAATCGGAGCAGCGCTGCGGAGGCTTCGGCAGAGGCGCCTCGCCCAGCACTGCTCCGGGGCAGAGGCGCTGAAAGCCTACCGAGCTGCAACTCAAGAGACTCCTGATGTGGCGGTGCGGATAATCGACGCTGCTGTCTCATCGGGGATCGAAGGCGCTCGGCGTATCTACATGACAGGAAGCTCTCACCCGGACGAGACGATCTACGGCCTTTTGGAGGACGCCGGGCATGTAGTGATCACTGAAGATCACGATACGGGAGACTCTTCGTGGGTTGGTGAGGCTATAGACGAAGCCGACCCGGATGTCCTATTCGAGCGCCTCGCCAATCAGCATGCGGTGCGACCTCCGCTTGCTGCGCGAGCGCTCACCAGCGAGCGCGTGCAGCACCTGACCCGGGGCGTCGAAGAGACTCGATGCGTGGGTGCGGTGTCGCTCATACGTGAACTCGATGATGCGCCCGCGTGGGACCTGCCGGAACAAGAGACGGCACTACGCGCCCGGAATCTGCCGATGGCGTCTCGTGTACGTATCGCAGCGGCGGGAGCGGTTGAAGCTGCCCAGTCAATCATAGGCGAGCTAAAGGGCCCGAAATGGAGGGAATCACGGTGAAATGGGAACGGCTCCAAGCTGCTGTATCCGCGACTCGGTACCAGAAGCAGTGGTTCAGCGACCTCCGTGATGCGGCACGCTCCGGTGAGCCCATCGCGATACTCAACGCCGACGCCCCCCACGAGATCTTCAGGGCCTTGGACATACCCTACGTGGTGACCCAGTGGTGGTCTTCAATTATCGCAGCCAAGGGGTTCGGTCCCGCAGCGCTGTCGAAACTAGCAGAACAGGGTCTGCCTGACTTCAGCGTTCAATATGATGCGCTCCCGCTGGGTGAACAGCTGCTGCCGGAAGATCAGCGACCCTGGGGCGGACTTCCCACTCCCGCTTTTGCCGTCGCGGAACGCAGCGGGGACGTGACCCAAAAAATCTTCGAGCAGTGGGGCAAACGGCCGGAGACTGAGACGTTTCTGCTCTCGCGCACTGGAGCGCAACCCGTGCCCAGGAACTGGTGGGAGCTTGTGCCCCACGAATGGGAGAGTGCATTCGGAGCGGCACGCCTCGACCTGTTGGAAGGCGAGATTGATGAGCTCATCCTCTGGTTGGAAGAGCGCACGGGCAGACGCCTGAATGAGAACAAGCTCGCTGAAATCATGGCTCGCGCAAATGAGCAGGCAGAATGGAACCGCCGGTCTCGTGACTTAGTGGCCAGTGTGCGTCCCACGCCGGTTCTGGTGCGCGACACTATGCCCGCGGTGATGGTCCCTCAGTGGCATCGCGGAACGGAATGGGCTGTTGACGCAGCCCAGGGTCTTTATCGGGAGATTGAAGCACGTGTGGAGCGGTCTGCCGCTGTGTGTCCAGGAGAGCGACGCCGCTTGATGTGGGTGGGTCGTGGAGTCTGGTCAGACTTAGACCTTTACACCGAATTCCACAAAGAATTTGGAGCGGTGTTTGTATGGTCGATGTATCTGGCCATTGCCGCCGATGGCTACGCCAGGTACGGGGACAACAGCCGCAGGGCCTTAGCCGCGCGATTCGTGGGTCTGACGGATCAACTCTACGTGCCACCCTGGTCATCGGAATGGTATGTCAAAGAAGCGAAAACTCATGGCATCGATGGCGTGGTCCATCTTATCGCAGATGACACGCCAGGCAGCGGGTTCATCACTGATGCATTGGAGGCCACCGGTATACCCGTTCTCGAGATTCGTGCCAACAACGCCGATCAACGCTCAAGCCAAGCTGCGCGCATCCCAGAGCAGGTTAGGCAGTTCCTCAAGACGAGGCTCTGAAAGGTGCGCTGATAAAATCGGCTCTCGTGAATGAACTCGAATGTGACCCGAGAGGGAGGCCAGCGACTGAGCGCCTGAATTACAGCGGCTACCGGCTCAGCCGAGCGCTTGACCGGTTCACGGAGAATCTTGCCCTGGCACACGGGGTGACGCTCTCCCAATTTCTCGCACTTCAGGTCCTGGCGGAAGGGAAGCCTGTCTCAAACGCTCAACTGGCTCGCCGAACCTTTGTGAGCCCACAAGCAGCCCATACCGTCCTGGAGGAACTTGTGGAGAGTGGGTTGGTGACTAGAGGAGATCATCCTCAGAACCGACGTATCCGGTTAGTGCGGCTGAGTGAGCAGGGCTGGCAGCTTATTCAGGCATGCTACGCCGAGCTGGAAGTCTTTGAGGAAAGGCTGGTGGGCCAGCTGGGCACAGACTTGGGTGATTCGCTGGTCGAGGTGATCCACGATGCCGCTGAGGTTTTGGGCGGCGGCTATTTCGGTGACGATGAGGCGGAGGCTAGTGCCGTCTCCCGGCGCATCGTGACAAACCGACCGCGGCACGTGCCGTCACGTTTGGCCGCCGCACGACTCCGTAACGATGAGCGTCGCACGCAGCAGGCGGCCAGGGATCTGCCCTGAAGAGTCGACGATGGCATTCCAAGAGGGCCAGTTCGTGAGTTGGAAGACCAGCCAGGGCAGGACTCACGGGAAAGTGGTCTCAAACCACGCTGCGGATCTCTCCTTCAAGGGACAGACCTTCCGCGCCTCGGACAAGGACCCGGTCTACGTCGTGGAGTCGGAGGAGACCGGGGCCCGGGCCGCTCACCACGAGGGTTCCTTGGAGAACAGCAGCCGCTACGGCCCTATCACTGCGCGCCCATGAAACTCGCCATAGTGAGATCGCTCTCATGCACTGATGGGTTACGCAGCGAGGAGTGCGCTTGAGTTACGGAGACACAGTGCACAGCGCCCCGGTCTCCGGGCAAGGAACAACCTGAAACGTTCGCGAGGATGTGGTGGTCACTATGTCCACTCCCAGTGCACCCCAGCCCGAGGAGCAGAAGGCTCCCGCTCACGGTGAGACTTCGACCGACAGCCCTCCAGATAAACCGGTCAAGAGCCCACGTTCGACGACGACCATGCTGGCAATCTTTGCTTTCATCTGCCTGGGCCTACTGCTGTTTCTACTGATCGGCGAGATCGGGATCTTCGAACTCGGAACCTAAACGCTTCGGCTCACTCGTCTCGCCGGAAATTGCTAGCGGATCACCAGCGGCATACGTTGCCCAACAGAGGCCTGTGTTCATCTCTGAGGCGGCTGACCATCTCCACGGCGGCGCTGTTGGAACACTCTGAACGCCGTTCGGGCAACCGCATCACAATGGCTCGGATACTCGTGAACGTACTGTACCCCACACCACTGGGACCCACCTTCAGCGATGATCTCACTGCGGACGCACTCTTCGTGGGATCGCTCCGTGGTCAATTTGACGAGGGCCGGCGGCAGTAGCCGCGGGGGCTCCTGAGCAACTCACGGAGTGTTAACACCCAACGTCCAGCATGGCCTACGCTCTGAAGCCAGGAACGTCGGTGCTTGTCAGAGCGATTCAGGCGTTTCCTGACGCTCGACACCGGGAGGTGGGTGTCTTCCGGTGGAACTCGATAACCACGATCTCCCTGTTGTCCAGCGGTGACTCAAGCGCCGTGGGGCGGAGACCCTACGCTGAACTCTGGTGGTGTTGGGCGCCGTTGCGCTGGTGCTCCCTGATCCCGGGCCTGCTGCTGATGGTCTCGGGGTTCGCTCTGCTGGCGACCCGTTACACCTGGGTTAGGAATTGGTTGCTCCCTCTGAAAGCACGTGCTATCAGGGTCGCCATCAAAGGGGTCCGTACCTGGCCCAGGATTGCCGGCAGCACTGTCGGAGCCCTCTGCCTCACCGCGCTGGGTGTGCTGTGGGTATTCCAACTACCGGTACCTGAATGGTGGCCGCTGGATCAAGCCTGGTGGTTGGTCGACGACTGGGACACCGGTGTCACACTGAATTTCTCCGCAACGGCGGCTCTGGCGCTCGTTGCATACTCTTACCACCGTTTTCTCTGAGGCCTTGTGGACCTCAGGGCGTCAGCACCAGCTTGCCGATGACCTCGCCGCGTCCCAGCATCCGGTGCGCCTCAGCGGCGTCCTTCATCGGCAGCACAGTGTGCACCACAGGTGCGATCCGGCCGTCGGCGACCATGGGCCACACGTTCTCCGCCACTGCGGTGACGATCTCGGCCTTCTCCTCGTCGGGGCGTCCGCGCAGGGTGGTGGCGGAGACGTGGAGCCGGCGCCCGAGCATCCGTCCAAGGTCCAACTCGGCATCGCGCAGCCCACCTTGGGCGCCGATGATGACCAGGTGCCCGTTGTAGGCCAGTGATTTCAGGTTTGGTCTCAGGTAGGGCGCACCGATGATGTCGAGGATGGCATCCACCCCTGCACCCTCGGTCTCATCTTTGATGCGTTGCGCGAAGTCCTCTTCGCGGTAGTTGATGACGACGCTGGCCCCCAGTTCCTCTGCGGCGTCGAGTTTTTCTCGGCTACCGGCGGTGGTGAACACGCGTGCCCCCAGTGCATGGGCCCACTGGATGGCGTGAGTGCCGATCCCGCTGCCGCCCCCGTGCACCAGGAAGGACTCCCTCGGCTGGAGGTTGGCGACCATCCCAATATTGGAGTAGACGGTGCAGGCTGCTTCCGGCAGGGCTGCCGCGCAGACCAGGTCCAGGTTCTCCGGCACCGGCAGGAGCTGTGGGGCGGGAACGGCCACGCGCTCGGCGTATCCACCGCCGGTGAGCAGCGCAGCCACGTGCTGTCCGACCTCCCACCCGGTCACACCCTCGCCCAGGGCGATGATCCGGCCGGAGCATTCGAGTCCCAGGATCTCTGAGGCGCCGGATGGCACGGGGTAGTTGCCCTTGCGCTGCAGCAGGTCGGCGTTGTTGACGCCTGCTGCAGCTAGCTCAATCAGCACCTCTCCCGGGCCGGGCTCCACATCAGGAACCTCGCTCCAGGTCAGAACGTCTTCATCTCCAGGGGCATCAAATGTGATGGCTCGCATGGATCACAGACTAGTACCCTCACAGCCGCAGCGCTCTGGCCTCAGCCCATGTGGCGTCGCCCAATTAGGGGGGCGTTGGCAAGGTTTCGTCAGATCCCGCTGCCCTGTAATTGATTCCGGGCGTTTCCGTGTACCCAATATCAATGGTGCGGGTGGACGAGCCGACGCGTGGGAAATAGCGTTGCAGATAGCGCCTGAGTTCAGGGTCTGCGACGTATACGTAAGTTCCTTTGATGGCGCGAGTCAGAAGCACCTTGTAGATGTTGATGACGTACTTGAGCAGGTCGTCGTCATCGTAGGTGATGCCCAGTCGCGGGTTGTTCTCCCGGCCCTTCTTGTCATGGTAGTTCGAGCGCACAAAGGTGATCCTCTGTGACAACTCATCAAAAGTGAGGTCAGGACCGATGATGACCCCGGCGTAATTCAGGTCGTACCCCTGAACGGTGTGTATGGACCCGACCTCGTTGACTGAATTCTTCGAGTTGATCCAGTCTTTCGCCACGGAGTTCCACCGCAACTCGTAACCGTCTATTTCGATGTCGAAGGCAGACTTGTCATTTTTGCTAACCCACGGCCACGCGAACCCTGCAACAAGTCTCGCGAGACCGTGCTGCTGGTTCTGAGATTTTATATGTCGGTGCATGGATTCCACGTTGTCGAACATCTGAAGTTCGTACTCGGGGAACTTTTGGGGCTGTGGGTTCTCTGACCACAAGATGGAGCGAATGTAGTCGATATATCGTTCACCCCCACGCACCCTGAGTTGGGATCTGAGACGGTGGAACCGGGACGATCTACTCGCTGATGCGACAAGCTCAGCCCAAGTTTCGTCGGGTATGTCTGCGGGTCTCACGCTTTGTTCAGAGTCTAGGAGCAGTATCTGATGGTCACTTTTGGCCACTATCCAATCGAGCTGCGTATAAGAATCATCGTCTCGTCCGAAGAGCTTCTTGTTGATTTCAGCGAACTTACGGTTCTGAGCCGGAGATGCTTGATTGGCGCGACGGTTGAGACGATGAGCTTCGTCCACCACCAAGAGGTCAAAGTGCTCTTCGGAAGACCCGACTTTGAAAGGATTCAGCACCATGGATTTGTGGAGGTCGGGGGTGTTGCGAAAAACGTGCTCCACCGAGGCACGCAGAGACTGTTGCGGAATCACAATACCAATGCGTAAGTCCCGGATCTGTTCGCGATGGGAGGCTGTAAAGAACTCGGCGAAGCGCGCATCGGCATCGTCAGTCACGACTTCGATATCCGCATCTTCAGACGCGGCAATGTCTGCCAGAAGTTTCATCAGGTAGATGGCCACAACGGTCTTTCCCGTGCCGGGGTCACCTTGGACCACGATCGGGCCATTCCCGCCGTCGCTAAAGAAGCTCCGGACCACATCTTCGACTGCAACAGCCTGGTCCGGGGTCAGCGCTTTGAATGGTGAGAGCTTGAAAAGGTCATCGTTTTCGATCTCGGGCAGGGTACGCTCGAATGTGCCCCCATATCTGAGCTGCTCGAAAATATCCCGGAAAAGCTCCCGATAGCTGAAACGGTCGAAGTATTCAGCGTCGATGATTCCCTTGTTTCGATTCAGTAGCGAGTATTTCCCCTCTCCTCCGAGGTACTGAATGAGAAACGCCTCGAGGTCTAGGGCGGCGGATTTGTTGAAGGTCTCATCAAGAACGATCTGGACTTGCTCCAACGTACGTTTGCTATCTGATGCCATATGCTGGCGCAGACGAGCCGCGACATTGCGAGACTCACCCACGTAAATTCGGCGTCGGTCTCGGAGCGCGTAGACAGCTGGCCAATTCACGTACCGGCCCTTCTGCCGAGCCAGCTGTTCAAGTGTCTGATCATTGAGCGTGAGAGTTTCGATTCTAAAGCTCGTCATACTTCGCGCTCCTGCCCTTGGCTTTGTCGACGGGGTACTTCGCCTCGGTGCTCTGGAGCTTGGCAAGAATGAGCTCTTCAGGCTCCGAACCGAGTGCATCTGCCAGCAGGAAGCAGTAAGTGAGGACATCGGCAAGCTCATCCTTCACACGCTCCGTGTCTGGCTGACCATGCCACTGGACGCACTCCAGCAATTCGCCTGACTCCACGGAAACACTCTTAATGAGGTTCTCGATCGAGTGGAACTGTTCCCAGTCGCGTGCCCGCATGAACTCTCTGAGTCTGGTGATCGCGCTTTCTTCGCCCATGGTCACACGCTACCGTGTCGAGACTCCGGCCGCGGAGACAAGACGTAGGGGGCCGAGTGGCGGCTGACTAGTGACGACACAAATTCCAGTGAGTTATGTCACGGCATTCAATAGGCTAATCTGAGTCCAGGTTCGCGAGGGGCGGGCTGTCAACGCGACTACCTTTGAGGCCCAATGTCTAGCCACCCTACCCACGCTCACCTACCAGCTCGGCGAACACTGAGGCAGAGGGTTAAAGCCTGGCCGCTTGCAGGAAAGATCGCAGCCATAGGGTGTGCCATCCCGGTAGGGTTCTTCACGCTACTGGTCGTGCTCGGCATAATTATCGCGATCGCCGCGCCCGAGCTTGCAGAGTCCGACGAGGCAGCTGCCGAGACAGTCACGGAGACTCCTATACCCACTCCGGTTTCCGCTGCCCCTGAGTCGGTGACTCCCTCAGCTGAACCCACTGACACTGCATCCGCGACTCCGACTCCACGTTCGAGCGCGACGGCATCTGAGACACCCACGCCCTCCCCCGCACGATCTCCGTCACCCACCGAGAACCCTCGCGAGGCCTCTGCCGTCGTGACACGAGTGGTTGACGGAGACACTGTGGAAATCGAGGGCGGACAGCGAGTCCGCCTTCTGGGCATCGACACACCGGAGCAAGGCGAGTGTCATTTCGAGACAGCCTCAGCTCGCATGGCCGAACTCGTCCAGGGCCAAACCGTCACCTTAACCCGGGACGGGGAAGACACCGACCGATACGATCGGCTGTTGCGTTACTTGGATGTCGGAAACACCGACGCTGGACTCACACTCATTCAGGAAGGTCTGGCTATCTCCCGGTATGACTCCCGCGATGGTTACGGCTTCCACACTCGGGAACCACAATACGTCGCAGCAGACTCCGCTACCGCCATGCAAAGCTGTGCGCCACCGCCAGCACCAGCACCAGCACCAGCACCAGCACCGGAGCAAAACGCCTCAGACTGCGACCCGAACTACACACCGTGCGTGCCGGTGTATCCTCCTGACATCAATTGCAGCGACATCAGCTTCCCGGTCCGAGTCATAGGTTCGGACGTTCACGGCCTTGACGCCGACAACGACGGTGTAGGTTGCGAAAGCAACTAATGCCTCGTCTGCAGGACAGCGGTCGAAACATCATTCCCCATGCTGTCTCATGCCGACGCCCTCTACGACTGAGGGCGGTTGCGATGGTACATCGACAGCGAAGCTAGGGCCATAGCAACGATCACCATGGCGCCGAACACCAAAGCTGAGATCTGGCCGACGGTGGTCAAGGTTTCAAGTAAATTCTCCATACCCCTCACGCTATGGACCCCAGCAGGAAAATGAATCGGCCCGTGGGACCAAAGTCATCTCATCCCCCAGGATGACCCGCCCTGACGCGGATCCAGCGACCCCCAGATAGCGGTCCAGAGATACCCTCCAAAAAGAATTTCAAAATTTCACCATCCACCTGTGAATCAGCTCCGAACCCGTAGTGACCGAGTTAGCAGATACACAAGGAGATACTTCATGCGGACATCAAAAGTCACTATGGGCGCAGCAACCGGACTGACCCTCGCACTTGCCCTGGCAGCCTGCGGCGACAACAGCGCCGACGCCGACGAGCCAATGCCTGAAGAAACCATGCAGGAAGAAACCGAGACTATGGAGGAGGACGAGCAAGACACCGACTCCGACATGGACGAAGACATGGACATGGAAGAAGACGACGACGAAATGGACAGCGAGATGGATGAGGAAGAAGACTCCGAGTCTGATGACCTCAGCGCAGTCCAGCCAGAGAGCACAGGCGACCCCTTCGCTGATGCCCGCACGGCGGCCGTCCACATGCCCATGACCGGTGAAACTTTCGCCACCGGATTCACCGAAGCCCTCGACATCGAAGGCGATCCCCAATCTGAGGCAGCGCAACTGCGCGGCGAGCTGACTGCCCTGTTCCAGGAGCACGTCTACCTGGCCGGCATCGCCGTAGCCACCGCCTACGAGGCAGGCCCAGACTCCGACGAGTTTGAACTCGCCACCGAAACTGTGGATGAGAACTCCGTGGCCCTGGCTGACAAAGTCGGCGAATTGGCCGGCGACGACGCCCGCGAGTCCTTCCTGCGCAATTGGCGTGAGCACATCGACTACTTCGTCAACTACGCCGTGGCCGCCGAAGCTGGTGACCAAGAAGGAATGGACCAGGCCGTTGCAGATCTGACCGAGTACGCCGATGGTGTGGGCATGTTCTTTGACCGGATCACAGACGGAGAGCTGCCCGCCGAGGCAGTGACCGAATCCATCAACGGTCACATCGAGACTCTTGCGGCAGCAGTGGATTCACTCGCTGCCGGTGACCCCGATGCGTTCACCAATCTGAAGGCCGCCGCTGACCACATGGTCATGGGCTCCGCCGTCATGGCAGAGGGCCTCGCCAACGCCACCGACCTGGAAGGCGATCCCAACGACGACGCCTCCGAACTGCGCAGCGCACTGACCGCCAACCTCAACGAACACGTCTACGTGGCAGGTATTGCCGTATTCGTCGGCTACACCGATGAAGATGGCCTTGAGTCCGAGGCCTTCGAGGCTGCAGCCGGAGTAGTTGATGACAACGCCGTTGAACTGGCAGATGCTATCGGTGAGCTTGCCGGTGAGGACCAGCGCGAGCCCTTCCTGGAGCTGTGGCGTGACCACATCGGTTACTTCGTGGACTACGCCGGAGCAGTGGCAGAGGGCGACGACGACGCCGCCGAGTCAGCTCTGATGGATCTGGATGCCTATCGGTATGACGCTGGTGAGTTCTTCGAGGACATCTCCGGCGGTGAGCTGCCTGCCGAAGATATCGAAGATGGGTTGAGCATGCATGTGCAGAGCTTGGCCGGCGCCATTGATTCGATGAATGAGGCACTCGTCCAGAACTGAGCCCATAGCGGCAGGAAGTCCACGCTCCTGCATCGCACATAGAAGTCAGGGCCGGTGGCGGATCAATCCGATCCGCTGCCGGTTCTGTTGTGTCTGTGTTGGTGTGTCTGGGAGTCCCGCGTTGGAGCGGTGTTCGCAGCGCTTAGCTGAAGGTCGACTCAGCCTCGGTGAGACTGTCCACCACTTGCCTCGCTCGGTGGTGCACGGACGCTAGCTGACCGTTGCTCAGCCTGACCATCGCCTCGGCCTCAGCAGTCGTGGCCAGGTGATTGGCAGCCCGGGACAGCCCGCCGTGCAGGGCGTGGGCACCCGCTGGGACCTGCATCTCGGTGGCTGGGAACTCTTGCTGGCCGCGACGGCACAGCTCGTACACGCGGGGAAGCTGTTCGGCAAGGTGGTCCCCTATGGTGACCAACTCGTTGTAAACGGCGTCGTCCTCCACACCTTCAAGGATCTGGTGGTACCTGTCCAAGCCGCGGACGTAGCGGTCGTGGGCCTGACGCCACAGCCCCTTGCCGAGCTCTTGGTCAATCTTCTTGGCTCGACGGCGCACTTTGAACAGCTTCATAGTGCCGACCAGTCTACGGGGCGCGCGGCGAGGACCCGGTTCGAGCCTGCCGGTCTCTTTGGCGTATAGTAATCTGCCGGACATAGTCCAGGTGCGGTGACCGAGCGGCCGAAGGTGACGGTCTTGAAAACCGTTGTAGGCAACCCCTACCGTGGGTTCGAATCCCACCCGCACCGCCATGTGAAGTTCGAGCTACGATCCAGGTGGGATCGGGGTCTGCTGGTATGAGGCTAACCTCCAGCGGCTCTGCTTCTTCACGTAAACGCTTGTCATCCATGCCTGGAACTCAGGATCTGCACCTTCGCCCCGCCAAGCAGCACCTCGGTACACCAGCACTGCAGCCGTGTCGCCTGCCGAGATCAGCCGTTCCTGAGATATCTCGTACGCATTCCACGGCGGAGCCTCGTTGAGTGAATCAATGACCTGCTGTCTGTCCAAGACAAATCCATGAGCCAGCGTCATGACCGCATCCTCAGTCATCATCTCACCGTAGAAGTCCGCACCCGTAGAGTCACACAGGGCTTTCCAGCCCTGGTGTTCAAGATCTAACAGTTCCGATGCACTCACCATTTCGGTTCTCCCTCTCGCGATTGACACTGTTGAAAATCGACACTGTTGAAATCTGACGGTGACCTTGTTGTTGGAATCCCGCACCCACCGCCCATTGTGCCCCAGCGCATATGCCGCGGATCAGAACTTCTCTGGGCGGAGCACCTCCACGTCGCTGAGATAGAGGATCATCGCGTAGTTCTCTGAGTAGTGCTCCCGCAGATGCGTGGCCAGTGCCACGGCAGTCTCGGCGTCGCACACGACCTCCACCCTGATGTTCGCACTAGCCTCCCAACCAGCATTGCGCACCCCATGTTCACCTTTTCCGCGAGCATCGGTAATGGTGTAGCCGTGCGCGCCGAGTCTGTCGATCTCACGCACCAGCGTTCCCTCCAGGGCGGCCTCGGTGACGATGGTCAGTAGTTTTCTCTTATGAGCATTCACGCTTCTCTCCTTGTCAGCCATGCACCAAGGTGGCCATGGCGTGGTAGATGGGTATGCCGAGCAGGACGTTGAAGGGGAATGTGATGCCGAGGGCAGCCGCCAGCGACAATGTGGGGTTGGCTTCCGGGACTGAAATTCGCATAGCTGCGGGCACGGCGATGTAGGAGGCGCTGGCGGCCAATGTCGCCAAAATTACCGTCCCACCGAGGGAGAGCCCCAGTACATACGCGGTCGCGGTGCCCACCACGGCTGAGAACAGTGGCATGGCAACTCCGAAGCCGACCAGGAACAGGCCGTATCGGCGCAGGCCCGTCAGCTGAGCCGCGGTGATGAGACCCATCTCCAACAGGAACAGCGCCAGCACGCCTTTGAACAGGTCAACGAAGAGCGGTTCCAGCGGCGTGACACCTTCCGGACCGGCCGCCCAGCCGATGAGCAGACCTCCGAGCAGAAGCACGATGCCCTTGCCGAGGAACACCTCGTGCATCACAGAGCCCCAGTTCGTAGAACGCGTCACACCCCTGGCCAGAATGATACCGACCAGGATTGCAGGCACCTCCATGAGCACCAGCAACAGGGGCATGTGCTCTTCGAAAGACACCTGCCGACTGCCCAAATAGGCCACGGCCACCGCATAGGTGCCGACACTGACCGACCCGTAGTGAGCAGCAATTGATGCCGCATCCGCACGCTGCAGGCGGCCCAGCTTGCGGAGGATGGGGAAAGCAATCAGTGCGAGGAAGAACCCCAGCACCACCACACCCACCATCTGGGGCAGCAACTGCCCCAGCGGTTGTTTCGCCAGCTCGACGCCGCCCTTGAGCCCGATTGCCAGCAGCAGCACTATGGTGACGAGCTCGTAGACCGCAGCTGGCAAGCGCAGCTCTGAGCGCAATAGGCCGGCAGATATGCCCAGCACAAAGAAGAGAATGACGGGATCCAGCACGCCGGTGAGTCCTTCCAGGAATGTTCAACACCATGGGGTTTCGACAGGGAACCCCAACCAGAGACATAGAATACACGAATATATTGTCATGCATTTCATGTCGTATATGGGTTAGGCTGAACCATGGCCGACTGGACCTTTCTCACCAATCACGCTCATGTACTCATATGCGTTTCTCGAGATCCAGGGTTACGGGTCCGAGAGATCGCTCAAGAGGTGGGGATCACCGAACGCGCCGCCCAGCGGATTCTGGCAGAGCTCATAGAGGCGGGGTACTTGGACAGGGAACGCGATGGGCGCCGCAACCGGTACCGGGTGCATCCGGAACTACCACTGCGGCACCCGCTGGAGCGCCATCACCGAGTCGGAGAACTGCTTACCGCCCTGAAGGACGACGACGAATAGACGCGTGAGAGTCAGGACCTTCTCCGGACAAGAGCGAAGAACCCTGGGGCAGTTCCTCAGGATTGGTGCGAAGGAAAGCCGAACGCCGTAACGGCGGGTAGTGTGGCCTGCGCCCAGTGGTCCAGGACGAAAAGTTCATGCGGGACAACGGGATGGGGAAGCGCCGTTGGCTCCGCCCAGCGCAGTTCCACCGCTTTGTCCGTCTCCTGGATCTTCGGCTCTCCCGCCCAGCGCCGTACTGCGAAGAAAAAGTCCACCCGCTCGTCGATAGGCCGTCCGTTCGCGCCCGCGCGATGCATGACCGTCAACGGAATAAGGTCTTCCTCGTTGAGGATCGCTCCAAGCTCTTCACGTGTCTCACGAACCGCGGCCTGAAACACCGTCTCACCCTGCTCCACATGGCCAGCAGCTCCGAAAGCCCAGTGCTCATCCATATATCCGGTGCCCCGGCGAAAAGACAGCAGCACTCTGTCCTGTTCGTCTATCAGCAGCACATAGGCCGCAGGGATCACCTGGAAACGCCGCACTGGCTCAGTCATTCGCTTTGCCCTCCAACGCTCTGGGCAGCCAAGAAAGCGGCCCCCTACCCGCAAGTTACTCCTGGTGGGGGTCTTGGCCCTGAGCTTTCCGCTCGGCGTTCTTACGGTTGCTGACCATGATGGAGCCCAGGAACACCACAAGCATGATGGTCAGGCCCACGAGGAGCACGGCAGTCAGCTGAAGGCCAGTCATCAGCCCTGGTTCTTGAAGACCACCAGGAAACGGTGGGCCTCTTCTGTTGTCAGCGGCGAATTCGCGGCCAGTAGGTCTGCGGCCTCATCCACGTGATCATCACGCAGCAACGCATAGAGCTGATCGTGCACCCACGGCTCAAGGTCCTCGTGTGACAGGGTGATCTTCTCATCGCCGCGCTGGACCTCAAGATGGAAACCGGCCTGCTCATCCTCAGAGGCCCACTCCTCAGGGATGGTCAGCTCCTGATCCGGGTCGAATCCGGAAGCCTCCATCAGCTCACGCGCTCGAGCGTCAATGTCATCACTGCCGTGATCACCGGTGGTGGGCTTCTGGCCATTCGGGATGTTCGGCACATTCGAGGCGTTCTCGCCCACAATCTCCCCAGTGTTGGGGTCCGCCTCCGCCAACGGGCCCTCCTCAGAGTCCGGAGAGGAATCGGCGTCGTCCCTAACATCGTCAATGGCGTCCTCGAGGTACTCCTCGCTGACGTCCTCACCGGAGGCGTCCTCATGGTTGAGGTTGAAGCCCTCCTGGAAGCGAATCTCCGAAGGGTTGGGCTGCGGGAAGCGGAACAAGGCCTGCACAGCCACCAAACAGTCTTGGACCGACGCACCCGTCGCTTGCTTGAAGACCATCATGGCGCGCTTAGCGTCCTCGGCGGCAATCGCCTGATACACAGCTTTGTGCTGGTCGTCGTTCAATGCCAATGCGGCCTGGCGAGCCGTCTCAGGCGTGATTTCCTGCTGTATGCGGTTGTTCATCTTCTGCGCCTGGCGCTGCATCATTGTCCGCACAAACAGGAAGACCACCAGCCCGAGGACTAAGAGCAGAAGGATCTCCATATAAACCAGTGTACGCAATGCGGGACCACCTGGTCAGGCACCTCCTTCCGCACAGCGCGCTGGTGACCGCCCTCCCGGTGTTCCACCGTAGGATTATGCTCGTGACTATTGAGCTTTCTGCCTCCTTCAAAGCCTACGATGTCCGCGGCATCGTCGGGGACACCATCACGGTCGAATCCGTGCGCGCGGTAGGCGCCGCGTTCGTCGACGTCCTGGAACTTGCCGGGAAGCAGGTGCTGGTCGGCGGGGACATGCGGCCCTCATCAGCCGATTTCGCGCAGAGTTTCGCCGAAGGCGCCACATCCCGCGGCGCCGATGTCACCGACCTCGGGCTGATCTCCACCGATATGCTCTACTACGCCTCCGGCACCGCGAACGCACCTGGGGTGGTGTTCACCGCCAGCCACAATCCGGCCGGCTACAACGGGATGAAAATGTCGCGGGCCGGGGCAGTGCCGCTCAGCGCTGAGACTGGACTGGAAGACATCCGCGCAGCTGCGCAGAGCTACCTGGACTCCGGGATCATTCCTCAGCACGACGCCGCGGGCTCAGTGAACACCGCAGATCTCCTCACCGACTACGCCGCGTACCTGCGCACTCAGGTGGACCTCTCCCGAGGCCGCCCCCTGAAAGTCGTTGTAGACGCCGGAAACGGCATGGCCGGAATGACTACACCGGCGGTACTTGGCGGTGAGCGGCTCGGAGACCTGCCCCTGGACATCATTCCGCTCTACTTCGAGCTCGACGGAACGTTCCCCAACCATCCGGCCAACCCCTTGGAACCGGAAAACCTGCGGGATCTGCAGGATGCAGTCCTGGAGCATGAGGCCGATATCGGCCTCGCGTTCGACGGCGACGCTGACCGCTGCTTCGTCATTGATGAAAAAGGAGAACCCGTCTCGCCCTCTGCCGTGACAGCCCTGGTGGCGCGCCGGGAGATCGCCCGTGCCCAAGCCGGCGGTGAAGAACGGCCAGTCATCATCCACAACCTGATCACCTCTAAGGCGGTTCCGGAGCTGGTGGAACGCCATGGGGGCCGAGCCGTCGAGACTCGCGTGGGGCACTCCTACATCAAGGCAGTGATGGCCGAGGAGTCCGCAGTCTTCGGCGGCGAACACTCCGCTCACTACTACTTCAGGGACTTCTTCAACGCCGACACAGGGATGTTGGCTGCCATGCACGTGCTCGCAGCCCTCGGCGAGCAAGACCTGGGGCTCAACGAGTTGGCTGCGGAGTACAACCCGTATGCGGCCTCCGGAGAGATCAACTCGGAAGTGGAGGACAAGACCGGCGCAATGGAGCGCGTGGTGGGCAGCTTCTCCGGCAGCGGCGTCATCATCACCCGCACGGACGGGGTGACGATCAGTTCCACCGACGGCACGTGGTGGTTCAATCTCAGGCCCTCAAACACTGAACCGTTCCTGCGGTTCAACGGCGAAGCGCACACCCAACAGCAGATGGCCACTGTCCGTGACCAGGTGCTGGGCCTGATCCAAAACTGATCTCGAAGGTCAGGCCTGGGTGGCTACTTCTTTGAGTCGTGCGATGGAGGCCGCCAGGTAGGACTCGTCAATACTGCGGGCGCGAACCAGGCGCTGCTCGTCGGTGAGGTCGGTCCAGTCGTAGGTGTGGGTGACCTCGGTAGAACCGTCGCCACGTTCGTCCAGCTCCCATCTCCAGAGATGGCCGGCTGGCTCCTGCCCTTCTGTCGCGGGCTTCCACGCAATCAGACGGTCTGGAGTGAACTCAACGACGTGATTGTCGCGCACCTTCCCGTTAGTCAGGCGCACGATGAACACATCGCCGACAGCGCTCACCCGCTGGCCCGGCTCAGCTGCCCCGACGTTGTCGTTTCCGTCCCACGTCGGCTGCAACGAGGGCTCCGCAATCAGGTCGAATATCCGCGCGGCAGGGGCATCGATGATGTCATGGGCTTGTACAACTCGCTGCTCTGTCATGACTCCAAGAATAGCGCGCTCAGCCCTAGTCATCACTCGGGGATCAGCGCGCGGTGGAGCGCTTCAGCAACCACAGCAGGTAGGGCGGACCGAGCACCGCGACCACGAGACCTGCAGGGAGCTGGTCTGGCGCGATGATCGTACGCCCAAAAGTATCGGACAGTGACACCAGGGCAGCGCCAAGCAGTGCCGAGACCGGCAGGAACCACCGGTGCTCACGCCCCACGAGCATCCGCGCCATATGGGGTGCGGCAAGCCCGACAAAGCTGATGACCCCGATGCCGATCACTGCCCCCGCTGATAACAAGACTGCGATGACAAGCGCCACGGCACGCACCCAGCCGAGCCGCACGCCGAGGACACGCGGAGTGAGGTCGTCAATGCTGATGATGTCCAACTCCCGGTGCAGCAGCACCAGTACCGGGATCACCAGCAGCAGGGTTGCCAAGATCGGCCCCAGGTCACTCCACGTGGTGCCGAAAGTGGACCCGCCGAGGAAGGAGATGGCCATCGCCTGGTTGTAGGGGTTAGTGGAGGAGATCAGCAGCTGGGTGATGGCTTGCGCAGCGGTCATGACGCCGATGCCCACCAGCACCACTTTTTCCGGCGAGCTACCGCGGGAGCCTGCCAGGAGGAAGACCACCAGACCAGCCAAAGTGGCACCAATCGCTGCCCCGGCGGACATGGTCCACGCTGAGGAGCTGAACACGATCAGTGCGACGATCGCTCCGGCGCCACCGGCTGCGGCGACGCCCAGGAGTCCGGGGTCAGCCAGCGGGTTGCGTGTCACGGTCTGCACCAGGGCGCCGGCTATAGCGAGCACCGCACCCCCCAGAACCGCAGCGGCCACGCGGGGGCTGCGAAAGTTGAGAGTGATTTCAATGGCCCGGGCCGCTTCTCCGCTGAGCCAAAGCTGTAGATCTCCGATGCGCAACCATAAGTCCCCCAGCAGGAGACCGGCACCGGCCAGAATGACCAGCAGCAGCGCGGCGACACCTGTCAGGAGAATGCGGCGGGTCAGTCTGACCCGGTGCGGCAGCGGCAGTGCGGAGATCTCCTGACTGTCACCTGCGCCGCGTATCCGCAGAGCCAGCACCACAAGGAAAACTGCGCCCACCAGGGACGTGACCACACCTGTGGGGATAGCAACTGCCAGATTGGGACCGGCCACGGCGAACACCAGAGCACGGACGGCCACATCTGAGCCGATCACGATCAGCGCACCAACCAGAGCTGAGGCCGCCAGCGCCCAGGCAAAGCGACCCAATCGGATGATTCTTGATGACATAAGACGGACGATGGCTGGAGCGCAGAGCCCGACGAACCCCAAGGGCCCGACCATGGTCACCGCGGCAGCTGAGAGAGCAACGGCACAGATCAGCAGGGCAGCCCGCAGAAAAGCAACGTTGACGCCCATAGATTGAGCAGTGTCAGTGCCCAGCGAAAGCACGTCCGTGCTGCGCGAAAGCAGCACCAGTCCGAGCACCGCGGCGATCACCACCGGGATCAGTGGCAGCAGGCCAGAGATCCCCGAGAGATTGAGCGTTCCCGCTCCCCAGAGGAAAAGCCCCTGTGTGGACTGCGCGAAGAGCATCAGCAGGGCGGCAGTGACTGAGGCTAGGCCCATGGCGACCACCGTTCCGGCGAGTACCAAGCGGATGGGCGCGTGTTCGGAGAAGCCCGCCAGAGTCAACACGATTCCTGCGGCTATACCCCCACCCAGAAACGCCAGTCCTGCTGAGCTCAGTGCCGGTAGCGATACTCCGAATGCCGCAGCAGCAGTCAGTGCAAGGTGGGCACCGGCATTGACTGCCAGGGTGTCAGGTGAAGCCAACGGGTTTCGCGTCATTGCCTGCAGTGCGCATCCAGCAACACCCAGGGCGGCACCGACCACGAGACCTCCGACAAGGCGCGGCAGACGTGAGTCGAGGGCGAGTGCCCGCAAACCTGCGATGGCCTCGCTGTCGCCGGTGCTGAAGACTGCCGCCAGCAAATCCCAAGGCGATACGGCAGAGGTCCCCTGTGCCAGGTGCACAGCGGAAAGCACCGTAAGCGTTGCCGCTGCGAGGGCAAGCGCGGATGCGGCAGCGACCCTGGCTTTTGCCGAGGCTGCCGTGATGCGGGGCGCCTCGGCTTTCCCCGGGCGGACGGGAGTATCCGCCTGGACGGCAGTCTTCATCGGGGTCACTACTCTCCGGCAGTTTCGACCGCTGTCTCGGTGAGGTACTCCATCCATTGTCCGGCCGATGCCGGGCCGCCGTAGATCCAGATGCCTTCCACAGGGTGCATCGCTTCGTGCTCCACAAAACCGAGGGAGGTCCACACGGAGTTGTTTTCCAAGGGCTCGAACGGGTCCGCAGGGTCAGTCGGTGAAGTCCACCAGTAGAAGATGGTGCGGTCATCGAGCGCGGTCAGACCTTCGATATCCGATTGGCTGATAGCGAAGGCTTCATCACCTTCGTCCTCCCAAGCGGATTCTAGTCCGATCTCCATGCCGAGACTCTGGGCTAGGGCGCCGGGGCCGTGCATTCGGAACGTGGCTGTATTGCCTTCCACTGTGGGGTAGACGAGCACGAAGGGCGTACCCTCAGCACCGGCATCTGCGATAGCTTCCGCGGCGTTGTCCCGGGTTTCCTCGAACTCCGCCCAGATCTCATCGGCCCGGTCCTGCGCGCCGAGAAGCTCAGCTGTCATATAGAAGTTTTCCTCCATATTCCCCAGCGGGTCTGTGGCGTCTGCTCCGGATTGCAGAACCACAGGCGCGATCTCTTCCAAGTCCTCGAGGAGACCTTCGGGGACGGAAACATCGACTCCTAGGATGAGGTCCGGATCGGCTTGACCGATTGCTTCGAGGCTCGGCTCGGTGCGCAGGCCGACGTCGGCGGCATCGTCATCAACAGAGGCGGCTGTGGCCCAGGTTTCATAACCCTCCAGGTCCGCGACTCCCACATGGCGGCCGCCGAGAACCTCGACGTTCTCGGTTTGGGCCCACTCAAGAGTGACCACTCGCTGCGCAGGGGCATCGAGCGTGACTTCCTCGCCGCGGTAGTCGGTGACGGTCACCGGTCCGGAGTCCTCAGACTCTGAGCTGCTCTCTGTCTCTTCGACCTCAGTGGTTCCGCAGGCAGTCAGGCTCAGGAGTCCGACGGCGGCAGCGGCCGCCACTCCGCGCAAACTCGTGGAGGGATACATTGTGGGCAAGGTTCCTTTCGATAATCGGCACAAGAAAAACTAAGAACATCCAGAAGCGGAGGTCTTTCGTGTAGCTCAGGGGTAGAGCAGGACAGGTTCTTCGCGGTGCTCCATATGGTGACTGTTCCTGCGGCCGGAGCGCCGCGCGCGGACTGTCATCTCGCCAGAGGATGACGTTGTGACATCAATGGGAACGCCAAAGATCCTGGTCAGTCTCTCGGCGGTCATCACCTCAGCCGGAGTTCCTTTGGCAACAATGCGCCCTTCGGAAACCAGAATCACCTGGTCGGCGATATCGACTGCTTGCTCCAGGTCGTGCAGCACCACGCCGATGGTCAGGCCGTGGTGATCGGCTAGGTCACGGATGACATCCAACAGGCTCATTTGGTGCCTCAGGTCCAGGAACGTGGTGGGTTCGTCCAGGAGAAGGACGTCGGTCTGCTGCGCCAGACAGGTGGCAAGCCAGACTCGCTGGAGCTGACCTCCTGAGAGTTCAGTCACCGGCCGGTCCCGTAACGCATCCAGGCCGGTGAGCGTGATGGCGCGCTCAACTGCTTGGTGACAAGCGGGGTCCGCACGGCTGAATCGGCGGCGGTGCGGGTGCCTGCCCAGTTCCACGACCTCCGTGACCGTCAGACCCCCTGGTGTCGGGCGCTGTTGAGCTAGGACAGTCAGTCGCTTAGCGAATGCGCGTGGGGACAGTTGCGAGGTGTCCGTTCCGTCCAGAGTGACGGTTCCCGTGGAGTCGGCAAGGCGAGAGATCCCACGGAGGAGTGTGGACTTGCCGCTGCCGTTGGGGCCGATGAGGGCCGTGATGCCGCCGGGAGCCAATTCGAAACTCGCATCGACGACGACGGGGGCGGCTCCGTAGGAGACCGACACCGACTCCGTCCGCAGCTCAGCAGTCGTGTGTTCAATTTGCACATCAACATGTTAGCAATAATTAGGAAGGCTGCCCTAACTTTGTGGTGGCTCCGAGTCGTTGAATCGGGAGGTCTCCTGCGTGGAGCGGCGAGAACACCGGCGAGGCGCGAGGGACATTGTCGCCTCGGCAGCGGGCACAGAGAAGCCCGTTCGGTGCATGTGGTGCGCCGAACGGGCTTCTCTGATGGGTGCGACTGGAGGGAGTCAGGAACTCAGGCCCTAGGGACTTGTCCTTATCGGGCGTTGAGTCTCCCCCGGAGTTCTTCGAGCTCGGCGCGGATGCTACCCGGCAGAGACTCTCCGAACTCATCGAACCACGCGTCAATGCCAGTCAACTCCTCTGACCACTCGGTGGGGTCAACCTTGAGCGCATCCTCGATGTCATGATCACTGACATCGAGTCCGCTGAGGTCCAACGCGTCGACCGTCGGAGTGAAACCGATGGGGGTCTCCACCGCCTCCCCACTTCCCTCCAACCGTTGAACTATCCACTTCAAAACCCGGGTATTCTCCGCGAAACCGGGCCATGCGAAACCACCGTCACGATTGCGGCGGAACCAGTTGACCAGGAAGATCCTGGGCAAGTCCTCCGCTGATGCGGCGTCGGAGACTTCAACCCAGTGTTTGAGGTAATCACCGGCGTCGTACCCGATGAAGGGGAGCATCGCCATCGGGTCCCGGCGCACTGTGCCAACCTGACCTTCTGCTGCAGCGGTGGTCTCCGAGGAGAGGGTGGCCCCAAAGAAAATGCCGTGATTCCAGTCGCGCGCCTCCGTCACCAGCGGCACTGTGGTCTTGCGGCGGCCGCCGAAAAGGATGGCATCGAGCTTCACGCCGTTGGGTTCGAAGTACTCCGGAGCCAGCATGTCGGTCTGATCGATGGGCGTGCAGAATCGGGCATTGGGGTGAGCTGCCGGTTCGTCTGAGTCTGGAGTCCAGTCTTGGCCCGTCCAATCGATGAGGTGCTCCGGTGTCTCTTCCGTCATACCTTCCCACCAGACGCCACCGTCGTCAGTGAGAGCGCAGTTGGTAAATATCGAGTTCCCCTTGGCAATGGCACGCATGGCATTGGCATTGGTGTGCCATCCGGTGCCGGGTGCTACGCCGAAATATCCGGCTTCGGGGTTCATCACCCTGAACTCGCCGTTCTTGCCGGGTCGGATCCAGGTGATGTCATCGCCGAGGGTCTCTGCTTTCCAACCCTTGAGCGTGGGGTCGATGAGCGCCAGGTTCGTCTTGCCGCAGGCCGAGGGAAACGCCGCAGAGATGTAGTAGCTCTTCTGCTCCGGGCTGGTGAGTTTCAGAATCAGCATGTGTTCGGCCAGCCAGCCCTCATCACGTGCCATAACCGACGCGATGCGCAACGCGTAGCATTTCTTGCCCAACAGGGCGTTGCCTCCGTATCCGGAGCCGTAAGACCAGATTTCCCGGGTTTCAGGGAAATGCACGATGTACTTGTCCTCATTGCAGGGCCACGGGACGTCCTCTTCGTCAGCCTCCAGAGGGGCGCCCACTGAGTGCACTGCAGGGACGAAGAAAGCGTTGAGTTCTTCGATCTTGCGCAGCACATCAGTGCCGATGCGCGCCATTATTCTCATGGACGTGACCACATAGGCCGAATCGGTGATCTCGACACCGAACTTGGGATCGTCTGCTTCGAGGTGGCCCATGACGAACGGGATCACATACATGGTTCGGCCCCGCATTGCGCCATCGAATACTCCACGGAGTGTCTGGCGCATCTCTTCCGGCTCCACCCAGTTATTGGTGAAACCGGCGTCGCGTTCTCTTTCTGAGCAGATGAAAGTCCGCGACTCTACGCGGGCGACGTCGGCTGGATCAGAGAAGGCAGCAAATGAGTTCGGGAAATCTGGGCTGGTGAGGCGAGTTAGCGTCCCAGCCTCTACCAGGTGATCGGTGAGCCGGGTATGTTCCGCCTCTGAACCGTCCACCCAGTGGACGTCCTGCGGCTGTGTGAGCTCGGCGATCGTGGTGACGAAGTCGATGAGCTTTTGGTGCGTGGTGGGGGCATCATTGGCGATGCCCTCGATCTTTTCACCGGGCGCCATTGCAACGGTGTTCACTGTTTTTCCCTCCATTGGGTGACAGATGTATCGCGCCTACGGCGTACGCCGATACAAACGAAGCACTGGCTGGATCCCTAAGGTTCCCTGACACGAACTTCATTGTCCGCGCCAACCCTGCCTTGTTTTCTGCATCGTCGTACAGGAGTAGACAGCGCTAACTCTAACGCGAGATTGTCACAATCAGGTGAACTATCAACGGAAGTGTGACCGACGTCACTTCTTGACGGCTTTGCTTATTTCAGTTTCCGGGATCTCAACCAGTGAAGGCGGCGGCGGAGAATGCGTAGCTGTTTGCGCAATCGGGATGAGGTGGAGACTTCTGGTTTTTTCACCGTCTGATCCGGATTTTGGGGCCGCTGTTTTTTCGATGCAGCCTCGGCGAACATGGCGTCAATCAAGATGCCTGCAGCATCCCGGCTCTGCCCGACCCAGGGATAGTGATGGCCGGTGATCATGGCGCTGCTATTGACTTCGAGCACATAGGGCTTGTCCCCTTTGCCATCGCGCGGCAGGATCATATCGATCCCGGCGACGCGCAGACCGGGTATGGCCTTGGCCACCTCCTCGGCCATACGTATTTCTTCTGGGGTGAGCTCATCTGTAGCGTCAACCCCGTCTCCCCCACTGTGCACATTGGAGTTTGGGCGCAGCCACACCTGCTGGCCATCTTCGGGGACAGATTCCAAGGTGAGCTGCTGTTTCTTGAGCTCTTTGACGACGACGTCGTCAATAGGAATCTGGTAGTGAACGGGGTTCTGCGATTCGGTACGTAACCGGTTCTTTTCCCCGATCAGTTCCGTCACAGTGGAGGAGCCATCTCCTATCACGTTGGCTGGCACCCGTCGTGCGGCCGCGGCGACTTTTCCGTACACCAAGAGCACACGGTGCTCAACGCCTTCGACGAACCGCTCGACGAGAACGTAGTCGGACTGGGTGGCGACGTCTTCGAACGCTGCTTGGAATTCTGAGAAATCTGAGACCCCGATGTGCACCGAGGCGCCCATACCCTCATTAGGGGGCTTCACCACCACAGGGGTCTGGTGTGATGCCCAGCCCCAGGCTTCCTCCAACTGATGGTGCCCAAAGGCAATGTTCTCCGGGGCTCGCACCCCTCCATTGAGAAGCAGCCGACTCGTCACATCCTTGTAGCGCGTGCAGCGGCGGGCCAAAAGATCATTCAGGTTCGACCGGGCGCCATCAAACCAGATTCTCCGGTTTCCCACCTTCATGGTCAGCCGACGCTTGGAATCTGCCGAGACAGGGATTCCTTTTGCCAGGGCCCGGCTGGCCAATAACGTCGCGGTGAGACCGCCCTTGATGTCGTGCTTCACCAGATACTTGTGGGTTTCTGCTAGCTCCACGGACATGACCTCTGCTCTCTCAACACGCACCACAACCGGACCAGTAACACCTTCTCAGGGGGCCGTTGGAGGATGACTTTACACGGCAGTACGTGCTGACCTGGAAGAAGCGGCCAGTGCCGCGGACGCGTGGCGAGTGTCAATTCCGTTTTGCCCAGGAGACCAGCTGGGGTTGCATCTGACCAGGGTGCAGCAGATAGCGTGACGAGACATCTAGACAATCAATACTTAGGAGGAGTCAAGAGTGCAGACTGAAGAGATTGACACCATTATCAAGGACCGCGCGGCTTTGGAGTCGAGCGAGGCGGCGCATGAGGCAGGAACCACGGTTCTGGCAGAGCTCAGCCGCCTCAACATCGGCTCAGAGGCTCGCGAGATGGCCGCACAATTGCCGGCAGAGTACAAGGAAGCATTGGCATCTCACGAGGGCTCGGAAGACCTTTCGAGGGATGCATTGCTGGGCCGTATCGAGTCAGCCTTGGACCTGGACCGCGACGCCACGACTCGAGTCGCGAACGCTACGATCTCTGTGATCGCTGATGCTGTGACGCCTGGGGAACGGACATCGTTTGTCAATGCGCTCCCGCAGGACATCTCAGGGCTCGCCGTCTGGAGCTGATCTCCACCATGGGCATGTTGCCTCGGGGCAGCACGTTCACGATGTTCGTCGACTACTGCGGGCAACCAACTCTTGGGCTCTCGGGCCACCTCAAGGTATGTTGTCATTAGCCGAAAGTCGTACAAACAGAGCGGAGATACGTCATGAGTATTATTGGTTGGATCGTATTGGGACTTATTGCGGGTGCAATTGCGCGCGCCATCATGCCCGGCAAACAACCGGGTGGCATTCTCGTCACCCTCCTCACCGGTATCCTTGGTGCACTGTTGGGCGGCTGGATCGCCTCCGCGATCTTCGGCATCGACGTCAATGACGCCTTCTTCGATCCCGCGACCTGGGGCTTCGCCATTCTCGGCGGCCTCATCGTCTCCTTCCTCTGGAGCCTCATCGCCGGAAAACGAGCGGGCTAACCACCGCAAGCGTCAGAGATCGGGCCTCCACCACACGGTGGGGGCCCGATTTTTTGCGCGCCGGATTGCACACGCATCTAAAGGTCGCAGTGAACCTCGATACCGCCGAATATGCGATGCAAGTGCCACCCCGGACCAGGGGGATCAGAAAGACCCAGTGGTGGCCGAAAGGATCAGATACAAAAGTACCCCCGAACCCTTGTGCAAATTGGGTTCTAGGGGTACTGCATGTTGGTGCGCCCATAGGGATTCGAACCCCAGACCTTCGGTTCCGTAGACCGAAGGAACGGTACAATTAGAAGCGTAGATCCGCTTGTTTCTGGGGTTTATGACACACTGTTTATCCAGTGATACACATGGAATGTCACCACCAATGTCACCACCTAGGAGAACTGCATGGCGAGGGGCAAGGGCGAAGGCTCGATTAGTTACGATGCGAAGAAGGGGCTGCACCGTGTCAGGGTCGAGTTGCCACCGATCTGGGATGAGGCGGAGGGCAAGTGGAAGCGCCGGCACCGCTATGCGTCTTCCAAGGACAAGAAGAAGGCCATGCAGAAGCTGGTGAAGATCCAGCGTGAAGTCGAGCGCGGGAACCTGAGCTCGAAGACGATTACGGTCGACAAGTGGGTGGAGCACTGGCTCAAAGACATTGCGCCGCAGAAGATCAACCCCAACAGCATCAAGTCCTACCGCTCAGCGCTCAACAAGCACGTGGCTGAACGTTATAAGGGCAAGAAACTGCAGGAACTCACCCCGCAGCGCATTCGCTCCCTCACCGCGGAGATAGCGGAAAGGAAGTCTCCCGGCACCGCGCGCAATCTACACAGCTACCTCTCCAAGTGCCTTTCAGATGCCGTGGGTGACGGATACCTGTTAGAACACCCCATGCAGCACCTCACTATCCCGAAGCGGGGCAAGACTGTTGAGAAAGCTCTCACTGTCGAGCAGGCCGTCGAGCTACTTAAGTGGCTCGGGAAGCAGATGGACGAGAAGACCAAGCACGCCCACCTCGCGCCGCTATGGATCGCATTCCTTCTCACCGGAGCACGTAAGGGAGAGCTACTAGGCTTGGAGCCCGACCGAGTGGGAAGTCACCTGGACGTGACCTGGCAGCTCCAGAGGCTAAATGCTGAGGATGTGGCTGCAGCATCCAAAGATTATGAGTACCGGCATGCTGGCGTAAAGAACTTCTACCTCGTGCGTCCCAAGTCCAAGTCGGGTTGGCGGTCATACCCGTTGGTTGAGCCGCTAGCGTCGATCATCAAGTCACTGGCCGCCGACACGCCTAAAGGGGCACTGGTATTTCGTACGCCTGAAGGCGAGCCGTGGGACGGAGATAAGATCACTGACCTCTGGTACGAAATGCTAGTGGACTCAGAAATAGAGATGTCTGCGACGCCCACTAAAGAGCGCGTGAACGTCCACGGCGCACGGCACACTGTGGCAGACCTCCTAGACCTGCTCGGCATACCGGAGTCAGTGATCATGGACATTCTGGGGCATTCCACGCGCCACATGTCCCGCTCCTACCGCACTCGCCAGTCCCCCGCGGTGAAGGATGCCATGGAGTCAGTGTCGAGGCTGTTGCAGACGGGACACGCTCCTCAGTCTGCCCAGCTCTCCTCGCAACTGCAGTAGCTACCACTGCCAAAACCGCAGTACGCCTGGGGCTAGTGGGATAGAACTAGCCGACCTCCTAGCCGGAAGCCACAATACTGTCCATGTCCATCTTCGATTCCCCCACAATGCACTGGCACGCAGACCTACCCACACCGGAGTCCCTGACGCGGAAGTCGGTTGAAGCGGCCCCCTATGTTCGAGTCGCTCTACCTGATCGGACGGTGGACGCAAAGGCCAGGGCATGGAACCGGGACGTGGTGCTCATCCGCTGGGTTGAGGGTAAGGACGAGCAGCACAGTGCTTGGGTGCCGGCAGCGTGGTGCGCCAGGATAAGCCGGGACGAGTCGAATTGGCAGGACGTTTACGACCAAACAGCCAACGGGAGTAGCCGCGAAAGGGCCAGCGGCCATAACCGATGCCGATATAATTAGCGGTGCCACCGACTGCACCTTGGAAGACAAGTGCAAAGCGCGGGTGCGGCCGGCAGGACCGGGAGGAGCCTTCAATGGAGGACTGGCGAAAGGTCAAGCGGGCGGTGTTCGCCCGGCACAGCAATCCGTGGAGCATGTGGACGAGATGGGCGAGCGCGCCCCTGATGCTTGTCCCGGTGTGGCGACGCAGTTGGCGCGACGCAGGACTGGTCGGCCTATGGATGGCAATCAATCCGGTGGTGTTCGGCAAACCAGCAGACGACCGGGCATGGTCGACCAGGGTTGCGCTTGGGGAGGAACAGTGGATCGCCGAACGGCCAATGGACACTGCGATGGCCGTCAACGTCGCCGCGACCGCCGCCTTACTGGCCGCCCTGGTCGCCGCTCATCAGCGCCGAGCAGTACCGGCCGCAGCGGCGACAGCACTGGAGATGGGGCTGCTGATGGTGTACTGGAACCTCATGGCCCGCTACTACGACCGCAACGGTGACGTGAGCTGAACACGCCGATCATGACGCTCGCACCGTAGCAGCGTGGCATGCAGGTCCATGAGATCTTGACGCTTTCTCGATCCCATTCCCGGGCCACCATCCTCTAGGCTGTTACCCATGCCACGCCGCTTCTACACCATCCCCGAAGTCGCTGAAAGCCTTGCCACCAGCGAGCAGCAGATCCGCGCCCTACTCCGCAACGGAGAGCTCGAGGGCATCCAAATCGGCGGACGCGGCCAATGGCGAATCGAGGATGCAAAGCTGGATGAGTACATCGAGCGGATGTATGCGGCGCAGCGCAGTCCCAAAGGCCGGCTGTAGATGCGCCGTCTCCCAGACTGCGCTTTTTCATCTGTCGACCGCTCATAATCCCGGTCATGACAGGGATGCGAGTCGTCGTTGGCGGATCAGTCCGCGTTGTCGAGTGCTACTTGCAGCCAGCAGGCACGCGAAAGTAGCTCTGCCCTAACCTGCCGTAGAGGCAGCTTCGCGGACGACTTGAGAGTTTCCACTTCTACCCCGTCGGCTGCTGGTGGTGGGCCCAGACTCCTCGCGAGCATTGCTTCTCAACTCACGAAAGTAATCGCGAATACTCTCCGGGGATATTTCTTCAGTACTAAAACCCTGGATAGGTTTCCTAGCCCACGCTTCAGCCCACGGTCGCTCATTGTGCGTCATGTCGGCCAACTTCATTCCCGAAAATGCGCCGTACGCATTCAGGACGATGTCGATTACAGAACGTTGAGCTTGACTGAGCTGGGAGGGGTTCCCCTCCCAAGTTGTTACGGCGGTTTGCCGACGGTGCTTGGTGTAGACGTCTCGGACCACAGGACCGTATTTCCAAGCTTCTATCCGCGATTCGAAAAGAGGCTCGTCGGATACTGCGGAGTACCAGCCATTGCAGTAGTAGAGCAATTTCTGAAACTTCATGGTTGCTAAAGTCCCGGTCTGCTCGAGAATGTACGCGGCGACATCATGCACGGATGCTGACCCAGTCATCGCTACCACCCTTTCCCCGGTGATTCTTCTAATATCGATTCTAGCGCCTTAGAGGCATGTTGTATGGATCACACGCCATTGGATTTAGAACAACGAATCGGGTCCTTCCCAGAGGGCGTCGAGGCCCCGAGCCACGGCATCTTCGGTATCCTGAGCAGAGCCATGTTCCTTGAAGTATAGGCCGATCGCAACGAATTGCGCCGCCAAGCGAACGATATCTTTGTGGTGGTCTGTCAGGCTTCCCTTGATGGGCGCATCTGCTGTGAGCACCCCGAGTTCTGTGCCCTGCCAAACGATCGCAGCCGCGATGAACGTCTTGTAGGGACGATTCTCACATGACACACGTACCGGCGGATTTGTGACATCCGGAACCAGTATGGATTCGTTCCGCAACATCATCTCAATTAGCTCTCGTCCATGGTCATCAGCGTCTCTGAACTCGCGCCTCGGAGGGTTGGTGCTGTTTGCCGGCTCCAACCGCGCCACCAAGGTCTTTTCTGGTCCGCGCTGATCCCGTTCAACCTTCTCGTACTCAAACAAGCAGGCTCGAACCTTGGGTATGTCAACCATGCTCGTCGTGGACAAGAGGGCGGTACGCAAAAACGCGTCTACAGAGGGTGCTCGCCAATCGTCTCCCGATGCCTGGAGTAAAGCCGCTAGAACTGTGGGCAGGCCACTACTGAGGACAGCAGCACCCTCTGTCTTTGCTTTCTCAACTTCGGCACGGTGCTTGTGCCGCATCAACCCCAGCTCGCGATTCTTGTTCTTCAGTTCGGCGGTTAGGTTATCTGCGTGTGTCTCAGTGTGAGTTGTGTGACGCGACCGCGCTTCGTCCCGTGCAATCTGGTGCGTAAGGCCAGCAAGCACAACAAAGACCAAGGCGATTCCTGTGGTCCACTCTTGAACACTGAGCTCCCCACTTCTAATGAGTTCCCTAGCTAGAGGCGCGACCAGTAGTGTTGCAAGCACAGCCAGGACTCGGGCCACCCAGTTGACCACCATTGACCCCCACAGGAGTCTCAGCCCCCCATCGTCATTCAGCGCCCAACTACCCTTGATGCGCTGCTTAGTCTGTGGGTCTGGCACACGCAATCCTCGACGTTGGCTTCGGCAGGGCAATTACTGAATATAACTGGCACATAACCTACCCGTCATGTTCCTCCAGCTGAAAAACCTGAGTTTCTCGCACCCGTAGCTTCATTCAGAACTCTACTTTTAATCGGACCCAACGCGGGTGACGTCATAGGCCCCTACGCACGCAATTAGCGCCCCACTCAGCCGTAGCCAAGTGGGGCGTTTTGGATGCGGCGAAGCACGGGACTGAGCTTAGTGGGCCGGCGCCACAAGAGCCTCTAGGCGGCGGAAGCCATACTCACCTGAGCTCAGGGGTACTCCCACCGCATGCGCGCATCTACTATGGAAGCTCGCTCCTGGGTCACCGGCACCTGAAGGCGGGATGAATCACTCACAATTTCGAGAGGCACTTATGAAACCAACACGCATCGCTGCAATGGGAGGCATAGCAGTATTGGGGCTCGCGGGATGTGGAGCAGAAAGTGCAGATGGTGCAGACCGCATAGAGGCACTAGAGACTCAAGTGCAAGAGCTACAGCAGCAACTCGAAGAAATGGAGCAACAGCAGCCCACGTCAGGGGGGTTATTCGAAGAACGCGAGTTCAATAGTCGCATGACCGGTGATGTAGAGGCAGCGATCGGGGAGGTAGTCGAGGTTGACTTAGGACCTTTCGAGAACGAAAACAATTACGCTGGCACTGTCGCACTGACTTCAATCGAGTTTGTCAATACGTGCAACGACTACGAATCCGAAGTTGGACAATTCGCATACCTCGGCTTTGATATCTCTGCTGATGATGAAGCCGAAGATGCAATCGATTTCAACTCGAACGCATTTAGGTGGGATGACTACCACTACGCATTGTCCACTCCAGAGTCTTTGGCCTGCGAGCTGGACCTCGGACATCAAGACCCGATCGAGCCGGGTGAGTCAGGGCAATACACAGCTGTATGGGAGGTTCCCAGTACGTCAGCCACATTGCAGTGGCGTGAACCGACGTACATAGTTTCGTGGGAGATCACAGGAGAGGATAATGCAGAGGCAATAGAAGGTCCCGACGAGGATGTGACTGAAACTGAGCCCCCAAATGGCACAGATTCATCCAACGTAAGTTTCGATGACTGCGATGAAGCATGGACTCACTGGGGTGGCATCATGAACGATGAGCTCGATGGCCAGGAGATCGACGGGCAAGAACTCGCCGACATCGAGGACTGGATCAACGAGAATGGCTGTCACTGACCGGGCGTGCCGTCACCATATGCCCAGCCGTGGGCCAGCGACGTTGAAAACCGATCACTGCTGACGTGGGAGCCTCTGCTGCTGCCGCTCAACGTCCACGCTAGCCTCGAGTCTCTTCGTCTTTACAGTTCACCACGACTTCAAACCCTACTGACCTGATTACGCGGGCTGTTGGTTATCGTGAGCCGTATGTGCGTGTGTCGTTCCCTGATCGGACGGTGGATGCGAAGGCGAAGGCGTGGTCCCGTGAGGCGGTGTTGGTCCGGTGGGATGAGACTAGGGATGAGCCTCACTCGGCCTGGGTGCCCGCGTCGTGGTGCACCAGGATCAGCCGGGACGAGTCGTGGTGGCAAGATGTGTACGACAGGGACACTTCGACTGGCCAAGGTCGTTAGGCCGCATTTATGGACATTAGGCAGCTTTAGTGACAACGACTAAACCATACTAAACCTCATAACGCGATGGTAAGGTTGGCTCATGGACCCAGTGCTCAACCCCTACACGCCTAACGCCGGCGCAGAACCAGAGGCCATGGTTGGTCGTGACGATCAGCTCGCATCTTTCGAGGTGCTCCTCCGCAGGCTGGCCAGGAGACGAACGGAACAGTCCATGATCATTACTGGACTACGGGGGGTCGGCAAAACCGTCCTGCTCAACCAATTTGAGCGGAAGGCCAAAAGTGAAGGCTGGGTTGTTATTGAGCTAGAGGCCACCAAGAGTGACGAGGCCAGCTTCCGCGTAGAGCTTGGTCCACTCTTCCATTCAGCACTGCTAGAACTGTCGCCCCGCAAACGCTGGTCCGAGCGAATGTCGCATGCGGCCTCCGTCATAAAGTCGTTTACGATGACCGCCCAGCCTGATGGTGGACTCGCTTTCGGCCTAGATGTTGAGGCCGCTGAAGGGTTAGCAGATCACGGCGTCTTGTCACGGGACTTAACCGACATGTTTGTCGCCGTGGGAGAGGCTACGCGGGACAAGGAAATAGGACTCGTGTTGCTTATCGATGAAGTCCAATTCCTGGGCCGGCAGCAACTTGAAGCAGTCATATCGGCCCTACATAAAACCGTCCAACGAAAACTTCCTATCACTATGGTGGGTGCTGGCCTTCCCCAAATAGCAGAGCTGGCGGGTGACGCTAAGTCCTACGCTGAACGTCTTTTCAAGTTCCCAGAGATTGCCAACTTCAATGAGGCGGATGCAAAGGAAGCCCTGGCCCGGCCCGCAGCAGACGAAGGTGTCGAATTTGAGGATGCAGCATTAGATGAGGCGGTGAGGATCACAGAAGGTTACCCCTATTTCATACAAGAACTCGGGTATGCGGTGTGGAGTATTGCCGAAAATGGCCGCATCACTAAACAGGACATAACCGACGCCATACCCGCCTATACGAGCAAACTGGACACTTCATTTTTTCGAGTGCGCCTTGATCGATGTACTGAGTTGCAACGCTCCTACCTGCGCGCCATGGCCGATTTGGGACCGGGTCCGCAAAAGGCGATTGATGTCGCCGAGCGGATGAATCGAACCTCCCAGAACCAAGGCCCCACACGTGCCGAGCTGATTTCGATGGGGCTGCTCTACACCCCGACCCATGGGTTCGCCTCGTTCACGGTCCCCCAGTTCGACGCCTATATGCTCCGAGCTGTTCCAAAGTTAGAGGTTCCCGAATGGAAGCGAAGGGCCTAGACACAGAAATAGCGCCCACTCAGCCGTAGCCAAGTGGGCGCTCTCTGGTGCAACGTGCTAATACTGTACGTCATCCTCTACTGGGTCGTACAGGTCTTTCGGTTCATCATCGGTGAGGTTCAGCAGTGCCAGCACAGAGCCAATCACTGCGGCTGCTGTGGGGATGATGGCACCTAGACGATCCACGACGATCTCAGCGGCTCCTGAGAGGTTGTCCGTGGTGCCTGGTACTACTGCCTCAAAGATGATGAGCGCCAGTACTGCCACGATAATGACGCCGATGTAGATCCTCTTGCGTGGCGTTCGGGTTACTTTCTTCTCTGCCATGCTGTTCTCCTATGAGTTGTATGCGCTGCGGATGCGGTTGAGCCAGGTGGTGATGGCCCAGATGCTTTGTGGTCCGAGTACGCCGTCAATCGCGCCCCGGTAGAGCCCCTGGCGCTGGAGGTAGCGCTGGAAGTCACGCGCCACTGATCGGCGATCAGTTGGAGTGTTGTAGCCGTGCTGACCTCTGAGCCAGTCCCTGATCTGTCGCCATGCACCTTGCACGGACTGCTCCTTGTACTCGTAGCCTGCGCCGTGGAGTGCCAGCACAAGAGCGTGCCGGTACTCGTTCGGAATCACGCGGCCACTGTCTCCCAGCCGTAGCCAGTAGGTACCGACAGGGAAGTCGCGGACCTGTAGTGCACGTTGCGGCCAGTTGGTGAATTGCTCACTGCGGTGACGGTTGGAGTTGCTAGAGGATGAGCTGGTGGTGGGTGCTGGAGCTGGCCTAGCTGGAGCCTGTGTCACTCGCCCTGCGGCCTGCGAGTTGATGACGCTGATCCGCGAGTGCAGGTGCCGTCCTGGGCAAGCCGTAGCGGGCTGGCCGGGAGCGTCACGGTGCCCGCCGTTCATGCGTGGCTGGCGGATAATGCCCTGCGCACGGAGGTCTTTCAGGCACTGCGCTGCGGCTCCGAGTGCTGCAGCTGTGGGCACCGTGTTCTCGTAGTTGCCGACGAACACAAACGAGATACTGATGCTGTTGCGGCCACCTGTGTGAGCGCCGATGCGTGAAGCCCCAAGCCCGTGATAAGCGCGGCCTGACGGGAAGAATGCAAAGCTGTAGCTGATGCCACCTTTGAACCTCTGCTGACCAATATTCTCCAGCACGCGCATCTGGGCGCATTCCTGAGCGAAGGTCGCATTGGGTCCAAGCTGGGCAGTCACACTGTGGTGCCCCCAGACCTCATTCAGTGGGTAGTTCTGGGACCGGTCACCGAATCCGGCCCGGTAGCGTGCGCCCCATTGGGCTCTGGTGTAGCGGCTCATGCGAGGTCATCCCCTTCTGGTTCCGGCTCGTAGTCCTCGTCAAGGTCTGAGGTGTCCACCTCGGCCTCACACTTGGCGACCAGGGCGGCGTGGTCCTCTTCTGAGATGTCGTCTGCGTCCGCGTTGAGGAAGTCTTCAACCTCCACGTCATCGTCCAGCTCCACGACAGTCCCGTCGTCAAACTCATGTGTCTTGCTCATTGCGGCCTCCAATTGGGCATAAAAAAGGGCCCCCGTGGAGGCCTTGCAGTGGTGGTTAGTGGCTGTATTTTTGCCTGATCTGTTCGACGTGCTGAGCGATCCGCTGCGGCTTAGTCGGCGGTGGCGGCGGGGATCCCTGAGCGATCCACGCATCCGTCTGAAGGATGTACTCAGCTACCTCTTTGATGAGCTGCTGCTGATCCCGGTTCTCTTGATGCAGCAACCGGTTCTCTTCCCATAACTCTTCATGCTTGGCAGTGATCTTGCGGTTCTCGGCACGCAGCTCTTTGACTTCACCCTCTAGCCGGTTCAGCCACTCTTGGGCACGTTCCCATGTGCTATCTGATACCGACGCTTCAAGTGAGGCCGTCTTGGTCTTCTCATCGGCCCTGGACTTGGCGCGTGCAACTAGGAATGAGAACACCCCTGTGATGAACACTGCGACAACCGTCCATGCCCCCTGCTCTGGTGTCATACATCACGCCTCGCCTTCGTTATCGCAGTTGTCGAATCGCCCCCGCGATTTAGGCCGGGGGTGTGAAGCGACAGTAGTGATGAGGATGGCGAAGAGGCTGTAGCTGATTGTGGTGATCCATCCGGTCTCTGATTCGCCACTACCCCAGGCGATGAGAAAGAAGATGCCCATGAGCCCCGGCCAGCCGGTGGCCAGTATGGTCCCGGCTGTCTCGACCTTGGGTTTGCTGCTGAATATTCCGCAGATGGCAACGATTACCCCGATGGTGATCCAGCCTGCGCCGATGGTTTCGTCTCCTCCGGCAATTCCTAGCCATTGAATGCCAGCTAGTCGCTGCACGGTTGATGTAACCAACCAGCCGAGACCAATGCCGATGTACCCGATTCCAGCCACGATGAGCACACTGCCGAGAATCCCGGATGATGTTGGGAGGAATCTACCTGGCATGGTGCCTCCCTGCGCTGGGTGGTTCGCGGACTGCTACGTGCTGGCTATGCGGCATGGCTTCCCGGTTCATGATGTGATCAGCTCGACGTTTTCAAGGATGGGCGCCTCTGATGTGCCGCCCATCGTGTTTTTGACGCTAATCGTCCACGTGTCCGCTTGTGCGGAGTACGGCAAAATGTCTATATAGAATCTGCGGTTGCTCCCACTGTGGATAACTTGCACCGGTTCAGCCTCAATCATTCCGACTGACGAGTGCACCACCACTGCGGGCTCTGTTGGGTTGAACGTGCTGTTGCGTAGGAGTGCCCCCGCCTCTGCGTTGATATGCCTGCCTGCTGTCGTTGAGCTTTTGCCGTGGAAAGCGATCTTGCTGAATAAGAATCCTTCAGCAGGGCCAACAAAGTGCAGTCTGACCTTCGCGTTGGTGGGTATCGTTGTCCCGATGCCTGCATTCTGGGAGTTGAGGATGTAGCTCTTCCTCACGCCTGAGTAGTTGCCGGATTGCTGGGAGGCGATGAGTCCGCGCTCGTCGGGTGATACCTCTGAGCGCTCCCCTTGTCCGGCGAGCATTAGGCCACCTGACGAGTTGGTTCGCATCGTGTCGCCGTTTGGCTGTGTACCCCAGGAGGACAAGATGCCACCCCACCTGACACCCATTCCAAATGTGTTGTTCTCGCCTGTGTTGTCGCGGGAGAAGACGCGGGATAGGTAATTTGAGCGAATGCCGTAACGCTTATGGCTGGCGTTTGAGTTTCGGATCATGACATTCGATCCATAGTCAGCAAGGAAACCGATCACACCGGTCACACCCTTGTCGTGCTCAGGGTCTCCTTCGGCGTCACAGTTATATACGAGGACATGAGGTGAGCACCGGGAGAATCGGAATGACGGTCCCGAGCCATCCTTCACTGTTGTAGTGATGTCTCTGACCTGAAGCTGACCGATGATGGAGTAATGGGAAACGCTTCGCACCTTATGGTTGGAGCGGTCATCGGTTGAGCCTTCCACACACAGGAGGCCGTAGACGGTACGGTGATTCAGCTCTAGGTCTTCGTCCCACTCACCCTCCAGTAGCCGGATACGGTAGCTGTGGCCCTGTTTCACAATGTCAGGGACACGGCTTGTGGCCTCAGCCAACGTCTTGACGGGCGTAGACGCGCCACCGTTTGCCGAGTCGTCCCCGTTCGGAGAGACGTGGATGGTGACACTGGTCCCTGAGCCGGAAGGTGCCGTCTCCAGCTTGGAAACATGCTCTGTCCCCATCAATCCCGGATCACTGGTAGTGGCAAGCTCAGTGGGCATAGGGCCAACCAGCGACTCCAGCCATTCATCGCGGGTGCCCTCGTAACCCTGCTGTACTGCCACCTCGTAGGCGTCCGCGCCCTGGGTGGCGAGCTGGGCCTCGTCACGGAACGTCTCAGCCTCGTCGCGGTAGCCCTGTGCCTCTTCTGCGGCCAACTGTGCGAGCTGCCGGTCAATGATGCGCGTGATCTCCGTGGTGCCAGGTGCGGGCGTCTGTGGCTCAGCGAGAGTCAGGTGGAGTGGGTTCTCTTTGGTGTGCTCCGGCTTGACCGTGATGCCGAATGAGCGACGCCTGCGCATTCCGGCGAACATCAGCTCAACCGTGTACCGGCCAACAGCCAGCCACATTCCCGGCTCAAGCTCCTGGTCCTCTTCGCTTTCTGGGTCCACCAGGTATCCGCGCTCGTCAATCTCGCCTGGGATGGGACGCCCCTCTACCGTGGCAGGCTCCGGGCCTTCCGTGAGGTAGATGACGTGCTGCGGAATGAGTTGCACTTGCCCTTGCTCTGGGAGCAGGTCAGGGTATCGGTTGCCGTCCCCCAGGCTGTCAGCCTTGGCGAGCACAAACCGGCCCTTCACGAAACCGTGTTCAAGGGCGGGAAGCTCAATCTGCTGTTCACTCATTCTTGGCCTCCAACTCCTTGATGCGTGCGTCCTTCTCTTCCAGCTCGACGCCCGCCATCGTGGACTCGAGATTCAGGTTCGCCACCTGCGAGGCCAACCGCTGAATTACCTTGTCCTTCTGGGCAAGCAGCTTCTCTACGTCCTCGGCATTCATGAGGCCTCCTCCAGTGTTGAGACGCGATCCGTTAGGGCGTCGATGTGTTCTTGCTGTTGAGTGATAAGCCGAAGAATCGCCTGAATCTGAGCCAGCGAAAGCCGGTCGTACATGACCTCTTCGGCTTGCCCGTCTTGTCCGTAGACCACAAACTGGTCACCGCCAAGGTCGGCAACCTCTTCGGCCACCACGCCAGGAACACGGCGCATAGTAATGGCGTCGTAGTCCTCTTGATCGCGCTCACTGAATGGTCGCGGCTTACCCAGTAATTCGGCGTAGGCCTCAGCCTCAGCTTTGTCCACCCAGTCCCTGAGTGAGATGTCCAGAATCGTGTCAGGCACATTGAGCGCCTTCTGATCCAGCTTGTACCGGGAAGCAGATGAGACCCGGCGCAGCCAACCGTTCTGATTGACGTGAACATTGGCGGACAAGGAGGTCGTTTCGCGGTCAATGGCCCGCGCGTCAATGCGGCTAGCACTGAGGCGGAGCGGGCCTTCCTCGACACGGATTTCAAAGTGTGGAGAACTACCCTCTTCTGGCCGGTTGCCCACGAAGGCCAGCGGTGCGGCGTTTCCGTAGCGGTACTGCGTGCGACCGTTACGCATGTCGATGTTGCCGCGAACCGTGACAGGCGACCCGTCTAGCTCTAGGTATTCAGCACCGCTTGAGCGCCTGCCGACCATGATGACCTGTGAGCGGTACTGGAGTATCGCCTTGTCTGCCTCGACTCCCACGAATGGGAGGTCTGATGCGTTGCCGTCTAGCTCGTTGTAAACCATCGAGAGACGGCCTGCTGAGTGGCGTGACTTGATTGAGCTACGCGCCGACCCCGAGTGGAAGCGGATATTTCCGCCGTCACCATCGTCGTAGATCTCAACCATGTTTCCGGAGAAGTTCGTCCGAATGCTCCCCGTCGCAGTGAGGTTCCCCGTGGTGGCTGATACCTGTGTCCGCAGGTTGTTATTGGAGTCCCAGGCGCGGAAGTTGTTGGTGTCGAACTTAATACCCCGATTGGGCGTTGCGGTTGTCTCGAACAGGTTGCCACGCATGACAGTGCCCTCGATGGTGCCGCCAATGATCGACATACCCTCGATCTCGTTGGCCCCAAGTTCCCCAACTTTAATCTTGAGGAACTTGCCAAGCTCGGCCACCATCTCTTCAGTGATGTAGAGCTTGCGTGTGGTGATCGCGCCATCAACCAGCAGCTCAGCACCATGCTTACGTCGGAACCGGAAGCTGCCCATTTGCCCGTTGCTCGAACCGCTTTCCTCAGCCCAGAACTCCAGCTCCATGCGCCGATGCGAGCCTGCTGGCACCTCCCATTCGTGCGCGATACCACCGCTAGTGATGAGACCGATTTCCTCATGCGTGACGTTGCCGCCGTTGCTATCGGAGTACCGGGCGTACAGGCGCAGGTTTCCGGTTGAACCGGCAGCAACCCACGTTTCTGCGGTCAAGTAGAAAGAGTCACCAGGTCGAACTGGCACACCCTGCCCAGTAGGGACGAATCGCAAGGATGACGGTTCCCCTGAAACGTGGTCAGAGGTGTTGTACCGCAATACCACTGGGCCTTGGGTTTGGGTAGTGAGCGTGGCCCACCCTGACGCCTCACCTGATCCAGCAGACCAGATACCACTGTCAGTGCCGCTCTCTCGAAACTCCCAGAGCGCATCATCATTGAGATGGTTCTGGAGATCCGCTATCGCCAGGTGCCGGGTCTGGATTGCCCCAGCTTCGATGTTCTCTGAGGTGAGCCGCAGGAATGCCGCCGCTGCACCAGCGAAGGTCTGACCAATGATGTCGCGGCCCATGATGCGGCCACCGACACTCCATGAATCAGCGTCAACGTCACCGTTGGCTAGGAACTCGCCAAGGTCTTCAAGTTCTTTGTTGAGGTCGCTGATATTCCCGTCGTAGCCGCCCATGATCCCTTCGAGACCATCAAGGCGTTCCTCAGCGGCGTCCAGTTCATCCCGCATTGCATCGGTGTCAACCAGTGCCTCAACCTCGATCACCAGCGGCTCGGAATACTCCGAGCGGGTGCGGCCATCGCGGCCCACCATGTAGAACCACACAGCGAACTCACCGCCGCCACCGAACGCGACCGACGCGATACCGCCACCACGCTCAGAAATAGACGTGCCAGAGAAAGCCTCGTCGCTATCCGGCGAAGGGATCGCCCCATCAATCAGCTTGGCAACGCGGGTCTCAATCGTGCCGAACCGCGCCGGGATCGTAGAAGTGTTGCCGTCGTGGTCCTGCCCATTCCAGCGGACAAGGCCACCGCCAACACGATTCAGAGACTCCAGGATCGGCATAGACGGGCGAGGCTGGAAACCAGACCGACCACTATCACCATGCGGATTACCAGAGTCACCGAAATAGCGGCCCTCAGTGCCAGCATTTAGCGACTCAGGAAGGTACGACAGGACAAGCTGGTTCTGTGACGAGTCAGAGCTAGTCGTAACTGCGGTGACCTCGGCCTTGAGCTTGGCGTCGATCTGCTGGTCCCAGACGTGCACCTGATCGCCCAAGTGAAGCTCACCCAGGTCAAAGTCATCCTCGCCATCAACAGCAGTCGTGGCCGCTGCGGTGAGCGTGTAAGTGATCTGCGGGTGCGCCTCATCCTTGAGCCGGTTCAGCGCATCACGCTTCAGGTTCTCCGCATCCTCATAGCGGGTCTCTTCCCAGTAGTCCTCTTTCTTGTACCGGGCACGCGCATTGGACAGGCTAATGCCCTGCGAGGTGTAGTAGCCGTAATCCTCCACATAGGGAACACCGTTGTTGACGCTGGCGATGGTCAGCCCATCGGCACCAGTCGGACGGATCACCGTGGTCTTAGGTGCGCGCTCTTCCTTCTCGATATTGGTGAGCTGCCGACCATAAGTGAAGACCTTTTCCAGTAGCTGACCGGGCTGTTCCAGGATGCTCACACGACGACGCAGAGAATCAAACACCAGGCGTGCGTCCTGGTGGCGGGCAAGGAACTGTAGCGCCTCAAGCACCGAGATCTCTTCAAAGTCCACCACAGGGAACCGGGCACCATTCAGGCTGCCGATAGTCCACCGAGTATTCTGAAGCGCAGCCTCCATCGCGGCCTCAAGAGTCCACGCCACCGACTTGAACGTCGGCAGAATCAAATCCGCCAGCTCGGCCTGGACCTCATCAGCGATCAGCAACGCCAGATCATCAGCGCGGTCCCGGTCGAGACCAGTGATGGCGAACTTGCGGCCCTTGAAGATGACTTCCTGCTCAGTCTTCACGCCCTCAGCACTAGCGAGGCTGACCGTCACGCGGAGTTGGTTAGTGGAATCCTCACGGTCCTCCAGCACCCAATCTGCGCCCTGCATGACACGGATCGGATTGCCGTTCCAACCCAGTAGGCCCACCGATGCTTTGGTTCCGTGAGAAGACATGGCACCTCCAGGGCAGGGGGTCGAGCGAGAAAGAATGTGGCGGTGATCAGGTGCTAGATGTGGCGGGCTTGATACCTGAATTCGATAGACCCACCAGGTGAGCGGGTGATACTGGAGCCATCGCGGATCACCGGGTAAGGCTCCCCCGGCAGGCCGATGTTCTCCACGTTCAGCACGCCACCTATGCGGGTCTCCATGCGCTGGGAGTCGATGCGAATCTGCTGACCTGAGCTGATGCCGGTGTCGATAGTCAGTCGTTCGCCATCAACCTCGATCCACGCCGCGCCCACACTCTGATTCGTGGTCCAGATGATCACCGGCTCCACGTAATAGTTCGAGTCCACCGCCACGAGCCCACCGGCAATAGTCGTCGTCAGAGACGAGCCATAGAGGAACGGCTGTGGACAGAAGAAGGTCAGCGTGCCCTGGTGCATATGGGCGTAGTCACTGGACTTAGAAGCGCCCTCGAACTCGGCGCGGAAGTAGCCGTCTCTGTGGCTCATCTCCAGCTCTGCAAGGCCGGGACGATGTAAGAGGCCAGCAAGTATCTGCTCGGCCTCTGCGTGCTTCTCCAGCGCCTCGTGTGAGGCTTCCTTGTCCACCTGCAGCGTGTAAGTAACCGTGATTGTGCGTGACGGGAGGTTCTTGTCGATCAGCCGGTCACCATCACGCCCAGGTTGGCCGGCAACCTCAAGACTGGATCCCAACAAGCGATCACCAGTGATGCCGTTGACGCTGAACTCGTAGCCCTCATCGGCCAGTACTTGATTGATGGACTCGCCACCAAACCTGATATCAACGTCGTCTGCCACCGGTCCCCCTCTGATCGCGGCCTGACTGCTCAGCCAGGCCCTGGGATGCTGTGCGGATTACTGCGGGGTGACGCATTGCCATCTGGACCTCGCCCAGGAAGGCACCTTCTGCTGTCTGCAGCGTACCGACGAACGGACGGTTGCTCACTGCATTGGCGAGGCGCTCATAGTCGATACCACCGCCACCACTGCCACGAGTAGCCGCTCCCCCGGTGGCGTACGTCGGCACCAGATCACGGCCAGATGGTCGCTGCGGTGTCGTGCCAGTGAGAGACCTACGGAAGTCGTAGACGCCCTGCTGGCCACCCATGAGGCCGACCTCTTTAGCGGTCAGGACGTGCTCACCATTGGAGAGCCACGCGGGGATGTCGTCAGAGGTTCCAGTACCAGGGCCACGGACAGCGCCGCCGGTTGCCATTGCCACATTGTTATGGCGCGGGTCAATCCCGAGCCGCTGCATACTCTCGCGGATATTCCGGTTGACTGTGTGAGTGTGCGAGGTTCGAATGTGTGTGCCATCAGTAGCATCGAGAACACGCTTTGTTTCCTCGGCTACACGCTTTGCTTCCTCGGACATCCATGAATCAATGGACACATCACCAGGGATACCCATGACTTCACGAGTTAGTTCGATAGCGGCGTCTTCGCTGATACCAAAGCCGATAGCAGTCTCAATGAGGCTGTCGTAGGTCCGGCGCAGCTTGCCCTGCACGTCATCCTGTGACGCGCCATTCTCTGCCATTGCTTGCGCTGCATCGAAGCCCGACTTTGTGATGTCCTGGAATGCTCCATTCGCAAGCTGCCCAGCCTCAGTTGTCAGGTCGAAGTCAGTCTTGTTCCGGTTGAGCATCCGGCCCATTTCGCCCTGGGATTCCGTGATGGTCTTGAGGGCATCGTCAGCATTGCGAATTGCCTCATGGAAGCGAGAAGTTGCCTCGCGTGAGTCCATCGTGAGGATGCCAGCCTCAAAGAGCACGTCCATAAATGCGCTCAGTGATTCGACTGTTCCGTCAGCAGCCAAGCCAACTTCTTCGAGCCCAGCGGTAAGCTCGTCCATGCCGCCATCTAGCTCATCAATACCACCTGCGGCATCGAGAGCAGCTTCGCCCAGCTCGCTTGTGGACTGCTTCGCCTTGTCGGTGCCCTCAGCGGATATAACACTTCTTCCGCCAAGTAGCTCGATGACTTCCGCAAGCTCTCGGCCTTCTGCAGTAGTAGGCCCAACCTCGTTTTGAAGCTGGATTAACTGGTCGCGGAGCTCTGGAAAGGCTTCACCCAGATCTCGAGACGACAGGCCAGCAGCAGCAAAGGCATCAGCGTATTCATGCATCTGGTCCGCGACGGCTTCCACGCGACCATTGGCTGCCATATTTGCCATTGCGGTATCAGCAGCCTCGAAAGCGGCGGTGAACTCATTGAGGTCAACGGCGAGGTTGTTGAAGCCGAACATTTCCGGCCCGCCACTGTGCCACTTATCCGCCGTGTCTTGCATGTGCATCCAGGCGTCAGCAACGTTGTTGATCTCATTGGACAGACCGTTCTGCCACCATGAGTCCTTGTTGGCTTCAAGGTGCGAGAATCCAACCGAAGCGTTGGTCCCAGCCTCAGCCATGCGCAGGAAATCATTTTCAACTTCGAGCGCCATGCGGCTCACGTCATACTGGGTGTCCCCCAGGCGTAGCAGGCTGTCTGCCAGGAAGATGACGCCGGCTGCAGCGCCAGCGATACCGGCTGCGCGCCCCAAGTTCCGGAGGACACTGTTCGCGCCGGGGCCAATGATATTCATTGCTCGCAGGGCATCGCGTGTTTCAAAGATGCGTGGAGCCAAGAGAATGAATGAGCCGGCAAGCAGTGCAGCGGGCCCAACGAGTGCACCGATATACGTCAGTGCACCCTGGGCTGGGCCCGGTAGATCCTGGAACCCAGTAGCTAGGCGAGAGACACCATCGAGCAAGAAGTCAATGACCGGCAACAGGTACTGTCCCGCGTCAATAGCGGCATCTTGAATCTGTGCCCATGCCGCCTGAATTCGCGCAGCCGTGGTGTCATAGACATAACCGGCCTCAGTCGCTAGTGCGGAGTTTTCTTCCCAGGCAGTGTTTCCGCGATCAAGAGAGTCGCCCAGAAAGTCACCTGCAGCGGCCATGTTGGTGAAGGCGCGGACGGTTCGCTGTTCATTGATACCCAGCTCACCCAGGGACTCAGCAACGCTAGTGCCTTCCTCAGAAGCCCTCTGAAGCCCAAGCACAAAGCTCTCAAGGGCTGAAGCAGAGTCCTCCTGCCACAGGTTGGCGAACTCATCAGCAGTCATGCCCGCGATGTCTGCGAAGCCCTGTAGTGCCTCTCCACCCTCAGTCGTAGCGGCGTCGATGTCGTACATCATGCGGCTAACCGCAGTGCCACCCATTGCGGCAGGGACGCCAACCGATGTCAGTGCTGCAGCGAAGCCGAGCACTTCACCCTCACTCATACCGAATGCGGCACCAGCACCAGCGATATTCTGAGCCATGTCCATAATCTCGGACTCAGTTGTCGCACTGTTATTGCCGAGATCTACAATGGCCGAGCCAAGCCGGTCCATGTCTGGAATTGGCGTGCCCATGACGTTTGCGAACCGGGCCATAGCTGTAGCGGCATCCTCAGCCGTCATATTCGTAGCTACGCCCATGTCGATCATGACGCGGGTGAAGTCCTCGACATCATCAACGGAGACGCCTAGCTGGGCGGCGGCGGCAGCTACAGCAGCGACTTCTTGGTGAGTCGTCGGTAGCTCACGAGCAACCCCACGCAAAGCGTCCTCGAGCTCGCCAAGTTGCTGTGGCGTGCCGTCGGTACGGCGCATGACATCGGTCCATGCAGTTTCCCAGTCGATGGCAGCCTTAGCGGCCATACCCAATGCGGCAACAGTGGCCGCGCCAAAGGCTGCTAGGTGCCGACCTAAGGACTGCATCTCGCGCGAACCGAGAGACCTCTGGAGCTTGTTTCCAAGCCCCTCAGCCTCGGTCTGCGCCCGCCGTAGATTGTTGTTGAACTGGTCTACTTGTGCCTCGAGGATTAGCTTTACGCGGCGATCAGCCATAGTAAACCTCCTAGAGGCGTGAAATACTGCTGGGAATTGCAGCGAGGGGACGTTATGGAACCCGAAAGCCGACGCCAGAAACGTGAGCGATGGAGCCAGTCAGCCCGAGAGCGCCGCGCCGAGACTCTTGAGGATCACCAGGTGGCGAAGTCCACAACGAAACCCACAAGAGGATTCGAGCGCTTTCTGTGGTGGACCGCTGGTGGATTGGCTGCGTTATTCGCGCTCATGGTCGCCGGTTCCGCCATGACTGATTCCCGGAGCCCGTCTGCGTCGAGCGGAAGTGAGCAGTATGAGGGCGTGATTGCGGAAGCCGTTGGTGCATGCAGCAGTTTCAGCTCAGCTATGTCTCACAACCGACAGGCGCGGCAGGTCTCCGTGCGTGGCGGGGAAGTCGAACACTTCGCTGCCGTCAACTGCCTCCTGGGTGCTTCTGGTGCTCCTGCTCGTGTATGGCAAGACATCGAACAGACAAACGCGCTCCAAGGCAATCGCAGCGAGTCATGGTTCGGTGGGACCGCGTCCTGGAACTACCACCCTGACAGGGGTATTGACTTCATTCTTGAGCGCTAGCCCTGATTCCCTCGGGATCTAGCACCACGTAGGTCTTGGATCCAGGCTCAGGCTTGGCGTCGGACTTCTTCTCTTGCTCTTGCGCCTTGCACGAGTAACAGATGCTCTCTTTGGTCTCATACCAGCCGTCTTGCGCCTCGTCGTGGGCAACAATGATCGGTTTACCGCAGCTACAGAGCCCGTCCTGGTAGAACGCAAACGCCAGTGTGAGTCGAGCGTCTTTCTCTCCCCAGGCTTCCCCGCCTAGCCAAGTGGACGGCGGCTTGCCGTACCGCTCAGCTAGGCCGAGAATCTGGATCAGCTTTCGGTATCGTCCTTGTTGCCGCCAGAGGACTTCTGTAAAAAATCTGCGTCCGGCTCCTGGACTTCCTGTTGAGCACGCTGATAGGTGGCCTTGAGCTTGCCGAACTCACCCATGCCAATCTCAGTGTCGAGAGCCTTGATATTCTCAGCGGTCCACTTGACTGCTTGGCGCTCACCATCGGCGGGCTGAACAGCGACCACAGAGCGAGCTACCATCGCGTACCAGAATTCAGCGGCGGAAGTCTGGCGGTCCTGGCCCTTTTTCTTTTCGATCTCGTCTGACTCAGCGCGCAGTTCTCGCAGGATGGGCCCACTGAGCGCGCGGAGATAGACAGTCAGCGCAGAGGCTCCGAACTTCTCTAGCGTGGCCTGGTATTCCTCCATGAGTTGCGTGAGCTTCTGGCGCGACTGGAGCGTCTGCTCGCTCGCGGATTGCTCATCACGAATCTGGTCCTGCAGTCGCTCCAACTTGCCGATCAGGTGTCCGCCACGGAAGATGCGGCAGGATCGCTCAGGCAGGTGTGCGTCTTTCAGCCAGTCGTCCAGGCTGAATGTTTCGGCGTCCAGGTTCTCGGTCATCTCAGGCTCTCCTTGGGTACAGAAAAGCCCCGGCACAGTCGCGCCAGGGCTGAATGGTTATGGGTCAGGCTCTTGTGGGGAAGTGCCGGTGGCGGGGTGAGCCTGAGAGCAACCCCGCCACCGGGGTCTAGTGGTGGATCAGGTGCCGGAACCGGCAGCGACGGTGCCGAAGTCGTACACATCCTGTGGCAACAGGCGAACATCGAAAGCGATGTTGCCTTCCTGGTCGCCGCGCTTCGGAGTGTCAATCTCGAAACTGCCACCCATGGCGTACATGTCGCCGTCTTCCCATTCATCTGTTGACCACTTGTCAGACTCGCGCTTGTAAGCCCAGATGCGAGAGCCAACATTGTCGAGAATGAGCTGTGCGGTCTCGTCGTCACTAGCAGTGTCACCACCAGCGGTATAACCGCGCTCGACGCGAATGCTCGCCTCATGATTGCGGTTGGTGACCATCTGGCTCTGAGAGCGAGATACCAGCTTTGTGTTGGGCCGGGTGTCCGAATCAGCGGCGGTGAACACGAACGACGGCATGTCAATATCAGCCGAAGCATCGTGACCATCGTTCAACTCGCTTGCAGTGGGGTTCTCGGGGTCCGCTGGAGCATCCACCAGAAGGGTGAGCTTAATGCGGCCCTGACTCAATCGACGGCCCATCAGCGGCCTCCTTTATCAGTAGTATTCTCGGTTTTCTCGGGTTGCTCCGCAGCCTTCTTGGCCTTGGGCTCCGACTTCGCAGCGCGTGCCGGAAGTCGGAAGAGGTGAGGGTTTTTATCGAGTCGAGCCCGTGGCACTTCGAGCGTTTGCCCTGTGCGCTTAGACACGACGACAACGGGGTCGCGCATGGTGAATCTCCTAGTTTCGTTGGGCGATCAGGGTCAGCTCGTCAATGCCATAGATCGGATAGCGGCCATTGGATAGCGGCATACTCTCGTCATCATCAATGGGCTGCAGGCTGCTGAGTCGGATGCGCTCACAAGTGAAGCCCTCAATAACTGGAACCTTGCGGTCGATGGCGTCACGGACTCGAGGAAGCAGCCATTGCATTTGATTGGGTGACACCGCCGCGTAGGTCAGGCGAATCGTTGCCCGCCATGAGCTCGGCAGGTCCGCCAGTGTCGGCTCATCTGGTCCCGTGCCTGAGTAGTGCGTGGGCAGTGAGCCCCGAATGGCGACGTAGGGGAAGTCATTAGTCGTCGGTGGATTGCTGAGCCGAGCTTTGCCGATATAGACCTTGACTGCCTCGTCGGTGATCATGTCGCGTATGGCGTCGAAGTGGATCACAGCACATCTCCCAGCGCATCGGCCAGGAACTTGACCGCGGTATTGGCCTCGTCCTCCAGGATCTGGTCAGGCTCCGGGACTGTGCCGCCACCACCGTTCGCGCCACCGAAGTAGGCGATACCGGCTAGGGCTGCAGCTGGGTTGCGGTGTGCATTGGGGCCAACTTCAACCTCCATGTGCCCGATACCGAAGCCAGACGATTCGATGAAGTCAAAGTCAACCGATCGGCCAACCTGCCTGAATGACCGCGAGCCTTTAAATGCGTCGGCCATCTTGCGCTTCATCTGCACGCCACCCTTGCGCATGATTGGGCGGAGCTTGGAGGCAGTCTGGCGAGGTGCAGCGGCAAGGTCCGCTACAACTGCATCAAGACCCTCCATGCGAACGTGAATGCTCATCCCGTAGCCACCTCCACGTTCCATCGCTGCGACGTTCGGTATGTGCCCCGGTTGAGGTCCACCAGGCGCATACTGATGCCGGTGGAGACGTTGCCGGTCTCAGTCGCGGTGATCACTGCGTCATCGCCGGACTGGACCTGTGCATCGTGGGGAAGGTGCAGCCGCGGGGTCTCCACTAGGTAGCGGTGGTGGGTGGAGTCGAGCTGTTCACCAGTAGCCGGGGTGGAGCTGAGCTTGCACTTGCCGGTGTAGACCGTGGTGGTTACGGGGATCTCTTGCCCGTTATCCGGGTTGATCGTGGTCTCGCCATCAGGGTCTTCGCGGGTGATAGTGCACGTGCCGGTCATTAGACGTTCAGCCACTGCCCGTCCGCGCTCCAGTAGTTGCTGTGTCTTCATCACTGGCCCCCAGTGACGAATGCTTGGGATGAGAACCTACGCCGCAACCATTCGCGGGTGCGGTCTGGGATCTCTGTCAGGTCGATTACCTCGTCCTCACCGCGGACGTAAGACTCCTGCTCTGAATAGTCATCGAGTGACATCTGCTTAGAGACCAGGCCCCGGCGTGATGCTAGGCCACCCTCGGACGTCGCCTCGTTGAGCCCTGCGGCTACAAGGTTGATTCCGAGCTTGACCACATCTGCCGGTACTGGATCCCAGCCATGAGTGAAGGTGACCGTGATGTCGTCCTCGATGGTGCCCCAACTGGCCTTGCGCCATAGGCGACCATCGCGGATCTTGTAATCAGTGACCGGCTCGCCCTCGCTCAGTACCTCGTCAACGCTGAGCAGTGGCCCGCCGGGGATCTCGAGAAACTGGCTATTGCGCCCGTAGAGCTCCACGGTGGATTGCACCTTAGAGATAGGTACGCCTGCAGCTTCCCGGATCCCCGACGACACTGCGGCAATCAGGCTGTTGATGAGCGCTTCGTTCGAGGTGTCGATATCGTACGGCTCAAGGTCAGCCGCCGTGACTAGCGGGGGAAATTCGTTAGGCACGACGGCCTCCCTTCAGTTATCCGACTGATCAGCCTTCGCCGTCTCCGCCGCCTTCTTCTGCAGCAGGATCGATAGTGACGGTGGCCTTGGCTACATTGTCTGGGCGGACCACGCGGGCACCGTAGAGGTGCAGGCCACGAACGCCGTCACCAAAGGTGTTCTCCAGGCGCATAGCCTCAGTGGAGGCGATCTGCTCAGCGAACGTGGTAGCGATACCGTGACCGGCAAGGATGGTGTACGCACCGGCATTCTCTGGAACCCGGTTGCCCTCGATCACGTCGAAGCCAGCAGCGCGACCGACGACGCCATTACGGAGCCCTTCGGTGGTGCCGGAAGCGTCGGCGCGAATGAAGCGGTCGTCACGCAGAAGCACGCCGTACAGCTCGGGCGGGATCACTGCAAAGCGCCCCTCGTCCGGGGTGTTGGTGCGAGTCAGCCGCGTGCGCAGCTTGAGCAGAAGGTTGTAGGCATCGCGAGCGTGGGCAACCTCAATGGCCCCCAGGTCGCTTCCGTCCACAGCGGCGTCTGACATCTTGCCTGCGAGGTAGGCGTCAGTCTCAGCGGCCAGGTTGTACGATGCGCCGGTAGTGGATTCCTCCACGAATCCGGACATCGCCTGACGGCGGTCGATGTCATCAACCTTGAAGGCGAAGTAATCAGCCTGGTCGATGATCAGCGACTGCTGGTCAGACTCGAGCAGATCCCAAGAGATCGTTTCGTTCTTGGTGTACTCGCGCACGGCAGGATCACCGAACGAGGTGATGTGCACCGTGTCGCCAGCCTGGGCGATCTCGCCCTCGTAGTTGCGGTTGATCACTCCGGCCTGTCCATAGACAAGGCGATCGCGGAGCGACTGGAGCAGTGCGGCGCTCCAGATCTCAGGAATAAAGTTTTCAACAGACATGACGCCTGCCTCCTTCGGTTAGTTGTTATTTGAGTCCGAGGAGGTCGTTTAACCGTCCCTCGGCACGCGCAGAGTTGATCTGGTCAGTGGACATCCCGCTCAGATCAGAGCGAGATAGCTGCGCCGGTCCAGAGCTCTCTCGAGCCCCGCCGTCGGCGCTGCCCTGGAATCGTTTGCCACCTTGCGCGGCCAGGTAGGGCTTGCTTTGCGTGAGGTCGTCAATCGCGGCAGACACAGCCTGTGTATCCACCGCGCCGTCTTCCCCAACCTCAAAGGAAGACAAATCTAGGTAGCGCAGCGCGTCGGAAGCGTCGTTGAGCTTCCCTGCTGCGGCGGCACGAATCTCAGCCTGTAAGATCCGCTCGTTGGCCTTCTGGAGCGCGGCAGACTCAATCTCCCGGCGCTCCTGCTCGGCCTGATATTCCTTTTCGCGACCTTCGAGCTTGGCGCGTAGTTCCTCGTTCTCTTGCGTCAGAGATCCAGCCTCACCCTTGGCCTTCTTCTCCCAATCCTTGGTGAGCTTCTTGTACTTCTCAGCCTCGGCCTTCCAGTCGATCTGCTCCTGTGAGCCTCCGTCTTGCACGGGTGCCTCATTGGCAGCCTGCTCGCCCTGTGTGGACTCGCTCTCGCTGGCCTGGTTTTCAGTGTTCTCTGACATTGGTTCCCCTTTCGGGAGGGTTGATAGGTGTTGCTAGTTGGAGTCGCGTATCTCAGAGCCGGATGGCCCGCGCCAGCCTGAGAGCTGCGGTCTCAGCACGCCTTCTGCCTGCTGTCCGCCAGGGAGTGTGTAGCCGTAGCGCTCTAGCTGTTCATTGATGAGGCGCTGGTTACCGCCTGCGCGCTTGTAGATCTCTTCGGGCATCATGCGAGCGCCGCGGACGCTGTGGCGCTCCATCGTTCGGCCTGCGTTGCCGATGTAGCGGCCCCTGCGCTTGCCCATGCCTTCACTGGTGACCAGCGAGCCCCCATCGGTCTTGCTCATCCCGCGGCGGGCATTGACCACCTGGTTCATATCTGCGCCGTCGCGGATCGCCTGAGCTCCAGCTTTGGTGTAGATGCGCTCCTGCTCATCCGGTGGGAGCTGATTGAAGATTTCATATGGGTCTTGAACATCTGGCGTCTCGCCGCCTTGGATAATGGGCTTGTGACTACAGAGGCAGTTGGGGTGACGGTCGAAACCCTCGTTGGATCTGTAACGCCGGCCTGCAAGGATCGCGCATCGTGAGCACGCGCCCGCTTCAACCTGCCTCACGTAGCCTGTAACTTGATTCTCTGTCGCTGCGACAACGCCGTCAGCCTGCCTACCAGCGTCCGCTACGGCAGTGGAGCCGATTTGGACCAGTGAGTCCAGACCGCCAGCCATAGCACGAGAGGAACTTGCGCCACGCTGCAGACCATCGAGTGCCCGATACGCGGGAAACTCTAGGGACTGCTCCAGCATTCGAGCCGGTGCTCGCTCAAGCGGGTACGTGAAGCCTGCGAAGCCCGCAGGGTTGATCGCTGGGCCCGTTGGAGTGAGTCCCACATCGTTGAGCGTGGCGTCCATGAAACGTTGACCGTCAATAGCTGCGCGCGTTTGGTACTCAGCTACAACCTCGGCAGCGTCCGGTATCGCTCGACGCCACGTGCGGACGATGTTGCGCGGGTCTACCTCGTTGCGCCAGATGGCCGAGAGAGATGCTGTGGCAGTCATCGCCATTAGCCGGCGGTTATCCAGATGCTCGTCAGACAGTGAGGTCAGGCTCATAGTCAGCACCACGCCTCACGGCCTGCTCAGCCGCATAGAGAGGGTCTGCGGCTTGCTCTGCCTCAATCTGCTTCATGATGGTGTCGATCTCGTTCGGGCTGTGACCGTTCATCTTGAGCAGGTGCCGCATTGGGTAGCCCATCTGCTTCATCTTGATCAGCGCATCCGAGCGCTGAGCCTCAGACCTGATCTCCATGTCAGCCCATTGGATCGAGTGTGGCCCGATACTGTCAGCCAGGGCATTGTTGCCGCGGACCTTGGCACCCAGCCGGAAGATTTTGGCGAGCCCGTTCGAGCTGTAGAGCTGGAACTCGCCACCCTTCTTGACCAGCGGCGTCTCTGTGGCCTTCAAGGTCTCGCCGTTGAGGTTCGACATGCCCTTATTGGCAATGAAGTAGTGAGCCGGAGTGCGTGACTGTGCAGCAACGTGGTTGATGTTGATGTCAATGACATCCGTGAAGACATCAAGCTTGGCTGAATCGAACTGATCTATGGAGGATTTGTCGCCAGTGAGCCACAACATGCGGCCTTGGCGAAGTTCCTCGATATCAATGGCCTTCTCGCCAATCTTCTGCCCATCCTTGTCGAGCATTGGCACCTTGGGAGGCTCTTGGCCCATGATTACGCGAGCGGGGAATGATGCGTGGTCTGCGGCTCCGAAGAGGTATGCCCAAAGCAGGTTGATAGCGTCCTGCATTGCCATCACGCCAGAAATATCCGAGATCGGCCCGCGCTTGAGCCGTGGACGGTTCTGAATCTCCACAACGGGAAGCTCGCCCAGCGGGTGGCTCAGTGGCCAAGTGTCGTCGCCCTCACCCTGTCGCGGTTCCCATGAGCCAGTGGCAGAGAACCCCGCGGCATTGACATACAGTCCAGATGACGTGCGGCCATCCTTAATACCCTCCATTGGAAGCGGGCGCTGCCACTTGAAGACCTGCTCATCGGTGTACAGCGTGGCGTACTCGCGCTTATCGTCCTGCCATGCCTTGATCGCATAGAGAGGCTTGGCAACAAACTCCGCGGAATACTCCACGTAGACCTGTGACGGGTGCTCCCAGGTGTAGACCGGCTCGTCGTTCTCGTCGCCCCAGACGATGACAGCAGAGCGCGTGGAGCCAATGGTCTGCAGGAAGCCCTGCGAAGACTGCGCGTCCATGTCGTTGCGCTGCCAGTCATCCCAGAGCTGCCTCTCGGCATCGTCAGGCTCAGACCCAACCTGTAGACCACTGACACGCAAGCGCTCATTGAGTGCATCAATGACGACGGCACACCAGTTATCCGAGAAGCCCTTGTAGCGCTCCTTGTGGAACTTGGCCCACTCCTTTGAGGCATACTTCAAGGGCTGTTCGCCCTCGTAGTAGCGGTCAAAGTTGTCAATCATCGGGCGGCGGCGTGCCAGGCAGTCGTAGAGCTCCTGGGTCTTAGTGGCGGCTTCTTGAGCTGACAACATGTAGCCACCACCTTTCAGGCGAAGTAGACGTAGTGCTCTGTCTTTACCGGCCAACCAGCGGCGCGCGCGTCGGCTGCGGCCTCGTGTGCGAGTACTGAGGTCACGGCAATGTCGATCTTTTGTGTTTGGGCGGGCTTGCCGAGAACGTAGCGGTCTTGGGTTTTGCTGACCTTCTTGGCGTTCTGCAGATGTACTCGAGTGGCTGAGCAGTCATCGAGCATGACCTCTCCGCTGCGGAGATCTGCATGGAAGCGGGTCAGGGCTGGAAACATGCGCCCAATCATGTTTGTGGGCCATGAAATGAACACTTTTTCGCCGTAGAGCTGCGCCCATGTCTCGATATCCGACTCCCAGGACCGTTCATCATGGAAGCCGGGGTCACAGTAGACGCGGACAAGCTCATATCGACGGCTGATCTCGTCCCACGCAGCCTCAACCTCGCCGCGGGGGATTGTGCCGCCCCACTCTGAGGGATTCCAGTACGCGGGACGAGAGTCAGGACCGTATAGCGGAGTGAACAGCAAGCCCTCTTTAGTCTCGAGCTTGATAGCCGTCCAGTCGTCGTGATCCGAGCCATCGAATCCGCCGGCAACTGAGGTTCCATCTGGTGGTAGCGGGTGCTCCTTCTCCATAGCGACCACATGCTCATCGCTGAGCCACGTTCCAGCGCCGTAGACCACGCGGTTACCAAAGAATCGCTCAGCCTGCGCCGGATCTTGCTCCAGAAGCTCGGCAGCCTCAGCCTCGATGTCGTCAAGGTTCACCCAGGGTGAGCCTGCATAGACGAATTGGTGGATTCGACGGCGTTCGCGCTTGTTCTTGTAGGACAAATCAGCCGGCGGCTGGCGGTAGAACTTGAAAATGTCCTTGGCGGTTGACTCGAATGTCTGCTGAGCCACTGAGTTGTCAGCCGGATCCCAGGCGTTCGTGGTCTCCATCGCGCGGCCACCCATACCGGCAAGGCCGCGGCGCTGAGTCTGAGCGACCTTCACGAGCTTGTTGCTCACTGTGTAGGTGCCCGTCTCATCCTGCAGCGCAAAGCTGATCGGGTTACCCAACCGGGACTGTGCCGAGGAAGACACAGCCTCGATCTTGTCGAAGTCATCAGCCTTCTCGTCAGATCCACCCATGATGCGAATAAAGCCCTCACGGACTTTCATCAGATCACCGAGTGGGCCGAGCTTGATCATGGCTTTCAGCGGCCCGTAGACGTTATCAACCTGGTCCTCAGAGGTAGCCAGTAGCTGAATCAGCGGCGATGGTTGGCGGATCCCCATTGGCTCACCGGGCTCATAGTCGAATTCCCAGCCACAAGGGCAGCCGTGGTCCTCACAGCGGTACTGATCGCCCTCAGCCGCCCAACCACCAAAGAGAGTCGGCCCTACAGCCTCAGACGCGACAATGGCAGCCGATAGCGGCCCCTTACCCGTCTTCTGCGGTGCCACAATCTGTGAACGGCGGTAGACGAATGCCTGAGAGCGCATCGGTGACGCCGGGATCCACTTGGCTGACTTCCGTACGCGGTAGTGGTTAGCTACACACCAGAACTGCCAGTCAGAGAGACTGAATGACTTACCGCGGTCGAAACCATTGGGCACCTTGCAGTGCGCTTCGATCCATCCATCCAGCAGGTCACCGAGAGTAGGGAAGTCAACGACGCCGAGCCCATCAGCGCTCATCGCCTACAGCCCTCAACCGACGCTTTCGCGGTTCGGTCGAAGGTGCCTCAGTCGATTCTTGGCGGCGTGACGCGACCTCATCGCGGACGATCTGCCAGCCATTCTCACGCAAGCCAGCGGGAGTCAGGCCGATCTGGTCACCAAAGCGGTGCAGTGCGGTCTTGTCGGCAGCTTTAGCCTCGGGCCCCGATGCGGTGAGGAATGTGCGGACCCAGATGGCAATGATGTTCCACCGCCACGGTTCACGCTCCCACGCAACGGCCTGCGGATAGGTCCAGACCTCGGCCCAGAGTGCGAGCTCAGCGTCTTTGCGTTGCTCAGAAGCATCGATATCAAGATTCTTGATCGGCTTGCCTGAGTCAGAGACCGTCTCGATGTAGACCTGCGGATCAGATAGCGGCCATTCGGTCGGCGGTTCACCCTCGCGGCCCTCGCTTGGGAGCTCATCGAAGGAGAGTTTGCGCTGGTCAGATCGGCCCGATTTCGGGTCTGCCTGCGGTCCAGAACGGTTCCTTGCGCCTCCAGAGGCCATTGTCATCACCCTTTCGGTGTTGAACATATATATCGAGGGTCAGAAATGTTTTGAACCCTCCGGACCAAAGAGATCCCTCCCCGGCGGTCCGGCACAGATCCCCCTCAAGGGGTCACCCCCGGTTGTGTTCAAGCTCCGACTGAACTTTGTTCATCGCTCAAACTTCGCAGTCGATCGCGCCGTCAGCTCCACGGTCACGCGGTCACCAGAGGTAACTAATGCGTTCCACCGAAGGAATAAGTCTTTGCTGTGTGCTTGTCATGACAGAGCTTGCACAATCCACGTCCATGAGACGGATCGTTGGGATCCAGAGCGTTAGCTATCAGGTCCACTCTCTCCATTGGGTAGTGGTCAGCCACGGTGGACCGTGCGGCTCGGCACAGTGTGCAGATGGGATCGCGTGCCAGTACCTCATCGCGGAAGCGGTGGTGGCCTGTGGTGGTGTACGGGTTACCGTCTGGTCGTCGTGCCCTATCCGCCCTGGCCTTGCAGTCCCCGCATCTGCCCCCGGTCTGCGGCTCCCCATTGATCCCCGTCAGGTTGGGGCATCGTGGGGTGGAGCATACCCGTGCTGCCATGTGTGCGGCTCCCCTTCCGTACCCGTATCCCTGCCCCCAATACCCAGCCCCTAAAGGGTTGGGCCTATAAGGGTGCCGGTATCAGCGGGCATAGAGGCAGGCGCTATAAGAGCTGGGCCTCAATCGCTGCAGAGGTAAGGGGTATTCAGTCCTTGCTCGTCGTCCCAATGAGATTGCTCAGGTGAAAGGGTGGGGGCCTTAGCTTTCGTGGGATCCATACAGGCTGGATACCGCCTACCCTCGCAGCACTCATCAGCACCGCAGTACATCGCCGGCTTACCCATCCCGCTCCCCCTCGAGCTCATGTCACTATCTCTTTAGCCTGCAAGTCGAACCGAACGTCATGCGGTAACCATGGAAGCCATATCACTGAATGGTGGTTGGATGACCACCGCGACAGTCTGCTATCAAAGACAACCTCAGTCCGCGCCTTGTGGGTTTGTAGCAACGGAGACTAGTTCGTCTCTGCCGGCTCTCTGGCGCTTGACATCGAACATGTACCAACCGTAGGCCTCAGGACCGGTGTGAAGAAGGCGCGCCAAGTGCACGCATTTGAATTGCAACACGCGTTGACTCTCGTCCGGGCGGAATGCGAAATTAACTCCCCCTGGACTGGATATCGAATCGTACATCCAGCCCGTGCACACGTCCGCTGGATAGTCGTAGAATTCCTTGGCCAGGACCTCCGTGGCAACGTACGGGCGGTTACCATTTGGAAGCGATGGCGTCGTGAATATCCTCAAGAAGAAAGCATCAAGCAAACGCTTCTTGGTAGCTTGTAGGGCATTAAGGCCTGCTATAGACGCCTGCTGGCCAACCAGAACTACAGGGATATCGTGAGCGGCCTCGTACTCAGATAAGGCGAACATGTCCCCGACTTGGACGCGAGCTTCCGCAATGGCTACTTTAGGCGAATTGGCAGTGTAGAGGAGTGATTCCTGCTCTCGGTTCAGTCGCCCCGCCCCGACCAGGTTCGGAGGCGCGTGCCAAACGTCGGCAGATTCTTTGATTTGCTCAGGACTACTGATTTGACGAACTCGGTAAACATTAGTTGCTTCGGGAATGTTCCGAAATTCTGCGGACACTACGGGAAAGGAACTCCGATGGGGTGGTGTGAGGACCGCATACAACTCGTCCCGCAAACGCTCCGGCGAACCTAGTGTCCAGGCTATCTGGTCGAACCTCTCAATTCGAGACTCAATCTCGTTCAGTGTCATGGAATCTAGGTAAGGCGCCCAACTTTCGGGGCATGCCGGGTACTCGCTTGGGAACGCCAAATCGTCAGTTTCCATCGCTTAATTTTATGTTACCCATATACCAAGTAAGAGCCGACGAAGTTCTGGGCGATGCAAGCGGTTTTTCAGCTGGCCAACCACCTAACTCTCGTCCCTATCAACCCTTATGGATTAGCCCATCAGGCCGGGGGCAGGACAGAAAATATCCCCGCCGATTGGCTGGTGCTTCGATGCGACATTGGCCCTCGCTGGCGTGTCGCGAGTCCTCTGGGCGGGGTACGATCCCGCTTACTTCTCAGCGGTCGTGAGTCTGCTGAGCGCGATCCAATCGCTGCCGGAGGCAATGCCCGGTGGCCTGGGAGAGGAGATAAACCCTGACCGCCGGGCGGGCATAAAAAAAGAGCCCCACCACAAGGACTCAACGCATCTTGTCGGAAAATGATCCAGTTATCCGTTAGACAAGTCTATCTTATCACAGCTTCCTGGGTTGTGGTTAGGAGTTGGATGAGTATTTTGAAGGCAGGGTCGTTGGGGTGCCATTGCGCTTGGCATTCGGCGCAGTGGATATCCCATTCTGTGGGTGGTAATACGCCGCCTTCTGGGTCGTAGACGTTTGCTGTGAGTGCTGGTTTGCGGTCTCCGGCTGTGTCGTGTGTCCATTCTTGGTCGCAGGCTGGGCAGGGCTGCCTTATGGGCCTTCTGGGTGGTGGCGGGTCGAGTAGGTTCTCGATTTGGGTGACCATGTTGGTGGTGATTTGGGTGAGGTGGGGGTCGGTGAGGTTTTTCCAGCGTTGGAGTATTTGTGTGAGGTGTCCGCGTGTCGTGCCGGTGCGGTTTGCTTCTGCGGTTCTCACTTGCGTGTCGAGTTCTTTCCAGAGGTCTATGGCGTCGCTGTTGATTGGTAGCCCTCTTTCGTTGCGACCTCCTGAACGGGTGCGGGTGTTGCTGTGTACGGCTTCGGCTAGTTGGTCGAGTAGTGGTGGCACGGTGGTGACTTTTTTGGTGCTGAGGGTGAGGTGATGTCGTGTGAGGCGGTGCACGTTGTCGGATAGGGTCATGGGCGGTCCTTTCCTTGGAGTCAGCCGCTGTTCCGGGCGTGAACCCGGGCGGTAGCTACGAGCAGGATCGATAGGGTTTGTAGTGGGTCGAACACTGGTGGGCTGTTCCGGGCATAAGGAAAGCCCCCGGCGGTGGTCCAGGGGCTTAGGCGGGTGGTTGTGTCGTGCTGATTACTCTTTGAGTGAGCATGCTCTGACGGCAAAGCGGCGCGGGCCCTGGCCTGCGCCAGAGACGTAGGTGCCCGCCACGGACTACGCAGCGGGCACCTAGAGGGCGGTCTTGGAGAAAACTCAGCGCTCCGCCGAGTGCTCCTCTTCGTCTTCGAATAGCCACTTCACCTCGACGAACTCATCCTCCTCAGGATCTTCTGGCGGAGCTACTTCGTCGACATCGAAGCGACCTTCGAGTCCTGGATGGTCTGGCTCACTCACATATGGGCGTAGCATCCGGCGCACTTCATCGAGGGCTCTTGTAACGCGCTTGTTCGCTGGTCCCACTCGTGGGTCAGGGTCCTCTCCCCAGAACTCTCTAAGTTCAGCTTGTCCGAGGAGTCTCTCACTATCGCCATAGGCTTCTATGGCGTTTAGTAGCTCTTCAGCTTGTTCGATATTGATCATGGTTTTCTCCTTTGGTTGTGTCCTCCGAGGGTGGAGTTATAGCCGCGGAACTCGAGTGCGAAATCCCCGACTGGGCCGTGCCGGTTCTTTCCTACAATGACGCTCATCTCCCAGTCTTGAGAAGGTGGGCGGTGCAGCATCAGTACAACATCACTGTCTTCTTCAATGGATCCTGACTCTTTGAGGTGGTGGATTTGTGGCGGTTTGTCTTCGGCTACTGCGCCACGTGAGAGCTGCGCGAGTGCGATCACTGGGATCTTGTATTTCATCGCGAGATCTTTCATGGCCCAGGAGACTTCGGCGACTTGTTCGCGTTTGTCTCGTCGGTCTCCGTCTGGAGGTCGGATCATCTGGATGTAGTCCACGATGACCCCGGCGAGGGGTTTTCTGGCGTGGACGCTAGCGACGAACCTTCTCACTTGGGCAACTGTGGCTGCTCCCTCCCGGATCGCTATGGGAGCATCGACGAGTTGGTCGTTCGCCGCTTTGATGCGTTCCCAGTCGCGTTCGCTGATATCGCGGTCTATGAGGTTTTTGATGCCGACCCCTCCTCGGTTTGCGATCATTCGGTGATGCACTTCGGATTCCGGCATTTCGGGGCTGATGAAAGCCACGGAGCCTTGGCCGGCAAGCGATAGAGCCGATTCGAGGGCGAACAGTGACTTGCCAACTCCGGTCCTGGCTCCGGTGACGTATAACGCACCGGGCCGGAACCCTCCGATGAGGTGGTCCAGTGCTGGCCACGGGGTCGGTGTGAAGCTGGCCTTGTGGTTCAACCCTTCAATCGTGTCAGCTAGCGTCTCACCGATAAACCGGACCTGTTCTGTCGTGGTGGACCTCGCCCGGACTCCTTCGAGCATATTGTGAGCCTCTGCGAGCACGGCATCAGGGTCTAGCCCGTCGACCGTTAGTGACCTGATCTTGTCCGATGTCTCCATCAGTCGACGACGGGTGGCCCACGTGGTGACTATCGCCGCGTAGTGCTCTGCAGAGGCTGGTGACACTGGCAGCTCCATGAGCCTGTGCAGGTCGGCAGTGACGGGCTTACCCCCGTTGTGCTTTCGGACCTGTTCATCGACAGTGATGGGGTCAACCACTTGCCCTGCCTTTCGGAGATCCCTGACGATGGTGTGGATCATCTCCCATCGGGGTTCCGCGTAGTCGGCAGGGTCGAAGTCGAGGTGGTCCAGTGCACGCCCTCCGGAATAAAGTACTGCTCCGAGGAGTGCTCGTTCAGCCTCTGGGGCGGTCTGCTGGGTCACCTCCATGGTGGTAGACGAGCTTGTCGTTTGCGATGTCTTCGGTGGTTGCAGGGTTTCCAGGCCAGACAAGGAACTCCTCCTTCGGGGGTTGCAGATCGCGTTCTCGGTAGTCGGTGGTGATGGGCCAGTCGTAGGCGCGCCGGTAGAAGCCTGAGCCCCTCCCCCACGGGTCGGTTCGGACGACCGCTGGTTCACGTCCGGGTGAGGCTGACTCGGAACCCGAGATCGAGTCGTTGGGATCGTCGTTCCACTGGTCGTTGTTTAGCCATGTCGCTGGGTTGGGGATGAATTTCTTATCTGGTAGGTCAGCCGCCGCGTAGGCTTTGGCTCCGGTTATGATCCGCTTGGCCGTTGCTCGCTTGTCTTTCACTGCCTTCATGAACGCTGCGTGCGCTTCGGGCTTCTTCACCTTCTTCGGCCAGTGAGACCAGAACTCGTTGAACAGGTCGTCAAGGCTGGGTCCAGCATCTTCCGGTGAGATCAATGAAAAATCGACCGAGCTTGTCTCGGTCCCGTCAGTCGGGATCTCCGTCGAACTTTGACCCTCAGAATGACCCTGGGATGACCGTTTATGTTTAACGTCTACCGTCTTTCGTAGGGGAGATCTGTTGTCGATCTCTCCGTGATGGGATCCCTTGGATATCTCACCAACATTCGAGGATGGTGTTTCGATCCCTATTTGATCTACATTTGATCCCATCCCATCTATATCCACGAAGTATTCAATAGGGTTGGATGGTTGACTCATGAGATCGAGTAGGTCAGCGCGTGAGTTTTCGGATGTAAACCCTTTCATCTCAGGTGTGCGGGCGTAGGCCTTTTTCACTTCGTGGACGATGACTTCTCGAATTTTCTTTGACCCCGTAGCCGCGTACGCCCGACACATGCCTTTAGCCGTGTTGGGCATGGACAGACGGTTCCGATCTCGCCTGATGTAAGGGCGAACGAGAACTTCTTCCGTGTCCTCGTCGATCAAGATGAACCGCCTCGCCTGAAGTGAAGCTGCGATGTGCCGCATATCAGATGCTGCTGTATCGGCCGAGAACCCACTGAGCTTCCCCGGTCTCCAATCCAGCACACCGGCTGCGCTCAGGTTTGGGTGGGTCCACAAGAGGAAGTACAGCCACTGCAGTTCTCTGTCTAGTGCGCGCCAATCGTCATCGGACCAGAGAGCCGTATTCACCTGTGTGTATTCATGTGACATTCTTGTCCTCCCCTCTGTTCTTGGCAGTGTTGGGATGCCATGGGGTTTTAGCCATGCTGCTCGCCTCCGACTGTGAGCAGTTGATTCCGCAGCATGGAGGCATTGTGGGTGAATTCGTTGTGATCCTGCACCATTAGGTCCACTGCATTGGCTTGATCCAGAAGGAACCGCGCAAGTTTTCGAGTCTCTTCTGCTGATGCTTCGAAGCTTGTGGTATCGCCGTAGAGAAGTCCGCCATCGACTTCGACTGTGACGCCGGCCTTTACTTCGTAATCACCCCCAGGGCTTCCAACCACGGCTATAGGGGCGTGCAAGGCGATGCCGCTGACCTTGATAGATGTGGGCGTGAAGCCGTGGATGTCGTCATCGGTTCCGTTTCCGCACAGCCCGAACCAATTCACACAGCCAACTGGGTGCCACACCTTGGTGGTCTGCTCGTAGGCGGCAAGCAGCTTCGGCAGGATCCCGAATTTGCGGAATATGAGGAGGTCGTCACCTTCTGACCTGTGCTCCCATGTGGGTCTGATCGTTTCCCAGTCTTTTGGGGTGATGAGCATCCGAGCGGCCATCCGCAGATCTTCTCCGCTGTCGTATGGTTTGTCACTGAGATCTCGCAGCCTCGCGTGGGCGATGAGGTTCGCCAGTGCACAGCGTCGCTGTGGTCGGCCTAGGTCCGGGTGGAGCCTGATCGTGCGGTCACGTCGGGTGTACTCGGCCCACATCTCTTCGATTGGTAGGTCTAGTGGGTCAATGTCGATGCTCATGTTCTTGGCGAGGGCCTCCAGCTGCGGAATGGAGAGTCCTGAAGTGCGCTGAGTTGGGGTATAATGTGACATGAGGGTTGTTTCCTTTGTTTTGTGGATTGTCTGCACGGTCCGGGACTCTTGGCGGGGTGACCGGGCCGTTCTGATGTGATTTAGTGGCTTTGTCTTGGGGCGTGGCCCCTCACTGTGACGAGAAAGCGCTCACGCCTCTGATTCCGGTGTGGTCAGCTTGGCAAGCTCGTTGAGCCTTTCGTGATCTCCTCTCCGGCCTGACGGATGACGGCCTGAATCTCTTCGGGTCCGAGGCCGTGTGCTGCTGCTGTACTGGACATGTGCTGGAGCACTAATGCGCGTGCCCGCGTCGGATGCCTAGAGTGTGCCGCGGCGGCTAGACGGACGAACTCTGCCGCGAGCGCCCTGCGGTGCATCCTTCGCTCCTCCCCAGCAGTTAGTGGTGAGCTGAATGAGTGCTGGACGAGACCACTCGCGGTGGTTTGGTCTGCTGTGTTTTTGCTCATTGGAAAGATCCCTTCAGGTCTAGCGACGCCTGACGGCATCTCGCAGCACTTGCCGAACGGCGGATTCGCCGGTCGGATCTTTATGCATGTAGGGCCAGTACCGTTCTAGCTGCAGATCGAGGTCGCCATGTCCACCGCAGAGTTGACCGGCGAGGTGTTTGGAACGGCGCACACTCAACGGGCTGCCCATGAGCTCGCTCGACGCGCCTCTTATTAGCCTCCATAGGTACACGAACGACAATTCGGTGAATGAGTTTTGGGTACAGGTATCTAAGGTCACAGTCCCCTCCTGTGGGGTGCCGTCGAGCAACGGACTTGGTGGTGTGGCGGAATTGAGGGGCCTTACGCGGCTTTTGCAGATTCGCGGACCCAGTCCTCGAGTGATTCGCGAGGGATGACGAGCTTGGTTGTTCCTTTGAGGGGAAAACTCACGAGGTGGCCCTCGGCTACCGCCCGGCGGATCGTTGAGATGCTGCACCCAGACCGGTCCGCAGCTTGCTGGTACGCGTACGCGAGTCGCTCCTCGTGCGGGACTGGTTTTCTGGTCATTGGTCGATGCCCCCTACTGTGGTCAAGGAGGTAGACTCGCTAGCGACTGCTACCCCTTTCTGGTGGTTGGTCTGAGCGGTCCGGTAGGTGTCTTGGCGGAGATCACCGGGCCGTTCGTATTTCGCTTCAGAACTTTCGCATCTGGCTGTTCCGCGGTAGTACAGCGCCTCCTCATTGCCGTAGTGATCTGACTGATTTTCGCACTGGGCCAGGGCGACGGTCAGCTTCATGCGCCCACACGCTTCTCGACTTCGGCGTCGAACTGGTTGTTAATCCAGTCGATGACGTCTTGCTCTCTGTAGAAGACTCTGCGCCCGATTCGAACGGAGGGCGGCCCCTCTCCGCAGTGCCTCCAGTATCGGAGTGTCGCCTCAGGGAATCCGTAGGTATTGGCGATGTCTGTTGTGCTCCGCAGTTTCAATCCTGGCATCTCGTCCTCCAAACCGTTTCGTTTACTTACTCAAACATGGTAGCACGTTGTTTGAGGTTTCAAACGTATGTGTGCAAGAATCAACGCATGGACACCCCAGATGGCCCCTCGGACCTAACGCAAGGCGAACTCAACTTTGCTTCCAACCTGCGCGAAATGCGCATCAGAGATGGCCTCTCCCAGGACGCACTTGCTACAAAGATGCAGGAGCTGGGGTTTGACGGCATCAACCAGATGACGATCTCCCGAATCGAGAAGGGCCAGAGGCCGGTCCGACTTAGTGAGGCGCGCGCGCTGGCCTACCTGTTGAACGCAGGTACGGAACAGATGTCTTCTCCGAGCGAGGAAGCCCGCGCAATCAGTGAGCTTTTTGACTCACTCCGGAGAATCGATGAGCTAGAAAAAACCATTGAGAACATGAAAATAGAGATCCTCGATAATGTTTCATTCAGTCAACATGCGCTAATGCTTTACGATGAGCATATTGATGATCTAGATTTTCTACTTTCTCCTGCCCTTCGGGAGCGTGTTGAGCAAGGCCGTAAACGGTTACAAAGTTATGTTGACGGTGGCTACAAGCAGCTTATGGAGAATGTAGACAATAACCTTATGGAATGGTTCGGCGGAGTCCGGGAAAGCGACGACGATAGCGAGCATTGATAAGCAGACCACCAAGTCTGGCGTGCCCTGACAGATTCGATGGCGGGACGAATCCCGGAAAGAAAAAGCAAAGCGCTTCCCCCGGAAGTTAGATACTCCATGGTTCAAAGCTTCGCAACACGCCACAGGTTATAGAGCTTTGCGGCAAAAATACCCCTGAGTGCACCGCTTCCCCTTGAGTGAACACCTCCCCCGTGTAATGCTGTGGCAACAGCGACCTTAGGAGTCTCATGGTGGACGAGCAGCACGCACCTTCGGACAAGCGGTTCCCCATGGAGCAGCGGTGGGCAACCGTCAACGAGATCGCCGAACTCTATTCCATAAGCCTCACGACCGTTCGTGCAAGAGCGAACTCTGGAGAGTGGCCCTGCAGTCGGCAGGGCAGGATGCTTCGCTTCTCTCCGAGCGATCAACAGCGCATTCGCGATATGTGGAGGCCTAATCGACCTGATCGGATTGAGACTCGAGAAGAGCGCAAGGCGCGTCGAGAGCGAATCGATCGGGCCCTCGATAGTTATGTATAGCCAGTCGGAATCAGACAATAGCGGACGAGATCGCTGGGTAACCATCGATGCAATAGCAGATCGCTATGGCGTTTCCGCAGACAAAGTGCGCGCCCTCTCTGACCGTCTCGCATGGCCATGTCACCGCCAAGGGCGATTGAGGCGCTTCTCCCCTGGCGATCAGCAAGAAATTCATGCTAAATGGCTAGAGCACGGCGGTGACGATCCGCCCTATCAAGCTCCCAGCTGGAGAGACCTCGCGCTAAAGGACAAGCTCACCCAAGAGGAGCATGATGCCGTAATGCGCGGTTCCAGGGCATCCAGGGGCGAGTCGCCCTACGACTGAGGCTGCCGACACCACAGCATTGACAATTAGCTGCCAGCCTCCAACCACGCTTCGAGTTCGGCGTGAGTGATCTTCGGATGCGATGTGCCTGGCGGCCTCACTGTCGCGATGTGGCCGGCTGCAATGAGTTCCCTCAGCTTTCGCTCTGAGATATCAACTTGTTCAGCCGCATGCTTGATGCTGTAGGCCATCCGACGATTCTCTGTCATCACGCCCAGACCTTCTTCCTTGTCCCACATTCGTCCGAAACTGAGTCTGGACAGCACTGAATCCGCTACTCACCCGCCTAATTATCGCCGCTGGCTACACATGGTGCGTCACAGTAAAGGTGGCACTAAAGTCACCACCAGCCCTTAAAATGGACCACATTTCCGGCCCAAATTTGGACACAAAAATGCCCCTCGATCCCTTGTGCTGACTGGGATCGAGGGGCATTTCTCTGTTGGTGCGCCCATAGGGATTCGAACCCCAGACCTTCGGTTCCGTAGACCGACGCTCTATCCAGCTGAGCTATAGGCGCATTGCTCCAGAAACTCACTGTACCGTGAGTTGGACCTTGACGATACTACACGTGCTTTTCCGGCTGAGCCAAATCCGGTCCAATCAGGGATGGCTCATTTCCACGATCCGGTGGTGACGAACTCAGCGAGGGCGGCGTCGCGCCCGTCCAACTCAGCCCAGGGCTTGGTCACATCGAAGCGAGCGAGTCCAGCCGGTGGCCACTGTGAGGCCATGTTCAGCGCGGCCTCCTCATCTGACTCGGCACTTGTCAGCTTCATGCTGAGTTCCTGGACCCCCGGCATATGGGCGATCACCAGCAGGTTGTTCACGGTTTCGGGTGTCTCATTGATCACTGAGCAGAGCTGACCCGGAGATCCCAGATACATCCGGTCATCCAATTGCGCGGTGGGCGCTCTCTCACCAAGCTCGTGAGCGACCCAGATGCTGGTCTGGCGGGTTCGCATGGAGGAGGACACCACCGTGACCTCCGGCCAGTAGGCGGACTCCAGCAACCACTGACCGATCTCGCGAGCCTGGGTTTCGCCGTGCCCGGTCAGGGTGCGGGAGAAGTCATCGCCGGAAAAGCTATGTCCCGCTTCGGCATGACGGAGCACCAATAGCGTCTTAGCCATGAATCAGATGCTGTATTCGGGCGCTGCCCAGACCGTCACTTCAGGGTGCTCGTAGAAGCGGTAGCCTTGCCCGCGCACTGTTCGCACCGTGTTGGCCAGGCGCCCCAGTTTAGATCGAAGCCGCCGGATATGGACGTCAATGGTCCGCTCATTGGGCATCTGGTCGACATCCACGTGGCGCCACAACCGCTGCAGCAACTCCTCCCGCCCGACGGTCCGGGACGAGTTCTCAACGAGATAGTTGAGCAGTTCAAATTCCTTGTAGGTGAGATTGAGACCTTCGCCATCGAGCTGGACTTCGCGACGCGCCAGATCGATCAGGACACCCGAAGCCGAGAGCGAGGACGGGGGCGCACTCGGGACAGCGGGCTGGTCCGCTTGTCCCCGCGTCGCGACAGTCGGATCTCCGAGCGCCTGGCGCACCACCTCAAGATCAGCACCCTCCGCCGTCGGCGATGCCATCGCCATAGCAATGTGAACCTGCGATTCAGGTGCGATGTGCTCCACATAGTCACGAAGCTCTGTGGCGATCCGATGCAGCGAGGTTCCCTCGGCCTTGGCAGTGTCCTCATCAAGCCCGACGTAGACTACGAATCCGCGGGCGACGACATCCGGGTGAACTACCTGCGCTCCGTTGTGTGGGGCGAGCACCGGAATGGGCGCCGTACGTGGTTGGCCATTGGCGCCGGGGGTTCCGTTGCGCATCTTGCGGGCCAGCTCAGCGCGCCGGGCAGCATTCCTCACTGAAACGTGAACGTACCCTGGATTTTGGGCCTTACTGAGCGGTGCGGACATATGAATCGTGACTCTTCCTGGCTGGTTGCCGGGTAGTGGGCACTCTCAGGATCGCCGTAATATTTCCGAAACGCAAGTAACATAAGCCAGAAAATTCCACATAGTGAGATTTGCCCACCTAATGGTGATGTAGGCCACGTACTATTCCGCCAGACCGTAGAGTCTATCTCCAGCGTCACCAAGCCCCGGGACGATGTACGCCTTCTCATTGAGCTTCTCATCAATAGCCGCCACAAAAAGCTCAATATCCAGGTCCCCGACCTCCTCCTCGAGGCGTCTGATTCCCTCCGGAGCCGCCAGCAGGCAGATGCAGGTAATCCTTGCCGCACCAGCGCGCTCTAAGAACCGAATAGCTTCAACCAGCGTGCCACCTGTGGCGAGCATCGGATCGAGCACAAACACCTGGCGCCCAGTCAGATCGTCCGGAAGTCGCTCGGCATAGGTGACGATGTTCAGCGTCTCCTCATCCCTGGCCATCCCCAGAAAACCGACCTCCGCGGTCGGGATCATGGCCGTCATACCGTCCAGCATGCCCAGTCCGGCGCGCAGAATCGGCACCACCAGCGGTTTTGGCCCCGCCAGCCGAGTACCGACCATCTCTATGACGGGAGTTCGAATTTCAGTCTCCTCTGTGGGAAGCGAATTCGACGCCTCGTAGGCCAGAAGTGACACCAACTCACGGGTCAAATCGCGGAATGTATTCGATGGGGTCTCCACCCGCCGCAGCTGAGTGAGTTTATGGTCGATCAGAGGGTGTGAAACGGCGTGAGTTCGCATGGCATCAAGGTACCAGCGCGCGTGTCACAGTATCGTGTCAGAGGTGAACTTCTCCCCCAGGGACCCACAGACACAGCACCGGCTGATGGGGCAGTGCCTTCAGTTGGCAGACCAGGCACCCGCTGCCGGAGACGTACCTGTGGGCGCTGTCGTCTTGAGCGCCGATGGTGTGATCCTCGGCTCGGGCCACAACACCCGCGAGCGCGATGCCGACCCATCCGGCCACGCCGAGCTCAATGCTCTGCGCGGAGCAGCTCAGGCAATGGGGTCCTGGCGGTTGGACGGTTGCACCCTGGTGGTCACATTGGAACCGTGCATTATGTGCGCCGGCGCGATCAGCCAGTCCCGGATCGCCACTGTGATCTTCGGCGCATGGGACAAGAAGGCCGGCGGAGCCGGAAGCGTATTCGATGTCCTGCGCGAGCCCCGACTCAACCACTGGGTAGAAATTCAGCCTGGGGTCAGATCCGATGAGTGCGGTGCCCTGTTGAAGGCGTTCTTCGCTGAACATCGCGGGTGAGGCAGCCTAGGCGCGCGCAAACTGGTAGCATGACGAGGCGCGATTTCGTGCGCAAGGTAGCGTGTCCGAGCGGCCGAAGGTGCAGCACTCGAAATGCTGTGTAGGGTAACCCCCTACCGTGGGTTCAAATCCCACCGCTACCGCGTTCTGGCGGCCCCGCAGACCCCGGTAGTCTCGGGGCCGTCGCTCATGTTCTGCGAAAGAGGCCAGCAATGAGCACCACTGTTCTTGCGATCGGCAAGAAACACGAACCGTGGGTTACTGATGGCATCGACCGCTACACCAAGCGGCTCCGCAAACCCTACGATCTCTCCTGGCGGCTGTTGCCGCATTCGTCTAAGGAGCACGACGCCGCCCGCGAGGAAGAATCTGCCAAGATCCTCAACACCGTCAAACCCCAGCAGCACCTCATCCTGTTGGATGAACGCGGAACGAATATCTCCTCGCCTCAGCTGGCAGCCCACCTGCAGCAGCAGTTCGACTCAGGCAACGACGTCGTACTGGTGATTGGGGGCGCCTATGGGGTCAACGCCGAGCTGCACCGCCGGGCTAACTTCACCTGGTCATTGAGCAACCTGGTGTTCCCGCACCAGCTGGTCCGGCTCATGCTGGCCGAACAGCTGTACCGCGCACAGGAGATCAGCGCAGGACGGGCGTATCACCATGTCTGAGCAGCCAGTGGTGGGCATTCTGGGGTCCGGGAGGGCGGGAACCGCGTTCGCCAGGGTGATGCTGCGCGTGGGCATCGCGGTGGACATGTGCTCCACGCGCCCGCCGAAAGCGCTGCAGCACCACCTGAAGATATACGCACCCGGGGCGGTGCCGGTGTGGCCCGAACAGATAGCGGTCAGAACATCTGAGCAGGGCACTGGCATCGTCATCCTTGCTGTGCCGCAGGAGGAGCTGGACGAGGTGGACCCCGACTGGGTTCACAGCGCTGGCAGCGGAGACCTGGTCTTGGTGGATGCGACCAACACCTGGCACGACGAGGAGCTGCCCGGCTGGTTGCAGGCCCCCCTTGATGAACAGCTTCCCTCCTCCTACGGCATCGCCGGACGTTTCAGCCGCGCCAAAGTGGTCAAGGCCCTCAATCACATTTCTCATC
>NZ_VFIE01000018.1:432374-691168 GCF_010119385.1 Nesterenkonia haasae
ACGATATTGAAGCGGCTGCGCATCCTGACCTGCCACTGGAGCAGCGTCGCGCCGTAGCCCTTGCTGGTGATGACGGTGAAGCCCGCGGTCGGGTGATGACCCTGCTGATGCTGATGGGATTCGATCCCGTGTCCCTCGGCGGGCTCTGCGACAGCCGTCCCATAGAGCCTGATGGTCCGCTGTTTGACCGTCCGCTGCGCCGCGAGGAGATACTCCGCTTTGCCAGATGAGGCGCCACCGAGCGTGTCGGTAGGTAGTTCTACAGTGGACACTATGGCTCTTGAGCAGTTCTCAGAAGCGACCAGGACGTGGTTCTCCGCGTCCTTCGGTGCGCCGACCGCCGCGCAGGCTGGTGCTTGGGATGCTGTCGCCAAAGGGAAGAACGCGCTGGTGGTCGCGCCCACCGGATCTGGCAAGACACTCTCAGCGTTCCTCTGGTCCATTGACCGCCTGATGAGCCAACAGCAGAACGACGCCGCCAGCGCCCCTGCTGCCGGTACAACAGTTCTTTACATCTCACCTCTGAAGGCACTCGGCGCGGACATCGAACGTAACCTGCGCAGCCCGCTCGTCGGCATCGGTCACACAGCCAGACGCCTGGGCTCAGCGCCACGAGAGGTGACCGTGGGGGTGCGCACCGGGGACACCAGTTCCAAGGAGCGCCGGGACCTTGTGCGGAACCCACCGGACATCCTGATCACCACCCCGGAGTCGCTCTACCTCATGCTCACCTCACAGGCACGGCGGACGCTGAGCACGGTCGACACTGTGATTGTGGACGAGATTCACGCCCTGGCCGGCACCAAACGGGGTGCTCACCTGGCAGTGTCCCTGGAACGGCTGGATGAACTGCAGGCCACGGAGAATCACTCCAAGAACGCCCAACGCATCGGGCTCTCCGCAACCGTAGAACCGCGGCAGGAGGTCGCCCGGTTCCTCGGCGGCCGTCAGCCCGTGGAGGTGATCGCCCCACCCTCGGAGAAGCAGTGGGACATCACCGTCTCCGTACCGGTCCCAGATATGGCCTCCCCCACGGTTGAGCCTGCCGACGGCGATGACGGCTCCCCCCTGCAGCCCTCCATCTGGCCGCATGTGGAGCACCGAGTCGTGGACCTCATCTCAGCGAACCGCTCCACGATCGCCTTTGTGAACTCCCGGCGACTTGCTGAGAAGCTCACCGGCCGGATCAATGAGATCCACGCCGAACGTGACACGGGAAGTTCGCCAACTGACGCAGCTGATGAAGATGAGAATGAGCTCCCGGCGTTGGCCAAAGCCCATCACGGGTCAGTGTCCAAAGAGCAGCGCAAACAGATCGAAGGTGACCTGAAGTCCGGCCGGCTGCGTTGCGTGGTGGCCACCAGTTCCCTTGAACTGGGAATCGACATGGGAGCAGTGGATCTGGTCATCCAAGTTGAGGCTCCCCACGCGGTCTCCTCCGGCCTCCAGCGGCTGGGCCGGGCAGGGCACCAAGTGGGTGAGGTCTCGGTGGGGTGGTTCTTCCCCAAACATCGCGGTGATCTGCTGAGCTCAAGCGTCGTTGTGGAACGAATGCTCTCCGGCAAGATCGAAGCCCTGAAGATCCCGCGCAGCCCGCTGGACATTCTGGCCCAACAAACCATCGCCGCTGCTGCCATGGACACCCTGGATGTGGAGCATTGGTTCGAGGTTCTGCGCAGGTCCGCACCGTTCACATCGCTTCCGCGTTCCGCATACGAGTCCACCCTGGACCTGTTGGCTGGCAAGTACCCCTCTGACCGGTTCGCTGATCTGCGTCCACGCATTGTCTGGGACCGGGATGCCGGAACGATCACCGGCCGGCCCGGCGCCCAACGCCTTGCGGTCACCTCCGGTGGCACCATCCCCGATCGAGGACTGTTCGGGGTCTATCTGGTGGGTGCCGAAAATACGCGCACTGGCGGGCGCCGCGTGGGCGAGCTCGATGAGGAGATGGTCTACGAGTCGCGGATCGGAGACGTGTTCGCGCTAGGCGCGACCAGTTGGCGGATCGAGGAGATCACATTCGACCGGGTCCTGGTCTCCCCCGCGTTCGGCCAACCGGCGAGCCTGCCGTTCTGGCGCGGCGATGGGATCGGACGACCGGCAGAGCTCGGAGAGGCTCTGGGAGCCTTCACCCGCGAAATACACGCCGCCCCCGCAGAGAAGGCCACGGAACGGCTCGCAGCGCTCGGTTTGGACCAGTGGGCCCGGGAGAACCTGGTGCGGTACCTGGCTGATCAGCATGACGCAGTTGGTGCAGTCCCCTCAGACCGCACCCTGGTGTTGGAGCAGACCAAGGATGAACTCGGAGACTGGCGGATCATCCTGCACTCCCCCTACGGGATGCAGATCCACGCACCATGGTCGCTGGCCGTCGGGGAACGTCTCCATGAACGCTATGGTCTGGACGGCGCCGCGTTCGCCTCAGATGACGGAATCGTGCTCCGGGTTCCCATGATGGATGATGAGCCACCCGGGGCTGAACTGTTCACCTTCGAGCCCGATGAACTCGAAGATCTGGTGATTCGCCGGGTCTCCAGCTCATCCCTCTTCGCGGGAAGATTCCGTGAATCTGCCGCCCGGGCGCTGCTGCTGCCACGGACCCGGCCTGGGCAGCGCACACCTCTGTGGCAACAGCGCCAGCGGTCCTCCCAGCTGCTGGAAGTCGCCCACCAATACTCAGACTTTCCCATGATTATGGAGACCATGCGGGAAGTCCTGCAGGACGTCTACGACCTTCCCGCACTGGATACGCTCACCAGGAAGATCGCTCAGCGCACTGTGCGGATGGTGGAAGCTACCACTGCAACACCTTCACCGTTCGCGCAGTCAATAGTGTTCGGCTACATCGCCCAGTACCTGTATGAAGGCGACTCCCCTCTTGCGGAGCGCCGTGCCGCCGCCCTGAGTGTGGACCCAACACTGCTCAACGAGCTGCTGGGCCGGGTGGAACTGCGCGAGTTCCTCGACGCTGAAGTCATCATCCAGGCCGAAGCCTATGCCCAGCGCCTGACTCCTGAACGGCGGCTTCCCTCCGGAGAGGGACGCGGCCCGGAGAGCGTTGCGGATCTGCTGCGGCTGCTCGGGCCCCTCAGTGCCGCAGAGCTGTCCCTGCGGATGCGGGCCAGCGAAGACGACGAGGCCGCAGTCACCGCCGTCGAGGCACAGAACTACGCTGAGCAGCTTGTCAGCGCCCAACGGGCTATCCCTGTGACATTTCAAGGCGAGCAGCGGTTCGCCGCCGTTGAGGACGCTGCCCGGCTGCGTGATGGGCTCGGGGTCAATATTCCCCCCGGCGTTCCCCATACGTTCTTGGAACCCTTGGCAGACCCTCTCGGTGATCTGATCGGACGTTTTGCCCGCACCCACGGGCCTTTCACCTCCGAGCAGGTCAGTGCGCACTTGGGGCTGCCTATAGCGGTCGTGGTAGATGTGCTGCGGCGGCTCATCCAAGAGTCGCGCGTAGTGGAGGGCCTGTTCACCCCTGAGGCCCAAGCCGACGCCGAATATGTGGACGCTGAGATGCTGCGGCGGATCCGCCGCCGGTCGCTGGCTGCGCTGCGGGCGGCCGTGGAGCCAGTAGCGCCACGAGCCTATGCCCAGCTGTTGGGCGAATGGCAGCTCACCACCAGTGCCACCCGGGTTAACGGACAGTCCGGTCTGGCTGAGGTTCTGGCCCAGCTTGCCGGTCTACCGGCACCAGCCAGCGCCTGGGAGTCGTTCATCCTTCCCTCCCGCGTCAGCGATTACTCCTCCGCAATGCTCGACTCCCTCCTTTCAAGCGGGGAGTTCATCACCACAGGCCACGGCGCCCTCAGCGGTCATGACGGGTGGTTGGCGTTCTACCCCGCCGAAGAGGCTGCACTGATCGGCGCCGGACGGGACGTCCCCACCCTGGAAGGATTAACCGCAGAAGTCTTCCACGTATTGCAACGCGGAGGTGCATGGTTCCCTGAAGCGATCGCAGCGCAACTGGACAACGTCTCATCACTCACCTGCCAACAGGCGCTCTGGGAGCTGTTCTGGGCTGGACGTGTGCACCCGGACAGTTACTCACCTCTGCGAACCTTTATGGGCAGTGGCTCCACGGCGCATAAGGCCAAACCCACCACCAGGAGCCGCAGGGTCTCCCGCCGGACGGCGCTGCGTCAGGCAGTGACTGCCGCGCGCGGATCAGCCGCGACAGGCACTGGCGGACGCTGGCAAGTGGTGCTCACATCTGAGGCCCCAGCCACAGAAGTCGCACACGCCAGGGCAGAGATCCTGCTGGACCGCTACGGCGTCCTCACTCGCGGTTCCGTAGTCGCCGAACAGACTCCGGGTGGCTTCACCGGGGTGTACAAGGTACTCGCCGCTGCTGAGGAAGCCGGGCGAGTCCGCCGCGGTTACTTCATCGAACACCTGGGGGCAGCCCAATTCACCGTCAGCTCCACCATTGACCGGCTCCGGGAGATTTCCGAGGAGCTGGAACGCAGTGAGGACCCCTACTCGAACCGCCGCCCCACCCCGGTGGCGCTGGCCGCCACTGACCCAGCCAACCCCTTCGGGGCGGCCCTGGATTGGCCTGTTGGACCCACAGTGGAGGGGAAACCCGCCACCAAAGCCCGCCCGGGCAGGAAAGCAGGCGCCGTCGTCGTCATCTGCGGTGGCGAACTGGTGCTCTACATGGAACGTGGCGGACGCACCATGCTGCTCTACACGCAGAATCACACGGTCCGTGAGGCTGCAGCAAAGGCCCTGGTCAACGCTCTGATCAGAGCCAGGTCTTCCAAACTGGCCGTAGAAAGGATCAATGGTGAACCCGTCCTGCAGCATCCCTTCGGCGACTCGCTGAAAAGCGCAGGTTTCCACTCGAGCCCCTCCGGACTGCGGCTCTCACCCTGAGGCTGCGGCCATCAGTTCTCACGCTCTCCGGGTAATTCCCACTCAGTTCTCATCCCCATGGGCTAACCTGGGCGCATGATTCTGTGTCTGCCATTCATGATGTTCCAGGGCCGCGCCCAGGAAGCCATCGACCTATACCTCTCCACGTTTCCCGACGCCAAGCTCCTGGAGATCATGCATCACCCGGAAGGCACAGAGATCTTCAACCCCGAAACATCCGAGGGTGCAGGATCCGAGGCGGCAGCCCAATCACCAGCAGGCACCCGAGATGACACAGCCGCGATGGAAACTGTGGTGGACTGGGACAAGACCCTCGTGGCCACCGCTCAGCTGCAGATCGGTGGCCAGATCCTGATGATCCAGGACTCCCTGGTCAAACACGCCTTCGACTTCACACCCTCTATGTCAATGGCCGTGGTCGTGGACACTGCAGAGGAATTCCACCGCATCACCGGCTCTCTTGTGGACCAAGGCGAGTACTTGATGGAACCCGGTGACTACGATTTCGCCCAGAACTTCGCTTGGGTCCAAGACCGTTTTGGTATGACCTGGCAGATCAACCACCCGCGTGGTGCCCCCAACCCGGAGGACGCGGATTCCGCAGCCAACGCCGCCCAGGCTAAAGCTCCCGAGTGGGGCTGATCTCCGCTCAGTGCCGCAGAAGTCTCCGCTTCCAGTCCGCAACGGTGTCAACGCCACCAGATTGCGCATCCCCGACACCGGCCCCTGGCGCACCATCCACGAATACGTGCTGGAAACCTTTGGGCATATCGATCCCGCAGGGATCACCTCTCGGTTTCACAACGGCGAGGTAGTCGACGCCGCCGGCATCCCGCTGGGCACACACAGCCCGCTGAACGCCGCCGAGTTCATCTGGTACTACCGCTCGCTGCCTGAGGAGCCCCCACTGCCGGTGCAGGAAGAAATCCTGTGCGAGGACGAACACCTCCTGGCAGTCGACAAACCCCACTTTCTGCCGACCACCCCAGCAGGACGCTACGTCCAAGAATCCCTCCTGGTCAGACTGCGCCATCGGCTGAATATGCCTGACTTGGTGCCCATCCACCGGTTGGACCGCGGCACCGCAGGTGTCGTCATCTTCGCCAAGAACCCCGAGACGCGCGGGGCCTACCAGCTGCTGTTTGAGAACCGCAGAGTGAGCAAAACCTACGAATGCGTCAGTACGCTCAACGATGCCCCCGGCAATCTGGCTGCGCGCTTTCCGCTGACCGTCCGGAACCGGATTGAGAAAGTCAAAGGCGTGGTGGTCAGCCAGCTTGTGAGCTACGACACCGCAGACTCCGGGCTGCGGCCGCATGAGAGCTGGCACCGTGTCAAAGGCAGGCGCCGCACCGATCCGATCCCCGGTGCGAACTCATCATCCCGCATTGAACTGCTCAGATACGGTCCGCCACCGCGGCACGCCCAGGGACCCGATCTGGGCCTATTCCGTCTGACACCGCTGACAGGGAAAACCCATCAGCTGAGAATCCACATGGCCATGCTCGGTCTGGGCATCCTGCACGACCGCTTCTACCCGGACCTGTGGGACGACGCGCCCGATGACTTCAACGCGCCGCTGCAACTGCTGGCACGCAGCCTGAGCTTTACCGATCCGTTATCCGGCGCGCCACGAGTCTTCAGGTCGACACGTAGACTAGTCGAGGCCCCGGTCGCAATGGATCCGGAGGTGGCAGGGGAGCACTAAGGGGATAAATGGTCGAGCTGATCGATGCATGGGGCGGGTGGCTGCTGCCGTTGCAGGCCTTCTTCGTAGCTCTCACCGCTTTGGTCCCACTGTTTCCCTCAGAGGTGATGGTGATCGCCTCAGGCGCCATGGCCTCTGCTGGTCACCTGTCCCTGACGTGGGTCATGATCGCGACCACACTGGGGTGTCTCGCAGGAGACCTGGTGCTCTATGCACTTTGCCGCTACCAGCTCGTCAGGCTGCTCTACCGGTGGCGATGGGGCCGACGGTTGCACAGGATGCTGGTGCGTGCCTCAATCCGTGGGGGCACCGCGACCACGTGGACCGGCCTGCTGCTGATCCGTTGGATACCTGGGGGACGAGCAGCGTCAATGGCATCAGCAGGAATGATGCGCCTGCCCTGGCGGCCCACAGCCGCGCTGGCGCTCGTGGGAGCGGTGATCTGGAGCGGCTGGCTGGTCGGCTTAGGTTACATTACGGGAACAACTACTGACTTACCCCCCTGGGCGAGCACCCTGACCGCCATTGGTATCGGTACGCTAGTGGCTCTGATTGTTGCATTGCGAGTCTCGAGTCAACGTCGTGCTCGCAGCCAGACTTCAGTGAGAACATCGACAGTTGACCAAAACCCTTAAAAAGTGCGTGATGCATACATGATTCCTCAAGGGAGGCAGCAGTTGTCCGAGCCGACGAGCCCAGACGCCTCCGCACGTCCTGACGACGAAACCACGCCCGATGCACCGACAGAAGAGCAGCCTGTCAGCCCACCCAGCACCGCCGAAGAACAGAGTGAGGCGCAGACAACCTCTGAAGCGTCCGAAGCTGAAAACCCTGCGGTCGGTGACCCGAGTAGGGAGCCGAATGGTGAGGACACCCGCGGTGACACCGCAGAGAACGGTCCCGAAGAAGGGCTCCCCACTGAGGATGCTTCGGCAGAGGAGACTCCCGCAGGCAATAACCGTGCGGAACCTCCAGTGCGCACTGGCGTAGCCCCTAAGGTCGCCGTGTCCTCAGGGCCCGACACCGGCCTGGGCGGATTCTTCGACACCCTGGATGAGCGCGCCAAGAGCTGGTGGTCCACCCGGAAGCTGCGCCATGCTCGACGCCGCGTGGAGGCTGCCAAAACAGCCAAGGCCCCTGCGGAGCCGGAGTCCACTCAGGGTAAGCCTCCTACCGATGCCGCCCCGCCTGCTGGAACAGTAGCGCGCAGAGCCCGCCGCAGCGGAGGCCACCTGCCCGAGACCACCACGCATACCGACGCCGCTGCCGCTGCCCCGCAGGTTTCCCTCCCCAAGCCGCCCCCTGCGGACCAGCGGCCGGAACATCAGCTGTTCACCGACGCCATCCCGGTCGTGTCCCCGGACATGAACGGGGAAGCACACGATCCGGCACACCGGGCGCCCGGCGACGCCTCGACCGAGGAAACCACCGTCCTGCCCGCCTATCGAGACGCACCGGACACGCCACCGGCTCCCCCAGCACGCCGTGAACTCGATGAACAGCGTCAGCGGACGGTCATTGCGCAGAAGGCCGCCGCCATCGAAAAGGCCACCGGGGAGTTCTCCCCGCGCCCCTATGGCGGCTCAGGGTACATCGGAGACCAGTACCGGGAGCAGTCGGCGGAGTTCGCCGACGATGAAGAAGACCTATTCACCTACATTCCGCCCTACAGCTTGCCGTCCCGGAGTCCGGACCCGGAGCCGACTCAATGGGATCTGGCGCGGAGAGTCTTCGTCAGCCTCGGAGCTCTGGCAGCCGTCATCTCAACTCTCTGGATGTTCGGTTGGTTCAGTTCCGGTGAAGAAGACCCTGCAATTCTGGGCCAGCGCGGCCTCTACGAGGCACATTCAGAAGGATGGTTCTCAGGAGAGCATGCACTGCTTTCACCCGACTACAACTGGTACTGGCTCTGGCCGTTAATCACCGTCGGTCTGATCATCCATGCGTGCTACCAATGGAGAGCTTCGCAGCACTCCACACCCCGGCAGCAGCATTCAGGCTGGTTTGTGGGTACAGCCTCCATCCTGATGCTGGTGGTGACCGCCTCGCTGTACACCGGGATATTCACCCTGACGCTGCTCAGCTCAGCGATCATCGCCGGAGTACTCACGGAGGCCATCCGGCAGTTCAATCTCTACACCGCCCGCTCTGATACTGAGCGCAAACTCACAGACGATATCCTCGGACTGTTCTACGGCTTCGCCCTAGTCCAGGTGATGAGCGCGCTGTCAGTTTGGCTGACTCATCAGGGGTGGCACATACCCGGAATTCCCGCACTGCTCTGGGCCGGGATCGGACTGTTGGTGTGCGTATGGACCGCAGCGTTCTACTCCATGACCGAACGCGGCAGAATCACCATAGCGCTCGGTCTGGCCTGGGGGCTCTTTTGGCTTATCTTCCCCCGCATCCTGGGCGAGGTCACCAGCGTCTGGATAGCGATCGGGGCGGCCATGGGCGCCTTCATTGTGATCCTCTGCACCCAGTCCCGTCGTTATCGAATCAATCACGCAGAACGCCGAGCAGCAATGGGCCGCCCACTCGAAGACATCATCTGATCAACGCGGCGAGCTCATGAGAACATAGTGGAATGTCTGTCCGCACTCCCGATCCCCACCCCGGCTGGCTCAATGAAGAGGACCTCTATGAGGCCCGACGCCGTCTGCCCATGGTGTACGTAGAAGCCATTCCCGTTCGGCTCGACTCACTGGGCTACGTCACTGAAGTCGGTCTGCTCTACACCGCAGACGACGACGGACGTGTCTACCGAACCGTGGTCTCCGGACGGGTGCTCTACCGCGAGACTATTCGTGCCGCGCTTATTCGACATATTGAAAAAGACCTTGGCCCCATGGCTATGCCCCAACTGCCGGCTTCCCCCAGTCCCCTCACCGTGGCCGAGTACTTCCCCTACCCTTCGGAGACGGGCTTGGTGGATGACCGCCAACACGTCGTCTCCCTGGCGTACATTGTGCCTGTCAATGGTGAGTGCTCCGCGCGTCAGGACGCCCTTGAGTTGTCCTGGCTCTCACCTGAACAGGCGTTGAGCCCCGAAGTCCAGTCGGAGTTCATCGGCGGGCGGGAAAAGCTGATCCGCCAAGCCTTGGCCCATGTGGGCCACACTCAGTGAACTGAGCCGAAGCGACCATTGCAGCCGCGCGTACGCGGCGAAAGGCTAAGACACGTCATGACTACACCAGCTCCGGAAAAATCCGCAGGACGACGCCGCCGCGGAACCACCTCACCAGACTCACCGCGGCCTCGACTCACGTTAGGTGCCGTGGGATGGACGGTCTCATGGCTCGTTCCCACCGCACTGATGGGCGCCATCCTCTTGGGACTGTCCTTCGTCCCGGGCTTGGACGGCGAAGGATACCTGACCCCCCTGATTCCGCTCCTGGCCGCCGCAGCGGTCGTGGTGGGCATTCCCGGCACACTCCTGGTGAGTTGGCTTCTGCGACATCACCTCAACCCCGTTGCGCATGCCTTGGGTTACATCCTGGTAGGGCTGCTATACGGCCCGGTGGTGCTCTTCGCCGGAGCCGGCGGACTGATCCCCATGCTGATCCCGATCGTCGGATTTCCCGCCGGTGTGCTGCTCGGTCTCGGCCGGTGGATCGCCCAGCCGCTAGCGCGTGTTGAGCAGCCAGCCGACCCACCCACTTCATGATTGAGGGCTCGGGCGGTGCCGTTCTCACCGCCCGAGCCACAGGTCGGATGAGCCTATTCTGAAGCCGTTGCACCGATACTCCAGGTGCTCGAATCCCACCTGATGTGGGCGCACCTGAAGTGCACCGCACCCATAGATTCTGTTACCTCGGGCGCCGTCTGACTAGTCCACTTTTGTCTATAGATAAAGTTCGGCGCTCAGGATTTCTTGATTCCTGTCACACGGACCTCCCAGCGATCTTGGTCGTCGTAGCCGCTGGTCATCACACCACCGAATGCCTCGGCACGGTCCTGCATGCCCCTGAGACCCGCTCCGGACTCTCCCCAACCCGGTAGGCTGCGCTCCGGCACGAGCACTGTGTTGGTCACAGACATGCTGACGTGCTCATCGGTGACCTCGATTGCGATCCAGCACTCTGCGCCCCGTCCGGCGAACTTTGCCGCATTCGTGGTGCACTCCTGCAGCATCCGGTAGAGAGCCGCGCTGACCGACCTCGTGAGTGAATCCAAGTCACCGTCGATACTCAGGTGCACGGTGATCCCCAGACTCTCGAGTTCCTCTGCAAAGACCTCAGCACCAACTCGCACGTCAAGCTCGCTGGCGGAAGTGAGCGGGCTGACGGCCTCATCAGGGATCTGGTCATCCTTGAGCACCGCCAGCATCCTCCGGAGGTCGTTCAGCGCCACCCTGGAGGAGTTGCCGATTACCTCTACAGCCTCCCGGTATGCCTCATCGGTGTCTTTTACCTGCGCTGCGCGGGACTGCATGGCAATGATGGTGATGTCATGGGCCACGATGTCGTGGAGATCACGAGCAATCGACCGGCGCTCAGCTGAGGTGGCCACCGCATGACGTGCCTCCACTTCCTCAAGGTTGCGGGAAGACTGCAGGCTGGAGTTGGTGGCGCGACGGAAAGCCGATCCGATGCCGTAGGCCACAAGAACCCCTCCGCTGATCCCTGCGAAGCTCAGGCCGGCTGTAGCCAAATCATCAAGCATCACCGAATACGCCCCGGCCCAGAGCAGCATCACCGCCAGTGTTCCCCGGCGGAAACGCTTCGTCGTCGCCAGTGCGGCGAGGCCGGTCAGCAGCAGCGCCAGCACAATGGAAAACATGCCGTGCCCAATGAACAGTGCCAGCGCGAGGATCGCCAGACCTGCGGTGACGCCGATGGTGAGGCTCATCCACAGCAGGATCACACATGCCACAGCCATCAGACCTGCGACTGCGGGCCCGGGCGAGAACTCCTCACTGGCAACCACCTCGTAGAGCACCTCGACACCCAGAGTGATGCCGAAACCCAGGGTGACCACCACCAGCAGGCCCTTGTTCAGGGTACGGTAGGACCAATAGCCACCGGCCTCGAATTCTTCGACGAGGGATTGAGCAGGTCCTTGAGCTGATTGAGGCATGCACGCCAGTCTAGAGACTTTCTCTCGCACGTTTCCCCGGCTGTGACCAGCGAATGACCAGGCCTCCTAGGGGGCGGGGGCATAGGATGGAAGACATGACCAACGCCTTCCCGGGCTCTGACACTGATTCGTCGGGCGCTCAGCCGCCTTCCAACGGCACGGTGCGGGTCCTCATTTCTGACGATCACCCTATGATGTCCACGGCACTGCGCACCTACGTGGACTCTGCCCCAGGTTTGGAATGTGTGGGTGAAGCCCACGACGGAGAGACTGCCGTTGAAATGTGCGGCGATCTTCACCCAGATGTAGTCCTCATGGATCTGCACATGCCGTCAATGGGTGGGATCGAAGCGACCCGAGCTATCCGTCGAGAACACGGCGACACCGCGGTGCTCGCCATCACCACATTTTCCACCGAGCTGTATGTGATTCCGGCTCTGCGCGCTGGGGCTGGGGGTTACTTCCTCAAAGACGCCGAACCCGAGCAGATCATTGAGGCCATCCGAGAGGTCCATGAGGGCTCGGCGGTCTTCTCCCCGACAGTCGCGCGGCAACTGATGATCGCGGTGAAGAACGAACCCGAACAGGTCGCCACGGCCCTCAAGCGCTTCCCGGAGGCCCCCCACATACCTGCACGAGAACTGGAAGGCCTCCAACTGCTGGCCACCGGGCGCTCTAACGCTGAGATCGCCGAGAAGATGCTGGTCTCGGAAGCGACGGTGAAGGTATACATGGGGCGCCTCATGAAACGCTTAGATGTCCGGGACCGCGTCCAGCTGCTCATCCGGGGTGTTGAACTGGGCCTGGTGGAACCTTCACTCAACTGAGTCCCCAGGTTAGTGACTATCCGGTAACATGTGCTTTATGACACATGAGCCTGATTCTGTGATTGATCCCGAGTACGACGTCGCCACTCCCCTAGACCTGGACTACTACGGAGTCTTTGCTGACCTCCCTGAGGCTGACACACGGTGGTGGGCAGCAGCCCGATCTTTCGGGAAAGGTCTCGAGGCGCGGATGACGGAGCACTGGGAAAAAGCTGAATACCCCACCGACTTGGTGCGCAAGGCCGGCACCATGGGACTCTTCACGGACGGCGTCGATGTCTCCGAACTCGGGATGGAAACCCTCTCTCCCATGGCGGCAGGCCTTGTGAACATGGAAACCTCACGTATTGACGGCTCATTGAACACGGCCCTGGCAGTCCAGGGCGGTCTTGCCGTCCGGACCCTGGCACTGTTCGGTTCTGAAGCTCAGAAGGCCGATCATCTGGCCAAGCTGGTCTCCTGCGAGACCCTTGGTGCCTTTGCCCTGACCGAACCCACCCACGGATCCGACTCCGTGTCCTTAGAGACCACCGCCGAACTCCATGGGGATGAGGACACCGGCCGGTATGTGATCAACGGAGCCAAGAAGTGGATCGGGAACGGAGCTTCAGGCGGAATCACCTTCACCTGGGCGCGCGTCGTCGGCGGAGAGCATGACGGTAACGTGCGTTGCTTCCTCGTACCTCAGGAGACACCGGGCTACAGGTCTGAGGTCATTCAGCACAAGGCCTCGCTGCGCGCTATCCACCAGGCCCTGATTCAGTACGAAAACGTCGAGCTGCCGGCTGAGACAGTGCTGCCCCTGTCGAAGACCTTCAAGGACGCCGCGACTGTTCTGTTCGCCACCCGGCTCGGTGTCGCATGGTCCGCGGTGGGCCATGCCGCAGCCTGTGTAGAAGCCGCACTGAACTACTCCAAGCAACGCAGGCAGTTTTCTAAGCCCATCGGTGCCCATCAACTGGTGCAGGAACGGCTGGCTTACATGGTCTCTGAGCTGACCAGCATGCAGCTGCACGCCCGCCGGGTCACTGAGCTCGACGCAGCCGGAAAGCTCTCCGGACCGCAGGCTTCGATGTCCAAGCTCCACAACACCCGCAAGGCGCGGCAGATTGCTCAAGTGGCACGTGACATGCTCGGCGGAAACGGGATTCTGCTCAGCAATAAGGTAGCCCGGCATATGGCGGACATTGAGTCCGCACACACCTATGAGGGAACAGAGTCAGTTCAGTCACTGATTATTGGCCGCGACCTCACCGGTTTCTCCGCCTTCGCGTAGCTGACGCCTCAGGGGCTGCTAGTTTGCGTCCCTTTTGTAGAAGGGGGGCTTGGTGACTTCGAAGGCTATGGGTTTGCCACGAACGTCCACCTGAAGCTCGGTACCTGGCTCTGTGTAGGCCACCTCCACATAGCCCATCGCAATGGCATGACCGAGAGTTGGGCTCGGCACACCGGAGGTGATTTCGCCGATAGGTATGCCATCCGGATTCTGGATGACATGTCCTTTGCGGGCGGCGCGCTTTCCGGAGGCCTTCAAGCCCACTAGGCGTTGTCCCGTGGTCCTGCCCACACCGTCGGCTTTCGCCTGCTCCAGGGCGGCCCGACCCACGAAGTCCTCCTCCTTGGAGAAGGCGACCACCGGCAGCCCGGCTTCCTGTGGCTTGCGAGAAGTGGTCAGCTCATTGCCGTAGAGCGGCATACCGGCTTCCAGGCGCAGTGAATCTCGGCAGGCCAGTCCGCAGGGTGTCAGCCCGAAGTCAGAGCCACCTTCTAACAGGGCACGCCACAGCGCGCCCGCCTTGTCATGGGGCAGATAGAGTTCAAAGCCGTCTTCCCCGGTGTACCCGGTGCGAGCCAGCAGGATCTCCTGCCCGCCGATGGTCACCGTGGTGTGCGCGTAGTAGGAGAGGTTCCCCACCAGGTCGATTTCATCGGCCCGCACGAGGGATGTCACGATTGCCGCACTGGCAGGTCCCTGGACCGCAATCAGGCTGATGCCCTCAGATTCGTCCCAGATCTCCACATCGAAGGCCGATGCCCGTTCGCTCAGCGCAGCTGCTACCGTCTCACGGTTGGCCGCGTTCGGGATCACCAGGTACTCCTGTTCACCGATTCGGTAGGTGATCAGATCATCGATGATCCCCCCGTCTTCGGTGCAGATAAGTGAGTACTTGGCCTTCCCCGGTTCGATCCTGGACAGATTGCCCACCAGCGCAGTACTGAGGAAGGTTGCGGCATCGGGGCCGATCACCCTCACCTCCCCCATATGCGACAGGTCGAACATGCCGGCAGCGCTGCGCACCGCTCGATGCTCTTCCAACTCCGAGGAGTACTTCAGCGGCATCCGCCACCCTCCGAAGTCGGTGAAGGACGCACCAAGCGCCTCATGTTCGGCCGCGAGCGCGGTCTCTTTCAGTTCAGTCATCAGTTCACCTCAAAGGCTTCAGGCGGTGGGCAGGAGCAGACCAGGTTGCGGTCACCATGAGCGCCGTCAATCCGGCTTACCGGAGGGAAGTACTTGTCCTGCCGAAGAGTGGCGACTGGGAACGCACCCTGTTGCCGGCTGTAGACCCGGTCCCAGTGATCGGTTGCCACCACCGCCGCCGGGTGAGGTGCGTGGCGCAGTGGTGACTGCGCAGCCTCGTGCTCTCCGTCGATCACCTGCTGTATCTCAGCGCGAACGGCAATCATGGCCTCGATGAACCGTTCGATCTCTTCCAGGTCCTCCGACTCGGTCGGCTCCACCATGAGCGTGCCCGCGACGGGGAACGCCAAGGTAGGCGCATGGAAGCCGTAGTCGATCAGCCGCTTGCACACATCCTCCGCGGTGATGCCGCTGGCTTTCGTGAGTTCGCGCAGATCCAGGATGCACTCGTGAGCGATCAGGCCGTTCTCCCCGGTGTAGAGCGTCGGGTAGTGGTCGGCGAGCCTCCGGGAGATGTAGTTGGCGCTCAGCAAGGCGTGCGCCGTGGCGCTGGTGAGCCCATCAGCGCCCATCATCGCCAAGTACGCCCAGCTGATCGGCAGAACCCCAGCGGAGCCATAGGCCGTGGCAGTCACCGGCGCGAGCCCGGCAGCATCATGCGGGCCGCCCGGCAGGAAAGGCAGCAGGTGCTCAGCCACCGCAACCGGACCCACACCTGGCCCACCGCCGCCATGCGGGATGCAGAACGTTTTATGGAGATTCAGGTGGGACACGTCTCCGCCGAACTCGCCGGGCTGAGCCAGCCCAACCAGAGCATTCAGGTTGGCCCCGTCCACGTAGACCTGGCCTCCGGCCTGGTGGACCTTCTGGCAGACTTCACGGACGTCAGCCTCGTAGACCCCATGGGTGGAGGGGTAGGTGATCATGATCGCGGCGATCCGGTCCGGGTACTGCTCGATCTTGGCGTCGAGATCGGCCAGGTCGATCGTGCCGTCCTCAGCGGTGGCCACCACCGCCACCTGCAGTCCGGCCAAAACCGCTGAGGAGGCGTTGGTGCCGTGTGCGGAGGCCGGGATCAGGCAAATGTCCCGAGCGGAATCGTCGTTGGACAGGTGATACTGCCGGATGGCAAGCAGCCCTGCGTACTCTCCCTGGGAGCCAGCATTGGGCTGGATCGACACCCCGGCGTATCCGGTGATCTCCGTAAGCCGCTGTTCCAAATCGGCAATCATTCCTCGCCATCCTGCCGTCTGGTGCTCCGGGGCGTAGGGGTGGATCCCCGCGAACTCCGGCCAGGAGATGGCCTCCATCTCTGCGGCCGCATTGAGCTTCATCGTGCAAGACCCCAACGGGATCATGGTCCTATCCAGGGCGAGGTCCCGGTCGGCAAGGCGCCGCAGATAGCGCATCATCTGGGTTTCAGAGCGGATGGAGTGGAAAATGGGGTGCGTCATGAACTCGCTGGTGCGCGCCAGGGAATCGTCAAAGGCATAGTCACCTTCGAACTCCACGCCGTCGTAGAGCTCTGCGGCCTGGCTGGGCTTCTCGACAAGGTCGAATGCATAGGCCAGCAGGTACATCTCCCGGGTCGTGGTGGTTTCATCGGTGCTCACACCCACCGTGGTCTCATTGACCCGGCGGAGGTTGATTCCCGCCGATTCAGCCTTGCCGAGCAGAGCCTGGGCCTGCTCGGATGTGTCACAGCGAACCTGCACTGTGTCGAAGAAGGAATCACTCACCAGCTGCCATCCGGCTCCGCGCAGCACCTCGGCAAGGGCCCGAGCCTGGTTATGTGCCCGCTCCGCGATGCGGGTGAGGCCTTCAGGGCCGTGGTAGACCCCATACATGGAGGCGGCTACGGCCAAGAGTGCCTGAGCGGTGCAGATGTTGGAGGTGGCTTTCTCCCGGCGGATGTGCTGTTCGCGTGTCTGAAGGGCCAGCCGGTAGGCGGGGCGCTCCTCAGCGTCCATTGAGACACCCACCAACCGTCCCGGCAGCTGTCGCTGAAGACCGGACCGCACCGCCATGTACGCAGCGTGTGGGCCGCCGAAGAACAGCGGGACGCCGAACCGTTGGGAGCTGCCAACAGCAATGTCGGCGCCCTGCTCACCTGGTGCGGTGATGAGGGTCAGGGCGAGCAGATCGGCTGCGACGGTCACCAAGGCTCCACGTTCCTTGGCTTCAGCGATCACTTCACTGTGGTCCACGACGGCACCGGAATTGCCAGGCTGCTGCAGCACCAGCCCGCAGATCTCACCACCGGGCAGACCCTCACGGAGGTCGCTGAATTCAAGCTCGATACCGACAGCTTCTGCGCGCCCGGAGATGACGGCACGGGTTTGCGGGAAGACATCCGCGTCGACCACGATCTTCGCGGCGGCAAGCTTCTTATTGGATCGGCGCATCAGCAGAATCGCTTCGGCCACCGCTGATGCCTCATCCAACAGCGAGGCGTTAGCTATATCAAGGCCGGTAAGGTCGGCGACCATTGTCTGGAAATTCAACAGCGCCTCCAACCGGCCCTGGCTGATCTCCGGCTGGTAGGAGGTGTATGCGGTGTACCAGGCTGGATTCTCCAAGACATTGCGCAGCACCACGCTGGGAGTATGCGTGCCGTAGTAACCCTGGCCGATCATCTGCGTCTTCACCTGGTTCTGTGCCGCGTACCGGCGGAGCGCGGCAAGTGCTTCCGGCTCGGAGAGCGCAGGGGGCAGGTTCAGCGGCTCGGACTGTCGGATTCCCCCGGGGACGGCAGAGTCGACGAGCTGTGTTAGCGAGTCATGGCCGAGGGTATTCAGCATGATCTGCGCTGAATCATCAGTGGGACCCATATGCCGGGAAGCAAATCCGGAGGGAATCGAATATGTCATAGGCTCAACCTTACGGGCAGGGGTGCGCTAGCGGTCAGTACCCCTCGCTCTGTGCTCGGACCTGAGAGATTCGCCGCATAAGTCGGCTTGCACCTTCGGTGAGAGGAGGGGCGTCCTCCTCTATTTTCCAGAGTTGCCACCCCGTTGCGGTCCTTCAGTGGACTGGCCTGAGAGATTCGGAGGGGGTTCCTTGCTCCTTCGGCGCCGAACAGTGTGAAACTGTTCGGACTCTCCCGCATCAGGGACGTGGCCTATATTCAGTTGCCCCTATTTTGCCACACGCCCGGTACGCGTCCAGGCCCAGGTCTCCGAAGGCTTGGGAGAACACTAGTCCACGTGCAGGTTCCGCCTCAGCACCGCCGGCGAGGAAAGCTGCCGCGACGGCAAGCTCCGCGTCAGAGTCTGTCCCGTCCGGGCGAGTGATCAGCACCGAGGCCCACCCCTGGCCAGCCGTGTCCGAGCGCAGTTCCAACCCTGAGACGCTCCACTGCGAAACTCTCTTGGGGCCGTATCCGGGAAGCCCATATGCAAGCCCGGCGGGTTCAAACACCTGCGCCATCCACCCAAGTACACGGTGCGCCGGCGCACGCCTGATCCCAGTCACTGGCGATGCCTGTGCGCGGGAGGACGACGCCGACGCCACTGATCCGGTGAGCCCACCGGCTTCGGCGAGTGCGGCCAGCAGCCGCACCAGGTCCTGAGGAGAGGTGACGCCTTCGAGCAGGTCCCCAGTGGCGTTCTGGGGATCCTCGTAGCCAGCGATCAGCGTCTGGTTCAAGGCTGGGGCGCTGTGGGAAAGCCTCTCCACAAGGCTGCGAGCCTTGGCCAGCAGATCAAAATTCCGCTGCTCCAACGACGCTCTGAGCCCCAATGCTGCCGCCGCATCACAGGTGCCGATGATCAACCCCACAGCGTCACCGACACATAATGTGAGGTCACCTGTGTGCGTGCGCAGCGGCCCCACCTCGGCTTGTCTTCGGTGTTCGCCCGTGATGGTCACTGGCGCCTTCAGCAGCTGGGAATCCTCCACCGCGCTTTCGGCGATCGTGAGCGCGGCAAAGAGTTTGCCCACTCCGGCCATGGGGTGGCTGGTGGTGGGCGCGTGGGTGTGCTGCGGCGTCGTCGTGCCCTGCGCCAGGCTGGCTGTGACGAATGTTGTCAGCTCCGGTGCTGGCTGGGCTCGTTCCGGGATGCGGGGCGGGGCCTGGAGGTACCAGTGCTCCACAGACTGGCCTATCGAGGAGAAGAGTTCATAGGCTGCTAGCCTGCCCGGCCTGCCACAGGGAAGCTGAGTGGGGATCTGCTCAGCGAAGACCGCTACCGCGGCACCAGGTGTTCCGTCGGGATCCAGGGCCAGGCCAATCTGGGAGAGGCTGCGCAGGCCGCGACCGTTCTTCTCCGCGAAACTTACAGTGGATGTGCTCGCGCCCAGCAGCGGGGTGTAGATGGTCCTCATCAGGATGATGGCGAACCTGCACAGTTCCCGGCTTAGGCAGAGAGAATCTGCCACACCGGCATCCCAGGTGGCTCTGCCCAGCAGTTCGAGCAGTGTGGCCTGATCGGCTGGAGTGGTCACTGTCATGTGTTCGATGCCGTGATGCCAGTCCAGATCGCCGCTGCGGGGGAAGACCTCGCGGTGGATGGTGGCCTTGAGCCCTACCCAGGAACAGTAGTCATTGACCCACTGCAGGGCATTCCCTGTCGCCTGAGCGATGGCCTCGAAGATCAGCTGGGTGCAGATGTTGTCTGAGGTGATCATCATCTGCCGCAGGTGATCCTCCAGGCTGAGTTCCACGCCAGGAGCGAGGTCCTTCATGATGCCTGCCCGGACACCGTCCTTCAGCGACTCCGTGATGACGAGCCGTTGATTCAGGGCAAGGTCGCCGCGGTGCACCAGCGCCAGGCAGGACATCAGCAGGCTCACTTTGCGGGTGCTGAAGGATGCGAGCTGGGTGTGCTCGCCTTCGCCGACACTTATCGGCTGCTTCTGCGGGGAGCTTTTGAGGTCCAGCGAACGGATCTGCCAGTGCACTGCGAAGGGCTGCTGCTCCGTGAGCTGGCGGATCTGCGTGCCGAGCTGGTTCAGATCACCGCTCATGGGCGTTGTGCGGTGTGGCGTGACCGGGGAGCATTGTCAGCAGCAGGACGCTGGGGCCGCTCGTGGCCGGTGGGCATTCGACCTCGTGCCGCAGCCGCGCTGGTACGTGAATGACGACGCCGGGCTCCAGGGAGACCGTCTGATCCCCCACCGTGAAGGTGAGCTGACCGCTCAGGCACTGGACCGTGATCGGATGTGCCGCTTGGTGCTCCGGCATCGACTGGCCCGGGGCGAATGTGAAGGCGATGAGATGTGCGCCCTCTGTCTGGAGAAGACGCTTCGCGACTGGTGCCACTCTGTCTGGGACGGCCGGTGGTGCCTGCGCTAGGACGTCCACCGGTGTCATGACCATCGACTGTGGGTCCGTGCTGCTGGCGTTCGGTGCTGAGTCCATCCCTCCACGCTACAGGGCGGTAAGTCTGCACGTGCTGTGGGCTGGGCATGCAGAAAGCCGGCAGCCTCCCCATCAGTTGGGGCGCTGCCGGCCTTCTTTACTCAGGCGGTCAGTTCAAGACGGACCGAGGCGTTTTAGGCCTCGTCCGACTCTTCGATCACCTGGTTGACGCTTTCTTTGTCATCGCCGGAGTCGGTCTCATCGACCACCGGGATCAGGCTGAGCTTGCCGCGGTCGTCGATCTTGGACAGCTCGACCTGGATCTTCTGACCCACACCGAGGACATCCTCGACATCGTTGACTCGCTTGCCCTCGTTGAGCTTGCGCAACTCGGAAATGTGCAACAGGCCGTCCTTGCCGGGGGTGAGGCTGATAAACGCACCGAAGGTGGTCAGCTTCACCACGGTTCCCAGGTAGCGTTCGCCGATCTCGGGGACAGTCGGGTTGGCGATTGCATTGATCGCTGCGCGGGCGGCGTCGGCTGCTTCTCCAGTGGTGGCGCCGATCAGGACGGTGCCGTCATCTTCGATGGAGATGTCGGCTCCGGTGTCTTCCTGAATCTGGTTGATCATCTTGCCCTTCGGGCCGATGACCTCACCGATCTTGTCGACCGGGACGCTGACGCTGATGATGCGTGGTGCGAACTGGCTCATCTCGTCTGGAGCATCGATGGCTGCGCCGATGACGCCGAGGATGTGCAGGCGAGCCTCGCGGGCCTGCTTCAGAGCCGCAGTCAGCACGCTGGCGGGGATACCGTCCAGTTTGGTGTCCAGCTGGATGGCGGTGATGAATTCAGAGGTACCGGCGACTTTGAAGTCCATATCGCCGAAGGCGTCCTCTGCACCCAAGATGTCGGTCAGAGCCGCGTAGCGCGTCTCCCCGTCGACCTCGTCGGAGACCAGACCCATGGCGATGCCAGCAACGGCAGCGCGTAGTGGCACACCAGCGTTGAGCAAGCTCAGCGTGGAGGCACAGACCGAGCCCATGGAGGTGGAGCCGTTGGAACCCAAGGCTTCGGAGACCTGCCGGATGGCGTAGGGGAACTCTTCACGCGAAGGCAGCACCGGAACCATGGCCCGCTCTGCGAGCGCACCGTGACCGATTTCGCGGCGCTTAGGTGACCCCACACGCCCGGTCTCACCCACGGAGTAGGGCGGGAAGTTGTAGTTGTGCATGTAGCGCTTCTTGGTCTCCGGAGAGAGACTGTCGATGCTCTGCTCCAGCTTCAGCATGTTCAGCGTGGTGACACCCATGATCTGAGTCTCGCCGCGCTCAAAGATCGCTGATCCGTGAACACGGGGCAGAACCTCAACTTCAGCGGTGAGCTGGCGGATATCGGCCAGACCACGTCCATCGATGCGGACCTGGTCCCGAAGGATGCGCTGGCGGATAACCTGCTTGGTCACTGATGACAGTGCCTTGCCGACCTCACCTGCGCGGCCTTCGAATTCCTTGCCTTCGCCAGCCAGCTGCTCAACCAGTTCGGCCTTGAGCTCACCGTCGGCGGTCTCACGCTGCTGTTTGTCGGCAATCTGGTAGATGCTGGACAACTTCTCCTCAGCGGCGGACTTGACCGCCTGCAGGACATCATCCTGGTAATCCTGGAACAGCGGCACCTCGACCGGGTCCTTGCCGGCGCGGGCGGCAAGATCAGCCTGGGCTTCGCAGAGGACCTTGATGAAGGGCTTCGCAGCCTCCAGGCCCTCAGCCACGATCTCCTCGGTGGGAGCAGTGCGACCCTGCTCCTTGATGAGCTTCCAGGAGTCATCGGTGGCCTCAGCCTCGACCATCATCACCGCGATATCGTCGCCGACGATCCGGCCAGCGACCACCATGTCGAACACGGCGGTCTGCAACTGAGAGTGCTTGGGGAAAGCGACCCACTGCGCGCCGTCTCCGTCGTCGATCAGTGCCACACGGACACCGCCGATGGGACCGGAGAACGGGAGTCCGGAGAGCTGAGTGGACATGGACGCGGCGTTAATCGCCACGACGTCGTACAAGTCATCAGGGTTGATGGACAACACCGTCTCAACGATCTGCACCTCGTTGCGGATGCCCTTGGTGAAGGCTGGCCGCAGCGGGCGGTCGATCAGACGGCAGGCCAGGACCGCGTCAGTTGAGGGGCGTCCCTCGCGGCGGAAGAAGCTTCCGGGGATCCGGCCGGCAGCGTACATACGCTCTTCGACGTCCACGGTCAGCGGGAAGAAATCGAGGCCCTCCTTGGGGGACTTGCCGACGCTCGTTGCCGAGAGCAGCGTTGTCTCCTCGTCCAGAGTGACCAGCGCCGAACCGGCGGCCTGTTTGGCCAACCGTCCGGTCTCGAATTGAATTGTTGATGTGCCGTACTTGCCGTTGTCAATCACGGCTTCGGCAGTGTGAACCTCAGGTCCCTGCATAGGGTGGGGTTTCCTTTCGTATTGCTTTAAGGGATTGGTTCCCTTTGTTGGCGTGGGAGCAGAACTCCCATAGGTGTGCCAACACAGCGCACTGAAGCATCTTCAGTGTCATACGAGCCGAACCGGAGCAAGGCGGTCATCGATCGAAGCCCACGGGTGCGGGTGCACTCACGCACTCCCGTAAGCCACTACCGAAGACCGGACCATGCGTCGTCGTCGGTTCATCAGCTGCATTGGCTTATCACAGTGTCTCATACAACAATGGACGGCCCCGAAAGGAGCCGCCCATCACTGTGCTTGGTGTCGGTGCTTGACCGAAAATCAGCGGATGCCGAGACGCTTCTTGAGGTCACGGAATCGCGTGATGTCCTTGCGCTCGAGGTACTTCAGCAAACGACGACGACGGCCGACGAGGATCATCAGACCACGGCGGGTGTGGTGATCCTGCTTGTGCTCCTTGAGGTGTTCAGTGAGGTCGGAGATCCGACGGGTCAGAACTGCGACCTGAACCTCAGGTGAACCGGTGTCGCCCTCGTGAGTGGCGTACTCTTCGATGATCTGCTGTTTCACAGCGGGATCTAAAGCCATGGAAAAGCTCCTTGAATGTCGTGCCGCGTTCAGGGATCCGGTCTTACCCGGTGCCGGCCACCGCGGACTGCAGCTCAGCGACTTACCAGCCTACCTCACCGGGTGGACATGTGCAGCGCGGTGATCTGCGGGAGCACCACAGAGTCCTCCGGGGCGAGGCCTCTCTCCCGGAGCAGGAAGTCTTCCAGGTTGGTTCTGCGCTTAGCGCGTTCAACGTCATCGGCGGAAAGCCATGAGCTCAATGTGGTGGCGTAGCGGAGGATCTCGGTGACCTTCAAGGTCCGCTTCCAGCGGTACTCAGTGCTGCTGGCCGGGGAGAAGAGCTCCGGGTTCAGGCTCGGCCGCCAGTCGGGGCGGTAGACATCACCAGCGCGCATAATGCGGGTCAGCCGGTGCACAGTGCTGTCACTGGTGTCCAGATAGTTCCAGATCAGTGCGAGCGTCCCGTGGGGCTTGAGCAACCGGGCAGCCTCGGTCTGCGCATGTGCTGGGTCGAACCAGTGCCAGGCTTGAGCGGCAACCACCAGATCCGCACACGCGCCGGGCAGTCCCGTTTCTTCATAAGACGCGCAGTGGCCATGGACCGTGGAGTCGGACCCGAATTCGCGGGAGGTCTCCAGCAGGATTTCGAGCATAGGCGCGCTGGGCTCCACGGCGTGCACCCGCGCACCTGCTGCCAGCAGCTGGCGAGTGAAGATGCCTGTCCCCGCGCCGAATTCGACCACCCTCGGAAACGCCTCATGCTGGAAGTCATAGCCCGCCCTGAAACGGACCAAGGCGAGGAGATCTTTCACGGCCTGCTCTGGGTACCGGGGGCGGAGGGCGTCGTACTCTCCCGCCTCGGCGGCGGCCTGTGCACTAGCGAAAGACCCGCCCAGCTCCTTGCGGCGCTGCTCGGACACAATCAGGGGCTGACCGTCAGAGCGGCGTTTGGGAAGGTTGGGCCGAGTCATTCCGCGCGGAGAGCGGCGACAGCGGCAGAGCTGCGGGCGGCGTTGAGCACTTCTTGGGCGTCCTGGACGTCCTTGTGCATCTGCTCAACGAGCTTCGCGGCGCCTTCGTAGGCCACCATGCCGCGCAACCGGCCGACGAACTCCACCCGGAGACGTTGGCCGTAGAGGTCAAAGTCCTCCACCTGCTCATCCGGTCTGTCCAGCACATGAGCTTCGACCACCCGGATGAGGCCGTCGAACGTTGGGTTCGAGCCGACTGAGATGGCGGCCGGCCACCGGTGGTGGTGATTGTCGGTCACCCATCCGGCATAGACACCGTCTGCGGGAACCATCCCTTCGGCTTCCTGGGAGAGATTGGCTGTGGGAAATCCGAGCTCGCGACCGCGGGCCTGCCCATGGACGACTTCTCCGACCACTGCATGTTGGCGCCCGAGCATCCGTGCGGCCGATACCACGTCACCATTCTGGAGGGCCTGTCTGATCGCAGTGGAAGAGCACCGTTCGGAGGATTCTTCGCCGGAGGATACCTCCACGGGGTAGTCGTCAACTCCGATCACCTCGAACCCGAACTTCTCCCCCAGCTGAACCATAGTGGTGAAGTCACCCTCATTCTGGCGTCCGAAACGCACATCACGGCCGATCACCACAGCCACCGGGTGCAGCGCTTCCACAAAGTACCGACGGACGAAGTCTTCCGCCGTGTGGCTGGCCAACTGGGTGTTGTAGTTCAGCACGAGTGCCGCATCCACACCGCTAGCATCAAGGCGCGCAAGCTTCTCCCCGAGCCCGGTCAGCAGTTCCGGTGCCGATTCAGGGCGATGGAGCAGCGCTGGGTGCGGGTCGAAAGTCAACGCCACCGAAGCCGCATTGCGGCGGCGGGCGCTCTCATTCAGCTGCGTCAGAACCTGCTGGTGACCGCGGTGCACCCCGTCGAAATTACCGATGGTGAGCACGGTGGCGCCCAGGTCGGCGGGGACGTCGTCGAGCCCATAGTAGATATGCACGGCGTCTATCCTACGGCCGGTGACGGAAGAGCCAGAAAAGCCCCACGAACGGGAGGACCAGAGGAATGTACCCATAGTCCCGGCCAAAGCCTCCCCAGACGGTGGCAACCTCAAACAGCTCTGGTTGGATCAGTGTCCAGGTACCTACACCTATCACCCCGAACATCTCGATCAGTACGGCGACCAGTGCGACTCTCCAGGCGGTCGCAGATGTGCGCGCTAGGGCCAGGGTGGCCACAACATAGACCGCGGCTGCGAACGCGGAAAGACTCAGAGCCAAAGGCGCGTCAACGAACTGCACCTTACCTTCCTGTGGGAAGGGTGTGATTTGGTAGAAGGCCCGGGCAAAGGCGCTGACAGCGAAGATGCCGTAGGCGGTGATGATCAACATCCCGACTCCCCGGTTGCGGGGACTCTTAGCCGGCGTCGCTGCTGCTGCGCCATCAGGTACTACAGTGCGCTTCCCCACCAGATCTCCTCCATGCGGTACACCATGACAAACACCACAAGCCCGACAAAGCTCATCACAAGATTAGACCAGCGTGTCTTGTCGACCATCGCCCAGATGAAAACACCTACCGGCAACATCAGGGCGGTCAGAATGTACCCCCAAAACTCCCACGCTTCACCGGCGATGGAGGCCCCCATGGCCTGCCGCACACCCGCGTAGATGCCGTACACGATCAGGTACAGCTCAATAGCGGCCAAACTGATGATGGACGAATCCGCCGGATGAGCGCGCACGGCTGTCATTGTCCAACAGATCAGCGTGGAGAGGGCACAGATTACGGTGCCCAGGAGGAACATTGCGGTCACAGCGCAAACACTAGCTCTGGTTTAGCTTGAAGAGCCTGCGGGCCGACTGTGGCAGCCTGGGCAGCATCAGGCGACGACGACGCCCCCGGCTTGGCAGGGATGTCCTGGAGCAGGGCCACCAGCTCTCCGTCGGGATCGAAGGCGGCGGTGAGCGTCTCACGCGTCGGACTGATGATCTCGGAGGCTTCGGCGGATTCCCTTGCCGTCAGTTCCGGGGATGCGCTGGCGGTAATCCGCCGGCCGTGTCGCAGATGCTCAGCTTCCTCGGCGGTCACCTGACGAGCTGGAAAGAGTTGTCCGGCCGCCTCTGCTAGGCCGATGTAACCGAAATCTTCAGCCAGCTGCTCCACCGTAAGACACTGATCCACCCGATAGGGTCCCACAGCAGTCCGGCGCAGCGCGGTCAGGTGCCCGCCAGTGTCCAGCAACTCCCCGAGGTCCCGGGCTAGAGCGCGCACATAGGTGCCGGAAGATACGGAGACATCGACATCGACGTCCACCATTTTGCCGCCGTCGATGCGCCTGATCTCACCGATCATGAACTGATGGACCGTGACTGGGCGGGCGTTGAGCTCCACATCTTCTCCAGAGCGGGCTCTGTCATAGGCTCTCCGACCGTCGACTTTGATGGCGCTGACGGTGCTGGGCACCTGCATGATCTCACCGGTCAGTGTCGCCGCAGCCCGGTCGATCTCTTCACGGGTGAGCGCATTGGCGAAACGGGTGGAGAGAATCTCGCCCTCGGCGTCGTCGGTGGTGGTGTCCTGCCCGAGCCGGATAGTGGCGGTGTAGTTTTTGCTGACTCCCACGATGTGGGTGAGCAGACGGGTGGCACGGTTGATGCCGACGACGAGCACGCCAGTGGCCATGGGGTCCAGGGTGCCTGCGTGGCCGACTTTGCGGGTTCCGGCGAGCTTCCGAATGCGTCCGACGACGTCATGACTGGTCCAGCCGGCCGGCTTGTCCACGAGGACAAGACCGGAACCGACCTCCAGTTCTTCAGGGCGTTGCTTCTTTGCCACAGTGCCGCTGACTCTGCTTAGCGGTCTTCGGGTGAGGGGCGGTCGCCTTCGGCGTTGGCCTCCCCTGCGTCAGCATCGGAACGATACGGAGACTCGTTCACCGGCTGTGCGCCTTCACGGAGGGCCCGGACCTGTTCGTCCTGCTCGCGGGCCTTCTTGAGCAGATCTTCCAAGTGTGCCGCTGATTCGGGGATCTCGTCTGCGGTGAACTCGAGAGTGGGGGTCAGCCGGATGCTCAGCTGCCGACCCACTTCGTGACGGAGTACCCCACGGCTTGCCCAGAGCAGTTCGATGGCGGCCTGTTTGGCCTCGTCGTCCTCAGCGAGGACTGTGTAGTACAGCGTGGCGTGCTGCAAGTCGTTAGTGACGCGGGCGTCGGTGATGGTGATCATCTCCGTACGGTCGTCCTTGACGCGGGTCCGCAGGGCCTCGGCCACGATCACTTTGATGCGGGACGCCAGACGCGATGCGCGTGCTGGATCTGCCATAGATGCCTCCTCAGCTCTGCTGTCGTGAGCCTTTCGGCCGGCCTACAGGACAGGGGTCCTGCGACCGGCCGAAAGCCTTCCGACGCTTAATTTAGGTGCGCGGGATTTCGCGCATCTCCCAGGTTTCGACCATGTCGCCTTCTCGGACGTCATTGAAGCTGCCGAGGCCGATACCACATTCGAATCCGTCACGGACTTCGGTGGCGTCGTCCTTGAAGCGGCGCAACGACTCGATGGTGAGGTTGTCACCGACCACATTGCCGTCGCGAACGAGCCGCGCTTTGGCGTTGCGGCGGATGATGCCGGAGCGAACGATTGAACCTGCAATGTTGCCGAACTTGGAGGAGCGGAAGACCTCGCGGATTTCTGCGCTGCCGAGCTGCACCTCCTCGTACTCTGGCTTGAGCATGCCCTTCAGCGCCGATTCGATGTCGTCAATCGCCGCGTAGATGACCGAGTAGAAGCGCATATCAACGCCTTCACGGTCAGCCAGGCTGGTGACGCGCTCGGCGGGGCGGACGTTGAAGCCGATGATGACCGCGTTGTCCACTGTGGCCAGGTTGACGTCGTTCTGAGTGATCGCTCCAACGCCGCGGTGAATGACCCGCAGCTGCACATCGGCTCCGACGTCGATCTTCAACAGCGCATCTTCCAGGGCCTCCACTGCACCCGAAACGTCTCCCTTGAGGATCAGGTTCAAAGTGTCGATCTTGCCGTCGGCAACTGCCTGGTCGAAATCTTCCAGGGTGATGCGCTTGCGGCGCTTCGCCAGCAGGGCGTTCCGCTCGGCTGCTTCACGCTTTTCAGCGATCTGCCGTGCCGTCCGGTCGTCGCCGGTGACAAGGAAACTGTCACCGGCCCTCGGCACCGTCGACAGACCCAGGACCTGGACCGGCCGGGAAGGAGTTGCCTCCTCCACTGCTTCACCGGTGTCATCGAACATGGCTCGGACGCGGCCGAAGCCGGTGCCTGCCACCATGTTGTCACCGACCCGCAGGGTTCCGGACTGCACCAGGACTGTCGCGACGGCGCCGCGACCCTTGTCGAGGTTCGCTTCGATGGCCACACCACGTGCTGCCTTCGAAGGGTTCGCGGTGAGTTCCAGGGCTGCGTCTGCGGTCAGCAGAACAGCTTCCAGGAGCTCATCGATGTTGATGTTCTGGATCGCCGAGACGTCCACGAACATGACATCGCCGCCGTACTCTTCGGGGATCAGTTCGTATTCGGTGAGCTGACCACGGATCTTGTCCGGGGCTGCGCCCTCTTTGTCGATCTTGTTGACCGCCACCACCACAGGCACATTTGCGGCCTTGGCGTGGTTGAGAGCCTCAACTGTCTGTGGCATCACGCCATCGTCGGCAGCGACCACAAGCACAGCAATATCGGTGACTTTCGCACCACGGGCACGCATGGCGGTGAACGCCTCGTGACCGGGGGTGTCGATAAAGGTCAAGGAACGCTGCTGGCCTTCATGGGGGACTTCCACCTGGTAAGCACCGATGTGCTGGGTGATGCCTCCGGCCTCACCTTCGGTCACCTTGGAGGACCGGATAGCGTCCAGCAGGCGGGTCTTACCGTGGTCCACGTGGCCCATGACAGTCACCACTGGGGCGCGGGCTTCCATGTCCTCAGCGGATTCGTCGGCTGCCTCGTCATCCAGATTGATGTCGAACGACTCCAGCAGTTCCCGGTCCTCATCCTCTGGGGAGACAATCTCCACCCTGTAGCCGAGTTCTTCACCCAGCAGGTGGAATGTCTCCTCATCGAGGGACTGGTTGGCCGTCGCCATTTCCCCGAGCTTCATCATCACTGTGATGAGTGCTGCCGGCTCGGCGTTGATCTTCTCTGCGAAGTCACCTAGGGACGAACCGCGGCGCAGCTTCACCACCGTGCTGCCGTCCCCCTTGGGCACGCGCACGCCGCCGATTTCGCGAGTGTGCTTCTGCTCAAGCTCCTGGCGCTTTGCGCGCTTGGACTTGCGTGCCTTGGACTTGGAGCCGCCACGACCGAATGCGCCTGCTGCTCCACCGCGGCCACGACCGCCGCTTCGTCCACGTGGAGGTCCCCCTGCTGGAGGGCCTCCGGGTGCGTTGCCACGGCTTGGCGCGGGCGACTGGCCTGGCATCATTGATGGTTTGGGTGCTCCGGGGCGCGGTGCCGCTGGACGGTTTCCTTCGGTGCCGGCAGGGCGTGGAGCTCCTGGCCGTGCACCTGGGCGTGGTCCGGCTGAGCCGCGATCTCCGCCACGTTCTCCGCCGCGCATTCCCTGACGGGGCGCGAAGGGGTTGTTTCCGGGGCGGGGGCCGCCTGGCCGCGGGCCGCCGCTGCTTTGGCGGGGTCCGCTCGGGCGGGCGTTTTCACGCTCTGAAGCCAGTCCGAAGGGGTTGTTTCCTCCGCTGCGTGGTTTGGGGCCACCTGGTCTAGCGGCGGGGGGCTTTGGCCCACCAGGCTTAGGTCCGGGCGCGGGTGGCTTGGGGCCGCCTGGCTTGGGGGCTGAGGAGGACGGTTCCGGTGTCTGAGGCTTCTCTGCGGCGGGCTCTGTCGGTTCAGGTGCAGGTGCCGGCTGTGAAGGCTCAGGCTGTGCGGGCTCTGGCTCGGCGGGTGCCGGCTTGGCCGCTTCGGGCTTGGGTGCTGGGCCCGGCTTTGCTCCACCGGGAACACCCGGTTTTTTGGGCGCGGGCTTTGCGGCCGGCTTCTCCACAGGCTGTTCGGCCTGGGGGAACGCAGCACGCAACTTCTTCGCTACGGGGGGCTCAACAGTAGATGACGGGGACTTTACGAACTCACCCATCTCTTGGAGCTTTGCTAGTGCTTCTTTTGATGAGACGCCAATATCTTTGGCAATCTCATGTACGCGGGCCTTGGCCACTGTTCTCCTTGTCTGGCCCGCGCGATGCCCCGCCAGCCAAGCGGGGCTTGACGTTAGCGGCTCATCGAATCAGGCCGTTTAGCATGATTGATTTCCGAACGGTGAATGGCGCTCATGATAGGGAGCTCATCCGTCGGTGCTCATCGGGTGTTCATCTCTTTCCAACCCGCCTTCGTCGCTGTGGTCAATTGTTCGATGTCTTCGAACGCTAACTGTGCTGTGGCGACCGGCTTCCGGAAGGCCCGGTTGAAGGACCTTCGGTTCAGCGCGGCCTCGAAACATTGTCGACTGCGGTGCAGCCAGGCTCCACGGCCCGGCATTTTCCGCTCGGCATCCAGGACAACCTGATCGCCGTCGAGCACGAAACGTACGGCACTGTCCTGCTCAGTCTGCGATCGGCAGCCGACACACGTCCTGATTGGGACCATAAGAGTCTATCAGTGCGGTCAAGAACCTGCGGCCTGAGCCTCAGGCCGCCGAATCCGAGACGATGTCAATCCGCCAGCCGGTCAGCTTGGCCGCGAGCCGGGCATTCTGCCCCTCTTTTCCGATGGCCAGCGACAGCTGATATTCAGGGACGACGACGCGTGCCGAGCGGGTGGCCTCATCCAACACTGTGACTGAACTCACCTTTGCTGGAGACAGCGCATTGGCGATCAGTCGTGACGGTTCATCGCTGTGATCGATGATGTCGATCTTTTCGTCGTTGAGTTCACTCATCACCGCCCGCACGCGCGACCCCATCGCGCCGATGCAGGCGCCCTTAGCGTTGATCCCAGACTGGGTGGCACGGACCGCAATTTTAGTCCGGTGCCCGGCCTCACGGGCGATCGAGGTGATCTCAACCGAACCATCTGCAATTTCCGGGACCTCGTGGGAGAAGAGTTTCTTGACCAATCCTGGGTGGGACCGGGACAGGGTGATCTGTGGGCCCTTGAATCCGCGGTGGACATCCACCACGAAGGCACGCAGTCGCGAGCCGTGCACATAGGACTCCCCCGGGACGTGTTCCTGGGCAGGCAGGTCGGCCTCTACTCCACCGATGTCCACCTTCACGGTGTGCGGGTTGCGGTCCTGCTGGACGATCCCAGAGACCAGCTCACCTTCTTTGGACTTGAACTCACCGATTACGCCTTCATCTTCTGCATCACGAATGCGCTGCATAATGACTTGCCGAGCCGTGGACGCAGCTACTCGTCCGAAGTTCTTCGGTGTGTCGTCAAATTCGCCGATCACCTGGCCGTTTTCGTCCATCTCCTTGGCCAAGATCGTCACGTGCCCGTTTTTCTCATCAATCTCTGCGCGGGCGTGCTGCAGTGCTCCCGGGCTCTTGTGGTATGCGAGCACCAGAGCCTGTTCAATAGCAGGCATCAGCCGTTCGAGAGGTATGTCACGCTCTTGGACCAGCATGCGCAGGGCGCTCATATCGATATCCACTTGTGCCTCCGGTCAACCTTCTTCAGTCTTTATGTGAAAACTCTACCTGGACACGAGCCCGGGCGATGGACCTGAAGCTGATATGAGTGTCCGGCCCCACTTTTGGTTTCATCCCCTTCTTAGGTGGGGGCTTGATCTCTGCGACCACGATGCCCTCATCGTCGACCTCCTGGAGACGAGCAGTCATCGCTGGCGCGCCTCCAGAGCGTTCCTCTGCAGTTCTGTCGATCTCCAGCAGCCGGCCGATATTTCTGCGGAAGTGGCGCGGCTCGGTCAGCGGACGAGTGGCGCCCGGGGTGCTGACCTCAAGATCATAGGTGTCCAGGGCCGCCAGGGGTGCTGCGGCGGCGTCGTCCTGCTCCCCCTGGTCCAGCACCACCGAGAGCGCTTCGGAAACTCCTGCAATGGTGTCCAAGTCCACATTTTCTGTGCCCTCCTGGTAGTCCACGCAGACCTGCAGCACGGTCCGCTGACCAGTGGTGGTCACGGCGACCTCGTCAACATACAGCCCATGCGCGGCCACAGTGGGTTCGATCAGAGCGGCCAGCTTCTCGGCGCGCGCGTCTTGAAACCGTTGGTCTTCGGGGGGACGTGGTGGGACTGCCATGTGTTCCATTCTGCCAAACAATGCCAGCTCTGCCCGACTAGACTCGTCCTCATGACCACACGCCTGTCTCATCTTTTCCTGCGCACATTGCGCGACAACCCCGTTGATGCCGAAGTTGCCAGCCACCGCCTGCTGGTCCGCGGCGGCTACATCCGCCGTGCTGCGCCGGGGATCTACTCCTGGCTGCCACTGGGGTTGAGCGTACTGCGCCGGCTTGAGCAGATTGTGCGCGAGGAGATGTATGCCATTGGGGCGCAAGAGGTGCACTTTCCCGCCCTGCTGCCCAAAGAGCCCTACGAAATTTCCGGCCGGTGGAAGACCTACGGCGACGGCATCTTTGTACTCGGGGACCGTAAGTCAGAGGAGATCGAGCCCAGGGTGCGCAAACCCAACTATCTGTTGGCACCCACCCATGAGGAGGTCTTCACCCTCCTGGTGAAGGACCTGTACAGCTCCTATAAGGACCTGCCGGTGAATCTGTACCAGATCCAGACCAAGTACCGCGATGAGGCGCGCCCCCGGGCTGGGCTGCTGCGTGGGCGCGAGTTCGTGATGAAGGACTCCTACTCCTTCTGCGTCACCGATGAGGATCAGCGAGCAGCCTATGATGCCCACCGTGCCGCCTATGTGCGGATCTTTGAGCGGCTCGGGCTGCCCGCTGTGCCAGTCTCCGCAGACAACGGCAACATGGGTGGTTCGGCGTCTGAGGAGTTCCTCTTCCCGTGCGATATCGGAGAGGACACTTTCGTGGAATCCCCGGGTGGTTACCGGGCCAACGTAGAGGCAGTCACCAGCGTCCCGCCTGAGCCCCAAAACTACGACGACGCCCCCGCCGCTGTGGTGCACCACACCCCCGGCACCGATACGATCCAGACCCTGGTGGATGCTGCGAACACCCACCAGCCGCGTCAGGACCGGCAGTGGACTGCTGCAGATACGTTGAAGAACGTCGTCGTTGCTGTGATCACGCCGGATGGAGAACGCAAAGTCGCGATCATCGCCGTCCCAGGTGACCGCGACGTCGACTTCAAACGGGCTGAGGTGACTATCGGCAGCACCCTGGGCATCGATGGTGAAGTCTCCGTGGAGGCTGCCGAGTCAGGTGATTTTGCTCAGCATCCTGACCTGGTGCGCGGCTACATTGGGCCCGGGTTGAGTCTGGATGCCCCTCACCTGGGCAAGGACTCCGCCACCGGGATCCCGTACCTGGCAGATCCGCGGATTGTGGAGGGCACCCGCTGGATCACCGGGGCGAATGAGGCTGATCAGCACGTGTTCGGTCTGGTGGCCGGACGTGACTTCACCTGGGACGACACCATCGAGTCCGTGGTGGTCCGTGACGGTGATCCTGCACCTGACGGCTCCGGGCCCCTGACCGCCCGGCGCGGGATCGAGCTCGGACACATCTTCATGCTGGGCAGGTACTTCTCCGAGGTGTTGGGACTGAAGGTCCTCGATGAGAATGGCAAGCAGACCACTGTTGCCATGGGCTCCTACGGCTTCGGGGTGACCCGCGCCCTGGCTGCACTGGTGGAGGCGAACCACGACGACAGAGGCATCATTTGGCCCGCAGCTGTGGCTCCGGCGGATGTACACCTGGTGGCCACAGGCAAGGGCACTGAGGTCTTCGAGGCTGCGGAGACCCTGGCCGGAGACTTGGAGGCCGCAGGGTTGTCGGTGATCTACGATGACCGTCCCAAGGTGTCCCCAGGTGTGAAGTTCGGCGATGCCGAACTGCTGGGGGTGCCTACGATCGTGGTGGTGGGCCGCGGCTTGGCGGAGGGCCACATTGAGGTGAAGGATCGCCGCACCGGCGAGGCGGAGAACATAGAGCTAGCAGCCGTGGTGCCCCATCTGGTGGAGCGTGCCGGCTCGCTGAGGTGAGCTGCGTGCTCCACACCTCCTTCGCCGTTTTACCCTGCCTTGATGGAATGACGCTGCGCTATTGCATGAGGTTTTTCCGGTAGGGCAGGGTAAAAGCGGGAGGGTTCCCCACCTTTTCCACAGATCCCATAGAGCTGCGCCAAACACGATCAAACTGAGTCATTCTGTACCTATGACTACAGTGAATGGGTCGTCAACGCGCAGCACTCTGCTGCAGGTGCTCAGCATGGACGATGACAATGCAGCACACAGGCTCCGGCACCGGGTCAACCGTGCGGAGCTTGTCAGAGTTCGGCGCGGCTGCTACTTCTCCGCCTCCGATTGGTTGCGCAGCCCGCCCTGGGATCGGCATCTCATCGCGACAGTGGCTACGGGGTTGGCGCGGGGCCAAGAAATCTTCTGCCGCGAAACCGCACTTGCCCTCTATGGGGTTCCACTACTAGAGGTGCCTCAGACCGTGCATGTGAGGACGCACAATAATGGCCAGTGTGGGCGGCGTGGCCGTGCTGCCATCACCGGAGCGGCGCCACGGTCCTCCCTGGCCAGAACATGGCACCAGACATTCGGAGAAGAGCCAAGCGGCGAGGCGTGGCTCCGCCGCTTCAAAGGTGTTGACACCAAGAGGGTCCAGTATCCGTTGAGATTCCGGGAGAGTCTGCGGCGGGGGTTGGACCCCCGGATCGAGGGCGATTACTCCGAGATTCTGCAGAACCTCACGCCCTCATTCGGAGAACGCTTTGACCCTGGCGGCATTCGGCTCCAGGTGGAGCCTCTGCCTCTGTGTGTGGTGGATACGGTGTGTCGGTCAGATATGTCGGCGGGGGTGATCATTCTCGATGCCGTGCTCGCGGGGCGCCACCGTGGCCAGAGCTTGGACCGCAGCGCCTTCAATCCCTGGCTGCGGTCCATCCCGAGCCTGCGGGCGCAGACACGGTGGCTTCGAGCGATAAAGTTCGCTGACCCGCTTTCAGAATCTCCGGGAGAGTCCCTCTCACGCCTGCGCATCTCCCAGTTGGGGTTCAGGGTTCCGACGCTTCAACACAGCATCACCACCCCTGATGGGACGCGCTACCGAGCGGACTTCTGCTGGGAAGAGGCACGGTTAGTCGGCGAGTTCGATGGTCATATGAAGTACACACGCGCCAGAGACCTCACCGGGACGCATGCAGTGGACGTCGTCATCCATGAGAAGACGCGCGAACGCCGTATCGAACAGCAGGGCTACCGGGTTGTGCGCTGGGACTGGAATGATCTGCGGTCACCGGAGCGGCTACGTGGCATCCTCACCGACTCGGGCGTGCCGCGCGTTGCCTAAAGGGGTTTGATCTCAAAGGGCATGGGCAAGGTGCTGGTTCCACGGTGCACACTCTTTGACATCGGCTTATTGACTTCACACGGCGCGATAACGGAGTGTCAGATGCACAGGCCCGGGTATAACGACGGGCTGCACAGCGAGGAGGGGTCAGTCGTTTTCACCCTCGGGTTCTCCCTCTTCCTCGGACTCAGAATCCTCCTCCGGCTCATCCTCTGACTCATCTTCCGGTTCAGGCTCAGGTTCGGGAGCAACGATCTCCTCACCGATCAACGTTGAAAGGACTTCAGCGGCTCGGGCTTCGAGTTCGGCGATGGCGTCCTCCTGCTCCGCATCGGGGTCTTCCTGCTCAGCGGCGAGCACTGCATGCGGGCCCTGGCGCAGAAGCACCGTAAGGTCACGCTGGGTGATGTCTGAGGCCTCCATCACCCTGCCGACTGCCAGAGCGTCCTGCGCACCGGTGCGCACGCGCAACTCGGTCAGCGTGGTCTCAGCCTGCGCCTCATCTTCGCCGAGGTCTCGGACTACCTTGTGTTCGGCGCAGCGCTCGACACCTGCACGTTCGGAATCCATGTAGTCCTCGGCGGCGGTGGAGTCTTCAAAGGTGTAGATCACGGTTTGCGAGTCGGCAGATTCCGCGAGCGCTCCCAGTGCTCCGGCGGGCATGGGAAGGGCCGAGGCGGTGACATAGGGCTTGCAGTCGACCGGCTGTACCTCCAAGCGCTGCAGTTCGCGGTTGAGATCGCGCAGGTTCGGCCACCAATCGTCAGTGTCGGTGATCGTTGCCGAGCTCAGCGTGGACTCCAACGCCTCGACCATCTCAGGGTGCGACAGCTGCTGGCCTCGAGGCTCAGGTGCAGTTACCTGCGCCTCCGCCACTGAACTGTCCAGGGACCCCCCACCCAGTGGGGAGCCGTCAGCTTCCGGGGTGTCTTCGCAACCGGTGAGCGTGAGGGCAATTAGCGGCAAAGCCGTCCAGAATCGGGCAGGTCTCATCAGCTCCAGTATCGCCATAGAGACGGTCTCCAGCCGGTTGCACGCGCCGAGATTCTGGTCTCCACCTCGTGATGTGCAGGTCAGTCGCCGTAGCGGAGCTCTACCCTTCGATTTGCTGCGAAAGTGCTGGAGTCTTCTGGGTCCTCCCGGACTGCCGGTTGTTCATCACCAAATCCTTCAACATTCAACGTCAGGTCCGGGCGTTCCTCAGCGAGCGCATCGGCCACGGCTTGGGCGCGGTTTTCCGACAGTTCACGGTTATCGAAATCAAACTGGGATTCGTCGACGGGCAGGGAGTCGGTGTGTCCGTGGACGTCGACGGAAGCTCCTTCTGGCACGACTTCGGCCAGCTCGGCTATCGGCTCTACGGCATTGGGCGGCAAATCCCATTCGTTGGAGCGGAACAGCAGGTCAGCTTCGAGTACCAGGACATCTTGCTCATCCGACTCACCCCCACCCAGCTCGTCGATTGTGCCTTCGGTTGAGTATGGGGTGATGACGGGTCCAAAACGTGTCACCGAGTCAGCGAGCATGCCGGATGTTACGTCACCGGGCGGCTCGGGTTTCTGCTGCACCTCCTGATCACCTTCAGCCGCTGCAGCTGTCAGCGGGAGCATGAACGAGGCGGTCAACACCACGCCGGCGATCGCCCGCATAGTGAACTTCGTGCTCATTGGTCCTCATCTCCCGCCTCGGCGGGCTCAGCCTCGCCCCAGTCGATTTCCACATCTTCGAATTCGGGGGCTGCGGGAATGCCCACGTTGATGGTGTCTATATCGTCTTCGGGCACGGCGAAGGTGGCCCAGAAGGCGATGGATTCACCGGAGGCCACACGGGGGCCGACGACGTCGGTCTCCCAGGCGACACCTCGGTCGCTGCGCAAGGAGGAGTACTGCTTGAGGTTTTCGCGATCAAAGAGGGCGGGCTTTGCCAGCGCCCCGTTGTTTCCGTGCAATCCGTAGAGAGTATGAGTGTCGTGCTGATCAAACTCGGGCGTGAAGGTCAGCAGCAGCTCCAGAGTATTGTCCCGCACCTGGAGGCGGTGCAGCCCAAGAGTCATCGTGCCGTCGATATTCGTGCTGGGGAGGCTGTACTCCACCGTGTGGAGGGCATCGTCCGGGTCAATGGGACCTTCAGAAGTCTGGACCGCTGTCCCCTCAGCAGCCTGCTCCTCAGCGTCGTCGGCTTCCTCAGCGTCACTGGGCCCGTCGTTGTCGGTCTCCTCCTCCGTCGAGGTGTCCTCCTGCGCTTCCGCTTCCTGAGCAGATGCTGTCTCGGTGTCCTCGAACTGGGCGGATTCCTGATCAGGTGAGCAACCTGTCAGCCCCAGGGCTGCAACGGCAATAAGCCCGATCCCCCCGCTGAGCAGCGAATGACCTGCGGTGTTCATGGCCTGTCCTTTCGTAGAGTGTCGTTCTAGTGATGAGTCGGAACGGGTGCTCAAAAGGTTGCACGGTGGTGGAGAAAGTTTTTCACTCAATGACGCGGATGCTGTGGCGGGCTTCCAGATCCTGTCCGTCAGGCAGCCGCGCGCGCAGGACGATCTCGGCCGTTCCGGGCGCGGTCGGGGTCAGGAGAACCTCTGGTTCATCGGCAAGATGCCGTCCGGACGGAAGCGCCCACACCCAGGACTCAAGGTCAGAAACCTCTGCGTTGAACACAGCGGACTCCCCTACTGTTACCTCTTCAGGCCCCGTGATGCCGATGGTGGCACCCCCTGCTTCGGCCGCCGACTGCTCCTGGCCCCCGGAAAGCCACTGGCCTAATAGGGTTCCACCCAGCAACGCTCCACCCGCAAAGGCAACGAGAAGAAGGACGACGACGAACCGCCGCCGCAATAGCCCAACCCAGGTGGTAGGGGGTGCATCCTGGGTGGATTCTGCAGCGGGTTCACGCTCGGGCGCAGACTCAGGCGGGGCCAAAGCGTCCTCAAGTTCGTTCAGCCATACGGAAGCGTTCGGTTGGCGACGGTGAGGTTTGGCAGACATTCCACGCCGAATGACTTTGTCAGCGGCTCCGGGTAAGTCGGCGTCCTGAGCAAGCCAGTTCAGCACGGCTGATATCGCGTAGATGTCAGCTCGGGTGTCGACCACACCGGGACTGTCCTGCTCGGGTGGGCGGAACCCCGCTGTGCCGCCGGAAACGGTAAGGCCGGAGTTCATCGCGAGGTTCTTACACATGCCGAGGTCAGCGATCATAAGCCGCTCATCAGTTGCCACCACCTGAGAGTGGAGGTTGGATGTCTCATCTCCAATGAGCTCCGACGGCTTGGTGGTCAGCAGGATGTTGCCTGGGCTGAGGTCCCGGTGGACCAGCTGCGCGCGGTGGACAGCGTCCACGGCGGCGGCGAGAGGCCTGGCGAACGCAAGGATGTCCTCCCGGCTGGCTCGCCAGCCAGACTGCCACAGCGCAGCGACCCGTTCGCGTACGGTGCCGCGGTCAGCGTATTCCAAAACCAGGTAGGGCTGTTGCCGTTCTGATTCGCCGATGTCATAGATCGTCACCACATGTGAGCCTTCTACCCTGCGCAGACTCCGCCCCTCAGCGATGAACCGCTCACGAATTTCGGGGTTGAGGCTGTGGTTCTCAGCAAGAACTTTTACGACGACCTCATCGTCGAGCCGCTCGTCGATCGCCCGGTAGACCGTTGCGAAGGAGCCCACACCAATCACGTCACCGAGGAGGTAGTGGCCGAGACGCTCAGCCACCTGTATCCCGCCCGTCCTGTTCCCCGAGCCTCGCGGCGACCATTGCCCGGCCGCGGCTGACCTGCGACTTCACCGTACCCACTGGGCGCCCGAGCTGTTCGGCGATCTCCGTGTAGGGCGCCTGGTTGATATCGCGCAGTGTCACAGGTATGCGGTAGACCTCGGGCAGTTCGGCGAGTGCCTGGCGCACCGCGGTCCGTGTCGCGATGGCAGAGCTCATCCGCTCCGCCGGTCCGAGGTCCTCGGTGAGCTCTGTGACTTCCCGGGCTCTTCGCAAGTGGTCGACCACGCGCCGGCGAACGATACTGTGCAACCAGGTGGTGACTTTGCTGCGACCATCGTAGGAACTGATGGACTCAGCCACGGAGATGAGCGAGTCCTGGGCGACGTCGTCCACGGCCGCCTTGTCCAGCAGCGCTGCTCCAGCGAATCGGTGCACCACTCCTGAAGCATCGAGGGCTTCGATCAGCAGCTCCGTGACGGCGGGCGAGTGAGGTGCGTGCTGCGCCAAGAGCTCCAAGGCGTCGTCGTACTGACCATCCGCCCTGGTGACGTCCAGCATGCGGCGTGCCCCCGTGAGGTCTCCGTTCTGCAAGGCTCGGCCTAGCTCTGCGGCTGTCATCACGTTGAGTCTAGAACAAGACGGTCGAGTAGGTGCCGGCGTGCTGGAAGCCGACCCGTTCGTAGGCGCGGATCGCGGGGGTGTTGTACCCATTGACGTAGAGGCTCACTCGAGGAGCGAGGCTCAGCCCGTACTTGACGACTGCGGCCATTCCCGGGGCTGCCATTCCGCGGCCGCGCCAGAGTGGATTCACCCACACCCCCTGGACCTGCACGGCCTGGTCGGTGACTGACCCGAACTCCGCCTTGAACGTGATCTGCCGGGTCTCGGGGTCCACAGCTATGAGCGAGTGACCGGCCTGAATAAGTCCGCGGATTCGGTCCCGATACTGGCTTGCCCCGTGATCGTATGGGGAGAATCCGAGCTCCTCGGTGAACATGGCCGCGCAGGCCTGTTCGACGGCGCTGAACTCTTCAGGTTTCGAGGGCCGCACTCCCGGAAGTGGTCTCATTTCAGGTTCTTGGTACATCACCATCAGCGGCTGGTGGGCGCGCACTTCACGGTGGTTGGACCATCCGGTCGCTTCAAAAAGGGCGAGTACGGCCTCGGATCGCCCATAGATGGAGGAGACTCTGCGGCGCAGTGCGCGGGCGGCACGGCCAAACTGCTTCGCGGTGGAGGGGTCTGCCCCTACCGGGATGATGTTCGAACCTAGCCAGCAGGCCGAAACCAGCCGACGAGCGGCGCCGTCATGGGGTTCTGCAGCGTCTATCCCCAGCAGGAGTGCACTCTGCCGCCCTTTTCCGAATGCCGCCGTTCCGCGCTGCTGCAGCGCTGCCGCCACGGAGGTGTTACCGACCGGATCAGCGTCCAACAGTTCGTGGAGAGCATGCGTGTCTTCCCCGGTGAGAACGCGAACTCGGCCACCGGTGGCGCGGGAAACTTTGCCGTCGGGGCTAGCTGACGGAGACCACAGGGGCACCTGAAGAGGCGTCCTCTCCCTCAAGGTCCATTTGTTCGGCGAGCCGGTTGGCCTCCTCGATCAGGGTCTCTACGATCTGATCCTCAGGGACGGTCTTGATGACCTCCCCCTTCACGAAGATTTGGCCCTTGCCGTTGCCGGAGGCAACGCCCAAGTCAGCATCACGTGCCTCTCCCGGCCCGTTGACCACGCAGCCCATCACGGCGACCCGCAGTGGATGCTCCATGCCTTCCAGACCAGCTGTGACATCGTCGGCCAGTTTGTAGACATCCACCTGGGCGCGGCCGCAGGAGGGACAGGAGACTATCTCCAGTTTGCGGGGCCGCAGATTGAGGGACTCCAGCAGCTGGTTGCCGACTTTGACTTCTTCAGCCGGTGGGGCGGAGAGGGAGACTCGGATGGTGTCGCCGATGCCTTGGGACAGCAGCGCACCGAATGCGGTCGCGGATTTGATGGTCCCTTGGAAGGCCGGACCGGCTTCCGTCACGCCCAGGTGCAGAGGCCAGTCGCCACGCTCTGCGAGCATCTGATAGGCCTGCACCATGATGACGGGATCACTGTGCTTGACCGAGATCTTGAAATCGTGGAAGTCGTGCTCTTCGAAGAGGCTGGCCTCCCACACGGCGGACTCCACGAGCGCCTCCGGGGTTGCCTTCCCGTATTTGTCCATCACTCGCTTGTCCAGGGATCCGGCGTTGACGCCGATGCGGAGGCTCACGCCGTGGTCTTTGGCCATTTTGGCGATTTCGCCTACCTGGTCGTCAAACTTGCGGATGTTTCCGGGGTTCACCCGGACGGCGCCGCATCCAGCCTCGATCGCGGCGTAGACGTACTTGGGCTGGAAGTGGATGTCTGCGATCACCGGAATCTGCGATTTCATGGCGATGATCGGCAGCGCCTGCGCGTCTTTGTCGGTCGGGCAGGCTACACGCACAATGTCACAGCCCGACGCAGTCAGTTCCGCGATCTGCTGCAGCGTGGCATTGATGTCATGGGTCTTGGTGGTTGTCATAGACTGCACCGATATCTGGTGGTCACTGCCGACCCCGACATCACCGACCATGAAATTGCGAGTCTTGCGCCGAGGAGCCAGGACGGGAGGCTCTTCCTTCACCGTGGGCATACCGAGATTAATCGCGTTCACCCCTCCATGGTACCGATGACGACGCCGCCTGCTCGCCTCCACGCGGTGCACTTCTCCCGTGGCTGATCTTGGACGAGGTCAGTCGAAGAGGCGAATCGGGTTGATTATGTCAGCGAGGATCAGCATCAAACCCATGCCTATCAGCAGCACTGCCACCGCATAGGTCAACGGCAAGAGTTTAGAAATGTCGAAGGGACCCGGGTCTGGCTTACCCCGCAGCTTGGCCCAGCGTCGGCGCAGAGCTTCGTAGAGAGCCCCTGCGACGTGCCCGCCGTCCAAGGGAAGCAGCGGGATCAGGTTGAACACCATCAGGGCGATGTTGACTCCCGCGACGAGGGACATCAGCGTCGCGAAGCGTGATTCCCACGGGATCTGGTCTTGGGCGGAGATCTCGCCCGCCACGCGGCCGACGCCCACCACGGACATCGGCCCGTCGGGGTCGCGCTCCACCTCAGTGAATGTGGAAACTCCGACGTCGTACATGCGCTGCGGCAAGGTGAGCACCACCTGTCCCACAGCCCGGGTCTGCTCGTAAACGATCGGCCCGGCTTCCCAGGGCGCCTGGCGTTGGACCTCGGTCAGAGAGACCACGCCGATGAAGCCCACAGGCTCAGTGACCAGCGAGCCGTCCGCGTCCCGTTCAGGAGCTCCCATGCGACCTTCAACAGGCCGTTCGGTCAGGATCGGGGTGACCTCCGTGGTGTGTTCCTCCCCATCGCGGAGGTACACCACCTGGTTCGGAGTCCCGGCTGCGTCACGGATCAACGGAGTGAGATCGTCCCACTCATCAATCTCTGTTCCGCCGAATGCCAGGATTTCGTCACCCGGTTCTAGACCCGCCTCAAAGGCGGGTCCAGCCGGATCGCTCTCAGTGCACTCTCGTTCGGCCACCACCTCTGCGGCATCTTCAGCCTCCACGGTGGTAATGCACTCGAAGACATCAGCCACCTCTGTGGTGGCTGTGTTCATCCCGTGCAGGGAGACAGTTCCCGCTGTCAGAAGCAGCGCCAGAAGGCCGTTCATCGCCGGACCCCCGAGCATGATGATGACTTTCTTCCAGGTGGCCAAGCGGAAGAACATCCGATTCTCGTCCCCTGGACGCAGCTCCTCAGAGGCCACTTCTCGCGCCTCCTGGGACATCTGCTGGAAAATCCCGGTCGAGTGGGACATCACGGTCTTCTGCTCGTCCGGCACACGTTCCGCTGCAGAACTGCGTTCAATGGGCGGCGCCACATACTGGGCACCCACCTGCTGGAGGTAGGGGTCGGCTGGACCCGAGTCTTCCGCAGCGTCTGTTGCGGCGGCGTCGTCGCTCTTCTGCTCCGGTGGTGGGTACATTCCGATCATGGCCACGTAACCACCCAAAGGGACAGCCTTCACCCCGTATTCGGTCTCCCCCTTGGTCTTTGACCACAGCGTGGGACCGAAGCCGACCATGTACTGGGTGACTCGCACCTTGAAGAGCTTGGCCGGCAGCAGGTGACCCACCTCGTGCAGGGCGATGGAAATGATGATGCCGACCACCATGATGAGGACTCCGGCGAGCATCAGCAGAGCGGTCACCGTGCTGCTCCCGAGACCGTTGGCGCTGCTTGACCAATGAGCACTTCGGCCGCCTGCCGGGCCCACTCCTCGGCGCCCAGTACGGTCTCTAGGTCCGCCGCTGACTCGGAGACCCCGCTGTGCTGGGCCAAGACCTGCTCCACAGCGGCGACGATGCCGGTGAATCCGAGCCTACCGGCGTGAAAAGCCTCCACTGCCTGCTCATTGGCTGCGTTGTACACCGCCATATGGGTCGCAGAGGCCCCGGCAGCCTGTTTGGCGAGCTGCACCGCTGGGAATGCACTGTGGTCCAGGGGTTCGAACTCCCAGCTCATGGAGCGGGACCAGTCAATAGGACTGTCCACCTGCTGCAGGCGGTCCGGCCAGCTCAACCCCAGGGCGATCGGCACCAGCATTCGCGGAGGTCCAGCCTGCGCCATGGTCGAACCGTCCTGAAACTCAACGAATGAATGAATGTACTGCTGAGGGTGAATCACGGTGTCAATCCGCTCCAACGGAACGTCAAAGAGTAGATGCGCCTCCACCACTTCGAGAGCCTTATTCACCATGGTGGCTGAATTGGTTGTCACCATCACGCCCATGGCAAAGTTCGGATGTTTCAGGGCCTGCTCCGGTGTGACCGCAGCGAGATCCTTGGCGCTCCATCCGCGGAATGGTCCGCCTGATGCAGTGAGGATCAACTTTGCAACCTCAGTCTGGCCGGTGAGTTCGTCCGCATCGCGAGGGGGCACCGCGCAGATGCCTCTTTCGTGGCTGCCGGACGCGAGCGCCTGGGCCAGCGCCGAGTGTTCAGAGTCCACAGGTACCACCTGCCCGGGGCGTTGCACGGCCTGCTGGACGAGGGCGCCTCCCACCACCAGCGATTCCTTGTTTGCAAGAGCCAGCGTGGCGCCTGATTTCAGGGCTGCGAGTGTCGGTTTGAGTCCAATAGAACCAGTGATGGCGTTGAGCACCACATCAGCTTGGGAGTGCTCGGCAATGTGTTCGGCCGATTCAACACTTGAAAGCACCTCGGCACCCAGGCCCTTCAGCTGGTCAGTCAGGCCCTTAGCGGCGGCGTCGTCACGGATACCGACCAGTTCAGGTCGGAAGGTGCGCGCCTGCTCCGCAAGAAGTGCAGCATTGGTGCCAGCGCAGAGGGCGACGACGCGGAACGACTCAGGGTGCGCGGAGATGACTTCAAGCGCTTGAATGCCGATGGAGCCGGTAGAGCCCAAGATAGCGACGCGGCGGGGTGTGGACATGCGCTCCATTATCCCGCCTTAGTCACCGGCACCAAACTGTTCCCTCTTGACGGAAGGCTCCAAGAGGTTGACGGAAGGCTCCAAGAGGATCAAGGTGGTGAGACAACACCGCTGCAACGCGACGGAGCACCACATGGGAACTGCCGAAATCATCGCCAAACCATTACCTGAGGTGCGACTGGCCGCCGTTACTGCCACCGTGTGTGACCAGCGGACCATGGCCAGCGTGGTAGGGCCTGCATTCGATCAGATCGCCTCAATCCTCGGAGGCACTATGGGCGCCCTCGACACGCCCATCGCGGCATATGCCCTAGCTGACGACGGTACGCACGTCACGGTCGGTTACGAATACGTCGGTGAGCCGCACGCCGGCTTCGAGATCGTCACCCTCCCTGCGGTCGAGGAGGCCCTGACCACTGTGCACCACGGAAGTATGAGCCGCATTCACCTCAGCTGGCAGGCTCTGCATGAAGAGATTCGAACCCTGGGCTACGAACCCTATGGGCCGTGCCGGGAGTTCTACATACGTGCAGAGTCCTCCGATCAGAGCAACTGGATCACAGAGCTTCAGCAGCCGGTTCATCGTCCGGCCTGAGCCGAGGCTGGGACCTGGGTCGATTCTCGGATACGGGTCACTAGGTCTCTCACACGCCATGTGTGCTGCGGGGCGCGTATGCACTGACGAAAGCCTCAACTCCGCGGTCAAGAACGCGGGCAAGGTCCTCTTCCCGGAGGGGCCGAGCCTGGCCAGCGAACATCACCTGGTTGCTGGGTATCCAAAGGAGTAGACCCGCGAAGTGGTGGGCCGCTAATTCGGTGTCCGGCACATCGAGCAATTGCCGCTCATGGAGGACCTGAAGACAATGGCTGATGGAAGCGATAACACGGAGGAAGCCCTTTTCCCAGTACAGCAATCCGAGATCAGGGAAGCGACCGGCCTCGGCGATGACCAGGCGCCGCAATTGCTGAACCCGCGGGTTCATGATTGAACGCATCAATTGCTCTGCAAGCAGACACACTGCCTCCGATGCAGAGTCACATTCACGCATCTTGGCACGCAGCGGAGCGAACGGATCCTGAACCTGATCGCAGGCGTATTTGATCAGCGCGGCAAAGACGCCCTGCTTATCACCGAACTCTCGGTAGAGCGTCTGTTTCGAGACTGAGGCAGCGGCTGCCAACTGGTCAGTGGACGTTCCTATGTATCCATGGGTGACGAAGATATCCCACGCCCGCTGAAGCATCAGGTCGCGTTTGCTCATAAGTGGTTGATCTAGTCCCTTTCATTTTTCGTGAGGCCTTGTGATGGCCTGTACTAGACGGTACCGTACTCAGTGAGTACTACTTAGTACTCCTTGAAGAATCGGAGGATCAGTTATGTCATTTCAGGCCTATCTTGACAAAGTCGAGGAGAAGACCGGGCTCACACCGCGCCAGCTAGTGCAACACGCCAAGGAGCGCGGGTACGACTCACCGGAGGTCAAAGCGGGGGAAATTCTGGAGTGGTTGAAAGACGAATACGGACTTGGACGAGGTCACGGCATGGCGATAGTCCATGTCATTAAGAAGGGTCCGACCATCGACAGCAAACATGTGGGATCCACCGGAACTCACCGCGATGAGTCCGACATTCTCTGGCTGGACGGGGCGAGCTCTAAGCCCAATGCGCCGTAGCAACCGCGGTGAGTGGCATGGCAACTCAATCATCCGTGGTGGCTAAGCGGCTCCGTGAGCGGGGACACGGCGAGCAGGTAGGCTGGGTGCACCCCACTCTTAGACGTTTCGGCCACAAGCCGATGTGAAGGAGCCTTCCATGGAGATTACTCTGCGTGATGTGCAGGCCGAGGATTTGGACCAGTTCTTCGCCTTCCAGCAGGACGCTGACGCGGCTCATATGGCCGGGTTTGCACCGACCAACCCAAAGGATCGGTCCATTTTCGACCACCACTGGGGCGAGCTCCTCAATGACAAGAAGTCACTGGTGCGCACGATCGACGTGGATGGCCAGGCCGCCGGTTCTATTGCGGTGTTCCGCGACGGCGACATTCACGAGGTGATGTTCTGGACCGACAAGCAATTCTGGGGCAATGGGGTAACGACCACCGCTTTTGACCAGTTCCTGGAGGAGTTCACAGAACGGCCACTGCGTGCCCGGGTGGTGACCGACAATATAGGGACCTTGAAAATTCTGGAGTCCCGAAACTTCCAGGAGATCGGCGAGGAGCAGGTATTCTCCAACGCCCGCGCCCAGGTTGTCACCGAAAAACTCTACGAACTAGCGCACTGAACACTGTGACTTCGGAGAAGCCTGACGTGTCCCGCACACCACTGCGCTGGGGCATTTTGGCCACAGGGTGGATCGCCCGCCGATTTACCGCAGACGTTCTGCTGGCAGGACTGAATGTCACCGCAGTGGGATCACGCTCAGCAGAATCGGCCCAAGAATTTGCGGCCTCGTTCGGCATAGGCAGGGCCCACGGATCCTACTCAGAGCTGGTCACCGACCCGAATGTGGATATCGTGTACGTGGCCACGCCCCACCCCGCACACTTTGACACTGCCATGGCGGCACTCGAGGCCGGTAAGCACGTCCTGGTGGAAAAGCCGCTCACGCTCAATCAGGCGCAGGCTGAGACGCTGCGTGAGACCGCCCTCTCCAAAGGCCTCTACGCCAGTGAAGCCATGTGGACCAGATACTTACCCCACATGGCGCGGATCCGGCAGTCCATCACCTCTGGAGAAATCGGAGAGGTCCGCACTCTCCATGCTGATCATGCCCAGAGTCTGTCCACGAACCCGTCGCACCGGATAAACGCGCTAGAACTTGGCGGCGGGGCCTTGCTTGATCTGGGGGTGTATCCGGTGTCGTTCGCCTGGGACATCCTCGGAACCCCGGTGACCGTTCAAGCTGCGGGAAGACTGGGGCAGACGGGGGCAGATACCGAAGTCGGAGTGTTGATGACCCACTCATCGGGTGCGATTTCTACCTGCTTGGCTTCCGCACGAGGCGCCGGCTCGAACACCGCGAGTATCGTCGGTACCGAGGGACGCATCGATATCGACCGGATGTGGTTCACACCTGCTGGATTCACCCGCTATGACGCTGAGGGCCAGATGGTAGAGAAGTATGTCTCTGATGTATCAGGCCACGGCATGCAACTGCAGGCGCTGGCCGCAGAGGAATATGTGGCAGCAGGGAATCTCTCCGGTGAGCTGATGACTCTGGACGATTCAGTGGCGATCATGGGAACTCTTGATGAGATCCGCCGCCAGATCGGCGTGCACTATCCCGAGGAATCCCCTCCAGCATCCACCACTTCCCGATAAGCCTGCTCGAGCTCATGGTGAACTGACGACTCATCCTGAGCTGCAGGGACACCAAGATGTACTGCCCGCAGCTCTGCCATAAACCGCTCCCACAGCTGTGGACCGCCGTCTTCAAGGACCTTGGCGCGGATACTCAGTTCCGGGCTCACCGGCAGAAACTTCCGACCCCATGCTCCTAGCTGGACTAGCACAGGAACAAGCTGAATTGCCTTTTCGGTCAAGCTGTAGAGCTGTCGCTGCTTATGTGCCGGGTCCTGTTCTTTGGTCACCAGACCGTGGTCAGTGAGCTGTTTGAGCCGGGAGCTGAGGATGTTCGAGGCGATGCCTTCCTCGGATTCCCCCAACAGCTGGCGGTAGTGTCTGCGATTTCCGAACATGATGTCCCTGATCACCACGAGGGACCAGCTGTCCCCCAGTACCTCGAGCGACAGGTTGATGGGACAGCCTGAACGGTGCTGCTCCGCTTCCGCCACAGATTTCCTCTCCACATACTCATACGAACTGCTTGCATTCTACATGCGGTTATGGTCGCATAATAATACCGGTTGCATAGTGCAGTCGGAATTTATCAAGGAGACGACATGAGTACCACCAGCACACCTAGCCATATTTTGATCCATCGCCACTTGCCGGGAACCGGACCACAGGAAGGGTCAACCGAGCTGGAGGCCGAAATGGGGGTATGGGAGAGGGTCGATAGGGAACTGCGCAGGACCGGCCAGCTGGTGTCCGGGTGGGCGCTGAGTTCCCCCTCCACAACCGTTGGGACACCAGCGGAACTTCCTTCATCGGAGACGATTTTCGCCGTTCACGCTCTAGCGGTCGCAAGCGATGCCGAGGCCGAGAGTATCGCTGCTCGAATGCCGCACCTGGAATACGGATCCACAGAGATCCGGAAACTCATGGTGTAGCCATGACCACCTTCATCTACTCAGCGACAGCTTCCGCCGATGGTTACATTGCCGGCCCTGGCGGAGACATGCAGTGGTTGCGCAATTACATGGATGGAGAACCAGACCCGCTGTTCGAGCAGATGATCCCACAAGTGACAGCCCTGCTCATGGGGCGGCGCACTTTCGATGGAGATGACCCGAACGCCGGAGACCCTGAGCGGGAAGGCGCGTTCGAAGGCCAGTGGGAGGGCCCCCAAATTGTCCTCACGCACCGACCGCTAACCGCCAGTCCCCCGGACTTCACCATCACTCACACACTGGAAGAAGCGGTCGACGCCGCCCAAAAGGCTGCCGGAGCTCAGGGCATGGTTCACGTCCTTGGTGCTGATATCGCCCGCCAATGCCTCGAAGTCGGCGTCCTGGACGAGGTACTCCTCAGCACAGTTCCAATTTTTCTCGGCGGAGGCACTCCGGTGTTGCGTGGGACCAGCGGCTCTTTTCCGCTTGAACTGATCGACCAGTCGCCTTCAGGAAGCCTGACGAGACACTATCGCGTCAAGAAGTGAGCCCAGCGGGACCAGCTGGATGCCGAGAGGCGCACCAACGCCAGTCTAAAACTGACGCGGCATGAGAAAGCTCTGACTGACAGCTTCCTCACGCCTGCGCTCTGCGCCTTGGAGGCGAAGCCTGCGGGCATTCACGCTTGCCGCAGAAACGTCGTTGGGTTGCTGCTTGTGCGATGACGCCTCAACCCACTGGACTAGAGCTCCTGAGAACGCCAGGGCCGCGCGGTGAATCAGACTGAGCTCGCAAGGTGCTGTGGTGATTGCTGTGTGAGTCGGGTGCGTCATGACGATCTTCTCCGTAGACTAGTGCCAAGAAACACTTGCAGAGTTTTCTTTGCAAGTAATTGTTTGCCACTATACATCTGCAAAGGTTTCTCTGCAACATGTCTGATGCTCGCACCACGGCCGAAAGATTTGCCGACCACGCTCAAGTCAAAGATGTCCGCACGCTCAAAGCCTTCACCCACCCCCTGAGGATGCAGATCCTCGACTACCTCAACGACCGCGACGAGGCCACTTCCACGACGCTGGCAAAGTACCTCAATGAGTCCACTGGGCAGACCTCGTATCACTTGCGCCAGCTGGCCAAATTCGGCTTCGTCGAAGAGGTGGAAGACAAAGGCACGGGGCGCGAACGCTGGTGGCGGTCCAAAGGACTTAATGTAGCTCCCGAGGACGCGAAGACTCTCGCTCAGCAGTCACCCCTGCTGCGCACGTTGGCCCAGCGCCAAACTGCTGAACGTGCAGATAAACTCAGCGCCTTCCAGGGGCGGATCGCAGAAGAGGATGCGGAGTGGGTGGAGGCTTCAGCCATGAGCACCACTAGCACGGCGTTGACGCCAGCTGAGCTCGTGGCTCTCCGTGATGAGGTGTGGGATGTCGCCGAGCGTCATACGGAGGCAGCAAAGAAGCGCCGTGAAGCCGGTGACCTCGAAGGGCGGCGTAGGGTACGGATCCATTTCGACGCGTTTCCCCTTCCTAAGGACGATGCCGAAGGAGATCATTGAGCATCACTTTCACACTCCCACCCTGGCCTGCGGACCCTCCCCGCTACGGGAAAGTTAAGCTACAGAGAGTCCAGGATGATGATGTCGCATTGGCCATGGAGCTCTCTACCGACCGCTACGTACCGCTTATAGGCTCGCTTCCAGCTGATGCCTCCGAGGCTGAAGCCAGGGATTGGGTTCACAGGCAGCAGCTCCGCCATCGCGATGGCGCCGGGTTTTCGTTCACCATCGAAGCTGCCGCAACAGGCACCGGCGTAGGTCACTGCGGCCTGTGGTTGAGGGACCTCTCGGCTGGCCGTGCTGCTGCGGGGTATTCAGTGCTGCCTTCCCAGCGGGGACAGGGCTTTGCGGCCGATGCACTGGCTGCCTTGACCATGTTCGGCTGGAGTATTGCGGAGCTACACCGAGTAGAGCTTTACATTGAACCGTGGAACGTCGGTTCGATCCGCACCGCCGAACGTGCCGGCTATTTGCGGGAAGGACTGCTGCGCAGTCATCAGGAGATCGGCGGGGTCCGGCAGGACATGCTTCTCTACGGTGCCGTGCGCAATTAGCGACACGGACGGTGGCACAGTGTGGTTCCCGCGCATATATCTTTGTGGGTGCGGTGAGGTTAGCCTACGGAGGCCATTATTTCGGTCATGCGATCGAGGAAGGCGTCCACCTGGGCCTCGTCGTAGGCCTCAGCGGCAGTTGCCGTGGAGAATGTGATGGTGCGGATCTCATCGACGCTCATGGGGTTCTCCCCATCAAGGTACTTTTCGAGCTGGCGGCACAGCTGGTCTACCTCGCTCTTGCGGTACCCAACGTTGCTTTCGCCGACGGGTTCGCGGAAACGCTGAACATCGGGGCGTTCCATCCGGCCGCGCAGCGGCTGTGAACGATAGTGGAGCTGTTCGTACCAGGCGTCCTCACCGAACTGTTCAATGTAGCGATCGCGCTCCGCACCGGCGAATGCGTCCTCGAGGCGGTCCAGGGCAGAATCGACTTCAGCCGGGTTGTAACCCCCAGGGCCCATGGAGAAACTCGCCTGGCGAATCTCTGACAAAGGCATGCCTCGTCCGGAGTCGTAGGCTTCACGGGCGCGGGCCATGAACTGGTCGACTTCGGCGCGGTCGTACCCCTGATCATTGTCATCCAACAGGGTGAACAGTGGTGCGGAAGTGGTAGACATAGCTATAAGCCTAACGGCAGACCCGCTGAGTCTCCGGTCAACGCCACGATCACAAAATACGCAGTAGGCATGGCAAAGACCAGTGAGTCCAGTCTGTCCATGACGCCACCGTGACCGGGAAGCACATGGGACATGTCTTTGACGTCCAGTTCGCGTTTGACCATGGACTCGCTAAAGTCCCCCGCGGTGGACGCCACGACGACTGCTGCGGCGAGCAGTGCGCCCACATAGATCGCCTCATCAAAGATGAGCCAGGACGCCAGCACACCGACCACCACGGCGCCTGTCATGGACCCGGCGAACCCTTCCCAGGACTTCTTGGGAGATATCTTCGGAGCCATGGGGTGTTTGCCGAACATCACTCCCGCGATAAAACCAAAAGTGTCGTTGGAGACCACCAGGAGGACGACGACGACGAGTCTCCATTCGCCCTGTTCTACTTGGAGCACAAGCAGAGCGAAGGAAATCAGGAATGGTACCCAGCAAGCCACAAATAACGAGGCAACGATGCTCCGTCCCGGGTCGGGTACACGCCACAGAACGGCACCAACCATCACGGCCACCCCGGTGATCATCAGGCCCAGGGTCAAGGCCTCAACCCCACCCCAATACGCGGCTACTGGCATGGCAGCTGCACCCAAGTAGAGCGGCGCCTTCGGGATTCGAAGCCGGGGAGCATCCTCCAGCTCATAGGCTTCGAGGGCGCGGGCGACTTCCCATACGCCCAGGCAGAGCACCACCACCCACACAGCGATCAGCAGCGGTTGGAACCAGAAAATCCCGAATACTGCAGGAACGAGCAGCGCCGCTCCGGTGGCGATGGCGGCCGGGAGGTTGCGACCGGCCTTGTTCCGCCGCGTTGATTCCGGAGCCGCTGTGGGCTGAAAGTCTTGTGGCGGCGTCGTCATCACGTGCTCAGACTTCGAGCAGCTCCGCCTCTTTGCGTTTGATCATCTCGTCAATGCGCTCGGTGTACTGCTTGGTCATGCTGTCGAGCTCTTTGAGACCACGGTCACCGTCGTCCTCACCGATCTCGCCATCTTTAACGGCCTTGTCGATGGTCTCTTTTGCCTTCCGGCGAGCGTTGCGCACTGAAACCTTGTGGTCCTCACCCTTGGACTTCACAAGCTTGACGTACTCCCGGCGGCGTTCCTCGGTGAGGTCCGGCATGGTGATGCGAATCTGCTTGCCGTCATTGGACGGATTTGCCCCTATCTCGGAGTCGGAGAGGGCCTTCTCAATCTCGCGCATCGCTGAAACGTCATAAGGGGTGATGAGGATGGTGCGTGCATCCGGGATGGTGAACGACGCCAGCTGCTGCAGAGGCGTAGGAGCACCGTAGTAGTCCACCAACACCTTGGAGTACAGAGCAGGGTTGGCGCGGCCTGTGCGCACGGTCGCAAAGTCTTCCGAGGATGCATCAACAGCCCGCTGCATCAGCTCATCAGCTTCGAGCAGGGTCTCTTCAGTCACGGGTCTCTCCTTGGGCTATAGGGTCTTGGATCACAGTCTATCGGTCAACAGCGCTCCTGTTAGGGAGTGACCAGAGTGCCGATCTCTTCACCGAGCAGCGCACGCGTGACGTTACCGGCACCCTCCATTCCGAAGACTCGCATGTCCAGGCCGTTGTCGTTGCACATGGTCATGGCGGTCTGATCCATCACGCGGATATTGCGGTGCAGCGCTTCGGTGTAAGTGAGCTTGTCGAGCTTCTGGGCGCTGGCGTCCTTCTGCGGATCTGCCGTGTACACCCCGTCCACGCCAGATTTGCCCATCAGTACCATGTCCGCGCCGACTTCGAGTGCCCGTTGAGCGCAGACCGTGTCGGTTGAGAAGTAGGGCATGCCGGCACCTGCGCCGAAGATGACGACCCGGCTCTTTTCCATGTGCCGAATGGCGCGCAGGGGGATGTAGGGCTCAGCGACCTGCGCCATACCGATGGCTGTCTGCACTCGAGTGGGTTGGCCGGACTGTTCCAGGAAGTCTTGCAGAGCTAGAGCGTTCATCACTGTGCCCAGCATGCCGATGTAGTCGGCACGGGACCTGTCCATACCTGCCCTGGAGAGCTCTGCCCCGCGGAAGAAGTTCCCTCCTCCAACCACGACTGCGACCTCTACTTTGTCGTAGACTGCGGCGATCTGTTCGGCGATCCCACGTACTGTGGCCGGGTCGACGCCGACTGCGCCTCCACCGAAGACTTCACCGGAGAGTTTGAGCAGCACACGACGGCGCGCAGTTACGTTCTCAGCCATCAGATTCCTTTCAGGGCAGACGAAAAGGGAGCGACCATCCGGATGAGATGGCCACCCCCTTTTCGGTCGGTCAGACGTTAGAAGTAAGTCTAACCGCTATGGTGAGCGTGTTGTCTTCGCCTTATGAGCTGCCTACACGGAAACGGGCGAATGCGACGGCGTTTGTGCCGGCCTGCTCCAGGACCTTGGCCACAGAGACCTTGGGGTCCTTCGCGAAGGGCTGGTCTACCAGCACGTGCTCTTTGAAGTACGCGTTGGTCCGACCTTCGATGATCTTCGGCATAGCCTGCTCCGGCTTGTTCTCCGCCCGTGCAGTCTCTTCCGCGATCCGCCGCTCGTTGGCGACGGTCTCTGCTGGCACCTCATCGCGTGTCAGGAATGACGGGGAGAATGCGGCAGCGTGAACGGCCACATCATGGGCTGCAGTCCGAGCTTCCGGAGTGTCTGAGTCCACAGCTACCAGCACGCCGACCTGGGCGGGGAGGTCCTTGGACGTTTTGTGCAGGTACGGATCCACATAGGAGCCTGTGACCTTGGCCAGACGGCGGACCACGATCTTCTCTCCGAGGATCGCGCCACCTTCTTCAGTCACGTATTCGCTGACCTTGCGGCCATCGATGTCTGCCTCCAGCAGTGCCTCGACTGAGTCGACGCCGTGTGCAACGGCTGCTTCCAGAACGCTCTCCGCCAAGGTGATGAACTTGTCGGACTTTGCCACAAAGTCAGTCTCGGCGTTGATCTCGAGCATATAGCCAGTGGTGCCGTCGACAACCTTGGACAGCACCAAGCCTTCAGCGGCTGATCGGCCTTCGCGCTTGGCGGCGCCTTTGAGCCCCTTGATGCGGATAGCCTCGATGGCCTTCTCAACGTTGCCGTCGGCTTCGTCAAGAGCTTTCTTCACGTCCATCATGCCTGCGCCGGTCCTCTCGCGCAGAGCCTTGATGTCAGCAGCGGTGTAGTTCGCCATGAATGTCTGTGTCCTCTCAGATCAGAGTAGGTGGATCAGCTGTCGGAGGTCTTCTCTGCAGCTTCGCTGGCGTCAGCGTTGACAGGCACTTCGGCTTCGCCAGTTTCTGACTCAGCTGCGGCGTCCTCTGCGGTGCTTGGGGAGGCCTGGTCGGGCTCCTGCTCGGCGACAGTATCGGCCGTTGCCTGCTCTGCGTTCTTCTGCTCAGCTGCGTGCTTCTCCAGCAGTTCGCGCTCCCATTCGGCCATTGGCTCTGCTGCTGTGCCGGAGCCGCCTCCGCGGCGCTCCTCGCGGGCAATGAGGCCGTCTGCCACGGCGTCGGCTACTACTCGGGTCAGCAGGTCGACGGAGCGGATGGCGTCGTCGTTGCCCGGGATCGGGTAGTCGACTTCGTCCGGATCGCAGTTGGTGTCGAGGATGGCGATCACTGGGATGCCCAGCTTCTGCGCCTCATCGACTGCCAGGTGCTCTTTGTTGGTGTCAACAATCCACATAGCGGAGGGAGTCTTTGTCATGTTGCGGATACCGCCAAGGTTGGCCTGCAACTTGTCCAGCTCGCGCCGGAGCAGCAGCAGCTCTTTCTTGGTGTGGCCGGAACCGGCGACGTCCTCGAAGTCGATCTCTTCCAGTTCCTTCATGCGCTGAACGCGCTTGGAGACGGTCTGGAAGTTGGTCAGCATGCCGCCGAGCCACCGGTGGTTGACATAGGGCTGGCCGACGCGGGTGGCCTGCTCAGCGATAGCTTCCTGGCCCTGCTTCTTGGTGCCGACAAACAGAACGCTGCCGCCATGGGCGACCGTCTGCTTGACGAACTCGTAGGCGCGGTCGATGTAGCTCAGCGACTGCTGGAGGTCAACGATGTAGATACCGTTGCGCTCGGTGAAGATGTAGCGCTTCATCTTGGGGTTCCAGCGGCGAGTCTGGTGGCCGAAGTGCACACCGGAGTCGAGCAGCTGACGCATAGTTACGACAGGCATGATGTCCTTTCACTGCCGGGCTTCTCACACAGGGGGGCCTGTGCAGCGCCGGCTCAATTGTTTATCGGTTGCAATATTGCCCGGTTTTCCCGAGCTCCTAGCGAGGTCAAAGGTGTGAACCTGATGCTCCCGGACACGCAAAGAACTCCTCATGAGGAGCGAATTGACGTGGACCGAAGGGAACACCCTCACCCGAGTTGCAGGTGAGTTTCCCACGCGCGTAGTCAGCTGTTGTGTGGGCACCGCGAAGTGCTCACAGTCAAGCTGCTGTGTGTAGTCTAGCGCGGCCCCGGAGTTTTCCCCAACTGGGAGGGCATCCTCTCAACCCGCCGGGTAGTCCACAGAGACAGGGGAGGTTGCTGCTCCTCCCGGCACCGCCGGCTCATCCTTGTGCCATGCCCACTGAACAGCCAACGACGACTCCGGCTCCGTTTCCGGATTCGGGCCGTCCCGTGTTGTGGTGGCCCCCTCCGCAGCAACTGCTAGTGCTGCTGCTTCTGGCCCTAGCCGTATTCGGTGTTCCCCCTGCCTCAGCAGAGGCCGGTCACCCCCTCTGGAGAGCTCCGGTTGAGGGTCAGGTTGTCGAAGAGTTCGCCGCTCCCCCGGCTCCTTGGGCGGCCGGCCACCGCGGGGTGGACATGGCAGCATCTGCTGGGGCGGATATCCGCTCCCCCGCTGATGGTGTGGTCAGCTTCTCCGGCGTCGTCGTCGACCGCGAGGTCCTCTCTATTGACCACGGTGGCGGATACGTCAGCTCCTTCGAACCCGTCGAGTCCGATCTCGAGGTTGGAGACGCCGTCATCGAAGGACAGACCGTCGCCGAACTGGGCACCTACGACGACGGCAACCACCACTGCCCTGCCCAACCCTGCCTGCACTGGGGAGTACGCCTCCACGGCGACTACATCAACCCACTGCTGATGCTCGGCGAACTCGAACCCTCCGTGCTCCTCCCCTGAACGATCACTGATGCACAGCCAGCCTCGGAACGTTAGGCACCGGGAATAAGCCAGTGGCACTACGGCGACTCCTGACAGCGCGCTTCGGATCAATAGGAAGGTCACAGCCCGTTCCGCTTCGAGGTTGCCCGCTCCCCCAGGGAAGCCTCGGGGAGGCATGCAACAACTGCCCAACAACTGCCGAAATAATCCACTCACGCACGTCGTTCAGCTCGCCACGCGTCTTCCAATCCCGCCGCTGTTCAGGGTCACCCCTCATCCAGGTGCCCTCGGGGTAGATCGCACAATGCGCGTTCGTATTCGTGAAGCCTCGGACCGGCCTCCAGCAGTTTAAGGAGCAGCCGATGCAGTTCACTCACCTCTTCCTCTGAGAGGTCCGAATGGAGAATTTCCTGTCTCCGGAGAGCAATACGAATCATGCGGTCATGGGTCCGCGCGCCTTCATTTGTCAGGTAGAGATGACGCGATCCTCTGGCCCCATTCACCTGTGCCACCAACCCTCGCCGCAGCAAGACGTTGACACTCTTAGACGCGATCGATTTGTTCATCCCCAGGACCTCACAGAGCTTCCCCGCTGTGGCTCCGGGATAGTTCCCCAACGCGCTAATCAAGCGCCACTCGTTGGTACCTAAATCAAAGTGGTGGCGAAAAACGCTGGACCCGCCCCACGCCGAGTCATTGGCCACCAACGCGACCAACGCAAGTGTGTAGCGATCACGGTCGATGACCTCCGCAAGCGGGACAGTCACTAGATCGTCGGCATTCTGAAGAATATGGGGCCCGTGGGCATGCGGTGACTGCTCCCCCGAAGGCTTCGAAGAGGACTCGTGAGTGTTCGACAGAACTAGACTCCTTCGTTTCGATCTGCGGTTGCCGCAATTTCCTGAGCTACCCCAGTTTCCTGGCAACACCGAGTCATCGCAACAAGTTTGTGTATCAACAAGTTTACATGTAATCTCCATCACACAGTCGGTGTTAAGTAGATCACATCTACAGGAAGTTTCGAGATAGCCCATGACCAAGTCCATCAGTCCTGAAGTCCCCACCGTAAACGTCGACCCCTTTAGTCGCGAGTCGCTCAGCAACCCTCAGCATGTGGATCGCTTGATCCGTGAAGCTGGGGAGGTCGTATGGCTGGAGGAGTACGGGATCTGGGCTACTGGGCGTCACGACGTTGTCGAGAGAATCTTTAGGGATTACGAGAACTTCGAGTCCTCAGCAGGTACAGGACTGACCAACATCAAAAAGGAAAAAAACTGGCGAAAACCTAGCGTCATCCTAGAAAACGACCCGCCAGATCACACTCGATACCGCCGCATCATGACCTCGGTCCTGAGTCAGCGCGTGATCCGTCGCCTGAAGGAATCCTTCCAGGAGGTCGCAGAGGAACTCGTCCTTAAAGTAATCCATCGGGAGGAGTTCGACGGAGCCACGGAGCTCGCCGAGGCCTACCCCCTTCAAGTACTCCCTGACGCTGTGGGCTTTGCTCCGGAAGGCCGACACCACCTGTTGCCTTACTCGAATCTGAACTTCCAAGCCATGGGTCCGCGCAACGAGTTCTACTTCGACGCGCTAGAACATGCGCAGGAAGCCACAGAGTATGTCTCCTGGCAAGTCCGGCGAGAAGCCCTGGCACCAGGAGGTCTTGGCCGAAAGATCTACGGCTACGCCGATGAGGGAGAGATTACTGAAGAGGACGCAGCCATGTTGGTGCGCACCTTTCTGTCTGCAGGCGTGGACACCACCATCTTTGCCCTCCAGTTCACTCTCAAAGCGCTGGCTGAAACCCCGGAGGCGTGGGCCTTTCTCAGAGAGGACCCGAACCGCGCACAGAAGGTTTTCGAAGAATCACTACGTTGTTACCCGTCTAGTCCCTACATCGGACGGACAACACGACATGCCGTCACCATCAGCGACGTGCGGTTCGAACCAGAGCAGAAGGTCATGTTGCTTCTCGCTGCGGCCAACCACGACCCGCGTCGGTGGAAGAATCCTGAAGCCTTCGACGTCCACCGTGAGACCGCCGGCCACCTTGCCTTCGGCACCGGCATCCACGGCTGCGTAGGCCAAATGATGGCACGCATGGAAGCGACGTCACTGCTATCAGCCTTGGCGCGACACACGAACTCGCTCGAGCTGGTCGGTGACGCAAAACCCTTCTATTCAAACTGGCTCAGAGGGTTCACCTCACTCCCCATGCGCGCCACACCCGCCTAATCCCTTCGAAAGGAACTTTTTATGAAAAAGTACCCATTTATTACAACCGCCACCACCGCTGCTCTAGTCCTGACAGCCTGCGGTGCCAGCGCCAATGACACCCCCGGCGACGACGAAGCCGCAGACGAAACTATGACTCTAAACGTTGGGGCCGTTCCCGTGGTCGACGTAGCCGCTCTCTATGTGGGCGAAGATCAGGGCTTCTTCGAAGATGAAGGCCTAGAACTCGAAATCGAGTTCGGCCAGGGTTCAGCGGCCATGATCCCAGCTCTCTTGAATGGCGAATACGACATCCTCTACGGCGGGTCGATTAACGCCCTACAGGCCACAGACCGCGACCTTCCACTCCAGGCGTTGGCCGTCGGGGGCCGCACCACAGGGGTCGCTGGAGAGGATCACGGCGGCGTTCTAGCGATGCCGGACAGCGACATTGAATCTCCGGTCGACCTCGAAGGTCGCACCGTCGCGGTCAACGCCTTACGCGGCCTGCACGAAGCAGCCATCTGGGCATCCGTCCGTAATGACGGCGGCGATCCAGAAGAAGTGAACTTTGTTGAACTTGCCCTGCCAGAGATGGGTTCGGCCCTCACCGGAGGACAGATCGACGCCGCCTCTACTGCGGAGCCTTTTCTCACTGTCCTCCAGGGTGAAGGCGCAGAGCTCATCACCAGCCTTTACGTAGATGCCGACCCGGAGTTTGTCACTGCTATCTACTTCACGTCCGCCCAGCGCACCGAGGAAGACCCTGAAAGTCTATTGGCATTCACCCGTGCCTTGGAACGTTCCTTCGAATACGCGGAGGCTAACCCGGACGCCGTTCGCGCCGAGCTCGGCAATTTCACCGAAATTGATGAGGAGCTTCTAGAGACCATCGTATTGACTCGTTTCGACTGGGGCCTCACGAGCGATGACTTGCAGCTGATCGCCGATCTTGCCCATGACGCAAACTCACTGGACGACCCGGATGCCTCCACTGAGGCAATTTCAGGCTGGCTGGACGAGCACGGTGAGCAGTAGAGAAGGAATCGCATGAAGAAGATCATCAACGCCCCCGTGGACGTAGTTGACCAATACATCTCAGGTCTAACGAAAGGTTCGGACCGACTTCAGAGACTAGCTGAGAAACCGATCGTGGTAAGGGCACAAGAGCATCAGAAACCGCAGAGCAAGGTCGCCCTCATCTCTGGCGGAGGGTCAGGCCACGAGCCAGCCCACGCGGGATACGTCGGCCCCGGAATGCTAGATGCGGCCGTGTTAGGCCCAGTCTTCACCTCCCCTAGCGTTGACGATGTACTGACAGCAATCCGAGCAATTGGGACAGAAGCCGGAACCTTGCTGATCGTGAAGAACTACACAGGCGATCGATTGAACTTCGGCCTCGCAGCCGAGCTTGCAAAAACTGAGGGACACACTGTGGAGATGGTCATCGTCGCTGACGACGCCGCCCTGGGCGATGGGTCTCGTGCTGGCCGCCGCGGTATCGCTGGGACAGTGCTTGTACACAAAATCGCAGGAGCCGCGGCTGAACGCGGCGATACCCCCGCCCAGTTGCGTTCTCTGGTTGACGATTTCACTTCCGGATTAGCCACGGTCGGCGTAGGGCTGGAGGCCTGCACTATCCCGGGTGCCACGGAGTCTGGCTTCAAACTTGGACCCGAGGAGTTCGAGTGGGGGCTCGGCATCCACGGAGAAGCCGGCCACAGTCGTGGCACAATGCTGACTGCCGCTCGGATCGCAGAAAAGGCTGTCGCCGAGCTGGTGGAGGACCGAGGTTTCTCCGCAGGCGAGCACGTCGCTGTGATGGTCAACGGACTTGGTGGCACACCGGAGATTGAGCTCGGTGTTCTCCTCAATGATGTGCTGACTGAACTCGACCGTCACCGCCTGAGCGCCACCTATGTCTGGGCGGGCAATTTCATGACCTCTTTAGATATGGCGGGCGCATCCGTTACCGTGGCGCGAGTTGCCGAGCACTTCAGGCCTCTGTTGGAAGACCCGGTAAATGTCCCGGCCTTCCCTGTGCATAGTTTTCCCTTAGTTCAGGAACCCACACGGCCTGCACCCCCCGCTGAGAGCGTGGCCCGTAGTGACCGGACAGGTGACGAGGACCTCAGCGGACTACACCACTTGGTCACCGCAGTGTGCGAGGCGCTTATAGATGCCGAGCCAGTGCTGTCCGAGATGGATCGTCGTGTGGGTGACGGAGACCTGGGTCTCAACCTCAGACGAGGCGCCGAACACGTCCTCCAGCACGGGCACGAGCTCCTTAGGGAAAGCAACTCGGCGGACTATATGAAGTGCCTTAGCTTACTGGTCCGACGGTCGGTGGGAGGCACCTCGGGACCGCTCTACAGTCTAGGAATTCTAGGGCTAGCTTCAGTCGAAGCTCACGGGGCATCCACGACGGGCTGGGCACAGGCCGCTGCTGAAGGCCTGGCGAACATCAAGCGTCTCGGTGGGGCTGAGGTTGGGGACTGCACAATGGTGGACGCACTCCAACCAGCGGTTGAGGCACTCTATAACAACCGGTCGGACACGCCGATCGGCACCCAGCTTTCTACGGCCGCCCATGCCGCACGGAAGGGTGTTGATGATACTGCTGAACTTCAGGCTGCCCTGGGTCGGGGAAGTTATCTCGGTGCGCGTTCCACCGGACATCGCGATCCGGGGGCAGAGGCTGTTGCTGTCATTTTCGCAGCACTGGCCGAGACGGTGAATGGCGGGCTATCCCGTGAGTAGACCCTTTACCTTGGGCCTTAGCGCGGACCATAGAGCAGCACCACTTATCTACGGCGTGACCGGGTTGCTGTTACTAGCCACCGTATTGCAGGTCCTCCCAACCGTTGGGGTCCTGGACTCGAGGTATTTTCCACCGTTGACCGAAATCCTAACCTCACTTTCCAGCCAGCTGTCGTCTGCGGATTTCTGGTCCGCATTGGGTTCCACTGTCTCGGGCTGGCTCCTCGGACTCACTATCGCCGTCATTATTGGGGGCGTTGGCGGGATCCTAATCGCGAGTTTCAGGATCTTAGACCGGCTGCTTTCCTCGACCGTCGAATTCCTCCGCCCGATTCCTTCCGTCGCCCTGGTACCGGTGGCAGCTTTGCTGTTCGGGACGTCTATGGAAGCCACACTACTTCTGGTTGTTTTCGCTAGCACTTGGCAGGTGCTCGTGCAAGTGATTTATGGAGTTCGGGACGTTGACAAGGTTGCGTTGGAAACGGCTCGGACCTATCGGCTCGGCACGGTCCGGACAATTCGCTCAGTCATGCTGCCTAGCCTTATGCCTTACCTAATCATCGGTGTCCGTTTGGCAGCAGCTGTCGCGCTCATCCTGCAAATCACGGGAGAACTGATTATCGGTACCCCTGGACTGGGCCGATTGATCAGTGTTGCTCAGTCCTCCGCGGCGGTTCCCACCATGTACGCCCTAGTTCTAGTCAGCGCCTTCCTTGGCGTACTAATCAACAGCGGAATGCGCATGGCGGAAGGAAAAGTGTTGTTCTGGCACGCGTCGATTCGGGGTGATCAGAAGTGAAGCGATTAGGGGCCTGGGCCTTCTTCACGTTCGCTGTTCCGGTGGTGCTCATCATTGCGTGGACCATAGCCTCGGAAACCTCCGACACCATCTACTTCCCTTCACCTATTGCCATTTTGGCGGTCTTTCCAGACACATGGTTCTCCGGAGCGATCAGCGGTGACATTTTCCCTAGCCTGTCCCGTTTGGCGGCAGGCTTCGGACTAGCCCTGATTGCTGGAGTTGGAGTAGGCACGCTCGTCGGGATGCTCAAACCATTACGGCTGCTGCTCGAACCAATTTTCGAGTTGTTCAGAGCTGTCCCTCCACCTGTACTGGTCCCCATCATCATGCTGGTGGCTGGCATTGGAGACGGGATGAAGATCGCCGTGATCGCATTCGGCTGCGTTTGGCCAATTCTTATAAACACCGTCGCAGGAGTAAGAGGCATTGACGAGGTACAACTCGACACCGCCGCAAGCTACCGTTTTTCTGGAAGGTTGCGCTTCGTCAGTGTGATCTTGCCAGCTGCCACCCCGCAGATTGTCGCCGGCGCGCGACAATCCCTCGCTATAGGCATCATCATGATGGTCATATCCGAGATGTTCGCCGCCACCAACGGCCTAGGCTTCAACATTATCCAGTTCCAGCGGCTCTTCCTCATACCTGAAATGTGGAGTGGAATCATTCTGCTGGGGCTTCTTGGAGTCGGTCTAAATGCGGTCTTCAAAATTATTGAGAACCGTCTATTGACTTGGCACGTTGGACTACACGCGGCAGAGAAATGAGGAACTTAAAATGAATCAAACACACGACGATGGCATTCTGAAGGTTCGTGGCCTGAGAAAAGTTTACGGTGAGGGCTCTAAGGCAGTAGAAGCCATCGGTCATCTTGAATTCACGATCAGAGCTGGAGAGTTTGTCTGCATCGTAGGACCGTCTGGTGCAGGCAAAACGACCTTTCTTCGTTGCCTTTCGGGCCTACTGAAACCTACTGAAGGCACGGTCATCTTGGAGGGACGTGAAGTCACAGAACCTCCAGCTGACATGGCCGTGGTGTTGCAAGAGTACAGTCGTAGCCTTTACCCTTGGATGACCGTTGCAGCAAATATAGAACTTCCCTTAAAAGCGGTAGGCCTCACCAAAACTAAGCGTAAAAAACGAGTTACTGAAGCACTCCATTCAGTCGGTCTTTCTGATTCTGGAAAATCCTACCCTTGGCAGCTATCAGGAGGAATGCAGCAGCGAGTAGCTATTGCTCGCGCCATAGCATACCGACCGCGGGTCTTGGTCATGGACGAACCTTTCGCGGCAGTGGACGCTCAGACTCGCGCCGATCTGGAAGACCTTATACGCAACCTACGCTCCGAATTGGGTATCACAGTCCTTTTTGTCACTCACGACATTGACGAATCTGTCTACCTCGGTGAGCGAGTCCTGATCCTATCCAGCGCGCCGACATGTGTGTTGAAAGAAGTCAAAACAAACCTACCGGCAGAACGAAGCCAACTCATCACACGAGCGTTGCCCGAATTCGCTTCGCTGCGCACTGAGGTCTACGAGACCATCCAGTACGCGAAGGGCGTCAACTACTACACCGCCCAACCGCAGCCGGAGAATGAGAATCGCGATGAGGGCAGAGACAAGGTGGCTACCTAAAATGCAAACTCAGACTCTTCAGGTTGTTTCCCGTGAAGAGCTTGTGCCCGGAGTAGTAAGCCTACGCCTAGCCAGCCCACAAGGCGCGCCGCTTCCCGAGTGGACGGCGGGCGCGCACATCGACCTGCACCTTGACCCCCCGGAAAACCCAGGACTAGTGCGCCAGTACTCTCTTTGCGGAGACCCTTCGGATTCTGCAATTTACCGAATTGCAGTCCTAGCGGAAGCGGATGGAGCGGGCAGCAGGTATGTCTACGAGACTGTCCGCACTGGCCAGCTCATTCAAGTGTCAGAACCTAGAGATCAGTTTTCCTTTCGACATCATGAGCGTGTGACGCTGATTGCGGGAGGTATCGGAATCACCCCCATACTGCCCATGGTGCACGCGGCTGCGGCTGCTGGCGTTGACTGGAGACTGCATTACGCGGGCCGTTCCCGCGACAGCATGCCTTTTCTGCAGGAGCTCGCCGAGTACGGCGATCGGGTCCAAGTACATATCAGCGCCGAGGGCAGCCGAATGGATGTGCATAACGTAGTAAACGGCACCTTGTCTGAGGTGATTTATGCGTGCGGGCCCGCCCGCCTTTTGGATGAACTCGAAGATGTTACTCAAAAAGCAGATGGCGTCAGCCTCCGTGTGGAACGTTTCGTCAACGAGAACACCGTCGACAACGTAGGCGACCATACCTTCGTCGTTGAATGTGAACTCTCCGGCAAGACTCTTGAAGTACCCCCAGGCAGGTCCATCCTGAAAGTTGCAGAGGAGAACGGGATTGCTGTGCCCTCTTCTTGCCAGGGTGGCACCTGCGGCACATGCGAAACGTTTGTGGTGGAGGGAGAGCCAGACCACCGGGATGCCATATTGAACGCACAAGAGCGCGAAGAGAGTGAAGTGATGATGGTGTGTGTTTCTCGATGCAAAGGCACCCGATTGAAGCTGGAACTCTGAACCGTCCGCCGAATCCGCTCACGCACCTAGGGGCTGAAGCCGTTCGCAATCGTAGTTTGATTGAACGGCGCCGAACGTGCGCCTGATGGTTCGACGAGGTGTTCGACGCCTGCTCACGTGGGCCACGGGGCACCCTGGGGTGGACATGACTGCATCAGCTGGCTCAGTGATCCGCTCCCCGGCCGATTGGGTGGTGAGCTTCTCCGTCGTCGTCTTCCGGACTCAACCACTACGAGGGATCGGCGCGCGTATTCAGTTCGTAGATCTCTCGCTTCTCTCGGGGCGTGAGATCGGAGTGGGCCAAGACCTCTTGCAGGACTGCGGATTTACCAGCCAGGTAACGGTGAATGTTCATATCCGGTTCGCTCGCTAACTTCTGCTTGACCGTTCCGTAGCGATCCCTGAGGTCAGGGCGAGCGCGTAGCGTCTCTCGGACCGCAAGGTGATTGCGAACGTGCAGTGTGCCGACCACGCACAGGTATACATTGCGAGCTGGGTTGTCCTCCGGAGCACCAAATGCCTCCCGGTCGGTGACTCCCAAGTCCCCAAGATGTTTGTACCCGCCACGTTCAAGGGCAAGGGTTGCATCGGTCATGGCGCTGCGCTGGACGATGACGTCAATGTCGATAATCGGTTTAGCTGGCAGGCCCGGCACCGACGTCGACCCCACATGTTCGATCCCCTCTACCGGTATACCAGCCAATAGCGTACCGAGTTCCGTCGCAATTGATTCGAATTGGTGCGCCCAATCAGGACAGTGGGCGACCACAGAGATGCCTTTGTTGTACCGGTCAGACATGCCCTCAGAATACTGACCAAATCAACAGCTGACGTCCCATATGAGGAGTTTTGCTCATTTTCAGTGGGCATCAGGGGCCATTTGATAGCGATACAGTCCCAGCAGTGCCAAAATATGGACTGCGGCGCCGAGCGCGCAGACCGCCCAACACAATTCATCTCATGACATCTGAGGAGCAGGCGTGGCCCAAAGTTCGAAGAAGGACACGGCTGAGCGCGGTGAGCGAGGCGCCGAAGTCGAATCTAAGCTCGCACCGTCTATTCAGGGTGGTGCGCAGTGGATCCGGAAAGTGGTGGAAAAGCCGGAGTTTCTCACCGATGTGTTGCAAATCCTCAAGACCGTGATTGCCGGCACAGCAGCATGGTGGTTCTCCACCTCCGTATTGGAGTCTGAGCTCGCGTTCCTTGCACCCTGGACCGCCCTGCTCACCGTCCACGCGACAGTGCACCGTTCACTTTCGCACGGCATTCAAACCACAGTTGCATCAACTATCGGTGTGGGCCTTTCGTTTCTCATCGGCTACTTTCTCGGCGTCAGTCTGTGGACCTTCGCCCTGGCTCTACTCGTAGGGGTGGCCGCGGCGCGGATCTCGTGGATTCGTGATGAGGGGGTCGCAATTGCCACCACGGCGATATTCGTGTTCGGTAGTGGGTTCGACGAACAGGCACCGCTGCTCGACGATCGCATACTCGAAGTCGCAGTAGGCGTCGCTGCCGGAGTCGCCGTCAACATGTTGATTGTTCCGCCCCTGGGCGACAAGCAGGCTGGCCGTTATGTAGACAGTCTCAACGAACGCATGGGTGCCGTCTTGGTCAACATCTCCGAAGAGTTCTCCGACTCCTGGAACACCGACAGGGCAGAAGCGTGGTTCAAGGAGACGGAGTCGATGAGCCAGGAGCTCGATTCCGCATGGGCGGTGGTGCGCTTCGCCAGAGAGTCTCGCCGCGCCAACCCGCGGGGACGGCGTCGTGGGAGCAAGCTCAACCAGAGCAATCGGAAGGCTCAGGAGGTGAGCTACGAGGAGATCTTGGAACGTACTGACGAGGGCATCTCTCATCTGCGCCACCTGGCCCGTTCGCTGCGGGAAGCCTCCTACTCCGACGGTGAATGGGATGATCAGTTCCGTGAACGTTGGGCGCAGATCGTTGGAAATGTCGGCCAAGCGATCGCAGACCCTGATGAAGAGGTCGCACCTCTACACGATGACCTCACTGCTCTGTCCATTGACATGTCCGATGACCGGGGACTCCCCCGAGATTCCTGGCCCACATATGGCTCTTTGATCGCCAGTGTGCGTCATATCGTTGTCGTTGTCGACGATGTCGCTTCCGCTCGCAGAGCCCGCGAAGGAGGAGCCAAAAACCCTCGACTCCCAAGCTCGTGAGGGCCCGTCGTCGGTCCGGCAGTGCAGGTCACGGCGGCGAGAACTGTTACTGGCGGGGATGGAGCCTGGCACCGAAGACCGCTGAACCTCCGCCCTGATCCAAACGCGTCTACCCTGGGGGCTATGCACATCACCGTTGTGGGCGCTACCGGAATGATCGGGGCTCGGATCTCTGCGGCGCTGGAGGGACGCGGCCACCACGTCACCCGCGCTAGTCGCAGCACCGGAGTCGATGTCATGAATGATGTTCAGCTGCGCGAAGCCTTCCAGGGGGCCGCCGTGGTCGTGGACTGTCTGAACATCGAAACCATCCGAGCCAGAACGTCACGGGAGTTCTTCACCAATGCAGCGCGGAAAGTCGCGGCTGCAGCGCACTCCGCTGGTGTGCAGCGGATTGTCTGCGTCTCAATCGCAGGCGCTACAGATCCTGATGTGAATCGCTTATTCGGGTACTACAAGGGCAAAGCGGCACAAGAGCAGACGTATCGACAATCTCCTGTGCCAGTTACCGTCATTCACTCAACCCAGTGGTACGAACTCATGGACAACATTGTCCGTCGGTCGACGGTAGGACCCCTCACAGTGCTGCCCACCATGAAGATGGCAGCACTGGCAGCAGAGCGAGCCGCCGCCATCATCGCCGAGGATATTGACAGCAGCGCTGCCGATACCGCTGACCGCAACCTGGCTATTCGTGGCCCCGAAGTCATGACGGCGCTGCAGCTGTGTCGCGCAATCCTCGCCCACCGAGGCAATATCGGCGGGTACCAGCCACGTCTCATGGTTCAACTGCCCTACGTCGGACGTGGGATCGCCACTGGTGGTCTCATCCCAGATCATGGGATCGTCGATAACCTCACCGTGGAGCGGTGGCTGGACTCGACAGAAGGGACCGCATAATCAGGAGAATCTGGTCAGCGGCCCACTCAGTAGGGGGTGCGGGACTTGAACCCGCGCCAAAAGGATTATGAGTGCCATATCAGTGTTTTCCCCGTTGTCACCGGTTGGCCCCGATTGCCCTCTGACCTGGTGCTATGTCGATACCGGGCCTCTCCGGTGGCCCCCGGTTGCCCCCCGTTATCCCGTGGAAAGGCCGTCAAAGAATCAATGGATCGCGGAAATCGATAGCAGGTCCACTCGTTGGTTTTGGCTCTCCCTGAACGTGGCCCGCATTATCCAAGTACATGCGGGCCCCTGAGGGTTGACCTAAAGTTTCTTTATGGAATGGCTCACTAACCAAGCGCCGGCTCTCCTCGGGACGCGCAGAGGAATTACGACTTTAGGGGTCCCCTCTATAGGGCTTTTGCTCCCGTTGCCCCGTGGGTTCAGGACTGGCAGGCTTTGAAGGCCGAGCGTGATCGCATAGTAGGGCTACTTGCAATGATCTGCAGCATGCGGATCCAAGCTGATCAACAGAACTTCAAGGACTGGTGCCAGGATGAGCTCGGTTGCAGCAAACACAACCGCAACGTGCACTCACCTCCCCGAATCCTGTTTGGTGTTCGCGACTTTTTCTGACTTGGCAGCGCAGCCACACAGAGAATCGGAATGGACGGAATCGCTGTTTAGACTCCTCCCGAACTGGCTGCAAGGTATTGCTGACAAAGTCGAAAAAGACGAGGAAGGCTCAGAAGGCACCCCACGCAAACTGACCCCCCCCCCGCATCCAGGGCTAAGCCACTCACATAGGACCAACACTCTTGCGAGATCGCTCGCCTCGACTCCGAGGGCGTCACCATGTATGACCTAGCGCAGCTATTTGGCATGTCCCAGCTGTCAGTCCGGATGATTGTCCTCACCCAGAGGAGCCCCTAAGGTAGTCCGAACGCCAGAAACGACCGAAAGGCCGCAGCAGCATGAACACTCGCAGCATCCTCACCAGCACGGCAGCGCTCGTAACCCTCGCCCTGGCGGCCTGCAGCGCCCCTGAGAGCGACACAGCGGCCGAACCGGCACCAGAGCCCAGCGCCACGGCAGAGCCAGGGACAGGCGCCAGCGACCAGTCCAGCGCAGTCGAGCTGCACCGCACGGACTCGGCGCCCGCGCAGGACAGCGAACCGACGCCAGAGCCGACACCGACGCCGACGCCAGACAGTTATGAGACGTATGGGCCCCGGTTCGCCCTCGACATCGAAGACCCCGATGCCGAGCCGTGCCCATACGGCGCCGAAGTCGCGCAGGTCGAAGGGCACGTGGAACAGTTCAACCGGGCCCTAGAACTAGGCTGCTATATGGACATTTATGGCGTTATCGAATTCACCGAACCGGTAGTCACGAACCAATGGAACGAAAAGACTGACAGGTTCGTCGACCATAGCAGCGCACTGACGCCAGATGAACTCTGCGATGAAGGCTATATCTCGGCCGAAGAATGCGAAGCCGATGACCGATGGTGGTGACACTGCGCGCGCAGAAATAAGGGCCCTGCATCATTGCGATGCAGGGCCCTTATTTGTCAGGTGGCGACGTTACAGTCGGTGGCCACGCTCCATACTCGCGATTCCAGAGTTCCCAACTGCATTGAACCAGTGAGGCGACCGTGTGGAACTGTGAGGCGGTGCTGTTGACGCTGGCGTCGCGCAGCCGGTATTGCGTCCGATGCCGCGCTTCATACGGGACACCATAGGCCCCGTGCCAATACGAGCACTGGACACCGGAAGTTGCCCAAGCACCGTCCGGCTGATGCTGACCAAGTACGTCCCAGCCCCCGGACACAGCAGCCGCAAGCTCCGGCCGGCGCTCCCCAGCTCGAAGTTAACGGACCCGTCCCAGGCCGGCTGCAGTCCAATCTCATAGGCACGATCCAGCGCGGACCGCAGATTGTGCGCCCCGTCCAAGGTGTCGGCTACCTCCTGCGGAGCACGGGCTACCTTGCCCACGCCCATGCTGCGGATCAGCTGGCGGTTCTGGTTGTCTCCGAGCGGGTGGTGATGGACATGATGGGCTGCTCCCAGGTCTCCATGCTCAAGCGGTACCAACACGTTATAGACGATATGCGCAGGGATGCGGCGCAGGTCATGGGGGAAGCGCTCTGGTCCGCCCCTCCACGCCCGAGCCGTACCCTGATCCCTCAGACACTGTGGTGGGGTTCGATGGGTTCCGTCGTCGGCGTGCCGGGTAGAGAAGGGCCGTCAGACGCGAAAAAGGGCCCCTGCCGTGTTTTTTCGGCGGGGGCCCTTCCCTGCTATAACAGGGATGTAGCTGGTAGGGGGTGCGGGACTTGAACCCGCGACAAAAGGATTATGAGTCCTCTGCTCTAACCAACTGAGCTAACCCCCCTCGCAGCCGCCCCGACACGCAAAGGCAGCCGCTCTATACTAACTGAGGACCGCAGCAGCGCGCGCAGCTGACCATGTCCCGGCGAGATGTGGATCCTGTTATGGGCTGAGTTCGAGCCTGACGGAGGCGCGCGCCTGGGGATGCTCGTCAGCTGCAATCTCCAGAGCACGCAACCCGTGGTGATCGGGCAGCCCCTGCACCACCTGCTCAGCCACGTACTGACAGACGACTTCAGTTGTCGTGATTTTCCCTGACAGGTCCGGGTGCTCGTCCAAATTCCGGTATCTCAGGCCATCAAGTACACCGCCCAGCAGCGACGTCGCCACCCCAATGTCCATCACCACGCCGTGCTCATCTAGCCCCACCCTCTCGAATGTCGCCGTGATGGCGAGCGTCGCTCCGTGCAACTGCTGAGCCGGGCCAAAAAACTCATCCGGAAGGGAGTGAGCGATCATCACGTGGTCGTCGACCGCTACACGGAATACTGGGGCATGGGCGGGCATTAGTCAGCTCCTTGGGTCTGAGATGCGGCATAGGTCACCGCATGCAGCAGTTGGTTTCGGGTCCAGTCTGCCTTACGTGAGAAATCATCGAGCACCACGGGAAGATCCTCCAAGGGCGAGCTCCCCGTGACCAGTGCGTCGAACCGCGAATCCAGCAACTCCAGAGCTGCTGCCAACCGCTGCCTTCGGCTGCGCCGCAGACGCTTGGGCGCCGCCACCTGACCCACCTGAGCACCGATTATCCGCAGACGCCGGGCATGGAACCCGCCACCCAGAGGAACATTGGGTTCGCTGGTGCCGTACCAGGACATCTCCACCACAGCCCCATCGTCGCCCGTGATCTCGAGGGCACAGCCAAGGCCGGACTGGGCAGCCGAGGTATGGAAAACGGCGTCGTTATCATCGGCTGCCTCCTCAGGGGACACCGGCTGAAGCCCCAACTCCGCCACCAGGGCACGTCGAGCGGGATCGATCTCGACTACCTGGAGCCGCCCCGGCGTCACCTGCGAGAGCAGCAGCGCAGTCACCAATCCCACCAGACCGGCACCCACCACGGCGATTCGGTCACCGAGCGTTGACTGGGCCTCCCACACCGCGTTGAGCCCAACCTCCGCGATTCCCGCCACCAAGGCACGTGAACTGGGCATATCATCGGGCACCACATGGCAGGCCTCCACCGGCACCACTGCGTGACTGCGATGACCTGTCAGGCTGAAGACTCGTTTACCCAGCAGCTCCGCAGGGCCCTGGCGCACGATCGCCACATTGAGATAGCCATGCGAGACGGGAAACGGCAGATCGCCGAGCTGGTGGGGGGCAGCCATCAGACTGGCGACCGCCTCCGGAACCTCCCCCCGGTAGACCACCGATTCGGTGCCAGGAGAAATCCCAGAAAGTTCAGTCTCCAGAAGCACCTCACCGGGACCCGGCTCGGGTGCAGCAACGTCGCGCACCCGCGCAGAACGGGGCGCCTCGATCCAAAGTTCGCGTGCAGTCTGTGTCATCGGCCCTATCGTCGCACGTCAGCCGGAACAACACCTGGAGGTGGCAGACTAAAGACTATGAGGCTCTTCATCGACTGCCGGTACGTCCGCCCACGGGTGCATGACGGTATCTCCCGGTACACCGCCTCACTGGTGAACGCTGTTGCCGACAAGGCCGAAGTCACCATGCTCATTCACGACCCCGAACAGCTGAATCAGCTCCCGGATCTTCCCCATGTGTTGATTAGTTCCCCTACAGGGCCGAAAGAACCCTTCGTGGCGCGGCAGATCAACCCCCACTCCCCCGATGTGGTTTTCTCTCCCATGCAGACTATGGGCAGCCTGGGCAGACGCTACCGACTGATCCTCACCCTGCACGACCTCATCTATTACCAGCACCGGACACCTCCGCGGAACCTTCCTGCCCCAGTCCGGTTGGGATGGCGGCTCTATCACCTCAGCTATGTGCCACAGCGGCTGACACTGAACCGGGCCGACGCCGTCGCCACCGTTTCGCAGACAACGGCGGAGTTGATCGCCGAACACCGGCTGACCTCACGGCCAGTTCACCTGATCCCAAATGCCCCCCAAGCCGGCGCTCAACCGCGCAACCCCCGCCAACCTCCCACACATGACTTGGTCTACATGGGGTCTTTTATGGACTACAAAAATATCCCGGCGCTCATCGCAGCGATCAACGAGCTGCCCGGCTACAGGCTGCACCTGTGCTCACCGATTGACGGAGCAACACGTGCGCGGCTGACGGCACTCGCCCTAAGACCAGGTCAACTCGTTTTCCACAACGGGATCGACGAGTGGGAGTACCACCAACTGCTGCAGCGGGCCACAGCGCTGGTGACGCTTTCCCATGCAGAGGGATTCTGCCTTCCCGTGGTCGAGGCACTGAGTCACGGCACCCCCGTCATCACCTCGGACCTGCCCATCTTCCGGGAGGTCACCGGCTCTGCCGCACGCACCTACGGAGCGCAAGTCATCAACAGCGACGACCCGACGGGCTTTGCCGCAGCGGTACGAGCTTTGGAGAATCCCCGAGACTTCGCGACAGCCAGTAGTGCCGCACGGGCCCGCAGTCAGGACTACTCATGGGCGGAGTCCGCTGCTCGGCTACTCGCACTGGCTGAATCGCTGACTCGGACCGACTAGTGCGAATCGACGCGTTCTACCACTCGAACTGATAGGTCTCCGTCCAGTCCGCGCCGTAATAGAGGGCCTCGTAAGCCGCCATTGTCTTTCCGATCGCGTGCTGGTTGGCTTTCTCTCGGCTTCTCAGCCCCATAGCTGTCCGCTCCTCAGGGGTTTTCCGGAATATGCGGTTGAGCTGTTGAGCCAAGTGATCGCTGTTGAACGGCTCAAAGAGATAACCGTTCTCTCCCTCCGCCACTAAATGCGGAAGAGCCAGGGCGTCTGCCAGCACCACAGGCTTGGCAGCGCTCATGGCTTCCAGAGACACCAAGGATTGAAGTTCTGAGGTTCCTGGTTGGCAGAATGCGTCAGCAGCAATGTAGGCCTCTCGGAGGTCCGCGTCATCCACATGTCCCCTGAAGTTGATTCGGTCCTCGATGCCCAACTCTGCCGTCTGGTCGCGGAGCTTATCGCGCTGTTCGCCGTCGCCGATGATCTCAGCGTTGATCTCCAACTCAGGGTCAGTCTTGGCCACGGCGTCGATGAGAACATCGACGTTCTTTTCAACGGCTAAGCGCCCGACGAAGAGCACCGTCGGTTTGTCCCGCTGGGCAATGGGTTCATCAGGAGCGGTGCTGTAGTAGTCGACGTCGATCCCGTTGGAAAGCGGGAGGACATGTTCGAATCCCCCCTTGGCCAGCATCGTATCTGCAGCTAATGGGGTGGGAGTGGTCACCACGGAGGCCTTACCCATCAGGCGCCCCATGTCTCTCCAAGAGTTTTTCGCCACGATTCGTTTAAACCACTTGGGAAAGGGCAAGAACGGGTCCAGGTTCTCCGGCATGAAGTGGTTGGTGGCCACCGTACGGACACGTGCGGCTTCCGCGGCCAGAATCGCAGCCTTTCCGATCATGTAGTGGCACTGGACGTGGACCACGTCTGGTTCGATCTCAGCGACCAACCGACGCATGGCCGGTTCCACCAGCCACGGCAGGCAAAGTCGGTGGTACTCGTGGGTGGGCGCCTTGAAGGACCGGAACCGGTGGATGGTCGCCTCATCATGGTGCTCCACCACATCTGGGCCTGGGCCTGGCCGTGCCGCAGCTATGTGGACTCGGTGTCCGCGGGCTGTCATGTGTATGGCCAGCCGATAGCCGAAGATCGATGCCCCGTTGACATCAGGTGGGTAGGTATCGGCTGCGATCAGGACTGTCAGAGGCTTGCGGTTGTTCACTCTTCGTTGACCCTCCGCGGAGGTCCTCCCTGTTCGGCGGGCAAGTTTGTCTTTTCAGCGCTGGTCTCTGCTCCACCAACCAGCGGTTCACCGGGTGGTGCTGCTACACCGATCCGCGCCCACGTACTGCGCCTCCACGGGTTGATGTCTGCTGCGCGGAGTCTGCGGAACTTGCCGAGGGCTTGGATGAAGTAATCCATGGAGGCGATGATATGCATAACTCCTCCGGCGACAAGCAGCGACTCAGCAACGAGAGGGAAGAGCCCTCCGATGCGCTCAGAGAATTCAGGAAGCTCCGCGAGCAGGAGCATCGGCAGGCTGACCATGAGACAGGCGGTGCGCACCTTTCCCATGCCAGAGACTGACAACTGCGGCGAACCCGCGAAAAAGACCGTAGACGTTACCAAAAGCACCAGGTCTGGAATCAGAATCACCCAGAGCAGCCATTCGGGGGCGATGTCCAAGTAGACCAAGGTGAGGGTCACGATGATCATCGCGAACCGATCGGCCAAGGGATCCAGCCAACGACCGACTGTGGACATCTGGTTGAAGAACCTCGCTATGAAACCGTCAAGCCAATCAGTCGCTCCGAGTACCGCCAAGATCCAGAAGGCGGTCATGATCTCGCCCTCGCGGACGAAATACACAAAAAACGGCAGAAGGAGTAGCCGCAGGACTGTCACAACATTCGGGACTGTCCAGAAAGTCTCCTTGACGGTGTACTCGAAACCCTGGCGGGTTCCGATACCCATGATCCTCACAGGGCTCAGTCTATTTCTTGATCAGCTCACGAAGGAAGGCACCTGCGGCGGCCGTAGAACCTGCTGCGACGGCCAGGGGTTTCCAACGCTCCGCAAAGAACTCTTTGGCTCCCCGGGCATCACCACTCTGACCATCAACTGGCGGGGCGGGAGCTGGGGCCTCAGGGGGAAGCGGAGCCGGCCCGGCGAGCGGCTGGTCATCGGCAGCGCTGGTGCGGGTGAATCTGGTGCGGAGCTGGTCCTGCAAACCGGCAATGTGATCTCGGCGAAGAGCCGTCCGGCGCAGAAGCTCGGTATAGGTGGGCTTCTGCGGCGCACCTTCGCCCGGAGTCTTCTTCTGCTCGGCGGCCCGGCGCTTGGCCTCCTCCTTAGCGCGGCGTCGATCCTCATCGGCTCTGTCCAGGGACCTCGGATCGAAGTCTGTCCCCTCGCGCGCCACTCCGAGGTCGAGCCGGAAGCCGCGGATGGCATCCTCCGGTTTGAGAGGTTGGGTGCGCTTGAGCTTAAGCAGGCCAATGAGCGCGAAGACCAGCGCTATCAGCAGAAATGCGCCGGCCACAATCAGCGCCGCAGCCCACAATTGGAAGCCTGCGGCGTGGAGGCCGGCAATCGCAGCGACGATCAGGGCCACGGTGAGGAACGTGAGGAAGACCAGACCAACGACCACAAGGGCTGCTGCGACGGCAGCGGCGATCCCCTTGGACTTCATTTGAGCGGTGGCCAGGGCGATCTCGTCGTTGATCTGCTTGGGGCCGAGCCTGACGAGAACTTTGGCAACATCGATCAAGGAAGGTTTCGATGCCGCGCTCTTGGTGTTCTGCTGCGCCACGACAGCGCCTCCATCCATAGTTGAGAAGCGTATATTCAGGTCCAAACTACCACCTGCACCCCTGGTGAGGCGCGTGGACCCGGGCTTTCGTGCCAGAGCTAGAATTGTAGGTATGGCCGGTGACTACAACCTCGAGGATCTTTACGCCAATACCTATACGGAAGAAGACCGGCTCGCCTTCGAAACTCAGCCGGAGTCATCGAAGAATTTTGTGATCGCATGGGCTCTGGCCCTCTTCCTGGGACCCATTGGGGCGCAACGCTACTACCTTGGCTATTTCGTCACCGCTGTCGTAAAGACGAGCCTTTTCTCCGCCGGGGTGGTGCTGCTGCTCCTGGACATACCTAACGCCGGACTCGCGCTGATCGGCGTCGTCGGCGCGTGGACCATCATCGACCTGTTCCTTCTGCTCTCCGGAACCATGCGGGACACAGCCGACCACCGGCTCCGGGGTTTCACCCGGTTCGGTGGAGTCTGCGCAGCGGCAACTGTCGCGGTGCTGGTCGGTTGGCTGATTGTCGCTCTGGTTATCGGCACAAGCTCCGGGGTTGCGGGCTAGTTTTCGGGATCTATATTTCCCACAGGAGTCTGTTTCTCAGCCTGGAACTGATCTTCGATCCGGCCATAGGCCCAGTAGGCCGACAGTGACATCCCTTTGCGTTCGAGTCCACGCTCCTTGACCAGGAGTTTGCGGATTCTCTTCATCTGCTCCCGCTCCCCGTGGACGAAGACTTGGACATCGCCATCGGGAATCTCGATATTCCGCAGGTGATCCGTAATGCGCGTGCTCTCCGGGGTGAAGTCTCCGCCGCGGTGAATCCACCTGAGATCTATTCCCTCCGGAACAGTGAGCGGCACTTCTTCGGTGGCATCACGGACCTCCAGCACGACGACGCCGCGCGCGTCAGCATCCATTCCCTCCAGAGCAGCTGCAATTGCTGGGATTGCCGATTCATCGCCGGCGATGACGTGAAAGTCGGCCTCCTGCCTGGGGGCGTAGCCTGAGCCGGGCCCGAAGAAGCTGATGGGGTCGCCTGGCTGAGCATTGGCCGCCCACGGCCCGGCAACACCCTCATCACCATGAACGACGAAATCTACCCAGATCTGCTTATGCTTCCAGTCGATGTGCCGGATGGTGTAAGTCCGCCGAACTGGCATTTGTGCTTTGGGGAGCTGCTCACGGAGTGCCTCCATATCGTAGGGGCGCTCCAATCCCAGGGCCGGATCGGCGAACAGCAGCTTGATGTACTGGTCCGTGTCCTCCTTGAACTCCATGGCATCGAACTGCTCCCCACCGAGGACCACGCGCACCATGTGCGGGGCGAGCCGCTCAGTCCGCACCACTTTTAGAAGTGTCTGGACCTTGGTCTTGCGGGGCTTCTTGGGCACTGCGGTGGCTTGTGGGGAGGAGGTCTGCGTTCGCATATACCTCACTCTACAAGATAGGTGAGCCTAAGCCGCAGTCATGCCCACTACGCAATATCGCTATGACGCATTTCTTGGGAGATAAATCTTGAGCCTCTTTGACTCAACTTCAGGAATAGCTACGCACGCGGCGTCGTTATGTGAGTCGACAGCGCCAAAATGGCGCAGTCCACCGTTGTAGGTGATGAGTTGCTTGTATGAGAGGAGCTGATTACTGATGATCAACTCAACCTTTACCCGCCTTGACCCTTTTGCTCTGGTGGATGATTTCCTCCGCCAGTCACGCATTCCCCAGTTCAACGATCAGCAGCGGACCTCCGGGTTCGTGCCGGCTGTTGATGCACATAGGGACAACGAGGACCTCGTGGCCTCTGTTGACCTTCCCGGAGTTGATCCGGCGAACGATATCTCCGTAGAGCTCTCTAACGGTGGGCGAACACTCACCGTCTCCGGCGAGCGCAAAATCCGCCATGAGGCTGAAGGGTTCCGCGAAGTCCGTTACGGCAGCTTCTCCAGAACGCTGCACCTGCCGGAAGCGGTGCAGGAACGTGACATCTCCGCTGACTACGAATCCGGCGTCTTGACCGTGCGAATAGCAGGTGTCTACGCGGAAGAACAGCCGCAGAAGATCCAAGTCACGTCCAACGCCGGATCGCAGCAGGTCGACGCTTCCGAAGCTGACGCAAAAGAGATTCGCCAATAGGAACAGCTATCCACACCGTCTGAAACCAACTGTTGGGGCCGCCTCTTTTGGCGGTCCCAACTTCGTTAAGCCTAGAAAACTATAGTTGTGCCGCCATGTCGGATAACCCGGTCCTCGCAGTGCCACTTCACGGCACGGGACAGCACAGCCCGCTCTACGTCGGCTCCGAAACGAGTGAGCTGGGCGACGTCGTCAGCATGAGAAACCCTGATGACGTCCTGTTCAATAATCGGACCCTCATCCAAATCCTCAGTGACGTAGTGCGCCGTAGCACCGATCAACTTCACACCCCGGTCTTTAGCCTTTTGGTAGGGCCCAGCACCAATAAAGGCGGGGAGGAAGCTGTGGTGGATGTTGATGATCGGCACACCAACCTGGTCCAAGAAGTTCGGGGAAAGGATCTGCATATAGCGCGCCAGCACCACCAGGTCAACGTTTCCGCGAAGCAGACTTAGGTGTTCGACCTCGGCGGCCGATTTGTTGTCCCGATCCACCGGCACGTGCTGGAAGTCAATACCGAAGCGGCGTACATCGTCCTCCAGATCTGGGTGATTGGAGACCACCATCGAGATGTCCATAGGCAGGTCACCGCGGCGATGGCGCCACAGCAGGTCAAGCAGACAGTGATCCGTCTTGGAGGCGAATATCGCTACCCGCTTGGGCTCAGCGGCATCAGTGAGCTGGAACTCCATGGAGAATCGCTGGCCGAGACGCTCCTCGACTGTCTGCCGGATTTCATCCCGCCGCTGAGCGAATCCCGGAAGATGGAACACTGTGCGCTGAAAAAACTGGCCATCTTCCACCCCGGTGGAGTACTGATCCAGGGTGATGATGTTGCCACCGAGTTCGGCGATGAGTTCCGATACCGCAGCGACGATGCCGTGCTGGTCGGGGCAAGAGATGACCAGGCGGGCAATGTCAGGACGCTGCTCAGTATTCATCATGGGCCTCCGGGATCAAGTACTACCAGCGGAACCAAAAACGCCCTCCACCCGACGGGCAGAGGGCCTTTTGTGTTTCGCTCCCCCGGCTGGACTCGAACCAGCAACCACTCGATTAACAGTCGAGTGCTCTGCCATTGAGCTACGGAGGAATGGACCTCGAAATTCTAGCAGGCCGGCAGCACTGATGAAAAATCGGCCTTGCCTCCAACCCCGCTTATAGGATGAGGAGTGTGACTCATCTTGAACGCATTACCGTCTTTACCGGCGGCGCCTCAGGTCATGATCTGACCTACCAACAGCATGTTCGCGCGCTCGGCACTGAGTTCGCGCGGGCCGGGATCGGAGTGGTCTACGGCGGGGGGAAAGTGGGGCTGATGGGCCAGATCGCGGACTCCGCATTGGACGCCAGCGGCGAGGTCATCGGAGTGATTCCCGAGGTGCTCGTAGAACGCGAAGTCGCACATCGAAACATCACATATCTAGAAATCGTGCCCGATATGCATTTCCGCAAGGCCCGGCTTGGCGAGCTCGGAGACGCCTTTGTGGCCCTCCCCGGCGGAATGGGCACGCTCGAAGAACTCTTCGAAGTCTGGACCTGGCAATACCTCGGAATCCACGCCAAACCCGTAGCGCTCTACAACATCAAGGGTTTCTGGAACCCTCTCCTGGAGATGATTGACCACCAGGTGAATGAAGGGTTCATCGCTGGATGGCGGCGGGACGCTCTGGTCATCGCAGACACCCCCGGAGATTTGATCTCCCAGTTGCGGGCCTGGAGACCGCCTATTCAGGACCGGTAGGCACTGCATCACGGATTGATCGGGCGAATGGTGAGCTCATCAATACTTGAAGCAGCTTCATTCTCCAAAGCCAAGCGGGCAGTCTTGGCCACCGCCTCCGGGGAAATGTAGCGGGCGCCGTCGTACTCTGTGTTCCCCGCAGCAGTCTGTAGGGCGACCTGCATATCCGTGTCCACCTGACCCGGGTGCAACGACGTCACTCGCACGGCACCCCGTTCCTCTTCCCGCAGGGCGTCGGTGAAGGCCCGCAGCGCAAACTTGGATCCGGAGTAGAGCGCACTACCGGCGCGGGATCTGAAACCCGCCCCAGAATTGATGGCCACCACATGCCCTGATGCTGCTCGCAAGGCAGGCAGTGTGAGACGGGTCAGCTCCGCCACGGCGAAGACATTGATCTCGAACATCTCCCGCCACTGGTCCAGTGTGGCCTCACCCACAGGATTGGTCCACGCCAAGCCGGCCGAGTGGACCAACACGTCCAACTGCTGCACGCCGGTCTCTTCCCATGCGCGCCGTACAGCGTCAGCATCGCCAAGATCAGCCACGAACGGTGCCGCGTCCGGCAGCGAGGAGACCACCTCGTGCACACGCTCAGGGCTGGTGCCACCGACTAAGATGCGGTAGTCCGGACTCAACTCTTCGGCGATCGCGCGGCCTATCCCCCGCGACCCACCAGTGATCAGTGCAACTTTCTCAGCCATAGTCCGTAGTTTATCTTCCCCACCCTGATCGCGAGCCGGAGGCAGAACGATACAGTGGCTCCATGAACCCCGGACAGAATTCTCCCGCCGAGCGGCTGACGCTGAGCTCGGGGCTCATCGTCCGCGAACTCAGCAACTACGGGGAACTCAAGCAGGCCTGCCAGCTCTATCGTGGCGTGTTCGGTTACACCGGGGAGGACGAGTCGCTGAACCCACGGATGCTGAACTCACTGCTGAGCCACTCAGGTTCGGTGGTCGGCGCAGTGGATCCCTCCGGCACAGTGCTGGCCTTCGCCTACGGTTGGGCCGCTGTCGAGACCGGCGACGACGCCCACATCTACCACTTCTCCCAGGCAGCCGTGGTCTCCTCCGTCCTGCAAGGGCAGGGTGTCGGCCGGGCACTGAAACGAGTCCAAGCAGCCATGGCCCAACGTTCAGGCGCGGAACGCATGCGATGGACCTATGACCCCCTACTGGCCCGCAACGCCCACTTCAATCTTGATGTCCTCGGTGCCCGCGGCCGCTGGTACTCCCCTGACGCGCAGGGCCTGCCAGGCACTGACCGCATCACCGTGGAATGGCGCTTCACTGACGACGACGCCGCTCCAGATGCGCCGAACGCTGATGGCGCCAGCACGCCCCACGTTGCCGTGGGCGAACTGCACCACAACGCAGCCGGGACCCACCTGGGACTACCGGCTGCCAAGCCTGTGGACCCTGATCTCGCCGCCAGCCTGCGCCAACAGATCCGGGGTGTATTCGACCAGGGCCTGACCGCTCTCTCCTGTTTCCGTACCGACCCACACACCGCTGTGTACACCTTTATTGAGGACTGATCCATGCGCATTGTCTCCGCCACACTCCACGACGTTGAGCTTCCGCTGGTCCACTCGTTCGAGACTTCCAGCCACCGGAAGTCCTCGTTGCGGCATCTGATTGTGGAACTCACTGACGAGACCGGCACCACAGGGTGGGGAGAGATAGCCTCCCCAGCGGGGCCATACTACGCATCAGAGACCACCACCAGCGCTTGGCACACTGCTCAGGAGTATTTGATCCCCGCGGTCCTCGGGGCGGAGTGGGAACATCCTGATGAGGTATCCGGACTCTATGCGAAGGTGCGCGGGCATTGGTTCGCCAAGGCGGGAGTTGAGATGGCGGCATGGACCCTCTTCGCCGCCCACAGCGGCCAGCCCCTGGCGCAGGCCCTGGGCGGGACCCGCAGCACCGTGACCGCAGGGGTCTCCCTCGGGATCGAACCGAGCATTGATGACTTGTTGACGCAGGTGGCCAAGCACGTGGACTCCGGTTATCCGCGGGTGAAGCTGAAGATCGCCCCAGGGTGGGATGTGGAACCGGTCAAGGCGGTACGCGGGGCATATCCAGAACTCGATGTTCACGTTGATGCCAATGGGGCCTACCCCGGTGATGAGGAGGCCTTCGGCATCTTTCGCGCACTCGACCCGCACCGGCTGACGATGATTGAACAGCCCTTCGCGCCCCGGAATTTCCTCGATTCAGCGCGCCTCCAGGCTGAGCTGGATACACCGGTGTGCCTCGACGAATCGGTGGAGACGTTGGATGATCTGCGCACCGCGCTTGAGCTCCGAGCAGGAGCAGTGCTGAACATCAAAGTCTCCCGCATGGGAGGACTCAGCGCTGCACGCGAGGCACACAATCTGGCACAGGGGGCCGGCTGGCCCGTCTGGTGCGGGGGGATGCATGAGTTCGGAATCGGCCGGCTCGCCAACGTCGCGATCTCCTCGCTGCCGGGCTTCACCTTGCCCTCAGATGTCTCCGCCAGTGGAAAGTACTACGCGGAAGACATCATCGAACCGGCAGTGACTGCCGACGGCGGCGTCGTCACCGTCCCGACAAGACCCGGCCTGGGCGCTGAGGTGCGTACTGCACTGATTGCCGAGCACGCGAAGCAGACCGCCTCATTCACTGCATAGCGCGGCGTGCGGGGTACCGAACCTCACTTGCTGTCAGCAGCTGCCTCGTCATAGTCAATCTCCGGGGTAAAGCCAGACTCCATGTCCGCCTTATGACCCCGAGAGCGCAGGACTGCCTGAATCGCAACAGCTGCCGCGACGACGCCGAGACCAGCACCCGAGACAACAACATCTGGGTAGATGAGCATCACACCACCGACGACGAGCAGCACCCGGTCGACGACTGTGCCGTGGGCTATGAGGTAGCCCGCCAGACCTGACGAGACCCCTATCATGCCCAGTACCACGGTGCCCAGCGCCAGTATGAGCTCCGTGAAGGTGCCTTCCAGAAGCAGGGCGGGTTCGAGGATGAAGGCGTAGGGGATGAGGAATCCGGCCACTGCCATGCGCATAGCGCTCACGCCTGCGCGCATAGGATTCGCACCAGCGATGCCCGCGCCGGCGAAGGCGGCGAGACACACTGGTGGCGTCACATCTGCAAGGATGCCGAAGAAGAATACGAACATATGCGCCGCGATCAGCGGCACGTCGAAGTTCTGATAGAGAATCGGGGCCGCAACAGTGGCTGTCACCACGTAGTTCGCGGTGGTCGGCAGTCCCATACCGAGGATGATGCACGCGATCATCACCATGAAGAGAACCAGCAGGAAGTTTCCACCCGCGAGGGCTACCAGACCGGCGCCCAGCTGACCGCCCAGGCCGGTGGAAGTCACCGTTCCGGCGACCATACCGGCCGTGGCACAAGCGGCAATGACCGGAAGCGCAGTGCGGGCACCCGCCACCAACATCTGGGCCACTACATACACCAGCGCTACCAACATCTTGCCGATTTCTGAAAGCGGGCTCTTGCCCTCCTTTGTGGCCTGGCTGATCACCGGGACCACATGCTCGATGATGGCGCGGAGCAGACTGAGAGCCAGTGCGGTGCCGATGCCGAAGAGGGCAGCGCGCATCGGGCTCGCGCCTCCGAGCAGGGTGCCGATAATGACCACCAGCGGCAGCAGCATATCGATGCGGGTGATGATGGATTTCCAGCTCGGAAGCTCTTCAGGCGGAATTCCCTTGAGCTCATTGCGCTTAGCCTCGAAATGCACCGAGAGAAATGCACCCGTGAAGTACAGCGCTGCCGGAATGATCGCAATCACGATCAGCTCGTTGTACTCCAGACCGGAGATGTTCTGAGCCATGATGAACGCGGCCGCACCCATGATGGGTGGCACCATCTGACCACCGGTTGAGGCAGTCGCCTCGGTCGCTGCTGCCACGTGCGGCTTGAACCCGGCGCGTTTCATGATGGGGATGGTGAAAGAGCCCGAGGCCACCGTATTGGCCACCGAGGACCCGGACACCATGCCCTGAAGGCCCGAGGCCGCCACGGCAGCCTTGGCCGGTCCGCCGCTGAACCGTCCGGCAGCGCGGAAGGCGAGATCGTTGAAGAACTGGCCGATGTTCGTTCGCAGCAGCACAACAGCGAAGAACAGGAACAGGAAGATGAACTCGGAGGAGACCCGGATGGGAGTGCCGAAGATACCCTGTCCTGCGGAGAGGAACATATTTGTGGCGAACTCGCTCCAGTCCTGTCCGCGGTGCCCCCAGTTTCCGGGCATCACAGAACCGGTGGCGAACAGTGCATAGAGGATGGCCACACCGGCCACAACCACTATCGGGGTTCCCACGCAGCGTCGGGAAGCCTCCAGCACAAGAATGACTCCGAGTGTGGCTACCAGGACGTCGGTGTCGCTGTAGCCAATGATCGCTACCTGGTTGGAGACCAGGTACTCGTAGTTGAAGAAGATGTAGAGGCTGCACACAGTGGCAACCACAGCCAGGACCACGTCGTACCACGGGATACCACGGTGCCTACCAGTCAGCACGTCGAGCCAGCGGTTGCCGCTGGGCTTGACGTGCAGCAGTCGCTTTGAAGCGGGATAGAGCAAGAAGATCAGCGCCAGTGCGCCGGCGACGTGAAGCGACCCGTGCATCCACGCGTTGTACGGACGTTCAAACGCAGCGTAGAGATGATAGGCGGTGAAGACGACAGAGATGCCGCCGACTACCCAACCCCACCATCCGAGGTCGGTGCGGAAACGGCTGGAGATGTCATGAGCGCGCAGGACATCGTCCGCCTCCTGCTGAGCCGCAGCCCCGGTGGCGGCATCCTCTGAAGATGCCGACCCCCGGGGCTGATCGGCTGCGGCAGTCGAGGTCACGGCAGGTCGACGTCCTGCTCTTCAAAGTAGCGCTCAGCGCCTGGGTGGAGAGGCAGGGCGCCGAGGCCCAGCAGCGCCTCGTCGATGTCGATGTTCTCGCCGACCTCAAGGGTGATGCTGTCGGCGTTGTCGAACAGTGCGGCGGTCAGGTCATAGGCCAGATCGTCGCTCACCTGTGTCGTCGAAGCCACGAGAGCTGCGAAGACCGAGATGGTGGTGATGTCGTCGTCAGCGAAATCGTAGATGTCGGACTCGATCGTGTACGGATCGAACAGCCCACCCTCTGCGATCTCCTCAGCATCGGACTCATCCAGTGACAGCAGTGACACATCAGTGGTGGCGGCCAGCGAGGTCAGCGCAGCGACCGGTGGTCCGGCCACGAACATTGAAGCGTCGATCTGCTCGTCACCCAGCATTTCGGTGGAAGCACCGAAGTCTGTCACCTCAGGGGTGAAGTCGATCTCGTAGTGTTCGAGGATGGCGTCGGAGATTGCACGAGTACCGGAGCCAGCGTCACCGACTGCGATGGTCGCGCCTTCGAGGTCCTCGATGGACTCGATGCCGGAGTCGTCGCGGACCACAATGTGCATGGCCTCGGGATAGAGGTTGGCGATCCAACCCACGTTATTGATCTCGATGCCCTCGAGGTCCTCGAGCTCTCCGGTGTAGGCCAACGCCGCAGTGTCATTCTGCGTCAGTGCCAGCTGCGACTGTTCGTTGTAAATCCGGCCCAGGTTCTCACCGGACCCACCGGATTCCACGTAGTTCACAGAGGCGTCAGTTTCTGCGGAGAAGATCTCGGAAAGTTCACCACCGAGTGGGTAGTACGTGCCACCGGTGCCTCCGGTGGTGAACTCCAGGTCGGTGGTGAAGTCGTCTTCGCTGCCGACCTCAACGTCGGCGTCGCCCTCATCCCCGTTTCCGTTGTCATCGCCGTTGTCGTCCCCACATGCGGCGAGTGCGGTCATCGCGGCCACAGCAGTCATTGCTGCGGCTGTTCGGCGGATAGTCATTGGTCCTCCTGATAAACATGATTCATGGGTGCGACCGACCCGGTCCACCTCATCACAAGCTTGCAATGAGGGTATTCCCAGCCGACCCCGTGAAGATCACACTAGAGCAGGTCAGCGGCATTCGGCCAGTCAGCGAGTGGCCTGAAACACAAACGTAACCTTAATGCCGCGTGTCTTCGAAGGAGTGACCGTCATACTCCGCTCATACGTAGGATGGAGGTCATGACTTCTACTGCTCGTACTGCTTCCGGACATGGACTCGCCACGATCGCCGCAGACGGCACCGTGCTGGACACCTGGTTCCCCTCCCCTGCCCTGGTCCCGCTGGCGGAGAACGACGACGCCACCTTCACCAGTCACTTCCAAGCCGCAGAAGGTGAAGACCCAGACCGTGGGGTGAAGGTGCAGGCAGTGTCGGTGGAGTCAGACCTAGACGCTGAGGCCACCGGGACATCCGATGTGTGGTTGCGCCTGCATCTGCTGTCCCACCGGCTGGTGACTCCCAACAGCATCAATCTCGACGGAATCTTCGGCCACCTCTCCAATGTGGTGTGGACCAACTTCGGTCCCTGCACTGTTGAGGGTTTCGAACTCACGCGCCTGAAGCTGCGCAGCCGCGGACAAGTCACGGTGTATTCCATTGACAAATTCCCGCGCCTGGTGGACTACGTCACCCCGTCCGGGGTGCGAATCGCCGATGCGGACCGTGTGCGGCTGGGCGCCCACCTTGCTGAAGGCACCACAGTGATGCATGAAGGGTTCGTCAACTTCAACGCGGGCACGCTGGGTGTCTCCATGGTTGAGGGCAGAATCTCTGCCGGCGTCGTCGTCGGGGACGGGTCGGACGTCGGAGGTGGTGCGTCCATCATGGGCACCCTCTCCGGCGGAGGCAAGGAGAAGATTTCCCTGGGTGAAGGGGTCCTGCTGGGCGCGAACTCCGGCGTTGGTATCTCGCTGGGCGATGACTGCGTGGTCGAGGCCGGGCTCTATGTCACCTCCGGAACCAAGGTCACCGTGCTGAACAGTGACGGCAGTGTCCGCGGCACAGCTAAGGGCTCGGAACTTTCCGGGTCAGCGGGTCTGCTTTTCCTCCGCGACTCGGTCACCGGGCAGGTTCAGGCCCGCCCACGCAAGGGCCAGAAGGTCGAGCTCAACGCCGCGCTGCACGCCAACTGAGGCTGCACCATGAGTCCTTTCCGGAGACGCCGCAATACTGTGATCACTCGGCCGATGGCTCGTCGGCGGCGGCGTCGTCGTGCCCTGGTCGCGCTGGGTGTGACCACGGCGATGGTGGCTGGTGCGTCCTACGGCACGTGGCGCTATATCGAGGAGCGCGAATTCCTCCTGGACGAACGGTGCGCGGTGACTGTGGGCGATACCGATTACGAGCTGAGCCCCACCCAAACGCATAACGCCGCCCTGCTCGCGGCATCAGCGGCAGACCACGGACTTCCGCCTGAGGCCGCCGTCGACGCGCTGGCCATGTCCATGCAGGAGACCGAGCTGAACATCCGCGATTCGGATGACGAGCGCGGTTCAGAGGTGCTGTTCGCCCGTGGCGCGCCCGATTGGACTGCGGATAACGGCGCTCAACCAGTGGAGATCACCGTGGATGGGTTCTTCTCTGTGATGGAAAGATCATGGCGTTCGGGCCTGGAAGCGGCGGAAGAAGCTGACGAAGACGACGAGGATGAAAACACGGAGCTCTTTTGGATGCCCGACCTGGAGTTGGATGAGGCAGCCGCAGCTCTGGAACGCCCGCACAATCCGCAGTTCTACCCCCAGCATGGCACTGCCGCCCGAGCCTTTGCCTGGCCATTGGCGGGACAGACCCAGGGGCCAGATATGACATGCCACCTTTCCCAGCTGGACGTTCCCGGGCCTGACCCTGAGGGAGTGACGGACGAGCTGGTCGGTCTGATGCCCACAGTCTTGGAGGTCCCCTTCACGGAACCCCCGGAAGAGGATGAAGAGGACGAGGAGTTTGTGCCGGAGCCCATCCTCGACGGGATCATCGAAGTCTCAGGGCAGGACGAGGATGCCCTGGTGACCGTGGAGATGCCCGATTCGGAGGCGGAGCTCAACCATCAGTGGCTGATTGCGCACTGGTCGGTGGCCTCGGCTGAAGATTTTGGTGTGCAGTCGGTGACCTCGGCGCCCTACCGGTGGGAGCGCGACTCTGCACGCTGGCAGCGCCTTTCCGACGAGGACGCCGACTCAGCATCCGTCGGCACAGTGGTGCTCGGTTTCTCCCGCGACCATTGAGGCCGTTCCCCACGGCCCTGCTTCGGACGACGGCGCTTGCCGCCCATAATCGGGCATGAAAACGGTTCGATTAATGGGCGTCATTCGCCGACGTAGTGGCAGGGTTCTGGTTATGGGCCAGACCAGCTCGCCATGCCATGATCGGGCGGTCTCACTTTTTCACAGGTCGCCGGGTGCTGCCGTCGACACGCCCGCCCTCCCCGGGTCTAGCTGGTATCACGCTGGGGCACACGGTGCTGTGCCAGGAATGGGACATGACCAGAGACCGGCGACGGCGTCCCCGCCACTACCCCCTGCCGGGGCGTGGAGTCAGTAGCACTGAGCTCAACACGCGCATTTCACGACGCGACCTTCGTCACGCGGTGTACAACAACGCACTCGCGCCGATTGCTCGTGGCCTCTACTCACCTTTCGCCGACGCCGGCGAACATCAACGCCATGTCGCTGCACTGCAAGCATTGACTACTGGCACCGGTCGGGTTGTCAGCCATGCCACGGCGGCGATACTGCTGGAACTCCTCCATATGCCGCTGGAACCGCCGTTTCACATCACCACCCCACGGAAGGGCCCGCACGTGCACCGCACCCTGGTCACAGGGCACCGATCGGACGTTCCTCCCACGCAAATTGTGCAGCGTCACGGAATTCCCGTGACCTCCCCGGCATGGACGTGGACGGATCTGGCTATCAACGGATCACTGATCGAGGCGCTAGTCCTGGCCGACAGATTCATCCGACCCGGACGCCGGGAGTTCGGTGAGGCTGCAGCTCCGCCAACATCGATTGAACAACTGCGGAAGGCTCTCTCCTTGCGAGGCCGCGCCAATGGAGTGCGTGCTGCCGCCCAAGCCTTGGAACTTGCCCGGACAGGTGTGGACTCACCGCAGGAGACAAGGCTGCGCTTCTATATGCACCAGGCCGATTTGCCCGAACCGGAGGTCAATGGCTGGCTGCTGGACGACGACGGACGGCGGGTGGTGCAGCCCGATCTCCTCCTGCGACGGTGGCGGCTAGCCATCCAGTATGACGGCGAAAAGTACCATTCCGGTGAGCAGATGCGGAAAGATGTCCTGCGAACCGAACGGACCGAAGCGCTCGGCTGGAAAGAGGTCCGCATCACCAAAGATCACATGTATGACTCCGGCAGGCTCGCCATCGTCAAAATCGAGCGGGAACTCCTGGCTCGCGGGTGGCGACGCTGAGAGTCATGAGTGCGCACTGTCAACGGTGAAGGTCACCACCTCAACCTCTACGTCTTCGGGCATGTGCGGGTAATGCCCACGGAGCCCCTCCTTGAGGGAATCCACGCAGGTTGCGGGAGGTAGCCGCGCCTGCTCTGCGGTGAGGCTGCTCAAAGGGTACGTAGTCACTGAAGTGACAGTTCCCCGGAGAGGACCGTGGGTGTCGTCGTCCTCGAAGTAGAAGAAGGACGAGCCGAGCGGAGTGGGATCGTCATAGCGGATGGTGACGGACTTCTTACCCGAGGCCACGGCATCGTAGTAGCGCTTGTTGAATCGGAGGATGCGCGGTGTCTGGTGGTCTGGGAAGAAGTAGGTGTCAGGCAGCAGGTTCCGGACCTGGCGCATCTGCGGGCCGCTAGTGGTGGGCACTGCAACCAGGATGTCCGGATGAAGATCCAGCAGCGCCTGGCGGCATCTTCCACAGGGCGGGATGAGCCCGCGTCCACGGTCCCCTGCAGCGGCGATGGTCACCAGCGGACCGGCATGAGCTGCGGCGGCGACACCCATAGCTACCAGTTCCGCGCAGGGACCGCCGGTGAAGTGGTACACGTTCACACCTGTGTGGATGCGCCCGTGCAGGTCCATAGCTGCTGCGGCCACAGTGTGATATGGGTCGCCACCGATATCGGCAGCCTGTGATTCAGCTGCTGAGATCACCCGTCGCTCAGCATTGTTCGGCTCCACGACTCGCTCCTGTCGTCTCGGGTTGCTTACGGCGGCGCCTTCGGACTACGTTCTGACCCATTTCCGGCCAAAAGTGTGGTCCCAAGGGGCCGACGAACGCGCGACGGGAGACAGCCAGCCTCAGGCCGGGTAGTCGCGGAGGCCCTCGCCGGTGTAGATCTGGCGGGGGCGGCCGATCTTGGTGGCACCATCGCTGTTCATTTCACGCCACTGAGCGATCCAGCCCGGCAGTCGCCCCAGCGCAAAGAGCACGGTGAACATCTTCTCCGGGAAGCCCAGCGCCTTGTAGATCAGCCCGGTGTAGAAGTCCACGTTCGGGTACAGCTTGCGCTCCACGAAGTAGTCGTCCTCCAGTGCTTTGGATTCCAGACGCTGCGCGATCTCAAACATCTCATCGTTGACGCCAAGCTTGGCCAACAGGTCATCTGCCAGGCCCTTCACAATGCGTGCACGCGGGTCGTAGTTCTTGTAGACGCGGTGGCCGAAGCCCATTAGCCGCACGCCGTCTTCCTTGTTCTTGACCTTCTCCATGAAGGCCTCTGGGCTGACGTCGCCGGCCTGGATATCGCGGAGCATCTTCAGGACGGCTTCATTAGCGCCGCCGTGGGCTGGGCCGTAGAGGGCGTTGACGCCGGCGGAGACAGAGGCGAATAGGTTGGCCTGCGCCGAGCCCACCATACGAACCGTGGAGGTCGAGCAATTCTGCTCATGGTCGGCGTGAAGGATCAGCAGCGTATCGAGCGCCTTAGAGATATCGGGATCAACCTCATAAGGCTCGGCGGGCACACCGAAGCAGCCTCGCATGAAATTCTCAACCAGGTTGAGGCTGTTATCGGGGTACAGCATGGGCTGGCCGACAGACTTCTTGTAGGCGTAAGCGGCAATGGTGGGAAGCTTCGCCAGTAGCCGGTATGTGGAGCGTTCGACGTGATCGGGGTCGAAGGGGTCCAGTGAGTCCGGGTAGTAGGTCGACAGCGCAGAGACCGCGGAAGAGAGGACCGGCATGGGGTGCGCGTCCCGGGGGAAGCCGGAGAAGAAGTTCTTGAGCTCTTCGTGCAGAAGTGTGTGACGCCGGGTGACGCTGTCGAAATCCGCCAGCTGCTGCTCGGTGGGCAGTTCTCCGTAGATAAGCAGGTAGCTCACTTCGAGGAAGTTGGACTTTTCCGCCAGCTGCTCAATGGGGTAGCCGCGGTAGCGCAGAATCCCCTCGTCGCCATCAATGTATGTGATGGCTGATTTGGTGTTGGCGGTGTTCATGAACCCGGGGTCGTAGGTGACCGCGCCGGTGGTCTTCAACAGCGGAGCAATGCTCAGCCCGTCATTACCTTCGACGGCGGCCTCCACCGGAAGTTCAAGCTCATGGCCTTGATATTCCAAGTGCGCTGGGGTCTGCTCGCTCACTGGCTCTCCTTTTGATCTTGAGGACACGCGAAGGTGACAACAGTAGGTAACTTACCGTGTTGCCGCGCGTACACGCGAATGCGTCAAAGCCGCATCAAATGGAGTTGGCGCGCTCTGAGCTGGAGCTCAATCTGCCGGCCGCGGCGTCGATCCGTTCATCTGTGGCGGTCAGCGCCACCCGGATGTACCCTTCCCCCGCGGAACCGTAGAAGACACCCGGCCCCACGAGAATGCCCAGGTCAGCCATCTTCTGGACCATGTCCCAGGTGCTTGCGGACGCAGGGGCGCTGGCCCGGCACCAAAGGTAAAGTCCGGCTTCTGAATGCTCCACCAGCAGACCGGCTGACTCCAAGGCTGGTTTCAACACAGCACGACGCCGCCGGTACACCTCGCGCTGCGCGTTGACGTGGGCATCGTCGCTCACCGCAGCAGCTAATGCAGCCTGTACCGGAGCGGGCATGATCATCCCGGCATGTTTCCGAGTGTTAACCAAATTACGTATCAGCTCATGGCATCCCGCGACGAACGCTGCGCGGTAGCCTGCCAAATTGGACTGTTTGGAGACTGAGTAGACCGAGAGCAGCCCCTGATGGCTGTCGCCGCAGACGCGGGGGTCCAGGACGGAGGGGATTTCTGCAGCCTCCCAGCCCAGCTCTGCATAGCACTCGTCGGAGGCGACGACGGCGCCAATGCGCCGGGCGAGCCTGACGACGGAGGCGAGGTGGGCGGCGTCGTGCACTTCTCCGGTGGGATTGCCAGGGGAGTTCAGCCAGATGAGCTTCACTCGGCTCAGTGTGGCCTCATCGAGTGAGTGGATGTCATCTGTGGCCAGGCCACGCGCGCCCGCGATGATCGCACCCATGTCATAGGTGGGGTAGGCGATGCGTGGATAGACCACGATGTCCTCCGGGCCGAGGCCGAGCAGTGTGGGCATCCAGGCGACCAGTTCCTTGGACCCGATGGTCGGCATGATGGCCTGGGGGTCGAGGTCTGGGACATTTCTCCGGCGCGCATACCAGTGGGAGATGGCTTCGCGGAGTTCGGCCGTACCGTGCGTGGTGGGGTAACCGGGCGCGTCAGCTGCATGCGCGAGGGCTGTCTGGATGACCTCAGGTGTGGGGTCGACTGGTGTGCCGATTGATAGGTTGACCATCCCGCCGGCGTGCTGCTGAGCGCGCTCTCGGTAGGGCCCCATGGCATCCCAGGGGTAGTCCGGCAGATTCAGCATGGTGAGGGCGTCAGTCTACGTCGTGCTCTTGCGGCGGCAGCGCCTGAACGACCTCGTGGTCTTTCTCGATCAGCCCGAGACGCGCGGCGCCACCTGGCGAGCCCAGGTCATCGAAGAACTCCACATTTGCGCGGTAGTACTCGCTCCACTTATCGGGCAGGTCATCCTCGTAATAGATGGCTTCCACCGGGCAGACAGGTTCGCAGGCGCCACAGTCGACACACTCGTCCGGGTGGATGTACAAGGCACGTTCACCCTCGTAAATGCAGTCAACGGGACACTCATCAATGCAGGCCTTGTCCTTCAGGTCTACGCAGGGCAGGGCGATCACATAGGTCATAGTGCCCCAAGTCTACCGGTCTTTGGACAGTATCCATGTGCTCAGCACCATTGAGACCAAGGTCACCGCTCCCGCTCCGAGCCACCAGACCAGTGATGCGATGACAGGTCCCGGCAGGGTCTCCATGGCAAGTGGCGAATACGGCACGACGAGCTGATCGGGACCTGGCCACAAGTACGCGATTGTTGCGACGGTGAACGCCGTACCGCCCATCACGAAGGGCTCCACCAGCGACCGCCCCGTCATGCCCGCCCAAAGCAGCGCCATGAAGAGGATCAGCAGAGCAGCGGCAGCTCCCCAGGGCACGACGGCGCCGGAACCGACATCACCGACGATCCAAATATTGCCGTGGAGCACAGTGCCGAGCACCCCGAGGATCACGCCTGAGGCGAAGCAGATGCCGAGCAGGACCGGCCGTGGCATCAGCGGCTCAGACTCCTGCGGCCTGCTTCTTGCGGCGGGTGACCTTCATGCGTTCGCTCGGATCCAGGATGACCTTGCGGATACGGATGGACTCCGGAGTGACCTCCACGCATTCGTCATCATTGGCGAACTCCAGGGACTCTTCCAAGGTGAACTTGGTGGGTGGAGTCAGACCTTCGAAGGAGTCAGCGGAAGCCGCACGCATGTTGGTGAGCTTCTTTTCTTTGGTGATGTTGACTTCCATGTCCTCATTGCGGGAGTTCTCTCCCACCACCTGGCCGCAGTAGACCTCGGAGGTTGCCTCGACGAAGAACGTGCCGCGCTCCTGCAGGTTGATCATGGCGAACGGCGTGGCAGTACCAGCACGGTCGGCGACCAGGGACCCGGAGGTGCGGTATTCGATCTCGCCCTTCCAGGGCTCGTACCCGGCAGAGTACGACGACGCGATGCCGGCACCTCGGGTTTCGGTGAGGAACCGGGTGCGGAAGGCGATGAGCCCGCGAGCTGGAACGGTGAACTCCATGCGAATCCAACCGGAGCCGGAGTTCGCCATGGTGGTCATGGTTCCCTTGCGGGCCGCAAGCAGCTGGGTGATGGCGCCCATGTATTCCTCTGGCGCATCAATGATCATGGCTTCCATGGGCTCGTGAAGGACACCGTCGACCTCTTTTGTCACGACCTGTGGCTTACCGACGGTGAGTTCAAAGCCTTCGCGGCGCATCTGCTCGACCAAGATTGCCAGTGCGAGCTCACCACGACCCTGAACCTCCCACATATCGGGGCGTTCCGTGGGAAGCACTTTGATGGAGACGTTACCCACGAGCTCCTGCTCAAGCCGGTCTTTGACCTGGCGGGCCGTGACCTTGGCGCCCTTGACTCGGCCAGCCATCGGTGAGGTGTTGATGCCGATGGTCATGGAGATTGCCGGGTCATCGACCACTATGTTGGGAAGTGGTTTGGGGTTTTCCAGGTCGGTGAGTGTTTCACCGATCATGATGTCGCCGATACCTGCGACTGCGACGATGTCACCGGGGCCCGCGGATTCAGCAGGAACACGCTTGAGCCCTTTGGTGGCCAGCAATTCGGTGATCTTGACGGTTTTGATGGTGCCGTCCTTGCGAGCCCAGGCGACTTGCTGGTTCTTGCGCAGGGTGCCGTTGAAGACACGCAGCAGGGCCAGGCGTCCTAGGAAGGGCGAGGCGTCGAGGTTGGTGACGTGGGCCTGGAGGACTTCGGCGTCGTCGTATGTTGGCGCGGGAACGTGCTGAAGAATGGTTTCGAACAGCGGCTCGAGGTCCTCGTTTTCGGGCAGGCCTCCGTCTTCTGGCTGCGTCTTGGCGGCACGGCCAGCTTTGCCTGATGCGTAGACGATCGGTAGGTCCAGGACCGCGTCGACGTCGAGTTCGGGGTTTTCCTCTGCGACGTCGGAGGCCAGGCCGAGCAGCAGATCCATGGTGTCAGAGACCACGCCGTCGATCCGGGCATCAGGACGGTCAGTCTTGTTGACCACGAGGATCACCGGCAGCGAGGCCTGCAGTGCTTTGCGCAGGACGAACCGAGTCTGCGGCAGCGGACCCTCGGAAGCGTCCACCAGAAGCACTACACCGTCGACCATGGAGAGGCCGCGCTCGACCTCACCGCCGAAGTCGGCGTGGCCTGGGGTATCGATGATGTTCATGGTGACGGCTTCCGCCTCAGCTACAGACTGAGCGGAGGGTCCGGAATAGAACACCGTGGTGTTCTTGGCGAGAATGGTGATGCCCTTCTCTTTCTCGAGGTCGCCGGAGTCCATGACTCGGTCTTCGAGGTCGCCGTGGCCGCCGACTGCTTTGGTCTGGCGGAGCATGGCGTCAACCAGCGTGGTCTTGCCGTGGTCGACGTGGGCGACGATCGCGACGTTGCGCAGATCATTGCGTGACACAGTGCTCATGGAGAAAGAAGGGCCTTCCGAAAATAGGGATCAGCAACTCGACAGTCGAGTGCTCAACCACACCAGTGTACGCGAGGGCAGCAGGTGATTTCTCCCGGCCCGAAGATCCGAGCTCAGACCTCCTGCGGCAGAACCCTCGTGTTCGGCTCCGCATGGTGGCAGGCGACCTCCTGTGTGACTCCTGGACGCACAGTGAGTTCCGGATCGTGCGTGACACAGATATCTGTGGCTTTCCAACAGCGCGTCCTAAAGCGGCACCCGGAGGGCGGATTGGCCGGATTCGGTGGATCACCCTTGAGGACTATTTCCTCCCGATCCCCACGCAGGGTGGGGTCCGGCACCGGCACTGCCGACAGCAGCGCCTGTGTGTAGGGGTGAGATGGCGCACCGTAGAGCTCGTCGTCGGTGCCCAATTCCACCAGCCGACCAAGGTACATCACGGCGAGCTGGTCGGATATGTGCCGGACCACGGAAAGGTCGTGAGCGATGAAGATATAACTCATCCCGAATTCGTTCTGAAGATCTTTGAGGAGGTTCATCACCTGGGCCTGGACCGACACGTCGAGGGCGGAGACGGGCTCGTCACAGATGATGACGTCCGGATTAAGCGCCAGCCCCCGCGCGATACCGATGCGCTGCCGCTGCCCTCCGGAGAACTGGTGCGGGTACCGGTTGATGTGATCGGGATCCAGACCAACGACGTCGAGGAGCTCCTTGACGCGTTTCCGCACACCCTGAGCGGGTTTGGCCTCTGGGTGCAGTTTGAAGGGTTCGGCCACGATGTCGCCGACGGACATCCTGGGATTCAATGAGGTGTAGGGGTCCTGGAAGATGATCTGGATCTTCCGGCGCATATGCCGCAGGGCCTCACCACGCATCGCCAGGAAGTCCTGGCCACGGAACCGAATGGATCCGGAGTCCGGCTCTTCCAGGCGCATCAGGAGTTTGGCCAGCGTGGACTTACCGCAGCCGGACTCGCCCACGACGCCGAGAGTCTCTCCCCGTCGAAGCTGGAAGCTCACCCCGTCAACTGCCTGAACCGCTCCGGTCTGACGCTTGAATACCAGCCCTTCCTTCACGGGGAAGTGCTTGACCAGGTTCTCAACCTCGAGCACAACCTCCGCGTTTTCGTCAAAGGACTCGGTGTTGGGCAGGCTCATGTTTGTGCCTCCTCTGGGGTCTGCAGACGCCCATGGTAGATGTCATCACGGTAGTGACAGGCAGAGGTGTGCTGGCCCACGATCGGAAGCAGCTCAGGCAGTTCGTTGCGACACAGGTCTGTGGCGTAGGGGCAGCGGGGACTGAACGGGCACCCTGTCGGCATGTCAGTCAACGAGGGCGGCAGACCGGGGATGGCATTGAGCCGGGTCTCTGCTGAGTCGAGTCGCGGCAACGACTCCAGGAGACCTTTGGTGTAAGGATGTCCGGGCTTGGCGTAGATCTCGTAGACGTCCGACGCCTCCATCACTCGTCCCGCATACATCACCGCGATTTTGTCGGCCACATCAGCGACGACGCCGAGATCATGAGTGATGAGGATCAAGCCCATGTTGTTCTCGGTCTGCAGGTCCTTGAGTAGACGCATGACCTGGGCCTGGACGGTCACGTCGAGGGCAGTGGTGGGTTCATCCGCGATGAGCACGTCTGGTTCTAGGGCGATGGCCATTGCGATCATGATGCGCTGGCGCATACCGCCGGAGAACTGATGCGGGTAGTCCCCCACACGCTGTTCTGGCGCAGGGATGCCGACGCGCTTCATAAGTCCAATGGCACGCTCTCGGGCGGCCTTTCGCTTCATCTTCTGGTGCACGCGGAACATCTCGGCGATCTGCCAACCAACAGGCAGCACAGGGTTCAGGGAAGAGAGCGCATCCTGGAAGATCATGGAGATGTTCACCCCGCGCAGCAGTCGCCGCTGCTCGGGCTTCATCGCCAGAAGATCTTGGCCCCGGTAACGGATCTCGCCACCAGCGATATGTCCCGGTGGCATATCGAGGATTCCCATGATGGTCTGAGCTGTGACGGACTTGCCAGAGCCTGACTCGCCGAGAATTGCCAGAGTCTCGCCGGCCTCCAGACTGAAATTCAGCCCATTGATGGCTTGCGCCACTCCGCTCTTGGTGCGGAACTCCACGTGAAGATCCTTGACCTCCAAGAGTGGTCCCGAACTGGCAAATGCTCCGGGACCCGACGCGGGGGGCGTGCTCGGGGGTGTGGTTGTCATCTCTGACTCACCTCTTCTTGGACTTGGGGTCGAGGGCGTCGCGGAGAGCTTCACCCATCGTGGTGAAGGCGAACACTGTGATGGCCACGAAAATGAGCGGGAACGTCAGCAGGTGCGGCATCTGTTGCAGGTAGTTCTGGGCGTCATTGAGCTGCAGACCCCATGAGATCGCAGGCAGTTGCAGTCCTACACCTAAGAACGTCAGCGTGGCCTCAGCGCCAATAATGATGCCTGTGTACACGGCCGCATAACCGACGACGGGTCCCAGAGCATTGGGCACAATATGCCGGCGCATGATGGTGACAGGTCCGGCGCCTAGGGCACGGGCGGCGGTGACGTAATCGTTGTGAATCACAGAAAACACTGATCCGCGCATCAGTCGCGCCATGGTCGGCCAGGTGAAGACGATGAGGATGAAGGCCACATCCCACACATTGCGATCCTGCTGCACAGCGAGGAAGACCAGAGCTCCGAGCAGGTAGGGGATGGCGAAGATCAGGTCGGTCACGCGCATCAGGAGCGCGTCCACCCACCCACCGAAGTACGCGGCGATGAGGCCCAGGAGTGACCCGAATACGAGAATGCTGCTTGTGACGATCACACCCACAGCGATGGAGTTACCGGCGCCGTAGATGACCCTCGTGTAGTAGTCGCAGCCCTGGATGTCCGTCCCAAACCAGTGTTCCGCCGATGGCTCTTGTCTGGACCGGCCAAGGAAACACTCACGCGGGTCGTGGGTGGCGAACAGCTGCGGAAACAGCGCCATCGTGATCATGACCAGAAGGAGCACCGTGGAGATCAGGAACCACGGGTTTTTGCGAAGCGACCTCCAGGTGTCCATCCACAGGCTGGCATCCTTCTGCGAGCGCTTCTTGGGCTCTGGTGCAGGCGCTGGGTCCCCCGCAGACGCCACTGCGCGTGATCTGTTCAGCTCAGTCATAGCGGCTCTCCTTAGTCGTAGCGAATACGGGGGTCGAGGACGGCGTACAGGAGGTCGACAATGAGATTCACGACGACGTAGAAGAGCACAAACAGGATCACGATGCCCACCACAATGGTGTTCTCCTGCGCCTGAATGGAGCGGAAGACCTGACCGCCCAGTCCCTGCATATTGAAGACACTCTCTACCAGGACTGTCCCAGCCAGCATCGTCGCAAGATCGGCACCGAGGAAGGTGACCACCGGGATGAGCGAGTTGCGCAGACCGTGTCTGGTGACGACGCGGCTGCGCTTCATTCCTTTGGCCGTCGCAGTGCGCACGTAGTCCGACTGGAGTGCCTCAATGAGTTCACTGCGCAGCATGCGGGCGACGATGCCCGTCGAGACGGCCGCCAGCACAATGCCCGGAAGGATGTAGCTCACGAACCCTTCTCGCGTTCCAGCGATGGGGAACCACCCCAGATTGAGTCCGAAAGTCAGCTGGAGGAGGAATGCAATGGCCAACGTCGGCAGGGCTACGACGATCACGAGGGACACCTGGACGAATCGGTCGACAAAGCTGTCCTTGTAGACAGCGGCGAGTATGCCGGCGATAGTTCCGATCACGGCCTGGAAGACGAACGCCACAGCTGCAAGGGTCAGGGTGATCGGGAGGCCCTGCCGGATGATGTCCAATACCGGTCGGCCCTGGAATGTGGTGCCGAAGTCTCCCTGCGTGAAGACCCCCCACATGTACTTCCCGTACTGCACGAGGAAGGGGTCATCAAGGTTGTACTGGTCACGCAGCTGCGCCTGAACCTGCTCGCTCATCGGCCTGTCTCCCGCCAGCGCCCGAATGGGGTCGCCGGGCATGAGGAAGACCATGGCGTAGACGATGAGGGTCGCCACGAGGAGTACAGGAATGAACTGCAGCAGACGCCGAATGATGTATCCGGTCATTGGAGTCCTTGGGGTGCGTAAGGGGTGCGGTGAATCTGGGCAGTGAGAAGGTTATCAATCTTCTGATGTTGATGTCCGATCCGCCGTGCTGTGCGGATGAGACATTCTGATCGATCACTCGAGAACATCTACGTCTTCTACTCGCACATAACTGGAGAGGTCGGAATAGACGTTGTCGACTCGGTCGGTGTGCACGATGAAGTAGTCCTGGAAAAACAGGGGCAACACAGGAAGGTCTTCGAGCAGCTGTTCTTCGGCGGCCTGGTAGAGCTCGTCGGCGTCATCAGCGTCTGCGAAGTTCGCCTCCCGGATCGCGTTGTCGAATTCCTCACTGCTGTATCCCGCGTAGTTCGATGCGGCGTCCGAGGTGTAGAGCGGCTCCATCGCGTACTGGGCGCTCGGGTACGCCAGAAGCCACCCCAAGCGGTAAGGCCCCGTCACGTCACCTGAGTCATGAAGGTCAAGGTACTGAGCGAACTCCAGGGATTGGAAAGTGATGTCATCGATGGGGAGATTCGCCATCCACTGGTTGGCAATCGCCTCCACGTATTCGTTGTGGCCTGTGCCAACATCGGTGTACATGGTGAACTCTGACGGTCCACCAGCTTCCTCATAGAGTTCAGCAGCCTGCTCAGGGTCGAAATCGCAGTACTCGCAGGCATCATTGCGTGACATCGGAAGAATCGGAGGCAAAATCCCGTATGCAGGTGTCATGGCTCCTTCGAAGATTTGCTCATTGATCTCCTCGCGGTCCATAGCCATGGAGAGGGCTCTGCGGAGATCCACGTCTTCCCAGTCTTCCTGGTACGTGGGGAGACCTATATAGACAAAGCGTGATGACTCGTTCTGGGAATAGTTGTCTCCAAAATCCTCCTCCACCTGGGCTATTCGGCTGGGGGGAACTTCGCCAAGAATGTCCAGCTCACCCGCCTGCACATCGAGGTATGCGGTCTCGATGTCGCTGTAGATTCGCCATTCAATGCGCTCCGGACTTCCCGGGTCCTCCCCCGGCCACTCTTCATAACGGTTCATGTTGATTTCCGTGTCGCGGACCCATTCCCCATCCATCTGGTATCGGCCATTACCGATAGGAGAGTTTTGGAAAGCATCCATGTCTTCGAACGCGACGTCGGGCATGGGGTAGAAACCGTTGTAGGTCAACACGATGGGAAGCTGACCGAAGGGCTCGACGAGCTCGATCTCCAGGGTGTAGTCATCTACCGCGCGAACACCTTCCATCTCCTCGGCATCACCGTTGACGACGTCCTCGTAGCCGAGAAACTTGTCGTGGAAGTTCGCAGTCGCTTGCGCGTTATCAGGGTCGACCACCCAATTCCACGTGTCCACGAACGTCTGGGCTGTGACAGGGTCGCCGTTGTGGAAGGTGTATTCATCGGACAGTTCGAACGTCCACACCACCTGGTCTTCGGTCTCCCAATCGCTCGCCATGGCGGGCTGGGCCTCATAAGTCTCGTAGTCGACCTCTGTCAGGCCGGTGAACAGCTGCTGCAGGACGCGGGAACCACAGTTCTCTGTGTTGTTTCCCGGTTGGAGGTTTTGGGGCTCGCAAGTATAGGTGCTGAGGCTTCCGCCGTCCGCCGAAGCCTCGTACTCACCGTTGTCGCTGCCGCAGGCGGCCGCGGCTAGCACGACGGTGAGCGCCCCTCCCGCGGCGGTGGAGATTCGACGGGACCGTTGGAGACTGCCGGCCGGCATTGATGCAGATGTCATGGTGCGAAGTGCTCACTCCAAAATGGTTGGGATATGAAGAAGGCCCGTCCCGCCCCGGAGTCTCGGGGCGGGACGGGCCTTCACATGTCAACAACTTCTGTTACTCGTCGGTGACTTCGAGCTGCTCTACACGCAGGAACGTGCGTGGATCCATCGTGACCGAGTCGTGGTCAATACGGTCGGTGTGCACCACACCCATGCTTTGGAACCACATGGGGATCACGGGCATCTCTTCCAGCAGAATGTCCTCTGCCTCCTGGTACAGCGCGTCCGCGTCCTCCGGATCGGTTGCGTTGGCTTCAGCGATCAGACTGTCGAAATCGTCATTCGAGAAGCTTGTGTAGTTCGAGGACTGACCTGTGGTGTAAATGGGCTCCATCGCATACTGCGGGCTGGGGTAAGAGAGCACCCAGCCAAGACGGAACGGGCCGGTGACAGACTGCTCGTCGTGGAGGTCCAGGTACTGAGCGAACTCCAGTGACTGGAAGGTGACATCTTCGATGCCGAGGTGCTGCTGCCACTGATTGCTGACAGCTTCCACCCAGTCTTCGTGACCTGCACCGGAGTTGAAGTAGACGGTCAGCTCGCTGGGTCCACCTGCCTCCTCATAGAGATCCGCAGCGGCCTCCGGGTCGAAGTCGCAATGCTCACACGCATCTTCTCGCCCGGACGGCAGCATAGGTGGAATGATATTTCGGGCGGGCACCTGTGCGCCGTCGAAAATGTTGTCGATGATCTCTTCACGGTCGATCGCCATCGATAGTGCGTGCCGAACATCTACATCCTGGAATTCATCCTGGTAGAGCGGGAAGCCCATGTAGGTGAAGGATGAGGTTTCGAACAAGGCCTGGTTGTCCCCGAAGTCGCTTTCCATCGTTCCCAGCCGGTTTGGTGGAACGGTGTCAAGAACATCGAGGTTCCCTGCCTGGACGTCGAGATAGGCGGTGTCAATATCGCTGTAGATCTGCCATTCGATGCGCTGAGGGACGCCGGGGTCTTCGCCCGGCCACTCGTCGTAGCGCTCCACGGCAATCTGCACGTCGTTTTCCCACTCGCCGTCCATCTGGTACCGACCGTTACCGATGGGGGACGATTCGAAGGCTTGAGGGTCTTCGAACGCCGCCTCCGGCATGGGGTAAAAACCGGTGTAGGAGAGCATCAGTGGTAGCGGGGAGAAGGGCTCGTTGAGCTCCAACTCCAGGGTGTAGTCATCGACGGCACGCACGCCCTCGAGTTCTTCAGCATCACCTTCGACCATGTCTTCGTAGCCGACGAAGACATCGTAGAAATCGTTGTTCTGCTGCGCGTTCTCGGGGTCAACGGTCCAGTTGAAGGTGTCTACGAAAGTCTGGGCGTTGATCTCATCACCATTGTGGAACGTCCAACCTTCATCAATTTCGAAGGTCCATACAGTCTGGTCTTCATTGGAATCCCAACTGCTGGCGACACCGGGCTCGGCCTCAAAAGTGTCGTAGTCGACCTGCGTCAGGCCAGTGAACAACTGCTCCAACACCCAAGACCCGCAGACCTCCGAGGAGTTGGAGGGCATGAGGTTTTGAGGTTCGCAGTTGTAGACGCTGACAGTTCCGCCGCCAGTGGCCTGGTCGCCGTTCTCGCCGCCGTTGGCGTCGGCTCCGTCATCGCCGTTGCCGCAGGCTGACAAGACCAGCGCTGCGGACGCCGTGACAGCTACAGCGCCGCGGCGCCAGAACTGCCTCGTGGTTGTTTCGCGGTTCATATGAGATCTCCTCATCAATGGATCGAGCGAGTAGTGGTTATTACGCTAGTACAGTTTTCTTTGCGGTGATGTTTCGACACTGTTCAATGTTCACAACCATCACTGATCACGTGGTGTTAATGGGTTTCATTACACGAACTTGTAACACTTGGGTTTCAAACTCCTTGTCCTTTCAATGGGTTGCGAAGACGAGGTAACCGGCTTCCCAGGTGAGCAGGTAGTGACCAGGGTCCAAAGGTGCCAAACGTTGCAGATCCTGGTCTACTGCGTCCTGAGCTTCTTGAGGTATGTCGATGTGATCGTCGGTGTCGAGGGCATCAATGGCGTCGCTAGGGTCGGGATCAACCTCTTCAGTCGCAACGTCAACACCACTCATCGCATGTTGTGCCGAATCCTCCTGGATCCCGTGATGGATGAGGAATTGGGTTGCGGAGACTCGGCCTGCGTTGAGATTAATCGTCTGGCTCCAGGCGCGCATGTGATCGTCGCTGGAAGTGAGGAGCTCTACGGTGTCTACCGCCCCTTCGAGTCTCACGCATTGAGGTGCGTCCGCAGAATTTTTTACCGCGATAACCACATCGGTGTCACCCCGATGGGTGGGAGTCTGAAGTACGACGTGTTGGTCTGTGCTTCCCACACCGTAGAGCACCCGCGGACGGTCCTCTCCTGCGAGATCCTGATCACGCACCGGATGTCTGAGCTCAGCCGTCCAGGTAATCTCGTGAGCTTCTGGGTCCAAGACTGAAACACGATCGGTAGCTGACCACAACTCTTCATGATGGCCGACCATCAAAGTTTCACCAGCAGCCACAGCAGAAGACTCGCGCTGGGTGATGGCTTCGTACACGTGCCCCATCTGTGGTTCAGCGTTAAGCTCCTCAGATACGAGCGCTACAGCAGTGAGGAAGCCCTCACCATCAAGCTCGTCAGCCCTCGTCAGTTGCTGCTGGTAGGTCTCCCAGTCATCCATAGGACTCGGTACTGACGCCGGATCGTCGAGGTTCACGTACTCGCCGCACGTTATACCCAGGGCATCCGTGAGACCGGACTCTCTTGGATAGTCGTAGATGATAAACCCCGCGACGAGGATCACTACTGCAGCCGCTGAACCGATACCGAAGGTGCGTCGTCGCCACCGGCGGTGGTTGTCCTGCTTCTGCTGACGCCAGTCGTCATTCTTGGCTCGACTGTAGAAGTCAGTCAGACTGCTGTTGTCCTGTGTCACGCTTTCATCCCCAGAGGTGTGTCTCCCGTTCGAACCTGGCTAGTCGGTGTTGAGTCCCTGTGCTGCCAAAAGTTTGTGGCGGGCTTCGCGGCGATCTCGCTGCTCCTGAGGGTTCGGAACCGGCGCCGCAGCCAGCAGACGCTTGGTGTAATCCATTCTGGGTTCGCGCAGAATCTGGTTCTTATGACCCTGCTCGACCACGCGCCCCTTTTCCAAGACCATGATCTGGTTGGCGAGCTGATCAACCACCGCAAGGTCATGAGTAACGAAGAGACATGCAAACTCGAACTGTTCCTGAAGCTCAATGAACATCTCAAGAACCCGCGCCTGAACTGAGACGTCTAGCGCGGACGTGGGCTCGTCGGCGATCAGGATCGAAGGGCTCAGAGACAGGGCTCGCGCGATGCTGATGCGCTGACGCTGTCCGCCAGAGAGTTCGTGCGGGTAGCGGTTGATGACGCTTCTGGGGAGCTTGACCGCTTCGAGCAGCTCTGCCGCCCGTTCCTTGCGATCGTTTGGTGAGCCGACCTTCTGGACCACCATAGGTTCGGCGATAATCTCACCGATCGGAAACCGCGGGTCCAGAGAGGCCGCGGGATCCTGAAAAACTACACCGATGTCTTTGCGCACTGCTTTGCGTTCTTTGCGCGAGAGGCTTGGCAGGTTACGTCCACGAATCAGCAGCTCGCCGTGGTCGACATCGAGCAGTCCAAGAACTGCTTTGGCAATGGTGGATTTTCCAGATCCGGACTCCCCCACCAGACCAAGGATTTCACCTTTGGGTACGGAGAAGTTGACACCCTCAACGACTCGCATCGCCTTCCCACGATGCTTATAGGCAAGAGCAAGATCTTTAGCCTCGATGGCAATCTCGGCATCCACCTCAGCCTGGGTCTGGTCTGGCCATTCCTCGGAAACTTCGACCGCAGCCGTGGCCGACGGCTTCGCCTGATGAAGCTTTGGCATTGCCTCCAAAAGGCGTCGCGTATAGGGGTGTTGAGGAGACATGAGGATCTGCTCAGCAGTTCCGGACTCCACCACCTCTCCCTGGAACATCACCACAACGCGGTCGGCCATATCTGCAACCACACCCATGTTGTGGGTGATCAGCATGATCGCCGTATTGATCTCAACCTTGAGTCGGCGTAGCAGATCCAGGATCTCGGCCTGAACGGTGACATCCAGGGCAGTCGTCGGCTCGTCAGCGATGATCATCGAAGGGCTGCAGGCTATCGCCATGGCAATGACGATGCGCTGCCGCTGTCCACCAGAGAACTGGTGGGGATACTCGAAAATCCGCTTCCCCGGGTCAGGGATACCCACAAGCTCCAGCAGCTCAACACCTTTAGCCAGGGCGTCCTTTCCAAAGGCCACACCATGGACTTCCATAGCCTCCTTGAGCTGGTCAGAGACCTTGAGCACCGGGTTCAGCGCGGTCATCGGTTCCTGGAAGACCATGGATACCTCGGTTCCGCGCAGTCGGCGCAGCTGAGCGGCGTCCATAGTCGTGATGTCCTGACCGCTGAGAAAAACTTTGCCGGATACGGTGCCGTTCTTGGGAATCAGACCCATTGCCGCTGCGGACGTGACCGACTTGCCCGAGCCGGACTCACCGACGACGGCGACCACTTCGCCTGGCATCACATCAAAGCTCACGCCTTTTACCGCGTCCACTGTGCTGAATTCAGTGTTGAAGCTGACCCTCAGATCCTGGAAACTCAACGCCGCTTCGGGCGGCTTCTCCCTGGCCGCCTCAGCAGTCGCCTCGTCGGAGTCCGGCATGGCGCTGCGGTAGGCCGTCACGGCTGCGAACGCAGCGATGAGCACACCAATGCCTAGCGCAGAGAGCGCCACCGTGTCTGCCAGGGTTATCGCCCCACGATTGACCTGGGTCCCGCTGAGTCTGAGCGGCGTCATAACCAGCGTTGGGCCGATGGCGATCACCAACCATGCGATGAGCAATTTCAGCCCGAACTCTCGCTGCTTGAGGATCACCACCTGCCCGAGTCCGGGTATCAACAGTGACATCACTGCCGGAATCCACGGATTGGAAACCGAGAGCTTCTCGACTGGGGTCTCCGAACCTCTTTTCTTGCTCATGTGTTCCTCCAGGACTGCAACTGATGGGGGTCGAAGGTTTCGAGGTATCCGGCTACGGTCACTCTGATCGCTCCCGTTGTTCTTGCGCGTGAGCTGTCCGCACGGACTCATCGCGGCGCTGCTGGGACATCGCAAATCCGCGGAGGCCCAGAATCTGACGCAGTCCCGGACGACGATCGCCCTTGCGCTGCTGCCTCGGGTCAAAGGCATCTCGGAGACCGTCGCCGATGAAGTTCACACACAGCGTGATGGTGAGGATGAAGATGCCAGGAATCCAGAACAGGTGCGGTCGGGTATTAATCGCTGATTCTCCTTGGGACACCAGCATGCCAAGCGACACTTCAGGCGCCTGAACGCCCATTCCGAGATAGGAAAGCGTCGACTCGAGGAGAATGACAGCCGCAACTGTGAATGATGCGTTGACGATGATCACACCGATGGAGTTCGGCAGCATGTGTTTGATAATGATGCGCCACGGCGATGCGCCCATAGCGATTGCCGCTGAAACGTATTCCTTCTCCCGCAGCGAAAGCACCTCTGCCCGCACTAGTCGCGCCATGCCCGTCCACGTCGCAAGACCCAGGACAATCGCGAGCGGGAAGGGCGCGAATGGCATCTCCCGGACGAAGTTGCCAAGAATAGCTGCAATCACCAGAAGAGGAACCACGATGACAAAGTCTGTGAGCGTCATCAGGACTGATTCGATCTTCCCGCGAAAGTAACCAGCGACTGCACCCACCAGAATACCGAGCACGGACGAGACGAAGGCGACGACAACACCGATAATCAGTGATTGTTGAGTACCACGCATGACGCGGGCGAAGATGTCGCGCGGCAGGCCATCCTGGCCAAACGGGTGCGGGCCGAAGATTTGCCCATCCTGGAACATCGTTGGTTGCCCGCCGTTTACCAGTTCAGCACCTCTTGGAAGCCGGAAGGGGTGCTGCCACCAGCCGGGGATGATTCCGTAGCCGACTGAGGTGAACGCGACGATCGCGATGATCGTGAGCACGACCAGTGAGATCATGGCAGGCACATGGGAAAAGAACCTTCTCCGAATCAGCTGATTTTGGGAGTAGGACTTTTGGTCTGAGGTGAGTTTTGCGTCCTCAACCTCGGCGAGGTCGACCATCTGCTGGTCGAGGTCTGAGTTGGGAGTCTGTTCGTTGCTCATACTCGGATCCTTGGGTCGAGGACGGCGTAAAGAATGTCAGCGATGAAGTTGAAGAGCACCGCTATTCCTCCGGTGAAGACGATGACAGCCATCACCGGGGCAGGGTCGACGTTGGACAACCCGGTGATGAACATGGTGCCCATGGAGTTCCACCCAAAGACTCTCTCAACGATGATCGCTCCCCCGATGAGACCGGCGAAGTCGAAGGCCACTAGTGTGGCCAGCGGAATCATCGCATTACGGAAAGCATGTTTGAGCACCACGGTACGTTCGGTGACGCCCTTTGCCCGCGCAGTGCGAATGTAATCCTGCTGAATCACTTCGAGCATCGAGCTTCGGGTGTAACGGGTATATGTTGCCAAGGACGTCAGCATGATGACGAGCGTGGGCAGCCACAACTGAGTCAGCTGGTCCAAAGACACAACCCAGAAGTCATCGGCCCGAAGATTGGGCGTGGATGCGCCAACAGTTCGAATAGGACGCGGTTTCGCTGACAACAGACCTGGCCAGGTGTACATGTAGTGGTCCAGAAGGATGATGCCAGAAATCAGGATCCCTGTGAGGACGGTGACTGCAGTAGCCTGACCCTTCGCGTACCCACCGAATATCCGGCCTATGGCCAGACAAATGGCAATAGTGAGCAGGAAGAGACCAAGGGGAAGCAAGTAGCTCTCGGCGCCACGCATAAGGTTCCAGGTCAGGAAGTACGAGACGACGCCGAGCGCGGCCACAGCCAAGCCGCAATAGAGCACCTTGAGATTGTGAATTCCCGCAATCATGGCGGTGAAGCCCACGGCAAGGACTATTGCCGCGATGGCGATGAAACCGGTCCCCAGCCTCGGCTGTTCCATGAAATGAATGTGGTCCAGAAAGGGCATCACGGTGCAGGTGTAGAAAAACATGACTGCGCCAGTTGCGATCCGACGGCGGCTACTGCCGCCGATAATGGTCGGTATGGCAATGGCGAGTAGTACCGCCACTATCAAGATGGTGGTCGGCGCGAAGTGCGGATCTGCCATCCAGTCGTTGTAGCGAATGGCCAGATACTCCTTGGCGATCACGGCCGCCCAGAACAGCGGGAGTGACCAGAAGAGGAACATGACAAAGCTCATAGAGTAGTCAAAGACCGAATACTGGCGCAGAGCTGAGATGATGCCGGTCAGTACTCCCAAAACGATCGCTAGCAGCGTAGCAATCAAGACCAGGCGCAGCGACACTGCTGCTGCATTGGCGATCTGTGCCGTGACATCGCCGCCATTGATAGTAGTGCCCCAATCACAGACCCCAATAATGCTGTCCGTGGGGTCTAGACACCCGAGCACGCCCGTCAGCCAGTCCCAGTAGCGTTCGTACCAAGGCAAGTAGTACTGGTCGGTCCAGGGGAGCATCAAGTTCAACTGCTCGGCCCTGAGTTCCATCTGATACTCAGCATCGGCGTCTGTGGACTCACGCAGATCCTGCAAGGGATCTCCTGAGTGAACGACGAGAAAGTACGAAAGAAGTGAGGCACCGAAAAGGACGAGGAAAAGTCGTCCGAAGCGCTTAAAGATGTAGTTCAGCACGGTGGGTAGATCGCCTTCCGGTCTGTGCGGGTCATAGGCCATGCACCGGCCGGGGCCCGGCAGAGAGATCTCTACCGGGCCCCTTTGCTGTGGTGCTGTACCGTGAGCGGCGAGTCAAGTTCCTAGAGGAACCGACTCACTCGGCCCGCTGCCACTGTTCAGCGTTCCACGTAACGCTTGACTGCGCGGCGGTCAGTCGAACATTGGCGATTGAAGCATCTGCAGCCACAATGCCGGGGTGGACATAGAGCGGAATGCCGTGCAGGTCGTCCCAAAGGGCTTTCTCAATCTCGACCAGTGCTTCAGTGCGCTCCTCATCAGAAACGTTGTCCCCAACGACTCTCCATTGCTCATCAACAGTCTCGTTTGAGAAGCCAGTTGCATTCTGGGCTCCATCTGAGGAGTAGATGTTCAGTCCTGAAACAACTTGTCCTGAACCAGCCCAGGCGAACATTGCAACACCGGACCAGTTGCCTTCGAGGAGTTCAGCACCGAAGTCCGGAGTTCCGGCGTCGACAATGTCAAAGCCTGCGCCCTCGGACCCGCAGTAGGTGTTGATGATTTCCACCGCAGCGGAACGACGTGGCTGACCGAAGTGGTTGATCTCAACAGTCGTGCCCACAGCGTCGTTCTCTTCGATGATCTCAGCGGCTGCGTCTACATCAGCCTCGTCGTAACGGCCGTCGTAGGACTCTGCTACGAAATCCTCGTAGTCATCCTCAAATGCGAGCTTTTCGCGAGCGTTGAGTACCTCAGCGTCTGGGTTGACGGGTGCGATCAACTGGTCGACGATTTCCTGCCGCGGAAGACAGAGCGCGAATGCTTCAGCCAACTCTGGTGTGTCCGCGAATGGGCCCTGCTGGTACTGGAAGTCAATGTGCTCCCAGGTAGCAACGTCGCCTTCGTGGACAACGAAGTCGCCGGTCTCGGCGAGTGAGTCGAGGCCGAGCTTCACGTCTTCGTCAGCCTGGGGCTCGATAACGTGAAGATCGAGGTTTTCCAGTGCCTGGACGTGGGTGTCCTCGTTGAGGAAGTCAATCACGATGGTGTCCACACCCGGAGGAGTTCCCCACCACTCGGGATTTGGTTCCAGGGTGACGGAGCCACCGGTCTCTTCACCTTCCCAGTTCCAGTCCGCCATCTGATAGGGACCGGAGGACAGCGCGATTTCCGGATCCCACTCACCCTCACTACCCATGCCGGTGTTCCATACCTCAGCAACAGGCTCGAGAGCGTCGAGGTCAGCCTCAGCAATCGCTGTATCAAGGTCTTCAACGCTTATGTCTGCCTGCTCTGCCACAATGTGGGCAGGGACATATGAATTGCCGATTAGGAGCTGCCAGTCCGCGTAAAACTCAGGAAGCTCCATGGTGAAAGTCTTGGAATCGGGACTCTCGGACTGAAAGCCTTCCGGTACGTACAACGGCAAGGTAGCGCCTGAGGGGCTAAATCCAGCTCCTGGCTCACCCTCTTCACCCTCTTCAGCCTCTTCAGCCTCTGCCTCATCAGAACCTGCGTAGGCCTGTGCTGCCCACAGCAGCTGGTAATCACGAGCTGTGATGGGAGTGCCATCAGACCAGACGGCCTCATCGTTGATGGTGTACTCAACAATGAACGGATCTTCTTCGCTGGTCACCTCGAAGGTGCCGAACTCCTCGTTCGGGTTGATGGAGAGGTCTGTACCGAAGTACATGAAATTGGATCGCATGCGATCCATGACCACTGAATTGCTGACAGAGTTCGCGCCCGAGTAGTCATTATTGACGTTGACGAAAGGCTGCTCACCCGGAGACACGATGATGGTGTCTTCCTGTGTTTCGAAGTCCTCCGGCATTTCAGCCCGTGCGCCCGAGTCTGGAACTGTCGAATACAGGGCACCTTCCTGGTCGAATTCGCCGCCGGTTCCCTCCTGGACGCCGCCTTCGCCATTGCCGTTGTCGCCGGTCTCGCCGTTCTCGGCGCCATTGGCATCGCCATTGCCGTTCTCTTCATCATTGCCGGGCGTGCAGCCCGACAGGACGAGTGCGCTGGAGGCCACAATGGCCGCAGCAGCAGAGAGTTTGCGTAGTTTCACGTATTGCTCCTCAAGAAATTTAGGTGCGGAGTGACTAGTGGTGTGTGCCACACCCCAGAACTCAGGTGCCCCCCAGATTACGACCGACCGACTCACCTATTGAGACATTTCAGCCCTCGTGATCGAATCGTTACCGGGGCATGCAAGGCCACAGAACGGCGCCTAACGCGATCGAAAAGGAAGTCAAGCCCGACGATTCAACATTTACGAAACCTTCCAGGTGAGAAGCGCGATGCCACTTTTCCCTTCGAACTTCGCCGCCATTCCGGGCAAGTCGGCATGCAGCATAAATTCAGGTTTCCCCAAGGTTACCCAAAGTTCACAAGCTTCTAAGGAGTCCGCGAAACACTGTTGTAACGCCAGCTGGACGCTGCGTGGGTGTTAGCTGGCGTTTCAGCCAGCAGAAATGTTACGAAATATTACGCTTTGTGTCATGAGTCACAGCCCAGAGCAAGCTACGAATGCTTCCTCCAGAGCTCATCGGGGTCGTTCGTGCTGCCCTCAGACAGTCGCAGCGCACGTCCAGAAGCCACCAACTTCTCGTGCTTTGCGTGTTTCTTCTTCGAGCTCTTGGTCTCCCGGGGAGCCAACATAATCGTGCGCTCGGCGACTATGCCTGCCTGGAGCTGCCGACCCCGCTCAAGTTCAGCATCCAACTCCGCGCCCAGCAGCAACACCATATTCATGATGTACACCCAGAACAGGAAGATGATGACACTGGCTAACGCCCCGTAGGTGGCCTCATAGTTGGCAAAGTTCACCACGTAGACCGCGATACCCGCAGTAGTCAGGATCATCACCAGAATCGTGACCAGGGCCCCTGCAGAGGTCCACTTCACCCCTGACTGACGAATATTCGGTGTGGTCGTATACAGCATGGCAATTCCGGCTGCCGCCACAAGAATGAGCACCACAGGGGTGGCCCAGTTCCACACGGTCACCGCTGTGTCCCCAAGGCCAATAGTGCTTCCCACCGCTTGAGCGATAGGGCCTGAGACGACCAGCATCATGCCGGCAGCGGCCACGAGCAGGATGAGTATCACTGTGACCAGATACACCAGGGGCCGCAGTTTGAGAATCGAACGCCCTTCCTCAACCTCCCAGATCCGGTTCATCGCCCGGGAGAAGCCATTGACGTAGTTCGAAGCCGTCCAGAGGGCCAGCAGGATCCCAACAGCCAGACCCAGCCCGGCACCCCCGACACCGGTGATGTTGCCCATGACAGTGTCGACCGTGTCCATGACCTCCTGGTTGCCGTCGGTCATGTCATCAACCGTGTCAACGAAGAATCCGGTGACACGATCAGCCTCACCGACTAGGCCAAGAATCGACACCAGAGCGATGAGCGCGGGAAAGATCGATAAGACTGCGTAGTAGGTCAGCCCGGCGGCCAGATCAGTGCATCTGTCGCGTCCGAATTCGCTTAAGGTCCGCTTGAGGCTGTACTTCCAGGTTGCTTTTGTCAGCTTCAGCGGCGAGGCCACCTTGCGGTCATCCTGATGCGCACTCTCGCCCTCAGCGTGCTCCTCACGCTGAAGTGCCTTCACCATGTACGGCTGGTCCGCGGCTGCGGAGACGGTACCTGGCTCAGAACCGTCATGGTATGTAGCCGTCTCATCAAATATGTCCGTGTCTTTTTCGTCACGGAGACGCACCCTGTGGGGCGCGAGACCGGTTGGCGCAGCGGGGTGATCCTGGGAAGCGTTCATAATCCACAGTATCCGGATACTTCCTGGACGGCCCGTGTGCACGGCCGTGACGTTACGTTGAAGATTCAGCCTCTGGGTCCGTCACCCGGTCCCGGCGGGTTTTGAGCAGGTCGTCTGTATGGGTGATTTCAGCTGGGGCGGAGTTGTTGAGGTATCCGGAGCGCGCGATCGCCATAGATCCCACTGCGGAGGTCAGCAGCTGGGCGATCACTGCCACGGCTGCCTTCACCAGGTTCAGCCAGCTGAAGTCCATCAGAAGCGCGCCGATCACAATGGAAGCCACTCCCAGGCCCGCAGAGGTGCCGACCGCTGAGGCGCGCAGGTAGAGGTCCGGCAGTCTGAACAACCCGATACCGGCCACAATGATGGTGACGATACCCAGGAAGATGAACACCAGACCGGTTCCGTGCATGATGTCGTGGAATTCCATCAGCGGCGTCCTCCTGATCCGAGCCGGGCCATTGAGATGGCAGCCATGAACCCGAGCAGGGTGGCAATGAGAATGATGTCGAACAGCGCCTCGATGTTGGCCCGGAGTCCGATGAGCGCGATGAACCCGATGATCGCGAAGAAGATGAGGTCCGCCGCCACCGCCCTGTCAGTAATCTTGGGGCCCAGGTAGGCGCGCACACCAGCCAGCAGCATCCCGAGCCCCAGCAGGATCAGGGCTATTTCCAGGGTGACCTCAGACATCAGCGCACCTCATCTTCTGGCGGCTCATCGACAGGAACGACGTCCGGGACCCGGAGCGGACGGGACAGATCGCCCGGGGAGCGCCGGAGGGCTCGTAGCATCCGGTCTTCCATCTCCTGAATCTCCCCCACCAAGGACTCCCGGGATTCGACAAACATGCCGTGCACGTACAGAATCTTGTGCTCCCGAGAAATCGACAGGGTCAGTGTGCCCGGTGTCAGGGTGATGAAGCATGAGATGAGCGTCCATTCGGTGTCAGACTCGCTGGCGGCCGGCACCGCGATAATCGCTGGAGAGGTCTTCATCCGTTTCTTGGATCGGAGGATGTCCAGCGTGACATAGACATTGGCCATCACGAATGCCTTGGCGTACCAGAAGAGGAAGCTCGCTATACGCCAGGGCCAGGAGGCCAGGGAGGAAGTGGTACTCATGCGTCCATCACCGCCTCAACGTAACCTTCGGGGTTCAACAGGTTCTCCGCCGCAGTCTCCGAGAGCAGCATCAGCAGTTCGGCGCCGAAGCCGAAGAAAACGGTGATCGCGGCAAGGATGGCACCGGGGATGATGAGCTTCACCGGAACTTTGACAGCCCGCTGACCGGAGAGAACCGCAGACATCGCAGCTGTGGGTGGGCCAATGGTGAGAGTGGGGTTCTCCGCCTGCGCCTGCACACGAAGGTACCGTTTGCCGTGCATCTTCTCCTGATACTTCAGCGCGTTGTCCTCAAGGTCGGCCGGAGGCTTGCCCATAAACACGCCCACCCAGATCTTGAGCATTGACAACAGAGTGAAGACACTGACGATCACGGCCACTGCGGCCACCCAGTAATGAGACTGCTCAAGGGTCGCCTGGATGATCGTGAACTTCGCTACGAATCCTGAGAAGGGCGGCAGGCCCGCCAGAGAGAGCGCGGCGATCATGAAGGTGATGGCGATCAGCGGCTCCCGTTTGAGCATGCCCCCGAGTTTGTCGATTTCCCCAGTTCCGTAGGTCTCCTCAATAGCACCGGTCGACATGAACAGGCTGGCCTTCACAATCATGTGGTGTAGCAGGTAGAAAATGCCAGCGGTCAGGCCTAGTCCGGTGAACAGGCCAACACCAATGAGGATGTAGCCGATCTGACTGATCATGTGGAAGACCAGAATGGACCGCGTCGTCTTTTCCCCGATCGCTCCCAGCACGCCGATCAGCATCGTCATGCTGGTCACGACGAGGGCAATCCACAGGAACCGCTCGTCGCCGTCGAACATCACCGAATAGATCCGGTAGATCGCATAGATCGACACTTTGGTGTGGATACCAGAGAACAATGCAGTGACTGCCGGCGACGTCATGGGATATGTGCGGGTCAGCCAGCCGTGCACTGGGACCACTGCGGCCTTGATGCCGATGGCTGTGAGAACGACGGCGCCGCCCACCGCCACCGCGGGATCCTCAGCAGCAGCTCCGTGCAGCTCAGCAAGATTAACGGTGCCGGCTGTGCCGTAGACAATTCCGATACCGAACAGCAGCAGTGTGGAGGCAAGCAGGTTCACCGAGACGTAGATACGCGCCCCGTGGGCACCGAGTTTGGCGCCCATCATCGCCAATAGGCCATAACTGGGCAGGAGCATGACCTCGATGAACACGAACAGGTTGAAGATGTCTCCCGTCATCAGAGCCCCGGCTACACCAGCCATGAGGATGAGGACGAACGGGTGGTAAAAGCGGGAGCGAGCCTCATGAGTCGCCATGGCGAACATGACGCTGGTTATGCCCAGAATCGTGATGATCATCAGCACCAGAGAGTTCAATGCGTCCACCACAAAGGGGATCGCAACCTGCGGAGTGAAATCCCAGAAACCTACTTTGTGAGCGAGCACGGTGCCATCATGAGTGGCGATCACCAGCAGAAGGGAGAACACGAACATCGCGGTCAGGGTCCCCAGGCTGATGATGTGCCGGGCACGCTTACTCTTGCGCAGGGCGGCACCCAAAGCGCCCATCAGCAGGGGAATGCCCACGAGCAGCGGCAGTAATGGCGGGAGGAGTTCAGTCACTGTGGGTCCTCCCTGCGCGGGTGCTCGCCCGTTTCCGGATCAGTATTGGGAGCCTCCGCCGAGTCGTCGTCCTGGGCTTCGAAATCGTGCACCGGACTGATGGGTGAGGCGTCCGCGCCACCTGTGCCGGCAGCCACAGCGCCCGTGACCCCGGTGTCCACCGAGGAGCTTACGGTGTCCCCAGTGTCTGCCGCGCTCAGCACTTTGGCCGCTGATTCCTCATCGTTCTCCGTATCGTCATCATGCGTGGTGGTGATGGCAAGGGTGATCATGAACATGGTGATGGAGAAAGCGATCACAATGGCCGTCAGCACGAAAGCTTGAGGGAGTGGGTCTCCGCCTTCTCCATAGTCCGAGGTTCCGATGTACGGCACGCCCCGGTAGGCGGTGTTGCCGGCTGCGAACAGCAGCAGGTTTGCGGCATGGCTGGCCATGACGAATCCAAGCACAATACGGACCATGCCGCGCTGCATGAAGAGGTACACCGCTGCGGCGGTGAGTAGCCCGACTGCTATAGCGATACTCATCAGCCCTCATCTCCCCTGCCGGTGCTCCGATTACCGGTATAGGGGCCCGGGTGCCAACCCTCGCCCTCAGCCTCGAGTGGCACATCCCCCGGGTCATCACCGGCGTGCATTTCAATACGTTCGATCTGGCTGGTCTTCTGGCCCTGGGATTTCATATGGGCTTTGAGCAGTTCGGCCGGGTAACGCTGGGCTTGCCCCAGCCGGTCCAACGCGACCAAGACTGCACCGATAACCGCTAAGTAGATGCCGACATCAAAGATCAACGCCGTGGTGAGGGTGAAGCCCGCATCGGTTCCCCAGGGCAATGGAATGCCTTCAAGAATGACGATGGGCCGCAGATAAGAGCCTTCAGCTCCGTCCATGAAGCCGAAGAGTCCAATCACTGCGCCGATGACAATGCCGCCGACGATGATCAGCGCGTAGTCGAAGCGCAGTTTGACTGCGGAGTCCGAGGGAGCGACCAGATACCGCAGGGCAAAGAACCCGCCCAGCACCAATGCGGAGATGAAGCCTCCGCCGGAATCGTAATGACCGCGCAGCAGCAGAACCAGCGACAGCAGGACGATGAAGGGCGCCATCCAATTGAACACACTTCGCATGGCCTGCGTGTTGTCCGCAGCGTGGTCCAACGGGGTACCGATCCACAGCTTGGACTCCGCCGGGTGCGAATCGGAGGTGGAGAATGCGGAGTTAAGCACGGCCAGAATGGCGAATCCGGCCACGCCGAGCACCGTCAGCTCACCGAACGTGTCCAAAGCACGGAAGTCGACCAAAATGGAGTTGACGGTATTGAGTGCGCCAACCGTCTCATACGTCTCTTCTAGGTACCACTGGGCCGCAGGTGATTGGCCGCGCCGCCCGGTGAGGGCATAGGCGGCGATGAAGGCCGCTATCCCAAAGGCAATGGCGACGACTGCTGAGACCGCTGTGCGGGACCGTGAGACCTGGTGGAACTTCCGCGGGAGTTTCCGCAGCACAAGTACCAGGACCACCACCGTAAGGATCTCTACCAGAAGCTGAGTCATACCCACATCGACGGCGCCCAGTGCGAAGTACCAGGCTCCGACCACGAAACCCGCACCGCCTGCGAGGACGACTGCCGCTGTCCGCGAATGAGTGATCACGGTTCCTAGGAGGAAGAACGCCAACAGTCCGATGAGAACCCAGTCCGTCATGCGGGTATGTCCGGGGGTGAACTCTCCGACATCTCCAACGTTGAGCACACCAGCGATAAAGATGCCGACTAGGAAGATGCCGGGAGCTGTGAGGTGAACGGCGTGAATATCAGAGCGTGTGACATCGCCAACCCGGCGGCCGAAGGCGATGCTGCCAGTACGCATCTTCTCCACCACTTCGACCCCAGTCCAGGGGAAGATCTGCCGTGGAACAAAGCTGTCCAGCCGGGAGCGGGTCAGCACAGCCACCAGGCCGACGCCCATGATGATCACCGAAAGCATCAGGTCAGTGCTGAGCCCGCCATAGAGATAGAAATGCGGCTCATAGTTCGCGGTGGTGGACGCCTGGGTTGAGGCGGTCAGCAAGCCGTCGAAGAGGAAGGGCACGAAACCTAGGATGGCTCCCGCAGCAGCGGGAAGGAGGGCCGGTGCATAGAAGGATAGTGAGGCTTCATGAGCGGTCTCGGGCGCCATAGGCTCTTTGGCATCGTCATGCTTGCCGGTGCCGGTGTAGCTGGTGAACACACCCAGCACGATCCGGCCGCAGTAGGCGAACGTACCCACCGCTGCGAGCACGCCCAGCAGGGTGATGGTCCAGGTGAGGCCGGGGCCGAACAGTGCGGGCTCCTCGCCCGCAGAGAGGAATCCTTTGAGGAGGTTCTCCTTGGATACGAAGCCGAAAAGCGGTGGGATTCCCGCCATGGACAGACAGCCCAAGACGGTGATGATGAAACTCACCGGCATGGCTTTGCGCAGTCCGTTGAGCTCACGGATATCCCGGGAATGGGCTTCGTGTTCGATGATGCCGACCATCATGAACAAGCTGGATTTGAACAGAGCGTGGGCGATGACGTGGATGGTGGCCGCGGCGATCGCGGTGGGAGTTCCGATGCCGATGATCGCGACCAGGAAACCGAGCTGGGAGACCGTGGAGTAGGCCATGATCTCTTTGATGTCGTGTCGCTGAAGTGCGAACAGGGCCCCAATGAGTGCGGTGATCAGACCGCAGACGATCAGCAGCGTCTGCCAGACCACGACCCCCTCGAAGACCGGGGAGAAACGCAGCAGGAGGTAGATCCCGGCCTTAACCATGGCGGCAGCGTGCAGATAGGCGCTGACCGGGGCGGGGGCGACCATCGCATCGGGCAGCCACAGGTGGAAGGGAAACTGCGCGGACTTGGTGAAGGCGGCGAAAGCGATCAGCACCGCAACCACACCTGTGAAGACGGCGTCGTCTCCCCAGACCTGGTGCTGCAGAGCCTCCGACAGGCTCGTAGTACCGGTGCGCACGATTATCCACAGGACTGCGGTCAACAACCCGAGGCCGCCAGCCATGGTGATGAGCAGGGTCCGCTGCGCCGGGGCTGGGGCTTTGTCCCCGGACCGGTTGATGAGGAAGAAGGAGCACAGGGTGGTGAACTCCCAGAACACGAACAGCAGGATCATGTCATCGGCCAACACCATGCCAGACATGGCGAAGACGAATAACAACATCCAGATGTAATAGTCGCTGGTCTTCTTCTTCACCGAGAAGTAGCGCGCGCTGTAAGCCATCACGAGCGCGCCGATGAACAGCACCAGCAGCAGAAAGACCATGCCGAGCCCATCAAGCCGCAGTCTGATGCCCACATCCACTGTGGGAATCCACGGCAGGTACTCCGCAACAGTCTCCCCAGCGATGAGATCGGGGAGCCAAATGAGACTGAAACTGCCCAGCACCACCAGCGCTATTGCGGCGAACCAGCCAGTGTTGCGGCCCAGTAGCGTGTGCACCGCGGCTGCTGCAGGAACCAGCAGGAGGGTGAGGAACAGCAGGACCAGCAGAGTCACCGAGTACCTCCCGCCCAGGCCGGGGCAGGCGGCAGCGCTGCGCGGCACACGGCGGGCAGAGGCCTTCGCGACATGTCAGCCTCCTGTGTGCTCGTTATCGGTCAATCGGGTGCGATGAAGCGTCACATGCGCTCAGAGCATCCTACATTTGCTCCAATGAACGCAGTGTTGCAACTGCTTCCGCCGACCAGACTTCCCGGCACACCGCCCCTTACCCTAGCGAGTCCAGAGGTAGGCGAGCAACGAGACACCGTCTGGACATATGGTGAACGCCCCGCAACGCCGCCGCCTCCGCCAAAGGAACCGGCCGAGAATCCGCCCGGAGACATGCTTCCCGACGCCGAACTTGATCCGTGATGCGAGGCGCCAATTGTCCCGGGCATGCTCGCGGCCAGAATTACCCAACTGCCGGTGGGGAGGCCGGGGAGCGGCTCAGTTGCAGCGCGGTCGTCCATCAGTCGGGTCCATCTCTTATGGTCGCCAAGCGCCATGGCATAGGGCAGCTGTTCGGTAAGTTCCTCTGGCGACAGTTCGGTGTTCTCAGAAGCGCCAAGTGTGACTGACTGTGACAGTTGCAGGCCACGGAGTTGTTCATAGCGGGCCCGGCCCTCCGCAGTTCGGCGGTTGGAGGCTCGCGCTGTGACAGCCCAGGTCAACCCCAGCACCGCCCCTGCAGCTGCGATCCCGAGGAGGAGAAAGCTCAAGGACGTAGGCATCCCGAGCCCGAAACTCACCACGGGGGCCACTAGCACCAGGCATAACATCGCGCCACCCATCCATGTCCAGAGGCTCCCCACACCGCCCACGTTCCGGGACAGGAGGCCCCGTGCATTGAACTGGTCCAACGCTTTCTTCTGCGCGGTATGTGCTGCCTCAGTGAAGTGCTCATCCAGCTCCGATATCCGCACGGGCTCCGGCTCAGGAAAGAGCGCCTCCAGCACGTCACGTTCCCACGCCGTAAGAGCCGAGGTGTCTGTGTCAGCTGGTGTGAGCAGCCAGTCTGTTTCGGCGTCGTCGTCCTCACCGTCAGTCCTCTGAACGGTCTCCTCCATGGTGAGGTAGCCCCGCGCAGCCAGATCTGTCAGCGTCAAGGCCGTGAAGTCTGCCTGCGGGACGTGGGGAGACTTATGCCAAAGCAGTGCCGCCTCGTAGGGCCGGATACTCTCCGGGACAGTGCCGCGAGGGACGGCGGGAGGCTCATGATGCAGCCGCGCGGTAACTTCCGGCGCACCCGTTGTGGGAACCGACCCCTGGGGCAAGTTGATGAAGTGCTCGTCTGTGCCGCGGCGGCGCCGGTACATCACTAGGGCGGTCATCAGAGCGAGGACGACTGCGGCTGCAGCCCACCAATAGCTGAGCAGTGACCCCCAGAGCCGATCCGTGGTGGGGGCGATGCGGTCTCCGAACTGCTCCGCGGCGGTGGGCTCAGCGTAGATTGGCTCAGCATCTGCAAACGAGTCCGCGGCCGCTCTGAGTTCGACAGCTTGCCAGCCCCCAGGTGGCAGGTTCTCAGCAATGGCGGTGACTGCCTCCTCCTGTGTGGTCACTTCACAGGATGCGCCGTCATCCAGAGCGGCGTCCTCCCCCTGCCAACAGGCTGCCTCGAGCACCTCAACCGGGAAGCTCACCTCAGTGGTGACACGGTCCATGGGGACATCGGCCTGCGGTCCGGCCGTCACCCACTCGAGGCCGTCGGGGTCAACCGCCCCCCGCACGGTGTAGCTGAGCTGGTAAGTCTGCACCCCAGTCCTCGACTGGTCGGAGCCATCCGGTGCCCCCAGGGTGAGCTCCAACTCGCCGCGGCTCTGGTCAGTGTCCACGATCTCTGCCGGTGCATCACTGGGGCTGCTGAGCGAGAACTCCCCGTACTGGAACTGTCTGCGGCCGTCCTCTGTGGGTTGCTCTGTAATCAACGCGCGGTAGAAGCCCAGGCCCTCCCGCTCGCCGAAGTCCCAGTCATAGGTTTCCTGCACATGAAGCACACCCTGCTCATCCACGGTGATCTCTATGGTGAGGTCGCGGACGACGTCGTCCTCCGGGTCGCCAGATGCCGCCACCGGGACAGCTGTGAGGCAAACAATTCCGGAAACGACTGCGGAGGCTGCTGCGAGGCGGAAAGGGAACATATTTTCACCTTAGGGACTGACGGCTCGGATGCGCATCCGCCTCGGGGAGGATCTTGGAGCGCTTCCTGACGGGAGGGGCGTGGGGCAGTGTTGGGGCGAGATATCAGGGCGCCATCGAGATATCAGGCCGCTATAGGACACTGACTTCTCAACAACTGTCTGAAGTTAGCCGGGGCTGAGGGGGCCGGGTCACCGTTCAGGCATAGAAGAACCGGACTGCGTGGAAGAAGACGGGGGCCGCGAAGCAGAGCGAATCAAGCCGGTCCATGATGCCGCCATGCCCGGGGATGGTGGAGCCGAAGTCCTTAATGCCACGGTCACGCTTAATCGCGGACATCACCAATCCCCCGGCAAATCCCATCACACAGGAGATGAACGCCAGGAGGGCGGCCATCAGCGGGGAGAAGGGCGTGATCCACCAGAGGGCGGCGCCCAGCGCAGTCGCAGAGAGCACTCCGCCGATAAACCCCTCCCAGGTCTTATTGGGACTCACACTGGGTGCGATGGGGTGTTTGCCCAGGGTCTTGCCCCACACATACTGCAGCACATCTGAACCCTGCACCACGATCAGCAGAAACAGCAGCAGATGCGCACCTGTGGCCCCGCCATCCCCTGGCGAGGAACCTTCAGCAGCCTCGCGGCCCAATTCCATAGCCACCGGCAGCTGAAGCAGGGCCGGCGCGTGGCTGATCGCGTAGACACACACCATCAGCGCCCATTGGATGGTGGCGGTTCGCTGCAGAAATCCTTTGGTCTCGCCGGCGAGCGCATTGCGCGCCGGCAGGAATAGGAACGCGTAGACCGGGATGAACACGCTGAACATCCCGTACCAGTGCTCCCAGAGGAACCAGTAGTGCACTGCGGGGATGATGAAAACCAGCCACACCAGAACCTTGTGGTCACCCCGGCCAGTGGGCGAGATAGTGATGAACTCCCGCAACGCCAGTAGCGATAGCAGCAGGAACAGCACAATGGTGACGGTCTCCCCCGCGGCCAACACCGCCCCGATGAGCGCGACCATCAGCCACCAGGCGTTGATGCGCTGTTTCAGATTGCTGATAGTGCTCGTGGGGCCTAGGCGGCGGCCCAACAGCCACGCAATCGCACTCGCGAGAACGAGGACAACGACGACGCCGCCGAGCAGTCTCAGTGCCGATGAATCCAGCAGGCCTAGGCCCCAGTCACTCATGGTCCATCCCCACCTGGTTGGCTGCCGGCGGCAGAAGCACCACCCTCGTCATCTGCAGTGTCGACGGTCGCCTGATGCTGTGCCAGGCAGTCCACCAGGACCTGACGTGCGCGAGTCAGAAATGCCTGCTGGTCCTCATCCGGGGCCACGTGGAGTGGATCGCAGAAGACAACGGTCGACAGGTGCGGCACGGGAACGACCTCGCCCTTGGGGAGAATCCGGCCGAGATTGGCCAAAGTGACCGGCACCACCGGCACCTCAGGGTTTTGCTGAGCCAATTTGTACAGCCCGCCATGGAACTGGGCGATGGATTCTCCGTCACCACGGGTCCCCTCCGGGAAGATGATCAGCGAATCGCCGGCGCTGAGCACCTCAGCCATGCCGGCGATTTGACCCTTCGGGCTCACTCCGGAATGTGATGCCCGTTGACGGGTGTGACTGGAACCGTGACGGTCCACCAGGTAGGCGTTGAAGATCTGCTCAGCGAAGGCCTTGCGCAGACCTGAGCCCCAGTAGTCCTTGGCCGCCACCGGACGTGCACGTTTCTGTATGTCAGCGGGCAGGGCCGCCCATATGGTGAGGAAGTCCAAGTGACTGGAGTGGTTCGCGTAGTAGATAGCCTGCTCGGGCAGTTGCGGCTCCGACTCGCCCTGGGCGGTGATCACACGCGCACCGGCGAAAGCGCTGATGAGCTTGGCAAGGCTTCGGCGCGAAAGCCCGGCCACATTCACGAGGGTAGATCCCGAGCTCGCGAGCGCAGCACCGCGCTGATTCGGCGCAGGCGCCGCATACATGTGAACAGTGACCCGAGCGCGATGAGCCCCAGGGTGCAGAACAGGGCCCAGCCCGGGGTCCAGGGCAACCAAACTTCGGCGATGGCGGCCAGTGTGCCGACCATGAGCACCCACATGCGGTGAGGCTTTGCTAAGGGGCCGTCGAAGAAATTGCCGGTACCGAGGGCCACGCCGAGACTACGGATATAGGCCGTGAGCACCGCAAGGGTCGCGGCCAGGAAACCGAGGACCACTCCGATGTCCACGCGCCCAGCCGTCACCAATCCGGCAGTCGCCAGGCCAGCGGCACCCAGGAAGAGCACATCAGAGATCCGATCGGGCAGCTCATTGTAGATATCACCCACCGGGGAACTCATCCCCTTCTCTACCGCTAGCATGCCGTCGAGCATGTTCAGCAGCAGACGTAACGGGATGCAGACCGCCGCTACTACCAGCAGGGCAACCCTGCCGGACTCGTGGTCAGTGTGGGCAGACCACACCAGTGCCGCTGCACCGACTGCGGCGAAGAGCACCGAGCCAATGGAGATTTGGTTCGGGGTGAGCTTTGCGGCAGCAAGAATGTCGGCGGACTTGGTTGCCCACCGAGTGCTGCGCTGCGGGATTGCCCGCCGGTCCGTTCCGTGGCTCATGTGCAGTGTCCATTCCCTCGTGTACCCCTTACGCTAGTACGACTTTGTCAGAACCGTCAGCATCTGACTCACCTCTCCGCTCGATCCCCCTGACGCCGCAGGCTAGAGTCAGCGGTATGGGAATGCGGCACGCACAAGGCTCCAGTGGTGCCTTGCGAGACCACGGCATTGCAGCCGTCTGGGGATTCGCAGAGGCCACCTTCTTCTTCGTCGTCCCTGATGTGTGGACCTCCTGGGTGGGGCTGCGCCGGCCCAAACGTGCCATGGGCACCACCGTTTCGGCACTGGGTGGGGCGCTGGCAGGTGGAGCTGTGACCTCCTGGTGGGGGCGACGGGTGACGGCGCAGACTTCACACTCCGCGTTGGTGAGGGTTCCAGCGATCACCAGCGCCATGGTGCACCAGGTAGAGCGGGACATGGCCGAATCCGGACACGCCTCCTTGATGCGGGGGCCGGCACGTGGGGTTCCCTATAAGCTCTATGCCCGCGCCTCCGGGCTGCAGCGGAAGTCGCTGCTGAACTTCCTGGCCTGGAGTGTGCCTGGCCGGTTGATCCGGTTCATGGTGGTGACGCTGGTGGCCACCGGGATCGCAAATCTCACCCGGCGGATTTTCCCCGACATTTCAGATAGACGTGTCTCCGCTGTGTTCTGGTCATGTTGGGGCGTGTTCTATGCCTGGTTCATTCCCGTGATGTCGCGACGGCGCTGATGACCTCTCCTGGCCGATCCTCGTGAATGTCAGAGCGTTGTTGGGTTTTCAGGCAGCCATAGGAAGCTGATTTCTCAACAGCCGCCTGAAGTTTGCCTCATCCTGGAGTTTGCCCGCGGGTGAGGGAACAGCACCCATAAACCCTTCCCCGCAGCACGCAGCAACATAGTTGCAATGCGCAACAACTCTGCGTTTTGCGTGACAGACTGGCCACCATGGCTGACTCCCTCTTCTCTGACCTGGACCGCTACGTCGCACACCCACGGACCGCAGGGCTTGCCCTGAGTCCCGACGGCACCCGACTGGTCACCACCGTGCAGACGCTCAACACAAAGAAGAACGGCTACGTCACTTCCCTCTGGGAGGTTGACCCCGCTGGAGAGCGTCCCGCGCGACGACTGACACGCAGCGCCAAGGGGGAAGCTGGGCCCGCCTTCGCCACCAACGGCGACCTCTATTTCACCTCAGCCCGACCCGACGACCACGGAGAAGACGAGGGCAATGCGCTGTGGTGCCTCCCCGCTTCCGGGGGCGAGGCGCGTGTGCTCAACCGGCGAGCAGGCGGCGTCACATCCGTCGTGACTGCGGCTGAGGCAGATGTCGTAGCGGTCACGGCGCCTCTGCTTCCTGGTGCTTCCGATGAAGATGCCCAGCAGACGCTGCACAAAAACCGGCAGGACAGCTCGGTGAAAGCCGTTCTGCACTCCAGCTACCCCGTGCGGTTTTGGGATCACGACCTCGGCCCTGCCCGGCCCCACGGTTTCGTCCTCGAGGCAGGGACCGCCGAGAACGACGACGCTCCCGTCACCGCCGAGCCGGATCGCCCGAAGCTTCGGCAGATCACCGAAGGCCTCGGCCCCCTCTTCGAGGGCACGATGCACCTGAGCCCAGATGGTTCTCAGGCCCTCATCGGCGTCACCGTGCCTGAGGCGAAGACCGACCGTCGCTCCGCCGTGGCCCTGGTGGACACCGCCACCGGAGAACGGCGACTGCTTGTCGACGAGCCGGGGATGACGTTCTCCCCTGGCCCCATCAGTCCCGACGGCAAGAAGGCTGCGGTCATAGGCTCATCGAAACCTAGCCCAAGCAGCGCAATTGCGCCCCAACTCTATGTCGTGGAACTCAGCACCGGCGCGGTGACTCCCCTGGCGGAGGACCTCGACCTGTGGCTGAACCCAGCCTCGTCCCGCCCGTGGCTCAATGATCAGCGGATGCTTGCCGTTGCAGACAAGAACGGCCGCGGCGCCGTGTTCATTGTGGACGTCAGCTCCGGCGAGGCCGCCGAGGTACCTGTCGAGGATGCCGTCTACTCACAAGCCTTCCCCTCTCCAGACGGCACCACGGCATATGCGGTGCGCAGCAGCTACGCGTTCCCCGATGAGGTGGTGCGCATTGATCTCACCACCGGCGCCGTAACTCGGTTGCAGAACCCCACAGAGCGCCCTGAACTGCCCGGGACTCTGGAGGATGTCCAGACCGAGACCAGCGACGGCGTCGTCGTACGCGGGTGGCTGTGCCTGCCTGAGCGAGCCTCGCAGGCGGAACCAGCTCCGCTGCTGCTGTGGATCCACGGCGGCCCCTTGAGCTCCTGGAATGCGTGGACGTGGCGGTGGAACCCCTGGTTGGCGGTGGAGAAGGGCTATGCGGTGCTGCTGCCGGATCCGGCTCTGTCCACCGGTTATGGCCAGGACTTCGTGGATCGCGGATGGAACTCTTGGGGAGATGCGCCCTACACAGATCTGATGATCATCACTGATGCAGTGGAGGCTCGCGACGACATTGACGCCTCTCGCACCGCGGCAATGGGCGGTTCCTTCGGTGGCTATATGGCCAACTGGATCGCCGGACACACTGACCGCTTCAACGCCATCGTGACCCACGCCAGCCTGTGGGCGCTTGACCAGTTCGGGCCGACCACGGACATGTCCCCGTTCTGGCGCGGACAAATTGACCAATCGATGATAGACCAGCACTCACCACATGACTTCGTCAGTGAGATAGTGACCCCGATGCTGGTGATCCACGGTGATAAGGACTACCGGGTTCCGATCGGTGAGGGGCTGCGGCTATGGTTCGAACTGTTGGCCGATTCCGGGCTGCCCGCCGACGAGAACGGTGACACACTGCATCGCTTCCTTTACTTCCCGGATGAGAACCACTGGATCCTTTCCCCGCAGCACAGCAAGGTCTGGTACCAGGTGATCTTCGCATTCCTCGCCGACCATGTGCTCGGAGACCAGGGGGAGCTTCCCGAGGAACTGGGCCTGACGGCGCCGAAGAGCGCAGGGAACGACGACGCCTGAGCGAGCCCTGATCACCGGGCCCAGGCTACTGTCACCGTCTGACCTCGAACCCGGCACGTGGCAGTGTCTGCAACTCCTCGTCGGTGGCTTCACGCGTATCCACGGAGGTGACCTCAGCCCGCCTCGGACCCTTGGCGCACCAGCTGATGAAAGAGTCGACGGCGGGGCCATCGCCCCCGATCAGCAGTTCTACCGCCTCGTCAGGGGTATTGCGCACCCATCCGACCAGGCCCAGCTCATCGGCCTGGCGTTTAGCCGAGTTGCGGTAGTTCACCCCTTGAACGGTGCCGGTGACGGTGACTGAGGTGCCTGCGCTGAAGTGGTGTTCCATCACCCCAGTCAAGCAAAGCCAGGCGCTGGTGTGAAGAGCAGCTACCAGCGGGGCAGCACAGACCCCGTCCGGTTGGTCGAGTCATAGGAGTAGACCTCTCTGCCTTCGATCCAGGTGCGCAGGGCCCGGTTGCGGGTATCCAATGGGTCTCCCTCCCAGAGGGTGAGGTCCGCGTCTTTGCCTGGCTCGATGGAACCGATCCGGTCAGCGACCCCGAGCACTTCGGCAGGATTGATGGTGACTGCCTTGAGCGCCGCATCCGGATCCATACCCTCTTTCACCGCTAGGGCCGCCTGGTTGATGAGGAAGTCGATGGGAACCACGGGGTGGTCCGTGATGATAGAGACTTTGACTCCCGCCCGGGACAAGATGCCCGGTGCGCGGGGGCTGCGTTCACGGACTTCCACCTTGGACCGTGACACCATCATGGGGCCGTAGAGCACAGGAATGCCGCGAGCGGCGATCCGGTCGGCGATCAGGTGGGCCTCGGTGCCGTGGTCGAGCACCAGCTCGTAGCCGAACTCATCCGCGATGCGCAGAGCAGTGACAATGTCATCGGCACGGTGGCAGTGCTGGCGCCAAGGAATCTCACGCGCGAGGACTTTGACCAGAGCTTCTGAAATAAGATCGGCCGGGCGGTCCTCAGGGTCTTTGGCTGCCCAGTGCCGAGCCTCCGTGAAGGCTTTTCGCGCAGCGAATGCCGTCCCCAGACGGGTGCTGGGCGCCTTCTTCTGATCTCCGTAGACCCTTTTGGGGTTCTCTCCGAGGGCAGCCTTCAGCCCAGAGGGCGAACGCAGCACCATATCGTCGATGACCGAACCGTGAGTCTTGATCGCTACCGTCAGACCACCGATGACGTTCGCGGAGCCTGGGTTGACGTTGACTGTGGTGATTCCATGGGCGAGCGCGTCGTCGAAGCCGATCTCCACAGGGTTGATTGCGTCAATGGCTCGCACCGCTGCGGTCACCGGGTCGGTGGCCTCATTGAAGTCGGCCCCCGCCCAGCCCTCTCCCTCCTCGTGAACGCCCAAGTGGACGTGGGCATCTACCAGTCCCGGGACCACCCATCCACCTGCGGCGTCGATCACCTCGTGACCCGCCGGGGTGTCCAGATCAGGCCCAAGTGCGGCGATCTTGCCGTCGGTGACAACCACGGAGCCATCGAAGGAATCCTCCGTCACGGGCACCACACGAGCATTCGTCACAATATAGTTTCCTGACGCAACCATGCGTCCACCTTAGCGGAGTGAACTGCTAATTGTTCTGCGGTAGATTCGCACCTTCGCCATTCTCAATAAAGAAGCTTATTGTGAATACATGGGACTTATGGAGGGCCAGGCTCGCGAGCATGTATCACCCAAGGCTCAGGCGCCCGACCAGCGCCGCCGCCTCGTGATCGCCTGTGCCGTCACCCTGTGCATTGTCGCAGCGCAGGCCATTGGGGCCTGGTTGACCGGCTCCTTGGCCCTGTTGACCGACGCCGTACATTCACTCGCAGACAGCATCGGACTGATTGTGGCCGTCATCGCCGCCAGCCTGATGTTCCGGGGCGTCAGCAGCACTCGCTCCTGGGGGTACCGCCGGGTTGAGGTCCTCGCCGCAGGCGCACAGGCGGCCCTGTTGGCAGGTATCGGCACGTACGCTGCTATTGAGGGCGTCCGCCGGCTCTATGACCCGCAGGAGGTGCTGTACGTTGAGCTGCTGCTCTTCGGGGTTGCAGGGCTTGTGGGCAACATCATCTCGCTGTTGGTGCTTGCGCCCCGGCGGACCACCAACCTCAATCTGCGAGCGGCCTTCCTGGAAGTGTCTGCCGATGCATTGGGCTCACTGGGGGTCATCGTGGCCGCAGCGGTCATCTGGCTCACAGGATGGCACCAGGCCGACGCCGTGGCTGCGCTGCTGATAGCTGCGATGATCGTGCCGCGCGCCGTGCTGCTGTTGCGTGATACCGGCCGAGTGCTGATGGAGTTCGTGCCGCGCGGACTGGATTTAGAGGATGTGCGCCAGCACATCCTTGCCATCGACCATGTCCAGGACGTTCATGATCTGCACGCCTCCACCGTCGCAACGGGCCTACCAATCATCTCCGCACATGTGGTGGTGGAGGAGTCCTGTTTCACCAGCGGTTGTGCTCCCGCCAAGCTGGCCGAACTGAGCACCTGTGTCGCCAAGGATTTTGGCGTATCCATCACCCACTCCACATTCCAATTGGAGACCGCTGAGCGTGCGACCCATGAAGGACTTACTGACGGTGCACATCCCTGTGCCCGGCCCTGAAGGACAGTTGCAGTCCTGCCTCAGCCTGGTACGGTCCTGATAGCGGCGCCAGCGTGGGCGCACCTGAGTCAGGGGTACGGCTGCCACGGGCGTCGTCGATCGACCGTGCAACCGAATCACTAGGAGGTGTGGCACATGACCACCATCGCCCCCGAAATGGTAGACCTGTATCCGACCCGCCAGGGAGAGAATCGCGTTATCCCGCGACAGGACGACGTCGTTCAGGGTCCAACTGATAAAGGCCCTTTGGATCACCAGACGCTGGAGAGTTTTGACCAGCGCGGATACCTGACAATCGACCAGCTCATCGACGGCGATGAGCTCCAGCTGTTCCGCAATGAGCTCCGACGACTCGCCGAAGACCCTCAGGTCAAGGCTGAGCGGCGCACGGTCGTGGAAGCCGCCTCGAACGAAGTGCGCTCTATCTTCGATATCCACAAGACCAACGATGTCTTCAGAAAGATTGCTCATGACCCGCGCATTGTGGACCGGGCTCGGCAGATCCTCGGCTCGGAGGTATACATCCACCAGAGCCGGATCAACTACAAGCCTGGCTTCGTGGGCAAGGAGTTCACGTGGCACTCCGATTTCGAGACATGGCACGCCGAGGACGGTATGCCAAGGCCCCGCGCAGTGAGCATCTCCATCTCACTGACCGACAACTACTCATTCAACGGGCCGCTGATGATCATGCCGGGCTCTCATAAGCACTACGTCTGCGCTGCTGGTAAGACCCCGGAGAACAACCACGAACAGTCACTCATTATGCAGGGGGCCGGTGTACCGGACCCACAGACTCTGGCTGAATTCGCAGACCGGTTCGGCATCGATGTGCTGGAAGGACCCGCCGGTGGTGCGATCATGTTCGACTCCAACTGCATGCACGCATCCAATGGAAATGTCACGCCCTATCCGCGCTCCAATGTGTTTATCGTCTATAACTCCGTAGAGAACACGCTCGAAGAGCCCTTTGCGGCGCCCAAACGGCGGCCTGAGTTCCTGGCAAGCAGGGACTTCACTCCGGTAGGGAGCTGAGTGGTTTCGCAGAGGGAGCCGCTCCTGACTGATTAGTGCGGGCGCTGGAGGGCGATGATGGCGTTCATGTCGTCGTCAGGTGCAATCTTGTTGCGGTCTCCTGCCCCGCAGGTTGTGCAGCGGTGAATCAAGATGTAACCCTTTTTTCCCGAGTAGTCGACGCCGACCGGTTTCATCGGGCCGCCACATTGGGCGGCCCGATCTCCGGGGAGCTCATCTACATGGCGCGACCATAAGCAGTGCGGGCAGTGATTTCGGTAGCTGCCCCCCGTGTGTCGAGCAATGTCCCCACCACACTGGACGCAGCAGAACCCGGTGTTCTCCGTGCTGCGTCTGCCTAAGCCAGGTTCACCGTTGATGCTCACCTGAATCCTCCGTCGGTGACAGTGGCTCCCCGTCCGCAACCGTCAACGATGATGCTCTCGGTCGTGCTGAGTCGGGGGTGGCTGGGGGTCCGGAGCGCTGAGCCATGGCGGTGGTGTACAGGCAAATGGTGGCCGCAGTCGCAACATTGAGTGATTCGGCCCGGCCGTAGATGGGAATCCCGACCGTATGATCAGCCAGTTGAATTTCGTGTTCGCTGAGCCCATGCGCTTCGTTGCCGAAAAGCCACAGGGTGCGCTCCGCAGGGTTGAACTGTCCGGCGGCGGGTTCTGCTGATCGCAAAGCGGTCAGCGGAGTCTCACCTTCACCAGCCGAAGCCACCACCTGAATACCCTCGCGCTGCACAAGGCGAGCATATTCGTCTGTGTCGACGCCAGTGAAGATCGGTACGTGGAAGTGCGAGCCTGCTCCAGAACGGACCACTTTGGGGGACCATGGGTCCGCTGAGCCGGCAGCGAGCACTACGAGCTCGGCCCCTGCAGCATCAGCGGTCCGGATGATGGTTCCCACATTGCCCGGATCTTGAACCCGAACAACACCTGCTATGAGGGAGACAGGTGAAGCTACCGTAGCTGACTCCAGCGACCGAAAGTCAGCATCTCCGTCGGGGATGCGCGCGACCGCAACTAAACCCTGGGAGGTCTCAGCGTCCCCCATGGCGGCCAGTACTTCCGGTGTCGCTTCGCGGAGAAACGGGCGGGCATCACGCGGCAGATCGATGGTGGGGTCGAAGAGGACTCCCCGCATCCGGTCGAGAAGTGCCTCGACATCCGGGGATCTCTGGACCGCCGCGGCGTCGAAAAACAGTGCATCCAGCTGGGGAAGTCTTGATGTCTCGGAGGTCCCGGGAAGTGCCGCAGCGTCGTCGGGTTCATATCTGGCCAACCAGACTTTCAGCGCCTCCCGCACCGACTGAGGGCCCTCGGCCAGGAATAGGCGCTGCTTCTTCCGTCCGGCTCGGGTGGCTAAAGCAGCGACACGCTTAACGCGCTCACTGCGGGGATTGTCCATGAGATATTCGTCAGTCACCAGGTCATTCTCTCAGGCCCCGGTGCACAATCGGATGGGACGCTGCAGAAGGTCTCCTCCAGAGTCCTATCGGGTCTCGCACAAACACCGGAAATATCGGCTCAGCTGGCACATTCGATGGGATGAAGAGTGGCGCAGGTGCTGGTGTCCCAACGAGCGTGCCATGATCGGGTGTTAACGCAGCGATGCCCGCTTCCCTGAATGGAAGCGGGCATCACAAGTCACCTCAGAAGATCAGGCGTTGGCCTTCGGTGCGTTGACGTCTGAAGGCAGAGCCTTGCGGGCGGTCTCAACCAATGACCCGAAGGCATTCGAATCAGAGACGGCCAGCTCGGCCAGCATCCTGCGGTCGACCTCGACACCGGCAGCCTTCAAACCCTGGATGAAGCGGTTGTAGGTCATGCCGTGAGCGCGGGAAGCAGCATTGATGCGCTGGATCCAGAGACGACGGAAATCGCCTTTGCGCTTCTTGCGGTGCTGGTAGTTATAGGTGTAGCTGTGCAGCAGCTGCTCTTTAGCCTTGCGGTAAAGGCGGGACCGCTGTCCGCGGTAGCCGGAAGCCCGATCAAGGACCTTGCGGCGCTTTTTGTGGGCGTTGAGCGCCCTTTTTACACGTGCCATTACTAATTCTCCTGTGAGCTAAGTCTGTTGTCTTGCAAGATGCCGAGGGCTCAGAGGCCCAGCATCTTCTTAATGCGTGATTCGTCGGCCTTGGTAACGATCTGGTCAGATGCCAGGCGACGGGTCAGACGCGAAGACTTGTGCTCCAGGTAGTGGCGGCGGTTAGCCTGCTGGCGCTTAATCTTGCCGGAGCCGGTCTGCTTGAATCGCTTTTTGGCTCCGGAGTGAGTCTTGTTCTTCGGCATTGAGCCGCACTCCTTCGGTTCGTTCGGACCTGCAGTGCCTTGGAATGATCGACGGGACAATCACGACGACGGCACAGAGGTGGACAGCCCAACTCATCGGTGATGAGTGGCAGTCCCTTTGTCGTGGGCTGGAGGCACGCTCCAAAAGGGGGCATAGGGCCTCCGGACCCAGCAGTCAATACTAACGGGAAGACCACTGCTGGCCAAAATTTCCAAAGCAGCACCGCCGCGGATATTCCTGCCGGCAGGTCTCTTATGAGACTCCCTGTGACAGGTCTAGACCGATCAGCGGTTCTTGAGCTCGTCCGGGAGGTAGTCCTCCATGGAGTTGGAGAGCGGCTTGACGTCCTTCTGATCGGTGGACATCCGCTTCTGGCGCTCCTGAGTCTTCTGCGCGCGACGTTCGTTCTTGGCTTTGGTCTTGGCCTTGTTGTCTTCATTGTCAGAGACCTCACCGTCACCGGTGGCAGCAGCTTTAGCCTGCTGGGCCTTAGTGCGCAGAGGTCCGACAACCATCACCATGTGCCGGCCGTCTTGGCGAGGGGATGACTCCACCTGACCCAAGTCTGCGACGTCTTCGCTGAACCGCTGAAGGAGCCGCACGCCCATCTCTGGGCGCTGCTGCTCACGTCCTCGGAACTGAATCATCGCTTTGACCTTGTCACCTGCGTCAAGGAAGCGGCGGGCATGACCGACCTTGGTCTGGTAGTCGTGGTCGTCAATCTTCAGCCTGAAGCGGACTTCCTTGAGCGTGGTGGTCGACTGGTTCTTACGGGATTCACGGGCCTTAACGGCGGCCTCGTACTTCCACTTGCCAAAGTCCATCAGTTTGCAGACGGGCGGCTTGGCCTGCGGAGCAACCTCGACCAGATCAAGATCAGCTTCGCCCGCCAAACGCAGTGCGTCGTCAATCCTGACGATTCCCACTTGCTCCCCTTGGGGCCCAACGAGGCGGACTTCTGGAACTCGGATACGGCTGTTGATGCGTGGTTCGCTGATCTGTCTTGCTCCTGATTCGATGAGTTACTCTATGAGGCCGATGTTTAGGCACGCGCTGGCGCGGTTCAAATCGACTGTGAGAATCTTATCAGTATGACTAGTGACCAGAACACCCCGGATCTGCCAATGACGCCGGATGATGAAATTGCCTCACTGACCGGCACCCATACCCGGGACATTGCTGAGGTACCCGCCGTTGAACTGATCAACACCGTGGCTGTGCACCTGATGAGCGCCGCGGCGGTGAAGACTGGTCTGGCAGAAGGGCCAGACGCCAAGGAACTCCAGGACCTCGATGAAGCCCGGAAACTCATTACGGCGCTTGCCGGTTTGGTCACCGCAGCGGCACCGGAGGTCGGTTCTACCCACGCTGCTCCGCTGCGCGACGGTGTTCGCTCTCTGCAGCTGGCGTTCCGCGAAGCCTCCATCATCGCTGACGCTCCTGGCAAGGGTCCCGGGGAGAAGTGGACGGGTGCGGTGACCTGAGTCCGCATTTCCACACTTCGCTCCAACCCCAGTGAACGGACGAAGTTGCTAACTCTGCGCTGTATCGAGCCACTGCGCCGTGGGCTTGATGAATAGCAAAACCAATGCCGCGGCCGCCGGTATGAGGAAGATCAGTCCAGTCAGGAGCTCGCCGCCAGCAAAGAAGCTGAACGAAAGCACCACAATCAGCAGTTGAAGGACCATTGCCGGCGTCCGCGCTGACGGCGCCCCGGAAAAGATCTTGAATCCCAACAGCACCAGAACCGCACCTGTAAGTATGTAGAGCACGGTCAGCGCGATAGTGCCAGCCGTGTCCAGTACCTGTGCGTCTGAGCTGACGGCAGCCACGAGAGTACCCAGAATGATGACAGCACCCTGGCAGAACAAGATCACGTAGATGGTCCACACCGTAGCTGGGCGTGGCGGTCTGACGGACGGCAACTCTGACATGGGGACTATTCAATCATCTGCTGCGGAACGCTGGCTCTGAAAGTTTCAGTAAAGCCGAGCGCCCCACCCTCCGTGTGGAGAGCGGGGCGCTCGGCTTTACTGATCGTGCTACTCCTGGTCAGCTGGCCCTGCGTGCTCGGGCCGCGCGGCGCTTGAGTGCGCGCCGCTCGTCCTCCGACATTCCTCCCCAGACACCGGCGTCCTGACCGGTGTCCAGTGCCCATTGAAGGCAGGTGTCCATCACGGGGCAGCGCCGACACACGCTCTTAGCTTCTTCAATCTGAAGAAGAGCGGGGCCGGTGTTGCCGACGGGGAAGAAGAGCTCGGGATCTTTGTCCAGACAAGCTGCTCGGCTGCGCCAATCCATGGCGATCACTACTCCTTGTGCCTGACAACGTAGTACGCCACAGGCAGGTCTTGGATGCTTTAGTATTTAAGGCTGGCATGTTACGGCCAGGCAAACAAGACCTCTCAGTAGGTGAATTTTGCGAAACGCTGTGTGATTGATCACTTTTGTCCACACATGAGGGTCGCCCCATCGACCATTCTGGAGCCAATGGCTGGTCACCTCCCTAGCCAAGAATCGGGGCTCGCAGGACGACCCGAGTTCCGGGACGATCGACATTCTTCGCTTGTCCGGGCAACCACTCGATGGCGCCGGAAAGTTCGCCGCGTACCAACGTTCGAACGATTTGGAGTCCCAAGCCCGGTTCCCACTCACCTTCGGGGATGCCGATCCCGTCGTCGGTGAGTTCGATCTCGAGCCGCTGACGCCCGGCCGCGTCTGTAGGGCGGTTGACGCTCAGCGTCACCCGCAGGCGCTCCTCAGGCGGAAAGTTGGGAAGACCGTGTTCCACGGCGTTGGCCACCACTTCTGTGATAACCAGCACCAGTGGTGTCACCATATGGGGTGGAAGCTGGCCGAAGCTGCCTTCCAGACGCGTCTCCGCTGTGCGGTCGGATTGGGCCATCTCCGCAGCCAGATGAAGCTGCCGCCGCATCAGCTCATCAACGTCTACGCTCTCCTCCAATCCCTGGGCGAGCGAATCGTGAACCATAGCTATAGTTTCCACCCGGCGCATTGCACGCCTAAGTCCGTCGCGACCCTCAGAAGAGTCCATTCGCCGGGACTGCATTCGCAGCAGCGCGGAGACAGTCTGGAGGTTGTTCTTCACCCGGTGGTGAATTTCCTTAATAGTCGCGTCTTTGCTCATCAGCTGCTTATCTCTGCGGCGAAGCTCGGTCACATCGCGGCAGAGAACCAGGGCTGCGAATCGCTCCCCTCCTTGGAACAGCGGAATGGACCGCAGAGTGACGGCTGCTCCATGAGCCTCAAGCTCTGCGCGCATCGCTCTGCGCCCGGTGAGCATCAGCGGTTGAGACTCGTCGACGGCGACTCCCGTTGCTCGTTGGAGCTCAGCGCCGATGCCCGCAAGCGATCTGCCTTCGAGGGCGTCCTGCACGCCCAGCCGCAGGAGCGCTGAAACGGCATTCGGACTGGCGAAGGTGATTTTTCCGTCCATGTCGAGGCGGAGCAACCCATCCCCCACACGAGGGGCGCCCGAGTAGCCGGTGAACTCTTGTGAGGCATCCGGCCACGCGCCTTCGGCAACCATAGTGAGCAGGTCGGCCGCGCAGCGCCGGTAGGTGAGTTCCATGCGAGATGGAGTGCGCAGAGCAGCTACGGAGAAGTGCAGTGTGATCACCGCGACTGTCCTCCCGGCACGCACTAAGGGAATGGCGGTGACGCGCATCCGCGCTGGTGAGGGCTGGCCCTGGTCTGAGGAGTTGGTTTCTACCTGGGCCACCCAGGCGCGTTCGACCATGCGCCGCAGGTCAGCCCTGATTCGGTCACCGACCACATCTCGGTGGACGAGTGTCTGGGTCGTTGAGGGCCTTGCCTGGGCCAGCGCCACATAGGAGCGGCCTTCCGATTCGACAACACCATCATCGGTGCTCGGAAACCACAGCACGAGGTCCGAGAACGCCAGATCGGACAACAGCTGCCAGTCACCGACCAGAGCGTGCAACCACTCAATGTCCTTGCGAGTGAGGTGCCGGTTGTTGTCTAGCCGTTCACTGAGAACATCGACTCCCACGGTTACGCGCCGACAAGCCCGCGTAGATGACGCAGCAATACGGTGATCGATGCCATAGAGAATTCGTGTTCACGCACTTCTGCGGAGAGGCGTTCCGCACGCTCCAACGCCGAGGCATTAGCCTGTTTCCATTCTTCCAACCGCTGCTGTGGGGCCTGCTGGCCCGTGGTGGTGAGAATAGACTGGGTGATCTCGTGGAGCGCGAAGTACAGCTCGTCCCGCTGTGCACCACGGGCGAGTGCCTGCCACTTGTCTTCTCTGGGCAGGTTAGTGATGTGGTTCAACAACGAATCGACGTCGAACTCGGCGTAGACGGCGTAATAGACCTCAGCCACCACACGTGAGTCCATATGGTTGCTGCGTGCCAAAGCGGCAATGTCCAGCAGTGAGAACGATTCGAACAGTTCGGCGTACCAGGCTGCCAGCTCTTCGCCCATACCCAGCTGGAGGACTTCCTCATTCCGGGCTGCCACGCGTTCAGCGTCTGGGCCGTACAGCAGACCGTGCAGCTGCCGGTACAACGGCGCCATCTGCTCTTGGTAGGAAGCGATGTCGTTCTCCAAGGAATCACTCTCGACCCCGTGGGTCACCAGCCAGCGCACAGCGCGGTCCAGAAGTCGGCGCATATCTACATACGCCTCAGCCCAGGATGAGGTGGGGAAGTCCACTGGGAGGCGGCGGAGGGCGGCGTCGAACTCTTCAAGATCGAACAGTTCACGGGCAATGAGGAAGGCCCGCACGACTTGATGCGGAGATGCGAACGTTTCCTCAACAGTGCGGAAGACGAAAGTGGAGCCAGCCATGTTGATCACATCATTAGCCACATCGTTGGCGATGATTCGATCTGCCAGCGGATGCTGAGGCAGCTGGTCAGCGAACTGTGAGGTGAGCTGAGTGGGGAAGTAGTCTTCCAGAATACGGCGCAACCAGGGGTCCTTGGGCAGGCCTGAGGCGGACAGGGCAGCCTTGAGATGGATCTTTGCATAGGCGGCCAGCACGGCGATCTCTGGTGCGGTCAGCGGCGGCACACCATCATCCAGCCTCTGGTGCATGTCCTGATCAGTAGGGAGCACTTCCAGCTCGCGATCCAATCCGGCGTTGAGCTCAAGCCAGCCGATGAGCCGACCGAAGCTCGGGGACCATTCGGTGAGTCGGTGCCGTTCGGCGAGCAGCAGCACGTTTTGGTCCTCATTTGTCTGCAGAACAAGTTCGGCGACGTCCTCTGTCATGTCCTCCAGCAGCCCGTTACGCGCCTCTGGCTCCAGCCGCCCTGATGAGACCAAGGACTCCAGGAGAATCTTGATGTTGACCTCGTGATCCGAACAGTCGACGCCGGCGGAGTTGTCAATGGCATCAGTGTTGATCAGCACTCCGCGCTGGGCGGCCTCGATCCGACCTGCCTGAGTCAGGCCTAGGTTGCCGCCTTCGGCGATCACCTTCGCTCTCACGTCCGCACCGTTGATACGGATACCGTTATTGGCGCGGTCGCCCACATCTTCGTGGGACTCGTCCTCAGCCTTGATATAGGTCCCAATGCCCCCGTTGTAGAGAAGGTCCACGGGTGCTTTCAGCAGAGCGGCAATCAGCTCCGGTGGGGTGAGCTGGTCGGAGGAGATACCAAACCTGTTCTTCATCTCGGGGCTGATCTCGACACTGCGCACGTCACGCGAAAAGACTCCCCCACCGGCTGAGATCAGCTCTGGGTCGTAGGCGTCCCAGCCAGATTTCTGCGCATCAAAAAGTCGCTTACGCTCAACAAACGACCGTTGAGGGTCTGGGTCCGGGTCAATGAAGATATGCAGATGGTTGAAGGCCGCCACCAATCGAATGTGCTCCGACAGGAGCATTCCGTTGCCCATCACATCGCCGCCCATATCACCGACGCCGATGACTGTGAAGTCCTCCGTCTGGGTGTCATGGCCGAGTGTTTTGAAGTGGGATTTAACCGACTCCCAGGCGCCCCGTGCGGTGATGCCCATCGCCTTGTGGTCGTAACCGACCGACCCTCCGGAGGCGAAAGCATCGCCCAACCAATGTCCGTACTCATTGCTTATCGCGTTGGCCGTATCGGAGAATGCAGCAGTGCCTTTGTCTGCGGCGACAACCAAGTAGGGATCGTCGCCGTCGTGCCTCACCACGTTCTCCGGCGGCACCACTGTCATCGTGCCGTCGCTGATCACCTGATTGTCTGTCACGTCCAGCAACGCCCTAATGAATGTCATATATGCATCACGACCGGCCTCGAACCAGGCTGACCGGTCCTCTGCCGGATCAGGCAGCTGCTTAGGGTAGAACCCACCTTTGGCTCCCGATGGCACGATCACCGCATTCTTGACCATTTGGGCTTTGACCAGTCCCAGAACCTCGGTGCGAAAGTCTTCCGATCGGTCCGACCAGCGCAGACCTCCGCGTGCGATCCTTTCAAACCGCAGGTGCGAGCCCTCCACGGTGGGTGAGTACACCCAGATTTCGTGTGCCGGACGCGGCGCCGGTGCAGCGTCAATCGACTGTGGTCTGAGCTTCAGCGCTACCCAGTCCCTGCCCTGATACAGGTTGGTACGGTCTGTGGCTTCTATGAGGTTCAGGAAGGCCGACAGCACCCGGTCAGCGTCCAGAGTCTTGACCGATTCCAGGGCATCCTGGACCTGCTTGTAACACGCCTGAACCGCCTCTTCACGACCCGAATCAAGATTGGGATCGAACTTGGCCGTAAACAGCGCGATGAGGGCGCGAGCGACCTCCGGGTTGGCTAACAACGCATCTGCGAGGAAGTCGTAGGAGTTCGGCATGCCCAACTGGCGCATGTACTTGGCGTAGGCACGCAGAACAGTCACCCTGCGAATGTCCATGTGCAGGTGCAGCACCAAGCGAGAGAATTCATCGGATTCGACCCGTCCGATGAGCACCTGGTGGTACGCCTCCTTGAACAGCTCACTGGTCCCGTAGGGGTCGACGCCTGCCGGATAGCAGATGCCCAAGTCGTAGAGATAACAGGTGGCTCCGTCGGCCGTGACGATCGTGTATGCCCGCTCGTCCAACAACTCCAGGCCGAAGTCGTCAATGATGGGCAGCGTGTCGGTGAGAGTCTTAGCGTCCGTCAAGTAGAGCTTGAGGCGCATATCCGCCGGATCGTCCTGGTCGGGTGCGTAGAAGTACAGGCGCGGTCCAGCCTCAGGCTGAGCCTGCAGCGTCTCAAACTCCGCGGCGTCGTGCAGTGCGTCGGGGACTTCGTATACCGCACGGTACTCAGGGGGAAATGCTTCACCCCAACGGTTCGAAATGCGGTCGGCGTGAGCCGGTGTGTACCGGGCCGAAGCCTCCTGGGAGATACCCTCACCCCAAGACCGAACAGCCCGCGCCAGCCTCGCCTCGAGGTCCTCGACGCTGATGCTGATTTCTTCTGCTCCAGGCTTCAGCCTCATGCGGAAGAACACCCGAGCCAGCACTGAATCGGACAGACGAACCGTGAAGTCGATGGACTCTGCATCAATATGCGCCATCAGCTCATCTTCGGTACGCCGCCGCGTATGGGTGTTGTACCGATCCCTGGGCATGTACAGCAGCGCCGTCATAAACCGGCCGTAGTGGTCCTGCCGAAGGAAGAGCTTGATGCGCCTACGCTCCTGTAGCTGGAGGATCTGCCACGCAACCTCTTCCACTTCGGCGATATCCATCTGCATGAGCTCATTGCGCGGATAGGTTTCCAGAATCTGCAGCAGGTCCGCGCCGGAGTGGGAGTCAGGGCTGAAACCCGAACGGGCTAGAAGCTGCTTAGCCCGGGCCCGCACCAGTGGAATGGTGGAAATGGACTGGGTGTATGCCCGTTGACTGAAGAGTCCCAGGAATCGGCGCTCACCAGTGACTCGGCCATCCTCATTGAAAGTCTTGACCGCCACATAGTCCATATAGGTGCGTCGGCGCACAGTGGAGCGCGAATTAGCTTTGGTGATCACCAACGCTTGGGGCTGCAAGGCGCGAGCACGGCCAGCCGAAGAGAGTTCCGAGGAGCTGCGCGAACGCGGAACTCCTCCCACGTCGGCGAGTATTCCCAGTCCTGTGCCAGGCACGGGCTCTAGCCGAGCGTGGATCCCCTCCTCGTCTTGCCAGCTCTCCGCTGTGGGTGGTTCACCGGAGTCGTCCTGCTCGTCCCCCCTGAAGGTCAGGGAGTACTCCCTATAGCCGAGGAAAAGGAAATTTCCCTGGCCCATCCATTCAACGAACTCCGCAGACTCGTCCCGGTCCATCACCCCGTCGAGTCTGCGTATTGTTGCCGCTGCACGGTGGGCCTGTGCCGTCATTCGCTCTTGGTCGCGGTGGCTGGCCCGCACATCATCGAGGACGCTGTTGAGTCCGGCGACAAGTGTCTCTGCGGCTTCGTCATCGAGGATGCGGTCCAGTTCCACAGTGATCCAGGACTCGACCTCAACGCGGTCCTGCTCATCGATGAATGCGGCCAGGCTGGGGAGTGCTTGCGTGTCTCCAGAAGACAGGGACCTTCCCTGTGTGGGCAACGACTGCACCGCTTTCAGCCGGGCGTCGCGTGTGCTGCGCTTAGTCAGGAGGATGGGGTGCACCACAAGGGCAATAGCGTGTCCGCATCTGGTGACCTCACTGGTGACCGAATCCACCAGGTAGGGCATGTCATCGGTGGTGACCTGCACCACGCTGCGGTGTTCGGCACGCACCACCGCAACTGCCGGCCGGGCACTTCTGCGGGAATCGGCCAATCGCACATGGCTCTCGACCCGGTGCAGGCGGGCCGGCATGTCGATCGCAGCCAAGTCCTCCTGGGCGATATGAGCAAAATAGGCTTCCGCGAGCGCCTCAAACTGATCGTCGTCACGTGTCCAGAGTGTGGTGGGCTGCTCTGCCATCGCCTAGTGTCTTCTCCCTTGAAGTTTTAATAAAGCACTAGTCAGCCTATCGCTCGTTGATAGCCCCAGGAACCCCCGTGGAAAGTTCGGCAGGTCGCCGCCTGCGGGACCTCCTTCCGGAGACGGCGGAACGGCCAAACCGACGACGACGCCCCCGCACTTCGATTCCTGCCAAGGCGGCGATCTGCCTACGCAACACCGAGTCGCTGGCAGACTCAGCGAGAACTTGGCCCGACCGCAGGGCGGCGTCGCAGACTGCAGGCTCCCAGGGAAGGAACGCAGCGATCGGGCTCTGCTGCCCAAGCTCCAGCCACGCGTCTGTCAATTGCCTGCGCGGTGAGCGTCCAACCACATCTTTCCGGAGCTTGTTGACCACCACCTGCGGAGGAGGTGCCTGCGGTAGGTCTTCGCCCAGGTGTTGAACGGCTTTAATCAGGCGGGAGAAACCAACGGGGTCCGGTGATCCGACTGCCAGGACCTGATCAGCTGAACTGAGCACGGTCTGGGTCGCGCTGTTGCGCTGGACCGCGGGCTGTTCGTAGCCCCACTCTTGGTCTGCGCCGATCTCGGAGGCGCAGTCAACCACCACGTGATCGTAGCGACTGCGGCACATCGAGAGCACTTTCTCAAATGCCCGGGGACGGAGCTCAGTCCAGCGGTGCGACCTTGGCAGACCGGTCAACACATCACAGCGTGCATGGGCCACGTCAACTCCTGCTGTGGCTCGCAACAGGATCTCAGAGTCCAGGCTGCCGAATTCGGCGGCACGGCACACTTGAGCGATACCAGCAGACTCTTCGATAAGGCCCAGCTGAACGGCAGCCGAGGCGGCATAGGTATCTGCGTCGATCAACAGCACTGCTCTGCCGCTCAGCGCCAATTCAGCGGCCAGGTTCACCGCCAGGGTGGTCCTACCCGGAGCTCCGGAAGGACCCCAGACGGCGGTGACTCCCCCAGAGAAGCCGGTGCGGGGGTCCACACTGTGCTCTTCGCGTCCCTCCGGGAGTGCCAGCCCTTGGGCTTCAATCAGGGCAGCGAATTCCGCGTCCTCAGTGGCTACGCCGTGGAGCGGATCCTCCAGCTGAGGGGATCGTTCTGACTGCAGGGCGCGGGCCAAAACTGATGCCGCTACGTCGTCATTGAAGGTGGACAGTCCCAGCTGAGCGAGTCGGTGGCGCTCGGTTTGCAGCTCAGATATCGCCACAATCGTGGAGATATCCCGGAGGAGCTCGCTGATGGTTGATTCGGTCAGTTCCTCAGTTGCTCCGATAATGAGCGCCGCATCGGCCCTGCCGGTCCGCGCAGCAGCCACAACCTCGGCAAGGTCGGCACAGCGCCGGTCAATGGTGACCTCACTGTGCAGCCGCTCAAGTGCGGCCACATGGTCTGCCGCGATTCGACCGCTGGTGATGACAGCACAGCGCGCCATCAGTCGGCCTGCGCGCTTGCGGTGGGAAGGACCGTCAGGGCATCACCGGCTCCGAAGGCAGCAAGTAGGTCGGTGACTTCATCAGGGCCAACTAGCAGCTCGACGGTGACACCGCTGCTGGCGCCGAATGCTGAACTCGACTCACGAATATCTGTCACCTCTGCCGCGGCGGCTAATATATTCACCTCGCCCTGCCCCTGCTGCGTCGAGTACCCCGAGGCCGCCCAGACATCTACACGGCGGCCTGGCTGAACTGACCGCGCCAGATCGTGCTGAATCTCAACCGTGACTGCCTGACGCTGCTGCGAATCTACCGAAGCTAATGCAGCTGATGGCAGTAGCTCTCCTTCCGTCAGAGGCCGGATCAATTCGACATCTGAGGGCAGGTCCGCTTCAGCGGAGAGGTAATGCTCGGCGGCGGCGTCGAGCTGGACGTGGACGACTCGAAGATCGTCGGTCTCGAGCGGCGTCCCGCTGCTCAGCTCACGATCTGCAGCGTAAACCGGGACTGTACGATCTTGAGCGTTGACGAGCAGAATGACACCCACCACGGCTGCGACGATGAGCACAATTCCGACCAGCAGGCGTGGATCCCGCCAGGTGGGCCTACGCATACGCCGTGCGGGTGAGGGCTGCGGGGCATTCCCCGCCGGGGTCGGGTCGGTAAGCTCTGAGCCTCCGGATGCATAGCCCAACGTGGCCACTATCCACTCCTGATGGAAAATCTGATTCAGTTTCGACGCAAGTATTCAGATGCTAACCAATAAATGCACCTGTGGCGAGGCACGCCGCATGACGGAATGCTTGATTCTGTCATCGAGGATGCCACAATAGAAACAAATGACAGCAAACGTCAAGTAAGGGGCTAGAATGCGAACGTTCCTCACCCTGCCAGATGTTGCAGAAGCTCTGAATATCTCCATGTCACAGACTCGCGCTTTGATCCAGCGCGGAGACTTGGAAGGCATCCAAATCGGAGGGCGCGGACAGTGGCGCGTGGAAGAATCAAAACTCGATGAATACATCGAACGGCTCTACGCTGAGCAGCGCCAGGCCCGCGCGGAGCAGAACACTTCCTGATCTTCCTCAGCCTCGAGCGCTGCACACAGCAGTGATCGCAGCCAGCGGTACGGTTCTGATGACCTGGGGAGAACCCTGGGGACGAACATCAAGAAAATCGCGGCCTACCCCAAGCAATACTCCCTCGGCAAGCACACCAGTTGTGCAACGGACCACAACATGCTGGCGCGCATCAGCAAGCGCCCGCAGCGGCGATGTAATTCTTAGCCTTCTCTGGGTCTGACTGGTCTGAGTCTGGGCTCGACGTGTCAATCCTGACAGCATGTCTACCGCTGCCACCGGTATGAGCCACTGGTGCCCGACTCCTGCCCCCGCGAGCCAGTCACTGCCGACCGCACTGACTTCGACAGTCACAGATTCCCCGCCTCGGAGGCGGAGCGACACTCGTTGACCAGTGTGCCCCCGGATACGGTCCACCAGTTCCACTCGTGACCATTCCAGAGCTATCGCCTCGGCCATACTAGTTTCGAAATCTTCTTGACGCCGCGCTGATGCCTGTGTCTCCAGATCCGCAAAAAGGGCATCCCACCGCATGCGAGCCTCCCCTATCTGAGTGCCGACGGGACCGTTGAGGGCTATTTTATGCCCGGCCCATGGTGCGCACCCTCACATTATGTGTATCATCAGGAAGTACCAAACTGTATCAAATGAAACATAGAGTTCTTATATGAGACCTTTCATTCCTGAACGCCCCTCATCCCTGCCTCCCCGCCACATTGGGTCACCCTCCCGCACCGTGGATGAGCACTCCACAACCGCACGGCCAGGGGACACCCTGTGGACACTCGCCGCAGACCATCTCGGAACCGACGCCACCGACTGGGAGATCGCCCAGGAGTGGCCCCGCTGGCATGAGCACAACCTTGACCGCATAGGACCGGAGCCAGGTGGGCTTCGACCCGGCACGATCCTGCGTATACCTCCCCCACTGTTTCGTTGACTCGCATGTTCTGTCCTCCCGCGCACGATCCGCCGTACAAGAAGGAGCAACCCATGACTGCCCGGAACGTTAGAAGCTCGTCTACGATGGTGCAGAACCTGGCCCCACCCGGCTCGAGTCCGCTGCGCGCCCGGGAACAGCATCTAGGTTCAACCTCCGCGAGTTCGGCGGAGGATAATGATGCTCATCGCCCTCGGTTCCGCATCCAACGGGAAGCTGAGGTACCCCGATTACTCGCATCTATGGGCGCGGATCAGGCACTCTCCGGATCCACCTCACGTCCGACCGATGGGCAGCGACCCGATGAGCTGGCGAACCTTCAGCAGGAGCGGCGGCAGGTGGTGGCGATAGCACGCGTCGTCTGCCAGGCCACAGCAGAGACACTGCTGGGGCTTCGCCCGGTCAGCCAACTCCGAAGGTGGTTGGATATCGAGGTCTATAGCAAGGTGCAAGAACGTGCGGAGATCATGGCCAGACACCGGGTCGGCGCCATGGTACAGCCACGCCCCTTGGCATTTCGCTCCGAACGCACTTGTCAGGCTGCTCCAGGGAGCTGGGAAGTCGCCGTGGTGTTCAGTGACGAACTACGCACTAGGGCATGCGCAATGCGGCTGCAGGCTCACCGGGGCCGCTGGCGGGTGGTTGCCATGGAGCTGGGCTGAGGGAGGGCCTAGTTAGCTGACGTGCCTCTAGGCTCGTTGAGACCAGGCACCTGGATCGACTTACCGGCCGCAGCCGCACGTCCGTCTTTCACCCCAGGCAGGTTGGGCGCCGCCGACTGGGGCGTGAGAGCCTTCACCTCGGCTTGGAACAATTTCCGGACGGACTCTTCTCGGATTTCCTCGGCCATGGCGTGGAAGAGCAGGTAGCCCTCACGCTGATATTCGACCAGAGGGTCGCGCTGCGCCATGGAGCGTAGGCCGATTCCCGACTTCAGGTAATCCATCTCATAGAGGTGGTCCTGCCACTTTTGATCGATCACCGAGAGGAGGACACGGCGTTCCAGCTGCCGCAGTGCTTCCGAGCCAACCTCAGCTTCCTTCTTCTCATAGGCAATCTTGGCGTCCGAGATGATCTCCCGCTTCAGCAGTTTCGTTGAGAGCTGGTCGATACCGCGAGCTTCCTCAATGAGTTCAGCGATCTCCAAAGATATGGGATAAAGATCCCGCAAGTCTTCCCAAAGGCCTTCCAGGTCCCAATCCTCGGATGAGGAGGCGACGGTTTTCTCCTCAATGATCAGCGCCACGGCATCTTCAAGGAAGTGCTGGACTTTCTCATGCACATCGTCACCTTCAAGAATGCGACGGCGGTCTGAGTAGATGGCCTCACGCTGGCGATTCATCACGTCGTCGTACTTCAGAACGTTCTTGCGCTGCTCGGTGTTCTGCGACTCGCGCTGCTGCTGGGCTGAAGCGATTGCACCGGAGACCATTTTGTGTTCCACCGGCACATCGTCGTCCAGCACTGAGGACTGCATCAGCCGCTGGGCGGCCTGCTGGTTGAACAGCCGCATGAGGTTGTCCGTGAGGGAGATGTAGAAACGGGATTCACCGGGATCACCCTGACGCCCGGAACGGCCACGCAGCTGGTTGTCGATTCGGCGCGACTGGTGGCGCTCAGTGCCGAGCACATAGAGGCCCCCAAAGGCTCGCACCTCTTCGGCTTCGGCCTCTGTCTCAGCTTTGGTCTGCGCAAAGACGTCATCCCACTTCGCTTCGTACTCTTCAACATCCTCTTCGGGATCGAGTCCAAGCTTCTCCATCTCGCGCACTGCCTTGAACTCGGCGTTGCCACCGAGCATGATGTCGGTTCCGCGCCCGGCCATATTCGTGGCTACTGTGACAGCGCCTTTGTGCCCAGCCTGGGCGACGATAGCAGCCTCACGTTCGTGGTTCTTTGCGTTGAGCACTTCATGCCGAATACCTTGTTTTGCTAGGAGCTTGGAAAGATACTCCGACTTCTCCACGGACTCCGTGCCCACCAACATCGGCTGACCCTTGCGGTGACGCTCGGTGATGTCTTTAACGACGGCGTCGAACTTCACGAGTTCATTCCGGTAGACCACGTCATTGTGATCTGTCCGCTGCCGGGGCTTATTCGGCGGAATCGGCACCACGCCCAGCTTGTATGTGGACATGAACTCCGCAGCCTCAGTTTCCGCGGTGCCAGTCATACCTGAGATCTTCTTGTACTGCCGGAAGTAATTCTGCAGAGTGACGGTCGCCCGGGTCTGATTTTCGGGCTTAATGCGGACTTCCTCCTTGGCTTCGATAGCCTGGTGGAGCCCTTCGTTGTAGCGTCGGCCCTTGAGGATTCGACCGGTGTGCTCATCAACGATGTGCACTTCGTTGTCCACCACCACATAGTCCGTATCCCGCTTGTACAGTTCCTTGGCGCGAATAGCGTTGTTGAGGTACTGGATCAGGGTCGTGTTCTGGGTCTCGTAGAGGTTCTCAATCCCGAGATAGTCTTCGACCTTGTCGATCCCGGATTCCAAAACTCCGACTGTGCGCTTCTTCTCGTCGACTTCGTAGTCTTCGTCGTTGGTCAGCGTCTTGACCAGCTTGGCGAAGTCGGTATACCACCGGGAAATGTCCCCACTGGCGGCACCGGAGATGATCAGAGGTGTACGCGCTTCGTCAATGAGAATGGAGTCGATTTCGTCAATGATCGCGTAGTGATGCCCTCGTTGGACCAAATCATCCAGAGACTGCGCCATATTGTCGCGAAGGAAGTCGAAGCCAAACTCGTTGTTGGTGCCATAGGTGATGTCTGCGGCATATGCTTCTCTGCGCTGCGCTGACTTGAGATTGTTGACGATCACACCGGTCGTCAAACCCAGGAAACGGTAAACACGTCCCATCAGCTCAGCCTGGTACTTTGCCAGATAGTCGTTGACCGTCACCACATGGACACCCTGACCAGTCAGTGCGTTCAGGTAGGCGGGGGCCGTGGCCACAAGGGTCTTGCCCTCACCGGTTCCCATTTCGGCAATATTGCCCAGGTGGAGGGCTGCACCACCCATGATCTGCACGTCATAGTGACGCTGCCCGAGGGTACGGCCAGCAGCCTCGCGGACTGCGGCGAAAGTCTCCGGGAGCATGGAGTCGAGTGACTCCCCGTCCGCCAACCGCTCTTTGAAGCGTTCCGTCTCCTGGCGCAGCTCTGCGTCGGAGAGCTCCTTGAACTCATCCTCTAGCAAGTTCACCGCGTCGGCATAGCCGCGCAGCTTCTTGAGGATCTTCTTCTCCCCAGTCTTGAGGACTTTTTCGAGCAGGGTGGGCATAAGTGCGTCGATCTCCGTCAGGGTTTCTACAGCGTCAGCTATACAGTCTATGCCCGCGAACCTCTCCCGGCTAACCTGCGGGTACCTGCCACAGAACTGACGGAGCCCCCTTCCGTGTCAGAAGGAGGCTCCGTGTCAGTCCTGTCACAGGGCTGGCCGAGAAGACTCAGGCAGCGTTGACGTGGGAAAGCGTCGTTCCTTGGGATGCGCGGTAAGCACGCTCTTCGGTGTTCGTCTCCGCAGTCTGGCCCGTCGGGTCAAGAGAAATTACACCGTAGGTCCACCCACGCCGGCGGTACACAGCGGAGGGCTGTTCCGTCTCAGCGTCGAGGTACAGATAGAAATCATGGCCTAGGAGCTCCATCGCGTCGACTGCAGCATCGACACTCATGGGCTTGGCAGGAAAGACCTTTCGGCGAATGCGTATCGGTTCATCCCACTCATCGGTCTCGGGAGGCACATCATCGACGGCCTCTGCATCCAGAACCTGCTCGTAAAGCGGACGGTCCGGATCCACCGGGGTGAGCCCTGCCAGGGCTTGACCCACGGACTGTGCAGGATGGCCCAACGTGCCGTTGCTGCGAGTCTTGGACTTTTTCTTGTCTCGGACGCGGCGGAGACGCTCACACAGTTTGTCCCAGGCAATTTCGAAGGCAGCGAACTTCTCTTCCGCCTGGGCCTCAGATCGAATGATCTTTCCCCGTCCAATGAGAGTCAGTTCCACAGTGATTGAGGTTTCGGCGCGGCGATGCGCGCTTTCACTGGACACCTTGACCTCAAGTCGCTGTCCTTTGTCCGAGAGCTGCTCCACCTTGTCGAGTTTGGACTCGAGGTGCTCCTTGAACGCTGACGGGATGGTGATGTTGCGTCCGGTATAGGTGGTCTGCAGAGTCATGATGGTCCTCCCTGACGTCCGTCCTGCGGTTGGCGCAACGACGGTTAAGGACTCCTTTGAGAGCCCACCGTCGCTGCGATGGGTCTCTTCATCTAAACACCCATACTTCACCGTATGCCTTGTCTGCCGGTTACGGAAGTGCTCACCTCAGATTCGCCGCTGATAAGGACGTATCCTGGGCTTTTCCCGCTCGCGGAGTGACTGCCAGAACTGCGGCTCCGCGCACATGCACCCCAGCTTCGGTCAAGGCTGCGTACATACCGTGAAGCGTGGCTCCAGTGGTCAGTACGTCATCGACCAGGAGCGCCTCCCGTCCGACTAAGCTCCGGGGGACCCCAGCAGCCATAGTGAACTGCGCCACCGCAGCGCGCCGACCCCCTTTCGAGCGACCTTTTTGTCCACGGCGGCCAGTCACGGACAGCATCCCGCCAGACTTCCGCCGCAGCACGGCCCCGGCAGGTTCCAAGCCGGCCGGAAGCGCAGCCGCTGTCACCAGCTCCTCCACGGGGCTGCGACCTCGTCGCAACTGAGCCCGTGCAGAGGTCGGCGGCCACACGAGCAGGGGGTCTGCAGTCGAGAGCGTTCTTTCCGCAGCTGCGCGAACGGACCGGGCCAGGGCAGGCGCTAAGACGCGTTTGAGTCCAACTCGCTCATGATCTTTGAAAGCTACGACGACGTCGGCGACCAGAGTCTTGTAGAAACCAGCACTAGTCACCGGCAGCACCTGAACTCCTGCATCATCCACATCCGTGACGGGAAGCGCCTCGGCTGCTCCCTCGGCCCGGAAAGGGCAACGAGTCAGTAGCCGGATATCTATTGAGCACTCCGCACAGAGGTCCGCACCTGCGGCACCACAGCCGACACACCAGGTGGGCAGGATCAGATCAGCAGCCTGCTTGACGGCACGCCGGGTTGAGCGGCCCGCGGACGAAAACCAGAGACGGTCCACACCAGAGCTGAACCGCTGTGGTGGACCCGTCATAGTCCAAGCATGACGCGAAGCCTTGCATCACGCCAGAGACTTGAGTTGAGTGTGGAAAACCCGGTCAGCCGGAGTAGCTGAGATCGCGCACATCATCATCGATCTCGTCTTGACTCATACCGCGGTCCCCCACAATCTGGTGGACCCCAGAACCCGCCTGTTCGAAGTAGATCGGGCGGTCCTCTCCTACTGAGACGTTGAGGACTGCGGTGAGTCCTTCAGACGGCGGGTCGGCTGCGCCAGAGACGTTGATGCGCTGCATGCGGCGAGTCTCAATCTCGTCTTCATCCGGGTCATAGGGTTTCCAGACCAGCACCTCATCGTTGTCTGACCAGCGCACCTCCTCCAGTTCGACCTCATCCTGGTCATGGTGGAGGCGCTGGTGCTGCTCCAGACCCCACGGAACACCCGTGGCGCCGTCTCTCTGTACTGAAGCGATGTAGAGGCTGCGCACCCCGGCGTCGTCCAGGATCAGCGCAGCCCGGGTACCGTCTTGAGAGATCCGTAGGGAGGTGACCTCACGGCCTTGGATGAAATCGGCCGTCACGGCCACTGAGCTGGCGTCTTCATCCTGGTAATTGAAGGCACGGACGGTGGGGTCGCCCTCATCATTGGTGGTCACAGTCCATGTCCACCCGAAGTTGTCCATGGAGGGGCGTGGCATATTCTCGGACTCGACCAGAAGCTCAGGCTCGTCGGAGTCGGCCCGCACGTGGTAGAGCGCATCTAGGTCTCCCGACATCACGGCAATGACCTCTCCCTCAGCCTCTGTGGAGACTGCCGGGAACCGCGGCTCAATGTCGCTGAGGTCTGGCATGCCCGCAACTCGGGAGGTGTCGGTGTTGCGCTGCCAGACCAACTCGTCTCCCTGAATGCCGATCTGGCGTTCCAGAGCCCTTGGTCGAGTCTCAATCTGGAGGGCCTGCCCCTCGGGCAGTTCGGGGATTTCTACTTCGGCCCCGCCCACCGTCAGCCTCACCTCCCGCACTAGAGTCAACTGGTGCAAAGCCATGGACAACTGGTTATGCATTAGCGCGATCTCACGGTCGGAAGCTCCGGCGGTCACGGAAGGCTCCAGATCCACTGTCGCAATTCCGTCAGAGACCGGTACCGCCGGAGTGCCCAGACTGTCCCCTTCGTCGAACGCCGAGATGACCCCTGGGGCAAGCCAGGGCGCAGGGCCCCGCAGAAGGAGATCAGTCAGCTCGGTCGATTGTCCAGAGAGGTTGATCAGCCAACGGACGTCGGGAACCGCGAACCGCTCCTGAGGATCGTAGAAATACAAGGTGAATTCATCGTATGCACTGTTGAATGCACCAGAGTCGAGAATCTTGCCATCTGGTGCACTGCTGATGCGCCACTCCCCGTCCACCTCCTCAACTTCGAAGGTTTGGCTGGTGGGTTCATCGGGGCGAGCCATAATACCGTCGGTGTCGACACGGGCATCCATCGTCAGTTGGACGTTGTACACCTCATCTCCAGCGGCGTCCACGCTCATATTTCCCTCGGTGTAGACCAGGGTCTGTGTCCACGGATCCCAGGTTTCGGAGAACTCCTCGGTCAAGTACTCGCGGGCAACCTCATGGTCGTCGTCGGGCCGCGCCCCGGCCTGCAGGAAACCTTGAATGATGTCCTCTGGGCTGGCCCCAGTCTCCGGTGGCTCCACAACCACGCCAGAGTCGCGACGGGACTCGGCAGGGGCCTCCGCGGTTCCTACATCACCATCGGTGGGTAAGGTCGGCGTGCAGGCTGTGACCACGAATATGGTCGCCAGCAGCAGACCGACCCACCGCATCAGCGTGGCGCGCATCAGGTGCCACCGTCCTTGTACAGCGCCTGCTCGTTGACCCGGTCATAAGCCTGTTCAACCGCCACCATGTCAGCATCGGCACTGATCCGGTTGCGCTGGTCAACACCATACGTGGGGGGCAGCGCCAATGGCGTGATCCCGTAGGGGGTGCCCTGGACGCGAGGCAGGACCAGGCGGAAGCAGGAGCCCTGGCCGGTTTGTCCCCACGCGTCGAGACTTCCCTGGTGAAGGCGGATATCCTCGGTAGCGATCGACAGACCCAGCCCGGAGCCACCCGTTGTGCGCGCCCGCGCAGGATCGGCTCTCCAGAAGCGGTCGAAGACATGGGCCACCTGGTCCGGGGACATACCTACACCATAGTCCCGCACCGCAATGGCGACGGCTGTCGTATTTGCGGAAATGATCAGGTCAACCGGCTGACCCTCGGAGTGCTCAATGGCGTTGTTGACCAGGTTCCGAAGGATGCGGTTGATCCGGCGCCGGTCCACCTCGGCGATGTAGCTCTCGACGTCATCCGGCACGACCATGTTCAGCTCCGCTCCGGCTCGGTCGGCCAGGGGGACTGCCTCGGTGAGTACATCCTCGGCCAGAGCCCAGAGGTCCACCTCGGACAGCGCCAACTCCGCAGCTCCGGCATCGAAGCGGGACATCTCCAGCAAGTCCGCCAGCAACGCCTGGAACCGCTCCACCTGGTGGTGCAGCAACTCGGTGGAGCGCTGGCTGACCGGATCGAACTCATCACGGGACTCATACAACATGCTCGCAGCCATGCTGACGGTGGTCAGCGGAGTGCGCAACTCGTGGGAGACATCGGAGACGAATCGCTGCTGCATCTTGGAGAGGTGGGCCAGCTGGGTGATCTGCTCCTGCAGTGTTGACGCCATCCGGTTGAATGACACTCCCAGTCTGGCGATCTCGTCCTCACCGACGACCGCCAGCCGCTGGTCCAATTGACCATCTGCAATACGCTCGGAGACCTGGGCGGCCTGTGATACCGGTTTGACCACCGACCGAGCCACCCACGCTGCGATAAGCACGTTCATGACAAGTATTGCCGCGACCGCTACGAGGAAGACACGGAAGACGAAGTTCACGTTCTCCTGAACAGATGAGAAGTCGTAGACAAAGAACAGTCCGTAGGGAGGTCCGGTTGGCAGCGAAATGCTGATCCCGAACGCGACGCCGGGGACCTCAGTGCCGTCCTCATCCACAATGCCCACCGGCTGCCAATGCTGACTGTCGGGACCGCTAACCAGGACGGCCTCACGCAGTTCGTCGCTGATCACATCCTGCGAAATATCAGGAGTGGACCGTGGCGTGACGGGGAGATTCTCAGCATCTTCGAGGGGGATAAGGACACTTTCACGGATCAGCCCCGAGGAACCGCCCAGACTTTCGAAGATCTCTGGGACTCGCTCTTCCAGGTTCGCCGGTTCCGACGTTTCAATGGCCCCGAAGGAGCTTCGCGCTTCGGACAACCCTGCCGTAGCCTCTGCTTCGACCTGATCGAGCCGTTCCTGGTAAAGACCGGTGGTGACCTGCTGCACCAAGAAGTATGCAATGAGCGCTGAACCGACCAGCGTGATGATGCCAGTCAGGACCATGGCTCTCGCCATGAGCGACCGTGCCCAAAATTTGGACAATCTGGTCACACGCCGCCCGAACGTCACTTTGGGCGCTGCGGCCGAAGGTGACGTAGCGGGCGGGTCTACCGCCGGGATCTCTCCAGACGGGTTGCTCTGTTCAGTGATAGCCGCGCCGCTCCTCAGCCGCCGGCCTTATAGCCGATGCCCCGCACCGTCTGGATGATCTCTGGGTTCTCGGGGTCCTTTTCGACTTTGGACCGCAGTCTCTGCACGTGGACATTGACCAACCGGGTGTCCGCTTGGTGTCGATAGCCCCACACCTCTTCGAGCAGCATTTCCCGGTTCCACACTTGCCAAGGCTTCTTGGCCAGCGTTGAGAGCAAATCGAATTCCAGGGGCGTCAGCGAGATTCTGGTGTTTCCCCGGCGCACTTCGTGACCGGCAACATCAATGGTGAGGTCTCCGATGCTCAGCGCCTCCCCCTCCGGCCGCCCTGAAGGTTCCGGAGTGCGCAGGCGTGCGCGCACCCGGGCCACCAGTTCAGCGGGTTTGAAAGGTTTCGGGACGTAGTCGTCGGCACCAGCTTCCAGGCCCCTGACCACATCAGCGGTGTCGGACTTTGCGGTCAGCATCACGATCGGAGTGTCAGCTTCTTCGCGGATCTCCCGGCACACTTCAATTCCGTCTTTACCGGGAAGCATGAGGTCCAGAAGCACGAGGTCCGGGTCTGAGGCGCGGAAAGCCTCCAGTGCGAGGTCGCCGGTGGCGCAGAAGGTCGGCTCAAACCCATCATTGCGCAGCACAATGCCGATCATCTCCGACAGTGCCTCGTCGTCGTCGACCACCAAGATGTTAGCTCTCATGGAGCTCCGTCCTTCCTCACTGCTACTGACGCCGGGGGACGCGGGTCAATGACGATCCGTGCACCCGCTGATTCTCCAGGATATATGAGGCGATAGGGTTGGACATGGACCTCATGGTTTCTGAGACAAGCGGGGTGGAATGGGCACTACAGTGGCGTCGCAGCTGGCTCGCACCCCGGTGCGCCCAGGGGCGGTCTTTCCGCTTCGCCCCCTAGCGCAGGATGAGATCTTTGGTGGCGCTTTCTCCGTCATTCGTCGCAATCCCCGAGCGGCTCTGGGCCTGCCGTTCGCGGCCGCCGTGCTGAACTTCCTGGTGTCATTGGTGCTGCTGGTGGTGATGCCGGTCGATAACTATATCCGTATGCTGACTGACCCCGTTGCTTTCGATGACCAGGAGCTGATGTTTGCTGCCCTGGGTGAGGCAGGCATGGTCTTGATGATGGTGGCCAGTTCTTTCATCGGCAGTCTGGTGATGGCTATGTCATTGGGCCTGCTGGCCATCCCCGTGCTCCGGTCGGCCTATGGACTGCCGACCACCCTGCGGCAAACCCTGTTATTGCGTGCGGGCAGGCTAGGTTGGTTGCTGCTTCACCTGCTGGTTCTGCTCGTGGTGATCGGAGTGCTCGCCGCTGTGGCTGTGGTGGCAGGGGTCCTGCTGACAGTCGTGACCTTCGGGTTCGGGCTCCTCCTGGTTCTTCCGGGGTTCTTTCTGCTGGTGTGCTGGTTGACCGCCGGCCTGATGTTCGGACCATTGGTGATCATTGTGGAACGGCGCCATGCCTTCAACGCGATCACGCGTTCTTTCGCCCTCAACCGAGGTATGTGGTGGAGGCATATCGGTGCCGTGGCACTGCTCTATCTGATGCTGCTTGTGGTGCTGGCGGTCACCTCCCTGCCGGCAGGAATTGTCACTGGTCTCGGTGGGGAGCTCGCTTGGCAGTCTGAAGAGGGCCAGAACGATCTGCTCGTCCTCCTGGTGCTGGGCTTCGGTCAGCTCTACGATATGGCGCTCAATACTCTGCTGGTAGCGCTGCTCGGAACGGTCATCGGTGTCATGTACCTCAATGCACGATTCCGCCGGGAAGCCCTTGACGTCATGTTGAAGCATGTGGCCCCGCCGACGCCGCAGAACGATTCGGACGCCGAGTACTTGGACAAGCTCCTGCCTGCCTCCCCTGAGCATCTTGCCGTCGCTGCCCCGAACTCCCCTGGAGGCCCGCAGCGGTGACGACCGAGTTGTATGAGCGCGACGACGCCCGCCGCGTGTTGGAAACCGAGCTCGCTGACGGCTCCTATCAGCGCCAGTTCACCGGTCCGCTACGCGAGGCCATCGACTCATTCCTGGATTGGCTTCAGGATCGGGCATTCTCTATCGGCGGAGTGGACGTTCCCTTCGGGCCCGTGCTGGTGGTGCTGGTCGTCGCCGCAGCGGTCGTGGTCATCATTCTGGTGGTCCGTCCGCGCCTCCAAAGCGGAACCGTGACCGAAGGGATCGTTGAGATCGACCCGAGGGTCTCGGCCGAGCAGTTCCGCACCCGGGCGCAGGAGGCGGCCCGGTCCGGGGACTTCAACGCAGCCGCCCTCGATGCTTTCCGTGCTGTGGCCCGCGCCGCTGAAGAACGCGGGGTGGCATCCGAGCAGCAGGGCCGCACCGCCACAGAGATCGCGAACGGCCTAGGGGTGACCTACCGCGCGTTTGCCGCCGATCTTCACCGTGCGGCTGAGCTTTTCAACCGGTCGGTCTACGGTTCTGCCTCATTGGTAGCTGCCGACTTTGAGTTCGTCGCTCAACTGGATGTACAGCTGCAGACGGCAACAGCTCAGCCCCGCGGCGGGGTGGACGGTCCGCGGTTGGCGGTGCCTCAATGACCTCTCAGACGAGCTCGTCAACCGTGTCTTCCGGTGCGGCAGCGCTGCGTTCGGCGGCATCGCGGTGGCAATTCTGGATTGTGGTGCTAGTAGTCGGCGCCGTGGTGGCACTGCTGATACAGCTGCTGGAGACTTCGGATTCGGAGACATACGGCACTGAGAATACGAATCTTGATGGGTATGCCGCTGTAGCGAACGTTTTGGCCGACCATGGGGTCGATATCCACCGTGCCTACTCGGCCGAGGCTGCCCGGAACCTGATGGAGCAAGAGCCCGATGCCAGCGTCGTGGTGCTGCTGCGCGGGTTTCAGGCAGAGGAGCGGCTGATCGATGAGTTGGAATCCGAATGGGAATCTGGACGTGAGGTGCTGTGGATCAGTCAAGAGTCGTGGTTGCTGAGCGGGCTGAGCGACGACACACAGAGCGGGCCACGGATCCCGGTGGGCACGGCCGGCACCGCCGAGGTGCTGGAGGCCGGCAGCTCATGTGCCCACCCAGCAGCTGAAGCCGCGGCGAGCATTCAGGCCCCAGGGGCGTCGCTGCGTGCTGATTCTGGATGCTTCCCCGTCGGCGAGGACGGTTTCGTCCTGTCAGAGACTTCTCACGGTGTGGTGTTTACCGCGCCGGAGGCGTTCACCAATCAGCACATCACGGAGGAAGGCAATGCTGCCCTCGCGCTTGGGCTCTTCGGAATTGGTCCGGAGGACGACGCCGCGGCGGCTCACCTCATCTGGTACACCCCGTCTGGTGCCGATACTGTCGGCGAACAGCAGTGGGGATCGCCCCTCGACTACTTGCCCGAATGGGTCTGGCCTCTGCTCTGGTGGCTCGGCCTGTGCTCAGTGCTCGGCATGGTCGCGGCCGGACGGCGCTACGGGCCCGTCGTGAGTGAACCCATGCCGGTCAGCGTCCCAGCTGAAGAGGCAACTGTCGGCCGGGGCAGGCTGTATCAGCGAGCGAATGCGGTGGCCCAGACTGGCCTTGTGCTGCGCAATGCGCATCTGTTGCGACTCACCCGACTGCTCCGCTTGGGCCGGGGATCGGACCCAGCGACAGTCGCCGATGCGGCGGCCCGAGCCACTGGCCGCGACCCGGCTGCCATTCGCCGCTTGCTTGACCGCACCGGAGCTGCACAATCTTCTACTTCCCCAGGCCCTGTGATGAGTCATAAGGATGCGGTGTCCCATGCCCAGGCGCTTGCCGACCTGGAGAAGGACGTCCGACGTGCCGTACGAACACAAAGGAGAACTGAATGACCGATCACCCGCCGGATCAGCTCAACCACCAAACAGAGCGCCCCGAAACCTCTGCAGACGAGCTGCGGGCCCGGTTGACCCGGGTACGTCAGGAGGTCGCCAAGGCTGTGGTGGGGCAGGACGCTGCGGTGACCAGCGTGATCATCGCCCTACTTGTCCGTGGACACGTCCTGCTCGAAGGGGTCCCCGGGGTGGCCAAGACCCTGCTGGTGCGGACGATCTCCGCTTCGCTGGGGCTGCGCACGGCCCGAGTGCAGTTCACCCCGGACCTCATGCCCGGTGACGTCACAGGCTCCCTCGTCTACGACTCCAAGACCGGGGATTTCAGCTTCCGGGAGGGACCGGTCTTCACAAATCTGCTGCTGGCCGATGAGATCAACCGCACCCCGCCGAAGACGCAGGCCTCGCTCCTGGAGGCGATGGAGGAGAGGCAGGTTTCCGTCGATGGTGCCGGCCGTGCTCTGCCGGATCCCTTCTTGGTGGCAGCCACGCAGAACCCAGTGGAGTATGAAGGCACCTATCCCCTGCCGGAGGCGCAGTTGGACCGGTTCCTGCTCAAGGTGAATCTGGGTCTACCTGAGCGGGAGCAGGAGGTTGAGGTGATCAACCGGCATGCTGCAGGGTTTGACCCGTCGAATCTGACCGCTGCAGGTGTGCGTCCCGTGGCCCAGCTGGAGGATGTGCTGGCTGCACGCAAGTCGGTGAGCACAGTGCAGATTGCCCCAGATGTTGTGGGGTACATCGTGGATATCGCCCGCGCCACCCGTGCGGCGCCCAGCTTCCAGCTGGGTGTCTCCCCCCGCGGAGCGACCGCCCTGATGAACTCCTCAAAAGCATGGGCCTGGCTCTCCGGGCGCGACTATGTGACCCCGGATGACATCAAGGCCTTGGCTCTGCCAGCCCTCCGTCACCGGGTGGCGCTCACACCTGAAGCGTCCATGGACGGCGCTGGAGCCGACGATGTGTTGCAGGGCATACTGACCACCACCCCGGTGCCCCGGTAGCGACAGTGATCACCTTCAGGTTCCTCTGGGTCGCCCTGGGCATGTCTGTGCTGGTGATTCTGCTGCCCGCCTGGTGGTGGCTGTGGTTTGTGGTGCTGGTCGGAATCGCCCTTGTGGACATCCTGAGCTGCGCCTCCCCCCGCAAGATGCGCCTGGTCCGCGAGCAGACCAATCCCACCCGGATCGGACAGCGAACCACCGCAACTACCCGTTTGGAGAACCTAGGAACGCGCACATTGCGCGGTTGGGCCAAAGACGGGTGGCAGCCGACGGCGGGCGCGAGCAACGCATTGCAACACATCCAGGTGCCCGGCCGCGGCACGGTTGAGCTGCGCATTGAACTCGAGCCGCAGCGGCGCGGTGAGCTGATGAGCGAACATCTGAGCATTCGCTCCTTGGGTCCACTGGGCCTCGCGGGACGCCAGGTGGTCCACCGGGTGCCGCACACAGTGTCGGTGCTTCCAGAATTCGCATCTCGCAAACACCTTCCCTCGAGACTGAGGCGTCTGCGTGAACTGGACGGGGCCACCGCCGTGCAACTGCGCGGGGCAGGAACTGAGTTCGACTCACTGCGGGATTATGTGCGTGGCGATGACGTACGCTCCATCGACTGGAGGGCCACCGCTCGGCGACAGGACGCCGCAGGGCAGCACCTGGTGGTGCGCACCTGGAGACCTGAGCGTGACCGGCGAGTGATCCTCTGCCTGGATGCCTCACGTACTTCAGCCGCACGAATCGGAGATGAGCCCAGGCTGGACGCCGGTCTCGAATCGTCACTGCTGTTGGGCGCCTTAGCCTCACATGCGGGTGATCGGGTGGATTTCCTTGCCTTCGCGCGGGAGGTGACGGCCCGAGCGTCGTCGTCAGAACGCGGAATGTTCCTCAACGTGCTCAGTACGGCAGCTTCCCGAGTGGAGCCCGCCTTGGTGGAGGCCGACTTCTCACAGCTTCCAGCTGAGGTGGCCGCCATCACGCCGCACAAATCGTTGGTGGTGATCCTCACTGCCGCTGATTCTCCGTCATTGCACGAAGGACTGCTGCCGGTTCTTCCCGCTTTGACGACCAAGCACCGGGTTGTGGTTGCATCGGTCAGCAATCCGGAGCTGATCGAACGCGCAGCGGCCCGGGAAACTCCCAGCGAGGTCTACGCGGCTGCTGCCGCTGAACGCGCAATGATTGAGGCGGAGGCGGTCGCCGCAGAGCTGAATGCAATGGGCATTGAGGTGGTCCAGGCTGAACCAGAGGCTCTGCCTGCAGCCCTTGCGGACTGCTACATCCGGCTGAAAGCCACCGGCAAGCTCTGAGGTCCGCGCAGCATTGCCGCTTCCGCGTGCTGCGCTTGGCTCCAACCGCTCAACCTACTCAACGGCCGATTCTGCCTACAAACAGCCGAACCACGGTCCCATGTGGCGGCATATTCGGCCCTTGGAGCCCGGGGATGTCCCAGACAAGCGCGGAACACGGGAATGTGCGGGGCTCGGACACGGTTGTACGGGGCTGTTGTCGCATCAACCCTCTATCCGTACCGTAGGTAAACATGAAAGTCCTTGCAGCTATGTCAGGCGGGGTAGACTCCGCCGTCGCCGCAGCCCGCGCTGTCGACGCCGGCCATGAAGTGGTCGGAGTCCACCTGGCCCTGTCCCGAATGCCTGGAACTCTGCGCACTGGCTCACGCGGTTGCTGCACGATCGAAGACTCTTCCGATGCGTGGCGTGCCTGCGCGAAGTTGGGCATTCCCTTCTACGTATGGGACTTCTCCGAGCGATTCAAGGCCGATGTTGTGGACGACTTCATTGCCGAGTACGCCGCCGGACGAACCCCCAACCCGTGCATGCGCTGCAATGAGAAGATCAAGTTCGAGGCGTTGCTGGACAAGGCCATTGCCTTGGGGTTCGACGCCGTGGCCACCGGTCACTACGCCAAGATCATCGAGGGTCCCGAGGGGTCCCGAGAGCTTCACCGCGCGGCCACCTGGACAAAGGATCAGTCGTACGTGCTTGGTGTGCTGAACGACCAGCAGCTGGCCCACTGCATGTTCCCGCTGGGTGAGACCCCGTCGAAGGACTTGGTACGTGCCGAGGCCGCGCAGCGCGGACTCTCCGTCGCTCAGAAGCCCGACTCACACGACATCTGCTTCATTCCTGACGGTGACACACGGGGGTGGTTGGCTGAACAGATCGACATGACCTCCGGCCCGATTCTAGACGCTGAGGGCAACCAGATCGGCGAGCACGACGGCGCCCAGGCCTACACTGTGGGCCAACGGCGGGGATTGAAGCTCGGCCGGCCCGCTCCGGACGGCAAGCCCAGGTTCGTTCTGGAGATCCGTCCCAAGGAGAACACTGTGGTGGCCGGGTCTCAGGAGCTGCTCGACATTGAGCTCATCACGGGTATTCGGCTCTCTTGGGCTGGCCCGCCCGTGGCTGAAGCAGCGACCGGAAAGTGGTTCGGTATTGAGCTTCAGATCCGCGCACATGCGGATCCAGTCCCAGCCCGCGCCCGCGTTGCGGAGGACGACGGCGGTCCGCGACTGGTAGTAGAGCTTATGGAACCGCTCAAAGGTGTCGCTCCAGGTCAGACCGCAGTGATGTACCAGGGCAGCCGGGTGCTGGGGCAGGCCACCATCGACACTGCGCGGTCCACGAAGTATCAACCGGTCTGAACTGGCCCAGTTCAGTCAGTAAGCTGGTCCCATGAGCACTGACCCGCGGGCGGGCGATGCCGCCAAGTACGTCGACCCAGAGATCATGGCTGAACTGTTGACAATGCGCTCGTCGATCGACAACATCGATGCCGCACTGGTGCACTTGCTGGCTGAGCGGTTCAAGGCCACGCAGCGGGTGGGGGTGTTGAAGGCCAAGCACAAGCTACCCCCAGCGGACCCAGGCCGCGAGAAATCTCAGATCGATCGTTTGAAGCGGCTGGCCGCAGAGGCCCATCTGGACCCAGACTTCGCCGAAAAGTTTCTCAACTTCATCATTGAGGAAGTGATCCGCCACCATCAGGCCATTTCCGAGCACTCTCCTCAGCCCCAGCCCAACGACCCCGAGGCACCCTTCGACTGGGCGAGCCAAAAGTGAGCACCTTGCGAAGAGTCCTGCTGTGATGGTCCGGTCCGTTGCGCCGGCGACAATGCCCGGCGGCGATTTCCGGCATGCCGCTGAGCTGGTGGAGCCTGAGCTGGCTCCCCCACATGTGGGGGCACTTCCTGAGCTTCCGGCCCGCGGGCACCACGGCACCCAACTTGGCCGGGCGGTCGCTCAGCTGAGGGAGCTGCACGCTGAAATCACGTCCTACGGGTGGCGGCTCGTGCCACGCCCAGGGGCCGACCACCAGCGTTGCACTGCGCTGCTTACCTCAGACGTCAACACACTGGCAGACATCCGCGGTGCGAAGGAGGAGGCCGGCGGGGTTCTGGGCCCGCTGCACCTTGGGGTGCTGGGTCCCGTCTCCCTGGCTGCCAGACTGCACCTGCCGAACGGCGAGAAAGCGCTCATCGACCATGGCGCTCGGCGGGATCTGACCGACTCGTTGGCCTCCGGATTGGTCGACCACATCCAGCATGTGCGGCGGTCAGTGGGACCCCAGTCGGTGAGTGTGGTGCTCCAGGAACCGGAATACAGTGCGGTACGCGCCGGCGCTGTACCCACGGTGAGCGGTTACCGGACCATACGAGCGCTCGGTCGCGATGAAACGCGGAGCATGTTCCGCGCAGTGGTGGACGCTCTGCGGGGGTCCGGCGTAGATGAGGTGATCTTCGACTGTGGGGAGCTCGTCGCGGCGGAGCACGTGGAAGACTTTTTCAGCCGCCGTGAAACCACAGCAGACGGCTTCGCTATGCCTGTGCACCGAGCCGATGCTGCAGATTGGGAGCGCACCGCCGAACTCGTGGAGGCGGGAGCGTCCATTTGGGCCGGGCTGCTGCGGCCGCGGACGTCCCGGACTTCGTCCAAGCTCCCGGAGGTCTCCCAGCTAGCGGGGCGTCTGACTGAGCCGTGGCAGCGGCTGGGGATGTCGGCGTCGTCGTTATCCTCCTTCACGGTGGTGGGACATGGAACTGCTGACCGGTCAGCGCTAGGTGAGTTCAGCGACAGCGAGTTTCTGCGAACATGGAGTCGGCTGCGGGACACGGCTGATGCGCTCACCGATCAGATGGAAGCCTGAGGAGGCAAAAACGGATGACCAGCGCGAGAACGCCGGACGATCCGGATGCTACGCGGCGGCTGCCGCCATTGCCGGAGGAGGATACGTTCTCCAGTTCTGCACACCAGCGGCCCCCGACGCAGCCCTGGCACGACGCCCCGCCGCCCGAGGACGACGCTACTCGTCCCTACCCGGTGCATCCTCCGGCTGAACCGTATTCGATGTCACCCCCTGCCGCACCTTACGAGCCGGCCCCGGGCGCGATGCCGCCCCAGCACCAGGATCAGTACCGACAGGAGCGGGCGCCCCGCCGCAGATCAGGCGGGTGCTTGGGTGTTCTCTTGACCTTGCTTCTGGCCATCTGGGCGAGCCTGGGGACCGTCCTTGTGTTGTCGGTGTGGGCTCAGGCCAGTGTCGGAACCGGATGGGCCACTGCTGTGCAAAGCACCATCAGTGGGGTGATCCGCGACGTTCCCGGGTTTGCTGAGTCTCTCATCTTGGCGCCCCTGTTCTTGGTGGCCAGCGGACTCTGTTTGCTCGCCGCGTTCACAATGCCCAGCCCTGTGGGTGTGGTGCGCGGCCTCGGGGTCGTCATGTTGTTAGGCGGGATGGGCGCTTATGCCGGTGCTGTCATTCTTGAGCTGCGCGACTTCACGGGGCAGACGGTCTCCCGCTGGCAGGCGTTTGGCGAGCTGTGGCCCAGTGTCGCGATCGCCGACCTCGTCCTGGTGCCACTTTTCTTTCTAGCCGCTCTGGTGTGCGTGTTGGCCACCACGCCTCGCAAGCGCTAGATCTTCAGCTGCTTCCGGGCGAAGGCACGGACGCTGTCTTTGGTCTCAGCATGGTGCAGGACCTCGTTCTTGGTGAACCACCGGACGTCCTGAACCTCCGACTCCAGCGCTGTGAGATCGGCGTCATGGTCAGCAACCAGGAGGTACATCGCGTCCATATGGATGTGCTCAATGTCCTTGACCGACTCCGGAATGAGTTGGGCTGACATGGCAAAGGGCGTCGGCAGCTGAACCTCCGTGGGGTCATCCAGCGCCAGGTGCATAGTGTGCGCTCCTGCATGCCGGGCATGGACCCCCGTTTCTTCAAATACCTCGCGGACAGCGGCATCACTGGGATATTCGTCCCGATCCACGTGCCCACCTGGAGGAAGCCAGCAACGCAGGGTGTTGTGAAAGACCATGAGCATGCGCGTGCGGTCTTCGTTCACCACATAACCGGTGGCCGTGAACTGCTTCTTCATGCCAGCCGAGTACTCGATCAGATCACTCATCGCTCCAAGGTATCTGACATTTCCTGGGGCAACCCTCTGGGTGATGGCGGTACGCCTTCACAGCGAGAAGATGCAGAGCCTGCGCATCCCCGGGGTCGCGGCAAGACTTTAGTGGGGCGATGTCGCGGTCCAAGCAGGTGCTCTGTCGTCCTACGTGCCAACGCCACCTAGTCTCCTCGCCGCGTATGCGGAGGAGCCCGCCCTGGGTGTGCTGCACATTGAGCTCCATGAGGGGTTGCAATCGGCCTTCACCTCTACGCTGATGGGACTCCTGCCGCGAAAGCTCTGAGGTGACGGGACCAGGCGATCCCGGATAATGGCAGCATGAGCATCCCAGATAGTGCCGAGCGCACAGCCCTGATCACCGTTGACGCCCAAAAGGCTTTCAGCGACGCGAGCTACTGGGGCCCGCGGAATAACTCCGCTTGCGAGGCCAATATTGAGGCCCTGCTCCACCATTGGAGGGTAAAGGGGCGTCCCGTGGTGTTCGTCCGCCATGATTCCAGTGACTCCCACTCACCACTTCACCCTGACCACCCGGGCAACGCGTTCCATGACGTCGTAACAGGGGAGCCTGATCTGTTGGTGGCCAAGAGCGTGAACTCCAGTTTCCACGGCACTCCCGATCTGCATGCGTGGCTCCAGAAACAGGGAATTGAGGGCCTGGTCATCGCTGGGATCACCACCAATCACTGTTGCGAAACCACTGCACGCGTCGGCGGAAACCTGGGCTACACGGTGTTCTTCGCCCTGGATGCCACCCATACTTTTGACCGTCGGTCTCCGGATGGAAATATGATTGCCGCGGATACGCTGGCCCAGGTCACGGCAACTAATCTGCACGGCGAATTCGCGACCGTCACCACCACTCGCGAGCTCATCGCACGCTGACCCGTGGTCTCACTCAAACCCCGCTGAGTTCTATCCGGTGACCCTCCCATGTCTTCCGTAACCAGCGGTCGTGAGAGGCGACGACGACGGCACCTGGGTATTCGCGGATAGCGGCTTCAATCTGCGTGGCCAGGAGAACTGAAAAGTGATTGGTCGGTTCATCCAACAGCAGCAGCTCAGGCGGATCCGCGAGAACTACTGCCAATGCCAGGCGCCGCTGTTGCCCCACGCTCAGCTCCGTCAGCTCGCGGTCCTCATCCTGAGCCGGCAAAAGCCCGAAAGTCCGCAAGGGTACCTCGTGCGCCCGTTGAGGGCCCACTGCGTCGATGTACGCCTGACTCACTGTTCGCCCTGGTCCTCGCCCGGCGGGATCAGGCAGCATGTGGTCCTGCCTGAGCATGCCGACGGAGATCCGTGACGGGTGATCCACCGCGCCTGAACTGGGCTGCAGTGCACCCGCCAGGAGGGCGAGCAGAGTGGACTTCCCCGAACCATTGGACCCGGTAATCAGCCACTTTTCGCCTGCACCAATGGTCAGCGACGTCTGCCGAAGACGGCCTTCCACTGCTGCCGCGGCGACCCTGAGGAGGGTTCCGGATCGCTGGTGTGAACTGCGTTGAGTCCCTGCTGAGCTCAGTCCTCTGAAGGAGAGGACTCTTGGAGGTTTGCGGATTTGCTCGGCTTCTAAGGTTTCCAATCGACGCCGGGCATCTGTGATGCGACGTGAAACGACCTTGGCGTTGCGGTCAGCGTAGAACTTCGCTGCGCTCCTGGCTTCGGTCCGTGGCTTCCAGTCTTCATGTCCCACTGTATGACTGTCCCGCTGCGTGGCCCGGAGTCGCTTCAGCTCGCTCTGCTCATCGCGGTACTGGGCCCACCATCGCTGCTGGGCATCCATGCGCTCGCGGAGGTAGTCCGTGTAACTGCCGGTGAAACGAGTGACACCAATCCCGCTGCCAAAACCGCCCTGCGTCAAGGGTCCTGCCACTGACTCGGCTAGTGGCGAAGGATCCAAGTCGATGAGAGTGGTGGCGGAGTCGTCCAGGAACGCCCGGTCATGGCTGGCGAAAACCACTGCACCGCGCCACTGACTCAGCACCGTGCGGAGGTAGACAATGGCGTCGTCGTCCAGGTGGTTGGTCGGCTCGTCCAACAGGAGGAAGTCGGGACTGTTGAGCAGCAACCAGGCCAGAGAGAGACGAGCCTGCTGCCCTCCGGACAGTGTCCCCGCCGCACGGGTACGCCGGATACTGCCTACGCCGAGTCCGTCCAGGGTGGCGTCGATGCGAGAACTGATGTCCCACACTCCAAGCTGCTCAGCGGTGTCCAAAGCTCGGGAGTATCGGGCCTGCACGCGCTCATCTGCCGGATGTACGGCCAGCTCCGCAGCAGTCTCCTCCAAGGCATGTTCGGCCGCGCGAACAGGGACGATGGCGTCCTCAAGCACCTCTGCCACCGAACTCTCAGCTGCAAAAGGAGGCTCTTGGTGAAGCAGGCCGATCCGCGGTGCCCCAACGGCTGGTGCTGCAGCCCGCACATCACCGGCGTCAGGAGTAAGAAGCCCGGCGAGCACACGGAGGAGGGTCGATTTCCCAGTGCCGTTCTCGCCGATGATCGCCGCCCGCTCCCCTGCAGCGACGGTGAAGGAGATGTCAGTCAGGACGCGGCGGTCAGCAAAGGAGACAGAAATCCCCTCAGCACGCAGGTGCGCCGAACGGGAGGTGGTTCGCAAGGTCACAGTTTTCCTTCGAAAATCGTCAGGAATCCTGCCGGGCGATCCGCCGCCGACGCAGGAATGAGCTGTGACTCAACGCTTCATATACGCCACTTTAGCGCATGATTTATGTCTTGGGTCTGACAGCTTGGGGAGTTCCGCCGGTGACCTCCAGCAGCTGGTCATAGGTGGTGGGAAAGACAGTCTTGGGGTGTCCGGCTGCGGCCCACACCTGCGAATAATCAGCGAGCGCGGGATCCACGTAGGTCAGCACTGGTTGGGGATGCCCCACCGGTGCCACGCCTCCGATGACCTGGCCTGTGGCGCCCTGCACCACGTCCTTGGAGGCCCTGCCGATGGCCCCTCCCAACTGGTCACCCAACCACTCGGTATCCACCCGGTGGGCGCCGGAGGTGAGCACTAGAACAGGCTCCTCGTCGAATGTAAACACCAAAGAGTTCGCGATCTGCCCAACATCAACCCCGAGGGCGTCAGCGGCCAGCTGAGCCGTAGTCGTGGCGTCGTCGAACCACGTCACCTCTGGGTGAATGCCATGTTCGGCGAGACTGTCAAGAACTCGTTGCACTGCAGGATGTTTGGCGGTTCCCATGTCACCAACCTACCGTTGTGCGGCGGAGCGGGGCGTGTCTGCCGCAAGGCCAGCGCTCCGGGAGCGGGCAATGATTCCTGGCAGCGCTTCAGCTAGGGCCGCGACGTCGTTCTCAGTGGTCGTCCAACCCAAGGAGAATCGCTGGGCTCCGCGGGCTTGAACCTCGGTGAGGCCCATAGCCAACAGCACATGTGACGGGCGCGGGACCCCAGCGGTACAAGCTGATCCCGTGGCGGTGTCGAACCCTGCCATATCCAGCATGAACAGCAGCGAGTCACCCTCCGCGCCATCGACAATGATGTGCAGATTGTTCGGCATCCTCAGCGGTGGTGAGATACGCGGGTCCGGCCCGCAGAGATGGACCCCCTCTAACTCAAGGGCGGCGTCCAAGAGCTGATCGCGCAGGCCAGCAAGCCGGGCGGCCTCCTCCGGAAGGTGGGCCACCGTTTCTTCCGCCACAGCACCGAACGCACAGATCCCTGGTGCATCCAGAGTTCCGGACCGGATATCGCGCTCCTGACCCCCGCCGTGGAGCACCGGAACGAGCTTCACATCCCTGCGCACCAGCAGCGCTCCGATCCCCACCGGGGCCCCGATCTTGTGTCCGCTCAGCGCCATGGTGGACGCCGAGGACTCAGCGAAACTGACCGGCAGCGAGCCGAATGCCTGCACTGCATCAGTGTGGAAGGGAATTTCTGCTTCTGCGCAGAGTCGTCCGATATCCGCTATTGGCTGAACTGCGCCGATCTCATTATTGGCCCACATCACCGTCACCAGAGCGATCGTCTCGGGGTTATGGCTGAGCAACTGTCCGAGCGCGGCCATGTCCACCATCCCCTCACCGTCTACCGGAATGATGACAAGTTCGGCGCCGTGCTGGGCCTCAAGCCATTCAGCTGTATCCAGCACCGCATGGTGTTCGGTGCCGGGCAGCAGAATGCGGCGCCGCCGGGAATCACCGGCCCGGCGTTGCCAATAGAGACCCTTCAGCGCCAGATTGTCGGCTTCCGTGCCACCTGAGGTGAAGATCACCTCAGACGGATCTGCGCCGGCGGCGGCCGCAACTTGAGAGCGTGCAGAGTCCACAGCTAATCGCGCTCGTCGTCCGGAACCATGCAGCGAAGAGGGGTTGGCGAGCCTCGGCATCTGCTCGGTGAGCACCTGCACCGCAGTGGGTTTCACTGGGGTGGTCGCGGCGTGATCGAAGTAGCGGGACATCACCACCGATTCTACGCGCGGTAATCTGGTGTCTCTGATGAATGAGCCGGACTTCTACACAGTGCTGGGCGTGGCGCCTGACGCCGAGCCCCAGGTCATTCGTGCCGCCTACCGTCGCGCCGCCCGGGAACACCATCCTGATCGCGGTGGCACCGCGGAGAGATTCCACCAGATCCAAGCCGCCTGGGATGTTCTCGGCTCCCCTGAGAACCGCGCACAATATGATCGACGACGCCGCCAGACAGGCTCCGCGCCCTCGGCAGCAACGCCTGCCCCCACGGAAGAGGGCACTGGGTTCACCTATTCGCGCAGCGCGGCTGCACGCGGGGCAGGCCCGCGCCCTTCAGAAACTCGGACGCGGCGCAGGTCGGCTTCCCGCTCCCCCAGCGCAGACCAGCCACCCGTCTATGTGCCGCCGCTTACGGAGCCGGAGCCGCTGAACCTGACCCTGACCAGCCAGAAGACCCACGGTGCATTCGAGTCCGGTGGGCTCTTCGGGGGCCGGACCAAGCGCCGACAGCGTCGCACCTCCGGGCTGTTGGAGAAGCACGTGCTCAGCGCGCTTCCTGCAGCAAGACTTTTCAATGACGTGGCCCTGGATGCACCCGAGCTTGACCGGAAGGGTCAGCTGCGGGTGCCGAAGAGCTCCGATCGCGTGGACCATGTGGTGGTCTGCGGGTCCACTCTGGTGTTGGTGAGTGGGTTAGAGGTGCCAGGCTCGACCGCCTCGTGGGACGGCCGTACGCTGCGCGTGGCCGGGAGGGGCTTGGCCCTGCCAGACCTTGCGACCGCGGCAAAGCTGCTGCGCAACAGTCTGAATCGCCAGTTGCGGTCGCTGGGCGCTGGGGACGGCCCCATCACCACCGACTGGCAGCACATTCTCATCGCTGCCGATGGGGACCTATTCCACCCCGTGGTCGAGCCTCAAGGGGCGGGACGGCGTGGACACATGCCACTCGCTGCCGGGCGCGCCATTGGCCATCTGGTCAATGTGCTCTCCGAATCTGAACAGGCAAATGTGGTCAATCGTCACCTCATGGCAGCGCTGCGCGGCAGGCTTGCTGTGCCGGATGACCTATGAGCGGTGTAGGACTACGCATTGTGCTGGATCAGCCGGAGATACCCGGTAACACCGGCAACATCATCCGGCTCGCTGCCGTTGCCGGATTTGAGCTGCACATCGCCGGACCGACCCTGTTCGACTTCTCCGATGCCAAGCTCAAGCGGGCAGGCTTGGATTACCACGATCTCGCTGTGATGACCGAACACGAGGACCTCGAGGCCGCCTATGCGCACCTTGGGGTCTCCAGCAACCTGGTTACACCGCCCCCTGGTACCGGCGAGGCTGCGGCCGCGCGGGTCTTCGCCTTCACCGGAGAGGGCTCCACGGCCCATACCGATGTCAGCTACCGCCCCGCGGACGTTCTGCTCTTCGGCCGAGAGTCCACGGGTCTGGACACCTCCGTCAAAGAGGACCCACGGGTGACTGGAACTGTGCGTATCCCCATGCTGCCCGGAAGGCGCAGCCTCAACCTCGCGAACTCCGTGTCGATTGCCGTGTATGAGGCCTGGCGGCAATGTCGCTTCAACGGCGCTGTGTGATCCTGGCGCACAGAGATGCACGGCTCCGGGTGGGTGTTGGTCGCCTCAGCATTCAGGTCCGCTGACTAGACTCGGCCTTATGAGCGAGACTCCCCGCCGCGATGAGGCGGCCTCCCCCCAAGAGGCCGCACCGGTCGCCGAAACACCGGTGGAACTTGATCACCACCAGCAGATCGAACAGCCCACTCTGACGGATCTGCTGACGAGCACTGCGCAGGGGGACCAGGCTGCGTTCTCTGCGTTCTTTGATGCCACCGCCGACGTGGTCTACGGGCTGGCGCTCATCATGCACGCAGAGTACGATCACGCGCACTCTTCGACGATCGCGGTCTACCGGCATCTTTGGGATCAGGCTGACGCTCGGGCTCGTGACCTTCGGCTGCAAACTCAGGCATCTCAGCTGCTGACGGAGGAGTTCGCAGATGTCAGTCCGGAGAGTCCCAGCTACCGACCCAATGAGTATGAGTTGGTCTTAGAATGGCTCATCCCGCTGACGCACCGGATTTTCGTGGAGCGATTCCGCGACCGCAGCACGAGCCCGATTCCACTGACGCCCGTGCCGCAAAGTGAAGGCGGCGGCGTCGCCGGTCTTCCCGAAGAGGTGCTGGAAGATCTGCTGGCGCTCTCCGACTCTCAGGCCCAAGCCCTGGCGCTGACCTTCCTGGCGGGTATCCCCCACCAGGAGGTGGCCGAAACGGTCGGCGCGGCGGTGCCGTCGATCAAATCCAGGCTGCGCGATGCCATGACGCGTCTACACAGCCAGCGCGAAGCCCGGGACACCGGCACCGACCCTATCCTCCGCGCCGCGGTCACCAAGGAAGATCTGGAGCGCTCCGGAGGCGTGAACCGCAACTTCTCGAACCAGATTGCTGCCGATCTGGACAAAGGTCTGCTGGTGGAGCTCGCGGAGCTCTACGCACTCGACGCCGTGGACGATGCGGAACGCGCACTGCTCGATGAGAAAGCACTCACGGCCTCTCCGGAGGAAGCCCAGCAGTGGGAGACCCGTGTGCTCGCAGCACGGCGGACACTGGCAGAGATTTTCGCCTCCGACCCGGTGGCTCCTCCCTCTACTCTGCTGGAGGAACTCCTGGAAGGACTCGGCGGCCAAGAGGTCGGGGTGTCGCTGGTGGAGGACATCTCCAACCACACCGGGGAGGACGAACGCCGTAAACCTGTGGTCAAAAAGTGGATGTTCATTGCCGGGTTCATAGCGATTGTGCTCATCGGGGCCTTGGTCATCTGGCAGTTCACCGTCCCCCGCGACGTCCAGGCCATCGCCGATGCCGACCCTGATGCCTCACTAGTGGAGGACTACCAAATGGAGCAGGGCGGGACCATCGACGCGGTCCTCGCTCCCACCGAAGATGTCGGATATGTCCAGTTCGAGGATGTTCCCGGCACTGAAGGCGACCAGACGTATCAGCTGTGGCTTCTTCCCAGCGGTGCCGGTGAACCTGCCTCAATAGGAAATTTCACCGCTGACCAGCTAGAAGATGAAATCATCGACATCAATAATTTGGCCCAGCACCAGGCGCTGCTGGTCACTGTCGAAGAAGTGCGCGGTGAAGAGCGTCCGCAGGGTGACATCGTGGCCCAACTTCCGCTGGATTAGAACCCGGAGATCCGGGCGGGGTCGTTGACGACCACGTGGTGGAACTCCTCGGCATAACCGCCAGCACCGTGTGCGGTCTGCAGCTGCTCCACGACGAACTCCCGCATCCGGTCAGCATCGCGATGCTGGCTGAAATGCCGGCCCAGCGCGGCAAGTTTCCGATCCTGGTATCCGGTGACGTCCACCCGGAGGTTGACGCGTTCTGCTGGCGATCCCATCAGCAGAAGGTGCTGGATTTTGAACGCCGGCAACCCCGCTGCCTCTAGTTCTGGATATGCGAAGGGGTTCTCCACATAGGGGTACGCTGCCCGCACCACGGCCTCACCGGTCGCCAAATGGTCGGGGTGGGCTTTCTGCAGTCGGTCCCACGCCCTCTCCGGGTGGAAGCTCAGCACCGCTTGGGGCTGGGTCTGGCGCATCACGCGCACCAACTCCCCCACCAGCTGCGAGGTGGGCTGGACAAAACCGTCCCGTTCATCCAGCACAATCACTTCGGATATCCCGACGACGTCCGCAGCTGCCTCCTGCTCGGCCCTCCTGAGTCGGCTCGTCTCTTCAGCGTTCCGACCGGGGTCGAACCCACCGGCGTCACCAGTGGTCAGCATGCACAGAGTGACCTCGACACCAGCATCGGTCAATGCGGCGATCGTTGCTGCGCTTCCGAAGTCAATGTCGTCCGGATGCGCGGACACGGCAAGCACCTTGTGCAGGCCGAGCTCGGCGATGAGTTCAGCAGGTGGGCACAAGCGGGCGGCGGGGACGGGCATCGTCGTCATCGGGGATCACATAGAGGTCAGGGTGACCTCTACCTCGGTCGTTTCCCCGTCGCGCATGACGGAAAGAGTCACGGTCTCATTTTCGCGGTACTCACGGATGATCGCTGTGAGATTGTTGGCGTCCTCAATCCGGCGGCCTTCGACCGCCTCGATGATGTCCCCTTCTTGGATCCCCGCATCCTCGGCCGGGGAACCGGGCGCCACACCTGTGACAAGGCCTCCGACGCTGAATCCGGCTACCGGGATCGGCTGCCCGTCTTCGTCCTCGAACACCTCGATATTTCGCTCGTTGACCTCGGGGTCGGATGACGCCTGGTAGACGTTGACACCGAGCAGACCGTGAGACGCTTCGCCCTCTTCGATGAGGTCCTCCGCGACCCGGGCCGCGTAATCGATCGGAATGGCAAAGCCCACACCGATGGAACCGGCACCTTCAGAACCGAACATGCCGCCTCCCGAGGTGGCGATCGCCACATTAACTCCGATGACCCGGCCCTCGCCGTCCACCAGCGCACCTCCAGAGTTGCCCTGGTTGATGGCCGCATCAGTCTGGATCACGTTCAGGGAGATCGGCTGCGCTGTGGGGTTGGTGCCCGGGAAGAAGAAACCGTACCCGTCTTCCTCCTCCGGGTCCCCTGGCTCTTCAGGCTGACCCGGCGGTTCAGGGAGCTCCTCGGCGTCGTCGTCAAAGAAACCCTCCGGATCCTCACCCTCTTCCGGGTCGACGGCCGCTGAGGCCACCTGAATCGTGCGGTCCAGCGTGGAAACGATTCCGGTAGTGACTGTTCCGTCAAGGTTCAGCGGAGCACCGATAGCGATGGTCTGATCACCCACATTGAGGTCCGCGGAGCTGCCCAGTTCGGCCGGCACCAGATCCTCCGTGTCAGCCAGCTGGATCACGGCGAGATCTGAAAGGGGGTCCGTGCCCACCACCTCGGCGCTCGTGACTCGACCATCTGATAGCCGCACCTGGATCTCCGGGTCGCTCTCTGCACCGCCGAGGGTGACCACGTGGGTGTTGGTCAGCACGTGGCCCTGATCATCGAGGATGATCCCGGAGCCGGATCCGGCACCGTCTCCGCCGGCGACGGCAAGAGTCACCACTGACGGAGCCGCAGTATCAGCTGCTGCGGTGATCGCGGTGGCATTCTCCGGGGCGTTGATCTCGATCCCGCCGCCTGCGGTGCCGTTGCCTGCAGATTCTTGACTCGCGTTGTCGAACACGTACTGGCCACCAAGGACTGCACCGCCTCCCAGCAGGCCGGCGATGATGACGCCCGCAGCGAAACCGCCCACACCGATACCGCGCTTGGCGGTCTTAGGAGGGCGGTCCTGCGGTTCTTGGGGCTGGGTCCACGGGTTCGGCTCAGAGCCAACGTCGCTTGAGTACGAAGACTGGGAACCTTCTGTCGACGGTGGCTGGTCCGACGTGGCCGAGAAGGACTCGGGCCCGGTTTCTCCGGGCCTGGTGATGGGCGCCCCCGGCGCGGGGATGTGGGCGCTGGGCCCAGGCGACGATGGACGCTGCGGGTCGGATGACTCACCGCTGGTGTTCTGGGACATGGTTGTGTGCTGCTCCTGCTTAGGACGGTGACGGACAAGCAACCAGATGACGGTGCCACAGCTACCTGGACAATCCCTTAGCCGGTGTTCGCCAGCGTCTTCTCCTATAGACTCCTGACCATGGTGCCAGAAACCCTGTTCACGCTTCCTGTGGCGACCGGCGCTGTGATCGTTGGCCCTTTGCTCATCGGTGCGGCCATTTTGGCGCTCATCGGTGTGGGGGCAGTCTACCTCTCCGGAGGTAAGAAACGGACTCGACGATTCATCCAGAGTCCATCTTCGGGGCCGCAGCAGCTTGAACGCGATCCCTTGGATCAGAAGTCCACCGAGGAGCTCAGACTGCAAGCCGGCGAACTTCTCGTAGCCGCTGATAATGCGGTGCAGTCCAGCGACCAAGAGCTGCTCTTCGCCTCCGCCTCCTATGGGGATGAGCAGGTCGCCCCCTTCCAAGAAGACCTGGACGAAGCCAGGAAACACCTCAGTGAATCTTTCCGTCTGCAGCAGCAGGTGGACACCTCAGAAAGCGCTGAGGAGTCTGCATCCCGCGACTTGTACAAGCGGATTATCAAGAACTGTGAACAGGTCAACAAGACGCTGCAGTCGCATAAAGACCAGTTTGACCAGTTGCGGGATCTGGAACGCGACCCCAGTCCAGCATTGAATGAGCTGGTGGACCAGCTGCACAGGCTTCAGGAACGCCGCGAGCGGGCAGAGTCAGCCCTTACCGGACTGGCGGAACGGTATAACGACGACGCTCTGCGCCAGTACCGCGACAATCTTCACCAATCGGGTACCAGTCTCGACGCCGTGGAGGAGTCACGGGCGCAGGCGGCCTCGGCGATAGACCAGGGAAACACGGCCGAAGCAGTCGTAGCACTGCACTCCGGAGAGCAGGCAGCCGCCGACGCGCAGCGGCTCATGGAATCCATGGAAGAGGCCGAGGAACGGCTCAAGAGCGCCGCCAAGAACATTGATGTGGGCATTGCCCAGACCGAGCAGGATCTGGCCCAGGCCAAGGCCACCTACCAGGCCGGCCAGGCGCCTGAACTGGCAGGCCCGATTGCCGCTGCTGAGACAGCAGTGAGCCAAGCGAAGCGTGCCCTGGACTCCGGACAGCGGATCGACCCACTGGAACTTCTCCAGCAGCTGGAGCTGGCCCACCGTGAGTTGGACGCCCCGCTGAACTCGGTGCGTGACCGGCAGGCCCAGGACCGCAGGGCCCGCGAAATGTTGCAGCATGAGCTGCTGACAGCTCGCCACCAAGTCCAGTCCTCACTAGATTTTCTCCGGTCACGGCGTTACGGGGTGTCCTCCACTGCCAGAACCAGGATGGCAGAGGCTGAACGTTGCGTCACCGAGGCGCAGACCATTGGAGATTCCCAGCCGTCACGGGCGGTGGAGCTGGCCCAGCAGGCCAAGACCCTTGCAGTACAAGCAGCGCAGATCGCGGAGCGGGAAGCAGCCACTGCGCAGATGCAGTCTATGGGCGGCGGGTACGGCACCGGCGGTGGATTCGGCGGGTTCGGGTACCCCGGTGGGCACCGGCCTATGGGTTACGGCGGAGGGTTCGGCTACGGACGGCGTCGTCGTCGGGGGTTTTTCTGATGTCTGCTCGCCAGCTGAGAAATATCCTCCCAGGGGCTGATGCCATACCAGCACCTGGCGTTAGTATCGTGAAGGTGATCGATCGACATGGGTCGACGCCCCTCAAGGAAAGGTGATCACTGTGACTAAGCAGTCCATTTTCGGCCGGATGTCCCAGCTGGTCCGCGCCAATGTCAACTCGATGCTGGACCGCGCCGAGGATCCGGAAAAGATGCTGGATCAGATGGTTCGAGACTTCACGGACAACATTCGTGAGGCCGAGGAGGCTGTCGCCCAAACCATCGGCAACCTGCGGATGATGGAGGACGACTACAAGGAAGATCTCGACACTGCACGCTCCTGGGGCCAAAAGGCCCTCGCGGCTTCACGCAAGGCCGATGACTTCCGCAATGACAACAATGACGAGAACGCCGCCAAGTTCGACAACCTCGCCAAGGTCGCCATCCAGCGCCAGCTGGATGCTGAGAGCTCCGCCAAGAACGCTGAGCCCACCATCCAGTCTCAGCGGGAGATCGTGGAGCGTCTGCGGACCGGCCTGGAGCAGATGAAGACCAAGCGGCAGCAGTTGCTCTCCAAGCGCGACGAGTTGGTCGCACGTTCCAAGGCTGCCCACGCCCAGTCGCAGGTCCACGACGCGGTCAAGTCCATTGATGTGATGGACCCGACATCTGAGGTTGGCCGGTTTGAAGAAAAAATCCGCCGTGAAGAGTCTCGAGTCCGCGGTCAAAACGAGCTCGCCGCCTCCAGCTTGGACGCGCAGTTCGAATCTCTTGAAGACCTGGGCGAACAGGCCGAAATTGAGGCACGCCTGGCTGCTCTGAAGTCAGGGTCTTCGAGCCCGGCTGAGCTCAGTGCCGGCAGCGAAGCTGGCACTGGTGTGACGGAAGAAGACTTCGCCGCACTGGAAACAGAGAAGCACAAAGCCTGACCTCGAATAATCTGAGACAATGGGGAGCTGAACCAACAGCTCCCCATTTCTCTGTCCAAGGAGACGAATGACCAGCACGGCCGACAACAACGCAACTCCCGCCACCGGCGCCACAACGGTGAACACCGGACTGGCCCAGATGCTCAAAGGCGGAGTGATCATGGATGTGGTCACCGCTGAGCAAGCCACGATCGCCGAGGAGGCCGGAGCCGTCGCCGTTATGGCTCTGGAGCGCGTACCCGCCGATATCCGTGCCACCGGTGGTGTGTCGCGAATGTCTGACCCGGATCTGATCACCGGGATCATCGACGCGGTGTCCATCCCCGTCATGGCAAAAGCTCGCATCGGTCACTTCGTGGAAGCTCAGATCCTCGAGCATCTCAAGGTCGACTACATTGACGAGTCAGAGGTCCTCTCCCCCGCGGACTACGTCCACCACATCGACAAGTCCAAGTTCAAGGTGCCCTTTGTCTGCGGAGCCACCAATCTGGGCGAGGCGTTGCGCCGGATCACTGAGGGCGCGTCCATGATTCGCTCCAAGGGCGAAGCCGGCACCGGTGACGTATCCGAGGCTATGAAGCACATCCGCACCATCAACTCCGAAATCGCGCAGCTGCGCTCTATGGCTGAGGACGAGCTCTACGTAGCGGCCAAGGAGCTCCAGGCCCCCTACGACCTCGTGCGGCAGGTAGCCAAGGACGGTCGGCTGCCCGTGGTGATGTTCGTCGCCGGTGGTGTAGCAACCCCAGCGGATGCGGCGATGATGATGCAGATGGGTGCAGACGGCGTATTCGTCGGCTCTGGCATCTTCAAAGCCGGTAACCCTGCGGCCCGCGCTGCGGCCATCGTGAAGGCCACAACATACTACGACGACCCCGCTGTCATCGCCGAGGTGTCCAAGGGCTTGGGGGAAGCCATGGTGGGTCTCAATGTCTCCGACCTTCCAGCTCCACACCGCCTGGCTGAGCGCGGCTGGTAGAGCTCGGCTCCACCACACAGCTCGTCCGCACAATTTTCAGGTCGGTGTTGGGGTGTCAGTATCCTATGGGAGGCTGACCGCCCAACACCGACCTGAAATCTGAGTAGCAGGAGGCTCTTTGGCCCCGCATATTGGCGTCCTTGCTTTGCAGGGGGCTGTGGCTGAACACGAACGCGCTTTGCGCGCCTCAGGCGCTGAAGTTCGCAAGGTCCGCCGTCCCTCCGAGCTCGAAGGCCTGGATGGTCTAGTCGTGCCTGGAGGTGAGTCCACCGCTATGGCCAGGCTGGCAGCGCCGGTCCACCTGATGCCGGCCATCCGAGAGCATCTCGATGACGGGATGGCCGTCTTTGGCACTTGCGCTGGCCTCATCCTCGCAGCGGACACGGTCTCGGACGCGGAAGCATTGAAGGGGTTCGAACGAATCCGCGGTCTCGGCGTTGTGGTGCGCCGCAATGCCTATGGGAGCCAGCTGAGCTCCTTCGAGGACCGACTGGAGGTTGACGGTCTGGACTCACCACTCCCAGCGGTGTTCATACGCGCTCCGATTATCGAAGAGGTCACCTCACCCGAGGTCGAAGTCCTGGCCGAATCCCATGGAAACCCGGTCGCAGTCCGCCAGGGAAAGATCTTGGCCGCCAGCTTCCACCCGGAACTGACTCCTGACTTCCGACTTCATCAACTTTTCACCGATATGTGTGCCGAGTAGGGTTCGAGCGATGAGACATAGCCGGAAGAGTCCCAAGGCAGTGGCCGCCAGTTTGCTCGCTGTTGTGGCGTTGGCGTCCTGCGGGACATTCGGCGGGGACAATGGGTCTGCTGCGGACGGGGATTCGGCAATGACGCCGTCGCTCGCGGGCGATCAGGGCGGTTTCGTTCTGACCTCGCCCTCGCAGATCAGTCCCGACGGCCAGACCGACGCCCCGCATGTGGTCATTTACAGTGATCCTGCCTGTCCGGCATGCGCCCAAATGGAGGCCTCCTTCCACAGCGACCTGGATCAGTGGCTGACGGAAGGCGCAATCACTGTGGAATACCGAAGCGTGGCTTTCGTAAGTGACTATTCCCACGACGCCGCCAACGCCTTCGCCTGCATGGCTGAAGAGTCCCCGGAGAACTACTTTTCCTACCTCGGTGAGGTCACCGCTGAACGCGTCAATGTGGATGAGTTGAGTGAAGACGAGCTCACCGAGCGGGCTGGCCGGCACGGGGCTGATATCGGTCAGTGCATCACCGACGGCAGCTTTGAAAGTTTCGTTACTGACACCACCGAGACCGCGCTGGAAGACGGTGGAATCGAGGGCACACCGACCGTGATCATTGACGGGGCCGAAGTCCCGAGCGATGACTTCATGAATCTTGATCACCACATCTCTTCGGCGATCAGCGGCTGACCCGCCGAAAGGTCACCTTCACTTTATGACGAGAGACCGTAGGGCTGAGTTTGGCATGATGTTCCCATGACTCCGGATCCTGCAGCTCAAGCGGCTGACCCGAATACCTCCCACGCAGAGCTCTATGAGCTGGTCCGAGCCCGGCCAGACCTTCGACCGGTGGTGGCGGAGAATCCCAGTACCTACCCCGCGCTTCTCGAGTGGCTTGACGGTCTGGGCGACCCCGAAGTCGACGCCGCCCTGGCCCGTCGTCGCGGGACGGGACTCGAGCAGCCCACTGCGGTCCTCCCTGTGGAGAGCCGGTCTGAGTTCGACCAGCAGGTGTTTGGGTCCACAGCCGGTTACGCGGCGACCCAACAGCCCGCCTATGCCTACGGCGACTCCAACGCCCCATACACACATGAAGGTGTCTATGACCCCGAGGAGAACGCCGCTCCCCGCAGGAGGAGGGGTGGGGCTGGTGTTTTGGTGTTTCTCTTGGCGCTGCTCACTGTCGGTGCCCTTGCCGCCACCTATTTCCTTTTGATGGGAAATCCCTTTGAGAACGATGACGCTCCCGCGGCTGGAGATCCTCCTGTCGAATCAGTAGAGGAGGAGGACGCTGAAGGTCCGGAAGAGGCTCCTGCGCCGGAGGATGATGCTGAGGAGTCTGCGGCGCCTGAGGACGATGGAGAGGAAGAGGAAGGTCAGCAGGATAATGAGACCGATTTTGAGCGACCCGCACCGGATGATGCGCTGAGCATCACCGAGTTCTCCTCCCCCACCGGCAATATCACCTGTCAGCTCAACGAGGGCGATGTTCTTTGCTCCCTGGCCAACTTCGAGTTCGACGCACCGGAGGACTGTGACAACGGCGTGACGTTCCGCGTTTCGGACGAGGGCTCTGCCACTATCGACTGCAGCAGCTCGGTGGCGTCTCCGGGACAGCAATTGCAGTACGGCGAGGTGACCGGCAACGAAGACTTCGCCTGCGAGGCGAACGAGTTTTTCTTTGAGTGCTGGTCTCAGCGCACCGGAGAGGGTTTCGAGATAGCTCGTGAGTACTACGAGTTCACCGGCAACTGAGTCGGTGCTGACTAGCTCACCGGCTGCGGTTAGCCTTAGAGATGAGCCAATCTGATCTGCGGCCGTTCGCACTTCATTTATGACACTGATCCTGTCAGAGTCCAAGGAGTTACCGTGCCAAGTTCTGTGGAGGACGTTCTAGCTGAAGCGCCAGTCTTTGACGGTCACAATGACCTTCCCTGGGCGTTGCGCACCAAGTATTCGTACAACCTTGAGGCCGCTCAGCTCCACGAGGTGAATTCTGCACTTCACACGGACCTGCCGTCCCTGCGAGCAGGAGGAGTGGGGGCACAATTCTGGTCTCTGTATGTGCCGTCGAATATGTCACCTCACGCCGCGGTGAGCGCCACCTTGGAACAAATCGACTGTGTATACCAACTGACCGAGGCCTTCAGGGATCAGTTGCGCTTGGCCACCACCTTGGCTGAGACCGAAGAGGCTCTCAGGTCGGGGAAGATCGCTTCGCTGTTGGGCATCGAGGGCGGGCATTCCATTGACGAGTCGCTTGGAACATTGCGGATGATGCGCCGCCTTGGGGTGAGTTATATGACTCTCACCCACAACCACAACACGTCCTGGGCTGCCTCAGCGACTGGTGAGCCGGTGGACTACGGCCTCACGGAATTCGGACGCGGGGTGGTCGCAGAGATGAACCGCATCGGAATGCTCGTCGACCTGTCTCATGTCCATGAGCGCACCATGCAGGACGCACTGGAGGCGACGGCGGCGCCTGTGATTTTTTCACACTCTTCTTGCCGAGGAGTTTATGATCATCCGCGCAATGTGCCGGACAGTATCCTCACGCACATGGCAGATAACGGGGGTGTGCAGATGATCACTTTCGTGCCGCGTTTTCTCCGTGAGGATGCCGCCGCTGCGAGCATCGATGACGTCGTCGCGCATATTGAACACGCTCGGGAGGTGGCTGGTGTCGACCACATCGGAATCGGCGGTGATTTTGATGGGGTCCCCCAGGGCCCACACGGTTTGAGGCGAGTATCGGACTATCCTGCCCTGCTGCTGGCCCTCACCGACCGAGGCTGGTCGAAGCCGGAGTTGTGCAAGCTTACAAGCGGCAACATCCTTCGAGTGCTTCACGATGCAGGGGTTTGAGACGGCCCTGCACCTTCCACTAACGCTGGCGACCTTTGGTGCGTTCATTGGATTGCAGGCGCTTGGTCAGCGGCCGCATGAGAACGTCTCCCAGGACGATTCCTGCGGCAATCGCCACGATGATGATCAATGCATCGAATATCTCGTACAGCCCAGTGGTCCGGTTGGCGGATGATTCGCTGATCGCAATTTGGTACATCCCCCTGAAGACGATCAGCCCAGGAAGCATGAACATCATTGCAGGTACGGCGACAACGAGCTGTGGTGCCCGAAGCCGCAGCGCCACTACTCTTGCTAGCGCCCCGACGACAGTTGCACCGACTATCGGTGTGAACCATCCGCCGAATCCCATGAGCTCACCGACAAAGACCCCGCTAAAGCCCAGCGCTGCGACTAGCCCAGTGGGTAGCAGAAGTCGGTATGGTGCCTGTTGCACGATGGCCGCAGTGACCGCCGTCAGGAAAACTAGGAGCGTGAGGAATCCCGGGTGGTAGATCCGTGAGATCTCCTGCGTCACATCGATCTCGGGCGCTCCGGCCTGCCCAGTGAGAACTACCCCGACCATTATCCCGGCAGTCAGTCCGGAGAATGCCACCAGTGATGAGACGAGCCGGCCCGCTGCGGTGATCGGGAACCCGTTGATGGCATCCTGTATGGCGGAGACGATGCGAACACTAGGAAGCAGAATCATCAATCCACCCGCGACCACCATTGAAGTGGTGATTTCTGCCCCCAGTATGAGTGCAAGAAACGCCACAACTGTCGCCAGGAATCCACCTGCCGCGAGAGCGAATATCTCAGGCACCCGCCAGATTGTTAGCTGCCGGGTTACCCCGAGAACGAGAAGAGTCGCGAGGAACCCTAGAGATGCGTCCAACAGCGGTGCCCCTGTGTAGCTCGCGAAGAGACCTGCGAAGAGGGCGCCCGAGGTGGCGACAACCCAGCGGGGGTAAGGCTTTGGATCCCTGGTGATGTCCAGCAAGGTTTCCTCGGCCTCAGCCCGGGTGATCCGTCCGAACGCAATGTCGGTCACTAAGGTGTGCACCTCAGAAAGTGCGCGAAAGTTTGCCGACCACGAGCGCACTACCCTCACTCTCGAGTAAGGAACCTTGCCCGGAGGTGACCAATTCAGGATGATCGACTGGTTTGTGATGTCCGCGTCGGTATTTTTCATCCCGAAGGCAGAAGTAACTGCGAGAATCGAAGTCTCCACTTCAAGGGCCCCCGCACCATAGCGAAAGAGCGCTTCGCCAATGTCGAGAACAAGGTTGATAGTGACCAATTCATCTGCCTCGCCCGGCTCCTGGGCCTGATGAGGATCCTCAAATGGCGTTCCGGAGAGCCAGTCCAGAGTAGACATCTGCCCCGTCGCCTGAGAAACGGGGCGAACCAGTTTCTGAACCAAAGACCGAGCGGGGAAGATTGACCGCCGTGAGGATTTTGGGGAGGTGTCGCTGCCAACCGACACGGAGGAATAGGACTCAGGCACTGCCGTAAACGCACCCGAATCTTCATCCATAGGCTGGGCGTCGGACCATCCCTCTCCCCCACGTCGCACATCTGGTGGGAAAAACGTCGAAGTCGGGAACACCGGTGCTGAGCTCGAGTCCTCAAACCGGTAGGACGCAGACCCGTGGGGTGGGTCCTCCGCAATCTCCGCCTCGGGCCAATCGGCGTGTGTCTCCTCCGCAGCCGAGTGATTCCAGGAGTCGATGACGTGCTGTGCTAGGTGCCTCGTGAACCCCCCAGTGTCTTCCGACTCCCCAGCAGGGCGCACCACAGGCTGAAGCATGGACTCGTGATCACGCTGATCGATGAGTGGATCAATCATGGATCCACCCGCAACTGTTGCATCATCAGATTGGGGAGAATCCGACCTCACCGGGGACAGGCTTTTCTCTGCATAAGGGGGATCTTGGGACTGCATCGGGGCCTCCGCGACGTGGCAAAGTCTTGGCAAGGTTTTTACAGGGATATAAGACCAACGAGGTCAGGACATGAAAGAAGTAGCGGCCAAAGTGTGAGGCATATGAGAGCAATGCTCATGCCGTAGGTGAGGGTCGACGTTGATTCGTGCAATTCTTCCACGTACTAAACCGTGGGCGAAACATCCGGGCAGCAGAGGCGCCACTACCACCGCTCTCAGCAGAAGAATCCCGCTCGTACATTACGGCAGCTTCGACGCTCAGCCCCAAGAACTTGTGGCGGGGGGTCTGGTGGCCGCAAGGAGTGCCTCCTGCCGGCTCACCCCGGCCGCGACCGAAATTTCCTACCGCTGTATCCATAGTCAGAGTCGAGCCGGTCAACGTCCGGGTTCCTTGCAGCATAGGCGTCCCGTCCCGGACCTCGACGGCTAAACTACCGAGCTCGTAGCCGCCATAACCAAGGCCTGTAGCGGCCATGGAATGCTGGGGTAAAACTCGGTTGCCACGGCCGTCTCTCTCACTCCGGGATAACCTCAGATATGGTCGAGTTCCTTCGGTGAGCCCACAGTGCAGGAGCCACCCCTATTCCGATCATGAATGCGAAAACTTCGCCACTCACCCCAGGGGAAGACGCAGTATTGCGGACTGTTGCTCGAGAAACTGCCTTCCGTTCCGGGGCGTTGGGTAGCAGGATCGGTCAGCTGAGTGTGGTCGACTGCCTGTTCATCGGAGTCGCTCAGACCCCCTATGCCAGTTCCATCGAGGCTCTGCGAACGACCTACGACGCGGTGCAGTCGCGGGCCTTACCTCCCATGTAAGGAGGCTAGTCTCTGTCGGTTCAGGCTCAGCACCCGCTGGCGAATCGCGCGTCGACCGTGACCTCGAACTCAGCTGCCTTAGCGTTACCTGGGCACGCGTGCTGACTCAGGCCTAGCCTCAGGCGAGCTCGCTCCTCGCCGGTGGTGTGGCCGTGAGAGCAACAGGGCTGTGGTCAGGGTGAGACCCCACAGGGCGAAGAGCGGGCCCCAAATGAAAGCGTGACCGATCATGCCGTCACGGTCTGTGACCTCGGAAGCGATCCACCCTGCAAGCACACCCGTCCCAGCTATCGCATTGGCGCCGCCATAGAGAGCCAGCGACGGTCCAGCGACCCATCCGAGGAATCGAGAAAAGCGTCGGCCCGGAAGGAGGCCCGTCTCGGCCAGCAATGGTAGCCAGGAAATTACCTATTTGAGGATACCAATCGCCAACAGCCCAGCGAAGACCCAGAACGACCTGTCCTGCGCTGCCTCGACTGCCCACTGGCCCACGGTCTCCAATAGCCAATTGCCTCCGAAGGCCCAATAGATGCTCGAGGCTGCGTGGAGAGATCCCAGAGCCGCGGCCGCCCAGAAAGCGATGGTAGCCCCTCTCGGCGGAGGTTGGCGGAGCGTCTTGGCGGTTGCAAACATGGCCATGACCTCGCTTGGGCCTAGTGTTTTCGGACTACTCAACTTCGGCGACCGTCCGGCGGCCCTGCGCGGATGCCCAATCTAGCGATATGACGTCACCGTCTGTGAAGACACTGCTCATCATGGCCACAGTACTGACGATATCACCAGGGCCAAGGACGCTACCGCTCGTGGCTACGACGAACGGTGCGGCAAGGACGCGGCGAACCCCCACCGGGCCGTCCCGGCGCGAGGTGCGGGCCGTTCGGCTCCTATGGGTTAGCTACCGTGGGTTATAGGCGGAGACGTGTGCCCAGGACGGCACCGGTAGCCCGAACTGCCGCCGTTGTAGAGGGTTGCGCACGCTTTGAAAACACGCATTTGTGACTCCTCAGCAACACACTCCCGGACTGATATCTCTCGACACGCAGAGCTGAACTGGTTCCTGGACTGGCTGCTGGGCAGAGCGCTCCAGTGTGACTTCGGATTCACGGACCGAGGCTTCCGGAAGAAGACCGCCTGGCGCTGGGGATCGAAGTCTTCCAGCCGGAGCCCATCGGCGACGTTCATCGACAGGTCCTCGTCCATGGGGTCAACTTCGCCGGCTGATGCGTGCTAATCCCCCACAACGGCAACATCTACTGGGCTGGCTGTGGTGTGATCAATAGAAGAAGGCCCCGAGGGCAGCACTGCTGAAACAGCTCCCAGCCCCGGATGTGGTGGTCACCCACCGCGGCCTGGATGAGCATATGCGCCTACGCCTCGTAGGAGGCCCGGTGGGAGCCCTTTTCTGAAGCCGCTGGACCGGAAATCCTCGGGCATGACAAAACCCCTGGCCACATGACCAGGGGTTTTGTCTTCTTGGTTGCGGGGGCAAGATTTGAACTTGCGACCTCCGGGTTATGAGCCCGGCGAGCTACCGAACTGCTCCACCCCGCGTTGGGTTTCCCGTTTCCGGGACTTGTTTATCTTACATGGAGGTAAACCTCCAACAAAATCGGCGGCGGAGTCAGGATGTAAGTCCTGACTCCGCCGCCGATTCGCTACTCAGGTCAGCAGACCCTAGTTTGCCAACTGCGACTCAAGCTCGAAGAGCTCGTCGAGAGTGTCCTCGAACTCAACCTCAAGCTGACGGTAGGTCGAGAGATCGCCCTCTGCGAAGGCTTCGTTTCGATCAGCCCAAATCTCAGCTGCTTCTTGACGGAGCTCTTCCAGACGTTCCTCGTCACCCTCAGCGGCAGGAGTCTCTTCCTGCTCGTCCTCGTCGTCATCTTCAGGCGCGGTGGCGTCTTCAGTTTCGGCCGGATCCTCTTCTTCGTCCTCGACGATGCCTTCTGCACCTTCAACCGCATCAGCGTCAACGAGCTCTTCGACCTCGTCAGCGTCCACGCCAGCACCCTCGGCGGCTTCAACTCCGGCGTCGCCGCCGAAGACCATGTCGAGAGCGTCCTGCAGGGTGTCACCGTAGCCGACGTTCTCACCGAAGGCGACAAGCACCATCCGCAGCGCTGGGTATGCGGCTCCTGTGCCCGTCGCTTGAACGTAGACGGGCTGGATATTCAGAATGCCTTCGGCGGCCGGCATGGAGATCATGTTGCCGCGAAGCACCTGTGACCCGCCAAGCTCCAACACGTTCAGCTGGGACGCGATGGTGGAGTTCGAGTCGAAGTTCGCCTGGGTCTGACCGGGACCCGGCACTGCGGTGTCTCGTGGCAGCTCCAGCATTCGCAGAGTGCCATAGTCCTCATTCTTGACACCCGCTTCACCGGTACCGGCGTCACCGGATGCTGCAAGGAAGCCATAGAGCACGTTGCGCTGCTGGCCGTCTGCTTCCGTCGCAGGGATGAAGGTAGAGGTAAGCGAGAAGCTGGGCTCCTCCTGCTCAGGCATCTGGAGCGTCATGTAATACGGAGGCTGGGGATCTCCACCCTCCCGTGTCGGGTCCTCGGGGACTGACCACGCGTCGTTGCCCTCATAGAAGTCGTTAGGGGCATCAACGTGGTACTCCGTGAGCAGCTGCCGCTGGATTCGGAACATGTCCTCTGGGTAGCGGATGTGATCCATCAGCTCCGCGCTCATTTCTGAGTACGGCTCCAGTGATGACGGGAAGATTTGCTGCCATGCCTGCAGAATCGGATCTTGGTCATCCCAGGCGTAGAGCTCAACGGATCCGTCATAGGCGTCAACAGTTGCCTTCACAGAGTTCCGTATGTAGTTGACCTGACCGGTCAGCTGCGGGGCACCCTGGGTGAGTGCGTCCTGCGTGGCCGACTCCAGCTGTTGTTCGGCGGAGTAGGGGAAGTCGTTGGAGGTGGTGTAACCCTCCACAATCCACTTGATACTTCCATCGACGATCGCTGGGTAGATGTTCTGGTCAACCTCCAAGTAGGGAGCGACCTTCTCCACTCGCTCCCGTGGGTGACGATCATAGAGAATCTGTGACTCTTCATTGACGTCGCCGGAGAGGAAGATCTCCGGGGATTGGAAGTTCAGCGAATAGATCAGACGGTTGAACAGATTTCCCACAGACGGTCCACCGTCACCGGTGAACGTGTACTGCGTGTCCTGCCCGTCATCGCCGGCCTCGGTTCCTTCACCTTCTTCATCATCGGTGAGTTCTACGGCCGGGCGGTCGAGCTCTCGCGGCGCGGCGTCCTCCGGCGCGCCGACGATCGAGTACTGCGGTGTGAACTCACCGAAGTAGATGCGTGGCTCGTAGTCCTCATCGCTGGCAAGGTCACCTGTGGTGGGAATGCCCTGCAGGCTGAAGTCGGGACGTCCTTCAGGGGTCACGGTGTTCGCGTTGGCTGCCACCAAGCCATAGCCATGGGTGTAGACCAGGTGCTCGTTGACCCAGGACCCTTCAGGAGCGTTGACCTCACGAGCGGCGATCACGGTGTCGAATGTTTCACCGTCAATGTCGTACCGGTCAAAGCTCAGCGTGTCCGGGAAGGTGTAGTACTGGCGGAACTGCTGGAACTGCCGGTACGCAGCGGAGACAAGGTTCGGGTCCAAGAGGCGAATGTTCTCAATGTTGGGGGCGTCCCCTGACAGGGCACCTTCCTCCGCCTCCTGGGTAGCGCGGTAGTTGATCTTGTTGAGTTCATCCAGACCATAGGCGTAGCGCGTCATCTCCATATTGCGCTCGATGTACTCCGCTTCCAGCGACTGCTCAGTAGGCCGCACCTGGTATTCCTGAACCAGGAAGGGCAGGACACCGGTGCCGATGATCGCCGTCACTACGAGCATTGCGGTACCGATGATCGAGAACCGCCAGCGGGCGGTGATCGCAGTGATGATGAAAACCAGTGCGACGAGAACGGCGGCGATGGCCAGGATGGTTTGAGCCGGGATCACAGCGTTGACGTCCGTGTAGAGTGCACCGGCCCACGTGCCGCTCTGGTCCTGGAGTGTCGCGTAGCGGCCCAGCCACCAGTTGACACCCTGTAGGAGGACGAAGAGGGCAGCGACGACGGCAACATGCCACCGGGCGGCCTTTTCCACCACCACCTTGCCGTTGCCCTCGATGCGGATTGAACCAAACAGGTAGTGGCACAGTATGCCGGCAATTCCGGCAACTAGTACGGCAGAGATGAGGAAGCCGTTCACGAAACTGAGGAACGGCAGCGTGAAGATGAAGAAGCTGAAGTCCAGACCGAATTCGGGGTCGGTCTGCCCGAAGGACTCCTGGTTGAAGAACAGCATCACCTGCTGCCAGTTGGCCTGAGCCGCCGTGCCTGCGAAGAGCCCCATCAGGGTCGGCAGGCCGAAAATCAGTAGTCGGCGCATTGACGTCAGAGTCGACTGATAGCGGTTAACGGCCTCACCGAGTTGCCCCTCAAGCCCCAGTGGGCGGGTGCGGAAAGCCATAAAGAGGCTCACCCACACCAGCGCAGCCATCACCACGAACGCGATTGCGAAGAGGGATGACCGGGCCACCCATTCCGTCCAGAATACCTCGGAGTAACCCAGGTGGGAGTACCAGATGACCTCCGCGTAGAACCCGGAGAATGCCACGAAAGCACCCAGCAGGGCTGCGATGATGATAATCGTGATGATCAGCGCGGAGGGACGACGCCGCCCCCCAGAGCTGTTTTTCTGCGGACCATCACCACTGGAGCCATCGTCGCCTCCACGATTGCCGCCATTACCCGCGCCGGAGCCGAAGATGCCCCCGGAGAAGGGGTTCGAATTCCCGAATCCCTGTGAGAAGCTCAACCTCTGTCCTCATCTCTATATGTACTCATTTTTAGGTGCAAGTGTGCCGGGTTCTCACCGGCCGCAGGGCGAGAGCCCCGCAAGAAAGTCCTCATCGCTGTCCCTGACAGCTTCAAGGATCTCAACTGCCTCATCGGCGTCTTCGACCCCGTAAACGTCGAGCCCGTTCGGAAGCCTACCTTCCAGCTCATCACAGTTATCCCGTGGAGCCAAGAAATACTCCGCTCCCTGGCTGCGTGCGCCGGCTACTTTCTGGGCAATGCCGCCGATGGCACCGACTGTTCCGTCCGGGTCCACGGTCCCAGTACCGGCCCATTCTTTGCCGCCGGTGAGTGATTCCTCAGTCATTGTGTCAATGATCCCCAGTGTGAACATCAGTCCTGCCGAGGGTCCTCCAACGTCTTCGAGCTGGATATCGGCTTGGACGGGGAACTCGAATTCGCTTCCCAGCAGAATACCTACGTAGTACTCACCGTCGGCTTCCTGATAGGTGGGCGCCTCGACCTCGACGTGTTCCCCGTCTCGCATCAGAGTCAATTCTATCGGTTCGCCGGCCGCGTCATTGACTACCTGTCGCAATCCTTCGATCCCCGTGACCTCTTCCCCAGCGGCGTCGAGCAGAACGTCTCCAGGGGAAAGGGCCTCGTGGGTTCCCGCTTCAATGGCCTCTTCAGTGAAGTCCATCACCGACAGCTCCACCGCATAATCCACTTGGAGGTAGTCCAAGGCTGCGGCCAGGGCCAGTTCCTGCGATGACGCCATGGCAGCCGTGTTGCGTTGGCGGACTTCTTCCTCAGTAGTGCCGGAAGGGTAGATGAGCTCATGCGGAGTCATATCGACACTCGGGGAGAGCCAGCCGCGGATTGCGTCAGGTACCCGAACAGTGGATGTAGGAGCTCCGTTGACGTAGACGGTCGTCAGCGCGAGAGTGCCCTCAGTCGGGTAACTTGACGCTCCCTCGACGGTGATGACTGGCTGATCGTCGATCTCCGCGATGGTGTCAAAGATGGGTCCCGGAGACTCCAGCAGATAGGCGCTCGGGAGCGCCAGGGCGGCCAGGCCAGTCACCAGAGCGCCTCCGCCCGAGACCACCTGAATTGTCTTGCGCAGACTCACGCACGATCCCCGGAGCCGGTGCCCGGACCGTCATAACCGCCGTCAAGCAGTTTCTTGAGCTCGTCGTCGATTTTCTCCGTCTCAGCCTGCCGCTCGGCACGCCGGCTGTGGAAACCGGAAGGATCATCCAGGTCTGCTTCATCTGGCTGCAGGTCGGGATGTGACCACACTTCGTCACGACCCGCAACACCGTCCTGCTCGCGAAGATGGGCCCAGAGTGCGGCGGCATCGCGAAGTCTCCGTGGGCGAAGTTCAAGTCCGACCAAGGCGGCGAAGGCAGCTTCTGCCGGTCCCCCGGTGGCCCGACGACGGTTCATGGTCTCGCGGAGCTTTCCGAGTGAGGGCAGGTGGGCCCCAGCCTGCGCAACGACGTCGTCCACCCATCCCTCAACCAGGGCCAAGGTGGTTTCAATCCTGGTCAATGCAGCTTCCTGCATAGGGGTGCGATCAGCCTGGAAGAGACCTTCACCAAAGAGATCCTCCATCTCCTGAGGGTTGGACGGATCAATCTGGCTTGCAGCCTCTTCGACGCGCTCCATGTTGATGTGGATGCCGGCTGCGTACTGGGCTACAGCGTTGAAGAGGTCGTCCTCCAGCCATGGGGCCCGCACAAACAGGCGCATCCGGGCAGCTTCCCTCAGCGCCAAGTACAGCAGAACTTCTTCCTCTTCGACCTGCAGCCCCTGGCCGAAGCTCTTGATGTTCCCCGGCACGAGCGCCATCGTTGGTCCCGCAAGTGGCAGCCCGATGTCTGAACCGGAATGGACTTCACCGGCGAGCTCACCGATAGCTTGGCCGATCTGGGCACCAAAAGCCACGCCTCCCATGCGCTCCATCATGTTCGCTACCTGTCCTGCAGCATCCGGAGGCAGCATCGCCTTCATCTCCTCGGGGAGATTGACGCCCTCCCCGTCCTCGAGCTGCTGACGCACCACCTGTCCCATAGCTCGGCCGACGGATTCAGCCACTGGTTCGGTAAGTCGCTGCCAAGACTCGAAGGTCTGCTCAATCCACTGCTTGCGACTCAGACCCTGACCGATGGCACCCATGGCCTCGAAACTGGTGGCCTCATTGAGCCACATCTCTGCAAGGCGGAGTGCATCGTCGACCTGTTTTCCTTCAACAGGAGTGACCGCGGCGTCGTCGTCGCCCAGAGCGGAGACAGCAGCGTTCTTGGTGAGCTCCCAGTTGACAGTGTCATCGCCTTGGTTCTGCATAGCCGAGAACATCTGCTGAACTTGGCCCATGATTTGCTGCATCATCTGGGGGTCCCCGAATCCCGGGGGGAGTTGCGAGGGGTCAAAGCCGGGTGGAAAGCCGGGGAATCCACCCGGGGCCCCTGAGTCCGGCGCTGGTCCACCGGGGTTGCCGGTGAAACCCATCGTGGGACCTGAGTCATTCTTGGGGGAATCTTCTTCCCCAGTGCCGGACTTGTCCCCGAAAGCCTCACCGAAGAGTTTGCGCAGAAACTCTTCTTCGTTGGGCTCGCGGCGCTCGTTGTCGTCGGGCTGATCAGACATCGCTGGCTCCTGCTCCAGTTGAGACAAAGCGTGAGACTAAAGGGTATCTCTGGAGTCTGGAGAATGATGCCTCCGTTCGCTCACAGCCCGACCAGGCCCTCCTCGGAGGACTCGCCATTGACGTAGGGACAGGTGCAGTCCCTTCCTGGACGTGGTCGGACATGGGAAACGTCACCCGTGGCAGCATCAGTCATCAACCCGCCACTGTGGACGGCCGCCGTGGCCATCCCCTCGATCAGCACCGTGATCTGATGAGCGGCCAGAGCCGCTGCGGCCTCCTCCAGCGGGCCCAGCGTTTCGGCACCGCCTGCGGGCACCTCCGCAGGCAACCAACCAACGCCCATGCAGTCGCTGCACACCAGAGAATCCTGCAGTAGGAGCGGTCCGATCCGCCAGCCTGACTCTGCGGCCAGAACTGCAAGAACCGCAGGCGATTCCTCCAAACCACGGTGCAGGGCAGCGGCAGGGACCCTGCCGCGAAAAGCCAGAACATGGAGATCTGCTCCGCTGATCGACGATTCAGCTGGGGCTTCCACCACGGCGGTCTCCTCTGCTTTGGCTGCAAGAAGTTCCGCCGCTGCCTCCGCCCGGGGCCGACCGGCGTCCAGGGAACGAAACCCGCGATCTCGAAGACCTACCGGGCGCTCATCACGCAGAACCAGGGTTCCGATTCTGCACTCCACGAGGTGCTCCGCGAGACGAAAACCAACAGCCCCGAGTCCCTCCACGACGATCGTGGCGAGCCTGCGCCTGGCTCTGCGCACCGCAGCTGCGTTGGCAGTGATCGACGACGGGGAGACAGGCATAGTATTTTCTTTCATCTTGATCCCATTTGACTCCTTTTATTATCCTTCCATGGGCTCAAAGGACTCGAGTTTTCCACAGCTGGGATCCCGCGTCGGCGTAGACTGGCCACCGATGGCACAGCAGCAGCAGAAGATTCAGGTGGATGGCGAAGATGTGATTGTGATTCGCTCAGCCAAGCGACGGCGCACGGTCACTGCAGACCTCTCTGGCGGCGAGCTCCGGCTGCGAGTGCCGATGCGGCTTTCTCGCCGCGACATCGAAACTCATGCCCGTGCGTTCCGCAGGCGATTGGCGACACGTGCTAGCCGAGCTGGACGCAGTGACGACGCATTACTGGTCCGGGCGCGGGAATTGGCTGCTCAGTATCTGGGGGACTCCGCTGAGCCGCTCAAAGTCTCCTGGTCGGACCGGCAGTTGCAACGGTGGGGTTCCACCACTTCTACCACCGGAGAAATTCGGCTTTCTTCCCGGTTGCGGGCGATGCCGGGGTGGGTTGTGGACTCTGTGCTGATCCACGAGCTGGCCCATCTGATTGAGTCAGGCCATGGACCCCGGTTTCAGGAGCTGGTAGCCCGGTATCCGCGCACCCACGAGGCCGACGCCTTCCTAGCAGGTGTGACCTGGGCGGCCCAGCACAGCAAGCACAGTGAATACTCCAGCGGCGCCGGTGAGGACCCCTAAAGAGCAGATCGCCCAAATTTAGGCGGTTCCGCTGAACTCCCGCAGGGCAGCCTTGAGTCTGTCTCCATGCAGCTCAAGCTTGCGCTCTCCGATGCCTGGGATCTTGAGCAACTCAGGATCGGAAGTGGGCTTGTGTTCGGCGATGTGTTCGAGGGTCGAGTCTGAGAAGACCATGAAGGCACGGGTATCCAACTCTTGGGCATACGCCCTACGCCATGCACGCAGATGCTCGAAGAGCTGTTCGTCGTAACGCGGTGGACAATCTGCACACCGGCGGCGTGAGATTTCAGTGGCCACGGTGAGCACTTCGCCACACCCGGCGCAGACAGCGGCTTTTCGCTTGCGTGCTGCAGCGTTGACGCTGAGTTTTCCGCTCCCCGGGGCGATCCGGCGTGTGGGCGCCTCCAGTCCGAGTTCTTTGCGCAGGGGTATGAGGAATCGAGAGCTCTTACGCCGACCACGGCCGCCCGGGTGCCGCGCCGCCGCAGAGGACAGGTACAGATGAGTCTTCGCCCGCGTGATTCCGACGTAGAACAGGCGGCGTTCCTCGTCGAGCTCCTGCTGCGTCTGTGCGAACGTGATTGGCATCAGTCCTTCACACAAGCCCACAAGGAACACCGCATCCCACTCCAGCCCTTTTGCCGAGTGCAGAGATGCCAGCGTGACACCCTCGACCGTGGGCGCGTGCTGGGCTGCTGAGCGTTCGTCCAGTTCTCCGATGAACACTCGCAGAGTCAGGTCTGGACGCTCAGAGTCCATGCGCTCTGCCAGCGACACCAGCGCCGCCAGCGATTCCCAACGTTCACGCCGGGCTCCGGCGGAGGATGGCGCCTCACTGGACCAGCCGATCGACGACAGCACACCGCGAACAGCCTCAGGCACCGAATCTACAGAATCGTCTGCGATGAGCGAACTGGTGCGCAGCGTGGAGAGCCCTTCCCGCACTTCGGGACGGGAGAAAAACCGTTCAGAGCCACGGAGCTGGTATGAGATTCCGGCCGTCGCGAGCGCCTGTTCCAGCGCTTGAGACTGCCCGTTGGTGCGGTAGAGCACTGCGATCTCACTCAGGGGGGTCCCGGCCTTAGTAGTCGCGGCAACTTTTTCGGCCACCCAGGATGCCTCGGCGTCGTCGTCAGCGTGCTCGGTGACCTCAGCCACGGGGCCAGCGGTGCGCTGGGAGATGAGCTGAAGCGGAGCCGGCCAGGGCGCATCCCCACCGGGTCGGCGATCAGCCAGGAGGGTGTTGGCGAGCTTGACGACCTCCGGCGTTGACCGATAATCACGCACCAGTTTCACCACTTCAGCGTTCGGGTAGCGACGCCGGAAGGTGAGGAGGTAATCCGGGGTCGCACCGGTGAAGGAGTAGATAGTCTGCGCGGCGTCACCGACCACGCACAGCTCATCCCGCCCTCCGAGCCACAAATCAAGCAGACGCTGCTGCAGCGGGGAGACGTCTTGGTACTCATCAACGACGAAATGCCGGTACTGCTGTCTCACCTGGGCTGCTACCCGCTCGTCGGACTCGAGCATCCCGACTGTGAACAGTAGGACGTCCTCGAAATCCATCAGGTGACGGTCTTCCTTGATGTCTTCGTATGCCTGGTAGAGCCGGGCAAAGGCCTGGTGGTCGACCCCGGCGGGGGACTCCCGATCTTTCGCCTGGGCGAGATAGCCCTCAGGGGTGAGGGTGGAGACCTTGGCCCATTCGATCTCGGAGGCGAAGTCGCGCAGACCTGCACGGTCGGTAGTCATGCGGAGTCGCTTGGCGGCCTCAGCCAAAAGCTTGATCTTGTAGTCCAGGATCTGTGGCAGGGTCCCGCCCACGGCCATCGGCCAGAAGTACTGCAGTTGCCGCAAAGCAGCAGCGTGGAATGTCCGGGCTTGAACACCAGGCGCCCCGAGGGCAGCCAACCGGGAGCGCATTTCGGCAGCCGCACGGGCAGTGAACGTGACCGCCAGCACCCGGTGGGGATCGTAGACCCCGGCCCGGACACCGTAGGCAATGCGATGTGTGATGGCCCGGGTTTTGCCGGTTCCCGCGCCAGCGAGGATGCACAGCGGTCCAGTTAAGGTGGACGCTGCGGCTCGCTGTTCGGCGTCCAACCCGTCAAGGACGGTTTCGGGAGGGGCCTCCTGGACTGCATTGATCATGGCCTCTACGGTACCGCCGGGGAGGAAGACGTGAATGTCCTTTTCCACAGTCTTCCGCGTTGCATGTCCGTTCTTGGCCCCCTGGTAGCTAGGCTGAGGTCCGTGCGATGGACTTCGATGGAATTGGCTGCCCTGGCGACCCGTGCGGTGCCGGGTCTCTCACCGACCGGTGTAGCCGATGCTCCCGATGACGCACGGGACTTCATGTCCGCCGTGGTGGTGGACGGCTCGGGCAACAGGTGGCGCGTCCGGGGCCCCCAGCACCAGCAGGCGGCGATGCGCCTGGAGACTGAGGTGCAGGTGCTGCGGGGGTTCTCCACTGCAATCCGCGCCGAGCTGCCGTTCCGCGTCCCGAGCGTAGCGGGCGCGACCCGGGTCGAGGATATGCGCGTGTTCGTCTACAACCACCTGCCCGGTGAACCCGTGGAGTTGCCCGACTTAGTCCGAGCGACCCCAGAGCTCATTGAGGATTTGGGCAGGACTGTGGCCGCGGTGCATGACCTCTCAACGTCAGTGGTGGACCACGCTGACCTTCCGGGATACAGCGCAGAGCGGGTTCGGCAGCGCCGCCTCAACGAGCTCGACGCCGCCGCTTCCACTGGACAGGTGCCTCCACTGCTACTGAGGCGCTGGGAGCGTGCCATGGAGGACAAGTCGCTCTGGGACTTTGCCCCCACAGTGGTGCATGGAGACCTGCACGAGGATAATTTACTCGTGGAGGGCGAACGGGTGATGGCTGTCACCGGCTGGACAGACCTCCATGTGGGCGATCCTGCCGATGATCTGGCCTGGCTCATCGCCTCACCCGACCAAACGTTCAGCGACCGGGTCCTCGTTGCCTACTCCGCACACCGCAGCACCGAACCGGATGAGCATGTGCTGCGACGGGCCGCGCTCTCTGCGGAGTTCGCTCTGGCTCAGTGGATGATCCGCGGAACTACTGGTGGAAACCAGCAGATGGTGGAGGAAGCTGCTGGTCTGCTCAGGCAGTTGGCTTCCGACATCGAAACCTATGGGGGTCGGCCCATCGCGCTCGACCCACCCGAAGATGATGAGCCACAGGCGCCAGCCGACAACCAGGATTCCAAGCCGGTCCGGCGCGCCGGAGCGGCAGCCACCATTGCTGGAGCGGGGGCGTGGGACGCCTCGGACGATGATGACGGACCAGCCTTCATGACGGATGCTGACGTTGCCGAAGCAGCCCCAAGCGACGGCGCAGGGGAACAGGACACCGGCGTGGTGACCCCTCTTCGTCAGCGCGCAGCGCCGCGCCCAATAGCCGCGCAGCGACCCGCCTCCGACGACGATCCGCTCACGGAGGAGATCCCGGCGTACGTGGATGACGCTGATGAGTTCGATCTCCCCGCCCCGGTGACAGGCTCGTTGCCGATCCAACCCGATCATGATTCCGAACGCAGAGCCAAGCAGAAGAACTTCTTTCCGTCCTCCGCGGCGTCAGCTGCCAGCGCCCGGTCGGCAAACTCTTCAGCTTCTTCGTCCTCAGCGGCGTCAGCCGTCTCGTCTGCCTCGGCACAGTCAGCACCTTCGGCGGCTTCTGCTGCCTCGGACGCTTCCGGTGGATCAGTGGATACAGGTTCGCCGGCCGGATCGGCTGAGAGCCCAGGCGAGGCGTCCTCCTCTTCCATCTATGAACGCCACCCGGGGCTGCGCCCACCCGGCTCCTGATCTGCCTGTCCTGCGTCAGTTGAAGATCCGGGGAATGATCCCGAACGGAGCACGGTTGGGGTTGCGGTGACAAAGAACCACATGACCCGTACCCAGATGGCCTGGGCGATACTGGCACTGGCGACAGGCGGTTTCGCCATCGGTGTCACCGAGTTCGCCATTATGGGATTGCAGCGTGAGATCGTGTTGGATCTCGACGTAAGTTACGGCCAAGGTGGCTTATTGGTGTCTGCCTACGCGCTGGGTGTGGTGGTGGGTGCACCGTTCCTGGCTCTGATGGGCGCTAAGCGGGAGCGGAAGGCCTATGCCTTGTTTCTGCTGGTGCTGTTTATCATCGCGCACGTACTGAGCTTCATCGCACCCAATTTTGAGACTCTCCTGGTTGGACGGTTCCTCTCCGGGTTGCCCCACGGCGCCTACTTCGCGACTGCAGCGCTGATGAGTGCGCAGATGGTGGGCCCGGCCAAGCGGGGACGTGCGATCGCCGTGGTCCTCTCCGGCCTAGCAATCGCCAATGTCTCCGGCGTTCCAGCAGTGACGTGGATCGGGCAGCTGTTCGGATGGCGCTGGATGTTCCTGATTGTGGCGGCGCTGGCAGCACTGACAATGCTTGCGGTGGCCTACCTCGCCCCCCGTCAAGCGGCTCCGGCGGGCGCATCTGTTAAGGGCGAGCTGCGTGCCTTGGCGAATCAGCGACTATGGGTGGGGATTGGCTTGGCCGTGGTCGGGTTCTCCGGAATGTTCGCCATCTACACCTATCTGTCGCATGTGGCTGTTGAGGTGACAGGCTTCAGCGACAGCGCCCTTCCCTGGGTTGTGCTCATTTTCGGTGCGGGGATGGTCATCGGCACGTTTATGGGCGGTTGGGCTACAGATAAGTCCGTACTGGGTACGGTGCTGATCGCGATGGTCATGGTCGCGGTGTTTATGGTGTTGTTTGCTGCATTCGCGCACATTCCGTGGATGATGCTGATCCTGCTGTTCTGCGTGGGTGTTTCCTCATCGAACCTCGGCCCAGCGATGCAGACTCATCTCATTGATACGGCGCCTAAGGCTCCGCAGCTCGCTGCGAGTTTCCACCATTCAGCGTTCAATGCTGCCAATGCCTTGGGCGCGATTATGGGTGGAGTGACAATTGATATGGGGTTGGGCCTCCGTGCGCCTGCCTACGCTGGTGCGATTGCAGCAGCTTTGGGTGTGGTCATTGCGCTCTACGCTATTTTGCTCACGAAGCGGGCGGGTCAGAGAATCTGAGCTGACGGAGTCGTAGACTCCTGAGATGACGGAGAAGACGAGGGCGTTGTTGCGTTCTATCCGAGCGTTGACCGGTCAGCCTCAGACCATGGATGTGACGAATCTGCCCGGGGACCCGGTGGATGTGTTCTTCACGTGGCTGAGTGATGCCCTGGTTGCAGGTGTAGAGGAGCCCCGCACTGCGGCGTTGTCCACAGTTGATGCTGACGGTGTCCCCGATTCGCGCATGCTGATCCTGAAGGACGTGGACGCGCGGGGGTGGGCTTTCGCCAGCACCGCGTCGAGCCGCAAGGGACAGCAGCTGCGTGATTGCCCCGCGGCCGCGTTGACCCTGTGGTGGCAGCCGGTCATGCGATCGGTGCGCGTTCGGGGCCGCGTAGTGGAAGCTCCGCGAGAGGAGAGTGAGGCGGATTTGCAGGCGCGCAGCCCCGCGGCTCAGGAATTGGTAGCTGCCGATGATTGGACGTTGTGGCGAGTGGTTCCGGACCGTGTGGAGTTTTGGCAGGGCTCCCCGGACCGTGCCCATATTCGTGTGGTGTATGTGCCGCAGGGTTCGTCGTGGCGTGTGGATATCGCCGAGGATTAAGAGTAGTTCCGATCGGTTCTAGGTGCCGTTGATGATGGACTCCACTGCGCTGACATCGGCGAGTTCTTCAGGCGAGTGGACGGTGTCCCGGTCGAGGTAGACGAAGTGTCCGCGGATGTTCGCCATCGGCACGCTGTAGAGCCTGCTGAAGGCGATCCTGTAGACGGCGAGTTGCAGCTCCTTTTCTTCCATCTCGGTTCCCTTGGGGACATCCCCGGTTTTCCAGTCGACGAGGTCGAAGGTGCAGCTGGCCATCTTACGGTCCCGCTCAGCTCGAGGAAGTCCGATCCACATCTCAAAGATCTGGTTACTCAGGGGCGTGCCGTGTGGATCTCTGGCGAAGACGGCGTCGATCCTGCCGCGCAGCGTGGTCCCACCCAGGGTGGTTTCTAGGGGGATCTCGACGGCAAAAGCGGGTTGGGCCGCCCAGGGACTGTTCTGGTAGCTGGCGCGGACGCGTTCCAGCTCGAGATGCCCTTCGATGTCATCCTCTGCGTGGGTGGCGAAGAGCTCGTCTATATCGGGCAGCGATGCTTGTATTTCGAGAACCTGTTCGATGATCGCGTGAATGGCTGTGCCGCGCCTGGCCGCAGATGAGGGTCTCTGCGGAATGGGACGGCGCGCCTGTTCAAGAACCTGCGCCCGGTCGTGCTGCAGCTGCACCACGGATGAAGCTGATAGCTGCTTGGGCAGATGCAGCGAACGGGCGGAGGAGCGGCGTTGCTCCGCCCGTTGGATCACCAATCGTGCTTGCTCCGCCCAGGGACTTACCCCAGGAGAGGTGAGGACTGCGGGTTCTCTGAGCTGTTGCGCAACCAGATCCGCGGCCTCTGTCATGGCTGGCCTGCGACTTGTCCGCGGTAGCGGGGCAGCTGCGGAGTACACGTCCTGGTAGGTGTCGACCGAGGTGGGGTCTTGAAGATCAGCTTTGATCAGGCGCTGTTGCCGGACGGGAAGCTCTTCTAGCGGATCGTAGGGCCACGTGGCGCTGAGGATGATGTCCGCCAGGGGGTTCTGCTGCTCCGGATCGTATTCATGCCAGGTAAGCTCAGTGAACCGCTCTGCCGTGGAGGTCTGTTGTGCGAGATCGCGAATGCTCAGCAGGAACGGGGAAGGTTCTTGTCCACCGGACGCCCCGTAGAAGCAGGCGCCAGTGCACAATAGCCGCGTTTTGGCTCGGGTCATGGCAACGTAGGCAAGGCGACGGTCCTCTTCTTCACTGAACGCAACGCATTCGTCTTTGTAGACGGGTCCTTCATAGTTCTTCAGTGAGTTCGTGGCACCGGCCGAGCGCGCCCAGACCTGTGCGGTGCGTTTGTCGGTGTCTTCCATCTGGTCACTGAGCCATTGGGGTAGCGACTCAGAGTCTCCGCGGAGGGGCCACGGGAGGTCGCCGTCTTTTTTCGTCCAGCGGCTGGCCATGGCGGGTCTGCGGGGGAAGCGGTCGCGGCGCAGCCCGGCGACGGCGACGACGTCCCATTCCAATCCTTTGGAAGCATGGACGGTCAGCAGTTGCACGGCACCGGGTTGTGGGTCCGCTGCTGCCTGTTCCAGCCCCCTTTCCTGGTGGGCCGCCGCGTTGAGCCAGTCGAGGAATCCTGTGAGGTCTTGACTTGCTGAGGAGGAGGCGAACGATTCAGCGTATTCGATGAGTGCGTCCAGTTGCCGTGTGGGATGAGTGCCTACTTCCCACGGCCGGGCGGAGACCTCGACGCCGAGCCCGGTTTCGTGAATGATGCGCTGGATGAGACTGCCAAGGTCAAGGTGAAGAAGCTCTCGAAGAGTTCGGAATTGGTCTCTGGCCTGGGAGAGACGCGTGATGCCTTCTGGGGAGAAGCCGCGAAGGGAAGTCTCTTCAACTGTCGGGTCAAGATCGAAGTGATCAAGAGCTTCAATCAGTGACGGCATTTCATCGAGTTCGGGTTCTAGGGAGCCTTGTTGGTCCTCGTCCTCCCTGGTAAAGCTCCCGCTGCGCTGCCGAGCACGACCAGATGCGCTGCGGCCCAGGAGGTAAAGGTCTTTGGGCCCTATTCGGAATCGGGCTCCCCCGAGGATCCGGATCAGTTCGTCTGAACGTTTGGGGTCTGAGAGCACTCGCAAATAAGCGAGCAGCTCGACTATCTCAGGGCGGTAGAGCAGCCCGGAAAGGCCCGCAAGCTCGTGGGGGATTCCACTGCGGCGCAGGGCGTCGGCGATCTTCGCCAGTTGGCCGTGTGTGGTGGCGAGGACTGCGCATTCAGGAGGGTCTTCGTCCGCGCAGACATCCAGTTCGGCCCGCATCTCCGCAACGATGGCTTCGGTCTCTTCATCTTCTGTGGCGAAGAACCCAAAGGAGACGTGTCCGTCGGCGACGCTGGAAGGCGGAACGATGCGCTGCACCGGTTCTTGTTCGCCGCCAGAGTCATCACTGAGCGGCGATCCTTCCTGGCTCAGGACTCGCCCTTGAGTATCCATCCGGTCGGCAGTGATGAGTTCTTTGAGCTGGCGGCGCAGATGTCCTGTACCGCGATGCCATGAGGGGCCGCTCGTTTCGGTGTAGAGGGTGAAGGGCTTGACAAGCTGATTGGCTACGTCGAGGATGCTGCGGCCGTTGCGCCATGCGATGGTCAGCTGTTTCAAGTCTGCGGACCGGGTTCGGCGGGTTTGAACATCTCGGGTTGGGAACATCTGAGGGAATTGGAAGAGTTGCCCGGCAGAGGCTCCGCGGAACCCATAGATGGATTGGTTGGGGTCTCCGACGGCTGTGACCGCGTGGCCGGTGCCGCGACCGAAGAGGTCGGCGAAGAGTTTCAGCTGCGCATGGGAGGTGTCCTGGAACTCGTCGAGCAGGACAACCTTGTACTTTTCGCGTTCACGCGCTCGAACCGGTGAGTCTTCTGCTGCGGCGAGTTGTGCAGCGTAGCGGAGCAGATCTCCATGGTCCATGAAGGCTTCGGACTGTTTGACATCTTGATACTCGGCTGCGAGCTTGGCGGTCTCACGGCGCAGCCTCAGCGTGTTGAGCAGACTCTGTCCGTCTTGGCTGAGGTGCTCTTCCCATTGCTCTGCGCGGGTGATCTCTGAGTCCAACCAGGAGATGACTTCCCAGGGCGTTCTGAGGTGCTCTGCCATGTCCTGAGAGAGTTTCAACACCTGCTCAGGCAGCGAGTTGGGGTTGGCTTCAGCTCGGATGAGCGCAGCACCGTCGTCGTAGTTGGTGATGAGATCGGTGATGATCTGCCAGGATTGGGCACCCCCGATGAGCTCGGACTCTGGTTCCAGGCCGATGTGCAGGCCGTATTCGCTGACCAAGGAGTGGGCGTAGGAGTGGTATGTGGAGATAGTGGGTTCGACCACGCTGGTGAGGTCTACGTCGGGGTGGTCACCGCCGCCGTAGGCAGCGGCGCGCAGCTCAGGTGGAACAAGGTCCTCGGCTTGTATGAGGTGGTTGTCCACGAGTTTCTTAAGCTTCTCGGTGACGCGCTCGGCGAGCTCACCAGCAGCCTTACGCGTGAAGGTGACTCCAAGGATCTCAGGCGGTGTGACCAGTCCGTTGGCGACGAGGTAGACCACCCTGTCAGCCATCGTGGCGGTCTTTCCGGAGCCGGCCCCGGCGACCACCAACATGGGTTCCAGACCGGATTCGATGACGGCGCACTGCTCGGGGGTCGGGGTGAACTCTCCGAGGGCTTCCGCAATCTCGGCAGGGGTGAATCTTAAGCCGTTTTCCTGAACAGTCATGGCTGCGTCACCTGCTTGGCCTCCTCACACAGTGGGCACAGCGGTCCAACTCGGCAGGTGCTCCAGAGACCTGTTCCCGCACTTGCGGCCGCACGTGCTTCGAAAGTCGGTTGAGTCATGGCGTGCACGGCCTGCTGGAGCTGTTTCAGAGGCCATACGCCGGGCTCATCGAGCGGAACGGCTTCTTGCTCACGGATGGTTGCGCGCTTGTTCATTGCGACGTAGAGAAGTGCCGCTTTTTCCACCTCTCCGAGTGGCTTGAGGAACGGATCTCCTGCCGCGAGCAGCTGGTAGAGCCCAAGTTGCGGGTGGCGTTCTGCATCTGCGGGACTTGGCGCCTTGCCTCCCGTCTTGAGATCCACGATGTGCAACTTTCCGGCTTCACGCTCGATGCGGTCGATTTCTCCCCTAATAAAGACGGCCCCGGTCCGCATGGGATCTTCGATGTCTAGGCGGGTGGAGGCGCGTATCTCAGTTCCGACCACTTCTCGGTTGCCCACCCGAACGTGATAGCCAGCAAGTTGCCGGAGCATATCTCTCGCTCGGGCTTTCCGGGCCTCACCTTCCCAGCCCTCCAACCTCAGTTCGTGCCAGCGGCTCTCCAAGACCTGGTGCAGTTTCTGGACATCAGTCTCTTCCGGGTGGGTTTCGGCAATGGAGTGAATAAGCGTTCCGAGCATCCGGTTGAAGTCCGTGGGTTCGGTGCCACCGGCCCGGGTCGTGAACCATTGAAGGGGCTGCGTAATGGCGGCTTCGACTGTAGAGGGCGACACTGTCAGGTCCTCATCGGGGCCGAAGAGCGGTTCAGTGGTGGTCAGCTGCGGCAGACCCCACCATGTGCTTGGATTCGCACCGGGAATGTTGTGCTGGGCGAGCGCAGCAAGTGCCTGTGCAGCGTGGCGATCTGCCGGGTTTGCTTCGAGAGTCCGGCGAAGTTCGGCCACGAGGGACGCTTCGGTCAACGGACGGATCTCAGTCTCTGTCGGAGCCGGCCGGTTTTCCACAGCTGTGATGAGGTCGAGTAGGGTGCTGGGCCTGCTTTCTTGGTTGTCCACCGCTACTGCGAACAGTCGGTGTGTTGCCCGGGACATGGCTGATGTGAAGAGGCGGTATTCGTCCTGAAGGGTCTGCATGCGCTTGACCATCAGACTCCGGCTGGCACCATGGCTCTGCCCTTCGGCCACGTCGGCGAGTTCCCTGCTGCGAAGTAGCTCACCACGGGGTTGGGCGTTAGGCCAGACACCTTGCTGCAGGTCTAAGACGATGACCGAGTTGAAGTGCCGTCCTGCCGCGGTGGTGGGGGTCAGCACCTCCACAGCGTCGTCGTCAGCGACGGTCTGGGCCAAGGTGTCCATTGGCAGTTCTAATCTCTGCATGTGGTCAGCGAACCCGGCAGCGGACCCGTGGGGATTCTGCTGTTCGTACCGCTCAGCGGAGTGAAAGAGCGCGAGGACAGCGTCAAGGTCCCGGTCTGCCCTTTCCGCATCCCATCCCGGGTGTTTGGTGGCTTCGCGCCAGGCTTCGGCGATGCCCGCGGCGTCCCACACCTCCCACAGCAGCTCACCTGGTCGTGTTGAGGCGGCTTGAGACGCCGTGCGCGCTGCCTGGAGCATCCGGGCGATGCGCCTCAGTCCGTGGCCGGGAGTTTCGGGCCTGTCGCCCTTGGCGGGGATCGCAATAGTGTTCAGGATGGGATCCTGCGGGTTGTGAGCCGCAGCCAGAATAAGATCGTCGGAGCTTCGTGGATCCCGGTTCTCTGCAGTGGCGAGTTTTCGTTCGTGCCGGCGGAGGTCCTGCCGGAGTCGACGGAAGCTCAGTGCGTCGCCGAGACCGTACCGGGAGTCAGCGAGTTCTAGGACGTCACTGAGGCTCAGTGTGATCGCCGATGCGTCACTTCCGTCAGCGGCCCAGGCCAAAATTTTCAACAGCGGTGCCACAGCGGGCTCTTGGTTGAGCACAATATCTCGCATGGACTGGCGGACCGGTATCCCGTGGGCCGCCAGAATCCTCCCCATCCGCCGCGCTGTGCTTCCGCTCCGAGCGATAACGGCAATCTGGCGGAAGGGAACGTTGCCGTGGTCATACCGCTGGAGGATCTCCGCCAAGACGGCGCGCTCCGCAGCGTGGTCGCTGACCACCGTGACCGCGTCGACGGAACCGTCCGGAGAACTCTCCTCCACATCCCCGTGTAGGTACGGTTGCCACATTCGGCGAAGAGCAGTTTCCGATGGCGCTGAGATCCGCTGAACGGTGCGAGCGTAAACCTCGGCGATACGACCAGCCATGCCGTGTGACTGCGTCAACGTATGTATCTCCGGGGCTTGGCCATAGAGGCTCCGACGCGGATCAGGCGCCATGAGTTCTCGCCAGCCCTTCAGTTTGTCTGGCCTGGCCCCCCGGAAACCTTGAGTCACAGTGTCGGGATTCGCCAATGCCAGGACCGGTTTGCCGGCACCAATGAGTCTCAGCAGGCGGTAGACACTGGGGCTGGCTTCTTGGAGATCATCAACGACGATGCGCATAAGCCGGTGGCGTTCCGCGTCCAGCAGCTCAGAGTTGTTCTCCAGGAGGCGGGCTGCCTCGCTGATCAGACCTGCCGGATCATATGCATCCTCATAGTCTGCTGAGCTGAACCGTTCGAGGTAGCGTGAATAGACTTCAGCCGCTGCCTGCCATTCCGGCACCTGCCGCTCCTGAGCGGTTCTTCCCAACCAGGTGGGAGTGATGCCATGTTCGCGGGCGCGATCAAGGAGTTCGCGAACTTCTTTGCGGAAACCGTCGGCTTTAGTAGCCTCTCTCAAGCCCGTGGGCCAGCTGTCCACAGCCCCGTCACTAACCATGTCCTCGATGATGTCCCGAATGATGTGGTCTTGCTCCGCGCCCGAGAGGAGCCGCGGCGTCTGGGCGCTGAAACTGAGCATTTTGCGGCGTCGTGCCTCTCCCAGGACCCAAAAGGCGTATGAGGCAAAGGAACGGGAGGGTTGTTCGCTGAGCGCAGCGCCGGGAGCTTCTGCGCCCCAGCGCGATTCGATCTCATCCCTGAGGTAGGCGGAGGAATCTCGGGTGGGCGACAGGACCAGAATGTTGCGCGAGTCCTCACCACTGCGCAGAAAATCCAGCGCCGACTCGAGCGCCAAGGCTGTTTTTCCCGACCCCGGTGCGCCGTAGACGAGCGTGGGGCACTGCGGGGTCGGTAGTCCGGCCATCCTGCCCTCACCCATGCTCTCTCCTTGTGCGTTCATCTGCTTTGGCCTAGGTCCTGTTGTGCACGTTCCAGACTTTCATGGAGCGGTCATCTCAGGCTACGTGCAGCCTCAGACATTCTCCGGCTCGGGTCAGGTACGCGCAGGCATTTCAGACCTCCCCGGTATTGTGTCGAGCATGGAAAGTGAAGCGCTGTTTGACCTGCATCCCGTCAGTGACTCCTGGCACCGGCAGCGCCGTGTGGGGTTCGACCTGGAAACCACCTCGAGGTTCCCCGCTGAGGCCAGGATTGTCTCGGCTGCATTGGTGACCTTCGACCCTGAGGACTCCGCGTCGCCTCGAGTGCGTGAGTGGTTGGTTGATCCAGGCGTGGAGATCCCTGAGGAGACGGTGGCGATTCACGGAATCAGCACTGAATACGCGCGTGAGCATGGCCAGGATGCCGCTGAGGCTGTGGCGGAACTGTTGGCAGCTTTGACCCGCGAATTTCTCTCTGGCTCCGCCGTGGTGGTGATGAACGCCCCCTATGATCTGGCCGTCCTGCGTGCTGAGGCTGAGCGCTACGGACTGGAGTTCCCGATACCCAGGCCGATCATCGATCCCCTTGTCATTGATAAACAGGTCGACAAGTACCGGCGGGGTAAGCGGCGGCTGCCTGATCTCTGCGGTGTCCACAATGTGGAGCTGGCTGAGGCGCACTCTGCTGCTCCTGATGCACTCGCTGCAGTGCAGGTGGCAGATTGCCAGGCAGAGAAGTATCCAGAACTTCAGATGCCAGCTGACGAGCTCCACGCCCTTCAGTCAGGGTGGAAAGCGGACCAAGCTGAAGACTTTCAGGCCTATCTGCATAGGCAGGGGAAGATCGACGCAGTGATTGACGGGGCTTGGCCACTCTAAGGGGCACAACGCGGCACATGTGCGCGACAATAGAGGCTATGACTGAAACGCCCGAGGACTCGGAGAAAGACGACAAGGAGCGCCGCTTCGAAGAGCGGTGGAGCCGTGATCATGCCAACGACGTTCCCCGCACCGCCTCGGGAGCGCTACCCACAAGTGTTCTCGTTATCGCCGTAGGTGTCTTCGTTCTGGGGTTCTGGCTCTTCAGGCGCTGGCGCCAACAGTATGTTGACTACAGCAATATTGGTGGTTGGGGTGAGCACATCCAGCCGGCTCTGCTGCTTCTGGGCATAACCTGAACCAGTGGTCGGTATCGTTCGAGGGGTGAGAATAATCATCCGGGGTGCCCGCGCAAGAGTTCACGAGTGTAGACACAGAGTGCTCGCTTGAGATAATGGATGGGTTCGGTTTCTGAGCGCCAGTAGGTGGAGCACGCGGAGATGAAGCGGCGTCAATCAGAAGCGTCGTGACGGCATGGTGGCTGAGGCAAAGGCTTCGAAGGTGACCTTATGAACGTGGCATTTCTGATCACCACTCTGATAGTGGTAGCCACTCCTGGAATCGGCGCGGTGTACTCAATCGCGGCCGGTCTTTCTCGGGGAACGAAAGCCGCGCTCGTGGCCGCATTGGGCTGCACGGTCGGGGTGATCCCCCACATGGTTGCCGCTGTGACGGGGCTTGCGGCGATTTTGAACACGTCAGCGGTCGCTTTCCAGACCATCAAATGGTTCGGAGTCGCCTACCTGTTGTTCCTGGCCTGGCAAACACTACGTGACAAGTCTGCGATTCAAATCGACAGTAATCCCGCACCGGTGTCATTCTGGCGCGTAATCCGCACAGCCGTGCTGATCAACCTCCTGAACCCGAAGCTGACTATCTTCTTTTTCGCATTTCTGCCCCAGTTCGTCCCCGCTGACGGGGTGCATGGCACGTGGCATATGGTCGGACTCAGTCTCACGTTCATGGGCCTCACCTTCTTCGTGTTCGCCCTCTACGGTATATTCGCCGCCGCAATGCGAGATCTAGTCATCAGCCGGCCCAAAGTCATGAACTGGCTGCGCCGGACATTCGCGGCTACGTACGTTCTCCTGGCGGGTCGCTTGGCACTCGAAACTCGGTAGAGGCTAGCAGCCAACAGGTCGCTGAAGTGGCGGTCACCCGGCGTCTGCGGCTGCCTTGGCTGCCTGTGGGAGGGCCCGCAGAATACGGTCGACGGCGGCGTCGTCGTGGGCGGCGGAGAGGAACCAGGCCTCGAAAACGCTGGGTGGCAGGTAGACGCCCTGGTCCAACATGGCGTGGAAGAACGGGCCGTACCGGAAGGATTCCTGCGCCTGGGCCTCGGAGTAGTTATGCACTCCGGTGGCAGAGGTCCCGAACGCCAAGGAGAACAGAGACCCGACCTTCTGGATGGTGTGATCGACACCTGCGTCGTTCAGCGCCGCAGCAAGCCCGTCCGCGACCACCTGCGCTTTAAGATCGATGTGCTCATACACCTCAGCGGTGGCATTGTTCAAAGTCGCCACACCTGCGGCCATCGCCACCGGATTCCCCGAGAGCGTACCCGCGTGATACACCGGACCGGTGGGGGCCAGGTGCTCCATCACATCACGGCGGCCAGCTAGAGCAGCCGTCGGCAGACCGCCACCGATCACCTTGCCGAAGGTGAACAGGTCCGGTGTCCAGCCCTCACTCCGGCCCGAGGCGCCCCAATAGCCCGCCTCGGTGATCCGGAAACCGGTCATCACCTCATCAAATATCATCAGCGCTCCGTGCGCCGCAGTGAGGTCACGGATGAGCTGATTAAAACCAGGCTCCGGCGCCACCACACCCATATTCGCCGGGGTTGCCTCAGTGATCACCGCAGCAATGTTCCCGCTGTGCTCAGTGAACACAGTCTCCAGGGCCTCACGGTCGTTGTACTCAATGACGATGGTCTCCCAGGCCTGAGCCTCTGTGACACCCGCTGACCCGGGCAGCCCTAGGGTAGCCACACCAGAGCCGGCGGCAGCGAGCAGACCGTCTGAGTGTCCGTGGTAGCAGCCAGCGAACTTCACCACCAGGTTCTTGCCCGTCGCGCCGCGGGCCAGCCGGATCGCCGTCATAGTGGCCTCTGTGCCCGTGGAGACCATGCGGATCATTTCCGCACCCGGTACCCGGGAGCGCACCAGTTCCGCCAGGTCTGACTCCAGCGGGTGGGAGGTCCCGAAGCCGAGGCCTTTCTCCACAGTGGCGCGCACGGCGTCCATCACAGCAGGATGACTGTGTCCCAAAAGGGCAGGCCCCCAGGAGCCGACAAGGTCCACATACTGTTTGCCCTCGGCGTCGGTCAGATATGGCCCTTGGCCCTCCACCATGGACACCGGCGTTCCCCCCACGGAGCCGAAGGCCCGCACTGGGGAGTTCACTCCCCCGGGCATCAGCGTCTGGGCAGTGTCGAAGAGATCCTGGTTGGTGGTCATCGGTCCTCCTGCAGCCATCGGGCTGCCTCAGCGGCGTAATAGGTCAAAACACTGGTGGCTCCAGCGCGGCGGATGGCGGTGAGCGCCTCCAGCACCACGGCTTTGCGGTCCACCCATCCGTTGCCGGCGGCCGCCTCAATCATCGCGTACTCACCGGAGACCTGATAGGCGGAGACCGGCACATCACTGATCTCGGCGACATCGGACAGAATGTCCAGATAGGCGCTGGCCGGTTTGACCATCACCATATCGGCACCCTCAGCCAGATCCAGCTGGACTTCCTTGAGCGCTTCAGTCCGGTTTCCAGCGTCCATCTGATACTGCCGGCGGTCCCCCTGAAGCTGGGAGTCTACTGCCTCACGGAACGGGCCATAGAATGCGGAGGCGTACTTGGCAGAGTACGCAAGGATGGGCACAGTGTGGTGCCCGGCGGCGTCGAGCGCGTCACGAATCACAGCAACCTGACCATCCATCATTCCTGAGGGCGCGACGACGTCAGCACCTGAGTCGGCCTGGACAACTCCCATCTGCGCATACAGCCCGAGAGTCAGGTCATTGTCGACCTCCCCATGGGAGTCAAGTACCCCGCAGTGGCCGTGGTCGGTGAACTCGTCCAGGCAGAGATCGCTCATCACGGGCAAGGAGTCGCCCACACGGGCCCTCACCGCGCGGATACTTCGGTTGAGGATCCCATCAGGGTCCAAACCAGCGGTTCCTTGCGCATCACGTGTGGCAGGGATGCCGAAGAGCATGATGCCACCCAAACCCAGATCCGCGGCCTCACCAGCGGCTTCCAGCAGGGACACTTCCGTGTGCTGCACTACTCCAGGCATGGAGCTGATCGGAGCCGGCTCGGTAAGACCCTCGCGGACGAATACCGGGAGGATGAAGTCTGCAGGGTGAAGCCGCGTCTCAGCCACCAGTCTGCGTAGGGCAGGTGTGCGGCGGAGCCGGCGAGGTCGGTCAGCGGGAAAAGCCATGGTCTTCAGTCTAGAGGTCCAGCTGAGCCAGCGCCTGAAGGACTCCAGCAGCTGTGGGTTCGCCCAGGACAGTATCGGCGGGGCGACCGAGCTGACGCAGGGTCTCAGCGGTAGGGCGGCCGATCGCGAGAACCTTTGCCCGTGGTGCGCGGAGGGTGACCCAGACTTCTGCGGCGCTGGAACTGGTGACCAGGACAGCATCGTCCCCCGTCAGTTCCGGCTCGGGGTGGTCCAGCTCCGGCCGGGGCAGCGGGACTGTGGCATACGCGGTCACCTGCGTGAGGTTCCAGCCTTTTGCGGAGAGACCCTGAGCCAGATCTGGGCGCGCTTGGGCTGACTGGGGAAGTAGCAGGTTCGTCCCGGACTCCGGTGTGGGCATTTCGGCGAGCATGCCTGCGGCGCTGTGGTCCTGCGGCATCCACGACGCTTTCAGCCAGCAGCGTTCTTCGAGTATCCGTGCAGTCCCGGGCCCGACGACGCCTACGCTAGTCTTCTCCGGAACCGCGCCGGACCATCCGCAGGAGAGCAGTGCGCGTACGGTGTTGGCGCTGGTGAGCAGTAACCAGGTGAAGTCTCCCTGTTCGAGGCGCTGAATCGCTGTGCTGAGTTCGCTGCGATTCTCGGGCAGAATTTGCTGGGTCAGGGGCATGTGCACGCATATGTGGCCGGCCTGTCGCAGACCTGCCTCAAGGTCGCCGGTCTGGTCAGAGTGGCGGGTCAGCACGATGCGCATAGCGGACCTATGTGATGGTCAAGCGGCCAAGCGTTCACTGGGTCTGCCTCTCCGGGGATTCAGGAGTCGATGACGTGCTGCAGCAGGCCACGGTCCTCAGCAAGCAGCGTTTCTGCCACCCTGTTGCCGAGGTCGGCGGCAGCTGTGATGCCAGCTTCGAGGGTGACGCCGGGCTCCAGCGTCAGCTCCTGGCCGGCTCGCTGAACCTCTGATCCGTCGGGGGCGCAGACCATAGTGTCAAGACGCAGCTTCACTCCCCCGTCGGGTTCGTCCTCGCACCGGGCGAGGCCGCCGATCGGCGCTGAACAGCCGGCGTTCAACCGAGCCAGCAGTGCCCGCTCGGCGGTCACCTCCAACCGGCTCTCCAGGTGATCCAGCTGCGCCAAGCTGACTGCCAGCGAGGTGCCCGGTTCAGATGGTGAGCTGCGGACTTCCACCGCAAGTGCACCCTGTCCGGGTGCCGGGAGCATCACCTCCGGATCCAACAGCTCCGAAATATGAGCCGCAAGCTCCAACCGCGCCAGCCCGGCACCGGCGAGGACTACAGCATCCAAGTCCCCGCGGGCGGCGTCGGGCGCTTGACTGGACTTCTCAGCGGCGTGCTCACGTCCACGGACTCGCGCCAGGCGGGTGCCGACATTGCCGCGGATGTCCACGATGTTCAGGTCTGGTCGAGCGGCCAGCAGTTGCGCGGCCCGGCGGGGTGAGCCTGTGCCCACCTTGGCGCCCTCTGGGAGCTCCTCGAGACTGAGCTCATCGGCGGAGCAGAGGGCATCACGGACGTCTGCGCGTTCGGGCACCGCCGCAATATTGAGCCCCTCCACGTCTTTGGCGGGCAGGTCCTTCAGCGAGTGGACCGCCACATCGATGTCACCGTCGAGCAGGGCTTTCCGCAGGGCCGTGGCGAAGACTCCGGTGCCGCCGAGTTGACTCAGCGGACCGGTCAGCACATCCCCTTCTGAGCGGATGGTGACCAACTCATAGTCCAATCCGCCCAGGTCGGCGAGCGCCTCAGCCGCTGTGGTGCTCTGCCGCATGGCGAGCCTGCTCCCCCGTGTGCCGACGCGGAAGGTCTCCATCAGGAGAGCACTTCAACAACGTCGACGGTCTCAGGAAGCCGGCGTCCGGTGTAGAACGGAATTTCGTCTCTTACGTGGTACCGGGTTTCTGACTCGCGCAGCCTGCGCATCATGTCCACCAGGTCCCGCAGGTCCGGAGCCTCCAGAGCGAGCAGCCACTCCCAGTCATTGAGCGCGAACGCGGACGTGGTGTTGGCCAACACTGAGGGGAATTCTTGCCCGAGTTCACCGTGCTCGCGCAGCATCTTCCCGCGCTTGGCGGGGTCAAGCAGGTACCAGTCGTAGCTTCGGTTGAACGGGTAGACGGTCAGCCACTCCTCCGGCTCCACTCCGCGGGCAAAGGCCGGCACGTGGCCGCGGGCGAACTCCGCGGTGCGGTGAACACCCATGGCGGAGAAGACCATCTCCGTGGTGTTGAGCAGTTCTGTGCGGTGCAGGGCACGCAATGCTGCCTGGATCTTTTCTGCCTTGTGGCCGGTGACCCACAGCATCACATCCGCACCGGCGCGCATTCCGGAGACGTCATAGACACCTCGGAGTTCGGCAGTGTCCTCGTCGTGCCCCAGACCTCCGCCGGCCAGTGAGCTCACGACGTCGTCAAAGGCTGAGGCAATCTTCTCTGCTTTGCGCCCTGCAGGAACCTCTGAGCGGTGCTTGGGCTCCCACCAGTCAACGGCTGACCGGGACTCGGTGCGGGCGAAGACGGTGAAGACAGTGAACCAGTCTTTTCCGGATGAGTTGACGTCCTCCGGGCTGCGCTGAGCGTTGCGACCATAAGTCATGGAGTCAGCTTATCGCGCACCGGCAACTCACTTCTACAAGACGTAGAAGAATTACTGACGACGACGCCTGGGCCCCGCGCTTGCCCGCAGCTCAGCTGCCAGGTTTGGATCAGCGACTCAGCACCTGCTGGGCGGCGCGCCGGGCATCGGGGATGACCTGGGCGAGTCCGGTGCCGGCGAACCATGCACCTGTCACCGCGATGCCCGGTCCGGCAGCGCTTTGCCGGGCGCTGAGCAGTTCCCTGACCTGTTGTGCGTCGCTGCGCTGTTGGGTCGAGCCACCGGGCAGTCCCGTCTGCCAACGCACCACCGTGTGGTCGAGTAGCTGCTCCCGGTTCACGGCAAGGCCGGTGAGCGCTGGCAGGTCGGCGATGGCGGCATTGAGCAGCGCATTGTCTGCGGAGGTGAAACCTAAGCTGCCGTCGGTATCGGTGATGCGGCCGAATGAAAGCCGGAGCAGGTGATGACTGGGGCCCAGCTGGTTCTCCAGTGCTCGGGCCACCCATTCCCACTTGGCTGAGATGTGGGTCATAGCTTTGGCCCGAATATGGCTTACTGTCGGTGCAACGAGCATTCCAGTGCCGCGCGGACACGCGTCCAACTGCGGTGCGTGCACTAAAAGTGTCACCAGAGCCACCCCTGCGCTCTGGCCCTGGTCCGGCCTCTGTCCGGCAGGCGCAGCCTTCGGTGAGGTTCCTATCAGCCGGTGTATCTGACGGCCCTCGGTCGCCACGATGACTGCATCGGCCTGCAGTGAACTGAGCTCGTGGATCTCAGTATTGAGGTGAATACTGGCGCCGAACCGGCGGAGCTGGGATTCCAGGGTGCTGATCAGCGTATTCATGCCGCCGTGGAGTGACTGCACAGCGGATCCCGCCGGGGCTGCTGCACGCAGGGCCGTGACCGCACGGGCCAGGGAGCCTTGAGTGAGCATCGTCTGATACAGCTGAGGGTGCGCTGAACTGATGGCCAGGTCGTAAGGATCTGCCGAGTGAACCCCTGAGGTGATAGGCGCAACGAGCCGCTCCACCACAGCGGGGCCCATGCGATCTGCGACCACTTCCCCCAACGCAGGATTGTGTGCCTGAGACCACGTCATCGGAGCTTCAAGATCCTGGGCTGCACGCGCGGCCTCTTCGGCTCCGAGAATAGCGATCACATCATCGGCACTGGGATTTCCGGGGACACCCAATACCCCGGTCGAAGGCATCGGTGCGGCTTGATCGGGCAGCTGGAGCCAAGCCCCCAGGGGGTTGGGAGAGACAACCTGCTCATCCAGCCCAAGGTCGCGGAGGAAGTCCCTGACCGCAGGCGTGCGTGTGGCGAAAGCTTCCGCCCCCGCATCGACCTGCACACCTGCCAGCGACACCGGGGAGATGGCACCGCCGAGCCGATCTCCGGCCTCATATATGTCGACCTGCTGCCCGCTGCGGGCAAGCTCCCACGCGGCAGTCAGGCCGGCGATCCCACCGCCGATGACTGCGGCGCGGTTCATGGTTCGATCGAGTGGATCAGCTCCACCACTCGTGTCAGGACTGGGGGATCGGTCTCGGGAGGCACCCCGTGACCGAGGTTGAGGACGTGTCCGGCCGCGCCGGAGCCGGCTGCCATGACTTCACGGACATGAGCTTCCAGCACCGGCCAGTCGGCGGTGAGGAAAGCGGGGTCGATGTTGCCCTGCAGTGGTGTCTCCGGACCGAGTCGGCGGGTGGCCTCACTTAAGTCCAGTCGGTAGTCGACACCCACGACGTCGGCCCCAGCGGTTTTGAGCAGGTCAAGAATCTCACTGGTCCCGGTACCGAAGTGCACCAGTGGAGCGCTCACCCCGTTGGGCCCGCTCAGTTCGGAGACATGGGACAAGGCCGCAGTCGAATGCGGCAGAACGTGGCGCTGGTAATCGGCCCGACCCAGCGAACCGGCCCAGGAGTCGAACAACTGGGCTGCGGATGCACCTGCCATCAGTTGAGCGCGCATGAATCTGCCGGACACATCGGCCGCCCATGCCGCCAGCTCGTTCCAGGTCTGCGGGTCGGAGTGCATCATGGCCCGTGGGCCCAGATGATCCCGTGAGGGCCGACCTTCCACCATGTAGGCGGCCAGGGTGAACGGCGCACCGGCGAATCCGATCAGCGGGGTGCTGCCGAGCTCGGCTGTGGTGCGTTGAATCGCCTCGGTGATCGGGGCGAATGCGGACTCGTCGAGCTCCGGCAATGCTGCGACATCTGCAGCGGTCCGCACCGGAGAGTCCAGGACTGGGCCGACTCCGGGCTGAATCTCTACGCCCACTCCTGCCAGCCGCAGCGGAATCACAATATCGGAGAAGAAGATGGCAGCGTCAACGTCATGCCGGCGCACTGGCTGCAGCGTGATCTCACTGGCCATTTGCGGGTTGAGGCAGGAGTCCAGCATGGATGTGCCTTCCCGCAGCTTCCGGTATTCCGGCAGTGACCGTCCGGCTTGGCGCATAAACCACACTGGCCGACGCTCGGGCTTGGCTGGCGCCCCATCACTGGTGCGTGAGCCGCGGTACTGGTTGAGCAGCGCGGACTCTGAGGTCAGTCCGCTCGCCAAGGGGTGGTCAGCGGGCAGGTGGGACGTGGAGGTCGTCGTCATACTTCCATTCTGCCTTGAATGGAGGACTTGGCGTCACGAGCAGCGAACTTCTTCTACACACGATAGAATTGCTCTGCCGTGGTTCTCTTTTCTCTTGTCGCAACCCACACCGATCTCGACCTCGAGACAGTCGGGACACTTTCCGCAGGAGCGGCCGATGTCGCCGCTTCTGTAGATCTGCCTGCCGTGACACTGGCCACCTGCAACCGCCTCGAGATCTACGCTGAGTCCGGCTCGAACTCTCCCGAGGCCCTTGAGGAAGGGCGCAATACGCTCATCTCTGCGGTCGCTGAGTCCTCTGGGCTGGATCATGCGACCGTCGCCAGTTCCTTCAAAACTCTCGTGGACGACGACGCCGCCCATCACCTTTTTGAGGTCGGAGCCGGTCTGGACTCGGCCGTGGTGGGGGAACGCGAAATCGCTGGCCAGGTTCGGCGCTCGTTGGCTGAGGCGCAGGCCTCAGGCACCGCCTCAGGGACTCTGACCAAACTTTTCGAATCGGCGACCCGCGCCGCGAAGGACGTGGGCGCGAAGACCGCGCTGGGATCAAGGGGGCGCTCCATCGTCTCTGTTGCCCTGGACATTGCTGGCGATATGCGCGGCCACGGACCTTCCTTCTACCAGAACGCCAAAGTCGTACTCATCGGCACCGGGGCCTATGCCGGCGCCTCACTGTCCCAGCTGGCCGAACGTGGCGTACCCGATATTGCGGTGTTTTCCGGGTCCGGACGTGCTGAAGATTTTCTCACCGCCCGCAAAGACGCTGTTTCGGCCCGCGGCAGTCACGCCCGCTCGCTGCGCATGGACGAACTTGCGGCGGCGTTCCGTGAAGCTGACGTCATTGTCGGCTGCTCAGGCGGAAACCGTCAGATCACGGCTGGAGAGATCCGCTCATTGGCCGCGTTGCACGAGCGCGATGAACCTCTCACAGTGATTGACCTTGCGCTCTCCCACGACTTCACCCCAGAGGTGGCCGAGCTTCCGGGAGTGGATCTGATCACGCTGGAATCCGTGAAAATTGCCGCACCGGATGAAACATCAGCTTCAGTCGACGACGCCCGAGCGGTCATTGCCGAATCCGTCCAGCAGTATCTCGCTGAGCGTGCTGAGCGCACCGCAGATGATGCGATCGTCACACTGCGCAAGCACGTGCAGTCGCTGTTGGACGAGGAAATGGACAAGGTCCGCAAACACCACGGCTGCACCGCCGCAGCCGAAGAAGTGGAGTTCGGGCTCCGCCGCATTGTGCGCAAACTACTGCACACCCCCACCGTGCGTGCCCGAGAATTGGCCGCAGACGGTCGCGGCGACGAGTACGTCGCTGCACTACAGACCATATTCGGCGTTGAGGTAGCAGCTGCCGAGGACTCCCGGCGCCAGGCGGGGCCGCGGCGTCGCCCCGAGGATTTCTCCGCAGCGGAACTGGCGCATATGGCAGCGTATCTTCAGCAAGTCCCTGATGGCGGATTTTGCCGCCACCATCGTGCCGGTGAGTTCAGCATCGCGCGCTTCCAGGCTGTCGAAGCCGTTCGTAAGAGCGCCTGAGCACTGGTGGCGTCAAGCTGACGCCCAGCCTCTTTTGTGCCTGCGCTGACCTGGGACTCATAGCGTGCTTGGTGTTGGTTCACATGACCGATAACCCGATTTTTGAGGAGGACGAAGGCTGTGAAGCTCGCCGCCATTCGATCCATTTACGAGGCTGAGCCTCCGTTTGCCACTGTCTATTTGCAGGCTCAGGCCGCAAGCCCCAATGCGGAGCAGGAAGTCCGGCTGCGCTGGGATGCTCTGCGCAGCCAGCTCGCTGACGCTGGCGCCCATGATGAAACTCTGACAGCGCTCGACGACGCCGTGCTGGGCGAGGACATCACCGCCATCCAGACCGAAGGCCGGGTGCTGGTGGCAAACCGCACCGGTCTGCTGCTGGAAGAGGACTTTGACGCAACCCGTGACGGTGGCGATCAGGCCGTGCTCGGCGAGCCGCCCGCTCTGGGAGACTATCTGCGGCAGCGGGCACGCTCAGTGCGTGGCCTGGTGGTCCTTGTGGACAAGGAACGCGCCACCTTGCGACGTGAAGTCTTTACCTCGTCGGCGGTCCTGGACTCCGGCAGCGAATCCGGGGTTGAAGGCTCGGCCACTGAGAGCGTGCACAAGCCACGGGAAGGCGCCGAGCACCACCGCCGTATGCAACAGCGCGCCGAGGAGGCCGCATGGCTCAATATTCGAGACATCACCGAAACTGTGCGCAATACGGCAGAGAAGTGGGGTCCCGATGCTCTAGTGGTGGCCGGTGAGGTCCAAGGCCGCAAGATGCTTCTAGAGGAGTTGCCGGTCCATCTTCAGGAGATTGCCTATGAGGTTGAAGCTGGTGGCGGAATCTCCAGCGACTCTGCAGATGAGGGTGCCGAGCAGGCGCTGACCGAGGCTCTGCTCAGCACGGCCCGGCAGATCACCATTGACCGAGCGAAGGCTGAGACAGAACGGTTCGGCAGTGCCCGGGCCAACGGGTTGGCCGTCGAAGGCGCGGAGAACATTCGCCGGGCGGCCACACTCGGTGCGGTGGAGACTCTTCTGCTGCGCTACGACGCTGAAGCTGAAGACGAGGACACATTGCTGCGCGAGGCCGCAGGAGTCGATGCCGCTGTGGGACTCGTCGGAACCTCCGTTGAGGGCAACGCCGCGGCGATCCTCCGGTACGAGGCGCCGGTTGACCAGATGGACTCACAGCCCTCTTCCAGCTGATCAGCACTCACATTTTTCATGGGGCGTGGAATCGCCGGCGGGGCACCCCTTCGTCGCGTTCCACGCCCCACAGCTGTGTCAGAGGCGAAGGCTAGACTGGGACAAGTGACGACTGCACATGACGCCGAGGCCACGGACGCCTCATCAGAACTCCGAGAAGAGTACTCCGATCTGGTAGAAGAGGTCGCCCGGCACCAGGTGGCCTACCACCAGAAGGACGCGCCGCTGATCTCTGATGCGGAGTACGACCAACTCATACACCGCCTTCGGAAGATTGAGGCGGAGCACCCTGAACTGGCATCCGCGGATTCGCCCACACAGCAGGTAGGCGGTGCGCCATCTGAGGCCTTTGCGCCGGTGGACCATCTGCGGCGCATGTACTCGCTGGAGGATCTGTTCTCCTACTCTGAGCTGCGCACCTGGTACGACCGGGCGGTGGCCTCCCTGGAGAAGCAGCGGCCAGGTGAGAAACCCCGGTGGTTGGTCGAGTTGAAGATTGACGGACTCGCCATCAGTCTGCTGTACCGTCACGGAGAACTCGTCCGCGCTGCGACGCGCGGAGACGGCACCACGGGCGAGGATGTCACCCACAATGTGCGCACCATTAAGGACATTCCCCATCATCTGACTGGGGACCATCACCCGGAAGAGCTCGAGGTCCGCGGGGAGATCTTCATGCCCTCGGAAGCTTTCCACACATTCAACCAGACGCTGATCGACTCCGGTAAACCTCCCCTGGCGAATCCCCGCAACGCAGCTGCCGGGTCGATTCGGCAGAAGGATCCGGCCAAGACGGCGCAGCGCCCACTTTCGATGTTCGTCCACGGAATTGGCGCTCGGTCAGGGCTGGAACCGACCAGCCAGCACGAAACCTATGACACGCTGGCCGCCTGGGGCCTCCCCGTCTCGCCCTACACAGCTATCGTCGCCAGTTTTGATGAGATCCAGGAGTACCTGGACACCTATGAACAGAAGCGGCACGATCTCATTCACGAGATCGACGGAGTGGTCATCAAAGTAGACGACTTCGCCCAACAACGGTCACTGGGGCACACCTCACGTGTCCCCCGATGGGCAGCTGCCTATAAATACGCTCCCGAAGAAGTCACCACCCGTCTGCTCGATATCCGCGAACATGTGGGCCGCACTGGTCGTGTCACACCGTATGCAGTGCTCCGGAAGGCAAGAGTGGCCGGCTCCGAGGTCCAACGGGCTACGCTGCACAACCAGGATGTGGTCAAGGCCAAGGGAGTGCTGATCGGCGATGACGTGATGATTCGCAAGGCAGGAGACGTCATTCCTGAAGTGCTCGGGCCGGTGCTGCCAGCTCGCGAAGGCAGGGAGAGCGAGCTGCGGGAATATGTCTTTCCGGAGCACTGTCCCGCATGCGGCACAGTTCTGGCCCCCGGGAAAGAAGGGGACGTTGACTACCGCTGCCCCAATGCTGAATCCTGCCCCGCCCAACTCAGTGAACGTGTGGTGCACATCGGCTCGCGCGGCGCACTAGACATTGAAGCCCTTGGGTATGAGGCCGGTCTTGCGCTGACCAATCCTGACCTGCGGCGGCCGAACCGGGCCGACGAGATTGACCAGGAGGCCCTGGAGACATCCGGTGCCAATGCGGCGCGGGGCACTGAAGGCCCCGCTGATCAGACACCTGTTCTACGGTCCGAGGCTGAACTGTTCGATCTCACCGCGGAAGACGTCAAGGATGTCTACGTCTGGCGGGAGGTGAGGAAGGCTGGTGAGCCCACGGGCAAGTGGGCGCCGTCGCTGTATTTTTGGACCAAGCCGCAATGGGACCGGAACGGCGAGCTCAAGAAGCCGTCAGAGCCCACCGCGAACACAGTCCAATTGTTCGAAGAGCTGCAGAAGGCCAAAGAGCAACCGCTGTGGCGGGTGTTGGTGGCGCTATCGATCCGCCATGTGGGGCCCACCGCTTCCCGTGCACTCAGCTCCGCCTACGGTTCCATGGAGAAGATACGTGCTGCCGATGAGCAGGAACTGGCTGGAATCGACGGAGTGGGGCCCGTGATTGCCGCCTCTATCCGCGAGTGGTTCAGCGTGGACTGGCACTGCCGGCTGGTGGACCAGTGGGCGGAAGCCGGGGTACGGATGGAGGACGAGGTCGACGAGGACACCCCGCGGACGCTGGAGGGCGTCACGGTGGTGGTCACCGGATCGTTGGAGGAATATTCCAGAGACGAGTCCAAGGAAGCGATCATCGCTCGCGGAGGTCGAGCCTCAGGGTCTGTGTCGAAGAAGACCGACTTTGTGGTCGCCGGCGCCAACGCCGGCTCCAAACTGGCCAAAGCCGAACAGCTCGGGGTGCCCGTGCTGGACGAGGAGCAGTTCACCGAACTGCTGAACCATGGACCAGACCAATGGAAGAGGGCCGATGACTGAGACCGAACTGCTGAAGACATTCCTAGGGATCGCGCGTGAAGCGGCAGCAGCCGGTGCAGCGGTCCTGTCCGAACGCGACGCCGCCGCACCAGCTGGGCAACCGCTGGATAACAGCAGCCATGGGATCGCCACGAAGTCCTCTGAGTCCGACTTCGTCACAGATTTCGACAAGCGGGCCGAAGATGAGGTGCGGGCGGTCATCAGCTCATACCGGCCACATGACGTCATCTCCGGCGAGGAGCACGGCACTACAGACGTATCCGAACCCTCCGGGTACCGATGGTCGATTGACCCCCTGGACGGCACCACGAACTTTGTCCGAGGCATCGTCTATTACGGCACATCCGTCGGGTTACAGGCTCCGAGTGGGGAATGGATCGTCGGAGTGGTCGTCGCTCCAGCCATCAGCAAGGAATGGTGGGCAGCCCGAGGCCTCGGCGCATTCACCGCCCGAAATGGGTCAGAACCTGTCGCCCTGAAGGGCCCCCAAGGCGCCATCAGCTCCGGCATCTTAGCCACCGGATTCGGGTACGACCCGGCACGGAAGGCCCAGCAGGTCCAATCGGTGGCGACCATGAACGACTACTTCGGAAATATTCGCCGGCTCGGCGCGGCAGCCCTCGACATCTGCATGGTTGCCGAAGGTACGCAGGACGCGTACGCCGAATACGGCATCCAAGAACATGACTGGGCAGGAGGCGCAGTCATCGCCGAAGAGGTGGGGGTCCCAGTTCGCCGGCCCGCCTCACCAGACGGAGCGACCGCGCCCGACTGGTGCATCATCGGCGATATCGGAATGACTCTGAACGAGCTTGAGCCCGCCCCGACTCAGACCTAGGTGATGGACTGCCGTGTCGTACATCAAAGAATCCCAGTCACATCCGCAGGCGGCAGCCGTTGAATCAGCAGGGCTGCGGTGGCTGAAAGCTGCCGAATCTGTAGGCGGACCCGCGGTCGTGGACGTCCTCGAAAGCCGCGCCGACTCTCTTCACCTCGAGCGTGTGACGCCTCAGAAACCTTCGGCGTCAGATGCCGCTGAGTTCGGGGCCGCTTTGGCGCGAATGCACCAGTCTGTAGGGCACGAAGATCCAAGGAGTCACTACAGGGACTCCCCCACTCTCTTCGGCACGCTGCCCCCAGACCACCCGGTCGGTGTTCCGCACCTGTTCGGTCCAGCAGATCAGCTCTTGGAGCTCGGCGCTGAACAACACGAGTCTTGGGGAGCCTTCTATGCGGCAGAACGCCTGGACCCGGTGTTGCGCCAACTGGCGGGGAGGCTCACCTCAGCAGAGACACAGCTGCTCCAGGGGGCACAGGAACGCATCTCCGCTGGAGACTTTGACACTGGGGAACCTGCCTCCCTCATTCACGGTGACCTCTGGAGCGGCAATGTGCTCTGGAGTAGTCATGGTGCCGTGCTGATTGACCCAGCCGCCCACGCCGGACATCGAGAAACCGACCTAGCCATGCTGCAACTTTTTGGCATGCCACACCTGGATGAGGTCCTCAGCGCCTACCAGCAAGCTGCGCCTCTCGCTGAAGGGTGGCAGGACAGAGTCCCCGTCCATCAGCTGTTCTATCTAGCGGTTCACCTGCTGCTGTTCGGTCCCACCTACCATGAGGCGATGATCGCAGCCGCCGAACACGCCACCAGATTGCGCGGCTGAGCGGCACAGCAAACGCCCCGGCCAGGGGCCTGTCTCTGCAGGAACCTGACCGGGGCGCGCTAACTGACTATTTGTTTATTGGTGAGGCGCGGAGTCGCGCTTTGGACCAGCCTGTACCTCGTCCACCACAACCTTCATGTCCTCTGGACCTGGGATGTACACCGGGTCCTCCATCAGACGTCCAGCCTTGCGGTCGTCCAGGTACTGCTGCATTTCCTTCTTGACCACCGGAGCAAGGATGACCAGCCCGATGACGTTGATGAAGATGCAGAGGAACAACGCCGAGTCGGCGAAGTCAATGATGTTGGCGAAGGACACCAGGCAACCGATGACGATCATGATGCAAACGATGACCCGGAAGATGGTGTCAGTCGCTTGGTTCGTACCAACCAGGTAACGCCATGCCTGCAGACCGTAGTAGCTCCACGTGATCAGAGTCGAGAACGCGAAGAGGAAGACTGCGATGGCCAGCAGGACGGAGAAGTTGTTGAAGAACGTGTCGAAAGCCCCGAAGGTCAGACCGATTGGATCCTCAGCGTTGGCTTCAACAGCGCCATCCCAAGTGACCTGGTCTGGGTACCAAGCGAACACGATGACCAGGGCTGTCATGGTGCAGACCACCACAGTGTCGATGAACGGCTCCAGAGCCGCGACGAAGCCCTCGGAGACTGGCCGGCGAGTCCGCACTGCGGAGTGCGCGATCGGTGCTGAACCAATACCAGCCTCATTGGAGAACGCTGCACGCTGAACACCGATGATGATGACACCAATCATGCCGCCAGCAACACCTTCAGGGGAGAAGGCTCCACCGATGATGGCGCCGAATGCGGCACCGATGTTGCCGAAGTTCGCGAAGATGACCACGAGACACGCTGCCACGTAGATGATGGCCATTGCTGGAACCAGCGTTGCAGTGACCTTAGCGATGGACTTGATGCCGCCGATGATGACCAGTGCCACCAGACCAGCGAAGATGATGCCGAAGATCAGCGCACCAGCGTCACCGTGGAGGATTGTGTCCTCACTACCCGTCACGGTACCCAGTGCGTCACGAATACCAGCGAAGGCATTGTTGGCCTGGAACATACCGCCACCGATGATGCCGAAGAGCATGATCGAGATGGCGAAGATACCGGTGATGATCGCCACTGGGATGCGGCCCAGGCGGCGGAAAGCGACCGGGAGGTACTTGAAGGGTCCGCCGTGAACCTCTCCATTCTCGTCAATCGTGCGGTACCGGACACCAAGTGTGCACTCAACGAACTTGGTACACATGCCGAGCAAACCGGCGAGAATCATCCAGAAGGTCGCACCAGGACCACCTAGGGAGACTGCTGCCGCCACGCCGGCGATGTTGCCGAGGCCCACAGTTCCCGAGACCGCTGCGGTCAGCGCCTGGAAGTGCGATACCTCGCCCGGATCATCGTCCCGTGACCATTTGCCACGGACTGTCTCCAGAGAAACGACGAAACCGGAGAACTGAATGCCCTTGAAGTAAATGGTGAAACCGATGGCTGCCACGATGGCCCACAGGACCAGCAGTGAGCCGTCCCACAGCATTGTGTCCTCGGGAAAAGGATCGCCGAGGGGGATCTGCACAGAAGTGCCGAAGATAAGGTTCACGAAGAATTCAGTGATATTGCCGAAGTATTCGTCAATAGTGTCAGCGAAGTCCTGGATCGGCGATTGTGTCGCCGCCAGAAGATGTCCCTCAGGACTCATGTCGTTCATCCCCTCATATGGATGTCAAAAGCAGTTAACAGGTGCCACGTGGCACCCTGGGGTGGCCCAGAATGAGCTTCAATCTACTCGTCTACTGTTTCGCACTGTTTGCGAAATCCCACCCGAGTGTTAAAAGCACGTTTCAGGTTGCACTTACCTTACACCCAGGTTGTGACGATGGTCACGCATTTTCGCCTCGACATACCGACGGGTAGTAAAAAAAGTACGCCGCCTCCCCATCAATTTCAGATGAGAAGACGGCGTACCACCAGGTCAGTCAGGAGCGACTAAGAGTCCATGCCAAGAGTCTGGAGAACAATCTCCTTGACCTTTCCGGCATCTGCCTGGCCACGAGTTTCTTTCATCACCGGCCCAATGAGGGCACCAATGGCTTTGAGTTTGCCGCCTTTAACCTTTTCCACTACGTCCGGATTTTCAGCCATGGCCTTCTCCACGGCCGCGGTGAGCGCACCGTCGTCGGAGACAACCTCTAGTCCTCGGTTCCGCACAATGTCCGCTGGGGCGCCCTCGCCATCGACGTGGTGCTCCAATACCTGCCGGGCGATCTTGTCATTGACTGTGCCACCTTCGATGAGGCGGTTGAGCTCCACAATGGTCACAGGTTCCACCCCCAGTGCAGCCGGGTCTACTCCGCGGGCATTTGCAAGCCGGGAGATTTCGCCCATCCACCATTTGCGCGCTACAGCAGGAGAGGCGCCCTGCCCCACCGTCTCTTCAATCTCGTCCAGGAGTCCGGCAGCGATCACGTCACGGAATTCAGCCTCAGAGTACCCCCATGCTTCGCGAAGCCGGCGTCGGCGCTGCGCGGGTGGTTCCGGCAGCTCCGCGCGGAGCGCTTCAACCCACTCTGTGGTGGTGACAATCGGGACCAGGTCAGGTTCGGGGAAGTACCGGTAGTCATCGGCGTCGGACTTGGGCCGGCCTGAGCTGGTAGTTCGGGTGTCCTCTTTCCAGTGACGAGTCTCCTGCACAATGGACCCTCCGGCTGAGAGGATCCCTGCATGGCGGCGAATCTCGTAGGTCACCGCGTGTTCGACAGCGCGCATTGAATTCACGTTCTTCGTCTCTGAACGCGTACCGAAAACCTCAGCACCTCGCCGCATAAGCGAAACGTTGGCATCACAGCGCACATTGCCACGTTCCATCCGCGCATCAGAGATATCGAGTCCCTTCACAATGTCTCTGATCGCCGAGACGTAGGCACGCGCAATCTCTGGAGCGCGTTTCCCCGCTCCGGTGATCGGTTTCGTGACGATCTCAATCAGCGGCACTCCGGCCCGATTGTAGTCCACTAGGGAGTAATCGGCGCCCTGGATTCGTCCGGACGTTCCCGCATGGGTGAGCTTTCCGGCATCCTCCTCCATATGTGCCCGTTCAATGTCGACCCGGAATATCTCCCCGTCGTCGAGTTCCACATCGAGATGACCGTCGAAGGCGATGGGCTCGTCGTACTGGCTGGTCTGCCAGTTCTTGGGCGTATCGGGATAGAAGTACTGTTTGCGGGCAAACCGGCAATGCTCGGCAATCGAACAGTTCAGGGCCAGGCCCAGTTTGATCGCCGATTCCACAGCCTTACCGTTGACAGCAGGCAGTGTTCCCGGCATGCCCAAGTCAACTTCGTTGACGTTGGTGTTCGGCTCATCACCGAAGGCGTTGGGCGCAGAGGAGAACATCTTCGTGGCCGTGTTGAGCTCCACATGAACTTCGAAGCCCATCACAGGTTCGAAGGCCTCGAGGGCTTCATCGAAACTGAGAGGTTCGACGGCGTCCATAGCGGCCTGAGTTGTTGTGTTCATCGAGCGACCTCCTCCAATGCGGGAATCTGCGCCCACAGTGGCGCATCATAGGTGTCGTTGAGAAGCTGTTCGAGAGCCCCGGCAGCGTGGTAGACGCGGGCGTCTTGCTTGGCTGGCGCCAAGAATTGGATGCCCACCGGGAGCCCATCAGACAACCCCCCAGGCACGGATATCCCGGGGATGCCAGCCAAGTTGGCAGGGATGGTGGCGACGTCGTTGAGGTACATGGCCAGCGGGTCATCGAGCTTCTCTCCAAGTGGGAACGCCACCGTGGGAGATGTGGGAGAGATGAGCACATCAGCCTGCTCGAAAGCGGCCGCAAAGTCCTGCTGGATGAGAGTTCGGATCTTCTGAGCAGAGCCGTAGTAGGCATCGTAGTAACCCGCCGACAGCGCGTAAGTGCCCAGAATGATGCGTCGTTTGACCTCTTCGCCGAAGCCGGCAGCACGGGTCGAGCCCATCACGCGTTCAATGGTCAGCGGGCCCTCCTCCGGGAGGACACGCGTCCCGTAGCGGACCCCGTCGTAACGGGCGAGGTTGCTGGAAGCTTCGGAAGGCATGATGAGGTAGTAGGCGCCCAGGGCATAGTCAAAACTGGGGCAGTCGACTTCAACGATTTCGGCTCCAGCCCCCTGCAGCTGGTCAAGTGCCTCGTGAAAGCGAGCGAGAACTCCTGACTGATATCCCTCACCCTGGAGCTGCTTGATCACACCGATTCGCAGCCCTTTCGCCGTCTTTGTAGAAGCGGCTGCGGAGAAGGCGGGAACCTCCCCTTCTGGATATTCAGTCTCCGGCAGCGATGTGGAGTCCTTCTTATCGTGCCCGGCGATCACCTCGTGCAGCAGTGCCGCGTCCTCGACCGTACGAGCGACCGGCCCGATCTGGTCCAAGGAGCTGGCCATGGCGATGGCACCGTAGCGGGAGACGCCGCCATAGGTAGGTTTTGTGCCCACCGTGCCGGTGACAGCCCCAGGCTGGCGGATCGACCCGCCAGTATCGGTGCCCAGCGCCAGCGGTGCTTCAAATGCCGCCACTGCTGCCGCCGAACCGCCTCCGGAACCGCCAGGGATCCTGGTGATGTCCCAAGGATTGCGAGTCGGGCCATAGGCCGAGTGCTCAGTAGAGGAGCCCATAGCAAACTCGTCCAGGTTCGTCTTGCCAAGGATGGGCATCCGAGCAGCGCGAACCTTCTCCACCACGGTCGCGTCATAGGGGCTCATCCAGCCCTGAAGCATCTTCGAACCAGCTGTGGTGGGCTGCCCCTTTGTGACGATGAGATCTTTGATCGCGATCGGCACTCCAGCCAGCGGGTGCAGCGACTCTGCGGCCGCGCCACCTGCTGCGCGTGTTGTGTCTACGGCGGCCGCTGTCTCCAGGGCTTCATCTGCTGCGACATGAAGAAAGGCGTTAATGGTGTCATCGACTGCAGCAATGCGATCCAAATGGGCTTGTGTGAGCTCCACGGAGGTGATGTCACCAGCTCGCAGTTTGGCCGCCATCTCGGCAGCTGTGAGCCGAACAAGAGCATCTGTTGTATGTGTCATCAGCGTTCTCCTCCTTCGTGTGGAACACTGCTGGGGCCGGCATCGTGATCTTCACTGAGGATCGCTGGGACTTTGAACCGAGAGTCTTCAGCATCCGGCGCGCTCGCCAGTGATTCCTCAGCGGTGAAGACGTGTCCCACGATGTCTTCCCGGAACACGTTGGTCAGCGGCAGCGGGTGTGAGGTCGCAGGAACATCCTCACCAGCGGCTTCCTGGACCCGTTTGACGGAATCCACAATTACCGCGAGTTCACTGGCCATTTTTTCCAGCTCAGCGTCGGTCATGGCTATGTGGGCAAGTGTGGCAAGATGCTCGACGTCGGCGCGCGAGATCTCAGACATGGAGCTCCCTTGAGAGTTGTAGTGAGTCAGGTACTGAGGATCAGTCTAATGACTCAACGACTTTTGATATCCACTAGGACGACCGTCACATTGTCCCGGCCGCCCTGTCGCAACGCTTGATGAATCAGCCAATCAACGGTGTCTTGGACGTTGCGGCCTGCATTGAGGATCTGACCGATTTCATCGTCGGTGAGCTCCCCGGTCAAGCCGTCGGAACAGATCAGCAGACGCTGGCCAGGCTGAACGGTCGCTTTGCTGAAGTCGGCGCCCCACATGTCCCCTGCTCCCAAGGCCCGGGTGATGACGTTGCGATGCGGATGGGAATGCATCTCCTCGGCAGTAATCATGCCGGAATCAAGAAGTTCCTGCACCTGAGAGTGGTCGCGTGTCAGACGAATCAGGGCGCCGTCGTTGAGCAGGTAGGTGCGCGAATCTCCGACATTGAAGACCAGCCACTGCCACTGCCCATTGGTGTCTTCGCCGGTGTGGTCATCGTCAGCTTCGACCACCACGGCCCCGGAGAGGGTGGTGCCGGCTTTGGAGTCGGTGGCATCGCGGATGCGCTGATCGGCGTCATCAATCAGCTTCTCAAGCTCTGGTTCCCCTACTCGCCCGGCGTGGGCCTCCCAGCCTTCAGCCAGTGCTTGAACTGCCAATGAGGATGCAACCTCACCGGCTTCATGTCCGCCCATGCCGTCGGCAACGGCGAACAGCCGGTCAGTCACTACAAAGGAGTCCTCGTTGAGCTCGCGGCGCAGCCCCACATGCGAGCCGTAGCCATAGTCGACGTAGGGCACCGCGTTACTCTCACTTGACTCTGCACTCATGACCACTGGACCATCTTGTCACGAATCGATATCACTCCGTGATGCGGATGTGCTCTAACTGTTATCAAGCGCAATTCCTCCTGTACCAGCCCTGAGCAGCATGCTGGGAGCCACCTCACCGAACCCGCGAACGAGACGCGGCGGCTGCGGCACCAAAAGATACTCCTGGCTCACCTCCAGGGCCTCCGCTGTCGATGAGTCCACCAGAATAGTTCCAGGGTCGGCTAGAGAGGTCAGACGGGCTGCCAGGTTAACCGTCGGTCCGTAAATATCGCCCATCCGGGAGAGCACTCTGCCCCAGACCACAGAGACCCGGGCTTCGGGCAGAACGTCATCAGCGGCGATGGACTCCGAGAGCGCCAAGGCAATCTCAGCCCCGGCTTCCGGGGTCTCGGCGTTGTACAGAACCTCATCACCCACCGTCTTGACCAGGCGTCCTCCGCCGATGGAGATGATCTCCGCGCATTTGGACTCGAAACGCTGAACCATATGCGCCAAGGTGCGCTCGTTCATCTGCCGCGACAAGGAGGTGTAAGAGACCAGGTCGGCGAACCCGACGGCGCGAGCAAGGGGAAGCGGGGCGTCGTCCCTGGACTGATCAGGCCCGGCCCCCTCCCGGCCTCGATCCAACGAGGCCAGACCTGACTCCACTCTGACAGTCAACCGTTGCAGAGCTGCAGAAAGCTGGCGGCGCCAGGCGTAGCCCATGAGCTGATGCAGTGGGTCGATCAGCGCCGGCAGTGTCTCAAAGACGTGGCTGCGGGCTTCAGCATCGGAGAGTTCCTGGTTGGCTATCTTGTCCTCCACCAGGGCCTCAATCTGCCACACGACCATCCGGTCAGTCATTTGACCGACCGATCGGGTCAGCGAGATGGCTGTCTCCTGGTTGAGGTACCCCTGACGGACCAGATTGACCATTTGGGCGAGTGCCTCGGCGTCAGCCTCTGTGAAGGCCTTGACGTCCTCGTCGAGGTTCGGGAACCCCAATGCACGCCACAGCTTTCGCGCAGAGTGGGTGGAGACTCCCATGCGCAGTGCCATCTCCCGGTAGGTCAGCGAGCGCTCCGCCCCTAGGAGTCGATGCTCCAGGTCCCTGATGTTCCGGTGCCATTCACGCTCTTCGAAACTCGGAGTGGGGATCGGGGCGGTCGCGGTCGCCCCATAGGCGTGAGTCTGCGGTGTCTCCGCATCCGGAGACTCGGCGGAATCGGCCGGCGGTACGAACCCCCGACCAGGTACCGTTCTGGGCTGAGATTTCGGGTTCCGAGACAGGGAGGGACGCGGCAGGTTGAAGTCGCTCCAGTCTGCCCGCGCGGCAGCCAGCTCTTCAGCGGTGTAGTTCTCCTCATCCCCGGGACGGGGCACTTCAGCCGTTTCGTCTTCCATATAGCGGTTGGCGCCGAAGTCGCGCTGCCGTGCACGTTCCCACACGTCAGGCACGTCCACCTCCAAAGGAGGCACCGTGCACATCGCCTCTGAGACCTGCAGCGTATTGGGCCTGCTGCGCGGCTGCGGCCCTGGCCTGAGCGCGGCGCCGATAGTCGCCCAACTCTTGGGCCAAGATCTTGTTAAAACGCTCAATGTCTGGCATGTCGCGAATTTTGGTGCGCTGGTGCTGCCCGTAGGCCCCATGGATGAGCACCAGGTCCCCTGCTCCTGCCATCTCCTGTAGGGCTGACTGGCGCATCTCATGCTGGCTCAGCAACGCTAGCGGGATCACCCTCGCCTGTGGTGCACCGAGGAAGTTCTTCTGCACAATCCTCTCTGTTGTCAGATACGTGAGTCGATTCAGCCATGTGACCAGCGGCTTGACGGTGCCAATGCCCACCGCTAACAGCCCGACGGTCCAGATGAGGAAGACTGCGATGTGGCTGTAGTGCTGGATGAAGGCCGGCTGGGTGTCCCGGGTGAAGTAACCCAGCAGAAAGCTCAGCAGGGCGATGGTCCCCAGCAGGTTGATGGCCGCCGGAATGAGAGCTCGATGGTGCGCACGGGTTCGAATGATGGCTTGTTCGCCGTCGACCAACTTCAGCAGCATCCCTGAGGCACCTCCTTCTGAGATCGTTGTCGCATCGCGTGGGGTATCAGTCTACGCGGGACCTCCGGCGGGACGGAGGTGCACTACATCTCCTGCATGGAAGGATTCCCGCTGTGGCGAGGCCTCCGCCGTCCAGAGTTTCTCCGCCCCTCCGCCGGTTTCCGGGTCAAGAACAGAACGACGCCGCATACTCACTTCAACGGTCAGCGCGCCGTCGTACTCCACCCCCACAGCCTCTCCGCGCACGGCTGTGCCGTCAGGCAGTTCAACTCGTACCTGCTGCCCTAGGGTGTCGATGGTCGATACGATCTCAGCCCGCACCGGCTCAATGCTGCCGCTCTGCTGGATTCTTCGCAGCAGCCTGGCGGTCTCTTCAAGCCAGTCACACAGCAGGCCGCTGCGCAGTTGGGCGGCGGCCGCTGTGCCGGGCATCGGGGGCGTGTGTCCAGCGCGCGGCAATTCCAGCAGGACAGAGGTGGAGCTTGCCGTGGGCAGCTGATCCGCTTCGAGCAGAACGTTGATTCCGCAACCGACGACCAGAGCCGCTGGGTCCTGAGGTGGAACTGCTGCCAAGATTCCGGCGATCTTCCGTCCCTGCACATGCACATCATTGGGCCATTTGAGTGCCGCCGGGATGTCCCGGTCGCTCAGTGCGCGGACAAGAGCGACTCCGAGACACAGTGGTATCCAATGCCGCTGCGCGACCGGGACATTCGGACGCAGCAGCAGGGAGGTCGAGAGTGAGGACCCCGCCGGTGAGGACCAGGCTCGGGACTGCCTCCCCCGTCCGCCGGTCTGCTGCTCGGCTGTGAGCACGGTCAGATGGGGCCAGCGCTGTGCTGCCTCAGGTGTAGCGACGGCGTCGAGCAGATCGTCATTGGTGGAGCCAGTGCTCTCTACACGCATCACCTGAGCGAAGAGTCCTGACTGCACGAGCCGGCGTTGTAGGAGGGCGTCGTCGAGTTGAGCGGGGCGCGTGTCTGACATATCTCCAACCTACTGGCAGGTGAAAGGAAGCCCGCGGCCAGTCATCTCGGCAGGCGAGAAAGCCCTTCGTGGTGGACCGTAAACCCCTCCGGAAATCCCGGCGTGTCAGAGGAGCCGTCCCATCCCGCAGCCATGAGGGCGGCGGCGATCAGCAGGCCTCCATTGCCCGGGAGGTAGAGGGGGAGCCCCTCATTTTGCCAGTTGTGGCCGTTGGTCAGATGGGTGTTCTTACTGGTCTCCTTCAACAGGCAGTCCACAGCAAGATCAGGACGGCCAACTCTGGTTGCTGCCATGGCCATCATGGGATAGTCCCACCCCCAGGTGCTCTCCCAGTCCCAGTGCTCAAGAATGTCGGTAAGTGTAGCTTCCATTGTCCGGGTATCCACCAGAGGGGTCTCTGGGACCACTCCGAGAGCCGCCAGGACAGACGGGTGATCCCTCCGGCGGTCGAGTTCCGGGTGTCGAACGGCGGTGTAGACCCCATCCCGCTGGTGTGGGGCGGGCAGCGCGTCGCGGATGTGTTCCCAATGAGGTTTTCGCTCAAGGTCCAACATCTCGCGCCACTGAATAGCCACCGAGAGCCCCCAATGCCAGTACGCCAGTTCGAACGCCGGATCGCTCAGGACCTCTTTCACGTCCGCGTAGCATTCCTGGGCCGGAATTAGCGGTCCTTCCAGATGTGCCGCATCGCCCGTTTCAACAGGGTGTGATGCCATGAACTCCGCGGTTTCGAAGACTAGATCTGCGTAGCGCTCCAAGGCTTCGGGACTGCCCGACCGCCTGAGAAGTTCGGCGAAGGAGATGGGATGCGGTTGTTGCCAGAGCAGGAATGGACCGATGTCGCTGGGAGTTTCATGGCCTTCAGGACCTACTTGTTTAGGCCATCGGGCTCCTGAAACACCCTGCTCAGCGGCTGTACCGCGCGCCAGAGGAAGGATGCGCCTGTACCAGTCCATGCTGCGTTCCAGTAGTGGGGATCGACCCCACAGCGGGAAGTGGGCCGCATGCCACCAGTGCATCTCAAGGTGGAACTTTCCTCGCCAGGAGTTCACCATGAGGCCGGTCTCCTGCGGTGGCAAAGACCCGGAGCAGTTGATCGCCGTCAGATACTGCGAGAGGACGATGCGCCGCTCCAACTCAGCGGCCCGTGGATCGGTGCTGCCGGTGAAGTCTATGGCACCCCCTGACAACCAGAACTCTTCCCACCAACGGGCCGACTCTGCGAAGACGTCTTGCGCGGAGGTGGTCGGCGAGTCTGCTGCTCCGTGGGGAGCCTCGGGTGCAAAGTTCAGCGCGAGGTCCCAACTGTTCCGGTCATTCTCCACCGAGGTCAGGGTCACTTGGTGGTTGCTCGAATGGTCCACTGCCAGTTCCCCGCCGGAGTGCGCCTTCACAAAGTACCGGGTGCCATCTAGCTCTCTGCGGATGACGGCCGTAGCGCCGGTGAGCTCGACCTCGGTGTGGTGTGAGTCGGAGGCCCAATCGGCAGCGTTGCCCCAGGCACCGCTGCCGTAGGGGAACCGAAGCTCGACAGCTGGCGACTCTGGGCCATCGCTGGTGATACTCCAACCGACTGTGTCCTCCGCGGGATGCACCGCGGTGCGGACCGTGAAGTGTGTGCCGTGCAGGCGGAATTCAGAAGTGGCTATACCGGTCCAGAGATCGAGGTGCTGTCGAATCGGCTCCAACGACTCCGGGTCCAGGGAGGTCCCCCCACCGTGAGAGCCCATCACACGTGAAGGGGCCAAGCCTATCCAGCCGAGCATCAGGCGGTGGGGGTTGGCCCGCAACCATTTCTCCTCCTCAGTGGCGGTCTCCGGACCTGTCGCACTGGTCTTTCCGCGAATATCCACATAACGAACGTCGCCTCGTGGTGTCGCAAAGCTCCTTTTGGCGGTTTTTAGCTGGGGCTCCGGCTCGCGTGGAATGGTGTGCCAGCCCCACTGAGACTGGGTACCCAAGAGGCTTCCGGGATTCTGCGGATCCCGTCCTGGCGAAACGTGCAGCTGCGGAAAGGTCTGGAGGCCGGTGGCATCGATGCTTAGTCCGATTTCACCGTTGCCCAGTTGCAGTGGCGCGGTCGGATCGGTCGCAGTACGAGTGATGCAGTGACGTCTGACTAAACTCTTGCGGTCAATAGGCATGGGGCTCCTGAGGATTCAGTGCTGGGGATTATGCGGACGTGGACTGGAAGGCGGCTCAGCCTTCCACTGCTGCCTCAGCCTGCTCGATCCATTGTGCGGCGGCCTCTTCGGGGCTGGCGTCGCGGAGCAGGGCATTCTCAATCCGGACCGTAATGTCTTCGACAGTCGTGGAGCCTGTGGGGCCGATGAAGCGTGGTGCTGTGTCACGCGAAGAAACATCCTCAATGTAGTCAACCTCAGCCTGTTCGTAGCCCTCGAGGGAGTCAGCGATCGCGTCACGCATCTCTGCATTGTCCGGCACACCGCGGTCAAGTCCCAGGATTTGGACTGCCTCTTCGCTGTTGACCAGGAAGTCGAGTAGCTCACCGGCAGCGTCAGGATTTTCGCTGTCCGCCGAGATCGCGTAGAACTGCGAAGACTGTTGCCAGACGCCCGGAGTCTCTGCCTCTTCAGGCAAGGGCCAGATTTCTAGTTCTGATCCTGCGGCCTCGGCAAGTGTGAGGAGTTGGTTACTCCAGTTGATCATCATGCCTGCTTGGCCGGTACCGAGGAGGGTCTGTTCAGGCGACGCCCCGTCGAGTTCGGTGACGAGGCTCGCATTAGGCCCTGCACCCGACTCCTCTAAGTTTTGGGCGAATGTAAAGAACTCGGTGAGAGTCGCTTCAGACACGCCGATCTCTCCGTCTTCGGTATACAGAACCTCACCGTTTTGGCGCGCGTAAACATCGATCGTGTCATGCGTAATGATGGAGTCGGTGCCGTAGACGTCGTCGGGGGTGTTGTTCGCGAGTTCTTCCGCAATTTCTACGTACTCGTCCCATGTCCACGTCTGGGGGTCCGGCAATTCAACGTCTGCCTGCTCGAACACTTCCGTATTGACGATCACCGAAACTGCGTTGCTGCCTGCGGAGAGTGCGTACTGGGTTCCGTTGATCTGCCCGTTTTGAAGCGCGGCGTTATCAATCGGTCCCAGGTCGAGGTGGTCGCTGACCGTTGAGAGGTCGAGCAGCGCGTCTCGATTCGCGTATTCAGCGGGATAGGCGCCCCCAAGTGTAAAGACATCGGGAGCATCGCCTCCCGCGACCGAAGTAGCCAGCCGGTCAAAGTATCCGCTGAAGTCCGTGTACTCGCCGCTGGCAGAGTGCTCACTCTCCTCCTCGAAGGCATCGATTGCCTCCTCCGTGAGCTCAGCACGCTCAGCGCTGCCCCACCAGGCGAACCGGAGTTCGACAGCGCTCTCCTCGGTGGTTTCACCACCGTCTGCGCTGTCTGCATCGTCTCCGCAGGCGGTCATGGTCAGAAGACCGACGGTGGTGGCCGCGGCCAGGCTTTTGAATCGGATGCTGCCCATATGATGCTCCTTCAAGAGTGGGTGAGGACTCGCAGGGAGGTTCCCGAGCCCTGCACTTCACCGTACGTGGGCTGCGTCACCTATGGGGAAAATCGATTCAATTTTTCGATACTTTGTGCGTCTCACGTCTTCCCACGCAAGCATGGTGGTGGAGCTCCTACTGGGTGATCACGCTTACAGACACCACTCTCAGAGGAAAATGTCGGGCACGAGTTCAGCTGAGGGATCCACCGCGTATCGGTCATAGTCGGTGATGCCGACCGATGAGAGCACCTGCTCGTCTGTGAGGAACTGCCCGGTGCCCCAGTCCGTCGCTCCGGTGATCAGCGCACTGGCGGCATCAGCAACGATCTCCGGTGTTCTCGCTCCCCGGGCCAGCTTCTCTCCGCCGGGAATGTTCCGCAGAGCTGCCGTCTCGATCAGGGTGGCGGGCCACAAGGAATTGACCGACACCCCAGCCTCGGACAGCTCGGCGGCGAGCCCAAGCGTGGTCATAGACATGGCGTACTTACTCATGGTGTATGCCAGATGCTTGCCGAACCAGGCGGGGTCCAGGTTCAGGGGCGGAGACAGTGTGAGGATCTTCGGCCTCCAGTCCTCCTGGTGCGCACTTGCCCGCAGGTGCGGAATAGCGGCCCTCGACAGGGCGAAGGTGCCGCGAGCGTTAATGTCGTGCATGAGGTCATAGCGCTTCATGTTCTGGTGCTCAGCGGGACTGAGGTCAATGGCCGAGGCGTTGTTGATCACCGCATCGATCCCTCCGAATCGCTCGACTGTGGCTGATACGGCTCGGGAGACGTCGTCGTCGTTCCGAATATCACCGACCACGGCAAGTCCCGTGCCGCCGGCGTCTTCAACGTCCTGCACTGCAGTGTGAACGGTACCCGGAAGTGAGTCATGCGGCTGGTCGGTCTTTGCCACCAGGGCGATGTTCGCGCCCGCTGCGGCGAGCTTGACGGCAATGGCGTGGCCGATGCCGCGGCTGCCGCCGGAGATGAGGACTGTTTTGGACTTCAGAGCATCTGTGGTCATGATCACAGCTTACTCACCAGTAGCAATCATTGTTAACTGTAATGTTGGAAGACCTCAGTTTTTGTAGGGTCCCTACATCCGCAACTGACTGCTCGCTGATTAGACTGACGCAGAGTTTGTGGAACCCGTACAGCACGACGACGAAAGCGCCTGATAGCCCATTATGGACAATTCACCACCCGGTGCCACACGGCCGAAAACCACTGCTGACAAGCTGGCAGACTTTCGCCGTCGTCGGGACCAGACGCTTGCGCCTGCGGGCAAGGAAGCCATCGCAAAACAGCACAACCGCGGCAAGCACACCGCCCGGGAGCGGATCGATATGCTGCTGGATGAGGACTCCTTTGTGGAGTTCGATGCTCTGGCTGTGCACCGCACACACGCTTTCGGCATGGAGAAGAAAAAGCTCCTCGGTGATGGACTGGTCTCTGGCTACGGCACCATCGACGGCCGCATGGTGGCTGTTTATGCGCAAGATTTCGCAGTCTTCGGCGGCTCCCTGAGTGCTGTCAACGGAGAGAAGATCGTCAAAGTCCAGGAGTTCGCCGCACGCAACGGCTGCCCCGTGATTGGGATCAACGACGGCGGCGGTGCCCGCATCCAAGAGGGTGTGGCCTCGCTAGCCATGTTCGCCGACATCTTCCGCAACAACGTGCACTCTTCCGGCGTTATCCCGCAGATCACTCTGATTATGGGACCTGCTGCCGGTGGCGCAGCCTATTCCCCTGCGCTGACGGACTTCGTGATCATGGTGGACAAAACATCCCACATGTTCATCACCGGGCCCGATGTGATCAAGTCAGTCACCGGCGAAGACGTGGATATGGAAGCCCTCGGTGGGGCTCGGTCACACAACGCGACCACCGGCACCGCCACCTACATGGCAGCCGATGAAGAAGACGCCATCGAATTCGCCAAAGAACTGCTGGAGTTCCTCCCCCTCAACAATCTTGCTGAGGCTCCTGTCGAACCCTTTGAGGAGCGGCCTAAGATCGAGGCTGCCGATGAGGCCCTCAACAGTCTGGTCCCTGATTCCGCCTCCGCACCCTACGACATGGCCGAGCTGGTCGAACAGTTGGTCGACGACGGGCACTTCCTCCAGCTGCAGGCACTCTATGCGCCGAACATCATCATCGGTCTGGGGCGCATCGGCGGGCGTTCGGTCGGAGTTGTGGCCAATCAACCCAGCCAGCTGGCCGGGACCCTAGACATCGCTGCCTCAGAGAAGGCGGCACGGTTCGTCCGCTTCTGCGATGCGTTCAATATTCCGATTCTTACGCTGGTGGACGTTCCTGGATTCCTCCCAGGCACCGACCAGGAGTGGGGCGGGATCATCAGGCGCGGAGCCAAACTGCTCTACGCCTATGCGGAGGCCACTGTCCCCAAGATCACGGTGATCACGCGTAAGGCTTTCGGCGGAGCGTACATCGTGATGGGCTCCAAGAAACTCGGTGCGGACATTAACCTGGCCTGGCCCACCGCCCAAATCGGCGTGATGGGCGCCCAAGGGGCAGTGAACATCCTGCACCGGCGTGACTTGATCGGAGTCAGCAAAGAGGGCGGCGACGTCGAGGCACGGCGTCAGGAACTCATTGAAGACTATGAGGCAGCTCTGCTGAACCCGTACCAAGCGGCCGAGCTGGGCTACATCGATGCAGTGATTGAACCTGCGGAGACCCGTTGGCAGATCACCAAGGCGCTGCGGGCCACCTACCACAAACGGGAAACGCCACCTGCCAAGAAGCACGGGAACATCCCACTCTAGCCTCATGACACATCACCAGGAACTGACAACGACGCCGCCTCCGGCCTCCACTGCCAACTCACCTGACAGCGCGCCAGAGTCAGTGGAGCTAACGCTTCCCATTGACGGCGTCGAGCTCAGCGAAGAGGAGTTGGCCGCCGTGGTAGCGGTGCTGGCCACACTGGCCTCCTCGGAACCGCACTTCACGGACGCTGGAGGCACCGGCCCATGGGACCGGACTCTGCAACGCAAGCACCGACTCGACCAAGACCAGCACGGTCTTTGGGGAAGACCAGGAGCGGCATCCTGGAACCACGCCACAGGGGGGCTGCGATGAGCGCAGCACGCACTCGTCCGCCCCGCCTTGTGCTGGCCTCTGCTTCACCGAGCCGCCGAATGATTCTCACCGAGGCCGGGGTGGAATTCGAGGTGGTCATATCCACGGTGGACGAGCCGGCCGTCGTCGCCTCCGCAGTTGAGGCAGGCGGTCCGCTCAGCGCCGCTGAAGAGGCGCTGCTGTTGGCCCGGGCGAAGGCAGAGGATGTGGCCGCCAGCCCCGAAGCTCGAGGGGCACTGGTCCTCGGCTGCGACTCAGTGTTCGAACTTGACGGGACCACCTACGGAAAGCCTTACGAAGTAGAGGTGGCCATTGAACGGTGGAAGCTGATGCGGGGAAACACGGGAACACTGCATACCGGACATTGGCTCGTCGACGCCACCGAAAACCCTAGATCCAAGCAGAGCAGATGGTCGGCACCGGGGCTGGAGTACATTCTCGGTTCGGCTCCGACGGGGGCTACCCGCGAACTCAGCGCAGCCGGAGAGACAGTCTCCACCGATTTGCTCTTCGGCCGTCCGACTGATGAGCAGATCCGCGCCTATGCCGAAACGGGCGAGCCCCTCCATTGCGCGGGCGCATTCACCCTTGAAGGAGGAGCCGCAGAGTTCATTGAGCGGGTGGACGGTGACCGCGAGGCCGTCATCGGAGTCTCCCCAAGTGCTCTCGGGCGGCTACTTGGCACTCTGGGGCTCGAGCTGGACGACTATTCCATCCGCCCCACCGACGGTGGCAAGAAATGACCACGATTCAGGCGGTTTTCAGGCAGAAATATGGGCACAAACACCCATCGAATGCAGAAGTGAAGGGCAAGAGCTGACAATGACCAATTTTTCCAAGGTGCTGATCGCCAACCGAGGCGAAATTGCCGTGCGTATTATTCGCGCTGCCCGTGATGAGGGCCTGTCGACCGTCGCGGTCTACGCGGATCCGGACCGGGAGGCCGTGCATGTGGCTCTTGCTGATCAGGCTTATGCCCTGGGCGGTTCCAGCGCCGCTGACTCCTATCTGGTGTCCGACAAAATCCTCGCCGCTGCGGAGGCTACCGGCGCCGATGCTGTCCACCCCGGGTACGGGTTCCTCTCAGAGAATGCCGAATTCGCCCGCGCGGTCATCGACGCGGGACTGATCTGGATAGGCCCTGGCCCCGAAGCGATCGAACGTCTGGGTGACAAGGTCTCGGCCCGTCAGATCGCGGAGAAGGTAGGTGCCCCCTTGGCTCCGGGCACCAAAGAACCGGTTACCTCCGCCAAGGAAGTGCTGCGTTTTGCTGAAAAGCAGGGGTTGCCAATTGCCATCAAAGCCGCCCATGGTGGCGGCGGACGCGGCATCAAGGTGGTCCGGGAGCATGATGAAATCGTTGAGCTCTACGAATCCGCAGTCCGTGAAGCCACCGCAGCGTTCGGTCGAGGAGAGTGCTTCATCGAGAAGTACTTGGATGCGCCGCGCCACGTGGAGACGCAGTGTTTGGCGGACCAGCACGGCCACGTCGTCGTGGTTTCCACCCGTGACTGCTCACTCCAGCGCCGGAATCAGAAGCTTGTCGAAGAGGCCCCCGCGCCCTTCCTAACCCGGACGCAGAACCGCCAGCTCAACCGGTCCTCCAAAGCCATTCTGAAGGAGGCTGGTTACACCGGAGCAGGAACCTGCGAATTCCTCATCGGAGCCGACGGAACAATCAGCTTCCTTGAGGTCAACACCCGGCTGCAGGTGGAGCACCCAGTGACGGAAGAAGTCGCCGGGGTCGATCTGGTGCGCGAACAGTTCCGGATCGCACGTGGAGAAAAGCTCGGTTATGACGATCCCACTGCGCGTGGCCACAGTTTCGAGTTCAGAATCAACGGGGAGGACGCGGGCCGGAATTTCATGCCGGCACCAGGGCGTCTTGAACGTTTTGACCTGCCCACCGGGCCCGGGGTGCGAGTCGACTCAGGTGTCCGCGCCGGAGAGACGATCTCTGGTGCGTTCGATTCCATGGTTGCGAAGCTGATCGTCACCGGAGCTGACCGCCGCCAAGCGCTCCAGCGAGCCAAACGCGCCCTGCACGAGATGGTTATCGAGGGGATGCCGACGGTTCTGTCCTTCCACCGCAAGGTGGTAGAGGACCCAGCGTTCGCCCCTGAACTTGCTCACCCACGAGCCAGCAAGTTCACCGTCCATACTCGGTGGATCGAGACCGAGTTTCACAACGATATTTCCCCCTTCAACGCCCTGACCGCCCACCCCGACACGGGTGAGGCGGAAGGACGCGAGGAGGTCGTGCTGGAGGTCAACGGCAAGCGGGTTCGCGTCAATGTACCGGCCTCGCTTTCGGCAGGGAAGCTGGTCGGTAGTGGTCAGGCAGGGCCTAAGAAGAAACGGCGAAACCGGTCAGCGGCAGCAGCTGCGGCAAGCGGCGACGACCTTACCTCCCCCATGCAGGGCACAGTGGTGAAAGTGGCGGTCAAGAACGGCACAAAGGTGCAGGAAGGCGACTTGGTTGCTGTGCTGGAGGCGATGAAAATGGAGCAGCCCATCACCGCCCACAAGGCAGGCAAGGTCAAGGGACTCAAGATCGAACCCGGCAGCAGCCTGAAAGCCGGCGAGGTCCTTGCGACCATCCCTGACTAAGCGTCTGCCAAGCATCTGCCGTTAGTGTCGTTGCTATGCGAAAGGCCCTCACTTTAGCGTCAACGTCCTGCCTCATGTTGCTTGGTTGCGCCTCCAACAGTCCCGCCGATGAAGAAGCGGCCATCCCCGATCAGGACACAGCGGCTGACACCTCGGGTACTGAAGATTTCACCACGGAGTTCGAGGCCGTAGAACACGATCATTTCGACGCGCCATGGGCCTTGGAATTCCTGCCTGGTACCGATGATCTTGTGATCACCGAACGCACCGGGGGGCTGATGCTGCGTGATCAGGACTCCGGGGAGACCCGTGAAATCAGTGGCGCGCCTGAGGTCGACTCCGCTGGGCAGGGCGGTATGCATGACGTGATCGCGTCGTCGACCTTCGACGAGGATCAGCTCATCTACCTCAGTTGGGTCCGGTCGGTGAACGGCAGTGCTCAGGGCGTAGTGGGGCGCGCTGAACTGGACCGGGACGACGCCGCCCTGGGAGACATTGACGAAATATGGCAGCAGGATCCCGCGTCAGGCAACGGACACTTTGCGCTGCGGATGTTAGCCGACGAGGACCACCTCTTCATCACCTCCGGAGACCGGCAGGAGCTGGACCCCGCCCAAGATATGGAGTCGAACCTCGGGACTATTCTGCGGCTGACTCTCGACGGTGAGCCCGCACCTGATAATCCGTTCGCCGAGGAAGGTGGCACCGCCGCGGATTTCTACACCGTGGGACACCGCAATCCTCTGGGCATCGCCGCTGATAGCCATGGCAACATCTGGTCTTCGGAGATGGGCCCCGAAGGCGGTGACGAGTTGAACCTGCTGCGCGAGGGCGCCAACTACGGATGGCCGGAGGTGTCTATGGGCACCCATTACGACGGCCGGGAAATCCCTGACCACTCTGGTGATGATGATTTCGAGGCCCCGAGAGCGTATTGGGTTCCAGCCATCTCTCCAGGAAATCTGATGATCTATCAGGGAGATCTGTTCGAAGGGTGGCAGGACAGCGCCCTGCTGGGCGGATTGTCAGGCCAGAATCTGGTGCGTGTGGCACTTGACGAAGAGTCCGCCGATCCGATCCAGGAATGGGACATGGGTGAACGCATCCGGGCAGTGGAAGAAGCTCCCGACGGTGCCATATGGATCGCGACTGATGACGGCGCCTTGATGGAACTTGTTCCCGAGCGTGATTGATCACGTGGAGTCCGCTGCCAGCGCGGTAGCAGAACGCTGGGGCGTTGAAGCGTCAGTCAGCCCCGAAGCCATCACCATCATCGTGGCTGCCGTAGTGGTGCTCACCGCCGTCCCAGGCGTATGGCGCATTGCCCGCCAGGCGTCAACCATCATCCATGAAATGGGGCATGTGCTCGCAGCCCTGATCACGGGCCGCCGGGTCTCCGGCATCAAGCTGCACTCTGACACCTCAGGGGTGACCGTCTCCCGCGGGAGGGCGCAGGGGCCGGGGCTGCTGATTACCTTCTTAGCCGGCTACCCGGCGCCAGGACTTCTGGGTCTGGGCCTCGTGTGGCTTGGGATATCTGGGCATTCAGGCGCCGCGCTGACCCTGTATCAGGTGGTTCTCCTGCTGGCTTTGATGCTCTCCCGGAACGCGGTCGGCATCCTCTCCTGCCTGTTCGCGGTGCTGAGTACCGGTCTGATCTGGTGGCAAAACGACCCTGAGATTGTCGGCTATACGGTTGTCGCACTCGGTGTGTTCTACGCGCTCTCTGGGGTACGCGGAGCACTGGATCTCATCCGTGTTCATCTGAGGCCCCGCACTCGCTCCTCCGGGGTGGTGGCCGGAACTGATGCCTCCCAGGCGGCACAGGCATGGCGAGTGCTGCCGATTCCTGCCGCAGTGTGGCTGTTCCTGTTCCTTGTGATCAGTGTGGCCAGTGCTGGCGGCGTCGTCTGGATGCTCTTCGCGTAACATGTCCGTGCTACGTACACGAACTTACTGAAGGAGCACCAAACGTGAAACGATTATGGGCACTTTACTCCAGCGGCATTCTGCTCCTCACCATGCTTACGGCGTGCGACGGTGACGCTGCTGCTGAGGGCTCCCCCGATGAGACGCAAGCGAACGAGGTACCTGATAGTGGTCCGACCGACAGCGACGAAGGGGTGCCGGAGAAGGAAGAGGACTACGTGGACCAGCTCGACCTCGGGATGAGCGATACGGGGTACATCAGCACCACCACTGGGGAATCAGCGATCACCGTGGAGGCTGTTGAGTTCACCGGATTCTGGGAAATGATCGATGAACACGGTTATTCACCGCATTCGTCGTTCGACCCGGAGGCGGTGGCTATCGTAGACGTGACGCTGGAGAACATCGGTGACACCACGTTCGATGCGGACGACGCGGTCAGCAACCTAGAGTTCAACGACGGTGAATGGATCCGCGAGCACCATAGCGGACAGGGACCTTTCATCTCTGCAGGAGACGCCGATTTCGAGGTGGAGGGCCTGATCGAAGGTGATCTTCAACCGGGAGGCGCTGTTAGCGGAAAGCTCTATTACCCAGTGTTCGACTCCGCTCCCAGCAACTGGGGCGTGACGATGCAAGGGGGAATCGTCGCCTGCTGCGCCACCAATGATCTCAGCTGGACATTCGATGCTGACCCGGGCATCGACACAGCGGCCGATGAAGAGTTCCGCCACTGAGCCGGAGCCCGCTCAGCAAGAGCCCCGCCGTATCCGAGGAAGTCCCACCCGTCTCAGTAATAGACGGCGAGACGTCCGTTGGGCCCGTCGATCACGGTGACGTCGGTGTTGAAGATTTCGGAAAGCACGTGGTCTTGCATCATTTCTGCTGGGGTGCCGTGTTGGACGACCTTCCCGTTCTTCATGGCCAGGATTTTGTCCGAATAGTGGGCCGCAAAGTTGATGTCATGCAGCACGATCACAATAGTGCGGCCAAGTTCATCTGCGGCTCGCCGAAGCTGCTTCATCATCTGCACCGCATGTTGCATGTCCAGATTGTTCAGCGGCTCATCCAGCAGCACATAGTCGGTCTGCTGGGCCAGCACCATGGCCACATAGGCGCGCTGGCGCTGCCCGCCGGAGAGCTGGTCCAGGTATCGGTTCTCGAGGTCAGTCAGGTTGAGGAAGTCGATGGCCTCGGAGATGTAGCGCTCATCACCCAGGGTTAGCCGGCCCCGCGAGTGTGGGTAGCGGCCGAAACTCACCAGCTGCCGAACGGTGAGCCTCGTGACGAAGTGGTTCTCCTGCCGCAGCACAGACAACACGCGTGCAATGGCTTTGGAGGGAGTGTTGACGACGTCGTGGCCAGCGACCGTAATCTGCCCAGAATCGAGATCCAGCAGACGCCCGATCATCGTCAGAATTGTGGACTTCCCCGCACCGTTGGGGCCCACCAGTGCGGTGATGCCCCCGGCCTCGATCTCAGTGGTGACAGGACCGATCTGCACACTGCTGCTGTAGTCCTTCTGGACATCGGTCAGGGTAATCACAGGCGACCCTTTCGGAGAATGAAGTAGAGGAAGACGACGCCTCCGATGAGTTCGACGATGACCGTGACTGCCCCGCCCGCGTCCCAGACGTGCCGGAGGATGAAGTAAGAACCTGAAAGCACGGTATAACCAGCAAGCACACCCAGCGGGAACAGCAGGCGGTGCGAGTACGTGTCGCCGAACTGGTAGGCGAGCATGGCGCACAGGAAACCAAGGAACATCATGGGGCCTACCAATGCCGTGGCAAGTGATATCAGGACAGAGACCAAGGCCAGGATTTTGATGAGTTCGACATTGTGGTTCAGACCAAGATTCTGGGCCGTGGTGCGGCCCAGGGCCATGACATTGAGCCTCGGCGCCCACAGCCAGAACACGACGGCAACCGCCAATGCGATCGGGATGGCGTAGGGCAGGTATTCGGTCCGCGCGTTGGATATGTTCCCGAAGAGCCGGGCGGTGAGCACGTCAAAGGTTGAGGGTTCCAGCAACCGCTGCATGAAGTTGGACAGTGACCCCAGGGTCCCACCGAGCACCACACCGACCAGGAGCATGATGTGCACATTGGAGAATTTGCCGCTGAGCAACCACGTGTAAAGAAGCGTGGCCAGCAGCATCATCGCTATAGTCTGCGCGAAGAACGGACCAACACCGACAAGGGCGTTAACCCCAGCTGCGCCGAAGAGGAACACCGTTCCTGTCTGGATGAGGGTATACAACGAGCCGAATCCCATAATTCCGGGGGTGATGATCCGGTTGTTCACCGCTGTTTGGAAGGCAATGGTGGCGACGGCGTGGCACAGCGCGACCAAGCAGATGGTCAGCAAGGAGTCCCTGCGCATACCGACGATCAGCCACCACCCGTCGGAAAACGGCTCTGTGGGGTTGTTCCACAGCAGAATGCCGGCGGTAAAACTGACAGAGAGGGCCACCATGAGCGCCACCGCCACGATGTAAGCGCGCCGATGCTTACGGTCGGTGAGCGGCCCCGAGTGACGCGGGTCAGGCAGTTCCTCAGCAGTCTTGAACATCACGTAGCCAGACCTCCCTTCCGGCGCTGACGCAGCAGCAGTCCGATGAACACCACTCCTCCGATGACTCCCAGCACCATGGACACCGGGATTTCGAAAGGCGCAATGATGGTCCGACCAATGAGGTCACAGGCAGTCACGAGCGAGATTCCGACAAGACAGACCCAGGGCAGGTTACTGCGCAGATCGTCACCGCGCATCAGCGCGACGATATTGGGGACTACCAGGCCGAGGAAGGGCAAAACCCCCACGACAGTTGCAGTGACGCCGGTGGCGACCGCCACCATGGCGGTTCCCATGAAGAGCACCACGGTGTAGTTGAGCCCTACATTGGTTGCCATATCCTTGCCCAGTCCCGCCACAGTGAACTGGTCAGCCACGATGAACACCAGGATGGTGACTCCGGCAACGATCCACATCAATTCGTAGCGCCCCTGGATGACGCCGGTGAAGGAACCCTGAAACCAGATGCCCAACGTCTGGAGTGAATCAGTGGCCAGCGCCAGGTACGTGGTGAACGAACTGACCACCGCACCGATCATGATCCCAATGATGGGCACTACGAGGCTCGACTTCAGCGATACCCGACGGAGGAATAGGAAGAACACCATAGTTCCGATGAACGCCATAGCAGTCGCAGCAGACATTCTGGCGAATAGGCTCGCTGACGGCGCTAACCAGATCACCAGAATGAGTCCCAAGCCTGCCCACTCTGTGGTCCCTGTGGTGGTGGGTTCGACGAATCTGTTCTGGGTCAGCAGCTGCATGATGACCCCGCACATGGCCATCGAGGCTCCCGCCAGTACGAGTGCTACGGTGCGGGGTACTCGCGTGATGCCGAACATCCAGAAACCGTCCTCTGCGAAGACGTCGAACTGCCCTGTAGTCAGAGAAAGGACCAGCAGCCCTGCGGTAAGGACAATCGCCATGACAAACGCAGGCGTCCAGAGTCTGCGCACTGGTGAGCGACGGTTCTCGACCAGAATGTCGCGGCTAGTATCCGCGAGATTGTGACGAAGGCTGCTGGTCATATCCCCTACTGGGCGCTCTCCAGGGCGTCAGCGAAGTCATTGAGGAACTCCGTGTAGGCCTGAATGTCCTCCGTTAAGTACATGTGCTGAGGCATGTAGACGATCTGGTCCTCTTCGATGGCCGAGACCTGTTGAAGTGCTGGAGACTCAGCGATGAGTTCCTGCGCAGTGGTGTACTCAGGATCATCCGGGTTCATGCCGTCACGGTCCAGCACAAGGATCCAGTCGGGATTAGAGTCGGCGATGGCCTCAACAGAGATGTCGTCACCCTCGTGATCGCTGGACTCGTCTTCAACTTCCAGGGCTGGGACAAGGCCAAACTCCTGGAAGACCGGAGACACGCCGCGCCCCGACTGGGGTCCGGCATAGTTGATGTCTCCTCCGGATGTCACGAGACCCATCACGCTGGACTCACCGTCGTATGCCGCCTCGACACGTTCAGTGGCTTCCTCCAGCGCCTCAGTCAGCTCCTGCGCCTCAGCTTCGGCATCGAAGATCGTCCCCAGAGTCGTGGTGACATCGACCAGACCGGTGAAGAAATCGTCAGCCTCCAGGGCTTCGTCAAACTGGAGAATCGTGCTGTCCTCAGGCATCAGGGATGCCATCTCGTCGTAATATTCCATGTACCGCTGGCCGGTGATGACGAGGTCGGGTTCAGCTGCCACGATGAGTTCAAGGTTGGGCTCGCGGTGAATTCCCGTGTCGAGAATGTCCTCATCTTCGGCGTAGCCGTGGACGCCTTCACGCATAAGCGCTCGGGGTGCAACGGTGAGTTCCACGTCCAGGTCCTCGAGTGTCCGGAACAGGCGGTTGTCGAACGCTCCTACCGAGCCGAGCTCATCAGTGCTGATCTCGTGACTGCCGTGATCATCTTCGATGGTGACTGTGCCGCTGTCGCCATTATCGCTGTTTTCGTCAGCGCTCGCGGCCTCAGCGCCCTCGTTCCCGCCGCATGCTGCGAGTGCCAGTGTGGCGATGGCCGCCACAGAGAGGAGCTGCAGTGCGCGGGGACGCGCATCTGCAAAAGTGGTGTCGAGTGACATTAAAGGGATACCCTCCTGGTGAATATTAAGCTAAGGCTGTCCTAAGCCGATTAGAAACTATCGTGTCGTCTATTGAGGTGCAAGACGTGGTCACTGTGTGTCACGAACGTTTCCACTGCCCTCGGATACCGTGGAGGGGTGCCTGACGCCGCCGAAAATCCCCTGAAACCTGTGCTCACCCGGGATGCCTGGGAACTGCTCAACTCGCTCCCTGCCTATGACCCCAAAACCGCGCAGGAGACCAACCTCACACTCCGAAAGCAGGGGTGGGACGCGGAAACAGCTTCGGCTATTCTCACTCAGCTGCGCCTGCGCCGAGACGCACGGCCTAAGTTCGGACTATTCGCCGATCACCTGCTGCTCACCCAGCAGGGGTTGGAACAGGCTACGCGGCTGCCGGTGGCCGCCCGCCATGCCCGTCGATTCCGCGATGCCGGTCTGTCACACGTGGTGGATATGGGGTGCGGTCTGGGAGCGGACTCGCTAGCTTTCGCCTCTGCCGGGCTCCAGGTCACAGCACTGGAGGCAGATGAGACCACAGCCGCCGCGGCCCTCATGAACTTGAGGCCGTTCCCCGAGGCACAGGTGATCCACACCACCGCTGAACGGTGGGCGGCGGAACACCTCGCAGCCGGAGGAAGCAGCGGCACGGGGATATGGCTGGACCCCGCGCGGCGCACCGAAAGCTCGCGCCTATGGAAACCGGAAGAATTCAGCCCGCCCCTGAGCTTTGTGACCGCGCTAGCTGCCACGGGGATTCCCCTCGGCGCAAAACTGGGCCCCGGCATCCCACATGAGCTCATACCGCCAGAGTGCGAAGCGGAGTGGCTCAGCGTCAACGGAGAGCTTGTAGAAGTCACTCTGTGGTTCAATAACCTGGCCCGGCCCGGCGTACGACGCGCGGCGACGGTGCTGAGCACACCGCTGGAAAAGTCTCTGCCAACGCATGGATACTCATCTGAGACTGAGCCCGGTATGGTAAAGGAGCTGACGTCACCCAACGACTTCGGCCAGGGCGTCACGCTTTCGGCGGCTGGTCCGCCTGGACTGCACGGCATTCTGTGGGAACCTGACCCATCGGTTATCCGTTCGGGATTGGTGGCAGAGCTGTGCGAGCAGGTAGGTGGGCGACTTCTGGACGAACGCATCGCCTACTTCTGCAGTGATGAAGTGGACAACCCCGCACCATCACCGCTGGCGCGGCGATTTCGTGTCACGGAAGTGATTCCCTTCTCCGCTAAGCGACTCAAGCAGTGGTGCGCTGCACACCATGTCACCAGTATCGACATCAAAAAGCGAGGGGTCGATGTGGCGCCCGAGCAGCTTCGGCAGCACATCCTGCCGAAGAAGCCCAAGGGCTCGCCCACACACGTCACGCTCGTCATCACGCGGCTGGGAAGCACGCGGCTGGCTGCGGTGGTAGAGCCCTTGGGCTGATTCAGTGGTGGTCTGGCTCAGCTCTCTTTGGAGGCACCTTTGCGGCGTCGCACAGCGAACCATGCCACCACGGCCGCCCCAGCCAGGGCCACTGACAGCGCAACCCAGAACAGAGGCCCTCCCCACTGACCGTTGTCCGTCTCTGAATCAGGTGAGGCGGCGTCGTCATCAGGCTCTTCGGCGGGAGTCGGATCAGCTGTCTCGGTGCCGGCCTCAGTAGCGTCGGGATCCCCGGGCTGCGCCAGGGTGGCGTCTTCCTGACCTTCAGACAACGGGGCATCGACCTCAAAGACGAATCCCTGCTCTTCGCCGTGGCCGTCAGAGTAGACCACGCGGTATCGGACCTCGTACTCGCCATTCGGCAATGGATCCGGAATATCCGTACGCATTGTCGAACCATCCACCTGTGCAGGCTCTTCGGAAGCCCAATTCTCCTCATCGGAATCGAGAACCAGGATGTCATTGGCGATCGAGTCACCGGTCGTTAGGCCCGCACCTGAAAACTCTAGTACTACCTCATGGGGAGGCTCTTCTAAAACCTGATCCGCCTCCGGGTTGGAAGCAATCAGGGTGTCGTGCGCGTGGGCAGGAGCGGAGGCGGCGGCTCCGAGGGCCACCGCTGCCAGGACCGCGATTCCGAGACGCATCGAAGCTGGTGCCGTGTGTGACATGTGCATGTTGAGGGTGTCCTTTTCGCAAAGTCGATCAAGAGTCGTGTGCGTCTACTTCACAAGTGCAGGTGGACCCCGCAAGCTCCGCGGACCAGATCCTAACCAGGTGTTCGGGACATTTTCTCCGTCTTGGGCGGAGGACATCACCCGTTCTGGGGGGATGTGCGCGACGGGAGCAAGGTCACACAGCGTCAATGCCGGAACGATGCTGAGCAGCTCGACGATGGCATGAGCGAGCGTCTCGCCAAAGCGAAGCAGGCCGAAGGCAGTCAGGGCTGCCAGCAGGTGCGCTGACACCATCGCAGTATCGGTCTGCCCCAATACATTATGAGCTGAGCTCTCACTCAGATGAGGCCAACCGGCGGCTTCAGTCGGGCCACCCGACGGGGGGTTGGTTCCATCTGATGTTGTCCCATGGTGGGCATGTGGACTGCTCGGCAACCCTGAGGAGCCTACAGTCGATGCGGGAAACAGCCCGAAGAGTCCATGCAATATCACCTGGCAGCCCAGCACGGCGCCCGCCAGACGGCCAAGACTCAGCGCCTTTCCGGACAGCCGCACGCAGACGGGAACGCTCACTGCCAGAGCCAAGACCACCACGAGGAGGTGAGGCGAATGGTGCCCAACGGCTGCATGGGCCAGCGCAGCGGACCCCACTGCCACCAGAGCAGCGAGCGCTCCCCGTGTGAGCTGAGCGGGAGCGGAGATCCGCGGTGCGTCTATGACCACAGCTTGATTCTACAGCCTGTAGAAAAGCATCAACCGAGCCCGAGAACCCTGACCAGGGGCGCAGCAAGAGCATATGATTAAGGTGAACCCCACACCGGAACCTCCAGTTAGCTGGTGAACCTAGGAAAGAGGTTGTAATGAACAAGGACGTTCACGCGACACCGACCACCGTCCCTTTCGACTCGCCGGATCGGCACCTCGGAGTCATTGTCGGATTCGACGGCTCGACTTCGAGCATCGCAGCCCTGCACTACGGGGCCAGGGCAGCCCGACGTCGCAACACCGCTCTGACCGTGGTCAGCGCCTATAGCGTCTCCCCCTCCGTCCACTCGCCGCTGGCGGACGTGCCGGATAACCCTGAGTCCGAAGCGAAATACTATGCCGCCGAACGGCTCTTGGATGAGGCACGTCAATACCTCCGTGACTATTCAGGGGACGCCTCATTCAGGGCTGAGTCCGGTGATGCCACGGGCATTCTGGTTGGCCTATCACCGTCGGCTCAGCTGGCTGTCGTCGGCGCACGAGGCAGAGGAGGGTTTCTCGGCCGAATAATCGGCTCTGTGGCCGAAGCGTTGCCAGGATACGCCGAGTGCCCCACAGTGGTGGTGCCTCAGCAGTATCAGGCTGAAGGGGGATCGGGTGACGGAGAGTTCTCTCCCGTCCAAACTGATACCCCTGTGGTGGTCGGTGTGGACAAATCTCGCGAGAGCCGGGCAGCTCTCTTGCAAGCGGCGCAGGCGGCTGAAGACCGCGAAACTTCGCTGGAGGTCACTATGGCCTTGCCTTTGCCTGGGACGCTCCTGTGGTATCCGGAGCTGAAGGACAGCGAACTTCTCGAACGGCGCAGAACGGAGCTGGAGAAGTTCCTTGAGCAGGAAAAGCAGTGGCTGAAGCAGTACTTCCCAGCCTTGAACGTCACAGTCTCGCTGATCGCCGGAGAACCAGCCGCAGTGTTGAGCGAAGCGAGTGGCTCTGCCCAGCTGACCGTGCTGGGGACCCATGGACGTGGTGGCTTTTCCAGCGCGATGCTTGGTTCTGTCTCCCGCGGCGTCCTGCATAAGGCTCACGGGCCGGTCATGGTGGTGCCGTTTGTTGACGATCCGCGCTTGGAGGACTCCTCAGATCTGGACGCCGATCTGTGAGCTTCGGTGCTGGCGATCGCGGCGCCGTCTGAGCAGCCACGTCAGTGCTGTCAGATGAGGAAACTCCAGCAGCATACCGAGAACAATGGCGGCCAGCAGCGCTGGCTGCTCACCAAATGCCAGGGCCGTGATCGCTAGCATCAGCGGTGCATTCCGCGCCGATGCAGTGAATGTCAGCAATGAGTAGTTGCCATAGTCGAGCTTCAGCCCACGCGATATCAGTTCGATCAGGACGTAGGTCACTAGGAAGAAACAGAAGACCGCCAACAGAACTTGTCCGAACTCTGTTGGGGCTAGGATGTACTCCCGTCCGTAGGCAGCAAAGAGAGCAAAGATCATCCCGGCCAGCACCCAAGGCACAGGTTGGCCGGCTTTGGCGCGGAAGGCCTCAGCCTTACCCTGATCTGCCACAAGAGTCAGTCCGAGGCGGAGCGCTGCCGCGATACCTACTGGTATGCCTACCCCGTAGAGCAGTGCCGGGCCGAGGACTACCAGGACTGAGCCGAGCGAATCACCGGTGAACAGGCTGATCCAGAGCGGGTATAGCGCTATTTGGATCAGCAGGTTGATTGGGATGAGTGCCGCGCCAAGAGCAGCGTTTCCTCTGGTGACTCGGATGAAGCCCAAAAACCAGTCTGTGCACGGGAACAGTAGGTAGATGAGCACACCCAAACGCAGCATGGAATCGCCCGGGACTGTCACTGCGGTGAGCCCAAAGGCGAGGATGGGAATGATGAGGAAGTTCATTCCCATCACGGCGCTAAGAGTCCGCGGCGCTCTGATCAGATGTCCCGCTCCTTTGAACCGAATATCCAAAAATAACAACGTCACCAAAGCAATGATGATGTAATCAACGACCTCACCGAAGAGTCTCGGCGCTCCCGGCACGAAGGCGGCCGCGACTAATCCAGCTAGCATCGCGGCGCTGAAGAGCAGTACCGCAAATCCCGGGCGAGCCATGCGGCTCGGCACATCATGAGACGTCACAGGGACCCTCTCCGATAGGCCTGCTCAACATGCGCAGTTGGCACCGCATGCGCCGATGTCCTCGGCCCACATTCCTGCTTCCCGCCAGGCGCCAAGGTTTTCTGTGTCTTTGCCCAGCCGTTCGCCAATCACATGGGCGATTTGGGCGTAGCGCTGCCGGAACTTGTAGATGAAGCAGAAATGTTTCGAACCGTGGCGCAGAGCCGCACCGGAGAGGAACAGTCCTTCAAAGATGGTCGACTCATCGTTTTCGTCCACTAGCGGCCAGCCGTCTTCACGATGTTCGAAGAGCCCGCTCACCGGGCCAAGTCCTGGCCCGAATCCCGTCGCTGCAATCGGTGGCGCACTGGTTTTGAGCTTTTGCCCGTCGTCTAGCTCAATGACGTAACTGTCGCCGGCCCTCGTGATCTTTGCGGCATGGCTGGAGTGGAGTCTCAACTTGCCACTGGCCTGGGCATTTCTGAGCCGCATGCGAGTTCGCGGCGCCAATTCGAACGACGGATCTGAACTTTGGGGATCTTCCCATGGAGACGATCCGTCCACCACTGTGACCTTGGCTGCGCCCTGCGCAATGTGATGACAGGCGATGTCGATACCAGATTCGTAACCTCCGACAATCACGGCGTGGTCGGCTCTCTTCTGCCAGGCTTCCCTCTGGGCGGAATGCGTGAGTAGGTCACCACCGGGAACGGCCGGGAGATCCTTTTGGTGGAACTCACCTCCGGCCCAAACAACGGTGCGGGCCCGGAGAGTTTGCTGCGTGGTGCCGATGACGAAGATGTCATCTTCTCCGCGCGTGACTGCGGTAACCTCCACCTCGTTGACGACCGGTATTTCAAAGATCTTGGCTACGCTCCGCAGGTAGGTGGCGTACTGCTTACCTGTCGGGTAGTCCACGCCCAGACTGTAGGCGGGCGAGGTCAGGGGGTGAATCGAATTGAGGTCGGTGGCGCCGTAACCATTAGCAGGAAACGATGGCGTCAGGAATCTCTGATGTTCTGGCCAGTCGGCGAACGTCTGCCCGATGCGTCCCCGGTCCATTACCCCGTAGCGAAGGTCATCCACCACATCGAGGGCCAGGGCTGTGCCGATGCCCGCAGGCCCAGCTCCGATAACAAGTGTGTCGAGTATGTGCATTCTCCTCACCCTACACTTTATTGCGATCTATTCTCAATTGCATTAGATTGGCCGTATGGCTGTCGAGACACCTAGATCTGCCCTGTGAATGGGGACACGTACACCGATGAATACGAACGCATCGGCGAGTTTCACGATCTGTTCGTCCCTCCGCGTGCCTTGGCTAGATTGGGCCCGCCCCTGAAGGCGCTCTTTGGAGACTTGCCTGGTACTGCCACAGTGCTCGATATCGGAGCGGGGACTGGCCTCAGTTGTCGCACAATTGCCGAGTACACCTCTGCTCAGATTGTTGCTATTGAGCCATCGCTGACCATGCGAAGCGCGCTCTTGGCACGCATTGGCGACGATGCCGCATTGAAGCACCGGGTGAGCGTGTTGGCCGAACCGGTACCCGCCGCACTAAACATGATTGATCATCAGATCGAAGGGTTTGTCTGCTCTGCAATGCTCGGTCACCTGAGTGCCGGTGCCCGAACTGACATGCTGCGCAGTTTGGGAAACATGCTGAGCGTTGAGGGTGCCGGTCTCCTCACTGTTCCCGTGGAGCGTCCCCCGTTGCAGAGTGGAATGCGAGAAGACAACGTTCGTATCGGCGCGCATGAGTACATTGCTCGCTACTACGCCTCCCCCGATGGGGAGCAGAATCGCACCGAGTATGAAGTTCGCTGCAATGGAGAGACGCTGCGCAGAGTCAGCGCGGAGTCAAACTGGCGGACACCAGATCAGCGGGATGTGCTTCAGGAAGCCGAGCAGGCCGGACTGACCCTGCACTCGTATTCGGACAGTATCGCCGTAGTGAGGAAACCCACTCCATGACTACACCCAACTCCCTGATTTTTCCCTTCACTGCCGTCCTTGGACAGGAGGAGCTCAAGAACTGCCTCATTCTTACTGCAGTGGATCCGAGTATTTCCGGCGTACTGGCTTTGGGTGACCGCGGCACAGCAAAAACCACGATAATCCGCGCCCTGGGGCAGCTCCTCACCAACCACGGGCTGGGCATGCCGGTGGTTGAACTTCCTCTCGGCTCAAGCGAAGACCGTGTACTGGGCACAATGGATCTGCAGAAGGCCCTCAACGGCGATGTAGCCTTCGCGCCAGGGATTCTTAGCCGAGCACATGGAGGTTTCCTGTACATCGACGAAGTCAACCTCCTAGACGATTTTCTCGTCGACGTCCTCTTGGATGTCTCCGCTTCCGGAGTGAACCGGGTGGAGCGGGACGGTATCAGCCATACTCATGCGGCACGCTTCGTTCTTGTGGGAAGCGGAAATCCGGAGGAAGGCGATCTGCGGCCTCAACTGAAAGACCGCTTTGGCTTGGCCACTGAAGTCCGCACGATCCGTGAAGCTGCGGTCCGAGCTGAAATCGCTCGTCGCCGAATGCTCTTCGATGACGACGAGCCGAGCTTTTTTCACCAGTGGTCTGAGCGTGAAGAACAAGTCGCTCAGCGCATCTTGGCAGCGCGGACCCATCTTCACAGCGTTCACACACCACCTCATGTGCTGCAACAGATCGTGGAGGTGTGCGTCGAGTCAGGGGCGGTCGGTCACCGTGCGGAGGTGGTTCTTGCACGCACAGCCCGGGCGATCGCAGCTCTGGCCGGAAGGGAGGAAGTCACCCGCAGTGATGTGATCTTCGCCGCCGTTCCTGCTCTTCAGCACAGAATGGCTGATGGACCTGGCACACGGGGTGCCAGCGCGTCGTCGCAGGTGAAGCTCACGGCAGCTCGGGTACTGGGACTGCGCGCGGCGTGACCTTTCCTACCGCATTGTCACCATGGTTGGCTCCCGAACGATTCACGATGTGGGGCCCGCAGGGCCAGGCTCGGTCCTCGGACGGTCACCACCTTCAGGCTTTGGCCTGGGACGCTGCGACAATCCCTCCGAGACTGTGCGTGATCGAAGCTGACCTGGGCGACGACGCCTCATCGGAGGAGGGCCCGGACCCCTCGGAGCAGCCCGCGGACAGTGCGAATGATGCCGCCGCAGAGGGCTCGGACAACGCGGGGGTTGAATCAACGGAAGATGAACCTCCGGAGGATGACACAACTGAGTCTGAAGCCACGGACTCTGAGACTGTTGCGGCTCAGACTCTTGAAGAAACGGACTCTGACCAGGACGATTCGCAGAGCGACGCCTCAAACTCTGGCTCCGAAACTGGCGACCCCTCGGCCGATGCGGAGCGGTCTATTGCCGTGGGAAAGCTGAATGCGTCAGCGGATCGGCTGGAGCTGACACTTGGAGAGGAAGGATCCGCCCCCGCGGAAGTCTCCGGCCTGATGGCGGTGTTAGAGCAGCACCGAAGTGAGGGAGCCTGTCATCGACACCTCCGGGGACGGGCAGGCATCCAGGCACTGAGCGTGCAGCGCGGGAGGAAGGTCGGAGAGACAGTGGCAGTGACCGGTGTGCCTGTTTCAATACCGGCCACCATTCGCAGAGCGACGCGACGTCACGGGTCTTCGGGGGTCCTGGGACAGATCCAATTGCAGGATTCAGATTTGCAGGGGGCGCGACGCCGCCGGCCGTCTGGTGCCCATACGGTGGTGCTGGTTGACGGGTCTTCCTCTTTGGGCCAGGAGGGGCTATCGGCCACCTCACGCGCAGTGGATCACACAGTTGGTCACGTTGCATCACGGCGAGGGGTGGTCTCGGTGGTTATTGCTGCCGGGAGTGCTGCCCGAACGCTGGTCGAGCGCGGCAGCAGTCCGGCACGAGCGCGGCGGGCTCTGCACCGGGTCTCAGTGGGGGGCGGGACCCCGCTGGCACACGGTGTGGGCCTCGCCTTGGAGCTCTTGAGGGCGGATGATCCAGGTCAGCGGCGGCTGCTGATGATCACTGACGGACACCCGACAGTTGGGCTCAGCGGCGCACACACACCGTTGGATGAAGCCTGGGAAGAACTGTCTCAACTTTTGGAGCGTGCAGTGGAATTCTGTGAAGACGTGTCCGTCCTGCCCGTCGGCATTTACTCTGATCGCGTCTTGACTAGGAACATGGGGCCCTTCCACGCAGCCGGGGTGGGCGTGGGCTCTCTGCTGGTCTGAATTCTTCAGCAAGGCCCAAGACTGTTGTCATCCGAAGTACGTGTAGTGATTAGCGCGCTCTGCGACCTGGTGGTTGTAATCGGCTGAAGGGTTGTATGCGAGGACCGCGTCGATCCAATCTTCCTCATTTGTCATGTCACCCCAGGAGCACAGGTAAACAGCTGCGGAGAGCGCGGCGTCCTCAATGTTGTTAATGTCGGCGGTGCCATCACCGCTCCCGTCTTGACCGAATTCTTGCCAGGTGGAAGGCAGGAACTGCATCGGGCCTACGGCCCTGTCGTATTCGTCATCGCCGTCTATCTCTCCACTGTCGGTGTCTAAGACTTCTGCGACGTCGTCGGACCCGTCCAGTCTCGGTCCGATTATTGTCGGGTGCACAGTGCCGTCCTCCCGGAGCCTCGCCCCACCGTAGCTCCCGTGCTGGGTTTCCACGTAGCCAATAGCTGCCAATGTGTTCCAGCCCAGACCGCAGCTTTCGAAGGTCTCGTTGACTGAAAGTGTGGCTCCGGCGTAGGCGGCCAAAGCTGTTTCCGGGATATGGGACCCTCCGGAGACGTCCGTCACCCACTCGGGATCTACTAGGGCGCTGACACCGGCGTTCTCGTCCGGCTCTTCGGCCCGGTCGGGATCAGCGCCGCCGACATTCTCCGGCATAGTCGGGACGATAACTGACGACGCGGGGTCTTCTTCAGGCTCGTTGGCACCAAATTGGCTGGCGCCCAATCCGGCACCGAGTGTGACGAGCCCCGCTGCCATGAGCACGCTTGTCACTGTTGGCAACACCCATCGCCCAGCGGACTTCTTCTGACGCGGCTGCTGGTCGATGGGCTCGTAGTCATTCAGCGGCGCGGACCCTATGGTGCCGTGATCACCGTCGAGTAGGTCATCGAAGCTGGCCGAAGGCTCGCCAGTTTCTGGGAATTCCTCCGTGTGGCGGTGCTCAGGGGGAGTGGTCATCTTTGGGCATCTCTTGATGTGGTGGATTGCAGGTCATATCGGCGGCGTCGTGATCTCGACGCAGCGGTGATCACGACTGCCAGGAACAGCAGCGCGAAAAGGACAGTGGAGGCCCACAACACGCGGGTGGTCCAGGTGGTGCCTTGCTCGTCGTTGACGCGCTGCTCGGCACGGAAGTAAGAGTCGGTGCTGGGCCCACGCCAAGACTCTTCTAGTGCTTGTTCGCCTGTGGAGTCACCCACGGCAAATCGAAGCTGTTGCGTGTCAGAGAATTCGGACCCATCTTTCAGATCGGCACGTGCCGTGACCTGGACGAGGTAGATTCCAGGATCAGTGAAAACCCAATTCAGCGGAGTTTCCCCGCCAAGATCAAGCCAATGCGACTGCGGCATGGAATCGCGGGAGTTCCATAGGGGCTCTGGCTCTCCAAAGCGTCCTCCGGTCTGTGTATACACGTGGAGCGTGCCGGGTCCTTGTACCCCTGTGAGAGCGACTGCCAAACCATTGTCGAGACTGCTCATTGCTTCGGGAGCAATCGCAGAAATGCTCAAAGTGGGAGTGGGGTTGCTGGTAGCTTCTGGAATAACCCACACGTGATCGCCGGGTGCCGCAAGCAAAAAGTCATAGTGCTGGGAATCTGGGACACGCATTTCCGCGTCTGAATTGACCTCTATCGCGGTGCTTTCCGGACGTCGCCAGGTACCAGAGGACAGCGTCGAAGAGTCGGCCTCCGTCAACATGAGTTGCCACTGGTTATCGGTGAACACGGGGCCAAGAGTGGTGTCACCGACATCGTAAATATATTGCCCGCCTGCTATGGAAGATACGTCTAGGCTTGTGTGCTGGTGGGTGTGGAACTCCGCCGAGGAGCCGCAGCCAACAAGTGCCATGATGAACACTGCGGCTACGGCTCCCAGAATGACTCGGAAGTCCTGTTTGCGGGGCGTCATTCAGCCTCGCCGCGCCTCCTAAGTAACAGGATCATGCTGCCAAGACCAGCGCTGAGCACTAGAATTCCCGCCGCAATCAAGAGCCTGTTGTCAAGCCCGGTCTCCGCTAAAGGCGCCCCACTTCCCTTCGCACCTGACTGGTCAGGAGAACCTCCGGCTGCGGAATCATCGCTAGTGCTTCCCCGGGTACCGGACTGTTCGGCGGCGGTTAATTCATCAGTATCGTCGGTCTCCTCACCATCTTCGGGACTTGGGGAGGCCCCATTCTCGCCTACGGGTCCGGAACCAGTGCCGGTTCCCGAGCCCGAGTCTTGCCCGTTATCCCCCGGCCCCTGCCCCTCGGCTGGTTCTACGAGTTCTATGGGAGTCCAGCCAATGATGCTCCCATTGTCCTGGTACACCGCTAGCCGATGTTCGCCGAGGAACTCGTCATCGCTAGGCAAGGTCGCAGCCACCTCGCCGTTGGCGTCCACTGTGTCTGATCCGAGGTTCAGGGGATCAGAGAAGAGGTAGAGACGAGCTTCCTCCGAGCGGTAGGAGTCGCCGACTTCAACAGTGATCTGCTCTCCCAGTTCGGCCGATCGTGGTGCTTCGATCAGCCCTCGAGTTTCTTCGGTCAAGTCATCTGCTGAAGGTCCTGCCGGACTCGGGGACGGCTCGCCAGTTGGGCTCGGAGAGGAAGTCTCTGTTGGCTCAGGATCCGGCTCATCAGTCGGGCTCGGCGACACAGTCTCCGTCGGCTCAGGATCCGGCTCATC
>NZ_VFIE01000036.1 GCF_010119385.1 Nesterenkonia haasae
TCTATGTTGGTCGATTCCATGACGCGCGCAGTGACCGCCGAGGCTGAACAGGAGGCCGCAGGTGCCGATCTGGTGGTATTCACTTCTCCACTGTTCGATGTGGAAGAAGGTGCTGAGCGAGCTGACGGCAGCCATTATGGGGACACCGTGCTTGCTGATGGGATCGAAGCGCTGCCTGGCGTAGCGCAGGCCGAGGCCATCCGCAGTGCCTTCCTCTATCGCCAGGTTGAAGGAGACGACTACTTCACCGGAGTAGAAGTGCGAACCATGAGCGCGCTGCAGGACTACGAGCTCACTTCCGGAAACCTGCCGCAGGCAGCAGATGAAGTCCTGTTGAATTCGACGTCGGCCGCGTCCCTGGACCTTCAGCCGGGAGACACGTTCGTCCACTCTGACGGAAGTGATGCTGAAGGCGCTGAGTACACTGTCGCCGGGGTCAGCGCTGAGGGGGGCCAGCCCAGCGGTTGGCTCACGGCGGAAGGCCTTGAGGCTATGAGTGATGTGTGGCCGGAGCAGATTAGAGTGTTGCTCCCAGAGGCAGATCACGGCCGTGAGGAGGCCCAGTCAGCGGTTCAGCAGGACATCGGGATGGTCATTCAAGACCTCGTGGAGGCTGGCGAGTTGCCGATGCTCGCAGAAGAAGGGTCCTCGGGTACGTGGCACGAGGGCCAATTCGGCAGTTCCTTCGAAGGCGACACCTACTCACTGGACGTGTTCACGCACGGTCAGGTCGTGGAATTGTGGATCGCCGAGCGCACCGGAGACGCCCAGACCATGCAGTGGATCGCCTTTGGGTTCGGCGGCATTGCAGTCTTCGTCTCGGCTCTGGTGATTGCGAATACTTTTCAGGTCATTGTGGCCTCCAGGCTGCGGACCATGGCGCTGGTTCGCGCTGTAGGCGGTACGGCGGCTCAGTTGCGGCGAGCGACCTTGTTCGAAGGCGTCCTTCTGGGTCTGCTCGGTGGTGCAGCGGGTGTGATGATCGGCTGGGGCATCGCTCAAGGGGCGGTGCTCATCCTCAACCACGTCAACGATGGCATTCGCGAAATACCCCCCGTACTCCCGACGCCGCTGGCGGTTGGTATCGGCCTCGGGCTCGGTCTGCTGATGGCAGCCGGATCAGCGCTTCTGCCGGCGCTCAAGGCGGGGCGAGTCTCACCCATGGCCGCCCTGCGGCCAGCTGAGGTTGAAGAACCCGAACGAGGCGCCTCACGCATACGCATCGGCCTTGGTGCCGCTATCACCGCCGTGGGGTTGGGGGCCGTGGTGTATGCGGCCACCACCAATCCTTCCACCGTTTACTCAGAGGACGCATACCAGGTCTTCAACACCGACCCGATCACGAGGCTGCCCCTACCGGCCCTTGGTGTGCTGGGGGCCCTCGTCGGGTTTACTGGCGTGCTGATTCTCGCCAAAGTGGTCATACCGCGCATCGCCGCGCTGCTGGGCAATATGCTCTCCCGGCTCGGCGTGGCGCGCGTTGCCACGAAACTTGCAGGCGAGAACGCCCGGAGAGTTCCGGGCCGCACCACAGCTACCTCCGCCGCGCTGCTTGTCGGCATCACACTGGTGATGACCATGACGGTCGGCGCTGCGACAGCCGAGAAACTGCTGCAGACGGAGCTGTCAGAGACACAGCCGCTCGATGGACTCGCCACCACCCTGGATGAAGGCCTGGCAGAGGATCTGCGCCAGCGCGATGTGATCGAGACGGTCCGCGAGACGCCCACAATCCACGTTCAGACCGATTCCGGCACGGACTGGTCAGCTTTGATCATGGAGTCAGCGGTATTCGACGAGGTCGCCCACCTGCCACTGGCAGATCTGACCGATGGTGGAACCGTGGGATTCGTCGGAACCGATTTCTGGTCAGAGATGCCCAGCAGCGCAGAGACTGGGGTGGTCACGCTGAGTCCAGTCGGATCAGATGTGGCACATGATTTCACCGTCGAACTGGCGTTCTGGGCGCCCAGTGATGCGGTGCTGCTTCCTGAGACTGCCGTGCCGGAAGGCTGGGAGATCTCAGACGAACTTGGAATGATGGCCCGGGTCACGGAAGAAGCGACTGCAGAGGAGATTTGGGCTCTGCAGTCCGAGATCTCCGGAGAGCACGGCACCGGCCTGGGTCTCGAAGGGGCCGCCTCACGCGCCGAAATGTCTGGATTCATCGACACCGTGCTGCTGGCGGTGATCGCACTGCTGGGTGCCAGCGTATTCGTGGCAGTGCTTGGTGTGAGCAACACGCTTTCGCTGTCTGTCTTTGAGCGCCGACGGGAGGGTGCGCTGCTGCGCGCCTCAGGAATGACCCGCGGTGCGCTGGGCGCCACCATCAGTATCGAGGCTCTCCTACTGGCGGCAGTGGCTCTCATTATGGGTACTGGGCTCGGCATCCTGTTCGGCTGGGCAGGGGTCAGTACCTTGGCTGCAGATGAGGACTGGGCAGTCACTGCGCAGATCCCTTGGCTGCGGGTCGCGGCGGTGTGGGGGGTCACGTTCCTGGCCGCGCTCGCGGCAGCGTGGTGGCCGGCTCGGAGACTTTCCAGAGTTCAACCTGCTGCTGGGTTGAGTCATGCGGCGTGAGCGCGCTACTTGACCGCACCCATAGAGAGTCCGCGGACCAGTTGTTTCTGCGCGAACCAGCCGGCGAGCACCACCGGCAACGAGGCCAGAACGCTGGCGGCTGAGAGCTGTGCCAGGAAGAGTCCCTCGGAGGTCATGGTGCTCATCAGGTAGATCGGGGCAGTCGCCGCGTTGGCGGCGGTGAGGTTGAGAGCGAAGAAGAACTCGTTCCACGCAAAGATCACGCAGATCAGTGCCGTGGCGGCGATGCCTGGAGCCACCATGGGGATGAGCACCCGCCGCATAGTGCCCACCAAGGAAGCTCCGTCAATTGACGCCGCTTCCAGGACCTCTCCTGGCACCTCCAGGAAGAACGAGCGCATCATCCAGATCGCGATCGGCAGATTCATTGCCGTGTAGAGGATGATCAGAGTCAGGATGTTGTCCAGCATCCTGATCTGCCCGGCGATCACGTAGATCGGCATGATGACCGCCACAATGGGCAGCATCTTGGTGGAAATGAAGAAGAACAGGGCGTCTTGGGTTCGCTTGATCGGTCGGATGCTCAAGGCATAGGCGGCGGGAACCGCGAGGAGCAGCACCAAGAGCGTGGACCCCGCCGTGGCGATCACCGAGTTCAGGAAGTACGGGCCAGCGTCTGAGCTGAGGATGTTTCGGTACTGGTCAAACGTCGGCTCAAAGAAGAAGGACGGGGGCGAAGACGCCGCGGCTGACTCCTGTTTGAAGCTTGTCAGCACCATCCACGCTACCGGGGCGAAGAACAGCAGCGCCACCACCCAGGTGAAGGTTGTCAGCAGGCTGCTTCTGCGGGGTCCCTTCGGTGGCCGCGTGGTCACCTTTTTCACACGGGGGGCCTGTGCGGTGTGCACTGTGGCGGATGCGGTCTCTGGTGGGGCTGCGACGTTCATGACTGTTCCTTCGCGTTCAGGCCGCGGAAGATCAGCCGCAGCGCCAACAGGGAGATGATGATGGTGGCTATCACGGTGAGAACACCCATGGCGGCGGACTGGCCAATGTCGAAACCGAGGAAAGCTCGTTGGTAGATGTAGAACGGTAGGTTGGCGCTGGCTGTTCCGGGGCCTCCTGCTGTCATCAGGTAGATGTGGTCAAAAGTATTGACTACGTAGATCACGCCGAGCAGCACGGACAGTTCGATGTAGAACCGCAGGTGCGGCACAGTGACAAAGCGGAATGTGTCCCATGTGCTGGCGCCGTCCATAGAGGCGGCTTCGAGCACATCGCGCTGCTGAGACTGCAGTCCGGCCAGCAGCAGCAGCATCATGAACGGGGTCCACTGCCAGACCAGGGCCACCACAATGGAGAACAGGGGGTATTGGGAGGTCCAGTCCACAGGAGGTATCCCGACGAGGCCGATCATCCAGTTCACCAATCCGTAGGAAGGGTTGAACATGGAGATCGACCACAGCATGGCGCCCGCGACCGGCATGATCAGAAAAGGCGTGATCAATAGGGTACGCACCACCCCCCGGCCGGCGAACGGTCGGTCCAGCAGCAGTGCGAGTCCTAGTCCCAGTATCAGTGCGGCAAAGACACATCCGAAAGTGATCAGGACGGAATTGAGGGCGGCGGAGCGGAATGTCGAATCAACGAAGATGTCTGCAAAGTTGGACAGCCCAACGAACTGTTCGCCTTCGGGCCGCAGCAGGTTCCGTGAACGCAGCGAATACCAGATGGTCAGCAAGAAGGGGATCTGGGTGCAGACAATAACAAAGATCAGCGCCGGCAGCAGGGGCGCTCGTCGCCGCCACCCTTCGGCCCGTGCAGCGGCTTTGCGCGCACGCAGCTCTTCTGCGGACTGTGTCTTGGGTGGGCGCGCCGGAGTTGTGGTGGTCATTTCAGTTCCCCCATCCATAGGTTCGTGCAACCGACTCCGCGAAACGTTGTGATTGATCCAGCGCCTCCTCCACGGTCTGCTGTCCAGCGATCGCAGCCGAGAGCTGCTGGCCGACGCGCGTGCCTAGGTCTTGGAACTCGGGAATCGCAACGAACTGCAGCCCGTCGTAGGGCACCTCATGCACCATTGAGTTCTGCTGAGTGGCGTTCTCCATGGAAGTCAGGGTCGGCTCTGCGTAGTGACCGGAAATGTCCGCATATTCGGGAATGTCATAGGTGGATTGTCGCGATCCGGGAGGAAGGGCCTCCCAGGAAATTTCGTTACCCACCAGTTGGAAGTAGTCCGGGTGGGTCATCCAGGTGATGAAGTCCCAGGCGGCCTGCTTATGTTGTGATGTTTCTGGGATGGCTAGGCTCCACGCGTAGAGCCACCCGGAGTAGTCGGTCTCCATCACCGGTGCCAAAGCGTAGTTGGTGCTTCCCACCACAGTGGATGATCGGGGGTCTTCGATACCGGAGACCATCGCGGAGGCGTCGTACCACATAGCGGCGTTGCCCTGATTGAAGTGCGTCATGCATTCGCCATAGCCGGAAGTGGCGGCACCGGGTTGGCCCCAGGTGCGCAGGGTGTCGACGTATGTGCTGACCGCCTCGACAACTTCTGTGGAGTTCAACATGGGTTCCCAGTCGGTGTTAAACCACTGTCCGCCGAAAGTGTTGATCACGGTGTTGATAGGGGCCAGGTTTTCTCCCCACCCAGCGAGCCCCCGCAATGCGATTCCGGAGAAACCCTGCGCCGGGTTGTGCAGTTCTGCGGCGAATTCCCGGATCTGATCCCAGCTCGGCTGTTGGGGCATCTCGAGACCAGCCTCGATGAAGAGATCCTCGCGGTAGACCAGGAAGCTCGATTCTCCGTAGAAGGGCACTGCGTGCTGACGGCCGTCGTAGGACAGGGCCTCGCGAATGGTCGGGATAAAATCGTCGTCGTCGTATCCTGAGGTCTCTCCGATGTATGGTTCCAGATCGGCCAGCCAACCTCTTTCAGCCCAGATAGGGGTTTCGTAGTTGGAGATCATCACGACGTCGAACTCGCCACCCCCCGAAGCCACAGATGCTGTGATCTTTGCCCTCGCCTCATTCTCGGGCAGCGAGACGAAGCGGACGTCAATATTCGGATGCTGCCGGTGGAAATCGCTGATGAGGCTCATGGCATCCTGCATCTGTGGATTGGAGACAATGGCGACGACGATCTGTTCGCGACCGCCACGTCCTGTGGTGCCGCAACCGGTCAAGCTGAGAGCTGCGGCTCCGGCAGCGGCACCGAAGCCTGTGGTGAGCAGACTCCGTCGGCTCATCCGGTGAGAGATTCCGGTCATAACTTTCCCGTCCTGATCTGCGCGGCGGCACGGCCACGGGCGTATCATCATCATTCACAGAACGCTCATATGAGCGCCCCGGTATGCTCAACTGTTAAGTGACTCTAGTCATAGTAGGCTCGAATGAGCAAGGTGTGGGCACTTAGCGAGCAAGGACGAAGGGTGAATATGTCTCAAAAGAGCGACATACAGCTCATGGCAGAGCTTGCCACGGAATATTTCCTGCAGGGACATTCCAAGGTCGAGATCGCCACGGCTCATGGAATCTCGAGGTTCCAAGTCGCAAGGCTGCTGGAGCGAGCCCAAAACGAAGGAATCGTTCAAATCCGCGTGGTGAATCCCTTGGACGCGGGGGAGGATCATGCCGATCTCGCGGCAAGGCTGGGCGTTTCCTCAGCGACAGTAGTCACGCCCCGCACGGGCGAGACTCTCCGCTCTGCCTTGGCCCGACAGGCAGCTGGCGTTCTTCAGCAGAGACTGCATGAGGGTGCTCGGCTGGGTGTGGCGTGGTCGCGAACGCTGATGCACCTTCCGGAGCATTTACAAGCACTTCCCCGCGTTGACGTGGTTCAGCTGGTGGGGCCGCTATCCGCGCCCGGAACCTCAGCGGCAGCGTCCTCCGGTCTGGTGCATGCCTTGGGCTCCTTGGCCGGTGGTCAGATATGGCCGCTACCCACACCACTGATTGTGGAAAGCGACGCGGTGGCCGCGTCCTTGCGTGCCATGGCTGAGGTCAGGGCGGCGCTAGAGGCTGCCGATGATCTGGACGTGGCAGTGGTCTCGGTGGGTGGAGGGGGGGAAGGAGCCTCGACTCTTCGGGCGAGATTCACCCCTCAGGAGCAACAGGATGCGGTCGAGGCCGGGGTCGTAGCTGAATGTTCCGGAATCCTAGTCACAGCGAATGGAGAAATAGCGCGTTCAGGCATGGAGAACAGGGTGATCGGGGTGCGGGCCGAGCAGCTCCGCAGCGCCCGAGTCATCGCTCTCGCGCCTGCGCAGGATCACCCGGAGGCCGTGATTGCAGCAGCACGGGCTGGATTCGTTGATGACCTCGTGCTTTCTGACGACCTGGCTCTCCGGGTGAAGGCTGCCCTCGACTAGAGCACTGGATGCTCGTTTGAGCACACTAGAGCGCTCATATGCCAATATGTTGTTACTATGTGGGGATGGTCACCCTCAACAGCGCAACAGTTTCGCAGATTGACGTCCCCGGGCTGCACCTCCCTAGCTACCCCCTGGAGGATCGCCGCGTGGGAATCGTTCACTTCGGAGTCGGCGGGTTTCACCGGGCCCACCAGGCGTTGTATCTCGATCGCCTCTTCTGCAGTGGGCATTTGCCGCAGTGGGCTGTCTGCGGAGTTGGGCTCATGCCTGGCGACGCTGCCATGCGGGACGCCCTGAATGCCCAGGACGGTCTCTACACGCTCACTGCCAAGGCGCCTGATGGGTCCCGTGACTCCCGTGTGATCGGTTCAATTGCTGAGTTTCTCTATGCGCCGGATGATCCGGCGGCTGTGCTAGAACGACTCTGCGACCCTGCTGTGCGTATCGTGTCGCTGACCGTGACCGAAGGCGGCTACAACTACAGCCCCACCACAGGGGAGTTTCAGGACACGACGCCGGCTGTCGCCGCGGACCTCGCGGCCAACTTTGATGCCGGCGACACCCCGAGCACAATGTTCGGCTACGTGGTCGAGGCCCTGCGGCGGCGGCGGACCAAGGGCGTGCCGCCATTTACCGTATTGTCCTGCGACAACGTGCGTGGCAATGGCAACCTCGCCCAGCGCATGGTGATTGCCTACGCAGAGCGCAAGGACCACCAGGCTGCCGAACCCATTGCCGGATGGATTGCACAACACGTCGCATTTCCCAACACAATGGTCGACAGAATTACCCCAAGAACATCAGAGGCGGACCGTCATATGGTTCGCGCCGATTACGGAATCGAAGACGCTTGGCCAGTGGTGAGCGAGGACTTTCTGCAGTGGGTGATTGAGGACAACTTCCCGCAAGGTCGGCCTGCCTTCGAGGAAGTAGGCGTCCAGATGGTGGAGGATGTCGAACCCTATGAACTGATGAAGCTTCGCCTCTTGAACTGCAGTCATCAAGCTATCGCATACTTAGGTCTCCTGTTGGGCCACACATACGCCCACGAGGCGGTTCAAGACTCTGATCTCGCCTATTTCGCCCGGTATCTCTACATGGACAGGGAAGGTACTCCTGCTGTCCCGGAGGTGCCGGGAATCCAACTGGATGAGTACAAGGAGCAACTGATGTCCCGGTTCGGCAATGAGCATGTCCGGGACACCCTGGCGCGGTTAGCTGAAGAGTCCTCGGATCGTATTCCTACGTGGTTGGTGCCGGTCATACGGGAGAATCTCGCCTCCGGGCGTGATGTGAGCGGGTCGGCCGCCATTGTGGCTTCCTGGGCGCGTTATGCGGAAGGAGTTGGGGAGAATGGGGAGAGGTGGCCCGTAGCCGACAGACTCCGTGACCAGGTGATGTCTGCTGCAGCCCATCACGGTCGCGACCAACTCGCCTTCATTCGTCAAACTGAGTTGTTTGGGAATCTCGCCGAAAATCCCGACTTCGCAGAGCCCTATATAAGTGCCTTGACCACCCTGCGTGAACGAGGTGCACGGGCTCTGTTGAGAGACCTGATCCAGGCCACTTAACACCAGGGAAGCCTGTACGAGAGACTCGTACAGGCTTCCCTGGTGTTCTTGCTATGGGGTCAGAGAACGACCACCAAAATGATGATGATAATGATAATGGTCAGCAAACCGCCGCCGATGTAAATTCCGCCACCGCGCATAATTGATACTCCTTGTGTAATTGGGTGCTTAAATCAAACCTTGGCTATGCCGCTAGGACGCGGCTCGTGTAATGCCCCGCAGGACAAACAGTGCGATCACCACGATGATGATCGAAAGGATCACACTGCCCACGATGCTGATGATTTCAGTAAGAAGCCACCAGGCAAGCCAAATGAAGACGATTGTGAGCAGAATCGTAATGATAATTGACAGTGCATTTCTAGCCATGTCTCCACACTAGGAGGCCATCCCTGGGCGTTTCCTGTATAGAGGCACTATGTCCAGTGTGAATACAGATAAAGGCGGCGGAAAGGGTGAAAATCACCGCTTTCCGCCGCCTTTATCAGCTGTCTGCAGATTCTAAGTCATGACGCCGCACATGGGCGCCGACACGCTATTCTTCGGAGTCTGCGAGTGCCTCAACGTCGTCAAGCGTGGCATGTGGAGTGTGCTCAGGAATGTCTCCGTTGAGCCGCAGACCAGTCTCTACGTCAAACAGATGCACAAAATCGGGCGAAGGTTTGATGTAGACGTGCTCACCCTTGGAGGGAGGCCGCCGTCCGCTGACGCGGACGATGAGGGGCTGGAAGGTGTGGACATCCTGCGGGGTGCCGTAGATGTATGCGTCTGCGCCGAGCTCCTCCAGGACGTCGACAACCATGGCCATGCCAGTGTTGTCATCCGAGACGTTCATGTCCTCTGGGCGGATGCCCATGATGACTTCGGATCTGCCCATGAGGTCCACTCCGGGGACTGAGATGCGCTCGTTGCCCACCAGGAGTTGTCCGCCTTCTACCTTGGTCTTGAACAAGCTCATCGCGGGAGAACCGATGAAGCCGGCCACGAACACATTGGCAGGAGTGTCGTAGAGATTGCGAGGGCTGTCGACCTGCTGAAGCACGCCGTCCTTCAACACGCAGACACGGTCGCCCATGGTCATCGCTTCCACCTGGTCGTGCGTGACGTACACCGTGGTCGTCTTCAGCTCGCGGGTCAGGGCGGCGATCTGGGTGCGGGTCTGCACGCGCAGCTTGGCGTCCAAGTTAGACAGCGGCTCATCCATGAGGAAGACCTTGGGGCTGCGCACGATGGCGCGGCCCATGGCCACGCGCTGACGCTGACCACCGGAGAGAGCTTTAGGCTTGCGATCCAGATAGGCTTCGAGGTCGAGGATCTTAGCGGCATCCTGTACTCGCTTGGCGCGCTCCTCCTTGGAGACGCCGGCGATTTTGAGAGCGAAGCCCATGTTTTCGGCAACTGACATATGCGGGTACAACGCGTAGTTCTGGAAGACCATCGCAATGTCCCGGTCCTTGGGCGAGACGTGAGAGACGTCCTCGCCACCAATCAGAATGCGACCTTCGTTGACTTCTTCGAGGCCGGCCAGCATTCGCAGTGCGGTGGATTTGCCACAGCCGGACGGTCCGACCAGCACGAGGAACTCGCCGTCGGCGACTTCCAAGTCGAGCTGATTGATGGCAGGCCGCGCGCCAGGCGTATATATGCGGCTCGATTGGTCATAGGTGACAGAAGCCATAGTGGTTCCCTTTCACGGGCAGGTACGTGCCCGACGATCCGTAGTGAAGGTGTACAGTCCACGTGAGCTGCAAGTGTGTTACGTCTCACACAGACGACAGAATCACACCACATCTCGACGCCTAAGTCCACTTGTGACGCCCGTTACGGAATGCGGTTGCCGACTGAGAGGCTTGATTGGAAGCAGAAAATGCCCCCTCCTGCTGGCAGAAGGGGGCATCGAATCAAGTTGTCACCGGACCGCTAGTGTCCGTCGTCGTCAGGGTCGTGGTGGGCGGCTCCACTGCCCCATGTGTCGGGACCATGCTCAAGGTGGTCCAATACGCTGGCATCGAAGTCGTCCGGCAGGAGATCCCGGTATTCCTCGAGGGTCCCATCCACCACTGTGGCGTTGAACGACTCCTCAGTGCCGTCCACCGTCACAGTCACCTCTTGGAGGGATCCGGGGCGTGAATCAATCGCGGAGACGACCAGCTCTTCATCATGTTCAAGGTTGACTGCCTCACCAGGCTCAAGGCTCAGGTCCAGGGTGTCTCCGGCGATTTCGATCGACACCTCAACAGGGCCCTGCGCAGCGGGATTGGTATGCGAGGCCAGCCCAATAAGCCGTGCCGGACCGTTTTCTTCTCCGGCGACGAGCACCATATGCCGCAGCGCCACATCCTCGGTGTCGAACATTGTGCCGTCCGACCCAGAGTAAACGTGTGTAGTCGCCTGATAGTTGATGGCTGAGCAGCCTGTAGCGCCAAGGGCGCCGATCAGGACAGCTGCCGCAGCTGCACGACGAGCCGGGGAGGTGTACTTCACCGCGGAAACTCCTTCAAACAATGTGTGCGCGAACCGATAAGACCAGACTACTCGATCCCCACGGAATTCTACTTTGCGTAGAAGAAATATTGCGCGGCGAACCCTAATGCTGACCATGCCATGTGGTCCAGCGACACGCCGATGATTCCCCTGGCGTGATAAACTGGTCTGCGGGAAAGGGGAATAATTACATGAATTTTGAAGTCGGCGAGACAGTCGTTTACCCGCACCACGGTGCAGCCACCATTGAAGAGGTGGAGATGCGAACTTTCAAAGGTGAGGAAAAAACTTACCTTACCTTGCGGGTCTCCGAAGGTGATCTAACTATTAAGGTCCCTGCGGACAACGTCGACTTAGTTGGCGTTCGTGACGTAGTGGATGAAGAGGGACTGCAGAAAGTATTCGGCCTGCTCAGGGCTGAGCACACTGAAGAGCCGACCAACTGGTCGCGACGGTACAAGGCCAATGTGGAGAAGCTGGCTTCCGGCTCCATCCACAAATTGGCCGAGGTCGTGCGTGATCTCTGGCGGCGTGAAAATGACCGTGGTCTTTCCGCCGGTGAGAAGCGGATGCTCTCACAGGCTCGCCGAATTTTGGTCTCAGAGCTGCGTCTGGCCAAGGAGCTCGAAGAGGAAGACGCTGAGAACCTGCTCGACGACGTCCTCCGCGAGGCAGCTCCTGCTTCTGCATAGGCAGATACAGAAGACCACTTAGAATTCCATATATGACTCAACGCCCGGATGACGCTGTGCCCTCACGCATGGACCGTCGCCGGGCGTTGGTCATTGTGGCGGCAGGATCCGGCACGCGCCTGGGGCACGGCATGCCCAAGGCAGCGGTTAAGATCACGGACCGTACGGTGCTGGACCATGCCCTGGACGCCATCACAGCTGACCTGGCCTTAGATCTGCTGGTGCTGGTGCTTCCCCAGGACACCGATTCCCAACAACATCTGGTCGCAGCCAGTGAGAACCTGAATCATCGCTGCGGCGCCGTCGTCACTGTCACAGGAGGAGCCACGCGCACCGAGTCAGTCGGCTCTGGGGTGCGGGCTGTCGAGCAGCACGCCGAGCTGGAATCCTGGACTGGTGCTGTTCACGTGTTGATTCACGACGCCGCCCGAGCTCTGACACCCGGATCCGTATTCGAACGAGTGCTCAGTGCGCTCGACGCTGGGGCAGAGAGCGTCATCCCGGCGCTCCCCGTCACCGATACGATCAAGCGAGTCGACGGTTCGGAGCGCGTCACCGAGACCGTGCCGCGTCAGGACCTGCGTGCCGTACAGACACCTCAGGGCTTCACCCTTGAGCTACTCCAACGGGCTTTCACTCATATTCGCGACCTCTCGAAGAGGGATGCCGCGGCGCTCACTGATGAGGCCATGATCGCCGAAGACCTCGGAGCAGCGGTCACCGTGGTGGAAGGCCATCCCCATGCGCTGAAGATCACCACCAGTATCGACCTCACCACCGTGCGGGCTGTGATCGCCGAACTCGCAGACCATAGCGAGGACGACGCTGCACAGGAGCGGTCGCTCGGTCCCACAACAACTTCGGTTCGGGAACATGACCTATCGATACTGGAACTGGCGGTCCCCAGGGTGGGGATCGGCCACGACATCCACGCCTTCGCCCCTGCCGAAGAGCCCACAGAGCTGTGGCTCGCCGGACTCCACTGGCCGGGTGAGCGCGGCCTGAGTGGCCATTCTGATGCCGACCCGGTAGCACACGCAGCCTGTGCGGCACTGTTTTCCGCTGCAGGTATGGGAGACCTGGGCACGCACTTCGGTGCCGACACCATCGGCACCAGCCGAGCCCAGTACAAGGGAGCCGGCGGCGTCGTTCTGCTCGCTGAAGCAGCACGGATTGTCCGGGAGGCTGGTTTCCGGATCGGTAGTGTCACTGTCCAGTTCATCGGCAACCGTCCCAAGTTCGCAACGCGTCGGGAGGAGGCCCAACAGGTCCTCAGTGAAGCGGCGTCGGCCCCGGTGGCCGTGTCGGCCACGACCTCTGACGGACTTGGCTTTACCGGCCGGGGCGAGGGCATCATGGCCACTGCCACTGCGGTCCTGTACTAATCGCAGCGGCTTTCTCACCCTGAGCCGGTAAGGTATGGCCCGTGGCCCTGAGACTCTACGACACCAAAACTGCGCAAGTGCGCGACTTCCAGCCCCTGGAGCCGGGAAAGGTGTCCCTCTACTACTGTGGTGCGACTGTTCAGGGGAATCCGCATGTCGGTCACGTCCGGTCAGCGGTCGCCTTCGACATCCTGGCCCGTTGGCTGGACGCTTCAGACTATGAGGTGCTCAGCGTTCGAAATGTCACCGACATCGATGACAAGATTCTTGAGAAGTCCACTGCGTCCTACGCTCCCGACTTCGAACCAGACGCCGACTACCCGGCTCGCGAAACGTGGTTCGCCCTGGCCTACCGATTCGAGCAGGCGTTTCACAACGCATACGATGCGTTGGGCGTCCGCCGGCCCAGCTATGAACCCCGCGCCACCGGACACATCACCGAGATGCATGCGCTCATCCAACGACTGATCGAGGTCGGTCATGCCTATCCGGCACCGGACGGTTCTGGAGATGTCTATTTCGACGTGCGATCCTGGTCGGCCTACGGCGAGCTGACCCGACAAAACCTACAAGACATGCAGGATGCGCCCGATGCTGACCCGCGAGGCAAACGCGATCCCCGTGACTTTGCGCTCTGGAAGGGCCACAAACCTGGTGAACCGGAGACCGCTGCCTGGGATTCGCCGTGGGGCCGTGGCCGCCCCGGTTGGCACGTGGAGTGCTCAGCGATGTCCACCAAATACCTCGGAGAGACGTTCGACATCCATGGCGGTGGGCTGGACCTACGGTTCCCCCATCACGAAAATGAACTCGCTCAGTCCGCGGCGGCAGGTCACGGTTTCGCGCGGTTTTGGCTGCATAACGGCATGGTGACATTCGAGGGGGAGAAGATGTCCAAGTCGCTGGGCAACACCATCTCTCCTGACGAGATGCTCGCAGCTGCCCGGCCCAAAGCAGTTCGCTACTTCCTCGGCCAAGCGCACTATCGCTCGCAGCTGGTGTACAAACCCGGTTCACTCCAGGAAGCGGAAGCTGCCCTAGAGCGCATCGAGCATTTCCTCGACCGCGCACTGGCTCAGGGTGCCGAGGGCCCAGCCCACGCAGATCTCCCCGCAGAGTTCTGCGCCGCTATGGATGACGACCTCAATGTTCCCGCCGCGCTCGCTGTGCTGCATGAGACGGTTCGGGCAGGCAACACAGCCCTAGACAATGGCGACGCGGACGTGGGGGAGTTGCGCGCACTTGAAACCGCGGAAATGCTCCGAGTCCTGGGGATCAGTGAGGTCCCTGAGCCCCGGTCCTCCGCCGGCCCTGCCGATGCAGCCCTAGGGAAGCTCGTGGAGACAATGCTCAGCAGCCGTGCCGAAGCGAAGGTCTCGAAGGACTTCGCCCGAGCAGATGCCATCAGAGACCAACTCGCCTCTGTGGGTGTGCACATCGAAGACACCCCGCAGGGCACACAATGGTCAGTAAAGAGTGGAGTGTGACCATGCCGAAAGATTCTCGACCCAAGAGCTCCGCAGTGCGGAAAGAACGCAAGGGCCCGACCAAAGGAACCGGTGGTCAGGGCAAACGTCGCCTTGAAGGTAAAGGGCCTACGCCTAAAGCAGAGGACCGCGTCTACCACAAGGCTTACCGCCAGAAGCAACTGGCGGAACGAGCCGCCTCCAAACGCCCCCAAGGCAGAACACGCACCTCCGGGTCCGGATACGGTGCTGACGACGTCGTCGCTGGTCGGAACTCCGTGGTAGAAGCGTTGGCCGAGCAGGTGCCGGCCAAACAGCTGCTCATCGCCAGGGACATCGAAACCGACGGGAGGGTCCGGGAGTCTCTCGAACACTGCGCCGCCCATGGGATCCGGGTCAAGGAGGTCAGCCGCAGACAGCTCGACACCAGCACTGGCGATGCCGTGCACCAGGGGATCGCGCTGGTCCTAGAACCTTACGAATACGCTGACGCCATCGACATGAGCAGCGAACTGATTGAGGCCTCGGCTAAAGGCCACATCCCCCACCCGCCGCTTCTCGTGGCCTGCGACTCCATCACCGATCCCCGCAACTTGGGCGCCATACTGCGAGCCTCTGCTGCATTCGGTGCGCACGGCGTCGTGATTCCGGAACGGCGCAGTGCGGCGGTCACGGCCACAGTGTGGAAGACCTCTGCCGGCGCCGCAGCACGTATTCCGGTGGCCAAGGCCAAAAACCTCACGCAGACTCTCAAGGACGCTCAGGAGCAGGGGTATTTCGTCGCAGGCCTCGACGGTGACGGCGATACCGACCTACCGAACCTTAACCTCGCTGACCAGCCACTGATGCTCGTTGTCGGCTCCGAAGGCCGGGGCCTCTCACGGCTCATCCGTGAAACCTGTGATGCGATTGTGTCGATTCCGATCGCCGCGAGCACAGAATCGCTCAATGCTTCCATGGCCGTTGGAATCAGCCTCTACGAAGTCTCGACTCTGCGGCAGGGGGCTCGAAGGCAGTGACCCAGCAGTCCCGGATTCGAGGAGAAGAGCAGCCCGGGTTCTTAGACATCCTAGGCAACTGGCTGCCGAACCAATCGTGGTTCCCCGCCCCGCGAGGCCGCCGCGCTTTGACCCGAATCGGTGGTCTGCGGCTCCCTACTCCTGAAGGCGACGCCGATTCGCAACTGTTTCTCGAGCTGCACCTTTTTGAGGTGGCGAACACCGAAGATCCTGATGGTTCACCCATCACCATATCTGTGCCGATAGCCTTGCGTTCCCGTCCCTCCGCCCTGGCCGGCAAAGCTGCGTTCATTGGAAAACTCAGTGCCCGTGACGGCGATGAGTGGTGGGTTTATGACGGAGCTCGCGACAGGGCATTCCTCGCTGCTGTCCTCGAGATGGCGCGGCGGCAACAAGGCAGCCGCAACGGGCGTTCCCGCGGACAGGCATATGCAGACTTCGCTGAGCATGAGGCATTCACCTTGGATTTGCGCAGACAGCCCGCCGAACCCATACTCCCGCACAGCACTCGAACCCTGGTTCAGCCGACTGGTGCCGATGAGTCGGATTGGCAGCAGAAAGTCATCCTAGATTTCCCGCGACGCCCCGCGTCACGGCGCGAGTTGCTCCTCGAGACAGTGCACACATTAACAACGGCTCATTCCACCGCGGTATCGCGGGTGCTAGGCATCGTCACTGGGGCCTGGGAGGAACGGGTACCTGGTAGCGATTGGAGTGGCGCTGAGTGGGTCACGGGTGAACTGGTTGTCATCAGAGAAGCCGGAGCCGAAGCTCCGGAAGCCCTGACATTGGCCCGTGAATCACTGAAGGCTGGCGACTCGTTCGCCGAAAACGCCCGGCACCTCGGCAGGCTGCTCGGAAACTTCCACGCAGACCTGGCGGGCGCATTCGGCGCATACCCCCAGACCAGCGATCAGCTGAAGGTCTCCGCGACGGACGCGCAACAGGCGCTATTGGCCCAGTGGCGCAAGGTGCGCCAGGAGTTTGACGAAGACGAAGCCGCTGATCTCAATGAGGTTATCGACCTGATGAGCATGCAGCTTCGGGACGCTGACGAGCCGCTTATGTTGCAGCGCATTCACGGCGGCCTCGGCTTTTCCCAATTTCACCGGATGGCCTCCAACAAGTGGGTGGTCAGTGAAGCAGGTGGTTTTGTAGAGCACGCACCTGGTTTCAGAGACGTCACCACGACGTTGATGTCGCTGGCCAACATGGTCATGGAAGCGGCCAGCGAGACGCCGACTCCTCAAGAGTCCGAGACGCTCTCCACGAGCAACCAGTCAGATTCAGATAAGGAAGCCCCCTCCGCCAGTGACTCTGAATCGCCGAAACCGGTGAACTTTGGGCAGTGGTACGAAGAGTCCTCGGCTGAATTTCTGAAGGGCTATCGGGGATCAGACGCAGACAGTGGCGCGGTGGACTCGGTGTTTTTCCGCGCAGCTATGTTGACCGAAGCACTCGAGCTGTTTTCCCGTTGGGAAGGCCGCTGGGTTTTCCGTCCCTCGATGCTGCTTCAGGCCGAAAACTAGGCGGGTTTACGCGGAGTTTACATTCGTCGGAAACTGGTGCTAGAGTAACTATCCGCGCTGCATTGCGAAGGGAACTAACCCGGAGCTACGGCGCAAACCAGGACCAAAAGGTCCGATCTTCTATCCAACAGGAACTGAAAATACCGAGTTGACACTCGGAAGACAGTTCCGGTAAGATAGGAAAGTTGCTCCGGAGCGATTCAGAGGGTTTCTTCTGATGGTGCCGGCGGCAGTCGTAGCTTGAGAACTCAATAGTGTGCCAAGTTTGTTGAAAACCAATTATTTACATTGGTTATGGTCGCAGGTCTGTCACCCCCGTGATAGATAACTGCGACATTAGCCATGGATTATCCAACAACTTTAGATTTTCTGGTCCTGTGAGGCTCCGTTTTTCCGGCGGGGTTGGACCAGTTATTAATGTTGTTGTTTCTCTATTAATTTTTTGATGGAGAGTTTGATCCTGGCTCAGGATGAACGCTGGCGGCGTGCTTAACACATGCAAGTCGAACGATGA
>NZ_VFIE01000037.1 GCF_010119385.1 Nesterenkonia haasae
CGGAGACGAAGTCGATGTCGATAGGGCAGCCGACGCGGCCCGAGCTGCCTTCCCTAAATGGTCAAGCACGAGCCGCAATCGCCCCCATCGAGGCCATGAAGATGGAAGCCTTCATCACCGCCCCACTGACGGCACCATCGAGCGCCTCGTCATCGGCACCACTCGCCAGGCCGAAGGCGGCGACCTTCTCGTCACTTTCACCACCTGACCAGCGTCGGTCCTGAGACCTGTCATGACCATTCACAACAGCCAGACCCTGCCCACGAGACCCTGTGGGGCAATTCACCAAGACCGAGGAGCGACATGGGAAAACTCGAAGGCAAGTCAGCGCTGGTCACGGGCGCAGGTCGTGGCATCGGTCGCTCGATCGCCCTGAAACTGGCAGAGGAGGGTGCCAGGGTCGTGGTCAATGATCTCGATGAGGAGCCCGCACACGACGTCGTTGGTGAGATCGTCGCTAGCGGTGGCCAAGCGGTTCCCGTTGCGGGCAGTGTCACGGCTGAGGGCTTCGCCGACCGGTTCGTCGGCACCGCTGTGGAGAGCTTCGGTGGTATCGACATCATCATCAACAACGCGGGGTACACCTGGGACGCGGTCATCCAGAAGATGACCGACGAGCAGTGGCACGCCATCATGGATGTCCATCTCAAGGCTCCCTTCGACATCTTGCGTGCGGCGCAACCCGTCATCAGTGCCGCCGTGAAACGGGAGAAGGCCGATGGGCGTGTCGTACATCGCAAGGTCGTCAACATCTCCTCGCTCTCGGGTGTGTTCGGCAACGTCGGGCAGGCCAACTACTCGTCGGCCAAAGCCGGCGTCGTGGGTCTGACGAAGGCGATGGCCAAGGAATGGGGCCGATACAACGTGAACGTCAACTGTGTGGCGTTCGGAGTCATCCGCACCCGTCTCACCGAGGCGAGTGCGGCCGAGGGTGCGTCGATCAACGTGGAGGGGCGTGAGATCAGGGTAGGGGTGAGCCCGCAGATGCTCGAGACCCTCAAGGCGGCTGTCCCGCTTGGACGGCCTGGCACGGTCGAAGAGGCGGCCGGCTCGGTCGTGATGCTGACGTACCCGGAGGCCGACTACGTCTCTGGGCAGGTCATTGTCACCGGCGGCGGCTTCGAGGGCTGACGGGGTAGGTAGCCCGTCACGATTGGTGTGGCGCCCCACGTTCACTGGGTAGGTGCGCAGCAGGGACGTGCTGGGGCATCAGTGGACGGCAGCTCTCGGAGCTCAAGCCCCACACGTGCCGTTCGGGTGCCGCTTCGCTGCTCAGTCAGCTGGCTTGAGTTCGCGCTCCAGCGGGCGGCTATGCCGGGTGGTGGCGGAGCCCGCTGATGAGCATCTCGGCGAACGCCTGACCGACCTCTTCGGCGCTACTGGGGCCGTCCTCCCGGTACCAGCGGTACACGGAGGTGACCATGCCCAGGATGCCGAAGGCCGCGAGGCGCGGGTCGAGACTGCTGCGGAACTCCCCGCTCTCCTGGCCGGCGATGATGCACTCACGGACGAAGGCGTCGTGCCGGTCGCGTTCAGCGACGATTACTTCACGGTGCTCTGCTGTGAGCGACCGCCATTCTCTGGCGAAGAGGCTCGACTTGGCGAGGTGGTGTGCTGTATGGGCGGTCTCGGTCTCGATGAATGTGCGGAGCTTGTCGACCACAGGCAGCGTCGACTGAACGATGTCGTCGAAATAGGCGCGTGTCTCTTCGTGGTAACTCTGGATGATCTCGAAGAGCAGATCCTCCTTGGTCGAGATGTAGTAGTAAAGGCTGCCCTTGAGCAGGCCGAGCTCGTCGGAGATGTCCTGGATGCTCGTCGCGTCGTACCCCTTTTCATGGAAGAGGCGGGTGGCGGTGGCTAAAACTTCGTCGCGTCGTTTCCGGGTGGTCGCTTTGGGCCGGCGCTGCGGCCTCTCCTGATTTTTGTTTGCTGACACGACGCCGATGCTACCAAACGGAAGTTTGATTTCGGCTGTGGCTGCTAGGAGTGGGCGCGACTCTCGCAATTCCACCAAACGGTGGGTTGACAAAACGGGAGGCTGTTGGCACGCTTTAGTCAGATCAATGTGATCCACGTAACACATTCGCCGCCCGGCGAGGGCTCGCACACGAGAGGCGCTCTAGAGATGACGACACCATTCATCCAGCAATCCAAAACTCGGGGACGACAGCGACAGGGGTCGAGAATCACGGCTGCGCTGTGCGGGGCGGTCCTGCTGTTCGCCACCACGGCCGCGTGCGCCTCGAGTACCGACGACGACACGCTGACGATTCGTTTCGCCAGCGGCTTTCCTGAGGGTAACGCCATCTCCGAGGGCCACATGTGGTGGATGGATGAGGTCGAGGAACGCAGCAACGGTCGCATCACGTTCGATCGGAACTTCGGTGGAGCGCTGTACGGAGCGCTTGACATCGCCCCAGCACTGCAGTCCAATGCCTTGGACTTCGGTGTCTTCGCCAACTCCTACCAGCCGGCCGAGAGCCCCTTGGGAACGATCACCGAGATGCCGTTCATGACGGACAACCCCGTGGCTTCGGCCTACGCCTTCAACCGACTCAGTACCGAATCGGACGTGTTCAGCGCCGAGCTCGAAAGTCTCGGGATCCAGCCGATTGTCTTCGGGGCCATCGATGTCGGCGGTGCGGTGACGACACAACCCCTTGACTCCCTGGAGGATTTCAATGGATTGAGCATCCGCTCGGTGGGGGCCCAGGGGAAGGCGCTCGAGGCGCTCGGCGCGAATCCAATCTTCATGGGTGCCGATGAGTTGTATCAGTCACTGGAACGTGGCGTGATCGACGGGGCAGCGCCGTTCGCGTTGGACACCGGCCCGTCGATGAGCCTGCACGAGGTCGCTCCGCACGTGACCTACCTGGGCATGGGTGTCTACGTCAATGTTGCACTCGGATTCAGTGAGAATGTTTGGGCGCAGGTCCCCGAGGACCTCAGGGACATCATGTTCGACGTCACGGATGACTACTACGGCGGAGATGCTGAGCGCATCCTGATCGAGCAGTACGAGGCTGCCTGTGAGGCTTACATCGAGGTCGAAGGCTCGTTCACGATTCTTGACGAGGGCGAGATCGCCGCGTGGCGGGAGGAGATCGGCGACGGGATCCTCAATGAGTGGAAGGACTTCTCGGTCGACAATGGCGTTGCTGCCAATGATGTGGAGCAGTTCCTGTCAGACTACCGGTCGATGATCGCCGAGTTCGAGAGCACCTCGGACTACCAGGACGGAATCCGCGCGTGTGCGGCCAGAGCAGGCTGAGGCGACGCGGGGTGCAGCTACCTCCAGTGTGCCGGACCGCAGCATCCGGAGGCCCGTAGCGATGACGCAGAAATCCATCGGCGAGGCGGCGCTGCATCGACTGGCGAGTGCGCTCTCGGGCGGGCTGGCGCTGTGCGCCAGCCTGCTCGTGGCGGCGCTGATGTGTTTGATCGTGGTGGACGTCGCGCGCCGGCAGCTGACCGGCCGATCGATCATCGGTGTCCTGGAGTACAGCGAGATCGTGATGGTGCTGATCGTCTACCTGAGCCTCGGCTACGGGCAGATGACGCGCAGTCATGTGGCCGTCGACCTGTTTCTCACCAGACTGGCGCCGAAAGCGCGGATCGCCGTCGACACCGCCGTGCTGCTGACCACGGGATTGCTGCTCCTGTGGTTCGCGTTCCATGCCACGGATTCGGCCCTTTCGTCCTTCGAGCGTCTCGAGGTCAGGCCCGGCCTGGCAGGGGTCCCGGTCTGGCCGGCGAAGCTGGCCATTCCGCTGGGCGTTCTCGCGATGGCCGTGCAGTGCTTTGCGCAGATTCACCACAACATTCGGACCATGCGTTCACCGCATGAAGAGTCCTTGATTCAGCAGTCCTGACACGAGAGCGGTAGTAGATCAATGGACCCCTTCCTTGCCGTGCTGGTTGCGTCATCCGTCCTGGTATTCATGCTGGTGGTCGGATTTCCCGTCGCGATATCGCTGATAGCGTCCGGCCTCTTCGGTATCTTCCTGCTCGGCACGACCGTCACGCCAGACATCGTTGTGCAGACCATTCCTTTCTCGGCCACCGCGAAGTACTCGTGGACCGTCGTCCCGATGTTCATCTTCATGGGAGCCTTCGCCACGGCGAGCGGATTGATATCGTCGCTGTTCCGGATCGCCAACCGAGCCTTCCGCCGCGTGCCCGGTGGTGTGGGCCTGGCCGTGTTGAGCGCATGCGCCGGGTTCTCAGCCGTGAGCGGATCGAGCGTAGCCACTGCAGCGACGATCGGTCCGATTGCTGGCGAAGAGATGCGCAAGGCTAGGTATCGGGGGTCGTTCTCTGCCGGCCTGGTGGCGTCGGCCGGCACGTTGGGGATCCTGATCCCGCCGAGCATCATTCTGGTCATCTACGGAATCGCCACCGGAGAGTCCATTGGATTGCTGCTGCTCGCCGCCATCGTTCCGGGAATCCTTTCGGCGCTCACCATCGGTGCCACCGTGGTCCTCCTACGCGTGTTGCGGCCGCAAGCGGTCATCGTCGACGGTGCGGTGGCCGCATCCCTCCAAGAGGCGCGGACGGAGTCAGAGGCCTGGGTCGTCGACGCCGACCCGGACCGGTCGGGCACCTTCCCCGGGCCGGACGGCGTGACTGCGACTGCTGGCACGCCCACTGGCATCGCCGCGAATGACGCCGAAGTCGGCATGACATCGCCCGATCACATGCCTGAGGTCGCAGAGGTTCGCCACTCGGGGATGGGGGCGATGCTGCGGTTGATGGTCATCTTCGGATGCGTCATGGGCGGCATCTACTCGGGTTTCGTCACCGTGACCGAGTCGGCTGCCCTCGGTGCCTTCGCCGCGCTCGTCGTCGCCACTTTGGACACTTGGCCGCGTGGTTGGCGTAGCACGCTGTCCATGATCAGGACCGCATGCTTGCAGACGGCGTCGACCACGGGGATGCTCTTCCTGATCGTCGTGGGTTCTTCGATTTTCTCGTTATTCATCGTGCTGGCCGGCATCCCCGAGGTTGCGGCCGAGTGGGTGCTGTCCTTCGATCTTCCGCCGCTCGCGGTCGTGGGCATCATTCTCCTGGCGATGATTCCTCTGGGCATGTTCCTCGACCCGCTGGCAATCGTGTTGATCGTCGTTCCGATCGCCCACCCCATCGTGGTGACCGAGCTCGGATTCTCCGGGATCTGGTTCGCCATCTTGGTGGTCAAGGTCATCGAGATCGCGTTGGTGACGCCGCCCGTGGGACTGAACATCTTCGTCGTGGCGGGCGTCATGAAGGGTTTCGTCACCACGGCGGAGGCCTTCCGCGGTGTTGCGTGGTTCGTGCTGGCCGATGTGCTTCTCATCCTCGTCCTCTTCTTCTTCCCGGGGCTGGTGACGGCTTGGCTGCCGATGTCCCTCGGCTAGGCCATGCCGGGCAGCCGGCGGGGTGGCCCTGGGTCCGGGCCTGGGCTGTGCCCACCGGGGTCGGACGCATCTGTACAGATAGTTCGCCCGCACGAGGGCCTGAGTCCGCGGCAGTGCAGGGTCCGCACGGTTGAGCTGGACAGATCCGCACTGATCCGACCGAC
>NZ_VFIE01000038.1:0-1368 GCF_010119385.1 Nesterenkonia haasae
CAACTTGTTTGAGGAACTTGAAGCTCTTCGTGAAGTTGTTGCCGCAAGTCCAGGTCGAAACCAGGTGCCTGCAAAAAAAGGAAAACCCCGCTGCGCATGCAGCGGGGTTCTCGGGTGTAAACCCTGGCGATGACCTACTCTCGCATGGCTTGAGCCACACTACCATCGGCGCAGCTGCGTTTCACTTCCGAGTTCGGGATGGGATCGGGTGGTTCCACAGCGCTAATTTCACCAGGGAGGCTTTTGGAGCGTCGCACTCGTCCCTGGGGGACAAGGCGCCAGCCTCGCATAGTTCTTGTGACGTAGCGTGCACTTGGATGCTCTTACGACGTTGTCGTAAAGCCAAGGCAACTTGAGGTTATATGGTCAAGCCGCACGGATCATTAGTATCAGTTAGCTCAATACATTGCTGTACTTACACACCTGACCTATCAACCACGTAGTCTACATGGTTCCTTCAGGGGGCTTGTGCCCCGGGAGATCTCATCTTGAGGCGCGCTTCCCGCTTAGATGCTTTCAGCGGTTATCGCTTCCGAACATAGCTACCCGGCAATGCCACTGGCGTGACAACCGGAACACCAGAGGTTCGTCCACTCCGGTCCTCTCGTACTAGGAGCAGCCCCTCTCAAATCTCCAACGCCCATGGCAGATAGGGACCGAACTGTCTCACGACGTTCTGAACCCAGCTCGCGTACCACTTTAAATGGCGAACAGCCATACCCTTGGGACCGACTACAGCCCCAGGATGTGATGAGCCGACATCGAGGTGCCAAACACCGCCGTCGATATGAACTCTTGGGCGGTATCAGCCTGTTATCCCCGGAGTACCTTTTATCCGTTGAGCGATGGCCCTTCCATACAGAACCACCGGATCACTAAGTCCTAGTTTCCTACCTGCTTGATCCGTCGATCTTGCAGTCAAGCACGCTTATGCCTTTGCACACAGTGCGCGATGTCCGACCGCGCTGAGCGTACCTTCGAGCTCCTCCGTTACTCTTTAGGAGGAGACCGCCCCAGTCAAACTACCCACCATACACGGTCCCCGACCCAGATAATGGGCCCAGGTTAGAACGTCAAGCACGACAGGGTGGTATTTCAAGGATGGCTCCGCCACAGCTAGCGCCATGGTTTCATAGCCTCCCACCTATCCTACACAGACGAACTCAACGTTCAGTGTAAAGCTATAGTAAAGGTTCACGGGGTCTTTCCGTCTTGCCACGGGAACGCTGCATCTTCACAGCGATTTCAATTTCACTGAGTCTCGGGTGGAGACAGCGCCGCTGTCGTTACGCCATTCGTGCAGGTCGGAACTTACCCGACAAGGAATTTCGCTACCTTAGGACCGTTATAGTTACGGCCGCCGTTTAC
>NZ_VFIE01000038.1:1416-2453 GCF_010119385.1 Nesterenkonia haasae
TGGGGCTTCGATCAAGAGCTTCGCCTTGCGGCTGACCCCATCAATTAACCTTCCAGCACCGGGCAGGCGTCACACCCTATACGTCCACTTTCGTGTTTGCAGAGTGCTGTGTTTTTGATAAACAGTCGCAGCGGCCTGGTTACTGCGACCCTCTTCAGCTATAGCTCGCACGAGCCACCAAAAAGGGTGCACCTTCTCCCGAAGTTACGGTGCCATGTTGCCTAGTTCCTTCACCCGAGTTCTCTCAAGCGCCTGAGAATTCTCATCCTACCCACCTGTGTCGGTTTACGGTACGGTCTGCGTAAGCTGAAGCTTAGGAGCTTTTCCTGGAAGCGTGGTATCAGTGACTTCGCCTTAAAGGCTCGTCTCGGTGCTCGGTCTTAGAGGATCCCGGATTTGCCAAAGATCCAAACCTACCGCCTTTCCCCAGGACAACCAACGCCTGGTACACCTAACCTTCTCCGTCCCTCCATCGCACTTACGCGAGGTGCAGGAATATTAACCTGCTTCCCATCGACTACGACTTTCGTCCTCGCCTTAGGGGCCGACTCACCCTGCGCCGATTAACGTTGCGCAAGGAAACCTTGGGCTTTCGGCGTGCGGGTTTTTCACCCGCATTATCGTTACTCATGTCAGCATTCGCACTTCCGATACCTCCAGCAGACTTCTCAATCCACCTTCAACGGCTTACGGAACGCTCCTCTACCGCGCATAACAAAGTTATGCACCCCAAGCTTCGGTTCTGTGCTTAGCCCCGTTAAATCTTCCCCGCAGACCGACTCGACCAGTGAGCTATTACGCTTTCTTTAAAGGGTGGCTGCTTCTAAGCCAACCTCCTGGCTGTCTGTGCCTTTCCACATGGTTTTCCACTTAGCACAAAATTTGGGACCTTAGCTGTGGGTCTGGGTTGTTTCCCTTTTCACGACGGACGTTAGCACCCGCCGTGTGTCTCCCATACAGTCCGTCTCGGTATTCGGAGTTTGCAATGGTTTGGTAAGTCGCGATGACCCCCTAGCCATAACAGTGCTCTACCCCCG
>NZ_VFIE01000038.1:2496-3790 GCF_010119385.1 Nesterenkonia haasae
ATGAGGCGCTACCTAAATAGCTTTCGAGGAGAACCAGCTATCTCCGGGTTCGATTAGCTTTTCACTCCTAATCACACCTCATCCCCTACCTTTGCAACGGGAGTGGGTTCGGGCCTCCAGTGCGTGTTACCGCACCTTCACCCTGGGCATGACTAGATCACCCGGTTTCGGGTCTACTGCCCGCGACTATGCGCCCTTATCAGACTCGGTTTCCCTTCGCCTCCCCTATACGGTTAAGCTTGCCACGAACAGTAAGTCGCTGACCCATTATACAAAAGGTACGCAGTCACTCCTTGCGGAGCTCCTACTGCTTGTACGCACACGGTTTCAGGTTCTATTTCACTCCCCTCTCCGGGGTTCTTTTCGCCTTTCCCTCACGGTACTGGTTCACTATCGGTCGGTCAGTAGTATTTAGCCTTGGAGGATGGTCCCCCCATGTTCAGACAGGGTTTCACGTGCCCCGCCCTACTCGTCTTCACTGAAATGGCCCTTTCAGATACAGGGCTATCACCTTCTATGGCCACTCTTTCCAGAGTGTTTTCCTAGAACCAAATCAGCTTAAGGGCTAGTCCGCGTTCGCTCGTCGCTACTTACGGAATCTCGGTTGATTTCTTTTCCTCTGGTTACTTAGATATTTCAGTTCACCAGGTTCGCTTCCAGCAGCTATGTATTCACTGCAGGATACCCGCAAGCGGGTGGGTTTCCCCATTCGGACATTACCGGATCAAAGCTTGTTGCCAGCTCCCCGATACTTTTCGCAGGCTGCCACGTCCTTCATCGCCTCTGACCGCCAAGGCATCCACCGTGTGCGCTTATTCGCTTGACCATATAACCGCAAGTTGCCTTGGGTTACATATGACCCGGGGGTACAAAGCCCGGATACGAATATAACGACTCAATCAATAAAGAGACTTGCGTCTCTCGCCTTAGCCTCACGACACGTCTGATAGAACATCTCAAACGCTCGCTACGTCACAAGTTTTAAAAGAACACGTACCAGCCACAGTGCTGATGCGTATAAAGATCGATTGTATGCGTCATTCAGAGAATGGTGGGTCTGGGTAGACTCGAACTACCGACCTCACCCTTATCAGGGGTGCGCTCTAACCACCTGAGCTACAGACCCGAAAGTGCTTTTTCAAAAAGTACGCACATGGATGTGCGGGCTCTTCGAAAGGGACTTCGGTATACAGCTCAAACATGGTGGAGCCTGTCGGGATCGAACCGACGACCCCCTGCTTGCAAAGCAGGTGCTCTCCCAGCTGAGCTAAGGCCCCAAAAGGGACTCTCATAT
>NZ_VFIE01000039.1 GCF_010119385.1 Nesterenkonia haasae
ACTGCATAGTGGACGCGAGCATCTTTTTTATTTGTCTGTGTATTTTTGTGTGTCGTAAGTGTTTAAGGGCGCATGGTGGATGCCTTGGCAACAGGAGCTGATGAAGGACGTGGGAATCTGCGATAAGCCTGGTGGAGCTGATAACCGAGCGTTGAGGCCAGGATGTCCGAATGGGGAAACCCGGCATGCTGTAGTGGTGTGTCACCCCGCGCTGAATGTATAGGCGTGGTGGGAGGAACGTCGGGAAGTGAAACATCTCAGTACCGACAGGAAGAGAAAACAACAGTGATTGCGTGAGTAGTGGCGAGCGAAAGCGTATGGGGCTAAACCAGTAGCGTGTGATACCCGGTGGGGGTTGCGTTGCTGGGGTTGTGAGACCACCCGTAGAAGGTCCACCGATCTTCTGGGTTGAGGTGTCGGCGTATAAGCGAAGACTGTTGAGACGGTCACCGTAGAGGGTGTGAGTCCCGTAGTTGTAATGCGTACGGCCGGCCTGTGGTGTGTTCTCGAGTAGCACGCGGCTCGAGGAATCGTGTGTGAATCTGCCAGGACCATCTGGTAAGCCTGAATACTCCCTGTTGACCGATAGTGAATCAGTACCGTGAGGGAATGGTGAAAAGTACCCCGGGAGGGGAGTGAAATAGTACCTGAAACCATGTGCCTACAATCCGTCAGAGCTGGTCTTTTGGCTGGTGATGGCGTGCCTTTTGAAGAATGAGCCTGCGAGTTAGTGCTCAGTAGCGAGGTTAACCCGTGTGGGGCAGCCGTAGCGAAAGCGAGTCTGAATAGGGCGTTTTAGTTGCTGGGTCTAGACCCGAAGCGGAGTGATCTACCCATGGCCAGGGTGAAGCGTGTGTAAGAGCACGTGGAGGCCCGAACCCACCTAGGTTGAAAACTGGGGGGATGAGCTGTGGGTAGGGGTGAAAGGCCAATCAAACTCTGTGATAGCTGGTTCTCCCCGAAATGCATTTAGGTGCAGCGTTGAGTGTTTCATCCTGGAGGTAGAGCTACTGGATGGCTGATGGGCCCTACAAGGTTACTGACGTCAACTAAACTCCGAATGCCAGTGATGTGAGAGCTCAGCAGTGAGACGGTGGGGGATAAGCTTCATCGTCGAGAGGGAAACAGCCCAGACCACCAGTTAAGGCCCCTAAGCGTGTGCTAAGTGGGAAAGGATGTGGAGTTGCTTAGACAACCAGGAGGTTGGCTTAGAAGCAGCCACCCTTGAAAGAGTGCGTAATAGCTCACTGGTCAAGTGATTCCGCGCCGACAATGTAGCGGGGCTCAAGCACACCGCCGAAACTGTGGCATTTAGTTCTTTGAGGACTGGATGGGTAGGGGAGCGTCCAACACTGCGGTGAAGCAGCGGCGTAAGCCTGTTGTGGAGTGTGTTGGAGTGAGAATGCAGGCATGAGTAGCGAAAGACACGTGAGAAACGTGTCCGCCGAATGACTAAGGGTTCCAGGGTCAAGCTAATCTGCCCTGGGTTAGTCGGGGCCTAAGGCGAGGCCGACAGGCGTAGTCGATGGATAACGGGTTGATATTCCCGTACCGGCGAAGAACCGCCCACGCGAAACTACTGATACTAACCACCCGAACTTTCACTGATGGGCCTTCGGGCTCACGGTGGATTATTAGCGTGGGACCTGATGTGGTCTAGCGAGCGTATTAACAGGTGTGACGCAGGAAGGTAGCCGGGCCCAGCGATGGTTGTCTGGGTCTAAGAATGTAGGGCTGACCATAGGTAAATCCGTGGTCTGTGTGCCTGAGACTTGATGGGCCCCACCTTTGGGTGGGGATCCGGTGATCCTATGCTGCCAAGAAAAGCATCGACGCGAGGTTTTAGCCGCCCGTACCCTAAACCGACACAGGTAGTCAGGTAGAGAATACTAAGGCGATCGAGAGAATCACGGTTAAGGAACTCGGCAAAATGCCCCCGTAACTTCGGGAGAAGGGGGACCACCCTGGTGAGCGGTCTTTTCGACTGTGAGCTGGTGGTGGTCGCAGAGACCAGGGGGAAGCGACTGTTTACTAAAAACACAGGTCCGTGCGAAGTCGTAAGACGATGTATACGGACTGACTCCTGCCCGGTGCCGGAAGGTTAAGAGGACCTGTTAGGGCTTTGGCCCGAAGCGGAGAATTTAAGCCCCGGTAAACGGCGGTGGTAACTATAACCATCCTAAGGTAGCGAAATTCCTTGTCGGGTAAGTTCCGACCTGCACGAATGGAGTAACGACTTCCCCGCTGTCTCAACCGTGAACTCGGCGAAATTGCACTACGAGTAAAGATGCTCGTTACGCGCAGCAGGACGGAAAGACCCCGAGACCTTTACTATAGCTTGGTATTGGTGTTTGACATCACTTGTGTAGGATAGGTGGGAGACGTTGAAGCCTCAACGCTAGTTGGGGTGGAGTCATCGTTGAAATACCACTCTGGTGTTGTTAGGCATCTAACTTCGGGCCCTGATCGGGTCCAGGGACAGTGCCTGGTGGGTAGTTTAACTGGGGCGGTTGCCTCCTAAAGAGTAACGGAGGCGCCCAAAGGTTCCCTCAGCCTGGTTGGCAATCAGGTGTTGAGTGTAAGTGCACAAGGGAGCTTGACTGTGAGAGAGGCATCTCGAGCAGGAACGAAAGTTGGGACTAGTGATCCGGCGGCACCGTATGGAAGGGCCGTCGCTCAACGGATAAAAGGTACCTCGGGGATAACAGGCTGATCCTGCCCAAGAGTCCATATCGACGGCATGGTTTGGCACCTCGATGTCGGCTCGTCGCATCCTGGGGCTGGAGTTGGTCCCAAGGGTTGGGCTGTTCGCCCATTAAAGCGGTACGCGAGCTGGGTTTAGAACGTCGTGAGACAGTTCGGTCCCTATCCGCTGCGCGCGCAGGAGATTTGAGAAGGTCTGTCCTTAGTACGAGAGGACCGGGACGGACGAACCTCTGGTGTGTCAGTTGTCCTGCCAAGGGCACCGCTGATTAGCTACGTTCGGGATGGATAACCGCTGAAAGCATCTAAGTGGGAAGCCGGCTTCAAGATAAGATCTCCATCACCCTTTGAGGTGTGAAGGCTCCCAGGAGATTACTGGGTTGATAGGCCAGAAATGGAAGCACAGTAATGTGTGCAGTTGACTGGTACTAATAAGCCGATCACTTACACACCACCCCACTATCTCGTTATGAGTGGTGGGGCTCAGACAAAGGAAGAACGCTACCCTGCTTCAGGGGTGTGTTCTGGTGCTACGCGTCCACTATGCGGTTCTGAAACAACAACGTATGTCCACTAGTTAATTGAATACGCACGTTTGGTTGTAACCACAAAATAGGTTTACCCACCCCC
>NZ_VFIE01000040.1:0-245 GCF_010119385.1 Nesterenkonia haasae
TCACCGGTGGTCTATTCCACGGTGACGGATTTAGCGAGGTTGCGTGGCTGGTCCACGTCATAACCCTTCTCCGAAGCCAGAGCACAAGCGAAGATCTGCAACGGCACCGTAGTCAACAACGGCATCAACAACGGCGCAGTCTCCGGCACGAAGAACACATTCTCCGAAAACTCCACCACCGCATCATCGCCTTCCTCAGCCACAGTGATCGTCTTCGCACCACGAGCCCGCACCTCCTGAATATT
>NZ_VFIE01000040.1:396-1940 GCF_010119385.1 Nesterenkonia haasae
CCCATGCTTCAACTCACCAGCAGCGAACCCCTCAGCATGGATATACGCCAACTCCTTGAGCTTCAACGCACCCTCCATCGCCACCGGGAACCCCACATGCCTGCCCAAAAACAACACACTCGGAGTCTGCGCCATCGCACGCGCTAAAGCCTTAATGTCCTCAGCCGAATCCAGAATCGTCTGGATCTTCTCCGGAATCTTATGCAAATCCGCCAAAATGTCACTGATCTGACCGGTGAACAACTGCCCCCGCAACTGCCCCAAATACAACCCCAACAAACAACTCGCCGTGATCATCGCTAAAAACGCCTTCGTCGAAGCCACCGCGATCTCCGGACCAGCATGCAAATACAACACCGCATCCGACTCCCGCGGAATCGTTGACCCATTGGTATTACAAATACTCAACGTCCGAGCGCCCTGCTCCTTCGCATACCTCACCGCCATCAGAGTGTCCATCGTCTCCCCCGACTGAGAGATCGACACCACCAGAGTGGTCTCATCAATAATCGGATCCCGGTACCGGAACTCATGCGCTAACTCGACCTCCACCGGAATCCTGGTCCAATGCTCAATCGCGTACTTCGCCACCGTGCCCGCATACGCAGCAGTCCCACACGCCAACACAATAATCTTCGACGTGTCCTTCAACTCCTGAGCACTGATCCGCAACTCATCCAAAGTCAACCGACCCGCAGCATCCGTGCGCCCCAGAAGAGTGTCCTCCACCGCCTTAGGCTGCTCATTGATCTCCTTCTCCATGAACGAGTCATAACCACCCTTCTCCGCAGCAGTAGCATCCCAATCAATATGGAACCGCTTCCCCACCGCAGGCGAACCATCAAAATTGATGATCGACACCGCCCCAGCAGTGATCGTCACAATCTGATCCTGCTCCAACTCCACCGCCTCACGGGTGAAATCAATAAACCCAGAAACATCACTGCCTAAGAAGTTCTCACCCTCACCCAAACCCACCACCAACGGCGAATTCCGGCGAGCCGCCACCACACGATCAGGCTGATCCGGGTGCACCGCCAACAACGTAAACGCACCCTCCAACTCATTAACCGCCAACCGCATCGCCTCCGTCAGATCCCCCGAGGACCGGAAAGCCTCCCCCATAAGCTTCGCCGCGACCTCAGTATCAGTCTGCGAGACAAACACATGCCCCTGCCCCACCAACCGCTGCCGCAACTGCGCAAAATTCTCAATGATCCCGTTATGGATCACCGCCAACTTCCCCTCATCACCAAAATGCGGATGCGCATTCAAATCCGTCGGCCCACCATGAGTCGCCCACCTGGTATGCCCAATACCCACCGACGCCGGAGTCAACGGAACACGCTCAACCTCAGCAATAAGATTCGCTAACTTCCCCGACTTCTTCCGCGCCTGCACCACCCCACCAGCAACAGTCGCGACCCCAGCCGAGTCATACCCCCGATACTCCAAACGCCGCAAACCCTCCATCAAAACATCCAACGCATGATGCTCAACAGACTTCTCCGGCAAACCGATATAACCAACAATTCCACACATGC
>NZ_VFIE01000041.1 GCF_010119385.1 Nesterenkonia haasae
CCACAGACACAACGTCCACAGCAGACCTGAAGTAAGGACCACAATCCAAAGGCTCATAGCCTCAGGACCCAACAGTGCGCCACACACCACACAAACAACACGCCCCAACCCCTCTTTCCAACCGCCACCGAACAAACAATGACGACGTACTCAAAAAACCGTGACGTGTGACAAGCATGATGACTCCGATACGCGGAGTATTCGTTGAAAAATTCCACCCATGAGTAAAACCCCCCGGCAACACAATCGGCTGCACAAAGAGGGCGGACCCAACTCGGGTCCATACTCCTTAGAAAGGAGGTGATCCAGCCGCACCTTCCGGTACGGCTACCTTGTTACGACTTAGTCCCAATCGCCAGTCCCACCTTCGACCATTCCCTCCAGAAAACTGGTTAGGCCATGAGCTTCGGGTGTTACCAACTTTCGTGACTTGACGGGCGGTGTGTACAAGGCCCGGGAACGTATTCACCGCAGCATTGCTGATCTGCGATTACTAGCGACTCCAACTTCACGAAGTCGAGTTGCAGACTTCGATCCGAACTGAGACCGGCTTTTAGGGATTAGCTCCACCTCACAGTATCGCAACCCATTGTACCGGCCATTGTAGCATGCGTGAAGCCCAAGACATAAGGGGCATGATGATTTGACGTCGTCCCCACCTTCCTCCGAGTTGACCCCGGCAGTCTCCCATGAGTCCCCACCATAACGTGCTGGCAACATAGGATAGGGGTTGCGCTCGTTGCGGGACTTAACCCAACATCTCACGACACGAGCTGACGACAACCATGCACCACCTGTGAACCAGCCCCGAAGGGAAACTACATCTCTGCAGCGATCCGGTCCATGTCAAGCCTTGGTAAGGTTCTTCGCGTTGCATCGAATTAATCCGCATGCTCCGCCGCTTGTGCGGGCCCCCGTCAATTCCTTTGAGTTTTAGCCTTGCGGCCGTACTCCCCAGGCGGGGCACTTAATGCGTTAGCTACGGCGCGGAAAACGTGGAATGTCCCCCACACCTAGTGCCCAACGTTTACGGCATGGACTACCAGGGTATCTAATCCTGTTCGCTCCCCATGCTTTCGCTCCTCAGCGTCAGTAACAGCCCAGAGACCTGCCTTCGCCATCGGTGTTCCTCCTGATATCTGCGCATTTCACCGCTACACCAGGAATTCCAGTCTCCCCTACTGCACTCCAGCCTACCCGTACCCACTGCACACCCGAGGTTGAGCCCCGGGCTTTCACAGCAGACGTGGCAAACCGCCTACGAGCTCTTTACGCCCAATAATTCCGGATAACGCTCGCGCCCTACGTATTACCGCGGCTGCTGGCACGTAGTTAGCCGGCGCTTCTTCTGCAAGTACCGTCACAATAAAGCTTCTTCCTTGCTGAAAGCGGTTTACAACCCGAAGGCCGTCATCCCGCACGCGGCGTCGCTGCATCAGGCTTGCGCCCATTGTGCAATATTCCCCACTGCTGCCTCCCGTAGGAGTCTGGGCCGTGTCTCAGTCCCAGTGTGGCCGGTCACCCTCTCAGGCCGGCTACCCGTCATCGCCTTGGTAAGCCATTACCTCACCAACAAACTGATAGGCCGCGAGTCCATCCAAAACCGCAAAAAGCTTTCCACCAGCACCCCATGCGGAGGCCGGTCATATCCGGTATTAGACCCAGTTTCCCAGGCTTATCCCAGAGTCAAGGGAAGGTTACTCACGTGATACTCACCCGTTCGCCACTAATCCACCAGTGCAAGCACCAGCTTCATCGTTCGACTTGCATGTGTTAAGCACGCCGCCAGCGTTCATCCTGAGCCAGGATCAAACTCTCCATCAAAAAAT
>NZ_VFIE01000042.1 GCF_010119385.1 Nesterenkonia haasae
CCCATGCTTCAACTCACCAGCAGCGAACCCCTCAGCATGGATATACGCCAACTCCTTGAGCTTCAACGCACCCTCCATCGCCACCGGGAACCCCACATGCCTGCCCAAAAACAACACACTCGGAGTCTGCGCCATCGCACGCGCTAAAGCCTTAATGTCCTCAGCCGAATCCAGAATCGTCTGGATCTTCTCCGGAATCTTATGCAAATCCGCCAAAATGTCACTGATCTGACCGGTGAACAACTGCCCCCGCAACTGCCCCAAATACAACCCCAACAAACAACTCGCCGTGATCATCGCTAAAAACGCCTTCGTCGAAGCCACCGCGATCTCCGGACCAGCATGCAAATACAACACCGCATCCGACTCCCGCGGAATCGTTGACCCATTGGTATTACAAATACTCAACGTCCGAGCGCCCTGCTCCTTCGCATACCTCACCGCCATCAGAGTGTCCATCGTCTCCCCCGACTGAGAGATCGACACCACCAGAGTGGTCTCATCAATAATCGGATCCCGGTACCGGAACTCATGCGCTAACTCGACCTCCACCGGAATCCTGGTCCAATGCTCAATCGCGTACTTCGCCACCGTGCCCGCATACGCAGCAGTCCCACACGCCAACACAATAATCTTCGACGTGTCCTTCAACTCCTGAGCACTGATCCGCAACTCATCCAAAGTCAACCGACCCGCAGCATCCGTGCGCCCCAGAAGAGTGTCCTCCACCGCCTTAGGCTGCTCATTGATCTCCTTCTCCATGAACGAGTCATAACCACCCTTCTCCGCAGCAGTAGCATCCCAATCAATATGGAACCGCTTCCCCACCGCAGGCGAACCATCAAAATTGATGATCGACACCGCCCCAGCAGTGATCGTCACAATCTGATCCTGCTCCAACTCCACCGCCTCACGGGTGAAATCAATAAACCCAGAAACATCACTGCCTAAGAAGTTCTCACCCTCACCCAAACCCACCACCAACGGCGAATTCCGGCGAGCCGCCACCACACGATCAGGCTGATCCGGGTGCACCGCCAACAACGTAAACGCACCCTCCAACTCATTAACCGCCAACCGCATCGCCTCCGTCAGATCCCCCGAGGACCGGAAAGCCTCCCCCATAAGCTTCGCCGCGACCTCAGTATCAGTCTGCGAGACAAACACATGCCCCTGCCCCACCAACCGCTGCCGCAACTGCGCAAAATTCTCAATGATCCCGTTATGGATCACCGCCAACTTCCCCTCATCACCAAAATGCGGATGCGCATTCAAATCCGTCGGCCCACCATGAGTCGCCCACCTGGTATGCCCAATACCCACCGACGCCGGAGTCAACGGAACACGCTCAACCTCAGCAATAAGATTCGCTAACTTCCCCGACTTCTTCCGCGCCTGCACCACCCCACCAGCAACAGTCGCGACCCCAGCCGAGTCATACCCCCGATACTCCAAACGCCGCAAACCCTCCATCAAAACATCCAACGCATGATGCTCAACAGACTTCTCCGGCAAACCGATATAACCAACAATTCCACACATGC
>NZ_VFIE01000043.1 GCF_010119385.1 Nesterenkonia haasae
TCTCGGTTAAGCAACTCGTCGACGAGGCGGTCACTGCGGCACTGGCAGACGCCGGCGTACAGCCCGACGCGGTGCGGGCATCGTTCTTCGCCAACGCGATGCAGGGTCACCTTGAGGGACAGCACGCCGTGGCAGGTCAGGTGGCGCTGAGGTCGCTGGGCCTCCAGACCTGGCCTGTCGTCAATATCGAGAACGCCTGCGCCAGCGGCGACACGGCATTGATGCTGGCCGATGCGCACATTCGAGCCGGTCTGGCCGACGTGGTCCTGGTCGTCGGTGTTGAGCGGATGACGCACGATAAGGTCGGATCTTTTGCCTGGTTCGATGGTGCATGGGACGTCACGAAGGCGAATGAGACCGCCAAGAACCTGCTTGCCCTCGGGGAGGCTGTTCCGACGCCACCAGATGTCGTCGAGCCGACGGGCGATGCTAAGAGCCTCTTCATGGATGTCTACGGGGCCCTGACGAAGTTCCACATGGCGCAGTACGGGCTGACCGCTCGCCAGCTCGCCTCCGTCTCAGCGAAGAACCACGCGTACAGCGTCCACAACAAGAAGGCGCAGTACCAGCGCGCCTTCACTGTCGACGAAGTTTTGGGAGCGCCGGTGGTGTCGTGGCCCATCACTCTCCCCATGTGCGCGCCGATCACTGATGGTGCCGCAGCGGTCGTGCTGTGCAGCGATGCCGTGCTAGCGACGATGGGCCGCGATCGTGCAGTGCCCGTCGCAGCGGTCGAGCTCAGGAGCGGATCCGATCGGGATCCGGAGGAACTTGATCGTCACCTCTCGGTCGGGGCTGCGCGAGCAGCCTACGAACGGGCGGGTATCGGCCCCGAGGACATCGACGTTGCGGAGGTCCACGACGCGACGAGCTTCGGGGAGATCCTGCAGTCGGAGAATCTCGGACTTGTGCCGCGCGGGGAAGGCGGCGCCGCGGCCGAGTCCGGCGTGACCAGTATGGGGGGACGGATCCCGGTGAACCTTTCCGGCGGACTCGTCTCCAAGGGGCACCCGATCGCGGCAACGGGGCTCGCGAAGACCTACGAACTCGTCCGCCAGCTACGTGGTGAGGCAGGCGCCCTGCAGGTCGAGGGCGCTCGTTGGGCGATCAGCCAAGGCGGCGGCGGTTTCCACGGGATCGAGGACGCATCGACGTGCGTCACGATCCTTGGCGGCCGATGAGCAACTCTGAGAGGTAAGGAATTCACGTGTTCACAACCGGAACCTACATCGCCGGAGCCTGGGTCGAGGCCCACGGAACCGAGCGCATCGACGTCATCAATGCCGCCACCGAGGAAACCCTCGGGTCGGTACCGGCCGGAGACGAAGTCGATGTCGATAGGGCAGCCGACGCGGCCCGAGCTGCCTTCCCTAAATGGTCAAGCACGAGCCGCA
>NZ_VFIE01000044.1 GCF_010119385.1 Nesterenkonia haasae
CGGCTTCATCTGGGGAAACCTCCCGTAGCAGTCCGTCATACTTTTTGAACATTCTCCACTAGAGACTCTTTAATGTTCTTCATGATCATTTCCGGTCTTCTTTTAGGTACTGTGCTCGGTTTCGTCTTCCAGCGTGGGCGCTTCTGCGTCACCGGCGCTTTCCGCGACCTCTTCACCACAAAGAGCACGCGCTGGTTCACTGCCTTCATGGTGATCGTCGCGGTCCAGTCCATCGGCGTTTTCGCCCTGGACGCCGTCGGACTGATCGAGCTCGGCGGCGGGACGTTTCCCTGGCTGGGCACGGTCATTGGCGGTTTCATCTTCGGCTTCGCCATCATTCTGGCCGGAGGATGCGCCACCGGAACCTACTACCGGGCCGGCGAGGGCCTCGTAGGGTCCTGGTTGGCCCTGATCTTCTACATCCTCGGTGCCGCGGCGTTCCGATTCGGACCGCTGGCCGGCACCACCGACTCCATCCGGTCAATCGAGATCTCCAACGGCACTCTTTACGAGACAATCGGCGTCACCCCCTGGATCCTAGTGATCCTCCTGGCGGCAGCCGTGGCGGTCGCGGCCCTACGTCACCTCAACCGTGAACGTCAGGTGAACAAAGTGAGTCTGCCAGCGACTAAGACCGGCCTCGCCCACGTGTTCACAGAGAAGGCATGGCACCCGTTCACGACAGCTGTGATCATCGGAGTGATCGCCACGTTTGCATGGCCGCTTTCCTGGGCCACCGGACGCGAATCCGGTCTGGGCATCACCGGCCCGTCGGCCCACATTGGCGTCTTCCTCGGCACCGGGGACATGGCACTGGTCGACTGGGGCATGATGCTGGTGCTCGGCCTGCTCATCGGCTCCTTCATCGCCGCCCAGGTTTCCGGAGAGTTCAAGATCCGCGTGCCAGACGCCACTACCACCGTACGCTCTATCACCGGCGGCGTCATGATGGGTTGGGGTGCAGCTTGGGCCGGTGGCTGCACGATCGGCAATGCAATGGTCAACACCGCGGCCTTCGGCTTCCAGGGATGGACCGCCCTGCTGTTCATGGTCCTGGGCACCGGCGCGGCGGCAAGGATCTTCATCATCAACCACAAGCGTGCCGGCGCCGGGCCTAAGCCGGTTCTGAGCAC
>NZ_VFIE01000019.1:0-10604 GCF_010119385.1 Nesterenkonia haasae
ACACATCCACATTCGTCCCAGCAGCCAACGAACGAGCAACGTTATTACCCATACTCGGCGCCGAACGCATATTCACCTGTGCCGTCACCCGGCCCGACGACGAACCAGACGATGACGACCCACCAGCAGTGCCGGTACCGACAGATCCGGAGGAGTCGGAACAGACGCTGGGAAGGAAAACCCGTGCGGCAGCGGCTCGCATATCCACTCCTCGCGCACTCAAGAACACTTGGGGGTCCAAGGCGGTGCCGGAATACCAGGCGCCCTCCCAAATTTCGAGATGCAAGTGTGGTGTGCTGCTTACTCCCGAATTTCCCACCAGGCCTATCGTCTGGCCAGCGCGCACGGAGTCGCCCACTTGCACATGCGAGGTGCCGTTCCAGACGTGAAGGTACCGGGAGTGGTACGTCTTTCCGCCAATATTGTGCCGGACCATGACATGTCCTGCCCGGCTGGAGGTGCCGTGCTGAGTGCTGACCACCGTGCCTGCGGCAATTGAGCGAAAGGGAGTGCCATCTGGCGCAACCAGATCTTGGCCAAGGTGGTACGTCGAGGCTCCCGGAGTCGAGCTGCAGCGTGGGCCATACTCGCTGCTGTACGTGAAGGTCCCCGTCAGCGGCTGGACGAATTGCCCAGAACTGCGCGAGGCGGTAATCACGGTCCCGTGGGACAACGACGACACCCCTGCGGCAGCCGTGCCCGCCATAGGCTCAAGCTGTGGAGAGTAGGGAGCCGCCTCCACGGCGGCGGTGGTGAACGGCAACGTCAGTCCAGCGGCTAAAGCGCCAACTGCAGCCGCAGGTAGTTTTTTCGGCACGGATCAATCCTCACTAGTCGAATGCCACGACTCCTTGCGCACACCACCTGGCGGTGATGCGTGTGGGACTGTCCGGGGCCGCCCACAAGTGGGGAAGCAAGCGATGGGAAATCTGAGCGAATCCCCCGGTCAGCTCGCGCCCAGGTTAACAAGTTGATTACGGCCAGGGGCAGGGCGGCGTTCGACCGGAGGTTGAAGCTGTGCTCAACCTGTGACTCTGCACAGCTGGCCCGTGACAGATGCCGTCACGACTGTGAGATCAGGGGGCAGAACAAGGTGAATGGCGCGATGCCACTACCGCAGGACACCTGCCAAACGCTGTGCTGCCCCCTGAATTAGCTACTCTTTCAGCGATTGCCCAGGGTTCCGGCACCCCAACGCCGAGAGCCCCATATTGTGACCAGACCGTTACACGGTGGCGTTCAAAAATTCATAGGAAACATCCAGCCGTTATAGGGTGTTCCGTTCAGAATGTTGAGTAACTTAGATAGTGCCTCTTCAAGGTGCGAGTGATTCAAGCTCCCCGGCTGGCTATTATGCGTCCCCCTCACGCGGCCACCCGGGGAGCTTTCTCGTGTCTACACTGTCCATATGACAGATGGACCGTTATCCCCCGTCCGGGCTGACGCCTGGTTGTGGTCTGTTCGAATGTTCAAAACTCGTTCTGCGGCCACGGACGCATGCCGCGCAGGGAAGATTAAGATCGCCGGCGAGTCGGTGAAACCCTCCGTGAATGTTGTGCCCGGTACCCGGATAAGTATCAGTAGGCCCGGCCATGTAGTGATTCTCGAAGTCGTACACACCCACGCCAAGCGGGTCGGCGCTCCTGTCGCTCAAAGGGCTTATCGGGACCTCTCACCCGAGCAGATTAAGCCCCGGGATGTCGGTCTGCCTATGCGCGAACGAGGCGCCGGCCGACCCACCAAGCGTGAGCGCCGTCAGCTGGAGCTGCTGCGCGGTTACACGAAGAACGAGTGACGCTAGGCTAGAGGTATGACACATCGCGTAAATCTCGGTCCAGCTGACCAGCTTTCTGAGCGCCAGGTAATGCAGGTGACAGCCAAACAGGCCGGCACCGAGGGAGATATTGCCGTAGTCCACGCCGAAGACGGTGGGTTCTATGCCGTTGATGACGAATGTTCGCATGAGTCGGTATCTCTCTCCGAAGGTTTCGTCGAAGACGAGACTCTCGAGTGCCCCATGCATGGGGCAGCCTTCTGCTTGCGCACCGGAGCAGCTGAAACACCGCCAGCTTTCGAACCCATTAAGACTCATTTGGTTACCGTGGAAGACGGAAACCTCGTTCTTCACCCCGGCGTCCCACACCCTGAGGCTGAATAATCCGAGTAATCAAAAGTTCCAACGAAAAAGATCCCCAGTTCACAAGCTCGTTAGCCTCAGTTCACCTGGTGTTGGAACTCGCAGAGACCTCGAGAGAAACTCACAGATAATGTTCAGCAAATACCGGGTTGTTCTCCAAGGTGGACCCCTATATTAGTTAGTACCTCATCAAGGTGCGAGTGATTGAAGCTCCCCGGTTGGCCATTATGCGTCCCCTCACGCGGCCAGCCGGGGAGCTTTCTCATGTCCAGGTCACTCAGGCGGGAGTGGCCCTGCGAATCACTCCATAGTTGAGCAGCGCCAACAATGCAGTGGGAATCACGAGCCACCCCGTCAACGACAGCGCACTCTGCTCTATCAACCATTCCCAGATCACTGGCCAGCCGTCATTCTGAAAGATCAGCATCGTGGCGACGAGACCTACCACCGCAAATCCCAAGATGACGATCCATAGCCCAAAAAGCCCAGCTCTGCGGTACAAAATTGCCCAGAAGAAGCCGAAGAGCATCAGAACTAGACACACTATTGCGGCAAGCGCTCCGCCCGCCACAATCCCACCGTCTCCTTGTGTGATGTAGGGAAGGTCGTAGGTGTAAAAGTGAATACCAAAGCCATCAGTGAGCTGCTCTACCCATGCTGCCAAGGAGAATGCTGCCCCAAAGCTCAATGACACCAAACCGAAGGCCAGGAGCACACCCAGCATGAATGTCCGCCGGCTGTAGCTCAGAGCCATGGAAAAAGGAAAGGTGTGCGACGCCGCATAGGCAGCCATGAACACCAGACACCACAGCGCTGCCTGCGACGCGCCAGTGTAGATAGGGTCTTCGGCTGCCACGCGAGTGCCAGCGGTGTGATGGATCCAAGCGCCGATGCCCGCAGCCAGGAACCACACTCCGACGAAAACCATAATGGGCACACTGATCAATGTGACCGAAGGCGAAAACTGCAGCTTAAAGGCTCCCGGCACACGGGCGAAGGTGGACTGTCGCACGGCATCGTGGCTGGCAGCCTGGGTGGTATGGGCGGATTGCTGTGTGGGGGTTGTCATTTTTCTCCCTCCCCTTGGTCTCGCGGCACATCATGACGGTGCTCGTTCTTCGAATGCCGGTTCGTGAGCCGCACGATCAGCTGCTGCAACGACACCGGCTGTAAGTCCAGGTCCAGTTCTTGGACTCGTTTCATCTGGTGATCAGTCAACCCGCCCAAGACAGTGGTGCGGGAGATCCGTCCCATGGTCTCGTCGCTCAGCACTTCCCGACCTGCCGTCATCTCTGCCACGGCATCGGCCCGCCCGACCAAAGTGATGGCTCGATCACGCAGTGCCTCCACCGGTTCATCAAGTATCACTCTGCCGCTGTCGATCAGCACCACATTTTCGATCAGGTGAGCAATTTCGTCGATCAGGTGGGATGACAGAATGACAGTGCGGGGGTGCGCGGCATAGTCCTCCAGAAGGCGGTCGTAGAACACTTGGCGCGCTACCGCATCCAAGCCCATATACGGCTCGTCAAAGAACGTCACTTCAGCACGCGAAGCCAGTCCAATGATGACGGCCACAGCCGACTTCTGACCCCGGGACATCTTTTTCAGCTTGGTCTTCTCCGGAACTCTGAAGTCAGCGATCAAGCGCTGTGCGTAGTCCCAGTCCCACTTTGCAAAGGCTGCGGACGCGGCCCTGAAGGCGTGCCGAGCTAGGGCGTCATCCGGGTACCGCTGGTCCTCCCGCACGAAACAAATCTTCGGCAGGACCTGCTCATTCTCGTGGGGCGTGTGGCCCAGCACTTTGACCTCACCCTTTGTAGGCCAATCTTGGGCCGCAATGATGGACATCAGGGTGGTCTTTCCTGCGCCGTTGCGGCCCAGCAGCCCGTGAATCTGATCCTTCGCAAAGCTGACGCTGACATCTTCCAATGCGGTGGCCCTGCCATACCGGCGACTCATGCCGGTGACCTCGATGGCCGCGGGTGCGTTTGTCGCGTTCATCGGCCTCTCCTCTCACTCGTTGTTCGATGACTGATGCACTCGTTCGCGCAGCAGTTCAATGACGGATTCCACCGGGAGCCCTATGTGACGGGCTTCGGCGAGCATCGGTGTGAGGTAGTGGTCCGCGAAACTCTGCTGCCGCTCTGCTCGCAGCCGCTGAGCTGCGCCTTCAGCCACGAACATCCCGAGTCCGCGGCGTTTGATGAGGATTTCCCTGTCCACCAGGAGATTGATTCCTTTGGCTGCGGTGGCTGGGTTGATGCGGTGGAAGGCAGCCAGCTCATTGGTCGAGGGAGCGCGCTCCCCTTCAGCCAATGAGCCATCCAATACAGATGCTTCGATCTCCTCAGCGATCTGCACGAACAGCGGTCGTCCTTCCTCCACCAGGTCACCTCTTTCAACGGTTGCAGGAACAACCTCATTGTATCCGACTCCACTACCTAAGTGGTTCATTACTTGACTAATTAACCATATGACGACGCCGCCGTCAAGCTTTCTTTGTGCCACGCGGCCTAAGATGGGTCTATGAGTCCTGAGAACATCGAATGCTGGCTGACAGACATGGACGGGGTATTGGTGCGTGAGCAGGAGGCTCTCCCCGGTGCTGCAGAACTCCTTGAACAGTGGCGACGCCAAGATCTGCCCTACCTGGTGCTGACCAACAACTCGATCTACACCGCTCGGGACCTCTCGGCTCGCCTACGGCATTCGGGGCTTGTGGTCCCGGAGAACCGGATCTGGACTTCAGCCCTGGCCACGGCCACGTTCCTGGCTCAGCAAGTCGACGTCGATCAGGGCAGCGGGAGTGCTTATGTAGTCGGGGAAGCCGGCCTTACTACTGCGCTTCATGAGGCCGGGTTCATCATGACTGAGACTGACCCCGACTATGTTGTGGTGGGCGAAACTCGCAACTACAGCTTCGAGGCGATCACCAAAGCGGTGCGGCTGATCAACGCCGGCGCACGTTTTATCGTGACCAATCCGGACGCAACCGGGCCAAGCCCGGAGGGAGTCCTGCCGGCAACAGGCGCTATCGCGGCTCTTATCACTAAGGCGACCGGTTCAGATCCCTACGTAGTGGGCAAGCCGAATCCTATGATGTTCCGATCGGCCCTGAACCACCTAGGGGCGCACTCGATGCAGACCGCGATGATCGGTGATCGAATGGATACCGACATCGTCGCCGGGATGGAAGCCGGTATGCACACCATTTTGGTCATGTCCGGAGTCTCTTCCCAGGCGAGCATCTCGCACTATCCGTTCCGTCCGCACCGCATCATTGATGGTGTCTACGAGCTATTGGACGAACCTTGGGAACCTGAGTCTGAAGAAGCTTGAGCCAGCAGCTCGGCCAGGTGGATAGCGGGGACATCGGCTAGATCGTCCAGCTGGATCCTGCATGACATCCCGTCTGCCAACACCACGCTCCGTCGACCCTCGTCCTTATGCGCCGCCTGTTGCCGCACTGCAGGCATGAGGTTGGTCTCAGCTACAGCGACCGAGACCTCGTAATGGCCCTTCTCCACCCCGAAATTCCCAGCCAGCCCGCAGCATCCAGCTACCTTGGTCACCGAAGCTCCCGCCATCTCCAGCAGGGCCTGGTCCACATCCCAACCGATAATCGACGACTGATGACAGTGCGGCTGAGCTACCACCTCTACATCGCTGAGATCCGGAAGTTCGATGCGCCCTTCGTCCACCAGGCGATTGACCAGCTCTGCGAAAGTCAATACTCCATCAGCGACAGTGCGAGCCTCCTCCGCTGCAGAGATTTCCACCGCATCGGAGCGTAGCGTGGCCAGGCAGCTCGGCTCCAAACCGATCACCGGTACCCCGGAACTGACGTAGGGAGCAAGGACCGAGGTTGCTTGGGTGATGAGCTTTTTCGCTTGATCCAACTGCCCGGTGGTGATCCACGGAAGTCCGCAACAGCCCTTCTTCCCAATAACCTGCACATTCAATCCCTGCCCACGCAGGAACTCCAGAGCGGCGTGCCCGGACTGCGGAAAGAAGTGATTCGTGAAGGAGTCAGCCCAAACCCATACGTCCGGGTCTGCCGTCGGTGGCTGAGAGTTTTTGGCCGCACGCCGGAATGTCTTGGCGGCGAACTTCGGTACGCTGCGCCGCTGGTCGATACCGGCCACCCATTTGGCCACTGCGGCAACAGGGGGAATCTTCATGGTGGCATTCGCCAGGGGCGCCATGGGACTGGCGAGCTTGGCCCAGAAGGGAAGTCTGCCCAGAATGTAGTGACTGCGCGGTCGGAGGCGACGTGTGGGCTGACCATTCTGGTCCCTGTCATAAGTCTGGTACAGGGCCTCTGCCTTGTATGCGGCCATATCCACGCCAGCCGGGCAATCACTTGCGCATCCCTTGCACGAAAGGCAGAGATCCAATGCTTCATGGACCGCGGGATCCGCTAGTCCTTTGACCAGTGTGCCGTCCATAGCCTCCTGGAGTATCCGTCCGCGGCCGCGAGTAGAGTCTTTCTCCTCCCGAGTCGCCAAGTAGGAGGGACACATCACCCCGCTGGTCCTCGGCGCGACGCAACGTCCGACTCCAGAACACCGGTGAACAGCCGCTCCAAAGTCTCCTGCATCGTGGGTCATCAGCATGCCAGGCCACGGCAGGTCCTGCTTGGGCTGCGTGGGCTTAATGTGCGCGGTTTGGGAAGCTGTCGACCCGCCATCAGGTGCGGTGATAATGCCTGGGTTGAGGAGGTTCTCCGGGTCACATATCGCTTTTGCCTGTGCGAACAGCGCCATCGAGGTCTCGTCGTACATCATTGGCAACAGTTCCGAGCGTGCGCGCCCATCACCGTGCTCCCCTGATAACGAACCGCCATAGCTCGCCAGCCGCTCCGCACAAGCTGCAAGGAACTCTTTGAATACTCCTGTGCTGTGCGGATCCCCATGCTTGAAAGGAAAATCTATGCGGCAGTGAATGCACCCATCGCCGAAGTGCCCGTAGGGATAACCTTGGAGGCCGAATTCTGTCATGAGGGACTCGAACTCGCGCATCCATCGCCCCAAATGCTCAGGTGGGACTGCAGCATCCTCCCAGCCGGAGTGGGCAGGTGTGGGTAGGCTGATGCCAGCTAGCCCAGCTCCGTCTTCACGAATCTTCCACAGGCCCACAGCTTCCGCGGAGTCTTCGATAAGTCGATGCCCCAGGGCTCCGGAGGCGCCCTTTACCTCACTCAGAACCTCGAGAGCGTCGTCGCCTGCTGTTTCAACGAACAACCAGGACTCTCCCTTGGGCAGGGTTGGCACACGCCGACCAGCCCCACGGACCAAAGCCACCAGTCGGGAATCCATGCCCTCACAGGCTATGAGCTTGCCGGACCCGGCTGCCAGGATATGAGGCACGGCATCGGCAGCTTCTGCCACCGAGGGGAAACCGAGCACCAACAGCCGCCTGCCTGGATCATCGCGGACCAGATGGACGGTGGCTTCCAGAGTGGTTCCCAGAGTTCCCTCAGTCCCGGCTAGAAATCGTTCAATCCGTCCCTTGTTCTCCGGGAGGAGGTGCTCCAAGCTGTACCCGGAAACCTGCCGGCCGAAGAGTCCGAAGTTCGTTCGAACATGACCCAGATTCTGCTCTGCGAGCTCGAGGAGCTGGCTCGCCGTGGCCCCGGACCCCCGGCCAGAGCGCGCATCAAGGTGAGCTGTTTCGCCATTACCGAAGAGGACTTTCACTGCCTCGATATTGTCTGCGGTACGGCCATACCCCAAAGCTCGGGAACCGCAGGCATTGTTGCCGATCATGCCACCGATGGTGCAGCGGGAATGAGTCGAGGGGTCGGGGCCGAACCGCAAACCGAACGGTGCAGCTGCCCGCTGCAAATCAGCGTGGACGACTCCGGGCTCCACACGCGCCGTTTGTGCCTCTGGGTCAAGCTCGAGGATGGTCTTGAGATCACGAGTGTCGAGGACGATTCCCTCTCCCACGGCATTGCCGGCGATCGATGTGCCAGCCCCACGCATGGTCAGCGGGACGGCCAGTTCGCGGGACACCTGGTGGGCGGCGTGAAGCTCGTCAACGTGTTGAGGACGGGCCACCACTCGAGGGACTACGCGGTACAGACTGGCATCGGCGGAATACATGCCGCGAGCAAGCTCCGAGCCGTCCACCCGGGACACCCCTGCCCGGCGGAGCGCGGCGATCAGGTCCCCCGAGTCACCGAGCGCGGTCGCGGCGGAATCAGCGGCGATAGTCACCTACAACGACCTCCCACATTGTCAACAATCTGCAAGCTTGGTGTGACTTGCACTGTACCGGGAGGCCTAGTCCTGCGGAAATTCAGCCCCGAGAGCGCTCAACACACCGTGTGACTTGGTGATGATCTCTTCCCATTCCCCTTCGGGTGTCGAATCAGCAGTGATGGCACCGCCCAGACCCAGATGAAAGGTCCATGAACTCGCGGGACCGGGGTCGGTATGTGTGGAGTGCAGCACTGCGGTTCGAATAAGAACTGAAAGGTCGCAGGCGCCGGTGCGGCTGAACCAGCCGGCCACACCTGAATACGGTCCACGCTCACCAGTTTCAAGATCAGCGAGAATCTTCATCGTCGACCCTTTTGGCGCGCCTGTCATTGAACCCGGAGGAAACGCATCCTTCAGCGCTCGGGAACGATCTGCCTGAGCCGCTAGCTTCGCGCTTATCGTGGAAACTAACTGGTGCACACTGGGGTAGGTTTCCACTGCGCACAGCCTCTCGGTGCGCAGGCTGCCTGGTTCCGCGTGAATCGAAAGATCATTCCGTACAAGATCTGCAATCATCACATTTTCGGCACGGTCCTTAGGATGCGTCTGCAGGTCCGCCAGCTGCGCGGCATCATCCTTGGCATCTCTTCCCCGGGGACGCGTGCCCTTAATCGGCTCCGACAAAATCGTTCCGTCGACGGTGATGGAGGCAAACCGCTCGGGTGAAGTGGACAGAACTGCCATGGCTGGCTCGCCTGGGCCTGAGGGAAAGTGCAGATACTGTGTGAAAGGAGCGCGATTGTGCTCACGCATTCGCCGATAGGCCTCCCAGGGTGAACCATGAAACACACCGTTCACCGCCGTAGTGAGGCAGATTTCGTAGGAGTTCCCTTCGCGAATCTCAGCCTGAGCGGCTTGGATCTTTGCGAGGTACTCCCTCCGCGAGTCCCGGACCGTCAGGGCGCACAACTCCATATCAGTGGCATGCTGCTGTTCATGCGGCAACGCGTCCAGCTCCGTACGCACCACATGCTGCCACTCAGTGTCCCCGCTCGCAGACAGAATCTCCGCAGTCCCGAGGTGATGGTCGACGACGACCCCCCGGGTGGCAGCGAATATGCGCGCCTGGCTCTCGTAACCGATCCACCCCACCCACCCAAGGTGAAACGGCGATGACGAGGTGACGGCGTCGTCGGATAGTGGTGCGCCGCTGTGCCGCCAGTGCTCTGCCAACCAGTCAAAGGCTGCAGCGTCCAAACACGTGCCCTGATCCCCAGGAGAGGCAAAGGCAAGAATGCTGTACCGGCTGCGCTGAGGTGCTGAGGTCCGCGCGTGGTCGCTACTGTCTAAGAACGCCGCAGCGGCTTGCTCACCGAGTCGGCCCCAGAGCGCAGCGAATAGCTCGGCGGCCGCATCCTCTGCTTCGGGAAATGGAACAGAAGGCCAGGCGGGGCGTGACGACATGAAGATCATCCTATGAGCCGTACCATAGTGCCCATGACAGACGATGCAGCGTCACGGAGGGGCCGGCCTCGCAGCGAAGAGGCTCACCAGGCTGTTCTTGACGCTGTGGCCCGCTTGCTCGACGACCATGGCCACAGTTACGAAGAGCTCACTGTGGAGCGCATTGCGGCCGAAGCCGGAGTGGGCAAGCAGACCATATACCGCTGGTGGAAGAACAAGGCAGCTGTGGTTCTCGAGTCACTCATGACCGGACGCCTGAAGCTCAGTTTCGAGCGGGTACCGAATACTGGTGATTTGCGGACCGATCTCACCGCATGGCTGGACTGCGAGCTTGAGAAGTCCCATATGGAGGACACAGTCGTTATGGCGCGGAGCCTCATGGGAGCCCTGGTCACCGGAGGTGAGGAGACGCGAAAGCTCTTTCAGGACCGCTCGGTGTGGGATGAGATGGAACTGACAGAGCGTATCCGCCAGGAGGCTGCCGTAGGTGGATTGCGCGATGGAATCGACCCGGCGGCTGTGGCCTCGGCCATTATGGATCCCTTCATCATTCGGCTGTTGACCGTCGGCCAGCCTGACCGGCAGTGGCTGCAGGCGCAGATCGACATTGTGCTCACCGGAACCCTTCGCAGATAATGTGATCTTCCTCTCAAAAAACTCCGACATAATAACGAGACGCAACGTTCCATATATGATGGCCGTGTTGCCTGCACTCCTCTGACTTCCGAAGGACCACTTCATGGCCACGATGCTTTACCGCCTCGGTACGCTCGCCGCTCGCCGCGCCAAGACAG
>NZ_VFIE01000019.1:10630-122782 GCF_010119385.1 Nesterenkonia haasae
TAATCGCCGCATGGTTCGTCATGTTGCTGGCGGCTGTGGCTGCCTTCGCAGGATTCGGCGGACAGCTCACGGATCAGATCACTGTTCCGGACCTGGAGACCACTCGGGTCGCTGATCGGCTGGCTGAGGAGCTACCGGACCTCTCCGGGGGGTCGGCGAACACGGTATTCCGTACCACTGACGGTGAGCCATTCACTGACGAACAGATCGCCGCAATAGAGGACTTGCTCGGTGACATCGAAGAGCACCAGACCGTGAACTCCACAGGCAGTCCGTTTGAACTGGAGACCGAGCTCTCCGAGGGACGCGAAGAGCTGGAAGAGGCCAGGGAGCAGCTGGAAGAGCTTCCTGAGGACTTCAGTGTGGAAGACGCACGCCAGGACATTGACGAGGGTCGAGCAGAGTTGGATCAGGCCCGTGAGGAACTCGACGCGGGGTGGGAAGAGCTAGAGGCAGGCCTAGAAGCCGGCGGACTAAGCGCGGATCAGCTCTCCCAAACACGCCAGGAGATCGAAAACGGACTGGCGGCGCTGGATGCTGCGGATGCAGAAATTGACGCTCAAGTCGATGAAGCACTGGCAGGTGGCTACTGGCCCGCAGTAGAGCAGGAACTCAATAATGCTCGCGCAGAGGTAGTGGCAGAACGCGAACAGCTGCAGACTGCCCTGACGCAGGTGGAGCAGGCTGAGCAGGGCGTTGCTGAGCTCGAAGCTGCCGAAGCTGAACTCGACGAGGGGCGTGCGGAGCTCGACTCGGCTGAGGAAGAACTGTCAGAGCTGGAGGACAGCCTCGACGGTGACGACCCTGCCCAGGCAGTCGAACGTGGCGAGCGCGCCCTCGACCTCGCGGCCGGGGCCAGCACCGTGTCTGAGGATGAGAGCACTGCGATCGGCATGATCACATTCGAGATTCCCCTTGAGCAGGTTGGCACTGAGGACCTTGAGGAAATCGCCGGAGAGCTTCTCGCTGCGGACATCGAAGGGGTGGAGGTCCTCCCTTCAGGTGACCTCAATGTTGAGCTGCCGCATCTGTTCTCCGTAGCAGAAGCTATCGGACTGATGATCGCCGCAGCTGTGCTCATCATCATGCTGGGAACCCTTGTAGGCGCTGGGTTACCGCTTCTGAACGCGGTCGTTGGAGTGGGCATTGGCGTGGCCGGAGCAATGTCGCTCTCGGCAGTCGTTGAAATGATGTCCATCACTCCGATCCTTGGACTGATGCTCGGTCTTGCCGTGGGTATCGACTACACGCTGTTCATCATTCACCGTCACCGTCGCCAGCTTAAGGACGGCATCCCGCTCAGGGAGTCCATTGCCATGGCCAACGGAACCGCAGGCAACGCAGTAGTCTTCGCCGGAGCGACCGTAGTCATCGCTCTGCTGGCCCTCAACGTATCGGGGCTTCCTTTCCTTGCGCTGATGGGGACCGTGGCTGCTGTCTGCGTGACGATCGCGGTGCTGATTGCTGTGACAATGACTCCAGCCCTGCTGAGCCTGGTGGGGACCCGGATCCTGCGACGCCGCGAGCGCCGCTATGTGGGCATGCAGCAGCTGAAACCCATCACCACCCCTATGCACACGGGTAAGGCGATCCTTATTGCCGCTGGCGCGCTGGTGCTGCTCGCGGTGATGGCGGTGCCTACTCTCTCCATCCGTTTGGGGCTGCCAGATGCCAGCACAGAAGCAGAGGATTCCACCAGCTACCAGGCCTACATGGCGACTGAGGAGGCCTTCGGCCAGGGCATGAACGGCCCTTTGATTGCTGTGGCCGATTTTCCCACTGGTCTCTCCTCTGAGGAGGCCGAGGATCTCCAACTCGACGTTGCGGAAGAGCTGATGGATCATCAGCGCATTGGCACTGCCGTGCCGGCCGGCATGAATGATGACAACACCATCGCGGCATATCAGGTCATTCCAGAAGAGGGCCCCGCTTCTGAGTCAGTAGAGGAACTGGTGCATGAGTTCCGTGATGGAACGGTGCTGAGTGGGGACCTCGCGGAGCAGACCGAGCTGTCTGTGGCCGGGCTGACCGCAGCCAACATTGACGTCTCGGACCATATCGCAGATGCCATGCCGCTCTACCTGGGGCTAGTAGTGGGATTGTCCCTCGTCTTGATGGTCATGGTGTTCCGGTCGTTGCTGTTGCCCATCATCGCCACCTTGGGATTCATCGGCTCAGTATCCGCTGCCATGGGGACGGTGGTGGCTGTCTTCCAATGGGGATGGTTCTCCGACATCTTCGGGATTTCCAATCCCGGCCCGATCCTCACGTTCCTGCCAGTGATCATGATCGGCATCCTGTTCGGCTTGGCCATGGACTATCAGCTATTCACCGCATCGGGAATGCGGGAGGCCTATGTCCATGGGGCTGCTCCACGGCTGGCTGTGCGACAAGGTCTGCATGCTGGACGATCCGTGGTCATCGCCGCCGCCCTGATCATGTCGAGCGTGTTTGCAGGGTTCATATTTACCCCTGACCCCATGGTCGCCTCGATCGGTATGGGTCTCGCCGTCGGTGTACTGCTCGATGCCTTCGTGGTTCGCCTGCTTTTGGTGCCGGCCTTGCTGCACCTGTGCGGCCCCGCCTCATGGTGGCTGCCGAAGTGGCTGGATGCCATCCTGCCGGATGTAGACGTCGAAGGCGCCAAGCTGGAGCGCACTCTGAAACCAGAAGCAGCTGCCGCTGAGCCAGCGACAGCTCCAGAGCTGTCCAGGGTCTAGGAGCCGGTGCGGCACCGCCGGCCAGTTGCCGCGCAGTGCTAGGCGTCGTCGGCCTGAGACTCAGCGTAGTCAGCCAACTTTTGAGATTGGGCTGCGGCTAGCTCAGCGAATTCAGTCTCACTGAGGCCGACTGCGGAGATCATCACCAGGTTGTCGCCAAAGTCTATGGTCATAGAGTGTCGCACAGCAGCTGGGGAGTCGATGGGCGCGCCATCGCGGTGGATGACCATGGAGACCCCGTCCGTGCTGAGTTCTGCACTGTCCTCAAGAGTGAACGGCTCGATCTCCACTTCATCGGTGCCGGACTGCAACTGCACGCCCGTGCAGTGTTCGTGGACGTAATTCCATACGCTGGATGTGTCCACCTCCCGGTCATAACTGAGCATCCATGCGTAGACCTGGGGGCGATACTCCTCGTCTGTCCCCTCCTCCGGCGGCAGGGTGTACGCCTGAGCCAAGCCGCTCTGCGGGTCCTCTCCGACGAGGTCAACGTTGATCCGATCCATGGCCGTGGCGCATTCGGTTTCATCGAAGATCTCCGTGTAGTGGGTGTATTCCACTGCAATGTTCTCCTGGAAGTAGGAGAGGCCTTCATGCGTGGCGTGCACCTCCGGGGAGACCCCCAGGTCCGCGGAGCTCAGTAAGACTTCGAGCTTCTCCTCGTCGGTCAGAGCGCCAGGCTCCTCCACTTCAGCGGCCCCCTCAGCAGGGGCTTCTTCAGTCCCTTCGGTGGTCTGCTCAGAGCCTTCTGGCGCTGCAGTCCCGGTGTCGGAAGGCTCGGTTTCTTGCGTGACGGTATTTGCTGAATCGGGCTGTGAACCCCCGCATCCGCACAGCACTCCCAGTGCGGTAACTGCCACAACGGATAGGCATACCCGGGAGCTGTTCCAGGTGTGGGACCTCCGATAGGGCAAATGCACGCGACCTAGGATAGTTGAAATTTTCAGAACAAGGCAGTGGGTTGACACTCATTGGAGTGCGGAGGTAAGCCGGAACACATTGTCCAGGTAGCGGGTCCGCCACGGCCTAGAGGCCCATTCTTCCAGCTCAAGCTCGTGCGAGATGCTGCGGTACTGCTCGAATATGTCGTTCAGCTCAGCGACTTTTTCGTCATCAACGAGCATCATTGTGACTTCCAGATTCAAGGAGAAGGAACGCATGTCCATATTTGAGGAGCCCAGGACTGCCACGTCATAGTCCACGATCATGAACTTGGAGTGCAGCACATACGGCTCGGGGTAACGGAAGATTCGCACGCCTGCTTCCAACAGTGCCTGATAATAGGACTGCTGGGCGTGTTGCACGGTGAACTGGTCAGCTTTACGAGTCACCAGCACTACGACGTCCACGTCACGGTGCGCCGCGTTGGTGACGGCGTAGAGCAGCGAATCGTCCGGAACCAAGTATGGCGTGCAAATGATCAGCCGGTGAGTTGCCTGGTAGATAAGATCATTGAACAGCCGCAGGTTGTTCTCTTCGGGGAAGCCGGGCCCCGAGGGAACGATTTGGACTAGCGAACCGCCACCTGCCTCCTCATCGGCCTGCAAATCTACCAGCAGCTTTTCTCCGAGGTTTTCGCCCGTTTCGGCATACCAATCGGAAGCGAAGACGATGTCCAATCCGGTGACGACCGGGCCAGTGACTTTGGCGTTGATCTCCACCCAGCGCCGGCCCATACGTTGAGCTGCCGGACGCTGATAGTGCGGTTCAATCAGGTTCGCGGAACCAGTGAAAGCCAACTGAGAGTCCACGACGACAATTTTGCGGTGATTGCGCAGATCCAACCGCGAAAATCGGCGCCGGAGCGGGCGGATGGGAAGCATGCGACGCCACTGGAAGTGCGGCCACGTTCTGCTGGCTTCCTTCAGGCGGCGGCGCAGCCTGCCATAGCCGCGAACACGCATAGTGCCTAGGTGGTCGAAGAGGAATCTGACGGTCACTCCCCGCGCGGCCGCTCTCTCCATGGCGTCGAGCACCGGCCCGGCGTACTCAGGGTCCTCCCCCACGATGTAGAACATGACGTGGACATACTCTTCGGCACTGTCGATTTCGGCGGCCAAACGAATGAAGAACTCCTGGTAGCCGGAAATCAGCGTGATGTGATTTCCCTCTTGAATGGGGAAGGCTCCCAGGTTTCGGTTCAGCGCCGCCGTCGCTCCGAGCTGTTCGTCGTAGTCGCGCAGCTGGTCCGAAAGGTCCATATGGCTGGTCGCTTCCAACAGTGCCTTATTGATGGCTCCCTGCCGCTGCCGTCTGCGGGCGGAAAGTTTGTTCCGTCCAATTAAGAGGAACAGCGGCAGCGCAATGAGTGGCATGAAGAAGATCGCTAGGAGCCATGCCATGGCGGTGTTGGGCCGGCGTTTGTCCGGAATGATGCCGATAACGGCTACTCGGATGCCGACTTCGATGACCACAACGATGATGACTATCCAGAAGGGCAATGCATCAATGCCGAGACCACTCAGCGGCCATAGCATGCTGCACCTCCGTCCAACTCCATCTTTCCAATCCTATGCTGGGTATAAGCTAAGCGTATGGCTGAACGTTTTGATGAAGAGGCCCTGCGTGCCGTGGGGGTGCGGATTGACGCCGAACACCCCGAGGGGATCATCTTTGACCCCCACCAGCCTCAACTGCGGGTGACCGATCTCAGTGCGGTGCGCGGAGACGGCATCTTTGAGACGATGCTCGCTGAACAAGGGCACGTCAGAAAGTTCTCCGCTCACCTCGAAAGACTGCAACGGTCAGCCACCATCACTGATATTGGGATCCCGCCGCAGGACGCGTGGCGAGCTGCAGTGGAACTGGGCCTGGATGAGTTCCGCAACCGCGGAGGACTACCGGACGAGGTTGCCGTTCGCATCACTGCTTCACGCGGGGTCGATGGCGAGCCGGCCAGTGATGACCCGGCATTCTCCGGCACGTATTGGGCGCTGCTGACGCCTGTCTCTGAGAAGGTGCGGACATCGCGCGGGCGCCCCATCAGCGTCACCCTCCTCGACCGCGGATACGATTCCGGTGCCTCTGAGCGCGCGCCTTGGCTCCTTTTGGGCGCAAAGACACTCAGTTATGCGGTGAATATGGCCGCACTGAGGTGGGCGGCTAAGCACGGGCACGACGACGTCATATTCACCTCTTCAGACGGCAAGGTGCTGGAAGGACCCGTCTCCTCCATTCTGCTCGGACATCGGTCCAGCGACGGGCAGGTTCATTTGAGGACACCGAGCCCGGACGCTGGCATTTTGCCCGGCACGACCCAGGCTACGATCTTTCGCGCCGCCGAGCAGGCTGGCTGGAGGACCTCCTTGGGGCCCGTCACCACTGAAGACCTCCACGACGCCCAGTTCCTGTGGCTCACTGGGTCAGTGAAGCTCGTCTCTCCCATCGGCCGGATCGATGATCACAGTGTCGCGGTTGACGAAGAGCTGACGACTGCTCTGCTGAGTTTCCTGAACGAGGCTGGCTAAACGCAGGAGGCACATCCTCAGCAGTGCTAGGATAACGCCGAACAACTGAACAATGTAACCCGTCCGACAGGGGAGCGTCCGCAGCAGAGCCGTTACCGGTTCCCAGGCGCTGAGAGTGGGCTATCGGCCCAGACCCTTGAACCTGCCCAGGCTAGAACCTGCGAAGGAAGTCGTCATGAAATCATCTGCAACTGCGCCCATCCGTCAACGCTGGACTGTCAGCGACATTGTTGTCGCGTCCACCCTGGCTGTCGCCTCGGGTGTGATCTTCTGGGGGTGGAACCTCTCCTACCACGCCGTGAGCACACTCTTCATCGCTTATCCCCCCTCGGCCTCGCTGGTGGCCGGAATGTGGTTGTTCCCTGCGGTGCTGGGTGCCCTTATTATCCGCAAGCCCGGTGCAGCCATCTACTGCGAAATGGTCGCCGCTGCAGTCTCGGCTCTGCTCGGCTCACAGTGGGGACTCGGTGTGCTGCTCTCCGGATTCGTCCAGGGCGTCGGCGCGGAACTGATTCTGCTGGCGTTCCTCTACCGGCGGTTCACGGTGGATGTGGCCGTGCTGGCGGGAGCTGCCGCGGGGCTGGCCGGAGGAATCAACGAGAACTGGATCGCCAGCTACTACCAGTACGATGCTGTCGGCACCATGACCCACATTATCGGGTTCGCCATTTCTGGGGCAGTAATAGCCGGTTTCCTGCCGTGGCTTGCCACGCGTGGACTGGCAGCGACCGGCGCGCTAGCACCTCTGCGTTCCCGCAAGGCGCACCGCGAGTCTGCATTCGGTACGCGGGTCCGTGAGGCTCCTGCTGCACCTTCTTCCGCCTGAAATGAGCACGACGACGCCTGGGCAGCCGTGGGCAACCACGGGTACTGCGGCGCCCGGTGTGCACATCACCGCTGCCAGCTTCTCCTACCACCACGCTGATCGTGAGCGGCCCGCCTTCAAGGGTGTGAATCTGGACATTGCGGCCGGTGAGAAGGTCCTCCTCGCCGGCGCCTCCGGAGCGGGCAAGTCCACGCTTCTGCACGCGATAGCAGGGGTCCTTCAGGACGACGACGCCGGTTCTTTCGGTGACCTCCGGCTCGACGGCGTGCCACCGGAGCAAGCACGCGGACGTGCCGGCCTCATGCAGCAGGACCCCGAGTCGCAAGTGGTGCTGTCCCGAATCGGTGACGATGTGGCCTTCGCCTGTGAAAACCTTGCGGTACCCCGAGCGGAGATACCTGACCGGTGCCGGCAGGCTCTGCAGGCTGTGGGGCTGGGTCATCTCCCCCTTGACCATTCCACTGCAGCTCTTTCCGGAGGCCAGAAACAGCGGCTAGCTCTGGCCGGTATCTTGGCCATGCAGCCGGGGCTTCTGCTGCTCGATGAACCGACGGCGAACCTAGACCCGGAGGGCACTGATCATGTCCGCGACTCGGTGGTGACAGCAGCACAGGCCACCGGCGCCACGCTGATCGTGGTTGAACACAGGCTCGGTACGTGGCTGAACCAGGTCGATACGCTGATCGTCCTCGAGCCTGGGGGCGGCATTCGACATCGTCTCCCAGCCAGCGCGCTTCATCACGACGAGGCTCTGCGTGCAGAATTGGTCGACGCCGGTTTGTGGGTGCCTGACCATGATGTCGTGGAGGCACTCCCCACCTGGCTCTCCCCCGGACAGCTACCCGACGACTCTGCTGATCAGGCGTTACTGACCGGAACCGAATTGGCTGTCAGTCGGCAGAGTTCTGCCCGATCTTGGCGCAAGACGCCGCCGCCGCAACCTGTGCTCAGCGGATTAGACATCACGCTCGACAGTGGGGTGGCGACAGGTATCACAGGGCGGAATGGAGCGGGAAAATCAACGCTCCTGCTGACTCTCGGCGGATTGCTGGCACCCCACGGCGGTGTCATCACGGCAAGTGCCCGCCTCAAAGGAGAACAGGGCGCACGACTGCCGAGCTCCCCCCATCACTGGCGCTCAGCAGATCTGACGTCGCGCATCGGCACCGTATTTCAAGAACCGGAACACCAGTTCGTGCGGCACACTGTCACCCAAGAGCTACGACTCTCAGCGGAACAGGCGAAAGTACCCGGAACCAAAGAATCTCTGTTCACCGACCAGGAGGTGACTGAACGCGTGGCTGCGCTCCTTGACCGGCTACGCCTGACACATCTGGCCGAAGCGAACCCTTTTACACTCTCCGGTGGAGAGAAACGCCGCCTCTCGGTGGGAACCGCTCTTGCTGCGGGTCCTGAAGTGTTGATGCTCGACGAACCGACGTTCGGCCAGGACGCGCATACCTTCGGTGAGCTCATTGGGCTGCTCAGAGAGCATCTGGACTCTGGGGGAACGGTGGTGGCTGTCACTCACGATCGGGACTTTCTGCGGGCACTGGACGCAGATGTTTTCGCGCTCACCGCTGCTGAAGCCGAGGAGCCCCCAAATGCTGATACATCAACGGCCGGGGCCACTGCCACCCCGCTACTCTCCGCTGTGCGGGACACGTCCTGGCTTGGTCGACGTGGACCCCTGGCAAAGTTGATTGCGCTGAGCTTCATCACCATTGCGCTGATATCAACTATCGACCCCGTCTCCGCGGCCGTGGTGGCGGTTGCCTGTTTCGCACTCCTGCCAGTGGCGAATATTCGTTTGGGCACATTCCTCAGACGGATATGGATCTTCGCAGCTGCTGCCGTCATGGCGGTGTGGGGCGCTGCTGTTGCCGCCGAGGAATCAGGGCGGGTGCTGCTCGATCTCGGGCTCACCACTATCTCCACAGGCTCCCTCGAGATGGGGCTCTCCCTGGGCGCCAGGGCGTTCGCGATCGTCTTGCCGAGCGTGCTCATTTTCTCAACTACTGACCCGACTGACCTGGCGGACGCCTTGGCGCAGCAGCTGAAGCTCCCGGCCCGTTTCGTCCTGGGCGCTCTGGCGGCGATGCGGCTGCTGGGCCTGATGGCTGCGCACTGGACGACTCTGGGACACGCGCGGCGAGCCCGTGGTCTGGGCACCCGATTCCTCTCTCAGGCGTTCGGGCTTCTGGTTCAAGCGATCCGGATTGCCACGCGTTTAGCGGTGACTATGGAGTCACGCGGATTCGGTGCAGGTGAACGGACTTGGTCCCGCTCTGCGTGTTTCACTCGGGCTGACGGCGTCGTAGTCCTCGGCGGGTTAGCTATCGCCGCATCGGCTACTGCCACCGCCATTTTTGCTGGAACCTGGAACCTGGTGTGGATGTAGGTGCGTCAGAGGTTGAGATCTTGGCGAGCGTTGACCAACACCGGCAGCACTTTGCGGGCGTGTTGGACGGTCTCCGCGTCGATATCCGCAACCAGCAGCTCGGGCTCTTCGCCCGCTGCAGCCAGAATCTCCCCGGTGGGAGAGACGATGAGTGAGTGTCCCACACCTGTGGGCGCGCCTTCCGGTGCCTCAACTCCGGCGGCAGCCGGCAAGCCTTGGCCGCAGGCAATCACATATTGAGTCGAGTCCAGGGCGCGAGCAATGGCAAGTGTTTTCCACTGCTCCACCTTGCCGGGGCCGGCAGCCCAAGAGGCGGGCAGGATCGTCGCGTGGGTGCCGTTGACCGCATGGGAACGGAAGAGTTCGGGGAACCGAATGTCGTAGCAGGTCGCCAGGCCGAAGAGCAGACCCCCCGTGCCGAAACGGACCTGTCGCTGGCCTGGTTCAACGGTTCGTGATTCTTGGAATCCGAATGCGTCGTAGAGGTGGAGCTTGTCGTAGCTGACGAAAACGGAGGGGCCGGCTGCCAAGAGGGTGTTCTTCACCCGCTGGCGGTTCTCGTCTTCTGCGGGGGCCCCAGGGGTAAACATGCCGACCACAACGACAACACCATGCCGTTGGCCAATTTTGTGCACCGCGCTTCCCCACGCTCCCGAGACGTCCTCGGCAATGGGAGTCAGAGAGTAGCCGAAGGCGCGCTGGGTGGCTTCGGGAAAGACCACTAATTCAGCTCCGACCTCGGCGGCCCGAGCAGTCCAGGTCTCTACCAGGCGCAGATTCTCCTGGATGTCCTCGCCTGTGACGATCTGTGCGACAGCAATTCTCATAACTCAACTCTATGGGGTCTAGGCTCTGTTCAGCGGACTCCGCTAGTGTTGGTCACATATTCCGAGTTATATGCCTATTAGGAGCGACACCATGGACAAACTGATTGAAAAGGGCCTCACTCTTGGGATCTCGTTGGGAGCCGGGTTCGTGGCTTCCAAGGTCTTCGACTTCGCGTGGGAGCAGATCACCGGCGAAGAGCCTCCCAAGAATGACGAGGTAGACGCAGTCGATATCAAACGCGCGCTGGTTTTCGGCGTGACCTCTGCGGCGGTCAGCGCTGCAGTTCAGGTGTTATCCCAGCGTGGAGCCAAAGCGAGCGTGCAGAAGATCAGCAAGTCCTACGGAGCTAAGTCCGAGGTCTGAGGCTAGAGAGCCTTTTTCCCGTCACGACCTATGAGGTAAGCCAAGCTGATACCGGAAAGCACGGCGCCTCCGAAAGCGAATGCTGAAGCGACCGCAGGGTCGCCAGTGATCGCGACGATGCCTGCCACCGCTGCCAGAATGGCAATGCCTCCAAAGGCGAGTTTCAGTATCATGTCTCTACCTTAGTCGTCTTTGACTTCCCTGCGCACCCCACGTTGTCGGGAGAGGCGATCCACCGCGGTGGCCAATTCGTCGTCGGCCAGCAGGTCCGCCCGCATGTGCTTGGTGCGGTAGCCCGCCCGGCCCACCACGTGGGCACTGACAGGTGCGGTGAGGATCATGAGGCCCCAGGCTAACAATGCGATAGCTACCCATGACCAGGAACGCCACATGATGGCTGCGGACAGGACCAGCATCAGCAGTCCCAGCACCTGAGGCTTCGTGGCGGCATGCATGCGGGAATGCAGATCGGGAAAGCGCACCAGGCCGATTCCGGCGGCCAAAGACATCAGCCCGCCGACCACCATGAATATTGCGGCAGTGCCGTCCAACACGGTGTCAAGAGTCATGGGTACCTCCTGATCCCGGCTGGGGGCCAGAACCGTCCTCAGGATCGTCAGGGGTGTTATCGGTGCGGGGTTCGCTGACGTCGTCGTGCTTATTGCGTTTGGGAACGAACCCCGAACGTGCCAAGGCTGCGAACCAGGAGGTTGATTCGTCCTCCAAGAGTGTGCCGCCGTGGGGGTATGCGCCGGATCCCCAGGCCGACCCTGGGATTTCCGGTTCTGGGGCGGGCTCACCGGTAATGGCTGTGGCCTGCTCTTCAGCGCGGCGGACCCTGTCTTCGGAGTCCGGTTGGCGGACCGCTACGTATCGGGCAATGGCCACTGCACCGAGGAACCCAATAACCGCCGTGACCACAACAAACAGGATGTAGTCCGTGGACCCGTTGTATGCCATCTCCACCAGCATCACGGATCCGACGATGATGAGGATGACGTCAACGCTGATGACCCTGTCTAGGACGGAGGGGCCCTTGTAGACGCGGTAGACCGCGCAGAGGACCCCGAGCGCAAGCAGAAACTGGGTGATCCAATACGAATAGTCCAGTAGCGTCACGGTGTGTCCTCCTCCTGTAGTTCGGCCGCCGGAGCCGCGAAGGGGGTGTCTCGCTGGGTTTTTGAGAGACCGGCTACGCGACCCAACCGAGTCTCGGCCTTCACCACTGCCAAATCCGAGCGGCTGCCTCCAGTCCGGATCAGCAGCGCCTCCGTGCGGAGTGCGTCCTGCCGTATTTTCTCCGCCGCATGATCGTCGGTGACGTTGAGCGCATGCAGATACAGAGTGGCTGTGGTGCGGTCCACGTCGAGCACGAGTGAACCGGGGACCAGGGCGAGGGCATGGCCGGTGAGGGTGATGATGAGATCGTCATGACTGCGCAGCTGGATGGCGATGATGGAGTTGCGGATTCGTGGACCCCTCACCACTGCTAACCACGAGACCTGGAAGCTTGCCAGCACCATTTTGAAGAGGAACCGCGCCAAGAACACGGCACCCCAGAACAGGTTCACTCGACCCGTACCGCGCAGCGGTGGCAAGTAGAAGACCCGCACGATGATCGTCGCGTAGACGACGCCGATGAGGAAGGTGCCGATCTCGAAACTCTGCCAGACGGCCATCCAGAACACGCCGAGGAACAGGATGAGCGGAACATCAAGCATCAGCGGGGTCTTGGGCCGTCGCATCACTGATCCCCTCCGTCGGCGGGATCGTTCTGTTCATCAACATCCACACTGGTGGAACCGCCTTCATCGGATTCCATCTCCGGTTGCAGAGAGGTACGTACGGGGGCAAACTCGGCCGCGCCGTCGTCGTCAGTGTCGAGGTCGACCACGTAACCGGTGGTGAACTCCACCAGCTCTTCGCGCACCCCATCGACGCGCTCCTCCCCCAGAACAGCCTCCAGGTATGGGGTTCGTTCGTACATATCCTGGGCTGCGGCGCGGGAGAAGTTCATCAGCGGTCCGGCGAAGACGGTGAAAGCCAGCGACATTGCGACCAAAAGGGCTGTGGGGGCGACCATTGCGCTCGGCAGCAGTCGCTTATTCGCCGCTCGAGCGTGAGCCAGCGTCTTTTGGATCAGGATGCGCTCCGGCTTCTCCACATCTTCTGCCTTGCGCCAGAATCCTCGGGCCCAGATTCGCACCACAGCCAGCAGCGTCAACAGTGAGGTCAGCACCGAGGCGAACACCAGGGTCCAGGTAATCCATGTGTTCTCCGCGATTCCGCCCTGAATTATGCCCAGTTTCCCCACGAACCCGGAGAACGGGGGGATCCCGGCCAGGTTCATGGCAGGTAGGAAGAACAGGATTGCCAGCACCGGCGAGATGCGCGCCAGACCGCCGAGCTTGTCGACGTTGGAGGTGCCTGCGCGGCGTTCGATGAGCCCAGTGACCAGGAACAGCGTGGTTTGGATGGTGATGTGGTGGGCCACGTAGTAGATGGTTGCGGCCATCCCGATGACGCTGCTCAGGGCCAACCCGAACACAAGGTAGCCGATATGGCTGATCAGCGTGAAGGAGAGCATACGTTTGATGTCAGCCTGAGCCAAGGCGCCGAGAATGCCGACAATCATGGTCAGTGCCGCCACCACCATCAACACGGTATTGATCCGCTCCCCCGGGAACAGCAGTGTCTCAGTGCGGATCATGGCGTAGATGCCCACCTTGGTGAGCAATCCGGCGAAGACTGCGGTCACTGGCGCTGGTGCGGTGGGATAGGAGTCTGGCAGCCAGAACGCCAGGGGGAACACAGCAGCTTTGATGCCGAAGGCGACCAACAGCATCACGTGCAGCATCAGTTGCGTGCCAAGATCGAGTTCCGTGAGCTTCAGTGCCAGATCAGCCAGGTTCACGGTGCCGGTCGCAGCGTACATCAGCCCGATGGTGATCAGGAACAGCATGGAGGACAGGATCGAGACCACCACGTACGTCACCCCGGCCCGGATGCGCGCTTCACCACCACCGAGGGTCAACAGAACATAGGACGCCGTCAGGAAGATTTCGAAGCCCACATAGAGGTTGAACAGGTCGCCGGCGAGGAACGCATTAGAGACCCCGGCCACCAGGATGAGATAGGTCGGGTAGAAGATCGAGACGGGCCCCGAGTCGTTTCTCTCCTCTGCTGCACCTTGTCCCACGGCGTAGAGCAGCACGGCCAGGGTGATGATCGAGGAGACCACCAGCATCAGGGCGGCAAACCGGTCAATCACCATCGAGATGCCGAACGGGGCGGGCCAGCCAGCCAGCTGAACCGCGTGGGTGCCTCCGTGCCACACCTCGGACAGTAGGACGATCTCCAGCACTACGGTGATGATGAGGGCACCGATAGTGATGGCCTTCTGGGTCGCCTGGTTGCGGTAGAACGCGAAGGCGAAGGCGGCGCCGAAGAACGGAATGAGCACCGCCAGCGGGACAAAGTCGACCACGTTGAACTGCATCAGCTTTCACCTGCCTGATGAGCTCCGCTGCCGGGCGCCGCGTCGCTGTCCGCGTCACGATTACGTTCGGCGGGATTCACTGCCCGAACAGCGCCGGTAGCGGGATCCACTGAGTCAATGAACTCTGACGTTTCGGCACCAACCTCGTCATCTTCTTCCGGGTCGTGAGCACCGATTGTGGTGGCCACCCGGCGGTCCTCCTCATCATCGGTCACTTCATCCTGTCGGGCGATCACCCAGGAGCGGTAGATGAGGGCCAGCAGTATGGCGACCATGGCGAAAGCAATGACGATCGCAGTCAAGAGCAGTGCCTGCGGCAACGGATCCAGGTAATCTTCTGCGCCTAGACCATCCCGAACAATGGGGCTCTCCCCGGACCGGCCCGCGGTCTGCAGGATTAGCAGGTTCACACCATTGGAGATCAGGATGATGCCCAGAAGGACCCGAGTCAACGAACGTTCCAACATCAGGTAGATGCCTATAGCCAGCATCGCGCCCATCACGATCAGCAGCGTGAGGTTAATGGTCATCTCGCCACCCCCAGAGAGGTCTGGGAATGAATACCGTGACCCAGGGAGGTGTCCCTACGGTTGTCCTGCTCGCTGCGCACATCGATTTCAGAGCCCAGGCTGCGCAACACATCCACAATGAGACCGATTACTACGAGGTAGACGCCGACGTCGAACAGCACAGAGGACACCAAGTGGTGCTCCCCCAGGAGAGGCAGGTGGAGATCCACAACGAAACTCTGGAAGGCCTGACCGCCGAAGATCAGCGGCATGACACCGGTGAAGCATGCCACTGCTAGGCCCCACCCCATCAGCGCTCCAGCGGAGAACGGAATGGCGGCTTCCAGCTCGTAGCGGCCCCCGGCCAAATAGCGCAGCACAAACGCAAGTCCTGCCAGCAGCCCCCCAGCGAAGCCCCCGCCCGGCGTATTATGACCAGCCAAGAGGAGGTAGATGGAGAGCAGGATGATGGCATGGAACATAAGCCGGGTGACGACTTCGAAGATGATTGACCGGTGCTCCGGTGCCAAGGTCCGGCCAGCTACGAGCCAGGCCTCGCGCGCAACGGTGGCAAAACTGCGTGCGACCTGAACCTCTTTGGCTTGTTGCGGGGAAAGCGCCTTGTCGGAGAGTACACGCCCGACTGAACCTGTCGGCACTTCGTGCAGCTCTCGGCGCTGAACATCACGGCGTTTGACGAAGATGAGGCTGGCCACTCCGGTGGCCGCGGCGGCAATCACCGTGATCTCGCCGAAGGTGTCCCAGACACGGATATCGACCAGGGTGACATTGACGATGTTTGCGCCGTGGCCGACGTCGTAGCTCATCCACGGGTACTCCACACTTATCGGTTCCGCGACCCGCCGGTCCATCGCGATCGCCGTTGCAATCATGACGATCAGACCGAATGCAGCCCCAAGCAGCGCTCTGCCTGCCCGGAACCGGGTGGGGTTCTGAGTCCAAATGCCGGCCGGTAGTGTGCGCAGCGCCAATACGAACACCACCAGGATGATCGACTCCACAAGGAGCAGAGTAAGCGCCAGGTCTGGCGCGCCTTGGAGTGCAAACTGGCCAGCGATCCCCCAACCGCACAGGCTGACCATGAGTACGGCCATGAAGCGTTTGGGTGCCCACACGGCGCCGAGCCCACCGGCAACGATCAGTGCCCCGAGGACCACTTGCATGGGACCTTCTGCCAGGATGATGTGGTCCGGGAAGGTGTGACCGGTGAAGGCCACGACCCCCGCCGGGACTCCGGTGGCTACCGCAACGATGATGAACAGATACCAGCCGAGCGAACCGCGCTGGGTCTTCGACGTCACCCAGGCGGCGAAATTGTCCAGTCCGCGGATACTGGCGCGGTAGGACCGTTCAGCGTCCAGCGCTGCCGGCAGCGAACGCAGCGCACCTTCACGACGCCCGCGCAGCCAAAATAGCCCCAAACCCAGACCCCAGGTCAGCACTGACAGCGCGAGTACCGGGGTCAGGCCGTGCCACAGAGCCAAGTAGGTCGGCTCCACCTCAGGGTCAGCCGGATCGAACATTCCGGCGAACGGCTCGATCAGAAGTTGCAGGGGCTGTGGGGCCAGAGCGAAAACAACGGTAGCCGCCGCCAGCACCGCAGGAGCTGCGAGGAAGACGGCGTCGGGTTTGCCGTGGAATGTGGTGGCCTGCATGGGTTCGCCGGCGTCAGGGTGGCCCGCAGGGTGCCGTTTGGTGGCGAAAGTGCCCCATAAAAAGCGTGCCGAGTAGGCCACGGTGAGCGCGGAGGCAATCACGATGCCGCAGAGCACCACCCACCCCCATACTCCGTTGAGCTCCGCATATCCATAGAACGACTCGAAGACCACCTCTTTGGCCACGAAGCCGAAGAGCGGCGGCAGCCCTGCCATGGAGGCAGTAGCGATGAGCGACACGATAAACAGCGGCCTCTGCGCAGCGCCGATGCCAGAGAGCCCACGCAAGTCCCGCGTACCGGTTTTGTGGTCGACGATTCCGACCACCATGAATAGTGCGGCTTTGAACAGTCCATGAGCGAGCAGCATGGCGATACCGGCGAGGGCCGCGTCCTGGGTTCCGAGGCCGTTGACCATGATGAGGAAACCCAGTTGCGAGACTGTTCCGTAGGCAAGGACTAGTTTGATGTCTGTTTGGCGCAGGGCCCGATATGCCCCGACAAGCATTGTGATCAGCCCTAGGCCGAGCACCAGGGGCAACCAGAAGGCGGTGTCGTGAAACCCTGGCGCGAAACGGGCGACGAGATAGACTCCGGCTTTCACCATGGCGGCCGCATGGAGGTAGGCCGACACTGGAGTCGGTGCTGCCATGGCGGCCGGAAGCCAGAAGTGGAATGGGACCAAGGCTGACTTAGACACAGCACCGATAAGGATGAGTACGATCGCGATGTCCACGGCTGTACCGGTCAGCTCATCTGACGCGGCCAGAATGTCAGAGAGTCTGTAGGAGCCGGCGAGCTCACCGATCCACAGCAGGCCCACCAGCATCACGAGGCCTCCGAACGTGGTCACCACGAGCGCTTGGATGGCAGATCGGCGAGCGAAGATGCGGTGCGCGGAGTACCCGATGAGCAGGAAGGACAGGACCGTGGTGAGTTCCCAGAAGATGAAGAGCATCACCAGGTCATCGGAGAGCACCAGGCCCAGCATGGATGCTGCGAAGGCGAATAACTGAGCAGCGAACGGCCCCGCACCACGCTCAGTGGCAGGGAAGTACCGGGCACAGTAGAGCATGACGGCAGCGCCAACACCTGTAATCAGCATCGACATCACCAGGCTCAGTGCGTCCATGCGGAAGGCGAGTTCCACACCTAGTTGGGGTATCCACGCGAAAACCTCAGCGGGCGGCGCGTTGGAGGCCCCGATGAGCGCGTCCTGGTCGGCGGAAATAACGTCAGGCAGGTAGAAGAAAGTCCACAGGAAGGCAGCTGTTAGGACCGCGGCCAGGACGTAGAAGGTCTTACGTCCCCACCAGGAGTAGAGGACCGGGATGAGGATGCTCACTGCGAACAGCACAGCGAGAGCGACGATCACAGATTAACCCTTCCCATCCCCCGTACCGAATTCTCCTTATCTTAACAGAGAGGGAGTAGCATTCGCCCCATGAGCCGCACCACAGAGCCAGTCCAGCATGCTGCGCGTGCCGGGGACGCCCCTGCTTCTCCCGAGGAGCCGCTGAACAAGTCCCTCATCGCCAAGTGGAGTCTTTGGTCATGGGGCAATGCCACCGTTTCGGCCGTCATGACCACGTTCGTATTCGGCACCTACCTGACATCTCCGGTGTTCGACCCCGCCGTTTTGCCAGAGGGCGCTAGCCCAGGAGACCGCGGTGCCCAGTATCTGGCTGTGGCAACAGCATCGGCCGGTGCCGTGGTGGCTCTTACAGCGCCGGTTATCGGCCAACGTACCGACAAGGCGGGACGCCGGAGGTTATGGCTGACCCTGAACACGGTCATGGTCATTGCGATGGTGGCGCTCTGCTTCTTCGTGAGGCCTGAGGAGGGCTATCTGCTTCTGGGCGTGACGTTGATGGCGCTGATGGGGATCTTCGATGAGTTCGCCAACCTGAACTACAACGCGATGATCACTGACATCTCCGACCACCAGCGTATGGGCCGAGTATCGGGGATCGGCTGGGGTGCCGGCTACATGGGCGGCATCGTGTTGCTACTGCTGGTCTATGTGGGCATGATCGAAGGAGACTGGTTAGGAGTCGGCAGTGACGACGCCGTCAACATCCGTGCAGTCGCACTCGTGGCCGCGGCCTGGCACCTCGTATTTGCGCTCCCGTTGCTGCTGACTCGTATTAAGACGGCAGATAAGCATGACGTGGAGGAAAAGGTCTCAGTCGCCGAGTCCTACCGCAGACTTTTCCGGGTCATCGGCGGGCTCTGGAGGGAGGACCGCAACACTCTGTGGTTCCTCCTCTCCTCAGCGATCTACCGTGATGGGCTCTCCGCAGTCTTCGTGTGGGGAGCAGTTCTTGGCGTGCATGTTTACCGAATTGAAGACGCCAACATCCCCTTCACTGAGATGGCGGGCAGTGTCTTGCTGTTTGGAGTCGCCGGCAATGTGGTGGCGGCGCTCGGGGCATTCGTCGGTGGATGGTTCGACGACCGGCTCGGGCCCCGGAGAGTCATCGCGTTCAGCCTGGGGAGCCTGCTGGGGATCGCTGTGCTCCTGTGGATTTTCGTCGAACCGCGTGAAGTGGGGCCAGTGTCGCTTTCCCCGGTGGGCGCTTTCTGGCTCTTTGGCCTCCTCCTCTGCGTGTTCGTTGGCCCCGCCCAGGCCTCATCCCGAGCGTTCCTCGGACGCCTCGCCCCACCGGCCAGGGCTGGCGAACTCTTCGGCCTCTACGCCACGGCGGGTCGCGGATTCTCCTTCTTGACCCCAGCACTGATTGGGCTGCTGATTTTCATCTTCGGTGGGCAGGTGATGGCCATCGTCGGTATCACCATTGTGCTCACACTGGGTCTGACGATACTGCTGGTGAAGGTTCGGGACCCCTCGGGCCCAGCGAAGATGCACGACCACTCTGCAGCGCACTAGGCCAGGAACAGCGCAACCGCGACCATTGAGGGGATCCCCAGGATCGTGGTCACCAGTACCGTGTCCCGGGCAATGGTCTCCCCAGTGCCGTAGCGCACTGCGGCAACCAGCACGTTCTGTGCGGTGGGCAGAGAAGCCATGACGACGGCGGCCAACAGCATCAGCCCGTCCATACCGAAGACGAAGGCTGCGATCACGTAGGCAAGCAGCGGGTGCAGCACCAGCTTGATCGAAACGGCAATCAGCACATCACGACGGCGCCCTGACGCTTTGTCCAATGGGTGAGAGCCGACGAGCGAGAGCCCGAAGGCCAAGAGCATCAGTGGAATGGACGCCCCCGCCAGCAACTCCACAGATTCGTGAATCTGCTCTGGGAGCCTCCAGTTCTGCCACGAGAAGACCAAGCCCAGAGCACAGCCGATAATCATTGGGTTCCCCAGTGTCTGACCGAGTCGGCGGACAACCTCAATGCTGGCTCGTGGTCGAACCCGCGTCGTCGCGCCTTTTCCGGCAGTCAGTTGGTCGAGCAGACCGACGTAGATGGGGGCGTAGAGGGCCAGCTGAAACATGACGATGGGAGCCGCGAGGCTGATGTCTCCCAACACGTAGGCCGCGATGGGGAATCCAAGGTTGGCGGCATTCACCAGAGAGGCGCTCATCCCTCCGATGACGAGGTCAGCCCCCGAGCGGCCGCGAAGGAAGAAGCGTCCGAAGAGGAAAAACAGTCCGAGCATCGTGAAGGCGCTCAGGGCAGCGACACCGAATTGGGGTCCGAGCACTTCACGAATGGGCGACCCAGAGATAGTGAGGAAGAGCAAACAGGGCGAAGCGACGAAGAACGCTACCCGGGAGAGAACTACACGCGCCTCAGGTCCAAGGACTTTGATCCGGCCCAGCACATAGCCGACTGCGATGATCATCCAGACCACGGCAAATCCGGACAACACTGCCGCCATGCACATTTCCTCCATTCAGGGGACTTCAGGGCTCACGAGCGCCGCAGTCAGGCGCCCCGCACCACAATACGCCTGCCTGGATGCGGTCACTGCTGGTAATTTGGGTCCGTGCTGCTTTCCGATAATGATATTCGCGCCGCGATCGACGTCGGCCGCATTCGTCTTGATCCGTTCGATGAGGAGATGATCCAACCCTCCAGTGTCGATGTGCGTCTAGAGCGGATGTTCCGACTTTTCGACAACCACAAGTACGCGCATATCGACCCATCGGTCGAGCAGCGCGACCTCACCCGTTTGGTGGAAGTCGAACCGGATGAACCATTCGTGCTGCACCCTGGCGAGTTCGTCCTCGGATCGACCTATGAGGTGGTCACTCTGCCGGACGATGTGGCCGCCCGTTTGGAGGGTAAGTCTTCACTGGGCCGACTGGGACTCCTGACCCACTCCACGGCTGGTTTTATTGACCCCGGGTTCACCGGGCAGGTGACATTGGAGCTCTCCAACATGGCGACACTGCCCATCAAGCTCTGGCCTGGGTCCAAAATTGGCCAACTGTGCTTCTTCAAGCTGTCCTCTCCTGCATCGACAGGTTATGGCTCAACAGCACATCAGTCGCGCTATCAGGGCCAGCGTGGACCCACCGCTTCACGCAGCCACGAGAACTTCCACCGGACGATCATCGCCTCATGAGCGACGCGCCTCAGCACTCCTCACCGCGGCACACCGGCCATGACGCCGTGCCGAACCTCTCAGCTGGCCATGATGAGCATCCCGATTTCCTTCACGAACGCTCTGCTGCTGGTGAATCAGGCACCTCCCGCCCTGGCTACGGCGCGGTGATCGGATGGGCGCTGGGCCTTGTGGTGGCGGCGGTTGCCACCGTGGTCGCGGTGTGGCAAGTCAATGAACAGCTCTACTCCCCGGAGGCGACGGCCGAAACCTACTGGGAGGCACTCAGAGCTGGTGAGGGGTCCCAGGCGCTGGGACTCTTCGAATCGGTTCCTGACTTTACCCAGGACGGCGAGGTCGACAACCTCCTGCTCTCCGGCGCACCACTGGGTCGATCCGCCGAACTGATCGAATCCGCTGAAATTACTGAGACCAGCGGGGGTGCCGAGTTCAGCTTCACTGCCGGAGAGGACAGTTACACCACCGAGCTACCGCTGACCCACACCGGCACCTCCTGGGGCTTCTTCGACGATTGGGAGATCGCCGCATCCGGGCTCACGTGGTTTGAGGTGGATGTCCCCGGTGCGCCGGAGGGTGGGATCGGTCAGGTCCAGGTCAATGGGGAGCCGGTCAACCTGGACGATGAGACGGCACAACTGTCCGCATATGTCCCTACCGTGGCCGAAATCAGCATCGACTCCCAATGGCTGACCGGGTCCACTACCCATGTGGTGACAGCTGCCGACGGTGATGAGGCAGCCTCCGCTGAGCGTGTCACCATGGACCTTGAGGCCTCCGAGGAGGCTGCGCAGCGCCTGGAAGAGGAACTCAGCGCCTATTTCAACGACTGTGACCAGCAGGTGCTGATGCCTGCCGGCTGTCCGGTGGGGACCACGACCCCGCACCGGGTCGATCCGGACACCATCAGTTGGAGTTTTCCTGAAGCAGAGGACTTCTCCCTCACCTTCGACGCTGACGGTTGGCAGGTCACGCACCAAGAACTGGTGGCCGAAGCCAGCTTTGATGCCATCCATCACCACACCGGCGAGCAGCTGAACGAGATCGAACAGGTGCCGTTCGACCTCGACATTCAGATCGGTGCCAGCGGTGAGGACCTCGTGGTCTCCATCAACGGAACGACGCCTTAGACTTAGGCCCCGTGGCTAAAGCAAAGACCGAAGACCGCGATCCTGCGGAGCTGAGGTCAGCGCCCGACCCCGAGATCCTAGAGTCCAAGGGCCTGAACTCCGTACAAGTTTCTGAGCGACTTCAGCTGCAGCTGGCCAACGTCCAGCCGCACACCACGTCACGGTCAATCGCTGAGATTCTCCGCACGCATCTGATGACCCTTTTCAACCTCATCATCGGGGTGTGCGCTGTCATCATCATTCTTCTAGGGCGGTGGCTGGATCTACTGTTCGCCATTGCCGCTGTCGGCAATGTGGTGATCGGACTCGTCCAGGAGTACAGCGCCAAACGGAAACTCGACGGCATTGCGCTGTTGCATCAGGACCGCATCAGAGTCCTGCGCGACGGGATGATCATCCAGATTCACCGCGAGCAGGTCGTTCTGGACGACGTGGTAGAACTACGCCGCGGTGACCAAGTACCAGCGGACGGCGTCGTGCTTTCCAGCAGCGACATGGACATTGACGAGTCCATGCTCACCGGTGAATCAGCCCCCGTAGCCAAGCGCCGGGGGGACGGCATACTCTCCGGCACGGCAGTGATCGCTGGTTCGGGCAGGTTTGTCGTCACGGCGGTCGGTGAGCGGGCCCATGCGGTGAAGCTCACTACGGAGGCCAAGAAATACCTCAAGATCAACTCCGAGATCCGCCGCGCCCTAGAACGCATCGCATTCTGGCTGTCCATCATCCTGATCCCGATCACTGCGGTGGTGTTCAACGGGCAGATGCTCGCCAATGGGGGGTGGCGCACGGCTTGGGCCACCGGTGAATGGCGTGAGGCGCTAGTCACCGCCGTCGCGTCCGTCACCGCGATGGTGCCACAGGGTCTGGCGCTGATGACAACCATCGCCTTCGCGGTAGCTGCGGTGAAGCTCGCCCGCCACCAGGTGTTGATTCAAGAACAGCCCGCGGTGGAGATCCTGGCCCGTGTGGACGTTGTCTGCTTGGACAAGACGGGAACCCTGACGGACGGGACCATCGTGTTTCACGGATCCTCATCCTTGGACTCAGCGGGTCTGCCAGTGGGGTGGCAACGCAGCTCCGGATCCCACGCGGTGCACTCAGCAGACGGAAACGAACCCTGGCAGCAGGTGCTGGCGCACTTCGGGCATGACGAGGCCGCCAATCCGACTGCCGCCGCGCTTACCGTCCCGTTCACTGCCTTGCCTGCGCACCGGCCGGCCTATACCGTGCAGTTTTCCTCAATGCGCCGGTGGTCCGCTGTCACCTTCGGAGAGGACGCAGGCCGCCTAGCCGGGCATTGGGTTCTTGGCGCACCAGAGATCCTCAAGGACGCCCAGGTGGACTCAAATGTTGACGTCGATCAACTGCTTCGGCACACCAATGGGATCGCCGCCCAAGGTCTGCGCACACTGCTGTTGGCGCACGCTCCGGTGACAGGCCCGCTGGATGAGGCCACCACGGTGCCGCTGCGCACAGGTCAAACTCTGCCACCGAAATTGAAACCAGTCGCTCTGGTGACGTTCAAGGAGAACGTTCGGCGCGATGCCGCGACCACTTTGGAGTATTTCCGGGAACAGGAAGTCAGTCTCAAGGTCATCTCTGGGGACAACCCCAAGACAGTCGCCGCGGTGGCCCGCGAGGTAGGGCTGGAGTTCGACGGTGACGGTATCGACGCTTCCACATTGCCCTCTGACACTGAGGTGCTGCGATCTGCAATGGCTACCCACCATGTTTTCGGCCGGGTCACTCCCGAGCAGAAGGCCGCTATGGTGGAGGCGCTACAGGCGAATGGGCATGTAGTCGCGATGACCGGTGACGGTATCAACGATGCTCTGGCCGTTAAGAAGGCCGACCTGGGCATCGCGATGGGTTCAGGGGCGCCTGCGACGAAGGCTGTGAGCCGAATGGTGTTGCTGGACGGTAAATTCTCGCGGCTTCCTTCCGTATTGGAGGAGGGTCGCAAGGTGATCGCCAATACCGAGCGGCTGGCCAACCTGTTCCTGGCCAAGACCGCTTATGCGATCGTTCTGGGGCTATTCTTTGCCATCGCGTTTTGGCACTTCCCCTTCATCCCCCGGCAGTTCTCCACAGCGGACTTCATCATGTTGGGTCTGCCTGCCTTCGTTCTGGCGGTCATGCCGAGTGTTCAACGGTATCGGCGCGGCTTCCTCAGACGCTCGGCTCTGTTTGCCATTCCCAGCTCTCTGGCAATCGTGATGAGTCTGATCGTGGTGTCGGCATTTGGACGTCGGTTCGGCGACTCAGCCCCTGAGATCCAAACTGCCAGCTTTATCGCCTTAACTCTGGTGGGTCTGTGGGTCCTCAATACTGCCTTGCGTCCGCTCACCGTTCCCCGGGTCACTCTCCTCAGCTCCATGTACGTCATTCTGGGACTGGTGCTGCTGGTACCCATCTCCCAGCAGTACCACCTTTTCGCGCTACCAACTGCTGAATTGCTGGCCGCCACATTCGTAGCCTCGCTAGGCGGCTGCGGAGTTGTCGAGCTTGGACACCGGGGTTACGTGGCCTTGGTGAAGAGGTCCGTTCTGTCAGACAGCAGCCAAGTCTCGTCGCCCGCCCATCCGTGAGAACCACACCACCTTCCACGGTGATGGCGGTGCCATAGAGTGACCCGTATGCCTTTCCGAGCTTCTGGCAATCTGATGCTGTTGGCGACAGTGTTGCTTGTCTCCGCGAACCTACGCCCTGCGATCACAGTGGTGGGGCCGCTGATCGAACGGATTGGGTCCGACACAGGGTTGAGCCCATTGGCGCTTGGAGCATTGGGTTCAGTGCCGATCGTGGCTTTCGGCATTATTTCTCCATTCGTCCATGTGCTGGGCAGGCGCTTCGGGCTGGAGCGAACGATCTTCGTTTCTCTCCTGCTGCTGACCGGGGGAACCCTACTGCGATCAGTCCCGGGCTCCGAGCTGATGCCGCAGGCGATCACGCTCTACGCAGGAACCGCGATCCTCTCAGCAGCAATCGGGGTGGGCAACGTACTGGTGCCGGCGGTGGTCAAACGCGACTTTCCGGACAAGGTTCCATTCATGACGGGGGTCTACACCGCAGCGCTTGTGGGAGCTGCAGCCGTCTTTTCGGGCGGGGCGGTCCCACTGGCCGACGCGCTCGGGTGGGAGCTCGCTTTCGCGGTTCCGGCGGTCTTCGCGCTGTTGGCGGCAGTCGGTTGGGCCCTGAGAAAGAAACCGGCGCCGGATCCTCCTGTGACTTCATCCCCCCAGTTAGTGGGGAGCGGACTGCCGACTACTCTCTGGAAGCAACCTCTTGCCTGGCAGGTGACCCTCTACTTCGGCTTGCAGTCTACGTTGTTCTTCACTCTGCTCACCTGGTTTCCAGCGATCCAAACTTCACTTGGAGTCGATGAGGCTTCTGCGGGGCTGTGGCTCGGATTGTTCCAAGCGGTCGGCGTCGTCGCGAGTCTCATTGCCGGCCAAATCATGCAGCGTACCCGGGATCAGCGGGCGATTTCAGCGGTGACAGTTGCTTTTATGCTTGTCGCGCTGTTGGGTATCATCACCGCTCCCGGACTCATGCCGCTCTGGGCGCTGTGTGCCGGCACATCGACTGGCTGTTCGCTACTTCTCGCCCTGACGTTCATATCGTTGCGCGCGGGCAGCCCACGCCAGGTGGGCAAGCTCTCCGGTATGGCGCAGGGTGTGGGATATCTTCTCGCGGCCGCTGGGCCAGTGTTGGCCGGGGCGCTGTACCAGGTGGTGAGTTCGTGGACCCCGGTCTTGTGGTGCGCCCTCGCCCTTGCGGTCGCCCAAGGAGTCTTCGGCCATTTCGCTGGCCGCAACGTTCATGTCGAGTGATGGGGCTCCAGCTGACGCCTCTGCCTTGGACACAGGACCGACTCGATCCGTGGCTCTTGACTTGATCCTGATGTTGTCGTCGCAAAAGATCAGGGCATTATCAGGGCAAACTAAGGGCATCAACCCCGTGACAGTGCCGGGTCGGCCCCGCTAAGTTGGAACTATCCAACGCGAGACATATTCGGAATAAGGAGCACATCATGGGATTGATTTCACTGGGAGCCGGAGTTGCCATCGGCTACCTGATCGGCACCAAGACGGGTCAGAGCCGAGTCGACGCCGGGATCGAGAGCGCCAAGAAGTCGGCGCAAGAAACGTGGGAGCGTGAGGAAGTCCAGGACTTTGTCTCGATGGCTTCTGACACTGCCACCAGAGTCACTCATGAAGTTGCTGAAGGCGCTAAGAAGGCTGCTAAGTCTGCATCGGAAGCGCTTCGGAAGGCTGCCGACAAGGCCGATGAGGCTCAAGAAATGATGACTGACGTGGTGGACGAGGCGGAGGACATTGTGGAGGCGAAGGCCCAGGAGTTCAGTGGAGACCAGTCCGGTAATGGTGCGAGTTCTTCGGGGACCCAAGAGGATGAAACTAGGAACTAGGCAGGCATCGCGGCATTGATCTTCTGACGCAGCCGAGACTCCCGAGTAGTCGCCGCGCCGTTGCGCTTTTCCCGCAGGACGAATCCAGCGGTGAGAGTGAAACGGCGCGGCTTTCACGCGCAGCGGTGGTTATGAAGGTATGCCGCGTGATGGCATCGTGTTTCACGCTTCAACGCTTATTGGATGCGAACCCTACGGTCTTCGAGGACCGATGTAGTGCCCGTTACCGTCATAGTGATCGGCAAAGATCTTTGGAGGCTGGTCGCCTGGCGCTAGCTCCACCGGCCCTGAGCAGCCCCAGTGCGCTGCATCCCGGCAAGCTCCTGAGACGTGTCGGTGACTGAGGCGCCATATGTCTGCTTCACCCGGACTGGCAGGCACTGAGGTGGAGCCGCTGATAGATGTCCAGGCACCTCCCGGAAGTCGGTATTCGCCGATGAAGGTGGTGGTGACCTCAACGGGATAGGTGCCGGTGTCCTGGTAGACGTGGGACGTGGGTGTCTCAGTGTCGAGGGCCCCTGTGGCGACTTGCTGCTCAGCTGGGCCGCCGGGATTGGATGTGGTCTTTGTTGTTCCGTCTCCGTAGTTGAAGTTGTATTCGACGGGTATTGCTCGAATGTCGACCTCAATCCCGAGTAGGGATTCGGTGAACGACTGAGTCGACACCTCGGCGAAGACGTTGGTGTGTTGATTGACATAGCCGAAGCCCAGAAGTTCTTCTTCGAACATTACAGTCCCACCCTCGATGGGCAGGTTGGTGAAGGCCTGCTCGACCTCGCCGGGGATCTGGGCAAGGATCAACTCCCATTGCGATTCGGTCTGGTCTGGGAGTACCTCAGCAAAGACTTGCTCAACCTCAGCCGGGGTCTGATCATCGGCGCACACTTCTCGTGGAGCAAAACCACGCTGCTCCTGATTATCAGCTAACCGTTGCCCTATCGAACATGTGAAGTTCGTGATGAAGGTCGGCATGGCGGCCATGAATCTTGCGCAGGCTGGGTCCGCATCGCCGGCATCATCTACGCAGTAGTGCGCGCTTGGGGCAGAGCCGCCTCTTGGCGAGCCACGGCCGCTTCCTTGGGCCGGCGGCCCCGTCCCGGACTGAGAACTCCCGCCGCGAGGACCTTCCTGCCTCGGCACCTCTCGCCACTGCCGCGACTCCCTCTCCGGACTCCGCATCTCAATTTGCACTTCAACACTCCGATCGGCGTGACGAAACTGAAAATCGTGCTCCTGAAGTTCATCAACCGCAGAGTGAGTTCCAGCAGCAACAGCCGCCGAACTCAAAGCCCCGAGGACGTTCATCAAGAGGCTCATTCACCCTCACCTATACCCGGTTCATCACGGCCATAGTGAAGATCCCGTTCATACTCACCTATGTAGTTGATTTCGATCATCCGCCACAGGTCATCTTCATAGAGCATCGCGAATCCGAAGGCATCAACTGTGTCGGCAATTGTCTCTCCCAATAGCTCACCTGCCAGATAGGTTTCGAAATCCTCCTCATGCAGTGCGTAGAGTCCCGTCGCCAGATCTTCAGATTCGAGCCTCAAGTAGGAGTGACCAACTTCATCAGGTTCGCTGACGTACCAACCCTCATTCTCGAAGAGCTCCTGCACCACATCGACTTCAGCTCCGCATAAATCACAATCGCTAGTAGATACCGCCTCGAGAGGACCTGTATCGCCCGTCACCCTGGCGTAGTGTCTAGCTTCATAGAAGTACTGCAGGAGAGCCTCGGCGCCTTCTTCAGTGGGCTGGTAGATCTCTTCAGGTGTGTCAGGAGGAGGCCAGTTCTGGGCAGGGCCATCGGACGAGGCAGGAATGGGCGTCGGTTCGGGATCATCTGGAGAGGCATCGTCAGAATCGACCCCGCCAGCACCTGGAGTTTCTGGAGCCTTACTCTTCCCAGGTGAATCGAGAGGAGCGTCTAAAACTGTCGGCTGAGGCTTCTCAGCATCCACCCCTGCGGCACAACCCACCAATCCCACCACCACTGCGGCACCCAAAGCCGTCCCAACGAACCCGAAATGTTTCACAGCCGGTCACCCGTTCACACTGTTGCGCAGCACGCCGGGAACCCCAAACGTCGCCGCGAGTCTTTCAAAGGCCACAGCCCTTACTGCGAAGTAAGAGCTGTGAGTCATAGCCTAACCAGACTGATCTCGTGGCACCAGACCTACATCAAAAACTGTGGAAAACTCCGCCGCTTCTATCTCGAAGCGCGTTCAAGGATCTCCTCCATGATGGCATCGTTGATCTTCCTCGGCTCCCCGTAACTGGGGTAGTGAAACTGCATGATGTTGGCATACGGGTTCACCTCCAGCACCACGGCTCCTTCAGCGCTGCCCAATTCCGGCACAAGGAGATCGACAGCGGCGGCGCCAAGGCCCGGGACCGCTGAGAGTCCATCCACGGCCAAGTCCTTCAGCTCATCACTGAGCAGATCCAGCACATCGACAGCGATGCCCCCACCGCGACCAGTATCCGCGATCGGAGTCAAGTACTGCAGCTTCCCCTCAGCGAGAACGCTCCCACGAGTCAATCCCACGGCTGCTAAGAACGCGTCACTGACCTCGGGCTGGCGACTCTTCAAGTACTCATTGGGCCGACGGCGAGCAATCTCATCATCAGCGAGTTTGCCCACCGTGGAGAGACCATCGCCAATGACGTAGAGCGGCAATCGGGCAACCGCTCCCACTACCTGACCACCCACCACATAGCAACGAACATCAAGTCCTGGGGTGTATTCCTCGATCACAATGAGATACCGGGACTCTGACGTGGCCGAACGAGCTGCCATCGCAGCCTGCCACGCCGTGCGCAGCTCCGACTCTCTGGTGACGTTAACACTGATACCCCTGGCGGCCCGACCAGCGGAAGGTTTCACTGCCACACGCTTGCCCAATGCCTTCATGTACTTCACTGCACGCGCGAAGTCAGTGGGATTGATCGCTTTACCCTTAGGGGTCGGCACCTCAGCAGAACTCAGATAGCGCTTTGTCATCGCCTTTGAACGCGACACCCGCCGGGCCTGGTGACTGACCAATGACGTAATAACACCGTCCATGCCCCCAACGAGCACACCCGACAGAAAAAAGAGCTGGTTTGATTCGGTGATCTTCTTGATCGTCATGCGCTTTCGGCGAGCTGCGCGCTGAAGCAGCTCATCGTGAGCCAGAGTGGAGTTCCACTTCCGAAGCTCTCCGTAGCGTGGCTCCACATGCTCAGCGACAAACCGTGAGGTCGCTGACGGCTCCTCCCCCAGATCCACCTTGGGCCGACCGGCCACTAGCCCTGGTGCGGGTGGTGGTGGAGGAGGGCCCTGGTGGCGCCCGGAGCTCCCACCTGCTGGGGAAGGGAAGTAAGTCTCTGACATGGGATTCACCATAGCGTCACAGAGCGGCAGTAAAGAGAATATGCTCAGCCACCGCGTCGGCGACCGCTCGGCCGCGGCCGAGGTCGGGATAATGGTGCGGAACAGTGCTTGCCGTCTCGTCAATACCGATGACGACGCCGTCATCACCCGTGTCAAGAGAGCGCACCTGCAAATTCACGGCACCCGCCAATAGCCCTGGAACACTGGACAAACCATCAACCGCAAGTTGGGCGATCCCCTCATCGATGCGGTCGGTGACATCGATCGTCAGGGATCTCTTCCCATGGGCAGGATCAGCCACAACCGCAATCACACTTACCGCTTCCTTGCCCACGCAATAGGCCTGCAGGAGCGCGGGGTGCTCGTCGTTGTCATCAGTCTCTTCGAACTCAATGGGGAGCATGGGCTGGAACTGCTCTGAGGCGTCGTCGTACTCAATAGCGTGGGGGACCTCCATCAGGTCCAAATGAGCGCGCAACTGGGCCGGATCATGGAGCAGCCGGCGGGAGTGGGCACTGACCAACGTGGTGACTCTGTTGGCGAATCCACCGATCACATGCCCCCGGAACTCAAAGACCCACCTGCCCTCGGTGATCCGCTTAGCAGTGACGTACCGGTTGGCGAGCGCTGCGGCCAATAACTGGGAGTCACTAAGCAGCGGGTCCGGGCGCGCGGCGTCGATCTGCGCCTGCCGGGCACGTAAGGATTCGAGGAGACTGAGCAGCTGGAGCATAGCCACTCAAGAATAGCGTCAGCTAGGGCCCTACGCCCCCAAATGCATCGGGGGTGATCCATTGCAAGGGGTTCGAATGCCAGGAATTGCCGACTGAGAGCATGATTTTCCCTGCGATATAGCGGTCAGTGGACCATTCCAATGGACGGCCAGTCGAGTCTCGGGAGACCCGCTGGTGCATCAGCAGCGCCGAACCTCGTGGAACACCCAGGCTATCGGCGTGGCGGACCTTGGCCCGCTCGGCGCCGAATGCATGCTCCGCGTGTGAAAAGTGCACTGCGTGGTGATCGGCGAGAAGCGATGTCACCGATGGTGCACGGTCATCAATCGCCTCGACGATTTCGCCGAGCCACTCCGGGTAATGGGTGTGCTCCAACATGACGCTCTCGCCATCGAGAGTCCGCAGGCGCAGCACGTCGAGCACGCGCCGGCCGCGGGGGACATCGAGCATCTGTTCGTCCTGGGCATCAGCAATCTTCCATTCCGAGTACAGAACCTCTCCGCCAGGCTCGTAGCCCTGCCTGCGGGCCCACTGCGCGAAGCTGCGGAATTCGTTGAATGATGCGGGTCGACGCGGCACTCTCACGACACGCTTGGGGCGCCCACGAGTGCCGTCCACTGTGCCGTCCGCGACTAACTCGCGCAGGGCCATGCGGACCGTTCCAGGCGATACTCCGAACCGTTCGCTGAGCTCCCGCTCTGAAGGCAATGAGCTACCAGGGGGATACTTACCCTCCTGGATCTCCTGCTCCACGGCTTGGGCGATCTCCGCGAAAGCGAATGTTCCCACCGGGCAAACCTCCTGCATGTTTGGGCTACTGAGCCAGAAGTCTACGCCGCGGAACTATCACCGCCTGTCACAGAAAGTTCACCCAAACTTCATTTTCACTAGTGAACTTTCATTTGACCCGTTCGACTTCACTAGTGAAGATGGTAGTGCAAGGGACGCGGATTCCGCGCCACATCATAATTGAAGGACTGAATCACGTGACACGCACTCGCATCATGTTCGGATCCGCCGTAGTCATCACGCTGGGCCTCACTGCCTGTGGCAGCGGCGAAGAATCGGAGAGCTCCGCCACGTGGCGTGAAGCCACCAGCGTCGAAGACGGCGGCGGAATGGACCAACTCATCGAAGACGCACAGGCCGAGGGGACCTTCAACGCGATGGGTCTGTACGACGACTGGGCCAACTACGGGGGCCTGTTGGAGGCCTTCTCAGAAACTTACGACATCGAAATCAACAATGACCAGTCCACCGGTTCCAGCCAGGATCTCATCAACGCTGTAGTGAACCGGGAGGGCCAAGGTGACTCCCTGGACTATCTGGACACGGGAATCAGTTTCGCTGATGAGGCCGATGAGGACGGGCTGCTCGCAGAGTATTCCCCGGAAACATACGACGACATCCCCGAGGAGTTCCGTTCCGAAAGCGGAACTTGGATCAATCACCTGGGCGGGACCATGGCTATAGGCTGTGATACCTCTCGCGTGGATGACTGCCCGGAGAGTTTCGCTGATCTGCTGGATGAGCAGTACTCCGGTATGGTCGCTATCCCTGGTGATCCCACGACCGGTGAATCAGGCTTCATGGTGGTCCACGCCGCCGCGGAAGCTAATGGTGGCAGCTTCGACGACGTCGAGCCCGGCATTGAGTTTTTCAATGAGCTTTCCGCTATGGGTAACTTTGTTCCCGTAGAAGCCAACGCCGGCACCATCGAAACCGGTGAAACGCCGATTGTCATCAATTGGGACTACCTGCTGCAGCCCATTGCGGACGATCTGGAAGCCGATACAGGCGCAGTCCTGGATATCCACCTTCCCGAGGATGGGCAGGTCTCATCCTTCTACGCTGCCTCAATTAACGACGACGCCCCTCACCCCGCCGTGGCGCGTCTGTTCTACGAGTTCCTCTTCTCCGACGAAGGACAGAACCTGCTGCTGGAAGGCTATGTCACCCCGGTGCGGCTGGACGCCATGATCGAAGCGGAGTCGGTGAACCAGGAGGCCCTGGACGCGCTTCCCGGTGAAGACGGCATCGAGGCACCACAGCCCACCCTTGAGCAGCGCGAGGCAAACCAGGAGGTCGTCGAGTCGCTCTGGACTGAGGCCATCCAGTGAGTGTCCCCGTCACTCCTACCCCCGGGTCCGCGCCCGGCGCTCCACCTGGTGCTGCGGCACCGGGCGGTGGGGCGCCGGGGGTGTCCCCCGGCGCTCGTCCTCGCCTGGTCAGCCGCGCTCGCTGGGAGGGCGTCACCACCGCTCTGCGCTCCCCTGCGGTTATCGCACTGGCTCCCCTGACCCTCATCATTGCAGTTTTCTTCCTGGTTCCGATCTTCGGGATGTTCACTATCGCCTTCGCCGTCCAGACCGACGACGGCGGCACCGGGATCGGACTGGATAACTTTTTGGACCTGAGCTCGCATTCGCGGGCCATGCGCAACTCGGTGCTGGTCTCGGTGGTGGGTTCCCTCATCGCAGCAATCGCAGGGGCAATCACTGCATTCTGCATCGCCCAGATCAAATCCGAGCGTCTCGATTCTGTTGTCGCGGTGTTCTCATCGGTGCTTGCCAATGATGGGGGCGCGCCACTGGCGTTCTCCTTCATCGTCACGCTGGGGAACACTGGAATCATTTTCGGCCTGCTGGGCCTCGAAGCGATTGGGTTCACCCTCTATTCATGGCAGGGCCTGGTCGCGATGTACCAGTACTTCCTCATCCCCACCATGATTATGGTGACTCTGCCCACATTCGTAGGTCTGCGAAAGGAGTGGATCGAGGCCAATATCTCCCTGGGCGGGTCCCGATTGACTTTCTGGTGGCGCGTGGGAATCCCCATTGCCACCCCAGCTCTGCTTGGCGGTTGGATCCTGCTCTTCGGCTCCGCATTCGCAACCTACGCCTCCGCCGCGGTACTGATCGGCTCCGGCGGATTTCCACTGATTCCCCTAAGCATCGATTCATTGCTGGGGTCGGGTCTGGGAGCCGGCGGTCAATCCACTGCGATGGCGCTGGGCGTCACCATGGTGGTCATCGCCGTCGTCGTGCTGTTCTTCTTCAACCGCCTGCAGAGAAGGAGCGCCCGATGGCTTCAGTAAACTGGCGATACTCCAACTGGCTGCCGATCATCGCCGTTGCTCTCTATGTGACCGTTCCGGTCCTCTGCAGCATCTACTACGCGGTCTTCCCCGGGGGACGTTTTTCGCTCGCTGCCTATTCGGTCATCACCGATGACGCCAGTCTGGCCGCCGCAGCAACCCGCACACTGCTGATCGCGGGGCTGACAATCGTGACCCTCGTGGCCACCCTGGTGCCGGCTGTGTTGGCGGTCCACCTCTGGGCGCCGCGGCTGCGCCCGGTACTGGAGATTCTCTGCACCCTTCCTCTAGTGGTGCCTCCGATCGCGCTAGCCGCAGGCGTCGTCGCGCTTCTGCGCTGGGGTGCACAACAGGGCAGAGGGTCCCTGGCAAGCGAGATCAGCCAATTCATCCAGCACCCTGATCTGCCACTGATTCTGGTCGGTACCTATGTGGTGCTCTGTCTGCCCTTCACGTTCCGATCCATCGACGCAGGGCTGCGCACGATCCCCTTGAAGGCCATGGTGGAGGGGTCCTCCTCCTTGGGGTCCAGCGTCTGGGGCACTGTCTGGCGAGTAGTCATCCCCAATATTCGCGGACCAGTGCTGTTCTCGGTGTTCTTTGCGACAGCTGTCTGCCTGGGAGAGTTCGCCATCGCCGCCACCCTGAACCGTGAGACCATCCCGGTCTGGCTGTTCACCGTCTCCAATACAAATTTCCGTGCCTCGATCGCTATCGCAGTGCTGCTGAATTTGAGCACCTGGATACTGCTGCTCGTGGCGACACTCTCCGCAGGGCGATTCTCCGCCCTGGGCAAAGCCAAACGGAAAGCTGCCGCGCTGGATGAGGCTACGACTCTAGAGAAGGAAGCACACTGATGACTGAGGCCACCACCACTGTTCGCGAAACGGCCGGGAACGACGTCGTCTTCGATGGCATCACCAAGAGTTTCGGCTCCACCCAGGTCCTGCAGAGTATTGACCTGCACATCTCCTCAGGTGAGTTGGTCACCGTACTGGGACCATCTGGCTGCGGCAAAACCACAGCGCTTCGCATCCTGGCCGGGTTTGAGAAGCCCACGTCCGGCAGGGTCCTGGTCAACGGCCAGGACATAACATCCGTGCCCGCTAATCGACGCGGAATCGGCATGGTCTTTCAGGCCTATAGCTTGTTCCCGAACCTCTCGGTCCAAGAAAACGTGGAATACGGATTGCGCGTGCGCCGAGTAAACCGCGATAAGCGTGCAGCCCGCGCGCAGGAGCTCCTGGAGATGTGCGGGCTGACAGAGTTCGCCAGCCGCTATCCGCATCAGCTCTCCGGAGGGCAGCAGCAGCGAGTCGCGCTAGCTCGCGCACTAGCCATCCAGCCAGGTGTGCTGCTGCTTGATGAGCCGCTCTCAGCGCTGGATGCGATTGTGCGTTCCCAGATCCGGGAAGAGATCCGCCGTCTGCAGCAACAACTGGGAATCACCACGATGTTCGTCACCCATGATCAGGAGGAGGCACTGTCAATCGCCGACCGAGTAGCAGTTCTCAAGGACGGTGTCATCGAACAGCTCGATGAGCCCCGAACGATCTACCAAAAGCCTTCCACAGAATTCGTGGCACGGTTCGTCGGCAGCGTGACAGAAGTCGGGGTGGACCCTCAGTACAGAGGCGGCGCGCTGCCCGTTCAACACCCAGATGCCGGCCTGGATACGTTATTCGTGCGGCCGGAGGACATCACTCTGGTGCCCGATGAAGACGGGCCCTGCACGGTAATCTCCCAGATCTACACAGGTGAACGGACCGTTGTTCGTGCCACGAATCCGGTGAATGATCTGGACGTCACGTCCTCCGTTTCAGCATCTGAAGCGTCCGACCTGACCCCAGGAACGCGAGTCACCCCGCAGGTGATGTCCACGCCTGCTCTGCGCGTGGCAGCACATGGGCAAAGCCCTGCTGAGCGGGTCATAGTATGACGGAACAGACCGCCACCATGCTGCGGCTGATAACAGCTGAAGGAGGTGTGGAGATCTCCGCCCGAGCCGCTGTGTTCGACTGCGATGGGCTTCTCATTGACTCCGAATCACTCTGGTTGCAGATGGTTGACACGTGGTTGGCAGAACATGACATCCAGGACTTCCCGGCTGAGCGGCTTCTGGGACTCTCTGTACATGACGCAGCCGCGCGACTCTCCCGCGTCATCTCAGCTCAAGGTCTCTCAGGCGACTCTGTTTCGGCCGCTGAGCCCGCAGAGCGTGCACCAACACTGGCGGCTGAGCTGACGCGCCGCTACTCGGCCCTGCTGAGTTCCGGTGTGGAACCGATGCCTGGTGCGGTGGCGCTCTTCACCTCCCTGGCTTCACAAGTGCCGGTGGCTGTTGCGAGCAATGGGCTGCGCAACGATGTCACCACAATGCTTGCCGATGCTGCCCTGCTCTCTGAGGCTCACACTGTGTGCACGGTGGAAGATGTCAATGCAGGGAAACCAGCACCTGACCTGTATCTCTACGCCTGTGAGCGCTTAGGTGTGGCGCCGGAACATACCGTGGCTCTTGAAGATTCACCGGCTGGCGCTCAGGCAGCCTCGGCTGCTGGGCTCCTGGTCATCGGTGTCAACTCCGACCCCTCCGTGCAGCTGCAGTGCCGCTGGAGGCTGGCAAGCCTGGACTCAATCGCCGTCGAGCCCTGACTCGCATCCCATCCGCCCGTTTCCTGATATTTCAAGAGAAAGAGAACCTACCACTATGCGCCGCCCGCAAGACACGCTATTAGACACTGGATCCAGCAAATCGCAGTCCGTCAATCACACGGCCGTTCCTGTTGAGGAGGCCTTCGCAGAGAAACTGCGCGAACTGCGCTCCCTGAAACTCTTCAGCTGGAATATTTGGTTCGGTGGCCGGGAGATTTCTGAAGCGGAGGCGAAGCAGACGGCGGTGCTGGATGCTGAAGACTGCGATATCGTCTTCCTCCAAGAGTGCTTCGGCAATGCCGGTCTGCAATTGGGGCGTAGGACGGGAATGACCGTAGCCCAGCAGGACTACGACTGCGCTGTGCTCAGCTCCTCACCGATTCGGCTGCTGAAGACCGATACTGCCTCCTATGCCACTGCGGCTCTGGTCCAGACGCGCAGCGGGGACGTGCTGGCCTGGTCAGTCCATTTGGCGGCCTGGGACTATGGCCCGTACCGCAGCGATGAACTCCCCCAGAACGCTGCGGAGGTGTTGGCCCAGCCCGGTGAGCAGAAGCGCACTGCTGAGGCCGAACGGATCCTGGCGGAGACCGAGCGTCTCCGGGCTGACTTGGGTGATATTCCGGTGATTGTCGCGGGAGATTTCAACGTGCCCTCCGGGCTCGACTGGACCGGAGAACACCGACCCCAGCTTCAGTGGCCGGCGACCCAGAAGTTCCTGGACGCCGGTTACACCGACGCGTTCCGGAGCGTCCACCCGGACCCGATGCAGGCTCCGGGTCTGAGCTGGTCGCAGATCGAAACCTTGGAGAATGAACCCAGGGACCGTATAGATTTCATTTTTGTGCTGGGTATGGAGGTTGTCACCGCAGATCACTTAGGTGGCGCTGCTGATGACGCGGACGCTTCGGCAGATCCGGGATTCACTGAGTATGGCGGCACTGCCCGGCACATCCCTGATCAGCGCGGAAACGCGTTCCCCTCAGACCACCTGGCGGTCCGGGCCACTCTCCGCAACCTGCAGTAGCCGCCCCTGGTTCACTGGGTGCGCCTGAGCTGGAACTGTGCGCCGTGGTGGTTGCCCGCCAGGTGATCGCCCTGACCGAAGAGCTTGTTCCGGAGGGTTCCGGGCGTGTACTCGGTTTTGTACCGGCCCAGTTTCTGCAGTTCGGGCACCACGTACTGAACGATGTCTTCAAATGTGCCCGGGGTGATGTGATACGCCAGGTTGAATCCGTCAATATCGGTTTCTTCCTGCCACTCGATCAGCTGTTGGGCCGCGGATGGACCGTCCCCGATGATCACCGGCCCAAAACCTCCGACGCCGACCCACTCAGCTAGCTGCCGAACAGTCCAGGCTTCGTCCTCGCGGCCCGAGGCTTTCTGGAAAGTCTCCACGGTGGACTGTATGGCGTTGGATTCGACATCGCCGATGGGCTGGTCGAGATCGAAGTGAGAGAGATCGATGCCCATCCATCCGGACATCAGCACCAGCCCACCTTCGGCGTCTACGTAGTGCGTCAGGTCGTCGTACTTTGCGTGGGCGGCGTCGTTGTCAGCTCCTGTGACAATGGTCTGCATTGCGAAGATCCGGACATCATAGGGGTCACGGCCAGCATCTGCCACCGCCTGACGGATCCTCTGCACTGAGGCCTTGGCAAGCTCCTTGGTGGGCGGGTTGATGAACACGGCTTCAGCATGTTTTCCGGCGAAGGCACGCCCCCGGGTGGAGGCACCAGCCTGATATACGACCGGCATACGTTGCGGTGAAGGTTCGACGACGCCGATACCAGGAGTCTTGAAGAACTCACCCTGGTGTTCAATCCGGTGGACTTTTGCGGGATCAGTGAAGACCCCGGACTCCTTATCAGCGACGACGGCGTCGTCTTCCCAAGAGCCCTCGAGCAGTTTGTACACCACATCCATGTACTCATCCGCATGGTCGTAACGCTGATCGTGCTCCATCTGGTCGTCTTGGCCCATGTTCTGTGCCGCAGACGGCAAATAACCGGTGACAACGTTCCAGCCAACGCGACCGCCTGTGAGGTGGTCCAAGGTGCCGAGTCGACGAGAGAACGGGTAGGGGTGCTCGTAGGCGGTGCCTGCGGTGATTCCGAACCCCAGGTTCTCGGTCACAGCAGCCATCGCGGAAATGAGGAGGAAGGGATCCTGCAACGGGATCTGGGCTCCGGAGCGCAATGCTGCCTCAGGGTTGTCGCCGAATACGTCATAGGGCCCGAGCACATCCGCAATGAAGAGCCCGTCGAACAAGCCCGCCTCCAGAGTTTTCGCGATGTGGGTCCAGTACCCGATGGTGTTGTAATCCCGAGCGCGATCTTCTGGGTGACGCCAAAGGCCTGGTGACTGGTGCACCACGCAGTTCATATCGAAGGCGTTGAACAGAATCTCCCGGTGACCGGTGGGGGTGGTGGGGTAGCTCATGGTGTACTCCTTCAGGCCCAGGTCTTCAGGGCTTTGCGTTCGATGATGCCGAGCAGAGCGTCAGTGGTTTTGCCGAGTATGGCGAGCAGGACGATGGCCAGCAGCAGCCGGTCTACTCGTCCATTGTTCTGAGATTCGATCAGTAGGAAGCCCAGCCCCTCGGATGAGGCGAGGAGCTCGGCGGCGACCAGGAAAAGCCAGGACTGTGCCAAGGCGAGGCGAAGCCCTGAGAACACTGGAGGTACCACGGCAGGGAGCTGCACTGTGGTCAACAGTCGGGTGCCGTGGTAGCCGAAAGCCCGGCCAGCCTCGACCAAGTGCGGGTCGACGTGGCGCAGAGCAGAATGAACCGAGGTGAAGACCGGGAAAAAGGCCCCGATGGCGATTAGCAGGACCTTCCCATCTTCACCGATGCCGACCCACAGTAGGATCAGCGGCACCCAGGCCAGGGACGGGACCGCCCGGAAGGCGCCGACAGTAGGGTGAAGAAGGCCGTCGGCCAGGCGAGACAGTCCCAGGAGGGAACCCAGCAGCAGACCGGTGATGGCTCCGAGGAGGAAGCCGAAGAGCACTCGTTGCACCGAGATCCCGACGTGGGCATACAGCGCCCCATCTTCCAGCAGTCCCAGTCCTGCGTCGAGAACCCGTTGGGGTGCCGGAAGCTGCGTGGGGGTGAAGAGGTTCAAAGGGCCTGTCACAAGCCACCAGAGTCCCAGGATGAGAAGTGGCACTGCTGCGCCTAGGAGTATGCGTCCACCGGGCAAAGATTTCGCCCGTCCGGGGGTAGCCGCTGGTGCCGCGAGTGCAGTGGTCATTGGTCTTCATCCTCAGTAATGCTGGCCTCATCGGCGGCGTCTTCGGCCCCTTCGGCATCCGTAGCTTCGCGATCCTCCGCGAAGTCAGGCCAGAACAGGTCTTCCAGGGCATCATCGACGGCGTCCTGGCTGTCGACGTCTCCGTTCTCCACGAAGAACGGCCCGACCGGCTCCAATGCTGCGTACAGGTCATCGCCCGGAACTGGGTCGATGTCGAAAGTGACCCGCTCATTGAGAACCACTTCGGCGACCTCACCATCGATGCCGGCGTACTCTGCGAGGATTTCCGCTGTCTCATCCGGGTTCTCAACTGCCCATTGGCGGGCCTGCTCGTAGACGTCGACGACGATTTGTGCGATCTCAGGGTGGTTTTCCAGGAAATCGCCGGTGGCGTTGATGACGCTATAGGTGTTGAAGTCGATGTTGCGGTAGACCAGTTCAGCGCCGTCAACCTCAGCACTTGCCATAATCGGGTCCAGCCCAGCCCAGGCGTCGACGTCTCCGTTGTCGAGTGCTTGTCGTCCGTCTGCGTGCTGGAGTGATTGGACCTCCACATCATCTAGGGAGAGCCCGTGTTCGGCCAAGGTGCGGGCGAGGAAGAAGAACGGGTCGGTCGCCAGGGTTGCCGCGACGGTGGCACCTTCCAGGTCCTCTGCGCTTTCGATGCCTGAGCCTTCGCGAGTAACGAGTGCCGACCATTCGGGTTGGGATTCGATGAGAATGGTGTGGGTGTCCGCTCCGACCGCTCGGTTCAACAGCGCGGCAGATCCAGCAGTCGAACCGATATGGATATTCCCTGCCCGCAGGTTTTCATTCGCGCGATTCGACCCGTGGGACTGGGTCCATTCCACGTCAATACCGTGGTCTTCGAGTTCCTCTTCCAGCCACCCATGCTCAAGGATCACCAATGAAAGCGGGTTATAGGTGGCGAAGTCGATGTTGAGGGTGTCGAGTTCATCGTCTCCTCCGCAGGCAGTGGTCGCTAGCAGCGCCGCAGCTGCTGAGGTGGCGATGGCGGGCTTGAGCCTGGTCTGGAGAGAAGTGGGCACGTCGGGGCCTTTCATTGTGGATCGTAGGATGCGAGTGAATCGTGTTGGGTCCGGCCGAACCCGGCGTGGTCCCCGGTCAGCGGGAGCTGACGCCGAGGCCGGCGTAGAGTTCGCTGCGCAGTTGAGCAAGGTCAGTGGCGGCGCGGTCCCTGGGCCTGATTCCCGGCACAGAGACGAGCGACTTCACCGTGGCTCCCTCAGCAGTGGCTGTCCCCCGCCCGCCCAGCAGGAGGATGCGGTCCGCCAGTTGCAACGCCTCATTGACGTCATGGGTCACCAAAAGCACGGTGGTGCCAGTCTTGGCGTGAACATCCAGGAGGAGGTCCTGCATTTTCAGGCGGGTCAGCGCGTCGAGCGCACCGAAGGGCTCATCGAGAAGCAGCACTCCCGGCTGCCGCGCCAAAGCTCGGGCCAAAGAGGCTCGTTGTGCCATACCGCCTGAGATTTCGCGGGGACGTAGGTGTGCGCGTTCGGCAAGACCCACTAGTTCGAGCAACTCGTCAACGCGAGATTGACCCTCACTCTTGCTGAGGTCGCGAGGAAGTCCGAGCTCGACGTTCTTGCGTATGCTGCGCCAGGGAAGCAGGCGTGGCTCTTGGAAACCGACTGCTGTGCGCTCGTCATAGCGAGTCACGGGGCTGTCCCCTATGACAATGTCACCGGTAAAGCCCTCATCCAACCCTCCGACGGCTCGGAGCAGAGTTGATTTGCCGCAGCCGGAGGATCCCAGGATCGCGACGACTTCTCCCGGAGTCACGGTCAGTGAGACATTCCTCAGTACGGTGCGACCATCGAACGCGCGGCCGACATCGTTGAAGGTCACGGACAGGGACTCGGCGGCAACGGACTCCGGAGGAACCACTGACTGAGTGGACGCAGCAGCGTACTGCCTACGGTCAACAGCAGGTGCAGACGTCATGGAAAATAATCACTCCCATCGGCTCTGGCGTTAGCACCTTGCCGCATAGGCCGGTTGCTGCGACGTCTTCGGGCCAGATCCCTCAGTCGCTCTGGATGGTTTAGTACAACGGGAGCAACTGTAATTGTTCAGCCTGGTGATCCGCAAAAGCACCGTGGCGGTCACGTCACAAGTCGTAAGAATGTTCGCTCACCCGGCCGATCCCGAGTCTCCGATCGCGTTGAGCCCCTCAGGGAGCGTGCCATTGATCTCATAGTCTCCGATCGACCGGGCTCGAAAGACGATGGGATTGTGCGTGCCAATAGTCTGCGCGTTGCGCCAGTGGCGGTCCAGTGCCTTGGTCCTCAGCGTGGCGGAGGCCCCCACCGTCTGGAACAGCTCCTGAGTGACGCTCAGGACCAGGTCAGGGACGGTCACCTGCGCCTTTTCCACCGCAATCTCCGCATCGTAGACCTCCGTCGGGAGGCTTCCTGCGAAATCAGGATCATGTGTTCCCGCTTCGAGACCAGAACGCAAAGCGCGGTCATGGATCCGGGCAGCTTCCAGAACAGCGGCCTCGGCCACGAAAACTTTGGAGGACATCCGACCGATGATCTGTTGAATTAAGGGATCCTGCTTAAATGCTGCCCCTGTTGCCGACGTATTGAAAGTCCGAGTGCGCTTGCGCAAGGTTGCGGTGGCATCCCTGATGGCAGCGTGAGCAATTCCTACCTGCACTGCTAGCAAATACAGCTGGAAGAACGCAGCCTCATGGACGGCTTCGTGAGAGCCTGCGACTCTGTCGAAGACAGCGAGATTGTCAACGTGAACATCATCGAACTGCGTAGTTCCGGTACCCGTGAGTTTCTGACCGAATCCATCCCAATCGTCGACTACCGTCACACCTTCAGCATCACATGCCACCACGGCGAAACGCCGTCCATGCTCTCCCTCACCAGACGCGGCAGAGACCCGGGTGTAGTCAGAGAAGATGGTTCCGGTGGAGTAGGCCTTCTCCCCCGTGAGAGTGGACCGATCCTCGACGGTGGTGAGTTGAGTGTTCAGGGTTCCCAGGGCATTGCCGCCACTTTCGGTAGAGGCATTGCCTACCGTCACGCCCTGAAGGATGCGGGAGTACCAAACATCCTGAACTTCTTCAGCCTGGAATCGCAGAGATTCCACAAATCCGAAGTGCCCCCGGTACAGGTGGGCAATATTGGAATCGGCTTCCGCCAGTGCGATCACCTCTGTGATGAGCTGTTCGACACTGACATCGGGACCGCCGAAGCGGCCGGGCACCCGCATGGCACCGAAACGGTGTTCATCGAGGACGTTCACCTCTTTGAACGGCAAGATTCGGTGGAGGTCACGCTCTACAGCGCCGCCTGCGATCTGTGCAAGCAGTTCGCGAGGGATGACGCTTGGGTACTCGGTGGCAGCTCTCACTGGTGAGCGTCCTCAGGCGTCGCCACTGGTGAAGTCAGTCCAGATCTCTTCAGCGTTATCCAGGGTGATGAAATCGGCGTAGTCGATGACGCCACCCTGATACTCCTCAAACCACTGTTCCACCTCGGGTGATTGGAAGGCGTCCTGTAGGGCCTGCGCCTGGTCTTCTGTCACACCCTCGGGCCCCACCGCCACAACACAGGTGAAAGGCGTGCGCACCTCATCGCGCCCATCCTCGAGGTGAACCAAAGTCTCATCAACCTCGTATCCGGCCTCAGCAACAAGTCGGACGAAAGCGAAACCGAGGTCGACATCGGGCAGCACTTGGGCCCCAGACTGTTGATCGGTCTCAACGAACTGGAGGTCTCGCGGATTCTCGGTGATGTGGTTCTGGGTCAGTTCGATCACTGAGACTTCCTGATCGATCTCAATGAGCCCGGCGTCGGCCAGCAGCTGCAACGCTCGTCCATTATTGGACGGGTCCACCGGGAGGTTGACCTCGGCCCCCTCGGGAATGTCGTCAATGTCGTCGTATTCCAGCGAGAACAGCCCCGAAGGGGCGTAGTAGACCGAGAACAGGGGCTCAACCTCGGTGTCATTTGAGTTGTTGAAGTTGTTCAAATAAGCCAGGTGTTGGAAATAGTTAGCCTCGTACTCACCTGTCTGCACCACCTGGTTGGGCTGGTTGATGTCAGTCATATAGGTGATGTCGAGCTCGTAACCCTGTTCTTCGAGGAGCTCCGCAGCGATCTCCGCGGGTTCCTGGAACGGGGCGGACTCGGTGACCACAATGCTGATCGTCTCTTCATCCTCGCCCGCCAGACCACAGCCGGTGGCGGTCAGCGCCAATGCTGGCAGGGCGGCGGTGAAGGTGAGCAGGCGGCGTCGAACGTTCATTGTTTCTCTTTCTGATACGAGGGAAAATAAAAACGAAGAGCGTCAGGCGGAGACGCGCTTATCAGTCCAGCGGGCGGCGCGGGTGCCGCCGTACTGAACGACGGTCACCAGAATGACCATCAGTACACACGCCACGACCATGGTTTCCGTCTCATACCGGTAGTAGCCGTAGCGGATGGCGAGATCGCCGATACCGCCGCCTCCGACCAGACCCGACATGGCTGAGTACGAAATGAAGCTGACAGTGGTGATGGTGATGGACCCGATGATCGCCGGTTTGGCATCAACGAGGAGCACATTGCGAATAATCTGTCCTCGCGTGGCACCCATAGCTCGCGAAGCCTCGACGGCGCCAGTGCCCAGTTGAGTGATGTTCTGCTCCACAAGCCGTGCGAAGTAAGGAATCGCGTTGATCGTCAAGGGTACGATCACTGCTGCTGTCCCCACGGAAGTGCCCACAATCAGCCGCGTGAAGGGGATAATCGCGATGAGCAGGATCAGGAACGGGAAAGAGCGGACCATGTTGACCAACGCAGAGACCACCGCATGTGACTTCGGCGTGGGCTTAAGCCCAGCCGGAGCGTGACTCCAGAGCCAGATGCCCAGTGGAGTGCCCAGCAGGACAGCCAGTGGGATCGCCACCCCAATCATCGCGAAGGTTTCCAGCATCGCCTGATTAATTTCTGGCAGGCGCTCCAGAACGACGTCGAAGCTCATCAGCGCAGGCCTCCCTCGACCGCAGCGAAGATTTTGTTCTCACGCGGAGCAACCTCATCGCGGCGCTGCGGGTCAACCTGCTGGTCGTAGTACTGCACTCCTTCTGCAGCGGGGTCGAAGCCCTCTGACACCCCGGATGTTCCGGCCCGCCGGACACTGATCCCGTCGGACACCAGGTAGCGGCCGATTGAGGTCGTGGGGGCAAAACCCTCCCGGCGCAATTCCGTGGCGGGAAACTTCTCAACCACACGCCCCTCCTCCATTACCGCGACATGATCGGCAAGTGCTTTGATGACTTCCATCTCATGGGTCACGATCACCACCGTGATACCGAACTCAGTGTTGATATCGGCCAGATACTGCAAGACGGTGGCAGTGGTAAACGGGTCAAGGGCAGAGGTCGGTTCATCACACAGCAGCACCTCAGGCTTGGTGGCCAGCGCGCGCGCGATCGCTACCCGTTGCTTCTGCCCGCCGGAGAGTTGTGCCGGATAGTTCTTGGTCTTATCCGTGATGTCAACAATCTCCAAGGCCTCCGCTGCCCGCCGACGTCGTTCAGTCTTGTCCTTCACACCTGAGAACTTCAGCGAAAGTTCCACGTTCTGCAGCACGGTGAGGTTATTGACCAGGTTGAAACCCTGAAAGATCATGCCAATGTGATGGCGGGCTCGACGGAGTCCTTCGGCGTTCAGCCCGGTGAGCTCCGTGTCACCGACCCATACCTGTCCCGTGGTGGGCCGTTCGAGAAGATTGATGTTCCGCAGAAGCGTTGATTTTCCAGCCCCAGAGAAGCCAATAATCCCTTGGATACTTCCATCTGGAATCTCCAAAGAAACATCATCGACTGCCACAATCGGTTCCTTGCCGCCGGCAGCGAACGTCGTGGACACACCGCGAAGCGAAATCATGAGCTATCTCCATCGTTCTGGCGTTAGCACCTTGCCATAACGGCCGGTTGCTGCGACGTCTGCGGGCCAGATCCCTCGGTCGCTCTGGATGGTGTACAACACCGTACTCTACGTGCTGAACATATCCCCGCGTCAAACCGCGTTCACAGAATGTCACCTACTGGGTTTGTGGTGAATCACTCCACCACCAGGCGCAGAACCTATGTCTCAGAGTGTGACGCTGTGTTTGATCTTTCCATGGATTGAGTCGTACTGTTTCCGGGTAACCATCCCGAGCGGCTGAGAGATCTGGCTCAGTGAGGCCGCAGCAACCCGGGGTTCGACGTGCTTCCAAGCCAGGGAGCCAGCGTTCGTGCCGGGTGCTACCGCCAGGACCGATGGGAGAGATCTTTAGTGAACATTTCAGCGCCTACAGTGCTTCGAGGCCCGAACAACGGGATGCCCCTGCGCGGCACCGCTCTGCTCTGTTCCGCCCGTACCTGAGCCCGGGAAGCACACCAACTCCTCGGCGCTGCTGCACCCTGGCATTTTTTGCACCCCGGCCCTATGCAGCCGCCATCTCTACCCATGTCCAGAACCCTCGGAGGTCAGATTGTCCCGCCAGCCACTCGTACTCAGTGCCTTTCTCATGAACACCACCAGTCACATTATTGGTGGTGCGTGGCGGCTCGAGGAGGCTCAACAGCATCGCTTCAATGAACTGCCCCACTGGGTTTCATTGGTCAAGAAACTTGAAAACTCAGGTTTTGACATCGCATTCTTTGCTGATGTGGTCGGCCTCTACGGTGACCATGAGGGCGGCTGGGCCTCTCATGTGCGCAGGGGTCTCCAGGTGCCCTCCAATGATCCGCTGGTTTTGTTGTCCGCACTGGCGGCCGTCACCGACCGGATCGGTCTTGCTCTGACCTCCTCGGTAATTCAGGCTCATCCCTTCACCTTCGCCCGCCAGCTCTCCACCCTCGATCATCTGTCCGGCGGCCGGGTGGGGTGGAACGTCGTGACGAACTCGCAGGAGAACGCCCATAAGAACTTCGGCGCCAGCGGCTTGGCCAAACACGACGATCGGTACGCGTGGGCGGAAGAATACCTCGAGGTCTGCTACAAGCTCTGGGAAGGGTCATGGGAGGATGGAGCCCTCCTGCAGGACAAAAATTTCTCCCACGACCGCGGGCACGGTCTCCACGCAGATCCGGCCAAAGTAGCCAAAATCAACCACGCCGGTGAACGTTACTCCGTAGAGGGCCCGCACCTTTCGTCGCCGTCCCCACAACGGACCCCGTACCTGTTCCAAGCCGGGTCCTCCGACCGCGGCCGAGATGTGGCTGCCGCTCATGCCGAGGCCACATTCTCCATGGCTCCACGCCGAGACATTGCTGCCGCCCACGCACAGGATGTCCGCGAGCGCACCGCCCGATTCGGCCGTCGACCGGAGGATGTGAAATTTATTCAGGGCCTGTCCTTTGTCATTGGAGCGACCGAAACCGAAGCTCAGGAAAAAGCTCGAAATCTGGATGACGCCATTGACGATCACGCCCTGATCGCCCATACGGCCGGCAGCATCGGGGTAGATGTCGGACACCTTCCCATTGACACTCCCTTGGAAGACCTCGAACACACCGAAGGCGCGCAGGGCCATCTCTCCGAGATCAAGAAGATCGCTCCCAACGGCCGGGTCACGCTGCGTGACCTTGCGCACTTCCGCGCCCAATCCACTCGGGTGGTGGGCACCCCGGACCAGATCGCAGATGAGCTTGCCGCGTGGCAGGACGCAGGGATCGACGGCATCAATGTCATGAACTCTACGATTCCGGGTTCCTATGACGAGTTCATAGACCATGTGCTGCCGGTGCTGCGCGACCGTGGACTAGCCCGAGCCGCTGAAGAAACGAGCAGTCCCACCAGCCTACGAGCACGCCTTACCGGATCCGATCAGCTTCCCGACTCCCATCCAGCAGCTGCCTACCGCGGGGCCTTCGCTCACCTGACAGCCGCAGCCACAGAAACCCCCAAAGACGAGCTTCTGCGCCGCTGAGCGCCAAGAAACCCACTACCGGTGACACCACCGACTCACCCCACACATCAAGGAGCACCATGACTAAGAAGAATCACTCGCAGAGCCGCAGACACGGCGTGGCCCTGACTGCCAGCACCTCAATCCTGGCCCTGACGCTCGCCTCATGCGCCAGTGCCGGCGCCGAAGCGGAGGGAGACGCATTCGCCGGTGAACATGAGGGTCAAGAACTCAACATTCTGCTCAACGCCTCCCATGAAGGGGCCGGTGACTGGCTCGCTGAGGGATTTGAGGAGGAGACCGGCGTCGTTGTGAATGTCACGACAGTTCCTTACGACGAGATAGCCTCCCAGTTGACCTTGGACCAGCAGTCGGGTGCCAATGTCTACGATGTCTCGGCCCCTTGGTACGTCTCCCTGGGCGACCTTGCCGCCGACAACAGCATCCAGCCCATCACGGAGTTCGTTGAAGAAAGCCCAGACATTGACGTGGACGACTTCATTCCCACCATTTGGGAGCCCTATGCGTATGTTGAGGACGAAATTTACGGACTGCCCTTCGACGGTGACATTCACGCATTGTTCTACAACACAGAGATTCTGGAACGCAATGGGTTTGACGCACCACCAGCCACCTGGGATGAATATGCCGAGCAGGTAGCGACCATCACCGAAAATGAGAGCGACGACGGCGTCTACGGTGCCGCAGTCTTCGGTGAGCAGTCACCGCTCATTCTCGGCGCCAGCTTTGCCAACCGTTTAGCAGGCTTTGGTGGCGAGTTCCTCGATGAGAACGGAAACCCCGCCATCAACTCCCCGGAAGCCGTTGCCTCTCTGGAAGCTCTCGAGGACATCTGGGACGAGGCCCTGCCCACTCCCGCCGAGACCGACTTCGGTGCTGGAAATTCCGCATGGTTCGCCGGCAATGTGGCCTTTATCGAGAACTGGACCGACCTCGGTGTCCGGTCTCAGGATCCTGATTCAGGCTCTGAGGTCATCGATGAGTGGGGTGTGACGTACTTGCCACGCGCCGACGCCGAGGATGATCCGCGCGCGTCACTCGTCGCAGGATTCAGCTGGGTAGTCGCGGGCAATACGGACAACGCCGATCTGGCCCAGCAGTTCATCGAATGGGCTGCCTCCACCGAGGTCAACTCTGAACTTCTGACCGCCCTGCCTCCGACGGGCATCGACCCCAACCGTATTTCCTCTCTGGAAGACGAAACCTATGGTGAGGAGTTCCCCGAACTTCAGGAAGTCAACGCCTCCACGCTGCATGGCGCCCTGGCATGGCCCACCGGCCAAAACGCCACTGAAGCGGCGCAGGTCCTCACCGATGAACTCGCTGCCCACCTCTCCGGCCAGCGCAGTTCGGCCCAAGAGACTTTGGACACGGTCCAAAGCGAATGGGAGAGGCTCCTTGTCGACTGATATCTCTGCGGAGCCCCGTTACCAACACGGCTCGATGGCAGAGCCCTCTGCTGCTGCCAAGCCGCCTGGGCTTCCGAATAGTTCCGGAAGTCCCAGGCGGCGGCGCCCCCGGGCACAGGTGTACCATCGGATCTTCATCAGTCCCAGCGTGTTGGTTCTTCTGGTACTGGCGGCTTACCCGCTAGTATTCATCGCCTCGGCCGCCCTGACCCGGTCAAGTTTGGGCAACCCGTTCCAAGAGTTTGTGGGTGTGGCCAATTTTCAGTCAGCGGTAGGGTCACCTGCCGTTCGCGACTCCCTGGCATTGGGCACCGGTTATGCCTTCGGAGTAGCGATTGCTTCCACCATCCTGGGGAGCGTCACCGCCGTAGCGCTGTGGCGGTCACTGCACGCGGGAGCGTTCGTGCGGACTGTCCTGCTGCTACCCATGATTGTGCCTCCAGTGGTCGTCGGCATTCTGTTCGGTTTCATTTTCAGCCCTTCGGGTGGACTTCTGCACACCCTGATTCGCCGCTTTACTCCGGGTTCGGGCACCTACGCGGTGCTTTCGGACACCACATGGGCGATCTTCGGAGTGGCGCTGGCTGATGTGTGGGAGTGGACGCCGTTGGTGGTGCTGCTGGTTTTCACCGCCCTGCTGGGCCAACAGCCAGAGATCATTGAGGCCGCCCAGCTGGATGGTGCCAGCGGCTACCAGATGTTCCGACACATTACTTTGCCCGCAGTCGCCGGCACGATCGTCGCCGCATTCATGATTCGGCTCATTCTGGCGTTCAAAGTCTTCGACCTGGTCTATGTGATGACTTCAGGAGGTCCCGGGTCCTCCACGCAGGTGCCAGCGTTCCTCATCTGGCGGTCTGCCCTGCAGAACTTCGATGTGGGTATCGCGGCGACCATCACACTTCTGCTGGCGGTTGTGGTCACTGTGGTCACGATTCCCGTTTTCCTGATCTCAAAGAGGCTCCGCAATGACTGACACTACGAACACCACCCGGGCTGCTCAGGCGCTCACGTCCCGCCGGTTCCGCACCAGACTGCCTACCCCGGGCAAACCACGTCCGTCACTGCTCGCCAATACCTGGGTGGGGCTCAGCGTCGTGGTGGTCCTGGTGCCGTTGCTCTACCTGCTGTCCATATCTTTCATGACTCAGGGGCAGATCGCCTCAGGGATTCTGCTGCCCACCCAGCCGGCCTTCAGCAACTGGTCCAACGCGTGGGACTCTGCGATTCCGCGTGGGGTCCTCAACTCACTCGGGGCAGCCTTCGGGGGTGCGATCCTGACGCTGCTGCTGGCTCTTCCAGGCGCCTGGGCAATCGCCAGACACCGGACGGGGGGCAAGGCACTAGCTGGTCTCATTCTGAGTCCCTGGCTGCTTCCTCCGATCGTGGCGATCATCCCGCTGCTGACACTCTTGCGCATCCTGGGTCTGACGAACACTCTAGAAGGCTTGACCCTGGTCTACGCACTGATCAATGTGCCTGTGGCCATCTGGCTGCTCGACGGGTTCATCCGCCGCATTCCTGTGGAGATCGAAGAAGCTGGACGAATCGATGGAGCCAATGAGGGGCAGCTGTTGCTGCGTGTGGTCACTCCCATGTTGGCGCCGGCCCTGATAGCGGTCGGTGTGATCGCCGCAATTCTGAACTACAACGAGTTTCTCTTCGCCACGTTCCTGACTCAAAGTCAGGACAGCCAAACGGTACCCGTGCTGTTGGCCGGGATGCTCAGCGAGCGGGTCCAAGACTTTGGCCGGATCGCCGCGTCCTCATTGATCGCCGTGATCCCAGTTTTCACCGTGGCTGTCATTCTGCAGCGCTATCTCATCGAGGGACTGACAACAGGTGCAGTGAAGTAACCCCGCCCGCACCCATAGGCGGGGTTCCGGCGGCTCAGAGTTCGGAGGAGACCGACCAGATGTTGATGCCCGTGTCCCCCTGCGTGATGGTATCGATGGCGGTGAGCTCCTCGGACGAGAAACGTGTGTTGCTCACAGCTGCGAGGTTCTCGTCCAACTGCGCAGTTGACGAGGCCCCCAGTAGGACTGAAGTGGCACCGCCATCACGCAGCAGCCACGCGATAGCCAGCTGAGCCAGGGTTTGCCCACGCGCTGCAGCGACGTCGTTGAGCTGCCGCAACCTGTTGAGGTTGTCGTCACTGAGGTGGTGACCCAGCAAAGATGACCGGCCTCCGGAGGGCTTTGCCTGCGGGTCCTTGAGGTACTTATCAGTAAGCAGCCCCTGTGCCAACGGAGTGAAGGCAATCGACCCCAGCCCCGTCTCCTCCAGGGTGTCCAGCAGGCCGTCTTCGACCCATCGGTTGAGCATGGAATAGGCGGGTTGGTGAATCACCAATGGAGTGCCCAGCTCCCGGGCGATGCGCGCGGCCTCCCGGGTGCGTTCCGCTGAATAAGACGATATCCCCACATAGAGGGCTTTGCCAGAACGCACGGCGGCGTCCAACGCCTCGATGGTCTCTTCCAGTGGGGTGTCTGGGTCCACCCGATGGGAGTAGAAGATATCAACGTAGTCGAGTCCCATCCGGCCCAGGGCTTCATCCAAGCTGGCCAGAGTGTACTTTCGGGACCCGAAATTCCCGTACGGTCCAGGCCACATATCCCACCCGGATTTGGAAGAGATGACCAGTTCATCGCGGTAGGGCTTGAGATCTTTGGCCATGATGCGTCCGAAATTCTCTTCCGCCGCACCATAGGGGGGACCGTAATTATTGGCCAGATCGAAGTGAGTGATCCCGGCGTCGAAGGCGTGCCGGATGATTTCGCGCTGATTGGCGAAGGGAGTGGAATCTCCGAAGTTCCACCACAGGCCCAATGAGATCGGAGGCAGCAGCAAACCACTGCGTCCTACGCGCCGGTAATTGAACTGTGAGTACCGATCCTCGGCTGCCGCGTAGGGGGTATGGGTCTCCTGACCCCAAGCGGATACATCCACAGACTGTGTCACTGGTACTCCTTCATTGTGTTGGGACTCCCTGGGGCTACTGTACCGAGCCGCGTCAGCTCAGGTGTAGAGGGACAGGGGTTGGAGTTCATCGTTGAGGAAGTGGGCACCCACTTCGAGTTTCTTATAGTCCACCGGATCGTGCAGGGAGTGCGTGCGAATATTGCGCCAATAGAGGTCGAACCCGTGTTTGGAGGCCGTAGAGGATGTGCCTGTGGCTTCAAAGATCTGGTGGGTCAGTTGTGTGGCCACATCTGATGAGACGACTTTCAGTTCAGCAATCTCGACGGCGAGTTCTCCGCGCAATTGGGCGCTCACGCCGTTTCCCAGAGCCACGACGTCTTCGAACCGCCGATTCACTTGCCCGGCCAGGGCCGCCACTGCGGCCGTTTGTGCTTTGAAATCACCCACCAGCCGCTGCACGAAGGGGTCGTGACGGTATTTCTCCGCCGGTGAGAGGAACCAGGAATTGGGCCGCGCGTTGATGAGCTCGCGAGCTTTTCCCAGTGCACCTTCGGCGATGCCCAGATAGAGGTTGCCGAACGCCAATTGGATCCCTGCGGTGACAAGTGTGGAGTAGGGTTCATCGCTCAGGGCGTCCAACACATCGTCAGGGCGGACGTCCACTTGGTCATAGGTGACGGTATTGGACGAGGAAAGCCGCTGACCTAAGAAATCCCAGTCATCCACATAGTTCACGCCCTTCCGGCCGTTTTCCAGTACGAAGGTGAGGACTTTGCCTTCCTCCGGACCGGCGGTGATTCGGGCGTTGACTAGCAGGGCGTCCCCTACTACGGAGCCGGTGGAGTAGCGTTTCTTTCCTGTCAGCACCCAACCGCCGCCAGCGGGTTCAAGTCTCAGATCGGGGTCAGTGGGGTTGACCGAGTCACCCCAGATCCACTGACCGGCCACTGTGTCGCGGTACCAGCGTTCCCGCTTCTCCGGGTGCGCAATGGTAAAGACGATGTTGCCTGCGTTGATGTAGTGATAGGCCAGCAGCTGAGCGATGGAGGCATCAGCACGGGCCAGTATTCGCACTGCCTCGAATGCGGTCGACCAGTGGGCCCCTCCGCCTCCGTATTCCTGGGGGATCAGGAGAGTCACGAGGCCAGATTCCTTCAGCAGCTTGGTCTCAGCATACGGAGTTTCATTGGCGCGATCTCGGGCCACAGCGTCCTGCGCCAGAGTCTCCGCGACGTGCTCGGCTACCTGACTCCAGTGCTGGACTTCTTCCGGGGTGGCGTTTCCGGTCCAGTGTGAGCGTGGTGTTTCAGTCATCGGTGGTCGTCTTTCTGTCATCTCGCGCACAGACCGGACCGGGGTCCGGTGCTGGCTCCTGCGGCGTGGGGGGGGGTGGAAAGTGAGTGGGTCAGACCGTCGTGGCGTTCTGTGGTTCGCCGACGCTCCACAGTCGCACCGGCGCAGTGCCGTTGACCCGGTGGTCCCCGGCAATGCGCGCCTTGTAGATCCACGGATTGTGGCTGGTCACGGTGCGGGCGTTGCGCCAATGCCGGTCCAGGGCTTTCGAACGGTCTGTTCCGGAGGCACCAAGAGTGTCGAGGATCCGACCGGTAGCTTCCAGCACTGGCTTATGCAGAGCGACCTGTGCGCGACCAGTGGCAAGCTCGACCTCGTTGGCCACATTCTCCTGGGTGTCTTTGCTGAACTCACGGCTAGCGAAGGCTCGATCTAGCACACGGGCAGTCTCCAGGACCTGGGCACGGGCTAGGGCTGCCACGGCGTCGACCTCGCCGACGGCCTGAAGGATTTGCGGGTCGGTGGCCGGGCGGCGGGTGTTGGCGTGGGAGTAGGTACGCGTGCGGGTTGATACTGCCTGCGCGATGTCCCGGGTAGCGGCCTCAGTGATACCAGCCAACACGATCAGCAGGATGTGCTGATACAGCGCAGTTTGGTAGGGGAATCTGTCGGTGAGCAGCCTGATCTCGGACTCGGCCACTTTCGCATCGTGGAGAGTAGTCGAGCCTGACCCAGTGGTCCGTTGGCCGAAGCCGTTCCAGTCATCGCTGATGGTGACTCCCGGCTGGTCCCGCTGCACCACCACACCTAGTTCATTGCCCTCTTCGTCGCGGGCGGTGACATCGAGCCAGTCGGCAAAAATGGATCCGGTGGTGTAGTACTTCACGCCGTTGACTACAGGACCCTCGGGGGTCTGCGACACCACGGTCCCTGACTGGTGGAAGCCGCCTTTGCCGGGCTCGGTCCAGGCGTTGCCGGCCAGTTCGCCGGCGCCGATGCGTTCAAGCCAGCCGCGAGCCACCACGTCCTGGTGTCCCCGCCACATCGCGTCCTCCTGCACGGCCAGGTGGCCGCGGAAGATCTGCGGAATGTTGCTGTCCTGAGCGGCGAGCTCCAGCAGCACCTCCGTGGTCTCCACCCAGGAGAGCCCGAATCCTCCGGACTCTGCCGGGACTCTGAGCCTGCCGAGACCCGCATCTGCGAGCCTGCGGACCTCCTCATAGGCCAGCGTGCGGTCCAGTTCGCGGTTGAGCGCGTTCTCTCCGGCATCAGCGATGGCTGCCAGCAGCTCCTCCGGCAGGGCAAGATCAGACACAGGGGTACGAGCATTCATGGTTTTCTCCTCCATCGTCTCTGGCATTAGCACCGGCCCTTGACAGGGGGTTGCTGCGATGTCTGCGGGCCAGATCCCTCGATCGCTCTTGATGGTCGTGACGCCTGAAAAGTTCAAGGCGCATTTACTCTAATGCTCAAGTGGCGAAGTTTCCCAAATTGGCCCCGAATCAATGTCATGCAGCGTCATGACCAGGGATGGGGAAAGTCTCGAAATGTGACATGCCTTTTTGCTCGGTCGCCGTCAAGAGGCGTACGGTTGGTGATGTCCATCCCGAGCGGCCGAGAGATCTGGCTCTGTGACGCTGCAGCAACCCGGAACCTGCCGGGTGCTACCGCCAGGTTCGATGGGAGATTCTCTATGACTTTGTCTGCTGCAACCCTCGCGAAGCCCGCTATGAGCGCTGCCGCCTTGGATCCGTTGGAACTCCGCGCTGCCTTCGCCCAATTCCCTCAAGGCATCGTTGTGGTAGCTGCCGAGATCAACGGCAGTCCACAAGGTCTGGTGGCTTCCACATTCACTGTTGGGGTTTCCCTTGAACCACCGCTGGTGACCTTCGCCGTCCAACACACATCGGGCACCTGGCCGCTGTTGCGTGACGAAGCGTCCCACCTCGGCGTATCCATTATCGGCTCTGATCAGCAGGGACTGTGCCGGAAGATCGCGTCCAAAGACAGGGCTCAACGCTTTACAGACGTGGATTACGCCACCGACGACGACGGCACCCTAGTTCTCGCTGAAACGCCCTTGTGGCTGAAAACCAGAATCTACAATCAGTTCACGGCGGGCGACCATGACATTGTGGTCCTGGAGGTCCTTGACCTCGCAGCGGATCCGACACGGAACGGCTTAGTTTTCCACCAAAGTGCCTTCACTCCTCTACCGTCCAGCGAGGCCTGAGCGGCAGTGAGCACGTCCTTGCCCACGGAGCACCAGTCTGCCCAGAGTCTGTCCGCCGATCCCTTCACTGCAGATGTCCATTGCTGGAACGAGCCGGTGAGCCGAGACCCAGAACGTGAGCCCGACCGGCTAGCCTTCTGGGCGAAGGCTGCGGGCCTCCTGGATTGGCATACGCCATGGCACACTACGCACTCCTGGACTCCCCCGAACCCGGAAATGGGCCGCGGACCAGATATTCAGTGGTTCGCCGGAGGTCACCTCAACGCCGCAGTCAACTGCGTTGACAGGCATGTCACGGCGGGACGCGGCAATAGGGTGGCTCTGCACTTTGAGGGAGAGCCCGGGGATGCTGAATCGGTGACATACGCGGATCTTCAACGCCGCGTTCACCAGGCGGCCAACGCCTTGGAACGTCTAGGGGTCGGCGTCGGAGACCGTGTAGTCATCTACCTTCCGGTGTTGATCGAGACCATTGTGATCACCTTGGCCTGCGCTCGTATTGGCGCAATCCACCAACTCGTTTTCGGAGGATTCTCCGCCGAGGCCCTCCGGTTCCGGGTTGAAGACACCGGTGCCAAACTGCTGGTCACCACCGACGGCCAGTACCGCCGCGGCTCAGCGGTGCCGGTGAAAGCCAATGCAGACGCCGCCGTAGCGGGGCTCACAGTTGATAACGGCGGGACTGTGGAACATGTCCTCGTGGTGCGCAGGACCGGCTCGGAGGTCAGCTGGAACAGCGACGACCTCAATGGGAACGGTTTAGGCCGTGATCTGTGGTGGCATGACGTGGTGGAGTCAGCCGCCGCAGACCATCAACCGCAGTTCTTTGAGGCTGAGACTCCGCTGTTCATCATGTACACCTCAGGAACGACCGGGAAACCCAAAGGACTAGTGCACACCACAGGTGGTTACCTCACGGGAGCACTGGTCAGCTACCTGCGGCTCTTCGCCAACCCAGATCCGGACCAGCGCGCCCATGATGTGCACTGGTGCACTGCGGACCTAGCCTGGGTGACTGCTCACACCTATGAGCTCTACGGTCCGCTGGCCGCCGGCGCCACACAGGTGATCTATGAAGGCGTTCCCAATGTTCCGCACCCGGGGCGGCACTTCGATATTATTCAGCGGCACCGGGTGACCAGCTACTACACTGCCCCCACCCTGGTGCGTTCATTGATGGGCTGGTTCCCCGATGGAGTACCTGCAGAATATGACCTGAGCTCGATCCGCATCGCTGGCACTGTGGGTGAGGCCGTCAACCCGGAGGCGGCTAGCTGGTTGCGCGCACAGATCGGCCGGGACACTGTGACCTCGGATGGGAAGCCCGACCTACCATTAGTGGATACCTGGTGGCAGTCTGAATCCGGGTCCACGGTGCTGAGTCCGCGGCCTGAATCTGCTCACCAGAAACCGGGAAGTGTGGCCCAGGAGATGCCCGGGTGGGGAGCAGACGTCGTCGATGATGACGGAAAAACCACCGCCCCAGGTACGCAAGGCCATGTGGTGCTGACCCATACTGGCCCATCCATGGCACGGACTGTATGGGGCAATCCGCTGCGGTACTTCACCAGTTACTGGGAGAAATACGCAGACAAAGGGTGGTTCCTGGCCGGGGATGCCGGCCAACGGGATCACGATGGTGATATTTGGATCCTTGGCCGCACCGATGACGCGATCAATGTCTCCGGCCACCTGCTGTCCACCATTGAAATTGAGTCCGCCCTGATCAGTCACCCCGATGTGGTGGAGGCCGGCGTGGCACCTGTGTACGACGCAACCTCTGGACATGCCGCCGTGGCATTCGTGGTGCTCACCGGCGCTGCTGAGCGGCGCGTTGAGCAGGACCAAGTGGCCGAATCGGAGCTGCGGAGCGCACTTCGGAACCATGTAGCCCAGGTCATCGGCCCGGTTGCCAAACCCCGGACGGTGATCCCCGTGCCTGAGGTGCCCAAGACTCGATCGGGGAAGATTATGCGGCGACTCCTGACCCAGCTGCATGACGGCGAACCCCTGGGCGACACCACAAGCTTGCAGAATGAGCCCTGCGTGCCGCAGATACAACAGATCTGCGAGACGCGCAGAACAGCACCCGCGAAGGAGAACACATCAGTATGACCAGCGACCACCAGTTTGGTTTCCGCACCCGTGCGCTGCACGCCGGGGCAGTCCCCGACGCCACCTACGGCACCCGGGCAGTGCCCATCCACCAGTCCACGTCCTTCGTGTTCAAAGACACTGACGATGCCGCCAATCTGTTCGCGCTGCAGAAGTTCGGAAACATTTACTCAAGGATCGGCAATCCGACAGTCGCTGCCATGGAAGAACGCCTAGCGTCTTTAGAAGGTGGAATCGGAGCGGTCGCGACCGCATCCGGTATGAGCGCGGAGTTCTTGGTCTTCGCCGCACTGTGTCAGCAGGGTGACCACATAGTGGCCAGCTCAAAGCTCTATGGCGGCACCATCACCCAGTTGGATGTCTCGCTGCGTCGGTTCGGCATCGAGACCACATTCGTTAACTCAGACGAAGCCGAAGACTTCAAGGCGGCACTGCAGGAGAACACCAAGCTGGTCTTCACTGAAGTGGTGTCCAATCCCTCCTCGGATGTGGTCGATCTTCCGGGTCTTGCCAAGGTGGCTCACGAGCATGGAGTGCCGCTGGTGGTTGATTCGACTCTTACCACCCCCTACCTGTTCCGCCCGCTGGAACATGGTGCAGATATCGTGACTCACTCGGTGACCAAGTTCTTAGGCGGGCACGGCACCACACTGGGCGGCGTCGTCATAGAATCAGGCCGGTTCCCCTGGGACAACGGGAAATTCCCCCAGATGACGGAACCGGTGGATTCCTACGGCGGCCTGTCCTGGTGGGGAAACTTCGCCGAATACGGCTTCCTCACCAAACTGCGGGCCGAACAGCTGCGCGACTTCGGTCCGAGCCTCACTCCCCAGGCTGCCTTCCAACTGATTCAGGGAATTGAAACTCTGCCGCAGCGTATGACCGAGCACACCAAGAATGCTCAGCGGGTCGCGGAGTGGTTGGAGGCCGATCCGAGGGTGGATTACGTGCGGTTCTCTGGGCTCCCCAGCCACCCTCATCATGAGCGGGCCAAAGAGCTGCTGCCTCATGGCGTGAGCTCCGTCTTCAGCTTTGGGATCGCCGGCGGCCGGGACAATGGCATCCGGTTCATCGAGTCGCTTCAGCTGGCCAGCCACCTGGCGAATGTCGGCGATGCCCGGACACTGATCCTGCACCCCGCCTCCACCACGCACCAGCAGCTGAGTGAGGCTCAATTGGAGGCCGGCGGAATTCCTGCGGACATGATCAGGATTTCTGTGGGGCTTGAGGACGTTGAAGACATCATCTGGGACCTGGACCAGGCCCTGGAGACAGCCACCAAGGGAGAGTGAAGAGATGACGACGACGCCAACAGCCACTGAGAACAGCTCGGCAGAACACCCGCACGGGGTGTGGGAAGAGCCCGGAGCGGCGCGACGGCTGCAACTGTTGCGCAGTGCGAATTCTGTGGCGATCATCGGGATGAGCGACAAACCCTCCCGTGCCAGCTACTTCGTGGCGACCTACCTTATGTCGGACTCCAGTTACCAGCTGTACTTCGTCAATCCGCGGCTGGTCGGCAAGACGATCTTCGGTGAACCCGGTTATGCCTCACTGGCCGACCTTCCGGAAGCCCCGGATGTGGTGGTGGCCTTCCGCAAGCCTGAGGACCTCCCAGAACTGGCGCAGGAAGCTGCCGCGGTCGGAGCGAAGACCCTGTGGGTGCAGCTGGGCATCCATTCGGACGAAGCGATGCAGGTGGCCACCGATCTGGGGCTCAACGCTGTACAGAACCGGTGCATCAAGATTGAACATGGACGGTTCCACGGCAACCTGCACCTGGGCGGCTTCGACACTGGTGTGATCAGCGCCAAACGGCAGATTGTTGACCGCTGAACAGTTTCAGGCGTCGCGTTCTGAAATGAGGAAATAGGCGGACATCGCGCCAGGGTGCTCGGCTGCGCGGCCGGCGTACGATGTCGCCTGGCGCAGCGCCTCTTGGTATCCAGCACCTCGGGTCAGGGCCGCCATCATGACGCCGGCGAAGGCGTCGCCACATCCAGTGGTGTCCACCACCCTCACAGCATCAGCAGGGACGTGCTGGACCGGCACGCCGCGCTGGAACAGGTCAACGCCAGCTCCGCCGCGAGTCACCACCACAGACTCCACGCCGACGGCCGTGGGAAGATCTTCGATCTGTTCCCATGCGGACCCGGCTAAGCTGCTGATCTCCCCCTCATTGACAATGAGGAGGTCCACCAAACCCTGAGGCAGCGGGCCAGTCAGAGAAGGGGAAGCGTTCAGGGCTACCTGCACGCCGTGCCTCTGAGCACGGGTGGCGAACTCCATGGCTTCAGTTTCAGGCACCTCGAGACTGAGCAGGGCCCATCGAGCGTCGGCGAAGACACTATCGGCTGTCTTGCCGCTCAGTACAGCGTTAGCCCCCGGCTCCACCACAATGGTGTTCTCCCCGTCGCCCCGGACGTTGATATATGCAGTCCCCGTCGCAGCGCCGTCGGAGACCAGCAGTGGAGACGTGTCCACTCCCGCAGCCTCAAGAGCCGATCTGGCCTCTGAACCCCCGGGGTCGTTGCCCACAGCGCCGATCATGCGCGTTGTGGTGCCCTGCAGCGCCGCCGCAGCTGCTTGATTTGCGCCCTTTCCCCCGGTCGCCCGGGAAGTGCTGAGGGCCTTTAGTGTTTGTCCGGGCTCAGGGAATTCGGGGACCCGCAGCACAATGTCTTGGTTGATGGACCCGAAAACCAGCAAAGACGACACCTGTTCGGCCATGTGCGTTGCTCCCTCATTTCACTCTGTGCTGCAATGGTTATTTGATGAGGTCGTGGACTTGGACGACCTGATCGCGGCCTGGTCCCACGCCGATGGCGGAGAATTGCGCACCCGACATTTTCTCCAAGGCCAGCACATAGTTCCGCGCATTCTCGGGCAGTTCCTCCAGTGTTCGCGCACCAGTGATGTCTTCGGTCCAGCCAGGAAAGTTCTCGAAGATCGGCTTGGCGTGATGGAACTCAGTCTGCGTCATCGGCATCTGGTCGTGCCGCACACCGTCAATGTCATAGGCCACGCACACCGGGATCTCCTCAATTCCAGTGAGAACGTCAAGCTTGGTGAGGAAGAAGTCAGTAAAACCGTTGATTCGCGCAGCGTACCGGGCCATCACAGCGTCGTACCAACCGCACCGGCGGGGGCGCCCGGTGTTCACGCCGAACTCGCCGCCGGTTTTCTGCAGAAACTCGCCCCAGTCGTCGAACAGCTCAGTGGGGAACGGGCCGGCGCCGACACGGGTCGTGTAGGCCTTGATGATGCCCACCGATCGATTGATGCGTGTGGGCCCGATGCCTGATCCGACACTGGCCCCACCGGCTGTGGGGTTCGACGACGTCACAAACGGGTAGGTGCCGTGATCGACATCCAGGTACGTGGCCTGCCCGCCCTCCATCAGCACCACTTCACCTCGGTCTAAGGCGTCGTTGAGCAAAATAGTGCTGTCGACAACCATGGGACGCAGTCGGTCGACGAAGGACAGGAAGTAGTCGGCAATCTCATCGACGGTGATGTCCCGGCGGTTGTAGAGCTTGACCAAGAGTTCGTTCTTCTGCCGCAGAGCGCCTTCGATCTTCTGCCGCAGGATGGACTCATCAAAGATGTCCTGGACCCTGATGCCCAGCCGTCCGACTTTGTCCATGTACGTCGGCCCAATGCCACGCCCGGTGGTGCCGATGGCACGCTTGCCCAAGAACCGCTCGGTGACCTTGTCCATCGTCTGGTGGTAGGGGGCCACTAGGTGCGCGTTGGCGCTGATCCGCAGCTTAGACGTATCGGCTCCGCGAACCTCCAGACCGTCGATCTCTTCGAACAGTGCTTCAAGGTTGACTACTACACCGTTACCGATCACCGGAGTGGCATTCGGGGAGAGGATTCCGGCCGGCAGGAGCTTCAGCTCGAACTTTTCACCACCGACGACCACGGTGTGGCCGGCATTATTGCCTCCGTTGGGCTTGACCACATAGTCGACTCGGGAGCCGAGCAGATCGGTCGCCTTGCCTTTTCCCTCATCGCCCCACTGGGCACCGACGATAACAATGGCTGGCATGAGAGTCCTTCCAGACAAGTGAGTAGGCCTCAAAAAGTCTAGCAACCCTGACACCCAGTGACCTCCAACACACCGTTCAGAAAATGCCCAGCAGCACCGGATAGCTTCATCAAGCATGGGTAAAGTAACCGCAATTGCGAAATCCTGGGTTCTAGCCAGGTTGGCCGCGAAGCTCGCACTGCCGAAACTGGTCATCGGATGGCTGGTCCTGAGAATTCTTTGGAGCGTGTTCAAGCGTCTGCGTTCACGGCGTAGTGCTGAGCCAAGCGCAGAAGTCTGAGATGACGCTGAGGCCACGGCAAAGATGACGTGGGCGGGTAAAGGAGTCAGGACGTATGGGCACCTATTTCACTGAGCGCCTCACACGCCGGACCGGGGCGCAGTTGGTGATGGATGTCGAGTCCTCAGTCGGCGCCGTCCGGACCGTGTCACGCTTCCTCAACGGCAATCTCCAGCCGCTACCCGGGATCGGACCCCCCAGCAGGGCTGTGGCCAAGTTCGTCACGAGGCCGCCGAAGAAGATCCGCAAGAAGGCTTTCCAGCTAGCAGGCCGGAGCCAGGCTCTGCCGGCAAGGTGGATCGGTGACATCAACGTCGACGCCATCGACCGTTGGGTGGTGGAGGAGTACACCCGGAAACAGCCCGATCAGAGACAGTACCCCGCCGTGATGGTCGGTGCCGTCAGTGGTGCCGCGTACTTCCTCGCTACGGCGTTGGGAATTCCATACCTGCCCCAGACCACCCTGGTCTCCGTCGTTGACGGCAAGAATCACCCAGACGATATCCGGGGGGCGATGAAATCTTGGGCCCCGGCAGCCCAGCAAATTGCGCAGCAGAATCCCCGGATCAGTGTCCACCATATGCACGATCCCGCCCAAGACCGCCCCATGATGGAAAAGACCGCATTCTTCCGGCTCAAGAGACTGTCACTGGGGCCCGTATATGAACAGTTTCTTCGCGAGCGCCTGGAACCGGGCGGGGCCATCATTACCCTGGAGAACTCCCGTTCCTGGCGGGCTGCGCGAACTGGGGAGCGCAGTTTCTTCCAATTCGGCTGCCTGGGCGGGCTCCCCGAGGAGGAGTATCACACAGGCAGCACCCGGATTACGCAATTCCTTGGGCAACAGAACTCGAGTTTCACCGCGTGGTCTCCACCTGACATGACGGAACGCACGCCGGATGGCGAATGGGGCTGGGACCCTGCTCTGGGAGACGACGTTGAGCGCCTTATCCACGAACAGGGGTGGGAACGACGACGTCTGCACCAGAACGAGCCACAGGACGCCTCTGCTTTCATCGCAGAACTGTACCGGGACTGGTACCGCCGCCTCGGTTGGCAGGACAACCGGTTGTTGGCGCAGACATACACCCTTTTGGATCCGCGGGCGACTCTGGCAACTGGTTCCATTCCGTTCTGGAACAGGTTTCACATGCAGCCCAGTTTCGATGTACTCCGTGAGTACCTCGAAAGCACGGACACCTACGACGAAATCCTGGTAAGCCTGTTCTCGCACGGCCTGGTCTCTCCCGGGCTGGTGAGTTTTGCGGACTGGCAATCACTCGCGCGCCGATTTGCTCACAGTCATGGCGCGGTGATCGGAACCGATGAGCACACCTACCCGATAGATCCTGGGGGTCCTGTTCGCTACCAGGACGCGTTGAGGAACGCTGGTCCGCACAGGGAGCTCCCCACCCCGCTGACACTGGCGGAGGTCGACGCGTTCGCCGAGCGGTACCGGATCAGTCACGATGCATCGCCGGTCGATCACACTGACGATGTCACAGGTGAGGGAATTCGCAATCCGGTGCGGTGGTCAACGCAATAGGTTCCCTGGCGGACCTGGTGGGGCCGCTGGGGATCAGCCCAGGCGGCCTTCAGAGAGCTCGAGGTAGCACGCGGCGCAGAGTGACTCATACCAGACATCCGTGCCGTCGATGGCGATCTGATCTCCGTCGAAGATCACTGCATCACCCTGTCTGCGGGTGTTGAACACCGCCTTCTGCCCGCAGCTGCAGATGGTCTTCAGCTCCTCGAGCGCATGGGCCAGGTCCATGAGTCGGGCGGAGCCGGGAAATGCGTGGGTCCGGAAGTCAGTGCGAATTCCATAGGCCAGCACAGGAACCCCGTCCAGTACGGCGATGCGGAGAAGGTCATCTACTTGGCCAGGGGTCAGGAACTGCGCCTCATCCACCAGCAGACATGCCACCGGCTTGACCTCGGCGGAGGAGGTAAAGGACTCACCCTGCACCAGACCTTCCAGCAGGGTGCCTGCAGGATCCGCGGTGGCATGGCGGTGGTAGAGGGCTCGAAGGTCGGCCTCCGGGGCGATAAGGAAGTCAACAGTGCGGGCCACTCCCAATCGCGACACGATCTGGTCATCGCCTTTGGTATCGACCCCGGGCTTGGCTAGGAGTACTCGCTGGTTGCGCTCCTCGTAGTTGAACGCCGCCTGTAGCAGTCCGGTGGACTTGCCGGAGTTCATAGCCCCATAGCGAAAATAGAGTTTGGCCATTAGCTCCGCAGCATGCTGATCTGCTCAGCTGCGGTGGCATCACAGTCGTGGAGAAGGTTCCCGATTCGCTCGACCTCACCAAGCTCACCAATGGCGGCGGCAGCCTGTCCCAGCGCAGCCAGCGATCTCAGGAAGCCTCGGTTGGGTTCATGCTCCCAGGGCACCGGCCCTTGACCGCGCCACCCGTTGGCGCGAAGCGTGTCCAGGCCACGGTGATAACCCACCCGGGCGTAGGCGTACCCCTCAACGGTATAACCGGCGTCCAACGCTTCCTCCGCCAGCAGGGCCCACACCAAGGACGATGTGGGGTGCTTAGCTGCCAGGTCAACAGGCTCCTCACCTGTGGCCAGAGACTCGACGACCTCCGGCTCGGGAGGCAACAATGTAGGTTCGGGCTCCATAAGATTCTTACCGAGGATGCTCATACTGCTCATCCTAACTGGGTCAGGCGCTTGCCTCTGCGGGACTGAATTAGACAGCCACCGACCTCGGCGGTTCTGGTTCATCGGCGGCGAGATCGCCGGGCTTGCGCTTCTTCTGCCGCATCGTCTTACCGTGGATGACCCTGTGCCGGACGAATCCGGAGGTCTGGTCCACGACCATGGTGATAGCGATAATGACGAATAATGTGATGCCGATGGCTTCCCAGTCATATGGGCGCTGGCCGAAGAGGCCGTTGGGCGGGCTGATGAGACGGCCTATACCTCCAGCACCGAGAGCTCCCAGGATGGCGGAGGCTCGAATGTTGACCTCGAACCGGTAGAGCCATATGGCGATGACCTCGGGCAGGACTTGGGGAAGCACAGCCCAGCGGATCACCTGGATGTGACTGGCCCCAGCAGCACGGGATGCTTCAAGAGGGCCCTGATCAACGCCCTCAATCGACTCAGAGATCAGCTTGGACAATGTTCCGATCGAGCTGATCCCTAGAGCGAAGGCACCAGCCATCGCTCCCCCTCTGTCGGCGGGACCCACACCTAGGAGTGGGATGAAGATCGCGACGGCGAAAACAATCTCCGGTACCGCGCGAATCACGGACAGAATGAATCGCATCGGAATGTAGGTCGCTAACGGGGTCATATTACGGGCCGCCAGTATCCCGCAGGGCAGTGAGAAGAGCGCGCCGACGATGGTACCGATCCAGGCGATGGCTACTGACTCAAGCATCGCGTCGAATGCGGAGGACCAGTTGCCGCGTGCCTCCTCATCGGGCACCTGCGCCACCCCTCCAACCATTTGGAGACCGAAGTCCCAGACCCGTGCTGGCATCTCGAGGAGAGCACTGAGAGTCATGCCTGTGCCTGCCGCCGAGGAGACGAACAGCACGCCGATCATAATCAGCGCCATGTTGTACCAGAACTTGACTGGTTTCACCGGGCGCATGTCGAGGCCGTCGGGTGTGTACCCGCCCCGGCTCTGACCGGAAGCTACGCGCTGCTGTTCCCGGGTCCGCTGTTTCCTGGTCCCCACATAGGCAAGTGCGTAGATCGTCAACGCAACGGAGAATGCGCCAGCGCCGATGGCAAGACCCCACATCATCCTGGAGAAAACGTCCGAAGACTCCGCAGCAGGTGCGTAGGTCAGCAGGAATCCGCCTGACGCCAGAAGCAACGCGCCGACCAGCGCAGCTGAAACCTTATACCCGTGGCTCACAGCAGCTTCCTCCGTATCCAGAGCGACAGCAGGTCCACCAGCAGCACCACGAAGACCAGGGCCCAGAGGATGGCTCCGACATTCTCGTACCCCTGAGACATTCTCCCGATCTGCCGGCTCAGTTCTCCACCGATACCTGCCACCCCGACCACACCCAACGCGGCTGATGCCCGGATGTTCAGTTCGAACACGTACAGACTGTAGGAGATGAAACTAGGCATGACAGCGGGCAGCACCGCAACGCGGTCACGCTGGATGAGGTTGGCGCCGGCGGCATCAGCTGCCTCAAGGGGCCCAGGCTGTATAGCGTCTATCGACTCGCTGAGCAGTTTGGCCACGATGCCGATGTTGAACATGATGAGCGCAAGGACCGCGGCCAGCGCTCCGAGTCCGTAGGCTGTCCCGCCGATGAATGCGGCGAATAAGAGTGCCCACGCGACGTCTGGGATGGAACGGACGACTGAGTTGATGGCCTTGATGGTCTGGCTGGTGCCCTTGTTGAGGCTCGACACCGGGGAGGCGAGCATAGCGAGGAGAAGCCCGATGAAGCACCCAATAATCGTGGCTACGACCGCCATACACAGGGTGATCAGCCATTCACCCCAGATAGGCCGAGAAGTGCCTGCAACGTTGTGCAGGAAGAGATAGCTCCAGTCGGGATTGAAATACCCGAGGAGCTGCTGACGAGTGTTTCCCCCGGTCAGTCGACCAGGCACCTCGGCGATGCGGTCGATGAAGTGAATATTGGATCCGGCCCAGTATGTGATTGCAATGAGGGCGAGTCCGCCGAAGGCGCCCATGGGGCTGATGCGGAGCTTAAAACAGATCAGCAGCGCCATCACCATGATGATCAGGCCGATCAACGGATCGCGGGGAGCCCAGAGAACAACATCGCCGAGCGGGAAGAACAGGACGGCATCGCCTTCCCACGTCCAGCAGAAGAGGCCGAAGGCAACCAAAGCCAGAAATGCCAATCCCAGATAGGGCGGCACTTTCGGGCTGGGAGGTCTAGGGCGGCTCTGCCCTTGCGCGGATGCTGCTGCAACCGAGCGCTTGGAGACAGCTGTGCTCACACAGTGTCCTTGCGTTCGATGCCGTCTTCGACAGCCGGCACTGCCTGGGTTAGATCGGCTTCTGTGGGGTTTTCGATGTGCTCCCCCAGACGCCCGTCCCCACGCGCTTGTCTGATCTCGTCAGCCGACAGTGGGCGCTGATACACCTCTGCGATCACGCTGTCGGTGGCCTCCTGCGTCGGGCCGTCGAATACCACCTCGCCGTTTCGCATCCCGATAATCCGGTCAGCGTAGTCCCGCGCGAGATCCAAGTGATGCATATTCACAACGCAGGTGATGCCTAGGTCACGCTGGATGGTACGCAGGTCCCCCAGCACTTTTCGCGCCGTGGGCGGGTCCAAGGAGGCGACCGGCTCATCGGCGAGGATGACCTCCGGATCTTGGGCCAGAACTCGGGCGATGGCTACGCGTTGCTGCTGACCCCCCGACAGCGCAGCTGCCCGGTTGTAAGCCTTCTCAACGATCCCTACGCGCTCCAAGGACTGGAAGGCCACTTCCTTGTCCTGGCTGCCGTACCAGCCGATGAGTGAACGCCAGGTCGGGGTAAAGGCCGATCGTCCGATCAGCACATTATTGAGAACACTGATGCGCCCGACGTTATTGAACTGCTGGAAGATCATGCCCACTTTCGAGCGCAGTTTCCGCAGCTTGGACTTGTTCTTGGGGTCCACTACGGTTTCGCCCACGGTCAGTGTGCCGTTGGTGTATGGGACGAGCCCATTGACCGCCCGGATCAGGGTGGACTTCCCCGCCCCAGAAAGCCCGATGATGGCAACGAATTCGCCCTGATTGATCTCCAGGCTGATGTCGCTGAGCCCCTTGTAGCCGTTGGGGTAGACAACGTCGACGTTCTCAAACTTAATCATGGTGAAGGGGTCCTGATCTTCGGGGTGCGAGCCCGGCCATCGGTCGGCAATCGCACCCCGCAGATCAGGGGGTTCCTCTCAGTTCAGATCAGCGGCCTGGTCACTGGTCGCCGAAGTCGTTGTAGACCTGGCGTGCGACGTCGAGAGCTTCCTCGTCAGCCGGGACCAGACCGTTGATCTCGTAAACGTCGTAGAGCGGGTCGCCCTCGTCAAGGTCACCTGATTCGGCGAAGCTCAGCCATGCATCGACCAGGATGTCGAGCTCTTCATCAGTGAACTCGTCGGAGGCCACAATGCCGTCATTAGGGATGGGGCCGGCCCATGCGAAGACCACCAGCTCCTCACCCACATCGGGGTTGTCGTCCACGATGTTGGCCCGAGCGTCGTCGAAGGATGTTCCAATGGTGAATTCGCCGTTGTAGACAGCTTCCACGGCCTGGTCGTGGCCGCCGGCGAACTGGGCGTCCACCTCGACTCCGAGCTCATTGAGCTGGGTCTGCGGGAAGTAGAAGCCGGAAGCGGAGCCCTCTTCGACGAAAGCAACGCTAGTGCCATCCTCGATCAGTTCCAGTGCATCCTCACCCATCGGTCCATAGTCGGCGAGCTCGCCGGACTCCTCATCGAATATGCCGTTGCAGAAGAGGAACCCCTCATCATTGGCGACGGGCTCGTCGTCCAGGCAGTAGGTGTCCGGGTCGTTGGTGAACCACTGGGTCACGTAGGTGTCGGCACCGTAGCGCAGGGACTGCAGAATCGGAGTTCCGCCTGCTTCATCCTCTGCTTGGATCATGCCAACCGGGCCGGACATCAGCAGCTGCACATCGCCTGACTGCATACCCTGGATGACACCGAGGTAGCTGTCTGCGAAGAAGATGTCGACGTCGAATCCGCCCAGTGATTCGGAGAGTTGCTCGGCCAAGGACTCGGCGTTCTCTTCCTCAGCCTCCGTGGCGGAGTCGGTGGCCGGGACAAGCCCGATAGTGATCGAGTCAACGGATTCGATCTCGGCGGCAGCGTCTTCGCCACCGTCGGCACCATTGTCAGTGTCCTCCACATCGGCGACGTCGTCGTCGTCCGTGTCATCTCCGGCGACATCGTCCTGATCACCGGCACAGGCGGCAAGAGAAAGGGTCAAGACACTGGCCAGCGCGAAAGCTGACTTGGTGTTCATACGCATATGGGAGTTTCCTTCGAGTCCAGTCAAGGTGCAGGTGCGGTCGCCGGGAAGAGGCCGTGATGACCTTCGCCCGAACTGTCGTGTGGGCGATGGGCCCGCAAGACTCATCTCACTCTAAGTGGCGCTGAACCTGGCCACAACCTGAAAGTGCTCATTTCTCGAAGCTGTCACCCAGAGTTAACTTTCAGTGTCTGGCAGTCGAATCACACAGCGTTTAGCCTGCCCAACGGCGAATGGCACCCAGAGATTCGGCGAATGCAGCGACTCGCACGTCAGGGTTTCCAAGGCCGGTGCAGAACCGGTCGATGAGGATAGTGTGTCCTCCCAGGGCCTCTACATGTGCAAGATCATTTGCCCAGATATCCCCGATGGAGAGTATGTCCTTGGCGGATATCGGCTGAGGGCTGATGTGCCGAGCCCGCTCCAGAGTCAGCGGCATCCCGAACGGCTTTTGCGCTGAGTTGATGACCGCATCGAAGCTGTCCTGGAGGCCCAGGGCATGCAACCACGTGTCGAACCCCTCTTCGGGAGCGTTCGTGGCGAGAACGGCGGTGACTCCGGACCCGCGAAGCTCCTGCAGTAGAGCAGGAGCTTCGGGTGGGCAGTGCAGGTCCGTAGAGCCCAAACCGCCTCCCACCAGGTTTCGGCGTGCCTGGCGGAAGGCCTGGCCGGCCTCCGTTTGGGTGAGACCAGATTGGTTAGCAAGAAGCTGGACCAACTGGTACCCGTCTTGGAGGGGCCAGGCGAGGGGATGGGCCTTTCCCGCATCCGGGGACGGGGCAGTGTCCAGAGCCACCGGCGTGCCGGCGTCGTCGTACTCGATCTCCTCAGCCAGCAGGCGGTCCTGCGCGAAGGCCGTGGTGACGACCTCCCGCACTGGCCGCCCACCCGGCCCCCGCAGGGAACGCTGCTCGAGGAGGCTGTCGACCTGGTCCGCGTAAGCGAGAACTGGGTCATCGCCCAGGCAGAGCGTGCCGTCGAAATCCAACAGGAGTAGCTTGTTGCGTGTCACCAACTACGTCGTGTCCGCTCTGAGATCGCGCACCCTGCTTGCCACCTCGCCGTCTACTTGATGGATTTACCAGCCGAGCCGAGCTTCTGGGCCGCTTCGACGATTCGCTTGGCCATATTCTCTTCCGCGGCTTTGCCCCAGACACGGGGGTCGTAGGTCTTCTTGTTGCCGACATCGCCGTCGACTTTTAGCACCCCGTCGTAGTTCTTCAGCATGTGGTCGGCCACGGGGCGAGTGAAGGCGTACTGCGTATCAGTGTCGATGTTCATCTTGATGACGCCATAGCTGACGGCATCGGAGATTTCTTGGTCGGTAGAGCCGCTTCCACCGTGGAAGACCAGATCGAAGGGGTTGTCCTTGCCGTATTTTGCCGACGTCTGTTCCTGGATGTCTTTGAGAATCTCGGGCCGTAGCTTCACATTCCCGGGCTTGTAGACCCCATGCACATTGCCGAAGGTCAGGGCCGTGATGTAACGGCCCTTCTCCCCGAGGCCCAGGGCTTCGATGGTGGCAATTGCATCATCGACGGTGGTGTAGAGCTTTTCGTTGATCTCGTTCTCCACACCGTCCTCTTCACCACCCACGGTGCCGATCTCCACTTCGAGGATCTGCTTGGCCGCTTCGCTCCGCGGCAGCAGCTCTGCCGCGATCCGCAGGTTCTCCTCCAGAGTTTCGGCGGAGCCGTCCCACATATGGGAGTTGAAGATGGGGTCACGGCCGGCTTTGACTTCTGCTTCTGAGGCCTCCAGCAGAGGTAGGACGAAATCGTCGAGTTTGTCCTGGGGGCAGTGATCAGTGTGCAGCGCGATGTTCACGCCGTAGTTCTTAGCGACCTGCTTGGCGAATGCTGCGAAACCCAGGGAGCCTGCGACCATGTCCTTCATGAAAGGCCCCGACCAGTACGCGGCTCCGCCCGTGGAGACCTGGATGATGCCGTCTGACTCGGCGTCAGCAAATCCTTTGATTGCGGCATTGAGCGTTTGGGAGCTGGTGACGTTCACCGCTGGGAAGGCGTATCCACCAGATTTGGCAGAGTCGATCATCTGGTTGTACTTGTCAGGGGTTGCGATGGCCACGCTGAGCTCCTTTGACGTTGGATCTGACGGCGCAGCGAGTGACCTGTCCCGACCCTCACCCTAGCGATGCGCGGATCACTGGGCATAGGGAAGCGAAGTCACAGCGCTGCTGTGACCCCATCCTATGGCAGGGCGCGTGGCTTGTCAGAGTCTCTTGAGCAGGGCGGCTCCTTATGTGATCGACGCCCGGTAGATTGACTCGATCGTGGAGTCCAGGGTGTTGTTGAACTCATGGTCGCTCTGCTGAGCTGTGAGGCCGTCCAAGAGGGCTCGGCTGAAGCTGGCGATCAGACCGTTGTTCCGCGAGAGTCGTTCGTTGGCGTCGTCGCGGGAGTATCCGCCAGAAAGCGCGACCACGCGGGCCACCTTAGGATGCTCGATGAGTTCTGCGTAGAAGTTGTCCGCGGTGGGAATCGTGACCTTGACGGCGATCTTCTGATCCCCTAGCTGCTCCAGATGGCGGAAGATCTGATCTTTAAGAATGGATTCCGCTTGTTCTTTGTCCGGGGCTTCGATGCTGACCTCAGGTTCCAGAATAGGCAGCAGTCCGGCGTCAAGAACTTGTTGCCCAAGCTCAAACTGCTGAGCGACGACGTCCGCGATACCCTTTGAATCGGCTCTGTGGATGACGGAGCGTTCCTTCGTGCCGAACACACCGGAGTCCTTTGCCCGCTTGAGCAGTGCACCAAGACCTGGGATCTCGCGCATGAGCTGGACTCCCTGCTGCTCGTCTTCCAGTCCTTTGTCGATCTTCAGCAGCGGAATGACACCTTTGTTCTCACGGAGGTACTGGGCGAACCCTTTGCCGTCCACCTCCCCGCTCAGTGTTGCTTCGAAGAGAATTGCGGCGAGAATCCGCTCACCGTTGAACGGGGGGCTGGTGACAATCCGGGTGCGCGTTTGATGAATGAGCCGGAACATCTCCTCCTCGGAGCTGTACTCCGTGTCTTCTACCCCGTAGAGGCGCAAGGCCTTGGGTGTGCTTCCTCCGCTTTGGTCTAGTGCGGCAATGAATCCCTGTCTCGTTTCGAAACGGTGGAGCTCCTCCTGATCGACCATGCGTACTCTCCTTAAGCCTCTGCGGTAGTGGATGACTCGAGATGTAATGCTAACACTTCTCATTATCTATTAGTGGTCTGAGATGCACCATCGATGAGGTGGCGGAAAGTCACACCCGAAAACCTTCGCGCCTCGCGGCTGAGGTGAGCTTGATCGGCGTACCGTGCACCGGCTGCAACGTCCCTAATAGCGGCACCAGTCCGGGAAAGGTCTAGGGCACGCTGAAATCGGTGGATCGCCATAAGGGTCTTCAGGCCGTATCCGAATACGCGACTGCTAAAACGCAGAAGCGTCCGCTGCGAAAGACCGAAGTGCTCACTCATATACTGCACACTGGCCCCCTTGCGTGCAGAGCTGTCCAACGAACACGCGAGATTCAGAACAGCCGGGTCCGGCGCCACCCGCTGCCACAGCTCGACGGCAACAAGCTCGAGAGCTTCGGCAGGATCGAAGTACGCCGCATCCAACGCGGCAGGCGGTACTCGTAACAGTTCGTGTAGTGCGATGCGTTGATTCACGACATCATCCGCTGATACACCCAAAAGTGAGGGCGCAAGACCAGGAGAAAAACGTAGACCCCATGTGGCAGCGTCTTTGAAGGAGGGCACAAGCATGGCAGTCGTGTCTGGACCAGCGAAGAGCAGTTCGCCCCTAAAGCACACCACATCCATGGCGGCATCGGGGAGAACACGGAAGGCTTCATTCGCATCGCCTTCTGCAGCGACCCGCCACAGTGAAGTACCAGGAACTGGTCCAGGCCGGGCAGTGTAGCTGCTCATTCTTCCCTCCTTCAGGTGCGCTGACTTGATCCTAGACTTCCACCGAATTGACCGAAACGTTCAAGACTGCAGAGCAGATCCACCAATAAAGTCTCGATATGGCAAATTTCAGAGCTCATCAGGACCGAAGCACGGCGGACAAGATCAGCGCCCTCTTAGAGAATCTCGAAGTTCAGGCCGATGGGCGCTCCGAGATTCTCACTCAAATGCGCGAGCTGGTAAAGGCGAACTATCCCACCGTCGAAGAAACTTTCCAATACGGAGGGCTGCTCTACAAGGATGGATCGTTCTTGTTCACCGGCCTCTTCGCCCGCAGGAACTACATCACAGTTGAACTGGGCGGAGGAGCCTACATCGATGACTTGTACGGGCACCTAGAAGGAAAGGGCAGCAAGGAGGGCCGAAAACACATCCGCTTATTCGAACCATCCGACATCAGGGAAAAGCGCGTTGAGGAATACCTTGCCTTGGCATCGTATCTGTTGCTCCGTGGGTAATACCAGTAGTGCCACAACTATAAGCGCCGATTTTGATCCTCGCCCAGTTTCGGAAGAAGTTGTGACTATGACTGCTACGGACAGGTCTTCTTGCCTGAGGAACTCATGCGTACGCGGTAGCGGTGACGCAGCGAGATTCCTCTGCCCTTGGTCGTGAACACTGAGGCCGCCACTGCGATGAACTTCTACACCCCCGGTCCCGGCGCCTTCGAAGAAGATGACGCCGCATGTTCATCGATTCGTGGATGGAGCCTCCGCAGTCGTGGCGAGCGCAGTGCAGATCGAAGCTCACCATGAGGAGGCTGAAGACCGTCGTCCGGCCATGGAATCACGCAGTGCTCTTCCCAGGGAACGGGTGAACTCACGGTAAGCTCCACCGGTCCAGCTCGACCCTACGCTCCTGCACCTGAAAGCCAATGCAGACTGGCCCTGGAAATCGTTCAGACGGTCCTGAAGCTCAGGGCATTCCGCTCGCTGACTCTGGTGTCGTCGCGAGGACTCCTCCCATGAGGCTGAGGCCGGGGCTACCAGTCGAGGATGCGATGGGCGCCGTCGCGCCGAGGGTCATCCGCGCTGTTGATGGTACGGGCACCGTAATCAGCTTCCACCATCTGGACTGAACCGAAAGTCGCCAGTTCATCTGGCCAAACTTGGGTGTTCCAACCGAGGTTTTCGAGCTCAGAGACGAGCTCGGAGGGGTGCCCCTGTTCCAAATACAGTGTGCTGCCTTCGGCGCGGAACCGCGGGGCGGTGATGGAGTCTTGGAGATTCCTCTCCTGCAGTCCCCATTGAACCAGGACAGTGCCGAGGATGTTGAGAATCTGGTGGCCCCCAGGACTTCCGATTGCCATCACCGGTAGGCCTGCGTCGTCGAGCACCAGGACGGGATTGGACCACGTCACAGTGCGTCGACCCGGCTCGGGCTGATTAAGGTCGGATGGGATAGTTTCGAATCGTGAAAGGTGGTTGTTCAGGAAATACCCGTCAATTAACTGCCCTGAGCCCCAGAAAGACAGGAGGGTGTTGGTCATCGAGACTGTCAGGCCCTCTCGATCCACGACACTGACGTGCGTCGTATTCGGGGCATCAGTACGGCCCCCAGTGGCTTGGATGCTCTGGGCTGAGGATCCGAGCCCGATGGCGGCGTTGGATTCACGATCCGTCAACTCCTCAACGGGGACTGAGACGAAATCCGGATCCCCCAGCTGGGTGAGTACGCTATCTTCAGCCACCAGCCAAGCCCGTGAGAGGGTATCGACGTACTCGGCGGAGCCCGGGTCCATGTCTGTTATTCCTTGGGCTTCGGCGATCTGCAGCATTTGGATCATCGGTGCTCCAGGAAGCGCGGGCGCTGCACCCAGCAACTCGTATTCCCCAAAGTCACCTCTCACTGGCTCAGCGGCAACCACCTCATAGTCAGCTAGAGAACCAGCGTCGATGCCGTCAGCGCCATCGACGAGCGACTCCGAAAGAGACCCGGTGTAGTAATCCTCCCAATCGTTCTCACTGAGCGTGTTGATGGTGGCTGCCAGGTCTTCCTGAACCAGGGTTTGGCCTGCTGCGAGTGGTTGGCCACCAGGCGCAAAATGCTCGATCTGCGACACAGCTGCTGTGCCTTCGCTTTGTTGCATTCGTTCGGCTAGGAACTCCGACACGTTGAAACCCTCTGAGGCAAGTTCGTAGGCCGGTTGAAGAATCGAAGACCAGTCCAGGTCGCCGTGCTCTTGGTGCAGCTGCCCCATCCCCGCGACGAACCCTGGAATTCCTACGTTGCTGTCGGGAATGATTCCGGCGTCGTTGACGACCTCCCTGTAGTCGTAGAATCGGGGATCCTCTCCAGGTCCTACGATAATGGCCGAACCACCGCCCCCAATACCAGAGGCGAAGGGCTCAACCACGGAGACAGCGAAGGCAGCCGCTATCGCAGCGTCAACGGCGTTCCCACCTTGTTCAAGGATGCGCTCGCCCGCTTCTGCCGCCAATGGATGTCCTGCACTCACCCCTGCTTGGTTCAGGACAGTCTCTTCCAGTTCCGATTCGGCACTGTTGGTCGCTTCGCCAAGGGGAGCAGACGGTGTTTCGTCCGTTGGTGTCCCTGGAGCAGGCCCCTCTGGGGCTGGCGGTGACTCCTGGTCGACAATCCCGCAGGAACTTAGGACGATCGCTAATACCGTTGCGGTAGTGGTGATGCTCAGGACGCTGGCCGTTCGCATAGTGGGGGTACTCCATTTCGTGGTGGTGATAGTGACGGGGACGTGTGAAGTAGGTGCATCGACGTGAGCGGATGATTTCGGGGCGGCGAGCCAGGACATGGGTTGGCTCAGGACTGTTTCGAGGGGCCCCCTGGTAGAGATCTTTCTCCAGAACAAGGCGAAAACAACAAGCAGCGAATACAGCACACTGCTGATGCCCAACCCGCCAAGAGTCGTTGTCGGTGGCTCGAACCAGGACAGGGCAAGTAGGTGCGTCACGTACGCGGTCAGTGGAATCTGTCCAATCGCAGCCACGAGACGGGCAGAGGCGCCGAGTAGCGGGGTAATAATCAACAGTATGCCGATCAGGGCGGCGGCCATCCCGACGGAGCTGATCAGCCACAGCGGCATCTGGCTGTGACCGTAGGCGGTCACCAGCCAGTCGAAGCCGACCCTTGAGAGGTTTGGCTCTCCGATCCGGGATACGAGCGCGTTGGCGCATAGGAGCGCGCCGATGGCCGTCCCAGCGCCGAAGAGAATGAGGCGTCGCTGCACCATCACACGGCTCAGTTCCATTCTTCCCAGCCATAAGCCAAAGATGAAGGGAGCCGCCCACACGATAAGCGGGTAGGGCCCGGTGAAAAGCACGGACGTGATGATCTCGGTCGGCTGGTGCCCGAGGGCGGCAGGCTCGACGTTGGTCACTGGGGAGCCGCTCACATGGATGAGTATCCAGGCTAGGGGGCCTGTTATGGTCCAAGTCAGTGTCAGGATGAGGAGCCCTCGCGTGGGTAGAAGCAGCAGGAGCAAAGCGAGGAGAAAGAGCAGGGCGTAGAGGGCGAGGATCACGTTAGCCTGATGGGGCAAACGCTGCAGAAGAAGGCCCAATAACAGCAAAAGCAGAGCTCGCCAAATCAACATTGCCGCCGCATTTGGTCGACTCCGCTGACGCTTCATCAGTAGTGAGATTGCGATACCTGCCACGACGATGAATAGGATCGATGCCCGCCCGTACGCGGAGCGAATCACCAATGAGGGAGTCCCATCAAGCTGATGTGGGCCTACGTTGACAATAATCATTCCCAACACCGCGATGGAGCGGGAAATATCCAGAGCGATGAGACGTCCTGTCTCATTCATTGAATGTCCGTCAGGCATACGGCAGACTGAGCATCCATATTTCACGTCCTGCCCGGTGCTCCGGTGGACTGTTGGCCTTCATCATCACTACCTCCTCACTAGGTCTATTCACCCTAGAGACCGGTGCCCGCAGGTGGCAGGGGTTCTTAGTACCTGTCTCCACCGACGAACTCGCCCCCTTACCGGTCGCTGCAGCAGTCGTTCAGAATGCACGCGTTCAGGAGCGGCGAGGGCGGGGTTGCCAATACTGGGGTTGATAACCCCTCCCACGGTTTCGGTGATCGTGCTTGGATGAAGGGAAGCGGAAACTTTCGCGTCGTATTCGAGCCGATTTAAATGGGGGTTTCCGGATGGCAGGGCCGTCTCGAGTAGTCAGTACCGCTGCCATCATGGGGAAGATCCCCGTTTTCTTAGCGATTAGCGCATTCTGCGGGGCACTTGCCGCGCTCATGGTTTTCCCCATTGCTGCTTCCACCGGCGCCCTGGCTCGGATGGGCGAAGAAGTTCTTGATGAGCACCCGGCAGAGTTGCGTGAAGCGCCTGAAAGCCTTCCTTCCGTGTTCTACGCAGCCGACGGGACTGAAATCGCCAGGTTTTACGCGGAAAACCGCGAACCGGTCTCCATTGATGACATTTCCACCGAAATGATCGACGCGATTGTCTCCATTGAAGACGAGCGATTCTACGAACATGGTGGAACCGACCTGCGAGCCATCGCCCGCGCAGCAGTCAACAACCTCGCCACGGACACTCGCCAGGGTGGCTCCACCATAAGCATTCAGTACGCCAGTCTTCTGGTGCTTAACGCGGATTCCCTTGAGGGACGAGAGCGCCTCGTGATGGGAGGAACCACGACCATGGCCGACCGGCTCTACGAGGCCCGCCTGGCTGTGTCGTTGGAGGAACATATGACCAAAGAGGAAATTCTCGAAGGTTATCTGAATATTGTGCTTTTCGGACAGCAGAATTATGGCGTGGAAGCCGCTGCACAGTACTACTGGGGCGTCTCCGCCGCTGAGCTCAATACCCAACAGGCAGCTCTGCTGGCCGGCATGGTGCAGTCGCCGAACTACTTTGACCCCGTAACGAACCCAGAGGCAGCGACCAGCCGACGGAATGTTGTACTCGGAACAATGCTTCGAAACGGCTATATTTCAGAACCTGAGTATCAAGAGGCCGCTGCAGCTGATTTAGACCTGGTAGACGAGCCCCAGGCTCCGGGTTCCGGTTGCATCGCGGCAGACCTTGCTCCGTATTTCTGCGACTATGTCTACACTTTGTTGGAGCAGGATCCGGCCCTTGGTGAAGACGTTCAGGAACGCCGTGAGCTCATCGCACGGGGCGGTCTCCACGTACACACCACCCTCGATGCCGAAATGCAGCGCGCCGCTGAGGAAGAAGTGCTCGCTACCATGCCAGTTGGCGAACCCGAGGGAGTTATCGCTGCTATCAACACACTGGACCCCCGCAACGGCGACATCCTTGCCATGGCTCAGTCCACCACCTACAGTCCGGAAGACGACGGAAACGGCGCAACATCTGTCAACTTTAACGTCGGCGGCGTCAATAATGGGGGCATTGGCTTTCCTGGCGGCTCTACTCTCAAACCCTTCGTCGCGGCGGCATGGATTGAAGAGGGCGGCTCGATGGACGATGTCGTCGATGCATCTCAGACCGAATATGAATACGGTGAGGAATGGGAAGCCAGTTGCCGCCCGGGCGGAAGCATCACTCTGCTCCCTGACGGCGCTGGTGACACTCGCGATGCTTGGCCCGTGGGAAATGTTGCCGAAAACATGGAAATTGATATGACCGTAGATTTTGGGCTCTTTCACTCACTGAACACTGCAACACTAGCCACTGCATATGAAATGGACCTGTGCGCCATTACCGATGTTACTGACCGGCTTGGACTGGTCAACCCCGACGTCACGATTGACCGCGGTTTCCAGGTGAACCTCAACGAGGGGATCCCGCTAGATACCCCGTCGTTTGTACTGGGTTCTCAGGTGATGCATCCGCTCACCATGGGATCGGCCTATATCCCCTTTGCTCGCGACGATGGTCAACGGTGTGAGCCACGAGCCGTTGAGTCGGTGACGGATAGGCTGGGTAACGAACTCGTCGTCCCGGAGGTCGACTGCCAGGACGCCCTTGATCCGGAGGTTGCCGCTCAGGTCAATGACACGCTCATCAACATCGCGGAGCAGCAGAACTCCGTCGGCGCGGGCGGCCCTCCCTTCCCTATGGCCGGCAAGACCGGCACTAGCCACACTGCATCGGCTACGTGGTTTATGGGGTTCACCGAAGGACTCGTCACGACTTCGTATGTGGGCCGCTACCAGGGTATCGAACAGCTTTACGAGCGGACTATCGATGGCGTGTATTACGAGGAGATTTACGGATCGACGCTCGCAGCGCCGATGTGGTACGCCTATATGACCCGGGACGAGGTAGGGCATGCATATCCGCACGGGGATTTCCCAGAAGCTTCAAACTCACCTTTCGACGACCGGCGTACTCCCCGGTACACCACAGCGCAAGCCACCGGACCAACCCTTCCCGGTGACGGCTAACCCAAACAATGACCTGCAGGGGACGCCTACGCAGCAAGTGACAACTGACATTCAGAAGCAATCCGATGAGTATGTGGAGTGCCGGCCGTCGCTTCAAAGCTTTCCTTGTTCCAGTCCGCCAAGCCATCACGGTGTCCTGTATCGCCGACTCTTGACCCCAAGTCCCGCTCCGTATATTCCCTAAGGGAGCCCCAGCAGACGCAGCCCGGCGGCGGCGGCGGCTCCGACGATAACCACAACAATGAACGGAGCTCGCAGCAACAACGCGATACCTGCAGCGACCAATGCGCCGATGCGCGCGTCAAAAACGATTCCGCTGCCTTGGGAGAAGGTGTTCATCGCAACAAGCGCGGCCAACAGGGCGACCGTCATTGTGCCTGAAATCCGTGTCACCAGAGGATGACCTAACCAACTCCCTGGGACCAAGTAACCGACCAGCTTCGTGGCATAAGCCGCACCACACGCCAGCAGCACCCACACCCACAAACTCACTGCTGACACCTCATACGGCTTGGGGACCTTCGGGAACCAGGGCTGACGCGCTCTCTTCGAGCCGCCAAAAACCCCCACACTACGGCTACTCCAGCGGCGACGAGTATCGGGACCCCTGCGGGGACCAGAGGCATGATCAGCACTGTGAGCAATGCTGCCAGCACGGCCAATGCCCATGGCTCCCGGGCTCTGAGGCGCGGCCACAGCAGACCGAGGAAAGCAGCGACGACGGCTCCGTCAAGTCCTAGCGACTCAGGTTCCGCGATGAAATCACCCAGCAAAGCTCCCACCACTGTGGCGAGGTTCCACCCCAGATAGCAGGCGATACCGGTAATCCAGAAGCCTCGCCGCTGTTCGGCGGCGGTCTCCTGGACCGTAGATGTCGCCATCGTTTCATCAATAGTCAGCTGCGCAGCCACCAACCTCTTGGCTCCCCGGGGGTTAAGCAGCGCCTTGAGCTGGACGGCGTAGATGGTGTTGCGCAGACTCAGCAGCGTCGCTCCCCCAAATGCAGAAGCCGGGGCACCTCCGGACGCTATCACTCCGATGAACGCGAACTGTGACCCCCCGGTGAACATGAGCGCGCTCAGCGCAATGGTCTGCCACAGCGTCAGCCCTGAGGCCACCGCGAGCGCTCCGAAAGACACCCCGTAGAGCGAAATAGCCGCGGCAATCGCCAGACCGATCCTCGCCGCTGGTGTGAGGCGCCACAGGGCGCCATTCTGCTGGTCCGGTTCAGGGGTCTCAGTCATGCATACCTGTTGCCTTGCCCCTCCTCTTCATTACACGCATGGCGGGCAGACTCGTCGCAGGGGTCGGGGCTGGTGAGCATCAACATCGTCCATCACTAGATTATTGCACCCGCAAGCCCGACTCATTTGTAGGGTATCTTGGTTCGATTGACTGTCAGGTCCCGGCCATCCGCCGCACTTGTGCGGTGCAGGACGTTCAGCCAGTCTCGCCGCTTACAGTCTCTCCGATGGCTGAAAGTCCTGAGTTCCAATGGCGGCGAGAAGCTGAAGCTGTTCTGCCGACGTCGAGTTCCCCGCAGGCGCCGTGAACCATAGGAGACGCTGGCGCTGGTCCTCACTGAAAAGTGACAGACAGTTCAAGTCCAGAACGCCGATAGCGGGATGAACAATCCGCTTCCGGTCACTGCGCCGCACAGCGACATGCTGCAGCTCCCATAGGGCAGCGAATTCTTCGCTGTAGCGCAGGAGATTCCGCAGAACTTCCTGCACGTCGTCGTCCCCACCGCGGCGGCCAGCGACGACACGGAGATCCGACACATATTGGCGGGAGTGATGGGAATGCTCCTCAACAGGGTATATCAGGCGGTAGCCCGGTTCAGTGAACCACCGGTAGATCGAACCCGACCGGGGCCCCGAGGACGGGGCGGGCTCTCCCAACAGTGCGCCTCCCGCGGGATTCTGCGCCAGGACGACTCCCAGATCGGAGATGACGCGTGCCGGTGTATTTTCTAACTTCGTGAGGAGGTCCAACAGCGCCGGGTGAAGGTTTCCAGCAGGTCCATGCGGAGCAGGAACGGGCCTGCCGGCAAGATGGAAAAGATGGTCGCGTTCGTCTGAAGTGAGCCGCAGTGCCCTTGCCAGGGCTGCGAGCATCTGCTCAGAGGGTTGGGCCTGCCCTCTCTCCAGCTGAATGTAATAGTCGGAGGAAGCGCCTGCTAGCATCGCCACCTCTTCCCGCCGCAGACCCGGCACACGGCGGCGCTGACCGGGGGCGATGCCAACATCCTTCGGCCGGACGCCGGCTCGCCTCACGCGTAGGAACGACCCGAGCTCTCTGAGTTGCATCTATTCATTATGACCCCGTCGAGATGAGGAGGCAGGGGTTGTCATCCCCCCGGTCAAAAACACCTCACAGTGCGTCTACCGCCGATACAGGATAGATGAAGGCCTCGGCGGACGCTGGGTCCACACCTCTTGAAAGGACCACCGTGAGCGTAGATACACGCATCGCACTTGTCACCGGCGGCAACCGGGGTATCGGCCGGGCAACGGCTGAAGCCCTGGCCTCAGACGGAACAAACATCGTGCTGACCTACAGAAGTCATGAAGAGGAAGCTGAGGAGGTGCTCCGTCTCCTGCGCGGCCGTGGATGCCGAGCCGAGGCGCTACGACTGGACACCAGCGAGGCTTCGTCGTTTGAACAGTTCACAGCCGATCTTCGCGGTACCCTCGCGGACGGTTGGGGTCGGGCCAGCATCGACATCCTGGTGAACAATGCCGGCTTCACCGGAGCAGCAGTTCTCGGCTCAACCGACGAAGAAACACTGGATCAGCTCTACGCCGTCCATTTTAAGGGTGTGTATCTGCTCACACAGGCACTCGTGGCACCCGCGGCGGATGGACTCTCCCCGCTCTTGGCGGATGGTGGCAGGATTGTGAACGTATCCTCCGGCCTCGCTCGCTTCGTGACAAGCCCGTATGCTGCCTACGCCGCGATGAAGGGCGCAGTAGAGGTGCTCTCCCGGTACTGGGCACAGGAGCTCGGTCCTCGCGGTATCAGCGTCAATACGGTGGCTCCCGGCCCGGTGGCCACCGATTTCGCCGGAGGGTACATCCGAGCCAGCGAAACGGTACAGCAGGAGCTCAGTGCCAGGACTGCCTTAGGTCGCACCGCCTTACCAAAGGACATCGGAGCCGCCGTGGCGGCCTTACTGAGCCCGGGTAACGCATGGATGACCGGGCAGCGCGTCGAACTCAGCGGAGGCTTCCGCCTCTGAATCAACACCGATTCCACACCTATCTCCATTCATGCGCTAGCGTACCCGTGTGCAGATAGGTGTGTTCGACTCCGGAATCGGCGGGGAGGCTGTTGCTGTCCGCCTGCGCGAACTGCTCCCCCAGGCCCGTGTCCTCACCGCTCACGATCATCACAACGTGCCCTATGGCAGCCGCTCAGAAGACGAGGTCTACCGGCTGACTAAACGGGCCATCCAACCGTTGCTCGGCAGCAGCTGCGAAGCGATCGTGCTGGCATGCAATACCGCCACAGCGGCAGCAATCGACCGGCTGCGCGCCGACTATCCCCGCACCCCATTCGTGGGGCTGGAGCCGATGGTTAAGCCTGCCAGCACCATGTCAGAGTCCAAGACGATCGTAGTCTGTGCAACTCCCGCGACGCTTCGCAGTCAGCGGTACCAACGACTGAAGACGGACTGGGCTTCAGCCCTCACAGTGCTCGAGCCGGACTGCTCAGAGTGGGCAGCGACTATCGAAGCACGGCGGCCTGATGAGGTGAATCTGGAGCCAGTGACCAGAGCTGTGCAGCAGCAGGCTGCCGATGTGATCGTCCTCGCCTGCACCCACTACCACTGGATCAAACCTCAGGTGGAACTGGCGGTCGGTGCGCAGGTGAGGGTGTTGGAACCCTCCGATGCGATCGCTGCGCAGATTCGCCGCATCACAGACGTTGCACAGTCGACGTCAGCGCCCTCACGTCCCTAGAATCTCAGGGTCTCCGGCGAGCCATCAGCACCACGTCGTGGAGAGTGACCTCTTCGCCGGCAGGATTGCGGCCCCTTCGGGATTCTTCTCTTGCCGTGAGGACCCTCCATTGGCCCGGGTTCAACCTGGCGGAGATGGCCGCAGTATGTGTTGAGGCCTCCTCTGGAGGGTGCTCCGGGGCATGATTGTGCGCCCCGTGAAGGTGCCCCACAATCGGCAGCGACCCGCCAGGCTTAACCCATGACGCGATCCGCTCGTAAAAGTCCAGCTGCGCCGACGCTGGATGCGCATAGTGCGTCATCACGAGGTCGAACTCTACGTCGGGAGACCACACTGTGGCATCAGCTTCAACCCAGCGAGTTCTTTCGGCGACCCCGGCCTGGTCAGCACTCCGTGCGGCGTGGCCGAGGGCGCGAGAAGAGATGTCAACTCCTGTGACGTCCCATCCCCGACGTGCGAGGTGGATGGCTTCCGCCCCTGCTCCGCACCCGGCATCCAGAACAGTCCCCGGCTGCAGCGACTCGGTCTCACGTTCTAGATAGGGATTGGCAGGCGAGGCTGGCGTCTGCGCGGCTCCGTGCACTGCAGCCCAATGAGTTTCCCAGTACGGTTTGTCGAAGTCATAGGTCATGCTGCCATCCTGGCTCCGAGCGTCCCACTCAGCAGCTCGGTTTGCTGAATCTGCAAATGTCAGTGACGCCCTTTAGAGTGCTGATGTGGATGAGCAGACGCACGAACGGGTGCGGGACGTTATTGCCTCGGTGCCGTCCGGCAGAGTTGCCACCTATGGAGACGTGGCGGCGATCGCTGGCCTGTCCACTCCCCGACTTGTGGGACGGGTCCTGCGTGAGGATGGTTTCGACCTTCCCTGGCATCGGATCATCCGTGCCAATGGCGTCCCCGCGCCACACCTGCTCACCGAACAGCTGGAACGTCTGCGCACCGAAGGAGTGCTGGCAGAAAACTGCCGGATAGATCTGAAACGCTACCGGTGGAATCCGCACCTGGATGAGATCACTGTGGTGCGGCGTGCTGACGCACCCAGGAGTGCATGGCGATCCCGGCGGCCACACCGGCGTTGATCGACCGAGTGGACCCGAACTGGGCTATGGAGAGAGTCGCGTGAGCAGCCTCCCTGATGGGTTCACTGAGGCCGGGCCCTTCCTGCCCGAACACCAGCACACACCGCTCGGGCAGCGGGTACGTTTCCAACGGCACTGAGTCTGGAAACAGGTCCACACCGAGAACGACGACGCCGGCTGCCTCTGCCCAGCTCACAAACTCCTCCACTGTGGGGTGGTGCCTGATGTGCTGATACTTGTCCGTCACCATGGCTCCGCGCCGATTCCACCGTTTCTTGCCGATGATGTGCACTTCCTTCGCCAGAAAAGCATTGGCGGTGCGGACCACGGTGCCGATATTGAAATCGTGCTGCCAATTTTCAATAGCCACGTGAAAACCGTGCCGCTTTGAGTCCAGATCCGCGACGATCGCCCCATGCCTCCAGTACCGATAGGAATCGATCACGTTGCGCCGGTCTCCCTCGCGCAGAAAAGTGGGGTCCAGGTGCGCGCTGTCCGGCCACGGCCCGTCCCAGGGGCCGACTCCCACTTCCCTCTCTGGCGCTTCTGCAGCTGAGGCGTGGTGGGCATCGAGACCCGTGGCGTCGTCGTGCTGTCTGTTGGGCTGATCCACATCATTACCCTACTCGTGGTGGCTGATCTGCTCGATTAGCCCCGATTCGATAAGCTCATGGCATGGGTGATGTGCAGAATCCTCTGGAAATCCTTGGGCTCGACCAGTTGCGACGACGGCAGTCCATCAAGTGGCGAGCCTTCGGCGACGAGGTCCTGCCGCTGTGGGTGGCGGAGATGGACACTCCGCTGGCTGAGCCGATCGCTCGTGCGCTACGGGACATGATTGAGCTGGGAGACACCGGGTACCCGCACACCGGGCCCTATGTGGATGCCTTCCTGCACTTTGCCCAGCAGCGCTGGGACTGGACGCCGCGTCCAGAGCAGATCCGTCCCGTCCGGGATGTGATGACCGGTGCGGTCGAGGCGCTGCAGCTGATCGGTGAGTTGTGGGACACCGTCATCGTGTCCTCCCCGGTTTACCCTCCGTTCTTCATGTATCCCGTCAGCGCCGGACGGCGTGTGGTGGAGGCACCTCTGGGTGCCGATGGCCGGCTTGACTTCGACATGTTGGAAGAGTCCTTCAACCTGCGCACTACCGGAGGACAGGCAGCCTACTTACTGTCCAATCCGCATAACCCCACTGGTGTGGCACACACCAAGAGGGAGTTGGAACAGCTGGCCCAGTTGTCAGCGGACTACGGGGTCCGCGTGGTGGCAGATGAGATCCACGCCCCCCTGGTCTACTCCAATGCCAAGTTCACGCCGTACCTCACCGTGGATCCTCGGGGTTACTCGGTCATGTCAGCCTCCAAGGCGTGGAACCTCGCTGGATTGAAGGCTGGACTGCTGATCGCCGGGGAAGAGGTCACATCGGAACTCGCGGCATTGGCACCGGAGACATCTCACGGTCCCAGTCATGCCGGTGTGGTGGCGCAAACTGCCGCCTACGCCGAGGGTCATGAGTGGCTCGACGCGGCGCTCGCCGGATTAGAAGCCAACCGCGCTCTGCTGCCTGAACTTTTGGCAGAGTCGGCCCCCGAGGTCAAAATGACCTCCCCAGAGTCCACTTACCTGGCGTGGTTGGACTTCACCGCCTACGGGTTTGATGATGAGCCCAATGGCGGGGTCGAAACCCCGGTTCTGGGGCCGGCCAAGCACCTCCTGTCCGAGGCGAAAGTCGCGCTCACCCCCGGTCATGCCTTCGGCACAGGCGGCGAGCGCCACGCACGGCTGAACTTCGCCGCCAGCCAGGCAGTACTCACTGAGGCTGTTCAGCGGATGGGCGCGGCCCTGGAACGCTGAACATCAGCGCCACCATGGCGAGCACTCCAATGCCCGCCAGTACCACATACATCATCTCCCAGCTGCCTAGCAGCTCCGCCAACCATGCGCCCAGCGCTGGGGCGAGGGCGACGCTGAGCATCACCGGTGCGTTGAACACTCCTGACAGCCTCCCGTAGGCACGGGGGCCCCACCGGTCGGTGACGGCAGTGGCCTTCAGGAGGGTGGAGATCCCGCGCGCCACACCAGCGGCCATGGCAATGAAGATCAACCACACCGGGTTGGTGGCGTCCACGGCAAGGGCGGCCGTGCTCACGGCCAACAGTCCGTAGATCCACATATGCCGCGCCACCACACTGAGGTGACGCTCCATAGCCCAATAGAAGAGTCTCCCCACCACTTGGCCCAAACCCCCAAGTCCCAGGATCCACGCCGCGAGCGAGGATGAGACGCCGCGGTCGATCAGCATGGGCACCAGGTTAATCATGGCCGCAAACATTGACACCCCGCCCAGGGTCAGCCCGACCGTCATCAGCAGGTATGCCGGTGACCGGATAATGCCGCGGGCATAGGCGATGTCACTGCGCTTCTGGGCCGTGAGGCTGTCCCCGGCGTCGTCGTGGTCTTGGGCGCCTCTGTCCTCTGCGGGCCAGGGGCGGCTCAGCACAAGTCCGTGGACGGGAATCGCCACTACGCCGAGCACAACCGCCAGGACCAGGTAGACCCCGCGCCAGTCGAAGGCGCCGGTCAGCGCCTCGGTGACCGGAGCGAACACTGTGGAGGCTAGTCCTCCGATGAGCGTGATGACGGTCAGAGCAAATACTCGCCGATGCCCGTACCACCGTGTTACGGCAGCGAACGCCGGCGGGTAGAGATTGCCCGCCATAGCTACTCCGGCGATCAGCCACCCGGTGAGAAACATCCAGTAGTTCACAGCTGATGCGACGATGACCAGACCCAGGACCCCCAGAACGGAACCAACAGTCATGACTAACCGGGGGCCACGCCGATCCAGGATTTTGCCTACTGGAATGCCAAGCAGCGCGGAGACCACCAAGCCCGCAGAGTAGGCGACAGTCACAGAGGTAGCGGTCCATCCGGTGTCCTCCAGGATGCGCGCTGACAGGACCGGGAACGCGTAGTAGAGGATGCCCCAAGCGATGATCTGCGTTGTGCACAGCCCAGTAAGTATCACCGGCAGGGCCGGACGATCCTGCGTCACCGGTGATTCAGCTCTCGCTCAGAGCAGTCACTCCAACCCCAGATCCTGCTTGGAGTATGCGTAGAAGCAGGGAACTCCGGCCTCGGCCTCAATCTTCTCCTTGGCGCCGGTGTCACGGTCCACGATCACGGCCACAGCCTGGACGTCTCCGCCGGCAGCCCGTACGCCTTCAACTGCCTGCAGCGCGGATCCGCCAGTGGTGGAAGTGTCCTCCAGGACCACGACTTTGCGTCCTTCGATGCTGGGGCCCTCCACCTGCCGGCCCATGCCATAGGATTTGGCAGCTTTGCGCACCACAAAGGCGTCGAGCCCCCGGCCCTGAGCAGAAGCCGCATGCAGCATCGCGGTGCCGACAGGGTCTGCGCCCATCGTGAGTCCGCCCACCGCCGAATAGTCGATACCGGCGGCGTCGAGCATTTTGAGCATCACTCGACCCACTAAGGGCGCTGCCTCGTGATGCAGGGTGACCCGACGCAGGTCGACGTAGTAATCCGCTTCCTTACCCGACGAGAGGGTGACTCTCCCGCGGACAACAGCGTGCTGGTCAATGAGTTCGCACAGCCTGCTGACCTCTGGGTCAGCGCCTGGCGTGGCAGATGCATAGGACGTCATGGGGCCCATCCTATGTCCGCCCCCGGCCGGCGGAGCAGTTCGAAACTCCAAGCTGCCCTTCAGCCTCAGTTCACCTCACAGTGACACGGCGCTGACTACACTGAGGACCATGCGCGAGCTCCAGAAAACCATTATTGAGGAAATGGGCGTCAAACCCCGTATTGATCCGGCTCACGAAATCGACCGCCGTGTTGATTTCTTGGCAGATTACGCCACTGCTGCCGGGGTCAAAGGATTCGTTCTGGGCATCTCCGGCGGAGTGGACTCCACTCTGGCTGGCTACCTAGCCCAGCAAGCTGCAGAGAAGCTGCGTGCTCAGGGGACCGACGCGCGCTTCCACGCCATGCGGCTGCCGCATGGGGTGCAGCATGACGAGGATGACGCCCAGCTGGCTCTGAATTTTATAGGCCCAGACCATGTGCACACCTTCAATATCGAGAAGGCCGTCACGGGAGTAGATGTGGCCTATAAGGAAACCTTCGGGGGCAGGCTGGCCGACTTCCACCGAGGGAATGTTAAGGCTCGTCTACGCATGACAGCTCAGTATGCGGTTGCCGGAGAGCAGAGCGCTTTGGTCGTAGGGACGGATCATGGTGCTGAGTCCGTCACGGGGTTCTTCACTAAATTCGGCGACGGCGGGGCGGATATCCTGCCGAACTTCGCTTTGAACAAGCGGCAGATCCGCCAGCTTTTGCAGCATCTCGGGGTCGATGAGCACATCTGGTCCAAAGCACCCACCGCTGACCTTTTGGATGACAGTCCCGGACAGCTCGACGAGATTGAACTTGGCATCACGTATGACCAGATCGATGATTATCTGGAGGGTCAGAGCATCGACGACGACGCCGCCGCCCGCCTGGAGAGCCATTACCTCGCCACACGTCACAAACGTACCGTTCCCGTCACACCCTTAGACAGTTGGTGGAAGGACTGACCCACCGACGGCGGCCGTTCGTGCCGACTTTTTCGGCCCTCAAGCCGGCCATATGTCGTCGTAGCGGGCCGACGTACGTCGGGACGCGCTGATAACGTGGTGAGCGTGAAAATCGCGACGTGGAATGTGAATTCGATGCGGGCCCGGGCCGATCGGGTGGAAGCCTGGCTGGAGAAGTCCGATGTGGACGTCTTGGCTATCCAGGAGACCAAATGCAAGGATGACAACTTCCCCTGGGAGCTCTTCGAGCACAACGGGTATGACGTCGCGCACTTTGGCTTCAATCAGTGGAACGGTGTGGCCATCGCTTCGCGGGTGGGTTTGAAGGACGTCGAGCGTACCTTCCCTGATCAGCCGGAGTTCGGCAAGAATGGCAAAGACCCGGTCCAGGAGGCCCGCGCCATCGGGGCCACATGCAACGGAGTCCGGCTGTGGAGCCTGTACGTTCCCAATGGGAGAACGCGCGATGACGAGCATATGGTCTACAAGTTGGAGTGGCTCCGCCGGCTCCGGAGGCACGCTGAAGCGTGGCTCACCGAGGATCCTGACGCGCAGATCGTCCTGGCGGGGGATTGGAACATTGCCCCAGAGGACCAGGATGTGTGGGATATCGATTTCTTCGAGAAGAACCAGCTGACGCATGTGACCGACGATGAGCGTGCTGCGTTCCAGGGATTCCTCGACGCGGGATACGCCGACGTGGTCCGCCCGCATGCGCCTGGCCCCGGGGTGTATACCTTTTGGGAGTACACCAGCCTCCGATTCCAGAAGCGACAGGGAATGCGCATTGACTTCCACTTGGCGTCCCCAACTCTGGCAAGGCGGGTGGAGAACGCCTATGTGGACAAGGACGAACGTCGCGGGAAAGGCGCCAGCGACCACGCACCGGTGGTCATGGAACTGACGTAGCTCTTTTACGACCTAAGGCCCTGTGGCGCCGGAGTGCCCAGGCAGTGATACTTGGTCTACAGGAACTGAGAAGCAGATTCCGTGGGAGTCCTGGCCATCAAAAATGACCTCGTGCAGACATGCCATCAGGGCCTGGACTTTCTCCGTGGGGACCACCATCATCAGGAGCGACTGCGCCCCGGTGAAGTGCACTCCGAAGATAGTCCTGCGGGCGTGTGAGCCGACACCACGTGCAGACAGCGCAGTCACTCCGGTGGCGCCGGCATCCTCCACGAGGGTGATGGCTCTCTCTTCTTGGTCATCCGGGGTCACCACGAATACGACACTGTGCGACATCATGCCTCCAGAGGGGAGTTTGGTGGCGATGACTTCCCGCGTGCTATGGCTCCGAGCTTCACAGTACAAGCATAGCCAAGCACTGCAATGACCGGACCTACGGATGCGAATGCGATCAGCCCAAAGCCGTCCATGAGGACGTCACGTCCAGGAACTGCCGCTGCTAGGCCAATCCCCAGGGCAGTAATCAGGGGAACAGTGATTTCGCTGGTGGTCACGCCCCCGAGATCGAACGCCAGCGGAACAAGATCCTTCGGAGCCAGCAACATGAGCAGCAGCGCGAAGACGTAGAGCGCTGTGATGAGGACGACGAACGAACCACCGGTGAGAATCCGCAGCACGCCGACGCCGATCCCCACCGCCACCCCGCAGGCTACTAGGAGGCGGAGAGTGTTGGCCTTGAGACGTTTCTCCGAGATGTCCTCTGCCTCTTTGCTGATGGCCATAAGCGCTGGTTCGGCCAAGGTTGTGGCGAAACCGATCAGCACACCAAAAGCGATGATCAGCGGGATCTGCTCTGTGGCAATCAGCTGTTCCGCCATCTGGCGCCCCATTGGCAGAAGCCCTATGTCGAGCCCCACGATGAATCCATATAGACCTAGTACGACCATCACGAAGCCCACGGTGACTCCGATCGGGTTGCCTAGTCGCCGGCGCAGCACCACAAACTGGAAGAACAGCACCACGGTAATCACCGGAAGCACATCACGGACCACTGTCATTAGTCCGAGAAAAAGCTCGATCCACAGCATCTCACCGGCTCCTGCTTCTGCATGAGTGACCGCCGCGGGTTCCCCAAACTGGTAGACCACGATGCCGTAGAGCTGCACACTGACCATGGGCACCATGACGCACAGGGCCACAAGCCCGAAGCCATCGCCGAGCCGACTCCGTCCCCGCACGGATGCAGCCATACCGATCCCGATGGCGGCTATCAGCGGCACGGTGACAATATTGGTGGTCACCCCTCCGGAGTCATATGCGAGGCTGGCCACCTCCTGGGGTGAAATCACGGTCAGCAGGATGACCACGCCGTAACCGATCAGCAGGACGCGGTGAAGGGGCCAGCCCAGGAAGACACGTACCGCGCCAAGCACCATGACGACTCCAACGCTTATGGCGATGATGAACCGCAGCGTCAGACTGTTGATTCGCCCTTCGCTGACGACTTGAGCCTGATCTGCCACCGAGATCAGCGCTGGTTCAGCGACCACTGCGGCGAATCCGATACCGAAGCAGAAAGGAAGCAGCTTCCACAGCGACGCCGTCTTCACCAGTTTATTGGTGATGGACTTCCCTACCGGGAACACACTGCGCTCCAGGCCTTCCAGAAACAGCGCAATCCCTGCAGCAACGATCAACAGTCCAAGCACGATAGACGCCGCACCTTCAGGCACCTGACGGAATACAACTGTCTGGAAGGCGATGACTACGCCGAGGATAGGCAAGAGTGCTCGGAGGGCATGAAGGAACCGTCTCCGCAGCGACTGCAGCAGCTTCACCCCAGCTCCCTTCTGCGCGGCTGCTGACCAGTCTAGAGGGGTGCAGGATAATGGTCTGGTGACTTTCACTGCTGAGACAGCTGTTTTCAATCCCTCCCCTGCCTTTGGTCTGCTACTGGATGTGGATGGGCCTATCGCTTCTCCCATGAGTAGAACCGTCGCCATCGCATCGATCAGCCGGGACCTCGCAACGATGGCGAACCGCGGCATCCCGGTGATCTTCAATACCGGTCGCTCTGACGACTTCATCGCCCAGCAGGTGATTCCGCCATTGCGATCATCCGGCCTGCTCTCTGCAGCTCCCGTTTTCACGGTCAGCGAGAAAGGTGCGGTCTGGGCTGAGGTGACACCCTGGAGCTTGGGGGACGTTCACATTGACCAGGAGTTGAAGCTTCCTGCTGCACTTGCTGCGGACGTTCGGGAGCTCGTCGCGCAACGCTTCGCGGGACTGATGTTCTTTGATGAGACGAAGCGCGCCATGATCTCGGTGGAGCAGTCAGTGGATGTGGAGAACTCTGAGTACCTGGAGGCCCAGAAAGAGTTCGACGCCGCGATCCCTGGCCTACTGGAGAAACACCGGTTGGAGAGCGTCCGCATTGATCCGACCATCATTTCCACCGACATTGAGCACCAGCGTGTGGGGAAGGATCTCGGCGCGGAGCGCGCATTGGCCTTGTTGGAGGCTCGTGGGATCACAGCGGAGAGTTGGTTCACGATGGGCGACTCTCGCACTGACTATGCGATGGCCACATGGCTGTATCAGCAGGGGCTTGCCGTCAGTCACGTGGATGTACGCCCAGCTGATGGTATCCCTGAGACCCCTTATGCGGTGCTCACCTCGAGCACCGGTGCTATCCATGATGAGGCCGGAGCGGAGTTCCTGACCCGTTGGGCGAGCGGCTCAGTCAGTACCGGCGCTGGGCGCTGCACCTGAGTAGCTCCCGTTACCCGGCCACAGTGTCGAGTAGTTTTCCGATCTGCTGGTGACATGTTCCGCACCCGGTTCCCGCTCGCGCACATTCGCCGATTTCGGTCACATTCTGGCAGCCTTCCTGCGCAGCGTCCTGAACCATTCCAACTGTCGCCCCAGAGCATCGGCATAGCACGTCGTCAGGCCCCATCTCGTGCTCTTTGGTTGCATGCTCGGCGGCTAGTAGGACGGTACGGTCGCCCGCGGGAAGAGTGCCTCGGATCGCGTGCATCGACAATTCAGCGGCCGAACGTGGCATGCCGACGGGGCTGTTTCTCGCCTGGTCCCTCACCGGACCCAGTCCGCTTCCTTCGTCGATAGCTGACGTGTGTCAGCGCTGCTTGGAGGCTTCCAATCCATTCTCCTCCGGACTCCCTGTGGAGACCGCAGTCCCCTCCGTGGTTTTCCTCTTGGCGCCGATGGTGGCAGTGGCGGTGGTGATGGTGCTGGGTCTGCGTTCGGTGTTGATGCGTCATGCGCGTGTTCGGGCAACGTGTCAATCATTGCTGCCGGCGGGACGTCGGGAGAACGTCGCGGGGTACCTAGTCACAGTGGTGGCCGATCCGCAGCCGTCTGACTTTGCGCTGGGGCGCGGTCGTTGCGGCATCGTCGTCTCGACGGGCCTACTCGAGGAGCTGAGCGTCCATGAGCTGCGCGCGGTTCTTGAGCACGAGGCATCTCACCTGCGCGAGCGGCACCACCTCATCCTTGATCTCATCGGTAGTATCACAGGCCCTCTACGATGTGTGCCATTTGCCGCAGCTATTGCTGACTCCGTCCCGCACTATTTGGAGATCTCGGCGAACAATGCCGCACAACGCCGCGTGGGAAAGCGCCCCTTGGCCTCGGCATTGTTAATTATGGGGCAGGCCAATAGTGAGCAGCGCAACGCCACCGAACAGACGGGCCCGCACCGGATGATGTTGGCCGCAGGCCCGGAACGGGTGCGGCAACTCATCTCCCCAGTAGACCCGAGGCAAGGAGCTCTCGGCGCGGCGGCGATCGTCGCCCTTTCGGCGGTCCTGATCGTGACGAGCACCGCGGCCCACGGTGCCGCCGTTGCCGCAGTCCTTTCCGGATGCGTGATCTAGACAGCTTCAGACCACCCTGGCCCGACCGCAGGCTGCGCGAGATCCCACGGCGTTCCCTCTCAACCACGCACTGATTTGCATACCCCCTAGGGTATAAGGCAGACTCACTTGCATACCCCCCAGGGTATTTATATTGTCTATGAAGAAGGAGCGATCTCATGCTTCTGGAACGCATCTACGACGAAGATCTAGCCCAGGCCAGCTACTTCATCGGCTGCCAGTCCAAGGGTGAAGCGGTGGTCATTGACGCCCGTCGCGATCTGAGCGACTACTTTGATTTGGCTGACCGGCACGGTATGCGCATCACCGCTGTGGCGGAGACCCATATCCACGCCGACTATCTCTCCGGCACGCGGGAGCTCGCCGCTGCCACAGAGGCCGATGCCTATGTCTCAGGAGAGGGCGGCGAGGACTGGCAGTACGGTTTCGACGCCAAACGGCTGAACCATGGAGATGTGGTCTCCCTCGGCAATATTCGCCTCGAGGCGCGTCACACTCCGGACCACACGCCTGAGCACCTGGTGTTCCTCGTCACTGACGGCGCCTTCAGCAATGATCCCGGCTACATGATCTCCGGAGACTTCGTCTTCGCCGGGGACCTCGGCCGTCCGGACCTCCTCGATGAGGCAGCAGGCGGACAAGACACCCGTTTCGAGGGGGCCAAGCAGCTCTACCGCAGCCTCAGGAACGAGTTCGTCACCCTTCCAGACCACGTCATGGTGTACCCGGGACACGGTGCAGGCAGTGCCTGTGGGAAGGCTCTCGGCGCGCTGCCCTCCACCACGGTCGGTTACGAACGTCACAACGCCTGGTGGTCGCAGTACGTGAGCGACGACGACGAGCAGGGCTTCATCGATGAGCTCCTCGATGGCCAGCCCGACGCGCACGCCTACTTCGGACGCATGAAGCGCGAGAATAAAGATGGCCCCTACATCCTGGGTCCTCAGGGAACCCTGGTGGAGATGACCGTCGACCAAGTACGCAGTGCCCTGGAGGGGGGTCGGGCGATCTTTGTCGACACCCGCTCCCATGACATGGTCAAGCACGGCACCCCGGTCGGGGCCCTGAACATTCCCGCCGGGGGCAAGACAGCAAGCTTCGGAGCATGGGCCTACGATCCGGAGCGGGAGACGCGGCCGCTGATCCTGCTTGCGGAAGATCAGGAACAAGCGGAGTCTCTGCGTGAGCATCTTATGAGGGTCGGCGTTGATCGAGTCAAGGGATACATCACCAGCCTTGACGGACTGCCGAAGACCCAACCAGCCACGATTACACCAGCAGAGCTTGAAAACTTCGAGCCCGCTCTGTTGCTCGATGTCCGGAACAAGTCGGAGCACGCCGAGGGTCACGTCCCAGGCTCTGAGCAGCTCAGCGCCGGCCGTGTCCTGTGGCACCAGGATCAGCTGCCGCCCACCGGACCCATCGTCACCTACTGCCAGTCGGGAGTCCGGAACTCAGTGGCCGCAAGCGCACTGAGGCGAGAAGGCCACGACGTCCGCGAGCTGGTCGGAAGCTACGCAGGCTGGGCCGAGTGGAAGCAGTCACACTGACCAACGTTCCGGACCGCAACCACCACATGTTGACGAGTTTGCGACAGTGCCGACCTGCGCGTCGCTCACCCACTGCTGTTGAAAGGGAACTTTACCCATGAGAACCAACACCGCTGCACCCACTGCCCCTATGAGCCCTGCGGAACTGGCTGAGAAGCTGCGTTCGCAGCAGACACCGCTGCTGATCGATGTCCGCACCCCGGCCGAGTATGAATCCCTGCGCGTGCCTGAGTCACACAACGTTCCTCTGGACCTTCTGCAGCGGAACCGCGACGCTCTCGCTGAGCAGTTTGACGACGAGATTGTGCTGATCTGTCAGACCGGCAACCGCGCCAACCAAGCCCTTCAGCACTTGAAGGCCGCGGGCGTGAACACTGCTCGCGTGCTGGAGGGCGGCGTCGTCGCTATGGAAGCACAGCACCGCCAGCACACCAGCAGGGGAAAGCACCGTTGGGCGATGGATCGTCAGGTGCGCATGGCAGCCGGATCGCTCGTTCTGACCGGGTTCCTCGGAGGCAAGCTGATTTCACCGAAGGTGGGCTACCTCGCCGGAGCGATCGGCGCGGGCCTGACGTTTTCAGCACTGACCGACTCCTGCGCCATGGCGGCGGCACTCAACAAGATGCCGTGGAACAAGGTCGAGGCTGACCCGACAGTCGAGAAGTTCCTGGCAGAGATCCCGCAGTCACTGCAGGTGAAGGTGCCACAGTAATGATGTCCGCTGCTCTGATTCTGTCAATGGTCCTCGCCGTCGGGATCGGGCTCTCTCTGGGTCTGCTCGGCGGCGGGGGCACCATCCTAGCGGTTCCGCTGCTGACCTATGTGGCCGGCATGCCGCCGAAGGAGGCGATCGCTGCCTCCATGTTCATCATCGGGGTGACCTCCGCAGTCAGCGTGGTCGCCCACGCATGGCGCGGCAACGTCCAATGGCGGACGGGGTTCATCTTCGGCGCCGCCGCCATGGTCGGGGCCTTCGGCGGCGGACTGCTGGGCAGCCAACTTCCCGGTGTGGTGCTGATGGTCGCCTTCGGAGTCATGATGGTCGCCACCGCGCTGGCCATGATTCTCGACCGCAAAGCGAAACAGTCCGGTGAGGATCGGAAGAAGCTTCCACTGATCAAGATCATCCTGGAGGGCCTGGTCGTCGGCGTGGTGACCGGAATGGTCGGTGCCGGCGGTGGATTTCTGATTGTGCCCGCACTAGTTCTGCTGGGCGGGCTCTCAATGCCAGCAGCAGTCGCAACGTCCCTGCTCATCATCTCGTTGAAATCCTTCACAGGGCTGGCCGGATATCTGACAACCGTGAGCATCGACTGGGGTCCAGTGCTCATGATCACCAGCGTCACCGTAGTCGGTGCCCTGATCGGTTCGGCGCTGGTGAAATACGTGCCAGAGAAGGCCCTGAAGAAAGCATTCGGCTACCTCGTTCTCGCCATGGGCGTCGTCGTGTTCATCCAGGAGTTGCCGACGGCCTTTGGCGTAGGAGTGTCAGCGGCGGTAATTGTCCTCCTAGCGGCTCTGCTCATTCTCCGGCGAATACGCTCATCATCAAAGCGGAGATTCAAGGAGACACCGAGTACCCTGACGAATCATCATTGAAGTCAGACATGATCTTGACAACGCAGCACAAAACACAAGGAGTTCATTATGAGAGAAGCCGACCTGGAGACGCAGCGTCGCATCCTGAACAGACTTAAGCGGGCACGAGGCCAACTGGACTCCGTCATCACCGCCGTCGAAGCCGGTGGGAGCTGCCGAGAAGTAGTAACCCAATTGGCGGCAGTATCGACTGCCTTGGACCGGGCGGGGTTCATTGTGGTGTCCTCTGCCATGCAGTTCTGTATCACCGATCCAGAGCGCGCAGCGGAGACTGAGGACGGGTTGACCGTGGAAGAGCTGGAGAAGTTGTTCCTCTCGCTGTCCTGAACTGCGCAAGAGGTATCGCCAACTCAAGTGGTTCGTCTTAACCACCAAATAAGCAGTAGTTGCGTTCTGTCGGGAACGCTACGCCCCGCGTCAGAGCGAAAGGCACCATCTGCTCATGAACTTCGTCGGAACTATCACGTCTCTCCTGAGGGGTTTACTGTTTCACCGGGGAGCTAGAACCTTCACCCCCCCCGGCGGCAGAGATGGCGCGGGTATATGAATATTGCACTCTAGTGAGCCCACGGCAAGGCTCCTTGCGTGGGCGGTGATGGTCACAAAGGCGCTGATGCCTACCAGCTGAATGGTTCACGAGGCAGACCTGTCGACAGTTGCGGCTGAGTGTGCGGTCTAGAGGCCAACATGTAGAGCTACACCGGCATGACCACACGAACGGCACGCGACAGCTAGACTCCTGTAACGAAGCTGCGCTCACTCTCCGGTAGAACTCAGGTGGTACTGGTGCCGACGTTCTCGAGTGAGGCCATCATTGCACGCAATCGAACGTCAGCGTCGTCTGCTACTTCGCGCACCTGGGCCGCGCCGCTGAGCTGGACCAGGGTCTGGGGGTCCACGGCATCTATGATGCTCTCGTCGTCATCGATGCCGCGGCGGACCACAACGTTGCACGGCAACAGCGCGCCGAGCTGAGGCTCAGCTGCAAGGGCCTTACTGGCCAACTGCGGGTTGCAGGCCCCCAAGATCACGTAGTCACCGAGGGCCCCAGCGGACTCCTTACCCAGCTTCTTCTCAAATGTCGCCTTGACATCGATCTCGCTCAAAATTCCGAAGCCCTGTGCTGCCAAGGCCTCGCGGGTATGTTCTACGGCTTGCGCGTAGGGTAATCGGACGGTCAGGCTACGGGTGTAAGGCATTTGGGTTTCCTCTTTCTGAGTCTTCAGGGCGTCTTGGAACCGCGCAGGACGCCCAGTACTTGGTGCCTAGCGGGTGACTCTGCGAAGTGCACTTTCGGCGTCAGGCTTTTCTTCGAGGAAGTCAAAATCACCACGAAGCACCTTGAGAGTGTATTTCTCCAACTGAATCTCTTTCTGGGTGCGAACACCCAGTCGGCGAAAGAGCGCCACCGGTGGACACCAGCCCTGTACGGCGTGTTGAAAGAGGAATGGCAAAACAGTCCCCGGTAGCAACAACCATTTCTTATTGAAGGTCACGCCAAGCACCGTACCCAGGAAGGCCAATGACGAAGCGTTCAGCTCAAGTATGCGTTCGATGTCCCATTCACGCTCCAACTGCTGTATGCGTGCGGAGATCTCAGACGCAGGTCCTTCACTAAAGCGCTGAATACGATCAATGGTCTCTTGGTCCAGGTCAGTTTGTACTGATTTTGAGGGTGAAGAGCGAACTGGATCAGTTACGTCGATAGTCGGTTGGGCGTCCGACATGGCTTTCCCTCCGTCGCTTCATGCCTGTCCACACCTATATTTTTAGTGATATAGGTCACACCTTACCCGTGCGCTATAGCCGGTTCAAGACGCCTTTGTGGTGCCACCATCCCCTGGATCGGGAATCGATAGCTCGCCAGGCATGTAGCAAGCCTCGGCGTCTCCGCACTCGCTCGTGTCGAGTGCCTGATTCACCTGAAGGGTCTGCTCAAGATCAGTTACAAGCATTGCGAGTTCACTAGGGACATGGCGAGCGTCTACCCGATGAGGACCAAGTCTTGCGCGCATGCCCCAACCTTCACCCTGGCATATCAGGGGCGCCATACTCTCGGCGCAGAACGTCGCATTGCCCTCCCGAGCAGGCTCGCTAGCCGATGTTCCTCAGCCCGCATTCTTGTAGCTCACTCAGCTAAACAGTCCAATCAAAAGTGCGGTGTTGTTGACTGTTTTCTCTTCGCCAGGTTGCCCCTTAAACGACTGAAACCCCCGGGTTTCCGAGGGTTTCAGTGCCGAGACACCGGCTTTTTGTGGCTCCGACCGGCGTCGATCCGGTGACCTTTCGATTTTCAGTCGAACGCTCTACCAACTGAGCTACAGAGCCGTACCTGAAAACCGATGTCCTGCGACCCTGACGGGACTTGAACCCGCGACCTCCGCCGTGACAGGGCGGCGCGCTAACCAACTGCGCTACAGGGCCTTACATGTTGCTGTGCCGAATCGGCACGAGGAGAAACTTTATCAGAGCCTCCCCCGCTCCGCCACTTTGAAAGCGCCGGAGCTTGTACCCCCAACGGGATTCGAACCCGTGCCGCCGCCGTGAAAGGGCGGTGTCCTAGGCCGCTAGACGATGGGGGCCCGAACTCCCTAGAAGGATCCTGCTTATTCCTCCAGGGGAACCTGTAAGAGTGTAGTTGGTGATCCGTCGACGCGGCAAGTTGCCTCCAGCTCAGGCAGCGCGAATTGCGAGCGAGGCGAGAAACGCTGAGGACCCACTCAGGTCTGGGCGCCCCTAGACTGGGGCGATGCCTGTGCAGATGACTGATGACGAGTTCGATGCCGCCGTCACAGATGCCCTGGACCTTATTCCCCCGGAGCTCGCGGCTAAAATAGAGAATGTCGCCGTATTCGTGGAGGAGAACTATCAGCCCGAGCCCTGGGAAGATCCGGATACGGTGCTTCTCGGTCTCTACGAAGGTATTCCGCTCACTGAACGTGGTGGCGAGCCGTGGGCTATGCCGGATCGCATCACCCTATATAAGGGCCCAATTCTAGAAATCTGCCAGACCCAACAAGACGTCGTCGAACAAGTGACTGTCACGGTCGTGCATGAAGTCGCGCACCACTTCGGCATCAGTGACGAGACCCTCCACCGACTGGGTTGGGACTAGCCTCTTTGGGGCACAAAATCCGACGCCGCTGCTCGCCAGTACCGGCATAGCACAACCCTGTGCCAAAGTTGTGGAGCCTCAACCTTCAACCTACTTGAAGGTTGAAGAATGCTGGATTCTGACCCCGGATCCCCGTAATCACGGGGTTTTTGGCCTCACAGCTTCGTCACAGAAACGACACGGGCTATTGCCTCCGTGACCTTTTCGCAATTATCGTGAACGCCAGCAGCACCGCGAAGGGTTCACACCAGACGCGTTTCCCATCTCAGTCGTTCACACGAGGGGTATCTATAACCCGGGATGTGAGCGTCCGCGTCAGGATCGGACCCACAGCACGCCTCTCCCAAAACGGGGCTGGCTGACGTGGCACTTGCGCCCATGAGAAAAAGTGAGGAACTACCGTGAAGCACCGCCGCAATTTTGCGGTGGCGGCCGTAACCGCCGCCGTCGTGACTACAGCGCTCGTCGGGACCACCCTGCCCGGCCTGGTCGCTGATCGCACTTCCGATGATTCTATTGTCGAGCAGGCCACCGATCAGGCCCTCTCCGCCGAGACCCTCGTCCGAACCGATCTGCCCGAGGTCCCCTCCGCGGACGACATCTCCACCGCGAGAGAATCACAGCATGCACGAGACCGCATGATGGTCGACATCGTGGGCCGCATCGACCAAGCTGTGGACCGCGCAGACGAGTTGGAACTCGAACTGATGCGCCAGCATTCATTGGCCCAAGCTCGCCTCCAAGATGCCGCGGACCTCCAGCAGGAAGCGGAGGACGCGTCCGTCGCAGCCGAGGCAGCACTTGCCATGGAGGCCTCCGAGGAGTACCAGGACGGCGACACATCTGCCGCTGATGTCCTATTGGGAGACGACGATGCTCTGGCCGATGACGCAACAGGTCAGCAGCTCTCGGAGCAAGCCGAACGCGAAGCGGTGGACGCCGCCCAACTGCAGCGTGAAGCTGAAGCAGCCTCTGAGGCTGCCGCGAGCGCTTCAGAAGAGGCCGCCGAAACTCTAGCCTCCACTGGTACACAGGACGGTTCCACCAATCAGAGTCTCGAAGAGCTCGACAGCGTTCTCCGCGACCTCCTTGAGACGCTGCGCGAAGAAGAAGGATTCGAGGGAAGCCTCAGCGACTTCCTCACCTTCATGTACGGCGAGCATGACAGGGCAGACGGCGGCACCGGATACTTCGACGCCGACGGAAACCTCGACGGCGAAGCGGTACGCGAACGTATTCGACAGCTGCGCGCCGCAGGCCCACAGACCGCCGTAGCCGAAGTCAACGATGAAGACGACGACGAGGCTGACGATGAGGCCGAGTCAGCCAATGAGACCACCGAGGATTCTTCGGACAATGCGGAAGGGGAAGCCGCGTCGTCCGAAGAATCCGAGGTCACCGAAGTGCCCACATTCGAGTCCTTGAACTCGGAGCAGCGCGAGCTCCTCTCCGAGGGCGCCGAGTTGGAGGGCTTCGACGGCTCGGCTGAGTACTACCGTGTGGTTCTGGAGAATTCCGCCCTGACCAGCGATGGCGCCGTTGACTGGGAGGCTTTCGCCAACCACGTCGCTTATCTCACCACTCAGGCTGAAGATGAAGCGGAGCCAGCTCAGGAAGCGGAACAGGAAGACGAGCCGGCACCCAGCCCGAGCTCCTCACCCAGCCCCACCAGCAGCCCGTCACCGACGGCATCCTCTTCACCTAGCCCTTCACCAACTCCCTCCCCCACAGAGGCCTCTGCCCCGGGGTACAACTCCCTGAGTTCGGGTCAGAAGTCCCTCTTGGCCAAGGCGGCAGATTTGGAGTCCGGCTTTGACGGTGGAGCTCGCGACTACTACGCGCTGCTGCAGAGCAATGATCTGTTCACCACCAGTGGCGGCTCGATCAACTGGACCGTCCTGGAAGGCCACGTCGCCTACCTGGACAACCAGGCGTCAGCGCGTTCGAGTGCAGCGGAGGAAAGCTCCGAGAGTTCAGCTCCCAGTTCGACTCCAACACGGACGGCCACACCCACGCCGACCCCGACACCTACCCGCACATCGACTCCGGAACCCTCACCGACACGGACTTCGAGCCCCGCGCCGACTCATTGGGATGACCTGAGCAGCGAACTGCGCAGCCTGCTCGTCGAGGCCGCCCGCATCGAGCCAGGCTTCAGCGGCTCCGGTGGAGACTACTGGCGCGCAGCCACACAGAACTCCGACCTCACCAACAGTGACGGTACCGTGTCAACCTCGAAGCTGGCCTCGCACGTCAGCTCGCTGCGGAACCAGCAGAGCAGCAGCTCGGGATCAACAGACTCCGGCTCTAGCGGATCTTCATCGAGCAGCGGGAGCTCCTCTAGCGGCGGCAGCTCCTCCGAAGGCTCCAGCTCCAGCGGTTCCTCCTCCAGCGGTGGCAGTGCCCAGCCAGCAAGCAGCACCGGAGGTAGCAATGCTGCGTCCATCGCCACGAACTGGGCTCGAAACGAAGCCAGCCGTCCAGGCACCAGCTATGTGCTCGGCGCTAACGGGCCAAACTCTTGGGACTGCTCAAGTTTCACCCAGGCTGCCTATCGACAGGCTGGCGTGAGCTTGGGGCGGACCACGTGGGATCAGATGGTCCAGGGCCAACAGGTCTCATGGGGTGACCGTCGTCCAGGTGACTTGATCTTCTGGGGCGATTACCACGTAGCGATCTATCTAGGCAATGGCATGATTGCCGATGCGGGTAACCCACGCGCCGGTGTGTCGGTGCGGAGCGTATTTGGCAGCCCCACCATGGTTCGCCGAGTCGCTTAGCTCGCAGCGCACAGAAACGACGACGCCCTCAGCACCAAGGTGCCGGGGGCGTCGTCGTTCTCTTGGTTAAGGGAGGGCCTCGTAATGTGCCATTGGCTCCGACAGAGCGCGCTCAGGCTCCTGCTCAGAGGACAGGTCCAAAGTCCGCGCGATCCTGGATGCGCTCGTCCTCTCCGTCGGGGACGACCATCAGGGGGCCTTCTGCATGCTGGAGGACTCCCTGGGAGGTGGAGCCCAGCAACATACCTGCGAATCCGCCACGGCCACGGGTGCCCAGCACCGTCAATTGAGCCCGGCGGGTCTCTTCTACCAACACATCGACGGCGGTACCGTCGATGACCTCAACCTCGATTGTGAGATCAGGGAAATGGCTGTTGAGCCATGAGCGACCGGCCTTTAGCTTCTCCTCCAACTCGGCAAGGGCATCTGAATCTTCAATATGAGTGGGGATCCAGACCAGCGTTGACCCCAGCGGCGGCAGGGCGCAGACCAGCCTGAGGGTGACGCCCCGTTCCGCAGCCTCCTGCGCGGCGACCAGTGCAGCCACTCTGCCGTAATCTGAGCCGTCTACGCCGGCGACCACCGGCCGCGCATCCTGAGCACGGAGAGGGTGCGCACCTTCCTCGATGAGCGACTCAGGGGCTGCTGCGCCGGGCTGGGATGACGAAGATACTATGGGAATGGCTCCAGTAGCAGTCGTCACCGCGTTTTCTTCTTTGGCAGAAAACTTCAGTGGCACCAGAACGGTTGGGCACTTCGCGTGCGCAGGGAGGGCTGAGGACACTGAGCCCAGTAACCGTCCGAAGAACCCACCGCGTCCGCGCGAGCCCACGACCAGCATCTCTGCGTCGTCCGAGTATTCAAGCAACACCGCGGTGGGATCACCAGACTCGATCCGGTAGTCAAGTTCGCCTGGGTAGTCCCGCAGGAACTGCTTGGCCTCGTCCATCACGCGTTCTGCTCCCGCCCTCAGCGACGAATCGTCCATCATGGCGTACCCTCCGTCCATGGAGGATGCGGCGAAAGCGGGGATCGAGTATGCGGTGACCACTGTCAGCGGCAGGCTTCGCCGATAGGCCTCAGCAGCCGCCCAATGGGTTGCCCGCAGCGACTGTTCAGAACCGTCCACGCCTACGACGACGCCGGGCTTTTCCTGGGTCATGGTGGACCTCCTCAGATCAGGTGTGTCCTCATGGTACCGATCGCACCTGCCACTAGCGAGGCTTTAGCTCACGCGTTGAACCATTCGTCCAGGAAAATTCGTAGTGATCTCTTGCACACCCAGGTCAGCCATCAGATCAGCATCGGCGAAACTGTCAACTGTCCACACGCGAACCCGGCAGCCCCGCGCGATCCATGCCTTGATCTCGGCGCGTCGAGAACGAACATAACCCACCCCAGGGCCGGCGATGCCCACCTGCTGATTCCAGATCAGCGTCTCTGAGTCACGGACAGCACCCTTCATTACCGCGGCAACAACGGGCCGTACTGCTGCGGAGAAACGCAGGTGTGACCATCGCACGTCAACGGAGGCGGCGTCGACGGTCGATACCAGGGCGCAGAGTTTGTCGCTGGCGACCAACTCTGCCAAGTATCTCAACGACTCTGGGTAGAAACTCATAATGGTCACCCGGACAGTGTGGTCACCGAACCGTATATGGGAAGTCTCGGGGTCCCATCCTGCGGCCAGGAGCACCCTGAGCATGGTGTCTTCCAGCTTGTGCCCAAACGGCGAAGGGTGCTTCAGCTCGATTGCCAAGCACGTGTCCCGACCGGCGGTGCCCAGCAGTTCGAGGACGTCCTGGAGCGTCATCAGCTGATGAGACCGTGACCCGTAACGTGCCGGGAGCAGGGGGGTCTTCCAACTGGAGACATCGAGCTGTCGCATGTGAGCCAAGGTGGTCTCAGCAACTGCACCGGCGCCGTCTGAGGTGCGTTCAAGTGTCGGGTCGTGGAAACAGACCAGTTCTCCGTCCCGCGTCAGGTGCAGGTCAATTTCAAGACCGTCAGCGCCCTCCTCGAGCGCACGCAAATATGCGGCCCGAGTGTGCTCAGCGAAAAGACCAGACGCTCCGCGATGGGCGAAGACCCGAGTGCGCCTGGCACCGAGACGGCCTTCGACAGCTTCGAGCGGGGCTACCGGGAGAGCGTCGAAAATGTGCCCAGAAGAGAGATGAAGGGGGCGGAAGATATCAGGGCGGCACTGTTCGAGTCCGTCGCTGCGCGTCACACTCCGGAGCCTATGCGGAGCAGGCCAACTCCGGGCGAGTCCAGAAGGAAGATCTGAACAACGCCGCGTGAATGAGCCGTAAACGGACCGGTTCAGCAGGTCAGTCCTTGGTGAACTCCGCCGGTAGTGCTGCGTCGGAGCTCGAAGATGGGCTGGTGCTTTGGCGTATGCGCTGTTGCTTGAGTTCTCTGCGCTGCGCAGCTGTGGAAGCCTTGAGCTCCCGCTTCTTTGCCCGGCGCTTCTTTCGGTCCGCCCGCTGCCTCTCCCGCTCGAGCCCACGCCGGAAGTCCTCAACTAACGCACTGGGAGTCTCCTCAGGGAGCTCCCCGAACGCAGAGCGCGCACTTGAGGTGATTTGCCGGGCCAGAACCCGGTTCCCCACCCCACCGATCACCGCGCCTATTCCGAAGGGAATTGCACGGGCGACCATGGAAGTGCCCCGGCGGATGAAGAACTTGCGTACGAACTGTTTGCGCAGTTGATTGCCGATCAGCTGACTCATGGTGGACGCACCCGCTGTGCCGGCAGCAGCATTGCTTAGCGGGACGATGGACCCAATGGGTCCACCACCACGGCCTTCGGCCTGAGCCGAGAGTTCGCCTAACAGCTTGCGGCCCTCCTCCCCCAGCATGATCCCCATGACCAGCAATTTGGCCTTTTGGGGATCCTCCGTGGTGATTCCGGCTAACTCAGCCTTGGACTGTGCGTACAGTGCGCACATCTCAAGGAAACTGCCGGTGGCAAGAACAGATAGGCCCATCGACGTGGCGGTTCCCACACCGGGTACTGCTGCGGTGGCCCCGATCAGGAGACCTCCGCCGGTCATGGACCGTTTGAATTCCGTATCGAGGCGCTCAGCGAGTTCTCGGTTAGTGAAGGTGGGGTGGGCTTTTCGGAGCCGCCGAAGGTTCGCCAACACAAGGGGCCGCTGCACAGTGACCGCGCGGGTCAGCCACGCTTCTGCCGAGGGTGTGAGCTGGCCGTCTTCGGTGAAGGCCCGGTGTGAGACAAAAGAGATCGACTTTGCGGCGAGAAGTCCTCCCGCTGCACTGCGGAGAAGTGGCCGGCGAGATTTCTTAGCTGCGCGCCGGTCACGCCCGCTGACCTGGGAAGATGAAGCGCGATTGCCACTGCTCGAGGGGACAAGGTTCGTCGAAGCCATAGAGCCGAGTGTATGCGCTCAGCTGCTGATCGTCAGGTCGAGCCACACTAGACGGTCATCGAGACCGTAGGCTGAATCTGGATCCACGACCTCATATCCATGCTCACCTTCAGCCGGCCAGAAGATTCCAGACCCGCTGACGTCAACACTTGCTGACGGAAGAACAAAGGAAGCACGCTCGCCTCGCCCCCCGGCCACATGCCTAGTGTCCTCCGGATCTGCCGCCGAAGTCGCGGCGGGATGCTCCTCTTGCGGAACCTCAGTGACTGCTTCGGGACGCGTATCCCGTATCACTGGTGATTCCAGCAGGACGTCAAGATTCTCTGATTCACCGGCTCGCACGGCGGGAACTCCGGCGACGACGAACGGTGTGCCGGGGTCCATATGACCGGTTTCGCCGGCATCGTCATAGAGGTACCAGGCCCGGCCCGCCACGTAGTCCGCCATAACGCGCCGCATATCGTCTCCACGATTAGTGTCCGCCACCTCTGGCGGGGAGGCTACGGAGGCTGAGATGAGATGAACATGCTCCCCATCGACCTCTACAGGGACGTCCCACATGCTGGTTTCGTTCAGCCGAAGCACAGAGGATTCCAGTGAAGAGTCCCGCCCAGTGGTCATTGAGGTGTCCGGTACATCACTCCAGAGGAATTCCTTGAAGGTGCGAACTTCGTGCTCCACGATCGGGTACTTGGAGAAAATGACAGTCCCGTAATGGCCTGGGTATTCGCCATAACCGACGGCATCTCCGGGGCCCCCGATCGTGCCATCTCCATCGAGGTCAACCCCGGACTCCCGGCCGGAGTTTGTGCCATCGGTAAACGTGTAGGGGTAGTCCAAGCCCGACTCAGAATGCTGCCCGGCTGCCAGATAACTGTTCAAGAGCTCAGCGATCTGGTGTTCTTTGTCGTAGCTGACACCAGTCAGGACAACGATGTCCGGGTCGTTCATTTGGACGGTCTGCGCCACAGCTCGTGCCTGCGTGTGGTTGCCAGTACTCAAACTCGCAATGAGGTCCTTCACCGGGTCTTCCCCGGTGGAGTCAGCCGTGATATCGGCGTGCAGTGTTGCCACACGCAGATCATCGGCGTCTTTGGGAACTGTCGACGCGGTTTTGTCTTCATCTGAACTTTGACCGCTCGGTTGCCCTGGAGCTGGGAACAGCGAGTCTGGGGTTGCGTCGTCAGCAACCCCTACAACTGCGGAATGAGCAGTTGAGGTACTGGACTGCGCAGCGGGAACAGTCGCGAGAGATAGGCACGAAACAAGGACCAGGGCGAACCCGGTCTTTGCGATATCCCTCATTTTCATCCGGTGCGCAGGCGTTTGAGAGCCTGTGGGCATAGAGACCACGGTAACGCGTTCTCGGCATCCAGCCAAGCCCCCGAGATGTCAAGGCCAAATAGTTACCAACGCGTAACCTGCCATTAGGCGCAGACACATGTATAGAGTGGCGCAGTAATTTATTACATCACTTGCATCGAGGAGGAACTTCATGGCTTCCCAGCCAGAAGTCGAAAAATTACGGGATTGGTCTGTATCAGACGTGCTCCGTGGACTTAACATGTGGGTTTTTGTCCCCGCAGTCGTCATAATTCTCGGCGCATTGGCGTTCGCCACTTGGTGGGGAAACCAGTACGGCGCTGAAGCCTTCGAAACTCTCAACTCCACTATCGTTGACACCGTCGGGTGGTGGTACGTGCTGATCTGCACTGGTTTTGTCATTTTCGCACTGTGGGCAGGGCTCTCCAAGGCCGGAAATATCCGGTTAGGACGCGATGATGAAAAGCCAGAGTTCGCAATGGGCTCCTGGTTCTGCATGCTCTTCGCCGCTGGCATGGGCATCGGCCTGGTCTTCTGGGGAGTCGCGGAACCACTCTGGCACCTGATCGCGCCACCGGAGGTTACCGCCGATGCTGGTGTGGACGCGGACGGTAATGTGATCGCTGCGTCAGAGGCTGCGAATGCTGGTTCTGCGATCGGCCAGTCCCTGTTCCACTGGGGATTGCACGCTTGGGCCATCTATGTGGTCATCGGTTTGGGTCTCGCCTACATGACATTCCGCCGGGGACGCCCTCTGGCGGTGCGCTGGCTGCTGGAGCCCATCTTCGGCAGGAAGCTCATTGAAAGCTGGGTGGGTCACATTATTGATGTGGTCGCCATCGTCGGCACCGTATTCGGCGTCGTGACCTCTCTGGGTATCGGAACCCAACAGATCGCCGCCGGTATGGGGTTCATGGGATGGGTGGAGGACCCAACCTCAGAACCACTGCTCACCGGCCTGGTGATTGTCATCATGGCCATCGCCACGATCTCGGTGATCACCGGCGTCCACAGGGGCCTGAAATGGCTGTCCAACTTCAACCTGGCCGCCGCGGCCGTGTTAGCACTCTTCGTGGTGCTCGCCGGACCGACTCTCTTCCTACTTCAGTCCATCGTCTCCAACGTTGGTGAGTACGCCATCGCCTTTCCGCAACTGATGTTCCAAGGCGGCACCGAATACGCAGCAGGAGCCGGCGGCGAAGATGTCGGCCTGCTAGGCAACGGCTGGTCCGCGGACTGGACCATCTACTACTGGGGTTGGTGGATGAGCTGGGCACCATTTGTGGGCATGTTTATCGCCCGTATCTCTCGCGGTCGAACAATCCGCGAGTTTGTGCTCGGCGTGCTGCTCGCCCCCACAGCTGTTGGCATCCTCTGGTTCTCCATCTTCGGCTCCTCCGGCATCTACTACCAGCTGACCGAAGGTGCCATGCTGATTGACGATGGCGAGGGTGGCGAAACTGTCGGAACTGAGGCGTCTCTCTTCCAACTGCTGGAGCAACTGCCGATTGCATCCATCACATCCGTCCTGGCGATCCTCGTGATCACCATCTTCTTCATCACCTCCGGTGACTCCGGGTCCTTGGTCACTGATGTGCTCGCCTACGGTGGGCGCACTGAGACTCCCAAGATGACTCGCGTGTTCTGGACTGCGCTCATTGCCCTGGCTGCCATCGTGCTGCTGGCGGCGGGTGAAGATCCGGACTCGTCGCTGCGTGTGCTGCAGGTTGCCGCGATCGCATCGGCGGCGCCTTTCTCCATTGTGATGGTGCTGGCCGTGATAGCTCAGATCAGGCTCTACCTCTACGAGGGTCGGACCGCGCCGCGATATGTGCGGATCCGCCGCCACGCCACCAAAGCAGCAGTCGTCGAGACGGCACGCCGCGTGACCGGATCAGATGAGGGACCAGCTGTGCACCGGACGGTGCTGCAGATCCTCAACGAGCAGACCAAGACTCTGCGTTCCATGTTCGGAGGTGCCTCCGGTACGTTGGCCGGGCTGCCACCCACCACCGGTGCCGGCACACCGGAGGCCGGCGGCAAGGCCAGCGACGATCTGGTGTTGGCGGTCCAGGACCTCCCCTCCCAGGCAACCTACGTCAACTCCGAGACCGGCGTGCTGGGCTGGGATGAAAAGGGCGCCTACCGCGACCCACTCCGCGCCGACCAAACCTTCGCAACTCCTGAGTTCTCCGAGTCCTACGAAGGGTGGGAGCAGGAGGCGGAAGAGTACTTCGACGAGGCCGTCGCCACCGGCACCATCCCTGCAGTGGAACCGGAGGACAACGACAAGGCCAAGTAGGACCGGGCTGGCCCGGTCAGCTCAATGAAGGAGCCCGTCCGGCACAACCGGACGGGCTCCTTCATTGACGTCTTAATTGCCGCGATCAGGCCGGATTGAACGTGGTGGGTTCCTTGCCGGTGCGCTCATTGCGTTCCAAACCGTCGATGGCCTGCAACTCGTCGTCAGTGAGCTGGAAGCCGAAGACGTCGAAGTTCTCCTTGATACGGGAATCCGTCACCGATTTGGGGAACAGGATCCGTCCGCTTTGCAGGTGCCAGCGGATGATGACCTGCGCGACGGTCACTCCATGGGCTTCAGCTGCGTCAACAATCGGCTGGTCTTCGAAGACCGCCCCTTGAGCCAGGGGGCTCCACGCCTGGGTGGCGATGCCGTATTTCTCATTAGCAGCCTGAATATCGCGTTGCTGAAGAGCGGGGTGGACCTCCACCTGGTTCACCGCTGGAGTGACCGATCCTGTCTGCGCGACGCGGTCCAAGTGCTCAGGGGCAAAGTTGGAGACTCCGATCGAACGTGTCTTTCCTTGTTTCTGCAGCTCTTCGAGTCCGTTCCAGGCCTCAAGATACTTCTCATCGGCCGGAGCGGGCCAGTGGATGAGGTACAGGTCCACGTAGTCCAAGCCCAGCTTGGTCAACGATGTCTCCAGAGCCTGCTGTGTCTTGCCGTCCTTGAAGTCGGACACCCAGAGTTTGGTCGTCACATACAGGTCCTCACGAGGAATGCCGGACTTCGCGATCGCAGCACCAACACCTTCCTCATTGCCGTAAACGGCGGCGGTGTCGATGTGACGGTAACCGGCGTCCAAGGCCTTCGTGACCACCTCTTCTGCCTGGTCGGCGGGCACCTGCCACACACCGAATCCCAGCTGCGGGATTGTGGTGCCGTCATTGAGCGTCACAGTGGGTCCTACAGTCATGGATGCTGATGTCCTCTCGATGGGTTAAGACTTGGAGGCTTGGGGCCTCCACCTGATCAGAACCGCCGCTGCGGGCCGTTCATTCCGACAGGCCTACAGCGGCTGAGCTCAGACGCCCAGGCGCCGACGCAGCTCACGGGCATGCCGTCGGGAGACCTCCACCCGAGAGCGCTGCCGGTCATTCATCACGAGGGCCAGATGGCCACGGAAGTCTGGAACGAGTTCCCTCACATATCTGAGGTTGACGAGGTAGGAGCGATGAACCCTGCAGAAATGTCCATGAAGTCGGCGTTCCAGCTCGTTGAGGGAGAACGAGACCAGCACCTTCTCCTCCGCGAGCTTGAGTGAGGAGTAACCGCGTGCAGCGGCTGCGTAGACAATGGCATCGCCCTCGATGAGCATGGTTCGTCCGTCGCGCTGGACGGGGATACGCACCAGCCGGTCCCGGGGATCGGGGGCTCTGAGCGCAGCTGAGGCCGCCGCGTCGTCGTTCTTCGGGTTCTCCTCGGAACGAGCAGGTGCGGGCGCGGTCAACGCACGTTCCAGGGCACGGGCGAGGCGGTCCGCGTCGAAGGGTTTGACCAAGTAGTCGGCAGCAGCGAGGTCAAAAGCTTCTACAGCGTGGTCGGGGTACGCGGTGGTGAAGATGACCTTAGGCTGTTTGGGCAGTTCGCGCAGCTGCTCAGCGACCTCGAGTCCGCTCAAACCGGGCATGCGAATGTCTAGGAAGACCAGGTCATAGTCCAGCGAGCGCATCAGGACCAGCGCTTCCTCGCCGTTGGTGGCTTCTCCGACCACTTGGACGTCAATATCGCCGGAGGCTTCTTCCAGCAGGTAACGCAGCTCCTCGCGTGCAGGAGCTTCATCATCAACAATCAGGGCTCGGGGCGGCACAAGTCACAGTATACGGACGCCTAGCACTGCGGTGACCTCAGCGCAGCGGAATCTTCAGCTCCACCACGGTGCCGCCGGATTTCGGTGTGGAAATCGACAAATCGTAGCGGTCTCCGAAGAGCGAATCGAGCCGTTCAGAGATATTGCGCAGCCCCACACCTGCATGTTCTCCAGCGGCCGAGCTCGGATCGGTCAGCGCAGCATCAGCATGGTCACCCACATCCCCCTCTCCAGCTGTGAGCTTGGCCAGTACCTCAGGATCCATACCGACACCATCATCGGAGACTCGGATGGAGGTGGTCCTGGTTAATGGATCAACTCGCGCCCGGAGTCGGACCGTTCCACCCTCAGGTTTGGAACCGATCCCATGTTTGACAGCATTCTCCACCAGGGGCTGGATAGTGAGCACGGGAACACGCGAGGTGAGCACCTGCGGGTCGATGTCGTAGCGAACCTGGAGCCGGTCACCGAACCGAGCCTGTTCTAAGGAGATGTAGGTGCGTACAAAGAAGTACTCCTGGGCGAACTCCGCCAGGTGGCCTTCCTGCCGTACCGCGTAGCGGAAGAACTCTGATAGCCGAAGCAGCAGTTCGCGGGCTTCGTCCGGCCTGGTGCGGGCCTTCGAAGCGATCGTGTTGAGGATGTTGAACAGGAAATGCGGATTGATCTGGGCCCGCAACGCATCCAAACGCGCGCTTGCTGCCAGCTGTTTCTCACGGTCAAGCTCAGCCAGT
>NZ_VFIE01000019.1:122808-200276 GCF_010119385.1 Nesterenkonia haasae
TCCAGGTGCAGACTGAGCATCTTGGCCATGTCTTCCACCATTTGCTTTGGCGGGATGGCCGTGGTGGCCTGGTAAACCCCCAGTGTGCCCACCACGCGCTGCCCGATTCGAAGCGGTGCGATCACTGCCGAAAGCACCTCACAGCTCTCGTCGCGGCACCCTACCCCGGCCTTATCGCGCACCACCACGGTCTTTTTCTTCCGAACGGCGCGCGGGGCAGCCGATGTTTGCATCACGCCTCCAGGCCGGTGGTGGTCCTGACCGGGGCCGATATAGGCGAGGATGTTTTCAGTGTCGGTGATGAAGACCGCATCCCCGGCGAGCATGGGCCTGAGGAGTTCGCAGGTGCGACGGGCAGCATCCTGAGTCAGTCCCGAGCGCAGCGGAATGGCCCGAACCGCCAAGTCCCGCACTCCGTGGTCCGGGCGTTCGTTGCGTGAGTGGGTGGGCCGACTATTGATGCGGTTGGCCCGAGAAGCGCGCGCCCCACGGGGACCGCGCAGCGCCGAGGGATAGCCCAGCACCACGGCTATGGTCAGCGCGACGCCGATACCTGCAGTGGGCAGCACAGGCAGCGCTGGAGTGACCATAAGTTGGGTGATCACATAGACCACCGTCCAAATGACCAAAACCGCCGTGGCCAGAATAATGCTACCGCGCACGCCGATCCTCCTTTCTTCGCCTACGTTCACGCAGGGTGAGTTGGGCGAGCCGTTCAGCGTGCCGATCGGCCGCCGTGCCGTGCATGATGACCCAATCAGCCTCAACCTCGCTGGGCGGCCGTGTGCGCAGCGAGACCAGAATGGTGAGCAGGAACGCCAAGGGGGCTGCGATGAGAGTGGGAGCCGCCATCAGTTCCCTGAGCGGCGAAGCCTCGAGGAAACTCGCGCTGAGGAACATGATGATGGACACCGTGGCACCGCTGATCAGACCTGCCAGGGCTCCCGCAGCAGTGGTGCGGCGCCACCAGATCGTCAGCACCACCACTGGGGTGAGGGCCGAGCCTGCGATGGCGAACGCCCAGGTGACCATCGTCGCGACCAGCGACGGCATCGCCGGGGTGAACGCCTCAGGTCGCAGGGCGATGGCCAAGCCCGCTGCTGCCCCGGCGGCGATCAGGGTGGAGGCCCTTCCCACCCAGACTGCCTGACGCTGTGTGGCTCGCGGGTTGATGTGGCGTTCGTATACGTCGTGGCCCCAGGTGGCGGCCGAGGCTAGGAGCAGACCTGCCACTGTGGACATGGCGGCGATCAGCGCTGCAGCAGCTATGAGCCCGAGGCCAGCTTCTTCCCCGTAGATTCTGCCCAGCACTGGAAGTGCGTGCTCGGGGACGCGCAGAACCCCGTCCTCAGTGAGCTCCTCAAGCCATGGGTGTTCCCGGGCTGCGCCGGGAATGATGTCACGCGCGGCGGTTCCCATCATGACTGCCAGGGCGTAGAAGATACCGATCAGCACCAGTACCCAGACGGTGGTGGTGCGGGCCGCTTTGCCGGTTGGTGCAGTGAAGTATCGGTTCATCACATGGGGCAGTCCAGCAGTTCCCAGTCCCAGGGTCACCACAAGTGCTACTTGGCCCAGTTGTCCGTAGCGGGCTCCGGGCTCGCCGAAGACGGCCGCCTGCCCGGGGTCCACGGCATTCTGCTCCTGCGTCAGCTCCCAGGAACCATCAAGGAACTCTGGGTTCATCAGAGGCTGGTTGCTCAACGACTCAACAGCTTCTCCGTAGCGGAACCCATCGGCACTGACCATGGCAGCCAGCCACAGCAGAGCAGCGAAAAGCAGCAAGAACTGCACAGCCTGGTTCCAGGTGGTCCCGCGCATTCCACCCGCTGCGACCAGCACCGCGATCACTGCGGTGGAGAGCAGCACTCCGGTGGAGTACGGACTCAGACCAAAGAGTCCGTGGCCAACCAACAACTCCCATGTGATGCCCCCACCCACTGACTGGGGAATCAGGTAGCAGAGGATCACCAGTTGGATGACACCTACCGAATGCAGCCGGACCGCATCGGAGCGCAGGCGTCGGCCGAGGAAGTCAGCCAGGGAGAACTCCCCATACCGGCGCAGCGGAGCAGCGACCAGGAGCAGCACGGGGACGAACCCGGCCGCGAAGCCGACTGCGTACCACGCCCCGTCGAGCCCTGAGACGTAAACTGCAGCTGCGACGCCCAAAAACGAGGCTGCTGAGAGATAGTCCCCGCAGATGGCCCAAGAGTTGGTTGCCACCCCCACGCGTTGGCCGGCCAGGTAGAAGTCCACTGTGGAGGAGTGCCGCGGTCTGGTGATGACAGAGACGCCGAGGACGATCACGAGCACGGCGATCAGGGTGATGATGGCAGTTGTCGTCATGACGGCCCTGGCGACGAGTAGGGGTCTGGGCCATCACTGTTTTGATTGCCCTGAGCGCCGAGCATTTGAGATTCGACACTAGAGCTGAGCGTGGCCGCAGCGATCCCAATGGCGGCGAACACCACGTAGAGCCCCACAGCCACGGTGAGGAAGCCAGGACTGAGCTCTCCGATAAGTCGGGAATCAAGCCACCAGTCCAGGGTGCTGGCCAGAAGGGGAAATGCGGCGACCACCACGAGGAAGACGATGAAATAGGTCAGGGCAACTCGGCGCTGAGTACGAAAGGCGGCGTCGACCTCGGCCGGAGTGTCGCGGGTCTGTCCGTCTTCCTGGGGGGAATGGGTCACATCACTTAGGCTACGGGCCAATTCTTATACATGGTCCAGGACACTTTCAGGAGGAGGACCGCGCCGCCAGCAGCGAGGACCAACCCCATTCCGGGGAGGAAAGACCCCCATTGCGTCTGCATATTGGCACTGAGCAGGTTCCAGGTCTGGAGCAGGCAGATGCCGGCGACAAGCCCCCCGGGAACGGCAGCGTGTGCGATGGCGAGCTTCCGGCGCGGAACGAATGCTCCGGCAAACGCAAGGCAGCCCACGGAGAGCGTCAGAACGCCGGGCCCATCAGTGCCGCGCAGCACAAAGGTCTCCCCCACGAGCTCCTGGGTAAGCGTGACGTAGATCCATGGCAGAAAGGCAGAGACGATCATCATCATCCCGCCGATCATCATGGGCCAGCTTCCCGGGTGAAAGACGCCCCAGCCGTGGTTCTTGCCCGCTCTGAGTCGCGCGAAAACCCCCGCTAGGCCCTTCTGCTCAACTGCAGCTGCCGTGGTTGTCATCACATCGCTCGCTTCCCGTGTCGCGACCTGCACATCAGATCTCCGATGGACTCTCTATGGAATCCTACGGTGACGCTGGTCACAGATTCCAGGGTAGAGGCTCTCCAATATCCTCAGCGGCTGAGTTTGACCAGGTGAACGGTCGCTGACAGCGAATGTGCGGTAAATCACAGTGTACTGACCGCTCGTGGCGCTGGATGGACCGCTCGCCAACCCATAGCCGCCGTCTAGCGCAATCTACTTGTGAGGCAGGTCACAGCGCTGTTGGCTTAGGCCTAGGCGTCTGTCACATCGAAGTGCAGATGTGTGTCCACCAAGTACCGAACAAAGGAGTCGCACATGTCCCACGTGACACATGAGGACTCTTCCGGCACCGCCCCGCCACCAGACAATAGTTGGCGGCAGCGCTACTGGAAGAAGAACGTACGGCTGATGGTGGTGCTGCTAGCTATCTGGTTCACCGTCTCCTTCGGCTTTGGAATTCTCCTGATCGAGCCCCTGAACAACATCGTGATCCTGGGCTTCCCGCTAGGCCTGTGGTTCGCCCAGCAAGGATCCATCTACACCTTCGTGATTCTCATCCTGGTCTACGCCCTGTGGATGGACCGCATCGACACCGAGTTCGGCGTCTCCGAGCGCAAGCAAGCAGGTGAGAAGTCATGAACATTGACTCCATGCAGTTTTGGACTTTCTTCTTCCTGATCCTCACATTCGGGATTTACATGACCATCGCCTGGCGATCCCGGGTGAAGGAGACTAAAGAGTTCTACGTCGCGTCCCAGGGCGTTCCCACCATCGCGAACGGTGCCGCAATAGCCGCGGACTGGATGAGCGCGGCCAGCTTCATCGGTATGGCCGGAATGATTGCGTTCCTCGGCTCCGACGGCTCGGTCTACCTCATGGGCTGGACCGGCGGCTACGTGCTGCTGGCCCTGCTGTTGGCCCCCTACCTTCGCAAATGGGGCAAGTTCACCGTGCCGGAGTTCGTCGGCGATCGCTACAGCGACACCGTGCGTGTGGTGGCCGCGATCTGCGCGATCGTCATCTCCTTCACCTACGTGGTGGGCCAGATGACCGGTGGTGGCGTGGTCTTCGCCCGCTTCCTCGGCCTGGAGGCCCACTGGGCGGTCATCGTAGCCGCAGTGGTGATCTTCTTCTACGCTGTGCTCGGCGGAATGAAGGGCATCACCTACACTCAGGTGGCCCAGTACTCCGTGCTGATCGTTGCATACCTGATCCCAGCCGTGGCCGTGTCCCAGCAAGTCGGAGGATTCCCCGTCCCGCAGGTCACTTACGGCACCATCCTGGCTGAGCTCGATGGATTGCGCGAAGACTTTGGGTTGGACCGTTTCACTGAGGCGTTCGCGGGCCGCGACGGTGGTCAGCTGGATGTGTTCCTGGTGACCCTGTCACTGATGCTCGGCACCGCCGGCCTACCGCATGTGATCATCCGGTTCTACACCACCAAGACAGTCCGTGGCGCGCGGTTCTCGGGCTTCTGGGCCCTGTTCTTCATCTCTCTGCTGTACCTGACAGCACCTGCAGTGGGCGCGTTCACCAATCTGAACCTGCTCCAAGGGGCCCAGGGTGCCACCGCCGATGATCTGCCCGCCTGGATCCAACCGTGGACTGACGCCGGGTACGTCACACTCAACGTGGATGACGGCGCGATCGACTCCGTCTCCAATGTGGCAGCCTCCGGCGCTGACCTGATTGTCTCCAATGACATTCTGGTCTTGGCATCTCCGGAGATCAGTGGGCTTCCGGCTCCGATTATCGGCCTGATGGCAGCCGGCGGTATGGCCGCGGCGCTCTCCACAGCGGCCGGACTGCTGCTGGTCATCTCCTCTGCTGCTTCGCATGACATCTACTACCGGATGATCTCCAAGGAGGTCGCATCGGAGAAGACGCAGATGCTGGTGGGCCGCCTGGCCATGACCGCCGCGGTGGTCATCGCCATCTTCGCTGGTCTGAATCCACCGGCGTTCGTGGCCCAGGTGGTCGCATTCGCCTTCGGCCTGGCAGCGTCCACCTTCTTCCCGATCCTGATTCTGGGGATCTTCTGGAAGAAGGCCAACGCCAAGGGTGCCGCTTCGGGTATGTTGACCGGTCTGATCTTCAGCTCCGGCTACATGATCTACACCTTGGAGCTCTTCGGCACTCAGGCCAACGATCACCTGTTCAATGTGTCCCCAGAGGGCATCGGTGCAATCGGTGCGGTGCTGAACTTTGCCGTCACCATTACGGTGTCGAACCTGACCCGGCCACCGAGCGAGGAGGTGCAGGAGATGGTGGAGTCGATCCGTTATCCCGCTCAGCAGCAGCTGAAGGCTGCCGGCAAGATATAAACTCCAGACTCCGCACACCACGGGGGCCCGGCCTGGTACTTCTCAGGCCGGGCCCCCGTGCGTCGTCGTTATGGTCATATTTACCCAAAGAGACGGTATTCTGGGCCAGTGCAACGGTCTGATAAGCGAAAGTCCTGGACCCTGTGGCTGCTGGTGAGTGTGCCAGTGATCATGGTGGCTATGTTTGTAGTGCCCTACACCCTGCTGCGTGAGGTGGATGCCTGGTACGGCAGTCTGCTGTTCTGGACGGTGGGCACCGCCGCGGTGATTGCCATCAATGTGGCAGTAGCACTGAGCTGGGAGAACGAGCGGTGAGCCCGGGGTGGATTTGGACTGGGGTCGCAATCTACGTGGCGGTCGCACTCGTAGCAGCCATCTGGTCGCGGGCGGGCCGCTCCACCGATATGTCCGACTACTTCCTGGGTGGCCGGCGTATGGGCGGCTTCGTCTCCGCGATGAGTTATTCGGCCACCACGTACTCGGCGTTCATGATGATCGGCCTGGCCGGGCTGACCTACGCCGGAGGGGTGGGGGCCTTAGGTTTTGAACTGCTCTACCTGTGCGGTGTAACGCTCGTGCTGGTCTTCGGCCCGCGTTTCTGGCGAGTCGGCAAGGCTTACGGCTATGTGACACCCACCGAGATGATCGGCCACCGGTATGGTTCCCACGCCGCTGGCACGACGACGGCTCTGGCTTCTTTCGTCTTTCTGCTTCCTTATGCCGCGGTTCAGTTGGCAGGAGTCGGCTATCTGCTCTCCGGGATGACAGCCGGTGCCATCAGCTTCACCGCGGGCACCTTGGTGGCGTTGGTCCTGGCAGTTGTCTTCGCGATGATCGCTGGACTGCGCTCAGTGGCCTGGACCGATTCACTGCAGTCGGCGGTCATGATGATCAGTGCCACTCTGGTGGTCATTGTGGTGATCAGCCAGCTCGGCGGCGTCGGAAGTTTCTTCGACTCTCTGAGCAGCGACCATCCCGGTGCGCTGACCGTGCCGGGCACTGGGTTCTTCACGGTGAGCACATTTGTGGCGCTGACGCTGCCGTGGATCTTCTTCTCAATCTCCAATCCCCAAGTCTCACAGAGGTTGTTCACTCCTGGTTCCATGCGTGATCTGCGGCGGATGCTGGTCGGCTTCCTGATCTTCGGTTTCATCTATACGTTCGTAGCCGTGTTCTGGGGGTTCGCTGCTCTTCTGGAGTTCCCCGAGTTGGACGCAGCTGACAGTGCCACACCGACTCTGCTGGCTTCGGACCTGGTGCCGACTCCCCTGGCGATCATTGTGATGATCGGTGTTTTAGCCGCCTGCGTGTCCACCATTGACTCCATCATGCTGACTCTTTCCTCCATGATCAGCCGTGATGTGGTGGGGGCCGGGCGCAGGACCAGCGAAAAGGCCCAGCTGATGGTCGGCAAGTTGGTGATCCCGGTCATCGGCGTGTTGGCCTACTGGTTTGGGCATCTGCAGCTCGATCTCATTGCGGTGCTGAGCGTCTCCGCATCGGCAGGCCTTCTGGTGATGGTCCCACCAATCATCGGTGCCTTCTTCTGGAAGCGCGGAACGGCTGCGGGGGTGATCAGCTCGGTGCTCATTGCCGGCACGCTGGTCCTGGTCCTTGAGTTCTCGCAGGTGTCTCTCCTGGGACAGGGCAGTGGGGTGTGGGGGCTGACGGTAGCTGTGGCGGTGTTCGTCGCTGTCAGTCTGGCGACCTCAGCCCCGCGCGACAGGGCAGCGGAATTCATGGCCACCTCCCGGCGGAGGCGGCCCGCATGAGGGCTGACCTGCCGCAGCGGATCCGGCTATCGCACTCAGGTCACGCTGCTGAACTCTGCCCTGATCCCCTGACTGAGCGCGGAGTTATGCTTTCCATCGGCGGCGCCGAGCAGTCCCATGTGAAGGTGGGCGATCCGGACTTCCTCCTGCATGACTACATTCGGCGTATGCGCTCAGTGCTCACCGCATGGTCAGCGGCAAATGACGACGACGCTCCCAGCTCCGCTCTTCACCTGGGCGCCGGCGCGCTGACCCTTCCCCGGTGGATCGCGCATTGGCGGCCTGACATTACGCAAACGGTGGTGGATATCGAGCCGGAGCTGGTGGACTTCATTCTGCAGCACCTCCCTATGGAATCGCCACTGGAGAATGTGGTGGCTGATGCCGCTGTTGTCTTTTCCCCGAGCGGAACGTTGGCCGCGCGGCGTTTCGGCACGGTGGTAGTTGACCTGTTCAACTCCTCTGCGGCGCCGACATCCCTGACTTCTGCGGACTTCTTCCGGACAGTCTGGTCCGCCGTCACCCCAGGGGGCCTCCTGTTGGTGAATTTCGGTGATGAGGAAGACATGGTCTTTGCTCTGAGCCTCACACGGACGCTGCTGGCGTCCGTAGGGGGATCCGCTCAGAACTGCCTGCTCAGCGCCCCGCAAGATGTGCTGAACAGGCAGTCGGAGGGCAACCTGGTCTTCGCGGCGTCGTCCAGGGGATTCACTGAGGCCGAGTTGGCTCAGATATGGGCCGCCGGGCCGCATCCTGCGGAGGTGCTCTCCGGAGAGGAGCTGGAGATGTGGTGCAGCGGACCCGTTCCCGGGTAGGCAGGTGATGTCTACCAGCGGTGGTGGACTTGGGGCTTGATCGCCGTTCGGTAGAGCTCTGCGACCTTGGCGACGAAGTCCGCCGACAAGTCAGGGACTTCTCCGGCAGAGCTGTTGCTGTGAGCCTGCTCGGCGTTGCGCGCTCCGGGAATCACCGTACTCACGCCAGGCTGCTGCGCCACCCAAGCCAGGGCTGCGACCGTGGGCTCCAGTCCGGCCTCGTGGGCCAACTGAGTAAATTCTGCAGCGGCGTCGACTCCGGTGGCGAAGTCAACACCGGCGAAAGTCTCCCCGACGTCGAACGCCTCCCCATGCCGGTTGAAGTTCCGGTGGTCATCTTCTGCAAAGACTGTGTCTTTGGTGTACCGCCCGGACAGCAGTCCGGAGGCCAGTGGTACCCGCGCGATGATGCCTATGCCGGCCTGAGCCGCAGCGGGAAGAACGGCTTCCATCGGCTTCTGCCGGAAGGCGTTGAGGATAATCTGCACGCTGGCCACATGGGGGCGCGCGATCGCGGTCAGTGCTTGATCGCAGGTTTCTACGCTGACACCGTAAGCGGCGACCTTGCCACCTTCGACCAGGGCATCCAAGGCGTCATAGACGGCGTCGGACTGCAGGACGGACGTTTCGGGGCAGTGCAGCTGCACCAGGTCCAGCGTGTCGACCCCCAGGTTCTTCCGCGAGCGATCCACCCACTGTTGGAAGTTCTGCTCGGTTGCATGCTCCAGTGAAGGGGCAGGTGCTCGTCGGATCATTTTGGTCGCGACGGTGCCTGACCAATCCGGGTTGGAAGCGCGCCAACGCCCGATGAGCTGCTCGCTGCGACCATCACCGTAGACATCGGCGGTGTCAAAGAACGTCACCCCGGACTCAGCTGCGGCATCGAGCACGGCGAACGCATCACTGTCTTCTACGGTGCCCCAACCACCGCCGATCTGCCATGTGCCGAGACCTATTGCCGATACGTTCCGTCCGGTCCTGCCTAACGTGCGCTCATCCATGGAAGCTCCTTTGCCATCGTGTACTGGGCCACTCCGTACTCTGCATCACGTCACTGAACTAAAGCTGACGGTGTAGCGGGCAGCGGTGTGTTCAGCAATGGAATCCACTACCCAAAGGTGGCGCCTGCGCGCAATGCCCGTTCCGCCACGCGGTAGGCGTCTCGGGTCATCGCCTGCCACATTTCCAATGCCACGCGAGGTTGGGTGGCCGTGATTTCTTCAATCGACTCAGCCGATAGCCGCAGCACCGTGAGGTCACTGATGGCGCGCACAGTCGTGTCTTGGACACCGTCGGTACCCAGCGCCAGCTCCCCAAAAGACGTTCCGGGGTTCATAGTCACCAGACGCACGGCGCCACCACTTGGGCGCTCCACAGTGGCGATGGCTGCGCCTTCAACGATCACGTGTACGCCCGAGAACTTACCCCCCGCCTCGAGCACCACCTCATCTGCGGAGAAGTGCAGCTCCTCCATGCGAACATCGATCACCTCACGCGCTTCCAGGGAGAGGTCTCTCAGAAGGGGGTGTTCGTTGACCAGTGTCTGTTCGTCGGTAGGTTCGCGGCCATGACGGCGCAAGAGCTCGTCTTCGCACCACCTGACGGCGGAGTCGAGGTCGTCAAAGTACGGGCTGGCCTGGTCAGTGCCGGCATCGGGGTCTGGCATCACTCCGTGGGGGTCCACCACGGCTGCTTCGCCGGCTGCTTCGCGCAGTACGGTGCGCAAGCCCAGCAGAGTGTGCCGGGCGACGGCTGCGACGTCGTCGACCTTGCGGACATCCAGTATCACCAAATCTGGGGCGTCGTCGACTATTGCCCGGACCACATGCTCAGCGCCAGCAAAGAGGAGATCACCGTGGAGTTCGTAGACCATTGCCCGGTCGCCATGTTCGTCGAGTACAGCCTGGTCCGCGTCGGGACGACTGCGTCGCGGGGAGACTTGTGACAGGGCGTACCTGGCGCGCACCGCTGTGTTGGACATTCGTCCTACGTGCATCAGGTGCATGTCCATATCTTTGGACATGCGTTCGCAGACCTGGACGCCGCGAGCGCTGGTGCCGTGTGGGTCAAGACGTGGAGAAAAGACAGCCAACCCCACCTGGCCGGGCAGAACGGCGATAATGCCGCCGCTGACTCCGCTTTTGGCTGGCATGCCGACTGCGGAGATCCAGTCTCCGGCGGCGTCGTACATGCCGCAGGTGGCCATAACGCTCAGCACCCGCTCGACATAGGTGGGTTCGAGCATCCGCTTACCGGTGGTCGGCTGCACACCGCCGTTCGCAAGTGTGGCGGCCATCATGGCTAGGTCATGGGTATTGACGCTGATGGCGCATTGGCGCACGTACTGGTCGAGTGTCTCTTCTGGATTTCCTTCGAGGATGTTGAACTCGCGGAGCATATGCGCGATCGCTCGGTTTCGGTGGGCCGTGGTGAGCTCGGAGGTGTAGACCTCTTCATCGAGTCCCAGCTCCCGCCCGGCAAAACCGCTGAACCAGTCACGCACTCGGTTGAAACGGTGCGAGCTGCTATCACCTGCCACCAACGATGCTGCAGTGATGGCACCAGCATTGATCATTGGGTTGGGTGGCCGACCGGTGTCGGAAGCGAGACTGATCTCGTTGAACGCCTCACCAGAGGGTTCGACGTCGACTTTCTCCGCCACCGCGCCGAATCCCTGGTCGGAGAGCGCAAGTGCATAGGTGAAGGGTTTGGAAATGGATTGGATGCTGTACTGCGACTCAGCATCGCCCACGGTATAGACGTGACCATCAACCGTGGCCAGGGCGAGGGCGAAACGATCAGGGTCAGCGTTGGCGAGTTCGGGGATGTAGGCAGCTACTTCACCGCCTGTGCCACTGCACTGTTCGACGATGCTTTCAAGGTACCGCTGCACTGGACTACGCATCGTGCGAATTTAGCACTGTGGGCTGTGCAGCTCAGCCTCACAGGTTCAGCCCTTATGGGTGGTGACGTGCTTCCAGAGCTTCGCATAGGCGTCGGCTGCAGGGTGTCGTGGGGCGAAAGCGGCGACGGGCGCTTGCTCATCTCCCATGCGCTCCACCACGACTGATGCAGGCACTGCTACGTCGGCAATCTCCTTCACCTCATGGGAGAGTTCCTCCGCTGCACGGCGATGCGTGGCTTTGCGTCGGTCCACCATAGAGAGAAATGCCAGGATAGGCGCAGGTTTCGCTGACTCAGCGACAAGGTCCCGGACTTGTTCCAACGATCGGAGAGACAGTGCGGCCGGAGGAAGGGGCGTCACAATCAGATCGGCGGCGCGGACCGCGTTTTCGGCCACCAATGACGCTCCGGGTGGGCAGTCCAGGATGACAGTGTCGTATTCTCCGGATGCGTCCTTGAGGACTTTTTCCACTCTGCGCCGGGAGCCTTTGGCGGAATCGAGCATGAGCTCGAGTTCCCGGTAGGAGTCATCAGCAGGTAGGACGTCCACGGCGCGTTGGCCATCTGCGGGGGTGAACTTCGCGGTACGGACGACGTCCGAAATGGAGTTGCTGCCCTTGACTAACTTGGCCACACCTCCCTTGAGCTTGGGTTTGACCCCAGTGAGGTAGGTGCTCGCACCTTGGGCGTCTAAGTCCCAGAGCAAAACGGATCCCGATTTGCTTGCTTCCCATGCGAGATTGACTGCGGCTGAGGTTTTACCTGCGCCGCCCTTGGTGGAGTACACCGCTATAACCTTCATGGGCTTAGCCTACGGCCAGCCCCAGCGCGATACTAGTGACCAGGGAGCCGGCTAGGAGACATCACGCTGTCGGCTGGTGAAAGCCCGGGCCTTGATGCGATTGCCGCAGGTAGCCATGGAGCACCACTTGGCAGTTCCAGGCCTGCTGTGGTCTACAGGCTACTCAGTGCTGGAACCCCACGCCGCCAGGGCACTGGTGACGCTATGAACCGCGCAGGTGAAGCTGCGGTCGATGTCGCGGGGCAGTTGAAAGGCGTGGGTCGTCTCCAGGTCCACGAATCCGTGCAGGACGGACCGGAAGTACCGTGCAGCATCGACGAGATCATCACCCTCCAGCCGGAACCCTGAGAGGATCGTGTAGAGCGTGTTCACCAGGACAGATGAAGTGTGTTCATCCTCCGGATCTCCAGTCACAGGTGCTCGCATGGTTAGCGGGTACTGTCCAGGGTGAGCTTTTGCCCACTTTCGATACGCGGCAGCCGAGCAGTGAACAGCTTCTTCCCGAGCTGCGCCGATCGCCGCCTGTCCCAGTTCATGCGCAAGTTCTGCTTTGGCGCGAAGCATGATACTGCGGCGAAGACCTGCCATTCCGTCGATGTGTTTGTACAGCGAAGGAGGCTTCACTCCGAGCAGTTCGGCGAGTGATGCGGTGTTGAGTCCATCATCACCATGCTCGTCGAGCATCCGGGCGGCGGTGTCGATCACGGTATGGGTTGTCAATCCAGCTCTAGGCATTGCGGTGCACACCTTGGAGAAAACTGATCACTGCGTCCGCCGTCGCTTGGGGTTGCTGGGACTGCGGATAGTGGCCGGCATCGTCAATCATCACCACGGTGCCCGCGAGCGCCTTGCCAATCCATGCGGCTTCGGCGGTCGGGTCAGTGAAGTCTGGGTCTTCAGTGCCCATGAGGATCAGACTCGGTGCCACCACATCCGGCAGCGCGTGTTCGGCTGGAGTGTGGTCGGTGGCCGTGGTGCGACGGAATGCCTTGTTGTAGCCAGGGCGTCTCATCGCTTCCATCATCTCGCTGCGGTAGGTCTCGAAGTCGGTCGGCTTATGCCCTTTGTACAGCGTGGGCACAAAGCCGTTCCACGCCCATGGCGCCCACGGACCGGCCATCATGGCTCGGAACAGGAGCCGTTTGGCACCTGAAGTGTTTTGGGAATTCCGGACGAATGGACCCAGCAGGACGAGGGCTTGAACGAGCTCCGGGTGCTCCGCAGCTGCGATAACGGCCGAACCGGCCGACATGGAGTTGCCCACAACTACCGCTGGTGAGCCGATTTGGCGCAGCAGCGCGGTGATGTCTGAGGCGGTGTCAACGTCGCCGTACGACGGGAAATCGGCATCACTGTCACCGTGTCCCCTTAGGTCAGCGGTAGCCACGGTAAATCCTGCCGCAAGCAACTTCGGCGCCAGCAGCCTGTAGGTCGCTCGAATCTCACCCATTCCGGGCAGCAAAAGAAGCAGTGGCCCACTCCCCTGCAGGTCGTATGCGATCCGACCTCCTGATACCGAGAGATACCGGGTCACCGGCTGCGAATCTGATGTGGTGTTTAACATGAAGCTAATCTAGTTAGCTTTATGGCTAATGTCAATATTATATATCGCTGGATTCGATGTCGCCGCGATCTGGCTCGTGCGCGCCAGTCTGCGCAGGGCGGCAGTCCAGAAGTACCTCACTACGTCGCGGCGTCGAGGGGAGCTGTCATGGCCACCTTCGAAACTAAGAGAAAAACACCGGCTTCATGGTCGGCGTCAACGGGATCGTGGAGGAGCTTGGGAGTTCCATAGGCTTTGCCACTGGTCACTTGAGCTCGGAAGTGTCAGGGACATTCAAAACTTCACCAACCCAGCTCTGAAAGCGGTAATGGCCGCCTGCACGCGGTCACGCGCATTGATTTTCGTAAAGATTCGTCCGATGTAGTTCTTCACAGTGGATTCCGCCAGATGGAGGTCCTGGCAGATTTCTGCGTTGGTCCGGCCCTGGCCGATGGCGATGAGGATTTCCTGTTCTCTCTCGGTAAGCTGCCCCACTACTTCACGGGCCTGAGACCATTCGGCCGATACTTGCCTAGCGCTGGCGGGCATGGTCAGGTGTCTGAGCAGCCGTCGGGTTGCCGAGGGCGCGATGACCGCATCACCTGCTGCGACGGATCGAATGGCGGAGAGTAGCGCAGCGGGCTCAGCGTCTTTGGTGAGGAAGCCGCTTGCTCCTGCCTCTAGGCCGGTAAAGACATACTCATCGAGGTCGAAGGTCGTCAGCAGCAGAACACGTGTAGTGAGGGAGGCCTCTTCGGCACTGAGTATCTGGCTGGTGGCAGTGAGACCGTCAGTGCCAGGCATGCGGATGTCCATCAGCACGACGTCGGGTCGAAGTGTTCGCGCTTGTTGGACGGCTTGTGCGCCGTTGGAGGCTTCACCGATGACCTCGATATCCTCCTGGTGGGCCAGAAACATGCGGGTGCCCATGCGTTGCAGAGACTGGTCGTCCACGATCAGCACTGTAATCATCAGCAGGCCACGGATGTTGCGGGGATACTGGCATGGACCTTCCACCCGTTTGAAGTGGGGCCTACGGACAAAGTGCCGTTGTAGGCTTCAACCCGTTCTCTCATACCGGTAAGGCCCCGCCCAGAGCCAGCCTGCTCACCATCGAACTGCTCGGAGACCGCAATACGAGCGTCACTGACGATAGACACGTCGATAGCATCTTGGTTGCGCACGATGGATACGGCGCAGTGCGCCTGTGGAGCACTGTGCCTAAGCGTGTTGGTCAGAGCTTCTTGCAGAATCCGGTAGATGGTCAGCTGGCGCCCTGGTGATAGGCCGGAGAGTTCACCCACTCGCTGCATCTCTACGCTCAGCCCCGCTGTGCGGACCGTTTCAACAAGCTCAGTCACGTCGGCAATCCCAGGTTGAGGGCTCAACGTCGCTCCCTCTGTGCTGTGATCATCCTCGAGCACAGTCAGCACCCGACGTACCTCACGGACTGAGGATCGGCTGACCTCGCCGATGGCATCGAACGCCTGCACTGCCTGCGCTGGGGCGGCACGGACTGTGGCCGAACCGCCGGTGGCCAGCGAGGTGATCACCGAAAGGTTGTGACCAATGATGTCGTGCATTTCTTGAGCAATGCGGTGACGTTCTGCCACAGCAGCTTCTCTGGCGGCTTCACGCCTTTCGGCGGCTGCCTGTTCCCGCTGACTGCGTATCTGCAGCCCCAGCAGGTAACAAGCCGCGCACATTGCTAGGACTGCACCGGTGAAAGTGGCCTGTTCGTACAGTGCGGGAACCATACTGTACGAGAAAATGGCAGCAGAAATCCCCACCCCTAGAACTCCCGCAAGCGCCGCAACAGGAGGCAGCGGGCTGCGCAGTCCGGTATTGAACAAAAGCACCCAGACTGCCAGGTAGATCCAGGCCAGCTCCATTCCAGTGGTCAACGACACAGGAACCGCTAACAAGATCACTGCGATGACGGCCCACAATACGGGCTGGGGGTGCCTGCGCCGTAGCGGCAATATTGCGTGAACAATAATCAACAGACTTGTACCCAAGAGCGTATTGGTAGGCGTGGCATTGACGCAGACAGCCGCGACCAGCGCGGCCAGCGATATGTCCCACAGCAACGGGTGCCGCTGGTCGTATGCACGCATCCGCTGCAGGAGATCACTCATGAGATGTATGCTCCCATCCAGCCTGCCTGCCTGAAACAGATACGTGCGCTCAGACGTCTCTGTATTTCAGCAACCACCAGGTAGTGCCGCCGAGAACTATCAGCCACGCCAAGAGCACGATGATTGACGTCGCGACCCCGTACGGTTCGGTACTCAACCCGCCGGATCGCATCACGTTTGCAGCAGCCAGCGGCATGTAGTCGAAAATCCCGGTCAAGCTCGCAGGCAGCAGAGCAGGGAGGATCTCCGGGGCCATCTGAAACAGCCCGAAATAGAGCACTATAGCGGCAGCGGCATTGCGTACTAATCCGCCCAACAACAGACCGAAGAGAACCCCGTAGGGGAGCACCGCAGTACCGCCCAAAACGCCCCAGAACATATCCGGGTCGAACAGTGAGAGACCATCAGCAGATGGCACAGTGCCCGCTATCTGCAGAAGTCCGTACAGCAGCACGGAGGTCACCACACCTAGCACGGTAGTGATGAGAGTAAGCACCGCGGCTTTCGCCAGCAGCACGCCGGTGCGGCGAGGGGCTGCCACCATGCTGGTCCTCACCGAACCATTGTTGTATTCATTCGTGATGGTCAGGACTCCCAGGATGACCAGGGCGAGCATGCCCACAGGATAGATCGCGGTCCACCCGAAGGGGATGTGGCCGGCTTCTTCTCCTCCAAGCATTTCGCCATCGAGGATCATGTACCCCGCCAGTCCTAATGTCAGCGCGAAGGCCACCGCTAAGGTGATCCATAGGGAACGGACCGACCATAGTTTGGTCCATTCCGACTGGAGCAGACCCCAGGCAGTAATACGTGCAGTCGAGGTTGGTCTCATCGGGCAGGCTCCTGAGTGCTGTATTCAACGGCGGTCTGAGTAAGTTCCATGAAGGCCTCTTCCAGGCTGAGGCTGCGAGAACTCAGTTCGTAGAGCACAAGACCATGTTCTGCTGCCACTGAGCCGATCTCGGCGGCGTCAACACCCTGAATTTCCAGGGTGGTCCTGTCCGTAGATGTGATGGTGCACCCTCGGCCTTGGAGGCGTTCGGCCAACGCACCGGCATCTGGAGACACCACCTGGACTCTTCGTGGCCCAGCCTCACCCAAGAACTCCTCCACTGACCCGGCCATCAACAGTTTCCCTTGACCGATGATCACCAGGTCCTCGGCGATGAGCGAGAGTTCGCTCATTAAATGGGAGGACAAGAAGACTGTTCGCCCTTCGGCTGCCAGGGACGACAGCAGGCGTCGTATCCATAGGACACCGTCTGGGTCCAGCCCATTGACCGGCTCATCGAGCACAAGCACCTCAGGGTCTCCCAGCAGTGCTGTGGCCACTCCAAGTCGCTGTCCCATACCCAGTGAAAAACCGCCAGCGCGTTTGCGGGCCACACTGGCAAGACCCACCATCTCAAGAACTTCCTGCACTCGAGACCTGGGCAACCGGTGAGTCTGTGCCACCGCCAGCAAATGATGATAAGCGCTGCGACCAGGGTGGACGGCTTTAGCGTCAAGCATCACACCAACATGCCGTAGCGGATCAGGCAGATCCCGGTACTCCTTCCCATTGACTGTGATCAATCCACCGGTAGGGATGTCCAGGCCCACCAACATGCGCATGGTGGTTGATTTCCCTGCTCCGTTCGGTCCGAGGAAACCTGTGACTAATCCAGGGCGCACAGTGAAAGACAAATCGTTGACAGCGGTGTGCTCGCCGTATTTCTTCGTCAGATGCTCAGCAACAATCATGCATGCAACGCTACGAAGTCAGTGACCTCCTCCCATCTGACCGCAGTACTGACATGGGTAGTACTGCGGTACTGCATTCGGAGCTTGGGTACTTAATTCGCTGTAGAGCTGAGCTTCTTCAGCACCGAATGGCCTGTATGCGAGTCACCTGGCAGTTGGAAGTCCTCCCATTGCTGCAGCACAGGGGCAGATCCGATTCGCCAACGGTGATGGTGAGGCCAAACTAACGACGAACTCCCTTGTGCGATACATGGGCATGCGCGGATCAGGCTACAGCTCGGTCCGCAGTCACAATCCTTGCCACGCGGGTTTGGAAGCGTAGGTCTGCTTATAGTATTCAGTCAGCTCGAGCTCTGAGGCCGCTGCCTCATCGATCAGCACGGTGGCATGGCGGTGCCACTGCATCACCGTGGCTGGCCACCGGGCAGAGACCGGGCCTTCTACCAAGTGACGGACCGCCGTCGCCTTCTGCTCCCCGGTGGCTACCAGCAGAAGATGCCGGGCCTGGCTAATCGTGCCCAGCCCCTGGGTCAGACAGTGACGAGGCACCTGTTCCAGGTCTCCATCAAAGAACCGGGCGTTGTCCTTCCGGGTCTGTGCAGCTAAGGACTTGATGCGTGTTCGTGAGGCCAATGAGGAACCAGGCTCGTTGAAACCGATATGACCATCTGTGCCGATGCCCAACAACTGGATGTCCACGCCACCGGCTGCCTTAATGTCACGCTCATACTGTGCGCATGCACCAGGCACATCCTGGGCGAGACCATCGGGGGCCTGAATTCGTTCAGCAGGCCAATCCAGGTGATCACTGAATTCTTCAGCGATGACATTGCGGTAGCGCTGCGGGTGCTCAGGTGCGAGACCCACATACTCATCCAGGAGGAAACCACGAGCCTGAGCAAAGGAGAGCCCTTCTTCGCGGTGTCGCCGAACCAGCTCCTGGTAGATCGCTAAAGGACTGGAGCCGGTGGCTAACCCCAAGACACTTGAAGGGTTCCTTCTAAGCTGGATCTCCACCACGTTGGCGGCTTCCATCGCCAAATCTTCGGGGGGCAGTATCACTACTTCCATGGTGTTACCTCTTCCTTTTCCAGGACGTCATATGCCTAGGACGTCAGCAGCTACTTCCACGACATGGCGATAGCTGCGCCCTGTGGCTCGGGTCATCGCGATTTCGCACGCGCGGTTGCACGACGCGTATTCTGCAGTCTCGACGCCGCGCACATCATCAGCCTCGTCGGCAGTCGCCGCCGCGGTGAGCTCCGGGTGTAGCATCCCGCGATCTCCTGCGAAGCCGCAGCATCCCCAGGTCTCTGGAACGTGGACTTGAAGCGCTATGGCTTCTGCCAGTTGCCTCAACTGTCCAGTGGTGCCCAACTTCTGGGAGGAACACGTAGGGTGCAGCGTCAACGACTCCACAGGTTCCACCCCGCTAAGGTCCAATCGGGGAAGAACGCACTCCAGGACAAAGGTGACTGCGTCTACGACGCTGGCCGCCCTCGGATCGCCTCGAAGTTGAGCCTGGGCCATGATCTCGGCTACGCCCTCCGTACACGAGGTGGCATCCACTATCACTGGCGTATCGCGGCCGGAATCGCTTTTCTGCAGTGGACTCAGTGCACCGATCTGGGCCAGTACGCGCTCCGACATCACCTCATAGCCAGCTGAGAATCCTTTGGACGACCAAGGAGTGCCGCAGCACAGCCCGTCTATTCCCTCCGGGATGCGCAGTTGGATGCCCGCTTTCTGACACAGCTGCTGCAAGGCAGTCTGCACACCCTGTGAACCGTCAGCTGCTGCAAACATGGCGCCTTGGCAACTTGGTACGAAAAACGCGGTGGGACCATTGGGGCGCTCTGCCGGTGCAGCCCCGCCCCTGCGGGTTCCACCTGCTGGGAGGTCACGGGACCACATCGGAACGGCATCCTGACCGCCTACGGTCCGCGCGGCGCGGTTTGCAGCTTCAAGGGGTGAAGATGGCAGCTTTGCGGCAGCCGTCAATGCCCCAGCAGCGAATCTGGTCATCCCATCCCAATGACGGGCCGCCGTTTTCCATATCTGCTGGCTGACCGCGCCGTGGGATTCGCGTCTGAGACGCTTGACCAGTGCTCCGGTATCGATACCCACCGGGCATGCAGTGGCACATATCCCATCGGCTGCACAGGTCTGAAGACTGTCGTAGTCCTGTTGCTCATCCAGTTCTTGCACCAGAGCATTATTGCCCTGTGCAGCTGCACGGACCCGTGCACGCCGCGCCACGATCCGCTGTCGCGGCGTCAGAGTCAGGTGTCGACTGGGGCATACGGGCTCGCAGTATCCGCATTCCACGCACCCGTCGACCTCTGCATCAATCCGTTCCACAGGTTTGAGGTGATGCAGATGTGCATCGGGATCCTCTGTGAGCACCACCCCCGGGTTGAGCACTCTGCCTGGATCGAAGGCCTCTTTAACACCATGGAGGATCTCCACCACAGCAGGTGAGTACTGGTGGTCAATAAACGGTGCCATGGCGCGCCCAGTGCCATGTTCTGCTTTGAGGTTCCCTCCATGATTGAGGATCAACTTCACCATCTCTCGAGTGAAGACATCGAGGCGCTGAACGGAGGCCGGGTCCTCAGTATCCTCCGTCAGCATGAAGTGGAGGTTCCCGTCCTTCGCATGACCGAAAATCACCGGATCGGTATATCCATGGTGCTCAAGGAGTTCAGCCAATTCCCTGCAAGCCTGTGCGAGCCGGCCGACAGGGACCACTACATCCTCCAACAGGGCAGTGGTCCCGCGCGGACGCGCACCAGCCACTGCAGCGTAGAGACCTTTGCGCACACTCCAGAGTGCGGCACGTTGGCCGGGATCGGAGGTCAGCTCCACCGGGCGCTCAGTGACCAGGCCGCTGAGTACTTCGTGGGCCTGCTGAAGACGCTGCTGCAGGCCTGCGGCATCATCTGCCCGGTACTCGATCAAGAGGGCCGCTTGCCGATGAAGGTCAAAACCAGTGATCGTCTCAGGTACCTCTGCTCCACGGCGGGCAACTCTCAACGACGCCGCATCCATCAGCTCAAGCGCTGCGGCTCCTGAGTTGATCAGGGCGGGAAGATGTTCAGCAGCTCGCTCCACTGAGTCGAACACCAGCAGACCTGTGGCCGCCTCAGGTTGCACCGGCACCGTGCGGAAAGTCGCCTCGGCAACGAAACCCAAGGTCCCCTCAGAGCCGATCAGCAGTTTCATAAACAGCTCCAGGGTGTCCTCAGCGTCGCAGAAGGCATCGAGGGAATAGCCCATGGTGTTCTTCAGCGCGAACCGTTCCTGGATCTCCTCTGCCATGGAGGAGTCATCTTTGACGTTCTGTGTCAGTGTTTCCAGACCAGCCACGAGCTCGGGTTCCGCGTGACGGAGCTGCTCGAGGGCTTGTGGATGTGCGGTGTCAACAACAGTGCCTGAAGGCAATACCACGATCATGGACTCCACAGTCCGGGTGCAATTGTGCTCGATTCCGGCGGCCATTCCCGAGGAGTTGTTAGCAATGACACCGCCGACCGTGCAGGCGGCCTCACTGGCCGGATCTGGTCCCAGCGCCGTGCCGTATTTGGCCAGCCGCGCATTGACTGTACGCACTGTCACCCCGGGCTGAGCCCTAACCCTAGCTCCGCCGTCGAGGACTTCCACGGCCCGGAATCCCCGCCGAGTATCCACCAGGATTCCTGAACCAACGGCCTGACCCGCAAGGCTTGTGCCTCCAGAGCGGAAGGTCACCGGTATGTGGTGCTCAGCGGCGACTGCGAGCACGTCAGCGACGTGGTCAATTGTCTCCGCCACAGCCACAACTTCTGGAATCAGGAGGTAGTGGGAGGCATCATGGGCGCGGGTGTGTTTGTCCAGGGCCCGGTCCAATACTCGCTCAGGACCCAGGGCCACACTCAGCGCATCAACCAGCGCGCTATGGGCTTGTGGTGTCATGTCCATAGAATCTTCTCCTGGGCCACGATGGTTCCTTCCGCTGCCAGACGCGCCAAGACCAGCGCTCCACCCAGTGGCGTCTCGACCGCTGGTACTACCGTGACCTCCGGACGAATCTGGCTGACCTCTGTGCTGAAACCTGTTGCGATCAGCTGATGGGCCGCGGCTAGTCGCCCAGCGATGACCACCTGCTGCGGGTCCTCTTCACCCAATGTGGCAACAGCACTTCTGGCCGCCTGCTGACCAGCCTCGAACAGCAGTTCTTTGGCAGCACTGACATTATTCTCAGCAAGTTCGACGACGTCCTGTGCGCATTCTGCCAACACGCCCGCCCGATCATCTCGAGTGTAAATCTGTGCCGGCCAATCGGCAGGGTCACCGAATCGACGGACGGCAGCCTCAAGGAACTCTGTCCCCGTCCGGGATACTCCATCATGAGCCTGCAGCGCCAGCTCGAGGCTGCGGCGGCCCAACCAGGCACCACTTCCCCGATCCCCCAGCAGGTGCCCCCACCCGTCGACTCTGCGCCAGACCGGGTTCCACATGCCCTGACGGTCTGGGCCTGGATGCCCCATAGCGATAGCTCCTGTGCCCAACACCACCACTGCGCCACCGCGCCCATTGAGCGCTCCCAAGTGGGCCGTCAGCGCGTCGACTGCGGCCGCGGCGGCAGCACCCAGTCGCGCCCTCACGTTGGTCACTAGTCGGCTCGGATCGCTGACCAACGATGCGAGACCGGTGGCGCCGATCCCGAGCCCGGCTGCCGCTTTCATCGCATCCGGCCAGGCGGTGCAGGCTGAGTCGATCAGCTGATAAACCGCCTCGTCTGCGTCACTTCCACCTGGTCCAATCTTCACCCGCGGCCCATCGATGCGCCGTCGATCACTGCCATCTGCCCGTTCAAGGCAGAGGCGGCTGCCAGAACCACCCACGTCGATACCGACCAGCCAGGCATCGGTGGGTACCGGGCACGCACTGTGACTCCTCGAAGCCATCAGCGGTGAGGTTTCTCGCTGGAAGAAGAAGCCGCCACCGCGGCGCGAACTGATCCAGAGTGCTCCTGGAGCAGCTGTGCAGCTCTACTCACAGAGATCTCAGCTAGTGACATCACAATGGCGACCTTGAGATCACCGTCAGCTTGCTGCAGTTTCTGCTCTGCTTCGACTTCTTCGAGTCCAACTGCCTCACAGAGAATACGCACGGTGCGTTCTCTGAGTTTCGCGTTCGTCGCCACCACAGAGACCATCAAGTTTTCCCAGGTGCGGCCCTGGGCAATCATCACCGCTGTGGAGAAAGCGTTGAGGGCGAGTTTCTGCGCTGTGCCGGCCTTCAGCCGGGTGGACCCGGTGATGATTTCGGCACCGGTGTCCAGGACGAGATGAGAATCTGCCCACTCGGCCAGCGGAGCATCCGGGTTGTTCGATATCAGGACCGTGAATGCTCCGGTCTTTTGCGCCGCTTCAAGGGCCCCTCCGACATATGGAGTGGAACCACTGGCTGCTATTCCGACTGCCATGTCATTCTCCCCGAGCGTTTCCGCCTCCCTTCGGCCGTCGTCCGCGGAGTCTTCAGCGTTCTCCACTGCTTCCATCAAAGCCGGAGACCCGCCTGCAATATGGGCGACTACCCGATCCGGTGCAAGGTTGAACGTGGGTTTCAACTCGCTGGCATCAAGGACTCCGAGCCGACCTGAGGTGCCTGCGCCGAAGTAATGTATGGTGCCACCCCTGCGCATCCGCGCGACGGCCTCCTCGACCACACCAGCCAGCTCGGGGAGCACCGCGTCCACCGCCTCGACTGCGACAGCGCTTTCATCATTGAGCAGACGCAACGTCTCCAGGGTTCCGAGTGCGTCAATCTCGGTGCTCCGCGGGTTCCGTTGTTCGGTGGGTGGTAGCCAGGCACCGGCATCAGTCGAGTTCTGATTCGGGGTCATGGTTCAACGGCCTCTTTGTCATTTTTGACCAGAGTGTCCTCCACCATGGGGCCTGAATGGCGCAGTGAGAGGGTGCCGCCGACTGCGAAAGTTACCAGCACGCCCAATAGCGGGTACCACTGCCAGGCGACCCAGACCTCGCCGGTGACGTACTTCTCCATGACGAAAAAGAACGCATTGACTGCCACCGCAATACCGAAGGCGATGTTGGCATCCAGTGGACGTGCCCGTTTGTTGAAGATGCCGAAGATGAACGCCCCGAGTAGTCCCCCGTAGGTGATACCAGCAATGCCCAGGGCGAGGATGACGATGTTTCCATCATCAGATTGGAAGACCGTGGCGGGGGCAATGAACGCCAGCCCCCACCCGATAGTGGCCCAGCGGCCCACGCGCAGACCCTGTTTGTCGGTCACAGGAGACTTCTTCAGTCGCGCATAGACATCGGTGACGGTGGACGAAGACAGTGCCGACAGCGAGGATGAAAGGGTTGACATCGCCGCCGCCAGGATCCCGGCCAACAATAGTCCCGACACACCGGCAGGGAGCCCTTCGACAATGAACATGGGGAAGATTTCGTCATCGCGGGTGAGGCCCAAGTCATCCGGTGTGGCCTGGTTGTAGTAGCTCCAGAGCGCCAGGCCGACCATCAGGAAGATCGCGAACTGGACAAAGACCAGGACTCCTGACCAAATGATTGCCTTCTGCGCCTCCACCTTGGTCCGGCAAGACAGTAGGCGCTGCACTACGATCTGGTCTGAACCGTGTGATGCCATTGCGAACACGGCACCCCCAATAAGGGAGGGGAGGAAGGATCCGCTTGCTGAGATTGGGTTACCTTCGAAAACGAAGAAGTTGAGTTTTCCTGCATCAGCTGCCGCACCAAGCCACTCCCCGCCGGTAGCGACGGAGATGACGATGATGGTCAGCAGTCCCCCGAGCACGTAGAGGGTCATCTGCGCGACATCAACCCAGACGACCGCGCGGATTCCTCCGATGAAGGTGTAGATAATGGTGACCACTGCAAGCACCACGATGATCGTGAAGTACTCCACGGAGATCCCGATCCCCTCCAGGATGATCTTCAGTGGGATAGCTGCTGCCAGAACTCGCACTCCGTCGGCGAACAGGCGGGTCACCAGGAAGGTAATGCCAGCAGTTGTCTGCGTGCTCGAACCGAAGCGTTTCCCTAGGTAAGCGTAGGCGGTGACCATCTCACCGTCGTAATATCTGGGTAGCATCAGAAATGCAACTACGATGCGTCCAACGATGTACCCGATACCCAGCTGAAGGTATGAGATATCCGCCATATAGCTCATCACCGGGATACCGATGACCGTCAGCGCACTGGTCTCGGTGGCGACGACGGAGAGGCTGACTGCCCACCACGGGAGATTCCTCCCACCGAGGAAGTAATCTCGCAGGCCAGCCTGCCGTCCGCTGAGTTTGAGCCCCAGCCAGGCTGTGGCGATTAAGTACGCCACGATGACCACGATGTCGAGCGTCTCCATCGGTTGTCTCCTTACACTTTCTCATCAGGTGCGATATTTATTGGCACAGCGGAACTGCGCCCGTCTCTATTGACGATCTGTCCTCACCGGCGCTTGATCATGGGATGACGCGCAGGGACGACGGCGAGTACATTCGTGGCGCTGGAAGCTCTAGGGGTCCAGCCCCTGGGGAGATCCGACCAGCGACGGTGCTGCGGGATGCTCCCGTGGCCCACGGAAGGGTCGCAGGCAGGCCATGCCAACTGAACCAACCGATGAGAGCGACCAAGCAGGCTTCTTTGGCCCCTTCGGGCAGCCCGAAGGCTTCATCAGTGGTTCGGACCGGGGTGCTCGTGCCGAGTTCTTCCCGCAGAGCTGCCATCAGTGTCGGGTTGCGGGTCCCGCCTCCGGAGGCGACGACAGAACAGACACCGTGTGCCCGGCACGCTTCAGCCACTGTGCGGGCTGTGAGCCGGGTAAGAGTGGCGATGACATCCAGGGCTTCCACTCCGGGGTGAGTCTGGAGATGCTCATCCAAATAGTCCGCGTGGAAGAGCTCCTTTCCACTGGATTTGGGGGCCGGCTGCTGATAATAGGGCTCTTCGAGCAGGTGCTGCAGCAGTGCCGGGTCGGTTCGGCCACAGGCAGCGAGGATGCCATCCCGGTCACAGGCCCAACTGTTGCGGCTGATCCGGCGGGCCATGAGATCAATCAGGGCGTTGGCGGGGCCCGTGTCAAAGGCGACGCTCTCACCGGAGGGACTGACCGCGGTGATGTTGGCGATACCTCCGAGATTCAGCAGCGCTGTGGGCTGCTCCGCCTTAGCGACCAGCAGGTGATCCATCAAACTGGCTAGGGGCGCTCCCTGGCCCCCGGCAGCCACGTCGCGGGCTCGAACATCTGAAAGGACGGGAGCCCCCACAGTTTCGGCTATCCAGGCCGGCTGGCCCAGCTGAAGAGTAGCGGTGACCGTGCCGGAGTCGATCTCGTGGCGCACCGTTTGGCCGTGTGAGACGACTAAGTCACAGCTGAGATTGTTCTTGGCGCAGAGTTCGGTGACTGCTGTGGCACTGAATTGACCCAGGGCGGCGTCGACCCTGCTGACCAGTGCCAGCGGCACGTCACGAGGTTCCAACAGCCGCAGAATATCCCGTGTGAGAGATTCATCGAAGGGCACCTCCTGTGAAGCCAGGACACGCATCAACAGCTCACCGCTCTCGCGGTCTTCGCTGGGCGTGAATTCCACCAGTGCCACGTCTAGTCCATCGGCAGAGGTTCCTGACATCAGGCCGGCAATAATCATGACTGGTCCCGTAGGGGGAAACTGGGTACCGCGAGTTCGGTGCGGATTTTGTATCGATCGCCTCGATAGACCGAACGCACGTACTCGACGGGTCGGCCGGCCGAACTCTTTGACGTGCGTTCGAAGAGAAGAGCGGGGGAATGTTCGGCGACTCCGAGATCGCGGGCTTCCTGCGAATCGAGCACAGTGGGTTCGATGGTCTGCACACTCTCGGCTACGGTTATGCCGCATTGTTCGTAGAGGAGCTCATAGAACGACCGGTCGTCAAGATCTGCCGCTTGGAGGTTGGGGAGGAGCTTGCGGGGAATGGAGAGTTCCTCCAGAGCCAGCGGCTCATCGTCAGCTAGCCGGAGTCGAGTGACTGTCACGATCTCCTCCTCATCTGGAAGTTGCAGCTGACGCCCAATTCGTGGTCCCGCAGCCGAGACGTCGAAGGCCAAAGTGCGCGCACCAGGCTGCATACCGCGGGCGCGCATGTCCTCGGTGAAAGAACTGGCCACCAGCCCTTGGTCCAACTTGGGCCCGATGGCGAAGACCCCCGCACCAGGACGACGCCGAGCTGCCCCACGAGCGACAAGCTCGTCTATAGCGCGCCTTAGGGTCATGCGTGAAACTCCGAGCTGTTGCGCCAATTGGCGTTCAGGCGGAAACGCTTCGCCGGCGGACATAGTTTCCATCCGGTCTAGAAGTCGGTCGCGTATGGCGTGGTACTTGGTCACGGCTCCATTGAGTCATAGGTCACTAACAAAATCAAGACCAATGGACTAGATTTGTATCGAACGCAGATTTCTTCAGCAAGCGGAGAGGACGCAGTGGACCAGATCATCCGAGCAGATGCGGCACTGAGGCCCGATGGGTCCATCGGACCCTGGTGGGTGCGCGTCTCAGGTGGTGTCATCCTCGAAGCACAAGGAGGGGATCCCCCCGAGCAGGCCGATCTTCACGTCCGGGATGGAGTCTTGAGCCCTGGTTTCGTAGATGTGCATGTTCATGGTGGTGGTGGAGCTGATTTCACCGAGGGCGCCGATGCCGGCAGGACCGTGATTGCGGCTCACCGGGCCCACGGAACTACGACGATGGTCGCGTCACTGGTCAGTGCTCCCGTCGATGACCTGCTCGTTCAGACGGAGAAGCTCAGGCCGCTGGTAGATTCTTCTGAGCTGGCGGGGGTCCATTGGGAAGGACCGTGGCTCAGCAACGAGCATCGGGGGGCACACGATCCCGAAGTGCTCACAGCCCCCACCGTCCAGCAGATTTCAGCACTGATCGGGCACCCGGCGGCGCAACTGGTCCGCTATGTGACCCTCGCTCCAGAACTCGACAATGGTATTGAAGCCACAAGAGAGCTGACCAATCACGGGATAACCGTTGGAGTCGGCCACACCAATGCCAGTCACGCAGTGACCTCCCAGGCCCTGACAGCTGGGGCCACAGCAGCTACTCACCTCTTCAACGGGATGAGACCGCTGCATCACCGAGAGCCTGGCCCAGCGGTGGCGTTACTGCACCACGCGGAGGCTTTTCTGGAGATCATCGCCGACGGTGTCCACCTCCACCCAGCGGTCATCCGGCACGCCTGGGCGTCCGCGCAGGCTCGTGGCGGTTCGCGGCGCATTGTGCTGGTCTCCGATGCAATGGCCGCTGCTACCGCGCACGATGGCGACTACGTACTGGGCAACCTGCCAGTTCGGGTCACCCGCGGCACGGCGCGGCTGCTGACTGACGGCGGGGAGGAAACATCGATCGCTGGCTCGACGCTGACCATGGAGGCAGCGATGCGGTATTGCATTCGCAAGGCAGACATCCCTGCCGAAGACGCACTCTCTGCTGCCACTGCGCACCCGGCGGCCATGTTGGGTCTTGAGAACGTCGGAAGCCTCCGCCCCGGTTCACGAGCAGACATGGTCCTCCTGAACTCCTCCTGGAAGGTGCGGCGAGTCATGCGTGCCGGCCAGTGGCTGACCCGCGGACTCGAGGGGACATCCTGAGGAAGCTTCCAGCGGCCACAGCTGACGTCTGGGGACACCAGAGATGAGGTTCAGCCGACTCGCAACGTCCAGGCGGCAGAACTGGGTCCGATGACGATTTCTTCAGGATCAGCGCCGAGCCTCATCCGTGATGTCAGTGACGCTGCCAAGACAGCGTGGATGAGCCGAGTGGGCCTCACCGCGGCTCTCTCCGGTGACACAACACTCGTCATGGCGGCCGGGAACATGTCGCGTGTGACCGTTATCGCGCGGTGCTCGGGCGCCAGCAGAATGACATTCTCAACCGAATCGGCTCCCACACCGCGTCCCTCCAAGACGCCCACCGTGCGATCCAGCAGCTCAGTAGAACTAGTACACGCGGTGCCGGGCCGCCCATTGCTCGCCACAGACCAACCCACACTTGTGGCTCGCACACTCAGCGCTGGAGTGATTCTGGTGAGCAGGCGAGCCACAAGCGGTTTGGCGTAGGCGGTTCCGAGGACCGGGCCCGCCCAATCCTGCGGCGCCACTCCACACGCCCCGCACATCAGAGCATCACATCTCCACTGTTGGGCCCTAGGGTCTGGCCAACATAGATGTTGCCTCCTGGAGACGAAGCGAGCATCACTGCAGTCGGAGCCACTTCATCCACAGTGCCGAACCGTCCCAAGGGAAGCTCCGCGCGCTTCTCAGCTTTCCACTCCTCGCTGATCCCAGCGACCATCGGGGTCTCAATTGGCCCGGGAGCTATGGCGTTGACCAGCACCCCCTGTGCAGAGACCTCCATGGCCAGGGACTTAGTCATCGCGATGACTCCGGCCTTGGCCGCTGCGTAGTGCGCCATCCCCGAACCCCCTTTCTGCCCGAGTTGGGAAGCCACATTGATGATCCGGCCATCGCCGCGCGCGAGCATCCCCTTCAGCACTGCTCGGTTGAGCAGAAACACGCTCGTGAGATCCACCGACAGGGTCTCCTCCCACGTGGCCAAACTCATCTGCTCCACCGGTGATTCGGTGAGGATGCCGTGTGAGGTCACCAGAATGTCGATTCGGCCCAGAACGGTGATGGCCTCATCCACCCCTGCTATCACGGAGTCTTCAGATGCGGCGTCGAACACCACCGGCACTGAGTCCGGTCCGATGGTGCGGTTCAGCGATTCGGACACTGCCACCACTCGCGGTGAACGGTCGGCCAAGGCGACCCGGGCTCCGGCGGAGCGGAGGTGGGCTGCGATTGCTTCACCGATTCCGCTGGCGGCTCCGGTGACCAGGGCAGTGCGTCCTTGCAGGACGCTGCCATAGTTGGGGACTTGCGGGGTGGGTGCGACGTTCATCCTGCTTAACCTCTCATCGCGACTGTGAGGCCGCCATCGACTGTGAGTTCTTGTCCAGTGAGATAGCTGGCATGGTCGGAAAGGAGGAAACCGATGACGCTGGCGACCTCCTCCGGTTTCCCGACCCTTCCCCACGGAATGTAGTCCCCCGCAGCTTTGAGCCCTTCGCGGCCCAAAGAGTTCACCGAATCCAGCGACTGTGGCGTCTCAATTAGGCCTGGGATCACCGCATTGGCGCGGATCCCTTGTGGACCAAACTCCACGGCAAGGCTGCGGGTCAATCCGATCACACCGGCTTTGGCGGCAGCATAGTGGGCATGTTCGGCCCAGCCGTAGTACCCGCCGACGATCGAGGAGGTTGCCACAATGGAGCTGCCGCGCGCTAAATGCGGGAGGCTGGCGCGCACCAGGCGCATCACACCATGGAGGTCCACCTGCAGCAGCTCGTCCCAGCTGGCGTCGTCCATTTGACCCATCGGCGCTTGTCGCAGGATGCCTGCATTGGCGACCACATGGGTGACGGCACCAAAGTGTTCCACCGCTGAATGGATGAACACGTCGACCGACTCGGTAGAGCTGACATCGAGGTCAAGGATCACGCCCTCACCTCCGGCTGCGGTCACCAAGTCCAGTGTGTGCTGCGGGTCGTGCGGATCTTTGGCGAAGTGCCCGATGACCACCTTGTGGCCTTGGCGGGCAAGGAATTCTGCCGTGGATCGACCGATCCCGGAGGCTGCACCGCTAATAACCGAGACGGGTGGATGGTGAATACTCATCTCAGTTAGCCTTCACTGCCTCGGCGACGTCGTCTGTAGGCCGCAGTGCGGGGATGGGCACTTCTTCACGGGGCACGTCAGTGTCGACTTTCTTGGCGGCGAGCATCACCAGACCCGACACGAAGGTCCCGATAGCTCCCACCAACAGTGCTGCAGTGGAGAACTCGAAGGAGGCGGCCACCACAGCGGTAAGGATGAATCCGCCGATCACCGCACCAGGCTGGCTGAACGCACTGATGAAAGCTGAGCCGGTCGCTCGGCAGTCAGCGTCGTAGCATTCGGCCTGGAAGTACATAATCGCGGCATAGGGCCCCAGCAGGAAGAACAGCCCGATCATGTACAGCGGCAGAACGAATGCCGGGTCATTCGGTCCTAGCATCATCACTGCGAAGGCGATGCCGGCGATCAGCCACCCCACGACGACTACGTTTTTGCGGCCGAACTTGTCGCCCAAGAATCCGTGGGTGAGGTAGCCGAGGGCGCCGACAAGGTTCGCGCCGACGATCATCAGCAGTGCACTATCAGCGTCCACTCCTTTTCCGGATTCTAGAACCGAGGTCCCGAGGACTGAGAATGTGGCGATTCCAAACCAATTTAATGTCCAGGCCAATGAGAGCACAATGGTGTTGCGGCGGTGTTTTCCGTTGAAGATGCGCTTCAGCGGCACCTCTTTCTCCACGCGTAGGCCGGTGGCGGCCGAGAGTGCCTCTGCCTCCTCTGCCTGGCCTGACTTCCGGAGGTTACGAATACGCTTCATGGTGGTGAACTGCGGTGTCTCTTTGAGCAGGAACCAAATGAGGGCGAAGACGATGATCGAGGGAATGATCGAGAGCAGGAAGGCGATCCGCCAGTTCTCAGCGCCGAACCAGTAACTGGTCAATGCCACAAACCCGGCTGCCAGCAATGCGCCTACGGGCCAGCCGGACTGCACCAGCGAATAGAAGAAGCCCTGGTTGCGCTTAATCTTCTTGGACTCTGTCTGGGCGAAGACCTCGTTGAGATAAGTGCCGTTGACGTTCTGCTCGGCAAGTCCGAGACCGGTGAAGCCCCTGACCGCGACCACGGAGGTCGCTCCTTGGACAGCAGCGGTGGCGACGCCGGCGATTGCCGTGCCTCCTACCGAGGCCATCATGCCTTTGCGCCGGCCCATGCGGTCAACCAGCGGTCCGAAGATAATGATGACCACGAAGATCGCCGCACTGGCCAAGGTGGAGACCAGTAACGCGAAGCTCTGCGTCCATCCGAATGACTCCTCAATGCGCGGCAGGAGCGTGCCGAAGAGGATGTAGTCGTAGACGGCGATGCTCCATGCCACAAAGCAGATGATCGTGACGATCACCGTCTGTTTCGCGGGGATCTTCGCCATGGGTTTGGGTTGCTCAACTGTGGGTGTCGACATCAGTGGTCCTCATTCCGGGGCAAGGGGGCGGGATTTCTTAGGGGTGGGGAGGGGTTAGCCATGGCGCGGTGAGCGCTTCATGAAGTCATCGGCGATCGTGTCGAACTGGGCCCATTTGATGCCCTCATGGGAGTTGATGTGCTCAATCAGCCGCTCGAGCATCAGCAGCACCTGCGGGCGTCCGGAGACGTCCGGGTGGATGGTGATGGTGAAGACCGCATAGTCGCTCTCCCGATAGACCCAGTCGAACTGATCGCGCCACATCTCTTCGATGTGCCGGGGATTGACGAAACCATGGCTGTTGGGGCTTCCCTTGATGAACATCATGGGTGGCAAGTCATCCAGGTACCAGGAGGCGGGGATTTCGACCAGGTCTGTTTCTTCACCGCGGATGAGTGGTTTCATCCAGCTGCTTGCGGGCTTGTCGTAATTGATCTTGGACTGTTCCCAGTTGTCGCCGACGCGCACGTAGTAGGGCTCAAAGTCCCGGTGCATCAGGGAGTGGTCGTACTTGATGCCCTGTTCGAGCAGCAGCTCGTTGGTGACGGTTGAGAACTCCCACCAGGGTGCGACGTAGCCGGTGGGGCGTCGCCCGCTGCGCTTTTCGATGAGGTCGATGCAGTAGGTGAGAATCTCGGTCTCTTGGTCACGTGTCATAGCGATCGGGTTCTCGTGGCTGTAGCCGTGAACTCCGATCTCGTGGCCTGCGGCCACAACCTGGTCGAACTGTTCTGGGAAGGTCTCAATGGAATGGCCTGGCCAAAACCAGGTGGAGGGCAAGTCGTATTTCGCCAGCAGGTTGTTCAGCCGGGGCACGCCGACTTCTCCGGCGAATATGCCGCGGGAGATGTCTCCTGGGGAGTCCTCACCACCGTAGGATCCCAACCAGCCGCCGACGGCGTCGACGTCGATTCCCAGTGCTACATAGATTTCTTTCGCCATGTTGCTCGTCCTCTTTCTCTACTCGTACTTCTCGGTTGATGTGTTTCTGGTCTGTCTCGGCGCACCTATTAGTTCGCGCTGTGGACCCAGCGCTGAAGCCGGTCTCTCGCTTGGTCTTGCGGATAGGCGCTCAGAATCAGTGCCAGCAGGACACGCGCTTGGGTCCCCGGCAGGTCACCCAGCGCAACGGCGCCGGCTTGGAGGGCGTCTACCGCTCCCCCACCGCTGTAGATCGCGGCGACGGAGCCGCCGAACGTTCTGGTGGAAAGACCCACCACGACGCCGCTCCGGGTTGCCTCACCGATGGCCTCCACCAATGCGTTTCCCGGGTTGCCTGCACCGCCACCGAGGACGATGACACCTGAGGCGCCAGCCTCAACAGCACTGCGCATGAGAGCGCCGTCCGCCCCTGGGTAGCTAAGGATCATGTCCACCCGCTGCTCTTGCAGCACTTCGGCAGTTTCTGTCAGCGAGGGCATGCGTCGCGGTCCAAAGAAGTACTGCGGTGTGCCCTCGAGGATGCGGCCCAGTGCACCGCCTCGAGGAGGTTGAAACGGCTGCATTGATGACGTGTGCGCCTTCCGCAGTGGCAGCGCTGCGTGAATTTCCTCACCGAAGACCAAGAGCACTCCGTGACACCGTGAGGCCGGATTCGCCGCTACAAGGATCGCATCACGCAGGTTCCTCGGGCCGTCGCTGTCTGGATGGTCCGGGCTGCGTTGGGCTCCGGTAAAAACCACGGGTCGGTCGTCATCGTGAGTCAGCGCCAGCAGTGCCAGTGTTTCCTCCATGGTGTCAGTGCCATGGGTGACGACCACACCATCGACGTCGCTTCGTCTCAGGAGCTCCCTGACAGCGCCCTCAATTCTGCCGAGGTCGGCAAACGTGAAGTTGAAGGAGTTCTCCACAGTGACGTCTTGGGTCTCGATCTCAATCTCGGTGAGCAGATCAGCCAGTGCATGTTCCTTCAACGCGGAGATAAGCTGCGCGGCCGAGTCACTGGCGCGTGATCCCCCAGTGGCGCTCTCCCGGGAGGAGATGGTGCCACCGGTGGCGAGAAGGACGATGCGGGACAAGGGGGCCTCAATTCGTGTGACGTGGCTTATAGTCTCGATTCCATCACACACAATCGTTTACGGCAATCGTTTTCCTAGACTTTTGTGTAAATTGCTTGTAACAGCTTCCTGACCACTCTTGAGATCGGGTGGGGCGATAAGCTGACCGGGAAGGAGGTGCAGATGGCACAGCAGAGGGCACGCGCGGTCACCCAACGGGGGCTTGCAGAGCTTGCGGGCGTCAGCGTGGCCACAGTGTCCAGAGTCCTAGGTTCTCCTCCGGAGCAGCGGCACCGGTGGGCCGCTCCGGAGACCGTCCAGACCATCCTGTCTCTAGCCGAGAGCCACGGATATACGCGAAATCCTCATGCCGCTAGCCTGCGCACCTCCCGGTCAAACCTCGTCGGCGTGATGGTCCCTCGGTTGCAGGACTTCGTCCTGGCAACGATCTATGAGGGCATTGAAGAAGCTGCCATGGAGAACGGGATCAACACCTACGTGATGAACTCCCTGGATGACACCGCACTGCAGCGCACCCGGACCCAGGCAATGTTGGAGCGGAGAGTCGATGGGCTGATCTTTGGTGACGCTCATTTGGATGACACTTTCCTTGATGAGCTCCGGGAGCAGGGCGTCCCTTTAGTGCTGACTTCGCGTCGTCGTGACGGTCATGTGTCGGTGACCTGTGATGATTACGTGGGTGGGCGCCTTGTGGCTGAGCATTTGTTGGAGCTCGGACGGACCGACGTCGTGGTTCTGGCGGGTCTGGAATTCGCGTCCACTGCCTATGACCGGACCCGCGGCCTGATTGACAGATTGGCCGAGGCCGGCATCGATGTGCCTCCGAGACAGATGATTTACCGCGGGTTCGACACCGCAGCAGGACGGCAGGCAATGCGGGAGATTCTCGAGGCCGGGACCCGCCCCAATGCGGTATTCGCCACCAACGATTTCGCGGCGATCGGCGCACTTGGCGTCCTTCAAGACCACGGATTCTCAGTTCCCGAGGACGTCGCGCTGATTGGCTACAACGACACCCCCCTGGCCGAGTCGGTGGGAATCCCCATGACAACGATCCGCTCAAAGATGCACCTGATGGGCCGTGAAGCACTTCTGACTCTGCTGGCATTGCTCGCAGGCAAGGAAGTCCAGTCCCAAAAGCTCGAGCCGGAGCTCATTGTCCGGGCATCCTCGGCGGCGCGGGACATTACCTAAGGGTCAGTGAGCTCAGGCAAGCACTTTATCCCTGTTCAGGATGAATAGATGGGAGCGCATAAGAGAATGGCAGCAGCCATTCCCCACATTCGACCTATCGAGGGCCATCCTGTCCGCTCAGGACCCGCTCCAACGGAATGGAGCCGTCCTGCCACGGCGTCAGTGCCCAGAGCAGGAGGTAGAGCCCCAGCCCAATAACGGGGAGCAGGAAAGAAACAAGAACGAGAAGTCTCACGAGCCAGACGTTGACACCAAGACTCTGCGCAATGCTGCCGGCAAGTCCGGCAACCAGCCTTTCCGGGCCACGTCGGAAACCAGTGCTGCGGATGATGTTGAAGAATCGCTCCATGTGGTTGAGACTACGCCCGAGACCCGTGAGCTACAAGGCACAGCGAGAAGTCAGTTTCTCGACGAGCTCGACAGCGACGTTTTCATCGACTGTCTTCCAGCGCACGTCGAGTCAAGCACGACCAACCCATTGCCACCTGAAACGACCTATACCGAGTCAACCAACCACAGTGTGGGAGAGGCACTCTTCTCCCGTCCCGCATGCCGAAAAGGACCAACCATGGACGCTTCTCACTCGCACTTCTACGAACCTGCTAGCGGGCATGGACTGCCCCATTCACCGTTCAACTCGATCATCGCCCCACGACCGATCGGATGGATCTCAACTCAAGACCAGGCCGGAAGGCTCAACCTGGCACCGTACAGCTTCTTCAATGCCTTCAACTACACACCACCGATTATTGGGTTTGCGAGCAACGGGCAGAAAGACTCTCTGCACAATGCCAAGGCCACAGGACAGTTCTGTTGGAACCTCGCCGATGAAGATCTTTTCGAGGCGATGAACACGACATCTGCGAGTGTCTCCCCTGATGTGGATGAGTTCGAGCTTGCGGGGCTCACCCCAGCTTCTTCGACGATCATCTCAGTACCTCACGTGTCTGAATCCAAGACCGTCTTTGAGTGTCGAACCACCCAAATCGTTCCCCTGCTGACCGTTGATGGCACGGAAACTGTGACCCACGTGGTCTTCGGTGAGGTCGTAGGCGTGCACATTCATCAGTCTCTACTCAAGGACGGGATCTACCAGACGGCGGACGCGCGGCCCATGCTGCGCGGCGGCGGCCCCTCCACCTACTTCACGATCCGCAAAGAGAGCATCCGGGATCTTCATAGACCTGCCTAGGCCCCATAGCGACTCCGCCAGTAATTCAAACTAGGGCGAACTGGGACATGCAGGATTTGAACTCTCCACGAATGGACGACTCCCAGTGATACCTTCATCGAGGAGTCGAAATTCATCCCGAGTCTCCGGAGCCCAACTCGTAGAGTCCCAACGTATTTCGAGATCGACCCGCGGTCAGTCAGAAACGGCTCCAGCAGTCAGATTAACTGCCGCTGAGGTCAGTGACCGTCCCCGCTCGCTCGCGATGAATGCGGCAGTCTCGGCGATCTCCACCGCGGATGGCAGCCGCCCCAGTATGGTGTCAGCCTCCAATTCCGCGAGCACTTCAGCGTTCTCCATGTCTCCGGCGTAACTGCTGCCGTAATCGGGAGCATCGAGAATACCTTCGACAGTGCCACCGACACGTGTCCACGCCACCCGCACACCCTGAGGTCCGAGTTCAACTGCCCACTGCCTGTACATCGCCTCGATCAGCTGCCATGTCACCGCGGTGGTACCCATGCCCGGGAACGGCGGGCCATGACCAACGTTGGTGAGGATGACCCCGGAGCCTCGGTTGACCATGCGTTTAGCCGTCGCCTGGATTGTTGCCGTCTGCGCGTTCACGGCGCTGAGCACAGCCTCGGCCATGACGGAGGTGTCCAGCTCGAGCAATGGTGTGCCCTGTACATCGCGGTAGGTTACCGCGTTGAAGAGGACATCCACCCCACCTTCACGATCGACCACCGACGCGATGTGCTGCTCGACCGCCTCCGCAACCGTGACATCCACCGCATCTGCGAAGGCACGCCCGCCATGCTGGGTGATCTCCGTCGTGACAATTTTCAACGAATCGAGGGAGCGGCCGGTCAGAAAGACGGTCGCCCCCTCCCGAGCGAAGACACGGGCGACTGCTCGGCCAATGATCCCGCCGCCACCGTTGACGACAGCAACCTTTCCGCTCAGTAACACCTCATCCCTTTCGTCTAAACGCCACGCCGCGCGCCATATCGGAGGGATTTCAAACCGGGTTCATAGTCTCAACGCTAATGCTATAATGGTGTCACGTCGAGGTCAAGGAAAAGTGCGTACTACGGGTTGCCGGTGTCCAAACCGCGGGGGGCGGACCCCGCCACAGCGACTCCCGGGCACAGGCTTGAGAACTCGAGGGTTCACGCGCCTCCGAGAGGCGGATATAGGCATCAGACTTTGCGATCACTGACACGTCGAGGACCCAACGGCCCTGGACGCGGGGAAAACTACGCTGACTGATCGCCAAGGAGAGAGCATCTGATCAAATCACAAGACCTGGAGCTCAATGGTCTTCGGCTAACCCTGGGGCACGACCACAACCAGAGAAGTGAGCACGAGGATAAATGACACCGCGACCAGCAGCGATAGGCGCACATCACTCGATTGTTCTCCCGTAGGTGAACACCCGCAGGCCATTCCACATCTCAAATTTCCTGATAATCCAAAAAAGCGTAATATTGGATTATGAGCCTAGAAAATCGCGTCGAGGCTCTTGAGAGCCGCCTCGCCGCCCTGGAGGAAAAACGCCAGACGACGCCTGCCGCGGGTGACTTCTGGGCTCTCGACACACTGCGCAAACAGGCGAACCCCAAAGAGGGCGCGGTGCTGTGGACCGGGACCGTCCCGACCTCAGATGGACCCGTTGAATGGCAGATGCAGCGCTCCGCCGGCTCCCTGATTGACATCGAAGACACCACTCCATTCGCAGACCGCCTCTCAGCCCTGGGGAATCCCGTTCGCGTTTCCCTGCTGCTGTCAGTTCTGCGGGGCACGACCCGATTGACAGACCTTGCTGATGAGCTTGACCTGGCCTCCACAGGGCAGCTCTACCACCACGTCAAGACTTTGTCCTCAGCGGGCTGGCTTCGGGGTCACGGCCGCGGACAGGTCCAAGTGCCGGCCGAGCGAACGGTCCCACTTCTGGTCATCCTTGGGGCCACCCAGTGAACCTGAAGCGGCGCGGAAATCGGAAATTGGTCATTGTGATGGCTGCTCTAGCCACCCTCGGTGCTCTGTTGGGAGCTGCACTGCGTCCCGGCGCAGGCTCGATTGACGACCACTCCCCGGTGGAGGGCGATACCGACCTCGCCGCAGTGGCCCTGGAACAGATACCGAACTCCGGCGTCTACGCACTCACGGTAGCCGAAGTCACCCCCGAGGGAACGCGCCTTGCCTCGATTAATGCGCCACTCGACGCCACTTTCGAGATCGGATCCGTGACCAAGGGTGTGACCGGGCTGATCTATTCCGACGCCCTGGCCCGCAACGAGGTTCATTCCGAGACCCAACTTGGTGAGATCCTCGATCTTCAGGAGGGCGACCCCGCAGAGATCACTCTCGCGGAGCTGGCCCAGCATCGCTCAGGGTTGCCTAGACTGTCGCAGAAGCCCGGCGATCTGGTGCGGAGCAGCGTGATGAGCATCCTGGCGAAGAACCCCTACAACACTTCGCCTGAGGATGTTTCCGCCGAGTTGAATCAGGTGTCCGTGGGGGAAAAACAGCCTCGCTATTCCAACCTAGGGTTCGCCGTACTCGGCCAGGCCCTGGTCCCGCGCACGGGACTGAGCTACCCGGAACTAGTGGAGCAGCGTATCGCCTCCCCGCTCGGGCTGGAGAACTTCTATGTACCTGTGGGAGGCGAGGAAGGATTAGATGAGAACGCTGTCCAGGGGCGGGATGCCCAGGGAAGAACCCAACAGGCTTGGACCGACTCTGGGCACGCCCCGGCCGGCGGTATTCGGGCTGACGCAGCGAGCATGGCCTTATTAGCGGAGGCGCTGCTAGACGGCTCCGTACCCGGAATCGAAGCCCTGGAGCCCACCGCCAATTTTGATGAGGACCGCATCGGGAGCGGTTGGTTCCTCTCTGAGGTCCAGGGCAGCACGGTGATCTGGCATAACGGCGGCACCGGTGGTTTCAGCAGTTGGTTCGGTATCGACCAGGAGCGTGGCACCGCTGTTTTCATCGCCGGGGCGACGACGTCGTCGCTGGATGAAGCGGGCCTCGGCCTCCTGCTGGAGGCCGGTAGGTGATGCAGACCCTGCTGCCCTGGTTACTCCTGGGCATATGTCTTGCGACGCTCGTAGGCATGACTGGCGCGGCCTTCCACGCGACCGACAGGCGCGCCCTGCTCAGCCAGGCGCTCTGGGTGACAGTCTTCATCGTCTACACCCGCGCAATGCTTCCAGCCGGTGGGATCATCAGCTGGCTCTGGGTCGGCTTCGTGGCCGGCTTCTTTGCGCTCTTGGCCCCGGCGTGGATGCACTGGCGTCGACTCCCGCTCTTTTCCGAGGGCACCAGCCGGCTGCGCCGATGCCTGGCAATTACCGAATGGGGGCTTCTGGGCAGCGCTGCTCTAGTTCTTGGCTGGACTTTCCTCTGAGACGCAGGAGCGCGGCAGCAGGGAATCACCGGCACTGTTGGATCAACGTCATGTGCCGCGGGTAGAGCTTCGCCTCCCCTCGCCCGGAAGCATTGTCTACGAGGACGACGTCCGGGTGGTTGCCTGCCACTCACCTGAGGAGCAGACCGCATGGGCTCCTCCCGCGGCGCGCAAACCAGCGAATGAAGTGTGGTGGGCCCTGCGGGATTCGAACCCGCGACCAGCGGATTAAAAGTCCGATGCTCTACCAACTGAGCTAAAGGCCCTGGTCTTGTTGGGGTGGCCGATAAATGGCCAGAAACCATGGTATCTCAGACCGAGCCACAACCATACTCAGCGCCCAGATGCGACCGCGCCGCCAGAGACAGATATCATGGCGGTCCCATGACCAATGCCCCGCGTTACCGCCGCCCTGCGTACTCGGACCCTGCGTCGTTCGACCGGCGTGAAGGGGGAGCTGACCCTGCCGATATCTCACAGGCAGCCCACGACACTGCACATGCGGTGATCAATCAAGGGCGCGACGCCGCCGATCCAGAAACCACCGAACGCTTCGTCAAACTCGCCGAGACCGAAGGTCTTGAAGCAATCGCCGAACTCTGGGCCCATTCTCCTGCACGGTCTCTGGCCGGTGCGCTCTGGAGGATCTACGCCTTGCGGTCGGCGATCCGCAAGTCGCCCGAACGCATGAGCGAGTACTACCGCCTGGGACGGAGCCACTCCGCGCCTTCTGCGATCGCCGGAGTCGCCGAACCACCCACCGCAGAGGAGATGAACCGGCTCACCGATCGGCTGCTGGCCGGAATGTATGCCGGAGACATCGACGTCGCCTTCGACCGAGCCGGGGCCTTCTGCCGCGTCATCGCCCGCGGGCAGGCTCTCTGGGCTGATAAAACACATGTGGAACCCCGCGACGCCAGGATCCTCACCGACAAAGCGAACCGGCTGGTAAAGACTGCTGAAGAACTTGAATCCTCGGCTCGAGCGTTCCGCGATGGCGCACTGGATTGAGGGCTGTAACATAGCCTCCACTGCGCCGAACGGCGCTCGCACCACTCACACCACAGGAGATCCCCGATGAGGTCTTTCACACCCAAAGCACTATTCAGTCTGGCTGCGGTCGGCGTACTCGCTCTTTCCGCCTGCGGCGAGGCTCCCGAGGAGGAGCCAGAGGAGGACGACGCCGCGGCTGAGGAGAACGGCGAAGCTCAGGCCGACGACAACTCCGACTTCACCGCCTGCCTCGTCTCCGATGCGGGAGGCTGGGACGACCAGTCGTTCAACGAATCAGCATTCACCGGCCTCCAGAACGCGATCGAGGACTTCGGCATCGAGTCTGCGACCGCTGAATCATCATCAGACTCCGACTTCGGTCCCAATGTTGATGCCATGGTGCAGCAGGGCTGTGACCTCACCTTCGGTGTGGGTTTCCTGCTGGAAGACGCCATTGACGAAGCCGCTCAGGAGAACCCTGACCTGAGCTTCGGCATCATCGATTCCACGCTGCCCAGCGAACCGGACAACGGCAAGCCCTTGGTGTTCAACACTTCCGAGGCCGCCTACCTGGCCGGCTACGTGGCAGCATCGATGAGCGAAACAGACACTGTGGCCACATTCGGTGGCATTCAGATCCCTTCAGTCACCGTATTCATGGATGGCTTCGCCGACGGCGTGGACCGCTTCAACGAGGACAACGACGCCGATGTCAGCCTCCTCGGCTGGGACAAAGAAGCCCAGGACGGGTCCTTCTCCGGCGACTTCGACGATCAGAGCGCCGGCCGCGCCCTGACTGAACAGTTCCTGGCCCAGGACGCCGACATCATCATGCCCGTCGCCGGCCCCGTAGGGCTGGGTGCCGCAGGCGCGATCGAAGACGACGGCGACGCCAAACTGATCTGGGTCGACACCGATGGATACGAGTCCACCGACTACGGCGACATCATCCTCACCTCAGTTTTGAAGCAGATTGCACAGGCCGTCTACGACACTGTGGAAGAAGGCGCCGCTGGTGAGTTCACCGCGGAACCATACGTCGGCGACCTGGAGAACGAAGGCGTGGGTCTGGCACCGTTCCACGACTTCGAAGACGAGGTCCCTGACGAGGTCAAGGACAAGATCGAGGAACTCACAGCAGAGATCATCAGCGGCGAGACCGTCGTCGAATCAGAGAACGCACCTCAGTAGCACCGGTCACCGTAGCGCGATACGTCTGAGGAGAACACGTGGCATGAAGCTGCAACTCAAGGGTGTCACCAAACGGTTCGGCACCTTCACCGCCAATGATCGAATTGATCTGACGGTGCAGCCTGGGGAGATCCACGCCCTGCTCGGTGAGAATGGGGCGGGCAAGTCGACCTTGATGAACACCATTTACGGGCTGTACTCCCCTGAAGAGGGCGAAATTCTCCTCGACGACAAGCTCGTGACCTTCAACGGGCCCGGCGACGCCGTGGAGGCCGGGATCGGCATGGTGCACCAGCACTTCATGCTGATCCCGGTCTTCAGTGTCACCGAATCCGTCATGCTCGGCTACGAACCCACCAGAAAAGCCGGAATCATTGACTTCGCGGAAGCTCGGCGGCGGGTCCAGGAAATCTCCGCCCGGTTCGGTTTCGACGTTGACCCAGACGCCATGATCGAAGACCTCCCGGTCGGTGCCCAGCAGCGGGTGGAGATCATCAAGGCCCTCTCCCGTGATGCGAAGGTACTCATCTTGGATGAGCCCACGGCGGTCCTCACCCCACAGGAGACTGACGAGCTCATCACCATCATGCGCCAGCTCCGAGAGTCCGGGACATCCATCGTCTTCATCACGCACAAACTCCGTGAAGTCCGCGCCATCGCTGACAAGATCACGGTCATCCGGCGCGGCAAGATTGTCGGTCAGGCCTTACCAGAATCCACTGAGACCGAACTGGCTAGCCTCATGGTCGGCCGTGAGGTCAACCTCACCACCCAAAAAGAGCCTGCCGAACCCGGTGACATCGGCTTCTCCGTCAAAGATCTGACGGTGCTCTCCGGGGCTGGGAAGGTAGTGCTCGACAACGTCAACCTCGACATTGCTCGCGGTGAGATTCTCTGCGTCGCAGGGGTTGACGGCAACGGTCAGACTGAACTCGCCGAAGCCATCGTAGGGCTGCGCAGCGCCGTGGCCGGAACCATCACGTTGGACGGCACCAACCTGCGGCGAATGAATGTCAAAGAACGTCTCAACTCGGGCATTGGTTTCGTCCCTGAAGACCGCTCCACCGACGGCGTCATCCCCGGCTTCACCGTCACCGAGAACTTCGTACTCGACCAGTACGATCAGCAGCCCTACTCCAACGGTGTCGCCATGAAACCCAGCGTGATGCGCGAGGCCGCTGTACAACAGATTTCCCGGTTCGACGTCAGGCTCGGCACCGTGGATGACCCCATCTCCACCCTCTCTGGCGGAAACCAGCAGAAGGTCGTGCTCGCCCGTGAGATGAGCCGCGATATCCGGTTCTTCCTCGCCAGTCAACCCACCCGCGGGCTGGACGTCGGATCCATCGAATTCGTCCACCGCACGATCATCGAAGAACGCGACAAAGGCACCCCGTGTCTGATCGTCTCCACTGAACTTGATGAAGTGAGCAACCTCGCTGACCGGATCGCGGTGATGTACCGCGGAGTCGTGGTCGGGGTCGTGCCAGGAGACACCGACCGAGACGTTCTCGGTCTCATGATGGCCGGCGTGCCAGTGGAGGAAGCCTACGCCCAAGCCAAAGACCATCACACCATCCTCGGCGAGGCGGACGAGGAGGCCCAAACATGAGCACAGAGAAGAAGAACAACGACGACGCCCCAGCGGCACCCGGCGGTGCTCTGAAAGAGGCTGAATCACGGCTGCACTATGCGGTGCGGGAGCTCTCCCAATCTTCGTGGGTCATCACGCTACTGTCCGTGGTGGTCGCCCTCGTGGTCGGTGCCCTGCTGATCCTGGCCACCAACCCACAGGTGCAGGCCACTACGGGGTACTTCTTCGCTCAGCCCGGGGACTTCTTCCTTACCAGCTTCGAAGTAATCCGCGACGCCTACTCCGCGCTGTTCCGCGGCGCGGTCTACGACTGGCAGGCAGCGACCCCAGACCGGGCCATCCGGCCCATCACCGAAACCCTGGTCAACGCGGTGCCGCTCATCCTTGCCGGCCTGGGCATCGCCATCGGCTTCCGCTCCGGGATGCTCAACATTGGCGGCCAGGGCCAGATCATTCTGGGGGCAACCTGCGCAGCGTTCATCGGCTACGCCTTCAATCTCCCCGTGGGCGCCCACCTGTTGCTCGCACTGGTTGGAGGCGCACTGGGTGGTGCCATCTGGGGCGGCATCGCCGGCGTACTCAAAGCCAAGACCGGCGCCAATGAGGTGATCGTCACGATCATGCTCAACAACATTGCCCTCTACCTACTCGCCTGGCTGCTGCGTCAACAGTGGTTTGTCCAAACCGGCTCAAACCAACCGATTGCCGCGCCTGTCGAGGATTCCGCCCGGCTTTTCGGCCTCCTGGGCACCGGGTTCCGCCTGCACGCCGGCATCCTGCTTGCGATTGCCGCCACAGTGTTCGTCTGGTGGCTGCTCGAACGCTCCACTCTCGGTTTTGAATTCCGTGCGATCGGCGAGAACCCTGACGCCGCCCGCACCGCAGGAATCAACGTTCCCAAGGCCACCGCACTGGTCCTGATCATCGGTGGCGGGCTCTGCGGACTCGGCGGCGCCGCCCACCTTCTCGGGACGGAATACCGCCTCGGGGCCGGCATCGCGGGAACCCTCGGCTTCGACGCGATCACCGTGGCCCTGCTCGGGCGCTCCAAACCTCTGGGCACATTCCTCGCCGGCGTCCTCTTCGGAGGGCTGCGGGCTGGCGGTGTGCTGATGCAGGCTCAAACCGGCACGCCCATCGACATTGTGCTGGTTCTGCAGTCCGTGATCGTGCTGCTGATCGCCGCTCCTCCCCTGGTGCGCGCCATCTTCTTCCTCCCCAACCCCGACGGCACAGCAAAATCACCACGACGACGGCGCCTGAAGGACCAGCAGGCCGCGGAAGCCGCCCAGGAGCCCGCGCCTACTCAGGAGGTCACCAAATGAGCGACCAGCACACCCCCGAGCAGGTCACCGATGCGGAGACCACCGCTGTTCACGCTGAGCCACGCCAGGAGGCGGAAGCCAGGCTGCAGCCGATCAAGTGGAAGTTCCCGATCACCTACGCGCTGCTGGCGCTGCTTTCGCTGAGCGCTTTCACGTTCCTGAGCCCCACCGGGGCAGTCACTCAGTTTCGGCTAGCCACGGGAAGCGACTTCGTAGCCCTACCAGCAGTCAACGTCCCATCCTTCGCAGGTGCCCTGGTGCTCAGCCTGCTGCAGCTGGCGATGGCCGCACTGGCCATCTACTGTGCTGCGCGCCGCATCAAGCTCGGCGTCTGGCTGCCGATGTTGTTCGGACTGTTCTTTGTGCTGGCGTTTCTGATCTACGCCGGTGCAGGCCGTGGTGCCTTCATTCCTGTGGTGACCTTGCTGGCCGGCGCGCTGATGCTCTCGGTGCCGCTGATCTTCGGCGCCATGTGCGGCCTGGTGGGTGAGCGCTCTGGCATCATCAATATCGCCATCGAAGGGCAGCTGCTGGCCGGTGCGTTCCTGGCCGCAGTGGCGGCGTCGTTCTTCACCTCCGCCTACGTGGGACTGCTGGCCGCACCCTTTGCTGGGGCAGCCGTGGGGGGACTGCTGGTCTGGTTCGCGGTGAAATACCACGTGAACCAGATCATCGTTGGCGTGGTGCTGAACGTGCTGGTTATTGGTCTGACGAGCTTCCTCTACTCCACGGTGCTGACGCAGAACTCGGAACTGTGGAATGCCCGCCAACAGCTGCCACGGCTGCCTATCCCCGGACTGAGCCAGATCCCGATCATCGGACCGGTGCTGTTCAACCAGACCATCCTGGTCTACCTGATGTACGTGATTGTCTTCGCGCTGCACATTCTGGTGTTCAAGTCCCGGTGGGGGCTGCGGATGCGCGCAGTCGGTGAACATCCCAAAGCAGCGGACACCGTGGGCATCAACGTTCCGCGCACCCGAATCTTCAATACTGTCCTCGCCGGTGGTATCGCCGGTCTGGGTGGCGCGTATTTCACCGTGGGGCAAGGTCTGGCATTCGGGCAGGAGATGTCGGCCGGGCAGGGATTCATTGCTCTGGCGGCGATGATCCTAGGCCGCTGGAACCCTAAGGGCGCGCTGCTGGCCGCCCTGCTTTTCGGGTTCTCCACCTCCGTGGGACAGGTGCTCTCCACCATCGGCACGCCGGTGCCCTCGGAGATGCTCTTGATGCTGCCGTACGTGATCACGATCTTCGCCGTGGCCGGATTCGTAGGTCGCGTCCGTCCGCCTGCAGCTGAAGGTGTTCCGTACATCAAGTAGCACCTGCCGCTCCTCCCACCACCCCGGTTTTACCCCGCCATTCTCGATTTACCCTGCGCTATCGCGGCATGTATAGAAGACAGGGTGGGGTAAAACGGAGTGCGGGTGGGATTCTCAAGAATGCGCAGTGCTCTGAAGCCTGCGGACTGGGTCGCAGCTTGACCGAATCGAGGGTGCAACGGCAGACTGGTCCACAGGTGTCGGGCTGCAGGTAACCCCCGGGCTCCAACCTTTAGCCGCTACGAGCGGCCACGCGCCGTGAGGCGTTCCCAGCCCGACACCGCCCCACCTCTCCCCCAACCGGGAAAAGGTTCTGCTCTATTGACCGAACCGCCGGGAGCGAACCCGTACTGGAACGTTTGATACGCCGTTCGTGCCGACTCTGCGATATTCTGTCCGGCGGCTATTCACTCAGTAGCTATACACTCACCACTTGTAGGACACCTGTCGTTCATCTCTAACGGCCGGAATCATCGCACGCACCGGGGGCGCTACAGCATGAAAGCTCTGAACCGCCAGCGCAAACATCAATCGGCAACACTGCTGATCGATATCACTGGTGAAGTTCGCTCTGGCCTAGGACTGCTGGCCCAACTGCTGGGGACCCCTGCAGGAGAACTCGCCTCCCACCGCGAGGAGCTCTTGGGACTTGAGGGGCGAGCCATGGATCTCCATTTCAATCTGATGACTCATATTCGCAGCGTGTTTCTCACGCCCCTGCCGCGTCAAGACATCTTTGCCATCTCTCAGCAGCTCAACCGCACTATGGAACACGTGGTCGCCGCTGGTGATCTGATCCTGCGGCGCAAGAGCCTCGAGCTGCCCAAAGAGGCCGCTGAGATGCTGGAATCACTGACCCGCCAGGCGGAGCTGACTGGTGAGGCCATGGGGAGACTGGATGACTTCGACCACTTGGAAATCTACTGGGTGCAGGTGCAGCGGCTGAGCAAACAGGCCAACCGGCGTCACCGTGATTGGGTGACCTCAACGGACTCGGCTTTCCAGCCGAACATCGCCCAACAGCAGGCCCAGCTGGCCGACCAGATCCTCGCCGCAGCCCACTCGCTGCGGCAGGTCGCCGCCATCTGCGGATCGATCATCGTACGGGAATCCTAGAAGGTGGAGGTTCTGCTGCTGGTCCTTGTCGGCGTCATTATGGCGCCGACGCTTTATGTGGCGGGCCTTCATGATGTCCCCAACTCGATCGCCATCCCGGTCCGCACCCGAGCGCTGACTCCCCGTATGGCAGTGCGAGTAGCGGCAGCATTCAACACTTTGGGCGTGCTGTTGGCGCTGCCCGTGGGGCTCTACCTCTACTCATGGTTCGAGTTTCCCGCGATGGAACCGCAGTTGGCGCTCAGCGTCGTGGTCGCATCCCTGGTAGCAATACTTACCTGGAACGTCTTCACCTACTTCCGGGGGATGCCGACCTCGATCACGCACGGCCTGCTGGCAGCTCTGCTTGGTGGCACGCTGGCCGCAGTCACTGTCGGAGATGTCCGCACCGATGACATCTTGTCTCTCCCCTGGCTGACTCCGCTGCTCACTCTGCTTGTCTCACCTCTGGTGGCCTTCGGCCTAGCGTATGTTCTGGTGTTCGCTGCGGTACGGATCGCCCGGGGCGAAGACCCCCACGACGTGAACCGAGTCGCCCGGGGCCTGCAGTCCGTTTCGGTAGGGGTCACGTCATTGGGCACGGGCCTGCAGCAGGGCCAGCGATTCGCGTTCGTTCTGCTGATTGCACTGGGGGCGGCAGGAGTCGCTGACCCCGTGGGTTGGATGGGCCCGGCCTATATGGCGTTTGCCGTGTTGATCGGTGCCGGCGCACTCCATGGGGGTTGGCGGATCGGTCATGTACTGGCCCACCGTCTGGTGGCCATAGACCCGCTGCGTGGAATGGTGGCCACGACGGCGACCTCAGGACTTCTCTTTTTGGGCTCCTTGGGGCTTGCCCTTCCGCTGTCGACGTCGCTGACTGCGGCCAGTGCCATTATTGGAGCTGGATCCAACCAGCGCTTCGCGACGGTAAATTGGCGACAGTTTCGGCGCATCGCCGTCTACTGGGTAGCCACCCCAATGGTGACTGGCCTGGGGGCAGCAGTAGTGACCTTGGCGTTGAACGCCTTGATCTGATCCCGTCTACGCTGGGTTGGCATCCAAGTCGAGGATCATCCGCGTATTGCCCAGCGTATTGGGTTTCACCCGGGCAAGATCTAAGAACTCTGCCACCCCTTCATCGGGCGAACGCAGCAACTCCACATATACCTCTGGGTCGACGGGAGCTTGGTCGGCCATGATGCGGAAGTTCTGTCGGAGGAAGAAATCAACCTCAAAGGTCAGGCAGAACACTCTGGAGACCCCGAGTACACGTGCCCTGTTCAGCAGCTGCTGAAGCAGCGCGGACCCGACGCCGAGTCCTCGCCAAGAGTCTAGGGTCGCCAGAGTGCGGACTTCGGCGAGATCCTCCCACATCACATGGAGCGCGCCGAACCCAATAAGATGACCACCCCGGTCCTCGGCGACCAGAAACTCCTGAATAGATTCGTAGTACGTCACCCGTTCTTTGGGGACCAGTACACGCTTTTCCACCAGCGGTTGGGCCATGTTCACGATGCGCTGCACATCCGAGGTTTGCGCCGGACGGGTGGTGAAGTCCCCGTGATCGACGATCGTACTGGGATCTAGGCTCATTCTGACCTCCCGGTCATTTCGAATGTGTACGGCTGGCTGGTGATCCCCGAGACAGCAACGGTGAGCTCATACTCACCGGTGGCGAGATCAGCCGGCTCAGAGCAGTCCACTGCGGAGTCTGAGCGAGGCCACAGCATATTAGCGCGCTCGATCTGTCCAGGTTCAAATTCGACCTCCAGCGATTCCCCCTCAAGCTCGCACTGTGCAGTGGTGAAGACCTCGCGGCCGCCAGTGGCAACCCGGAACTCCTGTTCAGTGGTGCCCACGTTAAGGGTGCAGTCCTGACCGCCGATATTTTCAATCTCCATAATCAACAGTGGTGCGGTGGTGGCATCGTAAGCTTCATGGCTCGTTCGCGCACGAACCTCAATGTCAGCAGGCGCACAGTGTCCCTCTTCCACCGCATCCTCGGGAGGTTCGGCGTCTCCGTCGTCGGAGTCTTCATCATCTTCATCACTCGCTGGGGGCCCGTCGGTGGGATCGTCGTCCGAGGTGGTCGGGGCGTCGTCGTTGGGGTCTTCATTTTCGATCTGGGCGGACGATTCAGTCTCGTCGTCGCCGTTGGCGAAGTTCTCATAGACGGCTCGCACGCCCCAAATGGCGAGGGCGAGGAGAAAAACAGCCAACAGTGCCGCCGCCAATCGCCGGCGGCGATACACGGCAGGAGAAGGGCGGCGGCGCTGGTTCATAGTCCTCAAGAGTAACGAGAGGCTGAAGCAGAACGGCGCAGCGGCGCGGGGGTCAGAGAATCAGCCAACCCAGCATTCCTGCTGCGAGTACCACCGCCCAGGCCGGCACTTTCCAACTGTTCAGCGCAACGAAGGAGCCGATGGCAAGGACCAAGGCGCCGATCCCAACATCCAGCACCCCGGCAGTAAACACCGGGTCATAGAGAGCCGCTGCAAGTATCCCCACAACGCCGGCGTTGACGCCCATAAGTGCCCGTCGGGCTTGGGCGTTGCTGCGCAGAGACTCCCAGAACGGCAGGGCAGCGAGCACAAGTAATGCCGCCGGCAGGAAGATGGCCAGCGTGGCGATCACCGCACCAGTCACCCCGCCGGGGCCTTCAGTGGTGGAAGCCCCGAGGAAACCCGCGAAGGTGAAGAGCGGCCCGGGAACCGCTTGCGCAGCTCCGTAGCCAGCCAAGAAAGTGTCGGCCTCGACCAAACCCCCGGTGACCGTCTCAGCCTGTAGCAGGGGCAGCACCACATGGCCGCCTCCGAACACAAGAGAACCGGCGCGGTAGAACAGATCTGCCAGCGCGGCATACGCGTTGCCCGTCGCCCCCACGAGGAGAGGCAGCCCGGCCAAGAGCACCGCAAAGATACCGAGGCATAACGCAGCGAACTTCTTGGAGACCCGCACCGTGAACGCGTCGCTTTCTGCGAACTCCTCTTTGGGGGGCCGCAGCCATAGCAGTCCGATCAGCCCGGCCGCGGTGATGGCAGTTACGAGGATGAAGGGGTTGGGTAGCAGCAGCACAATAATCATGGCCACTGCGGCGATCGTCGCGCGGGGGGCATCAGGCGCAAGGTTCTTGGCCATTCCCAGCACCGCGTGAGCTACCACGGCAACTGCAGCCGCCTTCAGCCCGTGGACCCAACCGGCCTCGGAGAGATCCCCCGCACCAGCGACCCCGTAGGCGAACGCCACCAGCAGCACGACCGACGGCAGCGTGAAGGCGAACCACGCGGCGATCATGCCCAGGTAGCCCGCACGCTGCAGTCCCAGGGCCATGCCCACTTGGCTCGAGGCAGGTCCCGGCAGGAATTGGCACAGTGCCACCAGGTCGGCGTAGGCCTTCTCACTGACCCACCGCCGACGTTCCACTAGTGCTTCACGGAAGTACGCCAGATGAGCCACCGGCCCCCCGAAACTGGTCAGTCCCAGACGGAGGAACACTAGGAAAACCTCAGTGGCACTGCCCGGATGGGTGGTCCGTGGGCCAGGCGCTGGTGGGGATGAGCTCACACCCGCTATCTTGACCCGGGATATCCTCACGGTCAATATTAGGTCAATGAAGGTTGAGAGAATTAACGAGGACGGCACCGCCCATGGTGACCTCCATGCCAGGGCCGCTCGTCACGCCGCGCTCGCTGAGCCGCTGCGTATCCGCATTACCGACCTTCTGACCTTGTCCGATCTTTCGTCCACTGAGCTGCGTACGGAGATCGGTATCCGGTCGAATCTCCTCGCACACCACCTCAACGTGCTCGAAGGCGCAGGAATGGTTACGCGGAGGCGCTCTGACGGGGACCGGCGCCGCTGCTATTCGACGCTCACGCTGGAGGCCCGGAATACCGCAGTCCTGAGTCTTGCACAGGCGCGTTCCGCTCACGGAAACGGCCCCAGGCGCGTGGTTTTCATATGCACCGGTAACTCTGCTCGGTCGCCTTTCGCTGCAGCACGGTGGAACGCTGAACTGCAAGAAGAGCTCGGGGTCCGGGCAGTCTCAGCGGGCACATTCCCAGCTTCTGCTCCTTCGACCCAGTCCGTGGAGGCCGCTGCCACGTTTGGCGTGGACCTTTCGGCGCACAGGCCCCGCCCCGTCGGTGAGCTAGAGGCTCATGACCTTCTCGTCATCGTCTGTGACCGGGCATATGAAGAGCTCTCCACTCGCTTTCCGCTGCCAACGCCCAGACCGCGACACTGGTCGGTGCCGGACCCAGGTCCTTCAGGTTCGGCAGCAGCCTACGAAAGCTGCTTCGGAGACATCGACCTGCGCGTCAAGGACCTGGGATCCACGGTGAAGTTCTGATCTGCGGACTCCTGTGTAAAACAGAGTGTTTCTTGCTCGGTGTCAGACGGGGCGGAACTGAGAGATCACGGGGCAGTCCATGGGATCTGAGTAGCCCAGGCCGACTCGGTTGAGGTATCTGATCACGATGCCCCAAGACTCGACCAGGCCAGCCTCGGTATAGGTGATCCCGCGCTCTTCACAGAACTCGCGGACCAGCGGCTGCACCTTGCGGAGGTTCGGGCTGGCCATTCTGGGGAAGAGGTGGTGTTCGATCTGATAGTTCAATCCGCCCATGGCCGTGTTCATGATGCGGCCGCCGCGGACGTTGCGGGAAGTCAGGATTTGCCGCTGCATGAAGTCGACTTTTGCGTCCTTGGGGATCAACGGCATGCCCTTGTGGTTCGGTGCGAACGTGGCACCCATGTAGACACCGAAGACTGCGACCTGTACGGCGATGAATGCCGCTCCTAGGCCGGGGCCGAGCAGAAGAATGATCGCTGTGGGGTATCCGATGAGCCTGATGGCGAGGAACGCACCTTCAGTCCAGCGGTGCTTGAGGTTCTTGGTCGTGATGACCGTGTGGACCGCGTGGTAGTGCAGAACAAAACCGAACAGCGTGAGAATGGGGAAGAAGAACCAGCCCTGGCGTTTGGCGAACCAGGCAGCGATGCCTGTTCGTCCAGCAGCGTCCTCTGGGACGAAGGTCAGGGTACCGGCGGCGATGTCCCCGTCCTTGCCGATCACATTGGGGTGGGCGTGGTGCCTTCCGTGCTTCTTGGCCCACCAACCGTAGGACATGCCCACCACGAGGTTGCCGACGATGCGGGAGAGGCGATCGTTCTTCTTCCCGCTGTCGAAAACCTGCTGGTGCGCGGCATCGTGGGCGAGGAAGGCGACTTGAGTGAAGAGGACGCCGAACAGCACTGCCACCGCGAGCTGCCACCACGAATTACCGACGAGGACCAGCAGCGTACCCGCGCCGATGAAGCTGAGGGACAGCGCGATGACGCGGCCGATGTAACTCTGAGCCCCACGTTCCATGAGCCCTGCATCCTTAACGCGCTGGGCGAGCTCAAAGAAGTCATTGGTCTGCCTATTGGGGGCGGGCTTACGCTCGGACCGCGTGGCGGAAGCTGGTTCTTGGGTGATCGTCATTGTCCGCTCAAATCCCTCTCTCGCACGTGGCCACGAACCGGGCACGGTCCGCTCTTATCTCAACGATATGCGAGTCGAGTCCGCCGCGCGTCACCCGTAGGAGCCAAAGTGACCCCCTACCGGGGTACTGTCACAGTGGTAGAACAGCCCTCACCGCGAAGCCTCCGTCACCGGTTCTTCCGGTGCTCACACTGCCCCCCACCGCGGTCGCGCGTTCACGGATTCCGCTGAGCCCCAGCCCCGCCCCGGGGGCAGGCTCCACGATCTCCTTGGGGGATGGTCCATTCAGCACCGAGATGCGCAGCTGCCTCCCACCATCGTGGCTCTCCGGGGTCACCTCGACCTCCACTGTCGCTGAGGGTGCATGCCGCAGGGCGTTACTCAACGCCTCCTGGACGATTCGGTAGGCAGCAAGCCCGGTGGCAGCCGGCGCCTGGGCGTCCTCAGAAAGGTTGAGGCCGCTGTAGGTGATGGTGGTTCCGGATGCGCGAGTCGCATTGATCAGCCCATCGATGTCCTCCAAGCCCGGCTCCGGCGCTGTGGGCACCTCGTCCTCACCGCGCAGAATGCTCAGCAGCATGCGCATCTCCCCGAGGGCCTGCCGGGAGGACCCGGCGATTTCATCGAATTCACGCAGCGCGGTGGAGCTCATACCAGGTATGCGGTATTGCGCTGTGGCAGCTTGGACACTGATGACTGACATCGAGTGGGCCACCACGTCATGGAGCTCGCGTGCGATCCTATTGCGCTCCTGGAGCTCTTTGCGGCGCCGGTCCTGTTCAGCGCTGGTCCGTTCGGCGGCCTCCAACCGGCCTGCGTTGAGGATCCATATCCTGACCAAGACCCCAATGACCACCACGCCCGCGGTGACGGAGGCATACACAATACTGTTGGCCATCGCCCCGTCGGGCATCTCTGCGACACCGAGCAGCGCCACGAGCGTCAGTACCGCACCGGCACACCATGCCGATACCGCGAGGTACCACGGACGGGCCAGTGCCGCGACTGTGAGGACCGCCGACTGGGTGATCATTGACGTGACGGGCCATGGCCATGGCGCCGCACCCGAGTCGACGGCTGCCAGCATGATGCCGCCGGCCGCACCAAGGGAGAGCGCTAGTCCTATCCATGGCCGGTGCAGGGTGAGCACCACGGCCCCACAGTGGACCAGCACCAAGATGAGGGCAATGACTACGTTGACCGAGTGAACCGTGGAGGTGATCGGCCACCCCACACAGAAGAGCACCACCGCCGCGAAGCCGGTCCCGATCCAGGACCAGGCCGCTGGACTGAACGAAGCCGTGCGGTAGCTCCCGTACCCGGAGGAGGCGCCGTAGGTGCTGGTTGCTTCCCGCCCCCCTGGTGCTAACAGCGCCGTACTCAAGGACGCATCCGCTGCTGCCAGCGCATGGATGACTGCCGGCAGGGTGGCCAGCACGGCCAATCCGAGGAGGAAGAACACTCCGGCATCCAGGGCGTACTGCGTGGCCGCCGTCGGAGGAACCAGTCCCGGATTGATCAGGCGCAGCAGCTGGATGAACGATCCCTCATCCGGCAGGAAGAGTGACCAGAAGAAGTAGGTCACACCCGCGGGCCCGACGACTGACCACGCGAGCGCCACCACAAAGGTAATCAGTCTCAACGGGATCGTGATGAGCATCTCGAAGACCAGATCCAGCCACCGCCGAGGATCCTTCAGGACTCGCAGCCGGTCCTTCACACCGGACCCGAGGGCTTGGTACGCCACCGGAGGCGTCGTTGCCCCCCAACTGCGCAGTCGGGTCCTGTCCAGTTCGGCGAAACCTGAGGCGACCACCAAGGTCAATGGCATCAGCAGGGCTCCGACCCACACGATTGCGGTCGCCGCTGATACCACAGTCATGACCAGCAGCAGGCTGAAACTGAACAGGGCGATCGGGAACCCGGGCAAAACGTAGGTGTAGTCCCGAGCCAGGCGTCGGGCGATTCCCCGGGTTCGCTCAGCGTGCTGCCATGTGGACGTCATACAGTACACAGTACGAAACATTCCGCATTCTCCGCGTCCTGCTCAGGGCTGATTCTCACCAGTGTCCGGCTGATACTTCTGAGGTACCCCGCCAGCGAATAGAAGGGGCGAACACTGCTGTACCGTAAACCCGTGGTCACCACCCCTGAACCTTCTGATGTGCGCGTCCTGATTGTGGACGACCAGCATATGATCCGCGCTGGCTTCGCTGCGCTGTTGGACGCCCAGGAGGGAATCGACGTGGTCGGCACCGCTGAGGACGGGGCCGGCATTGCCCAGATTGTGGAAGACACCAAGCCGGATGTGGTGCTCATGGACATCCGCATGCCCGAGGTCAATGGGCTGGAGGCCACCCGCACGGTCCTCGCCATGCCTGGCGAGCCTCCGCGAATCCTGATGCTGACCACCTTCGACGCCGATGAGTATGTCTTCGCGGCCCTGCGTGCCGGCGCCAGCGGGTTCCTGCTGAAGGACGCGACCCCGGAGGAGCTGGTTCACGCCGTGCGAGTCGTGGCACAAGGCGACGCGCTCCTCTCACCGCGGATCACCCGGACACTGATCGCTGACTATGCCGAACGGCCCCCGTCCCCCGCACAGAACAAGGCTCTGCTGGAAGGTTTGACCGAACGTGAACTCGACGTGATGCGGCTCATCTCCCGCGGCCTGCCCAACGCTGATATTGCTGCCAGTCTCTTCCTCGCCGAGCAGACGGTGAAGACTCACGTGTCGCGAATCCTGAGCAAGCTGCAGCTGCGTGACCGGACTCAAATTGTGGTCACCGCCTACGAATCCGGGTTGGTCCGCCCCGGGGAGTAACCCCATCAGAAGGTCCAGCGGGCTCTGATTGAATAGGATCATGACGACGCCTGCACCCCCCATTGCCAAGAAGGTTCCCACCCAGCGCACCCACCACGGCGACACATTCAACGATCCCTACGAGTGGCTGCGTGACAAGGACAACCCGGAAGTTCTTGAGCACCTACGGGCTGAGAATGCCTTCACTGAAGCGATCAGCGCGGATCAGGAGCCACTGCGAGAGGCGATATTCGGTGAGATCAAGCACCGCACAGTGGAGACTGATCTCTCCGTACCAGCCCGACGCGGCAACTGGTGGTACTTCGTCAGGACTATCGAAGGACAACAGCACCCGCTGTTCTGCCGGGTACCAGCTGCGGAGGAGGCGTCGTCGTCGTTGGCCGCGTGGACCCCACCTGAAGTTTCTCCAGGTGTCCCTCTGCAGGGTGAGGAGACCTACTTCGACACCAACGCGGAGGCGGCAAAGCATCCCTTCTACTCCCTGGGCGGCATGGCTGTCAGCGAGGACGGCACACTTCTGGCCTACTCGGAAGACACATCCGGGGACGAGCACTTCACGCTTCGGCTGAGGAACCTCAACACCGGTGAGGCGTACCCCGAGTCAGTTGAGAATGTGCACTACGGAGTGCATCTCTCCCCCGACGGCGAGCGCGCCTACTATTTCACCGCAGATTCTGCGTGGCGGCCCTTCCGGCTGTGGCAGCACACAGTGGGCACCCCAGCTTCCGCGGATCGGCTCCTGTTGGAAGTCGAGGACATTACTCAGTGGTCCGGCGCAGGGCTGTCCGCCGACCGGCGTGACCTGGTGATCGAGTCCGGCAACTCCGAATGGAACGCCACCCGCCTCTTGGACACCACAGACCCTGAGGCCGAGCCACAACTGATCATCCCCGCAGAGCGAAAACTGCTGAACTCCGTCACCCCATGCGATCTGGACGGTGAGCGCATGCTGCTCATCACACACAATCAGGACGGTCCGAACAACGCTGTCTCGCTCACCAGAGCTGAGGCGCTGATGCATCAGGCTGATGCCGAAACATTGGATCTGGGCAGCACCGTGATCCAGCACGACGACGCAGTAAAAATTGACGATAGCCTCACCGTGACGGCAGCCCAAGTGCTGGTAGAGGCGCGAATCAGCGCGAACCCATCAGTTCGGCTGTTGTCCTGGGACACCGTCCGTCAGGTGCGCGACGGTGGGGCAAGTGTGGTGGCGTCGTCGTTGTCTGGTCCTAGCTTCGAGGACCCGATGCACTCGGTGAATGTGGTGCAGGCCCGATACGACGCCCCTCTGTTCCGCGTTCTGTATTCCTCCTGGTTGGTCCCGGACCGCGTCTACGACATACCGCATCATGACCCTGCACCACTGCTGCGGCGTGAGACCCCGGTCAACGACTACGACCCCGAGGACTACCGGGCCGTGCGGGAGTGGGCGGTGGCCCAGGACGGCACCCACATTCCTGTGACCGTCCTGCACCATAAGGACGTCCAGCCTGATGGCAGCAATCCTGCGGTGATCTACGGCTATGGTTCTTACGAGATCTCCAATGATCCGGGCTTCGGCGTTCCGAGACTCAGTCTGCTGAACCGGGGGATCGTGTTCGCGATCGCCCATATCCGCGGCGGCGGCGAACTTGGCCGGCTCTGGTATGAGAATGGCAAGAAGCTGCAGAAGAAGAACACGTTTACGGATTTCCTCGCCGCTACCGACCACCTGGTGGCTTCCGGGTGGGCCGATGCCGACCGTATCGGTGCGATCGGCGGGTCCGCCGGTGGGCTGCTGATGGGGGCTGTGGCCAATCTTGCTCCGCAGAAGTACCGGGCGATCCTGGCGCAGGTGCCTTTTGTTGACACTCTGACAACGATCTTGGACCCCGACATGCCGCTGTCTGCCGGCGAGTGGGAGGAGTGGGGCAACCCGATTGCGGACCCTGAGGTCTACCACTACATGAAGTCCTACTCACCGTATGAGAATGTCCACCCTGCTCATTACCCGGCGATCGCAGCTGTGACCTCACTGCATGACACGCGAGTGATGTACGTGGAACCGGCCAAGTGGGTTCCTGCGCTGCGGGAACACCAGCAGGGGCCAGCACCCATTGTTCTCAAGACCGAGATGGACGGCGGTCACGGCGGAGCCTCCGGCCGCTATGAGAAGTGGAAAGACCGCGCCTGGGACTACGCCTGGGTGGCGAGTTTCCTGGGAGCTGCAGACGCCTAAGGTGCGCGGGAACCACGATGGGACTGCCAAACCAGACTCTTAATGTGTCCCATCGCCCCTCCCCCTGGGGCCAGGAAACTCAACATAAACGCAACATCCGGTGGGACACCATCACTTGACGCTTGAGGTGTCCCACCGGATGTTGCTTCCGCAAGGATGGGGTTAGCTGGTGAACCGCTCAATGGAACGAGTCAGTTCGGCCTCGGCCTCTTCGCGGCCCTCCCAGCCTTCGATCTTGACCCATTTCCCTGGTTCAAGGTCCTTGTAGCGGGTGAAGAAGTGCTCGATCTCTTGGAGCAGGTGCTCGCCCAGGTCGCTGATCTCCTGAATGTGGTCGAACCGCTTGTCGTCTGGAACGCAGACCAATTTGGCGTCGCCGCCGCCGTCGTCAGTCATGTTCAGAACGCCGACCGGCCGGGCCTCCACCACTACTCCGGGGATGAGGTCCACTCCCGGGATGTAGACCAGCGCGTCCAGAGGATCGCCATCCTCACCGAGCGTATCGTCGAAATACCCGTAGTGAGTGGGGTACTGCATGGGAGTGAACAGCACTCGGTCTAGACGCAGGCGGTGCGTCTCGTGGTCGATCTCGTACTTCACACGCGAGCCGGTGGGGATTTCGATGGTCACGTCGCGGACAATTGCCACTGTTCCTCCTTGATGTTCAGGTCGGGTTCCTACCGATCAGCGTATAACGAGGGCGCCTTTTCCCGCTCGATGATGGCACCGAAGCGGGTTAGTGTACTGACCATGACTGAGGATCTGGGCCCGACGCTGCTCACGGAACGCTTGCGGCTCCGAGTTCCGACTGGGGCCGATACAGAGTTTGCGCAGAGCATGTATTCGAAGCCGGAGGTGGTGAGGTACATCGGCGCCGGTGAACCTGAGCTCAGCATGGAAGAGGCTGCGGCGCGCATTGAACGGTACCGGGCGAGGTTCGGCCCATTGACCGGGGTCTGGATGGTGGAGGGGCGGGAGGACCGGGTCCCCCGAGGATTCGTGCTGTTGAAGCCGATCCCGTTCTCAAGCGGCTCGACAGCCGAACAGGAGGACATCGAGATTGGCTGGCATCTGCATCCGCATGCTTGGGGATCTGGCTTCGCCGCTGAAGCGGCCGCGGCACTCCTCGCACACGCTGAGTCTCAGGGGCTCCAACGTCTGGTGGCAGTGACGCACCCGGACAATGACGCATCAAAGGCGGTCGCTGTAAGGCTGGGTATGACGGCGGCCGGGCTTACCACCCGCTACTACGACACCACCTGCGAGTTGTTCTGCCTTGACCTGTGAAGTGAATCGGTGAGACCTAACCGGCTTTCGAGGTTGAACATCACGGCAGGCCATTCGCCGGCGACGATGGAGAAGATCACCGTGTCACGCACAGTGCCGTTGGACAGGACCTCGTGTTGCCGCAGTACACCGTCTTGTTTGGCGCCAAGCTTGGCAATTGCGGCGCGAGACTGGTGATTGAACCAATGCGTGCGGAACTCCACACGGAGGCATTCCAGATCTTCGAAGGCCCGCTGAAGCATCAGCAGTTTCATGGCGGGGTTGATGGAGGTGTGCTGGACACTTCGGGACAACCATGTGGACCCGATCTCCAACCTTCGGTGTTCCTCACTGATCGCCATATAGGTTGTCATGCCAACTGCTCGCCCAGAGCTCGGTTCAATCACGGCGAAGGGCACCATTGTTCCGTCTTGATGGAGGTCTAATCGGCGTTGGATTTCCTCATCCATACCCGCCGGGGAGGGTATCCGGGTGTACCAGGTCTTCCACAGTTCGCCGACCCGCACCGCCTGTGACAGATCGGAGGTGTGCTCGTGCCGCAGCGGCTCGAGACGGACGAACTCATTGCTCAGCACTGGGATCTCAAGATACTCCATCGTGTAATCGTAGCTGGGTGCCAAGTTGCCGGGACAGTGTCTCGGCAGCTGATTTCGCGCGGGCGAGGACGCTTCGGGCGGCAGTGCCCGCAGCGGGGTAGATGCGGTTGACGATGAGTTCGTTGTTGCTGCGCCACAGATCAACCCGTCCGATAAGTTCGGTCCCGGAGAGCACGCCCATGACGTAGTGTCCGTAGATGCGCTTGTCTCTGGGTACATACGCTTCGAAGGTGTAGTCGAACCCGAATATGCGTTGAGCCCGGCGGCGGTCGCGCAGCAGTGGGTCAAAGGGGCCGATCAATCGGGCCTCCTTGATGGGTCCGTAGCCGGCAGGGTGCGCCCCCGTGTCCAGGAGCTCGGGCAGTGCGTACGCGGTTTCTTTCCATCCCGGGACCATAAGTGGCTCGAGTTTGGCCAATTCAATCCCGGCCGCGGCGTCGCTCTTGCTCAGGTGATAGTGGTGGGCGAAGTCACTGACCGTCAGGACAGCAAGACTGCCGGCTGCGCGTCGGGCCAAAGCTGCACGCAGCTGGTCAGCGGGCAGCTGTTCAGCCTCTCGGACCTCAGCAGGCAGGGCGCGTTCGGGGAGGTCAAAGAGCCGAATCACGCCGTCGCGCGCAGTAATCACCAGCTCTCCCGTGCGGACCATGAGTTCGGCCGCACCTTTGATCGCAGACCAGTTCCAGCCGGTGGTGCGTGCTGAATCCAAAGCCTTCTCTATGGTGCCGATCTGCACACCGCGAGGCGCTGAGGCGACGACATCCCGGATCTGCTGTCGGAGCCGGTCTGAAAGAGTTGCTCCTTGTTTTTCCCGGACACTCTGCCGGCGCAGCTCCAATAACCCCCAGTCTTCGAGCGGGAATATGCAGGCGACTTTAGTGAAGGACTCAAAAGCCACCGGGTATTGACCCGGCCACAGGGCAGCGTCAACATAATCAGCTCTGTGCTTTCGCGGCAAACGGGTCAGGCAGGTCAATCGCTGGGCTGTGGCGACGCGGGTGAGGGGGTCCAACTGGATCAGACCGATTCCGCGCAGCACATCGGCAGCATCACCGTATTCCCCGCTCGCACCCGGCGAGGGGATTCGCTGCGCGTGCACCACTGCCTGGCGAACCCACTCAGCAGTGACAGTCGTGGATCCATTCGGCATAGTCCAATCCTGCCATGAGCCTCCCGCCCGGGAGTCACCCAGGAGTATCAACAGGGGCGGGATACGGTTCGCAGGCCACGGGAGGTAGACGCGATGACCGCCACCGCCATCGCTCCAACGCCCCACACAGCAGTGATCGCAGCCGGTTCCACTAGCTCGGCCAAGAAGCCGATCAGTGGTTGAACCACTAAGAGAGGCAGGGTCTGAGCCATGATCAGAACCGCCTGGGATCGACCGACGACCCGGGGAGGCACCGCCGCCATGAAGACCGGTCCGAGATGAGTCGCGAATACCCCTGTCCCCACGCCTGCGACGAACGCAGCGCACACGGCTGTGCCCTCGGTCGACGCGGCGGCCAACCCCGTGACGCCCACGCCGGCGGTTAACATTCCAACGATCGCGGCAGCGCCGGGCCGCCCTGCTCCGCGACCCACCATGACCACGCTCGCCGTCAGTGCCATGCCCGCTCCGAATGCTCCGGAAGCTGTTCCAGCCACTGCCGCCGACCAGCCATGGTCTGCGGCAAGGAGCGGAATCAGGAGGCTCGTCACCGGCAGGACGAACGCTGCGAAGGCCACCGTCAGCAGAGCGATCCCTCGGAGCAGGGGCGAGGTCCACACCAGGATGATCCCCTCCTTCGCCTGAGCAAGAGTATGCGGTCTCTGGGCATGGTCCGTCTGCGGAGCCGGTGCGAAGGATACTCGGGTACGCAGTATCAGTAGGATGACCAGCATCCCGAGAAATCCCACTGTCCCCAGCCCAAAGGCCAGGGGCAGGCCCGCCGCGCTCACTGCAACTCCACCGAACACCGGACCAGCCACGCCCGAGCCGTAGGTGATGAGCTGCCGCGCAGCCAACGCTCGGGGCAGAGCCCCGTTAGGCACCAAGAACTTGGGGACTCCACCCGAGGAGGGTTGGTAGAACGCGTCGGCCAGACCGAGCACCGCGGCCGCAGTCAGCAACAGCGCCGGGGATGAGGCGTGGACGGCCGTCACCACGACCAGTCCCATCAAGAAAACAGACATCGCCGCATCGGCGACCATCATGACCTTCAGCGGCCCCACACGGTCTGCTGCGCTGCCACCCAGCAGAGAGATCAGCGCCCGGGGCAGTACGGCGGCCAGCAGTACGACACCGGCGAGTGCGGGACTGTGCGCAGCTGCTTGCCATACCAGTCCGAAATGCAGCAGATTCAGGCCAGTGGAGGTCCAACCGAGACCGCCCAGCCAGATCCAGTACACGGCTGGAACACGGTCATTCTGGTCTGCTCCAGCAGTGTGCACCTGTGCACCTGAGGTGGCCCGCTGGCTCTTCACAGCTGCGGTTCCGGACGTATGGGCAGGACCACGACAAACGTTCCCGGGGCGCCAGCCCGGCGAATAGCCAACGGTTCGGAGGGCCCGTCCAGGTCCAGCCGCAGCTGAAGAGTGCCTTCCACCTGCGCGTCCGCATTGGCGATTGCCAATGCGTCTACCGCGTCGAGGACGAAGTCAGGGTTCACCGAGATCCCACGTTCAGTGAGGTAGGCGACGAGGTTCTCGGGAAGCACAGTGGCAGTCGAGTTCGCCTTGGGAATCGCATGGCTGAGGTCCGGGAATGCCGCTTCAGGAGCCGGTTCGCACAGCACGATCCCCGAACGCGACGCGATCCGCACCTCACCTTGGACAAAGGTGATCTCCACTGTGCCCTCAAGTTGCGGACCCGCAGCCAGCACAGCGTCTACGACGGTGGTGGGCAGCAGAGCCCGCAGGCGGCCCTCAACCTGAGCCGGCACCTCGGTGAAAGCTGCACGGCTCCGGTCTGAAGCAGCCAGTCGGAGGACTTCGTGGTCTCCAGAGGAAATACCTACCATGAAGACCCCGTGAATCGAAGGCATGTCCGGATCATCCCCCACCGCGTGGCGCACGGTGCTGAGACCGGTAAGCAGATCGGTGGCTTGGATCCTCAGCACCGTCGGACCTGAAGTGCCCGTTGCGGCCGACGGGCCAACTCCTCCCATATCATGCGGCTCAACCCACCGGGAGCGGATCCGTGAAACCTCCGTGCGGGCAGCTGCCAAGCCGTCCTCGAGGTCTTTCAGATGGTGGTCGAGAACACGCTGCGTGACGTCGGGTTCACGGCGGGCCACGACAGTAGCACTCTCCGCAACCGGTAATCCCACCCGTCGTAGGGCCGCGAGCAGCTGCGCATCGTCGACCTGTTCTGGGGCGTACCAACGGTACCCGCTAGACGGATCAACAGTGGTCGGGGTAAGCACCCCTTGGCGGTCATAGAACCGTAGGGCCGAAATGCTCAAACCTGAGGCGCGGGCGAGCTCTCCAATGGTCAGCAGGCTGGGGTCGTCGTCCATGACCACCATCCCAACCCCTCAACAAAGGTGAGGGTCAAGTCCTAGCTGTTGCCGGCGTCGTGCTCAGCAAGGTGTCTGGGACTCAGGAGCATGAAGTCTCTGAGCAGCTCATTGCCTTCCACCGTGACCGTCCAACTGGGGCGCAGAAAGTCATTATTGGCCATCCGGTAGCGGATCTCCCACTCAGCCTGTTTACCGTGCGCATCAGTCACACGGTGGGTTCCGCACTGGAAGTAGCCCAGCGCCTCAGAGACGCGTTTCGATGGCTCGTTCCAGTCGAAGGCCCCAGATTCAGCGAACTCTGCCCCGAAGTGGTCGAAAGCCCACATCAGCATCGCAGCGCGCTGCTCCTTGCCGTACCCCTTGCCCTGCGTGTCCGCACGGAGCCAGCTGGCCGACTCCACGGTCCGCAACACGCGGTACTTTTCGGCCCATACATCTTGCATGCCGATGAGCTGGCCCTCACTGCCGTCCTCATTCCGGATGAAGACGGCAAGCATGAGGTACCAGGAATTGGGGCCGATGGATGGGCGCTTGGACCACAACCACGTCAGTGAGTTCTTGGCGATGTCCTCCGGTGAGTTCTCATCCCAAGGCGAGGCGAAGGAGTTCCGTCCTGTGGCCATAATGCCGGATGATGCCGCGGCAACGTAGGCCGGGAAGTCGGTCTCTCTGACCTGGCGGAGCACCAGCCTCGGGGACTCGATGCGCAGCCCGAAAGGGGGCCAGACCTCCGGTAGCGTATGCGCGGGATTGTCTCGGTCGACGCGGAACTCAGTCATGATCTGAGCCTAGCGTTCACCGCGGCGAGAGGTGGAACTTCAAGGAGAAATTGTTCAGCAGCCCTGGCAGACGCCCCGGCTCCAGATCGTGACTCAGCAGATCAATAGACCGCTGACCAACTATCTCCGCGATGAAGTTCGATGTCAGCAACAACACCAGGTGCCGGCCCGGACACAAGCCGGGGCCTGCGCTGAAGGGCACTAGCGGCCACTCCTCCCGCGTCCGCTCGTGATCCCAGACCTCAGGGGAGAAGCGATGCGCGAAGTCGAGGTTCTTCTCATCCCGATGGAAGAACGGGGCGAAGATCAGCACAGTCGTGCCTTCCGGCATGACCCCATGTTCGAACTCGACCTCCCGGGTGGTCTCACGCAGAATCATCGGGGTAGTGGCCCAAAGCCGGAGCGACTCCAACACGGTCGCCCTCAACAGCGGCAGCATGGGCGCCTCCGCCTGGGCCTCCTCCTCAATCTGGAAGCGGGCGGCCTCGAGCCGGTCCTGGTGCGAAGCCAGCAGGGCAAGGCCCCGGTAGCTGGCCATCCCAGCCGGGTCGAAGGCGAATAGCCACTGCGGTATCTGCTGGACGTCCTCTTCCCGAGAGGTTTCGGAGTCTCCGCTTGCCCCCATCTCCTTCATGAAGGCTGCAATGCTGCCCGGTTCAGCCCGAGAAACCGCCTGATCGATCCGGGAGTGGATCTCGTCACGAGCGTCAGTGTCAACGGGGCGCAGGAACGCCCAGTTGCCTCGCGCTCGCTGTGTCTCCATGAGCTCGATGAGCTCGTCGTCATCGCGGTAGGAATCACCCAGCACCACCCTGTTGACCAGACGGAACCAAGCCTTGAAGTAACTGCTGTAGTCCAGGCTGCCGCCCGTCTCGTCGACCTGTTGCAGCAGCGCTTGGGCTTCCTCCCGCACCGCTGGCATGAACTGTTCGGCCATTCTGTGGATGGGGTGCTGATGATCCAGCAGCTGCTCATTGACCTCCCGGCGGCGGGCTCGTTCGGGGCCATGGGAAATGAGGGCAACCTGAGGCTCAAAGTGCTTCAGTGCGTGCCGTTTGAGGGTTTCAGCTGTGGCGAAGGGTTCTGGAGACTCCTCCAAGATGCGGTGCACATGGTCGGGGTCAAGAACCATGGCCATTTTCCGCCCGGGAAGAGCAAGCATGACCGGGCCTCTGCCGTATTTCTCCGCAATCGTCTGCATACGACTGACCGCCCGGGCCTCAAGCCCGAGATTCTCCACCGCGGCGACCATCCGTGGGCGGCGAATAATGGGCCCCTTGGAGATGGTGGGAAGTTCCACTTCGGCCAGGATCTTAGCCGTTTCAACGGATGAAGCTGTCGGCAGCGGATTCTGCACAGAATTGGGGCCGGAGTCGTATACGGACCCAACTGTGCCAGAACTTCCGGGGTGTGCATGCGTCATGGGTGCCACTCTCGTTCGGCTGGTTGTGTACCGGTGCTCCCACCCGAACACGGCCACCTGAACGCTTGCTGGCACTATGGTGGACACTTCCCAACGCCGGGGTGTGTGCCACAGGTCACATCTTGGCCATATACTGAGACTCTGCGGCCTCACAGCGAGGTGGGCCACGGCTTACCGTCCTGTGACCGAGGTCGCTCCACATCGCACCTTGAGGAGTCACCATGGACGCACCCAATTCGCTGGTGCTGGCCATCATCGGCGTCACGATGATGCTGGCCGGCTATTTCCTCTACTCACAGTTCTTAGCGAAGAAGGTCTATAAGGTCAACGCTGAGTTCAAGACGCCGTCGCATGAATTCAACGACGGCGTGGACTTCCTCCCCACCAACCGGTACATCCTCTGGGGTCACCACTTCACCTCAGTAGCGGGCGCCGCACCCATTGTGGGGCCAGCCGTTGCGGTCATCTGGGGTTGGTTGCCAGCCTTCATCTGGGTCACTTTGGGCACCGTGTTCATGGCCGGCATGCACGACTTCGGCGCCCTGTGGGCATCGACTCGGAATAAGGGCCGCTCCATGGGCGCCCTCTCCGGGACGTACATCGGCAACCGCGGGCGCAACCTCTTCCTGGTAGTCATCCTGCTCCTGCTGCTGATGGTGCTGGCGGCCTTCGCCGTGGTGATTTCGGGACTGCTGGTCGCACAACCAGGTGCGGTCATCCCCACCTGGGGCGCCCTGATTGTCGCTGTATTGGTGGGCCAAGCCATCTACCGGCTCAAGTGGAACCTGATTGTGGTCACCGCCGTCGGCGTGATTCTGCTCTATGCGCTGATCCTGCTGGGCAACGCTTATCCTGTGTCGCTGCCTGCGGAGGGAATGTTCGGTCTCACCCCGGAGGGCATTTGGATAGTCCTGCTGTTCCTCTACTCAGGTATCGCCTCCATGCTGCCGGTGTGGGTGCTGCTGCAGCCTCGCGACTTCATCAATGGCATCCAGCTGTTCATCGGACTGGGCATCATCTACGGCGCAGTGCTCATCGCCACCCCGACAGTGGTCGCCCCGGCGGTGAACAACAATGTTCCCGACGATACGCCCGCTCTGGTCCCGCTGCTGTTCGTCACTATCGCCTGCGGTGCCATCTCCGGTTTCCACGGCATCGTCTCCTCCGGGACCTCCTCGAAGCAGCTCGACCGTGAGACCGATGCTCGGTTCGTCGGGTACTTCGGCGCAGTGGGTGAAGGTCTGTTGGCTCTGGGCGCGATCATCGCCACCACTGCCGGCTTCCAGACGGCGACGCAGTGGCGCGAGTACTACGAATCCTTCTCCTCCGGCGGAGTTCCGGTCTTTGTGGAAGGCGGCGCCTCCATCATCAACGCGGGCCTGGCCATCCCTGCGGGTCTCTCGGCGACCATTCTGGCCACCATGGTGGTCCTCTTCGCAGCGACCACCTTGGACACGGCCACCAGGCTCATGCGGTTCGTGGTGCAGGAGATCGGCGAGATTGCGGGAGTGAAGATTTCCACCGGGATCGCGACTCTGATTGTGGTGGTGCTGGCCTTCGCTCTGACCTTCTCCCAGGGCGCTGACGGCGCTGGCGGTATGGCCCTGTGGCCACTGTTCGGCACCACCAACCAGTTGCTGGCAGGCCTGACGCTGACCATTCTGACCATCATGCTCATCCGCAGGGGACGTCCGTTCCTGCCGGTGCTCCTCCCAGCGGTTTTCGTGCTGTTCATGACAATCTACGCAGCGTTTGTCCAATTGGTGAACCTCTACAATGCCGGCGACTGGCTGCTGCTGGTGATCGACATCATCATCGTCATTGCCGCAGCTTGGGTGTTGGTCGAAGCGGTTATCGCCATGCTGGCTGCCCGCAAGGCTCCCAAGGAGCCGGAGGACGACGTCGCGCTGACCGAAGACCAGAAGCTTCCTCGGTCCGCGTGAAGCACCACCGCACGACGAGACCTGTAGTCTCGGGGCCATGAGTTGGTGGGACCGTGCCGAGCGGGGGCTGCGTGAGTTCTACGTGGCCCCCTACCGGCGCGTGTTCGCGCGGGCCAAACGCGATGAGGAGGACCTGTTCATGATGCTCGTGCTCTCCGAGGCTCTCGGGGTGCCCAATCCGGCTTCTGGGGCCACTTTGGAGTTGTTGCCGGAGATGCTGGACCGGATGCATGACTGGCACATCCGTCAGGGCCTCGATCAGTCGCCGCTCGACGGTATGCAATGCTGCTAAACCTCGCGGCCGAGCGTCAGGTCCTGTTCATCGGCGGTAAGGGCGGTGTGGGGAAAACTTCCGTCTCGTCGGCCGTCGGGCTCCATCAAGCTCGCGCCGGACGCCGGGTCCTGCTGGTCTCCACCGACCCTGCGCACAACCTGGGTCACCTGTGGAACCGACCGGTGGGTGATGAGCCGGTCCTGCTCGCCGACGATGGCGGTTCCGGTGTGCTTGCCGGCGTGGAGATCGATCCCAGCGCCACTATCGAACGGCATTTGAAACAGGTCGGCGAAACTCTGCGTGATTTCATGCCCGAGCACCTGCATAAGCAGGTCGATGCCCACCTCCAGCTGGCCCGCCAGTCCCCCGGCACCCATGAGGCCGCCATCTTGGAGCGCATTGCGGAGGTCGTGGAACTTGCTGAGCGGGACTATGACCTCATCGTGTTCGACACCGCACCCTCAGGACACACCGCCCGGCTCCTGGCGCTTCCGGAGATCATGTCCGCCTGGACAGAGGGACTGCTCAACCGGCGGACGAAGGCTGAGCGGTTCGGTGCGGCCATCAGAGCCTTAGATAACGACGACGATCCCAGCTCCTCTCACGGCGTCAACCGGGACCGGCGGATCAGGCAGGTGCTCACCCAGCGCCGGGTGACGTTCGAGAAGCTGCGCGAGCTGGTCACCAACTCCTCAGCGTGCAGCTTCGTGATTGTCGCCACTGCCGAGCGTGTACCCGTCCTGGAGTCCGCGGAACTGTTTCATGAACTGGAGCGCCTGGGAGTCGAGGTGGGAGGCCTCGTGGTCAATCGGCTCTCCCCCATCGATCACGGTGACTTCTTGGCCGCCAGACGCGCCCAGGAGGAGGTCCACCTGGCCAAGCTCCGTGAGCTGCTGCCCAGCGTGGCAGTGGACACACTCCCCATGCTCCCTGGGGACCTTGTGGGAGAGCCAGCCGTGGATCAACTCACGGCCCGTCTCAGCTAGATTTCCGCAGCGCGGGCAGATTCTCTCCACCTCAGAAGCGCGATGCTCGCAGCAGCGTCACGGGAGGCATTGGAACCCAAACAGGGTCAGTCCTCGAGGATGCCGTACAACAGCGTCACCAGGCCGTCGTCATCCACGGATTCGGTGACCTCATCAGCGGCCGCTTTGACCTCCTCAACGGCCTGGCCCATCGCGACACCGCGATGAGCCCACTGGAGCATCTCGATATCGTTGCGACCGTCCCCACAGGCGACAGTAGCCCTCATGGGAGCTCCGAGCTTCTTCCGGAGAGCTTCCAAGGATGACCCCTTGGTGACCCCCTTCGCGGCGATGTCCAACCACGCAGACCAGCCCACTGAATAGGTGACGCCATGGAGCCCAATATCTTGGACCGTCCGGGCAAATTCCCGAGCGGTGGCGTCGGCGGAATTGACCACCAAACGCACGGCTTCGGCCTGCTTCAGCTCCTTCAGACTGACCGGTTCCGGAATCAGTCCGAATGTGAGGTCCTCAAACCGCTCCGTGGCAAGGAAGTGCCCGGCAGACGTTTCGACGGCGTAGCGGGCGGTAGGCAGCTTATCCTGAAGGGCCTCCAAGGCGGGGGCGGGGTCGAAGATCTGCTGGTCCAGGATTTCGTAACCGTCGTGCAGGGTCGTATCAATGCGCAGTGTGACGCCTCCGTTGGAGCAGACCGCGTAGCCCTGAGTGATGCCGAATGTCTCAACCACTGGCAACGTAGCCGGCAGCGAGCGCCCGGTGGAGATCACCACGGTGTGGCCGTCGCCGACCACCGCTCGGCCCGCCTCTTTCACCGCCTCAGTCATGAAGCCATCATGGTTGACGATGGTCCCGTCCACATCAAGGCACACCATCTTGGTGCCGGGCTGGTAGGTGAAGCTGCCACCATCGCCCGCAGCTGGAATGGAGAAATCTTCCTGCCGCCGGTCCTTCGCGGTCTGCACTGGTGAGTTCATAGGTTGAACAGTGTACGACGGCGCGCAGGCGCCCGTGTGGGCATAAGGGCGACAGGTTGGCTACTGTTGACCCAGAATTCACGTAAGGAGTACAACATGAGCGAGTCGACACCGACCGTCACAATCACCGCTGGCGGGTACACCGCCAGCATTTCCCTGCGCGGCGGACAGTTGCTGAGCCTGACCACTCTCGACCCCGTCCACGGGACACAGCAGAACCTCATTGTTCCCGCAGAGCAGGGCGAAGGCGCCTACCCCGGGGCAGTGCTTGCGCCGTGGCCCAACCGGATTGCCCAGGCCCGGTATACCCACGCCGGGACTTCCTACGAGCTTCCGGTCAATGAAGAAGCCACCGGGGCCGCCGTGCATGGCCTGCTCCACGATGTTGACCTCGCTGTTCAGCTGCAGCGCGAATCTGAGGTGCACCTGACAGGGTTCATCGAGCCCTCATCCGGGTATCCGTTCCGTTTGGAGGTTGTGCTGGTCTACCGAGTGGCTGGTCACCTCGGGCTGACAGCTACCCTGAGCACACGCTACATTCCAGAGACAACTGCAGGCGACGACGCCGACGCTGCCCTTCGCGCCACGGCCCCCTATGGTGCCGGGTTCCACCCCTATCTGACGGCGGCTGACGCTCCGCTGAAGTCCTGCCGACTGCGCCTGCCGGCCTCCACCGTGGCGAAGACAAAAGCCAGCGGCAAAGTGGTCGGTTCCAAGCAGGTGTCCGGAGATCTGGACCTCACCAGCGGTCCGCTTCTGGCTGGGTTGACGATTGACCATGCCTACACCAACTTGCCTGAACAGGGGTGGAGCGCTGAGCTTACCCACGGGCCCAGTGGGTTCGTAGTCCGGATGATCGCCGACACTCCGTGGGCGCAGGTTTACACCGGTGAGAGCATCAACCGTGCTGGTGTGGCTGTTGAGCCCATGACCTGTCCGCCCAATGCGTTCAACTCGGGCAAGGACCTTGTGGAGTTGGAACCGGGTGTGTGGCACCGGGTCGGATACTCACTGGAGGCATTCCACCTCTAGACCGGGAGGATCAGCTGACGGGCACCCAGTCCTGGGGCGCTTCGACAACCACTCGGAGCGCTCGCATGGCTCCACCGCTCGTGGCAGGAGCCAGGCCGGTACCGGATTCCCGGACCCGGAAATCGGCCCATTGTGAGGCCAGGACGCGGCGCTCGAGCTGCTCTTCGATGTGGGGCCGCAGCAGGTCGGTCAGTGGGCCGAACTCTCCGCCGAGGACTACATCGTGGACATCTAGAACGTTCATTGCTCCCGCGAGCGCGACGCCCAAGGACCATCCGGCTCGGCTTATCGCGTCGTTGGCCTTCTCGCCGGAGTCGTATGGGTAGGCGTCGGTGGGCTCCACGAGCTGGATGAGGTCCTCCGCGGTCGCGGAAGGCTCCAGCCCCGCGGCGGCAAGAAGCGCGTGCTTGCCTGCGTAGACCTCCAGGCACCCATTGGACCCGCAGCTGCATTCGGGACCCGAGGGCTCCACTGAAAGGTGCCCGAGCTCCCCCGCCCAGCCATGCGGGCCAGCTTCTACGACGCCATCAATGACTACTGCGGAGCCGATGCCCATCTGAGCGGAGACGTAGAGGAAAGTTTGTTCTTCACCATCGGCTTCTGTCAGTTCGTGCGCGACTGCCAGGGCGGCCAGTTTGGCCTCGTTGGCGACGGTCACGGAGTATCCGAACAGTCCCTCTGTCACCGAAGCACAGAGCAGATCGACGACGTCGACATCGGTCCATCCGAGGTTTGGCGCGAGCAGCAGCGAGCGCTCATCAGCGGCAACTAGGCCGGGCAGGGCCAGTACGGTACCGACCACCCAGGCCCCGGTGGCGACGGCCTGCTCGGCGACCCGGGCTGCAAGCTCTCCTGCTTCGCGGAGAACTCTCTCCGGGTCCGATGAACGGTAGTCGCCTTCTGTGATTGCTTCAGCCAGCACGCTGCCGGTGAGGTCCAAGACACGTGCGGCCATAAAATCCACGTTGACTTCGACACCGAGTCCAGCCAATGTTCGGCGAGCAGGTGTCAGCGGCACTGCCGGTCTGCCCCGGGATGGGCCAATAATCGGTGAACCTTCCCGGACGATACCTGCGGCCAGAAGGTCATCGACCAGTCGCGAGACGGTGGAACGGGTCATGCCGGTGCGGATGGACAGATCCGCTCGCGAGAGCGGCTCGGTGGAGGCGAAAATTTCCTCGGTGATCAGCAGCAGGTTGGCCTCGCGCAGGCTTTCCTGCCTGGCTCCAGGCCGCAGCGCCTCGTCATGCGAGGGGCGGTCTCGCCGCTGGGGGCGGAGGAAGTCGTGCTTTGCGGCCTCCTCTCCAGACGCGTTTGAGGTGGTGTTTACCACACCGCGGGGCACCAAGCCGCGGGTGAGCGTGCGTCTGCCTAGACGCGCCAATGAACCAGAACCGTTCCACATCACAGACTTGATCTTAGTCCCACCAGCAATTAGGTTTTATCTAGAAACAAAATGAGCGCCACATCACACCGTCTTCTGTCGGGGTACTGGTGGTACATCCCGAACAATGTGTATGGAGGAATCCCATGGCTTCAACGCCTGCTGACTACAAGCTGTCTTTCGGTCTCTGGACCGTCGGCTGGACGGCTCAGGACCAGTTTGGCTCGGCCTCCCGCCCGGCGTTCGACCCGTGGGAGTACCTGCCCAAGCTGAAGGAAGCGGGAGCCTCAGGCGTCACATTCCACGATGACGATGTCGCACCTTTCGGCACGGATGACACCGAGCGGGAGAAGTACTTCTCCAAGTTCAAGGAGGTTGCTGACCAGGTGGGCCTGAAAGTGGAGATGCTCACCACCAATACGTTCTCCCACCCGGTCTTCAAGGATGGTGGGCTGACCTCCAACGACCGTTCAGTCCGCCGGTTCGGCCTGCGGAAGCTGCTGCGCAATGTGGACCGCGCCGCCGAGTTCGGTGCTGAGACGTTCGTGATGTGGGGAGGCCGCGAAGGTTCCGAGTATGACAACGCCAAGGATCTCAACGCCGCCCACGAGCGTTACGCCGAGGGCATCGACACGGTCGCCTCCTACATCAAGGACAAGGGCTACGATCTGCGGATCGGCCTGGAGCCCAAGCCCAACGAGCCGCGCGGTGACATCCTTCTCCCCACCATTGGTCACGCGCTGGGCTTCATCGCCCAGCTGGAACACGGCGACATAGTGGGTCTGAACCCTGAGACGGGCCACGAGCAGATGGCAGGGCTGAACTTCACCCATGGGATCGCTCAGGCCCTCTGGGCAGGAAAGCTCTTCCACATTGACCTCAACGGTCAGCGCTCCATCAAGTATGACCAGGACCTGGTGTTCGGCCATGGTGACTTGACCTCAGCTTTCTTCACCATTGACCTGCTCGTCAACGGGTTCCCCAACGGTGGGCCGAAGTATGACGGATGGCTGCACTTCGACTACAAGCCCTCCCGCACCGACTATGTGCAGGGCATCTGGGACTCAGCCAAGGCAAACACCGAGATGGTCACCATGTTGGCTGACAAAGCCAAGGCATACCGTGCCGATCCTGAAGTTCAGGCGGCTTTCGAAGCCTCCGGGATCTTTGAGCTGGCCCAGCCGACTCTGGCTGAGGGTGAATCCCTCAACGATCTGCTGGCAGACCGCACCGCCTATGAGGAGTTCGACGTGGAGAAGGCAGCCGAGCGTAACTTCGGCTTCGTTCAGCTGAACCAGTTGGCGCTGAAACACCTGATCGGCTGAGGTCTTCTGGCCGCTGTCCCTCCGTCACACCGCAGCATCTGATGCTGCGGTCCGTAGACTTGTTCTGCATCACGTTCACCTCGCTGTAAAGGAGCCTCCGTGGCACTTGTCGCCGGCATCGATTCCTCCACTCAGTCATGCAAGGTGGTGATACGTGATGCTGAAACCGGTGCGCTGGTGCGTTCAGGCTCTGCAAAGCACCCTGTGGGCACTGAAGTTGACCCGCAGGCATGGTGGGATGCGTTCCTTGAGGCAGTCGACGCTGCGGGCGGACTCAACGACGTCGCCGCGGCAGCGGTCGGAGGGCAGCAGCACGGCATGGTGGCGCTGGACGCCTCTGGAGACGTGATCCGTGACGCTCTGCTATGGAATGACACCCGCTCCGCTGAGGCCGTTCAGCAGTTGATCAACGAATACGGCGGAGGGGACCAAGGCAAAGCTGCATGGGCTCGGATGGTGGGGTCCGTTCCCGTACCGTCCCTGACGGTGACGAAACTGCGCTGGATGGCCGATGCAGAGCCGCAGAATGCCCAAAAGGTAGCGGCGGTGGCGCTTCCCCATGATTGGCTGACGTGGAAGATCTCGGGTTCGGACCGTCTGGAGGATTTGGCCACCGACCGTTCTGAGGTCTCCGGCACCGGGTACTACGACCCTGCGACAGGCGAGTATCGCTACGACTTGCTGGGTTCCGCCCTACGGATCCCAGAGGAGCAGGCCAGAGGCATCGTCCTGCCCAGGGTCGCTGCGGCCCAGGAGGCGGTTGGCACCGGTGACTCGGCTCGCGGATGGGACAACCTGGTGCTGGGTCCCGGTGGAGGAGACAACGCGATGGGCGCCCTGGGTATCGGCATGGGCACCGGCGACGTCTCAGTCTCCATCGGCACCTCAGGGGTGGTGGCAGCGACGTCGCCGATACCCATCCAGGACCCCAGCGGGATGATCGCGGGATTCGCCTCCGCCACAGGCGAGTTCCTCCCACTTGCAGTGACACTCAACGGCTCTCGGGTGCTCGACGGAGCCTGCCGCATGCTTGGCGTCGATCACGATCAACTAGCCGAAATGGCACTCACGGCGGAACCTGGTGCGAACGGAATGACGATGGTCCCCTACCTTGAGGGTGAACGGACCCCCAACCTCCCGCACGCTACGGGATCTTTCATCGGCATGTCACTGGCATCGATGAATCCGCAGGACGTCGCCCGGGCTGCCGTGGAGGGGCTGTTGTGTCTGCTAGCCGATGGCTTGGAAGCCATGACGGACATGGGCGTTCCGGTGAATTCAATCCAGTTGATCGGTGGAGCGGCCAAGAACCCCGCTGTGCAGCAGATTGCGCCGGCGATCTTTGGGCGCGACGTGCTTGTACCCGAACCTGGTGAATACGTAGCTGATGGCGCCGCCCGCCAGGCAGCTTGGGTCCTTTCAGGGTCGCCCACCGCACCCCAATGGACTGCCTCAGAGGTGACCACGTTCACCGCTGAGCCGACCCGCTTCGTTCGAGAGCGCTACTCCCAACGACGCCACCTGTTCACCCAGCGCGCCTGAGCTAGCCGGTCGTCGCGGCGCGTCTGTGGTGCCCGATTGTTGGTTACCTGCCTCTTGCCTTCCGTGGAAACTTCTCAGCGATGAGGCCGCTTTGCCTGGCGAGAACGGCGGCCTGCATCCTCGACCGCAAATCTAGTTTGGTCAGAACACTGGAGACATGTGACTTCACTGTGGCCTCGGTGATGAACAGTTCCTCGGCAATTTGCGCGTTCCCGAGCCCGCGCCCCAGCGCGCAGAGAGTCTCCAGTTCCCGCGGGGTGAGGCGCGCCAGCATGTGGGTCTCGGGAGCTGGTCGATCATGTGGTGTCGACCCTGCAGCGGATCCCGCGAAGACGTCCAAGACCCGTCTGGTCACTTCGGGTGCAACGACCCCGTCACCAGCCGCCACGCGGCGGATCGCCGCGATCAGGTCACCCGGTTCGGCGGACTTCAGCAGGAAACCTGCCGCACCGGCTCGCAGAGCACCGAAAACCACCTCATCGAGGTCGAAGGTGGTCAGCATCAGCACTTCAGTGTCCGTCTGAGAAGTGATCTGCCGTGTCGCGGCGATGCCGTCAGTGCGAGGCATCCGCGCGTCCATGAGCACCACATGTGGATTCAGTGCGCGGACTTGCTGCCACGCGGCGGCGCCATCTGCTGCCTCCCCAACGACCTGGATGCCTTCTGCGGTCTCCAGAAGCAGTCGCAGGCCGGCACGAACACTGGGATGGTCATCGGTCAGCAGCACGGTGATCGGGTCAGGGGCTCTCGGGTCGCTCATGCCTTGCCCCTCGCCGGGGGTTTTAGGGACCGCGGGAGGCGGGCCTTCACCTGCCATTTCCCGTGGCGCTCCCCCGCGGTAAGTGTGCCGCCGAGGCTCTTGGCGCGCTCCCTCATGGTGAGGATCCCGGTGCCAGTCCCTGCTGTGCTGGTCTCATTATTGGGGTTCTGCGTGCAAGACTCCACCGTGAATAGTATGTGGCGGCGAGTGCTGTTCAGCCGCACCAGTGCGGGTCCGGTACCGTGCCGGAGGGCATTGGTGAGCGACTCATGCAGGATACGCAGCAGCACCGCCTGAACAGCGGGACCGAAATCCTCTGGTGGCTCAACCTGGAGATCTACTTCTAGCCCCTGTCGCCTGGCCTGACCTACGACCTGCTCCCAGGAGGTGTCGGTGAGCAGCTCGGCGGAGGTGTCGTCGTCCTCCCCTCCGTTCTGGTTGCGCAGCACCTGCACCATATGGCGAAGCTCTTCCATCGCGTTGACGCTGGTAACGCGGATGGTGCTCAATGCGTTGCGGTCTCGCACAGAGTCAGGCGCCGAGTTGAGCACCGCTGCTGATGTCAGGGCAATGGAGGCGACCTGCGAGGAGACGACGTCATGGAGTTCACGCGCCATATGGCGACGCTCGGCTTCTACCGCTGAGGTACGGCTGCGTTTCTGCTGCGCGAGCAGCTCAGAATGACGTTCTTCCTCCAGGTGGCGCCGGACCTGGTCCTCCACGAACGCCGGGTACCCGCGGCGTACCTCCGTCGCCCACCAGAGTGGGACCATGAGGATGGCTGTACCCAGCAGAAGCATATTGAGGGCGGCACGCGGGGTGTCGAATACCGCTGCTACGACAACCAGCGCCAATACCGACACGCTCAAGACACGTTCGGCCACTTTCACCCGGTGGGCGGGAGCGCGGATCCCGTGGTTATAGATCAGGTCGGTGAGACAGATCAACACGCCCAGGCTGAGCCCAAAGCTGAGGTCAGCCGCCACGCACACGCCCCCCATGACCAACGCCAAGGTGGGACGTTCGACTTTGCACATCATGGCTCCGCCCATAGCGGTCAGCGTGATGAGATGCCACCATTCGGACGGTTCCAAACCGGGAGTCTCCCACCATGGAAGTCCGGTGGGACCCGCCCAGCCGGCAAAGACCGCCACCACACCCAAACCGAGATATGCGGCAGTCTGTAGGTGCGCTCGGTGGATTCGCTTCACACAGGCTATTCGACCACACGGCCCGGAAGCGGTGACTCCTCCGAAGGTGGGATTTTTTGTGAATCAGTCTCCTCGGAGCTTCCATCCTTTGGCCGATGCTGCCATCGGTGGTCGCGGGCGATGATCGGGGCATGGACGCGATTATGGTGTTCGTGCCGCCCGACATGACACGAATCTCCCTTGTCTGGGAGTGGATGGACCAGGGGGATGTCGGTGCGAGTGCGTTGATGGGGATTCTGGCAGGGTTGGCGCTGGTCGACTCCACCAGCTTCGGCACTCTGCTGATCCCCGTCTGGCTGCTCATCACTCCCGGCCCGTTACGTGCCGGTCGCGTGCTGGTCTATCTGAGCGTGGTAGCCGGAGCCTACGCCCTCATTGGCGGGGTACTGCTGGCATCCCTTGTGCTGTTCGGTGAGGAACTGATCGGCTGGCTGGGTGCGGTACGCCAGTCTCAGGTCGCTCTTACCTTCCAAGCGATCTTGGCGGTCGGGCTGGTGTGGGTCAGCCTGCGACTGGATCCGGTTACTGAGGTCGGCAAAGCCAGAAAACGACGCCGCGCCGCACAGCGTGGAGATGGCACGCGGGTCGCACAGCTGCGCCACCGCGCGGTCGGTGACGGATCTCAGGGCGGGACCGCACAACTATTTGGTCTGGCCGTGGCAGCAGTCGGACTGGAGTTTGCCACGCTAATCCCCTACTTGTCCGGCATAGGGCTCATCGCCTCGGTTTCTCCGCAGCTGCCGGTCTCGGCGCTGATGATCCTCTTCTACTGTGCCGTGATGATCACCCCAGCACTAGTACTCCTGGTGGGCAGGGTCACCGCGCGCCGGTGGCTGGAAATCCCGCTGTCCCGACTCGAGGGATTCCTCAGCCGGCACACCCATGGCACAGTCGCACTGATTCTGTTCCTGCTCGGACTGTTCCTGGGTCTCAACGCCCTGGACGGGTTACAGGTAGCCGGTGTCTTGTAGCGATCAGCCCTGGGTCTAACCCCTCCAGGTCGCGAGGCGGCCGCACATACCGTAGAGGCGCGGAGTGGTTTCACCCCCGGCGTGGGGACGGCCCCTGAGCACGGTGGATTCAGCCAGGTGCGAGCCATCGCCAACGGTGAGGGCCTCCAACTGCTGCTGAACCCGACGGGTCTCCGCTGCCACATTGGCTTCGAAGATTTCTGCCCAACGCTCTGTT
>NZ_VFIE01000019.1:200301-419464 GCF_010119385.1 Nesterenkonia haasae
TTGGGAGCCACCAACCGCACCGCATGCGAATAGAGCCGGCCCATAGCCGGAGTCAAACCATCACGTTCGATAGCGTCCAGCAGCTGCTCATAACCCTCGATGGCAAGATCGCGGCGTGTTCGGGCAGCTGCGGCCTTGGCGGCGTCGTCATCTCCCTGCGGAAGAGCGACCGCAGCGGCATACTTCTCCGGGTCTGCGAGCACCTCTTCAGGGAATGTCAGTACGGCATCGCCCGCCTCGGGAAGTCCGGCATTGGACATCAGCACAGACATTTCAAGGCCACCGTGATTGATAAGCCGGTGCACGGTTCCGGGGGTGAACCAGAGCAGTGAACCCGGACCCAGCGGGTCACGTGCTGGTCCTTCTGCACTGATGGTGTGCACCTCTCCCTGACCAGCTGTGATGACGTACGCTTCAGTGGACAGCGTGTGGAGATGCGGTGAACCCCCATGCATGCCGTCAGGGGTATCCCAGTCGTAGACACAGAGGTGGCTCAGCGAGGTGCCCCCAGGGAACTGGGGCAGCGCGCGGTCCACCGGTGAGGTTTGAGGTTGGGTAGACATCAGAGCCTGTGCTCCTCCGCTATCGCTTTCAGGTCTTCGCCTTCGAGAACTTGATCGATGAATACGAACCTGTGGTTCAATTCCAGGGTACCGCCGGCTGGCAGATGGATCTCTTGGTCAAAGGCCGGGGACGGGCTGGCAACCGTGAATATTCCGGTACGTGCAAACCACTTCACCGGAGGCACCTCCGTGGCCTCCGAAGTAGAGGTGCCTGCGTAGACGAGGATAGTTCCGCCGCCGTTGAAGTCATCGTGTTCTGAGCTGAAGGCAATCCACTCGGCTTCGGTGCCCATGATATCGGTCTCCCCCTCTAGACCGGTTGAGGAGACCAGTTTGCAGCCGGTCCAGGAACGAGGACCTCGCCAGAACCATCCCGTATACCCGGCGCTCTCCCGGCCGGCCGTCGTCGGGCTTCCCAGATCGATAGTGGACCCCCGGACGTTGGTGATGGAGGTGTTCAAGTCCACGGCCCAAATGCCGCGTTCAGTGTCTAAGGAGTGGAGACGCTGAACCCGGTGCTCATCCATCCAGTGCTCTCCCGCGGAGGTGATCCACTGCAGAGTTTCGTCCAGAAGTACGTCGTCACCACTGGTGGGTTCGGTGCGGAACCCGATGTGTTTCATGGTGCCGAGGTTGTCCTTCTTCTGGTACCACTTAGTCTCAGTGTCGAAGGTGGGTCCACCCCAGAAGTTCTGATCGTCGACGTGACTCCAGGTGAACTGCAGACCCGTGTGCCACCGATGATCCCAGGGTCGGCGCACGGAGGCTTCCGCGCCGCCAGTAAATCTCAGCGGGAACAAATAGGGTTTCGGAGCTTCATCCTGTGGAGACGGTGGGTCGGTCTTGTATCGGGCGATCTCCACGGTCCCAGCGGTGACCACAACGGCGTCGCCCTGGATCTCTGTACTGAACTGGCTCATCAGCGTTGGGTGTCCTTCCCATAGGTGTAATTCTCATCATGCATTCCGGTGTAATAGATGCCGTCTTTGACTAAGTCTTCACGACGCACACGTTGACCTGTTTCAGCGGACTGATACAGCGCCGCAATGAACTCCAGAGTCCGACGGCCATCATGTCCTGAAGCGCGTGGACGCACACCGGATTCCATGGCGTCGAGCAGCTCGGCCAATTGCTGCTTATGTGAAGAGGGAATGTCCTCCTCCGGAGCCCAGGACTGCACACGCTCCGGGTTCTCAGCCACATGGGGCGCTGGGGTCCACTTCCAGGAAGAATTGTCATATCCGTACAGGTGCTCAACCTCGACAGTGGCGTCCTGGAAATCGAAACGAAGGTAACTGGTTTCCCTCGGGGACAACACAGAATTGACGATGCTGGCCATCGCGCCGGATGCGAACTTCACCACAGCGAAACTCACATCCTCGGTCTCAATGTTCCGGTCCAGCGTTCCTGCCATTGCAGTGACTTCTGTCCAGTCTCCTAGGATCTCGAAAAGCAGATCCATCTGGTGGATCCCATGACCCATGGCGGGGCCGCCACCTTCAGTGGCCCATTTTCCACGCCAAGGAACGTCATAGTAGGCATGCGGCCGATACCAGAGCGTATTGCACAGTGCGACTAGAGGCCGCCCCAAAGAGGAGTCAGCAACTTGTTTCTTCAACGTTTGCGCACCAGAACCGAACCGGTGCTGCACCACGTAGCTGGCGTAGGGGCCACCTGCGCGTTCTGATGACTCGACATCGTCGTAATCACTGAGTGAGAGCATGGGCGGCTTTTCACACCAGACCCACGCCCCAGCCTGAAGTCCCTTAAGCACCGCCTCCTTATGTGCTGAGGGAGGCGTGCACACAATGAGCAGGTCAGGCTTCTCCGCCGCCAGCAAATCATCCACGTCCGTATAGCGGCCGGGAATGTTCCATTCGCCGGCCACTTGCTCGACGCGCTGTCTGTCCACGTCCGCTATCGCGGCGACCTCAACTCGATCCCGGTGGGCTTGCAGGGTAGGCAGGTGGGCGATGGTGGCGATGCCGCCAGCACCGATAAGGCCGACTTTAACCTTTGTCATGAGTAGGGACTCCTTGAGAGGTTGTGATTCCGTTCACAGACTACGGGAAAGCGTTTGCCAGCTGCAACGGCGAAAACTGTTTTGGGGCTTCTAGTGGGAGACTCCTGAGGCCCCAGAACCGCATCTTCACTCCTCGCCCCCTGCAGTTCCAGGTCTCCATTTAGTGCATCTCCAGACCAGTAAACACGCGGGATCGGCGCCTTCTCGACGAGCCATGCCACTGACCAGAATCCCGTCTCAGAGAGTTGCCAATTACGCCGTTCGGCACATCGGTGGAATTTGACTCACGATGTGACATAAATCGCCATCCATGCCTAAACTGTGAGCCACCACACATTTCACCGTTTTGGAAACCGCTTGCCATGAGGCCAATCACAGAGGGGGCCGGGGTATATGACTTCTACTCAGCTTTCGCCGGGACAACAACCTAGCCGCGGAGCGCCCGCGGCGGCAGTGCTGGCAGGCTCTGGCCCGGAAAGCAAGCGACAGAGGCCCCGCAAGGTGCGGAAGAAGGACTTGTATCAGGGAACGAATCGAACTGATACGTGGAAGCACCATCTGAAGCGGGACTGGCGGTTATACAGCTTGCTGGTCGCTCCGTTGATCTTCCTGCTGATCTTCCGATACTTGCCGATGGCGGGGAATGTGATCGCGTTCCGCAGGTTCCGCCCAGGATCGAACATCTTTGGTGATGAGTGGGTAGGTTTCCACTACATCGAGATGTTCATCTATGACCCTAAGTTCTGGGATGTTTTCTGGAACACCGTGATTCTGGGTGGGTTGACCCTAGCGGTATGTTTCCCGCTGCCGATTGTGTTGGCGCTGATGTTCAATGAGCTGCGTTCCAATACGTTCAAGCGTATTGCTCAGTCGATCAGCTACCTGCCGCACTTTATGTCGATCGTCATTGTGGCAGGCATGGTGCTGCAGATTACGAGCCTGAATGGGACGGTGAATCAGGTCATCGGGTTCTTCGGCGGTGACGCAGTCCCGTTCATGCAGCTTCCGGAATGGTTCAGGACTGTCTATGTCACCTCTGAGGTCTGGCAAACAGTTGGCTGGGGGACCATCCTCTACTTGGCCGCCCTGACGACGATCGATCCGCAACTCTATGAGGCAGCCCGGATTGACGGGGCCAACCGGTGGCAGCAAATGTGGCATGTGACCATCCCAGGGCTGCTGCCCACGATGGTGGTACTGCTGGTGCTCAATGTCGGCACGTTTATGGCTGTCGGGTTCGAAAAAGTGCTGCTGCTCTATGACCCGCTGACGTACGCGACCGCTGACATCATCGCGACCTACGTCTACCGGGTGGGGATCACCTCGGCGAACTTCTCCTACGCGACCGCGATCGGCCTGTTCGAAGCAATTATCGGTCTGATCCTGATCCTGTCCGCCAACTACGCAGCACGCAGAATGACGGGGACCTCACTATGGTGACCATTGCCGCAGAACCAGGGACGAAACCCGCGAAGAAAACCACCTTCCAACCTCGACCCACCCAGACCACCGCGATCAAGGACTCCCGTTCCTACACCGCATTCAGGGTCTTCAACGGCATTGCCATCGTGCTGATCTGCGCGGTCACTCTGTACCCGTTCCTGAACATTATCGCCCAGTCGTTCTCCTCGGAGGGGTATATCAACGCAGGGCAGGTCAACATCGTCCCGCGTGGTTTTAACATCACCACCTTCGAAGTGGTCATGAGCGATCCGATGTTCTGGCGGAATTACGCCAACACTGTGATCTACACCGTGGTGGCCACCGTGATCGCAATGATTCTCACTACGACCATGGCCTACGCGCTGAGCAAGAAGTACCTCAAAGGTCGGACCTTCTTCATCGGGGTCGCGGTATTCACAATGTTCTTCAACGGGGGGCTGATCCCCAACTACGTATTGATCAACTCCTTGGGAATGACTAATACCATCTGGGCGATTGTGCTCCCCAACGCCATCAGCATCTTCAACCTCCTTGTCATGAAAGCGTTCTTCGAAAACTTCTCCACCGAACTCGAGGAAGCCGCCTCCATCGACGGACTCACTACCTACGGGATCCTCTGGCGAGTCGTCATCCCCCTCTCCAAAGCCGTCATCGCGACGATGGTGCTGTTCTACGCCGTTCAGTTCTGGAACGCCTGGTTCCAAGCCTTCCTCTACCTAGACCGCAGAGAGCTCTACCCCGTCACTGTCTACCTGCGAAACCTCCTCGCCGGAGCAACCGGCACTGAACAAATCGGCGGCGAAGCAGGAGAGTCCACCCAAATCGCCTCCAACGTCCGAGCAGTCACCATGCTCCTGACCACTCTCCCCATCATCTGTCTCTACCCATTCCTCCAAAAATACTTCGTACGAGGCATCATGCTCGGCTCCGTCAAACAGTAGGAAAAGGACAACTTGTACTCACCTGATGAATCCACTCAAGCCTTAGCATCCTGAGGAAAGGACACTCGCACCATGAGAAACTCAACATCCAATTTCACCCCGCAGCGCGGGCGGCCGCAGCTGTATTCAGCGGCCGCGTTCGCTGCCATCAGCGCGCTCACACTGAGCGCCTGTGGAGGAGGAGATCAAGATGACATCGACGCTGAGGAGGTGCTCGATGACGCCGGCATGGGCGCCATGGAGGACTTCAGTGCCGGCGATACATTTGTGGCGACTGAACCGGTGAACTTCTCCCTCCTTTACCGTGACCACCCGAACTACCCCCTTCAGAATGACTGGCGCTTCCTGACCTATCTGGAGGAAGAACACAACGTCACGCTGAGTCCTGAGAATGCTCCTCTATCCGACTGGGAGGAGCGCAGATCCCTGGTCATCGGAGCGGGTGATGCTCCGGACTTCATCCCTGTTGTATATCCTGGAGATGAGACGCAGTTCATCGCTGGCGGCGCCCTACTGCCCATCAGCGACTATCTGGAATTCATGCCCAATCTCACGGAGAAAATCGAGACGTGGGATCTGCAAACTGACTTCGATGCTCTCTACCAGGATGATGGCAGCTTCTACATCCTTCCCGGAATCCACGAGGCTCCATCCCACCAGTACTCCATCGCCGTCCGCGGAGACATTTGGGATGAGCTCGGCTACGACGATCCAGAGACTTGGGATGAGTTCGCCGAGCAACTGCGCGGGGTACAGGAAGAGTACCCGGATATGGTTCCCTACTCCGACCGTTGGACACTTGACGCGACCCTGAACATCGCTGCCCCGAACTTCGACACCGCAGCGGGCTGGGGCCTCGGCGACGGGATGTACTATGACGAGGACGCTGACGAGTTCATCTTCGGCCCTACGTCTGACGAGTACCGCGACCTGCTCGAATACTTCGGTGGTCTCGTAGAGGAAGGGCTGTTGGACTCAGAGTCCATCACTCAGGACGATGATCAGGCCATTCAGAAGTTTGCCTCCGGACAGTCGGCGGCGATCGGCGCCAATGACCAGGAGGTACTGGCGTACCGCACCTCTATCGAGGAGGTCGGCGATGAAGACATGGAAGTACGCATGATTCGCGTTCCCGAAGGCCCAGCCGGGGACAACGTCGCCGGCGGGCAGTTGGAGTCAGGCATGGTGCTTTCCTCCAACGTTGCCGAGGAAGACTATTTTGTTGCGCTTCTGCAGTTCCTTGACTGGTTGTACTACTCCGATGAGGGACTGGAGTACGCAAAATGGGGGATCGAAGGTGAGACTTTCGAACGGGACGGTGATACGCGGGTTCTGGACGAGAACATCGACATCAACGATCTCAACCCAGGCGCATCTGAGTCACTCAACGTGGACTATGGCTTCCACAACGGCGTATTCATGCCCGCACACGGCTCCTCGGTCGATCTCGTGCAGTCGATGCTGCGTGAGGAGGTAGTCGATTTCCGAGAGTCGATGGCGGACAAGGAGATCCTGCCTGTTGCTCCGGCCCGACCACTGGACGAACTCGAGCGCGAGACCGCATCAATCACTGAGCAGTCCATTATTGACTCCGTTCAGACCGCGACCGCACAGTTCATCACTGGCAGCCGCTCATTCGACGAATGGGATGCTTACGTTTCAGAAATTGAAGGTCAAGGACTGGCTGACTACGTCGAACTGCAGAACGAGGCCTATGAGCGTGCCCAGGAAGAGATTGGTGGCATTGAGGAAGACGTCGAGAACTGATTCCCGGTCATCGCGTCTCCAACCATGAGGAGACCGTGAGCCTCCGTTTCTGTCCGGAAAGCGGCAGTCTGGACCGAAACGGAGGCTCGCTCTGCCTCCTGGAGACATCGGAACACCGTAGTACCCAAGGAGAACATGGAACAAGAGCGAGAAGGACCTCTGGCCACGCTCACCAATTTCGTCTACCGACTGATCGTCATCGAGTCGGCTTTCGTGCTGTCAACCTCACCCGCGCTCATCGGGATTTTTTTCCTAGAGCAGCACGCGAGCAACATTCCGTTCTACGGCTTGTTTGCGCTGTTCTTCGGACCGGCGATTTCGGCGGGCGTGTATGCGTGGAGAGCTGACCAAGACGTAGTCCCCTGGCTGAGGTTTTGGAAAGGCTGGATCGAGTCCTTTTTCCAAACTATGGTCGTCTGGGTTCCGGTGGTCGCGATCTGCGGACTGGTGGCCTTCAACGCTGCCTATGCTGATGTGCCCACAGGTTTCATCATCGGAGGCGTGGTGATCGCTGCTGCTGCAGCGGTGTACGGCATTGCCCTGTTGGTGATCGTCGCCAACTTCACGTTCCGCACCCGTGACCTCTTCACGGTGGTGATGTACGGGACCGCGAGTGCGCCACTATCTGCTCTGGGCGTGGTGTCCACCACGCTGCTCGCAGGAGCAGTAGTTTTCTTCTGGGCAGACTGGGTCCTGGTGCTCATCGCCTCATTTATGCTGCTGCTCCTAGCCAGGATTGTGCGGCCGATGATCATGCAGATCAATGCCGACCTTGTCGACCGTGAAGGACACCCTCACTAGAAGCCAGGAACAGCGCTATCGGATGCTGTTGATTCTGGCCGGAGTCGTCAAGACCCGATGGCCGGTTACCTCCCGGGTCTCACCGACGAGGTCGACTTCACCAGAGAGCGGCAAGTCGCCAGCAGATGGGCCCACCCAAAGGTCAATGACGCCGGGTTCAACGATCCGCCGGTAGTCCACTCCCGTGAAGGCGAAACGGTCGGCGTGCACCCAGAAAGTGACTTCTTTTGCCTCTCCAGGTGCCAGTTCCACACGCGCATAGGAGAGCAGCTGCCGCACCGGACGGGCAACCTGAGCATTACGGTCACCGAAGTAGAGCTGCATCACCTCAACCACCGGACGCTCCCCAGTATTGCTGACCGTGGCTGAAACGTTGACTGTTCCGTCAACGTTGATCTCAGCAGACTCGATGTGCAGATCCGAGTACTCCACTGAGGAATAGCTCAGCCCATGGCCAAACGGGTACAACGGAGTGGGGTCCAAATTGGACACGCCCTGACTGTTCTGTCCAAGCGGGGCTGCGATGTACCCGGCGGGCTGCCCACCGTGTCCTGCCGGGACCCCGATGGGAAGCCGCCCGGTCGGCTCCACCGCACCTGTGAGCAGATCAGCCAATGCCGGGCCGCCCTCTTCGCCGGGGAAGAACCCCTGCACGATCGCGGCGCACTGTTCAGCAACTTCGCCAAGGGCATAGGGACGCCCGGAAATGACCACCAACACCGTCGGTGTTCCAGTGGCCAGTACAGCCTCGACCAGATCCTGTTGCGCGCCAGGAAGCCTCAGATCCTCGACATCGCAGCCTTCTCCTGATGTGCCGGCACCGAACATGCCTGCTAGGTCACCAACTGTGACCACGGCGAGATCTGCCTGTGCTGCGGCGCGGGCCGCTGCGTCGATATCGGCGTCGTCGTACTCCACAATGGGACAGCCGGGCTCATAGGTGACTGCAGAGAAATGCTCACGCAGGGCATCGAGGATTGATGGCATCGGCACGCCGATCCCCTTATGTGGAAACGTATTGGCAGGGTATTTGGCCAACACATGGTTGGGGAACGAATAACACCCCATCATGGTGCGCGGATCATCTGCCGATGGACCGATGGCTGCCACCGTGCCTACAGAAGCAGGATTCAGCGGCAGCGTGCCATCATTTTTCAACAGCACCAGGGACTGCTGGGCAACTGTTCGCGCCAGCGCGCGGTTCGCCTCCGAATCGAGGTCCACGGACTCATCAATCTGCGGTTCCCACCCCGGATCAAGCAGCCCGAGCTCTGCCTTCTGCTTCAGAACCCGGCGCACAGAACGGTCCAGGATGCTCTCAGCAAGCTTACCGTCGCGAACCTGCTGGGCAAGAGTGCGGTACCCACCGGTGTGCGGCAGTTCGATATCCAACCCCGCCGAAAGTGCAAGGCGTGCTGCCTCCGCCTGATCTGCGGCGATTCGGTGCATCTTCTCCAGGAACGCCACAGCCCAGTAATCAGCCACCACGGTGCCTTCGAATCCCCACTCATCGCGGAGGACCTCGGTGAGCAGCCACTTCGACGCCGCCGGAGCCTCGCCGTCGATGTCCGCGTAAGAATTCATGACGGATCCGACTTTGCCTTCGCGGACAGCCATCTCGAACGGGAAGAAGATCAGGTCGACAAGTTCCCGCCTCCCCATGTGAACGGGCGCATGGTTTCGGGCGGCTCGGGAGGCGGCGTACCCAGCGAAATGCTTGAGCGTGGCAATGATTCCGGAGGACTGCAGTCCCTTGACGTATGCAGTCGCGAGAGTCCCGATCACATAGGGATCCTCACCGATGGTCTCCTCGACCCGCCCCCAGCGGGCGTCTCGGACCACGTCCAGCACCGGGGAGAGTCCCTGCTGGACCCCGGTAGCCGCCATATCCCGGCCGATCGCTGCAGCCATCTCTTCGATGAGGCTAGGGTTGAACGTGGCGCCCCAGGCAAGAGACGTCGGGTAGACGGTCGCCTTATAGGCGGTATAACCAGTGAGGCACTCTTCGTGAGCGATCGCGGGGATGCCGAACCGGTTGCTGGCCATCACGGCGGCCTGGCGTTCGCGCAGATCCTTGGCGCCTTCCGGCACGGTCAGTGGGACGGTCCCGTAGGTGCGCGTCAGGTGGCCCTCACCGTTGATGATCTCCTGCGTGAAGGGAAGTTTTCCCGCCGACATGGCATCTTCCATAGGCGCGACTTCACCCTGGGCGTCCTCTTCCTCGCGCATCTCCCAGTGCGAACCCAGCTGGGAGACCTTCTCCTCCAGAGTCATCTGCTCCAGCAGCGCCTCTACTCGCTCGTCAACGGGGAGGGACGTATCGTTCCACGGTCCGGTCAATCGCTCTGTCACGTTCAATCTCCTTGGTGTCGAGTCTCGTCGGGCAGTATCAATGGCGGCGAACCTACTTGCTGAACCCTGCGGTCAGACCCGCGACAATGTAGCGCCGGCCGAGAATGTAGGCGATGAACAGCGGGACAGCCGAGAGCACCACAGCCGCAAGCGTAGCTGGCACGTCGATACCAAACTGCCCCTGGTACTCCCACAATGACAGGGGCAGCACGCGCACGTCGCGTGACTGGGTCAGCACCAGCGGGAAGAGGAACCCGTTCCAGACTTGCAGCGCCTGATAGATGCCCACGGTCATAAGTGCTGGTTTGGCCATCGGCAGCACCAATGACCACAGAATCTTCCAATCTCCTGCTCCGTCGACGCGCATGGATTCGAACAGCTCGTTGGGAATGTCCCGGACGAAGTTGACGATGATCAGCACACTCAGCGGGATCGCGAACGCGATCTGCGGAAGGATCAGTGCCCACAGGGTGTCATAGAGACCCAGCTGACGGATCAGGTAGTAGACCGGAATGATCGTAGCCTGGACCGGAATCGCGATGCCCAGCAAGATCAGCTGGAACAGACGGGTTCCGCCGAAACTGGTGGAACGGGTGATGTAGTAGGCAGCCATCAACGACAGAGCCAGCACTACGGCAACTGTGGCACTGGTGACGACCACTGAGTTGAAGAAGAAGTGGAAGAAGTCGTTTTCAATGACCCGAATAAACGGGGCGATGGTCGGCTCGGATGACGGAATCAGCTGGTTGTTGGCTCGCAGATCCTGACTGGTCCGGAAGCTGGTGATGACAATGTAGTAGATCGGCAGGATGATGATTGCCAACCAGGTCCACCCGAAGATGCCGCCAATGATGTTGGGCTTGTCTGCGGGCTTGCGCGCCTTGCCACGGCGGGGCTTGGCTGCTGGATTCTGAATCCCGACGACGCCGCCGTCGGGTTTGTTCGGGTCCAGCGCGGTTCCGGCGTTCGGAAGCTTAGATTCGGTGGATGCAGCGTGAGTCATGGGTTAGGCACCTGCCTTGTCGGACTCCATTTTGCTGGAGCCGGAGAACTTGTTGAGCAGCAGGGACATCGTCAGTCCGATCGTCACCAGGATGACCGCTATGACGGAGGCATGGCCGAGGTTGTTGGCGCTGAAACCGGTGATGTACATGTCGAGCGGCAAAATACGCACTGCGTTCTGCGGCTGGCCACCGGTCAGCACGAATATCAGGTCGAAGTACGTCAAGGAGCCTACGAGCATCAGCGTGGAGGAGGTGATGATGGTGTAGCGAAGTTGCGGAAGTGTGATGGAGAAGAACTTCCGCATCCGGCCGGCACCGTCAATGGTGGCGGCCTCATACATATCAGTGGGAATCTGCCGCACCCCTGCTTGATAGAGCAATGCGTGGAACGGCACGAAGCACCAACCGACTACAAAGATCATGACGTACATGACAATGTCGCTGTTGGAGAGCCAGTCGCTGGGGAGCCAGTCAAACGGCAACGCCGCTGAGATTCCGTAGTAGGGGCTGAGCAGGGACTGGAAGGTCAGGCCCACGGCCACCGAGGAGAACAGCAGCGGCAGGAAGTACAGCACCGACAGGAAGGCCCGGTACCTCTGCTCGCCGGCCATGAAAACACCGAGTAGCAGAGCGATTGGCGCCTGGAAGAGGTAGGACCCGACCACGAAGATGAGGGTCAGAGAGAGCGCGCGCCAGGTAAACGGCCGGTCGTTGATGACCGTATCCCAGTTGTCGAGAGCCACCCATGAGGGGGAGCCGAGGATGTTCCACTCCATGAAGGAGATGGCGAACACCCCTACCAGGGGCACCAGTGCGAACAGTCCGAAGAACAGGACGGCGGGAAGCGCCATCAGGAATGTGGGTCCCTGACGGCGCTTCCCATCTGCCTGGCCTCGGACTTTGCGGTCTTGTGAGGCAGTTGTAGTCATTGAGCTAGTGTCAGCTTCTTTCGCTAGGGCGGCAGCTGCTTCGGGGGTGCTTACTGGGCGTTCATGCTGTCCACGAACTCCTGCGGGGTGATGTTCCCCTGCAGGATGCCTGCGAGATTGTCACCGAAAGCTTGCTCTTCGGAGGGGCTGATCGCCTGGTCCCAAGAGAGCTGGAAGTGGTTAGCGTTGTCGACCAGCTCATCCGCGAAGCCCAGGAAGTCCTCGGCTTCGGTTCCCGCAATTCGGTCTTCGATGTCATTGAGCGGTGGCAGCGATCCGGCGTCCAGCATCTCGTCGACCGTCTCGTCGTTGTAGAGGTGCTCTGAGATGTAGTCGAAGGCAACTTGCTGCTCGTCTTCCGAAGCATCGGAGGACACCGACCAGAAGTTGGCCGGGTTGCCCACGATGTTGCTCGGATCACCGTCGCCCTCTTCGAGCACTGGGAATTCAGTGAAGCCAAAGTTGCCTGAGTCGGCAAACTCTGGGAAGTCCTGGTTGATAGTTGCGTAGACCCAGGACCCCTGCAGCAGGAAGGCGGCTCGGCCATCTGCCAGCAGCTGTGCGTCTTCGTTCTGGCCTGCGTCGACGGCGTTGTAGTCGCCGATGAAGCCGTCCTCGCCGAGCTCTTGGATTGTTTCGAGCGCCCAGATGATGGATTCATGATCCCAGGCGCCCTCTTCACCCTCGACCACGGCCTGGAATGCTTCTTCCCCACCGTGACGGTCGGTCAGGTATGCCAGCCACATGAACGCTGGCCAGACTGAACCACCCGCGAGTGAGAAGGCGTCGACGTCTTCGACATCGTCCAATGTGTCGATGATTGTTTCGACGTCGGACCAGGTCTCTGGGATGGACAGTCCGTGCTCATCCAGCACTTCCTGGTTGTAGTACATGACTACGGGCTGGACATCGTTCAGCGGGACGGCGTACACGGTGTCATCAACTACTCCGTTCTGCCACACCGAGTCGTAGACGCGGTTTTCCAGATCGCCGGTGTTGCCGTCGAGTGGGACGATGCGCTCCTGTTCGACGTACTCCAGGAGGGCTCCACCAGTCCAAGACATGATGAGAGTTGGCGCATCCCCGGAACCGACTGCGGTGCGGATCTGCTGCTTATACGCGTCGTTCTCGAGAGCTTCGACGTCGATCTCGGCCTCATGCTCTTCGCCGAAGCGCTCGAGGTCGTCCTCGATGGCTGGCCAGCCGCCACCGGTGAGGATCCATGCAGAGGCGCCATCGGCGCCGCCTCCACAAGCGGAAAGTGTGAGGAGTGATGCAACGGCTACGCCGGCAGTGCCGGTACGCAGTGTGAGGTGACGCGACATGGCGCGGTCCTTTCTTTTGGTGCGAGATCCTGCTGAATGGTGTTAGTGGAGCGCTCTCTTGGCTGGAGAATGCAACCGAGAAGCTTGCTCGGTGGAGGTGCAACCGTATTTCGTCTTACCGCAAGACTAAATATCGCACACGAGTGTGTCAAACGACACATGGATACGATGCAGGGAAGGGCGCGCTGAGGCGGAAACTCATCCAACCTCAGCGCTGAGCGGGGGAAACGTTACGAGCGGGGCTTGCCCTGGGGCGCAGGACCCAGTTCGCGCACCAGCTCCCCCATCTTCGCATAGGCCTTATTGCGGTAGGCGATTAACGCCGCTTTGGTCTCCTCGTCGAAGTCACCAGTCCAGCCCTTGGAGTTTTTCACCCCATGCCGGTTGGAGGTCACGTTGTCCATCAACAACTGCGGCGCCTCCAGACGTTCTCCGTAAGCCGCTTTCAACGTCTCGAAGCCCTTGGCGTAGACGTCCAGACCTGCCTGATCTGCGATCTCGAAGGGCCCGAAGAAGCCCAGGCGAAAACCGAATGTAGTGCGCACAATGGTGTCCACGTCTTCCGGGGTGGCAACGCCTTCCTCCACGACATTGGCAGCTTCTTTGAGCAGAGCGTACTGCAGCCGGTTTAGGACCATGCCCGGCGTGTCAGCGACTTCGGCGCCCTGACGGTCGGCGCGGGCGAGGAGTTTCTTCACAGCAGCAACCACTTCCGGAGTGGTGGTTTCTCCGGAGACTAGCTCGACTCCGGGTATGAAGGGTGCGGGGTTGGAGAAGTGCACAGTGAGGAACCTTTCGGGGAATCTCACTGCGGGGGCCAGGACACTGACTGGGATGGTTGAGGTGTTCGTGCCAATGATGGCGTCCTCCCGCGCATGCTCAGAGATCCTGCTCAGCACATCACGTTTGACCTGGGGGTCCTCAAAGACAGCCTCTTCAATGAAATCGACCTCCGCCACGGCTTCTTCAAGTGTGCGCCCGGCCGTCATATTAGCTTTGATTGTTGCCGTGGATCCTGGGCTGTAGAGACCCTGATCCTCGAACTGCTGCGCCTCCTCCAGCAATCGTTCTAACCCCTTGACAGAAGCTTCCACGTCTACATCGACAATCTCGACGGTGAAGCCGGCCAGGGCGAGCGATTGGGCGATCCCCCCACCCATATAGCCGGCTCCCACTACGGTGACAGTGCTGATTGTTGTGAGCGACACGTGTGGCCTCTTTCATGAGTTGTCAGGCTGTGGGCGGACTGAGGTGAAGCCTCATTCTTGGGCAAAGCGGGAGCCCAATAATGGGCTTCTTTCAGCAGATTTCAACACCTGCCTGATGTAATCTTTATTCTCTCCACTGACGCCGATCGAGTCGGAACCGTAATGCTCACAACAGAACGGCCCGGCGTAACCCAGCTCAATAGCGCGCCGGATGACCCTGCGGTAATTGATGACGCCGTACTTCAGTGGCACCGGCACAGTGGAATAGCTGCCGGTCGCCAGATCTTCGTCTCGGGTGTAGTTCTTAATGTGCCAGAAGTTGCTGTGCGGCAGGACCTTCTCGTAGAGCTCATCGGCGGTCGCTCCCCCGAGCGTGCTGAGCGGGCGGTGCAACCGGACGAAGTTGCCGATGTCGGGATTCAGACCGACAGCCTCGTGATTGACATTGGTGAGGAACTCCACAGCGGCGTCAGTAGTGCCGATGAAAGTGTCCTCATACATCTCGAGACTGAGTTGGATGCCGTTGGCAGCTGCATGGTCGCCCAGTTCACGGACTCGTTCGATGGCCATATGACGCAGGGCCGGATCATCGTGGTGGCCAGGCTCCAGCCAGAACCAAGTGGCTTCGAGCTGAGCTGGGGTCAGAGCTTGCATGAAGCCGGTGTTGACGATGGTGGCGCCGAATTCAGGCGCGATGTCGATGAGTCTGTGTGCATCCGCCAGGTTGCGTTCGCCGTGTTGGGCATCCACAACAGAATTGCGCGTCATTGAGATAGACGAGATTCCCAGGCCCTCGGCGTTGAGGACCTGCTTGAACTCTTCGAGACGATCCTGGGTGAGTTTCTGCAGCGGCAACCAGGCATCGGTGGGATCTATATGGTCGAAGCCAAGTTCGCGCATTTGCCGGAGACAGTCGGCCCAGTACTCAGTGGGCGCCTGCCATGTGGGTATGCCGTCAGCGGTCGTTGCACCGAAGGCGAGCATGTTGCCTGCGATGGGCCAATCTTCCGCTGTGAACATCTGTTCCTTTCAAGTGTGCGACGCGGTCTATCGTGGTGTAACTCACTTCACACTGTCAACTCCTTACCTCATCGTGTTCCCGCTGCCGACGCAAGAAGGCCCGAGAGCCGCAGGTCGTCAACCAGCGTCTCTCGGGCCTTCTTCACTTGATGTTGATCAGTTGGCTACACTGCCCAACCGGCGTCACTCGCTGAGGATGAAGTCATCCAGTTGGTCAACGTTCTCTTCAGTGATGAGGTAGCAGTCCAAAGCGATCTTTTCCTCATCTACTGGATTCTCACCAGTCTGAATCACTTCATCCAGGACTTCCATTGCCCGTTCGGTGCCATCGGCGATCGGCTGCAGCACCGTGGCGACCATCGTGCCTTCGCGGACCGCGTCGGCGGCATCGTTGTTTCCGTCGAAGCCCAGAACGGCGACTTCGTCGATCCGACCTGCTTCTTCGAGGGCGTTGATGGCGCCCAGGGCCATCTCGTCGTTGCCGGCGATGACTCCGTCGATGTCGGGGTAGCGAGACAGCAGCTGCTCCATGGCGGTTTGCCCCTGCTGACGGTCCCAGTTGGCGATCTCTTCACCGACCTTCTCCAAATCTGGGTACTGGTCCAGAACACTGGCGTAGCCGTCTGAACGGACCTGGGCATTGTTATCGCTGGGGTTGCCGAAGAGTTCCACGTAGGTACCCTCGTACTCCATAGCTTCAGCCCAGGCTTCAGCGCCGAGTGTGGCACCTTGGGCGTTGTTGGAGACAACCTGCACCTCGGCCAGACCCGTCTCCGAGATTTCGGCGTTGACGAGTGCGACAGGAATACCGGCGTCGACAGCCTGTTCAACGATGGCGACCGACTCGTCGGCCCCGGCTGGATCCAGCAGAATACCGTCCACCTGATTGTTGATGGCGGTTTCCATCAGGCTGGTCTGCTCATCCGGATCGTTGCCGTGGGCGCTTGTGGTGGTGGTGTAGCCCATCTCTTCGGCGAGATCTTCAGCTATGGAGACCTCTGCGGCCCAGTATGGGTTCGACGGGTCGACGGTGATGATGGCAATTTCTCCACCCGAACCCTCTTCACCCTCGCCGTTGCCGCCCCCATTGCCGCTCTCGTCCCCTCCGCAAGCGGTCAGGACCAAACCTGCAGCCGCGGTGGCCGCAATTGTGGATTTGATGCTTCTCTTCATGATGCGATTCCTCTCTGGAATTCGGCGTACCGGATTTCTCAGCACGCCTAGTGAACTTTCTGAGTGTCGGAGGGCTCATGGGCCGCGTCCGCGTCGTCGTGTTTCTGTGATTCTCGCCTTGCCTGAGCAACAGCCCTGGCGTCTGCCCTGCGCCTCTGCACAATTTGTTGGATCTGATCCATCGCCACAGCAAGAATGATGACCGCGCCGGTGATGACTGTCTGCCAGAACGGTGAGACTCCAACGATCACCAGGCCGTTGGTGAGGAAGCCGATCACGAAGGCACCAATGATGGTTCCCCGGACTGTTCCTCGGCCACCGGAGAGTGCCGCACCGCCGATGACGACTGCGGCAATTGCGTTGAGCTCGTAGAGGCTGCCGAGGTCCGCAGTAGATGACCGGATATTGGCGATCTGCAGGATGCCGACCATCCCGGCGCACATACCGGTGAAGATGTACACGCGAGTCTTGACGCGCTTGACGGGAACACCGGACAGTTCAGCGGCCCGTTCGTTGCTGCCTGTGGCGTAGAGCCACCGGCCGAAGGGCGTGCGGGTCAAAATGATGGAGAAGATCACGGCGAGAGCAATCATGACCCAGGCGGAGATGGGCACTCCCAGTGGGTAGCTGGCGAAGATTGCGAAGAGGCCTTCGTTGTTCAACCCTTCTTGTCCGCGCAGCTCGTTGGTGATGTTGGTACCACCCAGCAGCACCTGTGTGAGACCGCGGCCCACGTACAACATGCCGAGCGTGACAATGAACGGTGCAAGGTTCAACCGCGATATCAGCATGCCGTTGATCCACCCGACCAGCATGCCTACTGCCACTGCGATCACCACGATGACCCAGAGGGAGGGGTACATGACCGCATCCGTCAGCGGTAGGGAAACGCCCTGGAACATGTTTCCGGCAACTGCGCCGGTGAGGCCGACCGTGGATCCCACGGAGAGATCGATACCGCCCTTGAGGATCACCAGCAGCATGCCCAGAGCGATGATCGCGTTGAACGCGACGTCCTTGGCGATGGTGGCGAGGTTGCCGGAGGACAAGTAGTTGTCGTTCATCAGGGCAAAGATCGCAATGATGATGATCAGCGCCACCAGTGCGCGGCCCTCCATAATCAGAGCCCCGAGGTTGACGTTGAACCGCTTGGGCTTCTCCGCGACTTCCGCCTCGGCCGTAGTGGTCATCCTTCTGCTCCATTCGTTGCGTGCGCACCGGGTGCTTCGGCGCTCAATAGTTCAGGGGTGCTGTCCTCCGCCGCCGCCATCACGTCCTCACGGGTCGCTTCACGCGGGTCGAACTCAGTGACCAGATGGCCTCTGCTCATCACCACGATGCGGTGGGAGGCCGTCAGCGCCTCGCCGACATCTGAGGTGACGTACAGCACCGCAAGGCCCTTGCGTGCCTGCTTGAAGATCAGCGAAAAGATTTCGCCTTTGGCCCCGACGTCGACGCCGCGAGTGGGCTCATCCAGCAGGACTACTCTCGGGTCGGTGAGGAGCATCTTTCCGATGACTACCTTCTGCGCGTTTCCTCCAGAGAGCGAGGTGATCGGTGCCTGAGGCCCCGCCGTCTTGACACCGATATCAGCGATCTGTTCTTTCACCCGCTGGTTCTCGGCGCCGCGCTGGAGCAGACCGTTACGGACCCATCTGCTGAGTCCCGCCAACGACAGGTTCTTCCCCACAGACTGCAACTGGATGAGGCCATCACGTTGGCGATCCTCAGGAACCAGTCCCATGCCTCGTTGAATGCGCTCTGAGACATTGCGTCTAGCCATGTCCTGGCCGTCAAGCATGATCCTGCCGCCGGCCACCTTGTCACGGCCAGCAAGGGTCTCCATGAGCTCAGTTCGTCCAGCCCCCATCAGGCCGTAGAGGCAGACAATCTCACCTTCACGCACGTCGAGTGACACGTGATTTACAGGGAACTTTTCACTCACTGGGTCGTAGACCGAGACATCTTGGATGGAAAGGACGACGTCGCCGTATTCTCGCGGTTCGTCACGAAAATCGTAGTCAGCTTCACGTCCGACCATAGTGCGAACGACCCACGAAAGGTCGATGTTCGCAGCGTCTTCTTTGGCGACAAGTTCGCCATCCCTGAAGACGACCGCCCGGTCGGCGATCTCAATCGCCTCTTCCAAGTGGTGAGAGATGTAGACAATTGCCACGTTCTGGCGTTTGAGTTCACGGATGATCTTGAACAGCACATGAACTTCAGTCGTGCTCAAAGCCGATGTCGGCTCATCCATGATGAGAATCCGCGCATCCGTGGACAACGCTCGGGCGATCTCCACGATTTGCTGTTGTCCAACACGCAGATCCTGCACATAGGTGTCGGGTGAAATGGGCTCCTCGAGCCGATCCATGACTTCACGGGTGATACGGGACTGCTCGACGTAGTCGATGCCGCGGACCGACATCAGCTCGCGTCCCAGAAAGATGTTGTCCCGCACTTTGAGATTGGGATTGAGGTTGAGCTCCTGGTGGATAATCGAGATGCCACGCTCCACAGCGTCCGTGGTGGTGGCCAGCTGGATCACCTCACCATCCAGTTCAAGGTGTCCCGCGGTGGGTCGTTCAACCCCCGAAAGGATCTTCATCAGGGTGGACTTACCGGCACCGTTTTCTCCGAAGAGAACGGTGACCTCCCCACTGCGAACCTCGAAGTTGACGCCTTTGAGCGCTCGGGTCACCCCATAGGTCTTGGCGATGTTCACCGCACGCAGCACTACCTCGCCGGCTTGCTCAGTGCCGCGGGCCTCACTCTTAGCGTCCGAATCTGCGGTGACCATTACGACGACCCCACTTCCAGGTTCAGCGGCTGGATGATGATGGGCCGTTCGTCGTCGCCTTCTGCGTCGGTCGCCACGTAGCGCATGACTCCGCTGACTGTGATGTCCTCGCCGGCCAGTGACTCGGGGTCTTCCCCTGCTGCCTCCTGGGCATCGCCACGCAACAGGGTGCTGATCTCGGTTCCTACACGCTGGTAGCCAGTCTGGCCCGGCGCATCACCAAAGCGGAAGCCTGAGACATCGCGAATCAAGTTGCCGTCTAACGCCGTGCTCAGCGGCACGACGATCTGCCGCCCCTCTGAGACCCCGTCGACAGAAAGGATCAGGTTGTCAGCTGTGGCTTCAGCTACCGTACCCTCAGCGATCACCGCGAACACGACAGTTCCTTCGCTGACGGTTTGGGCCTCGAACTCTTCGGCCGCTGCCTCCGGGTCCTCGTCCAGCGCACTGGTGACGTCTCCGAGTGGCGCCGGATCCTCGGTCATCTCCGACTGCACCGAGGCGTAGAGTTCCTGAGCTGTCTCCTCCGGGTCGAACTGATCCGGGGTGAGCGCATCCACTTCCTCCGGTGTGAGGAATTTGGTGTTCAGCAGCATCGCAATAACCAGGACCAGCAGCGCGCCGGCGCCGATGAGTCGCGGGATGAGCTTCCTGCGTTGGGTATGGGCGCTCACGCAGCGTCACCTCCCACAAGGTTGTTAGCCGAGTCTGCGGGAACTGGGCCGTTGGGCAGGATGGAGACCTTCACGGAACCGCCGGAAGAGTCGCCCACCAGGTCCAGGGCATCTTGGAAACGCTCCAGTGGAAACTGGTGGGTGCAGATCTGCTCCATCGGCAGTTTTCCGTCCTCAATGAGCTTGATCGCCGCGGGCCAGCAATGGGGCCCCAGGTGGGCTCCCAGGACGTCGAGTTCTTTGTCGTCAGAGATGATCGACCAGTCAACCGAGACCTTGTCTTTGAAGACCGAGTACTCAATGAACCGGCCGAACTTACGCAGCAGGTTCAGACCCTGCTGAACGGCCGAAGGGTGGCCAGTAGCTTCGATGTAGACATCGGCACCATAACCACCGGTGAGCTCCCTGACCTTAGCCACGGCGTCGTCCTGAGAAATGTTGATGGTGATGTCCGCCCCGCAGGCCTTGGCGAGTTCGAGCTTCTCTTCCACCATGTCCAATGCGATGACGCGAAGTGGGTTTTTCTGACGCGCGCCGGCGATTGCTGAGAGCCCGATCGGTCCTGCACCTGCAATGACCACGGTGTCTTCGAATTTGATATTGGCCCGTTCGACCGCGTGCAGCGCACAGGATAGCGGCTCGGAAAAGGCCGCGAACTGGCCGGGGAGGCCTCCGGCGACCACGTGGGTCAGTGCACGTTCCGGCACGAGCACGTACTCAGCCATCGCACCGTCGAAACCTTTGAACCCGAACATGTCGTGCGGTTCGCACATCCAGTAGCCACCGCGTTCGCAGTAGAGACAGTCGTTACAAGGGACGATCTGTTCACACGCCAAACGGTCACCGAGCACGACGCCGCGGACCTCCAGTGCCCCTGCCCCGGCAGCGACTACGGTTCCGACGAACTCATGCCCGGGGATGCGATTGCGTTCCGCCCATGCTGGCTTATGTTCTCCGCCCCAGAATTTCTCGGCTCCGTGGTAGCACTTCAGGTCTGAAGCACACACCCCGACGGCGTCGGTGCGCAGCAGCAGTTCACCCGGTCCGGGAACGGGAACCGGGCGCTCCTCGAGGCGGTAGTCCTCCGGGCCGTGGACCACGACTGCGCGCATAGTGCTGGGCACCTGTGTGCCAGTCGTCTCTTCAGCCTCGGTCGAGGTCGTGGTCATGGGGTTGCTCCTCAAGTGCAGGTGGCCGGACATTCCGACCTCGGGGACATATCCTCATTCAGTCAACGATCGGTGACGCTTATCACGTGCCGTGTATCACAGTGAACCAGTGTGCTGCACAATTGTCAAGCACATATGTTCAGGTGTCCAGAACAGGTCTCAGAGCGCTCTCCTCACGCCGCAGACGCGAGCTCAAGGAGCTCGGTGAACCCTTCCGCAGTCCACGCCGAACGGCCGATGAAAAGGCCGTCGACATTCTCCATGCCAAGCAGTTCGGCAGCGTTCTGCGGGTTGACGGAACCGCCGTAGAGCAGGGCCCCGACGTGCCTTCCGAACCGTTCGCGCAGCGCTTCAAATGGTTCGCTGAGTTCCGCTGCGGTGGCTGGGCGGCCTGAGGCCCCGATTGCCCATATAGGCTCGTAGGCGATCAGTACAGTGCTGAGCTCTTCTGGGCTCAGTCCTTCAAGTGCCCCATTGGCCTGCCCGAGGATGTAGGGCGCGGCCTGACCACGTTCTCGCACCTCCTGGGGCTCGCCTACGCAGAGAAGCGGATAGGCTCCATGGCGGAGTGCGGCGAGAACCTTCAGCCGGGTAGTCCGGATGGTCTCGTTGAAGAACTCGCGCCGTTCGGAGTGACCGATCTCCACGATGTCGGCACCCGCATCAAGCGCCTGCGGCACGGAGATCTCCCCGGTCCAGGCACCACTGTCTTCCCAATGGGCGTTCTGCACGCCGAGCTTGAGCCCTCCTGGACGCTGAGATCGGTCACCGAACACTCTATGGACTGCAGCCAGGGCGGTCGCGGGAGGAATGATGAACGGCTGGATCCCGGCCGTCAGCTCAGGGCGGCTCCGCAGGACGCGCTGGAGAACCTGGGCATACGCCTCTGCCTCTGCCAAGGTGAGGTTCATCTTCCAGCTGGTGCCGATCCAGCGGCAGCTCATGACTGCTGACTCTGCTGCAGCTGATCGATGTGATGACCGAGCTCCCCCATCAGGATGGCGAACGACGTCGCCCCCGGATCAGGAGTGCCCACGGATTTCTCGCCGAGGACTCGGGATCGGCCGAGTCGCGCGGTCAGCTCAGCAGTACCTTGCGCGGCCAGCCGGGCGCGCTCGGCAGCCGCAGTGAGGGAACGTGCGAGGTCCTCGCTCTGACTGAATTCCTGCTCAAGGGTCTCGGCGAAAGGAACTGCTGCGTCGATCATGGTTTTGTCTCCCGGCTGGGCTCCGCCGAGGCGCTGAAGAGCTTCTACAGCGTTGAGCATGGCTCGCACCGCGGCACTCTTATCGCTGCCGAGGTCATCGGAGAGTGCCCGGCCCGCTGCTGTGAGTGCTGCTCCCCACAGGGCCCCGGAGGTCCCCCCGGCTGACTCAGCCCACGCAGTCCCGGCGTGGACCAGGAGGGCGCGAGCACCGGCCCTGCGCTCGAGCGCCTTCTTCCCCGCCTGCACGGCGCCCGCGGAACCGAGAACCATGCCCTGGCCATGGTCTCCGTCTCCTGCTACTGCATCTAGGCGGCCGAGTTCGCCTTCGTGGGTCCGGCAGGTGGCCTCGAACAGGTCCAGCACTCCCTGGAGGCTCTGGGCGAACTGCCGGGACTCTTCCGTGGCGGGCGCAACAGGCTCTTCGCCAGGGGTGAAGTATTCGGTGCGCGCCGGGCGGTCCGTCAAAGCAAGCAGGTCGCGAGGAGCTCCTCGTCGGAAGGCTGGCGTATCGACCGGTGCGCTCCAGTGCCGTTCCAGTTCCTCGTCTAGGAAGACGAGGGTCAGTGACAGTCCAGCCATGTCCAAACTGGTCACAAACTCGCCAACCTCCGGCTGAACAGGTGTGAGTCCCTGCTCTTCGAGACGCTGGGCCAGCCTGGAATACACCACGAATAGCTCTTCGTACTTCACAGTGCCCAAACCATTGAGCAGCACGGCGACGCGGCCCGAGTGGCCGGCCGGGGCTTCGGCCATAATTCCGTCAAACAGAAGATCGGCTACTTCGGATGCGGTCCCCAGTGGGAGATCCTTGATGCCTGGTTCGCCGTGGATACCCAATCCGATAGCCATCTGACCACTCTCGACGTGGAACAGCGGCTCTTCCGCGCCGGGCAGCGTGCAGCCATCGAACGCCACACCGTAGGAGCGTGTGGCATCGTTTGCCTTCCATGCGATGCGTTCTGCCTCGTCAATATCGGCACCCGCTTCAATGGCCGCACCTGCAATCTTGAACACGGGAAGGTCCCCGGCAATGCCGCGGCGGTTGCGGTGGTTCTCGGGCGAATCGGAGGCGATATCGTCCGTCACAGCCACGATGCGGACGTCGACGCCCTCTGCGCGCAGCTTTTCGGCGGCCGCACCAAAATGCAGGACGTCTCCGGCGTACTTGCCGAATCCCATGATGACCCCTCCCCCGTTTTCGGCGCTGCGCGCCACGGAGTACACCTGGGAAGCCGAAGGCGAGGAGAAGATGTTCCCGCACGGTGCCCCATGACCCATACCCGGTCCGACCCATCCCGCAAATGCAGGGTAGTGCCCCGAACCACCGCCGATCACCAGAGCTGGCTGCCCCGCCGGCGTGTCCGTCGAACGTACGACGCCGCCGTGAACGCCCGTGACGTACTCAGGATGCGCCGCGACGAAACCGCGAAGCGCCTCGGATGGGAAATCAGAAGCTGTGTTGATCAGATAAGTCATCTGGGGTCCTCTGGTACCGGGTGCCGACTGTTGACGTTGAGCGAAAACGAGCGGCACATTTGTGCATTGACGTATGTTCTAGTCCACCATAAGGCAGACTATGTGATACTCGCCACCGTTCCTCGGAACTGTTTCAGATCTGCGCAGTTGTGTCTTGAGGAGGGTGCTGCCAGTAATGTTGCTCACTGAACCATGACAGTTGATGGAGGCCTACTTGTGACGGATCAGCCCTTTGAGAGCGCCCCGGAAGCACTCGATCCGCGGGATACTGAGCTCGAGCGCCTCTATCAGGCTGCGCAGCTCTACTATGAGCAGGGCGCTACCCAGGCCGAGATTGCTCAGCAGCTGGAGGTCTCCCGCCCGTCGATCAGTCGCATGCTCGCTGATGCCCGGTCTCTCGGAATCGTTGAGATTCGGGTCCGGCGGCCCGCACCTTCGGATATGGAGCACCTGCGCGAGGAGCTGATAGAAAAACTCGGCCTTGACGCGGTTTACCTGGCACCTGGGGACCAGTCGCGCCGACTGGGCCCCGGGCTCGTCCCGCCCACAAGACAAGCCCTTGAACAGGTGAACCTCCGTGCGGGGGACGCCATGCTGATCGCTTCGGGGGAGACGACCTACGCTTTGGCGCAGCATCGGCTCGGAGACTTTTCGGGCGTAGTGATCGCACCAACTGTCGGCGGTCAGGCCGAACCTGATCCGTGGCACCAGACCAATGAGGTGGTCCGCGCCTTCGCCGTGTCCTCCGGCGGGTACCCGCACTATCTCTTTGCCCCATCAATGCCCTCCGAGGCACTTCTGGACGCATTGCAAGATGATCCTGGATATCGACAGATCGTTGACGATTGGAACAGGGCGCAAGTAGCGCTCGTCGGAGTGGGCGCTCCGCCTCGGACGCGCAAGTCGATCGCCCGGTCAGTGCCGCGCACTCACCCCAACGTCGTGAAGGCGGCCGGGGACGTCTGCCTTGCATTCTTCGACGACGCGGGCAACGAGATCAGTTTTCCCGGCAATGAACGCATGGTGCGAATTCCTGGGCCCTCATTGCACGCGGTTCCTACGCGGATCGCTGTGGCCGTGGGGACAGAAAAGGCCATCAGCATACTCACGGCAGCCCGATCTGGGTGGTTCAACGTGCTGGTCACCGATGAGGAAACCGCACGCGCGATCACCCGGGCGCTCTGAACGCCCGAGCAAACAACCTTAGCTACAGCTGCCAGTCTCTTCGTAGGAGGTAATCGCCTGGACCTTCTCCGCCGAGGCACTGGCCGGATCGAACTCATGCGCTAACCACTCTTTGGCCAACTTGCGGGCAACTTCCTGGCCTATCACTCGCTGACCGAGACACAGAACCTGCGCGTTATTGGACAGGATGGCGCGCTCTACAGAGTATGAATCGTGGGCTGTGACAGCCCGGATGCCGGTGACTTTATTGGCTGAGATGGCCACACCGAGTCCGGTGCCGCAGATAAGCAGTGCGCGGTCAGCCTCTCCTGCGGCTACCAACTCTGCTGCCGCCACAGCGATATTCGGGTAGGCGGTCCCTTCATCGGCCCCGACTCCTACGTCGTGAACCGAGGAGACTCGCTCATCTGCCTCCAAATCGGCTTTGAGAATTTCTTTGTAGTCATACCCAGCGTCATCGGAGCCGACAACTAGGCGCAGTGGGAATGTCATGGGACTTTCTCCTTGTCGAAAGGTGGGTTTCCTTCGATGCTACAGGTCTGTAGAACAAATGTCATGAACATGTGTGCACAAGAATGATCTGCAAATTTAATTGGTTGACCGGTTGACTGGTTGCTGAGAATCGTGACAGACTTCACAACGTGAAAGTCGTCGATATTCAGCCGTCCGGGAGGACCTCTTGACAGATCCGAACACCCCGCAGCGCCTCTTGGAGAACAAAAACATCATCATCACTGGGGCCGGTTCAGGCATCGGCGCGGCTACTGCACGCATGGCGGCCGCCAAGGGCGCCTCTGTGGCCGTGGTGGACCTGGACGCGCGAAACGCCGGAATCGTGGCGGCTGAGATCAATGATTCCGGTGGCACGGCTGTCGCCTTCACTGCAGACGTCGCGCTGGAGGCTGAGGTTGAGGCGATGGTCGAGGCAGTTGCGGAGGCTTTCGGCAGGATCCACGGCATCGTCAACAACGCTGGCGTTATTGTCACCCGGGCGCTGGTCGACACCTCTGTGGAGGAGTGGGACCGCTGCATGGACATCAATGCTCGCGGCGTTTTTCTGGGCTGCAAGTACGCTGTCCGCCACTTCCTAGAGCACGCCATCCATGGCGCGATCGTGAATACCGGATCCATTTCTGCGCTCACCGGACAGAAAGGTCAGGTGGCATATGCGGCCTCCAAAGGGGCCATCGTGCAGCTGACTCGCCAGGTCGCAGTGGAGCATGCCGCGGCCGGAATCCGCTGCAACTCGGTGGGCCCAGGGTCAGTGCGCTCAGCAGTTCTGGACGCGTTTCTCTCCAGTCAGGACGACCCGCTGGCCGCAGAGGTCGCACTCGCCCAAACTCATCCGGTGAACAGAATCGGATCGGCCGAAGAGGTCGCTGGCGCCAACTGCTTCCTGCTTTCGGACGAAGCGTCATTCATCACCGGCGCAAATCTCCAGGTTGACGGCGGTTACACAGCGGCCTGACCGCCCCTGTCACAGACACCAGGCCAAAGGACACCACCATGACATCTCTTGACTCCCTGCTTGATCCCGACGCCACGCTGACCCGGGTAGCCACCGGCGCCACCTGGTCCGAAGGGCCCTGCTGGATCCCCTCAGAAGGGACTCTGCGCTGGAGTGACATACACGGCAACCGCATACTTCAGTACTCCCCTGCCACCAGAGAGACATCGATTTACCGCGACGAGGTCGAGTTCACCAATGGACGCACTCTTCACCCTGACGGGTACGTGGTCCAGTGTTCACACGGACACCGTCGAGTTGAGGTCGACGACGCAGGGACAGTCAGTGCCCTGGTGGATTCGTGGTCCGGTGGGCGCTTCAACTCTCCCAACGACGTCGTCGTCGCCAGCGATCACGCTGTCTGGTTCACGGATCCGCACTACGGGATCACTGTAGAAGGAGAAGGGCATCCCGGGCACATGGAGTACGGGGCGTGTTATGTCTTCCGGTGGGATCCGCACACGAGAGAAGCGAGACCCGTCATCACTGATATCGACGAGCCCAACGGCCTGGCGTTCTCTCCCGACGAGTCTGTGCTGTACGTTTCGGACACGTCGGCAGTGCGGCGTCCCCCAGGTGTGGGCAACCACCACGTGCGAGCTTACGATGTCAGCGTCACGGACGGGGTCGTTGAGTGCACCAACGGCAGGACGGTCTTCCAGATCCCTGAAGGCATACCAGATGGGTTCCGAGTTGATGAGTCAGGCAACATCTGGAGCTCCGGACCGGATGGGGTCTACATCTTTACTCCGGAGGGGTCGCTGCTCGGGCATGTGCCCGTTCCGGAACTGGTGGGCAACCTCTGCTTCGGCGGACCGGATGGATACGATCTCTACATCGCGGCCACCAGCAGCATCTATCACCTCCGCACAGCCGTGCGCGAGGCCGCTACGGCCGGACGCAGTCATGGTCACCCATGATGCGCGCAGACCACGGACTCACAAAATGCGCTCTCCGGCGGTCTTCATATGAGCCGTCATAGTGTCTTCAGCAGCCGCCGTGTCTCCCTCAGCCACCGCGTGCACCAGCGCTGTGTGCTCGTGGAGAGCACGGCGGGCATCAGCGGCATTGTCGACACTGCGATCAACCCAAACACGCAACAGTGCCCGCACGCTCTGCAGCACCGAACCCAATGCGGCGTTGTCCGCAATGACCGCGAGTTCTTGGTGAAAGTGAGCATCAGCTTCCACGAAAGCGTGATGATCACCCAAATCTGCGTGTCGAGACATGGTCGAAAGGTGCTCACGGAGCCGAGCGACGGCGGCGTCGTCGCGTTTCTGTGTGGCCAATCGTGCCGCCAGCACTTCCAATGCTTCCCGGACGTGCATCAAGTCCCGAGCGTCCTGCGCCCCCAGCATCAGGCCCCAACTCAGAGTGCGCGGAAGCAGCTCCGATGCGCTGGAGCGCAGATAAGTGCCAGAACCGGGGCGGACTTCCACAATGCCCAAAACTTCAAGAGCCGCCAAGGCCTCCCGCACCGCCGATCTTCCCGTGGCGAGCATTTCCGCCAGCTTGCGTTCGGCAGGCAGACGGGAGCCAGGCTCAAGTCCCCCACTGGTGAAGTACCTAAGGAGTTCCGAAGCCACGGCAGCAGTCGGGGTGGAAGCCGGAAGAGCGTTCAGGCGCCCTTGGAGCTCTTCGGCCGGATCCTGTGGGTATCGGGGCATAGAGCGATAATAAGCGATGAGGTCAACCGGTTGATAGGAGAGAGTCAATGAGCCCCATCATCGGTCTCAGCACGTACGCCTACCTCTGGCGCTGGTCGGAGGTGAACCCCGAACCTATGACCCTGCAGGAGATGATCATCGACACCGCAGAATTAGGCGCCGAGGTGTTCCAGATCTGTGACTATCCTCCGCTGGAGATGCTCGGCTCCGCTGAGCTGAGGAAGGTGCGCAGGACCGCCGAATCCTCTGGCGTGGTTCTAGAGCTTGGAACACGGGGTATCCGTCGGGAGCATCTGCAGCGCTACGCGCAGATTGCCGAATCCCTGGGGGCCACCTTCATCCGTTCAATGGTCCAGCCGAGAGATACCCCGGTCAAGGAGGCGGCTGACCTCCTCGGCGGGACCGTGGATGACTTTTCCGCACGTGGCTTGAGGCTCGGCCTTGAAACCTACGAACAGATCTCAAGTCTCGATCTGGTGGGGTTGGTCGCCACTGTGGACAGCCCCGCCCTGGGTATCGTTCTGGACCCCGGCAATTGCGTCGCAAACCTGGAGCTTCCCGGTGACGTCGTAGAGCGCACCGCCCCGTGGGTGAACAATCTGCACATCAAGGACTTCACCTTCACCCGCCAGCCGGGCTGGGTGGGTTTCCATTTCTCAGGAACACCCCTAGGCGAGGGGCTCCTGGACTATTCCTCGATGTCAGAGGCTGTCAAAGCCTCCGACCGTGGACTGCATCACATCATCGAACACTGGCTCCCCCGTCGTGACAGTCCAGAAGAAACTCTTCGGGACGAACGGCTGTGGACCCAGCAGGCCATTGACTACCTAGGGAGCACGAATCCATGAACATTGACACCCTCCGCATCGCCCTGATCGGCGCCGGCGGCAAGATGGGTCAGCGCATCACCAACAACCTCAAGACCACCTCCGCTGACGTACGCTACGTGGAGAACTCCGACGGTGGCCGGCAGCGCCTGGCTGACGCCGGACTTGAGACATCACCAGCAGAAAGCGCTGTGGCCGACGCCGATGTCGTCATTCTCGCCGTACCTGACACCGCACTCGGTGCGGTGAGCGAGCAGATCGTCCCGCAGATGAACTCGAGTTCGATTGTGATGACCCTCGATCCGGCTGCCGCCTATGCAGGATTATTGGCTCACCGTGCAGACATCGACTACGTCTGCGCCCACCCAGCGCACCCCTCTGTCTTTCTGGAAAGAACCACGAAGGAGGAGTACGCCGACACCTTTGGCGGGATCGCAGCTGCCCAACATGTGGTCGCTGCTGCAGAGTCCGACGACGCGGCCATAGCATCGACCGCGGAGGTAGTCATTAGAGCTATGTACGCACCGGTTATTGATGTTCATTGGGTGAGTCTCAAACATCTTGCGGTCCTGGAACCTACCCTGGTGGAGACGATCACCTGCATGGTCGGCGGACTGCTGAAAGAAGCCCTGGAAGAGACTGTCAATACCGTCGGTGTGCCCCGGCCCGCTGCGGAGGCACTCTTCTACGGTCATGTCCAGGTGGCCCTGGCCAATGCCCTTCGAGGAGACAACCCGTTTTCCGAGGCCTGCCACATCGCCATGGACCATGGCCGGGATCTGATTATCAAAGAGGATTGGAAAGACGTCTTCGACGACTCCGTCCTCGATGAGACGATCGCCAAAATGCTGCGGATCGACAAGGTCCGCCGCCAGTGACGAACAGCCCCAGCGACAGCGAAGAGGCGACGACGCAACCTTGAGTATTTGGGTTGCGTCGTCGCCTCTTGGCGCGGGCTGAGCAGAACTCAGACTATGCGGAGACTTTCTCCACGTGGCTGCGGATGAACCACTGGAACAGCTCCAGGGCCTTGACCTGGCCAATAAGCAGGTCTTCAGTGATGGGGTCGGTGTCGCCGACCTTTCCAAGAACCTGCCGGTGATCTTCGATAACCCCGGTGTAAACCTTGTCCAGCTCAGCCAAGTGGGTTTCCACATTGGCCTTAAACAGCGGGTAATCCTTCCACCGGCGCTCGGAGACCAATTCGCCGGAGAGCCCGGAAGGAGCAGTGCCGAGGGTCGCGATGCGCTCGGCGATCTCGTCAGCATACTCACGAACCTGCTCAGTCTGCGGATCCAGCATTTCGTGAACACCAATGAAGTTGGGTCCCACCACATTCCAGTGCACATGCTTCAGAACGAGCTGCAGGTCATTGAGCGCGTGCAACCGGTCCTGCAGCAGACCAGCGATTTCCTCGCCGTTTTCCTTGCCAAGTCCGGGAACGGTGTATTCAGCAGTCTTAGTCATCTCGACACTCCTTCGATGCGCAAACAGTGCGCCGGCTCTCTGTCGGCGTCACAACTAAATCTTAGTAACTCAGAAGAAGCGGCGCTAGCAAGATGAGGCTGGCCTTGCCTGCCTCCTTCTGAACTTTCACATTCTTTGGTATCGAGCGAAGATGAGCACAACCTGACCAACCGCTGGATGGACCCTACTGAGGTTCAATGACTTCGAGCCCACCGAGGTAGCTGCGTAGGGCCTGGGGCACCAGAACTGAACCATCAGCCTGCTGGTGGTTCTCCAGAAGGGCTACGATCCACCGGGTGGTAGCGAGTGTCCCGTTGAGCGTTGCCACCGGCTGCGTCATCGCCTTTCCACCATCAGCCCTGGCTGTACGCTCGCGAATATTGAGGCGCCGGGACTGGAAGGTGGTGGTGTCTGAGGTGGAGGTCAGTTCCCGATAGGTGGATTGCGAGGGAACCCAGGCTTCGCAGTCGAACTTCCGCGCCGCAGAAAGCCCTAAGTCCCCTGCAGCAGTGTCGATGACGCGGTAGGGCAGCTCCAGCTTGCCGAGCATCTGTTCTTCCCATGCCAGCAGACGCTCATGCTCGGCTTTGGACTCCTCGGCAGTGCAGTAGACGAACATCTCCAGTTTATTGAACTGGTGGACCCGAATGATGCCGCGGGTGTCCCTACCGTGAGAGCCGGCCTCGCGCCGATAGCAGGTTGACCAACCGGCGTAGCGCAGCGGTCCTGCCGAGAGATCCAGGATCTCATCCGCATGGTAGCCAGCAAGGGCTACCTCGGATGTACCTACCAGGTAGAGGTCGTCGCGCTCCAGGTGGTAGACGTCGTCGTGTGCCTCAAGGTACCCCGTGCCGTCCATAGTCTCTGGTCTGACCAGGGTGGGCGTGATCATCGGTGTGAAGTCAGCCTCAATGGCCTGGTCGAGGCCCATGGTCATGATCGCCAACTCCAGCCGAGCGCCTATTCCCTTGAGGAAATAGAACCGGGAGCCGGAAACCTTCGCTCCGCGCTCCATGTCCACCGCACCCAGCTGCTCGGCGAGCTCGAGGTGATCGCGCGGTTCGAAACCCTCGGCGGAGAAATCCCGCGGTGAGCCCTCGGTCCGCAGGGTGACAAAGTCATCCTCGCCACCAGCGGGAACACCGTCATGAATGAGATTGGGAAACGAGGATTGGATGGCGCGGAGCCGGTCCGCGGCGTCGTCGGCTGCGGCCTCGGCATCCTTGACGTCGGAGGCCAGCTGCTTCACCTGCGTGAGCAGATCCTCTTTCTCCTGACCCTGAGCCTTGGCAACCTTCTTGCCCTGGGCTTTCTGCTCAGCGCGCAGAGTCTCAAACCGGGTGAGTGCACTAGATCGCGCGTGGGACGCCTCCATAAGAGCGTCCACCACAGACTCGTCGGCCCCCCGAGCTCGCTGGCTGGCGCGGTACTTATCGGGTTCGGCGATGAGGTCCTTGATATCAATCACAGAGCTAAGCCTAGTACGCGCAGGCCGGCGCAGATTTCAGCCTGAGCGAGAATGCGGAGAACTCCTCATGGCAGGGGCCCTCATTACGTGCCGATAGGCTCTACATCATGAACGAGGACTTCGGGTGGGTGCTGGCCGCGGCTGTGGCTGTGGTCGTAATACTGATAATCGCGATCGCCCGGCTTGCTCAGCGATTGCGCCGCCTGAAACGCCAGGTGGCCGACCTTGAGCAGCACGTCGAGGTCACCGCTGCCGTCGCAGCACATCCCAAGCGGCCAGAGGACCGGCGGATTGGAATGGTGGTCAACGTCAGCAAGGACGACGCCGGCCACGTCACTAAGTTGGTCCACGAGGCCTGCGCTGCTGCGGGAATGCCGGATCCCTTCATCCAGGCCTCGACCGCGGAAGACCCAGGAGCGGTCATGACCGAGCGTGCCATCGAGATGGGCTGTGATGTGGTCATCGCCGCCGGCGGTGACGGCACCCTGCGCGCGGTGGCCTCCAGACTCGCTGGCACAGACGTGGCGCTGGGCATCATTCCTCTGGGCACGGGTAATCTGTTCGCCCGTAACATCGGACTTCCGTATCACGACCTCACCGCCTGCACGGCTGAAGCCATTCACGGCACCCCGCACCGAGTCGATACGCTGCAGCTGGAGCTGCGTCGCCCCGGCGGACGGTCTGAGCATGAGATCAGCTTAGTCATCGCAGGTGGGGGCCTGGACGCCGAGGTCATGGATGACACCCGAGAAGTTCTCAAAGCCCGGGCTGGTTGGTTGGCCTACGGTGAGGCTGGGCTCAGGCACGTGATGGGCGCGCGAAAAACTGTTGAAGTCAAGCTCGACGATGCCGAGCCGGAGACCTACCGCGTGCGATCGGTGCTTTTGGCGAACTGCGGGACACTCCAGGCCGGGATACGACTCATCCCAGAGGCCAAGTTCGACGACGGGCATATGGACGTCGCCCTATTCACGCCTCGCCACGCTCTGGATTGGGCTCGGGTCATCGCTAAGACAGCCTTCCGCTATTCGGCCGACATTCCTGTGATGAAGGTTCGCCAGGCGCGCACCGGACGACTCACCATGGCGGAACCGATGCGTTTCCAGATCGACGGTGATGCCGTGGGGGATGTCATCAGCGTTTCAGCTCGGGTGGCGCCCGAATCTTTGATCGTTCATGGCGTTCCCACAGAAATTCTGGAACACCCCGAACACTAGGGCATCACCCTTTCTCTAACCGCGGTAGTCTCGTCCATGCTATTTTTTAGGTAGACCTGTCTACTCATTATCGGTGATCAAACGGCTGGGAGAATCTGTGAAAAACATGACTGACTACAAGGTGCTGAGCTTTGACTGCTACGGGACTCTCATTGATTGGGAAGCTGGGCTGCTGGGTGTGTTGCGCCCATGGGCAGATGAGCAGGAGCTGAAACTTGATGATGAAAAGCTACTCCTGGCCTATGCAGATGGGGAAGCTGCTGTGATGCAAGAGCACCCCTCCAAGCTCTACCCGGAACTACTAGCGGCCGCGCTCAAGCGCGCGGGGGACCATCTCGGCAGACCGGTGACTGAGCAGTGGGCGGAGAGGCTGGGCAATTCAGTTCCGGACTGGCCAGCGTTTCCCGATTCCGCCGACGCCCTGCGGCGACTCGGTTAGCACTTCGACCTCGTCATCCTTTCCAATGTGCACCATGCAGGTTTCGCAGGGAGCAATCAGCACCTCCAGGGGGAATACGCGGCCGTCATCACCGCCGAAGACGTGGGCGCATACAAGCCGGCTGCACCCCATTTTGAGGCCCTCTCTGCCTGGCTCCAGGAGCAGGGCCTCAAACAGGATCAGCTGCTGCACGTAGCGCAGAGCCTCTTCCACGACCACGTCCCCGCCCGAAAATTTGGCCTCGATTCCGTATGGATTAACCGTCGTCACGACCGTCCAGGATGGGGCGCCACCCCGGAGCCTGAAGAGCAGTGGACGTACGATGCCGAATACGCCTCTATGGCCGAGTTCGCCTCCGCTGTGGAGAGAGAATTCGACAAAAAGGAGTGAGGGTGGCTGCTAGGGACCGACTGCTGGAAGCTGCCGCGCGACTGTTTTATGCCCGGGGAATTGGGGCGACTGGTATAGACACCATCACGGCGGAGGCTGGAGTGGCCAAGATGAGCCTGTACAACAACTTTGCCTCGAAGGACGAGTTGGTCCAGGCCTATCTTGTGCAGCGAGAAGAGGAATGGATGACACTCTACGAAGCACGAGTCCGCGTTGCTGAGACTCCAGCGCAGAGAGTCCTCGCCGTCTTCGACGCCTATCTGGAACACGCCGATGCGGCTTATGTGCACGGCTTCCGTGGATGCGGTCTGCTCAACGCCGCCGCTGAATTGGCCAGTGATTCGCCCGGGCGTCTTATCGTTCGCAGGCATAAGGAGCGTGTAGAGGCCCTGATGCGTGAGCACCTCCGGGATGTCACGACCGATGGTGAGGCCTGGGCTGAGCACCTCTCTTTCATTCTCGAAGGTGCTGTGAGCAGAGCGGGACTGGAAGCCAATCCGAACCGCCTTCTGCACGCGCGTCAGCTCGCAACCCAGCTGCTCGATGCGGTTCAGTTACCCGCGCAGTGACTCGATCCAGTGCTGCGCTGCGCTGAAGGCGGTCTCAGATACCTCGGGGCCAACATGCTGAGGTTTACCGTCTGCGCGGGGATAGGAACCGAGGAACCTTATCCGCGGTGAGATGCGGTGGATCCCGGCCAAAGCGTCGGCGATTCGGGCCTCTGCGATGTGCCCTTCCAAATCCATCGAAAAGAAGTAATCACCCATACTGAAGCCGGTGGGCCGCGACTCAATCCGGCAGATATTCACTCCATTCGTGGCGAAGTGCTCGAGAATCTCCATTAGCCCACCGGGATGATCTTCAGGCAGCGGGATCATGACCGTCGTCTTATCCGAACCGGTCATGGCGGGCACGGGGCCCGGCTTAGCCGCCATGACGAACCGTGTCACAGCCCCGGGGACATCTTCGATTTCGCTAGCAATGACATGGAGCCCCAGTTGCTCGGCCACCAGAGGGGCGCAGACAGCGGCATCTGCGGTAGCCGGCTCGCGAGTCAGACCGTGTGCAGCAGCAGCAGTAGACGACGCCGGCACAAATTCCGCATGCGGCACTGTGGCCTCCGCCCACTTGCGTACCTGCGCCCAACCGTGGGAGTGGGTAGCGATGGACCTGACCCGCTCCATCGGCATCGGGACAGCAGAAGCAAGCACGAAGGTGATCGGCACAAGCGTCTCAGCGGTGATGTGCAGATTGTGCCCGACCGAGACCGCATCCAGTGTCGCTGTGACTCCGCCCTCGACTGAATTCTCGATGGGCACCACGGCCACATCGGCGTCGTCGTCTTCCACCATGGCAAGGGCGGACAGCACACTCGCAGCGGGAACCCGCTCAGCTGAATCAGCGCCAGGCATCTGCAGCAATGCGGCCTCAGTGAAAGTCCCCGCGGGACCCAAATAGGAATACTTCACAGAATCTGTGGCTCCTCGCCGGTGGATGACTCCAGCTGGTGACCAGCGGTAATCCACGCATCGTAACCCCCACCGACAAGAAACACTGAGTATCCCTTGGCAGTGAGCCAACCGGTAATCTGCGCACTGCGGCCTCCAGTCCGGCAGATCACGTAGTAGTCCTCATCTGGATCCAGCTCTTCCTCAAACTGGGCGGGGATCTGGTCCACGGGAATGTGTACCGCGCCCGGGGCATGACCGGGCTGGAACTCATAGGTTTCGCGGACGTCCAGCACGATGGCACCACGTGGCACCTCGGCGGCAGGAACCGTTTCGAAGTCGGACATACCACCACATTAGTCCGAGAACTCACCGAATGCCTGCGCCGATCCGCGAAATTCCATAGGGTGAGGTCATGGAACAGGTCGAGCAGGCACGGCAACCCGCTGATATGCCACGCGGACGCATCACCACCCCTGCGCGCATCCCCGAATCCGCCAGCCCAAGTGCGGAGCACACCACTGATCTGTCCATGGCGGACTTCCGCGCTGCCACTGCGGCTCAATGGCGCGAGGCGGTGCTGACCGGTGAGGTCTCCTGCGTTGAGCTGGCCACCACGGCGCTCACTGCTGCCGCCACCATGAGTGGACTCGGCGCGTTCATCCACCTCGACCCGGAATTCGCGTTGGCCCGAGCAGAGCAGCAAGACAGAACCCTGACGCTTCTGCGGCGAAGTATGTCGCCGCATGAACTCGCCAGGTCATCCCCCCTGCTCGGATTGCCGACGGCATTCAAAGACCTCATACCAGTGGCCGGACTCCCGTTGACCTCCGGTACTGCGTCTTCGCCAGCAGTGGTTCCTGCCCGGGACGCCCCTCTGGCCAGAACGGTGCACCAAGCAGGAGCAATCAGCATCGGGAAAACCCAGGTGCCTGAGTTTGGCCTGCCCTGTTACTCCGAAAACCAACTTGCTGCCCCGGCGAGGAATCCCCTCTGCATCACCCGCACGGCAGGCGGCTCGACCGGCGGTGGAGCTGTGGCTGTAGCGGCAGGAATCCTGCCACTTGCTCCAGGAAGTGATGGTGGAGGTTCGGTCCGCATTCCGGCGGCGGCCTGCGGACTTGTAGGGCTCAAACCCGGGCGCGGCAGAATCCCCGACGATGACCCCTTACCTTCCGTCCAGAACCTCGTGACATCGGGCGCCATCGCCACAATTGCTGAGGACGCAGCGCTCCTGTTTGACGTCATGGCCAAACAGGGCCCTGCGGCTCAGAACGCTGTCCAAGAAGCGCTCGCAAGCGGAGTCACGCCCCTCCGAGTAGGGGTGACAACGGAATCGCCCTTCTCCCCCGACCTCGATATCTCCCTTGCAGAAGACGCCGTTCAAGCACTGGAGAACGGCATCTCCTCTCTTGGAAAACTGGGACACCACGTTCAAGGGACCGAGAGCTGCACCGGCCCTGAACGTTTTTGGAGCCAGAACTATCACCAGAATTTTCGAGCACTGTGGACCGCCCGCCTGGGGGAACTGGCTTTCACTGATGCTCAGGCTGAGCTGCTGGAACCGCTCACGCAGTACTTCATAGAACTCGCTCGCTCCCGCCCGCAGGCCACAACACGAACTGCGATGAGCGAACTGCAGGAGTTCGCTGACGACGCCGAGGACATCTTTGGACCTTGGGACGTTCTGATGACACCCATGCTGGCGTTCGCACCCCCACAGCTTGGCTGGTTTTCATCGATGGCACCTGAAGACAACTACGCCGAGCAGTGCCGATTCACCCCCTATAGCTCTGTGGTCAATGTACTGGGCCTCCCGGCGATCAACGTGCCCCTCCATAACAGCACCGACGGGTTGAGCTGGTCGATTCAGCTCATGGGCAAGCGGGGCAGTGAAGAGCAGCTGTTGGCGATCGCCGCAACAATGATGGGCTAGAACTGGCGGGGCATAAGAAACCGCTGAGCGAGAGCATCCTCACGTCGGCGTTCCGCCTCCCGTAGATGAAGCTGCCTATGGGAGTCCTGCACCCTGGATTCGGCGCTGATCTGCTGCTTACGCGCTGAAGCCTCGGCCCACGACGTTAATGCCGCTGAAACCGCTAGCGCTGCGCGTTGAATGGCGCTATAGCGAAACGTAGGAATAGAAGTAGACACAGTGTTTCCTCAAGAGATAAAAAGGCATAGTGAACCGCAGTCAAAAATGCCTCAAGAGTGCATAAATGGCACGCGCAACTCAGTGAATTAATATGATGAAACATGAGGACTGGCGGGGCGCGGTGAGCGCAGCAGTGCTCTGAGGAGTTGCACGGAAAAGTAATAAGAGATCAGTGACGTCAGGCGCTGGCGCTCTGCCTTCAGCAGCTATAGGACACTGGACCGCCACCGAGGGGCATACGGACCGCTGTCGCGGTGCTGAGTGAGAACCGAAGCGTGTGGCCCGGATTCATTTTCTCTAGCATTTTCATGATGCCCCTCCTTTCAAAGGCTCGGTCTGTACAGTGTCAGGATTAACTTATCACAAGAATTCTCGGAATGCATGCAAAGAATCTTCGGAGATGATTCATTCTTTTGAATCGGTGGAACAAAGCAGGTCGAGGAGAACATGCTGACGGCCGCGTCTTTCCTTCTCCCACGGGTGATTCTCCAGCGAGGAGTGAAGCTGTATGTGCGCGCTGACCTGCGCGAATGACCTGCTCTCCCCCAGTCCTGCCCATTGTGCGACCTTCTGGTGAGTACTGGGACGGGGTTGGCTGCTGTTGCAGCGACACAGGTGAAGAGGTGATGACCCAGACAGAGAGTCACTCCACCCAGACGACGCATAGCGATGGCGGGGCCCTGTGTTCGGATCCCGCCATCGCTACGCAAACTAGTTGCTCACCGGCCTGCACCCGGCTCTCCTGTGAGCACCTCCCAAGATTCCTTGCAATGCTCAAGCCATGCCTGGAAGCCAAAACGGCGCCGGGATGACCCCAACCTTTGGGGATCCCGGCGCCGTTGGTGCAAGGCTCTGGACTACCTCTGCTCGTCGGCGCCACCAGCGGCGCCCTTTGCCTGGCCTGTTGCGTCCTTGGCGGTGTCTTTCACTGACTCAGCGGCATTCTTGCCCTTGCCTTTGAGGTTTTGGGCTTTGCCCTCACCCTCCAGCTGAGAATCACCTGTTGCCTTGCCGGCGGCTTCCTTGGCGGAGCCGCTGACCTTGTCTTTGGCTGCTTCAAATTTGTCTCCGAGACCCATGAGAATCTCCTTTCACTCGGGAACATTACAAACCTGACGCTACCGCTCCTCTCACTGCATGTCACCAGGTCAGAGCAGACTCACAGCCAATCTTGAGGCGTTCTCGGGCTTCCGCCAAGGCGCGCCCACAAAGTTAGCTCCGAGAGCCAGCACCAAGGAGACAAACCACGCTGCCTCCTCGCCGCCTCGAGGAACTTGCTAATGTGGAGAGAGATGAATGCCGAGAATAGTTCTGCCCGACCAGACGAACTGATAATCCTCCGAGCGCCCACAGTGGCTGACGGTGCGGACCTTTGGCGACTCGCCAAAGGGACAGGGGTGCTGGACACCAACACCCCCTACGCGTACTTGCTGTGGGCACGAGACTTCGCCTCTTCCAGCGTGATCGCAGAGGTGGAAGCTGAACCAGCCGGATTTATCTCCGGTTACTCCAAACCATCCGATCCAGACACGCTGTTCATTTGGCAAGTGGCAGTGGATTCGGCCTTCCGAGGCCGCGGACTGGCGAAGAAGATGCTCTTCGAACTCGTTCAACGCACTGGAGCGTCCCGCTTGGAGACGACGATCACCGCCGATAACGAGGCGTCGATCGCTCTGTTCACTGCTCTGGCGAGAGAACACGGCACGGAGCTTGAGAGACGATCCTTGTTTACCGAGGATCTGTTCCCCGCTGCAGAAGAATCCGGCGAGACCCACGCCGCAGAGGATCTTTACATTGTAGAACCTCTGAATCGCTGACATCACATCGTTCACGACAAGTAACTGAGGACTGAGACACCACTATGGCTACTGACATTTTCGAGACCCGCGAATCCCAGGTGCGAAGCTACAGCAAGAACTGGCCGGCCGTCTTTGAGAAAGCCGAAGGCTGCTACCAGTTCACTGAGGATGGATCCCGCTACCTGGACTTCTTCTCCGGAGCTGGCGCACTGAACTATGGACACAACCTTCCCGAGTTGCGGGACCTGGTCGTTGACTACGTAGCCAACTCCGGGGTCACCCACTCGATGGACATGAACACTCCCCCCAAACGGCGATTCCTCGAGACTTTCGAGCGCCTCATTCTGGAGCCTCGGAACCTGGACTATAAGGTCATGTTCCCCGGACCTACCGGTACCAACACCGTAGAAGCTGCCCTTAAACTGGCCCGCAAAGTCACCGGCCGGCAGCACATCCTCTCCTTCACCAATGCTTTCCACGGCATGACACTCGGCGCGCTGTCAGTCACCGGCAACTCTATGAAACGCAAGGGTGCTGGCATCCCACTGACAAACTCCTCCAAGATTCCCTACGACGACTATTTCGATGGGGACATTCCGGACTTCCTCTGGTTGGAGAAAGTCCTGGAAGACTCGGGCTCCGGTGTGGACAAGCCTGCCGCAGTCATCGTAGAAACCGTTCAGGGTGAAGGTGGTCTCAACACTGCCCGCACTGAATGGCTCAAGAGCCTTTCGAGCCTGCTGCGCCGGCACAACATTCTGCTCATCGTCGACGACGTCCAAGCAGGTTGCGGCCGTACCGGCAGCTTCTTCAGCTTCGAAGAAGCAGGGATCTACCCAGACATCGTTTGCGTGTCGAAATCGATCTCCGGATACGGTCTCGCCATGGCACTGACACTTTTCAAACCAGAACTCGACGTGTGGGAACCAGGTGAGCACAACGGCACCTTCCGCGGAAACAACCTGGCCTTCGTCACTGCAGCACGGGCGCTGGAACTCTTTTGGTCAGATGACTCCTTCCAAAAAGAACTCGCCGGCAAGATCGATGAACTTCACACCGGTATGGCTAAGATCGCAGAGCATGTCAAGGGTGCTGGAATCCGCGGACGGGGATTCCTCTCCGGCATTTGGTTCCCGGAGCCTGACACTGCAGGCAAAGTTGCCGCTGAAGCCTATAAGCGCAATCTTCTGATTGAAACCTCAGGCCCCAAGGATGAGGTCGTCAAGCTCATGCCTGCACTGAACATCAGTTCAGAGGATCTCCACAAGGGCTTGGAGATTCTGGAGGACGCCGTCCTGGCGGCCACCGGGCAGCGCGGCGAGCCAAGCCGTCTGCGCCCCCCTCACTGAACTCGCTACACCCCAAGCTTCCCTAACTGAACGGAGACTTCATGTACACACTCCACATCGATGACCTCAACGGCACCGATCGCGACATTGATACCCCGAATTGGCGTTCACGCCGGATGGTGCTCGGTAAAGAGAAGGTGGGGTTCTCGCTGCACGAGACCACTCTTCGAGCCGGCACAGACAATGAGTTCTGGTACGCCAACCATGTGGAGGCTGTCTACTGCGTGGGCGGCAGAGGCACCCTGACGGACCTCCAGACGGGTGAGAAACACCAGATCACGGATGGGTTCCTGTATCTGCTCGATGGTAATGAAAAGCACCGAGTGCAGGTGGAAGAAGAAATGCGCATGGTCTGCGTGTTCAACCCACCGGTCACCGGCCGGGAGGTCCACGACGAGAACGGCGTGTACCCACTGATCGTTGAAGACTAGGCAGTCGCTGCGGCGCTCAAGCGACCGCTGACCGCTCAAGGTTGAGGCTCGGCTGGAAACAGCCGAGCCTCAACTCGTCTGGGGGCGTACTATGGCCCCGTGCCACAAGGGGACGTCGAACTGCGCTACGAGCGCTCACTCTGGAAGAGGACCACAGGACTGCTCACCAAGGTCCTGCAGTCCTCCCCTCCCCGCACGGCGCTTTTGGTCTTCGCTCTGGTGATCGGACTTTTCACGTCTTTGCTGATGATGCCGTGGGCCACACCGGGCAGAAGTTCAGCTGCTGTGCACGATGCCATGTTCGTTGCCACCTCAGCCGTCACCGTGACAGGCCTGACGCCCGTCAACACTGCCGACCACTGGACGCTCGGCGGCCAGATCGTCATCCTCATTGGGATTCAGGTCGGGGGTCTTGGCATCATCACCATGGCAGCTCTGCTCGCTGTCTCAGTGACTCGTCACCTAGGTCTCCGCACGCGCCTGATCGCTCAGGAAGGCATGTCCACCGGCCGCCTGGGAGAAGTCGGACAACTGCTGAAGACGGTCGTCATATGCTCCGCAGTGGTTCAAGCCGCATTGGCCGTGGTGCTGATTCCTCGCCTTATCGCACTGGAGGGCGATGTCATCCGCGGTGCCTGGTATGGGCTCTTCTACGCCATCAGCGCCTTCAATAATGCTGGTTTCGTGATTCATTCAGATGGGCTTGGCGGCGTGGGCAACGACCCCCTGGTGGTGTGGACCGTCATGATCGGAGTGTTTCTGGGCAGTCTGGGCTTTCCAGTGCTCTACGTACTGTGGAAGTTCCGGTGGCACATCAAGCGCTGGAGCCTCCACGCCAAGCTGACCCTCGAAGTCACCACCATCCTGCTGTTCATCGGCGCAGTGGTCTACGCCGCGCTGGAGTGGAACAACACTGCCACGATCGGCGATATGGGCTGGCTGGAAAAACTGCAAAGCTCACTCTTCGCATCAGTCAACATGCGCTCCGGGGGGTTCGCAGTGGTGGAGTCCAATCTGGAATCGTCGGAGACGATGCTGATTTCGGATGCACTGATGTTTGCTGGCGGGGGGTCTGCCTCAACCGCAGGGGGTATCAAGGTCACGACCATCGCGGTGATATTTCTTGCATTCCTCGCCGAAGCACGCGGTCACGAGGAGTCCAGTGCACACGGCCGGACCATTCCCGCACAGGTGGTGCGGGTCGCCGTCTCAGTCGTCGCCATGGGCGCGACCGCAGTGCTGCTCTCGACACTGGCGCTGATGATCGTCAGCGGCCAGGATGTGGAACGTCCGCTCTATGAATCGGTCTCCGCCTTCGCCACCGTGGGACTGACATCCGGGCTGACGGAAGAGCTCCCACCGTCGGGCCTTTATATCCTTACGGTGCTGATGTTCACTGGACGTGTGGGCATCATTACTTTCGCGGCGGCTCTCACCGTCCGCCAGAACCGAGTTCGATACCGTTATCCAGAAGGAAGGCCGATCATTGGCTAAGAATCAACAGGCCAACAAGCCGGTGCTGCTGATCGGCATGGGTCGATTCGGCATCGCTCTGGCCCAACAGCTGGTCGACCAGGATAAGGAAGTCCTGGCCGTGGACCGTCATCGCGGCCTAGTCCAGAAGTACGCCGATACGCTCACGCACACCGTAGAGGCAGATGCCACTGACATTGAGGCGCTGCGTCAGCTGGGGGCGGAGGAGTTCGAGTCCGCAGTCGTCGGCGTCGGCACCTCTATCGAGTCCAGTGTGCTGATCGCAGCGAACTTGGTTGACCTAGGCGTTAACCAAGTCTGGGCCAAGGCCATCAACCCCACCCACGGCAAGATCCTCACCCGGATTGGCTGCCACCACGTGATCTACCCTGAGCACGACGCCGGCGTCCGGGCCGCCCACCTGGTCAGCGGCCAGATGATGGACTTCATCAAGTTCGACGACGACTTCGCGATCGTCAAGATGAGGCCGCCGAAGGCACTGCAGGGCAAGACCATTGATGAGTCGCAGCCGCGCAAGTGCTTCCAGATCAACGTGGTGGGCGTGAAGTCCCCGGGCAAGGACTTCGTCTACGCCCAACCGGATACCAAGGTCTCCCCGGGGGACACCATCGTTGTCAGCGGCGACGTCTCACAGCTTGAATACTTCGCTGACCACGCGTAGGCCACGAACAGCGCGAAGCGGTATCATCTTTATCACTTACTAGTCATCTTCCAGGAGGTGCTTCCACTTCAGTGGAAACCGATAAACGCCGGTCAGCAGAAAACCTATGCTGACGGCGGTTCTGACTCTCGCCGCGGGAGTCGTACTCACTCTCATCATCATTGCGGCCAACGGATATTTCGTCGCTCAAGAGTTCGCATACATGTCCGTGGACCGAAACAAGTTGCGTGGACAAGCTGCCAAGGGCGACCGGGGTGCTGAAAAGGCTCTCAAGATCACCCAACGCACCTCTTTCATGCTCTCCGGAGCTCAGTTGGGGATCACGGTTACCGGACTGCTGGTTGGCACAGTCGCGGAGCCGCTCATTGGTCAGTCGCTAAGTGTGATCTTCGGCGGCGTCGGTGTTCCGCCCGCCGTGAGTATCACTGTCGGAACTGCCGTCGCTCTCGCACTCTCGACCGTGGTTCAGATGATCTTCGGTGAGTTGTTTCCCAAGAACTACGCCATCGCCAATCCAGGACCGCTGGCACAGTCGATGGCTGGGTCAACCAGGATCTACCTGATGCTATTCGGATGGCTCATCAGTATCTTCGATGTCGCCGCCAACGCTCTGTTGCGAGTGATGCGCATTGAGCCCGTCCACGACGTCGACTCCAATGCCACCGCTGAGGATCTGGAACACATCGTCTCCAACTCGCGAGACACCGGAGAGCTCCCCGAGGACCTTTACCTGGCGCTGGACCGGGTGCTGGACTTTCCGCAGCACGACGTCGAACACGCCATGATCCCTCGATCGCGGGCAGATAGTGTCCACCCGCGCTCTGAAGTAGGCGAGGTCCGCCTTCTGATGGCAACCGGGCACACCCGCTACCCCGTCGTCGACCAGCATGACGAACCTGTCGGCGTCGTCCATCTCCTTGATGTTCTCAGTTCACAACTCCAGGACAGCGCCCCAGTTACTGAACTCATGCGCGAACCCATTATTGTCCCGACCGTGATGCCACTGCCAGAGGCTGTTAAGAAACTAGAGGAGACGACGTCTGCCATGGCGTGCGTCATCGACGAGTACGGGGGATTCGCCGGCATCGTCACTCTGGAGGATCTTGCCGAGGAGATCTTCGGGGAGATCACGGACGAACACGACGACGAGGAACCGGCTGCGATTACTGAGGTGACCGACGGTGAGTGGGTAGCGGATGCTGACGTGCACTTGGATGAAGTCGAACGAAAGATGGGCTGCCAGCTCCCAGAAGGCGACTACGAGACCCTCTCCGGACTGCTGATGACCCAGGCAGGAGACCTTTTGGACGTCGGAGAGGTCGTTAAATTCGGAATGCCACCCGCGCCGTCCGACTACGGCGAAGATTTCATTGTGCGCCGCGAACTGCATGTGACTGTTCTGAGTATTGACCGGCACGTTCCTCATCGAGTTGCCCTCACCATCGCCCACGCACCAACCGCCGAACGTGAGGAGACGAAGTGAACGCCGTCGTGGTTGCTGCTGTGACGGTCGCGCTGATCGTCCTGTCAGCGTTCTTCGTCGTCATCGAGTTTTCTCTTCTCGCAGCCCGCAGGCACCGCTTAGAAGAGACAGCAGAGTCCAGTGCGGCCTCCCGAGCCGCTTTGCGCAGCCTCAATGAACTGACCATCATGCTCGCTGGTGCCCAGTTGGGCATCACGGCGTGCACATTCGCTCTCGGGGCCGTGACCAAACCTGCAGTGCACTACGCGATGACGCCTCTGTTCACCGCATGGGGGCTTGCACCGTGGGTCGCTGATGCTGTGGCCTTCGGCCTGGCCCTAGTTTTGGTGACCTTCCTCCACCTAGTTGTGGGTGAGATGACCCCGAAGTCCTGGGCCATCGCTCATCCCGAGCGCTCCGCCCGGCTCATCGCTCTGCCCGCCCGAGCCTTCATCGGTCTCTTCCGACCTCTGCTGACGTGGATCAACCGCATGGCCAACAGGCTCGTCGCCGCAACTGGGGTCGAGCCCATCGACCGGGCGGCCGCAGCCGGCTACGACTCTCAGACCATTCAACGCCTGGTGGAGGACTCAACTCGTGCCGGTGTTCTTGATGAGGCATCCGGATCACAGATCTCACGCATCATCGGCCTGGAGTCGCTGACTGTGGACGATGTGCTGGCCACACGGACCACGGTTCCCACTCAGGTGCCTGCCACTGCCACGGTGCGGGACATTCAACGTGCCGCCGAACGCAGCGGACACCTAAGGATATTGATCGCCCCACAGAGAGACCAGAGACCCCAGGTAGTGCACGTCAGAGACACCCTTGAAGCGTCTCAGGAAGATCTGGCGGAATCACTCGCCCGGCCTGCTTTGGTCGTGGCGGCTGGCACATCGGTCTATGAAGCTTTTCAAACTATGCGAGAAAACAGCGAACAGCTGGCCGTCATTCGGGAACAGCGCCGGTTGCTCGGAGTGATCACATGGGCGGATGTGCTCAAGCAGGTTTGGCCTGCCGTCGAGGAGCAGCTGACCGATTCGTCTCGCGGGCGTTGACGCAGCGCCAGCACTGTGCCGTAAGCTCTAAAGGTGATTTCCAGCTCAAATTCTGCATCACCCCTGACCACTGTGGTCTGGGACCCTGAGCTGATGAGTCATCGGTTCACGGACTCGCACCCGATGGACCCGGTGCGGCTTGATCTGACTGAGCGGCTCAGTCGCAACTTGGGAATCTTCGACGCCGCCAACATCACCCTCACTGCCCCAGACATTGCAGACGATGATGCTCTGGCCGCTGTCCATGACCGCAGCTACATTGCTGCGGTCAGTTCCTGCTCCGAGACCGGAGAGTCATCAGCGGAACACGGATTGGGCACTGATGATGTCCCAGTCTTCGCCGACATGCACACCAGCGCGGCGCGTATCGCCGGCGGAACACTGCATCTGGCGCAGGAACTGGTCGCCGGGCGTGCGCTCCACGGGGTGAACTTCGCCGGCGGAATGCACCATGCCTCCCGCAGCCGGGCGAGCGGCTTCTGCATCTACAACGATGCTGCGCTAGCCATCCAGCATCTCTTGGACAGTGGTACCAGACGCGTGGTCTATATCGATGTGGACGCCCATCACGGTGACGGCACCCAAGGCATCTTCTACGCCGACCCTCGTGTGATGACCATTTCTCTGCACCAGAGCGGTGCAACCATCTACCCGGGGACTGGCTTCCCGAATGAGACCGGCCAGGGTGACGCGCTTGGCACCTCCGTCAACGTCGCACTGCCTCCCACTACCGGAGATGCTGGGTTTCTCAGGGCCTTCCACGCTGTGGTCCCAGCCTTGGTGCGCGCCTTCGACCCTGAAGTGATCGTGTCCCAGCACGGCTGTGACGCTCACGCTGACGACCCGCTGACCGACTTGACCATGAGCGTAGATGGCCAGCGCCAGCTCGCCCTCGACATCGGTCACCTCGCCGATGAATTCTCGGAGAACCGGTGGATCGCCACCGGCGGCGGAGGTTACAGCATCTACCAGGTGGTACCACGGGCGTGGGCCCACCTGACGGCAGTGGCCGCGGGCACCCCGATTCCTTTGAACACCCCCATCCCGGGAGCCTGGCGAGATTACATCGCCCGGACCTTCGGGGTTTCGGCACCGGAGAGCATGAATGATGACGCCCAACTCTGGTGGAGAACCTGGGAACTCGGATATGACCCCGAGGACGCAGTGGACCGCGCCATTATCCAGACCCGCAAAGAGATCTTTCCGCTGCATGGGCTCGACCCCTGGTTCGACTGACCCCCGCCCACGCAAAGCGTCTCGGGATGTGGGAAACTCGTCTCCTTTCGACCGCAGTTTCCTACATTCAGCGACGCGCTGTTCACCGCTGGCACTGCGATGCGATAGTGCTTCCAGCGGCTTCGCCCGTAGCACCTCATCTGCTCTAGTTAGCCCTTCACCACTTGAGTCGGTAGACTTCCCCAAGACCTTTTTGGCCTACGGGGCAGGTACTTGCTCCACCCACCGACGTAAGGACTGTTCACCCTATGGGATCAGTGATCAAGAAGCGCCGTAAGCGCATGGCGAAGAAAAAGCACCGCAAACGTCTGCGGAAGACCCGCCACCAGCGGCGCAATAAGAAGTAGCAACTTCACGCACGGCCCCGGCTCCGGCCGGGGCTTTTGCGTGTGCGGACCTAACCGTCATAGGAGAAACCCATGTCTGAGTCCCCCGAGGTAGTCGTTGACCTGCTCACCACACCGGGCTGCCACCTCTGCACAGAGGCGCTCAGGGTCTCAGCGGAGGTTTGCGCAGAGTTCGGCATCACCGTTCAAGAGACCAATATTGAGCACGACGGCGCCCTCCGCGCCCAGTTTGCCGAAGAAATTCCAGTCCTGCGCATCAACGGCAGGGTCAGAGACTTCTGGAAGATTGACCCCGGCCGACTGCGCCGGTTGTTGGCGGAGGCTACGGGCGCTGCAGCTGGTGAGTGATCTCCGCAGCCCGTGCGGAGCTGGCTTTGGCGCCAGCGCGGATCGTTGAACCCATCTCGGCGGAGTCAAACGTCTCAATCGCCTTCTGGGTGGTGCCATTAGGGCTCGTGACGTTGCGGCGCAGCTGTGCGGCGTCGTTCATCCCCCGGTTCTCCACCAGCATCTTCCCGGCTCCGTAGAGTGTTTGGGCGGCTAAATCTGCGGCGATCTCGGGGTCCAGGCCCATCTCAACCCCGGCAGCGGCCATATGCTCGGCCAGGTAGAACGCGTAGGCCGGACCTGACCCGGCCACTCCAGTGAGCGCACCGATCTGTTCCTCTGTCAGCACGTGCACAGTGCCGGAGGCCCCCAGCAGCTCAGCCACTGTCTGCGTCTGTTCCTGACTCACATGTGAGCCTGCGGCGAGGCCCACTACACCTTCACCGACGGACATCGGAGTGTTCGGCATGGCGCGGATCACGGACTGGCCTTGTCCGAGAGCGGACTCCATCATCTCTAGGGTTACCGCAGCTGCTACTGAGACCACGACTGCCTCAGGCTTCAGGGCGTCTTTGATCTCTGCGCAGAGCTCCACGATCTGGTGGGGTTTCACACCGAGGAAGACCACATCCGCCTGAGCTGCTGCAGTGGTGTTTGCGGCGGCGTCGTGTTCCTCAGCGAGCATGCGTACCCCGTACTGCTCCGAGCGCTTCTGCGCGGACTCAGCGGAGCGTGAGGTGGCGACCACATCTTCGGCAGACACACCTGATCCCAGGAGCCCGGCCAGAATGGCCCCGTTCATGGAGCCCAGCCCCAACATGGCAATTTTGGTCATTGCTTCACTCCTGAATATGTGGCGGTCAGTTGCGCCTGGTCGAGGACAAGGTCAATGGCGTGCTCTTGGTGGTCGGGTGGATACCCATGGATGGCCAGCAGGCGCCTGAGTCTAGAACGCATGCCAGCTTTGACTGAGTCTCGATTCTGCCAGTCGATGGTCACCGATGACTGCACTGACTGGACGAGGTCTACGGTGATGTCGCGCAGCTTTTCATCACCCATCTCAGTGACAGCCGAGCCGTTCTGCGCGAGTGCGTCAAAGAAGGCGAGCTCCCCCACGGAGAGCTTCAGCTGTTCAGCGCGCTGCTCTTCACCCTTCATCTCTTTGGCGACCTTCACCAGTTCGGCAATGACTTCCGCGGCGCTGAGAGCCTGGTTGGTGTACTTGTTGACCGCGGCGTCGAGCATTTCGGAGAATTTCCGGCCCTTGACCACATTGGTGCGGCGTACGGTCTTGACTTCATCGTTGAGTAGCTTCCGGAGCATGGCCAGGTGGACGTGTTCCTTGTCCTTCTGAGCTGCGAGCCGGTTGAGGAAGTCTTCGTCCAGCAAGGACAGCTCCGGTTTCTCCCTGCCCTCGAACCCATAGACATCGATGACTTGGTCTGCCGTAATTGCCTGGTTGACGATCTGGCTGATGGCAGTGTCGAGGTCTTCCGCACCTGAACCGCCAGAACCGGACTCGGGTGCCTGAAATTTGATGATGGCGGCGCGTACGGCGGTGAAGAGCGCGACATCATCGCGGATTCTAGCGGCCTCATCACTGGCTCCGCAGAGAGCGAATGCTCTGAGGAGGGCCAGGACCTCATCTAGGAAACGCGCGGTGAGGTTCTTCCCCTCAGATGTGTCAGCAGCGCCTCTCTCCAGCACGTGGTTGATCACTCGCTGATACACGTCGAGGCGTTGCACGTCACGCATCTGGGGCGTGACCTGGTGGTCCACGCCGTGGAGCATGGCGGTGACCACGTCGTACTTTTCCTGCATGATGGCGACCATCTGTTCAATGGGCACCCCGGTGGTCTCCCGGTCTGAAGGTGAGTATTCGGCGAGGGCGTCTTGGAGTTTGGTGAAGATGCCGATGTAGTCGACAATCAGTCCACCGGTTTTGTCTTTGTAGCGCCTGTTGACCCGGGCGATGGCCTGCATGAGGCCAGCACCCTGCATGGTTTTGTCCACGTACATGGTGTGCATGGAGGGCGAGTCGAAGCCGGTGAGCCACATGTCTCGGACGATGACCAGTTCCAGGTCATCTCCGGGGTTCTTCGCCCGGGCCTTGAGTTGGTTGCGCTGTTTCTTGTCGTAGAGGTGCGGTTGGAAGTGTGCAGGGTCAGCGGCCGAGCCGGTCATGACCACTTTGATCTTCCCCGCGGACGGGTCTTCGGAGTGCCATGCGGGGCGGAGGGTGGTGATTTTCTTATACAGCTCGACGGCGATGCGGCGACTCATGGTGACGATCATCGCTTTGCCCGCCATCTCGTCCCGCCGGGCTTCCCAGTGCTTGACGATGTCTGCGGCCACCAGGTCTAGGCGGGCCTCAGAACCAACCACAGCTTCTAAGCGCGCCCATTTGCTCTTGGCTTTCTGCGCTGCGGATTCTTCCGCTTCCCCGGTGATCTCTTCAGTGAGCTGGTCGAGGGCTTCGAGGTCGTCCTTGTCCAGGTCGATCTTAGCCAGCCGGGATTCGTAGTAAATCCGCACGGTGGCCTCATCAGCGACCGCCTGTGAGAGGTCGTAGACGTCGATGTAATCGCCGAATACGGCTTTGGTGGACTTGTCGGTTGATTCAATGGGTGTGCCGGTGAACCCTAGGTATGTGGCATGCGGCAGAGCATCGCGCATGTACTTCGCTAGACCACCAGTAAATTTTCCGCTCTTCTCGTTGAATCGGGTCTGCAGACCGTATTGCGAGCGGTGGGCCTCGTCGGCGATGACCACCACATTGCGTCGATCAGTAAGGAGGCGTTCACCGTCAACGTCTCCGCCAAATTTCTGCAGGGTGGTGAAGATGATGCCGCCGCTGGTCCGGCGCAGTTTCTCTCGAAGATCTTCGCGCGTCTCGGCTTGTACGGGCTGTTCGGGGAGCACTGATGCGGGTGCGAAGACTTCTTCGAAGAGCTGGTTGTCCAAGTCTTGGCGGTCCGTGAGGAAGACCAGTGTCGGGTTAGCCATGCGCGGGTCGGTCAGAATCTTTCCGGCGAAGAAGACCATCTCGAAGCTCTTGCCTGAGCCTTGAGTGTGCCAGACGACCCCTCCGCGCTTGTCGCCTTGAGGCGAGGAAGCGACGACGACCGATTCGACTGCCTTGTTCACCGCCCAATACTGGTGGTACTTGGCCACCCGTTTGACGATGATGTTCTTTGCCTGACCACTCGATGTTGAGGTGGTCTCTTCGGAGAAGACGATGAAGTTAGCCAGCAGATCCAGGAACCGCTGTGGAGAGAAAACTCCCTTGACGAGGACATCGAGCGAGGCGGTTCCGGTGGCTGTCTCGGTCCCATCGATGGTCTTCCACGGAGCGTAGTGTTCGAATCCGGCGCTGAAAGTACTCATGGAGGATGAGGACCAGTCGCTGATGACGGTTACTGCATTGGTGGTGAACAGTGAGGGGATGTCCTCGCGATAGGTCTGGATTTGGTTCCAGGCAGATTTGAGGCTTGCGCCTTGGGTGGAGGGGCTCTTCAGTTCGAAAAGGGCCACGGGGATTCCGTTGACGAAGGTGAGGACGTCTGGGCGCCGGACGCGGTGTTCGATGACGGTGAATTGGTTAACTGCGACCCAGTCATTCGCTTGCGGATCGTGGAAGTCGACGAGCCTCAGCCGTTTGGTGCGCTGTTGGCCGCCGTCGCTGTAGGCGACGGGTACACCGTGGAGCAGGAACTCGTGTTTGCGCATGTTTTCCAGGATGAGGTCCTGGTGTTCAGCGCGCAGGAACCGTTTGGCGGCTTCATTGTGGTGCTCGGCGGTGGCCTCTGGGTTCAGTCGCGCAATCGCGTCTTCGAGGCGGCCGGCGAGGATGGTCTGCAACCATTCGTCGCGTTCCGGGCTGAGGGAGTCAGGGGCGATGTCTGGTCCATGAAGAATTTCGTAGCCGAGTTGGCGCAGTTGATCGAGTGCAGCGTTTTCTACGGCTTCCTCGTTGTAGGCGAGCCCCATGCACCCTCCCTCAAGGCCTCAGGCGGTTGCCGACTACTCTACAAGCAGGTCAGAGACGGTCCTCAATTTTCCGGGTTCAGTGATCGCGCATTGCTGGCCATGGATAGCTCCTAGCCGTCGTAGATTTCCCGGCGGTGGCCAAGGTCCAGGGCGATGATGACGAGCTTCTCATCCTGGATATCGCAGATGATCCGGTAGTCTCCGACGCGGTAGCGCCAGTACCCTTTCAACGGTCCAGCCAGAGCCTTGCCGCGGGTGCGGGGATATTCGAGTGAGGCCAATGCGCGCAGTGCGTCTCTGAGCCTGCGGGCCACTTGGAGGTCAAGCTTCTTGAGCTTTCGTTGAGCGGCAGAGTCGAGTTTTACTCTCCAGATCACTCGACCTCATCCAGAATGCTCATATCCACCGGCTCGTCCTGGATTCCCAGCTCTCGCTCAACGTCTTCCAGTGGGACGGTCTCACGGCGTCCAGCGCGGATGTCCTCGGCGCGCTTAGCGATGGAGTATTCCCATTCCAGGCGGTCCAATCCAGTGGTCACCAACTCGCGCAGGTAGAAGGACTTGGACCGGTTGGTCTCAGCCGCCAGGCGCTCGAGACGCGCGTCCACATCGGCGGGCAACCGAAGTGATGTAGGAACAGCGCTAGCCATGATTCCTCCTAGAGAACTACATGTAGTCACAAGTATACGCAGCAGCGTCATCCGGGCGGTGCGGCAACGGTGGTGTGCAATCTGGTCGGCTGCACCTCACCAGACGCGGGGTGCACCTCTGCACGCAATAGGCTCACTGAGCTATTGCTTCCTTCGCGAAGGTAGTGGAAGTCAAACACGAAAGCACATCAGATGTGGCTGACACGTCCGTTCAACTACTCCGTGGGATCGGCCGGGGCTTCACTGGTCGCGTCTGCTGAATCTTGGTGCCCCCTCCGTGAAGGTTTCGATTCGGCCGCACGCTCCTCTTGACACTCCCGGGATTTACTTGCTTTCGCTGCATCCTTGGCGTGTCCATCCCGCGAAAACACCTTGATCCCACCGTGGATGTCTTCATTCCACTTCTTGTGAGTATCGCGGATATCACGAAGCGCCTTGGCCGCGTGGTGGACACCCAAGACTTCCGTGTAGATGCGCGCTTCGTAGGGGTGGAGATCAATTACAACGTCGCTGTTTCGACGTTCGCCCTCTAGACTTTCGTATGTGACGACGCCCCTGTAAATCATTGGCATGTCGGCTCGCCCTGCTCGAGCCGTCGCGACGTCAAACACCGTTCGCCATTCCTGACCCGGCGCCAAAAAAGAAATCGCCTCGGGAAGTACAACTGCTTCAACGCCTTCTGCGCCGTTCGTTCGGTTCAAGGCGGGTTCGAATGAGACCTTTATATTGCGACCGGCTGTCTGCCCAAAGTTCTTCACTACCAAATCGTGGATATGGGAACCTACACCGTTCCCTTCGAGGTAAGCCACCACATAGGGCTGAGACTTCTCGCGTTCCAACGCTTTGGACTGTTCGCGGGCTGATGACGCTTCCCCCAACTGCCCCTTCGCAATGCAAAGCGCAACGGCAGCAATAAGAAATGTGAGAGCGGACGTGACAGAGCCTATCCAATCCGCGGCACTCGGCCCATTGTCCTGGAGTGCCTGCACCAGGTCTGCCACTTGTTCATCAGTCATATATCAAGTCTGCCAAAGACCATTACAATCACGGACTTCGACGCCCCGGACTTGTTTCGAATGAGTCTGACCCGTAGCGCACGAGGTTGAAAAACCCCGAGGCATAATCCCCGAGTAGACGCGCATGGCGCCGAAGGTCAAGCACGAGGTTCGAGACCCGGACGAAATCTCGCCAACCCTCAGCGTCCTTGACATCCGGCAAGCATGCAGCCACTTCGCACTCGACAATGTTACTGAGAGACGAGAACCGCTGCAGCTTCAGGCACGCGAATACGTCCAGACAGCAGCTCGGGAAGCAGCGCATCGCGCAGCGACCCCAACTTCATGTTTTCTTCGGTCAGGGATGTGATCTCTGAATCCAACGAAGCCAATCTGGCTTCCAACGAATCAATCTCCCGCATCTCAGGCCACGGAACTGGGGCTGACGTCAAACTCTGTCTATTCATGGAACCAAAAACGGTCCCTTCTTGCTCAAAGGGACGCCAAACTGAGTCTGCGGCCAGTAGTGCGTAAAAGCAGACACTGGGGTACTTGCTTGTGACTGAAGCTAGCCCGCGCCCAATACAACAGAGTTCTGTCGCGCGATTGAGACGCCCTACTGGCGCGCGAACAGAAATAAGGGTCGCGTTCGCACCGGCTGTTCGAACGGGCTGGTGGGTCCAGACCCTACGAGAAGGGTGACGAACCCCGAAATCCCTGACTCCCTGATAGAAGGGCAACCCCACTCGGTCCTCGTTGTATGTACTTCCCGGTGGAGAGCTCCCCATAGTTACGTTGGCAACGTCGGAAAGCACTCGTTTTGCACCCACTGAGTCGCGGAACAGCGACTCCCCTAGACTCGCCGCGATGTCGACCGCTCTGCGGTTGGAGTCGATCTTGTCGTCGAGGGCGCCCAGCGTTGCCGCGATGCCCCTTTGCTCGTGTTTGGGCGGTGATGGAATCGGCAGCTCTTGTAGGAGATCCATTTGGAGTCGCCCAGTGCCGTGTCCTGCCTCATCAACGAGGTCAAGGACTTCTCGCGACTGAGCTCGTACGGCGTAGGCCAGAAAGAGCGGATCAAACCGTTCGTGAGGGAGAACTGCTTTGCAATCCTGCCCGAATGCGACTTCTCGGTCAGTGATCCCCATGCGGAACTCAGTTTTTAGGCTCATCCCCCTTACCACCATTAGAAGAGTCCCAGGTGGAACCAGCCGGGTGCCATTCTCTGCACCGAGTCGTGAGACTCTGCGCTCGGCGTCCCGAATGCGAAATTCTGTCAAGGAAGCCGCGCTCAGCCAAGGAAGGTCACCACCCCAATATGTGGGTTCAGATGTTCGAGGCGTCCCGCCAGAGAGCCAGCGACCAGCATCACCAAACCGCACCGTCGCCCAACTCACCCCAAACTCCCCAACCGCTCGCGGATGGTTTGCTCGAGGGCGCGGCCGCGGTCGAATTCGACGTAGAGCTCGGTTGTGAGACGTGTGATTTTCTCGTCAATGGGTTCGTCGTCGACTTCGACCTCTTCCGCGCCGACGTAGCGTCCGGGAGTGAGCACGAAATCGTGCTTGGCAATCTCTTCTAGGCCCGCTGCTTTCACGAAGCCGGGGACGTCGCTGTACTCACCGTCCTTATTTCTCCAGGAGTGGTAAGTATCCGAGATCTTCGCGACGTCGTCATCATCCAGGACGCGCAGCTTGCGAGACGCCATAACACCCAGCTTGCGGGCGTCGATGAACAACACCTCGCCTTGACGCTCCCGGTGCCCGTTGCCGTGACGGTTCTTGGAGAAGAACCAGAGGCTCACTGGGATACCGGTGTTGAAGAAGAGTCGGTCCGGCATCGCGACAATGCAGTCGACTACTTCATCCTCAACGAGCTTGCGGCGGATATCTCCCTCTCCCCCGGACTTGGAAGACAGACTGCCGTTTGCCAGCACAATTCCCGCGGTACCGTTCGGCGCCAAGTGATGAATGAAGTGTTGGACCCAAGCGAAGTTCGAGTTGCCTTTGGGCGGCAGGCCATACTTCCACCGTGGATCATCGGCCAGCTTGGGATGGAACCAGTCATCCTGGTTGAATGGCGGGTTCGCGATCACAAAGTCTGCTTTGAGATCCGGGTGTAGATCCTCAGTGAAGGAATCTGCGGACTTGTTGCCCAGATCGGCCTCGATACCACGGATCGCCAGGTTCATCTTGGCGAGTTTCCACGTGGCGTGCGTGTACTCCTGCCCATAGATGCTGATGTCCCTCTGGTTGCCCCCATGGGCAGTGACGAACTCTGCTGACTGGACGAACATGCCGCCGGAACCGGACGCAGGGTCATATACCCGACCCGCGTACGGCTCCAACATCTCCACCAAAGTGCGAACTACAGACCGTGGCGTGTAGAACGCACCAGCGTCCTTACCTGTCTCTTTACCGGCGAATTGCCCGAGGAAGTATTCGTACACTCGGCCGAGGACGTCGTCGGCCCCGTGATCCTGTGAGGCGGTGAAGCCAATGTTCCCAACGAGGTCAACGAGCTGGCCCAATCTCCCCTGATCGAGTCCCTCCCGGGCGTAGTTCCTGGGAAGCACTCCACGCAGGGTGGGGTTCTCCTTCTCGATGAGGTCCATGGCGGAATCGATGAGTTCGCCTATGCCTGGTGTCTTGGCTTGCTCCTGCAGATACTCCCAGCGGGCGTCCTCCGGGACCCAGAAGACGTTGTGGGATGTGTACTCATCCCGGTGTTCCAAAAACTGAGCCAGCTGCTTGGACGGAATGCCCTCCTCGCGGAGCTCAATCTCAAGGTGTTCACGGCGTTCGGTGAACCGGTCAGAGATGTACTTTAGAAAGATCAGTCCCAGCACTACATGCTTGTACTCGCTGGGTTCCTGGTTGCCGCGCAGCAGATCTGCTGCTTCCCAGAGCCGCTGCTCGAGAGTCTTGCTGTCACTGTTCTTCTTGGTCTTTACCACGATCATTCACCCTATCGGGAAGAGAGGTAATCGTCCTGGTCCGGGAAAATGGTGTCACTCTCGCAGGTCTCCGAACCTAACCGTCAGTACAGTCAGGATACTAATCACGCTCTTACCCAAGCACACGGTAGAAGGCCGGCAGCGCGCGCATGTCATGGCGCTTGAGCGCGCCGCGCACGAGACGGTGAAAGCTAGGGCGCAGGAGCTGGGACAGCAAGAACACTGGAGGGGGTGAGTTGAGTCGAACATAATTGATCAACTCGTAGGGCGAAGCAGAGTTGGCTGGGGTGAGGGCGGTGGAATTATCCACACCGATCGTGGAGGTGTACCAGTCGGTCAGACCCTTCCACACGTCCACCGCATTGGCGCTAGATGGAGCCGTGAAGTGGTTGAGCAGGAAAGTTCCGCGCAGAGTTGCTTCAGTGTCACCGATCTTTGCGGCATTGTTACCGACGAGGCATTCAGTGCCTCCTAGTTGGGCGTACTGCTCACTGTCCCTCAAGCTGCCTAGATCATCGAAATCGGGCGTTCGGATAAGCAGTGCGAAGTCGTGTCTCGGCACTCCAGGCAGGGGTGGCACCAAGTGCGCGCGCAGCACCCGTACCGACTCGACGTCGGCGCGATTCTTCAGCTCAGCGGCCGCACCCAAAAGGTGCTTCGCGTAAGCCCGCCGTCGCTGAGTGTTGCGGAAGATCGGGCCCCGATTTTTCTGAACCGTGAAGGTCACATAGATGAACCCATGTGTTTCGGAAGCGATCAAGGGAAGTGGAAGGCGTTCAGCCATGAGTTTCTCCTTCAAGTAATGAGTGAGTGCCCACTCAGAATATCATGAGTGGGCACTCACTCATATAGAATGGGAGGATGTCTGCGAATCAAGCGATGCGCGAACGATTGGTGGTCGCCGCACTGGAGTCCATGCGTACCCGTGGGGTAGCCGGGACCACCACAAAGTCTGTTGCGCGTCTGGCTGGCGTGGCTGAAGGCAGCATCTACAATCACTTCGCCAATCGGTCAGAGCTGATCGTCGAGGCATTTTCACAAGCCACAGGTGATTTGCGGCAACACGCGCGTAGCTTGAGTGACATGGTTGGGGTCCGCACGGTAGAGGACAATATCGTCGGCCTTATGGAAGCTATCGTTCATTTCTTCCGAGAGTTCTCGCCGATGTTGGGTTCAATTTTGGGTGATCCCAAGCTCCGCGAATGGCTCACACGAGCAGAACTTAGGGACGCAGACGGCGAGACACTCAGTCCTGCGACGGGCATCAAAGAGCTGGGCACATACCTCGAGAAGGAGCATGGTGAAGGCAGACTCCCTTCTCGCCCATCGTGGCCCGCCGCTGCAGCTATGCTCATCGGTGCCTGCCAGCAGTATGTGTATTTAGAGCAGTTGACTCAAGGTGGCATTCATCAAGTGATGCCGACTCCTGAGCGAAGTGACGCCGAGTTCGCGGCGGAAGTTTTTGCCACCCTGTTCGGCCAGTGAGGCTGGCATCTAGCACGGACCGAATTCATGCCCGAAGCCACCTGGCACGCATCATCGCGTGGCCCAGCATTGCCTAGACACGTGCTACTGATCGCGGAGTTCGCGGCGGGCCTGGCCGATGATTCGATCGCGGCGAAAGATCCGTTCCAAATGCTCCAGCTGGGCGTCCACTTCGGGCTTGCCTGCAGAGAAGGACTCCAGGGTCTCCCGGTAGCGCTCCTCGAAGAGTGTCCAGTCCTCGGCCTCGAGGCTGGGAGCGACCTCTCTGAGCTCCTCGATGGCGCGCTGGGCCTCGGTGCCCTGGGCGTGGGCCTCAGCGGTGACGTCGGCAAGCAGCTGCAGCAGCGCTGAACGGTCCAACAATCCGGACTTTTCCTCATCATCGCGGTAGAGCCAATTGATCCCGTAGAGGAAAAACAAGAACACCAGCACCGACCCGAAGGCCAACAGCAGTATCTCCCACCACTGATCCACACCGCTCCCCTTAAATCGTCTTCGCCGTGGTCCAAGAGTCTAGACGATGCCCTCAGACCTGGCCGAGGTGTTTACGGGCGAACTCCAGTGATTCCGCCAGCATTCGTTCACGGTCTCCCACTTCGCGGGCAGACCGGGTGGCGACCTCTACAGCTACCGCGCCCTGGAACCCGTTGCCACCGAAATCGGGCTGTGCGAGGAGCTCGATGGCCTCCACTACCCGCTGGTTCCCATGGCCGGGCACCAGGTGGTCATCTTTGAAACCGTTGGACCAACCATCGGTCAGGTGCACATGCCGCAGCCGGGACCCTAGTTCTTTCACAGCTTCATAGGAGTCGTCCTCTGCTGTGGCGGCGTGGGAGAAGTCCCAGGTCACATGTCTGAATCCGTGAGGTACGGGATTCCAGTGCGGGAGGTACATAGTGGCCTCACGCCCGCCGGCCCGCCACGGGTACATGTTCTCCACCGCGACCATCACGCCGGTGCGCTCCTCGATCTCTTTGATACCGGAGGCGAATTCGGAGGCATAAGTGCCCTGCCACCGGAAAGGCGGGTGCGCAACGACCACATCGCACCCAACCTGCTGGGCCAGCAGAGCAGACTTGCGGATCTTGTCCCAGGCGGTGCCCCATACCTGCTGGGTGAGCAGAAGGGTGGGGGCATGAATGGACTTCACCGGCATGCCGAACCGCCACGCCCATTCGTTGAGCACATCAGCCTGTTGGGTTTCAGCCCGATGGGTGACCATGATTTCCACGCCGTCGTAGCCCAGGTCTTCAGCTATGGAGAACGTTTCGGCGACTCCCATCGGGTAGACCGAGGAGGAAGAGAGCGTCACGGGGATGCGCGGCAGCTCAGGCACTAGCATGCTCCACGGCGATCGCCTTCACATCCTTATGGGTCGGTCGGCGCAACTCGGTGGCCAAATCCACGTGACCCACTGCAGGGGCATGGGAAATCTGCACATTGACCTCCCTGGCCAGGGTGTCAAGGCGGCGCAGGATCAGGCCCTCCCGCAGCGCCCATGGGCAGATGGTCAGTTCCTCGATCCCGAAGGTCTTCATCGCTGTCTCCGCCACGAGCGCACCTGCGAACACCTGGTCCGCTCGCATCTCTGAGACTCCGGGAAGCTTTGCACGTTCCTTGGAGGGCAACTCCGCCAACTGCTTGACCAGCGGTTTGAGGTCTTTCAACGCCAGCGTCCGCTGGACATAGGGTCCCTCTGCCGAAGGCTCCGCACCGGTCAGTCGGGCCAAGGAACGGAACGTCTTGGACGTGGCGGTGACTTCCAGCTGCTGTTTCAGCTGCGGGAATTCGCGCCGAGCCGCCTCCATCTCTTCGCGCACATAGCTCTTGAGCTCTTTGACCTCAGTCTTGCTCGGTGGGGCACCGTCCTGCATGGTGCTGGGCAGGAAATCCCGGGTCAGCCGGCCTGCGCCCAGTGGAACCGACAGCGCCGTGGACGGCATCTCATTCTGGCCATAGGCCAGTTCCAGTGATCCGCCTCCAATGTCGAAATTGAGGATGTGACCTGCCGACCAGCCCCGCCAACGCCGTACGGCGAAGAACGTCATGGCTGACTCCTGGGAGCCGGTGAGTTCAGTCAGTTCCACATCTGCCGCCGTCTGCACGCGGCTGATCACCTCAGCACCATTGGGCGCCTCACGAATAGCAGAGGTGCAGAAACTGAGCATGTCTTCGGCCCGGTGACGGGCAGCGAAGCGCACCGCCTCGGAGATGAACCCAACGAGTTCCTGCTGGCCCTCCTCCGTGATGGCACCTGAGCTGTCTAAGAACTTCACCAGGGACAACGGGCGCTTATGCGAGGCGAACGCCGCGGGCTTCGCCCCGATATAGGCATCCACCAGCAGAAGATGCACGGTGTTGGAGCCGATGTCTAGAACGCCGAGTCGCATGAGATACCCTCCGGGTGCTCCGCTAAGCCTTGGCTGCCGCGCGTGTACGTCCGCCCGGCGCTTTCTTCTTTGCTGGCCCTTGAGCCCGCTTCTCCGCCAGTAGCGAGTAGGCCTGCTCTTTGGTCAGCTGCTCCAGGGACACGCTGCGCGGAACTGTCGCGTTGGTCTCACCATCAGTGACGTAGGGACCGAACCGCCCATCCTTGACCACCACCGGCTTCTCTGTGGTGGGATCATTGCCGAATTCTGCCAGTGGCGGTTTTGCCGCTCCACGCCCACGCTGCTTGGGCTGGGCGTAGATTTTCCTGGCTTCTTCCTCAGTAATGGTGAACAGCTGCTCCTCATCCTGCAGCGGGCGCGTATCCGAGCCCTTCTTCAGGTAGGGACCGAACCGTCCGTTGAGGGCGAGGATCTCCTCCCCCGCCTCGTCAGTACCCACCGTGCGGGGCAGCGACAGCAGTTTCAGGGCGTCGTCGATGGTAACCGTCTCCAGGGTCATCGACTTCAGCAGGCTGCCGGTGCGCGGCTTCTCCTTGGGCGGCTTCTTCTTGGGCTTCGGTTTGCCGTTCTTGTAGTACTCAGTGGGTATCGCATCCATCGCGGCCTGGAGCTCTTCCTCCGTCGGCTCTGGGATCACCTCAGTGACATAGGGACCGTACCGACCATCCTTGACCACCACATCGCGTCCGGTCTCTGGGTCGGTGCCCAGAACTCGACCGGAGAGCGCGGCCTGGTCGAAGAGTTCCTCAGCGCGAGCCTTGGTCAGCTCGTCCGGTGCGAGGTCCGCAGGGATGTTCGCACGATCCAGCTTCAGGTCACCCTTATCATCGGCCTCACCATCAGGATTGGGCCGTTCCAGGTACGGACCGTAACGTCCGACCCGGACCTCTACGCCTTCAGCGACCTCGATGGTGTTCACCGCTCGAGCGTCAATCTCTCCGAGGTTCTCCACCACATTCCGCAGGCCTTCTTCCCCTGTGGACGCGCCCAGGTAGAAGCCCTGCAGCCAAGCTTCACGTTCGATCGCTCCGCGGGCTATCTGGTCCAGGTCGTCCTCCAACCGAGCGGTGAAGTCATAGTCGACGTACTTGCCGAAATGCTCCTCCAACAGCCGGATGACGCTGAACGCTGTCCAAGATGGGACCAGGGCTGAGCCGCGTTTGGTGACGTACCCGCGGTCCATGATCACCGAAATGGTCGGAGCGTAGGTGGATGGGCGGCCAATTTCGCGCTTCTCCAACTCAGCAACGATTGTGGCCTCGGTGTAGCGGGCGGGCGGGGATGTCTCATGCCCCTTGGCTTCAATATCCTCGCTGGTGAGGTTCTGTCCCTCTTCCAACTGGGGCAGGCGCTTATCAGCTGCCTTCGCCGAGGAGGCCGAGGCGTCGTCGTTGTCCTTCACCTCTTCATAGGCGGCCAAGAAACCCGGGAAGGTAATGACGGTGCCCGAAGCCCCAAAGGTCGCAGTCCGGCCGTCAGAGGCGCTGCCGGTGAGCCGCACACTGGCGGTAAACCCTTTGGCGTCGGCCATCTGTGAGGCCACTGTGCGCTTCCAGATGAGTTCGTAGAGCTTGAACTCGTCTGCGGAGAGTTCGTTCCTGACCTGCTTGGGGGTGCGGAAGGAGTCCCCGGCCGGGCGGATAGCCTCATGCGCTTCTTGGGCGGTCTCATTGCGGCGGCTGTACACACGGGGCTTCTCCGGCACTGAGTCAGCACCGTAGAGCTCGCTGGCCTGCCTCCGGGCAGCATTGAGCGCCTGGTTCGACAGGGTTGTGGAGTCAGTACGCATGTAGGTGATGTAGCCGTTTTCATACAACCGCTGGGCCACCTGCATCGTGACCCGGGAAGAGAACCGCAGACGCCGGGCTGCGTCCTGCTGGAGGGTGGAGGTGATGAACGGTGGCTGGGGCCTGCGGGTGTAGGGCTTGTCTTCCAGCGAGTCCACAGTGAACCGGGTGCCGGTAAGGCCCTTTGCCAGACTTTCAGCATCGTCTTTGGTGAGAACGACGACGTCGCGCCGAGTCTTCTTCAACTCACCTTTGTCAGTGAAGTCCGAACCAGACGCAATGCGATCTCCGTCTACCGCATTCAGCTTGGCAGTGAACGTTTCGGCGCTTCCCGTGGCGAAGGTGCCCGTCAGGTCCCAGTAATCTGCGGGCACGAAGGCGAGGCGCTCACGTTCCCGGTCCACCACCATGCGGGTCGCCACGGACTGCACACGGCCAGCAGAAAGGCCTTTGCCCACTTTTCGCCAGAGCACAGGGGAAATTTCGTAGCCGTAGAGACGGTCCAGTATGCGGCGTGTCTCTTGGGCGTCCACCAGGTGCGAGTCGATCTCGCGGGGATTCTCCATGGCACGCTGGATGGCTTCTTTTGTGATCTCAGTGAACGTCAGCCGGTAGGTGGGAACCTTCGGTTTGAGGACCTCGTAGAGGTGCCAGGCGATCGCTTCACCTTCGCGGTCGGCGTCAGTGGCGAGATAGAGTTCGTCGGCCTCTTTGAGCTGCTTCTTCAGCTCTCGGACCTTGGACTTCTTCGAATCGGAGACCACATAGTAGGGCTCGAACCCGTTGTCAGGGTCCACAGCGAACTTGCCGAAGGGCCCCTTCTTCATATCTGCAGGGAGTTCTGAGGGCTGCGGCAGGTCACGAATGTGACCCGCAGAGGCGTCCACAATGAAGTCGTCGCCAAGGTACTTGGCGATCGAACGGGACTTGGCCGGGGACTCGACAATCACGAGCTTCTTGCCTGACACAGAACTCCTAGAGCGTTGGCACGTGTGTGCAGATGGCGATCGGTGGGCCATCGAGTGCTCACTATAACAGCGGATCACGGAGCGCAATGGGCGGTGGTGAACAGTGCTGAGCCGTCAGCTGCCAAGAGCTCGGGATCGACGGCGCCAGCTGAGCACCTTGCGCGAACCCCAATAACAGGTAATCACACGCGCCAGGCTTAAGAACGGTTTCTCGCTGCTCTCCACCTCCGAAGACAGGACAAATATGTCCCCACCAGCGTCCCAGCACCGTATCCTGTAAGGCTCGCTGGCCAGCGAGAGGCACAGGATCCGGGAGGGGGATGTCATCATCAGTGCAGGCGCGGTGTTGTGGAGCGGACCCACTCGAGATCTCCCCGAGGCACTGCGGCGCAGCGCAGACACAGTCTCCTGGGGAACATCCAGCGATGGGATCATCACCCCGGGACTGGTGGATCAGCATCATCACGGCTGCTTCGGCATGGACTTCGGCTCCTCCCATGAGCGCGCCATCCGCGACACGCTGCCCGCCCTCTACGCAACGGGCACCACCTCAATGGTGGCCAGTCTAGTGAGCGCCGACCTTTCTCACCTGGTAGAACGTATCGAGATACTGGCCCCCCTAGTAAGGGAAGGCCAGCTGGCTGGAATCCACCTGGAGGGCCCGTTTCTCGCGGAGGGACGCTGCGGAGCTCACGACCCGGCACTGCTGCGTCACCCGGACGAAGTCGATCCCGCAGCCCTGTTGGCAGCCTGGGACGGGGTGTTACGCAGCATCACCTATGCCCCCGAGCTGCGGGGTGCCGCAAAACTGGCCCGAGCTGCGCTCGAGCAGGTATGTCCGATGCCCGCACGATCGAGACACTGCGCTCCGGTGCGGCCGCAGACCTGCTGGTGCTTGAGGACCGGGGCGACGGAGACCTGGAACGGCTGTAGATACTGCGGCGCGGTGAATACGCGTAAGTCACAGGCGATGGGGCCTGGGCACCACCTCGCTTCAGCAGGATGTTGACCAGGCCCCATTCGGCAAACAGCTTATGCCCTCAATGACTTACGGCAGTTCCACCGCCGGCCCCTCATGCTCGACCTCCGTGACCTCATCTCCGGAGGTGGATGTCCATGTGGTGGTGGGGACGAACTTTCCCCTGTCGAGGTCCTCCTGCGTCACGGTGTGATACGGGAAGTCACAGGTGTAGTTGCCGCCTCCTGGGAGATTCCGCCACCGGCAGTTTCGCGAGTCCACGTCGGGATCGAGGTCGCGAAGATTGCCGCTTGGAGTCACAGTGGTGGTGGCGTCGGAGACGTTGACGATGTCGTAGGTGAACGTCAGCCTGTCGCCGACCTCATAGGGCTCATCCTGCGGGTCCACCAGCGTTCCACCGGTGACAGTGATCATCCCATCGACCTCGTATTCGGTCCTCGGGACGTCCACCACGAGTGTGCCCTGAGAGCTGCGGCCCTTAGCGTCGGTCAGCACCAGCGGCACGTCGTAGGTTCCGCCGGTCACACTCTCCGGCACGTCGACGTTCACGGTGAAGTCCGCAGAGCGTCCCGGGGTAAGCCTCTCCGGTGCGCCATCCGCACTCACATCCCATCCTTCAGGAGCCTCTGTCTCGACGTCGATCCCTTGGATGGCCGGGCCAAGTTGGTGCTCCACGCTAACCGTGGACGAACCGGCCTCCCCACGCTCGACAGTGAGGTCCTCGGCGCTCAGCGGGGCGCAGAGCCCCTCCAGCCAGGCAAGATTGAACTCGGCGTACCGGATGCTGTCCCAGCTGGGTTCATAGAGCAGCCCGACATTGCCGTTGGGCAACGTCGCCATGGTGGAGTACGACATCGTTCCCGGCTGGAAAACTTGTGCAATGGGCCAGGTCTCGCCGTCGTCGCAGCTGGCGCGCACCGTGCCGTTGCTGCGTCCAGCCTGGCTGGCCGCATTGGAGAACAGCAGCACCTGCGCTCTGTCGCTGCCCTCCTCCGCGTTCGGAAATGCGCGCAGGATCGAGGCGTTGTTCGTGGGGTCCGGTAGCTGGCGGTCGAGTGTGACCTCGCCGTAGGTGGCCCCACCATCCTCACTGATGGCCACCTTCCGGAATCCAGAGTTATGGGAATCTCGGGAATTCAGCATGACGCGGCCGTCCGAGAGCTCGACGGTTTTGTTCTCGTCCATCCCGACACCAACCGGTTCACCAGCCTGCCAGGTCTCTCCATGATCATCGGAGAACACCGAGACCGCCTGGAAGTCTCCCGCTCCGTTAATAATGGTGTACTGCTGAATCAATCGACCAGCATGGGGTCCGTACTTGAGCTGGATCCCCTGCCCCGCCGCCGCGAAACGCGACCTCCAGTCGAGGTCGGCGGTGATGTCCTCGGTGACGGTCTGGTGCTCCCAGGTTTCGCCGTCGTCGGAGGAGACGCTGACGTTGGCATGAATGACATTGCGGTCAGCGGGGTCGACTCCAGGTTTCGAACCGATGAAGCCCTGGTCCATGGAGAAGACGTGGAAATTGAAGATATTGCCGGTCTCGCGGTCCACAACGTAACTGGGGTCCGAATAGCCCTCGATCGGTGCCTCGGTATCGCCTTCCCGGATGAATGTCTGCTCCTGCCAGGTCCGACCGCCGTCATCGGACCGGCGCTGCAGGATGGAATTCGGCCCCGGGGCGTCTCCGGAAGTGGGACGGCCATCATAAGAGGCCAGCACCGTGCCCTCGTTGGTCACCGTCAGGGCGGGAATGCGGTAGTTGGGGAAACCGCCCTCACCCGCTACTGCCAGGTCCTGCTCTGTGTAGATCGGCTCGCCTGCCCAGAATGGCGATGCATCGTAGTCAGGTGCTGCCTCGGAATGAGATGCCATTGCTGGCGCCATGGGCACCATCAGCGTCGCCGTTGCCGCAACCGCGAGCAGACAGCTAGCCTTGCCCATCTTTTTTCGACGTGAGATCACAAAAAAATCCTCTCTAGTTCAGACATCAGACATCTAATGTCTGATCTGAGACTATAATTTGCAAGTGTGATCCGCAACACTTTCTGAACATCGGCTGTGTGTTCACCTCGTGCATGAAGGTTCAGCTGCGGCTCACCAGTGCTTGGCGAAAGCCTGCGGTGATGGAGGTCGGGTGGGTGATGGCGGTTCCGACTGCCACGGACCAGGCGCCGGCGTCGAGCGCGGCCGCCGCCTCCTGTGGGCTCCGCACCCGGCCCTCTGCTACCACCGGAACTCCCGGGTGAGCCGCACAGATTTCACTGAGCAGCTCCAGATCCGGGCCTGAGGTGTGAGGGCGGTCGCCGGAGTATCCGGCGAGCGTGGTGGACAGCAGCGCCACCCCGGCCTCCACGGCTTGGTCTGCATCGGCAAGTGAGCCACAGTCAGCCATGACCACAGCGCCCTGGTCATGCATCGCCTTGGCAATCTCAGTGAAGCTGCGCCCGTCTGGGCGAGTCCGGCCTGTGGCGTCCAGTGCAACGATGTCCGCCCCAGCGGAATGACATGCTCTGGCGTGGCGCAGGGTCGGAGTGATCACCACTCCGGAGTCGCCGACCTTCCACAAACCGATGACGGGCACGCTGACCTGTCCGCGGATGGCGGAAATGTCGGCCAGGCCTTGGCATCTGAGCGCAACTGCCCCTCCGGCCTCAGCTGCCAGCGCAACCCGAGCCATGGTGTCAGGGGTCCGCATGGGCTCCCCTGGGTAGGCCTGACAGGAAACGATGAGACCGCCCCGAAGTGAGTCGATGAGAGTCGTTTGATCTGTGCTTGGCATGTGATCCGTTCATGGGTTGGGGGGCGGTGGTTCCCTGGTGGTGAAGCTCAGCTGGCTGTCCCTGCTGGTCATGCGTTCGAGCGGTGCATGGCGGCGGCACCGATCAAGGGTGCGTCGTCGCCGAGTTCTCCCAGGACGATCGGCCGGAGCTGCAGGGGGGTCATGGCGGAGGCCGAATAGCCCTCTCGCACCGCCTGCCACCAGATGTCGCCGGCACCGGTGACGGACCCGGAGAGAATGATCCGCTCTGGGGCCCATGCATTGGCCAGCGAGCCGAGGCATTCTCCCAGCGCGGTCCCCCCAACGCGCAGCGCGCGCTCTGCGGCCTGGATCCCTCGAGCCGCGTGTGCCGCTACTGCGGCCCCGTCTGTGGCGTTTGGGTCATTAGCACCGCGGCGCTCCTGATACCTGGCGGTGAGTCCGCTGCCGGATGCGACAGACTCCAGATGTCCGCTCCTGCCGCACGTGCACCGAAGTCCGGAGGCCGCGGGGTGGTGAATGTGTCCTACATGCCCAGCCAGGCCCCCGGCACCACGGACCAGTTGTCCGCCACTGAGGAATCCGCCTCCGAGCCCGGTGCCGACCGCCACAACCAGCGCGGAGGCACACCCCCGCCCGGCGCCATAGTGAAACTCGCCGAGGGCGTGAGCATGAACATCGTTGAGTACGGTGCAGTTCAGCCCCGTCTGGGCTCTCAGCGCGCCGCCGACGTCGGTGCCGGCCCAACCGGGCATCAGCTCGGTCGCTGAGGTCACGGTCCCATCTGCGGGGTCGATGACCCCGGCGCAGGCGACGGAGATACCCCTCGTTTCGGGGACAAGAGCATGAAGATTCTGCGCGATGGCCAGTGCTCGCCTGAGCACTGCCGGCCCCCCGTCTTCAGCCTCAGTGGGCTGACGGTGGTGCAGCTGAACCTCAGGGCGGGCGCCGTCGGTAACGATTCCGCCGCGAATGGAAGTTCCGCCGATGTCCAGGCTGATGACCGGACCAGCGGACCTCTGAGCCCCGCCACGGGAGTGGTTCACAGCAGACCTTGGGTCTGCAGCACCGAGGCAATGGCGGCTGAATTCTCCTCCCCCAGCGGTGAGACTGGTTCGGTCATCTGGTTCGTGGCGATGACCCCCATGAGCGATAATGCTGTCTTGAACGCCCCGACGCCGGCTGCGTAGCCTGTCACCCCCTGGGTCACGGACACGATGGTCATCAGGTCCGCCAGCCTGTCCTGTTCCCGACGAGCCTGCTCCCACTGCCCTGCCTGCGCGGCTTGCCACTGCCTGACATAGGGCTCCGGCGCGACGTTTGCCAGACCCGGTACTGAGCCGTGGGCCCCGGAGAGGTAGGCGCCGTCGACAACGACTTCATGCCCGGTGAACAGGGAGAGGGGGCGGCCTGCGAGTTCGTTGGAACGGACTAACTGGCGGAAGCCGCCGTCGTCGCCGGAGGAGTCCTTAACCCCCGCGATCACGCCCTCCCGTCCCAGTCGCAGCAGCATTCTCGGGTCCAGCTTGGTATGGACACAGACGGGGATGTCGTATGCAAACAATGGAAGGTCCACCCGCTCGCGCAGCACTCTGAAGTGACGCTCGACCACCTCCAGTCCACCGAGTGCGTAGAACGGTGCGGTCGCCACGAGGGCGTCGACACCGACCTCTTGGGCCGTGAGGGCTTGCTCCACCACTCGCTCGGTCTGGGTGTCGATGACGCCAGCAAGCACCGGGACCCGCCCGGCGACGATCCGGACACCCGCTTCGAGGATCTGGCGGCGGCGCGCGTCGGTGCAGAAGACTGCCTCGCCGGAGGAGCCGAGTAGAAAGACCCCGTCGACCCCGGCCCTGATGAGCCGTTCGATGACACGGGCAAAGGAGTCGACGTCGAACTCGCCGTTAGCAGTCAGGGGGGTAATAACTGGGGGGATCACGCCGGTGAATGTCTGGTTCATGGTGTCCTAACTGAGGGTGGTCGAAGCAGGGAAGGTGAGGCCGCCAGCAGGGTCCGGGTGTAGGCGTCCCGAGGGTTATTAAGGATCGTCTCGGAGGGCCCTTCCTCCACGATCTTTCCTTTGTTCATGACAGCGATCCGGTCGGAGATGTACCGGATGGTCTGGATGTCGTGGGAGATGAAGACCATGGACAGGCCCAGCTCACGTTTGAGGTCCATGAACAGATTCAGGATCTGGGCTCGCACTGAGACGTCGAGCGCGGAGGTGGGCTCGTCGGCGATGATCACCTCGGGGTCAAGCACCAGCGCCCGCGCGATGGCCACGCGCTGCCGTTGACCGCCAGAGAGCTGCGAGGGCAAGGCGTCCAGTGCAGAGGCGGGCAGCCCCACTTGCGGCATCAGGTCTTGGACTTTGCGGAGCCGCTGCGCGGCACTGCCGATCCCGTGGATTCGCAACGGGTCCGTGAGTTGCTCCCGGACGAGCATGCGTGGGTTCAGCGCACTGGAGGGGTCTTGGAAGACCACCGATACCACTCGGCCGATGCGCCGCCGCACCGCAGGAGAGGTGCGGGTCACCTGCTCGCCGCCCACACGCAGAGTGCCTGAAGTGGGCGTCTGGAGTCCGCACAAGATGTTCGCGGTGGTCGACTTGCCGCAGCCGGACTCCCCCACGATACCCACTGTCTCACCGCGGTGAAGCAGCAGGGAGACACCCCGGACCGCATGGACCCGGTTCGGCCGGAAGATGGTCCCGGTGCGCGAGGTGAAGGTGACTTTGACGTCGTCAAGCTCGATGAGCGGAGTTTCTGTGGTGCTCATGTGCGGTTCTCCTGTTCAGGTGCCCCCTGCGGCGCAGTGGTGAAGTGGCCCCTCTGGGCTTCGTGGTCCTCCGGGTGGACCGCGTGATAGTGGTCGGAGTTCCCGACGCGGGCAAGCACCGGGCGGACGTCCAATCCCCAGTCAGGACGGGAGGAGCGAGGCGCGAACCTGTCGCCGAGGGGGAAGTCCTTCGGGGAGGGAACGGTCCCTGGGACTTGATGCAGGCGTCCAGCCCCGGCCTCGATGGACAACACGGCACCGAGCAGGCCCCGGGTGTATTCATGCTGCGGTGCCATCAGCAGGTCCCTGGTGGGGCCTTGTTCGACCACTTGCCCGGCGTACATCACAGTTACCGCATGCGCGACCTCCGCAACCAGGGCGAGATCGTGTGAGACGAACACCATGGCGAACCCCAGCTTTTCGCCCAGTTCTTCCAGGAGATCGATGACCTGACGCTGAACCGTCACATCCAGTGCGGTGGTGGGTTCATCGGCGATAATCAGCTTGGGGTCCCTGGTGAGGGCCATGGCGATCAGCACTCGCTGGCGCTGGCCGCCGGAGAGCTCGTGCGGGTAGGAGTTGAGTGTCCGGGCGGGGTCCAGTCCCACCAGTTCAAGCAGCTCGATGGCGCTGCGGGTGCCGCCACGGCGGGTCAGCTGGGCAATCTGTGACTTGATGAGCATCGAGGGGTTGAGCGCAGAGAGCGCGTCTTGGTAAATGATCGCGATCTCTCGGCCGAGCAGCTCCTGTTTGCGCACCGGGGTGCAGCCGAGTAGGTCCTCCCCCAGATATTTGACGCTCCCGGTGATCTGGGCTTTGGGGTCGAGCAGCCCCATGATGGCCAGCGCGGTGATCGACTTCCCGCATCCGGATTCACCGACCAGCCCCATGGTCTCACCGGAGGCCACAGAGAAGGAAACGTCGTCCACGACGTTGACATCACCATGGCGGGGGAAACTGATGCTCAGGTGCTCCACTTCGAGGAGAGGCGCGCTGTCTCCTTCGGAGATGCGCCTGTCCGTGCGGTCGGCCTCTACCTGCCGCAGGCTCTCCAGACGAGCCAGCAGATCGGGCTCCTGGATGCGGTGAGCCGCCACCGGGTCCACCAGCACGGCGTCGCTCTTGCTGCTGCTGACCACAGCAGCGGAGACCTTCTTGTCCGGGGTGGCGACCATCGCATCGGTCAGCCCCTCGGAAAGGATGTTCAGGCACAGCACGGTGATCATGATGGCGAGGCCGGGGAATAGCGCCTGCCACCAGCGGCCGGCCAGCACGCCTTGGCGCGCATCCGAGAGAATGTTGCCCCAGGTCGGAGTGGGTTCGCCGATTCCCGCTTGGATGAAGGTCAGCGAAGCTTCGAAGACGATGGCGTCTGCCACCAGGATGGTGGCGAAAACCATTACTGGAGCGATGGTGTTGCGCATGACGTGCTTGATGAGGATCCATGGCGCCCGGGCGCCAGCGACCAAAGCGGCACTGACGTAGTCCTCGCCGAACGCGGAGAGGACATTCGCGCGCACCACTCGAGTCAGCTGGGGGACATAGAGGAAGCCGATGGCGAAAATGATGATGGGCAGTGAATTGCCGAAGACCGAGACATAGACCGCCGCAAGGGCAATGCCGGGGAAAGACATGATGATGTCCATCACGCGCATCACAGTCTCCGAGATCGGCTTGCGTGAGACTGCCGCTATGGACCCGAGGAGCGCACCGCTGATGACGGCCATGCCGGTGGCCAGCAGGCCGATCAGCAGCGAGTACCTGGTCCCGTAGATCATGCGCGAGAGGACGTCGCGACCCTTCTCGTCCGTACCGAAGAGGTGCTCAGCGCTGGGAGCCTGCCGGGCAGAGAAGATCTGCAGCGGATCATGGGGGGCTACCAGCGGCGCAAAGACGGCTGCCGCAGCGACGATGATCAGGACCACCAGGGAGATCTTCGATCCCAGGGGCATTTCGCGAAAGCCGCGCAGGCTTCCGGCAGTTTCAAGCTTCTTAAACAGAGATGGCCTCATGATCACACCGCCCGGATTCTGGGGTTGATGAGCAGGTACAGGAGATCGACGATGATGTTGATGACGATGAACGCCAGCGCCACGATGAGCACCACGCCCTGCACCAGGTCGGGATGGTTTTGCTGGATGCCCTGAAGGATCGTCACTCCCATGCCGGGAAGGTTGAAAATCACCTCGATCACCACCGCACCGCCCATCAGGTAACCGATGCGCAGCCCCATCACCGTTACCGGCGTGATGAGTGCATTGCGCAGCACGTTGCGGCCGATCACCACGGGCTTGGCGATTCCTGTACCGAGTGCGGTGCGCACGTAGTCCTTATCTAGCTCTTCCACCATGGAGGTCCTGATGATGCGTATCAGTGACCCGGCTACGGGCACGGCCAGAGCAAATGTCGGCATGATCATGCGGTTGACGTAGCCGGACGGGTTCTCGAAGAAGCTGGGCAGTGCTCCGGAGGCCGGAAACATGCCGAGATTCGCCGAGAATGCCAGGATCAATAGGACGGCCAGCCAGAACGACGGCGTGGCGATGAAGATGATCGAGGCAACGCGAATCAGTTGGTCCGGCCACTTGTCGCGATACAGCGCCGCCAGCACGCCCAGCGGAAGTGAGATCACCACAGCCAGGGCCAGCCCGATGAAGGTCAGTTCCAGGGTGACTGGGAAAGCCTCAAAGACCCGGTCGGCGACCGGGGTTTGGCGTGTGCCGTAGGTACCGAGATCACCTTGGAGCAGTCCGCCCAGGAAGCTCAGGAAACGGTTAAGCCAGGGGTCGTTCAGACCGTGGGCCTCGCGGTAGGCGGCTAGCGCCTCAGGGCTGGCTCCTTCGCCGAGGGCGGAGTATGCGGGGTCGATGTTGGAGAACGACATGAGGAAGAACACAAGGAATGTGACTCCCAGAACCATGATCGGTAACACCATGAGTCGCCTCGCGATGAGGCTGAAGACGTGGTTCATAATCCATTCCGATGGAGGACTAGCGGTGGAGGTACGGGGCGGGATGGGTGGGGCGGACGCCGATCAGCGCCTGCCCCACCCATCCGTCGGTATCACTCGGCGTCGGTGGCCTCGGCGCCCAGCAGATTCAGGCCGGTGGTGCCGATGGGTTCGAATCCGCTGATCGCATCAGGCTGGTAGCCGGTCAGGACCTCGCGGTGGAACAGCGGGTAGATCGGCACCTCCTCAGAGATCAGGTCGAATGCCTCGTTCCACAGCTGCTGCTGCTCGTCCCCCTCCGCTTGGACGGCTTCGTCAAGAAGCCCGTGGAACTCTTCAAAGGCTTCGGTCTCCCCCCAGAATGACCTCTGCTGGGTCCAAATGTTGTCCCCGTACCACCAATTCATCAGCAGGTCCGGGTCGTTGCCGAACACTGAGGGATCGCCCGGTGCCAGGGCGACATCGTAGGTGGGAACTTCGACGTCGGTGTAGTTGGCGTAGAGGGAGGCCGAGGCCTCTTCTTGGAGACTCACATCAATCCCGACAGCTCCCAGATCGTTCTGGATCTGCGGGCCCAAAGCGGAGATCCAGGCGTGGTCAGTGGTGACCAGGGTCAGCGAGAGGTCCTCCACTCCAGCTTCGTCCAGGAGCTCCTGGGCGCGCTCCGGATCGTGGTCGTAGACGTTGGCGGCTTCGTTGTAGTTGGGATGGTCTTCGGGAAGGAACGACGTCGCTGCCTGGGCAGTGCCTGACATCGCGTTCTCGATCAGCTGCTCCACGTCGATGGCGTAATGGACTGCTTGCCGGACCGCGGGGTCATCGAAAGGTTCTTTGGTGGTGTTGAACATCAGGAACGGCAGGTTGAAACCTTGAACGGCCTCGACTTCCGCGCCTGACCCTGTGATGACGTCCTGCATATCTGCGGGAACCGCTTCGGCCACGTGCACGGTGCCTTCCTGGAGCGAGGTGGTGCGTGCGGTGTCGTCGAGAATGACGTCCCATTCCATTGCGCCTGCTTGCGCGGGGCGATCACCGTTGTAGTGCTCATTCGGCACGAAGTCCACTGAAGCTTGGGAAATCGACTCATAGGTCCAGGGGCCGGTGCCGATCGGCTGGGAGGTCAGCTCCTCATCCGAGGCGTCAGCCGGAACGATCTTGACCAGGGCGAGGCGCTCTTTGACCAGGCTGAAGGGGTGACGGAGGGTGATGGAGACCGTGGTCTCATCCACTTCCGTGACCTCGTCAATAAAGCTCAGCATGGGGCCGTAGATGTTGTCGGGGTCAGCCGATTTTTCGAAGGAGGCCACCACATCCGCAGCGGTGACGGGTTCACCGTCAGAGAACCGGGCCTCATCACGCAGCGTCACCTCGTACTCGGTCTCGGAGATCTCAGTGAGTTCGTCCTCGGCGGATAGGGCCGCATAGGGCTCGCCGGTGGTCATGTCGAGCTCGAAGAGTCCCTCCATGACGTGCCAGTTGGCGCCCATCGCCAGCGCCGAGGCAGTTGATGACGGATGGTAGTTGTCAGTCTCATAGGCAACGGCGGCACGGAGAGTAGTGTCACTTCCGTTGCCGCCGTCCTCGCCTTCGGCGTCTTGCGGTGTAGCACCGCCGCAAGCAGTCAACGCCAACGTGGTGATGGCCAAGCTTGCGAGGGTGGTGACCCCCCTGGCTGTGGTGCGCATGTGATTCGTTTCCTTTCAATGAGCAGATCATATGTCTGACATCTGACCTAATGGCGGGTAGGATCAATATATGACGTCGAACCCACACACGCAAGTGAGCCAGACCACACCACAGCAGATGCTGCAGAATCTGATGCGCATCGAAGGCGACGAGACCGACGGCCAGTTGCTCTCCGGACTAGAAATGATCAGCCGTTCGGCTGCGACGACTGATGCCATCAAGGCCTACATCCTGCGCCGAGGCCTTAAACCGGGTGACGCCCTGCCCACAGAGGCGAAGCTGTGCGCCGACCTGCAGGTTTCGCGCTCCTCGGTGCGTGAGGCGCTGCGCACACTTCAAGCTTTGGATATTGTCGTCATCCGGCAGGGCAGGGGCACTTTCGTCGGGGACATGTCATTGGCGCCGATGGTGGAGACGCTCGTGCTGCGCTCGGCGCTGGAGCAGAAATCCAACAAGAGCTCCCTCCGAGAGGTGGTGAAGGTGCGCCGGTATTTGGACTTGGGCCTGACGCACGACATCGTCACCGCATTCAATGGCACCTCGAATCCCGACCTGCGCGAGTACGTGGATCAGATGATGGCTAAAGCTGTCCGCGGCGAGAAGTTCATGGACGAGGACATCGCATTTCACCAGGGGCTGCTGGACCGCATCGGCGGTGTGCTGGCGCAGCAGCTCACAGCCTCTATGTGGATGGTGCACATGGCCGTGGTGCCGGACCTGGGCCCCTCACCCAGTGATGGGCAAGTCAAAACAGCAGAGGCTCATCAGCAGATGCTCGACGCCGCCGAGGCAGGGGACCCGGAAGCTTACCAGCAGGCAGTCTGGAACCACTACGCCCACTTGGAAGACCTCCTGGGCGACTGAGGGCTCTGGCGGGACGGAATTCCTGCCACCGGCGCGCGGCTCAGTGGGGCTGCCGGGGTGGCTTCTGTGCCAGCACAGCTCGGTGGTAGTGGCGGAGTTTCATCTCTGCAGCGGCAGGTTCATCAGAGATCACAGTCACGTGGGGGTGCCACTGCAGCACCGAAGCCGGACACGCGGCACTCAGGGGTCCTTCTGACAGGGCCGCCAGGGCGGCACTCTTGGTGGGCCCAGTGGCCAGCAGCAGCAGGTGCCCGGCGTCAACGATGGTCCCCAACCCCTGCGTCAGGACGTGCCGGGGCACCTGCTGGGGGGATTCGAAGAAACGTGCATTGTCTTGCACCGTCTGTGGATGCAGGGTCTTAAGCCGCGTGCGTGAGACCAACGAGCTGCCAGGTTCATTGAAGCCGATGTGACCATCAGTGCCCAGGCCTAAGATCTGGATGTCCACTCCGCCGGCCGCCAACAGTTGACGCTCGTAGGTCAGAGCCGCGGCTCTGACGTCCTCGGCGGATGCGTCGGGACCATGGACCTGGTCATCACTGATGTCGATATGACGAGTGAACTCTCGACGTATCGTCTCCCGATAGCCCTGCGGGTGCCCTTGAGGCAGTCCCACGTATTCGTCGAGCAGAAACGCGCGGCACTCTGCGAAGCTCAAATCCGTGGCGTGGTGCCGCCGAATCAGCTCTTTATAAGTCTCCAAAGGTGTTGATCCGGTGGCCAGACCCAGAGTGGCGCCACGGCGTACGTAGAGCTCAATGACATCAGAGGCCCGATGCGCCACCTGCTGGGCGTTCTCCATAATGACGATCTCCATGTATTGCCTCCCTCACAGCACCGAGCCAAAACGTCTGTTGTCTGATGACAAGATACCACGAGAGCAAGCACGTCATCACGGCAGACGCTCACATGCGCCGGACTCCATCAACCACCCCAAGCTCGACCTCCAGGAACCCCTCGACATACAGGTCGCAGATCTCGGCTGCGAGCGCGTCCTCGTCTGTGTCGGTGAGCGAACAGACGGCCGTGATCAGCTGGGCGGCGGTGTACTCGCCGTCGGAGGCGCCCATGAACCCCGCTGCTGCGGAACTGATGGGGCGGGCGCGCCGGAAGCCTGCACCCTGCCGGGCCATGATGACCTCCGGGTGCTCAGCCCCGAATCGTTGATATCTCTCCTCGGTGACGGTTTCCGGAACGGTGAGCGGAGCTGCAAGTACTGTCTCCGGCTCTTCTTGCGCCCGGTGTGCGGTTTCACCCATCACCGGTCCCAGTGGCTGTTGAATGTCTCCTGTGAGCTCCTCGAACCGCCCCCATGGACACTGTGAGTCAGCCCTCTGCAACCAGATGAACCCGAATCCGATCCGCTGAACTCCCCGAGTGGTGAAGTCAGCGACGTAGTGCGCGTACCGGCGGCGGTATTCGCTGAGACCGCGTTCCTCGGAGGCGTCCCGCAACCATGTTTCTGCGTATTCCGGCGGTGACTGGGAGTCCCGCTGAATCAACCACCCGTGGAGTCCGGTCTGTTCTACCCAGGCCCTTGGCCGGGTGTCCCAGGCGGCGTCGTCATCAGTGCTTTCCCAGTTGCCCAGCAGCTGAGCTGTGCCGCCCGGGCTGAGAACATCAGGGAGTCCAGCAATGAGCTCCTGGAGCAGCGCATCCCCCTCACGGCCGCCGTCGCGGTACATGTACCGGTCGGCTTCGGTCTCTTCGGGCTGGCGCGGGGTGATCACAAACGGTGGGTTCGAGACCACCAGCTCGAACCGTCGGCCGGCCACCGGCTCTAACAGCGACCCGTGCAGAAGTTCCACACGGTCATCCAGACGTGCCGGATCCATACCCAGGGCCGGAGCGTTGAGCAGGAGGTTGAAGCGGGTGAACTCCAGGGCCCGCTCGGAGAGATCCGTTGCCACCACATGCTCAGCGTGGTCCAGCAGATGCAGCAGCTGGATCCCGCAACCGGTGCCGATGTCCAACGCGGTCTTCACCTGGCGGCGGTGGGTCACCCCAGCCAAGGTGAGGCTCGCCTGCCCGATGCCGAGCACATGGTCATGGGGCAGCGCTCCCTGCACCTGGTGCGAGCTGAGGTCGCTGCTGACCCACATATCCCGCATACCGTTGGACGTCTCCACCAGGTAGGGCTGCAGTTCGCTGCGCGGCAGCACGACCCCGGCAGACGTCACCTCTATCAACCGCAAACGCTCCAACCCCTGAAGTCCAGTGCGGGGCAGGGCAGCCTTAACCTGATCGGCGTCGACCTGGCTGGCCACCAACCACAGTGCAGTGAGCACCGCACGCTTCCACAGATCGGATCGCTGCGCAGCGTCTGGGGCGGGGCTGCGCACGCTGCCAATGAAGTCCGCCACACGCAGTTGGCCCGGCACGACCTGCTCGCGGCGGAGCGCGGCCACCACATCTGCACCTAGGAGGTCCACCAGGCCGTCGTTGGTAAATCCGGCCTCCAGAAAATCTTCCCGAAGGGCAGCAACCAACTCCAGGTCAGCCGAACACGGCGGGGCCGGGCTTGTAGTCGAAGCGGTGACGTCGGGGTGAGGCATAGAGCTCAGCTTATGCCGGGCAGGCTGTGGCGTGGCGCTGCACTGTCCGCCCGCGCCTAGGAAAAATCAGCGCGTTGTTGAGAGTTCAGCGTCCTTTAGGGTGCTGAACTCTCAACAGGCGCCTGATAATGCCCCAGGAGAGCGGCCAAAGACCGCCAGCGCCCGGACCGGAAGGTGTTGCACCGGGCGGCGGGGTATCAGGCGGAGGTGAGGCGGCGCTGTTTTCCCAGTTCTCCCTGATTGGGGTGGTTCGGGTCAGCTGTCACTCGGGCGGTGCAGACGTCGCAGCGAGTGGTGGCCGGGATATGACTGCAGTCGGCGCAGTAGAGCTGCAGATTGGAGCAGCCGCGGTCTGCACAGTTGAAAAAGCGCGACGTCGCCGCCGAACAGTTCACGCATTCCCCGAGGGTTTTTGCGTCCTCACTGAAGCGCGTGTTCATCCGGCCGTCGAAGACGTAGAGCTCTCCCTCCCAGTACCCGGAGTCCTGGTAAGTCTCCCCGTAGCGGACAATGCCGCCGTCGATCTGGTAGACCTCCTCGAAGCCCCGGTCCTTCATCAGTGCAGAGAGCACCTCACAGCGGATCCCGCCGGTGCAGTAGGTGACCACCGGCTGGTCCTTCAGATGGTCGTACTTTCCGGAGTCCAGCTCGGTGATGAAATCACGCGTGGATTCCGTATCGGGAACCACCGCGTTCTTGAACCGGCCGATCTGTGCTTCCATGGCGTTGCGCCCGTCGAAGAAGGTCACCTCCACACCTTCGCTCTGCTTGGTCTCAACGAGTTCGTGGACCTGTTCGGGCTTCAGGTGCTGACCGCCCCCAACGATGCCGTCCTCATTGACTTTGACCTGGTCCGGCACCCCGAAAGCCACCAGCTCAGGGCGAACCTTCACGCTCAGCCGGGGGAACTGCTCAGCCTCACCCTCGGACCATTTGAACTCGGTGCCGCGGAAGGGACTGTAGCTGCGAGTCTGTTTGACGTAGGACTTCACGGCACTGAGTTCACCGCCCACCGTGCCGTTGATGCCGTGTTCGGAGATGATGATGCGCCCCTTGAGCCCCAGTTCACGGCAGAGTGTCTGCTGCCAGAGCTTGACCGCTTCGGGGTCTTTGATGGGCGCGAACTTGTAGTACAAAACGATGCGGGACTGAGTCACGGTATTAAGGGTACGACGCCGCAGCTCACCACATTTCACCGAGGCCCCAGTGGGCCTGCGCACCAGATTGTTACGTTTGCCCCCTACCGACACATGTGATCCTGCATATATGTTGGGTAGTGGACAGATATGGCCGGGGGGTCCAATCATTCAGCGTCAGCTAATGTAAGGAATCTCCCCGATAAGGCGCATCGCTCGGGTGACACGAGCAGGCATAGATGGTGACCCGACCTGAGGACTATCTCCGGAGATTCCTTTCAGGCCGAGAACGAATGGAGCAGATAATGACGTCCGAGCTGAGTGACTTGCTTGTCCAGACCTGGGTGACGGGATGGGCCCGCACCCATGGCTATGAGGTGCGACATGAGGGCGCAGTGCATTCAGCACGCCTGGGTCAAGATGCTGAGCAGTGGGAGTACGTTGTCTTCGATCCGGAAGAGACCGAGCTTCGCAAAGTCGCCTCCGCTGTGAACAAGAGCCCCTCCCGTTTGCTGACGGTGATCGCAGAGCCCGAATCGGACATCCTGGGTGCTGAGGAGATCGACGGGCTGGAACTCATCAGCGATGAGGAAAAGCTCATGGTGGTTGATATGGACACCCAAGATGTAGAGGACCCCATCACGCCGGAGACTTATTCCACCAGTCGCGAGGACTTTGACGGGTGGACGCTCTTCACGGTGCACCACGAGGACAATGTGGCCGCCCGCGGCCGTATGGCCGTGGTCGATGATTACGTCATCCTGGACCGGATCTACACCTCCCCCGACTATCGGCGCCAGGGTTTGGGGACCTTTGTCACCCGCGCACTGCTGGCGATAGCCCATGAGCATGATGTTTCAGAGGGCCTGCTGGTGGCCACCGGCGACGGTCAAGAGCTGTATGAGTATCTCGGATGGACGCACTTGGGCAATGTGCATGTCTTTGGATCTCCCTCCACTAAGGGGAAGCCCCGCCCATCCCACTCTCAGATCGACGACGATATGGACGACTAGTCCCACCGCGCCGACTGTGCGGAGTTGTGACTACAGCCGGCACTCCAGCGGCAGCACGTCACGTCAGTTCCGCCGTGTCTGAACATAGATGGCAATGATGTGAACAATGCGTTAGAGTGGCGGGTACTGCCACGGATTCTCTCGACACCCCGGCCGGATACGCGAGGCCTCGCCTCGGCCGCTCCTCCTCGTGGCAGCTTCATGTCCCACGACTGAAAGGAGCGGCGCATGACCGCCCCCCATTCTCTAAAAGACCTACTCGACGCCGGACCCGTAATCTGTGCTGAAGGGTTTCTGTTCGAGCTGGAGCGCCGCGGCTATCTCACGGCCGGAGAGTTCGTCCCCGAGGTTGCCCTGGAACATCCTGAGGCATTGCGCACCCTGCACGTCGACTTCCAACGCGCCGGTTCTCATATTGTTGAGGCGTTCACTTATAACGGACACCGGGAGAAAATGCGGGTCATCGGCAAAGAGGATCTGCTGGAGCCGCTGAACCGGGCAGCTTTGCGGATAGCCCGCGAGGTCGCAAATTCCCGTCCAGGCGACTTTATGGCCGGCAACATATCCAATACCAACATCTGGGATCCCGCAGACGAACAGAAGCAGCGGGAGGTCCGCGCCATGTTCGATGAGATGGTCGGGTGGGCTGTGGAAGAAGGTGCGGACCTCATCATCGGAGAGACCTTCTACTATGCCGGTGAGGCGTACGCGGCGCTGGATGCCGCCAAGGCCTCGGGGCTCCCTGTGGTGCTGACTCTTGCCCCTATGGCGTTTGAAGAGATGGCCGACGGCGTGGGAGTGGTGGAGACCTGCCAGCGCCTGGAACAGGCTGGTGCTGATGTGGTGGGCCTGAACTGTTTCCGTGGGCCCGAGACCATGATGCCCTGGCTGAAGGAAATTCGGAACGCCGTCTCCTGCCATGTGGCGGCACTTCCTATCCCCTACCGCACGACCGCACAGGAGCCGACATTCTTCAATCTGTCGGATGTGCGAGCTTCCGTGCCTTCCCCTCACGGACGCACCTTCCCTACAGCCCTGGATCCGCTGATGATGAACCGCTATGAGGTAGGAGCGTTTGCCCGGGAGGCCTATGCCATGGGGATCAACTATCTCGGAGTATGTTGCGGGGCCTCCCCCATGCACATCCGGGAGGTGGCCGAGGCAGTGGGGCTTACGCCTCCGGCCAGCAGGTACTCCGAGAACATGAAGAATCACTTCATGTACGGCACCCATGACCGACTACCGGAGAACATCTCTGCCCTGGGCCCCCGAGCCTGACGGACTACTCTGGTGCGGTGACCCATGACGACGCCGCACTCGAGCTGCTCCGCGCAGCCGGACTTCCGCTGCGCGTCGGTAAGGGCTCGCCGATTAAGCGCATCCGAACGCTGCCGGCCCGTGAGGCGTCAACTGCTCCATGGCCAGTCTGGGTCCCTGCGGAGCTTCGGGCCGCCTACCGGCAGGTGGGGGTGCCGCAGCTGTATTCGCACCAGAGGCAGACTGTGGAGGCACTGCACGCCGGTCGCCATGTGATTGTGGCGACCGGAACGGCTTCGGGTAAGTCTTTGGCTACCCAGCTCCCGGGGCTTGCTGCAATCCTCGGCGTCCGCCCGGAGGCACCCAACGTCACGGCTCATCCGACCGGAGAGGCCACGGTCCTCTACCTCTCCCCTACCAAAGCCCTAGCCGCTGATCAGTTGGATGCGCTGCAGGAACTGGCTGAGACCGTCGGGCACGTTGGGCCCTCCGGTGGAATCAGGCCAGCCACCTATGACGGTGACACGGACCCGGATGAACGCCGATGGGTCCGTCAGCACGCGAACGTGGTGATGACGAACCCGGATATGCTCAACGCCGGCATCTTGCCGAACCACCGGGGCTGGGCCAGGTTCCTGTCGCGGTTGCGCTACGTGATCATCGATGAGGCGCATACGGCTCGGGGCATCTTCGGTTCGCATACGGCGCTGCTGCTGCGCCGCCTGCGCCGGGTGGCCAGATCCTACGGAGCAGACCCGGTGTTCACAGGTGCATCGGCAACCAGTGGTGATCCGGCGTCGTCGTTCTCCCGCCTGATCGGGGAGGTGAGCACTGAGGTGTTGCCGGTGACGGTCGATGGTTCGCCACACGGCCCGGTAGATGTCTACCTGTGGGAGTCGAGCCCATCAGACAACACCGGCGACAATGATGCGCCGCTGAAGCGCAGCCTGACCGTTGAGGCTGCCGATGTGCTCTCCTCACTGATGGTGGCGGGACACCGAACCCTGGCGTTCATCAAGTCGCGCCGCGGCGCCGAGACCATTGCTGCGATAGCTCGTGATCATCTCCTGGACGTTGACCCGGCCTTGAAGGAGCGGGTAGCCACTTACCGTTCCGGCTACCTGAAGGAGGAGCGCCGGGAGTTGGAGGAGAACCTGCGGTCTGGGGCCCTTCTGGGGGTGGCATCGACCCCCGCCTTGGAGTTGGGTATCGACATTTCTGGGCTTGATGCGGTGGTGATCGCGGGCTGGCCCGGGACCAGGGCGGGGTTCTTCCAGCAGTTGGGCCGAGCAGGAAGGGCAGCTGATACGGCCCAGCGCAGCGCAGCGTTCTTTATTGCCGGGGACGACCCGCTGGATGCTTACCTTTTGGAGAACCCTGAGGCGATATTCGACACTCCTGTGGAGGATGCGGTCACTGACCCGCACAACCCGCATGTGGCGGCTCCACATCTGCTGGCTGCGGCTCAGGAGTTGCCGCTGACGCCTGATGATGTGGCTGAGGCGGGGCTTTTCGGAGGCCTGAGTTGGTTGGTGAACTCGCTGACTGATCAGGGGCATTTGCGACGCCGGCCGCGCGGCTGGTTCTTTGCCCATGACGATGTTTCCGCAGCCTCGTGGGTGAAGATTCGTTCCGATGGGGATGGTCCGTACACGATCGTCAACGCCGAAGATGGAACTGTGGTCGGAGAAATGGGCTCTGCGCAAGTGCAGCCACAGGCCCATCCGCAGGCGGTGTATGTCCACCAGGGCCGCAGCTTCATTGTTGAAGAGCTGGATGTGGAGCAGAACGCGGTACTGGTCAATCCGGCCAATCCGCCGTTCTACACTCAGGCGCGGGAGACCACCTCCATTGCCGTGGTGGAGGATTTGGAGGATGAGGTCTGGGGAGCATTTCACCTGCATTTCGGAACGGTGGAGGTCACCAGCACCGTAGTGGGGTTTCAACGCAAGGCTCTGGGCAGTTCTGAGGTGCTCTCCGATGAGCCTCTGGACCTGCCCCCCTCGACGCTGCGCACCCAGGCGATGTGGATCACGGCACCGGAAACAGCACTCCAGCAGGCTGGGGTGATCGTGGAGCATATCCCCGGTGCGCTGCATGCAGCGGAGCACGCGATGATAGGACTGCTCCCGCTGCTGACGAGCTCGGACCGTTGGGATATCGGGGGCGTTTCCACCGCGTTGCACCGGGACACCGAGCTGCCGTCGATTTTTGTCTATGACGGGCACCCAGGTGGTGCTGGGTTCGCTGAGCGGGGTTTCCGGACTGCCCGGGAGTGGATTGCGGCCACGGCTGGCGCTATCGAGGCATGCAGTTGCCCGGATGGCTGCCCCAGCTGTGTGCAGTCACCGAAATGCGGCAACCGCAACTCCCCGCTGCATAAGCAGGGTGCCCTGAACCTTCTCCGGGCAGTTTTGAGCGCGAAGCCTTAGCGGTGTTAGGTCAGCGATGCCTGATTGTCACTAATGAGCGCTCGGTAGCCCGCGACGCCTGCCCGGGCGCTCTGCTGGATAGTCCCGAGTTCATCGACACTGCGCAGAATCGCGCGCACCGAAGTTCGAGCCGCCGCGTCAGCAAAGCGGTGCATCTCCTCCAGTCCGAGGCTCTCGACGTGGAACCGATACTGGCTTCCTTCATTGAGGTTCAGGGCGGTGCGAACAAATTCTGAGGGGTCAATGGGGTCGAATTCGCCGGCGAGGACACCGTCTTCGACGATCGTCAGCAGCCGAGCGAACAGTTCCCTATAGTCGGAATGGAAATCACTGAAAACATCGGGCTGATGATTGGCAGCCTCTTCCAAATCAAAGAAATTCAGCGGAGCGGAGCACATTTGCACGACGTCGTGGTAGAGGACAATGTAGAGCCTGACGCCTGCGGACTCTGGGCGGTCTGACAGGGCACGGGCCGCTGTGAGCGAGACGCGATTCTGGTCCATGATGGCGCGCAGAATTTCATCTTTCGAACGGAACCAGTAGTAGATTGAAGACTGCCGCAGTCCTGAGCTCTCCGCAATCTCGGTCATGCGCGTGGCTTTGAAGCCCTTTTGGGCGAACAGCTCAGCCGCCGTTGTGATGATTTCTTCGCGCGGGTCATCGGGCACGATTCCACTTTGCCGCGGGCGTCCCCCAAGCGCTGCTGACTTTCCCATGCTCCGATGGTATCGAGTTCGGCTGCAGCCAGACACCTGACCTCGTGCGCCCAACGCAGCGGAAACGGACCCGGGCTGGCATCGGTAGTCACTGTCCCGGGTCCGTTCGCGGTACGTCGCTGAGCCTCAGTCGGCGAATAGTGCCTCGTAATCTTCGGGGAGTTCATCAATGATTCCGAACTCGACAGCAGCTTCTGCGTAGTCTTCCAGGGCGTCGATGTCATTGTCGTTGGGGAACATCGGCAGGTTCACATCGTCGATGTAGTCCGCATCGAAGCCCATTTCCTCGACAGCAACTTCCCGCACCAGCTCCGGATTCTCGCCCGCGAAGTCATTGATCTCTGTCATTGCCTCACGGAACGACTCGACGACTTCCGGGCTTTCCTCTGCGAAGGTTTCTGAGGTGGACCAGAAACCGCCGACTTGTTCGGGGAAGGACTGCGCCCCGGGGGCTATCAGCCACTCGTAGCCGGCGTCGAGCCCTGGGGCCAGGAACGGCTCGGACACCCAGATGGCATCGACGTCGCCGCGTTCGAGCGCTTCGCTCATGTCAGAGAACGGCAGCTGGGTCCAGGTGAGGTCTGAGTGATCGAGCCCGAGGTTGTCGAACGCGGTCCGAATGTGGACCTCGCCAATGTTCTGGAGGGTGTTGACGGCGATGTTTGCACCTTCGAGATCCTCTGGCTCGTCAAAGCCGTTGTCCGGCAGAGTCAGCAGACCGTGATCGTCGTCTTCGAACTCTCCGTGCGGCGCCCATGAGGGGTGGACCAATTGCAGAGGAAGCCCTTCTCCCAGGGCGGCCAATTGACTGACCGTGTTGGAGTACCCGAACTGGTATTCGCCGCTGAGCACGGCAGGAATGACCGCGGCACCGCCGTCAGCGAAACTGATGTCCACATCCAGTCCGTGCTCCTCAAAGATGCCCTCCGAGACGCCGAGGAAGAGCGGAGCACTCAGAATTCCATTGAGCGTGCCGACGCTGATCTCGACTGCTTCTTCGCTATTGGTGCCAGGCTCAGTCTCTGCGTCCGCGCTGCCGCACGCGGAGAGTAAGAGCGTACCCATGAGCAAACCGCCCAGGGTTGTTTTAGGTAATGTGCGAGCGTTCATCGTGTGTTCTCCTGTGACTGGATGGGTGTTCAGGTCGTAGTGAGATTGGCATCACGAACCATCTCTCGAATGCGTCCGAAGACGTGTCCCCTCAGATGCGCGAAGCCGGGCTGAGACTTGGTGTCGATTTGGTCTCTTGGGTAGGGCAGTGGGATGTCAACGATTTCGGCCACCCGGCTGGGCGAGCGACTCACGATCGCCACACGATTGCTCAGGTAGACGGACTCATCAACGTCATGGGTGACGAATAGGACCGTGGTGCCAGTCTCTTCCTGCACCCGCAGCAGCAGGTCTTCCAGATCGGCACGGGTTTGTGCGTCAACGGAGGCGAAGGGCTCGTCCATGATCAACACCTTGGGCCGGTAGGCAATGGCACGGGCGATGGCGACCCGCTGCTGCATTCCGCCTGAGAGCTGGAAGGGGCGTTTCTCTGCAGCATCCCCCAGCCCGACCTCCTGGAGTGCGCGTGTGATGCGTTCCCGTCGGTCGGCGGCATCGATGCCCTTCTTCATCAACGGCAGCTCGACGTTCTTAGCGACCGTCATCCACGGCATCAGCGACCGGGCGTAGTCCTGGAAGACCACGGCGAAGTCCCTCGGTGGTCCGCTGACAACTTCGCCATCGAAGGTCACACTGCCACCGGTGGGCGCATCAAGTCCCGCGATGCACCGCAGGAGAGTGGTCTTGCCAGCTCCGGAGGGCCCCACCAGTGTGAAGATCTCTCCCTCATGCACTTCAAAGGACATGCCGGACACGGCTGTGAATCCACCATCCTTACCCGGGTAGGTTTTCTCTAAGCCTGAAACGACGAGCATATGATTGCCTTTCGGTCGTATTTCAACGACATATTGAAATTATAGAAGTGTCACATTTCTTTTCATTGTCGGAGGTGTTACAGGGTAGTTTCATTTCTCGTCATGAACTGCGATCTCCGCGCGGGTCGCTCCACCGAAGGAGGCGCCGCTCGACCAAGGTGTAGAGGAACGTCAGGGTGAAGCCGAGAATCCCGAGAATGAGGATTCCAGACCACATAGTCAGCAGCTGAAACGTTGCCTGCGCCTGAGTAATCACGAATCCGAGGCCCCGTTGCACACCCACCATCTCGCTGGTGACCATCAGGATCAGGCTCAGCGGAATAGCAATGCGGATTCCTACCAAGATGCGGGGCAGCACTGCCGGCAGGATCACGTAGAGCTGCCGCTGCGTGCCTGAGACCTGGAATGCTCGGGCGGTATCGCTCAGCGTGCGGTCCACCCGCCGTGCACCGTCTGCGGTACTGAGCAGCACCGGCCAGACGCAGCCTAGGGCAATGAGGAAGATCTTCATCTCACTGCTGACGCCGAAGAGCATCATGGCGAAGGGAATCAGCGCGGTGGCTGGAATCGCCCGGGCGAACTCCAAGGTCGGGGAGACTGTTTGTTCCACTACAGGCAGCTGCCCGATGATGAGGCCGATCACGACGCCAAAGACAATGGCGAGACTGAGGCCTCCGGCGAGCGTCTGAAGACTCGCCAGGATGTTGGTCACACCCTCAGCAGTCGTCCAGTAGTTCCACGCTTGTTCGAGAATCGCACGCAGCGGCGGGAAGTACGCGTTATTGCTGTGCTCGGAGATCAAGAACCACGCAGTGACGGCAGCGACGGCGCCGAAGGTGCCGAACGCCAAACGGCCACGGTCAGTTGTTGATGCAGCAACCAGTGTTTTCATGCTGTGCCTCCGAGACCATGCGTGGCGAAGAGCTTGTTTTCCAAGCGTCGGACAAGACCGTTGAGTAGGATTCCTGCAGCGCCGCTGAGCGCAATGTAGGCGTACATCCGTGCAGGGTTGCCCACACTGCGGGACATCGTGATCTCATAGCCGATACCCGGCATCTGAATAATGATCTCCGCGGTGACGATGAGTATCAGCGAGGTGGAGGTCGCGAGTCGGACCGCTGTGGCCAGATAGGGGAGCATACTCGGCAGTTGGATCCACCGAATGCGCTGCCAGAGCGAAAAGCTGTAAGAACGGGCGGTATCGAGCGCCACCGGGTGGGCTGCGCGCACTCCGATGATCGCAGGAACCAACACCTGCCAGAAGGCCGCAAACACCGCGAGAAACAGCGCTGACTGTGACCCAGTGCCGATGGTCAGCACCACCAGCGGTATGAGCGCCACTGATGGCACGGGCCGCAGGAACTCAATGATGGGTCGCAGGATGGCCTCGAGGGGAACGATGAGTCCGAGCAGCACTCCGACTATGGTTCCCAGGCCTACGGAGAGCAGGATCGCCATGAGCCAGGTGGATAGTGTGCTGGAGAGCGCGCTGCCCAGTGCGGGCGCTGAGAGCTCCTGGATCAGCGCGGCTGCGATCTCGCTCGCGGGAGGGAAGTAGGTTGCAGGCAGCGCTCCATTCTGCGTCAAGAGCTCTTGCAACCCGATGAGCCCGAGAATGAACACCGTGGGTAGGATGTAGCGGCCCAGAGTGCGCCGGTGCGTGGTGACCCAGACCATCTGCTTGGACGTGCGCGGAGGTGCAGTGACAGTTGTCATCCCTCGAACTCCATATATCGGTCGATCTGCAGATTGTTTCCGGCGGTCGCGTACTCGCGGCGGTTGTGCTCCCAGTTGAAGTGCAGCCTGGAGTACTCGACCATCCGGTGCGCCACCGGCATGCGTTCATGCTCGTAGGCCCGCAAAGCCTCTGGAATGTCGTCGTAGCGTTCTAGGTACTGCGTCAGGGTCTGCCCATCAATGAGAGCTTGATTCGCGCCCTGCGCCATCCCCGGGTACATGGGGTGGGCGGAGTCTCCGATGAGAGCGACCCTGCCGTCGACCCATTGAGTCAGGTGATCCTTGTAGTGGGAGATTTCCCGGCCGATAATCGTCTCCGGGTCGCTGACTGCGATGATCTTTGGCACGGACGTGTTGGACCAGGTGTTGTACACACTGGAGAACTCGTCGAATGTGCTCAGTCCCGCAAGGCTTCCGTACCAGTAGGCATGTGTGGAGTCGATGGGAATCCAGCCGAAGTGCCCCTCTGCACCATAGACATCAGCCTGCACATCAGTGGGAACGCCCGCGGCAGCGCATTCGAAGACTCCCCGCCAGCGGACGATTCCCTCATCGGTGAATTCGGGTGGCCCGCCCAGCATGTGATTGCGAATCTTGGAGCCAACTCCGTCGGTCCCCAAAAGAAGGTCCCCGGTGGCCGATGACCCATCGGTAAAATGGACGGTCACGCCAACGTCATTCTGTTCGTAGCGATCAGCGGCGGCGTTGAAGATCAGTTCGTCCTTCTCGAGCCCCGCCGCCAGCATCGAGTTGAGCCGGCGCCGTCGGGCACCGGTAATGGGCGCATCGAGTTCGTCGCGCCACACACTGACGTCAACGTCCGAGGTGACGGTGCCGTCGCTGTCGAGGGCCCACCAGCGGTTCATCGATGCTGCGAAGGACAGGAACTCGTCACCGAGGCCGAGCCCCTGGAGAACACGTGTGCCGTTGGGCCAGATGTTCAGCCCCACGCCAGCGGTGCGAAGCTCCGATTCCTTTTCGAAGAGCCGCACCCGCCATCCACGCTGTTTCAGGTGCAGCGCAGAGGAGAGCCCAGCGACGCCACCCCCGCAGATCATTGCTGTAGGCACTAGATTTTCCTTCCTCTGGTGAATGAGCCTGGTACGTGCGATCAGCGCACCCGACGCCGTGGACTATGTTTTATGGGGCGGAATACCGCTGAGCCGCTCGACAGCCTTGATGAGAGCTCCATGGTCCTGACCTCCATCGCCCGCAGCCCGCATCGCTTGGACAAGCTGGGTCGTCATGCCGGCTATGGGGACCGCCACGCCTGCTTGTTCGCAGGCGGCAAGAGCTATCAGCAGGTCCTTGTAGTGCAGGTCAAGGCGGAATCCGGGAGTGAAATCGCGAGCTAGCATTTTGGGGCCCTTGGCCTTGAGGACCTGGCTACTCGCCAGCCCTCCGTTGAGAACGTCCACGGCGGCGGGGACGTCCACGTCAGTTCGCTGCAGCAAGGAGAGCGCCTCCGCTACGAGCGCGATGTTGCCAGCGACAAGCATCTGATTGGCCGCCTTGACCAACTGACCGGAGCCGATCGGCCCGACATGGGCCATCGCCGCTGCGAACACACCGAGAACGTCCTGGGCACGCGCGACGGTCTCCTCGTCTCCTCCCATCATGATGGCCAGCGCACCGTTGACGGCGCCTGCCTCTCCGCCGCTGACGGGCGCGTCAACAAAGTCCACCTGCGCCGCAGCCAGTTGCTCGCCGATCACCCCGGCAGCCTGAGGTGAGATCGTGCTGCAGTCGATTACCACCGCACCGGGCTGCAGAGTGGAGGCCACACCTTCCTCGTGAAAGAGCACCGCCTCAACATCCGGTGAATCGGGCAGCATGGTGATCACTATGTCTGTTTGACCCACCTGTGCCAGATTGTCTGCGGCGACGGCGCCGGTAGCTGCTAGCTCGTCCATGCTCGGCCGCGATCGGTTATAGACCACCACGTCGTGTCCGGCCTCGACGAGGTGCTTAGCCATGGGTTTCCCCATGACTCCTAGTCCGATGAATCCGATCTTCATGCGTGCCTCCTTCGGTAGGTGCTGTTCGGCAGGGGTCGGCTCAATAGCCGCGGGCTAGGTCGACCACATTGATGTACTCGTCTCCGGCGACCATTCGCCTGAGGTTCTCGACGAAGACATCGACCTGGCGATCACCAAGCAGCTGTGAGGCGTGGGAGTCGTGGGGAAACACCTGAGCGCCGGGCGCCTCCCACAGCGGGTCCTCGGCGGGCAGCGGCTCCTGGACATGGCAATCGATGAGGGCCCCGCTGAGATGGCCGCTGCTGAGCGCGGAGACGAGCGCCTCAGAATCATGAATGGCGCCGCGTGCCACATTGGCCACCCATCCTCCGGATTTCATGGTGGAGAACGCCTCGGCGCCGATCAGCCCGCGGGTCTCTGGAGTCAGGGGGGCGGCGATGATGAGGTAGTCAGCCGCGGCGAGCGCGGTGAGGAGCTCTCCTGTGGGCCGTGTCTCGTCGAACCCGGTCACTGGGTTTCCGCGCCGGTTAATCCCTATGGTCCGGATGCCCAGCGACTGGGCGATCAGGGCGGTGCGGGTTCCGATGTTTCCCGTTCCGAGCACCACCATGGTGGATCCGTCGACCTCGCGAGCTGGCAGTTCGACCCAGATCTTCGCCGCTTGGTTCTCCCAGCGCTGACGGAGCATTTTGGCCTGCGCGAGGATCCCTGCGATGACTGTTTCGGCGATGGCCGGGGCGGCGACACCTGATGCGTTGGCGAGCACCACTCCGTCGGGCATGATATTCACCAGGTGCTCAGCACCGGCGCTCATGGATTGCAGCAGTTTCAGGTCAGGGTTGAACAGTTGCTCGAGTCCGGGCATGGTGAGAATGCCCTGTTCGATCTCGATTTCTTTCTTGGAGCCTGAGGTTTCCACCAAGATCGCGTGCGGCGGACGTTGAGGGCCTCGTCCGGTATTGAGCTCGGAGACTGGTAGGTGCTCAATCCACACGTTCTCGGCGACTGAGGTGATCTTCTGCTTCTGCTGCTCAGTGAGCCACATACCCTCGTCCGGGTCCGCTGCGCCCTGGACGGCTTTGGGTAGGCCGGCAACGACCACGTTGAGTGGTTCGGCGTCTTTCCGCATTCCTTGTCCCTTCATTCATGATTCGGTCTGTCTCACGTGGTCTCTGTGCTGTGTGTAGTGGAGAGCGAGCCTCATTCCAGGAGAGCGCTAAGGGCGTCGTCGACCTTCTTTTGCTCAGAACAGTGGATTCCGGGACGACCGGCGACATGGCCGAGCGGTGACTCCAGCGGAGTGACCTCGCCGTGCGCCAGATGCTCTGCCTCGCTGAGGTTGTCTTCGAGGGTGAAGTAGGCATCAGTTGTCGATGGCATGAGAATGACCCGAGCTCTGATACTGGCTAGCGCTGCCTCTGTGCCCCCACGGCCTGTTCCAATATCGGCCGAGTCCCACATCTTGAGGCTCGCCATCAGGTCTTGGGCTTCCATGGCCTGGTGATCACGCCCCCAGCTGTCCAGGACCTCGTCGACACTGCAGAAGCCGAAGTCCTGATAGATCCGATGTGAGAAAAACGACGCCGAATAGGCCCACCCGGCGTAGACCCGACCAAAGGCGTCGAGCCCCGCCAGGGGTGGATCGTCGGGGTCGTGGGTGGCGAATCGCGGATCAGCTTCCAGAGCTGCGGCCACCGAGCCGAGGAACACACGGTTCACCGGCTCACACCGCGCTGCAGAACACACCGCCAGGACGCCTGTCACGCTTTCGGGATATCTGACAGCGAACTCCAAGGCTTGCATCCCACCCAGGGACCAGCCGGCGGCCAGGTGAACGTGCTCCACGCCTAGGTCATCGAGAACCATGCGGGCCGCGTGAGCGTTGTCTGCGATGCTCACCGGCGGAAACCGTCCTTCGGTCGTCGACGGTGATGATGAGACACCTCCCCCGAAGTGGTTAATGATGATGATGAAGTACCGCTTCGGGTCCAGGGGCCGGCCCTCGCCGATCCAGGGCAGGTAGCTCAGGTCAGTACCGGTGTAGTAGCTGAAGATCACAACGCAGTTGTCGGCCGCCGCGGAGAGCTCTCCGTAGGTGCGGTAGCGGATCTCTGCCTCGAGCAGCTCTCCGGATTCGAGCCGGAAGCTCTCTGCGGTGAGAGTCTGCAGCGCTGTGGCTTCGACAGTCATGTTTGAGCCCTCCGCCTCTGCACTGAGTGTTTTGGATGTCCCATCATCAGTGCGTGATCAGTAGAACTTCAGGTACTGGTCGCGTTCCCAGTCGGTGACGGCGGTCGCGTAGGACTCCCACTCACCACGCTTGTAATCGATGAAGGCCTTCCAGAACTTCTCACCACAAACTTCCTTGGTGAAGGGGTCGGCTTCGAACGCATCGATCGCTTCCTCGAGTGTGCGCGGAAGCAACTCCAGACCGCGCTTCTGGTAGTCCATCGGGTCCACGTCATAGAGGTTCTCGGTGTGGAACTCTTTCAGCTCAGTCTTTTCGCGGATTCCTTCCAGGCCCGCGGCAAGCAGGAGGGCAGCTGCCAGGTGGGGGTTGCATGCTGAGTCGACGGCACGGCACTCGACTCGTCCGCCGCCGAGCGGGATGCGCAGCATGTTGGTCCGGTTGTTGTCCCCACAGCTGGCGAAGATGGGGGCCCAAGTGGAACCGGACATGCTTCCCTGACGGACGAGCCGTTTGTAGCTATTGACAGTAGGGGCGATCACCGCACAAATGGCAGCTGCGTGACGGACGATTCCGGCAGCAAAGTGATACCCGATGTCACTGAGACCCGCCCGGCGCGGGTCGTTATCGGATGCGAAGAGGTTTTCTCCTGTCTCAGCGTCGCCGAAGGACATGTTGAAGTGCGCCCCAGATCCGGTGCGGTCGGCGAAGGGTTTCGGCATGAAGGTCGCATAGGCACCATGTTTGCGGGCTACCTCTGCTGCCATAGTCCGGAAGATGACCACTCGGTCAGCCATGGTCATGCCGTCCGCGTAGTCGAAATCCACCTCAAACTGACTCTGGGCATCTTCGTGGTCGAAGGAGTACACATCCCAACCGAGGGTGTTCATATGATCAACGAGTTCTTGAAGCCATCCAAGATTGTCCATCAGGGCCGGAACGTTGTAGCAGGGCTTGTCCAGAGTGTCCCGGTCACTAACGTTGTCGGTTCCTGAGTCTCCGTCCTTGAGGACAAAGAACTCCGTTTCTACACCTAGATTGAAGGTGTATCCGAGCTCAGCTGCTGCCTGGGTCTGCCGTCCGAGAATGTTGCGCGTGGAGGCGTCGAACTTCTCCCCCGCCACATAGAGATCAGAGAGGAAGAGCGCGACGTCCTTACGCCAAGGAAGCACAACGCCGCGGTCAAGATCTGGACGTGCAGAGAGCTCCTCGTCGGAAACGTCCTGTGGCAGGCCGTCGAGCGCTGCACCCGTGAACAGCTCGGACCCGTTTGCCATCTGCACGAAATGGTCGATAGGGACCATCTTGCCTTTGAGGTTTCCGTGGAGGTCGGTGTATCCCGCAATGGCGAAGCGTACGCCGTCTTTTTTGAGCTGCGAACCTAGCGTCGCGGCTTGTGCTTCCTGGAACACTTTTGTCCTTCCGTGGAGGGTTTCTACTATGTATCGAAACCATAGAAGGACAAGATTTCTCTTGCTTATCTTTTCTGTTACAAGAAGGTTTCTTCCACGATGCAGAAAAGCAGGAGGTGCAAGAGCGCTGCAAGGACTGAGCGTAGGAAGTCGCGATGGCCATCCCGGCCTCCGCGCTCCCATCACCGCTAGAGCGGGGGCCTACTTAGCGGCCGGGGGCAGCGTGCCTGTTCAGAGCCTCAGGGACATGAGATGACCACTCCTGCGGTGATTCCGCCGCCGGTGCCGCCGGAAGGACGCCGCGACCATCGGGGTGCGGGATCGCAGCCAGAAGTGCCCGGGTATACGGGTGTACCGGGTCGGACCAGACCTGGGAGGTGGCGCCCGATTCCACCACGGAGCCCTGGTACATCACCATGACCCGGTCGGCCATGAGCCGCACCACGGAGAGGTCGTGAGAAATGAAGAGCATCCCCGCTCCTGCGTCCAAACAGAGTCGGCGCATCATCGCGGCTACGGAGGCCTGACTTGACGCGTCCAAGGCGGAGATGGGCTCATCAGCCACAATAAGGTCAGGCTTAGCAGCCAGGGCGCGCGCGATGGCAAGCCGCTGACGCTGACCACCTGAGAACTGGTGGGGGTATCTGGAGGCCATACTCGCCTCGAGCCCTACTGATTCCAACCAATGGCCCGGTTCCTCGGATTCAATATTCCGCTCTCGGGCCGCCCGCACCCCGTCAGCAATCTGATCACCGACTCTTTTCCTGGGATTGAGCGATGAGTTGGGGTCCTGGAACACCATTTGGATGGCAGTGAATCGCTTCTCACGACGCCGCAACCCCAGGGGCGGCACAGGGAGGTCCCGGAAGTGAACGTCACCCGCTGCGGGCCGTTCCATGCCGACTACAGCTCGGGCTGTTGAGGACTTGCCGCATCCTGATTCACCGACCAGCGCCAACACTTCACCAGGTTCGATACTCATTGAGAGCCCATCAACAGCGGTCATGGTGCCGTACCGGACGACCAGGTCCTTCACCCTCAGTAATTCACTCACAGAATCTCACTCTCCTGGGCATCGGGCATGGCCTCCAGCAGCTGCCGCGTGTACGGATGCTGGGGATCGGTGAACATTTGCCTGCGCGCACCCGACTCGACGAGGCGCCCATGACGCATCACAGCCACATCATCGGCGACTGCGCTCATCACCCCGAGGTCATGGGTGACCAGCAGCACCGCAAGGTTGCGTTCATCCACGAGGTCACGCAGCAGGTGAAGTATGCCGGCTTGGACTGTCACATCGAGCGCTGTGGTCGGTTCATCCGCCAGAAGCACCTCGGGTTCACAGGCCAGCGCCATCGCAATGGCAATGCGCTGCCGCTGGCCGCCGGAAAACTGGTGTGGGTATCGATTCAGCGCGCTCTCCGGGTCCGGAACTTTCACTCGGTCCAGCAGCTCGGCCGCCCGACCGCGCGCTTCCTTCCGTTTCATACCCAGATGGTGCCGCACATGGTCGGTCAGCTGCGCTCCGATGGACAGCTGCGGATGCAGACTCGCCGAGGGATCCTGGAAGATCATTGCAATGCGGCGCCCTCTGACGCGGTTAAGCTCACGCTTTCGCAGTGTCGTCAGCTCGGTGGTACCCATGCGGACGGATCCACTCACTGTGGCCGAACCCGGGAGCAATCCGAGAACTGCCATGGCGGTCACGGTCTTACCGGAGCCGGACTCCCCCGCCAAGCCCTGGATCTGTCCCGCAACCAGGTCCAGGGTGACTCCACGCACCACCTGACGGCGAGCCGTTTTGGGACCCAGCTCTACAGCGAGGTCGGTCAATGACAGCACAGTGCTCATCGAGGTGCCTCCTGCTCCGTTGGTTCACTTGGCACGGCGGCACTGGGATCCCCCTCGTCGGCATTGACGGTGGTGGGTCCGACAGCTGACCCGGCACCCTGACGTTCCGCGGACGAGAGCGGATCGAGGACATCGCGGAGCGAGTCACCAATGAAGTTGAAGGCCATCACCACCGTGAGGATCGCTAAACCGGGGAAGACTCCGAGCCACCAGGCGTCGATATTCTGCATGGCCCCGGAGATCATGGAGCCCCATTCAGCGGTCGGAGGCTGTGCGCCCAGGCCCAGGAAGGACAGGCCAGTGAGCAGGAGGATGGCCGTACCGACTTCCAGAGAGGCCAGCACCAGTACCGGTCCCATCACATTGGGCAGGATGTCAGTGCCCATGGATCTCCATGGGGAGTACCCGAGCAGTCTCGAGGCGATCACGAAATTCTGAGAACGCAGACTCATCACCAGGGATCGGGTCACACGTGCGTACATCGGCCAGGTCACCACGATGCCCGCCAATACTGCGTTGTACAGTGACGGCCCCAGGGCAGCGGCAATCACCATCGCCAAGATCACGGTGGGAAACGCCATGAACAGATCCGTCAGGCGGCCCAGTACTTCGTCCACCCATCCCCCGATGTATCCAGCGACCGCGCCGATGATGGTGCCCAGAACCATAGCGCAGACCACCAGCACACCGGCCAAGGGGATGGTCACCCGGGCGCCGTGGAGGAGCCGCGAAAGCGCATCGCGGCCGAGGACATCTGTTCCGAGCACGCTGTATTCTCCAGGCGGGGTGAGCCGCGGCAGGCCTTGGGCGAGCGGATCGTAGGGCGCGATCCAGGGTGCGAGGATCGCTGCGAGAAACCAAGCACCAGCGATCACAATGCCGACCAGGGCCAGGGGACTGCGCCATGCGGCGGGAAGTCGGCGCTTTGATCGGCGAGAGACCCGCGCATCGGCTGCGCGGCTCATGCGAGAAACTTGTGCACTCATCCGAGCCTCACTCTGGGATCCAGAACTCCGTAGAGCAGGTCCACTACTAGGTTGATGACGACGTAGATCACTCCGACGACGAGACCGACACCCATCACTGCCGGAAGATCGAGATTGATTGCCGCGTAGTAGGCGTAGGTGCCCAGACCTGGCCACGCGAAGACAGCCTCCACCAGCACAGTTCCTGACAGCAGCGCCCCAAAGGCCACACCGACCATGGTCAGGATCGGAAGTGATGCGCCTCGCAGGAGGTATCCCACGATCACACGGCGAGACGAGAGACCTTTTGCCCGTGCAGCGCGCACATAGTCCGTGGAAAGCACCTCAAGCACTGAGGATCGGATGAACCTGGTCAGCAGACCGATGGTGAATAGCGACAGGACCACCACCGGCAGTACCAGGTGAGCGGCGGCGTCGATGAACCCCACGGGGTCCCCATCGAGGGCGAAGTCCACGAGGTAGAGACCCGTGATGCGCGGCGGCGGGTTGAGCGCCGGCGAAAGCCTTCCTGACCCGGGAGCCCAGCCAAGCTGCATGAAGAACAACCGATAGACCATGATCGCCAGCCAGAAGGTGGGCACACTGAGACCAACCAGGGAGACCACACGTACGACTTGGTCGGAGACCTTGCCGGCCCGGCATGCGGCGATGGTGCCCAGGACGAGAGCAACCGCCAGGGAGACCACGATGGCGGCGAAAGCTACCTCAACCGTGGCCGGCAGAGCGGTCGAAAGTTCTTCCAGGACTGGTCGGCTGGTGCGGATGGAGGTGCCGAGGTCTCCCTGCACGAGTGCCAGGAGATAGAGGAGGTAACGCTCGGGCAGCGATCGGTCCATACCGTACCGTTCGCGGTAGGCCTCGACTGTGGCCTCATTCTGTATCGCACCCTCACCCAGTGCCGCGGCGATAGGGTCGCCGGGGACTAAGGCGGTGAGAACAAACGTCACCAGAGTCACTCCGAAGAGAAGCACAATGGATGTGCCCAGTCGTCGGAGCAGGTAGCGCGGCAGCGCGGAACCGGTGCTACGGCTCCGCGCTGCCTTGGTGGCTGTTGGCATACGGTCAGTCCGCCGGGCTGAGCTCAGCAATATCGATGGTCCAGTTGGAGTTGTAGGTGACTCCATCCACCCCTGAGGATGCGAAGCTGCGCGCGGGAACCAGGAGCGGGACAAAGGGTCCCTCTTCCTGCATGGCGGTCGCATAGTCAGTGAAGGCCTGCTCGCGCTCATCGAGGTCCGTTGCTGTTCTCGCCTCAGTGACCAGATCTGCAATATCGGGGGCGTCGTCCGCGGTCCAGCCGGAGCGGGTTCCGACTGTCTCATCGGGCCCGAAGGGCAGGAATGAGGAGGAGTCTGCGAAGTCCGGGCCCCAGTACCACATGGCGAAATCTGCGGTGCCTTCAACGTAGGGGTCGATTTCGGAGGCAAACGGTGCCGGGGCTAGGTCAACGTTGATCTCAGCCTCCGCGAGCTGCGATTGAATCCGTTCTGCGAGCGTTGTGAAGTCCACCCCGCCAATGGGCTGATCATTGGGGAATCGCAGCGTGAGGGTCTCACCGTCGTAGCCGGATTCCTCGAGGGCTTCCGCAGCGCGGTCAAGGTCCTGCTCGACACCCTCTTCTGGAGCTCCGAGGAACATGGGCGGAATCACACCAGTTGCCTGGGCTGCACCGTCACCGGCGAGTTCCAGGATCGAGTCGTAGTCCAGTGCGTAGCGGACGGCTTCTGCGAATGAAGGGTTGGCCAGGTCGCCGAAGACGCCCTCGTCCTGGTTGACGAGCAGGAAGATGGTCTGCGCGCCGGGACCAGCGGTGATATCGAAATCCTCACCCAGTTCGGCGACCTGATCTCCGGAGAGATCGAGGGCCAGGTGGGAGTCGCCACCGCGGAGGTTGGTGAGCTGAGTGGCCGCCTCTGAGACGTTGCGGATGACCACGCGTTCAAACTGTGCGGGCTGATCCCCGTTGTATTCATCGTTGGGCACCAGGACCACCTGAGATGTCAGATCGAAAGTCTCCAACTGGTATGGGCCTGAGCCTACCGAGGTGCCGTTGAGGAATTCTTCAGCTTCGTCGGAATCGTCCGTGGTTCCGCCATTTTCCTCTACAGCCTCGGAGTTGAGGATCGACAGCGCGGGGTTGGTCACGATGGCGGGAAGCTGCAGGTAGGGCTCCTCTGTGGTGATGCGCACTGTCATGTCATCGACTTTTTCGATCTCAATGCCGACGACGAGGTGGTTCGCTTTGGAGGATTCCATCCCTTGGAGGCGTTCGAAGGAAAAGACGACGTCGTCAGCGTCGATGGCGGAGCCGTCGGAGAAGACACGATCCTCCTCGAGCGTAAAGGTGAATTCGGTGGCGTCGTCGTTCACCTCCATCGTGGCAAGGCCGGGCACGGGTTCTGATTCGTCGTCGCCCTCGAATGTCAGCAACGTTTCGTACAGCGGGTGCAGGACGGTGGAGCCTGTGGGAACGTAGTTGCGGCCCGGATCGCCCGTCTCTAGGGAGAACGCTGTGTCGATGACGAGGGTGCCGCCGGTGCTCTGGCCGGTGTCATCATCGGATTCGGACTGGGCGCCGGTGTTGCCTCCCGAACAGGCGGTGAGAGCTAGGGATCCGGCCAGAAACAGCGCAGCTGTTCGGCGTACTCGTGGTGCGGACATGAATGTTCCTCTTCTCATCAAGGGGGAGCAACGCTGTGGTTGCCGTGGTGCGATGGTTTACAGATGTGCCCGTGAGGCTTGGTGAATACTCTCAAGCGCAGACCCACGGGAGCTCTGGCTGACCTCGTCTTTGAGGTAATTGTTGATTTCCGCGGTTGTTGACTGCCGCCATGGGTGCTGCACCCAACGGTCGTAGTCTTCGCCGGAGTTCCACAGGGCAGTGACCATCAGGCGATCGTCGTGGTCCGCGTCCGGGTACAGTTCCGTGGCGATGCATCCGGCGTACTCCACCGCCTTCTCCAGGGCCGCTGATTCCTTGTACCAAGAAACAAGGGCATCACGCTGTCCCGGTTTAGCCTCCAGTGTCAGGAAGGTTCTGATCATGTGCTGAACTCCAAGGTCGAAAATTTCTGTATAAGCAAAGGTATACCCTCTTATAACGATAGTCATCAGTTTCGCTCTAATGCGTCAAAAGTTTTACCCAACCGAAACATGTGAACCTTCTCCGGCCAGAGGGTGGCTCGGAGGCGACTATTGTTGTGCTTGTGATCGTGGGGATCAACGTGAAAGTGGAGGGTATGAGCCCAGATGGTGTAGGGAACCGTGCCGAGAAGGGCGAATCGTCGGAGACCGACGGGGTGCTCAGCAATTTGGGGGCCCGGATCCGAGAACTGAGGAAGAATCGCGGCATGACGCTCTCCGACCTTGCGGAGCAGGGCGGGTACAGCGAAGGCTACATCTCTGCTGTGGAAACCTCGGCCACAGTGCCCAGCTTGAGCGCCCTGAGTACGCTCGCGGCTGTGCTCCGGGTCGACGTCTCGGCATTCTTCCCTCGTGAGGTGGAGCCTGAGGTGACCGTGCACCGGGCAGGCTCTCCCCATCACCTGAAATTCTCAGAGTCGAGCACGGAGTCGTACTCGCTGCTGTCCTCCCGCCTGGATAATCCCTCCTACACAGCGTTGCGCCACGAATTTTCGGCCATAGACTCCAGCGCGACGTATCGGTATGTGGGTGAGCGCTTCTGTCTGGTCCTGCAGGGCGAGGTGACATTTTCCTTCGGGTCCGAAACCTTCAGTCTGGGCCCGCGCGAATCGCTGCACTATTCCTCTCATCCCGAGCACGCGCTGTCCATCGATGACGGGACGGGAAGTGTCGAACTCCTGTGGATCGTCACTCCGGCGCTGGTGCGGTGAGCCGGATGAATACTGAGCACCTGGGTTTCCGCCTCGGTGAGGCCATTCGTCGCCGGAGAAAAGACGCCCGCCTGACCCTGACCCAAGTCGCGCGCAGAGCCGACATCTCGGTGTCTCATCTGTCCAACATTGAAAACGGCCTTTCGATTGCCTCCTTGCCGCTGTTGGCCAAGGTCGCAGCGGCGCTGAACACGAGCCTGGCTGAACTGACCCGAGACGAGAACAGACTCGTGGTCCAACAGTCACATCTTCCGGGTCCTCGGGAGGGCTGGCGGGAACTCTCCCACCCCTCACTTGAGACTCGCATCATGGCGGGCGCCTTCGACGCCGGAGACAACCTGGACTTTCCGCTGCCGCTGAGCGGACACGACTGCTTTCTGACAATGCTGAGCGGTTCAGCTGTAGTCACCATCGACGGCGCCGAGTACTCACTTGCGCCCGGTGACGCACTTGATGCTCGAAGCGTGCTCAGTGCGATGATCCATGTCACCGAGGACGCGGACATCCTTGTCTCGACCACCCCGAGCTCGGGATCCTAGACCGCAGGTCAGCGCCCTACTGCATAACCTTGTGCTCCGCGCGGGTTGGCGCCGGCGCGCAGCCACCCGCCGTCTTTGGCCACCGCGGAGAGACGACCTTCAGTCCATCCCCCACCGACCTTGAGGTCGTGCCCCCGGCGGCGAAGATCGTCCAAAACGGAGGCCGGGAAGCGGTCCTCGATCATCACCTGGGCAGGGAACGCCTCCCGCGGATAGAACGAACTCGGCACATGGGTGGAATGGAACGCTGGAGCGTCTATGGCTTCCTGGAGGTTCATTCCACCGTGGACGACGTTGAGGAACAGCTGCAGGTTCCACTGATCCTGGGAGTCACCACCGGGGGTCCCAAAGGCCATCCACGGTTTACCATCACGCAGCGCAAAGGACGGCGACAAAGTGGTCCGGGGACGAGCTCCAGGTCGCAGAGAATTCGGCAGTCCGTCCTGCAGCCAGAACATCTGCGCTCTTGAACTCAGGCAGAATCCGAGTTCGGGAATCGTCGGAGAGGCTTGGAGCCATCCACCCGAGGGTGTCGCAGCAACCATCATGCCGCCGGAGTCGACGACGTCGACGTGGCAGGTATCTCCGCGAGTGTCGCCGTTATGAGCCACCGTCGGTTCTCCCACACCAGCGATTTCAGCACTCGGGCCTACTTCTGGGTAGTGCGGCAGCTGAGGCTGGCGACCGCCCGGTGCACCGGGAATGAGTTCCCGCGACGCGGCATGGTCATCGATCAGCGCCCGGCGCCGGATGGTGTACTCAGGACTGAGAAGATCCTGCAGGGGGACATCGGTGAAGCGTGGATCGCCGTACCAAGCCTCCCGGTCGGCGAATGCCAATTTTCCGGTCTCCACCATCACATGGACCCAATCAGCGGAGCCTACCGGCACTGAATCCAGGGCGTATCCCTCCAGCAGAGCGAGCTGCTGAAGCATCACCGGCCCCTGGCCCCATGGGCCGGTCTTGCACACGGTGTAGTTCTGATAATCGAAGGTCGCCGGGGCTTCGACCTCGGCATGCCACTCGGACATGTCCTGGCCGGTGAGCAGCCCAGAATGCCGGTGACCGCTGGTGTCTCTAACAGAGTTGTCGCGGCAGAATGCTTCGATGGCCTCAGCGACGAAGCCTGAATACCAGGCCTGCTGGGCGGCGTCGAGCTGTTTATCCCGGTCTCCACCAGCAGCTTCTGCCTCATTGATGAGGCGGCTGAACGTGCGAGCGAGCACGGTGTTGCGAAATCGACTGTTGGGGGCGGGCACGTGACCGCCAGAGAGCCAGGTGGCTGCGGAGGTCGGCCAGTCGTTGGCGAACATCTCCTGCACGGTTTCGATGGTTCGGGAGACTCTGCTGAGCACCGGATGCCCCTGGTCGGCGAACCGGACCGCCGGGCTGAGAACCTCACGCAGACTCATAGTCCCGTGGCGTTGAAGCAAGGTCAGCCAGGCGCCGAATGCGCCGGGGACAACTGCGGAGAGAAGCCCAGTGCCCGGCATGATGTCTAGGCCCATTTCTTTCAGCCGTTCCACCGTGGCAGCTTGGGGCGCTGTGCCCTGACCGTTGATCACCTCCACCTGCTGCTCGGTCTCAGACCAGACCAGGATGGGGGCTTCCCCACCGGGCCCGTTGAGGTGGGGTTCCACCACTTGGAGGACGAACCCGGATGCTACTGCCGCATCGGCGGCATTGCCTCCGCGTTCAAGGATGCTCATACCGGTCTGAGAAGCCAGCCAGTGGGTGGAGGAGACCATTCCGAAGTCGCCGAGCAGTTCAGGTCGCGTTGACTCAAGCATGACACCAGCATAGTTGCCTAGGTCAACTATCGGCTGGACCGGTGGTTCAGTCGGTCTTCCCCCATGAGTAAGGGCACAGCGCCGACACTCCGGGTGTCCCACGGGTTCATCGTTCGAGGCGCGGTCAGAACTTGCTGGGGCACCGCGGAGTTAGCCGCTGCTGATCGGGATGCGGCATTCCCTCGGAGAGGAGAACTTCATGAGCACCGGGTCCACACCGCGTTCCTTGGCCACACTTCATCAGGACGAGGACGGGCTGGCGACCACGCTCCCAAGGCATATCCAACACCAGCTGGTCCGTTCAATGCGTGTGACGTGCAGCGCTCAAATAGTCGAGCAGTAGTTCATTGAAGATCTCTGGCTGGTCCTGGTGTGCCTGGTGCCCCGCGTCGGGAATCTCCGAGTAGCGAGCCTGTGGGTCCCTTTCCAACCAGTGCTGAGCGGTCATCACGGTCAGCCGTCCAGAGCCACTGATATCCTGCTCGCCCCGAATGATGAGCAGTGGAACCTGAATCGAACGACCTTGCAATCCACGCCCAGCCTCCCGAGCTGCTTCCGTGAGCCACCGGAAATTCTCTTTAGTGACATTCTGCGTCACAGTCTGGACGTATTCCTGCGCCTCCGGTGTAAGTGCAGTACCCTTGGGCAATTGCCGCAGGAGCAACGATGTCGGGAGCAAACCAGCGACGCATGCGGAGATGCGCCACAGTGCTGTCATTCGTTTGGCCAGCCGCGGGTTTTCAGGATTGATGCAGGGAGACCCAATCGTCACGAGTCCGGCAACCCGTTCGGGTGCCACCAATGCCACGTGCTGCGAGATCATGCCGCCCAGGGACTGCCCTACAAGGAAAACCGGCTCAATAGGCCCTAGCGCATCTAACACGGCAAGCAGGTCGGTTCCCATTTGGGCTACGGAAGGTCTCTCCACCCCGCGCGGGAGGGATTCGCCGTGACCTGCTACATCCCAGAGAAGCACACAATAACCTGCGGCGACTAAGGGTTGAACTTGAGCGTCGAACATGTGCCGGTCCATCCAACCACCATGGGTGAACACGACCAAAGGTCCATTAGTCGACCCGTGCAGTTCCGCTTTTATTACAGCCTCCGGCCGCTCAATCTGCAGAGGTTGTTGAACCCACCCAGCCTCCCCATCAGTCATGTTTGTCCCTCTCCCCTAAATGCGGACACTGATGATACTTTCACCATTATTCGCGTCTTCTATCGGTACGGAAGCGTCTACGAAGACCTCCTTGAGCTACTACGAGGCGAAACCGGATGTGCTGTTCTTCGGTCCCCAGGAACCGATCGCTGCCTCCTTTGGCTCCGCTATGGGTGCTCTCAACGCTGCAAGCTAGCGAGCGACTTTCTTGGGGAAGAGTACAGCTGCCATCCACACTGCCAGCACTACGAATCCTGTGCACCACAGGATTCCGATCCACCATTCGTTGCCGGGGGTTTCGCCGTTCAGCGAGGCGCGGGAGGCGTCGATGATTGGGGTCATGGGCTGGTGCTGAGCGAAGCCTTGGAGCCAGTTGGGCATCGATTCCACTGGAGCGAAGCCTGATGAGACGTAGGGTAGGAACAGCAGCATAAATCCATATCCGCTGGCTGATTCGGCAGAACCTGCGACCATGCCGAGGACGGCGAAGACGACGGTGATCACCAGGATCCATAGGGCGACCAGTCCGACTGAGCCGGCCAACTGTGCAGCAGATGCATCAGTGCGGAACCCGACAGCCAGCGCGACAGCGAAGACCACCGCGGTGGCCATTAAGTTGCGCACCATTGACGAGACCGTGTGTCCCAGCAGTACGGTGACTGAGGGGAAGGGCATCGTGCGCAGTCGGTTCATAAATCCGGTGGTCATATCGTTACTAACCACCACAGCCGTGTATGAAGCGCCGAAGCCGGCTGCCGTCACCACGATTGCAGGCAGCACATAAGAGAGGTATTGAGCGCTGGAGGTCGCGCCATCGCCGGTGACGTCCATCGCCCCGCCCATCACATAGGTGAAGATCAGCATGAGCATGATCGGCAGGATCACAGCCATCAGCAGAGATTCGGCATCACGAAAGGAGTGCTTGAGACTCCGCACCGAAAAGACAATCAAACCTGTCACGAAGTTAGCGCCAGACATCGGTTCGGCGCTGTGCGTTTCGATGTTGCGGGCAGGCACTCTGGATGTAGGTCGAGTGGCAGTCTTAGTCACTGGGAGACCTCTTTCTTGTCGCTTTTCGTTGTTGGTGATACTGAGGGTGATCGCGCGCCGGTGAGTTCCAGGAAGACCTCATCCAAAGTCGGTTTGCGCACAGTCACGCTGACCTCGGGCCGCTGCTGAGATATGGCTGCCAGTTGCTGAGCCAGGTCCGCGGCATCTCCTTGAGTGGGAAGGGTCTCGATGATGTGCCCGGCATCGTCGTGCAGTTGGATGGTGGAACCGCCAACCCGCTGTTTCAGCTGGACGGCGGTTCCCTCAGCGACGATCCCACCGCCGTGTAGCACCATGATGCGCTCGGCGAGCACATCTGCCTCCTCCAGGTACTGGGTGGTCAGGAAGATCGAGGTCCCGGCAGCAGCCAGAGTATTGATCTCATCCCAGAGCGCCTGCCGGCTGCGGGTGTCCAAACCTGTGGTCGGTTCGTCGAGGAAGATCAGCTGAGGGCCGGCGATGAGACTGGCTGCGATGTCTAGCTTGCGTCTCATGCCGCCCGAGTATGTGGCCACCCGTTTAGCGGCCGCCTTAGACAACTCGAAGCGCTCCAGAAGCTCATCGGACCGCCGTTTGGCGTCACGTCGGGAGAGTCCGAAGAGCTGCCCCATCATCACCATGTTTTCTATACCGGAGAGTGCGCCATCCACCGCTGCATACTGCCCAGTCAGGGAAATCAGGCCTTGGAGCTTTTTGCGGTCACGGTGAACATCGAGGCCCAGTACGCGCGCCTCACCCGAACTGAACGGGATCAGTGTCGAGAGGATATTGACCAGCGTGGTCTTGCCGGCGCCGTTGGGTCCCAACAGGGCATGAACTCCTTGCGGAAGGGTGATGTGTAAGTCGTTCAGGACTTGGTGTTTGCCGTAGCTCTTGGAGAGTCCTGAGATCTCGACGAGTGGCATGTTTGTGTAGGTCATAAACAGATTATGACACACACTGTGTATGAAATGCACCTCCGTAAATGGTGAGAGAATGAAGAACATGGCTGAAACCACTGATACCGGGCTCCCCCGCGCGGTCGCCATCGCTTGGGGAATGCAGGAAGTGCCCCAGCGCGGGCCGAGTCGAGGGATGAGCCATGAACGGATAGTGAAAGCTGCCATCGAGGTTGCCGACAACGAAGGGCTGGCCGCGGTGACCATGCAGGCGGTCGCCAAGCCTTTGGGCTTCACCACGATGTCTCTCTATCGCTACGTCTCCAGTAAGGATGAGCTGCTGAGGCTTATGCAGGATGCCGCACTGACGATTCCTGAGAAAGTCGAACTTCCAACTGACTGGCGAGAGGCGTTACGAGTCTGGGCTGGAGTGGTCCGCGAGGCGTACCGTGCCCACCCGTGGGTGTTGGAGATCCCTCGCGGCCCGGTCTCCATCCTGATGCCGAACAGCGTCCGGGCAGCGAACCTGGGCCTGGGCGCCATGAAGGATCTGCCACTGGCCGACGATGTCAAGATTGGCGTGATCCTGGTAATCTCCCAGCATGTTGCCTCCTCCGTGGAACTGGAGCGAGACCTCGCCCAGGAAGGCATCGTTGCCGTTCCGGCAGAGGGGGTCGCAGTTCTCGCAGAAGTTATTACACCAGAGCGGTTTCCGCACTTGGCGCCGGTGATGAAATCCGGCAACTACATCGATGACGAGGTTCCTGTAGTTGAGAACGGCGACGGCATCGATGCCGAGTACGATCTAGGTCTCAACCTCATCATCTCCGGCCTCGAAACAATGGAACAGCAAGGAACACCGGTCAACGACGCCACCAAGTAGCAGTCAGTCTTGTATCCAACCAAAGAAACTGCTCGTTCCTTGAGTGTTCACCAGGGTCCCAAGCTCTGGACTCACGTCTAGTGCCAAAGTGCCTCCAACGGCGTCTTACTGGGAGCTGTCTGACAGATTCGAGGGGGTTCCGGCAAAGTGAGGAGCCCCCGCTCCTACATGTTTAGTGCTGAGAATGATTTCGCCTGAGCGTTGGCCGTGTCGAGCAACAGCCTCGCAGCTACGGTCGCCCCGTCGGTGCGGATAGCACCGGCCAGAGCGGTGGCGCGTGCCCGAGTCTCAGGGTCCAGCGCAATAGTGAGAGGCCCCGATAGGGACTCAAAACTCGGTGTTGAACCCTCGTGTGCCGCCCCGATTCCCAATTCGGCTACTCTGAGGCCCTGGTAAGGCTGATCCGCCGCTTGGGGCACTACTACTTGTGGAGTGCCAGCCAGGGCGGCGGTCGTCGTAGTGCCAGCGCCTCCGTGGTGCATGATGGCCGCAACCCGGGGAAACAGCGCCTGCTGATTGACATCTCCGACGATGAAGCAGTCGTCCTGGTCGTCAATTGCGGCCAGATCGGCCCACCCGCGTCGGAGGAGCACCCGGCGCCCCTTCGCCCGGATCGCCTCAATGGCTGCCCTTGCACTATCTTGTGTGATGCGCATGCTGCCAAAACCCACATACACGGGCGGGGCACCAGCATCTAGGAATGCCATCAACTCAGCTGCCACGGGCCGATCGTCTCGCAGGATCCACGCAGGGGTGCGCACGGTGCTGCCGCGTCCGGAGGCTCGCTGCGGTGCCAAAACCGGGTCCGCCGCCATCCACGGCTGGTCAGTAAACAGGAACTGACGGATATCATCAACCGGTGGCAGCCCGATAGCGGTCCGATGGGCATTGATCGGCGCGCCAACTAGCCTGTCTCTTTCTGGAGACTCCAGCTCCAGTCCAGGGGAAAAGAGCACAAACCGGTGTGGGATGGACAATTTCTCTGCCACCGACTGGGCAATAAAATGCAACATCCCCGTCGCCAAGAGGAGATCACATCCCTGCGCGGCCTCGGCGAGGATTTCGTATGTTGCGGCGATGTGCCTCGCTACGAACTCGTCAGCGTCCTCTACTCGCTCCTCCGCCGTCGACACTCCGTTCGCCCATGAACTCCACGGCTTTCCGAAAGGGACAAATGGCAACTTGGCACGTGTCATCAATTGTGCAAACTCTTCATCCGGGGGTGCGCATACCTTCACTTCAGCACCCATGGCCCTTACCTGGGTTGCCAACGCGACAACTGGTTCGACGTCTCCTCGTGTCCCATACGTCGCCAATACCACGCGCATTTCATCTCTCCCATTCCTATGATTTAACTTCACAACCAATGATTTTGCGGCATGACCCAGGCCTTGCCACAAGCCCCCTGGTGCGCTATATATTGAGAGTGGCAGGAAAAGGGAGGCTTCCTCCTACTGCCAGCTGTCACTTAAATTCTCTCTATCGAGTGCGACTCTATGGACGAACGATTCGCCCGGAGGATCCACTCAGCCATAAGTCGCCCAATGATTCGGCAACCGACTAAAAGTTCTGGGAGCGTTCCGCCCGTCTTGGACGTAGCGGCCGCAGAGGGCAGAGAAGCTGTTCCAAATCCGTCTCAGCGCACAATGTCATTTATTTGCGCATTACGCATATCGCTCCCGGCACTTGTCCCGAGTGCGCTGGTCCCCGCGGGCATCGCCGCATTCCCAGGAAAGGTAGATCTGGTGGAGACAAGAATAGACACAGCATCGGAGTGGACCACCATGTCCAAATCCACTCTCGTATGAATCTGCCCGCTTGCGTTTTAGGAGCTATGAAGCCGATGGCGGAGAAGCAGGTGATCCGTCTGGCGGGCGAATCAGCGCCTCAATGCCGGCCAGGACCAATTCGAGCCCAGTATGGAACGATCGCTGCGAATCCCGGGCTGCGTCAAATAACTCGCCGAGGGTGCTTCCAACTCGGTCTGACACGGGGTAGTCGTTTTCGCTCATGAGGTGCTCTAAGGCCGGTGCGACGATCGCCCACCATTCAGTATCGGTAAGGCCGGAACGGTTCTCGGACTCGAAGTCACTGCGTTGGTCCCGAGCGGCGCCTTGCACCACATTCAGCAGCGTCGTAAGGCTGGCTTCCATATCCAGGTCAGAGAGGCCGATTCCATCCAGGACTTTCAGCTCGGTCTCGTATTTCCGACTGGCATTAGGTCCCAGGAGGCTTCGCAGATCGTATACGTCAAGCAGCCAAGGATGCCGGATTAATAGTCCCCAGTTGCACATAGCCACTTGCTGTAGGCCGTCTCGCCAGGTACGGGTGTTCGTAGCGTTGGCTTTGTCGCTGTACAGCTCGCCGTAGACAGAATCGACCATCAGCGCCACGAGGTCCTCTTTGCTCGGGACATGAGTGTAAAGCGCCATCGGGCTCACACCGAGTTGCTCGCCAATTTTCCGCATAGAGGTGGCTTCCAGCCCTTGGGCGTCAGCCAGATCAACTCCAGCCTGGACAATCTGCGTCACGCTGATCCCGCTTCGACCAGGCCTGGGGTGATGGCCCCAAAGAAGGTACAAGCTATGCACCAGCTGCGGGGCCGTCTTCTCAGTGCCCATAATTCTCCTGCATTCCGTGATCGGCCAGCCACATATGCCTGCTTATGTGCGAACACGATCAGGCTATCGTAGCCTTGCAGTGTACGCCGTACATTACGGCGTCAGAAAGGTTCAGATATGCAGGACATCGAAACCGCGATCTCACTTGAGGGCGTGCAGAAGAGCTATGGAGGGGCAAAAGGTACGTTGGTGCTGGATAACCTCGACCTCCAGGTTGCGCGCGGCAGCGTACACGGGATGCTGGGACCAAACGGAGCTGGTAAGACCACCGCGGTGCGGATCATGACCACCCTGCTGGCACCCGATGCCGGCAGGGTGGTGGTCGCTGGTGCTGATGCTGTCCACGAGTCTGGGCGGGTGCGTTCGCGAATCGGCTTGGTCGGCCAGTACGCCGCAGTGGACGAGGCACTCAGCGGGCGACAAAACCTAGTGATGTTCGCCCGCCTCAACCGATACCGCCCCGCGTCAGCAACTCGGCGTGCCGATGAGCTTCTGGAAAGATTCGGACTAGGGGAGGCTGCCGACCGTCAGGTCAAGACATACTCAGGTGGCATGCGCCGACGTGTTGATCTTGCAGCGGGTCTTGTCACAGCTCCTGATGTTTTGTTCGTCGATGAGCCGACCACGGGTCTCGATCCTGGGGTGCGCCAGGACGTCTGGACGGCAATCCGTGAACTCGTCCGCGAAGGCACCACGGTGCTACTGACCACTCAATATCTGGAGGAGGCAGATCAGTTAGCCGATCGAATCTCGATGCTCGGGCGAGGTCGCGTAGTAGCCGAGGGCAGCCCAAGCCAGTTGAAAGCGACAGTCGGCGACGACTGGCTTGAGGTGACCCCCGAGAGCGAAGCAGATTGGCCACTGTTTCGCCAGAAACTATCCAAATGGTCAAGCGGGGAGGTCAGTCTCGTCGATGGTGTCATCCGAGTACCGCTGGCCAACCGAAGCTCCTCAATGATAGGGGCCACCGCAGCACTTCATGAAGCCACCTTGCCGGTTCGCGACCTCGCTCTACGCACACCAAGTCTAGACGAGGTCTTCGTCCAAATCAGCGGACAGACAGCGCTCGAAACGCACCACCACATAACCCCGGAAACTGCTGGGAAGGACACCAAATGAACACCTCCACGACTCCCATCACCACTAAGCCTGACGGCTCGACCTCTCCGGCAGCTCGCGCACTCGCTGACACCTGGACTATCACTCTCCGAGACCTCCAACACTGGCGCCACATGCTTGGGACCAGGATCTTCAACTGGGTTTGGCCGATCATCTTGATGACACTTTTCTTGGGACTGATGGGAGGCGCACTCGGCTACGCCCTGGGTGGAAGCTACCTGAACTTCGTGATGCCCGGGGTGCTGGCGATGACAGTCTTCCTGGGGCTCGAGGGAACGATGGCGGCAGTAAGTCAAGACTCTTCTCGCGGGGTCACAGACCGTTTCCGCTCGTTGCCGATGAGTGGCATCGCGGTGGTCGGGGGGCGCTGTATCGCAGATCTGTTGGATTCCCTGGTCTCGCTCACTGTGGTGTTTGGCGCTGGCCTAATATTTGGGTGGCGACCCGATACCACCGGCGCCGAGGCACTCGCCGTCCTGGGGCTCTTGCTATTGCTCCGGGTAGCGATGCTCTGGACCGGCATCTTCGTAGGGCTAAAAGCGCCTACTCCTGAGTCCCTGGGTCCGATTAACATGTTGGTCTGGCCGATCCTGTTCTTTTCCAGCGTCTTTGTCGACACTGCGACCATGCCCCGATGGCTGGGAACCATCGCTGACGCCAACCCCCTTTCCGCCACCGCGACCACGGTTCGCGAACTCCTCGGTGCACCTATGACCGGTGGTGAGACATGGTTTGCCGAACACGCTTCGACCTTCGCAGTGGTTTGGCCTGGACTACTCATTGCGATATTTCTGCCTTTGGCAGTGTCGACCTATCGGCACCTGCGCAGCTGACCGCCACGGCGGGCACGAGCGTGACAGGTTGCACCGGCTATTCGAGAGCGTGGGCTAGTGAAGCTTTGGCGTTTCCGATGGATAAGACAACTTTAGAATCGACGCAGCTTCATGCCATATCTCAGTCTCAATCGAATGTGCATTGGATACACAGTGTGTGTAATACTCTGTGTATGACCTACACGGATTATCGGCTGGACCTGTCAGGCAGCTTTAACTCAACGACCTGCGCTCGGTGTCTGAGCGAGCAGATCTGATCCCATGTTGGCTTTTGACTTTTCGGAGTCCTACACGAAGTGGGGTTTCTGGTTATTCCTAGTACAGGGATTGGCCGTGGCACTGACTGCTCTGGTGCCGCCCTTGCCTTCAGAGTTCATGGTCATCGCTTCCGGGGCTTTGGCCGCAGAAGGTCTCGTACCGATCCATGGTGCATTCTTTGCAACTTTCGCCGGCTGCCTGGCAGGTGATATCGGGCTCTACGCGCTGTTTAGGTACAAGTTCATCCGGGTGCTCTATCGCTGGAGGTGGGGGCGCCTGCTGCATCGGAAGATTCTTCGGATTTCTTTGCACGCTGGCGGCCCCTCCACCTGGGCAGGGCTGCTGGTGGTCTTCGCTATGCCGTTTGGCCGGTCAGCTGCTATGGCTACTGCCGGGATGATGCGAATGAGCTGGGCCCGGCTTCTGAGCTTGGCCATCACGGGAGGATTCATGTGGTCCTGGTGGCTGATCGGCCTGGGCTTTCTACCCACCTCTGCCACGGATCTCCCGCCCTGGCTGAGCACGGTTCTTGGAATCACCGTTGGCTCTGCCGCAGGGGCAGCAATCGCTTACATCGGCACCCGCAGACGTCGCGCGCAGCGCCAACACAGACTCGAGGCCTCTCCTCGTAAACATGTAGTCCCCGCAGGGGAACCCCCGAAGAGAGAAACCACCTCACGATGCCAGATACACCCAACTCTAGAAGGAGACCACTCATGAATAACCACCCTATCCGTGTGGCTTTGGTAGGTATCGGCAATTGTGCCGCCTCCCTGGCCCAAGGTGTGGAGTACTACAAGGATGCCCCCGAGGACCAGGACGTGCCTGGGCTGATGCACCTGCGCTTCGGCAACTACCACGTCGGTGATATTCAGTTCGCGGCCGCTTTCGATGTCGATGACAACAAAGTAGGCAAAGACCTCTCCGAGGCCATCCATGCCAGCCAGAACAATACGCTCACTTTCGCCGAAGTCCCCCACAGCAACCTCATCGTAGAGCGCGGACCCACACTCGACGGCCTGGGCGAGTACTACCGCCAGACCATCAGCGAGTCCCCCCTGGAACCAGTCGACGTAGTTGCCACGCTGAAAAAAGCCGAAGTCGATGTCATTGTCTGCTACCTACCCGTCGGCTCAGATGAAGCCACTCAGTTTTACGCCCAAGCAGCCATCGATGCTGGCTGCGCGTTCGTCAACGCACTGCCAGTCTTCATCGCCAGCACCAAGAAGTGGGCTGATAAGTTCACCAGGGCAGGACTGCCGATCATCGGCGATGACATTAAATCCCAAGTCGGAGCCACTATCATCCACCGGAAACTAGCTCACCTATTTGAAGACCGCGGAGTCCACCTGGACCAGACATATCAGCTGAACTTCGGCGGGAACATGGACTTCAAGAACATGCTTCAACGCGACCGACTGGAATCCAAAAAGACCTCTAAGACCCAGGCAGTAACCTCCAGCACCACCGCGGATCTCCGAGAACGAGATGTTCACATAGGTCCCAGCGACTATGTTCCCTGGCTAGATGACCGCAAGTGGGCATACATCCGGCTAGAGGGCCGCAACTTCGGTGACGCGCCCCTCGCGATTGAGCTGAAACTGGAAGTCTGGGATTCCCCGAACTCCGCCGGAGTGATCATCGACGCCATCCGCGCGGCCAAAATCGGCTTGGATCGCAAACTCGGCGGACCACTGATCTCAGCCTCAGCCTACTTTATGAAATCCCCACCACAGCAGTACCATGACGATCTCGCCCATGAGTACGTGGAGGCTTTTATCCGCGGCCACGGGAGCCCTTGATTGGTGAACCTCTCCACTTCGGCCGCTACCTCATCCATACCAAGGCAGAAACCAAGACATCACGGCACGCTGCCATTCCTGCTACGCCAGTCTCTGGTAGTCCTAGTAGCAGTCATCACCTACTTCGGAGTCCGACATTTCACTGAAGGGAGCACAGAAAACGCCACACGCAACGCCGAGCTGGTCATCAACCTCCAAGAGAGGATCGGCATCAGTGTAGAACGTGACTTCCAGGCCTGGGCACTAGAACTGCCTGGAATACAGCAGGCCATGAACACGATCTACATATGGGGGCACTGGCCAGTCATCGTGACAACACTGGGTTGGTTGGCCTGGAAGAAACGCGAGAAGTTCACACTCTACCGAAACACCTTAGTAATCTCCGGACTAGTGGGAATGGTCATCGTTGCCACCTTCCCCATGGCACCGCCACGACTACTCGACATCGGAGTCATAGATACCGTCACCATGCACTCCGAAGCTTACCGAGTACTACAGCCCCCGTCGTTGACCAACCAGTACGCAGCCATGCCAAGTTTCCACTTCGGCTGGAACCTACTCATAGGAATCGCACTGGCACGAGAAGCACCTGCCTTATGGGCCCGGATCATCGGATGGGGACTACCACTGCTCATGCTGCTCAGCATCGTAATCACCGGCAATCACTTCATCCTCGACGCCGCGGCCGGGGCAGCGATCATCCTAACGAGCCTAGCCGTCAGCACACGCCACCAACGAAGAATCGACACCAAAGACTCCACAGAACCACCCAACACCTAAGCACAACCGATCGCTCTTTTTTGCATTGTCAATCCCGACCGCGGTGACCTCCATAATCATCCGCCTACTAGTCTTCTAGATACCCCGCCCGCGCAGTAATCTGCAGACTACAACGCCGACATCACCGAACGTTCCAAAAGCCTAACCAGCACCAGAACCAATCGAAGAGAATCTCTCGAGATAAATACTGAATTAGGCATACTCAAACAGATTACATAATTTATATTATATATTGATAGAACGGTGCTGCGGTGGTTATCTCTGCCTCGGCAATTCCACCAGTAGGGGCCGAGTTCACATAATGTAGCCTCACACCGTTCCCACAATCACTGGTGAATAGTGAACTTGCACTGGTCCAATGATTTCGGCCATCGACATTCATCTGTAGGCCGGGCTTCAGCAACTGGGGAATCGTTTTTGCGACTTTCTTATTGGGCGTATCTCGATCTCTGCTGCCCACACGTGGAGGCACCACAGCTTGCATTGCTGGACCGTGCCAAGCTCTCTGATTCTGATTGCTAGCCGAAGGCGAGGTATCACCAAAACATAACATTGCGATTTGCTCGGGATGGCCACGGTCTGGTCCTGAGATGCTCCCGCGACGACGACGCGATCATGACCAATACGACCGACATAATGGACCGATACCCAAGATGTTCGCAATCCAGCCCAGTTTTTCGGGACGGGTCTCCCGCCGAAGCCGGTCGGGGTGGCCAGTCTCGGTGTTCTGCGCTTCCATCGCCTGGGTACGCTAACACGTGGAACACCCTAACTGTGGGTGAGGATGACGAGCTGCTGGGTTGCTCGGGTCATCGCGACGTAGTGGTCGACAGCCTTTCCACCGCCGACGCTTAAGTCATCTGGTTCGACGAGGACAACGAAGTCGAATTCAAGACCTTTGACGTCTTCGGGCATCATCGATCTTACCCTCGGCCTCGCTGCGAATGCGGGAGCTCCTATCACGCAGGCAATACCGTCTTCATGCCTGACGAGCCAGTCTTGTATAACCTGATCTAAGTCGCTTGCGGAGCGTTGGGTTACCGGGATACCGGTGTTGCGGATGGATTCGGGGACGTTTGCGTCCGGCAGGATGCGGCGGATCACTAGTCCGGCCTCTGCCATGATCTCTTTGGGTGTGCGGTAGTTGATGCTGAGAGTAGTTCGGGTGATGGTTTGGAGTCCGACCCGCTGAAGTCGCTCCTGCCAGGTCTCAGTAAATCCTTGCCTGGCTTGGGCACGGTCACCGACGATAGTGAGACTTCGGGAAGGGCATCGACGAAGGACCATATCCCACTCGGTATCGGTAAGTTCCTGTGCTTCATCAACAATGATGTGTCCGAACGGACCGGCAAGAATGTCCGGGTCTGTATGAGGCAGGGCAGCATCATCGACCAGAGGGCGCTGTAAATCGTCCTGACGCAGCATCGTCACCAGACCTTCTCCGTCATTACCGTCACGATCTGCAGAAATTAAGTCGTCGACGACTAAGGACATCTGTTCACGCTCCGCATTAATGGCCGCTTGGCGCCGACGTTCCTGCCGTGCGTGTTCAGGATCACCGATCCTCTGACGAGCTGCATCCAGGAGAGGCAGATCAGAGACGGTCCACGCCCGTGGTTCCTCACGTTGGAGCAGCTCCAATTCTTTGGGAGTGAGCCAAGGGGCGCACTTGCCAAGGTATTCCGGTGCGGACCATAAATCGGCGACCACGCTCGTAGGATCTAGAAGGGGCCATGCCGATACGATCCTCTGCTGGAGCTCCTCGTCCTGTGCTGCGTATTTGCGCAGCTGGGAAATCGACAATTCGTCATACCCATCGATCTTGTCCGTCAGGATTTCCACAAGAGATTCCCACACTTGGGGGCGAGCTTGATTATGCGGTGTGCCAGGGTCAACGGCGTCAAACGCTTCGCGCCATTCTTCCGGGCCGATCCAGAGATCTGCCCAAGGGGTCTCAACGCTCATGCCTTGTGTAGGCGGCTGTTCGTGGAGAGTCACAGCTACCTCGATGGCTTCCAAGAGGCGCCTGGAGGATTTGAGATGAGCCACTTCCGGATCAGGCTCATCTATGGCGGAGTTTCCCTCGACTAAGAAATCGCGGAGGGTGCAGATCTGTACGTTGTCCTCACCGAGGCTGGGCAGGACATCCTCCACATATGATCGGTACGCCTGGGTGGGGCCAATAAAAAGCAACCCTCCCCTACCACTGGTTAGGCGGGGCTCCGAATAGATGAGGCGAGCGGCCCGGTGCAACGCCACCACGGTCTTTCCGGTGCCAGGACCGCCATCAACGACAAGTGCACCAAGGGACCCAGCCCGAATGATAGCGTCCTGGTCGGCCTGGATCGTAGCGAGCACGTCCCGCATCTGCGGTGAGCGGCTGGCGCCCAAGCTGGCGATGAACGCCGACTGATCATCGAGGGCGGCTCGCCCGTTCAGTTCTTCCGGGGCGAACACCTCGTCCCAGTAGTCGACGACCTGCCCATGGGCCCATCGGTAGCGGCGACGGCTGATCAAACCCATCGTAGTGGCATGTGTCGCCGCGAAGAATGGCTCAGCCGCTGGGGCGCGCCAATCGACGAGTAGCCGTCGTCCGTCCGAGTCAGTAAGGCCGCTCCGGCCAATGTAGATAGGTTCTGGATGATCAGTTCTAACGATCCGGCCCAGGCACAGGTCCATACCAAAGCGTTGCAGGACGTTGAGCTGTCTTGCGTATCGGTGGATTTCTGCGTCTCGCTGGACTCCCGCCTGACCCCTGCCGCCGGGCTCACGACGCAGTGTACTGAGACGGCCTGTGAGGTCAGTGATCTTCTGCCGGAGGCTGTCCGCAATCCTTGAGAGATGCTGATCGTCATGAGCGATCAGTTGGGGATCGGTCTTAACGGAAAGTCGGTCGGGGATGTTGAAGGGACTGGTCGCAGAAGGTCTCATGACGGTTCCGTTCTTGAGAGTCAGTTGGTACTGGTACTTGGGTGGGTATTCCGCTAGGGAAAGTTGAGCGTCGGGGTCACTGGGCAGCTGGCCTTAGTAAGGAGCAGGCAAGTTTCCGAGGGTTGATATCGCGACAACCGCAGCTGCCCCATCAGAACGACGGGTAGGCAGAGCTCGGCCAGCTGAGCGCGCCAGACGAAGACCGTTAGCAGTGCGATGCCGGCGCCGAGCGTTAGTAGCATCCCGGTCATGCGATTTTTTGGGGTCCGATGAGATCCCGAGGGCGAGCATCGCAGTCGCAGGTGGTAGTGACAGGACGCCGGGCTTATCGAGTCGTGGGTTGGGGACGGAAGGCAGCTGCGGAACGTTGCGCAGGGCCAGGGTGAGAACCCCGAGCGGGACCAGCACAACCGCCGCGCGCTATATCTCCTAATCACCCAATCCGTCGCGGGTATCGCCGTCGCCAGAGCAAGCTTGTTCGCAGTCACTAGCCACTGGATAACTGACAGTGAGGCGTCAGTGTCATGCAAGAACCGGGAAATCGCGATATGCATGATCTTCATGTCCATCCCGATCATGAGCTTGCCAGCGATCATTGTGAGTGCAATCGTCAGGGAGCTGCGTGGTAAACGAGGCACAGGTGCTCTCTCCAGAAGTGAGGAAGGGGCATGCAATGGCCACATTTTGGAGTCTCCTCGGGGCGGTGGGGTCTGCGCCGCGTATGGCAAAATCCCCTCGCCTTCCGCCCAATTGGTGTGTTTGACTCCCTGATTCTGCCTGAGATGGGGGGCCTTGCCACAAGACCCCCCATACGCTATAAATTAAGAGTGGCCAAGAGTATGCCTTTGACAATTGAAATTTTGCTCTCTTCTTGCTCTTGACGTAGGTCCCTGAAGTAAGTCTTTCCCGCAAGCTCGACTCCATGTAGACCGGCATGGGCACGACCATTCGGCCGCGAGAAATTCAGGCCCGCCCCCAACGTCGGTGGTGTGGGAGTCCCGACGATCAGGAGTGCTGGTTCTTTAACCGCTTCTGTGCCGATACTCATCGCAGTCTGCCGCGCCGAGGTGGTGAGGCAGTGCTCGAAGATCGGCTGGCGCTGGCCGGCGTGCGTCACCATCCCAGCGATACTGTCAGGTACCAGAGTGGATCTAGGTGGCTGCCCGTATGAAGTCCTGCTTGTGACTGGCAAACACGCATCGGCTGCACACCCTCTTGGCCATTCCATTGGCGGATCAGCTCAAGGATGAGTGGCACTGCTGTCAGTCGCCTACATTGCCACTCGCATCAGCGACGAGGACTCATGCATTATGCGCGTCACTTATGCCTGCGTCAGCCCTGTCCGGGAGAGAGCCATCTAAAAGCCAGCTCACGAACTTTCTAGTGGGGTCATGATGGTCTGAAGCGCGGGCGCATAGGCGGCGACGACGTGGTCGACATCGGCACTGGCGAGGGGTTCGAGCTGCGCCACATAGCGCATAACAGCGAGTCCGACGATCTGGCTCCCCACCAAGGTGGCTCGCAGCGGCGCGCCCTCGCCCTTCAGCCGGTCGGCGAACCGCACGATAATAACGTCCTTCAAGAGATCAAACAACGGCGAGTCGTCCAGTCCGCCGCCCATCGCACTACGGACAACCGTGCTGAAGACCTCTCGTTGCGGATCCCACGATTCACAGAAGGTTCGGATCAGCCGTGCGGCAAGACCCTCCAAGGAACCGTCAAGTACTTCATCGATTCTCCTGAGGGGGTCGAAGGGCAATTTCATGGTCGCGATCAACAACCCGGCTTTGTCGCCGAAGTGGTGGTTGATGAGGCTCGCATCCACTCCAGCCTCGGCAGCGATTGAACGAACCGACGCCCCCCGGAACCCCCGCTCAGCGAACTGACGGCGAGCTGCGTCTACGATCGCTTGCCGGGTCTGTCCTGAATTGGCTCCAGGTGGTCGCCCGGGTCCACGTTCTCGATGTGCACCGCTCACGGTGTACGGCGCCTCAAAGTAAGAGCCGCAAGGCCAACAGAAGCGAGAGTGAAGGCAAGCACGATTGTCAGATCGAGGGTGAAGTCGCCGTTCCAACCGCTGACGTGGGTGACACGAGTGAACGCATCAGCCGTATAGCTCAGCGGCAGCACATCGGAAATCCACGTCAACACCTGAGCCATGCTGTCACGAGGCGTCAGCAATCCGCACAAAAGCATCTGGGGAATCACCACCAAAGGCATGAATTGGACAGCCTGGAACTCAGTACGCGCGAACGCCGAGGCCAGCAGGCCCAGACCCGTGCCGAGGAGGGCGTTTGCGACGGCAAACACCCCGAGTATCCAAGGGGTGTGGACATCCAAGTCAAGCATCAAAATCGCGACCGTCGACGTCACCGTGGCCTGGACGAGGCCAGCCGCGCCGCAGCCGTGTGGTCAGAAGCCGTTCCAACGTCCCCGAGGTTCGCTCCCGCACCATCGTGACTGAGGTCAGCAAGAACATCAAGATGAAGGGAAACAGGCCAAGCATCTGCGGGCCGACCCGGGAGAAGACCTGCGGATCACCGTCGAAGACGTATCGGAACAACCACAATAACAGCGAGGGCAATAAGAGAATGAGTGCCAGGCTCTGCCGGTCATGGAGGAGCTGGGCCGCTACACGGTGCGCAGTGGCAAGGGTTCGGGTCATGCTGCGCTCCTTTCGGCTATGACCAAAAAAGCCTGTTCGAGATCGTCATGTCCGGTCTGCTTGCGGAGCTCTTCGGGTGTTGCGTCGGCGATCAGTTGACCTTCACGCATGAGCAGCACCCGCGCGCAGCGGGCGGCCTCATCCATGACGTGACTGGAAATTAAGAGAGTCTTCCCCGCTCTCGCAAGACCGGCGAACATCTCCCAGAGATCCCGGCGGAGCACCGGGTCGAGGCCTACCGTGGGCTCGTCGGGCAGATACAGGTCCGCCTCGGTCAGCAGAGCTGCCGCGAGAGAGACGCGGGTGCGCTGACCCCAGATAGGTATCCGGTCATATCGCCTTTCTGGTCCGTCAGGCCGACTTCGTCAAGCACCCGGGACACCGCGGAGGACGACGCCCCACCTAAGCGTGCGAAGTAGCGCAAATTCTGCGCGACCGTCAAATCCGAGTAAACCGAACTGACCTGGGTCACATACGCGACGCGATCGCGATTAGATGTGCTGCCCGCCTGCTGATCGAACACCGTCACGGAACCAGAGTTGATGATCTGGATTCCTGCGATTGCGCGGATCAGCGTTGTCTTACCGCAACCGCTGGGACCAAGAAGGCCGGTGATCGACCCAACCGGCACCGTGAGGTTCATTCCCGGTATTACCGTACGCCTCCCTCTAACGACGTGGAGGTCGGTGACCTTGATGACATCTTTATTCAACATTTGTTTAATATACAGTGGCGAGGCGTCCTTCTCAACTCCGAAAATACGGCGCCTTGTGCGAATGTATGGGCAAATGGCGACATTCGGGAGTTGGTTTGAGAAACAGAGAACAGGGTCATCCGGCGCGGTCTCAATTCGTTCGCTCGCGACCGCGGGTCCGTGACACTCCAGCTCTATGGCGGTGATGCTGACCGCGTGAGAGAGCATCACCACGCTTTTCCCCACGGCTCGTGTCGCTGGGCCGACACTCCGAAGGTTCCACAGATGCACCGTTCGAGCCTGTATCCGGACAGCTCTTCGAACACCGTGGAGGCAGCCGCTTCTGATCGGTATGCGGCAATGTCTAGGAAAGGAGAACACCATGAGCACCGGGCACACGCCGCGCTCCTTAGCCACACTTCATCAGGAGGAGGACGGGCTGGCGACAGCCGAATACGGCATCGTCATGTTGGCCGCAGTTGCCTTCGCTGGTCTGCTTACCGCCATCCTCACCTCGGAAACTGTCCGTGGTTGGCTAGAGGCGCTGGTGCAACAGGCGCTTACTGCCGGGTGAGACTGGTCGCCGGCGATGACACCACAAAACAATCGATCCGCTCCGCAGTCGGAGCGAGGCTCAGTCACCGCTGAATTTGCTCTGGTGATTCCTGGAGTGGTGATCGTGCTGCTGTTGGTGGTCTCGTTGGCGATGCAGGGTGCGGCGCGGATTGCTCTAGAGGATGGAGCTCGTGCCGCAGCCCGGGAGTTGGCCCGCGGAGAGCCCGCTGCCGTTGCTGAGAAGGTAGCCCGGGACACCGCCGGTGATGAGGTGACGGTCTCCGTCACTTCCGTCGGCACGTACACCCATGTGGTGCTCACGCAACCGGTGCGGGTGCTGGGGATGATTGAGCTCAATTCCGAACAGGAGGCTGAAGCCTACGCCCGCACTGAACACCTCACAGACTTAGGCGGGGTGCCGTGAGCTTCGCGGCGGCCCGGGAGGAGCGTGGTTCGGGCACAGTGCTCGCGCTGGGGATCATTACCGTGCTCATGATTCTGCTCGCCCTCATCTCCCTCCTCGGAGCAGCTGCAGTAGCCAAGACCCAGGCGGTACGCGCCGCTGATCTGGCGGCTTTGGCTGCTGCGGACACAGCGCGGGGCCTCAGCTCCGGCGATCCCTGTACAGTCGCTGAGCGGGTGGTCGCCCGGAACGGGGCAGTGCTGGCGGAATGTGTGGTGGGCGGAGAGTTTCCTACCGAGGTGACCGTGTCAGTGACCCGCGGCTTTGACCCACCTGTGCTCTCTGCCGTGCTTCCCCTGCGGAACTTGCCGGCGACCGGCGCATCGCGGGCTGGGCCGCCGGAAGGCTTGCCCTCGTCAGAGGCTCCGGATCAGAAGCCCAGTGCTTCAGGGAGCATACTCACGACCACCGGAACCACTCCCACCAGGATGAACGCAGGAAGGAAACAGGCGCCGAGGGGAAGCATCATCTTCACCCCAAGTTTTTCAGCGGCGGCCTCTGCTGCATGCCGGAGCTCGGCGCGTGCTCTGCCTGCAGCTGCCTGAAACATCCGAGCACTGGGCGCGCCTGTGGAGTAGGCGAAGCTCATGTGATCGCAGAAGGCCCGCAGTTGGGGATACTCAGCAACCAGCTCAGCCGCATGCTCCCAAGTGGCCCCTGCGGCGAGCGCCCGATGTACTCCAGCCAGTGGTTCGGCTCCTGGAACTGTGGCGGCCAACCGGGCCAGCGCCGCCTCGATCCCCACCCCAGCAGTGAGCAGCGCCGCGGTGAGATCAAGAAGAAGAGCAGCATCGGCGCTCTCATCAACCCCGGCAGCACGACGACGCCGCGCACCGACTTTGCGCCGCAGCAGCGATGTGAACGTCGCAGCCCCCCGGGCCTTCGGTGGCAGCAGAACCAACGCCGCAGTTCCTGCTGCGAATGCCGAAAGGACCGTCAAGAGATCAGCCACGTTGTGTCACCCCGCTGATCATCCGACGGCTCCAGAGCCGGCCAGTGACTAGAAAGGCAAGGCCGGCGGACAGGCAGGCTATTCCTATGCTGCTGCCCAGAATTGTGGTCAGCGGTTCCGCTCCCATGAGCTGGCCCAGGGCCAACCCGCCCAGGGGTAGCAGGCTCAGAATCATCTGGGTGAGTTTCGGGCCGGCAGTTGCAGTGTTCACAGCTGCGGCGAGTTCAGCAGATTCATCTACGGAGTCGGCCAGCTGCTCGACCAGCGATGACAGTGGGGCACCGGTCTGTTCGGAAAGAGCGGTCACAGCTACCAGCCGGTTAAGCAGCCGGGTCAGTTCTGGGTCTGCTTCTGAGTTCATAGCCACATAGCGGCGGATCCCTTCAGCCGTGCCGGAACCGGAAGCTTCCGAAGCAGCGATATGCGTACTGACGTGGACCAGTGGGTGATCGGGGTCTCGACTCCGCCACGTCCGGCGGAGATCTGCCCAGGCTTGCCCTTCACCCCGGCCGGAGACTAGCAATGCGGAGAACTGCCGCAGCAGTTCTGCCACATCCTTGCGCATCTGACCCGGTTTCCGTCTCACCCGGTGGGTTAGTTGTTGGGAGAGATTCCGAAGCCCGGGGGCCGCCCAGAAGGAGACGGGGCGAGTTCTGGTGCGGGAAGGAGCTGCCACGAGTGCCGCGGCTGCTGCACAACCTGCAGCTGTGATGATCAGTAACAGGTTCATGCGATCAACTCTCCCCATGCGGGACCGCGCTCTACCCGATCCCCGCGGGTGAAGAGCGCCGGCACCATAGTGAGCCTGCCGTCGTCGTACCGCAGAGCTGACAGGGCCACCGGCATCCGGCGATTGGACCGACGCTCTACGTGGACCACCGCGTTCAGGGCAGCTGCAGCTTGGATCGCAACGGTCTCCGGGGTGAGTCCCGCGAGCGCACCCATAGCAATCAATCGCGCCGGCACTGCATGCGGAGAATTGGCGTGAACCGTCCCACCCGCGCCGGCGTGGCCAGTATTCATAGCGGTGAGGAAATCCCGCAGCTCCGCCCCGCGGCACTCTCCCACAATCAGACGGTCCGGGCGCATCCGTAGGGTCTCGCGGACCAGTTGTCCCATATCCACCCGACCGGCACCCTCCACATTGCCCTCCCTGCTCTGCAGGTGCAGAACATGGGGATGCTCCGGCGTCAGCTCCGTAGTGTCCTCGACCACCAGAATGCGTTCGCTGTGGGAGACCTCGCTGAGCATTGCGGACAACAGGGATGTTTTTCCGGACCCGGTCGCACCAGAGACCAGGTAGTTGAGGCGCTGGGTCACCAGGGATCGCAGCGCCGCCAACCATTGGTGTGCGCCCGGCCAGTGGTTGGCCAACTCCTCCAAGCCTGCGGTGGAGCTTCGAGCGACTCTGACCGAAATAACTGTGCCTTCAACAGCGATCGGCGGAATCACCGCGTGGATCCGACATTTTCCTAATGTGCCGTCGGCGCACGGGTGACCCTCATCGAGCCGGCCACCGGCGATCGACACCAGTCGCCGCGCCAAGGCCCGAACCTGTTCCTCCGAGTCGATGCGCACTCCGGTGTTGGTCAGTCCGTGTTCCCCATCTGTCCAAATACAACCCTGAGCATCGAGGACCACATCCGTCACACCAGGCGTCTCCACGAACTGCTGCAGTGGGCCTAAGCCCACCAGTTCGTCCCGCAGCTTCTTGACCAGCTGGGCTGTGGTCCCCGTCCCCAGTGCCAGGCCCTCCGCGCGAACCGCCTCAGCAATCCGTTCTGCGGTCACTGGTTCGGCAGCAGAGGTCAACCGCTCACGAACGGCCTCAAGCTGTTCTTCACGCATTGACCAACCCCACCCTGTGGAGCACCCGGCTGAGCAGGTCAGCACCGCGGCGGCTGCGCAACAGATCATAGGCATCATGGATCTCGTCACCACGCGCGAGCCACTTCTGTACCGGCAGATCCGCGATCACCGGCGCATCGAGCTCAGCACGCACATCAGCTGCACTCCATCCAGGCGCAGCTGAACCATTGACCGCGACCCACGGTCGGGTCTGCGGCACAGCACTGATGAGATCGCGGGCTGCATCCACCGCTCGACGTGATGGCCGCACGATGATCAACAGCTCGTCGACCTGCTCCCCAAGGCTGACCAGCGCCTCAGTCTGCTGGCCGCTGTCAATGACCACGACGTCGTATGCGCGCCGACCGGCGACCACAGCCGCACGCAGTCGGGAATCCGCGCGCGGACCAGCGGCCGACCCCGTCAGGAGACCGATTCCTTCCCACAGCGGGACGGCTTCGCGCAGTTGGTTCGCCGACAGGTCGCCTTCCACAGAGGTCAACTCCTGCCAGTTAAGGCCACCTCCGCTGAGCCTGCCCTCGCTCTGCGCGGTGCGGACCAGATCGGCGATTCCACTGCCCGGGCCACCGACAGAGTCCACCATCAATGAACTCACACCACGAGAAGCCAATTCGGCGGCGCAGAGATAAGCAAACGTGGTCGCGCCCACTCCTCCGACCGATCCTGCCACGGCGAGCACCCGGCCCTGGGACCGGTCGAGGACCTTGGTTGAGAGGTGCTCGGTGAGCCATTTCTCTCCCGCCGGCAGGGGGACTGGCCGCAGACCAGGGGCTTCCGCGGCCGCTTGCCAGACTGACTCTGCATCATGTCCCACCAGGAGACACCGCTCAGCCAACACCGCGGTGCGTGGAACTGTCTGCGTTGAGCAGAGGACGGCCACGGCCGCTTCAGCGATTGCGCTCTCCACGTGAGCCCACCGGTGGCGGATCTCTAGCCGGGCTCCCACGACTGCGGCAATCAGTGCAATGTCATCGCGCAGACGTTGGTCGGCAGCCACAAGGAGCAGCACCGGTTCTTCGGACGTTTCGCGGTGTGGGGACCCTGGACGTGGGGTGGCTCGTCCATTCCGTGTCATAGCACTCAGCGTGCTGGTGCAAGGGCACCCGGCAGGCAGTCAGCGGCGCTGCTGTGGAATCTCCCGCGTGTGGGCGTCTGACCCTTCACCCTGTGGAGAACTCTGAATGCGTTGAACCCCCGCGTGGGCTCACCTTCAGCCGGTCTCGAGGTCCCGCCGGGACATCAGCCCGACGGACAGAAGCAGCAGGAACCCTCCGCCTGCCGCCAAAACGGCAAGAGCCCAGCCATTGATGTCCTCCTGAGGCAGCTGCCCCACCAGATGAAGCGGAGAGATATCACGCGCCCACCCGGGAAGCTGCAGCGTCTCCGCCAGGAAGCCGACCGTGGCGATCCAACCCACCAAGGCCCATCCAAGAACTGTCCATCGTTGGCCCATTGAGCGCAGCAGAGCAGCCACCGCGGCCACGAACACTACCGGCACCGCGTACCCGAAACCCACCTTCATCGCTGTGGCCAAAGCCGCAGGCTCAGCCATCACAGTCCAGGTCACCAACCCCAGGGCCACAGAACCCAGAACCAGGACCACCACCGCTGAGGCGCCGACCACACTCCACCATCCCAGCCAGAAGCGCTTTCGTGAGATGCGAGCAGCCAGCACAGTCCCGAGTCGACCGCTCGACTCTTCCGAGATCAGTCGACTCATACCCTGAACCGCCGTCGCTGTGGCAGCCAAGCAGATGACAACCACCGCCAGACTGGTCACCACATCGCTGCCATCGTCCACGCCCAGAGCCTCAAGCATGGTGGGGTTAGCATCGACCAACTCAGCCATCTCCTGGGTCAGGAGGCCGAACACGCCTCCCCACAGCATGGCAGTCACGGCCCACGCGAGGACCATAGCTCGGTTGAGCCGCCAACTCAGACCCATGGCAGTACTGAGGTATTCCCGCCCCCGTTCAGGTCCGGCAGAGGCAGCAAGGATGCCGGCACCAAGGTCGCGCCGAACAGCAATGACAGCGGCCCCGGACAGTAGCACCACGGTGCTCACCAGGAAGGCGAACAACGGCCATACCTGAGGTTCACTGAAGGGGCGGAACTCTGCGAACCAACCCAACGGGCTGGCCCACACCGCGTCCCACCCGGAACCGTCGATCAGCGCCCGGACCAGGAACGCTGCGGTGACGGCCGCCAGTCCGACCAAATAGCCCGTGCGGGCCGATTGGGCCACCTGGCCCAGCAGGAGACCCAGGCTGGCGAAACACAGCATGAGCGCGGCGGTGCCTGCTGCGTACCAGCCTGCCCCGGCTGGGGGCAGACCGACCCACACGGTCCCGGCGAACGTTAACACCCCTATGGCCGTCATCGTGACCAGAACTGTGAGCGACGCAGCGGCCAGCGGGGCCAACCGTCCCACACGTGTGGCCGTCATCAACTCAGTGCGCCCGGCCTCCTCTTCACGGCGAGTGTGCCGGATCGCCAAGTGCACAGCCAGGAGCGGAAACAGCAATTGACCAAGGAATCCCACCTCATAGGCGGTGATGCCCCCAATGGTGTCCAGACCGTAGCCTCGCCCATTGAACGCTTGGGAGGCAGGCGATTCACCCAGTGTGGCCTCATACTGTTGCCGCTCAGCCAAGCTCGCGTAGAGCGAATCAATCGATAGGGCGACGGCTGTAATCAGCCCGGCGACCAGCAGGGTCGTGCCGAGAATGCCCAGCCAGCCGGACCGCAGACTCAACCGCAATAAGCTCAACACGCCGGTCAATGACAATGAGGCACTCGTCATGACTCTCCGACCGCCGAATCGGCTCCTCCACGGCTGTGACCGCTGTCCTGGTAATGCTCCAGGAACAACTGCTCCAAGCTCGGCGGACGGACCACCAGGTCAGTCGGTGCGGCTGCGGTGACAGCTGCTACGGCCTCGGGCATCGCAGCGTGAGTGGCAACTAAGCGTAGGCGCACACCGTGTGGATGGTTCTCGAATCGCAGATCAGTGACCCCGTCGATGTCCTCCAGTCCCGGGGGTCGTCGCCCGGTCGTTGCCTCAACGGTCGTCAACGTGCCCGAACGCAGCTGTTCCAATGTTCCCGTGGAGACAGTCTTCCCGGACCGGATAATGGTGACCCGGTCGCATAGTGCTTCCACTTCAGCCAAAATATGGCTGCTGAGCAGCACTGTTCGACCTTCTCGGTTGAGTTCGGTGATCACCTTCTGGAAGACCGCTTCCATGAGTGGGTCCAACCCGGAAGTGGGCTCATCGAGGATAAACAGCTCGGCGTCGCAGGACAGCGCGGCGACCAGTGCCACTTTCTGCCTGTTCCCTTTGGAATACGTGCGGGCACGCTTGGTGGGATCCAGTTCGAACCGCTCCACCAGCTCATCGCGGCGCCGGGAGTCCATGCTCCCTTGGAATCCACCCAGTACGTCGATGCACTCACCACCAGAGAGTCCCGGCCACAGGGAGGTGTCCCCGGGGACATAGGCCAACCGACCGTGGATCTGGACAGAGTCCTTCCACGGGTGCATGCCGAAGACTTCGGCCTTCCCTGCGTTGAGGCGCAACTGCCCAAGCAGGGCCCGGATGGTGGTCGACTTCCCCGCCCCGTTGGGACCCAAAAACCCGTGCACTTCACCTTCAGCGACACTCAGGTCAAGGCCGTCGAGAGCGCGGAAGGCGCCGAAGGCCTTGACGAGACCCTGCGCCTGCACCAGATTTTCTGACAGTGACTCTCTCATGACAGTCACTTTACACGATAAGCTGACAGTGACTGTCAGTTAGGGAGATGTGAATGACGACGACGCCGCCAGGGGCCGCCTCAGTCAGCGCTGGGGACGTGCCCCCACCGCCTCCCCTGCCGTTGCGTGAACGCAAGCGGGCAGCGACTATGCGGCGCATCCAGAACACGGCGATGTCTCTGTTCGCACAGCATGGGTTTGACGCGGTCACCATTGAGCAGGTCAGCGACGCTGCTGAGGCCTCCCCCAGCACGGTGTACCGATACTTCGGCACTAAAGAGCGTCTGGTGCTCCACGATGAGTTCGACAATCAGGTCTTCGCCGGCTTGGCGCACTTCATCAAGCAGGGTCTTTCACCGTGGGATGCTGTGCATGCCGCACTTGAGCTCATCCAGGAAGATCACTTTGTGGAGGAAGCCGAAGGCACGCTGGCCCGGACTGAGCTCTTCTTTGCCAACCGTTCCATTCAGTCGGCGGCTTTTCTCCTAGTCGACGACACCGTCGAAGAGCTGGCCCGCATGCTTGCAGAGACCGGATCGTGGTCGCGGGCGCAGGCTCGGGTCATCGCCAGTTCCATCATTTGGCCCCTCATCAGCATCCTGAAGAACTGGTACCACGACTCCGAACGCCCCTTCAGCGACCACGTCAAAGAGGCGATGGCCACTCTTGATTCCATCCGGCCGAGACCCTAGAGCAGGAGCTCTAGCGGCTCCGTCGGAACTGCCGCGGGTCGATCTCCCGGTCCCGGTCCCACTCCCCGGCCCAGCCCAACCGAGTGAGCATCCGGTCCAGCAGTGTTCCCGTGAAACCCCATACGAAAGCTCCGGTGTGCTGGAATTCGTATGTGGCACCTGCGGCCTGCGCATGCGGCTGGGCGTTGACCGATGGGTACCCGCCGTCGCCGCTGAGCCCGTAAAGGAATGCCGGTGATGGCAATCGCGGACCTCGGTGGACCACCACAGCGGTGTACCGATGTGCCGGCTCCACCAGATCAGAGACGCGGGTTCTCAGCACGCGAGATACCTCTCCCGTCTGCGGGGCGAGCGGACCCGGGTCCTCCGCTACTGCGATCACGGGGGTGACGTTGAAGCCGCTGGCCAAGATGGGTGCCACCGGCAGTGTGCCAATCACTGTGGCTCGGGAGGGGTCTAGTCCCGTCTCCTCATGAGCTTCCCGCAGGGCAGTGCCGGGCAGATCTGCGTCCGATTCCTCTGCCCCACCGCCGGGGAACGCGATCTGTCCCGGATGCTTGGCCAACTCCGGACTGCGCTCCGTCAGCAGAACGTGAGGACCGTCCTCCGCCATCCAGAACAGCGCCAAGACCGCGGCCTCCCGGGAGGTCTCGGTGATGCTCATATGCCGGTGAACTTCCGTTGAGGGAACACCCCACCACCAAACACCCGACGACGCCTCCTCTGGGTTCCGTGCCACATACTCCCCACCGAGCCCCACCAACCCTGTGAGTGACTCGGTGAGTTCCGCATAAGTCTGCGGCAGTCTGCCAGCGCCCGTGGCGCCAGGGCCCGGGCGGGCGTCGTCGTGCGGGGATGTATTAGGCACTGAGTGGGTACCCTTCAGCCTGAAGCTGGCGGCGGGTGTACCCGGCCAGGAACTTCTGGTGCAGGTCTTCACGTCCGGGCGCCAGCTCATACTTCAGCAACTGCTGCGCGGCCTCGGCATCGGTCTCACCTGCGCCGTAGCTGGGGCACAAATGCGCTACCGGGCAGGCACCGCATGCCGGACGTCGGGCATGACATATCCGGCGGCCGTGATAAACCAGCCGTTGACTCAGGTCGGTCCAATCCTTGGGTTCGAACAGCTCCGCGACCGCGTGTTCGACCTTTACCGGGTCGGTGTGCTCCGTCATGCCCAACCGCCGGGCCAGGCGCCCGAAATGGGTGTCCACGGTCAATCCTGGCCGGCCGAACGCACTGCCCAGCACCACGAAAGCGGTCTTGCGGCCCACCCCGGGAAGCTTGACCAACGCATCCAGATCGGCTGGGACTTCCCCGCCGTGCTGTTCCACCAGGGCGTTCGACAGCCCGAGCAGCGAGCGGGTCTTGGCCTGGTAAAAGCCGGTGGGACGGATCAGCTCGGCAAGTTCAGCCTCCTCCGCTGCTGCCATAGCGGCGGCGTCAGGGTAGCGAGTGAAGAGCTCCGGGGTGATGGAGTTGACTCGGACATCGGTGGTCTGAGCAGACAGCACCGTGGCCACCAGCAGCTCGAACGGGTTCGTGAAGTCCAGTTCTGCCACTGCATAGGGGTAGGTCTCGCCCAGTATCCGGTTGACCTTGCGTACCCGGCGCTTTTTCCCGATCAGAGTCTTATCCATTGCACCCATCCTAAGCGGCGCTCCACGCCCTCACGCACGCGGGTGCACCGTCACTGGTTCCCACTCATCGGCCCAAATCAACCGTTCATCTGTGATGCTGGCCACTCTGCCATGACATCCTCGCCTGATTGCGTGGTCCCGCGCTATTGTGAGCCTAGACACAGCCGTAAAGCTCAAGGAGGTACATTCCATGACCACCACACCTGATGCTGAAGCTCAGACCTTCCCACCAAGCGATGCGTTCGCGCACGACGCCGTAGCCACGGCTGAGAAATATGCCGCCGCTAAGGCCGACCGACTCGGTTACTGGGCGGACCAGGCACGGGCCACCCTGAGCTGGGACACCGACTTCACCGAGACCCTTGACTGGTCAGAGGCGCCCTTCGCCAAGTGGTTCGTCGGTGGTGAGCTCAATGCTGCCTACAACTGTGTGGACCGGCATGTTGAGGCCGGAAACGGCAGCCGGGTAGCGCTCTACTTTGAAGGCGAACCGGGAGACACCCGGGAGATCACCTATGCGGAGCTGAAGGATGAGGTATCGCGGGCCGCCAACGCCTTCGAATCCCTCGGCGTCGCCAAGGGTGACCGGGTCGCGATTTACATGCCGATGATCCCCGAGACGGTGGTCACCATGCTGGCCTGCGCCCGGATCGGTGCCATCCACTCCGTGGTCTTCGGCGGCTTCAGTGCAGACGCCCTGCGCTCCCGCGTTGACGACGCCGAGGCCAAACTCGTGGTGACCGCCGACGGCTCCTACCGCCGCGGCAAGCCGTCACCATTGAAGCCCAACGTCGATTCTGCCCTGGCCAGGCCGGGGCACACAGTGGAGAACGTCGTCGTCGTCCAGCGCAATGGCGAAAACGTGGACATCGAATCAGAGCGCGACATCTGGTGGCATGACCTGGTGCCTCAGCAGTCCGCTGACCACACCTATGTTCCGCACGATGCCGAACACCCACTGTTCATCCTCTACACCTCCGGAACCACAGGGAAGCCCAAGGGCATCCTGCACACCACCGGGGGGTATCTGACGCAGACCGCCGTCACGCACCGGGACAGTTTTGACCTGAAGCCCGAGCAGGACGTCTACTGGTGCTCCGCCGACGTCGGGTGGGTCACCGGTCACAGCTACATCGTCTACGGGCCGATGGCCAATGGCACCACACAGGTGATCTACGAAGGCACTCCGGACACCCCGCATAAGGGCCGGTTGTGGGAGATCGTGCAGAAGTACGGGGTCACCCAGTTCTACACCGCACCCACCATGATCCGCACCTGCATGAAATGGGGCCGGGAGATCCCCGATGAGTTCGACCTCAGCTCAGTGCGCGTGCTCGGCACTGTGGGCGAGGCCATCAACCCTGAAGCATGGATGTGGTTCCGCGAGGTGATCGGCGCCAACAACGGACCGGGCAAACCGCCTAAGGAGCACCCGGCACCCATCGTGGACACCTGGTGGCAGACCGAGACTGGCGCACATATGATCGCGCCGCTGCCCGGAGTGACGCACACCAAACCAGGTTCCGCGCAGACCCCAGTGCCCGGGGTAGAAGTCGGCGTCGTGAACGAAGAGGGCAAGCCCCTCGGCAACGGCGAGGCAGGCCTGCTGGTCATCAACGAACCATGGCCGGCGATGCTGCGCGGTATCTACAAGAACCCCGACCGGTACAAGGAGACCTACTGGTCCCGCTTCGGAGATTTGTACTTCGCGGGCGACGGCGCCCGGTACGACGACGACGGCGATATCTGGCTCATGGGCCGGGTTGACGATGTCATGAACGTCTCCGGACACCGCCTGTCCACCACGGAGATCGAATCCGCACTGGTCGCGCACGAGGCCGTGGCCGAGGCTGCCGTGGTCGGCGCGAAGGATGCCACCACCGGTGAGGCCGTCGTCGCCTTCGTCATGCTCACCGGCTCGGCCGCGGAAGCGACATCCGATACGGAAGCCCTGGAGCAGCAACTGCGTCAGCACGTGGGCCACGAGATCGGCCCTATCGCCAAACCACGCAACGTTCTGGTGGTGCCGGAGCTGCCGAAGACCCGTTCGGGCAAGATCATGCGGCGGTTGCTGAAGAACGTTGCCAATGGTGATGAGGTAGGTGACGCCTCCACCCTGGCTGATCCTTCCGTTATGGAGAAGATCGCCGACGATATGCGCGCCAAGCACGCCAGCTGAGGCCCGCCGAGCACTGTGGGGCGCACGGAGGATTGAACCCTCGGTGCGCCCCACAGTCGTCGAGTAGTCTGTCCACAGGCGTGCCGGGATCCCGGCGAAGCCGCATATGAATTGGGAAGCGAGCAAAATTGATGAGTGGTCGACTGCTGATTGTGCACGGACCGAACCTGAATCTTCTGGGTACCCGCGAGCCGGATATTTACGGCACAGAGACTCTAGAAGACGCCAATGCGGTGTGCCGTGCGGCCGCCGACGCGGGAGGTTTTGCCGTCGACATCGTGCAGTCCAACCACGAGGGCGCGCTGGTGGACGCCATTCAGGCCGCCCAGGGCACGGCTGTCGGCATTGTCATCAATCCCGCTGCTTATACCCACACCTCGGTGGCGATCGCCGATGCGCTGGCCGCTGTGGGCCTGCCGGTGGTGGAGGTGCACCTGTCGAATGTGCACGCCCGCGAACCGTTCCGCAGCCACTCCTACGTCTCTCCGCACGCTTCAGCGGTGATCGCAGGCGCAGGAATTGAGGGGTATCGCTTCGCCGTGGAACACCTGGCTGCAGTGCTGAGCGACTAGCGGATCGTGCTGGCAGCTGTCGTCGTCTGAGCGCTCGTCGATGCTCCTAATCAAATTACCCAGCGTTATGGACTTCACCCGCCGCTATAGCGAGGTGTGAGTGCGAAAACGCTGTGTCATTCCGCTGAGCTGGCTGGTCGGGACTTTCTGAGCGCCCGGGGCTGTGCCTAGGAGCGGTCCAGGCACTGCCCGGTGGAGACTGTGTCGGTGAAGGCGTCCGGGTTGCTCATGGCCTCGCCCGCGGCGTCTGCGGTGACTGCGAACCCCACGGCGTCGCCCTCCAGCGCCCGTGCGAAGACAATGCCAGCGATGTTTCCCTCACGATCCACCAGGGGCCCACCGGAGTTGCCGCGCCGGACATCCGCGTTCAACTGGTAAATCTCCAACTCGGATGCTGAGGCTCCGTAGATGTTGTTCACCTGTGACACGTCACGAGCTTGCACCACCGCTGGCCCCGCCACGAAGGGTCCGCCCGAAGGGTAGCCCATCACGAAACCCTCGGTATTACGGTCCATCGCCCCGCCGACCTGGGCTGGCGGAGCATCCAGAGTGTCCACCGCCAAGAGCGCCAGATCCTTGGATGTGTCAAAGTGCACCACGCGCGCAGTGGCGATCTGCCCGTCAGGCATCTCCACGGAAGGCTCGGAGACCCCTGCCACCACATGAGCATTGGTCATCACCCGGTTCGGAGACAGCGCCACCCCGGAGCCGAACTGAGACTGCCCGCACTGCTGCGCCACGCCGGTGATTCGCGCAACAGACTGTGCTGTGGCAGACGCGGCCTCCGTCAGCTCGCCAGACTCCGGGACGTCACCGGTGTCTGGAACGAGCAGTTGAGCGATTTCTGGAATATCGGAGGCCATGACCGTGGATCGGACATCTGCGAACATTGACTCCACCCGGTCCGGCATCACCTGGTTGATGCCCTGGAGTACTGCGGACTGCTTCATATGGTGATTGACCTGTGGGAAGCCCATGGCCTGGACTGAGAAGCTCAGGGCAGCAATGACCAGGAAGGCCACTGCCAGGTTGACCACCGCACCGATCAGCGCGGAGACCGTTTTGATCGCCGGGGAGCGGAACATGCGCTGCACCTCTGCGCCGGCAGCTGAACCGAGGGCATGACCGGCCACCACCAGTACGATCGCGCAACCGATCACGGCCACCACGCGCCACGGAGAATCGGGCATCCATGAGGCCACTAGAGGGATCGAGAAAAATGCGGCGGTCGCGCCGACCAGGAAGCCAGCAGCTCCACCGACGGTGGCCCAGACTCCGCGAGCGAACCCTGCGGCCACAAACACGAGGACCACAAACGCCAGGATGATGTCCAGTAAAGTCACGGTCCCTTAGGTTAGCCTGACAGGACTACAACCTGGTAACTTCTAACCCAAACCTAATGTTTATCCACACACCTCACGAACGGAACGGTTATGGATCTCGAAGTGCTACGCCGCGCTCCACTCTTCGCCACGCTCGACGACGATGTCTTCGTAGCACTCAGCAATAAGCTCGCGGAAGTGGAGCTCTCGCGTGGAGCATCCGTGTTCCACGAAGGTGATCAGGGCGACCAGCTCTATTTCATCGTCTCCGGCAAGATCAAGCTGGGACGCTCCACCCCCGATGGCCGTGAGAATCTTCTGGCGGTCCTTGGCCCGGGAGAGATCTTTGGCGAAATGGCACTGTTCAATCCAGCCCCTCGTACTGCCACGGCGACTGCAGTCTCTGAGACCCGGCTGGCGGGCCTGAAGCACCAGGATCTCCGTGATTTGATCACCGCTAACCCTGAGATCTCAGTGCAGCTGCTGCAGGCTCTGGCCAAGCGCCTGACTCGCACCAATGAGTCGCTTGCTGACCTGGTCTTCTCCGATGTGCCCGGCCGTGTCGCCAAGGCCCTGCTGGATCTGGCTGACCGCTTCGGCCGCCCTGCCCCAGACGGCATCCTGGTGGCTCACGAGCTCACCCAGGAAGAGCTGGCCCAACTGGTTGGTGCCTCCCGCGAGACCGTCAACAAGGCTTTGGCGGAGTTCGTTCAGCGCGGTTGGATGCGACTGGAAGCCCGCGCAGTCGTCATCTTGGACATTCAGCGGATCCGCCAGCGCTCCCGGTAGCCCTCCCGGGGTGGTTCGCCCCGGTGCTGTCTCCGCCCGGTGATACGGCTGCATGAGTCACCGGGCGCTCCGCCTCAGGAGGCGTCCGCCCAGGTGGCATTGGCGTACTTCTTCCGGTATCTCACTGCCCGGACTGCCAGCCATGCCCGCCGCAGCAGTGAGGTGTCTCCGCTGTAGTACAACGGATTTTTGACCTTTTTCTGGCGGATCATACGGGCGACGTCCTCACGGACACCCGGAGCGGTGACATACTTGCGCAGGATGTACTGCGGCACCACAGTGAACAGCACATCTTTGTCCACATAGGCGCATTCTCCAGGCTCACGCTGTTTGCCATGAATCAGATCCTCCACCAGGTACCCGGCGAGGTTGTGACCCTGCGCGGTGGCGTACCAGCTGGAGCGCCCCTGCCGAACATTGACCTCTAAGACCTTGAATGCTTGGTCGCGGGAGTCGTATTTGATGTCGAAATTGGCGATCCCGGTGTACCCGATGGCCTCCAAGAATTCCTTGAGCTGAGTCATGACCTCCCGGTTGAACCGAGAAATGATCGCCGTGTAGTTGCCGATTGCTGAGGCTTCATGTTCCTGAAGCAGCACCTGTCCGAAGTTCACGAACTCCGCACGGCCTGCAGTGTTGAGGTACAACACCGAGTCCCAGATGAAGGTGTCGTCACCGGGAATGAAGTCCTGAATGATCAGTGTGCCCCGGTAGCCGGAGTCACTGATCCGGGCGACGACGCCGGCCACCTCCGCTGCGGAGTTGAGTCTGTAGACCTTTTCCTGACCGGGGAACTTATTGCGGTAGTACTCCACGCTGTTGCCTGGCTTGAGGATCACCGGATACCGCGTGATCGTCTCTTCGAGCTCATGAACGGGAGCGCCTACATGGTGAATATGAGTCTCAGGGATCTGAAGTCCATGCTGCTGCGCAAGCGGGTAGAAAGCGTCCTTGACGTGCAGGGCGTTCAGCAGTTCCTCTGTGGGGTAGTTGAACCGGTAGAGGTCCTTCAACTGGTCGGCGTTTTCAATGATCAGCCGCACGTAGTGATCACTGGTGCCCACCAGCAGCAGGGGCAGCTGCTGGTGGTGCAGGCTCTGCGCATAGTCGCGGAGAGCCGGGACGAACACTTCAGGTCTGTCCAGGTCCTCGACAAAAGTGGTGCTGGCGATGATGGAGGAGTAGTGCGTGAAGCCTAACTGCACTTTGCCGACCACTTGAGGCTTTACGCCATAGGCCTCATGGAAGGAAGCCGCCATGTGGTAGGCATTGAGGTCTGTCCCGATGATGACCGGGAGAAAGTCATGATCAGCCAATGTGCGCGATCAGATCCACTTCAACGGGAGTGTTCAGCGGCAGAGCCGAAACCCCTACAGCGCTGCGGGCATGGATGCCAGCTTCTCCGAAGGCTTGACCCAGAATTTCGGAAGCACCGTTGATCACCTTGGGCTGGCCTGTGAAGCCCGCAGCAGACGCCACGAAGCCACCCACTTTGGCGATCCGGACAATACTGTCCAGGTCCACGACTGTTTTCAACGCGGCAATAAGGTTTAGGCCGCATTGTTTGGCCAGCTCATAGGCCTGCTCCGGGGTGACCTCAGCGCCGACCTGGCCTTCTGCGGGAAGCTCACCGCCCACTAGAGGCAGTTGGCCGGACACGTAGACGATGTTGTCGACGAGGACCGCAGGCTGATAGTCCGCCACCGGCGGCACCACCTCAGGGACGGTGAGGCCCAGCGCGGAAAGACGTTCTTCTACCGTGGACATTGCCGTCTCCTGATCTATTGTTTGGGCCGCTTCAGATATGCCACCGGGGCGTTGCCGTCAGGTCCGGGGAGAACTGTGATTAGTTCCCAGCCGTCGTCTCCCCACTGGTCAAGGATGCCCTTGGTGTTGTGAATAATGAGCGGAATAGTGGCGTACTCCCACTGTGTCATGTCAGCCATATCCTCAGCCTAACTCAGACCGTCTCTCCACGTGGATGCTTCGTACTTCTTTCCTTGGCGGAAGTGACGGCCGGCGAGGTAGGCCAGACGTTTCGGCGACCGGTCCGCCCGGTACCAGAGCGGGTTGGTGGCCTTGCCCTGCTTGATGAGCCGATTCACCTCGCTGCGCACTTCTGGGTTGGTCACATATTTGCGCAGAATGTAGCGCGGGGCCACATGGAAGAGGGCATCACCCTGGGCGAGGGTCAGTTCTTTGCGCTTCCCGTGCACTAGGTCGTCGACCAGATACTTCATCACCGGGTGACCCAATAGAGCTGTGTAGTAACTCGAGCGGCCGGGGCGGGCGTTGATCTCCATCACCTTGTACTTCCGGTCACGTGGATCGAATTTGATGTCCACATTGGCCACCCCGGTGTAGCCGACCGCCTCAAGGAAGTTCTTGTAGGTGAGCATCAGTGATTCGTCGTACTGAGAGACAATCGCGGTGTAGGAACCCACCAGGTGTGATTCGTGTTCCTGCAGAGCGACCCTGCCCAGAGTCACCAATTCACACTGGCCCTCGGTGTTCACGTACAGGACTGAATCCCAGATGTTGGTGTCGTCTCCGGGGATGAACTCCTGGATGATGAGCGCCCCGCGGTAGTCGGAGGCTTCCACCGCGGCCACAACATCCGCCACCTCTTGAGCGGTGGTGAGCCGGTAGACCTTCTGATGGCCAGCAATCTTGTGCTGGTTCATCCACCACTGATTAGGGTTCGCCGGTTTGATGATGACAGGGAAGCGATCCACTTCCAGCTCGAACGGTTCACCAACCTGGTGCACCTGAGTCTCCGGAATGTCCACACCGTGTTCGGCAGCCAGCTCGTAGAACCGCTGCTTGTCCATAAATTTCTGACGCACCGGCTCGTCAGGGGTATTCATCAGATAGTGCTGCCCGAGCACCTCGCGGTGGCGGCTGACCAGCTCCACGTAGATATCAGTGCTGGGCACCAGAAGCAGGGGCACCTGATACTCGGCGTTCAGTTGACGCGCCTTGTCGGTGAGAATGCGCAGGAAAGCGTCGTCGTCAGTGATGTCCTGGTGGAGGTCCATCGCCAGGATGGTGCTGTCCCAAGTGAAACCGAGCTTGATCTTTCCGATCATCAGCGGCTTGACGCCGTAGACCTCGTGAAAGCTCCGAGCGTGCGTGTAGCCGTGGATATTGGTGCCGAGGATGACCGGGAGGAACCCGGCTGTCTGAGCAGCCTGAACATCGTGTGAAGTCACCGCATCATGCTAACGGACTGCGCGGCTTCTGCTGAGGGCACAGCCGTAATGCGCTCAGCGCAGCGCCGGCCCGATCCCAGAAAAGTCCCTGATGACAGGCGTTCAGGTGGGGCTTGAGCCCCCGCTCGGCACGGTTTGACTGCCCCGATATCATATAGATCATGGCTTCCCGCAAATCCCCTCTTTTTGACACGGCTACAACCGTGGGCAAAATCATGTCCTTCTTGGGCGTCAGCGCACTCTGCGGCCTGCTTGCTGCCGGCCTCGTCTTCCCGCTTGCAGCCACCGGCGGCGCTGCCGCATCAGCCGGAGGCGACATCCTTCACGAGGTTCCTGCCGAGCTGCAGGAGGAGCCACTGTCAACTCCTTCACATATGTACGCCAGTGATGGGGAAACACGCATTGCCACGTTCTATGCGGAGAATCGTGTGCCCGTAGACCTTGAGGACGTCTCACAGGAGATGAGGGACGCCATCATCGCCATTGAGGACGAGCGGTTCTATGAGCACGGCGGAGTGGACGCCCAAGGCGTCGCACGTGCCGCAGTCCACAACTTCACTGCCTCCACCCAGCAGGGCGCCTCCACGCTGACCATGCAGTACGTCAACAACGTGCTGAACAACGCTGCTGTGGTCTCCGGTGAGGGCAATTTCTTGGCTGCGGGCATCCAGGAGAAGACCTACGCCGATAAGTTGCGGGAAATGAAGCTGGCGGTCCAGGTCGAGCAGGAGATGACTAAGGACGAGATCCTTGAGGGTTACCTGAACATCGTGATGCTGGGCGGACGCAACTATGGCGTTGAAGCCGCCGCTCAGTACTACTGGGGAATTTCCGCCTCCGAGCTGGACCATCAGCAGGCCGCCACATTGGCCGGCATCGTGCAGGCTCCGAACTACTTCCGGCCTGACATTGAGAGCAACTGGGACGCGGCGGAGACCAGGCGCAACACGGTTCTGCGGAATATGTACGCCCACGATTTCATCACCGAAGAGGAATACGAAGAAGCGGTAGCAATCGACCTCGGCGAGAGTCTGGAGATTCAATCCAGCGAGGTCGGATGTATTGCCGCTGATCTCGGTGAATACTTCTGCGACTACGCCATTCACGACTTCACACAGTCCGAGGCGTTCGGAGAAGATGAGCAGGAGCGCGCAGAGCTGCTCGCCCGCGGTGGACTCCGGATTGTCACCACGCTGGATCCGGATATGCAGCGGCAGGCCGAACAGGTTGTCATGGACCACCAGCCACGGGGTACCGAGGCAGCTGCCCTGATCAACTCCATGGATCCGGAAACCGGTGACATCCTCGCAATGGCCCAGTCCACCACTTACGATCCGAACGACGAGAGTGACGATTGGAACACCACGTCCCTCAATATGAACGTCGGTTCCTCCCATGGCGGAAGCAACGGCTTCCAGGGAGGCTCCATCCTCAAGCCGTTCGTAGCAGCGGCTTGGGTTGAAGAGGGCAATGACATGGACGACCGCGTCGATGCCGACCAAACCGAGTATGAGTACGGGGAGCGTTGGCAGGCCAGCTGCATGCCCGGAGGCTCAGTGACACTGCTCCAGGGTGAGGGCGATGAAGACGTCTACTCCATTTCCAACGTATTGGATGACACCGAACGTGAAATGACAGTTGACTGGGGGCTTTTCCACTCCATCAACACCGCAACTATGGCCACCGCCAATGACATGGACCTCTGCGCCATTACCGACCTGACAGACCGTCTCGGCATCCAAGGAACCAGCGAAGGGATCGAACTGGGCCCCCTTCGGCCCGACACACCCTCCTTCGTCCTAGGCTCGGCCTCCATCACCCCCTTGGTCATGAACCGGGCATACGCGGCCTTCGCCAATGACGGAACCATCTGCACCCCGCGGTCAATCCTCGAAGTCACGGACGCTCATGGCAACGAGTACGAGCTTCCGGAATCGAACTGTGAGCAGGTTGTGGACCCAGATGTCGTGGCACAGGTCAATGACACGATGATCAACATTGCCGAGCAGAACCTCTACGTCGGTGAACGCGACGGTGAGGCACCATTCCCCATGGCCGGCAAGACCGGTACCAACCACACCGCCTCGGGCATGTCGTTCCAGGGTTACACCGAAGGCGTGGCCACCAGCGCCTATGTCACCAGGATCAACGACAACAGCTCCCTGTGGTCCAACGGCAACGTTCCCGACGAGACATACGCCGGGACAATCGCCTTCCCGCTGTGGTACGACTACATGCGTGAAGTAGCGCCCAATCGGGCCACCGGTGACTTCCCTGAAGCCAACAACTCCCCATTCAACGAGCGCCGCTCCGGATACGGCGGACGCTACGCGATGTCCGAACTGGGCTCCGGCAGCAGCAGCTCCGATGACGACGGTGACGACAACGATGACGACTGAGCCTGCCCACCAGGCAGGACCAGTGAGGGCTCGGACTCTTGATTCGTAGTCTCAGCGCGGCCTTTGGAGTTCTTGGGGCTGCGGGAGTCGGAACATTGGTCTATGCCAATCGGGTGGAGCTGAACCGGTTCACTCTCCGGCGCGCCGAAGTTGACGTTCCCGGGTTCGATGGTCAGTTGAGGATCCTGCACATCTCCGATATCCACTACGTCCCGGGGCAGTGGCAAAAGTATGACTGGCTGCAGAAGCTGGCCACGTTGAAACCGGATCTGGTGGTCAACACTGGAGACAACCTCTCCGATCGGCGAGCCGTTCGTGAGGTCCTCAGCGCACTGGAACCGCTCATGGACCTACCCGGCTGCTTCGTGCCCGGGTCCAACGACTACTACGCTCCGCGGCTGAAGAACCCGCTGAAGTACTTCACCGGCCCCTCCACCACACACCCGGCTGCGAAGAATCTGCCCACAGAAGAGCTCTTCGACGGTTTCGAAGCCGCTGGCTGGGCCAATCTCACCAACGCCCACACCGCAGCGACTGTGGCCGGCCTGAACCTGGAATTCTCCGGCGTCGATGATCCGCATCTGGAGCTCGACGAATTCACCGGCTGGTCCACCACCGACCCGCACCTGAGGATAGGTGTTGCCCACGCTCCGCAGCAGAGAGTCTTGAACACGTTCGCAGATGCAGGTGCAGACCTCGTGCTGTCCGGGCACACCCACGGGGGCCAGGTCTGCCTTCCGTCCTTCACCAGAGGCAGTGGTCGCGCTCTGGTCACCAACTGTGACCTTCCCACCCGGCACGCCAAGGGACTGCACACTCGGCACCGGCCGGACGGTGGGCGTACCCACGTCCATGTTTCAGCAGGGCTCGGCACCTCCGCCACAGCCCCAGTCCGCCTTTTCTGCCCCCCTGAGGCGACGCTGCTCACAGTCCGGGGCGGCTGACCTCAGTCGTTTGGTCATCCCGACCAAGAGGAGTAAAGTAGTTGCGGCATGCAACCATCTGATCAGAAGCGCAGCGCCAATGCGGCTCCAAAGCTTGGCGCCCAGGAACGGGCGGCCCAGCAGCGAGTCGAATCCGGTCAGCGTCGCACACTCATCCAGGCCCTCGCGCGCCTGATTCCCTACCTTGAGGGTCTGAAGCTGCGGTGGTTCTTCGGCATGCTCGCAGCCATTGGCGCTGGCGTCATCGCGCTGTCTGTTCCCGTGGTGCTGGGCGGCCTGGTAGATGACATTGGCACAGTGGACGCCACAGCAGCTGTGGTCTGGACTGCCTTCGCCGTTGTTCTGGGCCTGGGTGTCCTCGAAGCCTTCTTCGTGTTCCTCCGCCGGTTCTTCGTCATCCCCCCGGCGTCAGATGCAGAGACGAACATGCGCGTCGCCCTGTTCTCACGTCTGATCCATCAGTCGGCCGCCTTCCACGGTGCGTGGGAAGCTGGTCAGCTGCAGTCCCGCGCGATTGCCGACCTGAACATGCTCCGCCGGTTCTTCGCTTTCGGTTCTCTGATGCTGGTCACCTCCTCCATCACGGTTCTAGTGGGTATCGGCGTGATGTTCAGCTGGTCTCCGGTGCTCGGCGGACTGTTCCTCTGCGCAGCGGTTCCAGTGATCGTGCTCGGCCCGGCCTTCCGCAAGAAGTTCATCCACTACTCGCGCTCCGCCCAGGATCAGGCCGGTGAGGTCGCAACCAAGGTGGAGGAGTCAGTTCACGGCATCCGGGTGCTCAAAGCATTCGGCCGAGGCGACTGGGCCCGCTCCAGCTTCAAAGAAGAAGCCGCCACCCTGCGCGATCTCGAAGTCTCCAAGATGCGCACCCTGGCCAAGTTCCAGATGTTCATGGTCCTTCTGCCGGAGTCCGTCCTAGCACTGTGCATCTTCACCGGCCTCTACCTCGCTGGCCAAGGGGATATCACCCCCGGCTCATTAGCAGGATTCTTCGCCATGGCGGTGGTGCTGAAACAGCCCATTGAAGGCATCGGCATGCTCATCGGCATGGTCTTCATGGCCAAAACATCGATTGACCGTCATATCGATGTCATGGATGTAGAGCCCACAGTGGTATCCCCGGAGCAGCCCACCACCTCTGAAGAGCGCGGCCTCGTTGAGCTTGATAACGTTCACTTCCGCTATCCGGACGCTGGCGAGGACCTCATCAAGGGCGCGACCCTGCGGATCGAACCAGGTGAGACGATGGCTTTGGTCTCCGCCACCGGCGGTGGCACCTCCACGCTGTTGAACCTGGTGCCCCGGCTCTACGACGTCACCGGCGGACGGGTGCTCATCGACGGGGTCGATGTCCGCGAATACAGCCTGCCTGACCTGCGGTCCAGAATTGCGGTGGCGTTCGAGGACCCCACGCTCTTCTCCACCACGGTGAAGTCCAATGTTCTGCTGGGCACCGGCCACCACCGGAATGATGACAATCCCGAAGAAGGCGACCCCTCACACCCGCACCGGGACAAAGCACCGCGGCTGGATCAGTTGGACGAGGTGCTCACTCAGGCGCTGCACACTGCTGATGCCGAGTTCGTACACGACCTTCCGGGTGGCTTGGACACCAGGATCGGCGAAGAGGGCATGAGCCTCTCCGGAGGTCAGCGCCAACGCCTGGCATTGGCCCGCGCAATCGCCGCGAAGCCCTCTGTGCTGCTGCTCGATGATCCCCTCTCCGCGCTGGACGTGCGCACCGAAGAACGTGTGACCGACCGTCTGCGAGAGGTCCTCAGGGGCACCACTACGCTGATCGTGGCTCACCGCCCCTCCACTGTGGCGATGGCCGACCGCGTGGCCCTGCTCCATGAGGGCACGGTCGCCGACGTCGGTACTCACACCGAGCTGCTGGCGCGCAACAGCATCTACGCCGGGATCATGAGACCAGCCCCACCCAGCGGAGAAGAGCTGATGGATGCCATCCCCGCAGGGCAGGACGACGACGCCGCCGCCCCCGGTGCCCCCGCTGACTTTCAGGAGGTCCCACGGTGAGTGAGCAGAAGACCAACGGGCGCGTCACAACGGCCGATGACACCGGAGTACTGGACCTCTCCAAGGTTGCTCCCCCGCCCGAGCAGGACGATTTCGCGCATCTGCGTGGCACCGCCGCCGAGGAGGACGTCACCTTCGACAAAGAGGAACGAAAGTTCATTCGGCGTCGGTCGCTTGCTCTGCTGTGGCGGGCCTCAGCCGGCGTTCGCGGCAAACTGCTGCTGACCGCCATCGCCGTCATCGTCTCCCAGGCAGCCCAGGCCGCCACCCCGTTCATCGCAGGTGGCCTGGCCATCGACTGGGGCCTCCCCCGGCTGATCGATGGTGATGCCACAGGTCTGTGGGTTCCCGCCGCGCTCTACCTCATCTGCGCAGTGACTGCAGGCAGCCTGCTCTACTGGTACACCCGGATGACCGCGGAAGCCTCGCAGACCATGCTGTACACGCTGCGCGATGAAGTCTTCCGCAAAACCCAGGCGCTGAGTTTGGACTTCCACGAGGACTACACCTCCGGGAAAGTGATCTCCCGGCAGACCTCGGACCTGGAAGCGCTGCGTGAACTCCTCGACGGTGGCATCAACCAGTTGGTGCAGGGCATCATGTTCATGCTCTTCACTACGGTCTACATCTGGATCAGCGACATCCGCTCCGGGCTGGTGCTGCTCTGCGCTGTCATCCCGATCTACTTCCTGGGCCGCTGGTACCAGAAGAACGCCGAGGTCGCCTACCGGCGCACCCGCATCTCCTCGGCCCGGATGATCGTCCACTTTGTGGAGTCCATGACCGGTATACGGGCTGTGCAGGCATACCGTCGCGAGGACGCCCGGTCCCGGCAGTACCGGAAACTGGCCAAAATCTACCGCGATGACATGGTCCGCTCGATCGGCCTTTTCGGCGTGCTGCAACCGTCCCTGATGCTGATCGGCAACCTCTCGGTGGCCGCCGTCCTGCTGTGGGGAGGATTCAGGGTGCTGGAGGGCGACCTAGGAGCAGGCCTGCTTCTGGGAATTGTGCTCTCCACCAAACGAGTATTCCAACCGCTGGACATGATCGCCATGTTCTACAACTCACTGCAGTCCGCCACCGCCGCTTTGGAAAAAGTCTCCGGGCTCCTGGAGGAAACACCCAATGTCCGGCAGGTGAAGGACCCCAAGCGGCTGCCTGACTGTGCAGGGGAGATCGAGTTCCGCAACGCAGAATTCAAGTACAGCGCCGACGGCCCTGTGGTGATGCAGAAGCTCGACCTGCACATCCCGGCGGGTCAAACTCTGGCCGTGGTGGGCCGCACCGGTGCAGGGAAGTCCACTCTGGTGAAGCTGCTCGCCCGGTTCTATGACGTCACCTCCGGATCATTGACCCTGGACGGAGTGGAATTACGCGAACTCGCCGAAGACGACCACCACCGGCATGTGGCCATGGTGACCCAGGAGGCATTCCTGTTCTCCGGTTCCATCAGGGAGAACATCGCCCTGTCCCAACCGGATGCCACCGACGAGCAAGTCATCGAGGCCGCCAAGGCGGTCGGTGCCCACGAATTCATCATGAGTCTGCCGGAGGGCTACGACACCGACGTCAATAAGCGCGGCGGCCGCATCTCTGCCGGTCAGCGTCAGCTGGTGTCTTTTGCCAGGGCGTTCCTGGCGGACCCGGCTGTGTTGATCCTGGACGAGGCGACGTCGTCGTTGGATCTTCCCTCAGAACAGCTGGTGCAGCAGGGCCTGGAGCGCCTGCTGGGCAATCGAACTGCGCTGATCATCGCCCACCGGCTCTCCACTGTGGCGATCGCTGACCGGGTGCTGGTCATTGATGAAGGACGCGTGGTGGAGGATGGAACTCCCGAGGACCTCATTGCCGCCGGCGGCTACTTCTCTAAGCTGCACTCAGCCTGGTCCGCCACCATGGGCTCGTAAGGTCCCGCACAGGCACCAGCTACCATTGGTTCAATGTCAGATGCTCTCTCCCCTGCCACACCTGTGACCTCCGCACCTCAGGTTCACTGGCGCCAACGGCTCGGCTCTTGGGTGGAGTCCTCCACTGTTGAGCGGTTCGTCATCGCGGTGATTCTGATCAACGCGGTGGTGCTCGGCATGGAGACCTCGCCCGCGCTGATGAACGCTTTTGGCGGTCTGCTCATCGGGATTGACGCCGCCTGCCTGGCGATCTTCGTGCTGGAGATCGGGCTGAAGCTGGTGGCGTTCGGGTGGAAGTTCTTCCGCAACCCGTGGAACGTCTTCGACTTCATTGTGGTGGGCATCGCCCTGGTGCCGGCGGGTGCGGGGTTCGAGGTCTTGCGGACACTTCGGGTGCTGCGCGTACTGCGGCTGATCTCCGCCCTGCCGCAGCTGCGCAAGGTGGTCAGCGCGCTGCTGCATGCGGTCCCGGGAATCCTATCCACGGGCGCGCTGCTGGCGCTGATCTTCTATGTGGCCTCAGTCATGGCCACCACCTTCTTCCGGGACACCCTCCCAGAGTTCTTCGGCAGCTTCGGCGCCTCCCTGTTCAGCCTGTTCCAGATCGCCACGCTCTCCAGCTGGGAGACCATCGTCCGGCCTGCCATGGATGAACACCCCTGGGCGTGGGCGTTCTTCATCCCGTTCATCATTCTGGCCGCCTTCACAGCACTGAATCTGATCATCGCGGTGATTGTGGACGCCATGAACACTCTGCACGATATGCCCTCCGCGACCGTAGTCACCTCATCCGATGATGAGCACGACGACGCCGCCTCGGCTGAGTCCCGCAATGGTGTGGATTCCGGCGCCGGAACGGGAGCTGGGGCCGGCGCGGTCGACGATCACCACCTGCTGTACCAGGAGATCAGACAGCTAAGGGCTGACGTCGCCGAACTCTCTTCTCAGCTCCGCGCTGCTGACCGGCACAACTGATAGGACGGTACCGCCCGCGCCCGGTTCGTCCCATCGCATGTGCCGCTGAGCCTGCCCATGGGGGCGGCGGCCAAAACTGCAACTCCGGATGGGACACCCAGCTTCACTGCGCCAAGAGTCCCCCCGGATGTTGTGCCGCGCGCAGTGGGCGGCGTGCACCGCCAATTGGCGGTTTATGCCATCGGTGTGATTCAGCGGCTATAACTTCCCAACTAGTTCTAAAAGAATTTTGTTGAACTCGTCTGGACGTTCCATATTCGGGTAATGTGCCGCTCCTGCTATCTGGTGCACCTCACCTCTGGGCACTGCTGTGGCAAGTTCGACCACCATGCGCTGATGATCCTCAGCGTCGAGACTGCCGGAGACCCCTAGAACAGGAAGATCGATTCCCGCCAGCCGCTGCCAAGTGTTGCTCACCGGGGTCGCCGGGGTAGGTATGACCGGGCCGTCTTCACGGACGATATGTGTGCTCAATGTGTGCCGCGCCATCCGTTCAATCCCTGAAGTCACGCCGGGGTCGACCTCACTCAACGCGCGCTGAGGCCCGGCGACGAAACGCATGAAAGCAGAAATCCACCCTTCAGGGTCCAGCGCCTCGGAACTGCGCTGCCAGGCGCCGAGTACGTCGAGCACCCAAGGGTCGCGGAACTCTGGCTCACTGGTTCCGGCCCCACTGACTACAAGAGCCAGTGCCCGATCAGGATGCTCCAACACCACATCCACGGCAGTAGACCCACCCATGGAAACACCAACGAGCACAGCTTTTTCGATGTCCAAGGCGTCAAGGAGGGCCACGACATCGTCGCCATACCGGAAGGGTTGCCCATCCGGGGCTTGAGTCCATCCGTGCCCGCGGGCATCGAGTGCAAGACAACGATGTTCCGCGAAGGCGGCGAGCTGGGGGCCCCACATACGGTGATCCAGTGCGCCACCGTGCAGAAAGACCAGTGTCGGCCTGCCTGCTGCAGGGACGCGAGCGGGTCGGTCCACATAGGCAATACTGGCATTCGCGCAGCTCACATACTGTATGGCGTCATTCATGACAACCAGGTTGTCAGATTTTGGGCCTTATGACAACTAAGGTGTCATAATAGCGATATGGATGACACCAGCTCGTCTGCTGACCCACTCCCCCCTGGCCCCCTAGCTCACCAACTGGCCGAGGTCTATCGAGTCTTGGGGCCGCTGTACCGCAAAGTCTCCAGAACCGTGGAACGCCTGCAACCAACGATGGGCATGTCCGTGGGTGTGCGCGCGGTGCTGGAGCAGTTGCGCCGTGAGGGTCCTCTCACCGTTCCAGAAATGGCGCGCTCCCAGGAGCTAAGTCGGCAGTTCGTTCAACGCATGGTTCATGACGCGACGTCCGCTGGATGGGTCCAATCGCGGCCGAATCCCGCACACCGGACTTCGCCGTTGATCCGCCTCACAGAATCAGGCGTGGGTGCGGTCGACGAGGTGGTGGCCCATGAGCGCGCACTTATGGGACAAGTCCCGGGGAGCCTCACGGGGGAAGACATCGCGGCAACTCTCAAAGTGCTCACCGCTATGTCTAAAGGCCTCGACGACGTCAAAGAGTTCTGAATCGCGGGTGGCCCCAGCCGAAACCGAGCCTCGACGGGAGCTGGGACCGGCGCGGTCGATGATCACCACCTGCTGTACCAGGAGATCAGACAGCTGCGAGCCGACGTCGCGGAGCTCTCCTCTCAGCTCCGCGGTGCTGACCGGCACAACTGATAGGACGGTAGCCACCGAGTCCCGGTCGTTCCATCGCCTATGCCGCCGAGCCTGCTCATGGGGCCAAAACTGCAACTCCGGATGGGACACCCAGCTTCACTGCGCCAAGAGTCCCCCGGATGTTGTGCCGCGCGCGGTGGGCGGCGTGCACCGTCCGTTAGACAAGGTGCCCGAGCTCTGCGGCGGTGCAGGCTCAGAGGGTCAGCTCAGCGCCGGTGAGGCGTCGGTAAGCGTCCAGGTAGCGTTCCTGGGTGGCCGCGACGATGTCCGCCGGAAGTTGGGGCGGGGCGGCATCGGAGTTCCGGTCCCATCCTGAGGCGCTGCTGGTGAGCCAGTTGCGCACGAACTGCTTGTCGAAGCTGGGCTGCGGCTTGCCTGGGCTCCATTCTTCGGCCGGCCAAAACCGCGAAGAGTCCGGGGTGAGCACCTCATCAGCGAGCACAAGGGCACCCTGAGCATCGAGCCCGAATTCGAACTTGGTGTCAGCCAAGATGATCCCGGCAGCTCGCGCCCTCTCCTCCGCGAGCGCATAGACTCGCAGCGCCGCATCCCGCAGCCGATGTGCGAGGTCCGCTCCGAGGTTCAGCTTCAGCTGCTCGAAGCTGATGTTCTCATCGTGGTCACCCTGCTCTGCCTTGGTGGAGGGGGTGAAGATGGGTTCGGGCAGCGCGGATCCGTCGGTGAGGCCCGCGGGGAGCTCGATTCCGGTCACGGTGCCACTCTCCCGGTATTCGGCCAGACCCGAGCCGGTGAGGTAACCGCGCACAATCGCCTCAGCCTGCACCATCTCCAGGGCACGCACGACGACGCCGCGGCCCGCCACCTCCTCTGGAACCTCCGTGCTGACCACGTGGTTTCCAATTCCTTCAGCGGACAACTGCTCGAACCACCACAGACTGAGCTGGGTGAGGATGACGCCTTTTCCGGGGATGCCGGGACTCAGCACATGGTCGTAGGCGCTGATTCGGTCGGTGGCGACCATGAGCAGGACGTCCTGGCCATCCCACACTGAGCCGGCTTCCGGTGCGTAGAGGTCCCGGACCTTGCCCGAGCTCAGATGCTGCCACCCCGGGAGGGCTGCCGCGGTCACCGCTGCGCCCCCGTGGAGTGGGGACCACCTGGGTTGATCTGCCCGGCGAGCGCTTTGGCGGCGATATCCGTACGGTGCTGGGCGCCGGTCCAGGTGATGCGTTCGACTCCGGCATAGGCGCGGTCTACGGCTTCGCGGAGCGTACCTCCGGTGCCGACCACGGCGAGCACGCGTCCGCCGGCGGTGACGAGGTTCCCGTCGTGCTCAGCGGTGCCGGCATGCAGGACGGCCACTCCTTCGAGCCCTTCAGCTTCTGCGATGCCGGAGATGACGTCCCCTTTGCGGGGGGCGTCAGGATAGTTTTCGGCGGCAATCACCACATCAGCTGCGTACCCGTTGGACCACTCAAGGTGGCGGTCGGGGCCCAGCTGGCCCGTGGCGGCGTCGAGCAGGAGTCTTCCAAGCGGGGTGGCGAGGCGTTCCAGAACGGCCTGGATCTCAGGGTCACCAAAACGGGCGTTGAACTCCACCACTCGGACACCGCGGGAGGTGATGGCCAGACCGCAGTAGAGCACACCGACGAACGGTGTGCCACGGCGAGCCATTTCTTCCAGGGTGGGTCGCGCCACCCGGTCGACGACTATCTCGGTGAAGTTCCGGGTCACTCCCCCGTGGGTTTCGGTGTAGCCCTCCAACCAGTCCAGCGGTGTATAGGCCCCCATGCCGCCCGTGTTGGGGCCGGTGTCGTCGTTATAAATGCGTTTGAAGTCTTGGGCCGGTGAAAGGGGCACCAAGTTGTGGCCGTCACAGATGACGAACAGGGAGACTTCAGGACCGTCGAGGAACTCTTCGATGACCACGGTGCTTCCGCCGGTCAGGCAGGCCTCCGCATGAGCCTGGGCCTGGTCGAGGTCTTCAGTGACCACTACGCCCTTGCCGGCAGCGAGTCCGTCGTCTTTGACCACGTAGGGCGGGCCGAACCGGTTGAGCGCGTCGGCGGCCTCCGTGGCAGTCGAGATGTGCACAGCTTGCGCGGTGGGCACTGCCGCGGCCGCCATGATCTCCTTGGCGAACGCTTTGGAGGCCTCCAGTTGGGCCGCAGCCTGCGAGGGGCCGAAGACGGGGATTCCGGCGGCGCGCACGGCATCGGCCACTCCTGCAGCCAGGGGCGCCTCTGGTCCGATGACCACCAGGTCATAGCCGCCTTCAGCGGAGAGTGCGGCCACGGAGTCAGGTGCTGTGGCGTCGACTGCGCGGCAGGTCACATCCCGGGCGATCCCGGCATTTCCGGGGGCGGCCTCCACCGTGGTGACGGCCGGGTCGCGCAGGAGCGCACGGACAATGGCATGTTCTCGGCCTCCGGGGCCCACGACCAGAATCTTCACGGTCCCTTACCTTACCGCCCGGCCTGCTGCTTTGGGGGCGTCGCCCCATCAGCACGGAGGATTGCAGGCGGCAAGGTCTTTCCCACGTTCGAAGAGCAGCCGGCGCAGCTGAGGCGGTTGGAGGACTTCAATACCGGGGACTCCCAACAGCTGGTGGGATACGATCTCAAGCTTCTCCGTCATGAGGGTCAGCTCAAGGCGCGCAGGGGATCCCGGTGTGCGCTGAGCGCTCTCCACAGCGGATCCGACCTCAGTACCGGGTAACGCGGACTTAAGCGCCGTAGCGGACGTTTCGGGAATGGAGAGCCGTACCGAGAGATTCACGACAGAGGCCTCAAACTCTGCCCGGGCAGAATTCCAATATCCGGCGAGCGAGAAGTTCTCTGGCCGCCAGGATGCTTCCCGGTGCGCCTCGACTTTTTCGATGCGGGAGAGCCGATAGGTACGCACCGCGTGGTGATGGGCTGCGACCAGATACCACCGGTTGGTTTTGAGCACGAGTCCCAGCGGGTCAAGAAGCAGCCGAACTGGCTCGGCGGCAGAACCCTCGCGGGCGTAGTGCACGGTGATGCGGCGTCCCTCCCATACTGCTCGGGCAGCTTCACTCAGCCAGGGGAGCTTCTCAGGCTCGGCGAACCACGGGCCATAGTCGAGATGAATCCGATCTGCAGCGGCGACCTGGTCCTGTCGTGTCGCTCCGGGTGCTGCGAGCATCTTCAGCCGTGCTGTCTGGAACTCCGTCTCCAAGCCGAGCTCCCGGGACGCAGCCTCACCCAGCAGCAATGCCTGCACCTCCGTGGCGGTCATGCCGGTCAGTGGCGAGCGCCATCCTTCGACAAGCCCAATGCCGCCGGCTGGTCCGGTGCGGCTCCACACCGGCACCCCCATGGTCTGCAGGGCGGCGATGTCGCGCTGGATAGTGCGGGTGGAGACTCCGTGCTGATCCGCCAGCTCCTTCACTGTGGTCCGGCGGATGCGGGTCAGCTGAAGCATCAGGGTCACAAGCCGGGAGGTGCGCATGAGGCGATCTTAGGCACGATCCGGGGTTATTTACGACACTCATTGTCATCAATAGGTGTCAGGCTCAGAACGGACCCAGTCACTCACCAGTTGGAGGACCCATTGACCACACCCACAACACCCCCGGATCTGAGCGGAAAGATCGCGTTGGTCGCCGGAGCAACGCGCGGCGCCGGACGAGCAATTGCCCTCGAGCTGGCCCGGGCAGGTGCGCTTGTCTACTGCACCGGACGTTCCACCGCAGGGGCTCCCTCCGACTACGGCCGTCCGGAAACTATTGAAGGAACCGCTGAACTCATCGTCCAGGCGGGCGGCGAGGCCCGGGCCGCTGTGGTGGACCACCTAGACATTGGCGCTGTCGAACGCTTGGTGGAACGCATCGATCAGGAGCAGGGTCAGCTGGACATACTCATCAATGACATAGGTGGCGAGGCGTATGTAAAGTTCGACACTCCGCTCTGGGAATACGATCTGCGCGCTGGCCGCCGCCTGCTCGACACTGCACTGCTAACGCACCTGAACACCAGCCGTTGCGCGCTGGGATTGATGGTCCGCACCACGGGAGCCCTGGTAGTAGAGGTCACGGATGGGACCCGCCACTACAACGCCACCCATTTCCGCAGCTCGGTCTTCCTGGACCTGGCCAAAACGGCCGTGGATCGGTTCGCGTTCGCTCAAGGGCACGAACTCGCCCCATATGGCGGCACCGCGGTGTCGGTCTCACCGGGGTGGCTTCGCTCAGAAATGATGCTGGACCACTTCAGCACCACGGAACAGGATTGGCGCGACCATGCCGAGGCAAACCGCGGCATCCCTGAAGCGCTGCCACCCTATGAGTTCGTCATCTCGGAGACCCCGGCAATGTTGGCTCGCGGCGTGACGGCACTGGCCGCAGACCCGGACCGCGCGCAGTGGAACACGAGGTCCACCAGCTCATTCGACCTCGCAGAACACTATGACCTCACTGATGTCGACGGGTCCAGGCCCAATGCGTGGCGCTTCATGAGCGATATGGAGCACACGACGGCCCAAGAGCTCGACGTCGAGGAATACCGCTGAGTAGTACCCGCGTGCCAGCTGCGGACTCATGCCGCTGGACGTATGGTGGAAACCATGAGCACTGATGCTGCATCGACGCCACATACCGCCACTGCCGCTGAGTCTGCCGAGTTGGCTGTGGTCACCCGTGCGGGCCTCGCGGAGTCACGCCACGTGGGATCCGCAGTGCTGGTCGGACCAGACGGAGAGGTCCTGAATCGGCTCGGTGCTCCGGAGAGCATCGTGTTCCCGCGCTCCTCACTCAAACCTCTTCAGGCACTGGCCTCGTTGCGGGCCGGGGCCCTGGTGAGTCCGGAGGCTGTGGCTCTGGCCTGCGGCTCCCATGTGGGGTCCCAACGGCATCAGGATGTGGCCGCGACAGTGCTCGCCAAAGAGCGGCTGGACGAGTCACATCTGAAGTGCCCGGTGGCCTATCCGGCGCGCAGCGCTGACTTCGAGGCGCATATTCGCGCGGATAAGACCGAGACCGCGCTGGCGTACAACTGCTCCGGCAAGCACGCCGTCTTCCTCGCGGCCACACGCACTCAAGGCTCACGCCTGGCGACCTACACTGATCCTGACCATCCACTGCAAGTGATGGTCAATCAGGTTTACGCCGAGTACTGCGGTGAAGCGCCCACCACGCTGGGGGTCGACGGCTGCGGGGCTCCGGCGGCCGCGATGAGCCTGACCGGCTTGGCCCGCGGAATCGGCAAGCTGAGCTCCGCACTCACCCAGCGCGACGCCGAGGTGCACGCTTTCACCGTCGCTCAGGCCATGCTCGACTACCCCTGGGCTGTCCGCGGCGACGGCGAACCAGACACTGTAGTCATGGAACAGCTCGGCCTGCTCACCAAGTCAGGCGCTGAGGGAGTCCTGGTGGTGGCTGCGCCGGACGGGACGGCTGCTGCGGTCAAGACGCTGGACGGCTCCGCACGCCCCAACCATCTGGTGGCGCTGAGCCTGCTGGCCGCCGCCGGCAAGGTGGACCTCGATGACCTGGAGCGGACGTTGAAGATCCTGGCCAAGCCCATCACCGGCGGAGTGGACCAGCGGCCAGCCGGTGGCCTGCGCTTATCAGAGGCTGTCACCGCCCGGCTGTAACCCATGCGGCGCCAGGGCCCACCGCCGCCCCCCACTTCCCTCGAAAATCAGGCTCCTGTTGAGTTGTCAGCATCCTGTAGGCACCTGATTTCCCAACAACCACCTGATGAACGGAGAGAAATGGCGCGACGCCGCATCAGCCACGAGGACGGCCGGGCAGCGGTAGGTGCCTGGTCACGGGGCCAGCAGGACCGCCGCACGCTGGCTGCAGCAGTGCGTTACCTCCTGGAGGAGCTGAGCGAACGCGTACCCGGAGGCGCAGTGGAAGTGCGGGTCCCGCCGTTTGGGGTCACGCAGTGCATCGCAGGGATGGCGCACACCCGGGGCACCCCGCCAAATGTGGTGGAGTTCAGCCCCGCCACATGGCTGGAGCTGGCCACCGGCACCCTTGACTGGGACCAGGCGCGCAGGGAGGGACGGATCAGCGCCTCCGGTACCCGGGCTGATCTGTCTGCGGTGCTGCCGATCATCTAGGGTGACCATCCTCGCGCTCAGCAGTTCGGCGGAAGATGGTCAAGCAGGTTCGAACCCTGCGCTGCCTCAATGGCGACGAGGTGGCGGTAATCTCCCCAGGGCGGAATCGTAATGGTGTCACGTACCCGACTGTCTTGGTCCGCGCTCGGAAGTCGCACCGAGTAGAGGTGGGCCTCCCCCGTCAGCGGTTCCACGATGTAGCCATCACCCCAACGAACCCGCGCTCCCTCGTCCAGATAGTCACCGCACACATAGTCTTCGAGGTCGATGTAGATCCGCCACGGGATCGAGGTGATGACACTCGTTTCGATACGTACGCCGAGATTCACTCCCCAGCTTTCCGGAGTCCCGCCAAATTCCCAGGTGTAGAGGGCCGGGTTGGGTTCAGGTTCGGGCACACCACGCGGGCAGAACTGGGCCTGGATGGTGTCCCCTGCTGGGATGGGGCTGTGGTTCGCCGAATCGGCTTGGGTGTTTCCGCGGATAGTCCATATCCCCTCACCAGGATCCCAGCTCACGGTCTCCCAGCTGCTGCCGCTCCATGCGCCCTGTTCGAAGGTGTATTTGCCGTCTGAATGCGTCACCTGCCCGGGTGCGGTGACGGCCGTGCTGAAGGGCTGCCACCCCCAGGTCGGCGCGGGCGCGACTGCGAGTGACAACTCCCACTCCACCGGTTCACTCGTGGTGTTCTCCAGAGTAAAGGAATGACAGAAGTCCATGCTGGTCCAGTGCACCTGAGGCGCGGAGTGTGCATAGTCCAATCCCTCAGTGAGTTCGACTGGCTTCAACGCTGGCGTGGAGTTAATCTCCGCGATTGCGGCAGTGTCGAGATACGCTCCGGGATCCTCGCCCGGGGGGATACCTGGGATTGTGGGGCCGGAGTCTTCGGGGTCGTAGAGCAGCTGGGTCTCGGTATGCGCCTCTGCCGACCAGGACGCCTCCGAAGTGATGATCCGGGGTTCTGAGCCGGACGCAGCGGTGAAGGCGAGCACCGCGGCGCTGAACACAGCAATACCGGCGACCGTCCGAGCCACATGAACCGATCGGTCACTCATCAGGCGTGTCCTTCCGGCTGATGAGTGAGTCGGACATCTCCTGGCGCCGGGCGGGTGACCGTCGACCGACTCTTTTTACGCAGAACCATCCCAGTCAGAATGGAGAGGATCGCTGCAATGAGCACTGCGAGCAGAGAAAACCCTGTCACCGGAAACCCACTCGGAGCGCCCTGCTCTGCGCCCGCGACGGCTGACTCCTCACTGACCTCCGGATCCTCGGTACCCGGTAGGGGTTCTGTGCCTGATTCTTCTCCTCCGATCGGGGAGACCATGAAGTCTTCACCCGCAGCCGAGATGTGAACTCTGAGGAGCGTGCCTGCAGCTTGCATATCATTGCTCAGGCTCTCGGGGACGGTGACCTCGAGCCTGAACCACAGGGGACGCTCACCGGATGTGATCGGCAGATAAGCCAAGTCGTGGACTCCTGTGGCATTACCTGCTCTGAGCGAGTCCGTTCGTGCCTCCAGTGGCTTGTAGTCCTGCAGTAGCAGCTGGTACTCAGCGGGACAGGAATCCTCCTGGTTTAAGGACCGTCCGCTCCTGGTCGCCGCCTGAGCGGGTGTGGTCTCCCACTGCGATCTGCAGGAGTGCACGGTGATGATCAGCGGTACGCTTCCGGTTGCCTCGATTCCGGCCCGCAGGGTCGCATCCTCAGGGATTTCCTTGATCTGAACACCGATGTCCCAGTAAGCCCTGTCCCCAGGGGCCAAATCCACAATGTCTTCCTCTGAAAGCACTGAGGTGAGGGTTAGGTACTCACCACGGATCACTGTGCTCGTGGCATCTGCGGCGCCCGCGTCCGTTTGGGCGGCTGCCGGTGCCGAGGCGGGACCGATCAGCAGCGCCCCGCCCGCGCACAGGCCCAGGACTCCGGCCCCAAGTGCTGCGGAGCCACGAGGTTTCCTGCGTGTCCTCCGAGCCGGAGGACCACTTTGCTGCGGCGGCGAAGCGCGGGGCCAGAAGGCCCATCCGACAAGCGCGGAGGCGAGCAGAGTGACTGTTCCGAGCACGTAAGGGTTGCTCATCTGATGAATCGGCTGAGCTAGGTGCGGCACCGAGAAGAGGGTGACCTGGGCCTCGGTGATCGTGTACGGGTGGGGATCTTCTGTGTCATTGGCGTCACCCTGCATGGTGACCACGCGTTGTTGGGGTGCTTCTCCATCTTCGATGGAGGTGACCCGGTGGGTGACCGGCAGCTGCCCGGGGCGGTCAACAGTGAGCACGTCCCCGATCTGCACCTCTGCAGCCGAGATCTCCTGGACTACCGCCACTGAGCCGGAGGGGATGGCCGGTTCCATTGACCCAGTGCGGAAAAGTACCAGGGAGATGCTCATGGTGTAGGCGAGGATGACCATCACTACGCAGAGCAGGCCTGTCGCGGCAGCCAACCACAGCAGCGTCTCGGTCACGAACCGCCGCACTCTTCTCATATGCACCAGAGCCCCTGGTACGCACTGGGCCGCCTCATTCAGAGATCCCGGCGGTGGCTCTTAATTCCCACACTGCGGTGACTCCTTGACCCCGGGCCGCGTCGGAGCTGTCCTCGGGGTGGGTGATCTTCAGACACAGGTGGACGGGTGCCTCGCCCCCGGCAGCGAGGCTGTGCGCCGAGGAGCCGTGAGCAGTCAGCGGTGAGCCGTCTTGCACGAGCTCAGCTCCTTCCGCGAAACTTCCGGCGTCACACGCGGGTCCGCTGATCCTTGCTACTCCATACGTGAGGAAGGGCCCCAAACCCACCGCATTGGCTTCTTCGTCGGCGAACATTTCGAGGGTTCCCCCGACCGACTCTTCACCGGTTCGTACGCTGAAGGGCGCATAGATGCTGGTTCCCGGGGCAAGCTCATCAGCTTCCACGCCGAAGCTCAGCTGACCCGGATCGTCTGCGGGGTAGAGCTCATAGTTCGCGCCGTCAGTGGAGCCCCACAGACTGAATTGCCCAGCGGTGAAGTTCCCTACCGCATGTGCGGAGTCGTTCCAGGCTGCGGCCGTCACCATTGAACCGAGTCCTAAGACAATTCCGGCAGCGCAGATCGCCCGTGCCTTAGCCCAGAGGAGCTGCGGATCCTTCGGATGTGTCGATTCCCGCCGGGTTCTACGAGTGGCTCGTTCCCACTCCTTCATGGTCAGTCTGTGGATTCAGTCTGGACTTCCCAGACCACGGAAGCCGAGCCACCTTGGCTCAGCTCTTCGCTAGCCTCCACTTGGAAGCAGAGCTGCACCGGGGCTCCTCGAGAATCGTCTCCGCCGTGGTGCAGAGATACATCACTGAATTCGACGAAGTTGATGTCCCCGAGGCTCTCACCGGAGGCGATCTGAGCCCCGGTCGACTGCACCGTGCAGTCAGCCTCGGGGTCCGAAAGGTGCACCACGGAGTAGGTGTACTCCTCGACATTTCCGCTGGAGGAAGCGACGTCAATGCCCGTGATGACGCCGTCCACTGTGGTGGCGGCATCCGTTCGTAGCCAGAATCCAGCGGCGAACTGTTCACCGGGAGTGGTGTTGCCGGCCTGCATTTCCAGTGTGGCGGAGTCCTCAGCGCTGCTGTGGTCGCTGTACGTGCCGCCATCTTCGGAACTGATGACGTTGTACGAGCCGGTGGTGAAGAGTCCTTCGGCGAACTGATTGTCAGTCCATGCCGCCAGGGTGATGAGGGCGCCGACGCCGAGAACAGCCCCGGCTGCCATCACTGCGCGGATTTTGCGGGCGCGCGTCTTGTGGTTCGGAACGTAGGTCTGCTGTTCTGGGGATTCTGAGATCGTTGGCATAGTTTTCTCTCACGGGTTTTCTAACGGAACAGAAATGGCTGGGTCCAGCGGTATCCGCCTGCATAGGCCGCGACTGAGAGTCAACAATTTCCCCAGGGATTACGCGCTCCGGACCAAACCATCAACATTACACTCATTTGGTGTTTTAAGCACAGCTGTGTTAAGGCAAAAAAGTCATATCAATTGCGTCAACCCTCATCGGGCACACGCGCGGATTTGAGCCACGTGCTTCCCCTGTAGAATTGAGGACATGCCTTCTGAGACGCAGCGCCGAAAGGTGAGCGTTCGTACCGCCCCCAAACTCTTGCCGTTCTTAGTCGGCGCAGTGTTGGCGGCATTCACGACAGCTGTGATCGTCGTGTACAACACTCCAGAGGACCCGAACTACTCACGCGTCGCCTCGTTGGGGTACATCACGCTCGTCCTCTGCTTGCCGGCCCTAACGCTGGCGGGCACTGCCTGGCTTCTTCTGGACAAGGCGCTCAGGCGGCGCAGCACCACCTATGACATCAAACCGGCAGGAGAGCGCTGAGTATGCCCCGTGCAGACGGACGCCTCAATCACAACCTTCTCGATGAAGACCCCCTACCCCAGGACGAATGCGGGGTTTTTGGTGTCTGGGCGCCGGGTGAGGAAGTCGCCAAACTTACCTTCTACGGGCTTTTCGCCCTACAGCACCGTGGCCAAGAATCGGCCGGGATCGCCACCTCGGACGGAAACCATATCCACGTGTACAAGGATGTGGGTCTGGTCTCCCAGGTTTTCGACGAAGCCACACTCAATGCCCTACGGGGTCACATCTCCATCGGACACTGCCGCTACTCCACCACCGGCGGAAATCAGTGGTCCAACGCCCAGCCCACCCTTGGCGCCACTCCTCACGGAACGGTAGCCCTGGGACACAACGGCAACCTGACCAACTCTGCCGATCTCTACGATCAGGTCGTCTCCCGTCACGGCGCCACCAAGTTCGGTGAGCTCGCCCAGGGCAACACCACGGACACAGCTCTGGTCACCGCACTGCTGAAGAACCAGCCGGGTGACTCCATGGAGGAGCAGGCTCTCGCCCTGCTGCCCACCCTGAAGGGCGCCTTCTGCCTGGTATTCATGGATGAGAACACGCTCTACGCTGCTCGCGACCCGCAGGGTGTCCGCCCGCTGGTGCTTGGCCGGCTCAACAATGGCTGGGTGGTGGCCTCTGAACAGTCCGCCCTGGCCACTGTGGGCGCCTCCATCATCCGCGAGATCGAGCCTGGCGAACTGATCGCCATTGACGCTGACGGGGTGCGTTCCCACCAGTTCGCCGAGTCCGCACCCGCCCGGTGCGTGTTCGAATACGTCTACTTGGCCCGGCCCGATGCCAATATCAATGGCCGCAGCGTCTACGAATCCCGGGTGGAGATGGGCCGTCAACTCGCTCGCGAGGATTCCAACGACGCCGACATCGTCATTCCAGTGCCCGAATCCGGCACACCTGCCGCGGTGGGTTACGCAGAGGCCTCCGGGTTACCGTTCGCCCAGGGATTCATCAAGAACGCCTATGTGGGCCGGACGTTCATTCAACCGAGCCAAACTCTGCGCCAATTGGGCATCCGGCTGAAGCTCAACGTGCAGGACCATGTGGTGCGCGGCAAGAAGGTGGTGGTGGTCGATGATTCGATCGTGCGCGGCAACACCCAGCGCGCCATTGTCCGGATGCTCCGGGAGGCCGGCGCGGCTGAGATCCACGTGAAGATCTCCTCCCCGCCCATCAAATGGCCCTGCTTCTACGGCATCGACTTCGCCACCCGTGCAGAGCTGATCGCCAACGGAGCCACTCTTGAAGAGATCACCAACGCCGTGGGGGCGGATTCTTTGGCCTACATCTCTGAGGAAGGGATGGTGGCCGCCACGGGCCAGCCGCGCAGTACGCTGTGCACCGCGTGCTTCTCCGGGGTCTACCCCATTGAATTACCGCCGGAGGAACGCCGCGGCAAAATGCTGCTGGAGCAGCCGGTGCTCCCTGGAATGCCGCACCGGCGGGCGCAGGTCGGCTGCGAACCCGGTCCGGATGCGGAGTTCGAACTCGACGAGTCGGAGACCCCACTGAAGCAGGAAGTGGAGCTCAACGGGGCAGACCACGGAATATATGAGCCAACACTGTCAGGAAGGGCAAGCGGTGACTGAGACTTCACCCATCACTTACGCGTCTGCGGGCGTGGACGTGGAGGCCGGCGACCGCGCCGTGGAACTGATGAAGGCCCATATCGAGGCCACGCACACCCCTCAGGTGGTGGGCGGTTTCGGTGGTTTCGCGGGCCTCTACGACGCCTCTGAGCTGAAGCGCCTGCCCAAGCCGTTGCTGGCCACGTCCACTGATGGTGTCGGGACCAAGGTCGCCATTGCCCAGGCCATGGACATCCACGACACCATCGGTTTCGACCTAGTAGGCATGGTGGTGGACGACATTGTGGTCGCCGGCGCCAAGCCGCTGTTCATGACGGATTACATCGCCTGCGGCAAGGTGGAGCCCGCCCGCATCGCCGGCATCGTCTCCGGGATCGCCAAAGCGTGCGCTGAGACCGGGACTGCGCTCGTCGGCGGCGAGACGGCGGAACATCCGGGCCTATTGGGTGAGGATGAGTACGACGTTGCCGGGGCAGCTACCGGAGTCGTCGACGCCTCTGCTGTGCTTGGCCCGGAGCGGGTTCAGGCTGGCGACGTGATCATCGGCATGGCCTCTTCCGGTATCCATTCCAATGGCTATTCACTCATCCGGCGGATCGTCCGCGACGCAGGGTGGGACTTCTCCCGCCATGTGCCGGAGTTCGGCCGCACGCTGGGCGAAGAGCTGCTGGAACCCACCAAGCTCTACACGGCCCCCTGCCTGGACCTGGTGACCACATTCAATGGGGACCCGGCCGAGCAGGAGATCGCACCTGATGCGCCCGTGCGCGGCTTCAGCCACGTCACCGGCGGCGGGATGGCCGCGAACCTGGCCCGCGTTCTGCCCACTGGCCTGATGGCCACCGTGAATCGGGCCACGTGGTCCTGGCCGGATGTGTTCACCGTGATGGCGGATTTGGGCCGCGTGCCGCAGGCTGATCTGGAGCGGACGCTGAACCTGGGTGTCGGAATGATCGCCGTAGTGGCGGCTGACCAGGCTGACCGCGTCGTCGCCCATTTGAAAGCTGCGGGGCAGAGCGCATGGGTGATGGGCGAGGTCAGTGCGTACTCACCTGAGGATGTCGCCGACGCCGGCGATGACTTTGTCCAGGGCGCTAAGGGCGTCAACGGCGGCGGAGTGCTGCTGACTGGCCGCTACACTCGCTGACCTGCCCGCTGGGAACGCCGACGTTCTATGCTGTGCGTTGGATCCGACGTATCTGGGCGCTTGACCAAAACTGGCACACGCCTATGACACCACTGGCCACTTGGATCCAATTGGCGGTATCCAGGAGTAAGCCGCCTGCGGTATCTGCTTGGAGCAGGTAAGCCCCGCACACGCCGTTGATGGTGAAGGCCCAAGCGTTGAACAGGGCTTTGCCTCCACTAACCTTCTCCGGGTTCAGCAGCAGCCAGTTCCAGTCCCTCGGCCACGGAACCTCCTCCTGGCGGATCCCCGTTTCGGTCTCCGACTCCTGACTTTCGCTCACGGATCATCACTCCTTGCCTTCCACCCTAGGACCCACAAATGACCCGTCAAAGCCCCGGCGGGGAGAATAGGACTATGATTCCTCTGCTCCTCGACTGTGATCCGGGCATCGACGACGCCGTGGCATTGGGCTACCTGATGTGCCAGGAGGACGTGGAGGTGGTGGGAATCGCCGCCTCTGGGGGCAACGTACCTACGGCTCAGACCGCGCTCAACGCGCTGAGCTGGTTGGAGTTGGCCGGGCGCGGAGACCTTCCCGTACACCCGGGAGCGGAACTGCCACTGGCCGCAGCTGATGGAACTTTTGGGGCTCCCCCGCTCTACGCCGACACCACGCACGGGCCCTCCGGGACCGGCCATGCAGTGCTTCCTTCCCCCAGGACGACGCCGTCAGATATATCAGCGGCTGAGGCGTGGGTGGATGCCGCCCGGGCCCACCCGAATGAACTGATCGGTGTGGTCACCGGTCCGTGCACGAACCTGGCCTTAGCACTGGAGCTGGAGCCTGACCTGCCGCAGCTGATCAAGCGAGTCTTCATCATGGGTGGCGCCTTCAACTACAGAGGGAACACTAAGCCGACCACGGAGTGGAACATTGACCACGATCCAGAGGCAGCTGCCCGTGTGTTCTCTGGTTTCGCCAGTGCGCAGCACCGTCCGGTGGTGGGTCCCATTGAGGCCACGGAAGCCATCGTGATGACCCCGGATCGAATCAGCAGGATCCTCCACGGGACCTCAGATCCGCAGTGGCACAACTGGTTAGAACACCTGGCAGAAGCGCTGCGCTTCTACTTCGAATTCCACGCCGCTGACGGCCACGGTTATCTTGCTCAGCTCCATGACCCCTATGTGCTGGCAGCCGGCCTCCAGTGGGCCCGAAACCCTGCCTGCACTGGCGGGATCCCGTGGGCGAAGACCGCGCTGGCCGCAGTGGATGTGGAGCTGCAGGGTTCCTTAACGCGCGGAGAGACTGTGGCAGACTGGCTTGGGCGTTGGGGCGCTGCACCCAATGCCGAGCTCATCCGCCACGTCCAGGCGGAGGACTTCCTTCATCACCTTGAAACCACCCTAATGAAAGGCCCGACCTATGACCACGCCCGATAACGGATCTGGGCAGGGGTCCGCACCCGCTGCGGCCCCCGGAGAAACCCGAAACGTTCGCTTTGCCCACCCCGGCAGTCAGTACTTCGCCGTGCTGGTCGCCCTTCTTGCCGCGTTCTACCTGATCTCCAATATCGCCGCCACCAAACAGATGGACTTCGGCGGCTGGGTGGTTGACGGCGGCGTCTTCCTGTTCCCGCTGACATATCTGCTCGGCGGCATTATTTCTGAGGTGTACGGCTTCCGCGCTGCTATGCGTGCGGTTTTCGTCGGTTTCACCGTCATGGTGGTCGGTGCCGTTGTCTTCGGTCTGGTGACTATCTCCCCCGCATTGAGTGACTCCCACAACCAGGAAGCCTTCGAAATTCTCTTCGGCTGGGACGGCGTCTACATCCGCATCCTGGTCGCCTCGCTGATCGGCTTTGTGCTCGGTCAGGTGATGAACTCCGTGGTGATTGTGAAAGTGAAGGAGCGCTTCGGCGAATCGAATTTGTGGGCGCGCATCATGTCCTCCACTGTGTTCGGTCAGGTCGCCGATACGTTCATCTTTGGTCTGATCGCGTTCACCGCGTTCCCGCTCTTCCTCAATGTGCTGCCCGGTGTGGACCTGTTTGTGATGATGAGCTGGACTGAGTTCGGCAGCTACTTTGTGTTCGGCGTGATCTATAAGTGTCTGGTGGAGTTCCTGCTGTTCCCCGTCACCTACGGCGTGGTCCGGATGTTGAAGAACCGGGAGCCGAGCTACGGTATAGGTTCCTGACCCAGGGCAATAATCTCCTCGACGAGCCGGGCGCGCACCTCGGGGCGCAGCTCACCGGCAGCGATTGATTCGTAGAACCACAGGCCGTCGGCGGCCAGCCGTGCGATGAAACGGCGCACTGCCTCATCATCTTCGGCTGCCGCTGGCTCCTGTGCGGCCCAACGGTCATAGACCCCGTTCCACACGTCACTGGCTGCTGTGTTCTGAGTGGCAGCTTCCAGGGTCAGGAGCAGCTCTGCCCGGTCCGGGTTCTGCGAGGCCCGCACATAGGCGGCCGTCTTAGTGTCTTCATCCAGGCTTTGGCCGTTCACCTGACCAACCTCGCTGATCATGCACTGCTCCCACTGGTCTGCTACGTATCTGTGCAGGGCCAGCAGCAGGTCTTCCCGGGAGGGGAAGTGGTACAGGATCCCGCCTTTGGTCAGTTCTGCCTCTGCGGCGACCGCCTCGTATGACAGTGCGGTGACGCCGTCACGCTGGACAATGCGTTTGGCGGCTTCGAGCGCTGCTTCGCGTTTGGACTCCCTCATCGATCCCCCAGCCTAGTGGTTGTCCGGGTAGGCCTGGGATTCAGTGCCTGGCCTGTAGTGCCGCAGCAGCCACGCACAGCCCAGTGCCCCGAGGGTGACGACGACGCATGTGGCCACCAAGACTGCCAGGTAGGCAGAGTCGAAGGCGGAGGTGGCAGCAGAGACTATCGCGGCGTCGTCGCTGGTGAGAGCAACTGCTGGGGAGCTGCCGACCATGTCCCGGCTGCCCTCAGGAAGTGTCAGGGCGCGGGAGTAGACGAAGGTCAGCAGTGAGCCCATGGTCGCGACGGCGACGAGTCCGCCAAATTCGTAGGAGACTTCCTCCAGGGAGGCGGCCATTCCGGCGCGGCGGGGTGGGACGTTGCCCATAATCGCACTGGATGCCACCGACATGGACGCTCCTACTCCGATCCCGGCGACGATCAGCCCGGCAATAAGCAGCGGCAGGGAGTCCCGGACTGCAGCGACAATGACGGTGCCTGAGCCGAGTGCCGCAGTTCCGATGCCGCCGGCGACGAGCACCAGCAGTCCTACCCGGTGCAGCACCGCGCCGCCGAAGATCGCGAACGGCATGGAAGCAACTGCCAGGGCGGTGACCAGCAGGCCCGCCTCGAGGGGGCTGAAACCTTCTACCAGCTGGTAGCGCTGGGTGATGACCAGCTGGAGGCCCATGATGGTGAAGATTGAGGCTCCTGCGGCGACGACTCCGCCGCTGAAGCCGCGGTTGCGGAAGATGGCGAAGTCCACCAGGGGTTCGGTGGGCGACCGCATCAGGCGCATCTGGCGGCGGACGAAGAAGGTCAGGACCACCGCGCCGATGACCGTGGAGGTCAGCGCCAGGGGAAGGTTCAGTGGCGCCTCGGCCCAGGTTTTCAGGGCGAGCACGGAGGCTGCCATGCCCACGAGTGCTTGTGTGGAGGACACGGCGTCCCACCGGCGGGCGGGGTTGTTGAGGTTGCGGGGGCCGATGGCGATCATCAGGATGCTGGCGGCGATGACGATCGGGACATTGATGAGGAAGACTGAGCCCCACCAGAACCATTCGAGCAGGGTGCCGGAGACCACCGGGCCTGCCGCCATGCCCACGCTGGCAGTGGCCGCCCAGATGGCGATGGCCAGGTTGCGTTCGCGTTCCGCGGCGAAGCTGATCCGGATCAGGGCGAGAGTGGCGGGCATCATGGCTGCTGCACCGACGCCTTTGAGCAGGCGTGCGGCGATCAGGGCATCAGGGTTGGTGGCGAAAGCTGCAGCCAGCGACGCGGAGCCGAAGATGATCAGTCCGACCTGGAAGACGCGCTTGTGGCCGAACCTGTCCCCCAGGGCACCGGATCCCAGGAGGAGTCCGGCCATGGTGAGGGGGTATCCGTTGATGATCCACAGCTGCTGGGAGTTGGTGGCGCCCAGGTCATGGGAGAGGATCGGCAGAGCGGTGTAGAGGATGGTGTTGTCCAGGGCGATCAGCAGCAGCGCGGAGGACACGATGCCGAGCACCGTCCACCGCTGCCAGCGCGCCAGGGACCGGTCCGGCGCAGCGGTCGTCTCCGCGACGCCTGCCAGTCTGAGTGCTCCTGTGTCAGTCTTCACCGGGTCTCCATGCAGCCTTCTGTTCATTACCACCCGTCAAACTGTACCGTACGTTCGGTATAGTTTGAAGCTGCGGAGTCCATTGCTTTCCCGGGACCGCTCGCTGTTAGGCCGCCCAGATGTGCTGAGGGAGGGCGTTGGCAAAGTCTTCGACGGAACCGTCCAGCGCGTCGAGCTGGTCCGCGCTCAGCAGGAGGTCGAAGCCACCGTCAGAGCGTCGGCCCAGGACACAGGGCAGGGAGATGGCCTTAATCGCCTGGGTTTCGTCGGGACTGGTTTCATTGCGGTGCACGATCCGAATCGGCACCTGCGCCCGGACCACCAACTCGTCCCAATCTTGTTTACGCCGGATGGGCGAGTGCGTAATGTCACACAGTCCGCAGTGAGCACGCCCCAGCATATTGCCCACTATGTAGGAGACTTCTCCGCGCAGTCCCCCGTCGGCGTTGTAGACCCCGAGCACTTCAACGAGTTCAGCGCCGCCTGAGCTCGGTGGTGTGTCCATAAACTCAGTGTGGCCTAACTTCTTGGGAGTTCCCCTAACCGAGCTCTACCGCTAAGGATTGCAGAGCGGGCGTGATGGGGGTTCGCCAGCGCCAGGTGGCCTTGGTGTCTGCCCGTGAGGGTCCTCCGTTAATGACCGCGACCTGTTTTCCCGCACGGCTCATGCGCAGTGCGATGGAGTACCCGCTCATGACGGCCATGGAGGAACCGATGACCAGCAGCGAGTTGGATTCAGCCACGAGCTTGTCTACCGCGGTTTTGCGTTCAACTGGCACGCTCTCACCGAAGTAGACGACGTCGGGCTTGAGGGTGTCGGCCCGGCACACCAGGCAGGTGACCAGAATGAACCGTTGGACCCATTCGTCATCCAGAGTGACATCACCGTCAGGGTTGACGTTCTCCGCAGCTACGGCGGCAGCCTCGGCATAACCGGGGTTCGCTTCTTCAAGCCGCTCATCAAGCGAGGTTCGTGATTCATAGTTTCCGCAGGTCAGGCACACCACGCGGGAGAGGTCCCCATGCAGAGGTACTAGGGTGGCGTCCGCAGTTGAGGCAGCAGCGTGAAGTCCGTCGACGTTTTGGGTGACTACCCCGGTGAGCAGCCCCGACTGCTGCCAACGGGCCAGGATGTCGTGGCCCGGATTCGGCTGGGCCTGTCCCAGGTGACGCCAGCCTACGAAGGAGCGTGCCCAGTACCTGTGGCGGGAGGCGGCGTCGTACTTGAATTCCTGATACGTCATGGGCCGGTGCTTCTTCAGCGATCCACCGGGCCCCCGGTAGTCAGGAATCCCCGAGTCGGTGGATATCCCCGCACCGGTCACACAGAGGACAGATCCGCTGCGCAGCTGGGAGAGGATCCCGGACTTGGCGGTCACGGGATCATGCGGCGGTACAGATTCCTCGACACTGCGCGCAATGGACCTCAGCGCAGCCCGGTGGGCACGCTCAGCCTGTTGGTTGAACACCTGACCGCTCAGCGGTCGTAGTCATCGTCCCAATCCCCGGGGGGATCTTCTTCAGCGTCGTCGCTGCTCGGACTTGGGATTTCTCCCCGTGCCTGGGCAAGCTCGCGCTCCAAGGCGGACAGATCGGTGTTCGGGGTGTAGTACTTGATCTCCCGCGCCTGCTTCGTAGCTTTCGCCTTCTGACGGCCACGCCCCATGAGCGGGACCCCCTTAACGTCGTCTCGATATGGCCTCACGATGAACATTCATCGCCGGCTTGACTCTTGGATGAAGTGGTTGGTGATCTCTAGGTTAACATGAGTGCCACCATGGCGTCGCACTGAAGGGAAGGGTCGCACACCGATGAGCGAGTCACCGCGGGACAATGAGGCCCCACAGCAGCCCTTGTCACGGCGGGATCGCCGCGCGGCTGCTGGCGACACAGGCTTCCGGCTCAACGCTATTCCGTTCTTGATCGCCGGCATTGTGGTGGTCATTGTCACAGCTGGTTTGCTGTGGTGGTTCTTGGGCCGCGAGGATGCGGAAGAAGCCGCCGAGTGGACCTGGACTGAGGACCCTGCAGACGGCGTGCACGCCCGCGATGTGCCCGCTGAGGATTGGGAGGCCGGCTGGTGCTTGACCGGGTTCTCCGATGCGGATTCCCCGGCCAATGTGATCAGCTGTGAGCGCAACTACGATGTCCAAGTCTTGCTCCAGCGTGAGATGGAGGATGACGTCACAGACGGTGAGTATCCCGGTGATGACATCGTGGCCGGCAACGCGAATCAGTGGTGCCATGAGGAGATCGAACTCAGCGCTGAAGCGGTGGAGGCCGTCGACACTGAGCTGCAGATCGAGTTGTGGCACCCGTCTGAATCCACCTGGAACAATGACGACGACCGCCTGGTCACCTGTTTCCTCTCCCGGACCGACGGCGAACGGCTCAGCGGCGACTTCCTTCTGGAAGGTGATGCTGACTCAGATGATGAGGGAACCGATCTCGACGAGGTCGATGAGGACCGCGAGGACACCGAGTCTGACGACGAAGATGAGAACGACGACGCCGAAACGGACCAGGATTCTGACGAAGAGTAACCTGACCCAGGCCGAGGCCCGGATCAGGTCCCCTCACTGAGGGTCAGCTCAGTTTCTTAACCGTCAGTCCCTGGATAGTGTCTCCCTCTACTGTGAGGTCTTCCCGGTCAACCACCACGGTGGACCCGTCTTCGATCTCACCGGCCAGCAGTGCTTTGGCGAGCTTGTCGCCGATTTCCCGCTGAACCAGGCGGCGCAGCGGCCGGGCTCCGTAGGCCGGGTCGTAACCGGTAAACGCCAGCCATTCTTTGGCGGGGTCAGTGACTTCCAGGGTGAGCCGCCGGGTGGCGAGCCGTTCGGCCAGGTCGTGGATCTGCAGGTTCACGATCGAGGTCAGCTGCTCCATGGACAGCGCGTCAAACATCACGATGTCATCGAGCCGGTTGAGGAACTCGGGTTTGAAGCTGGCGTTGACCACGCTCATCACCGCTTCCCGCTTGGTCCGATCATCAGTGGACTGGTCCACCAGGAACTGGGAGCCCAGGTTGGAGGTGAGGATCAGCACCACGTTCCGGAAGTCCACGGTGCGGCCTTGGCCGTCGGTGAGCCGGCCGTCGTCGAGCACCTGGAGCAGGATGTCGAAGACGTCGTGATGGGCTTTTTCCACCTCATCCATGAGCACCACGGAGTAGGGGCGACGCCGCACCGCCTCGGTGAGCTGGCCGCCTTCGTCGAAGCCCACGTAGCCCGGAGGGGCACCGACTAGCCGTGCCACGGAGTGCTTCTCCGAGTATTCGGACATGTCGATGCGGATCATGGAGCGTTCGTCTTCGAACAGGAACTCGGCAAGCGCCTTGGCCAGTTCGGTTTTGCCGACGCCGGTGGGCCCTAGGAACAGGAAGCTGCCGGTGGGCCTGTCTGGATCGGAGATACCGGTCCGCGCCCGGCGGACGGCGTCGGAGACTGCGGTGACGGCTTTGGTCTGGCCGATGAGCCGGGAGCCGATGAGTTCTTCCATCTGCAGGAGTTTTTCGGTTTCGCCCTGCATGAGCCGGCCGGTGGGGATGCCGGTCCAGGCGGAGATGACCTCGGCGATGGCGTCGGTGTCGACCTTCTCTGAGACCATGCGGTCTTGGGTGTCGGGTTCTGCTTCCTGAGCTTCTGCCTCTTCGAGTTCTTTCTCGGCTTGCGGGATGGCGCCGTAGCGCAGGCGTCCGACTTCACCAAAGTCGCCTTCGCGTTCGGCGCGTTCGGCGGCCGATTTCAGTTCGTCGAGTTTCCGGTGGAGCTCTGCGGCGCGGTTGTGTGCGCCTTGTTCGCGTTCCCAGCGGGCGTTGAGGGCGTCGAGCTCTTCGCGTTTGTTGGCGAGCTCTTCCTCCAGGGCGGTGAGCCGGTCTTTGGATGCGGCGTCGGTCTCTTGCTGCAGCCAGTGGCGTTCGGCTTCCAACCGGTCCACCGCACGGCGGAGTTCGTCGATCTCTACCGGGTCGGAGTCGATCTCCATCTTCAGCCGGGAGGCGGCCTCATCGACCAGGTCGATGGCCTTGTCGGGCAGCTGCCGGCCGGTGATGTAGCGGTCGGAGAGTTCGGCGGCGGCGACGAGGGCGGCGTCGGAAATTTCGACACCGTGGTGGGCCTGGTACTTCTCTTTGATGCCGCGCAGGATGGCGACCGTGTCTTCGACTGAGGGTTCGCCGACGTATACCTGCTGGAATCGGCGTTCCAGGGCGGCGTCGGACTCGATGTTCTCGCGGTACTCATCCAGGGTGGTGGCACCGATCATGCGCAGCTCACCGCGGGCGAGCATGGGCTTGAGCATGTTGCCTGCGTCCATGGAGCCGTCTGAGGAGCCGCCTGCGCCGACGACGGTGTGGACCTCGTCGATGAAGCTGATGATTTCGCCTTCGGCGGCCTTGATTTCATCGAGCACGGCTTTGAGGCGCTCTTCGAATTCGCCGCGGTATTTGGAGCCGGCCACCATGGCGCCCAGGTCCAGGGAGATTAGGCGCTTGTTCTTGAGGGCGTTGGGGACGTCCCCTGCTTCGATGCGCTGGGCGAGGCCTTCGACCACGGCGGTTTTGCCGACGCCGGGCTCGCCGATGAGGACGGGGTTGTTTTTGGTGCGGCGGGAGAGGACTTGGACCACGCGGCGGATTTCGGCGTCGCGTCCGATGACGGGGTCGAGTTTGCCTTCTTTGGCGAGCTCGGTGAGGTCGGTGCCGAACTTGGAGAGGGCCTCGAAGGTGCCTTCTGGGTCAGCGGTGGTGACTTTGCGGCCTTGCCGGACGGAGTCGACGGCGGCGCGCAGGGCTTTGACCTCGGCACCGTTGTCTTTGAGCGCGTTGCCCGCGGGGTCGTTGACTCCGGCGATGCCGAGCAGGAGGTGTTCGGTGGAGACGTAGTCATCCCCCATGCGTTCGGCCTCTGCTTGGGCGTTACGCATGACACTGAGCCCGTTGCGGGAGAACTGGGCGTTGGCCACCGATGCCCCGGATGAGGCGGGGAGGTCTTTGATAGCGGCTGAGGCGCGGGAAGACACGGAGTCTGGGTCGGCGCCTGCTGCTTTGAGGGCGGCAACGGCCACGGATTCGCGGCTGTCCATGAGGGCTTTGAGGATATGGGCGGGTTCGATCTGCGGATTGCCGGCAGTGTTGGCGTTCATGGCTGCCGTACTGACAGCCTCCTGCGACTTGGTGGTGAGCTTTACGTCCATGGCCTCGCGGCCCCCTTTCAATCAACGCTAAGAAAAACTTGAGTCACTCATACTCAACTTTACTCGCGCCCCCGTTATTCCGTCACCCCGGGGCGCTTCTGAGCGAATTCTTGTTGTAGGTTCCAGTTAGGTTGACAGCGGGCGCAGGCGGAGAGCATCGGGATCCTGGCGTCAGCGACCAGTACGATCGAGGTCGCCGAGAGGCAGCCCGAGGTCGTCCCGCCCGCGCGGGCTCTGGTGAGCTGGGCATTCGCTCACGGACTCGTCGCTCTGGTCCGCGATGGCGCACTGCAGAACGCAGGCGGCGGTGCCGATGCGGCAACCCTCGCCGATGAGCTGGTCAGCGTCTTCGAGAACACCATGAACTAATCGTTCACCGGCGTGCGGTGAACGATAGGATTGCGAGCGTTCTCCATCGTCACCTCGTGCAGAAGTGTTTCGTGATTGAAGAGCAGTGCATAACCTGCCGAGAAACGGTGCAAGACGCTTAGACAAATCGCTGGCCGCGGGATTCCAGGCTCTTAGTCCGGGGAGAGGTGCCTCCTTGGTTGCCTCGCAACCCATGGTTGCGAGACGTCAGCGGGCCTCGGTCTGAGCATCGCTGGTCGAAGTGGGTCACCGGCTTAAACAGCCCAGCATGGTTAGGATGCCCATTCCGAGGATCCATCTTCAAAGACCGCCGCCCAGTAATGGGGCATGAGTTCTTTGAGTGGGACCCACTGAGCAACGTCCGGCCCCGGAACAGCAGCTAGCACGTTGGGCCCATGAACTGCTAGGCGCTCTTGGCATACCCCGCACGGCGACAGGACGAGGTACTCGCCGTGCTCGTCTCGGTGGAGACAGATCGACGCAACTACTTTCTGATCGAGCCGGTACGCAGCGCAGTAGGGCTCAGTTTCGTGGCAGACCTCAACGGCTGGATTCATTGCTTCCGGGGCGGTGCCAACGAGTACCTTTCCGTCGCTGAGTAGCATCGCGGCCGCGCCAGCCTCTTCGTTTGCTGTGAATCGTCTTTCGATGAGTGCGCGACACTGGTCTATGACATGGGTTAGGTCGGAATTAGTCATGTTGTAACGCTATCAACGCAGGTCGGGGCGCTCTTGAAGGTCAGTTCTTCTCTATTTGTCGCCCGGGTCTGCTGACGATTTAGTTGGCCCCAGGCTTGGGGTTGCTACATCTGGTAAGTGCTCGCGGAGGGTCCGTCTTGCGGGCACTCAAACTCGCGTGGAGGTCTTGATGCACGCTGAGAGATCCTTCAGCGGGCGGTCAGCTGTAGGTTTCTGTCCAACAGGAGGACGTTCCACGGAACCAGTCACCCTGCCGGCTCACTGGGTTCAATGGTTTGAAAATTGGCAAATCCTAGGATCGAAGGATGAACCCCGATCCGTTGAGCACGCCCGAGATCATCCACAGCCTGCAGCGACTCACCACACCGGATGCGATCGACCTGACCACCATCGTTCCGCTCGGCGGCGTGCCCCAAGTGGTGTCAGTCCGCGGGAGAAACAGGGTCAACCCGGTGCTGCTCTTCCTCCACGGGGGCCCAGGCACTCCCTTAGCGCCGACGGGATGGATGTGGCAGCGCCCTATCGAAGAGTTCTTCACGGTAGTCCACTACGACCAGCGCGGAGCGGGGCGCAGCTACCGGATCGCTGAGCCCGACGTAGTCCGCCCAGCAATGACAATCAACCAGTACGTCCAGGACGCCGCGGAACTCGTCGAATGGCTCAAAGTCGAATTCAGCATCGACCGGGTCATCCTTGTAGGGCACAGTTGGGGCACCGTCATCGCCACCACCTTGGCTCACCAGCGCCCCAACCTTGTGGAGGCGTATCTCGGTATCGGACAGGTCATCGACTTCCGCGCCGGCGAGACATCCAGCTACTCATGGCTGTGCAACCAAGCCGCTTCACGCGACGACGATCAGGCCATTAGAGAACTCGACGCTCTCGCTCCTTACCCAGGAGAACAACCGCTGAATTGGGACAAGATGTCGATCCACCGCAAGTGGGTGGAGCGCTATGGTGGGTTCGCCGCCGGACGAAGCGACTGCGATTATTACACCCAGGGCGAGGTCACCTCCCTGGACTACCAGGGCGAGAATCGCAGGTCTACCACCGAAGGGAACCAGCTCAGCCTCGAAGTGATTCTCCCTCAGCTCTTCAATGCAGACCTCACGAACCTGACAAGTTTCGATGTTCCGATCATTCAGTTCCTCGGCCGCCACGACCAGCTGACACCGACCGAACCCGTCACCCGTTGGATGGCAGGTGTGAATGCACCCCGCACCGAGATCGAATGGTTCGAAGATTCAGCGCATATGCTCATGAACGAAGAACCCGGTCACTTCCTCACCGCACTGGTGCATCAGTTCAAATGAGCCACGGCGAATCCAGGCCACTGAGTCCAACTGAGGGCGTCACGCCCTTGAACGGAAGTTCTCGAATCCCCGGGCTAGAATTTCCGTCTAAAGCCACCGGGATCAGCACCTATTGATGTGTCGACCCAGAATCGGCACTCCCCCTCGCCATTGACCCCGTCCGCTACTCCCCCGCAGCGATCAACGACCTTAAGCGACGCGGCGTTCTCCGGCGCGACAGTATGCACCGACCACGGTGGAGTTGTAGGCCTCCTTGAGATTGGCAAGGTCTCTTGCGACAGCCGAGCCCTCCCGGCCGGGGACATTGCGCTGGCCCCAGCTCATGCTCTCAAGTTGTTCCCGGAGCTCGTCCAACTTGTTCTTAAGATTCTGTGACCTATTTAGCAGAAATTGCCAGAATTCTATCCCCTCGTCGATGTTGCACTTCAGCTCATCCACGGACGAATTAACTGAATTCGGGTTCTCTCGCATGTCGACGCAAACGCGGAGATAGGAAACTCGCAGTTGAGTTAGGCAGGCCAGCATCGCACTGTGGTCGTCGTACTTCACCTGCTCGAACTTGGTGGGCTTATCAATGATGCTGACATCTCGCGCTTGAACCAGGAGGCGGGACCTCATGGCCAACCCACCAATGTCCCGCTCCGCCAACGCCAAACGCAAGAGCATATCGTTCGAGAACGACCCTTCGAGGCCGTACTGACGGTACACGTCGTCGACGACCCTGGATGCCGCGAACAGCTCGCCCACGTGGGTCACCTCGATCCTGGCGATAGCCTCGTCCAGCGTGGTCTTGATTGAGTCGAGTTTCCGATCAATTTGTTTGAACTGCTGCATCATCACTGCGATATTCAGCGCCTGAATGGCGAGGACCGGCGCGACTATCGGCAGTGAACTCGCCACAGGAATGAATGGCGCCTGACTCACGATCCCGCCAGCGCCCATCACCGCACTGCCAACACCGTTACCCAGAGACATGAGCGTGGCGGGATTCGCCGTGGCCATGTAGAGCGTCGAGGAGAACGCCCCCGAGACCGCCGTCGCACCAGTCGCCGCACCGGCGACAGCGATGGACATTGCGCCCTGCGGAGACACCGCGATGGCACCCGGGACATAGCTCCCGGTCGTCAGGTAGCTCTCGCGAAGATCGTTGAGAATCTTCTCTCGCAGCTCCCCCTGAAAATCGAAGACAGCGAGGTCTGAGCCTTCAGTGACCAGTCGACGCACGGTGACCTCTTGGCGCTGGTCTTCTGCGAGTGGTCCCCCGATTCCCCTTGATCATTTCCATTACTACCCGGCCAGACAGTTACGAACCTCGTCGTTACAGGCATAATAGTGCCATGAACAATGATGCAACCCCCGATTCAGGTATGAAGCAGGGGTTCTGGGCGAAAACGATCGCTGATGGGAAGAAGGCGGCTGAAGAAGCCAAAGCGCGTGCGATGCAGGCGCGCGAAACAGCAGGGAACCTTGTGACAACACAAAGGTTCGCTGGCTCGACGATCGAAATCTACGACGGTGGTTATGTCCGTGTCGCCGTGTTCGTCTCGGATTCGACTCCATACGAAAAGTTGAAGTCCATCAAGCATTCTTTTCAGGTGCAGGACAAGAGCGCTGGCGGTCGCGCGATGGTTGGTTTGATGACGGGTGGAGTCAACTATCTCGGTTCGAGAGAGAAGCGCACGGTCTTCCTTACGCTCGTGACCGAAAGGCGGGTGCACACCCTAAAGACCACAGGTGGGATGGGGCGCAGTGAAGACCGAGTAGCGCTGGGACTAGAGGTTGCCGGACGGGGTGTATTGGGCGGACTGGCGGCGCCCGCATTGGCACCGACTTTAACAACACCTGCCGTGGTCCCTGCGCCTACAGGTGAACAAAGTGACGTAATCGAACAGATCAAGAAACTCGGTGAGCTGCATGCCGCAGGTGTTCTGTCCGACGAAGAGTTCACTTCAAAGAAGACAGATCTCCTCAACCGACTCTAGCGGTTCAACGAATCCGAGAGTTACTCTAGGTCGTTCTGTATAGCTCTACTGCGCCTACAACCCAAATCAGCATTCTTCACTCACCTTATGAGCGAGGATTCGGTAACTCCCGACCAAGCAGGCAAGTGTTGAGCCACCAGCCTTAGAAGAACCCTCAACTGAGTCCGTTCTCGTGTGGGAAGGCTTCGACCCAAATGGTGATGCCAGGGGTAGCTGCTTGGGCGATGGACCTCTCAGCTTCCATTTGGGCACCATGTTCAGGTCGGCATCCACGGCCAGGGCGACCCCCTCCAGTCGGTCCTGAAGCGAGAGTTTCAGCATCTCTGACCTGGTCCTCCCCCAGGCTTTGAGTGCTCGAACACGTTTCTCGCGCTGGGAGTCCTGGGCATGGTTCGCGAGCCTCATCAGCAAGCCACTGACTCTGTTGAAGGCGGCGTCGTCACTGCCGTGCAGCTGCCGCATTTGGATGGCGAAGGCTAACTGGTCATGTCGCGGCGGAAACTTAGTCTCAGTCGTGATCCCCTTAGATGCTTCGAATAATGTCGTGAGTGCGGAGCCGTGGTTCAAAGCGGGGAACGACGCTATTTCTCTGGCTGTCTGAACAAAGCGGCGTAGCTTCTGCAGTTCGCCCAGCCCTTGACTGAGGTCTACTAAGCCACGAGGGTCAGGCAGATCGAACGCAATGTGCATTCTATGTGCATTCTCTTTCAGATATACCGGAAAGATTCTTTGTTCGTCCCGAGTTCGATGTAGGGAGGCGGAAAACGCTGCCACCCTAGTCGTCGTTGGTAATCCACCGTGGGCCCTAGGGTCGCACCTTCTTCGTAGGCATCTCGCAGCACACTTGGCAATCTCGCATTCACCTTCATCACTCTAATCTAGGGGGTGAACCAGGCCGGGCCCTGCACGTTGGACCAATCTTCACCGCGCATAGGAAATGTACCTACATGTTGAACAGGCGCGGCCCATCAATTGTGCCCACCAGTCATCCTTAAATTCGGGTCCAGCGGTGTGGTTTCGAAGGCGCGGGGCTTATAGCCTGGGTCCATGTCATTAGTGGTCGTCCTAGGTGCTGGCTTCTCAAAAGCTGTCTCACAACACCTCCCCCTCACTAACACTTTGGGCGACCAGGTAGTAGAACGAATCGAAGCAACAGGACGGACCGTGGAGCGCCCTCGGTCCTACCGGTTCGGAAGGTTCGAGACGTGGCTCTCCCGCTTGGCAGAACCCCAGCCAGATCTAGGGAGTGTCGAGAATCTCCACAACGCGGCGCTCTTCAGTGAGATGTCCCGCGCTATCTACGAAATCATCACCGAGAAACAAAGGGTGGCCGAAAACGAAGGCATACCTTGGTGGACTCAACGACTCATCGGCTGCCTTCACTTTGCCGAGGCAACGGTGCTCACTTTCAACTACGACACCTTGTTTGAAACGGCCCTAAGGTCCAGCGGCTTGTCCGGCGAAGGGCCGGACGGCCACGAAACCAGGGTCACGATAGATTCGGCAGTTCGGAATATGCCCATGCGCGCAGAACCTCCGACGAGTGGTATCACTTTCGGGATGCCCCACTCGAAAACCTTGCGACTCATCAAGCTCCACGGGTCAATAGACACGTACTGGGTCAAGGGTGACGCAACCGGGTCCACCATCCAAAGATGGGCGGGGACCGCGGCCAAGCGTAAAGAGATTCTTCCCGGTCGCGAACCGTTTATAGTCCCTCCCAGCGCCACTAAGACGCCCTTTTACAGAAACCCGCTCACGCGACAGTTATGGATGGACGCCTCAACTGCACTGAGCAATGCGTCTCAAGTAAGCCTGATTGGATATAGCTTCCCAGAAACGGACCTAGTTACTGCGGGAATGTTTGGGGAGCAGCTATCTGAGACTACTTCCCAAATTACGGTAGTGAATCCGCATCCCAGCGGCCCTCTAGAAACACTCCAGAACCTTGGCATTTCCGGATATCGACTCGATTCAGTAGACGACGTGGACACGTACGTGACGATGCTCGAATCAGACCTCCCGAGACCGTCATTCCCAGATGTACAAGATATCGATCTCGAGAAACTCCCAGTAAGAATCAGCAGAGGCCAAGTCCGGCCACTTCGCATCCGCACCCTAGCCGAACGCGGCGAAGAAACCGTCGTATACGCCGCCAATAAGGATCAAACAACAGACGGTGGTCCCACCGCGGCTCAGTTACGGGATTCACTTTCGACGCATCCCAGACGAGTTTCCATCGAATTCCCGGACGGCAAGTCAGCCCCCGTTGCGAAGATTTCACTGAGCCGTCGAGGACCTCCAGAAATTCGCCTCCACCCCACGGCCATACCCAGAGATTCACAAACACTGTAGCTATGAACAGTCCACCTGTCCCGTACAGCGAAGTACAGATAGGAGATTCTCCACAACTCGAACGTCGTTGAGTTCACTGAGGACTACACTCCTGCGCATGACGCCGACCGCAAGCTGGTCGGTGACCGCGCGTGATCCACTTAATAGTCCTCCGGTGCCACTGCCTTCACAGAAATGCCCGCTTACCCCGCCCGACAAAAAAGCCCGCAGGGCGCCTTAGCTGCTACACCTACCTCCGCACTTACGGCTCCTCACGAAATAGTGAGATTGCTGTGCCCTCACTCTCAGGTCGTCGGGACGTAGTCGCAAACGAGCCTAAGGATTCCGACAAGTTAGTGAGACTGACCGCGTCTCACCAAAATGTCACTCCCCATGTCAGCGCCTGTCGCAAGTGACAAGATCCCCGGGATCCTACAATCGATACGACACGGTCCAGCACTGTTCTCTCTGTGGCGCGGCGGACAACGTGGATAATGACCGGATGGGTAGCCCCTGGATGCAAGGCCAACCCGGGCCAGATACGGCACTAAACTGCGCGAATGAGCCGACTCAGGGCAAGTTTCCTTGCTAGCCCTCGCGGCGTCTACGATCCCACCGAGGATGAAGTTTGCGACTACCTCTGCGAAGCATCCACGCATCGATCCGCTCTACAGGAACACTTGGTGGCATCGGAATTTCTTGTTCTCATGCCGCGCGGCGAGGGTGACTGCGTGCCTATCCGAAGGCTCCAACAGATACGGGACGCGTGCTTGACCATTACCAGTTTCTGGTCCCCGACCCATGCCCGCGTGACCACCATTGGTTGGAAGAAAAAGCACAACACGAGCAGACGCCACTCAGCGCTGAGGTACGGGAGCCCGGCTCAGTCCGCTGAAATCTACGCCCATTTAAGAACCCGCGACTTTCATGACGCGTGGGCCCACTCCCGGGATCATCACACTCCAGTTGCTCACGCCGCGACCGCTCGTAGTGATGCGATCGGTGATCGTTCAGGCTCAAGTCGTTCTTCCTCACTTCCCTCGTGGGAAGAGCCCGTGCTCGTGATCAGCATCGCAACATGTTTATACATGAGAACGAGTCGCACTTGTCGTCAAGGCCCGTTGAGGGACGCGAGCCTGTGGGGCCCGATGAGACCAGGGAGTCTTCGGGTTCCCGCAGCGCCACTCCGTGCCCTTCTGATCCTCATCTCGCACATTGAGGGAAGGCCACTCCCCTACCTGTCAGGCAGAACCACCTGTTCAATCGACGCGTCAGCTGTCATGCGGATGGCAACCGCGCCTGACAGGCGTGGACTCATTGTCCGGTGGTGGTCCTGACCGCCTTGACCAACGGCGGTGAGTGCGCCACGGGCAATGCGGTCAGGACCACGGGTTGTGGAGCTTAGAAGGCTTGCGGGTAGAGCTCGGCGGCGATGGTCTCCACGGCGTCGATGTTTCCCAGAGTTCCGGGGTAGAGATCACTTTGATCTACTGCGATCAGCCGATCATTCTCTACCGCGGGGGTATCGGGGAAGGTGGTGGTGAGGTACTCCCGTGTCTGTGCCTCGTTCTCGGGCCCGGAGGTGCCGAAGACGATCGCTTCGGGGTCTCGTTCGATGATCTCTTCGGGGTTGATCTCCGTGGCGAAGAATGCTTCAAATTCAGGAGCTTCGGGATCGAAGACGTTCTCTCCCCCGGCTTGGAGGATGATGTCGGCTTCGACCCCTGCCCCGATGGCGCCCAGGGAGTTGCCTTCGACATAGACCTGCGCGACGCTGAGCGGGTCCTGATCCTCGATCGCGTCCTCGACCGCAGTCAGACGAGCCTCAGCCTCATCGTTCAGTGCCGCGGCCTCCTGCGGGACGCTCATGATCTCGCCCAGGTTGGTGATGTCAGTCATCACGTCGGTGACCTCTGCGGTGTTGCGTCGTTCGGCACAACCGCCGGTCGCGACGTAAGCCTGTGCACCGTTGTCGGCGAGCTGGTCAAGGCTGGCGAAGCCCTGTTCGGCGGTGAATTCATACTCCGTCGGTGAGACGACGAAGTCAGGGCTGGCCGCCAACAGATCCTCTCGTCCTGGTGGCATATCTGTGCTGAGCACCGGGATATCGGTGGCCTGGTCGGCAACCTCCTCAGGCAGCGCGGAGGTCTCGGTCTGGGCTTGGCCCACGAGCGAATCTGCAGGGACCCCGAGGCGCAGAAGGAGCTCTGTCTGGGAGGGCATCATCCCGACCACGCTGGTCGGTGCGGCCTCGAAGGACAGTTCCCGTCCGCAGTTCTCAACAATGACGGTCTCACCGGCAGCCGTGGCCTCAGAGGTTTCCGCACCGTCCGAGGAGACACCTCCCCCACACGCGGTGAGGGTCAACGGCAGCAGCGCCGCCAGCGCGGCGGAGGCAATGAGGGCCCTGGACCGTGGTGATCGCGAATCGATGTCGGGGACGGTGTTCATGGTGTGTGGAGTCCTTTCGGGGTGGTGTTCAGAGCGTTGCTCTGCTGGGGTTCGAATCGCGGGGTGCGGGCGTCGAAGAGGAAGTGGGGCTGGCCCGTTGCGGGGTGGGCCACTGCGGTGGATTCCACCGTGAAGACCCGACGGATGAGCTCCGTGCCGAGCACAGCCTCGGGAGATCCGTGGCTGACCAGTGATTCATCTGCCAGCACTGCGATCTCGTCGCAGCTGCGGGCGGCGAGGTTGAGGTCGTGGAGCGCGATTATCACCGTCCGGTTGGTGGCGCGGATGAGATCGAGGAGCTCGAGTTGGTGCGCAATGTCGAGGTGATTCGTGGGTTCATCCAGGACCAGCACCGGGGTGTCCTGCGTCAAGGCCCGGGCGAAGAGGACACGTTGCCGCTCGCCACCGGAGAGGACTGAGAACGATCGATGGGCCAGGTGCCGGGCCCCGACCTGATCCAGGGCACGCTGCGCGTGGGCAATATCGGCATCCGAGTCCCGCCCGAAACCCTTGCCATGAGGAATCCGCCCCAGAAGCACGAGTTCCAGGACCGGCATGTCGAACTCATCGTTGTGTTCCTGGGTCATGAAGGCCACCCGTTGGGCCAGCTGGCGCCGGCCGAGACTGGCGATCGGAGTGCCGTCGTACCGGACAGTGCCCCCGGATGGGGTGTCTATGCCGCACAGGGCACGCAGCAGCGTGGATTTTCCGCTGCCGTTGGGTCCGATGAGACCAAGGACCGCGCCAGAGGGAACTGTCAGGGAGACGTCCTTGATGACTCTGCGCCCGCCGCGGTGGGCGTCGAGACGATCAACGGTGACCTTCATCGTCCGGTCCCAACGTTGTCGGCACGGTCGCGGCGCAGCAGCCAAAGGAAGAAGGGCGCTCCGACCAGGGCGGTGAGCACTCCCAGTGGGATCTCCGACGGAGCTGCCAGCGTCCGGGCCAGCAGGTCACAGGTGGTGAGGAACACCGCCCCGGAGAGAACCGCGACAGGAAGCATCCTGCGGTGGTCCGAACCGACGATGATGCGGGCGATGTGAGGAATAATCAGCCCGACAAATCCGATCCCACCCGATACCGCGACGACGGCGCCGGTGAGCAAGGCCGCTGCGATGAGCACCGTGGTGCGGAGCTTGTTGACGTTAATGCCCAAAGAGCTGGCCGCGTCGTCCCCGACGAGCAACGCGTTCAGCGCCCGGGCGCGCAAGGCAGTAAAGATTCCTACCCCGACCAGGGCCACGACAGGCAGGGCGAGACTCTGCATCGTGGCGGCCGAGACTGATCCCAGAAGGAAGAACATGATGCTGAAGACGTTCTGAGCGTCGGTGGAGATCGTGAGATAACTGGTGATCGCGCTGAACAGCGACCCCAGCGCCACCCCGGCGAGGATCAGACGCTGCGGAGCAATCCGGCCGTTCTTCCGCGCCAACAGGTATACCGCAGCTGTCGCAATGAGGGCTCCGACGAAGGCTGATGCCCCGATGCCTAAGGAGCTGACTCCGACGCCGAGGACGATGAACGACACCGCCCCGACTCCTGCCCCCGCGGAGACTCCCAGGATGTAGGGCTCCGCCAGGGAGTTGTGCACCACGGCCTGCAGCAGAGCCCCTGCCAGGGCCAGGGCCGCTCCGGTCAGGGCCGCCAGGAGGATCCGTGGCAGCCGGAACTGCCACACGGCGCTGTCCTGCAGTGGAGTCAGACTCCCGTCGCTCATCCAAGGCATTCCTGGAATCAGGTGCCCCGCAATGATCTTCATCGCCTCGATGGGGGCTACCGGGATTGTTCCAACGCTGGTGGAGGCCACTACGACTGCGACCAGGAGGATGGTGAGGGTCGGGACAAGGATTCTTGTGGCCAGCTGACCCCCTCGAGGCCGACGATCCGTGTCGGGTTTTTTACCTTCCAAGGAGACCTCTGGTCGAACTCCGTTACTCCTCCGAAGGAGCTTAATGCTCGGGGAACTCATCACTGAGCGCTGGTTTCGAGAGACACCCCAAAAGAGTTTCGGGCGGTGCGAGTTGGAAGGTGAAGAAACACTCGGTTACTGTATGGCAAATGCTTCTCGTTAGCAATTGTGGCCAAGACTCTTCAGTGAGCAGGGCTGATGTGCCAGCCAAGCCCTTGGTTCCGTGCGGTAATCCGCCTCCGCCCGAACGATTTCAGCCGGGTTGCGTGCAGCAGAGCCGACGGGAGTGCGGGAGGCGGAACGCACGGCGTCCCTGGACTACCCGGTCATGATGATCGTCCCTGAACTCTGGCGGGAGGCTGTGAGGTTCCGCGCTCGTTTTGCCTGGACCATCATCTGGCTTGTCCTGGTGTTCGCGACACACGTGGCTCAAGCCCTCGCCATCGCCTGGACCCTGGCAAGTGTGATCAGCGGGCGTGCCGACGAGGTGTGGCTCGCACTAGGCATGATTCTCGGAATCGCGGTGCTCCGCCTGCTGCTGTCTCTGGCGCAAGCCGATTCGGCGGCCAGACTTGGAGGACTCGTCCGACGCCGCCTCCGAGAACACGCGATCCCCGCGGCTCTCTTAGCCCCGCGGCTCCACGACACCACTGCCCGGGATGGCGCCGTCAGAGCCAGCCTCGTAGATGGGATCGATGGCACCGACGCCTACGTGGCGAAATACATCCCGGCCACCGCCCAAGTAGTCCTGGCTTGCCCCCTGGTCGTTATCACCGTGGCAATCCTCAACCCCTGGGCTGGGGCGTGGGTAGGGCTCGCGGTCGCCCTGGCACTCACAGGGCCCTTGCTGTGGAAGAAGGTCGCATCCAGGCGTGGCTTGGATCATTGGGATTCCTATGAAGATCTCAGTGCAGATCTTCTGGAATCCCTGCGCGGCATGGCCACCCTTCGCGTCCTAGGTGCCGTGCCGGGGACACGGCGTCGTCTCCACGACCGGTCGGAGGCACTGCGTTCCGCGACAGAACGGGTGATGAGAGTATCTCTGGCTGAAACCGGAGTGACGGACTTCGCCGTCCAGGCCGGAGTAGTCGCAGCCGGAACCACAGCGGCCCTCCACGCAGCCACCGGTCAGCCGCCGGCGTTGGAGACGTATCTGGTTCTCCTCTTGGCTTCAGAGGCGTTTCGTCCGATCCGCGAGCTCTCCCGACACTGGCACGCAGGCTTCATGGGCCTAACAGCGGTGCCCGAAATGGTCCGGCTCGGCGCATTCGACAGCTCCGCCCATCACGCCCCACCCGAAATCCCCAACGCAGCAGAATCTCCAACCACCGCCCGAGAGCTCCACATTCAGACGGTGACCTACCGCTACCCAGGCGCAGACCACCCGGTGCTCAAGGAGCTGACCCATACGTTCAGCCGCGGGACCCTCAGCGCCGTGGTGGGCACATCTGGGGCCGGCAAGTCGACATTGTTCGATGTCCTCTTGGGGTTCCTGGTCCCTGAGAGTGGTGAGATCCTGCTCGATGGCCACACACTGCACAGCAGCGACATCGCTGTGGTGTCTCAGCGGCCGGTCCTGTTCACCGGCACGATCCGCCAGAACCTCATCGTCACCGGTGCGCGTTCCGAGGTCGAACTCGAAGCCGCCTGCGCGGCAGCCGGAATCCTTGACGAGATCCTCGGGTGCTCGCAGGGTTTCGACACGGAGGTCAGCGAAGCCGGGCTGAGCCTTTCCGGCGGACAACGTCAGAGACTTGCCCTCGCCAGAGCGCTGCTTGCCAGACGACCAGTGCTGCTGGTGGACGAGCCCACCAGCGCGCTAGACGCCGTCCGGGCCGCTGAAGTGATCCACACCCTGCACCGGGTCGCAGCCGACCGGATCGTCCTGATGATCAGCCACCGTCCGGAGAGTCTTCTCGACGTCGACTCCGTCCTGTACTTGGACAACGACCGTCCAGATCGGATCGTCCGGTGATGCCACCCTCGTCACCCAACGCTTTTTTCACGCTGCTCCCGGTGCTGCGCACCGAAAGACGGGGCATGATCACCAGCTACCTCATCGGCACCGCCAGTGCACTCACGCTGACCGCAATCACAGTACTCACCGCCTGGGTGGTAGGACACGCCATCGTCGAGGCGAGCCTTCCTGATCCATTCATGTGGGTGGCACTCATCGGACTGGTCTTGGGCAGGACGATCCTGACGTGGAAAGAGATGGACATCTCCCATGCGCTGGCATACCGAGTCTTGGCGCGTATGCGCATGGCACTGTTCGACTCCTACTCGCACAGCGTTCCGTCTCGACGCCGAGAACACTCCGGGCAGACCACCAGCGTGGTCATGGACGATATCGAAAAGCTGGAATTCTTCTACGCCCACACCCTCGCCCAGATTGCGACCTCGATCACCGTCTTGTTCACCACCCTTGTCACCGCGACGTTCCTCCTGCCCGAAGCCGGACTGGTGATGACCGTCGGAGCGAACAGCATCGCTGCAACTGCACTGCTCGGCAGACGCAGCATGCGCGACCTCGGGAGCAAAGAGCAGCTCTGCCGCAGCACGCTCTCCACTGAGCTCGTCGACGCGCTCGGAGCACTGAGAGAAGTCCTGAGCTTCGGACTCATCGGCCCTATCACCGCTGAAGCTCTCGCCACCACTGACCGTGCCACGGACATCAGCCGCAAACGGGCGCTTCTTGCCGAACTGACCACAGCGATCCGCGATCTCACCGTGACTGCCGTCGTCATAGGGGTCATCGCGACCAGCGCCTTGGCCGCTGGCCTCTTCAACGATCCGGGCGAACCTCGATTCACCGCAGCCGCACTTCCGGCATTGATCGTTGTGTCCTTGGCCGGAGTCTCTGCGGTCACTGAAGCGACCACCACGGTGACACAGCTGCATCCGCTCACAGCAAGCGCCGACCGAGTCGCCCGCGGCATCCATCGGCCCACTGTCGTCGACCCCTCAAAGGCGTCCGAGAACCTGCCTTCGGGGCCGCTTGGACTGCGCTTCGATCACGTATCCTTCAGCTACGACGACCAGACCGACGTGCTCTCGTCCTGGTGTGCAGAGATCACGGCCGGGGAACATGTCGGCATTGCCGGCCCCTCCGGGTCGGGGAAGAGCACCGTGATCACCTTGGCTGCTCGTCTCTGGGATCCCTCCCATGGCGGCATAGAGCTCATCTCCGACTCGGGATCGGGGATCTCTCTGAGAAACATCGAAGATCCCAGCCTTCGAAAAGCCATCGCCGTTGTCGACCAAGAGGCCACCCTGTTCCACGGAACAGTCCGAGAGAACCTTCTACGAGGTGCCGGTCCAATGCATGACACCGAACTCCTGGCAGTGCTGGATCGGGTGAAGGCCTCGGAGTGGGTCACGCTTGAGGACCACGTCGGCCAAGGCGGCCTGCGGCTCTCCGGGGGACAACAAGCCCGGCTCTGCCTTGCCCGCGCCCTCGTCCGGAAACCGCAGGTCCTTCTTATTGACGAGGTGACTGCCAGCTTGGACTCGGAGACCGAGCGCATCATTTCTGACGTGATCGCGGACTATAAAGGCACGGTACTCATTGCCTCGCACCGGCGTGAGACCCTGCAACGGCTCGACCGGGTGCTACATCTCACCTCAACCCGTTGAACTTCAATGCCCGCGCGGTTGAGGGCACCTGACACATCAGGTCGCTGGCAGGTGCCCATTTCTGAGGATTACGACAAGTTAGTGAAACAAGCCGCGTCTCACCGATATGTCACATCCCATGTCAGCGACTGACGCGTATGACAAGATCCGTAGGATCCTACACTTGTCGTGTAGGTTCTCGGTTTTCATGTCATATTCTCAATTTCGTGTCACCCTCATGTCAGTCTTCTCATTTTCATGTCTTGACTGTCGTGCTTGTCGCAAGACCCTGCCAAGTCACCCAAAACCTCCAACGGTCGGACACACCAAGCACTCACGAGCCTGCCACCGTGTGCCAGTTATCTCCCGCCAGCGGACAAGTAGCCGGACCCCCTATACGGCCACCCCTGACTGCATGGTCTCGACGCTCCTGGTCAGCAGCGGGTGTGTCCGGTGGGGTTCTCCATACTGCGGCGCGGTTACCCATCGGTCGTTCAACCCGTTCACGTTCGCTCGCCTACTGTGGTTAGCATGCAGACCGAAGGTTTCACCGTTGAGCCGTCTCCCGTGCTCAGCATGGACGAAGTCGTAGCGCTCTACCGCGAGGTGGGGTGGACGACATACGCCGATGATACCGTGACACTTGAGGCAGCGTTGGCCGGCTCTTCACACGTCGTGGCGGCTCGGCGCGATGGGCGCCTCGTCGGGCTGGCACGAGTGATTTCTGACGGAGCCACGATCTGTTACCTGCAAGACGTGCTGGTCCACCCTGACGCCCAGCGGGCCGGTATTGGCCGTACCCTCGTCGTCGCCGCCTTGGAGCCGTACCACTCCGTGCGTCAGAAGGTTCTGCTTACGGATGACGAGCAAGGTCAACGCGCCTTCTACGAGGCCTTGGGATACCAGGAGGTCCGAGAGCACGGCACTGGTTCTCTGCGAGCGTTCGTTCGCTTCGACGCCTAACCAACTCAGCAAGTCCGCAAAGCGATTCTTTTGCGGGCACCTTCATGCGGCCCTGTTAGCTCTAGTTGGCCTCCACTCCGGGAAGGTATCCCGTCGATCGTTCTCCATCTAGCGCCAAATGTGTTGGGGGAGGGACCTGAGCGTGATTCTCCGAAGTGTCTCCCGTGGCAGATTCGAGGTGCGTATCCGATTCTCTGGTGGGGATTCTTGGTTGGGGCCAGACGGCGCGCAGTATGCGGATTGCATCTTCCAGGTTGGTGCCAGCTTGGGTGCTGGTATCGGCAAGTTGTCGAGCAGCATTCAGCACCGGCTGGGATGTCGTGGTCGCGCTGCGGCTCACGCGGGTGCCTCCGCTGGTGCGAGCGGTGAGGAAGCCTTCGCCTTCCAACGCTTTGTATGCCTTGTGCCAGGACAGCCTTGCGTACTCACGGGGGTGTAATCGCGATATCGAGCGTGGGCTCTGGCGCTCTCCTGCGCGCTGCTATTCCCACTTACAGTTGCCTCACAGGGATTCCAATTCGAGCCGATCTGGCTCACTGCGGCAAAACAGAGACCGACCAGATGGTATGAATCGCCCACGCTCCCCCAGTAGTGGTTCGCGTCCCAAGAACTAGGACCGCTGCAGTTCCTCACTTCCTTTTGGATCGAAGTAGTACGACGTTGACCCACATGGTGCAGTCCGAGATCGACGCATTGATGACGCCGATACCTATGCTTCAGGTGATCGAAGCCGTGGCCGCTCTCTTGGCGGCGCGCGCCGGACGGGCCGGACAGGGCACCTTCTTTCTTAGTGTGAGGTGGAGCCGAAGTGGGGTTGCGATTTCACGCTGATGATGACTTTTCCCTCGGCTCTGCCCTCGCGTAGGTGGGTGAGTGCTTCAGGAAGCTGTGCAAAGCTCCAGGTGCCGCCGTCAAGGACGGGGGTGACCCGTCCATCGATGATGGCAGGCAGCAGGTGCGTGCTGACCGCGGAGAACAATCCACCCATCACGGTGGCAGGGGTGAGCCCGTAGGAAACTGATCTCAACAGAACTTCTCGCTTGGCCAGCGGGAAGAGACTGACTTCCGCAGTGGGAGAAGCCAATCGCCCGACGCTGATCACCGCACCACCGATGCGCGCGGACTGGATGCACGGGTCAACGAACCTCCCACCGACGTGATCAAGCACCAGGTCCACGCCTCGGCCCCCGGTGAGGTGGCTGACCTGCTCGGCTAAATCGCCACCGTCAGTCACGATGGCGTGATCGACCCCGGCGCGCTCCAGCAGACCAGTGCGGGAAGCACTGCGTGTGGTACCAATGACAACCCCAGCCCCGAGGGCGCGAGCAATCTGGACACCCAGTGCGGCAATGCCCGAACTGGCGGCGGTAATCAGTACGGTATCTCCGGAGCGCAGGCCGCCGGCACGCAGTGCTCCGTACTCAGTGATCAGTGAGATGGGCAGAGCTGCCGCACTGGTGGGGTCCAGCCGGTCTGGAATGGGGGCGACATGGGTGTGGTGAGCGGTGGCGTACTCGGCGAACGCTCCACTGCTGATCCCCATCACACGGTTGCCGATCAGCGCCCTGTCGACCGTGGAGCCGACGTCGGCGATTTCTCCGGCGAACTCGTAGCCAGCCACTTGTTCGGCGGTGACTGGAGCAAGGTCTGCGTTGTTCAACGCGACAGCCTCAACCCGGACCAGAACCTCATCGGCGCCAGGCTGAGGGAGAGCGCGCTCTGTGAGAACTGGAGTAGGCGTCTCGGGTGAAGCGACGAATGCGCGCATATGGGTCATTGGAGAATTCCTTTCCTATGTAATGAGCCGCCGGCTTCGGCACTATTGGACTGTCAGGGGCGTTGTGTGGTGGGGCGGACAATGATTTCGCTGACGTCGACGTGCGCATCGGCATTGACGGCGAAGGCGATTGCATCGGCAATAGCAGTCGGTGGCAAGGCGCTCTGGCGGTAAGTACGCATGGTCTCCCGAGCGGCGGGGTCCGAAATGGTGTCGGCAAGCTCAGATTCGGTCACCCCCGGGCAGATGGTAGTGACCCGGAGACTCGGATCACTTTCGATGCGGAGGCCTTCACTGATGGCCCAGGCGGCGTATTTAGTTGCACAGTACACAGCCCCGGTGGGAACTACCTCGTGCGCACCGGTGGACGCCAAAGTGATGATATGCCCACGGTCCTGCTTCAGCATCACCGCCTGAGCGGCGGCGATTCCATGGAGGACACCACGGATGTTGACATCGATCATCCAGTTCCACTCTTCGACCTTGGCCTCAGCCAACGGTGATATCGGCATGATCCCTGCATTGTTGACAAGTACGTCTAACCGACCGTATTCAGCAACGATCGTGTTCACGCACTGAGTGACGTTCTCCAAGTTAGTGACGTCCAAGAAAGTACTCTTGGCAGTGCCGCCGTTTTCCTCGATGATATCGACGAGTTCGGCCAGCCTGTCAGTGCGCCGCGCACCCAGAATGACGGTATGTCCCTGGGCTGCGAGATGCGTTGCCGTCGCCGAACCAATACCACTAGATGCTCCGGTGATCAGGATGATCTTCTGCTCGGCTGCAGAGTGTTGCTCAGTCATAATGATGTCTCCCTCATGGTGTATTCGGACTCTAGTCTGCTGGCTCTTTTGAGGCAGCTGTTCCAGGCTGACTGAGACCATCGACTTCAGCCAGGCCGGGATGAACCTGGGTGCGCTAGGGCCAGGAAGAGCACCGCTGTCTCGTCTAGTCTTAGACACATGAAGATCGGCGATTTCCTGCGCAGCGTGCGTTCCCGGCTAAGTCCTGAGGCTTTAGGTCTTCCATCTAGCGGCCAGCGGCGTGTCGCAGGGTTGCGGCGAGAGGAAGTCGCGGTGCTTGCCGGGATCAGCGTGGACTACTACACCAGACTCGAACAGGGACGTGAACAGCATCCCTCCCATCAGATCATCGAGTCATTGGCACGGGGCCTGAATCTTTCCGGCGATGAACGAGAGCACCTGTTCCGCCTAGCCGGGTACAGCCCTCCGGCGGGAACAGCCGCAGACAAAGTAAAACCTGAACTGGCCCGACAAATGGGACGTTGGCGAGACCAAGCAGCTTTTGTGCTCTCCGGGACTCTGGACATTCTGGCGCCGAACCCACTCGCTCAAGCGCTCTTCCACTCGTTCACCGAGAAAGACAATCTCGCTCGGATGATCTTCCTGGATCCTGCCGCACGAACCTTTTACCGGCAATGGGACTACGCGGCAGACAGCACAGTGGCCGCCCTCCGACATAACTCAACCCGAGTGCCTGAAACGATCTTCACACCGGTCATCCGCGACCTCGCCGAGGCCAGCGACGAATTCCGCCTCCTCTGGGAGCGGCAACAGGTCAGAGGAAAGACCCATGCCGCCAAGCACCTGCACCACTCCGGGGTAGGTGACCTCACCTTGGAATATCTGGCATTCGACATCCCAGAAGCACCTGGTCAACAACTCATAGTCTACGACGCCGAGCCCGGCACCAATTCGGCCCAGGCATTTTCAATGCTGCAAGCATATTCTCCCGCACATCATGCCCTTTAAGATATGACCGGCGGGCTCAGCCCTGGGCTCTCTCAGTCTTCCTGGTCTAGTCCGGGCACGCACCAAACTATCCAGCAAACCGGCTCAGACTCTCGGCGGATACTGAGTCAAACCGGACCCGGAGCCAGCATCGTGGACTAATCAGGCCACAACCATCGGATTGGAGTTGTTATCTCGCGAACCTCGACGTTCAACAACACGCTTCGCCAGCGCGGCTTGGGCGGCAGCACCTCGATGATTACATCCCGGAGTTGGGATCGCTGTCGAGTATCAAGGGCCGCAGCATGACCGGTCGCTGACGTTCTTCGGCGGTGCTGAAGCGTACGAAGCTGCAAAGCTAAGTAGGGAGACGAAACGTCGGTTGTGTTCGCGCCAAGGTGTCCAGCTCGTGTACGACCGACCGGGATATAGCCTCCCTGCAGAAGAACGTGCTCAACAAGCGCCGCTGGCCCTCCATGGACGAGCTCCGCAGGGAGATCGTCCATGGATCGTCGCGCCGGCTTCCGACGGCAGAGCTGATGATGGATTCGACGTATTTTTGCCTGGTTCGGCCGATCCGGCCGGTGTTCATCGCACCGAGTGCGAGGGTACTGATTTGGACGCCGGTGCGTCCGAATGTGCGGTACTGCATGAGCGAGGTTCCTTCCGGTGGGCTGCGGTTCTCTAGTGAGGGCACTCCCTCTGACATAATGAAAGTGGAGCATTGCTCCGAATCAAATATGTGGAACAGTGTTCCGTATATGCAAGATTGCCATGAGGAGGTTCTGTGGACGAGAGCGAGAAGTCGCCTGTTCGTGCGAAACGGGCCGATGCCCAGCGAAATGAGAAGGCGCTGCTGGATGCCGCTGCCGCGGTTTTCGTGAGCTCGGGTGTCGATGCGCCGGTGCGCGAGATCGCGGCGCAGGCGGGTGTGGGGATGGGGACGATCTACCGGCATTTCCCCATGCGCGCAGATCTCATCGTGGCTGTCTACCGTCACCAGGTCGATGCTTGTGCCGAAGCAGGTCCGGGTCTGCTAGCAGAGAGCGCCTCACCGTATGAGGCGCTTGGCCGCTGGGTGGATCTCTTCGTAGACTTCTTGGTCACCAAGCATGGGCTCGCTGTGGCTCTGGGGAGTAATCAAGCCAGCTTTGCGACGCTGCATGATTACTTCATCGATCGCCTTGTCCCGGTGTGTAAACAGATGCTCGAGGCGGCGGTCGTTGCTGGTGAGATCAGGAGGGACGTTGGCGCATATGAGCTGATGCGCGGCATCGGCAATCTTTGCATCTTCGCCGACAAAGACTCTCGATACGATGCTCGCCGGCTAGTGGGACTGCTCGTCTCCGGCCTCCGCGTCTGATCCGCGCCTCGACTTTCGGAGGGACCTGAACGGCTCATGAGGGAATGTCTGGCTTCGATCTCGACGCCCAACGCCCATAACCCGATTCAGCGCAGAGTGTCCGCTAATGAGCCGGGCGCGGGGCTTTTCCGATGATACCGAGGTGGGTGTGGGTAAAGGGGCCGAGTTTCAGGCCGAAGCCCAAGGCACGGTCTATGGCAACATGGAAACCCCAGCAGGCAGCCAGCATCATTATCCAGTCGACACTCACGTCACTGAGCTGCAATACCCAAGTCCGAGAGGTCGAAGACAAGGAAGGTCAGCAGCAGCACCCACCACGAGTGGTTCCAGACCACCACAGCCAGAGTGATCCCGATTGCGATCAGCGCATTCTCGGCCTGTTGCCACCGCGATGCATGATGTTGTGCGTGTTCTTCCACCTCTGAGCCCCTTGTCTCGCCTCCAAAGAGGCACCCGAGGAACTCATATGGTTTCGCGCCAGTCTCTAATGATTCGGGCGACTTCATCCAGATGGGACTCCAGGAGGAAATGGCCACCATCAAGCAGCTCGATACGTGGTTTCTGGGCATCACGGTCGAACGCTGTGGCACCGGCCGGCCCAAAGATCTCATCGTTCTTCCCCCACACAGCCAGCACAGGAACCCCGGAGGTCCGCAACCAGTCATGCACCTCGGAGTATAAAGCGCGGTTGCTCGCGTAGTCAGCGAACAGGGCAAGCTGCACCCGGTCGACACCGGGACGGGCCAGCAGCGCAAGGTCATGCTCCCATGTGTCAGGAGAGACAGTGGAGGGGTCCGGAACTCCATGGGTGTATTGCCATTCCACGGCTTCCCGTTCCAGGGCTGGGCGCAGGGCCGCCTCATTGGCCTCTGTCGGGTTGTCTCCGTAGGCCCAGATGGGCTCCCAGAACTCAGGGACGAAACCGTCCTCGTAGGCGTTGCCATTCTGAGAGATCACACCCTCGATCGATCTCGGGTTCGCCAGGGCCAGACGCCAGGCGATCGGGGCCCCGTAATCCTGGACATACACCGTGTACCTCGTGATACCGAGAGCCTCGAGGAACGCGGCCGTCACCTCGGCGAGAGCATCGAAGGTATAGCCGAAGTCGTCAGCAGAGGGAGCCGACGAGCGACCGAAACCGATGTGATCGGGAGCGATGACGCGGTACTGATCAGACAGTGCCGGAATCAGGTGCCGGAACATGTGAGAGCTCGTGGGATAACCGTGGAGCAGCAGCATCACCGGGGCGTCCTGCGGTCCTGCTTCACGATAGAACACCTCCAGCCCATTGATGGACACAGTGCTGTGTTGGACAAGTGCCATGACTAACCCCTAAAAATTTTTTTGATAGTTATCACAACGGTAGCATGGTCCACACAAGCGATGAAACCAAGAGAAGGGTCGGCGCGCATCGTGAGGGTAATCAAGGACGAAGATCTGCTGATGGCGGTACTCAACAGTGCCCCAGTCGTCGACGGGAAGCCTACCGACCAGCTCGACGACTCGACCGGCAGTGAGCTCCTCAGCTGGTTCGGGGGCACCGGCACGGAAGCCGAACGTCTGCACCTACGGCGAACCCGCGGTGCTCTGCAAAGCATGGTCCGCGAGGAGGATGACGCTGTGGAGCACCTCGACCTTGTCGTGAGCAAGGCCGCGCTGCTGCCAGAGGTCACGAGCGACGGTATTCAATGGCAGCTCAACGCCCCCTCCGACGAACGGCTCGGCGTACGGACTGTGATGGCATGGTCGCACGTCATGGAGGAACTGCCTGGGCGTCTTCGCGCGTGCGCCAACATCGAATGCAACCTTTTCCTCATCGATCACAGCCGGCCCGGGACAGCGAAATGGTGTTCCATGGCGCTCTGCGGCAACAGGATGAAAGCTCGCACCCATGCTCGACGCACCCGAGGTTCATAATCGCCTACGCCGCAGTCTGCTAGGCGCCTAACGGTATTGAGTGGTGCGCACGCGGCACTCGCGGCGGCAAGTTCTGCCCCGGGCCCTAGGCGCTGGAATAGTCGACATCGCGTGCGACGAACTCGACCGTGGCGTCATGGCGTCCAAGGAGATCGGCAATCGTGCATAACGCCAGCTGGTCGGATAGGAGATCGGTGGCTAGCCCAGTAAGTCGGTGAGCCGCCGTGCCAAGGTGGCCCGTGAGACATGAGCCTGACCAACCAGCAGATCAATGGTCCATTACTGAGAAGGTGACTCGTGAGTGGCGGCCAGCACAGGTCCAACCACCGGGTCTGCGCTTGCCGCCTCGGAGAGCTCCGGGTGGTCTGCGTAGATAATCATCGCATTAGGTTGAACTCCGCGGAGTAGATTTTCTTTGACATTGTGTCTACTCGCCTTCTCCGACCCAGCGTGGGCCAGTCTCAGCCTGCTCACCACCTGCCGGCGGATCGTCCCCCTAAGCTGCCGGGAAACGAGATGCCCCTCGCGCACTGAATAGTCAGTCTGCTCATTCAGATCCAAGCACGCATTGGGCGCCCCCACCACGTACACCGGATGCTTCTGGATGATCGAGGACCGCAGACCCCCTCCGCTTATCACAGCATCAGAAGTGGGGTCGGGATATATCTGGATCAACGAAACGGAGAAGCGTTGGCTAGCAATGCCGTTCGACGGGTACAAAAACTCCGGCACGGGGCACGAACACGCCAAAGAGACAATGGACAGCTACTCGAAGCAGAAGTCGATCAGCGTGATCTTGAACGGACCTTCAGTCAGGCAAGAAACACCAAACAACTAAGGACGACCCTGCAATGAAGATGCCCATCCCCCAGTCAGCAAACCCGGGAGTGTCGTCTCATGACTCTCGCTGCTATAGGAGAAGTAAGTGAAGTTCAAAAGTGACGTTCCAACCTTTACGCACGCGGAAGACGTAGAAGTACTTTCTGAGGTCTCAAAGCGTGTGCTGTGGTTGGCTACCGCGATGGTGGACCATGCTAATCGGGTCCGACCCAATAAGTCGGGGTCGAAAGTGGGGGGCCACCAGGCGTCCTCAGCCTCGATGGTCGATATTGCGGTCGCTCTGTGGTTCCGTGAGCTTAGGTCCACGAACCGAATATCTGTGACGCCGCACGCTTCTCCGGTGCTGCACGCCATCACTTACCTACTGGGGGAGCTCGATGAATCGTATCTCATTACCTTGCGGTCTCTGGGCGGACTACAATCCTATCCCAGCCGGGCCAAAGACCCGGATCCGGTGGATTTTTCCACCGGATAAGTAGGCATAGGGGCAACAGCTCCGATATGGACGGCAATAGCCCACCGTTATGCCCGGGCGCATTTCCCTCAGACACCAGAAGCAGGACGGTTTATCAGTCTTCTTAGTGATGCAGAGCTGGACGAGGGTGCGATCTGGGAAGCAGTGGCAGACCCAGGTGTACCCCAGCTAGGAGAGCTGCTCTGGGTAGTTGATTTGAACCGGCAGTCGTTGGACCGCGTTGTACCAGACATACCGACCCAGCGTCTTGCAGGCATCTTCGAAGCTGCCGGCTGGCAAGTGATAACCCTGAAGTGGGGTCGACTAATTAACGAGGTCTTTGCCCAGGCAGGTGGTCATCACCTTCGGAATCGTTTAGAGACCATGCCCAATGAGGAGTACCAGCGGCTCCTGCGCTTGGAAGCGGATCATCTAGCCCTGCACCTGGTGGAGGAGGTGGAAGACGACTATGAGCGCAAGGAATTCGAGCAGTTGTTGAGCCGGCTCGGCCCAAACCTACTGGCAGTCGCGATCCGAGACCTGAGTGGGCACGACATGGAACAGCTCCTGGCGTCTTTCGCCCAGGCTGATGATCAACGGCCCACTGTAGTTTTCGCCTACACCATCACAGGCAAGGGTCTGCCCACACAGGGACATCCATATAATTACTCCACGCTGCTCACCGAGCAGCAGATGCATCAACGCGCCCACGACTGCGGCGTTGCGCTGGAGGAACCATGGCAGCGATTCGCCCCGGATAACGAGCCCGGGCAAGCTGTTCGCTCAACGAGCGCAGGCACTGCAGCGTGAACCTGCAGGGGATCCGCAGAAGCTTGACTTTCCCAAAGAGTTGGGACGAACCTACCGCAAACCCCTCTCCACACAGGCCGCATTGGGCCGCTTGCTGACTGCTCTGAACCATGACACGCCGCGTAGCGCTGCCAGGGTCGTTACCTGCAGTCCAGATATCTCCTCCACCACCAACCTTGGTGGATGGATAGACAAGAACGGTGTCTGGTCCGCGGCCGAACGCCAGGATTGGTTTGCCGATGACACCCAACGGCTCCTGAAATGGACAGAGACCTACACCGGACAACACATCGAGCTAGGAATAGCTGAGATCAACTTCGTTGGCCTGCTCGGGGAAATACGAACTACCTGGAGCCGCTGGAGACAGCGGTTGATCCCATCGGGGTTTTATACGACACTTTTCTCGGCCGAGCTCTAGAACCCTGGTCCTACGGGATCTACGCCGGAGGTAAACAATCCTCGTGGGCGCCCCCTCCGGTGTGACTCTGGCACCCGAAGGCAGTGCCACCAATCAGTGACAACCTCGGGCATCGGACTCCAACATCCAGGGTGCGTCGCCTGGGAACCCGCTTTTCCCCAGGACTTGGAATGGACTCTGCTACATGCGATGAGCAGTATCGGCAAACCAAGGGGCACTTCTTCCTACTTCCGGCTCTCCACCCGCCCCATCGACCCGGACCTGGCGCAGATCCCTGAAGACCGACACCTGCGTGAACGACGTCGACGCCATGCTATAGCCGGCGGCTACCGCATCAACGATTACACCCCTGGCGCCGAGGACATTACGCTTGTCGGCGCCGGAGCGTTGATGCCCGAAGTGCTCGCAGCCAAACACGCATTGGGTGACCTAGGCATCACCGCCGGAGTCGTCTGCCTGACCAGCCCAGACCTTGTCTTCCAATCCCTCCAACACAGGGGCGATCCCAACAGGACACCTATCAGCGACATTATTAATATCCTATTCCCACCCCAGCACCCCGCACCGTTGGTCACCGCCATGAATGGACACCCGCATACCCATTCGTTCCTTGGCGCAGCCAGTGGAGACCGTATACGAAATCTTGGAGTCACCACATTCGTACGGGTTTCGCGGTGTTTCCGGCCTGACGCGCCGGGCATGAGCTTGGCGGGATGGTTCCGTAATGACCGCGGCACCTAACAAGTGCTCACGACGTTGGGCGGGTCAAAGGCGTGGGAGCCCAGTGGTGGCACTGATGCGCGTTGTGCAGCGCTCGGTTCATATGCTCCTGGACATCCCCGGCAGCGTAGGTGGTACGGGGTTTCCTACGCAGCCGGTGCCTGGGAAATGCTCTCTCTGGTTGGGAACTTGGACAAGTTTCAGAATGGAGTCAGATCAGGGTTTGGAAGCGCTGGACAATAGGTTCGTGGCGCGGCTCTGTTCCTGTCAATGAAAGTTGGTTCTTCACCTCATGCGTGAGCATCATGAACTGTATATCGATGGGTCGTGGCGTGCCCCGCTGGAGCCATCAGTCCTAGAACTGACAGATCCGGCTACTGGGGAACCTAACGCCCGGATCTCTCTAGGTGGTGAGGCGGATGTTGATGCCGCGGTCGCCGCCGCGAAGCGCGCGTTCACCTCCTACTCACAGACGACTCCGCAGGATCGAATCGCATTACTTGAGCGGGTGTTGGCCGAATACGACTCCCGGTCCGAGGACCTCGCCCAGGCAGTGACCGAGGAACTGGGTGCACCGCTGGCGCTGGCCCGGGGCGCGCACGTGCCTTCCGGTCGGGTGCAGATCGCCACCGCGATCGAGGTTTTGAAGTCGTATGAGTTCACTGAGATGCGCGGAGACACCGAGGTCCGTAAGGAGCCACTCGGGGTCGCCGGCCTGATCACACCGTGGAACTTCCCGGTGCTTCAGCCTGTGGGCAAGACCGTATCCGCCCTGGCCGCCGGGAGCACTGCGGTGCTTAAGCCTGCCCAGAGCACTCCCTACACTGCAATTATTCTCGCCGAGATTCTGGATGCCGCGGGCGTTCCGGCCGGGGTATTCAACCTCGTCAACGGCCGAGGATCGGTTATAGGGTCTCGGCTGAGCTCGCATCCGGACGTGGGAGTCATCTCATTTACTGGCTCGCTGGCAGCCCAGACCCAGGTGGCCATGGCGGCCGCACCTACTGCCAAGCGTGTGGTCTCCGAGCTGGGCGGAAAGTCGCCGCACATCCTGCTGCCGGATGCTGATCTTAACATCGCTGTTGAGACTGCAATGACATGGTTGATGGCGATGACCGGTCAGCTGTGCAGTGCCCCGACCCGCACCTTGGTGCCCCGGGAACGGCTGGAGGAGTTCCTCGCCGTGCTGGTGCCTGCGGTGGAGAACATCGTTCTGGGCGATCCTCGGGCCCAGGAGACCACCATGGGGCCACTGATCTCTGCAGAGCAGTGGGACACCGTGCAGGGCTACATCAACAAGGGCATTGAGGAAGGCGCTCGCCTGGTCACCGGCGGGCTCGGAAAGCCTGAAGGACTGGAGGCCGGTCACTTCGTGAAGCCCACAGTCTTCGTGGACGTGGACAACTCCATGACCATCGCTCGGGAAGAGATCTTCGGGCCGGTGATGTCGGTAATCACCTACGACACGGTCGAGGAAGCAGTCGAGATCGCGAACGACACCCCCTTCGGTCTGGCCGCTTATGTCGGTGGTGAGGATCTGCAGGCAGCGCGCGCCGTCGCCGAGCAGATCCAGGCCGGTACGGTGCTGATCAACGACGTCGAGTTCGACTGGTCAGCTCCCTGGGGTGGCTACAAGCAGTCCGGTAACGGCCGCGAGTTCGGCCCCGACGGCATGGCCGAGTACCTGGAGACCAAGGTGCTGCGCGGAGCCTGACCTGAGTTCCTGGCTCTTTCGAGCCCGGTGCCCCGCCGTTGTCAGCACAAGCTGAAGGCGGCGGGGCACCGGCACCCGATACTTCCTATGCATTTCTTTCCCTGGCTGAGTCCTTCCAGGCCAGCCACCATAAGTAAGACTCACCTACACGGTGGATATCCACAATGGGACGCATAGTCCCTACAACCCAAGGAGTACATTCATGACTACATGGTTCATCACCGGTGCCGCACGCGGCTTCGGCCTGGAGATCACTCGTCAGGCACTTGATCGCGGCGACAATGTCGTGGCGACTGCCCGCAAGCCCGAGGCGGTGCAAGAAGCACTGCCAGGCTACGGTAAGCGACTGCTAGCGGTAGCACTAGATGTCACTGACGAGTCACAGGCCCACGAGGCCGTCTCTTCAGCCGTGGAGGCTTTCGGCTCGATCGATGTTCTGGTCAACAACGCTGGGCGAGGGCTACTAGGTGCGGTGGAGGAAACCTCCGATGCTGAAGCCCGCACAATATATGACACGAACGTCTTCGGCCTACTCAACGTCACCCGGGCGGTGCTGCCGATCATGCGCTCCCAGCGCTCAGGCAGGATTTTGAACTTCAGTTCTTTGGGTGGTTTCAGCGGCTCCGCCGGCTTCGGCATTTACTGCTCGACCAAGTTCGCTGTCGAAGGCCTCTCTGAGGCCATGCACGCCGAACTGGCAGGGTTGGGTATCGCTGTCACAGTGGTCGAACCAGGCTATTTCCGTACCGACTTCCTCGACGACCGGAGCTTGAGGACCGAAGGTACCGTGATCGAGGACTACGCGAACACCGCTGGAGCAGTTCGTGGAGCAGTCCCCGGCCTGAATCACGCCCAGCCCGGGGATCCAGTCAAAGGAGCCGCAGCTGTACTGACGCTGGCCGACGCCGAGAATCCGCCGGTGCGGGCCCAACTCGGCAGCGACTGCCTCCAAGAGCTGGACACCAAGATCACTCAGCTGCGCACTGAGTCCCAGGCCTGGCGGGATCTGGCGCTCTCCACCGATCACGACGACGTGCTGGTCTAAGAAGACACACTCCTGACACCAGCACACAGTGCTTCCCGTTGTGGCGGGCGGCGACCTTAGAGCCGTCTTCGCCACAACGGGAAGCACACACAGCCCACGCACGTTGGGAAGAAGAACGAAGAAGACGAAGGAGACACCATGACCGAGCTGGGTGACTATCTGCGAGCATGCCGGGCCAAGGTCAGCCCTGAGGGCGCCGGATTACCGAGCATTGGTCACCGCCGGGTGCCAGGGCTACGACGGGAAGAGCTGGCTATGTTGGCAGGAGTCAGTGTGGACTACATCGTTCGTCTTGAACAAGGCAGAGCGAAGTCGGCCTCACCTGATATTTTGCGCGCACTGGCACAAGCACTCGACCTACGCCCTGACGAGGAGGAATACCTGCTCCGAAGCGCAGCTGGAGCCACCAACTCACCGGGTTCACGTGCGAAGAAGTCTCCGCCCGGGGCGCAGCGTGTATCTACAGCCACCCGAGTGTTGCTGGACAGTTTGACCGGCGTACCTGCCCTTGTACTGGGCCCACGGATGGACATCATCGGCTGGAACGCCCTCGGGGCAGCACTTTTCGTAGACTTCGACGCTCTCGCCCCGCAGCACCGCAACCACATCCGGCTGGCATTCCTCGATGACCGAGTCCGGAGTCTTTACCAGGACTGGGAAAAAGTCGCCAAGGAGTGCGTAGCTTTCCTCAGGATGGATGCCGGACGCTATCCAGAGGACCCAGCGCTCGCGCAGCTCATCGGCGAGCTCTCTATGAAGGACGCGGACTTTCGCCACTGGTGGTCCTCGCATCGGGTCCGCGCCCAACGCTCAGGGCGCAAACACTTCCTCCACCCCACCGCAGGAGAACTCTCCTTACACTTCCAAGTCCTCGATGTACGCGGAACGCAAGACCAAACGTTGCTTATCTATACCGCTGAGCCGAACTCACGCTCCGCAGAGGCGCTCACCTTCCTCAGCGGATGGACCCAGACCAATCAAAAAGAACGGGCAGAAAACACTGCCGTACAACTCCCGGGCATCTGACCGGGCAACAGACCACAGCGCCAGCCAAAGCAGCGCAAGGAGCACAGGAAATATTGACATCTTCACTCATCATCACCGGCGCCCGAATCCATACCAGCCCAGAGCAGAACTCATTGGCTGATCTGCAAGTGGAGGGCAGACATATTAGCCCATATGAAATCGCTCAGGATTCCGCTTACCTGATCAATGCCGGGGGAGCCTCAGTCGTGCCCCTGCTGGTAAACACCGTTTTCCATGACCCAGAGCCGCCAGCACATGGGGCCTTCGATCTGGCACCGGGTCATCCTGCCACCTTCGCAGTGATCAAAGGCCCTGTCAGCAGCACCCAGATCAGACAGACATTGATAGTCCAACCACAGGACCTGATTGCCCTCGTCGTCGAGGGAGAAATCATCGTTTACCAAGGTAGACCTACGAGGCCAGCAGGTGCCGACGAACTCGACTCCGCCGACCCACGGCTAGGCGCCTGGACGGACGCTAGACGGCACATGACTCAATACCTCACCCGCGAGGGGCGCTACACCGAAACCCGCAACGGACGTCGTAACGCCTACACCGGACGCTTCTGGCTCACCGATAACCGCATCACTTATCTCGACGACACCGGATTCTGGGCGTTCGGCCAATACCACCGCGGTGTCTTACACCACGCCGGATATGTCCTACGCCCCGACGCACACACATGACCTTCCTCCTGTGCCACAGGCCGGTCGATATGACACTCGCCAGTATTCTGTCTTCTAGGGGCAGCATTTCTTGGATCAACGAGTAGGAAATGATGAATGAGTCTCGCTGCAGGGCCGGAGGCTACGGACCCAATGCGCCGGTGACCACGCTGGTCAGATCTGGGCACTGTACCGTGCAGGCGCTGCATTTCCTCCCCACCACCCCCATGACACCGGCCCGGGCCCGCCACCGGTGGTTTTCCACACAAACCCTTGACATACCTCTCAGTGCACACTCAGTCCAGTTCAGACCGAGGACCCCGTCGGCGTTCGGAGGAATCCCCAATGCAACGGTCACGGCGCAGAGCGCTCTACAGTGCTTCAGCATACAACGGGCGAACCACGCCGAGCTCATCCCATCGGCGGAATATTGCGGGGGCCTCTCAGGAGTGCCAACTCTGAACCCGAGGGAGAGGAGACCGCGTCACCGCCCTCTGAAGCGGTATGCTCCAAGACCCGGCGTGGTCACGCTCTTACCTATGTCATCACGCATCGCGGTGAGTGTAGCGCAGCGCTCCAAGTCTCAGCGGGATCGCCACCCAGATCAGCAGTCCAATACCGGCCTATCAGGACTCTAGGGTCGGAACCACGCTGAGCTCGCCAGCACTCGGATTGACGAGGACATCTACCAGAGTGGTGTTATCAACCTGCAACGGTGTCTCTACCCAGGCGGCGCCACCAGGGACGTCGTAAAGGGTGGACGTCTCGATCTGCCTCACAAACAAGACGACTAGCCACCATTACGATGACTCCGGCCGAGCTCCACAACAGCACTCCCAAGCCGAAGCCCAGTAACGCCGTCAGCGTCACTGTAGCCCGGGGCGCGACATACATCGCAGCGATCTCACCATCGAACTTGTCCCCCGGACTCAACGGCCCAGCAATAAAGCTCGTCATCCGGTGGCTCATCACGACAAGAATCGCGGCCACCGCCGCAGCCCACACCAAGAGAGCCACGGCCGCCTTGACGCTCAAGAGGAGAGATCGCTGAGGCACAACAGTGGCGCTTGATCGTATAGCTCCTGTGGAGTAGTTTGCGCTGATCGCGATCACGCCAAGAGAGCCTAAGAGGAACATGGCGAAGGAGCTGCGGGCCTGACCCTGGGTCGCCAACTGCATGGCCTCACCAGCGCCATTCGGATCATCGGCCATAAACCGTTGGAAGGAAAACGAGACCGAACCGGCGATGGAACCGCCCTCGCGCGGGATACGGTCGATCTTGTGACCAGGAACGCGCCGATGCCGCGAATGCGAGCGCATCCTTCAGCGCTGTAACCGGCGTTGAGCTCGTTAGCGGAGCCGATCCAGCGGATGATGCGGTGGGCCAACATATGGTCTAGAAAATGAATGTTGAAGTCTCCGGGCACACCGAACAGCTCGGCCAGCCGGTCCACAGGTAGTGGCCGATCGTGTAGTTCTCAAGGGACTCGTCCCGTATCTTTTCGGACTCTTCTTCGGGCATGGGTCTCGCTTCATGGTCGTGGCCAGCTCCAGCGGTGCGGGTGGTTCGGCTGGACAACCAACGGATTACAGCAGCGCTCCGTCTACGTCGGAGCCGTCACAGCAACGGTGGGCAGACGACGCGATCACCCGACAGTGCCCTGCCGCGCCGCCGGCGGTGTGCCCCCGCGACGCTCTAGAGCTGCGACTCAGCACGGATCGCCACCCGGGTTTCGCACCTGCCGGCCCGCATAAATATCAGCGGATCACCGGCGCCGGAGAGTTCAATCCCGCTCTCCTGGGGTAACCCCGTGTTGATTGCCCCTTCCTCCACTTGACTTACGGCGGTAACCTCAACTGGCAAGGGGTGCATTCCGCGCTCCAAAAGAGAAAGGAACTACCTCGTGATTATTCTGGGCATCATTCTGCTGATTCTGGGAGCCGTCATCGACATCCCCATCCTCTGGACCATCGGCATCATCCTGGTGGTTGTAGGTGCCATCCTTTCGATCATGGGTGCACTCGGCCGCGCTGTCGGAGGAAGGCGTACCTACTGGTAGCCAATGGGCGGGCGGGATCGCTCATGACGACGCAATAGCGTTGCACCTGCTCGGAAAATCGAGCTGAGCGATCCCGCACCTTCAACAAAAAAGCACACTGTTCAAACGTGCCCGTGGACAGAGACGTGTCCGTGTGTGCGCTGAGATATTCGTTCTAGGCGGTATCGCTATGTCCAACAAACGCCGGGTATTGATTACTGGTGCCGCCGGGCGCATCGGTAGCGCGGTCACGGACCGGCTATCGGAACAATGGAATGTTGTTGCCACAGATGTCGCGGGAACGAAGTATCAAGACCTGGATGTGACCGATACCGAGGCTTGCCGTGCGGCATTAGCTGGGGTCGATTCGGTCGTCCACCTAGCTGCCGTGCCAAACGCAGACGCGGAATGGAAGGACCTCCTTCCGGCCAATGTCCTCGGCGTGCACAGCGTGGCTAGTGCCGCCATTGCCAGCGGGGTGCGGCGCCTCGTGCTCGCCAGCAGTTTGCAGGCAGTCTCTGCCTATCCTGATGATTTTCAAGTGCGGCCCAGCGATCCTCCGCGACCTGCCAACCTGTACGGCGCGACTAAGGCATGGGCCGAAGCCATCGGTTCCTGGGTGACATCCGTTTCGCCAATTGAGGTGGTCGCTATGCGGATCGGCTACTTCGCCGAAAAACCTCCGACTGGGCCGGATGTGACCCCGCGTGATCGAGCCGCATGGCTAAGCTTTGGCGATTGCGCAGAGCTGGTGCGCGCCTCAGTGGAGGGACCAGTGACGGGATTTACCGTCATCAACGGCATCTCAGCCAACCGATACCGCAAGGCAAGCTACGGTGAGCCCGAACATGCGCTGGGCTATCAGCCTTCCGACGACGCCTGGGCAACCCCCTAACCGGCTAGGGATGCGCTGAGGGGGACGCGTCAAGAGCCGGCTTCTGTGACAGGGATGTCCTCGAAGCGCCAAGGGTTGACTCCAATCTGCCGGAGGAACCAGTCTGTGCCCTCATGTTCGCCCGGTGACTCCAGAGTGAGCTCCTCGCCGCCGATATCGGGATAGACCAGATAGGCCACCGCCGAATCGCCTTCGTTGTAGTCCCGGTACGATCCGAAAAGTACGTCAGTGAGCCGGTGGAAGTCCCTGCCTGAGATGTCTGACTCCTCGGGATCTTCGTCATCGACCTCGACATCGGTGACGAAATACCGCAGCGGTTCGACCCAATGGTCTCCCGCCACCAGGTAGGGCAGGTCCACCGAACTGACCTGGCTCACTCCAGCCCGGTGCGCTCCCCCGGCTCCCAAAGCGAAGGGCCAATTAATATTCGCGCCCTCCTCAGTGGACTCGGCCCGAATCCCCGCGACAATGAGACCATCGTGCCGTTCAAGGGATTCCACGCTGAGAATGACGTCTTCGTTGGCATAGGGTCCGCCGTCACCGGCGTTGACGGTGATCTTCTCGTCGGCGGTCCCCACTGGTCCCTGGGGTTCCGGCAGCTCTCCCTCTATCACCTGCTCCTCGGGATTGGTCACCGTGGTGAAGTGCAGCTCCACTCGCCGATTCATGGCACGGCCCTCATCTGAATTATTCTCTGCGATGGGTTCGCGGAAGGACTCCCCTGACACGGATACCTCGTCGAACGCCTCGAGGTCGGCCACCTCCTGCAGCCGCTGATGCACCGCTTCCGCTCGTTCCTCTGACAGTGTCTGGTTGTACTCCTCGTCCAGCACGTCATCGGTATGCCCCACGATGCGCAGCTCACCGCCGTCGGTGCCGGCCATCTCCTGTGCTGCTGCCTCTAACGCATCCTCAGCCTCGGAGGACAGGTCAGAGGAGTCGACGTCGAAGAGCACGTCCGAGGGCAGGCTGACGGTCGTCTCATCCCCTTCGATCTCGATGGTGTACTCGGGGGTGTCACGCCAGGTGACCAGCTCATGACTCGCCCCGGTGATATCGGAATAGTCGAAGCGCTCTTCCGTGGAGTTGGTCTCGTCCAGGTCACCTTCCACTACCGGCACGTCGGAGACCAGACCGAAGTGCGGAAGCAACACGCTGGCGGTGTCGCTCTCGGGTGCGGCGAAGATGCCAAACCAATTCAGCGACTCGCCAGTCTCAGCCCGGTCTCCGAAACCGTCACCGGAGGAGCCAGACGCCGCAGCTATGCTCCCTTCGCCCCCATCCACCCTGGCCAGCTCAGCCACACTCATCGCTTCCGGGTCGATCAACCGCACCTGTCCCCCGGATAAGTTGCCATCAGCTACTCCGGCCAGGCCTTGGAGGAAGCTCATAGTGCTCAACTCCTCCTCACCCTCCAAGTAGTCAAACTCCATAGAGAGGGACGCGAGGTCCCCGTCGCGGATGACCGGGCCTATGGTGGCCTCCAGCGTCACCTCACCTGAGGCCCGGACCGATGCGTAATGCGGGAGGAAGGTAGCTGTCGTGGTGACCCCCTCCGCCTCCGACATCTCAGGATCCGGGGAGTCTGTGTCGTCCTGAGGGTCCGGGGACTCTGCCTCGTCCTCGCCAGCCTGCCCAGTCTCTTCGACAGCCTCAGGGCTGGCCGTGGTATCCACATCCTCGAACTCTGCCTGCTCCTCAGAACCGCAGGCCACCAGGGCCAGAACAGCTGTCAGTGCGGCGGCGCGGATCGTGATGGTCTGGTGCTCTCGTCTCATCGGTCCTCATCTCATTGCTCGTTCCGTGGAAACCACCACGGTGTTGTTGCTCATGAGTCGCCCGCAGGGGCGAAAAAGTTGCATCCGATCCCTGATTAATATAACCGGACATATGGAAGGCTTGAACGATGCGAGTGGAGGATCGCTAGAGTTTTAGTCATGAAGATTCGGCGGCTCTCCTCGGCGGACCGGCCGCTGTTGCGGGAAGCGACGCTCGCAAACATGAACTGGAACGGACCCAAGTTCACGTTCGACGACGTCGACGCGGCACCTGAGATCTCCCACTACTTCACAAACTTCCCCTCCGGCCGCGACTTCGGACTTGCCGACCAAGACCGAGAGACCGTCAGAGCCGTGGCCTGGTTAGTATTCCTCACAGAGGAGGACCCCGGATACGGATTCGTGAACGCAGAGACCCCCGAACTGAGCATCACGACCTTCTCCGGCTCACGCGGCCAGGGTATCGGCAGCGCCCTATTGTCGGAACTGATCAGCCAGGCTCGCAGCCTCCACTTCCCCGGTATCAGTCTCAGCGTCGAGGACGGCAACCAGGCACGGCACCTCTACGCCCGTGCAGGCTTCACAGTCGTAGGGCGCAACGGCAGTTCGGACACGATGCTCCTCTCACTGAGATGAGGAGCCGTTTCGCTGACCACCAGAGTGCACGTTAGAGGATGGGCGGATTCGTCTAGCGGGCACTCCCAGGGTCTGCGATAGGCTCTCTCAGCGCGTTTACGACCTCGCAGTGCTATCGGGTTGAAGTGATCCCGCCATCTACAGCCAACTCTGCACCATGAAGATACGTCACATCATCGGAGAGGAGCCATGTCACCGCTGAGGCGATCTCTTCCGGCGTGCCAGGGCGCCCGGCTGGTGTCGGCGCCGTCAATCGCGCAATCACATCGTCATCTGCTGCGTTGATGGGAGTTCTGGTGGCACCGGGAGAAACGGTATTTACTCGGACACCACTGGGCCCGAACTCAGCGGCCCAGCTTCGGGCCAGCTGAATTTCAGCTGCCTTCGTTGCCGAATACATCCCCACAAACGCATGACCTACATGCGCCATCCAGGACCCGATCACCACGATACTTCCGGCACCCCGCTCCACCATGGCTGGTGCCAGTGCAGCGGTCAGCACGTGAGGTGCCCGGAGATTGACGGCGAGGGCAGATTCCAAGTCATGATCGGTCAGGGAGAACGTGTCCACCGGCGGACACACTGCCGCGTTATGGACGATCGCATCGATCTGCCCCTCCGCCGCGTCCACCGCCGTGGCCGCGAACCGCCGCAGTTCCTCTGGCGCCGCAGCAAGATCGGAAGGCACAAAGACCGCGTGGCCTCGATCGGCGACAATCTCGTCGACGAGGGAGGCCCCTCGTTCGCCGTCACGTCCGGTCACGACGACGTGCCACCCTTCAGCGGCGAGAGATCGAGCAGTAGCTGCACCGATTCCGCTCGTAGAACCGGTGACGATGACACTGCCTGGTGAGTTGGTTGAGGTCATGTTCGACAGTTCACCAGACCCTCGCCACCGCAACCAGGGCACGCCGTGCCTAGGTTTCGCACGCCCACACCCACCACAGGGTCCATGATCCACTGCGTATTCTGGTGGCATGGCCTTAGACCGTTCTCCCCTAGGGGCCTTCCTGCGTTCCCGGCGTGACGGGCTCTCCCCTGCACGGGCCGGTGTAGTGACCTTCCCTGGGCCGCGGCGGGTGCCTGGTCTCCGCAAGGAGGAACTGGCACTCATCGCTGGGTTGAGTCCAGATCACTACAGCCGAATCGAACAGGGCCGGCAGCGCAATGTCACCGATGACGTGGTGGAAGCGCTATGCCGAGCCTTGCAGCTGGACACGCTGGAAGCGGCGCACCTCCGCCATCTGGCAGCCCCGTCCACAAAGCGTCGCGCGGCTGCCTCCGACCCCTTTCCGCGGATCGACCCGGGGATGGCGCGTCTAATGGTCACACTCGATCATGTACCGACGCTGCTCCTCGGGCGACGCTCGGAGATCCTTGCCAGCAACGGTCTTTTGCGCGAGGTCCTGGGCTGGGAAGCGACATCGGGGACATCCTTCATCCGGTGGCTGTTCCGCGACCCTGCTGCTCGAGACCGCATTACCAACTGGGCAGATTTCGCTGCAGCCGCCATCGGGTCGATCCGCTATGAGGCGGGTCGCCGACCCGAGGACCAAGACCTCATCCAGCTCATCAATGAACTCCGTGAGAACGATGAAGATGCCGAGCGCTGGTGGAACGACCAACGCGTCAGCTTTCGCACGTCTCTGGAAAAACACGTCAGGCACGACGTCGCCGGCTCACTCAGTTTCAACATCGAATCCGTCATCAGCCCCCAGGACCCGGATCAACGGCTCGTCGTGTACACCGTCGAAGCGGGATCTCATACTGCCCACATGCTCCCGGTCCTCGCCACGTGGGCGACAGTGCCAGCCCAAACCTCTGTCCTCAACGCTGATTGAACTCTCCATTCGAACCAACGTTCCGCTAGCGTAGGGCAACGCCCCGATAGACCTCTGAAAGTCTTCGTGTCGGTCGATCAAGTCATTCAGCGGTGCTTAGGCGATTGACCAGCCCGGCAAGCTGAGCCGGTGCTTCCAGGTGCGCCAAATGGGCTTGCCCTGGTAGCTCGTGGACCGTGCCACTCCGAACGTGGCGAACCACGTTGTCGAAGGTCGTGCCATACGGCGCCCGACCTCGGTTACGTTCCCCCACAATGAAGTCGACTCGTGAGGCTGCTCGAGCTAGTTCCGTCGGCACTGGCGCATCATTGATCGCATGCGTCTCGCTGTAGATCGGAGAACTCACGTCCCTCAGTCCCGCCCAGAGCACGGTATCGGATCTCAGCGATTCGATGACTTCATCGGGCATGCCTGCGACCTGCCTGAGCGCGATCTCGACACTCTGGTCGAGGTCGCCGGTGTCCTGAGCGAGCTTAAGTTCCGACAATGCGGATGCTCCGAAAGGAGCCATGATGGGTTCGTAGGCGATCAGGTGTGGAACCGGGACTGCACTTGCGAGATGAAGGGCAATGAGGCCGCCGTAGCTCCAGCCGAAGATGGTGCGCACATCGGAGAACTCGCCCAAGACAGCCTCGGCATCACGCACCTCGGTGTGGATGTCGTAGCCGCTGGTCAGCGGGCCGGCTGGGTGGCGTCCACGTCGGTTCACTACGGCGATGGTCCCCCACCCCTTGAGGTGCTGTGCCACCGCAGCCCATCCGGCAGCGTCCGCCATGACTCCTGGGATCAGGATAATCGCCGGCCCGTCTTTCTGCCCGTACACATCGACCGTTAGCCAGCTGCCCTCAACCTCAATAACTTTCTGTATCGGTCGCTCCATAATATTATTCTGGAGCAATCGATCTATAATAGTCAATATGGCACCACGCCCTCCCGGCCGTCCCCGCGAGTTCGATCGAGACGACGCACTGCGACAGGCGGCCCACCTGTTCTGGTTACACGGTTTCTCAGGCACCTCGACTCGCATGCTCACCGCGGCGCTGCGCATCTCAAGTTCAAGCCTCTACGCATCTTTCGGAACGAAGGCCGAACTTTTCGATGAGGCGGTCCGCGCCTACGCTCTGCGTTACAGCGCAATCTACGATCGGGCGCTGGGCGAGTCCACGGTGACTAGCGTGATCCAACGCTTGCTCCTTGAGTCAGTGGCTGAATTTACGCGAACCAATGAAGGGCACCCCGGCTGCCTCACCAACAGTGGCGTCATGTCCGACACTTCGGCAACCCTGGACGTCCGCGCGTTCGTCGCCGATCTGCAACGTGCAGACGAAGCACGCCTGCGCGATCGCCTCGAACAAGCAGCCCTGGACGGTTCTCTCTCGCAGACCGTGAATCCCTTCGATTTAGCAGAATTGATACAGACGATCTGGCAAGGGCTCTCGACTCGAGCCGAGCTGGGTGCTTCCCGGGATGAGCTCCTCAACGTGGCCGACCTAGCACTACAGCTCATCTCGAGCGTGATTCAAGAGACGGTCCTGGATCGCCCTACAGGCTCCTCCTGCCAGCGCGCGCCTGACCCGCGTGATGAAGGCAGCGTAGTTTCCCGCCACGAGGACTGACCCGAGGCTAGAGGTCGGCGAGGTATATCTTCACCACGGAGCCTGAGGCTGGGTCGGAGAACGAGCCGCGTCCCAGGAACGTTATGGGGCAGAACGCCATCCATGGAGAAGGAGCTCAGGGGTACTGCACATGTATCGCCAGCCGCGGCGAAAAGTTGCTTCCGGTGCCTGGTCAATTTACCTTTTACAACCTGGCACATTTCGTCGGCGTAGTATCCCTACACCGTCAGGACGGTCTTCTGCCGTCACTCCACTGAGTGGTCGGCCTCCTCGGTTTCGAACGCAGGCGGGTTGACTGCTTCCTCCCAGGCGTCCTCCCCGATCTGTTCTCGCAGATAGTCCAGGGAGTCCCCGGCCAGGCGGCGGGCCCGGTCCAGGCTTTCCTGCTCCACCAGACGTCCCTCGTGTTTCACGACCCGGCCTCCGACCATCACCGTATCGACCTCTGAGCGCTGCGCCTGAAAGACGATGTGGTGCTCTGGTTCAGACATAGGAGACATCGACGCCGTTTCACCGCGCAGCATCACCAAGTCTGCTGCTTTGCCAGGGGTGATGGATCCCAGTTGTGCTCCCATTTGTAGCGCGTCAGCACCGCCTTGGGTGGCGAAGCCGAGGACATCGTTGACCCGGAGTTCGTTGTTGATGACTGTGCGATCCTCTTCGTGGGCTTCCATGTGGGCAAGACCTCGTTCGGCGTTGAGTGTCGCGCGCATCGCGGCGAACATATCTGCGCTCCACCACAGCGAGGTGTCCATAGACAGCGAGATCGGTATGCCATGCGATCGAACCTCCCCGGTAGGCGGATAGCCTTGTCCCGCGTTGAGCTCGGACTCAGCAGAGATCGAGACATTGCCCCCGGTTTCAGCGAGCAGTTCATAAGAGTCCGCTTGCAGGCTGGCGGCATGTACGTAGGTATTGGTCGGCAGTAGGAAACCGTTGTCGTGCAGATTCCTGATCGCCACATCGAGGGGGTAGCCCCACACTCCGGCGTGCAGGGTCACCGGTAGTCCACGGTCCACGGCGTACTCCCAAGCCGGCCGTTCGGGGAACTCCGGATCCTCACCTCCACCGTCCCAAGCCAATTGCAACGTCACCAACTCTTCAGTGCTGTTGAAGGCAGAAGGGAAGTGTTGGTCGAGCATCCGGTCGATATCTCCGGAAGGAACCCAGTTCTGGGGCAAGTCGAAAATGTTTCCATACGCCAGGCGGGCGCGTCCCTGGGAATCAAAGAGAGCTTCGACTGCAGCATCGGCGTGCTCCGGGGTCCGCAGACCATGGGACCAGTCCACACTGGTGGTGACACCGGAGTCGAGGGCTTCGACCATAGAGAGGTAATTTCCGGCGTAGACATCCTCGGGGCGCCACAGTTCACCCCATTGCTGGTAGATCCACTGAAAATAGTTCGTGATAGTCCAGTCGGCACCGACCCCGCGCAATACGGACTGCCACATGTGGCGATGAGTATCAATCATTCCGGGCATAAGCACAGCCCCGGCGGCGTCGATCTCTGCCGCGTCATCAGGGACACTGAGCCCCGGGCCCACAGCTTGAACAACGCCGTTATGGATGAGGACGTCCGCGTCAGCGATGGTGCCCAGATCCCGGTCCTGAGTCACGACGTGGGCGCGGCGGAACACCACAGCCTGGCCCTCCTGAAACCGGGCAGCGGGATCGGCCTGGCGTTCACGCACAACTGCGTAGCCTCCCGTACCAAGAATGCCGACTCCGGCAGTCGCCCCCACTCCTAGCAGAAACGAGCGACGATCAAGAGCGTTTTTAGCATCAGTCCGCGCAGCAGACGGGGTGGAATCGACCATTTAATCCTCCTGGATATTTTATCTGTACCTACAGATACTGTATCGACGATCTTTTTTCTTGTTCCAAGCATTAAGATCTATGTCGTGACTGATCACACAGAGGCACCTGGTCCGACCGTCGACCCCGATGACTCGGAGCGTATTGACGCTCTGAGCCTGGAGGTGTGGACGAATTTCCTGGAAGCACACACGCGGCTGATGCGCCTATTGGAGCGCGACCTGAAATCCTGGCATGGGATCACACTGGCTGAGTACGACGTGCTTCACCGGCTGGAGCAAGCTGCGGATACCCCCTTACGCATGTCAACACTGGCCCAGGCTCTGCTCTACACAACCGGGGGACTGACTCGATTGATCGACAGGATGCAAGACCGCGACTTGATTGAACGTACCGCCTCCGCTTCTGACCGGCGAGTGACATACGTGGTACTGACCAGCAAAGGGCGGGCAACTCTCAGGCAAGTAGCGGGCACCCACCTGCGGGGTTTGCAACGTCACTTCGGGCGCCATCTAAAGGCCGAGGAGGCTGAAGCAGTATCAGCCTTTATGCACCGACTGGCGCACATCGGCCAACCCTGACATTCCCAAGTTCTGCGCGAGGTCGTTCAATGACGCCTTCAGGTTCGAGTGCGCGACTGGAGTGCATGAGAGGCTGTGCGGGACTCCGGAGGGAAGTCCGGGAAGATGGCCCGGCAATCCGGGGATTTCAGACTCCGCCTTGAGACGACCCCTCATCCTGCCTACTGTGCGGAGTCCCACCACCAGAGTACTCGAAGTGCCTTCAGCGTCACCCATCTCGAAGGCTTCCCCGGTCCAGAATCCATCGGGAACCAGCTACGGCCTCGGTAGCTACTTCCCAAGCACCACCTGCCATCACCACGTTGCAATGACCTGAGCGTTCCACCGCCTCGGAAGTTCTCACGTCTGGTTCGGTGCCGTCGTGAGCATTTGCCATACGAAAGTACTCCAGCGCCCTGAGTATGTTGTAGTGCCACCTCGGTGGGTAGCTGAGCTCGAGATATTCATCTTTTATCAACGCCCCCGTTGTGCGTCTGTACATCAGATGGCGGCTCAGCAAGTACTCTTCACCGCTCAAACGGGCCCGTTTGGAGGCTTGTGTGCCGCCAGAGGCCCGCTCGAATTCGAGTAGCCCCTCCAAGACGTTGATGGTGCTGTCGAAAGACGAACGTTGCGAACCCCTCTCACGTTCACAGTTCCATCCACCGTCTCCCAGCTTTTGTCCTACTAGAAGGGACGCAATTGCTTCCACTTCGACACCGAAATAGGCCCCCTGCCCCAGCGTGCGACCATTAATGCACTCCTCGACTTCACCCGACCAATACTCTTGCCCAGCGTGATCCCAGCGCGAATTTTGACCTACCAGCTGGACCGAGCGTTGAGCACCCTCAGACGTTGGATCGAGTCCAAAGTCCTGGAGTTGGGTAAGCGCCCAACACGTGGAGGTCCAGGGCTGTCCTTCACGACGCATCCGCTCCCATGTGAATCCCTGCGGGAGGAACGATCCCCCGTCCCATTGACCGTCCTCATCCTGGAGAGCCAAGAGCCTCATCCCCCAGCCCTCCGTCTCTACTTTGAGCCGTTCTGCGGACCACTGACTCTCCGGGACATCCAACAGGTCACACATCACCTGCCACCGAATTGCCGGATCACCTTTCATCAGCCACTCAATGACCGGAGCCGAGCTCATCAGCCCGTCCTTTCTTGCGTTTCGATGTCTCGATTGTAGGAGCGTTCGCGGTTATTCACGAGGGCCGAAATGCTGGAGGCCATCCACACCCACCTCCAGTTGTTCTTCGAGATCCGCGGATAGGCACCTAGGGGCGCCCGGCACTTCATCGTCGGCGACGAGGTGCGGCTGAGCGCGGCGGGGCGGCTCGGAGGTGCCCAGCCACCTTTCCCAGGATTCGCGCGAGATCATCGACATCAGCCTCCGAGAGGCTCGCGAACAATAATTCACGCACCACCCGGATGTGGCCGGGAAAGACTTCCTGCAGCACTTCCCGGCCAGCACCCGTGATAGCAGCCACAGTGCTGCGCTCATCATCAGGTGAGGGAGAGCGAGTGATGAGCTCACGTTGCTCGAGGAGCTGTGCCTGATAGGTCAATCCACTCCGGCTGTACACCACTCCATCGGCGAGGTCGGTCATACGCAGCGTGCCATCCGGTGAATCACCAAGACGTGCAAGCAGCTGGAACTGTACGTAGCTCAGCGCCCCAACGTCACGCAGCTGTTTCTCAACAGCAGGCCGCAAGAGGCTGCTCACTTCTGTGAAGGCGAAGTAAGCACTGAGCTGGGTGGGAGTCAAGGAAACGGGGGTATCAGTCATGCTCCCATTCTAGGGATTGCTTCGAATTCGAAGTAGTGCTACATTTCTCTTACTTGCTTCGAATTCGAAGCACTTTAAGAGAGGAGATGGACATGAAGGCAGCACAGTTCAAAGAGACGGGTGGACCAGAGGTCCTCCGCCTAGTAGAGATCAACCAACCAACCCCGGCAGCAGGAGAGGTGCGACTGCGGGTCGCAGCCTCAGCTTTCAACGCTGCCGACGACGGCATGCGAGCTGGCTTCCTGCCGATCCCGATTGAACTGCCTCATGTGCCCGGTTACGACGTCTCCGGTACGGTCGACGCCATCGGGGAAGGTGTCGAAGGATTCGCTATCGGTGATGCGGTGGTTGGCTTCCTCCCCATGGAACGCGACGGGGGTGCAGCGGAGTACGTCGTCGCTCCTGAAAGTGCGATCGCACCTGCTCCTGCGAGCATTCCGCTGACCGATGCGGCAGCATTGCCGTCGGTGGCTCTAACTGCCTGGCAAGCGCTGTTTGACGATGGAGCGTTATCAGCAGGACAGCGCGTCCTGATCGTCGGCGCGGGAGGCGTCGTCGGCAAATATGCCATTCAACTCGCTAAGCGCGCCGGGGTCTATGTGATCGCCACGGCGAGTCCGCGCAGCAACAGTGCAGTGCGCGCAGCGGGCGCAGACGAGATCATCAATCACACGGAGACGAACGTCCGCGACGCCGTCTCTGAACAGGTTGATGTTCTGCTGAATCTCGCTCCGATCGAGCCGGAACAGTTTGCCGCTTTGGTCGGGCTGGTGCGCGACGGCGGAGTCGTTGTGAGCACTACCGCATGGATGACTACGCCCAGCGACGAGACTCGTGGGGTACGGTCGGCAACGGTTTTTGTGTTGAGCAATCGAGAGCGGCTGACGGAGCTCGTCTCACTCGTGGATAAGAAGGAACTTCACGTGGAGGTGACGCGACGGATATCGCTCGCAGAGTTACCTGCTCTTCATGCCGAAGCGAACACCGGTCGGGTTGCTGGGAAGGTGGTTGTCATTCCCAGCTGATGCGGCGATGGCCAGGCCTCTGGGGCCACTGCTCCCGCTCCCACGGAGTAGACAGTCTCTCGATGCGCTTCATGCTCATCAAGCCGCCTCATCACGAAGGCGCAGACAGTTTCATAGCGCGGGCCACAGCGGCAAACAGCGACAGGTCGATGCTGGTCTTGCCAAAGGTGTTCTACAGGTCTACGATTTCGCGAGTGCCAAATAAAGGCCCTTCTCCTGCGGGGGCAGTCAAAAATAGAGGGCTCCGCCCAGCTCAATCAATCTTCCTTGGTTTCCTCCTAGTCATCTGCGCAGGAACTGGCTTTCTCATGCTGCCGGAGGCAACTGCGGACGGGGTCAGTGCAGGCTTCTTAACCGCACTGTTCACCGCAACCTCAGCTGTGTGCGTGACGGGACTGATCGTCGAAGACACTCCCGTCTACTGGTCCGGGTTCGGTCAGGCCGTCATCCTCGTGCTCATCCAGCTCGGTGGACTCGGGGTGATGACATTCGCCAGCGTCATTGGTCTGGCCGTGTTACGAAAGTTCTCCCTCCGGAGGAAACTCGTCGCGGCAGCCGAGTCCAAAAGCGCAGGCTTGGAAGATATGCGCTCGGTAGTCACCGGGATCGTGAAGATCTCCCTCTCGATCGAGGCAGTTCTGGCCCTCATCCTCACGCTGCGCTTCTGGCTGACTTACGAAGAGACCTTCGGTGACGCGCTCTGGCTGGGGGTATTCCATTCCGTCTCCGCTTTCAACAACGCTGGCTTCGCGCTCTTCAGCGACTCGATGATGAGATTCGTCTCGGACCCGATTGTCTGTCTGCCCATGGCCGCAGCTATCATTCTGGGCGGTCTCGGCTTCCCCGTCATCGTCCAGCTGCGCAAGCACATACGCACGCCCCGGTTATGGTCAATGCATACCAGGTTGGTACTTGTGGGTACCGCATTGCTACTTTTCTTGGGCACTGCTCTGGTCACAGCTCTGGAATGGTCAAATCCTAGAACCCTGGGGCCGTTGAGCTGGCCAGATAAGGTGCTGGCTGCGTTCTTTCAATCCGTGCAGACTCGTACTGCCGGGTTCAACAGCGTAGACATAGGAGAGATGGAGGCGACCACCTGGCTTGGAATGGACCTTCTGATGTTCATCGGCGGTGGGCCAGCAGGCACAGCTGGGGGTATCAAGATCACCACTATCGGAGTCCTGCTGTTCATTATCATCGCCGAATTGCGTGGAGAGGCTGCAGTCAACGTCTTTGGAAAGAGACTCTCCCGAGCGGTACACCGCCAAGCCATCACTGTGGTGATGCTCGCCATGGCACTCATCGCCGGATGCACCGGCACCCTCATGGTGATCTCCGGACTGCCACTGGATGCGGTACTCTTCGAGACCTTCTCAGCCTTCGCCACGGTCGGCCTGTCGACCGGCATCACCGCAGAGCTTCCGGCGGCAGGGCAGATCATACTGGTCCTGCTGATGTTTATCGGAAGGATCGGCCCCATCACTTTCGCCTCAGTACTCGCCCTGCGCGAACGTCGTCTGCACTACGAACTCCCTAAAGAAAGGCCCATCATTGGCTAGTTTCAAACTCTTCGGCGGAACCAGCCCAACCGATGTCGCGGCACCGGATTCTGTGGCCGTCATCGGACTTGGTCGGTTCGGCCGTGCACTGGCGCTGGAACTCATGGCCCACGGCACCCAGGTGCTCGGCATTGACAACCGCGAAGACGTTGTTCAGTCGCTCAACGGCCAACTGACTCACGTGGTAACCGGTGACGGCACCAAGGAGGACGTGCTTCGTCAACTTTCTGTCCATGAGTTCGATCATGCAGTCGTCGCCGTAGCGGGCAATCTGGAAGCAAGCATCCTTACTACCTCGCTCTTGCTGCGATTCGGGGTGCGCGAAGTCTGGGCCAAGGCCACCAGCGAGGCCCACCGAGACATACTCGCCCAGCTCAACGTCCGGCATATCGTGTTTCCGGAACAGGACATGGGCCGTCGCGTGGCGCACATGGTTCGTGGAAGTCTGCAAGACTATGTCTTGGTTGACGAAGATTTTGCGCTGGCGAAAACAAACCCTCCCACCGCGCTCGTCGGTAAGCAGCTTGGCGAGCTGAACACGACAACCAAACACGGAGTGACGATCACGGCCGTGCGGAAAGAAGGCTCCTGGGCACCGGCAACTCCGCAGACAGTGCTCGCGGCCGACGACGTCGTTCTTGTTTCCGGACCCGCCAAACAGACCGAGGGATTCAGCAGACTCAAGTGAGTTAACCCTCAGGGACCTTCACGAGCGGGCGCGCTGATCATCCGTCGAGAAACCCTCCCTTGCTGTGCGTTCATCCAGCGACTCAAGCTCCTGAAAGAACGTCACCTGCGAACCACCAGGAGCTAAGAATCGCGCGTTCAAGGTTTGAAACGGAGTGTGGACCACGGGCGACAGCTGTTCTGCCCCGGAGGCGGCAACCGCACGGACTGTTTTTTCCGTGTCCTGGACTTCCAGCGCGATCCGCAACCTCGGACCTTCAGGGGTGGGAGCTTTTTCAATGGCGTCGATGGCGCGGACATGTGTGGGGGTCGCAAGCTCGACCGTCGCGATTCCTGCGTGCAGTATGGACACCCGATCTTCCCCCTCGGTGGCGAAGGCAGGCTGTTCCGGCATGCCCAGTACGTCACGGTAGAACCGGAGGGCTTCATCGAAGTCGTCTGTCTCGATGATCAAACGGAGCTGTTTGGGGGCGTCTTGTTGAGTCATGGGGCCCATCATCAGACCTGACGTGCATGTGAGGTGCAAGTCCCAGTCTGGCGCTGAGTTGTTCAAGAGCTTCCAGCTCGGCGTCGATAGCCTGTTTCTCACTTTCAAGTCTGATTCGCGCCGCAGCCAACGACGCCGCCAGAGCCTGGTCGTTTCTGTTCGGATCGACCAGTGCCGGCAACAGTTCCTGGATTACCGAGCTGCAAAAGCCTGCCTCGAAGAGTTCCTGAATCTGGAGAACACGCGTTTCATCTTCGGCGCAGTAGACACGGTGGCCGGCAGAAGTGCGCTCCGGTGCGAGCAGCCCCTTCTCCTCGTAGTAACGCAGAGATCGAACGCTCACACCAGTCTGCGCCGCGAGCTCACCTACCCTCATGGACTTATTATCACTGACGAAACTCGCTTAGGCTTTTTCTTATGGTTCAGCGTTCGCTGTATAGTCAGCATATGCTGACTATTGCTGCTCGCCTTGATGTGATGAACCGCCTCGGCCGAGCTATGGCGGATACAACTCGCGCCCGGATCCTGCTCTCCTTGCTTGAATCTCCCGGCTACCCAGCCCAACTCTCCCGCGACCTCGGCTTGACCCGGACCAATGTGTCGAACCACCTGGCTTGTCTCCGAGACTGCGGGATCGTGAGCACTGAACCCCAAGGCCGTCAAACCCGATATGAGATCGCAGATATCCATCTTGCCCGGGCGCTGAACTCTCTGTTGGAGACCACGCTGGCTGTCAATGAGGACGCTGCCTGCATCGACCCGCAGTGCCCACTTCCCGACTGCGCACCGGAAGATCTAAACCACTGATGCTGACTGCCGCCCAGGCCGTTGTACTGTTCATCGCCACCAATATCGACGACATCATCATCTTGTCCCTGTTCTTCGGCCGAGGCCAGGGCCAACCAGGGACAACCCGGAGAATACTGATGGGCCAATACCTGGGGTTCATCGCCATTCTGGGCGCTGCCGTCTTGATAGCCATAGGCGCAGACGTGCTTCTACCCGAAGAACTACTGCCTTACTTCGGACTAATCCCCTTAGGCCTGGGCGTTTGGGCGGCGTGGCGGTCATGGCGGAATCGCGGCGAGGAAGACAACGACGAGCTCCAGCTGAAGGATAAGCGGGTCTCTGTCGGCACCGTGGCGCTGGTGACCTTCGCCAACGGCGGGGACAATATCGGAGTCTACGTACCGGTGTTTGTCAGTATCAGCTGGTCTGCAGTCCTTGCCTTCTGCATCGTCTTCCTGATCCTGGTCGCTGCCCTGGTCTTCACTGCCCGATGGATCACATCCAGACGACCCATCGCTGAAGCCCTCGAGCGCTGGGAGAGCATCCTCTTTCCGACTGCGCTCATTGCCCTGGGAGCCATCATCCTGGTCAGCGGCGGGGCGTTCGGACTCTGAATACCCGCCTTCTGGACTCTCACCGTGTTCCTCTGGGGCCCTTAAGGCTGAACCCGAGGAACGGCTTCATCTGGGGAAACCTCCCGTAGCAGTCCGTCATACTTTTTGAACATTCTCCACTAGAGACTCTTTAATGTT
>NZ_VFIE01000001.1:0-332 GCF_010119385.1 Nesterenkonia haasae
GGCTGCGCTTCGCGGGTTCCTACCGCAGCGCGACGGATGAACAGATGCAACATCCGGTGAAAAAAATCGCCACACCCCCTTCACAAACGATGTGGATGGGGCCATACTTCTCCTCCCCCGTCGCAGGGGGCGCCACCAAGGGGCTTCAGCGACAACAGGGTGCCCACCACCGCCGAACGAGATGATCGAACGAAGGTGTTGACGGACTGAAAAAGTCTGGCATAATGGGCGGCTCGCTACGAAGGAAACTTCGCGGCACACGGGAACGGCGCTGAGGCCACTTCCCCGGATCTTTGAAAGTATGCGCAGGTATCTTGTGAAGGCGCCTGCAG
>NZ_VFIE01000001.1:406-766 GCF_010119385.1 Nesterenkonia haasae
GAAGGATGATTGTCCATCTTGCAGACGTTTGATCAAGCAACTATTAATTGTTTTAAAGCAAGCGATACGTTGCCAGAATCAATCATCTGCAGCTTTAAATTTTGATCTTCGGATCATGTGGTTTTAAGTGAAGAGTTTGATCCTGGCTCAGAGTGAACGCTGGCGGTAGGCCTAACACATGCAAGTCGAACGGCAGCACAGGAGAGCTTGCTCTCTGGGTGGCGAGTGGCGGACGGGTGAGGAATACATCGGAATCTACTCTGTCGTGGGGGATAACGTAGGGAAACTTACGCTAATACCGCATACGACCTACGGGTGAAAGCAGGGGATCTTCGGACCTTGCGCGATTGAATGAGCCGA
>NZ_VFIE01000046.1:0-332 GCF_010119385.1 Nesterenkonia haasae
CTGCCGCCGGCCAGCTTCCGCCGCCCCGAGCGGGTGGAGCGGGTCAGTGCCGAAGCCAATGACATGGACTTCGTCAGCCGTTCCTTCGTCGATACCGCGTTGCCGGTGGCCTCGGTGCGCTATGTCGCCGACCTGCCGCGCAAGCACCGGCGCGAGAAGGCCGATGCGCCGCTGGCCGGACAGCACGTGACCGAGCCGCAGCTGGATGCGCTGATCGCCGGCGCGCAGAAGGAAGTGATCCTGCAGACGCCGTACCTGGTGCTGTCCAAACCGGCGCAGAAGCTGTTCCGCGAGCTGCGCAAGCGACCGCAGCCGCCGCGCGTGGTGGTGTC
>NZ_VFIE01000046.1:382-707 GCF_010119385.1 Nesterenkonia haasae
GCGGCGACCGACAACCCGATCGTCTATGCGCTGTCGTACAAGTACAAGCGGCGCAACATGCGCGAACTGGGCTTCAACATCTTCGAATACAAGCCGTTCCCGCTGGATGCACCGGTCGATTACCGCAACCTGCTGCCCGACCCGATCGCCGCGCCGGAAGGCGACGACGACGGCGGGCGCAACCCGCTGATCGGCGGCAGTGCTGCCGGCAGCAATGCCGGCGACCGTCGCGATCGCGATGAGCATCCGGCACCCACCGGCAAGCAGGGGCCAGTGAACCATCCGCGCACCGGCAGTGCCTACCAGAACGCGCGCGAGCGCCGCC
>NZ_VFIE01000002.1 GCF_010119385.1 Nesterenkonia haasae
GGATAAAATATTATTGGTGGACTTTTAACATGGAGAAGATAATAGATTTTATGGTCTATTTGACTCTTCTAATGGATTGCTCGTTCCGCTGCAACTATGGTTGAAATTTTATCATCTACCATATGTTCTAAATCTCTGATTTATTATTGATGAAGGCTATTGATAATTTAATTATTTTTAGTCATGATATTCTTTACTGAGCTAGTTGTGCTCACCCTTTTGCTTCACAATTCCTTTCAGGTAATAAAAGTGTAGCTGGGTCGAGCGGGGGATAACAGGGGAATAGAACGGTGGTCATCATTTAGTAGTTATATTTGGTGAATCAACTAGGGTGAGGCGAACCCAACGTTGGAAGGGTGTTTTGCCACTATCATACAAGATGTCTAATGACATACAACCTCGTGTCATCATAAGACAGGGTTGTGCTCATCCACTTGCTGAGTATATTTACGAGCACTACCTATATAATCTTGGTGTTTGTTTGGAGTATAATACCCAATTAGAGACAGTGGAGATAATGATATGTCAAGAGAAGACTCGCCATTGGGAAGAATATGATAGTAATCTTCTCGTTTTTCTTTGGGGTCTATTGGGTCAACCAAGGATAATTCTGTGGCCATATGATATCTATAATAACCTAGACGCATGGCCTCCCATGTACGAAGGTTT
>NZ_VFIE01000004.1 GCF_010119385.1 Nesterenkonia haasae
AACTTATTATACCCAAGCATACCCTTTGATATACCCTAAGGGTCTTAAGGAATAAGTCAAAGTATAACTCATCATACACAAGATACTATGATGATCTCAAGTCCAAGGATCACTTGTACTACTATCACTACAGGAATTCCTATTGACAGGCAAGTAAAACTCCATTAGGTATTCCTTAGCGAGCCACGTTCAGTGAACTTATTCTCTAATAAGCACCTACATACTTGCTTTAGTGTCTCCACACAAATGATCATGAGATCAATCATCCTCATCCAATGAGCAAGCAACGTATGTACCAATCTATCCGGATTCACTAATCCCCAATTTAGTAATCCAACGATTGGGAACTATTTTAGTTTTAAGCTTTCTAAGAATTTAGATCTCATTAGAATGATCATCATCATTATTCTAAAAGCATTGCTTAAAACTATGGGTTTATCACATATTATAAAACAGCATCATGTAGATAATTAAAAGCCTTTAATAAATTAATACTTTTTATTAATAAATGAATAAGATTGTTACAAAGTATATGCTTTATCATCAAACATGATTGGCTTGTGTGCATACTACTTTCAATCTCCCACTTGCACTAAAGCCAATCGCCATGGTATCTTATACCCT
>NZ_VFIE01000005.1 GCF_010119385.1 Nesterenkonia haasae
TCACCTCCGCCGCACTGGGCATGGCACTGGTGTCGCTGGAAGGACGCTGGCTGGATGTCAACGACGCGCTGTGCCGGATACTGGGCTACCCCCGAGAAGAGCTGCTGCAGGTCGATTTCCAGCGCCTGACCCATCCCGATGACCTGCAGACCGACCTGGCCCTGGTACAGGACCTGTTGGCCGGGCGACGCAGCCACTATCACTTGGAAAAGCGCTACCTCGACCGCGACGGCCGCATCATCTGGGCGCGGCTGTCGGTGTCGCTGGTGCGCAACGAGCATGGCGAACCGCTGCATTTCGTGTCGCAGATCCAGGACATCACCGCCCAGCGCAGCAGCGAGCAGCGCCTGTTCGAGAGTGAACAACGCAGCCGAATCACGCTGGATGCGGTGGCCGACCTGGTGCTCAGCGTCAGCCTTGATGGCCGCATCGACTACGCCAACGCGGCTGCGGTGCGCACCCTGGCCGGTGATGGCGCCTTGTCGCTGGCCGGGCACAAGGTGCAGGACGTGCTGGCGCTGACCACCGAGTACGCGCCCGGCTCGGTACTGGATGTGACGGTGCTGCTGGACCCGGAGAGCAACGCGGTGGAC
>NZ_VFIE01000006.1 GCF_010119385.1 Nesterenkonia haasae
CGACCTGCCTCAACAGCCCCTGCGCACTGGGCAGGTCCTTCTGCTCGGGAAACCACCGTCGATCGGCCGCGACCACGATCAGCAGGCCCTCGTCGTCGCCCATCGGTGCGAACTGCGGCGAAGCCGGGCTGATCGGCTGCAGGCCGAAACGTTGGTTGGACAGTTCGCGTACGGCGTCGACATCGCGGCTGGGCAGGCCGACTTCGCTCAGGCAGGTCAGCTCGCTGCCATGGAACACGCCTTCGCGAGCGCTGGCCGGCAGGCGACGGCGGCCGATCAGTTCAAGGATCAGGCCGTCCGGGCCGGTGAAGTACACCGACTGCGACTGCCAGCTGCTCTCCAGCGCGAAGTAGTCCAGCCCCGCCGGATTGCGCTGCAGCGGCGTGCGCTCACGCAACCACGACATTGCCTCGCTGAAGCGGTTGTCCGGCACGTTGAAGGCCAGATGCACGCCACCCACCGGACGCCCCGCCGCAGGCTGAAGTTCGAGGGTGCTCCAGCCGATGTGCACATGGTTGCCGACCACGCGCTGCTGCAGCACATCGTGGAAATATGTGGCCACGGAAGCGACGTCGGATACCGGCAGA
>NZ_VFIE01000047.1 GCF_010119385.1 Nesterenkonia haasae
CCAGTACCAGGACATGGCCGACATGGCGATCAGGGTCAGCAGCACGACCCAGGAAACCGCGAAATCACCCGGCTTGGTGGTCATTTCGTGGATCAGGTGCTCGAAGCCCATCTGCGACAGGGCGTTGGACGGATTGCCCCCGGCAGCAGCGGCGATGAAAATTTCCTGCAGCATGACGCTTACCTTTGTTGTGTGTGGTGATAAAGGGTGTAGCTAAGCTAAACAATCGAACCGGGAGCGGGGGTGGCCGGAGGGCCACCCGGACGCATCAGTTCAGCGCAAAGTTGACCGGGACGCGAACGCGACCTGCCGCCTTCTTACCGCCAGATTCAGCGGCGTTGAAGCGCCACTTGCGAGCTGCTTCCATCGCAGCACGGTCCAGGTCGCGGTTACGGCTGGACTTTTCCACCGTGACATTGGTGACGTTGCCGTTGGCATCGACATCAATGATCAGGATCACTTCGCCCTGGATACCCGCGCGGAAGGCGGCCGGCGGATAGCGCGGCGGATTCATGGCCTTCGACGAGATGTCAACGCTGGCCTCGATCGAGGTCGGCGGAGCCGGCGGCGACGGGGGCGAC
>NZ_VFIE01000007.1 GCF_010119385.1 Nesterenkonia haasae
CCCGAAGAACTTCCTGGCCTACCCCCAGAGCGTGAAATTGAATTTTGTATCGACCTTGAACCCGGTACAAAACCCATTTCCAAAGCCCCATATCGAATGGCTCCTATTGAACTTCAGGAGTTAAAGACCCAACTGCAGGAATTGTTAGACATTGGCTTTATTCGTCCTAGTACTTCTCCTTGGGGTGCTCCTGTTCTATTCGTGAAGAAGAAAGATGGGAGTATGCGACTTTGTATTGATTATCGGGAGTTGAATCATGTCACCATCAAAAATAGGTACCCATTGCCACGTATTGATGACCTGTTTGACCAGTTGCAAGGAGCCAAATTCTTTTCAAAGATTGATCTTCGTTCCGGATATCACCAATTGAAGATTAGAACCGATGACATTCCAAAGACGGCTTTCAGAACTCGGTACGGGCATTATGAATTCCTAGTCATGTCCTTTGGATTGACTAATGCTCCTGCTGCCTTCATGGATATGATGAACCGAGTATTCAAGGAATATTTGGATCACTTTGTGGTCGTCTTTATTGATGACATCCTCATTTACTCCAAAAGCCGTGAAGATCATG
>NZ_VFIE01000020.1:0-60915 GCF_010119385.1 Nesterenkonia haasae
ATTCGGGAGGCTCTCCAGGCGTTGGAACGCTCAGGGCTTGTGCTGATTAGACCCAAGCAGGGCACCTATGTCACAGAGCTGAGCCTGCCTGAACTGGCTGACCGTTTCGAGGTCATGGCTGAGCTGGAGGGCATGGCGGCGCGGTTGTGCGCCACCATGATGGACCGGACCCAATTGGAGGAGCTCCATCATGCCCTGGAAGAGTGCCGGCTATATGAGGAGAAGCAAGATTCCGACGGGTACTACTACGCAAATGCATGGTTCCACGGCGTCATCTACGACTCATGCAGCAATGAGTACCTGAGGCACCAGGCGCATCATCTGCGCAGGGCTTTGCAGCCTTACCGCAGGCTGCAGCTGCGTGTTCCAGACCGCCTCCGCAGGTCTCTGACCGAACATCGGCAGATCACAGAAGCCATTGAGGCAGGCAACGCCGAGGCCGCCGAGAATGCTGCACGGGATCACGTGTTGGTCCAAGTTAAGGAATTCGGTCAGCTAGTGCGCGCCTGGCGTCATGTGCACCAATCGTGAAACATGCAGAGCGATCACCGGCACCCTAGGGCACCACTACAGCTTTCAGAGAGTTCTGGTCCCGGCGAGCTAGTGTCAGAGCAGCCTCAGCCTCATCCAAGGTGAAGCGGTGCGTCAGGACCGGGGCGACGTCGACCGCGCCGCGTCCGATCAGTTCCAGGGCCGCCGGGTAGCAGTTCCGGTAGCGGAAGACGCCCTGAACGGTCAGCTCCCTACCCTGCAGTGCGAAGACCTCGAGGGGAAGCTCATCTGAACCCATACCCACCACCACGGCGCGTCCATTGCGGTCCAGAGCGCGCATTCCTGCCTTGAATGCTGGCGCTGCCCCGGAGCATTCGAAGAATACGTCGAACGCGTTCTCCTCGAGTTGGCCATCTGCTCGCCGGGCCTCGAATCCGAGGCCGGCAGCCACAGAGAGCCGGTAATCGGAAAGATCTGTCAGCGTGACCGAACTTGCTCCATATGCCCGCGCTACCTGCGCGGCGAAGAGCCCCACCGGGCCGGCCCCGGTGATCAGCACCCGGTCCCCCACTGTCACTCCTGCCTTCTTTGAGGCCCAGACGCCAACTGAGACGGGTTCTGCCATAGCAGCCTGCTCGGCGGTCATCCCCTGGGGAGCTGGGTGGGCGAAGGCGGCGTCGAGTGTCACGTATTCGGCCATGGAGCCATCCACTGGCGGGGTGGCGAAGAATTCCATATCCGGGCACAGGTTGTACCGCCCGGCTAGGCACTGGACACACCCCTTACACGGCACTCCCGGTTCCAGAGCCACCAGCTGACCGATGCGGGAAGCATCCACGCCCTCACCGACTGCCACCACCTCGCCGGCAGACTCATGGCCCATGACCATCGGGGCACGCAGCACAAAGTCACCGATGCGGCCATGTTCGTAGTAGTGGATGTCCGAGCCGCAGATGCCGACTGCACCGACAGCCACCATCACCTCACCTGGGGCTGGTTCAGGAGTGGGTCGGTGTTCTATGCGCACCACGCCGGTGTCGAGGAGTACGGCCGAAGGGTTCGCAGAAGCGATAGTCATGGAATTAATCTTACCGGAATACAAATAACGCGCAGGCGTGTGCTGCAGTGTTCTCGATGAGCCTCGCCGCATCCGACTGGAGCTCTTCGAGATTGGCGGCACCGGGCGCAATGGAGAACGCAGCAGTGATGCCGGCAGCCCGGCTCTGTGCCGGGGACAGTTGGACCGCCCCGGCTATGACGACGACGCCACTGGACTTAGGTGCCCGCGACGCCACCGCATCCACCACTTTGCCGCCCAACGATTGGGCATCGAACCGCCCTTCGCCGGTCAGGACCAGATCCGCTCCGGCCAGAACGTTGTCGAGCCCGAGCGCCTCAGCCACCATGGTCGAACCCGGGACTACCTCGGCCCCGAGTACGCTGACCAGCGCCAGGGGAATTCCGCCGGCTGCCCCGAAACCTTCAGCACTGCGGTAATCCTCTGCCGGAACGCCAGCCATGGCGGCCAGGACTGTAGCAAGCTGGTTGAGCCCGGCGTCGAGCTCGGCAATGTTTTCAGCAGTGGCGCCCTTCTGCGGACCGAACACTGCTGCCGCACCCCGCTCACCGATCAGCGGGTTGTCCACGTCCACCGCTATGCGCCAGCGCACCTTGCGCGCGTGCGGGTCCATACCGGAGAGATCGGCCCGCGCAGTGCGGTTTAGTCCCGCTCCTCCCGGCGTTGTAGGGACGCCCTCCTCGTCGAGAAACTCGACCCCCAGGGCACGCAGGATGCCGGTTCCCCCGTCGGTGGTGGCGGATCCACCGATGCACAGCAGGATCTCTTCTGCACCGGCAGTCATGACATGGTGAGCAATCAGCCCGACCCCGTAGGTGTCGGCTCGCAGCGGCTGCAGGGGAACATCGGAGACCTGGGGCAGGCCGTTGGCTTCCGCCGCCTCAATGACTGCGGTCCGCCCGTCCGGCGACAACCCGTACCGCGCTTGAGTGGGGCGCCCCAGCGCGTCCACAGTGGCCACTGATTCGGGCTCTCGCCCCCATGCGGCCATGAGCGCATCGAGGGTGCCCTCTCCTCCATCGGCGAAGGGAAGCTCAATGACCTCCGCTTCCGGGCAGACCTGCCGGGCACCAGCAGCCAACGCGGCAGCTGCTTGGGCGGCGGTCACCGACCCTTTGAACGAATCGGGCGCGCATACGATCTTCATGGTTTGAGACTATCTAACCTCGACGTTGCTGGTGTGCTGTGCGCTACATAGAGCCGTTCTGAGCCGAACTCTGCTGACGAGTCATGCGACCATAGAAAGGCTTGTACACCACCTGCAGAATTATGGAAGGGATCATGCCGGGCTCACTGCACATCATCACGCTGGTCAAGTGGGTGCCCGACGCTCAATTGGAGCGTCAGATCGGCGAGGACCGCCGTCTGATCCGCAGCGAGGGCATCCTCGGCGAACTGGACGAACACCCGCTGGAAGCCGCGCTGCAGATTAAGGAACAGTACGACGCCGAGGTCCGCGTCTCTGCCCTGACGATGGGTCCCCCCGGTGCCTCTGCTGCGGTGAAGAAAGCCCTGCAGATCGGCGCAGATGATGGCTTCCACCTCACTGATGAGGCGTTGCAGGCCGCCGATATCTGGACCACTGCTGCCGCACTTAGCGCCGCCATCAGTTACGTGCGCTCCACCGCTTCCGCAGATGAATTCCTGGTGCTCACAGGCATGGCGTCAGAGGATGGGGAGACGGCCGCGGTGCCAGCCCAGGTGGCCGCCCGACTCGGGGTTCCGGCACTGACTCAGGCAACCGACGTCGCGCTCAAGGACAGTCAGTTAGTTGTGGACCGGATCTCCGGCAACCGATTCCAGAAGGTGTCCGCGCCGCTACCGGCGGTGGTCGCGGTGACGGATCAGGCCAACGAGCCGCGATACCCCAACTTCCGCGCCATTATGAAGGCCAAGAAGAAGTCGACCACCACGTTCAGTTTGGCTGAGCTGGGACTGACGCGCTACGCAGTGGAGTCCAAAGTATCGCTGCTTGCTGCCGAGCCCCGACCTGAGCGCCAAGCCGGTGAGATCATCCATGACGACGGCGCAGCTGGACAGAAAACCGTAGAGTTCCTGAGCAAGGAGGGGCTGCTGTGACTCAAGTTCTCGTGTTCTTCGACCGGGTCGATGCCCACCTGACCCCCGCGCAGGCGGAGCTGCTGACGCATGCCGACGCACTGGGTGAGGCGGTGGTGGTGGCCGGCAGTTTGCCAGCTCAAGGGGCTGCTCCGCTTGCCGTGAAGGGGGTCACCGGGGTACTCACCGGCGACGGTCCGATCTACGCTCCGAACCCGGCCCTGGGTGAACTCCTGGCGGCGGCAGCGGGAGAGCTGCACCCGGATCTCATTATCGGCCCGGATACGCCGGATACGGTCGATGTGCTATCGCAGGCGGCAGTGGCTCTCAACGCTGGACTCATCACTGGGGCCACGGGCGTCACCGGTTCCGGTGCGGCTACCAAATCGGTACTCGCCGGTTCCTGGCGCACCACCGCCCAGATCAGCGAGGATGGCCCGCTGCTTGCCACACTGCGCCCCAATACGGCCTCGCAACAGGCGGTTCCTGGCCCCGAGCCGGAGGTGGTGGAGCTCGAGGTGAAGGCGTCGTCGGCGGTGCAGATCCTTGAGGAGTCTGCGCTGCCCGATTCCGGCCGTCCCAGTCTCACGGAGGCGTCCACGGTGGTGGCCTTCGGCCGCGGGGTGGACGGCGACCTGTCCTTGGTGGAGCAGTTGGCCGATGAGCTGGGAGCAGCCATCGGAGCGTCCCGGGTGGCCACCGACGCCGGGTGGATCGATCACTCCGCCCAAGTGGGACAGACCGGCGTGACCGTGTCTCCTCCGCTGTACATCTCGGTCGGCATCTCCGGTGCGGTGCATCAGAAGGCCGGGATGCAGACCTCCGGCACTATTGTGGCGATCAACAAAGATGAGGACGCCTCAGTGTTCGAGATCGCTGACTTTGGGGTAGTGGGGGACCTCAACGATGTCCTGCCGCAGATGATCGCCGAGCTGCGCCGCCGCAAGGACTGATGCCGCCAGGGGCGCGGAGGAGACTCTCAGCGTGGTTCTGGCGGGTTGAGCAGTTATGGGCCTAGGCAGGTTCTGCGGTGCGGCGGGGATAACCCGCGCTGGCCAGATTGAATGAGTCCTCAACGAGTTTCGGCAGTCGATCCTCGGGGAACCCCGCGAGGTACCAGAGCGTCAGAGACGTCACCATTGCAGAGACCGCCGCTGAGGCGACCATCGATGGATAGACATCTACGGTTAAGTCTGTTCCAGTGCGGGTAGCTATCCGCCCGCTGAGGTCGATGACGAGTTCCACCTCTTGAGCCAGGCGGATGGGCCGCAAGGAAGGATTGCTCTCCTCGAGCGCGACCATGCGCGCGGATTTCCGCAGCCGGTCCGGATGCTCCCGGGCGTAGGAACTCATCAGCACACAGAGCGCCTCCAGAGGGGGCACTTCTGAAGGACTGGAGCTGAAGTCCTCGAGGACCTGTTCGGTCGCGATGGTTCCTGCGGCGAGAACGGCCTCTTCCTTTGAGGAGAAGTAGTTGGAGATGGTGCGCGGCGAGACGAAAGCCTCTCGGGCGATCTCCTCAAGTGTCACATCGCTGAGACCCTTTTCTTCGGTGAGTTTCAACGCTGCTGCTGCTATCGAGTCCCGGGTCTGCCGTTTCTTGAGCTCACGCAGTCCGAGCCGCACATCTTCCATACAAAAATGTTACCGCAAGTTCGCTGACTGAGCATTCTTGCTTGCCCAGTAGATAGGGATAATCACATCACTGTAGTTCTGGATCCCTGATATGTGGGGCTGGGCGAGGGGCTGTCCGTCGAAATCGTGTCATTGATTACTCTGAACTGAGTGCTTACTCGGCAAAAGTTTGATCCGTGTAACATTGCTTCTCCCGATATTTGCTTCTTGAGCAAAGTTCTGCCACGATTCTTAACGGCACCTGATTCCTACCTGGAGGAAGGGGCCTCGAATAGCCGTTTGGCCCCACCCCACGAAAGGAATCATCATGATTCGCGCATACGCACTTGTCGCCACCCTCCAGTCCCTGGTTGCCGACCGCTTCGAAGGCCGTAAGGACCGCGGCGCCACCGCCGTGGAATACGGCCTCCTCGTCGGCCTGATCGCCGTCGTCATCATTCTCGCTGTCGTATTTCTCGGCGAGACGCTCACCGGCCTCTTCGAGGAAGTTGGGGAAGGAATCGACGACCCGAGCAGCATCACTCCCTGATACTGCCGAGACTTGGTTGTCGGCGGACCTGAACAGGGTCCGCCGACAACTGGCGTACGACAACTCACTGACACTTCCACGCCAGTGAAAGGACTAAGACATGAAAGCACGGGCACGTGATCGTGGCGCCTCGGCAGTCGAGTTTGCACTCGTCGCGCCGGTGCTGATTCTCATGCTGCTAGGCATCATCGCCTTTGGGCATGCCTTTCACGTGCAGTCCGTGCTTTCGAATGCCGCCCGTGATGGAGTCCGGGTCATGGCGTTAACCGATAGTCCTGCAGACGCTCGGGCTACAACGGTCTCTTCAGCGGCGCCGGCGGCAAACGTTTCACCTTCCCACATCACCATCACACCGACCTCCTGCTCCGCAGCTGGAACATCCGGGCCCGGAACAGCCACCGTTACCATCCGGTACCCCATGGAGCTCTTGGGGCTAGGCACGCCCATCAACCTGACCGGCAAGGGGACTATGCGATGCAACGGCTAAAGAAAAACGACCGCGGCGCGGTCGCCGTGATCGTATCTCTCATGGTGTTACCCATCATGATTCTGGCCGCATTGGCTATTGACATAGGAGCTATGCACGCCGACCGCCAACAGTTGCAGACCGGCGCGGACGCTGCGGTGCTAGCAGCCGCCCAAGACTGCGCGCGCGACGATTGCTCCACCACCGCCGACACCGCGCAGGACATGGCCGTAGCCAACTTCAACGGCAACGGGGCAAACGGCACCATCACCCACCTTGATCAGACCGCCGGTGAAGTCAGGGCCGAGACCAGCGCGGTGCGCGAGCACTGGTTCGGGCCGATTGTTGGCATCGATGAGACCGAATTACGCGCCCAATCCAGCGCACGTTGGGGGTATCCCACGGGCGGAACAGCAGTGATGCCTCTTGCCTACTCCTGGTGCGAGCTCGAGGCACAAACTGGTATATCAGTACTCCGCGATTCCTCTGGTGCCGTTACCGGAGTCGACATCCCGTCCACCACACCGGACCGCACGATTTACTCCACCAAGGCCTCAAAAACTGAGTGCACTGGCCGCTCAAATAATGTGCTGCCAGGTGGCTTCGGTTGGTTGGAACCAAACCCCTCAGCCTGCGGCAAAACAGAGTCGGTGATCGACGGGTGGGTTGAGACTGACCCCGGCAACAGCGCTCCCTCGCCCTGCGTAAACGCCGATTTCAAGAAGTGGATTGGCAAGACTGTGCTCCTGCCGATATTCGACTTCGCTGAAGGCACCGGCAACAACGCACGGTACCAGATCTTCGGATATGCGGCATTCACGCTCTCCGGCTACCACTTCGGATCTATCAGCCATAACGCACCCTGCAGTGGCAGCGACCGGTGCGTGCGCGGGAGTTTTGACCGCTTCGTCGACCTGTCGGAAAACTTCGAATACAGCCCTAGCAGCCCCCGCATGGGGGCCTCTGTGGTTGCCCTCACAGCAGATTAAGGCCTCACAAGTGTCCCGTCGTATCCTGGCCGCCATCATCGCGGTTGTTCTCGCCGCCATCGCAGCGCTGCTGGTAATCAACTACGTCAGCCAAGCAGACGAGCGTGCCATGGCTGACATGTCGCCAGAGACCGTCCTGATCGTGACCGATTCAGTCCCCGAAGGAACACCTGCCTCAGATTTAGGGGATTACGTGTCCGCAGATGAAGTACCGGCTGCCATGGTGGTGCCTGACAGTCTGGGCTCGCTGGACGATGTCTCCGGCCAGGTCACCACCGTCAGGCTCTACCCCGGCGAGCAGCTCGTGCCCGGTCGCTTCGCCAGACCGGAGGACCTCGAGCCCGACGATGAAGTCCAGGCACCCGAGGGTTACCACCAGATCACGGTTCAGCTCCCCACCACGCGCGTGATCGGCGGACACCTCACCGCAGGAGACACCGTCGGATTCTTCGTCAGTGCCGGAGAGACAGAGACGCAACTGACCCTGCAGAAAGTCCTCGTCACTCGGGTCCAGGGTGGAGTCTCCGTGGTGGAAGATGAGAACGGGGCCGAAACGACTGAACCTGCCGCCGACTCACTCATGGTGACTCTTGCAGTGGAGGCCACTGATGCGAAACTCGTAGCCCACGCTGCGGAATTCCACGGAATCTGGCTCTCGCTGGAACCGGAGGACGGCCCGGACGACGACGCGGGTCCCGTCACCACCGAGGACGTGCTGCAATGATCCGCATCGCCTTAGCTGGCGTTGGCTTGGACGTGGCAACCGCCTATACCGCAGCGGCAGGAGCGGCCCACGTGCCCCTGCCAGCACCACCATCCGACAACCCGGCGGACCTGCTCGGTCGACTCAACGGCGCCACGGCCCCGGGAGTACTCATTCTGGACTCCCGGGCAGACCTAGAATTGTGCCTTAGCCTCGCCGCGCGCTTCCGCACCGAACATCCAGATACTGTGGTTCTGCTGATCACCGATCAGGCCGAGACCCTGGGTCTGCAGGCAATGCGTGCTGGAGTCAAGGACCTCCTGACCTCCACTGCAGATGAAGATCAGGTACGGCAGGCAGTCACGGAGGCTGCTCAGCTGGCCGAGAAACTCGCTGCCCGCCACACGAAGGCTCAGGACCAGGAACCAACGGGCCGGGTGATTACAGTGGTCTCTCCCAAAGGTGGCGCCGGCAAGACGACCATCGCCACGAACTTGGCGGTGGCACTGGCCGGGGCAATGCCGAACTCAACCGTGATCGTGGACCTGGACCTTCAGTTCGGTGATGTCGCCACGGCCCTAAATCTCACCCCTGAGCATTTCCTCCCTGATGTTCTGCAGAGTGCAGCCAGCGGTGACACTATCGCGTTGAAAACACGCCTCACCCTCCACGAAACGGGCCTCTATGTGGTCCCAGCGCCCGAGCACCCGGCAGCGGCCGATAACATCACGAGCGGCCAAATCAGTCAGTTGCTCAAACTACTCAGCCGTGAGTTTCCCTTCGTTGTCGTTGACACCTCGCCCGGAATCTCGGACCACACCCTAGGAGCGCTTGACCAGACCACCGATCCCCTGCTGCTGACAACACTGAGCGTCCCGGGGATCAGTGGCCTGCGCAAAGTAGTGGACACACTCTCTGTGTTGCAGATGTTCACCGACTACTACCATGTCGTGGTCAACTTTGCCGATACCGCCCACGGAGTCTCCCTCAACGACGTCAACGAGACCCTCGGTGTTCCCGTTGAGACGTCAATCCCGGTCTCAAAAGCAGCTCCGGCTTCCATCAACACCGGTGTTCCACTCATGCAGACTCGAGCCAGGGACCCCTTCGTCAAGGCCATGGCACCACTGGCCAGCAGCCTCCTGCCTGCAGGCGTCGACCTGGATCGGCGAGGAAGGCTTCGCGAGCGCAGGAGACCGAAAAAATGAGCCTCTCCGAAAGACTGCAGGCCGCCCAGCGCCGACAGCAGCAGCCCGGCAGACCCTCTGGCGAGCACTCAGCCGAGACATCCCAGGACGAGCACACACCAGCAGCCACCACCCGTGCCGCCATCCGCAAGTCCGGCGCCAACGTCAAGAAGCAGACCAGCCCAACAACGCCGACCGAACCTGACGACGCGCTCCGCAAGCTGAAGGACCAGGCGGCCGCCACCCTGTTCAAACGCATAGGTGCCCGACTCAACGACCCTTCACTGGGTGAACAACAGCTCCACTCCCTGGTGCGAGCGGAACTCAACGCCGTCATTGAAAAGTCCTCCGTTCCGCTCAGCACCGAGGAGCGCAGACGGCTCACCGCAGAGGTTCAAGACGATGTCCTCGGATACGGGCCTCTGCAGCGCCTGTTGGATGACCCGGACATCACCGAGGTCATGGTTAATGGCCCAGAGATGATCTACATCGAGAAGTCCGGACAGCTCCAGCGGGCCGCGAGCCGCTTTGCCTCGGAAGAACACCTGAGGTTGGTGATCGAAAGGATCGTCTCCCGCATTGGGCGTCGCATTGATGAGTCCTCGCCGATGGTCGACGCACGCTTGTCGGACGGTTCTCGCGTCAATGCGGTGATCCCTCCGCTGGCCTTCAACGGCTCCTCACTGACCATCAGGAAATTCAGCAAAGACCCCTTCAAGGTCGACGATCTCATCCGCTTCGGAACCCTCAGCCCAGAGATGGCCGAACTGCTCGACGCGTGTGTGGCAGCGAAACTCAATGTGATCGTCTCCGGAGGAACCGGATCCGGTAAGACCACACTGCTCAATGTGCTCTCCTCCTTCATCCCCGATGGAGAACGCATTGTGACCATTGAGGACGCTGTTGAGCTGCAGTTGCAGCAGGACCATGTGGTGCGGTTGGAGTCCCGTCCGCCAAATGTGGAGGGCAAGGGAGAAGTCAGTATCCGCGATCTGGTGCGTAACTCTCTGCGTATGCGTCCGGACCGGATTGTGGTCGGAGAGGTTCGCGGTGGAGAAAGCTTGGACATGCTCCAAGCGATGAACACCGGTCACGACGGCTCGCTGTCCACTGTCCACGCGAACTCTCCACGGGACGCAGTCGCCCGGCTCGAGACCCTGGTTCTTATGGCGGGCATGGACCTGCCGCTGCGGGCCATCCGCGAACAGATCGCCTCAGCAGTGGATCTGATCGTCCAGCTGACGCGTTTGCGTGACGGGACCCGACGAGTGACAGCAGTGACCGAAGTACACGGTATGGAAGGCCAAACGGTCACCCTCCAGGACGTTTTCGTCTTCGACTACTCCGCAGGGGTCGACGATACTGGTCGGTTCCTCGGCAAACCGATCTCCACCGGCATCCGGCCCCGCTTCACGGATCGGTTCGCAGAACTGGGCATCACGGTCTCGCCACAGGTGTTTGCAGAATCAGCGTCAGGCCTTGGACGATGAGCGATGTTCTCAGCGATAACCCGGTCCTTGCAGGAGGCGTCATCGCCGGCGCATTGGCTGTTGGAATCATCGGGTACCTCCTGCTGTCCCCCGGACCAGTGCGCATCCCCATTGCACGCAGACGACCCGGCCACGTGCCCAACCAGAGCGCTCTTCAAAAGGGAGCCGCCGCTGCCACCACCGCAATCGAACGCGCTATGGGCCGGCGCGGCGCGCCGGTGGGCGCCTCGACTTTGGACCTAGCAGGCTTGAAGACTCGCCCCCAAGACTTTGTCTTCCTGATCATTGTCGGCTCAATTGTGGGGGTGGCGATCGGACTATTGTTCAGCAGCACACTTCTCGCGATCCTCCTGGCCGCAGTGGTCCCCTTGGGGGCACGAATAGTGCTGGGACTGAGAATCACCAAACGCCAGAAACAGTTCGCAGAGCAGCTTGATGACTCGCTACAACTCATGGCCTCGAATCTGCGTGCCGGACACAGTCTTCCGCAGGCCCTGTCCTCCGTGGCGAATGAAGCAGATAGCCCGACTTCGGATGAGTTCGTGCGCATTATCAATGAGACCCGCGTGGGCCGCGACCTCGGTGCAGCCCTTGATGTGACAGCGGAGCGCATGGCGAGTGAGGACTTCTCTTGGATAACCCAAGCCATCGCGATTAACCGCGAGGTTGGAGGCAACCTGGCCGAAGTGCTGGATGGGGTGGCAGGAACCATTCGCCAGCGCAACGAAATCCGCGGCCAGGTCGCCACCCTCAGCGCAGAGGGCAAGCTCTCAGCCCTGATTCTGATGGCTCTTCCGTTCGGTTTGGCAGCCTTCTTGCTGGTGACCAATCCGTCATACCTAGCGCCGTTCACAGAGAGTCTCCTGGGGTACGGCCTCATGATTCTGGGTGTGGTGATGCTCCTCATCGGTGGTCTGTGGCTCAAGAAGACTGTAGAGATTAAGTTCTGAGTGCCATGCCTGAGCTGATCCTCATCGCGGCTGTCTGTGCGGGCATTGCAGTGGGCTTGGCCGCCTGGACAGCATGGACCGCCGTAGACCCTGTCCGCAGGCGCGCCCGGGCCAACCTTCGCCGTGGTGGTGTCACGCTCATCGCCTCTACACGAGGTGATCATGGTGCGAAGCCTCGTGGCTCGGCCGCACCGCTGACCCGTCGGATGACGCCGGACCTGATTGTGAAGGTCCTGGATCGGCAACACACTCTCGCTGGACGCCCCGCTGGATGGACCTTGGAAAAGCTGCTCGGCCTGAAGTTGGTCTGGCTCGCGACATCGATCACTATCAACGTGCTCATTGTGTGGGCGGCTCCCCCACCTCTTATGGTTCTGATCTCTGTGCTTGTCACGGTCGTGGTGTACTTCCTGCCTGAGCTTTTGCTCAATAGCCATGGTCAGAAGCGAAATCAACAAATCCAGCTGGAGCTCGCAGACACACTCGACCAGATGACCATTGCCGTGGAGGCGGGCTTAGGGTTCGACGCCGCGATGTCACGGGCTGCTGAGAACGGCAAGGGGCCGCTCGCGGAGGAGCTGGTGCGTACCCTGCAGGATATCCAGATGGGGAACTCGCGCCGTCAAGCCTTCGAAGGACTCACCGAACGCACCACCGTGACGGACTTGCGCCGCTTTGTCCGGGCAGTCATCCAAGCCGATGCCTATGGTGTCTCCATAGCCGGAGTGCTGCGCACGCAGGCCGATGAGATGCGCCTGAAGCGCCGGCAGCGCGCCGAGGAGAAGGCCCAAAAGATTCCAGTGAAGGTGCTCCCTCCCCTGATGCTCTTCATCCTTCCCGTGATATTCATAGTGGTCATGGGCCCGGCCGCCATCAACATCGTCGACTCCTTTGGCGGCATGTGACGGTGGAACCATTGTGGTTGGTGGCGGTGGCCTCTTTCGCCGCTTTGCTGACGGCCTGGCTGCTCACGCCGGTCGTGAAGGTGTTTATCGATAGCCAGTCGCTCTGGGTGCGCTCGCATGCGCACCTGTACCTGGCCGCCCTCGCCGGTGTGGGTGCGGCCGCCCTGGCCGACAACGCTTTCGAGCTGCTCGCATTCACCGGCGCAGCAGTGGGGTGCGCTCTATTGATCGTCATCGACCTCGCCGTTCACCGCCTGCCAGACCTGCTCGTGGCGGGAACAGGCCTTGTCCTTCTGGTGTCTTTGGCGGGCACTGCCGCGGTCGACGACGCCTGGAACGCCTTCGGTCGCAGCATCCTCGCCTCCGTGACTCTGTTGTGTGCGTACTTTGTGCTCGCGCTGATCACCCCAACAGGCTTAGGGCTGGGTGATGTGAAGTTCGCAGCCGTTATCGGCCTCCTGCTCGGCTGGTTCGGTTGGACCGAGGTGGCCATAGGCACACTGCTCGGCTTCACACTCAACGGAATTATCGCGCTGGTGATGATCATCAGTCGCCGCGGCAACCACGACTCTGAGGTTCCCTTCGGTCCCTCCATGGTGCTGGGCGCCGCCCTTGCCCTGGCGATCAGCCTTTAGGGCCGACCGGGACCAGACGAGTCAACTGGGTGACGTGCTCGGGTCGGAGCTCACTGAGGTCGGAGACCTGCAGCAGCTTCATGGTGCGCTCAATCTGCTCAGCGAGGATCTCAATGGCTCTGTCGACACCAGCCCGGCCACCGGCCATAAGCCCGTAGAGGTAAGCCCGGCCGATGAACGTGTACTTTGCTCCGTGCGCAACGGCCGAGACAATGTCAGCGCCGTTCATCACGCCGGTGTCCAGGCCGATCTCCAGATCGGATCCGACTTCTCGGGCGACTTTGGGCAGCAGATGGAACGGCACCGGCGCCCGGTCCAGCTGGCGTCCGCCGTGGTTGGACAGCACAATGCCGTCCACCCCCAAGTCTGCGAGCTTCTTGGCGTCCTCCAGAGTCTGCACACCCTTGACGACGAGCTTTTCAGGGAAAAGTTCGCGGATGATCTTCAGATCGTCGAACGAGATAGAGGGGTCCATCGCCTTATCCAGCAACTCACCCACCGTCCCGCCGGTGCTGGAAAGCGAGGCGAACTCCAACGGCGGTGTGGTGAGGAAGTCGATCCACCACCAAGGCCGTGGGATGGCGTTGATCACCGTGCCGAGACTCAGCTGCGGCGGGATGGAGAAACCATTGCGCTTATCACGTAGGCGAGCTCCCGCCACGGGGGTGTCCACGGTGAAGAACAGGGTGTCGAACCCGGCGGCCGCAGCACGCTCGGTCAGACCATACGAGATCTCACGGTCCTTCATCACATAGAGCTGGAACCAGTTGCGTCCCTGGGGATTGGCTGCCTGAACGTCCTCGATGGAGGTCGTGCCCAGCGTGGAGAGCGTGAAGGGAATTCCCGCGGCTCCGGCGGCTGAGGCTCCGGCGATCTCGCCCTCTGTCTGCATCAAGCGGGTGAAGCCTGTGGGGCCGATCGCGAACGGCAGTTCTGAGTGTCCGCCCATGATCTGGGAAGACATGTCCACTGATGAGACATTGCGCAGAATCGAGGGGTTGAACTCCACGTCTTCGAAAGCTTGCCGAGCTCGCGTCAGGGAGAACTCGCCTTCTGCGGCCCCATCGGTGTAGTCGAACGCAGCCTTCGGGGTCCGGCGCTTGGCGATCCTGTAGAGGTCCTCGATAGTGAGAGCCGCACTGAGCCGCCGACGCGAGGCGTTGAAGTCGAACTTCTTAAACTTCATCAGAGGCGCAAGGTCCGCCGGCTTGGGCAGTTGACGTTTCACCGGGATGCGGGCATGACTAGCTGCGCCGTCTTTGGCGGAATGATCAGACATGAGTTCTCCTCATCACCACGGCGCTGACGCCGTGGCTATCGGCCCCCTCAGCTGCGGGGCTGGTAGGTGGTTAGCTTGTGCGTGCGAGCAATGAGCTCGCGGATGTCTTCCAGAGTTCCACCGATGGTGCCGGCGGTGCGGGCCTGGATGAGGAGGTTCCCGATGGCGGTGGCCTCCACCGGGCCCGCGATCACAGGGTACCCCGACCGGTCGGCTGTCGCCTGACAGAGGAGCGCGTTGAGGCTTCCACCGCCCACCATATGCACTGTGTCCACCGACTTCTCGGCAAGTCGTGATGCATTCTCCAGAGCGTCGGCGAAGCCCTGAGCGATTGACTCCACAATGCTGCGGACGATCTCAGCCGTGGTTTCCGGCGCTGGCCGACCCAACTCGCTGCACAGCTGAGCGATCCGTTCCGGCATATCGCCAGGTGGCATGAACCTCGGGTCTTGGACATCGAACACGACGACGCGACCGGCAGGCACTTCCGATGCAGCTTCCAAGAGCTCGGGAAGGCTCTGCTCCTCGCCCGTGCGGCGCTGCCACGTACCCAAAGTCTCGGACAGCAGCCAGGTGCCCATCACATTAGTGAGGAACCTGGTCCGGCCGTCAACTCCCCCCTCATTGGTGAAGTTGGCTTCGCGGGAGGCATCGGACACGGCGGGCTGATCAAGTTCCAGACCGACCAGTCCCCAGGTGCCGCAGGAGATATAGGCAGAGTGGGGTGTGGAGAGAGGGGTTCCCACCACAGCCGAGGCCGTGTCATGAGAGCCGACCAGTGTGACAGGAAGGCCTGAGGCACCTAAGGTTTCGTCTAGTTCAGATCGGGTCTTACCCAGGGCGGTTCCTGGTGCGGCGACCGGGGCGAAGAGCTCCGCCGACAGCCCGAGGGTCTGCATCAACTCGGTGTCCCACGCTTTGGTACGCACATCGAGCAGTCCGGTGGTGGAGGCGTTGGTTTGCTCGGACAGCATTTCCCCGGTGAGCCAGTAGCCGAGCAGGTCCGGAATGAGCAGCAGAGTGTCCGCCAACGTGAGCAGGTCTTGGTCCTCGGCGGCGAGCTGATACAGGGTATTGAACGGCAGGAACTGCAGGCCGTTACGCCGGTAGAGTTCGGCGAAAGTGACCTGCTGGTGCACTTTTTCCACTCCTCGACTGGTCCGCTCATCCCGATAGTGAAAGGGCGAACCAATGAGACTCATCTGCTCCGGAACGGCGCCTTTGAGCAGACCATAATCCACAGCCCAGGAGTCGATGCCGATTGAGGTGATACCCCCGTCGTCGCGGGTTTCGCGAACTGCTGCGGCGAGTCCCTGAACTGCGTGCTCGTAGAGTCCGAGGACGTCCCAGTGCAGCCCATCGGGCAAGTGGACCACACTGTTGGGGAATCGGGCAGCTTCTTTGAGTTCCAGAGTCTCAGGCCCTACGCGGCCGAGCATGACTCGGCCGGAAGATGCGCCAAGGTCTACCGCTGCGTGCCAGGTTGTGCTCATCATCGTTGGCTCAGCGGAGGAAGGCGGCGGCGACGCCGGCATCGACCGGCACGTGCAGACCGGTGGTGTGGGATAGGTCCTGGCTCAACAGCGCAAAGGCTGCGTTGGCGACGTTTTCCGGCAGAACTTCTCGTTTGAGGATAGTGCGCTGGGCGTAGAACTTACCCAGGTCCTGCTCCTCGATGCCGTACGTCTTGGCCCGGTTGGCGCCCCAGCCTGAAGCGAAGATGCCGGAGCCTTGGACAACCCCGTCGGGGTTGATCCCGTTGACCCGGATTTGGTGTTCGCCAAGTTCTGCGGCAAGCAGGCGGACCTGATGGGCCTGATCAGCTTTGGTGGCGGAGTAGGCGATGTTGTTGGGACCGGCGAAGACACTGTTCTTGGAGGAGATGTAGATGACATCTCCACCCAAATTCTGCTCGATGAGCACCTTCGCAGCCGCCTTCGAGACCAGGAACGAGCCCTTGGCCATTACGTTGTGCTGGAGATCCCAGTCCTTTTCAGTGGTGTCCAGAAGAGATTTGGACAGCGAAAGACCGGCATTGTTGATGACGATATCCAGTCCGCCGAAGGCTAGGAGGGTCTCATCGATGGCCTGCTGAACGGCGTTTTCATCAGAGACGTCAACCCTGACGCCGACGGCTTTGTCCGGACCACCGATTTCGGCCGCAGCTTCCTGAGCTTTCTCCAGACTCAAATCGGCAATAGCGACAACGGCGCCTTCAGCTGCCAGCCGCTTGGCGATCGCCTTGCCTATACCGGAGGCGGCCCCGGTCACCAGGGCGATGCGCGTGGCCAGTTCCTTGGGCTTAGGCATCCGTTGCAGTTTGGCTTCTTCCAACGCCCAGTACTCGATGCGGAACTTTTCGCGTTCGTCAATCGGGGTGTAGCTGGAGAGCCCTTCAGCGCCGCGCATGACGTTGATGGCGTTGATAAAGAACTCTCCGGCAACGCGGGCTGTCTGCTTGTCCTTGCCGAAGCTGAACATGCCAACTCCGGGAATGAGCACGATTGCTGGGTCGGCCCCGCGGATGGCCGGGGAGTCCGGATCGGCGTGGCGGTCGTAGTAGGCCTGGTAATCCTCGCGGTAACTCTCGTGGAGCTCGCGCAGTCGTGCTTGGGCATCTTCAACCGAGGCATCGGATGGCAGGTCCAGCACCAGTGGCTTGACCTTGGTGCGGAGGAAATGGTCTGGGCAGCTGGTGCCGAGCTCCGCCAGACGCGGGTGTTCGGTGTGGGCAAGGAAGTCCAGGACGGCGTCGTCGTCGGTGAAGTGTCCGACCTGGGGCTTGTCCGTGCTGGCGATGGAGCGAATGGTGGGCATCAGAGCGGCTGCTTTGGCACGCCGCTCATCCTCACTGAGCGCGCCATAACCCTCGAGTGCCGGGCCGAACGGCTCCGCTGCGGAGTGTTCGGCAATGTAGTGCGCGGCGGTGTCGATGATCCACAGGGAGTTCTGTTCGGATTCCTCCGAGGTGTCTCCCCATGCGGTGATGCCGTGTCCGCCGAGGATGCATCCGACGGCTTGGGGGTTGCGCTCTTTGATCTGCGCGATGTCGAGTCCGAGCTGGAAACCTGGGCGGCGCCAGGGTACCCAGACCACCTTGTCGCCGAAGATCTTCTCTGTGAGTTCGGGGCCATCGGAGGCGCAGGCGATAGCGATGCCGGAGTCAGGGTGAAGGTGGTCGACATGCGCGGCGTCCACCAGCCCGTGCATGGCAGTGTCGATGCTCGGGGCTGCGCCACCCTTACCGTGTAGGCAGTAGTCGAATGCTGCGACCATTTCATCTTCGCGCTCAACGCCGGGGTAGGTATCCACCATGGCGCGCATGCGGTCTAGGCGCAGTGCAGCGAGTCCAGTGTCCTTGAGGGTTCCGAGGTCTCCGCCGGAGCCTTTGACCCAGAGAAGCTCGACGTCGCCGCCGGTGACGGGGTCACGGTCAGTGCCTTTGGCGGAGGTGTTGCCCCCGGCGTAATTGGTGTTCTTGGGGTCCGCGCCCAGCCGGTTGGACCGTTCAATGAGGGACTGGACAGTTGGATGAGCGGCCATAGGAGAACTCCCTGAGGTGTGATTCGACGCATGTTCGATTAAGATCAATCGAACACAAAGTACCATGGCAAGGGTCGGGAAACAATGCCTCAATGTGCCGACTGTCACGTCATGAGGTGATCGACCAACCGGTGTGAAGTGCAGTTCAGCGGATCTCCACATGATCGCGGAAACAATCCAGTCGGCCATCCCTCGGATCTAGGTCCGTAATGAGCAGATCTACCTCACCAAGCTCCAACGCCCGGGCCGTGGCGCGGGAGCCGAGCTTGGAGCTATCAGCTAGGAGCACGGTTTTATCGGCATGGCGGTGGAAGATTCGCTTGATCGCCGCCTCCTCCGCCGTGGACTCAGAACTGCCCCAGTCGGCATCTAGGGCTGCGGCTGAACTCACAAAGACCTCGTAGTGCAACGATGCAGCCATCAGTGCGGCCAGTGGCCCGACGAAGCTGTCAGTTCGCGGCTCACGGTGCCCTCCCACGAGCACTGCGGTCACTCCGGGACGCACCTCGGCAGCTCGAAAATTCTCACTCGAATTCGTCACGACGGTCAGATCGGCCGCGTGGCCCACTCCACCCAACAACACACCAACTGTGGACGAGGCATCACAGGCACACATGCCCTCAGCGGGTATGACCTCTAGAGCTTTGGCAGAGATTGCCCGTTTAGCTGCGGCACCGCGGGCACTGCGTTGAGCGAAAGTCTCTGGCCGCAGCGGCGCGACCGCACCACCTCTGACCCGCCGGAGCTGGCCGAGAGCTTCGAGGTCAGCAAGGTCTCGCCGCAGGGTCATCTCAGACACTCCGAGTGACTCAGCTGCCCAGCTGATGGTGATCCGACCCTCTGCTCCGAGCATTTCCAGCAACAGATTCCGGCGCTCTTCAGCGTCAAGGGAGGAGGAGATCGCCATACCGCCGCATGTTACAGCAGGCCCCGGGCAAGAGAAGACCAAGTGAGTCAACGCTCGCCCAGACAACGTTTCAATGAACCCTGCTGCGTTTGCGCTGTCTTCACCTAGACCCCGCCGTACCGGGCATCTTGGTCTTGACACGAAGAGATCTCTGTGACTATGGTCACTAGCAGCAATGGTTCATTGAACCAAATGGGCACTTTTGAAGACAGGACTTACTGATGACTAACGCAGGACCGTATGCAGACGTGACCTCCTCAGAAAACGCAATGGAGCGTGTGCTGGAGGCCGGCGGTGGAGTTCTCCGACTGGCTCCTACCTGGGTACCCCGTGCCTTCTGCACTCCCGGCAAGCGCCTCCGGCTCCACCCAGACGATTACTATCCCCTGGGCAAGGAACGCGGCGGAATTGATGAGCGCTGGTTGTCTTCCACTATCCGAGCTGAGAACGGTCCCCGCACGGATCCCTTCGAAGGGCTCAGCCTGGTTGTGGATCCCGAGGGAGGGGTCATTCCCTTCGATGAGTTCGTCGCCCACTTCAAAGAACAGGCCATCGGAACTCTGTGGAGCACGCATAAGGGATGGCCGATGTACTCAAAGTTCTTCGACAATCAGGCTCCTTTGCCATTCCATATTCACCACAGGGACGAGCACGCGGCGCTGGTCGGCAAGCCGGGCAAGCCAGAGGCGTATTACTTCCCTCCACAAATGAACAACCATATGGGGGAGTTCGGCTACACCTTCTTTGGGCTCCACCCAGAGACCACCAAACAAGATGTCCTAGACAAGCTGGAAGATTTCCTCACTGGCGGTGACAACAACATCACCAGCCTGTCCCGGGCCTACCGCATCACCCTTGGAACCGGATGGGATGTGCCCGCCGGCATCCTGCACGCTCCCGCGAGCGTCTGCACCTACGAACCGCAGGCTGCTTGTGATGTCTTCGCGATGACCGAGTCCTGGTCCAACCACCGCGAGGTTCCTGACGAGCTGCTGTGGAAGGACGTGCCGGAGGATCGCCGCGGAGATCTCGAATTCATCATCGAGCTCGTTGACTGGGAACGGAATGTGGAGAGTAGCTTCTTCGGCAGCCGTTTCACCCCGCCGGTAGAAACCACGGCTTCTGCGAAACATGTGGGGTGGACCGAAAAGTGGATCACCTACCGCTCGGAGAGCTTCAGTGCCAAGGAACTCACGATTCCGGCTGGAAGTTCCGCAACGGTTGAGGAGTCCGATGCCTATGGTCTGATTTGTGTGGCAGGCGCCGGCACCATCGGGGATCAGCCACTTTTCGCCTCGACAATGATCCGCTACGGACAGTTGACCTGTGACGAGTACTTCGTCACGGCCCCGGCCGCTTCAGCCGGTGTCACTCTCACCAATACCCACCCCACGGAGGATCTGGTGGTCCTGAAGCACTTCGGGCCAGGCAATGCGGAGTTGTCTCGCGAACGCAACTCGCTGGCTGTGGCATGAACACCAAGACCACATGGGAAGTCCCGCGCGGCGTCTACGGTATCTCCGCTGAGGAGTTGCCATACCGGGTCGGGTCGCTCAGCCAGCTGGCGCGGATTGAGAAGTTCAGCGAAGACGACGGCAAGGCCCGGGGCGCCCGCAGGTTGCGGATCGTGACCGGGGGTGGCCTTGAAGCTGATGTTCACCCCGACCGCGCGCTCGATCTCGGCCAGGTCAGCTATCAGGGTGTGCCTGTCGCCTGGATATCTCCTGCGGGGATCACCTCACCGGCACTGGGAGAAGCCCGTGGCACCGAATGGCTAAGGAGTTTCGGCGGTGGGTTGCTCGCCACGTGTGGACTCGACACTTTCGGTCCTCCCTCCTCAATCGGAGGCCGGGACTACTCCATGCACGGCCGCGTAGGCATCACTCCAGCAGTGTTGCAGGAGACTCGCATCGTCTCAGGAGAGTTGGTGATCCGCGGAGAGGTCCGCCAATCGACGGTTTTTGGCGAGAACCTGGTGCTGCGCAGGACCATCAGCGCTCCTCTTGGGGGCGCCTCGCTGACAGTGGAAGACACAGTGACCAATGAGGGCCCCAGTGAGGCAGGCCATATGGTGCTGTATCACGTCAATCTTGGATGGCCGCTGGTGAGCGAACAGGCTCAGCTGAACATCTCGTCAGCACACGTGACACCTCGCGACGACGACGCAGCCGCCGCAGTTGCCAGATGGCATGAGATCGAGCCACCCCAGTCTGGCTTCAAGGAACAGGTCTTTCTGCACGATGTCAGCAACCGGGCTGAGGCCTGCGCCACCATCGACAACCCCACCTTGGGCATCGCATTCAGTCTCCAGTTCGACACTGCAGCGTTGCCCGCGTTGCACCAGTGGAAGATGGCAGGTCACGGCCAATATGTGATGGGCCTGGAGCCTGCAAATACCTCACACGTTTACGGACGGCGCAGTGCCGAAGAATCAGCGGCCCTTCCAGTTCTAAGTGTCGGTGAAAGCACAACGTACCGAATGAGCTTCACCTTCGGCCCCTCACGACGGGAGCAGACATGATCACCCCCTCACCCACTGACACCCCTCCAGTACTGGACATGACGGGAATCACCAAGTCGTTTCCCGGAGTCAAAGCGCTTACTGACGTGGACTTATCCGTCAGTGCCGGAGAAGTCCACGCAATTGTCGGTGAAAACGGTGCCGGCAAATCCACTCTGATGAAAATTCTTGCAGGAGTCCATGGGCCGGACCGGGGCACGATCGCCTTAGATGGCGAGCAGGTGCATTTCTCCTCTCCTCTGGAGGCCAAAGCTCATGGCATTGGCATGGTGTACCAGGAAATTAACCTGGTACCCGACCTCAGCGTTGCTGAGAACATCGGTCTCGGTGATATGCCCAACTCTGCAGGTCTGGTCAAACGCAAGGCTTTGTCTCAGCGAGCCCAGGAAGTGTTGGACCAGCTGGGGACCAGAATTGATCCTCAGCAATTAGTCGGTCGGCTTTCGGTGAGCCAACAGCAGCTGGTTGAAATCGCCAAAATTTACGCGAGACAACCGCGCATCATGGTTCTGGATGAGCCGACGTCTTCGCTGAGCCAGCATGAGGCCAAAGCGCTCTTCTCCGTCGTCGAACGCATGCGCGCCAAAGGCATCGCGATCATCTACATAAGTCACCGGCTGCGTGAGGTGCTCGACATCTCGGACCGAGTGACTGTGCTCCGTGACGGCCGCATGATCGACTGCCGTCCCACCGCAGGCCTCACCCCGAAGGAGATGATCACGCTTATGGTCGGACGCGATCTGGACGATGTTTTCCCTAAGCGTGAGGTGGAGATCGGACAGCCCGTACTTGAGGTAAGGGAGCTCACCCGGGTAGGCCTTTTCGAGGACATTTCCCTGACTGTACGAGCCGGTGAGATTGTCGGCCTCGCCGGACTGGTCGGAGCCGGGCGAACGGAAGTCGCTCGCGCGATCTTCGGACTCGATCGCTTCGATTCTGGTTCGGTGCTGATCGATGGTGCGGAAGTCACCGTACGCAGTCCTAAAGCAGCGGTGCGAGCAGGCATCGCTCTGGTCCCGGAGGACCGCAAGCGCGACGGGGTAGCACTTTCCTTGACGGTGAAGGACAACATTGCCCTGCCGGTGCTCGATCAGGTAGCCGCCTTTGGCTGGGTTCTCAGAAGTCAGGAGAGGAGGCTGGCCCAGAAGAAGGCAGAGGATCTCTACGTGTCGCCTCCAGTGATCGAACGCACAGTGGCGACGTTCTCCGGTGGCAACCAGCAAAAAGTCGTCCTCGCGAAATGGCTAGCGACAAACCCCAAAGTTCTCATTCTGGATGAGCCCACACGCGGAGTCGATGTGGGTGCGAAATCTGATATCCACACCATCATCGGCGAACTTGCGGCAGAAGGCGTAGCTGTCCTCATGATCTCTTCAGAACTGCCCGAAGTGCTCGCAGTCAGCGATCGTGTCTACGTCCTGCACGAAGGCCGACTCACCGCCGAATTGTCCAGGGCAGATGCCAATGAGGAGTCAGTAATGACTGCAGCAACAGGGGAGGTGGCAGCACCATGACTTCCACATCCACCGTGCCTCCTCGAGCGACCGACGAAAAGAGGGCGAACAAGCTACTGGGAGGCGTCGCCCTGCCCGTTGGCATCCTCGGGTTGCTGATCGTTGGAAGCCTGCTCAGTGAGCAGTTCCTGACCACCCGGAACCTGACGAATGTCGTCATCAACATGTCGATTGTCGGGATCATCGTCGTGGGCATGACCTTCGTATTCATCGTCCGCGGACTGGCTGATCTCTCTGTGCCGGCCATGGTGGGGATCGGAGCTCTGCTTGCGCTGGGTCTCCAACCAGCCCTGGGCAGCGTGCTCGCCGCGCTGGTGGGGGTCCTCGCTGCATCATTGGCCGGTCTCATCAACGGCCTACTCATTGGTTATGCGCGACTCAATCCGGTGATTACCACCCTCGCAACCGGAACCATTGTGTTGGGTGTGGCACAGGCCGCTGTGGGCGGGGTCATTGTCTACGGAAATGATCCCGAGCTGCAGGCCTTTCTCACCGGCCGACTCATAGGTGTCCCCGTCATCGTGCTGATCTTTCTTGCGGTCGCCCTTGGTGGGCACCTCTTACTCTCCCGAACAACCTTCGGCCGGTGGGTATACGCCACCGGGTCCAATCCAGAGGCCGCCAGGGCCAGCGCCATTCCGCTGCAGTTCACGAAAGGGGCGGCGTTTTGGATGACGGCAACCCTATCGGGTTTCAGCGGCGTGCTGCTGGGCCTGACCCTGCAGACTGCGCGGCCCGGCGTCGGTGCGGGGTACGAGTTCGATGCCATCACCGCAGTCGTCGTCGGCGGTGTCAGCCTTCTTGGGGGTTTCGGCAGTATGCCGCGTGCCCTGGGCGGACTGCTGCTTGTCACGCTGCTGAGCAACATTATGGTTCTCAACGGCATCCCGACAGAGTCTCAGGGTCTGGTGATGGGTTCACTTATCGCAGCCGCCGTTGCCCTTGACGTCTACCTACGTCGCCGGGGAGGCGCCTCGTGAAATCGCTTAGGAAAGTTTTTGAAGTCCCAGCTGTTCTGACTCTGATCCATTACAGAGTTGTGCTCATTCTTGTGGCAACGGTGCTGCTTTCGGTGTCCTTCGTGCCGGGACTCACTGAGTTCAGAACGCTTAGCCTGAGCCTTGACCGGGCAGCGACCCTGGGACTCGTGGCAGTGGGGCTGACCGTCGTTCTGCTGTTGGGCAAGCTGGACCTCTCGGTGGGCTCCATCCTGGCCCTGTCGGGGATTGCGGCCATTGCCCTTCAACCCCAACTCGGTCAGTTCGGTGCAGCAGCAGCCGGAGTCCTCGTAGGCCTCTTAGCCGGGATACTCAACGGTTTTCTCGTGGTCGTGCTGCAGATCAATTCGTTGGTGGCCACCCTGGCCTCGATGATCTTCCTGCGGGCGCTGTGCCACTTCCTCACCGATTCCAATCCGATCAGCGGCAACGACCCACTGTTCGGACTGGCTGTTTCCAGGGCGCTGGGAGGCAGCTTCTCCCTCCGCACATTCATCTTCCTTCTGGCGATAATCCTGCTCTTCCTGTGGCTCACCTACACAGTCTCGGGTCGGCACACCTACGCAGTGGGAAGCAATGAGGACGCCGCGACGGCGTCCGGTATCCGCTCAGGGGCCTATGTCTTTGGTGCGTTCGTCTTCAGCGGCCTGATGTCCGGCATCGCTGGGGTCATGCAGTCATTGGCGACCAATACCGGATCACCTGTGTTCGGCAGCACCATCGCCCTCACTGCCATCGCCGCCGTCGTCATCGGAGGAACTCGACTCGAGGGTGGGCGGGGTTCCGCCCTCGGAACTCTCGGGGGCGTCCTCGTGCTCGCCGCCATCACGACGACTTTGGAGTATGAGTCTGTGGCTTCGTACTACCAGAACATCGTCACCGGCACCATTCTGTTGATCCTCATTCTGCTGGACCGCATCGCCTCGGACAGTCCGCGTTCGGCACTGTCTCTTTCATCATTGCTCCCAACCAGGGCGCAAAAACGATCACCTGCCCCATGAGAAAGGTAATGTCATGAAATCATCACTACGTTTTGGAGCCGTCGCTGCTGCCGGTGCCCTTCTGTTGACCAGTTGTGGAGGTGACAGCCCTGACAACGGCGACAACGGAGCAGAAGCCGCTGAGGGCTTGGACATCTGCTACGTCACCGCTGCCGAGTCACACGCCTACGTATCGCCCGCCAATGCAGCCTTTCAAGATGCAGCAGACGAACTCGAAGTCGATGTGACCCTGCTCAGTCAGGAATTCGAGGCACAAACCGGAACGGATCAGCTCCGCACATGCATCGGTCGCAATCCTGACGGAATCGTGCTGTGGCCCCTGGATCCCCAGGCCTACATTCCTGGCCTGGTAGAGGCCCAAGACGCCGGTATACCGCTGGTGCTGATCAACTCCCCCATGGATGAAGAAGCTGAAGGTCTCTACACCTCCTTCACCGGTCCTGATACCTACGAGCAGGGCCAATTGGCCGGAGATGTTCTGGACGAAGAGCTCGGCAGCGAAGGCAACGTGGTGATCATCGCCGGCCAGGCCGGTAACGGCACCACCATTGGCAGGACCGACGGGTTCAACGACAAACTCGAAGAACTCGGTTCGGATATCGAGGTTGTGCAGACGGTCAACGCTGATTTCGACCAGCAGCGCGCCTTGGAGCTCAGCCGCGACGTGCTCTCCCAACATGGAGACGACCTACAAGGGGTCTACGCCAACGACGACACTATGGCGCGTGGCTTCATCGATGCCTGGACGGAGTCCGGCCGGGATCTGGAAGACATGCCTGCGATTGTGGGCATCAACGGACAGCAGGACGCTTTCGAGAGCATTGAGGAGGGCTACTACACCGCGACCATCGTCCAGTCCCCGGAGGAAGACGGACGGCTAGCCCTGGAGACGATTGTTGGTGCAGCCACAGGGGAAGAGGTGGACAGCCGCATTCCGATTCCGCTCACCGTGGTGACCGAGGAGAATGTGGCAGACGAAGAGCCTGCCTTCTAGAGCCCGAACGGGCAACTTTGGTTCCCTGCGCGGAGAGGGTGAGTCACACGGTGGCTCGCCCTCTCCGCAAAAGTGCCCTAAGCAGTGTCGCGGATGACCAGCTCAGGTTGAAGAACCACGTGGTTGTTCCTCGGGAGGGCGCCGCCATCCCTGAAAAGTTCTAGGAGCATCCGCACTGCGGTAGCACCCAGAAGATCTCGTGGCTGACGAATCGTCGTCAGCGGCGGAGAAGCCACCGCCGCCCATTCGAGGTCGTCATACCCGATGACAGCGATATCATGCGGAACCCGGAGGCCCCGACCGTTGAGAGTTTGGAGAGCGCCCAAGGCCAGTAGGTCATTGGCGCACATGATGCCGGTCGGACGGATAGTCGGATCCATATCAGCAATGAGGTGTCCGGCTTCCCGCCCCGCGTCGACAGTCCAGGAGGCCGTTTCCAATACCTCGAACGAAATCCCCTGACGCTGCTCGACGACTGCGCGAACTCCATCAAGTCGGGCCCGGACCTTGAGCGAACTCTTGGGGTGGCCTACTAAAGCGATCGAAGTATGGCCGGTTTCCAGAAGGTACTGGGCCGCCAGAGCACCTCCGCGCTCATCGTCGACCACAACGCTCCACCCACCATCGGAGTGTTCGCCCACTCGGTCCACGAAAACCATGGGAACCCCCCTGTCGCGAAGCATCTGCAGGCGGGAAGATGATTCGTCGACCGGGGAGATGATCAGGCCCTGAACCCGCTGCTGGACCAACAGCTCGAGATTCTGGTTCTCGATGTGTGCGTCATAGGCGCTATTGGTGATGACTACGCCCATATCATTTTCCCGGGCAGCCTTCTCCGCTCCGAGTGCAACGTCCACAAAAAATGGGTTATTGAGATTTGCCAGGGCTATCCCCAGGGTGCGAACTCGTCCAGGTCGGTACTGGCGAGCCGTCTGCTGAGGACGGAATTTCAACTCATCGATAGCCGCCAAAACACGGTCGCGGGTGACGTCTTTAACATAGAACGGACGGTTGAGGACATTACTGACCGTCCCGGCGGAGACACCCGCCAGCTTGGCGACGTCGTGGATCGTCGACGACTCGTCGGGAGGCTTGCCGCCTGGCTGATCTTGGCTCATCGATCATTACTTTACTGGGCTCTGCGTTGTGACTGCCGAGCCCAACTCCAGCAGCAGTCCTACCAACTCATCTGAGTGCCGCCGACACGATCTGCTTCGATCTTCTCCTGATAGCCAGAAGCGGCGTAGGCCGCCATCGGGTCACCGGGCAGTCCGCGGGATTCGCGCCAAGCCGCAAGGTCGGCTCGGACGTCAGTGTAGAAAGCGTCCATGAACACCTGATGCGCTCCGAGGACGTCACCGGCGCTCTGTGCTTGGGCGAGTGCCTCACGGTCCACGAGCAGCGCGCGGGCGGTCATTTCCTGGACGTTGAGCACGCTGCGGATCTGGCCTGGAATCTTCTTCTCAATGTTGTGGCACTGATCCAACATGAAGGCAACCCCGGAGTCGGCTTCATACCCGCCACCGCGAATGACCTCAAAGAGGATCCGGAACAACTGGAACGGATCCGCCGAACCGACAATCAAATCGTCGTCGGCATAGTTGCGGGAATTGAAGTCGAAGGACCCGAGCTTGCCGACTCTCAGCAGCTGCGCGACGATGAACTCGACATTTGTGGTGGGCGCATGATGGCCGGTGTCCAAGCACACCAGCGCGTTGTCGCCCAGCGCCTGGACCTGCACAAGGGCCGTGCCCCAGTCCGGAACATCCATGTGGTAGAACGCTGGTTCAAAGATCTTATACTCCAGCACCAGGCGCTGGTCTGCGCTGAGCTGCGCATAGATCTTCTGCAGTGAGTCAGCGAGCCGATCCTGACGACTGCGGATATCAGCCTGGCCAGGATAGTTCGAACCATCAGCAAGCCAGATCTTCAGGTCACGGGAACCCGTCTCCCCCATAATCTCAATGCACTGAAGATGGTGGTCCACGGCCTTCTGCCGGATCACCGGGTCGTGATGAGTCAGCCCGCCGAATTTGTAATCGTCGTCCTGGAAAGTATTGGAGTTGATGGTGCCGATGTCGATGCCCTGATCAGCGGCGTAGCGAGTGAGCGTGCCGAAATCGTCCACCATGTCCCAAGGAATGTGCAGCGCTACCTCGGGAGCCAGGCCGGTGAACCGGTGCACTGTGGCGGCGTCGTCGATCTTCTCCTCCACGCTGCGCGGGGTGCCGGGTGAGCCGAAGACCTTGAACCGTGTGCCGGAGTTTCCGTACGCCCAGGAGGGAACCTCTATGGCCTGGTGCTCCAGCTGCGGGGCGATCTGTTCGAAAGTTGGCATATCTCCTCAGTTTCCTTCGAGCCTGGCTAGTTGATCTTCGAGGTGGAAGGCTTCTTCCAGCTCCACGAACCCAGTGTCCGGGCGGGCACCCTCGAGGTCCATAAAGAACCCCGCCATTTCCACCTGCCACTGGGCGTTGACCTCTTCGGCCTGCATGGCGGCCTGCGCGGCTTCCAGTGAGTCTGTTTCGAAGTATCCGATGAGCAGTCCGTCATGGCGCAGGAACAACGAGTAGTTGTGCCAACCGGAGCGTTTGAGCGCCCTGAGCATCTCTGGCCACACTTCTCGATGCCGATCCTTATACTCATCCAGTCGGTCCGGTTTGACCTGCAGCTGGAAACATACTCGTCGCATACTTTTCCTTTACTCCTTGGGGCCGGCTAACTGGAGCACCCGACCGCGTGTTTGCCGATCGGGCGCTCCAGCGCGACTGCGACTCAGAAGTCGAAGTCGTCGATGTTCTCGGAGTCAAAGACGAAAGGATCTCCCAGCAGGATTTCTCCGTCTTCACCCACCGTGTACTCACCCAGGCGGCCGGCTTCGAAAGTGTCACCCTCTTCGCCGCTGATCTCACCTGTCGCTACAGCGTGGGCTGCCCAGCCTGCGAGGTATCCGAGGTCTTCGGGGTTCCACAGTGCGAACGCCTCGACGGTGCCGTCCTCAACGTACTCACGCATCTGGTTTGGAGTGCCGAGACCTGTCACGAGGACTTCTCCGGCATAGTCAGAGTCTGAGATGTAGCGAGCAGCCGCAGCGATACCCACTGTTGTCGGTGACACGATGGCGTCAAGGTCAGAATGGGTCTGCAACAGCGCCGCAGTCTGATCGAAGGAACGCTGATCGTCGTCATCACCATAGGCGATCTCGACGAGTTCGATATCCGGGTGGTTAGCGTCGAGCTCTTCCTCCATCAGCTCGATCCACTGGTTCTGGTTGGTGGCGTTAGCCGAAGCGGAGAGGATCGCTATCTGCCCTTCACCATCAATCTGCTCAGCCACCATGTCTACCTGCGCCTGAGCGATCCCCTGCGCGTCAGCCTGATTCACGAACACGTCGCGGCAGTCGGGTCCGGTGTCAGAGTCGAACGTGACCACGGCGGCGCCCACTTCCCTCGCCTCATTGAGCGCATCGCAAGGAGCAGAAGGGTCACTTCCGGAAATCACAATGGCATCTTCGCCCTGCTGCGCAGCGGTGTTGATGTACTGCACCTGCCCGTCCGGCGTGTCCTCCTGGGGGCCCACTTCGGAGAACTCGCCGCCGAATTCGTTGACTGCGTCTTCACCCCCCGTATTTGAGGTGTCGAAGTATGGATTGCCGAGGTTCTTCGGAATGAAGGTGATGCTCAAGTCATCCCCTTCGGCATCTCCGTTGCCGTTTCCGTTCTCGTCACCCCCGCAGGCGGAGAGGACGAGCACCGCTGCCATTCCGGCAGCTGTCAATGCAGCCCGTGCGCTAAAAATGTTCCTCTTCATGGTGCTACCTTTCTCTTTTTGGGACTCCGCCGTTGGAGACCCGCAACAATTTGGGGAGTGATGACGGAGGCGATCAGCAAAATACCGATGATGATGTTGATGACATTGACCGTCACTCCTTCAAGCCGCAGCGCTGAGGAGATCACTCCGATCAGAAGCACACCCGCCAGGACACCGTGGAGCGCGCCCCGACCTCCAAAAATCAGCACCCCGCCGAGCAGCACTGCCGCGATCACTTCCAGCTCCAGACCCATCGCGTTGTCACCGCGGGAGTTGCCGAAGCGCAGCGTGTAGTAGATGCCTGCGAAAGCTGACACGCCACCGGACAGGATGAAAGTGATCATCTGGCTCCGCGCCACATTGACTCCGCTGAAGCGTGCGGTGAGATCGTTATGTCCGATGTCGTAGAGGCCTCGACCGAAGGGAGTGAAGTGCAGCAGGACCACGAAGACCAAGATCAGCACCACGACGGGAACCACCACAAGCGGGAGTCGGGTATCGCCCAGTGATGCTGTGGCCAGGGACGTCCATTGTGGGTCGAAGTCAGTCAGTGCAGTTGTGCCCAGCAGCCCAACGGCAAGACCTCGGAACAGCGCCAAGGTACCTATAGTCACCGCAAGTGAGGGCAGCTTCACATAGGCAACGAAGAACCCGTTGAAAGCTCCACAGGCGATGCCCACCACGATTGCCAGCAGCCCTGCCACAGGCAGAGACAAACCCCACTGGACATGCGCAATGCCCACCACGACCGAAGACAGGCCCATCACACTTGCCACCGACAGATCGATCTGTCCTGTGACGATGATCAGAGTCATCGGCAGCGCGATCATCAGCAGCGGCGCAATGTCCATCAGGAGATAACGGACAGTCAGTGGCCCGGAGAAGTTGTCCACCGAGATGTTCGCCCATATCCACACCAGCGCAAGTAGCGCAATGATCAGAAACTCTGTGGTGATAAAGGTGCGGAACCACCACGGGCGATGGAAGTCCTTGTAGGTGCGTGGGGCGGCGTCGCCCAGGGTCACGTTCTCTGCTGCGGGAGTGCCGGTCTCAGCGTGAGTGGTGCTGCTCATGTCTCATCCCTTGCTTCTTGAAGCTTGCGCGTCTGCCGTGCAGCCAGATAGCGATCCAGGACGATCGCGCCGATGATCAGTGCACCGACCACAGCCCGCTGCCAAAAGTCCGGCACGCCCATGATGGGCAGGGTCCGGTTGATGGTCATCAGCAGGATCGCGCCCAGTGCCGCGCCCCAGACCGTGCCGGAGCCGCCGAAGATCGCGACACCGCCGATGACGGCGGCCCCGATGGCGTTGAGTTCCCAGGTCATGCCGGCTCCAGCGCTGACAGTGCCGTACCTCGCCGCGTACATCACCCCGGCAAGTCCTGCGAGGGCGCCGCCGATCACGAATGCCACAATAATCCGCTTAGTCGATGGCAGCCCGTAGAGCGTCGCGGCCTCTGGATTCGAACCAATGGCGTACATTTCCCGCCCACTGCGGGTGGAATTGAGCCAGTAGACCGCTGCGATCAGCACAACGACCGCTGCGATGGTCAGCAGTGGGATAGTGGCGATCTGCATAGTTCCCAAATTGAGGAACTCTCGCGGCATGTCTGAGGCGTTGATACGGTCGCTGCCCGCCCAGGTGAGAACGACGCCGCGGTAGATATACATGGTGCCCAGGGTCACCACCAGCGCAGGCACCTTGCCGAAGGCGACGAGGAGCCCGTTGATCAGACCAAGGCCCGCTCCCACTGCGACACCTATGAGGATGACCCCAATGATCGGTATCCCAGGGAAGTCGATGAAAAGCCGACCGGTCATATACGCGGTGATGGCAAGTGTGGAACCGACGGAGAGGTCAACGTTCCGGGTCACGATGACGATTGCTGAGCCGATGGCCAGAACCATAAGAATGGAGGGGGTCAGGAGTAGGTCCCGCCAACCCTGGGAGCTGAAGAGGAAGTTCTGATTCAAGCTCGTGGCAGTCGCGATGACTGCGAGGATCACCAGAACAATAGCCATCTCGCGGGAAGTCACCACGTTCTTGGCGAACCTTTGGGCGTTCCGCATGTGGCTGGGTTTGGAGAGCGCTACTGTGCTCATCTGCCGTTCACCTCTCCTGCGGTCGCCAAGTGGTCAGCCGGGCTGGATCCAGAGTTCTCAATCGCTTCTTCACGACGGACTGTGGCAGCGTGCATGACCTTCTCCGGCGTCGCGTCTTCGCGGGCCAGCTCGGCAGTGATTCTGCCTTCACTGACGACCAGTACGCGGTCAGCCATGCCGAGCACCTCGGGAAGCTCTGAGGAGATCATAAGAATCGCCATTCCTTCTCCCGCCAATTGGGACAGCAGGCGGTGTACTTCAGACTTAGTCCCGACATCGATGCCTCGGGTGGGCTCGTCGATGATGAGCAGCTTGGGATCGGTGGCCAGCCATTTCGCGATCACCACCTTCTGCTGGTTGCCGCCGCTCATGGTGGCGGCGTTCATGGACATAGCCGCGGTCTTGACCTGCAGGCGTCCGGCCCAGGAGGAGGCCGCGCGGTTTTCCGCCGAGCGGGTGATGATGCCGAATTTCTGGAGATGTCCTCGGATAGCAGCACCGATGTTCTCGGCAACCGAGGATTCGACGACTAGGCCCTGTTGGCGGCGATCTTCGGGAACCAGCGCCATGCCGGCTTCGATCGCTGCGGCCGGTCTGTGTTTGGGGATGTGCTGACCTGCGAGCTTCACTGTTCCAGAGTCGTAGGGGTCCACCCCGAACACCGCCCGCGCTATTTCGCTGCGACCAGCACCGACGAGGCCCGCCAGGCCGACGATCTCTCCGGCGCGGACGTTGAAGGACACATCGTGGAAGGTTCCTGCGGAGTTGAGGCCCTCGACCTCGAGCACCGCCTCGCCGATCTCTGCGGGGGTCTTGGGGTAGAGATCTTTGACCTCTCGGCCGACCATCATGGTGACCAGCTCGTCATTGGTGGTCTCGTCTGTCGCCACCGTCCCGATATACGAGCCATCACGCATCACGGTGATCGTGTCGCTGAGGTCAAAGACCTCGTCAAAGCGGTGCGAGATGAACACGATTCCACGGCCTTCGTCGCGCAGGCTGCGGGTGACGTTGAAGAGACGTTCCACCTCCATCCCGGAGAGCGCCGCGGTGGGCTCGTCCATGATGAGCAGGTGTGCGTCCAAGGAGATCGCCTTGGCAATCTCGATGATCTGCTGATCCGCAATCGACAGGCCCTGGGCGGGGCGGTGGGGGTCAAGATCAACCCCCAGCCTGTCAAAGATGCGCAGAGCCTCATTGACCATGGCGTGCTTGTCGATACGTCGACCGCCGCCCAGGGGCTGCCGGCCCATGAAGATGTTCTCGGTGACTGAGAGGTCCGGGAAGAGCGTGGGCTCCTGATAGATGACCGCGATGCCTGCCGCTTTGGCATCTGCCGTTGAGGAGAACTCGGCTCCAGCTCCCCGGAAGCGGAAGACACCCTCGTCACGCTTGTGCAGCCCGGCCACAATTTTGATGAGCGTGGATTTTCCTGCGCCGTTTTCCCCGACGAGGGCGTGCACGGACCCTGGGTGCACAGTCAGTGTTCCGTCAGCGAGCGCCACCACACTGCCGAACGTCTTTCGCACGCCTTCAAGCTCGAGGACAGGGACGTCCGCATCTGTGACCATGAATCCTCCGGGTGCAAGTGACAGAGATGAGCCGATTTCCTAGGGTTCTAGCAAGACACAGTCTAAATCGATTCAATTTGTGATCCCGATCATAGAACCACTGAGGTCACCTGTCAACGTGGCCCCTCGCCTGAGGTTCTAACTCTGCACAAACTCCGTGAATGCCTCCACGTAGGCCCGGGCGCGGCGAGTCGTTTGGGGGTCGGCGGTGCCGTCGTCGTTGAAAGTCTCAGCTGTGGCATGCACGGCCAGCAGTGGTCTCCCCATAAGCTCGACTCCCAGAGGCGGCAGGAACTGGCGGATCTGAGACTGGCCATTAATGGTGCCGAACCGACCAGGTGAGGCACCTGCGATTCCCAGTTTGAGCCCGGCGAGCTGGCCCTGCTTGGGCGGACGGGACAGCACATCGACTGCGTTCTTCACCGCGGCTGGAAAAGACTGGTTGTGCTCCGGAGAAACAATCAGCAGTCCATCAACCTGGGCCACCTCGTCCTTGAAATCTCGCAGAACCTGAGGGAAGTCTTTGTCCATATGCCGGTCGTAGATCGGCAGCGCAGTGATGTCGATCTCTGTGAGCTCCGCATGGGCCGGGGCCTGGTCCACAAGGACTCCTGCCAGCTTCCGGTTGATGGAATCCTGGGCAAAGCTTCCGACGATGTATCCGATGTTCACCATCGCCCCACCGTACCTGTCCGCATCTCAGTCAGGCTCAGTAGTCTGGGTCCATGACGGGATTAGCTGCCCACACCGAACAGATCATTCTGCTGGCCTGGTCCAGGATCCTCGGTTTGGAAGATACGGCGTTGGCCGCTGCCAGCCCTGACGGACACCGGATTGAGGCCGAGAACGACGACGCCGCGGCAGTGAGTCTGGTCCAGATCTTTGGCAGGACGGTGCTGTACGGACCACGTTCCCTGCTGGACGCTGCACGGGGGATGCCGGACGAGGTGCTTGCCCTGGAGTCGCGGCTATTGCAACTGGCGCGGACTCAGTATCCGGGAGCTCGTATCCTCGGTGAGGCGCATCTGCTCTATTGCGAGGAGCCACCGGAAATCCAGGGGTCGGACAAGGTCTCAGTGTCTTTCGACACGGAACATGTTCAACGGCTAATGGCCCGATCCCCGGCCGACGATGTCGCCAGATCTGGACTGGAAGACTCTGCGTGGACGGCCGCCGTGGTTCGTGACGACACCGGTGAAGTGATGTCGGCGGCTGGCCGGCACGTCTGGCAGGAGGTGCTGGGGCATCTGGGAGTCTTGACCCACCCTGATCACCGAGGCCTCGGGCTGGGCCGGTTTGCGGCCGCGGTTGCAGTGGAAGAGGCATTCGTCGCTGGGCTGATTCCGCAATGGCGTGCCGCTGCCGAATCTCCGGGCTCACTGCGCATGGCGATAAGCCTCGGATTCTCCGAGGTCGGCCACCAGACCACCGTGACTCTGGACTGAGCTCCACTCGGTCTCTGGCGCGTTCAGCTCACGGCCGCCGAACAGGTCACGCACCCTCCGCGTGGTGAGGTCCAGCCAGCTCTGTGGAAAAGTGGGGTCTATGACAGAGGAACTGCCATCCCCCGCATTCGGACGCCGCCCCCTGTATGGACTAGCAGCGGGTCTCGCTCTCGCTCTCCCCATGGCTGCGGTGGCGTACCTTTTTGGGCTTTTTGACGTCAACCCCGACGTCGAGGCCTCCGCCTTCCAGGTGGCGCTGCCGTTGCTGGGTGAAAGTGCCGCGGCAGGTCTTGTCGGCGGCTTGATGGGTGCCGTCACTCGGTGGTTCTGGGGCACTGGCGAGCTCGGCGCCGCGGTGACCGCGGGTGTCGGTGCCGCGGGTGTGGGCGCGATGGTCACCTTCGGGATTTTGGCAGCCACACTCGTGCCCTTCGCCCAGATTGCGTGGATACTGCTTTTGGGCGGAGTCATCGGATGGTCAAGCATTCTTACGGATCGTCATCAGGAAGCCTGAACCGTCTACCGGCGTCGCGGACGCTGGGGTGATCAGCGCTCACAAGGGCATTCATAAGTGACGCCCCGAGATGACCGAGAACACCTACCGAGAACTGCCACGCAATCCTGTTCTCCCTTCCGGTGCGGTCACCTCACGAGGGTGTGCTCGCCGGTTCTGATTCCATTCCGGTGGACTCTCTAGCCACGAGTGTCGGAGTAAACATCGGGTGCTCGGCATGGACTTTCGGGTCGTCAATGGCAGCGAGCAGCAGATCTGCCGCACAACTGCCAATTTCCACAGCGGGCTGACGCACTGACGTCAGGGGGATAGCAGCCGAAACAGCGAAAACAATATCGTCGTAACCCATCAGAGCAATGTCATCGGGGACTGAGATGCCTGAGCGCACTAATTCTTGCAGAGCCCCTAGCGCCACTAGATCGTTGGCGGCGAAGATCGCATCGGGACGCTGATGCGCAGGGCGGGACATCAGCGCGTGAGCCCCCCGACGCCCGGATTCGACGTCCATTGCGCCAGTATCCAGATACTCCACCGTCACCCCCTCACGCCGCTCAGCCACCATGCGAGCGCCAGAGAGCCGGTCAGCGACCTGTCGGATAGTGCCCGGACCTCCGATGACCGCAAGGCGACGGCGTCCGCGTGCAACGAGGTGCTCCGCCGCAAGCTGTCCCCCGTGAATGTCGTCAGTGGAAACCGAAGAGAACTCCCGCTCGCCGCTTTTGCGGTCAACGATCACCACTGCTGTTCCGCGTTTTCTCAGTTGACGGAGCCGATTCATGACATTGCCAACGGGGGAAATCAGGATGCCGGAAACTCTCTGCTCTTCAAAAAGATTGAGGTAGCTGAGTTCACGTTCCTTTTGCTGCGCGGAGTTGCCGAGCAGAAGCGGGCGCTGCGTACCCGCCAGTGATAGCTCTGCGCCCTGCGCCACTCCGGCAAAAAACGGGTTTGCCACATCGAGGACGATCATTCCTACGGCGCGGTTGCCGCGTTGGCGCAACTGGCGTGCGGCGTCGTTGCGCACGTAACCAAGTTCTTTGATAGCCGTCAACACACGCGCACGTGTCACCGGAGAAACCTTCTCTGGGTGGTTCAGCGCATTGGAGACTGTGGCTGGCGAGACGCCTGCATGAGCCGCTACGTCACGCACCTGAGCCATTGCCATGGGGAAAGAATACATGCGCCGCACAGCGGAGAGTTCGTCACTTCTCAGATTCCACCGCGAGAGACGAAACGCTGTCAATACTTGTCGTACATGTTCCCTACCTATACGATTACTCCATGGCGTATCGAGCTGACTCAGTCACCCACATCACACTTTCGACGGCGACACTCCCCCTGAGAACTCCCATTTCGGATGCAAAAGTCTTCACCGGGCGCCAGCGCCCGATGACCGAGGTGGTCTTCCTCTTCGCCGAGATCACTACGGCCCAGGGCTACGAGGGTTTGGGGTTCTCCTACTCCAAACGCGCAGGAGGCCCTGCACAGTACGCTCACGCACGGGAGGTCGCGGAGAATCTCCTAGGCGAAGATCCCAGTGATATCGCCAAGGTGTACGACAAGCTCCTCTGGGCAGGAGCCTCAGTCGGTCGTTCCGGAGTAGCCACACAAGCGTTGGCGGCCATCGACATCGCACTCTGGGACCTGAAAGCCAAGCGCGCCGGACTGCCACTGGCCAAACTCTTGGGCTCCTATCGCGATTCTGTGCGCACCTACGACACCTCTGGAGGGTTTCTGCACGCTTCCATCGAAGAAATTACCGAACGTGCCACAGCGTCCCTGGCGGCGGGGATCGCTGGAATCAAGATCAAAGTGGGACTGCCGGATACCGCCGAAGACCTGAGACGAGTACGCGCTGTGCGCGAGCACCTGGGACCTGATGTGCCGTTGATGGTAGATGCCAATCAGCAGTGGAACAGGTCTACTGCGCTGCGCATGGGCCGCGCGTTGGAAGAGTTCAACCTCACCTGGATCGAAGAACCATTGGACGCCTACGACTCCGCTGGTCACGCCGCGCTCGCTGCAGCGCTGGATACGCCAATCGCAACCGGTGAGATGTTGGCCTCCGTAGCGGAACACGAACAGCTCATCGCGGCCAAGTCGTGTGACGTCCTCCAGCCTGATGCACCACGAGTGGGTGGCATCACTCAGTTTCTGCGGCTCTGCACACTGGCGCACAGCGCAGGACTTGACCTCGCGCCGCACTTCGCCATGGAGATCCATGTGCATCTGGCCGCCGCCTACCCCCACGAACCCTGGGTGGAGCATTTCGACTGGCTGGATCCACTGTTCAATGAGCGCCTCGAAATAGAGGGCGGCCGCATGTTGGTGCCGCACCGCCCAGGTTTGGGATTCTCCCTCAGCGAGCAGGCACGCGCATGGACCACCGATTCGGTGGAATTGACCACATGAAAGCACCTCGGCGTAGCGATGTTCTCGCAGAAGGCCTGCGTGAACAGATCATGTCGGGAACTATCTCAGCGGGTCAGAAGCTCCCCAGTGAATCGGCACTCATCAGCGAGCATCACGTCAGCCGGACAGTCGTGCGCGAGGCTCTGGGCAGGCTGCACGCAGAAGGGCTCATCACCACTCGTCGTGGCCTTGGAAGCTTCGCTCTGACACCACCGCCGGCGCATACTGCGGCTTCACATCGCCCCGTACGCAGCCTGCGGGACCGGCTCGATGTCATCGACTATCGCTTGGCACTGGAACCTGAGGCCGCGGCGTTGGCCGCGCGCCGCTGCAGCAGCTCGCAAGCACCTGACCAGCAGCTCTCAGCGCTGATCGCCACCTGTCACGGTTTCGCCAGCTCCGCGGAGAACCCAGCTCAGGCTATTCAGCACGATTTCTCTTTCCACCGCAGTATCGCCCTGCTCAGCGGAAACCCCTACCTCTCGGACGCCTTGGACTCGTTGGGACCGGTCATGATTTCCATGCCCCGGACCAGGCTTGAGGGATCGGATTCAGAGCACGGTCGTCAACGGCACGAGCTGGCAGCGTGGGAGCACCAACAGATAATTGACGCAGTCGTCGCCGGCGACAGCGCCGGTGCAGCCGCCGCCATGCGTGTGCATCTGGGAAATTCTCGCCGCCGAGTCATTGGCGAGCACGGGGAGAAGAGCTGAAATCCCCCGGCACGCTATGATACCTAAACGACCACAGGCATCATTCCAATAATGCTGGGAACGCATCATGTTTACTCTGGACCAAATTCGCAGCTTCGTCGCGGTCGCTGAAGAACTGCACTTCGGCCGTGCCGCCCAACGGCTGCACATGACCCAACCTCCTCTCAGTCGGCAGATCCAGAAGCTGGAGAAAACTGTCGGCGTACACCTCATTGAGCGGGACAATCGCAAAGTCTCCCTCACGGTGGCCGGAACAGCTTTCCTTGATGAAGCCCGCAAACTTCTTGTCACGGCCGATCAAGCACCCCTGACGGCCCAGCGTGTGGCCCGTGGTCAGGCTGGACTGCTGCGTATGGGATTTACTGCAGCCTCTGGCTTCAGCGTTCTGGGAGAACTCTTGACCACGATGAGTGAACACATCCCCGATGTGGAGATTGATCTGCGCGAAATGGTGACTCGAGAACAGCATGAGGCGCTCAATGCCGGCGAGTTGGACGTGGGGCTCGCCCGTCCGCCGGTTGATCTTGATCAGTTCTCAGCGCATTTGCTCCAAACTGAAGCTCTGCAGCTCGCTGTTCCCGAGGACCATCCACTGACTGAACTGGACAGAACCATTCAGGGCCGGGACCTCAAAGGCGTACCTTTGATCATGTACTCCCCCATCAAGGCGCGATACTTCTACGATCTGGCCATCCGACACGTTCCTATCCAACATGGCAACGTCGTCCACACCGTCAGTCAGATTCTGACCATGGTGTCTTTGGTGGCAGCTGGTCGCGGAGTGGCCTTCGTCCCAGAATCGGCTGCGCGTCTGGGAATCGGCGGAGTCCGCCACCTGCCGTTGGGAGGCAAAACCGACGAGGCAGTAGAGCTCCACGTGATCTGGCGCAAAGATCAACGGAATCCAGCCGTCAGACAGCTTATGGACGCACTGGCAGAGAACCGACTCGGTGATGCTCGTGAAGCATAAATCCATCCAATGAAAACCTTGGACGCGCATCACTGACGAGTTTTACAGTGGTCGGTGACACATGCTTCCATACGGCGCGCCTGGCTCAGGCATACCGCCGAAGACGAGAATCAGGACAAACCGTGCCCCGTTATACGCCTCATGAACTGGCCCATCATCTCAAAGACGGCCTACTGTCCTTCCCCGTCACGCCTTTCACAGAAGACCTGCAGCTCGACGAGGAGGCTTACCGAACGCACCTCAACTGGCAGGCTCGCCAGGGTGTGGCCGGATTGTTTGCCGCAGGGGGTACCGGAGAAGGCTTCAGCCTCTCTCCGGAGGAAAATGCTCGGGTGGTGCAGCTGGCAGTCGAAGAGGCAGGCGGCGTCGTTCCCGTGCTCGGCTCAGCAGGAGGTGCCACCTACCAGGCGGTGCGAAACGCCCAGGCTGCGGAAGCTGCAGGATGCGAAGGGCTTCTGCTGCTGCCTCCGTACCTGACCGAATGTGACCAGCAGGGCTTGGAGGCTCACGTTGATGCAGTGTGCTCCTCGACCAACTTGGCGGTCATTGTCTACAACCGGGCCAACGCCGTCTATTCTGCTGAAACCGTTGTACGCCTGGCCCAGAAGCATGAGAACTTCATCGGCTTCAAGGACGCCACCGGAGATATCGAAGCAGTGACTCGCGTCGTCGCCACTGCCGGTGATCGTCTGTTCTACCTCGGCGGTCTCCCCACTGCCGAGACCTTCGCCCTTCCCATGCTGCAGTTGGGGATGAGCACCTACTCATCAGCGCTCTACAACTTCGCACCCGAATTCGCACTGGAGTTCTATGGCGACGTTCGCCGTCAGGACCGCTCCGCGGTCACTGAGAAGCTCAACCGGTTCGTCCTGCCGTACTTGGAGATCCGGGACAGGGTCAAAGGTTATGGTGTTTCCATAGTGAAGGGTGGCCTCAAGGCAGTCGGGCGTAACCCCGGTCCCGTGCGCCCTCCGCTTCAGGACCTCACGGAGCAGGATGTCGCTGACCTTTCAGCATTGATCGAGGCCGCCGAGATTCGTCCTCGCGCCGAAGCATCGGCACCCGCCGGGGTCTGAACGAGCGCGAGGTTTCTCCATGCGGCCCTTGTGCTAGACAGAGACTATCGGGCATATGACCAAGCGCAGCAAGAACATGGCGCAGAATGAGACCAAGGAGCTGAGTATGACCCATCACACAGCAGCAGCAACTCACCTTTCCGGAGAGTCGATCATCGCAGGGCAGCGCGTAGCTGGAACGGGCAAAGCCGTGAGTGGAGTGAACCCCGCAACCGGTGAGGCTTTGGAACCTACCTATCAGCTGATCGATGAATCCCAGCTAGCGCAGGCAACAGCCGCGGCGGCGGAAGCTTATCCGTCCTTTTCTGCATTGACGCCGCAGGAACACGCGGCCTTCTTGGAATCCGCTGCCTCGAAGATCGACGCACTCGGCGATGCCCTCACCCAACGCGTGATGGCGGAGACCGGCCTCCCAGAAGCGCGGGCGAATATGGAGCGGGGTCGCACGGTCAACCAGCTGCGCCTCTTTGCTTCCGTGGTCCGGCAGGGTGACTTCCGCGGAGTGCGGGTAGACCCCGCGATTCCAGACCGGACACCGATGCCCCGACCAGAGGTTCGTCAACGCAAGATACCTCTTGGGCCCGTCGCCGTATTCGGTGCGTCGAACTTCCCCTTGGCTTTCTCTGTGGCTGGCGGCGACACCGCCTCAGCCCTCGCCGCAGGGTGCCCTGTGGTCTTCAAAGCTCACAACGCACATCCCGGAACATCGGAAATGGTCGGACGCGCGATTTCCGATGCGGTGGCCGAGGCAGGTCTGCATCCCGGTGTGTTCAGCTTGATCTACGGCGCAGGTTCCTCGATCGGCCAGTCGCTGGCTTCCGACCCGGCGATCCACGCTGTCGGTTTCACCGGCTCACGTGCTGCGGGAGTCTCCCTCATGAAGGCAGCAGCAGCCCGCGAGGTGCCGATCCCGGTCTACGCCGAGATGAGCTCCATCAACCCGGTGTTCTTCTTCGAGGGTGTGCTGCAGAAAAGCCCAGAAGACCTCAGTGAACTCGCCAAGGCGTATCTGGCCTCGGTGACCGGTTCCTCCGGACAGCTCTGCACTGCCCCAGGCTTGGTGTTCGTGCCTGCCGGGGCCCGCGGGGACGCTTTCTTAGAAGCGGTGGGTGAAGCCTCCGCGGCAGCTGCTGGCCAGACAATGCTGACTGCATCGATCGCTGATTCCTGGAATGCCGGCGTCGAACAGCTCGCCGCTCAGGCTGGGGTCGACCTTGTCGGTCGCGGTGCTGAGGGGGCTACTAAAAACGCTCCGGCACCGGTCATTTACCAGGCCAGCAGTGAGCAGTTCCGGGACAACCCGGTTCTGCATGAAGAGATCTTCGGGGCCGCGTCGTTGGTCATCCGGTACACGTCCACTGAGGATTTGGTCACCACTGCGAGCCGTCTGGAAGGGCAGCTCACCGCGACCCTGCACTTGACGGAATCCGACTATTCCTCAGCTGCACCTCTGGTGCCGGTCTTGGAAGGGAAAGTTGGACGCATCCTGGCCAATGGGTGGCCCACTGGAGTGGAGGTCAACCACGCCATGGTCCACGGTGGCCCGTTCCCGGCAACTTCGGATTCACGGACCACCAGCGTGGGAACACTGGGCATCGAGCGATTCCTTCGCCCCGTGGCTTACCAGAATCTCCCGGAAGAGCTGCTCCCGGCGCCAGTCAAGGCAGATAATCCTTGGAACCTGAATCGCCGCGTGAACGGTGATCTCCAACTGGAGAGCTGATCTGACGGCTCCCCTAAGGGTTCGGCCCCGCTTCCTCCTCCTGAGGTCGCGGGGCCGAATTATTGGCATTCAGCGCAGCTGAGGGTTAAAGTCTTGCACTGGTCACAACAGACCTGTCATCTTTTGTGCAGCACGGCAATACCACCTGCGGCGATATCGAACGCATCAGAGACGAAAGTTCCGCTCAGAAGCTCCATCCCGGAGGTCCTGATGGTGACTCCCTCAGCGTTGTGATTGAGCAGGAACAGGAAGGTCTCTTTCGCATCGCCTGCACCTTTGTGGCGACGCACCGCTTCAACACCCTCCGGCAGGTCCTCGTGTTCCGGGCTCACGTCGGCTTCCGCCATGACCTGACGAATCAAGGTTCGGGTCGCCTCTTCGTCGAGCCGAGTGCCGGCGTACCATGCACTGCCATTGCCCACTTCGTGACGCGTCACCGCAGGCAATCCTTGTAGCGGGCCGTCCACGTACTTCAGCACTGCTTCAGCAGCTCCCGAACCCTCATCGGCCAGGCGCGTCTTTTCCGTCCAGAAGGTGGCAGTGCTGCCGTCATCCAAACCCCACGCCTGGTCCTGCTGGAGGATCCAGAACTCCTCGGTTCGAATCCCCAGGAGGTCCCGGAAGGCTCCGGGGTACCCTCCAAGGCGGACATGCTCGTTCTCGTCCACGATCCCACTGAAATAGCTCACCAAAACTGAAGCGCCAGACTGCGCGGCCGCCGCTATACCAGCCGCGTGTTCATCGCTGACTAGATACAGACACGGGACGATGAGCGCATCGTAGCTGCTCAGATCATGACTTGGATGCACCACATCGACAGCCACCCCTATCTCCCAGAGCGCCCGGTACCAGTGCATGACTTCTTCTGGATACGAAAGATCATTATTGGGGTGAGAGTCCAGCTCAGCTCCCCACCATGATTCGTAGTCGAACAGCAGAGCGACTTGTGTCCTTACGGTGCTTCCCTGCACCGGTGCTAGCTTCTGCAGCGCATGGCCGAGCTTCACTGTGCTGTCCCAGACATCTGAATCCGTTCCAGCGTGAGGAACCATCGCCGAGTGGTACTTCTCGGCCCCTGCGTGTGACTGCCGCCATTGGAAGAACATCACGGCATCAGCACCACGAGCTACATGACTGAGCGAGTCGCGCAGCATTTCTGCGGAGTCTTTGGTGTGATTGCGCTGCTGCCAATTCACCGCAGAGGTGGAGTGTTCCATGAGCATCCACGGCTCACCTCCGGCCACCCCCCGGGTGAGATCCGCGCTGAAGGCCAGCTCAATATGCCGCATAGGGTCATCAGCGATGGTGTAATGATCAGTGGCGACCACATCCATGTCTGACGCCCAGGAGAAATAGTCCATATTCTTGGACCGGGTAGTGCACATAAAGTTCGTGGTGACCGGAATCTGAGGTGTAATCTCCCGCAGAATCCTCTTCATCTCCCGGAAGTACTCCAACAATTCGTCGGAAGAGTACCGGTGGAAATCTAACTGCTGGGTGGGGTTGACGAACATCGGGGCCTTGCGCGGAGGTAGAACTTCCTCGAAGCTGCTGTAGCGCTGGGACCAGAAGGCGGTGCCCCATGCACGATTCAGCTCCTCCACGGTGTGGTATCTGGACTCCAACCAGCGGCGGAAGGCTTCTGCAGCGTCGTCGGAGAAGTCATGGCTGTTATGGCAGCCCAACTCATTGTCCACGTGCCAAAGAGCCAGTGCTGGATGATCCGCGTAGCGCTCTGCAATAGACCTGGTCATGCGCAAGGCGTATGAGCGGAAAACGGGAGACGATACCGAGTAGGCCTGACGAGCGCCGGGCCAGAGCGTCACGCCGTCCGCCGTCTCAGGCAGGATCTCAGGGTGCTTATGAGTCAGCCAGGGCGGTGGCGACGCTGTTGCCGTAGCAAGCGCGGCAAAAACTCCGCGGTCGGCGAGCCGATCCATAGTTTCATCGAGCCATGACCAGTCGTATTCGCCCTCCCGGGGCTCAAGCATGGCCCAGGAAAAGATCGCGACACTGACCAGGTTCACCCCGGCCTCGCCCATCAGCTCAAGGTCTTGCTCCCGTGTTGCCTGGGACCATTGCTCTGGGTTGTAGTCGCCACCATAGGCGAGTCCGGGGACTTTTCCTGGCCAATGCATCACGATCCCTGCAGCTCTTGCTCCATCTCAGCCACCATGCTGTCGGCCGCTTCCGCTGGACTCAGCTCCTCAAAGAAGACTTGCAGCTCATAACGCTGAAGCATCTCTTGCATCGCTGAGAAGCCCATGGCAGGAACCGGCTCGTTTGGTTGTGCCCCCACCTCATCTTCGATGTCCATGATGAACTCGCTGGCTACCAAGTCTTCTCCATCGAGCTCGTCGAAGACGGTCTCGCGAACCTCCTGGTTGGACGGCAGCCCGCGGTCAGTGCCATTGAGCGCCCCAGCCTCTTCAGAATTGATCATGAAGTCAACGAACTGCTGGGCTTCCTCAGGATGATCAGTATTGGCGCTGACTGATAGCAGCATGGTCGATTTGTACCACATGCCATTTTCCTCGGCGTTTCCCGTCATGGAGGGCATCCGCAGAGGCACGATGTTCTGTCCTGAGGCACCGGAGATTGCCGGCAGCTGGTTAGTCCACCACATGCCCATAGCGACCTCGTTCGAGCCGGTCATCGACTCATCTGGTCCGGGCGTCTGATCTTCCGCGATCACTGAGGCCGGAGGGTAACCGCCGGCTTCCATAAGTTCGTAGAGGTGCTCGAAGTACGCTTCAGCGTCACTGGCTTCGAATCCGAGTTCACCTTCCTCAGTGTTGAGGTGCATTCCCTGCTGGCGGAGCCAGATCTGGAAATCGGCTGGTTGGCCGGGGCCGGTTGCACCGTAGACACCATCGACGTTCTCGCTGATCTCACTGGTGATCTCCAGGTAGTCGTCCCAGGTCCAGCTGGTGTCGTCAGGCATATCTACGCCTGCTTCATCAAATATGTCCTGGTTGGCCATAAGCACCATGGCGTTGATGCCCGTCGTCACGCCGATCAGGCCTTCGTCTTCCGTGCGTCCGTTTGCGACAGACTCCTCATCGAGTCCCGAGACATCAACGTCAGTAAGCTCCAAGAGGGCACCGCGGCCGGAGTACTCACGCAGGTACGCATCATCCATCTGAATGATGTCCGGAGGGGTGCCCCCGGCAGTCTGAGTCGCGAGCTGGTCCCAGTAGCCTGCCCAGTCACTGTAGGAGGGCTCGATCGTAATGCCTGGGTTCTGCTCTTCAAAGAGATCGATAATCTCCTCAGTCGCCTGGTGCCGGGAATCAGAACCCCACCAGGTGAATGCGAGGGTGACTTCGCCGTCGTCGTCTCCTCCACCCCCACAGGAGGTGAGGGCCAATGCGCCGACGCAGGTGACGGCTGTGCTTGTTATAAATCGTTTCAATTTCACGACCCAACAGTAGGTGGGTGGAGTTGTGCGTGTCAAGCGTCACAGGGCGAGTGAGCGCTGCCCACCCGGCCGGCAGTACACGTTAGAGGTAGCCGTCGAGGTCGCTGGCGTTGTCCTGACGTCGCTTGCCCTTACGGACACTGCGCTGCGTTTCGCGGCTCATTGCGGGCGAGTCGTCTTGAGGAGCAAGGGGACGCTTGCGGCGCTCTTCACGATTGCGCATCCACTTGCCCAGCAGATGTGCCAAACCTGCCAGCGCAGCCAGGCTCAAGGCCCACATCAGTCCCACGAGCACGAAGCCGACGGATTCCGCGACAAATGCGTCATTCCCCAAAACCGTCATTTCATCCCCGATCAACATTGCTGGCCTGTCCAGCGACTGGCTTGTCACGTCTGGACCGACATCGCGGGCCAACCCCTGGTTGCGCCACGTGTGCCGACCATAGCGGACGGCGAGCACAGACGCCAAGTCTCGGTATGTACTGAGCAACCCGTCGACACACAGTCCAAACCGGCAGGGCACTGGCAGGGGCGGCCATCATCGACGACCGCCCCTGCCAGTGCAATGCTCGAGCTACTACTGGATCTCACTCTCCATCTCAGAGATCATGCTGCTGGCGGCTTCCTCCGGTGTCATCTCCTCAAAGAAGACCTGGATTTCGTACCGATAGAGGATCTCCTGCAGGCCTGAGAATCCCAGGGATGGAATCGGTTCTGCGGCTTGGGCTTCAACCTCGGTTTCGATATCGGCGATGAATTCCGCAGTTCGCGCGTCAGCCGGTTCGAGATCATCGTTGATGGCTTCGCGGACGGAGTTGTTCCCCAAGAGTCCGCGGTCCATCTGGTTGAGTTGGCCAGCCTCTTCGGAGTTCACGAACCAGTCAATGAAGGCGATGGTCTCCTCCGGGTGGTCCGTGGATGCGGAAGCTGACATCATCATCGATGACTTGTACCACATGCCACTTTCATCCGTGTTTCCGGACTGGGTGGGAAAGCGCAGCAGTTCCAAATCCTCCCCCGAGGCCTCGCTGAGGCCCGGCAACTGGTTTGTCCACCATGGGGCCAGAGCCACCTGGCCCGTTCCCATCAGGGACTGATCTGGGCCGGCACTCTGATTTTCTGATATTTCGGACGCGGTGGGCATACCGTTGCCCAACATGTCGTAGTAGAACTGGAAGTACTCCGCAGCATCGTTTTCATCGAAGCCGAGCTCGCCTTCATCTGTGGTGAAGTGCTTGTCCTGCTGACGGAGCCATACCTGGAAGCCGCCGGGTTCGTTCGGGTCATTGGTGCCGTAGGCGGAATCGTGGTTTTCGCTGATTTCGGCGGCCAGCTCAGCGAACTCATCCCAGGTCCAGCTGGTGTCATCGGGCATGTCCACCCCAGCCTCTTCGAAGATGGTGGGGTTGGCTACCAATGCAAGGGCGTTGATTCCGGTGGTGATGCCAAAGAGGCCCTCGTCGGTGCGTCCGTTGTTGACAGCATCCTCGTCGAAATCTGAGGTGTCCACGTCACTCAGTTCAAGTAGCGCGCCTCTATCCGCATACTCGCGGAGGTACTTATCATCCATTTGGATAATGTCCGGTGGGTTGCCACCTGCTGACTGAGTAGCCAGCCCATCCCAGTAGCCCCCCCAGTCGCCATATTCCGCCTCAACGGAAATGTTTGGATTCTCCTCCTCGAAGGCGTCGATAATGTCCTGGGTCGTGCTGTGGCGCGCATCGGATCCCCACCATGCGAATCGCAGCGTCACCTCTTCAGCGGACTCTCCGGCAGCTTCGGCATCACCGTTTCCATCGTTGCCATTGCCATTTCCATTTCCGGAGGCACCACAACTGGTGAGCAGCAGTGCTCCGATCATGGTTGCACCAGCAAGTTGGGTGAAGTTTTTCATGTTCATCATGGTTCCTCTTCATTGAGCGATTGAGTGCGAGGCACTGAATACGAGCTCACTTCCAGATTGTCGTGCTGTGATGCACTTCACTGGTAGTGGATAGCCATGACTCTATTGATGTGACAGGAAACACGTCAACGGAAAACAGTGATTTACCGGTATCAGTTAGCTATGCAGTAATACCCGAGCAGCATCACTGACGGTAAATTCTTCTGGCTTGAGGATGCGCTAGGAAGTCTGGTCTCGAGCCTTAAGGATTCGAAGCTGGGGTACTGCCAGGAGCCCTGAGGCCACATCGGCGAGGGCGAGTTCGAGAGTCTGTATTCCAAAACGACGACCGAAGTTCTCGTGGGCCTGAGCCACCAGATGCGGCAGACCCTCATCTACGGCGAGTCGGTGGCTCGTCACGTTCGACACGACCAGGGTGAGTTCGTGCTGAACACCTGGTGTTACCCACTCGCTGAGGTCTATCCGGTACGGGGTTTTCCACAGAACTCCCACCTTCTTTCCGTCCAAGAAGACGACCGCCACCGCGCCCACTGGAGTCCGGACTTCTGCGCTGAAGGAGGCCTCCATCAGGCCTGCCGATTCAGGGTCTTCAAGTTGGTGCGGCACCGCGGGTCCCAGGTCCAGCTCGACCGCGCCAGTGCCGTCAGGAACGGCAAAGGCTGTTGAATAGCTAGCACTGCCCGAGTACACCCGATGCCGTTCCTCCGTTTCCCACTGATGAGGGAGATCGACTGGGTGTGGCTGCGAATCCTGCGGGAACTGCACGGTCCAGTCCTCGAGCGTTGCCACCATCTGATTCAGCGGCTCCACAGCCGCCGCGGAGGGCCCTTGCACCTCAGGGACAGTCCCGTAGGGACCTGAGTGTTCGACCAGGATTGTTGCCTCGTAGCCCTCTAAGAGCAGTGTGACGTATTCCTCCCCGCTGAACACTTCCGCTACTCGACCCGAATCTGCATCCCACCGTTCGACGACGGAACCCTCACTGCCCCGACCCATGTCTTGTGCGAAACTGATTGATTCTGTATGTGCTCCAGTGTTGGCGACAAAGTGAATTCGGACTCCGGAACCAGGGCTGTCCGCTCCCACCACACGGGTCGTAACCGCCACGCTGGTGTTCTTCCGCGGCTCCCAGGTCTCCGGGTCAGAGACAGTGAAAGGCACTCCGAGCAGTGAGGCGGTGTGCTGGAGCAGGGCCCCTGGGTCGGTCACCGTCTCACCGCACTGTGCTGTGCCTCCAAGGTCTAACACCTTGCCCCCGGCGTCCAGAACACTTTGAAGCCATGAACGAGTCTGGGCAGGAATGTTGGACGCCCAGGGGAGGACAACGAGCGGAAAGCGCCGTGGATCAAGCACTCCGACGGCGTCGTCGTCGAATAGATCGAAGTCAAGGCCGGCCGTGCGAATCGTCCAGGGGAGCTCCTCCCCTATGTGCTGACGCGTCTCTTTGAAAAGGTCGAATCGTCCGGCCGCAGAGAAGCCAGCGTAGATGTCGCGGGCCGGAACGTAGATACCCACCTGGGATTCTCTGTGGCCTTGGCGCATGAGCCATGACAGCCTGTGCAGCGTTCCCCAGAGAGCCGGCGCTGCATCCCACCAGGCGTTCCGATCATCCAAAGCGGCGGAGGCGTAGAAGACTCGGCCCAGGTCGGGGGACTCATCCGGGTGTCTCTGCTCGGGCCGTGGCGAGGTGGGCCAGCCGTGCCCGACGAACTGGTTGATGCCCATCAGCAGGTGGTCATGCGCTTCTCCCAGAATGTCCAGCGGAGTGGAGCGGAAGGACGGCGAGTGGTTCCACGTCCAAGTCTCTGAAGAGATGACCTGTTGACCGTAGAGTTGCCCAGCAGAGCTGGCCCAACGGCACGCCGTGACCGCGTCCCATCCCCATCCTTCACCTTCGAATGCGTGGGCGTGCCGGAAAGAACTGACGGTGGCCGGGGGTTCGCCATACCCCTGGATCCGAAACGGGAGACCCTTGCTCTCGGCCCACCCGGCCATCACGGAGATGAAATTGTCTTCCAGCATCTCGGTGAGGGTGCGGCCATAATCTGCTCGAAACTCGCTATGGGACTCGTCAGTAGTTCGCAGTTTCCAAAGGTGCGGAATCGCGTCGTATCCACGCCGTGATCTGAACTCCTCCGGCAGCTTCGGAGTCCAATCTGCATCATAGACTTCCAAACTGTCGCAGAACACTGACCCGATCCGCTGAGCACCAGCGGCAGCGACCAGTGGCTCTGCCACATGCTGAATGTGCGCTTGAGCAGCTGTGCGACTGAAGTGGTCCAGCGCCCACCCTTCGGCTCCGGCGGCGGCGCGCTTCAGTGTCTGACCGGTGGGCCGCGACACTGCCGTCAGCATGACCCGTGGGCCCCTGCCTTCGGGAACAAGTATGTAGCGTTCACCGTCGACCACCTGAGTCTCCATAGGGAGGAAGACGGTGGGCGTCTCAGCCCGAGTTCCCTCACCGATGTAGGCAGCAATGAATTGGTCGTCAGGCCAGGTTTGCGGAACCAGCAGACGCGTGGCGGGCATGCGGACCTCCTCGCGCTCCCAGTGGATGCGTCTGGAGGCTGTCGCCGCGTCTATGTGCGGCCCGCCGTAGGGCCACCCGGATCCCAACGTGACATCGAAACGCAGACCGCGTTCTTCTGCCGCTAGGGCTGCGTACTCCAAGTCCTTCAGGAAGGAATCAGAAAGGAACGTGTCAGTCTGCGCGCTCATCGGGTAGACGAATGCGCATTCGACGCCGCCGATACCTGACTCCGCCATGGAGTCAAGGTCACGGAGCAGGTCAGCTCTTTCCACCTGTGGCCCGAACCACCACCACCGCACCATCGGCCGAGCCGAGGGGTCCGGTGAGGCGAAACCCGCTCGCAGGCGTTCGATCGAACTGCGAGTTGGAGGTGTGCGACTGGGTGCTGTGAGACTCCGATTCTGCTGGGTCATGTGCGATTGCCCGTTCTCCATCAGCTTCCGATGTCACTCTCCAACTCTGGGTATGCTGCTTCGGCAGCCTCTTGGGCGGTCATATCCCCGAAGAAGATGCGCTCTTGGTAGCGGCCAAGGATATCCGCGACATTGCCGAACCCAGTGGCCGGAACCGGTTCGGGTGGCCCCAACTCATCCTCGATGTCTGTGATGAACTGTGCGGCTTCCTGATTCACCTCGTCCATCTCCGCCATCAGCGTCTCTCGGATCTCAGTATTGGCTGAGAGGCCGCGATCGGTCATGTTGATCAACGCTGACCTTTCGTCATTGACGAAGAAGTCCAGGAACGTGATGACCTCGTCAGGATGATCCGTTTGCGCAGAGGCGGAAACCATACCGGTGTTGTACCACTGTCTGGCGTCTTCAGCAGTTCCAGTGGGACTCGGCAATCGCATCAGCTCGAGGTCCTCGCCTCCGGCATCCGTCAGTGCGCCCAACAGATTGGTCCAGGTAAACGCCATTGCGGCTTGCCCGGTCGCCTCCAGTGACTGGTCCTGGCTGACGGACATCTCCTCTACCATGACCGAAGCCGGAGGGAAGACCTCGTCATTGTGGAGCTGGTCCAGCCATTCGAAGTATTCGGCGAGCTCCGCTTCTTCAAATCCCAACTCACCCTCAGCGTCGTTGAAGTACATGTCACGTTGCCGTAGCCATGTCTGCAGCAGTTGGGGCTCAGCTGGGCCTGAGGCCCCGTATACGCCGTCGAGGCTGGAGCTGATCTCCGCGGCGATATCCGCCCAGTCGTCCCATGTCCACGCCGTGTCATCAGGAAGTTCGACTCCGGCCTCTTCGAACAATGTTGGGTTCATCGCCACAGCAACCGCATTTACCCCAGAAGCCAGCCCATAGTACTCACCGTCGATGGTTCCGGACTCCACGATTTCCTCCGGTATATGGGTCAAGTCCACGTCGGAGAGATCTAGCAACGAGCCCCGTTCGCCGTATTCGCGGAGATAGGGCGCATCCATCTGAAAGATGTCCGGCGGCGTACCTCCAGCGATCTGGACATTGAGCTGATCCCAGAAACCCGCCCAATCGCTGTATTCGATCTCCACGTTTATATGCGGATAGTCCTGATTGAACTCATCAATAATCGCTTCTGTGTTCTGGACCCGTGTGTCTGACCCCCAGAAGGCGAACCTCAGTGTCACATCCTCATCGTCACCAGCAGTGGTATTCGGTTCTCCGCAGGCACTCAAGGTGAAGGCGCAGACGACTAGTGCTGCTGTGCAGCGCATTACCTTCAGCGTCATTCATTGCCCTCCAGGATGGACTCAACTTCCTGAACCAAACGTTCGGCTGCTTCCTCAGATGTGGCCTGGCCGAAGAAGACGTCTTGGCTGTGGCGATTGATGGCATCGCCGATACCGCTGAAGCCCACAGGCAGCATGGGTTCCGGGTCAGTGATTTCGCCTTCAAGGTCCGCGACGAATTCCGCTGCGACCAGGTCCTGTCCCTCAACTTCCTCAACCACGACCTCGCGAACCGACTCATTGGCAGGCAGTCCCCGGTCCATCATGTTGCTCAGGCCGGCCTCTTCCGAATTGATCATGAAGTCGATGAACAGCTGTGCTTCTTCGGGATGTTCAGTCAACTCGGTAGCACCGATGAGCATGGTGTTCTTGAACCACAGTCCGTTGTCTTCAGCGTTGCCCGTGGGGCTCGGGAAGCGCAATGGCACGAGTTCAGTCCCTGAGGCGACCGTCAGAGCTGGAAGCTGGTTAGTCCAGGACATTCCCATAGCGGTTCTGTTGGTGCCGATCAGGGAGTCCTCCATGGCCGCGGATTCTTCTTCAGCCATCTCCGATGGGCTCGGCAGCGCACCGATGTCGATAAGCTCCATCAGGAAATCGAGGTATTCCTCGAAATCGCTGGCGTCCATGCCGAGTTCCCCTTCGTCCGTGAAGAGGTGTTGGTCGCGTTGACGAAGCCACACCATCAGAGTCTGCGAGATGGGGTTGTTCGTTCCGAAGGCCCCTGTCTCCTCATGGATGGTTTCGCTGATGTCCTTGAAGTCGTCCCAGGTCCACGTGGTGTCGTCGGGCAGATCAACCCCAGCTTCTTCGAAAATGTCAGGGTTAGCCATCATCACAAGTGCGTTGACACCGGTGGGCACTGCGTACTGAACGCCCTCGGCCTGACCACCTTCCACGACAGTGTCGTCGATCTCTGAAAGATCCACTTCCGTCAGCTCAAGCAGCGCGCCGCGGTCTGCGTATTCGCGGATGAACTCATCGTCGAGCTGCACAATGTCAGGGGCGTCACGCGAGGCGACCTGGGTGGCTAACTGGTCTTGGTAGCCCGCCCAGTCCGCCCATTCACCTTCGACGCTGATGTGAGGATATTCCTCTTCAAAATCATCAATAATTGCCTGGGTCGTGGTGTTGCGGTGGTCCGAACCCCACCACGCGAACCGGAGTTCGACGGGATTCTCCTCGGTGGCTTCACTGTCTTCGCCTGTGTCTCCCCCGCAGGCTGTCATAGCCAGCGCTCCAACGGTAAGGACTGCCGTGAGACTGGTGAATCGGCTGATGCTGCTCATCAGATTCTCCTTCATCAATGGGTGGTGTGAGCTCGAATGGAGAGCCTCAAGTGATGTACACCACGCTACGTGACGGGTGTCACTTTGTGGGAAAATCGATTCAATTCCGTGATGCCTTGTGAGTCTTGTGGAATACGTAACAGGTATTGATGGCGCGTTGGCCAAGGTGCTGTGGGCCGCGGAGACCATACGCTGCCACCGGTCCATGACGATTTTCAGGCCCCTTGCTGGCATCTTGCTAGTGGGCGGGTCGCCAAGCAACAGCAGGTGGGGGAGCGTCAGCCTCCGGAGAGCTGGCGGGTGGACTCTCTCACCACGAGCTGAGTCGGCAACGGAGTGTCGGCGCTTTCGTCTTCGCCTTCTTCGAGGGCGATGAGCACCTTTTGCATCATCATCTGGCCGAGGGCCGCAAAGTCCTGGCGGACGGTCGTGAGAGGCGGGTAGAGGTAGGCAGCTTCAGGAATGTCGTCGAAGCCCACGATGCTGACATCGTCGGGGACCACCAGGTTCCGCCTGCGGAGTGCAGACATCAGACCAATGGACATTTGGTCGTTGCCTACGAACACTGCTGCGCCCCGCGAGATGTCCAGCGCATCGGGAGCAGCGTAACCCGACTCCGCTGTCCAGTCGCCGAAGTGGATCTCGGCGGGCTCAAGCTGCCGCGCGGCGAGCTCATCGCGCCATCCCCGGAGCCGCTCGATCGTGTCGGTGGCCTGCTCCGGCCCCGCGAGGTGAAGAATCTGGGTGTGGCCCAATTCAGCAAGGTGCCGCACGGCTGCGCGTGCACCGCGGTACTGATCTATCGCGACAAGTTGGGGACCGCGACGGGCCGTAGATGCGGCGACGACAAGGGGGACCCCCACGTCGAGGGCCTTCACCATCTCGAGGACTTCAATGTCGTTGACGACGATCACCACAGCGTCCACGCGCTGACGCAGCAGGCCCTCCAGGGAACGTTTTACGGTCTGCGGATCCCGCCCGTCGGTGGTGACTGTGTCGACGCTGTACCTTGCAGCTCTGGCCGCGCGGTTAAAATACATGGCGATCGAGCTGGGACCATAGTCCACAGAGTCAGATGTGATGAGACCAATTGTCCGTGTACGCCGCGTGACAAGCGCGCGAGCGGCTGGTGACGGGCTGTACCGCAGCTGCTTCATCGCCTGCTCGACCCGCTCTTTGGTGGCGGGACGCACGTTGGGCAATCCGTTGATCACCCGAGACACGGTCTGATGGGAGACCCCTGCAAGGCGCGCGACATCAAAGATGTTGGCGGCACGAGCCCCTTGGTCTTGCGCCACCTTGTCCTCCCTCAGGCTTCCGGCAGGTCCGGCTGTGCCACCAGAGCCAGGAGTATGTCGGCATTGAGACTATCAGCGGGGAGAGTCTCGGCGACGCGGCCGTTGCGCAACACGGCCACCCGGTCACCCACCCGCAGCACCTCCTCGAGTTCAGCCGAGATGAAGACCACCGCAAGCCCGTTGTCGGCGAGGTCCCCGACCAGGTTTTGGATTTCCACTTTGGCCCCCACGTCTATGCCTCGGGTGGGCTCATCCAGCACGAGCAATCGTGGTGACAGTGCCAGGAGCCGCGCAAGCATCACTTTCTGCTGATTGCCGCCACTGAGGGTTCGGACCTTCCGGTCCGGATCTGCTGGGCGGATTCCGAGGGCGTCGATCCAGCTGATGACGAGCTCGCGCTGACGTGCCGTGGGGATGCGGCGCATAACGCCCCGCTGCGCCTGCAGGGCAAGCACGATGTTCTCCTGAATCGACAGCTCTGGGACCAGTCCTTCAGTGCGTCGATTCTCAGGCGAGTACACCACCCCCAGGCTGAGGGCCTGGCGCGGGGAGTTCAGGCGTTTTTCGCGATTCTCGATGCGCAGGATTCCGTCTTCGGGCCGGTCAACGCCGGTCAGCGCACGGGCCAGTTCGGTGCGCCCGGAGCCGAGCAGTCCGGCGAGGCCCAGCACCTCTCCGGCGGCGATGTCCACATCTGCATCGGCGATTCCGGGCGTGCTGGTGATGCCGCGCGCGCTGAGGAATGGGTCGGCGGGCATATCAGGCTCGATCACGCGCTCCCGCGCCGCGAACTCTGCGACATCCCGCCCGAGCATCTTTTGCACCAGGTCGATGCGCAGCAGCTCGGTCGTGAGGTACTCCCCCACACGCGCTCCGTCTCTCAGCACCGTGACCCTGTCGCATATTTCGTAGACTTGGTCGAGGAAGTGGCTTACGAAAAGGATCGCGACGCCGCGTTCCTTAAAGTCACGAATCACCCGGAACAGCTCCGCGACCTCATCTGTGTCGAGGCTCGAGGTGGGCTCATCGAGGACCAGAACCTTGACGTCGACCGAGATGGCACGCGCAATGGCGACGAGCTGCTGCGCAGCAAGCGAATGACCCCCGAGGATCGAGGCCGGATCTATATCCACGGCCAGGCTATTGAGCACCTCGCGGGCCTGGTGTCGCATTGCTCTGTTGTCGACGAGCCCGAAGCGGCGTGGTTCACGGCCCAACCAGATGTTCTCTGCCACTGACATATTGGCCAACAGGTCGACATCCTGGTTCACCGTGGAGATGCCTGCGCGCTGCGCCGCCTGAGGCGTGGGGAAAGTGACGGGATCACCGTCAATCAAAAGCGTACCGCTCTCTAGGGGAAGCGCGCCCGTGATGGCTTTGATGAGCGTCGACTTGCCGGCCCCGTTCTCCCCCATGAGTGAGTGGACCTCGCCGGGGAACATGCGGAAGTCCACGCCGTCGAGGGCAGTGAAGGCACCGAAACGCACTGTCGCACCCTCAAGTTCCACGATCGGCTTCACTGCGTCCACGGGACCATACTGGCACGGTGAGCTGAGCGGCATCACCTTTCTCCTCTAAGCACGACGCCGCGTCACTCCTTTTGCTGCGAACGCGACACAATCGCCCGCTGCACCACAACGAACACCAGCAGCAGCACTCCGACAATGATGTGCGTCCAGGACTGCTCGGCGCCCATGAACGAGATGATCGTCTTAATTGTTCCGAAGACGAAAACCCCGATCATGGATCCGAGCACATAGCCGCGCCCGCCGGTCAACAGTGTTCCGCCGATCACCACGACCGCGATCACATCGAGCTCGGTGCCGATGCCGTTGCGGGGGTAGCCCGCACCGGTGTAAGCGGTCAGGAGCAGACCCGCCAGACCGCCGCACAGACCGCTGATGACGTAGACCATCACCTTCGTGCGTGCCACGTTCAGCCCCATCAGGCGCGTGGACTGTTCGGAGCCGCCGACCGCGTAGACAGTTCGACCGAACCGCGTGAAGTGCATGACCAGGGCACCGATGATGACGGTAAAGATCGCAATTATGCCCGTCGGTGCGATGTAGAAGTCACCCAGCGGAATTCTGGTCCGCATCCACACCAGCACCGGATCCTCGACGCGAATCGAGTTGAGACTTACCACGTACGCGAGACCGCGTCCGAGGAAGAGCCCCGCAAGAGAAGCGATGAAGGGCTGGACATTGAAGTACTGAACTAGAACACCGATGAGCAGACCGATCGCGGCACCAGCCACAAGCATGACGGGGATGACGATTATCACCGGGATACCGCTCGCGATCAGGCTCGCGCCCAAGATGCCGGTGAATGCCATCACTGATCCGACCGACAGGTCGATGCCTGCGGTCACGATCACAAACGTCATGCCCACGGCCAGCACCATCAGGTAGGCGTTGTCGAGCAGCAGGGCAGACACATTGCGCGGAGTCAGGAAGTTGCCGAAGTACAGTTCTGCTCCCACCAGAAGTGCAATCAGAATGGTGATTGCAGCGAACGTGGGCAGGAGCGAGACGTAGCGGCCGGTGAAGGTGCTGATGGTGGTGGCCACGTCAGTGGACTGTCTAGCGGTGGTGTCAGTGGTGCTCACGCCGCCACCTCTTTCTTATCTTCGCGGGTTGGTTTAACTCCCACGCCGAGGAGCTGTCCTACGGAGCGGCCGTAGGAGTGCACTCGGGGGGACTGCAGCAGAACCACGATGATGACCACCGCCGCAAAGAACACTGGGGCCTGAGCGGGTGGAACGCCGAGGAACAGAATGGCCGAGTTGAGTGCCTGCACCGTCATCACCCCGATGACGGTTCCTGCGATGGAGAATTTTCCGCCCATGAGAGACGTTCCGCCCAGCACCACCGCGAGGATGGCATAGAGCTCAATCAGGTAGCCAGCAGAGTTGGCGTCGGCCGCCATTGTGTTTGAGGCGAAGATCACCCCAGCGATGCCCGCCAGAACTCCGGATGCGATGTAGGCGGTCCAGATGATGCCGCGGGACCGAACGCCAGCAAGCCGACTGGCCTCAGGATTGATACCGACAGCCTCGGTGAGCATCCCCAACGCGGTCCGCCGCTCTAGCACACTCACGATGACAACGGCCGCGACCCAGATAAAGAATGCGACGGGCAGAACCACGAGATAACCGGTCGCGATGAACTTATACGGTGCACTGTTCACAGTGGTGATGAAACCGCCCGTAATCAGAAGGGCCACCCCGCGTCCCGCGAGCATGAGGACCAACGTGGCGATAATCGGCTGGATCCCCAGGACGGAGACCAGGAAGCCGTTCCACACACCGAGGACGAGGCCGACGAGAACCGCGACCACCACCGCGACGGCCACCGAGCCCAGGCCGCCCGGATTCTCCGATGCATCCAGGATGGTCAGTGCAACAGCTCCAGAAACTGCCATGATTGCGCCCACCGAGAGGTCGATACCGCGAGTGGCGATCACCAACGTCATACCCAGTGCCACCAGCATCAGCGGCGCGCTTTCGCGGAGGATATTGATGGGATTGCCGTACAGCTGACCATCTTGAAGGGTGACGCGAGCGAAGTTGGGGTTGGCGATCGTATTGATGATGAGCAGGGTGACCAACGCTGCGGCTGGCCAGAACAGGCGGTGTTTGACGATCTTCATCGCATGACGCTCACTTCTTCAGAGTTGGCGATGTAGTCGACGAGTCCGTCGAGGTCCACCGAATGCGACTCAATCTCCCCGATCGCGCGGCGGTCCCGCAGCACGAGGACCCGCTGGGCGATGCGCAGCACCTCCTCAAGCTCAGAGGAGACGAAGATGACGGACAGGCCCTTCTCAGACAGCTCAGCGACCTTGCGCTGAATGTCGGCTTTGGCACCGACATCAATGCCGCGCGTGGGTTCGTCGAGCATCAGCAGTTCAGGTGCCGTGGCGAGCCAGCGGGCCAGCAGCACCTTCTGTTGGTTGCCACCCGACAGGTTACCTATCGGCACGTTCGGGTTCGCGGGCCGCACGCCGAGCGCGGACATGTATTCCTTGACGACCGCGTCCTTCTCCGTCTTGGAGATGGGGTGGAGCCAACCTCGGCGGGCTTGGATCCCGAGGATCATATTCTCGGCAACGGTCAGGTCGGCCACGACGCCCTCGGCGCGTCTGTCCTCTGAAGAGAGCGCGATTCCGTGGTCGATGGCGTGGCGAGGAGTGTGGATACGAACGGATTTGCCGTCAATCTGAATCTCCCCAGTCTCGGACCGGTCGGCACCGTAGAGCAGTCGAACTAGTTCGGTGCGGCCAGAGCCGAGGAGGCCGGCAAAGCCCACCACCTCACCCTTGTAGACCTCGAGGTCCGCTGGTGAGAGAACGCCGCGCTTGCCGATCCCCGTCGCCTTGAGCACCGGGGTCCCGGATCGATCGATCGCGCGATCGGCACGGTCAGAGATGGCGGCAAGATCGTCGAGCTCACGTCCGATCATCTCGGCGACCAACGCGTCCTTTGGAAAGTCCTTGGCGACGTGTTCACCAACGAGTTTGCCATTGCGCAGCACGGTGATGCGGTCTGAAATTTCGTAGACCTGCTCGAGGAAGTGACTGACGAACAGGATGGCTACGCCGGTATCGCGAAGGTCGCGGATCACACCGAACAGCTGCTCGACCTCCCCGCGGTCTAGGCTGGACGTGGGCTCGTCAAGAATCAGCACCTTAGCATCGAGAACCATTGCCCGGGCGATCGCGACGAGCTGCTGGATGGCAATCGAGTTCCGAGCGAGCTGCGCACGCGAGTCAATTTCCAGGCCCAGGCCTGCAAGGTGCTTCTCGGCCTCTGCATAGGTGGCGCGCCAGTCGATGGCACCGTACTTGCGCTTCTCATGACCGAGCATGACATTCTCGCCGACGGAGAGGTTCGCACACAGGTTTACTTCTTGGTAGACGGTGGAGATGCCCGCCGCTTGGGCGTCGGCAGTGGCCTCGAACCTCCGCTCGCGGCCGGCGACAGTGATGGTGCCGCTGTCGAGCGAGTAGACACCGGTGAGGGCTTTGATGAGCGTGGACTTGCCAGCCCCGTTCTCCCCCATAAGCGAGTGAACTTCGCCGGGGAGGAGCCGAAATTCGACGCCGTCAAGCGCCAACACTCCAGGAAATGCGATGGTAATGCCGCACATCTTGACGATGGGCTGGACTTCAGTGTCCGCAGACATGGGCGGTAGAACCTCTTCGTCTCGTTGGGTGAGCCCTGCCGGGGGTCGGTCACTGCAGACCCCCCGGCAGGATTCACAAGGGTAAGCGATCAAGTGGCTGACGACATCGAAGCTTTTTGAATCAGTACGGACGCGAGTCGATAACCTCGGCGGCCTGCTCCTGGGTGAAGGTTTGATCCTCAACGTAGACGGTCTTCTCAACCTCTTCGCCTGCGAGCACATCCGTCACCAGTTCTGCCGCGAGCTCACCCAGCATCGGGTTGCATTCGACGATGAAGTTGATCTTCCCGTCGACGAGTGCCTGCATCCCATCCTTGACGGCGTCGATAGTCACGATCTTGATGTCTTCACCGGGCGTGGCACCAGCTGCTTCGATCGCTTCGATCGCTCCGAGACCCATGTCGTCGTTGTGTGCATAGACCAAATCGATGTCCTCGACGCCGTAGTTGGAGATGTAGCCCTCCATGACGGACTTGCCGCCATCACGGGTGAAGTCGCCAGTCTGGGAGTCGATTGTTTCGATGGCGGAGCCCTCGATGGCCTCGTCGAAGCCGGCGGCGCGTTCATTGGCTGGAGCGGAGCCGGTCGTGCCCTCCAGCACCACCATATTGGTTGGAGTGTCGCCGAATTCCTCGGCGGCCCACTCTCCGGCCATGACGCCTTCCTCATGGAAATCGAGTCCTACCCATGCGGCGTACAGATCCTCAGACGCCGAGACCGTGCGATCTTCGAGGATCACGGGTATCTCTGCCTCAGCGGCTTCCTCCAGCACGTCGTCCCAGCCATCTTCGACCACGGGGGCGATGACGATGGCATCGACATCCTGATTGATGAAGTTGCGCACGGCGGAAATCTGCGCTGCTGGGTCATTGTCCGCCGCGTTGAAGATCAGTTCGAAGCCGTTCTCCTCAGAGAAAGCGTTCTGCATAGATTCAGTGTTGGCAGAACGCCAGCCGGACTCTGCACCTGTCTGTGCGAAACCGACAGTAATGGTTTCGGCGGCTCCCCCGCCGTCGGTGCCTGTATCACCGGACGCGTCAGCGTTTCCGTTGCCGGAGCACCCGCTGAGGGTAAGCGCTGCAGCCCCTGTGAAGGCAATCGTAGTCAAGAGTGTCTTCCTCATACCGAGAATCTCCTTGTGTGATCCGGCTCCTTCGCCGGGGCGGGGGTGTCCCCTCTATGTCGCAAATGCGACCTGTGTCACACATATTAGCGCTAACATTTATGTGGTGGGTAGTCTCTGCGCGGTCACGATTGAGTAACGGAACTACCCTATTTACAAGGCTTGAAAGGGATATGACGCAGGGAATCCAGAAAATGTGAGGGTTCACCTCACAACATTTGGAGGTTTCAGGACTTCCCGAGTCC
>NZ_VFIE01000020.1:60938-239622 GCF_010119385.1 Nesterenkonia haasae
TCAGGGAGGAAGTCACCGAGGAGACCCTCGGCCGTGGCCCATCTGAGAACTCGGTATTGGGTCTTCCGCTCTAGCGCTGAAGGTGAAAAACGGCGACGCCACGCGAGGCCAATGTGCGTGAGCCCGCACTGAGGCCGATCAATGCATGCCCCGCAAAGTCCTGAAGATTCACCGGTTCATCCGTCCGGTTGATCACGAACACGTACTCACCCTGCGCCCCCACCCGCTTGGTGACTTCAATACGTCCGCGAAGCTGCTGCGGGATCTCCGGCTCCACACCGGCGCCAGCAAGCAGGTCACGCAGAAGGCTGGCTCGGCCAGCCGAATCCAGGCGCGACGACACGTAGGACGCCGTTCCCGCCCCACCTCTTCTCCTGGTCACCGCCGGACTTCCGTCGAGTTCTCCACCCACATACCGGCGCAGCACCTCGACGCCGCTGTCCGTGATGTCGACCTGCTCGCTCCACAGTGTGCCCAGCGTGCCGTCAGTGAGGGTCACCGTCTCATCCCGTAGAAGTGGGGCGAACTCCTCTACTCGGATGCCGAGCAGGTCCCGCAGCGCTCCGGGGTAGCCGCCAAGCCAGACACGGTCGTCCTGGTCCACAGTCCCGGAAAAGTAGGTGGTCACTAGGTGCCCGCCTTCGAGCACGAAATCTTCAAGCCGTCCTTTCAGCTGGTGGGGCACCATGTGCAGCACCGGGGCGAAGACTGCGTCGTACCCAGAGAAGTCCTGGTGGGCCTGCACAACATCCGCGCGGACTCCCTCGTTGAGCAGAGCCAACCACCAGTGAAAGACCTCCTGTCGGTACCGCAGGTCCTCGGTCGGGTGGGAGTCGAGTTCGCTGCACCACCAGGATTCCCAGTCCATCAGCACAGCAACTTGTGCGGGCGCACGCTGCGTGCCGGCCAGTGGTTGCAGCTGGTCCAGCGTCTGCCCGAGTTGAACCACACTGCGGTAGAGCCGACTGTCCTCACCGGCGTGGGGAACCATGGCGGAGTGATACTTCTCTGCTCCTCCTGCGGACTGTCTCCATTGGAAGTAGCAGACGGCATCGGCTCCGTGGGCAACATGCGCCAGGGAGTCCCGTGCCAGCTCACCGTCTCGTTTGGGCCGGTTGATGGGCTGCCAGTTCACCGCAGAGGTGGAGTGCTCCATGAGGAACCACGGATTGCCGCGCGCCAGAGAGGAGGTAGTTGCTGCTGAGAAGGACAGTTCATCGCGGGAGTGTTCGATCGGGAGGCGGTAGTGATCATTGGCCACGAAATCCAGCTCATCCGCCCAATCGGAGAAGTTCATGCCCTTGGTTTCACCGACCACCATGAAGTTGGTGGTCACCGGCACATCCGGAGTGACCGCTCGCAGCACATCCCGCTCGGCAATGAAATGCTGTTTTAGCGCATCTGAGCTGAAGCGTTTGAAGTCCAGCTGCTGAGTGGGGTTCGGAAAAGCGGTTCCCTTCCGTGGAGGAAGGATTTGGTCGAATGCTTGGTACCGCTGGGACCAGAAGTCCGTTGACCAGGCGCGGTTGAGCTCATCCACACTGCCGTAGCGCTGAACCAGCCATTCACGGAACGACGCCGCAGCGTCGTCTGAGTAGTCATAGAGATTGTGGCAGCCAAGTTCATTATTCACGTGCCAGGCGACCAGTGCGGGATGGTCTTTGTAGCGTTCGGCGAGGGTCCTAGCAAGGTTCAGGGCATGTTCGCGGAATACCGGAGAGGTGGGGCGCCAATGCTGCCGGCCTCCTGGGGAAAGTGTTACGCCATCTTCAGTCACGGGCAGGATCTCAGGGTGTTCAGTCACAAGCCACGCCGGCGGTGAAGCGGTAGCGGTGGCAAGGTCAGCGCCTATCCCCGCCTCGGCCAGGAGATCCATGACTTCGTCCAGCCAGTCAAAGTCCCAGCGACCCTGCGCCGGCTGGAGACGAGCCCAGGAGAAGATTCCTACGGAGACGACGTCGACATTGGCCTGTTTCATCAATCTGATGTCTTCACCCCACACATCGCGCGGCCACTGCTCTGGGTTGTAGTCGGCCCCGAAGGAGATGCGCCGGGGAGCGGAGGAGTTCTTGGAGTCCGGGTGGTGACGGAGCCAGGTGGGAGTCGCGTTCTTCATGGGAGCGGTATTCCTTTCGCCTCGGCCGCCGGGAGGTCGGTCGCGCCTGAATGTGGTCTGGGGTCACATGACCTGGGTCGGTGCCTTAGGCGGCTGAGTACGCTTCGACGCCGGCGACACTGATTTCTGCCGTGAATACGCAGCCGTCCATAGGTCCGGGGTCCTCGAGTCCGTTGGCGGCAGAGGTGACGATGGCTCGATAGGGCGCCTGAGCACTCAGCGCCACACTGGTGGGCTGACGGACCGGCAGGTCGAAGCGTTCTAACAGGTCACCATCGGGAGATAGCCGGAGTAGGGCGGCGTCGCCGAAAACTGTCTGCCACAGGCAGCCTTCGGAATCGACGACCATCCCATCCGGCACCCCGTTGTGGACCGCCGCGAAAGGTTCCGCCGAGCTGATCGCGCCTGATTCGGCATCCAACTTGTAGGAGTGGATTTGCTGGCTTGGAGAATCAGTGAAGAACATGCGAGTGCCATCTTCTGTGAAGGCCGGGCCGTTGGGGATACTGATGCCCTCGACGATCATACGGACTTCACCGTCGGTGTCCCGGCACCACAGCAGGCCGCAGCCGGCGTCGCCGTTGTAGGCCATGGCGCCGGCCCAGAACCGTCCTGTGGGGTCCGCAAGTGCGTCATTGACTCGCAGCTCGGGTTGACCTGGTCGGTCACTTGCGGGCTGATCCCAGGTTGCGGTCTCCACTAATCGGCCATGGTGCTCCGAGAGCAGGGACAACCCCTGGCCCAGCGCCGCTATCCACTGACCAGGCCGGCCCCTCAGCGGAGCCACAGCTCCCAAGGGACGGTCAAAAGCACCCAATTGGTGGACTCCTGCGCCTGGTTCACCAGAGGTGCTGAACAGCTCACTGTCGAGGAGGTTGACCAGGAGAAACGGTTCGCCTGATCGTGGGCTTCGGTCGCCGAAGTAGCGGGCTCCCTCACCCAGGCGCATCTGCCGAGCATCTACCGGCTGCCAGTTACTCTTCAAAACGGTGGAAACTATGGGGACCATTGCTGGGACTCTCCGTGGTTGGGCCCGCAGGTGGAGGAGCTGCACCCAATGGGCGGGTTCCGGCCGGGGCAGGCGAGTGAGTGGTTATCTCGAAGAACTCTAGATGGTGGAGGTGGGCGCCGTCGGGCGCACCTCGGTGCTGAGGGTGAATCCACACTGCGTCACCGGAACGGCGGGGTAGAAAGTGGATCTGCAACCCGCGAGCAATGATGTCGTCCCGCCAGAGCGTCAGCTCCACCTCCCAGTCCCGTCCGTGCCAGAAATGGTCACTGATGAGCAGATCCTCGTTGTTGCCCCTTCCTGGTATCACCGCACGTGCGATGTCGGCCACGAACTCCACGCGCAGCATGCTGCGAACGTCTTCGGCGAACGATTCTGCTGGTAGGGGCACGTCAATAATGGACGCCGCTGACCAGTCCTGGGGCGCAGAGAGCCGGTTCTGGGGCCCGCCGGTGTTTGGCGCCGGGGCCCGGTGTCCGTTCTCCTCCAGGACCAGGTCCCTCATCAACGTCCGGCGGTTCACGACGCTTTCGGTCCTCAGCTCGCCGTCCTCAACCCACACGGGCTGCTCTGCCAGCAGGATCCGATCATGTCCCTCATAGGACAGCCGGTGAACCTGGTTCGCATGTGTTTCGTCCAGCACCAGGATGCGGTGTACGCCGATCTGGAGCAGACAATCGGGACCTGGTTGAGCGGTGAGCACGACGACGTCTGCTTCCTGACACTGCCGAAGAACAGCCGGACCTGAGACCTCCACACTATGGTCTAGGACGATCTCCACTGGGATCTGGTTCAGTGCACAGAGAATGAGCAGTTCACCCTCATCGTCGACCACTCGGGTGAGAACTTCTGCGGTGGCGCTCACAATGCTGAGGTCTGGCGCGAGCGGATAGTTCAGCGGCCAGACTGTGGAGACTCCGGCGGGGAAGTCTATTGGGGTGTGCGGGACAGTGATGGCCCGTTCCCCTAGTGGGACGTGCAGCTGAAACGCCTGCTGCCCCGGTAGAGGAGCCACATCTGGTTGATAGGTGGACAGGAACATGTACCCCTGGGTCCCGTCATCGCGGACGGACCAACGCAGCGAATCCGCATCGGTTCCCGAATCAAGGGCAATGTCTGTTCCCGGCATTTTGGCGGTCATGGGGGCGATCCGCTGCGCCTCCGAGGTGAGCCAGAGGTGGTGGCGCCTCAGGAGGTGGTGGTGCGGGCGGAGCTGTCCATGCTCACCGATCGCTGCTGCGAAGTCATAGCTGATCTGTGGCATGTCATTGGGATAGCCGGTCGCTTGGGATTCTTGTTCGCCATCGGGGTGACCATGCGGGTGGCTGCCCCCGGAGTACATGTAGTAGCCCTGCCAAGTGGAGCCGCTGCCGATCTTCGCCAGAGCTAGGGCGGCCACATCCTCCGGTGTCACCAGGGGGCGCCGGTGGTATGCCACGTGCATGCCCCCGCCCAGCTCACAGGTGGCGAACGGTAATGGTGGCGAGCTGGGGGCGTCGTCGTCATCCTCATTCCGCACCGCAGTGGAGAAGGTCTGGGTGACCTGCCGGACATCGGCACCGACCCCGTGGTCATCCCGCTCATGGCGGTAGGCGAAGTGCGGCCGCGCGAAGTCGGGAAACTCGTCATCCTGCTCGGCCCAGAACCCGTCGGCGTAGCCAGACCAGACCGGCAGCACAGTGCCCGGCAGGCGCGCCTCGCCCCACCCGGTGGCAGTCCACAGCGGCACATTCAGCCCAAGGCCTTCGGCCAATTCACGCAGTCGGGCAATGTGTTCAGGTTGGTCGTGGAGTTCGTTCTCCAGCTGAGCGGCGATGATCGGTCCGCCCTCAGCATGAGTCAGCCCGGTGAGCTGGTGAATAGTCTGCGCGTAGAAACGCTCCACCAAATCTAAGTATGCAGGGTCATTGGTGCGCGGGGTGCAAACAGTGTTCTCCAACCAGTCAGGGAAACCTCCTCGCCTTGCCTCACCGTGGGCCCAGGGCCCCAAACGCACGACGACGTCCAGCCCCGCCTCAGCAGCCAGCTGTACGAAGCTGCGCAGATCCCGATTTCCGGTCCAGTCAAAGTCTCCCGGATTCGGCTCGTGGTAGCGCCAGAACACATAGCACGCCACTGAGTTCAGGCCGCCTGCAGCAGCCTGCGCCAGGGTCTGCTTCCACCGGCTTCGCGGTATTCGTGAATAGTGCAGTTCTCCCGTGATCGGTATCCATGGCCGGCCACCACGTTCGATGTACTGGCTGGTGAGCCGAATCCGGTCCGGGGTGCCAGCAGGCTCACCCATAGGCAGGGGGTCGCCGGTGGCGGCGGCGCTTTCTTGGCTGCGGCGGCCCACCAGCAGACCGTCGTATTCCTGGGCGAAGAATTCTGCCGCGGCCTTCATACGGCACACCGCCTGATCCGCGCTGTCATTGAGGTGCACGAAGATCTGAATCTGCGCCAACCAGTCTCCGGCCACCTGCGCCTGGAGGCAGAGCGTGCTGTCATCCAGCCAGGCACCTGAGGTATGCGTTTCGTACCCATATCCGGGCAGGGGGTGCTCCTGGTGTCCCCCAACCAGGTATGGGAACGCCCGGCGCTGACCGGCGTGAGTGACGAGAACGAGCTCGCCGCCATCTGCAGTGCAGGTCAATTCCAGGGCGGAAAAATGCGTACTGAGCGCGGCCTGCCCGGCTTGGCCCGGACCGGAAACTTCGAACGGCACAGAGTCAATGCTGAACTTCAGCTCCAGTGTGGCGCTGCGGCCGATGGTGGTGCCTGGCATCGGGGCGCCACGCACCGGGCGGGGTGCACGCTGGCCCGGGCTGCTGGCTTCGCCGATGTGCAGCAGGGGGACCTTTTGCTGGACCGCCGCGTCCGGGGTTGTGGCCTCGCCTCTTAGTGTGAGAGCCAGAGGATCCAGCAGTTTCTCCCAGAGGGCATTGTGGATCAGCTGAGCATCGGATTCGATGTGCATACTGCAGCCGGTGACGACTACGGCGGTCTCCAACCAGGGAACTACGAGCATGATCTGTCCACCCATTCCCCATGCTGCGTAGCTGTCGCGCCTGCATCGCCAAAATTGGTAGCCGTAGCCCAGCTGTGATTCCGGGTTGGAAAAATTTCCGGTTCCGGTGGGGACCTGGGCGGTGGTGGCTGCATGGAGGTACTCAGCGGAGATGACCTGTGAGTCTCCGGCTCTCCCGTTGTTTAGGCACAGCCACGCAATCCGCGCCATATCCCGCGGGGTGGACAGAAGCCCTGAGCCGCCATGTGCAACTCCTAGGGAATTCTCGCTCACCTCCCGCCAGGTTGGTCGTTCGGCGAAAGATTCCGGAGGCAGTCCAAGCGGGGTGCGCAGGGCCTTCAGCGGCTGCTGCATCCCTACGCGCTGACCGATCCGTTCAGCGAAGTACTCCTCGAAAGGCCGCTCGGTCAGCTTCTCTGCCAGGGCGGTGAGCACCACGGTGGCTGACGTGTCATAGAAGTAGACCGTACCGGGAGGGTGGGAGGGGGCGAGCGTGAAGAAGGTGCGCACCCAATCCGCGTCAGAGACCAACGGGTAGGTGGCTTGGCGGTGACATGTCTGCATTGTCAGCAGGTCCTCCACACACATGGCCAGGACCCACGGGTGAGCGTCGGCTCTGAACTCAGGGAAGTAGTCCACGATGCGGTCGGTGAGCCGCAGGGCGCCATCGTCCGCCAAGGCGCCAATGGCGAGCGCAACAAGTGACTTCCCCGCTGAGTAGAGTCGGTGCACCCTATCCACGCTGTATGGCGCCCAGTAAGTTTCATGCATAAGAGCGCCGCGGTGCAGAGCGAGTAGCGAGTGGACCACAAGGCCGCGGTCTTCCAGTTCTGGGATCAGGTGCTGGTGGATGTGGCGTTCAAACCATTCCTTACTCGGCATGGTCATCTGGTCAGCACTCCCCGGGGTTCCAACGGCCGAACCATGCCGCTGCGCAGGCAGTATCAGGGATAGCGGGGCGACCATCGAGGGACGAGCCGGGGGCACCCAGTGCGCTGAAGGCAATTTTCCACGTCATGATGCCTCCTTTCTTCGCTCGTGCGGTTGATTCCGCTGCTTGATGCTGTGGTGCTCGGTTTCTGGGGGCGTGGTCAGCGTATGGCTGCTCTCACCATGAACGAGGGTGAATGACACGATCTCTTCGGTACGTTGCGTCGACCCGGAACCGTTCTGGATGCGAGCTAGCAGCATCTCCACTGCGCGTCGGGCTGTCCATTGGTGATCAGGGCTGACCGTTGTCAGCGATGGTGTCAGGTAGCGCGATTCGGGGATATCGTCGAAGCTCGCGATCAGCATGTCCTGGGGGACTCGGATTCCTCTCTCATGGAGTCCGCGCAGCACTCCTATTGCTACCGTGTCGGTCAGCACGAATGCCGCATCTGGGCGATCTGCCTGGTCTGCGAGCGCGTGCCCGGCCCGGCGCCCGTCCTCCATGGTGATTTCGACGACGTCGACAATCCGCTCATTCCTTTCCGCGCCCGTAGTGTCGAGTCCTGCCTCATGTAACGCCGCATGGAAGCCATCGAGCCGCAGGCTTCGTATCGTTGCCTCAGAGGTGGTGGGCCCTCCGACGAATGCGATGCTGCGCGCTCCCTGCGCGATGAGGTGTTCTGTGGCGGCCTGGGCTCCAGCGAAATTGGGCATTGCCACGTGGTCGACCCCTTCAGGGGCGGTCCGCTCACCTAACAGGACGATAGGAAACGACTGCTGACCAGCGATTTGTTGCAGATCCATGCCGACCGAGCTGAGTATGAGGCCGTCGTACTGCAGCGCTTGAGAGAGCTGAATGGCGTCAGTCTCTCCTTGCGCCCCCGCCCCAGTTTCCTCCACAGCTACGCGGTATCCCTGTCTGCGCGCCTCAGCGGTGATACATGCTCCGAGTTGGCCAAAATATGACCGGTCCAACTCGGGGACTGCAAGCCCGATGACTCCGGTTCGGCCTGCTCGGAGGTTTCGAGCGGCTACGTTCATCCGGTAGCCCGAGGCCGCCAGCTGTGCGGTGACTCGCCGACGGACGGATTCGCTCACGCCGGCGCGCCCGTTGACAACATTGGAGACCGTCATGGGTGAGACGCCGGCGGAGCGAGCGACGTCGCTCATGGTCACGTTACGAGGCACATTTCTACCATATGCCGTGCGTGAGCGCCGGGGCGAGGCTGCAGTCAGCACCTCTGGGAACTTTGATCGGCTTCACTCACCGATTTCACCGACTGCTTCGGTGTGGGCAGCTTCAGCGGCTTCCGCTGGGGTCATGCTTTCGAAGAAGACTTCTTCGCTGTACCGACCGAGGATGTCTTGGATGGCGCTTGCTCCCATCGCCGGAACTGGTTCTGGTTCTTGTGCTTCGACATCGGGATCGACGATGTCCAGGAATTCGGCTGCCACCAAGTCTGAGCCCTCCAGCCCTTCGCGAACGACCTCCCGAACATCCTGGTTGGCGGGCAGGCCCCTGTCCATTCCTTGGGCCAGGCCCGCGGCTTCGTTGTTAACCAGGCAGTCGATGAATGTCTGGGCCTCGTCTGGGTGGTCGGTGGCCGCTGCGGCTGACCAGAGCATGGTGGATTTGTACCAGAGCCCATTCTCAGCGGAACTTCCAGTGGCTGAGGGCCAGCGCAGGGGGACCATTTCCACACCTGACACGTCGGTAACGCCGGTGAGTTGGTTGGACCAATAGCGAGCAAGTGCCTGCTCACCAATTTCAAACATCGACTCACCCGGCTGGACGTTCCCCTCCTCCTGGATGAGCGTGGCGTTGGGATAACCGCCGTCTTCAATGAGTTGAAGCTGGAACTCCCAGTACTCCTCGAGGTCTTCAGGTTCAAAGCCCACCTCACCATCATCTGTGGTGAGATTCAGACCGTTCTGCCTCAGCCACAGTTGGAAGCTCACCGGCTCGACTGGGCCGCCGCCTCCGAACTGCTGACCTTCAAGCTGTTCCGAGATGTCGATCGTCAGTTCCCGGTAGTCATCCCAGGTCCAGGAGGAATCATCGGGTAGCTCCATGCCGAGTTCGTCGAAGATCTCTGGATTGGCGAGCATGGCCATGACGTTGATCCCAGTGGTGATGCCCACCTGCCCGTCTTCAGTGGCACCATTGGCGATCGCGTCTTCCTCCATCGCGGAAAGATCGACCTGGTCCAGGTCTAGCAGCAAGCCCCGATCGGCGTATTCGCGAATGTACGTGTCGTCCATCTGCATGATGTCGGGAGTGTTGTTGCCGGCCGTTTGGGTGGCGAGTTGGTCCCAGTAGCCTTCCCATGCGCTGTGCTGCGGGTCGACGGTGACACCGGCTTCGTCTTCGCAGATGTCGATCATCTCGTTGGTGATGTTGTTGCGGTAGTCAGCCCCCCACCACGTCATGCTGAGGGTCACCTCCTCATCCCCGCCGTCGGCCCCGCAAGCGGTAAGAGCTAGGGTGCCAGCGCAGGCCACCGCGGCGAATGTGGTCAGTGCTGAGTGTTTCATGGGTTTTCTCCTCAATGAGCTGTCTCAGTGGTGGTGTCCGGAAGTGTGGGGTGACTCAGTGTGAGTCGAGCTGCGCGCTCAGGGAGACGAACGAAGCTGGCGGTAGGGACAAGGTGAGCTCAGCTCCGCGGTCGTAAGGCACGAGGGTGGCACCGCGGTATGGGGTGGGCGCTACTGCCTGAGGTGCTTGTGGGGTGTTGTGGTCGCTGACGTCTGAGCCGTGCAGCACTCGACCGCGGAGCCCACTGATGGTGCCGCCACGGAGGTCCAAGGTGACCTCCTGCGCTGTGTCAGGGTCAAGGTTCGCTGCTGTGATGGTGAGTGTTCCGTCTTTGGTGGAGACGTTCACTTTTGTATGTTCAGTGTGTTTGCCAGGGCTGGTCATACCTGATGGAGTCCTGGGTCGAACATCGAGCCGTTGTGCATCATGGTGCCCCGTGCTCATCTCAAACACATGGTAGGTCGGAGTAAGCACCAGCTCTGCTCCGTCTGTGAGCACCATGGCCTGCAGCACGTTGACTGTTTGGGCGATATTCGCGAGAGTGAGGCGCTCAGCGAAGTGGTGGAAGGCATCAAAGTGGACCGCAGCAACCAGTGCATCGCGCATGGTGTTCTGTTGGTATAGGAATCCTGGGTTGGTGCCTTCCTCCACGTTCCACCAGGTACCCCATTCGTCCAAGGCCAGTCCCACGGTCTGGTGAGGGTCATAGGCATCCATGACGGCAGTATGGCCCCGGAGAATTCTGGTGATCTGCTGAGCTTTGGCGATGGTGTTCCAGTACTCGTCCCGGCTGAACTCGGTGGCATGGCCTTTGTCCGCCCAACCGCCAGAAAAGGTATAGAAGTGGAAGGAAATCGCTTGGAAGATATCGGAGGGCGCTCGGTCCCCTAGCCCCTGAGTGAGGTGCTTCATGAGGGTCTCGGTCCAGGCGTAGTCATCGTCCGAGGCCCCTGCGGCGATTCTGTACAGTGAGTTGTGGCCGTGATCGCGTGCGTAGGTGGCGTGTTGCCGGGCGAGTGCGACGTACTGCTCGGCGGTCATGCGGCCTCCGCAGCCCCAGGGCTCGTTTCCTATGCCGAAAAACTTCACGCTCCAGGGCTCTGTCTGGCCGTGCTGTGAACGCAGCTGAGACATGGGGGCGTCGTCGCCGCGGGTGAGGTACTCCACCCATTCGCTGGTCTCGCGGACCGTTCCGGACCCGACGTTGGCCGAGATATACGGTTCGGTATTGAGCAACTCACAGAGCTTCATGAACTCGTGGGTACCAAAGTGGTTGTTCTCCACCACGTCACCCCAATGGGTGTTGACCATTCGCGGCCGGTCTTGGCGCGGCCCGATGCCGTCCATCCAATGGTATTCATCGGCGAAGCAGCCACCCGGCCAGCGCAGGTTGGGAATTTTGAGCCCCCGCAGCGCAGCGACGACGTCTGACCGGATGCCGTCGACATTGTCTATCTCGGAATCTTCACCCACCCAGAAGCCTTCATAGATGCATCGGCCCAAGTGCTCCGCGAAGTGGCCATAGATATGGCGGCTAATCACTGGACCCGGTGTGTCCAGATTCACGACTACCTCGTCAGTTCCTTGCTGAGCATTCATGGGGTTCCCCTCAACGGCACTCTCATCACCGATGTTCGATGACGTGGTTTACATCACATTTATCGATACACTAGAGACGATGACGAGGCTCGTCAAGAAAGGACAGGAAAACGTGTGCGTCTAGATGTGCAGGAAAGGAGTCGGATCCAAAGGGTGGGCTACCGTCCCCACGGACGTATCAACGCCCTCCGTTGTTCTCATGTAAGCGCGATGCCTACAGCTAGAACAGAGATCCTGGGCACAGGAGCTATGGCCTCCACCGGTGAAACCACTCCGCTGCAGCCGGGAGAGCCTCCCTCAGCGGCTCGATACGCGGATGCCAGGCCCGTTCCCACTCAAGGGAACACCATCCAGAAAACGCCTGCAAAACCCGACCCTGGGTCTCCAGCGGTACCGTTCCGGTTCCTGGAATAACAGGGACCCATTTCTCACCGCGGAGCGTGGCGTCCTTGACCTGGAAGTATCCGAGATGTGCCCCCAGAATTTCTAGGGTCTCCTCCGGGGTTTCACCACACCGCCAGGGATGAAGCCCGTCCCACAGCACCGCGGCATGCTCAGGGTCTTCTAGATCCTTCACCAAGTCCAGCGCGGCGCGACCCGTTGGGTGTGAATCGTGAGTTTCTACCAGTATCTGAACCCCTGCGTCTTGGGCTTGCGGAAGGACCGCGGCAATGCGGCGAAGGGCACGGGCGCAAAGCTCCGCGGGATGTGCTTCGGCGTCCCCGCCGGGGAAGACCCGGATCGCGCCGGAACGGGTGTGATGAGCCAGCGCAATCAACGAATCTAATTCTTCAATGACCTCAGCATCTTCAGCTGGACTGCATACTCGGGCGTACCCGGCCAGTCCCGAGATCGCTAGTCCAGCGTCTTTTATGCGCTGGCCGATTCGCTGCGCCTCGGTAGATTCCAGACCCAGGTGCAGGAACTCGGTGTCATGGACCCGGAGCTCCACTCCCTGACACCCACCACTGGTGGCGAGCCTAATGACCTCCTCCAGGGGCGCTCCCGGGATGCCCAGTGTGCTCACTGAAAACTTCCAGGTCATCAATCCCTCACCCCTCGGGTGGCAACGACGCCCAGGTCAAGGTCCACAACAACCACCCTGTTGTGCCCAGCCCACTGAAAGGTGACCTGATTCTCTGTGATGCTCAGATTCTCCACCTCGGCAATACCGTCAGACCGGTCTGATTCAACTCCGGTGAGGGACGCCAGCGCCACCAATACTTGCCCAACACCGGGAGCGAGCTCCGCGCGAAGTCGCGGGACCTCGACTATCGGCTCAAACGCGGTCCCTTCCGGGGCGACCTCCGTAGTCGGTCGCTCCCAACCTGCCAGGGGCAGTAACGTCGACGTGACTTCCTTGGCAGAACCGAAACGCGTCGCCCATCCCGAAGACTGGAGGGATGAACCCTGAGGAGCACCACGGATCGCGTGAATTCGCAGTTCGGACGCACCATACACGACGACGACGCTTGTCACTTTGAGGCCAGGGAATGCCGATGCCCGACCGGAGAAGACCGGCCGATGCCAGGAGGCAGCCCATCCGATACCGTGTTCAACTCCCGTGCCAAGGGGATGAATACGGGTGCGTACTCCACGTTCTCCGCGCCAAAAGACTGAGAGATCATTATCCGGCTGGTTGGTAGGCGAGGTCGGTCCGGAGTGTGTCGAGTAGACCCAACGCGAATAGAGTGGGTCCGTCGCTGAACCCGCCTCACCATTTACCGCCCTGAGATGGTCGCTGCCATGGTTGTGAAGCCTGACAATGCCGTCCTCCTGGGTGGAGTGAAGGAGGAATCCTGGCGCCTTCAGAGCGATCACATGGTCTCGGGTCTCTACCGGCATCTTCTGCTCGGTATCAACCCACAGGGGATCGTTCGGTGGCGCCAGTAGCGCGACAAATGCCTTCGACGCCCAGTAGGGGGAGCCCGGGCCCGAGTACTTTTGCACAGTCGCGGCGTGCTTCCCGTACCAACCGAGGGTGAGCACGCCGTGCTCATCGAGCGCGCCACGGTCCAGAAAGTGCTTCAGCGATTCACTCACGATACGCCGCGAAGCGCCAGCGCTCAGCGGAGTATTGCCAGTCACAGCACCCAGTCCTACTGCGGCACTGGCCGCAAAGCGATATGTCATCGACCGGCCGAAATAGACCGGTGCTCCGTTCGCTGCGAAGAAGTGTCCGTAGTCCGTGAGGTGTTCTCGAAGGCGGGCACCCCAGACGCTCATTCCAGGATGTGGAGCCCCATCCGTCTCACGGCTTGCCAGTAGCTCGTCCAGCACGGGGTAGAGATGCAATGCCCAGCCGTTGTAGTAGTCAAAAGACCCGCCATCACCGTCGGTATACCAACCCTCTCCCCTATACCAGCTGTCCACGAGCTGAAGCCCTCGCTCACGGACATAGGACGTTAGCGCATCCCTCCGTCCTACTGACTCCAAGAAACCGGCCACGGTGAACGGAAAAAGATACCAGTTGTTGGGAGCCGGCACAGCGACCAGCGCACCTCGGAGCCACTCAGCCACCCGGTCCTGCTCCTGGGCGCTGAGCGTGTTCCAGAGCCACGGCTTCGTCATGCGCAACCCCAGAGCGATGGAGGCAGACTCCACCATTGGCTGGCCGAATACGTCGTAGTCGCGAATAAGTGGCCAGGATTCCGCGTCGTCACCTCCAGGATTGCGTGTTCCTGCCACCAATCCCTCCGCGTACTTGCTAAGCCAATCATGAGGATCGGCCCCATCTGCACCGGCTACTCGAAACGCCGCAGCCAGGAAGGTACGGGCATATCCTTCCAGACCATCGGAACGAACTCCGCTTGCAGAACTGGGCCCCGGCAAGTTCAACCGCCCACCTTGGGGTGAAGCCCAACGCCAGGCTCGAGCTAGCAACGCGTCAGCGACAGCTTCCCAGTGATCACGTGTGTAGCCGGTGTACGGGCTGATCTGGAAGTTCAGCGCCGAGCTGCTGAGCGCGGCAGTGTGTGCGGAGTGTCCCTCGCCGGGAAAAGTTTCTGCAGTGTCGGGGATACTCATGCGCTCACTTCCAGTGCGTCGTGCGGTACGGGATGAAGCAGATCCTCCCCCTGCACCCATCTGCGGAGCTCTGCCAACGCGAGGTCACGTAGACGCTCCAGCTCATTGCCCTGTGAACCAGCGAGGTGCGGTGTGATCAACACGTTTTCACACTCCCACAGGGGGTGGTCAGAGGGAAGCACCTCGGGGTCGGTCACATCCAGCACCGCCCGGAGACGCCCAGCCATAGCGGCGTCCGTCAACGCAGCTTGATCGACCACTGCACCCCGAGCAGAGTTGATCAAGACAGCGCCAGGCGGCATGGAGTCGATTAACTCGCGACTGACCAACCCTTCGGTGGCCGGGAGGAGGGGCGTGTGAATGCTTACGATGTCGCTGCGCAGAAAAACCTCCTCGATACTCACCAATTCCGCACCATACTGGCTGGCAGTCCGAGCGTCGATATAGGGGTCGCAGAGGAGAACAGAAATATCGTGCTGGCGCAGAAGCTGCATCACACCTCGCCCGATCAATGAGGCGGAGAGAATGCCCACGGTGCGTTGGTAGTTGCCCACGGAAAACCCCGTCTCCCGCAAGGCAGGAATACGACGAGACCGACGATACTCTGCCGCTCTGGGGATCACGCGCTTGCCCTCCAGGAGAATCATAGCCAGCGTGTACTCGATCACGGGCCGGGCGTTCGCCGCGGCAGCGGATACGACAGCTATACCCCGATCGAAGCACGCGTGGGTGACGTGATTCTTGACCGACCCGGCGGTGTGGATGATCGCTCGCAACCGAGGAGCTGCGGCAAGGGTCTGGTCGTCAATCACTGGACATCCCCATCCAGTGACTAACACTTCGACCCTGGACAACAAGCCTTTGGAACGCTCTGATTGGAATTCCGTGAGCGGCTCGTTCTCAGACATCTCGCAGATTCGGCGGATTTCGGTACGGCCTTCGTCGCCGATGACCGCTTCAGCGGTTTCGGCACTCATCGCCATCAGCACCGTTGGACGATCAAGATCCAGACCAGACTGCGGCTCCTGTTTCGCGCAATGTGATGAGTGGTGGGCAGTCAATGAATCACCTTCGCGTAGGACCCTGAGTCAATCACAATGCAGATCATCCGAGGTTGGATTCAATCTCAGCAAAGGCAGCTTCACCTGCTTCGTCCGGTGTCATCTGTCCGAACAGAACCTCCGCCTGATACCGGTGCATCGTCTCAGATACAGTGCCGAAACCCAGGGGCGGAACTGGAGAGGCATCTGCGAGCTCGTCTTCGATCTCATTGAGGAACTCAGCTGCTTCCACCTCGGGCCCTTCGAGCTCTTCTACTACGGCTTCCCGAACCTCTGTGTTGGCAGGTAGACCGCGATCGGTCAGGTTCGCCAAGCCGGAGGCTTCGCTATTGATGAAGAAATCAATAAACTGCTGTGCTTCCTCGGGATGTTCTGTCTGCGAACCTGCTGAGAGAAACATGGAGGCTCTGTGCCACATACCATTATCCGCTGCCTGGCCCGTGGGGCTCGGTAGTCTTAGGAGGCTCAACTCTTGGCCTGCGTTCTCGCTCAGCGCGGGAAACAAGTTGGAGAAGCCGAAAATCATGCCCATTTCTCCCTGCGCAATCAGTGACTGATCAGCACCAGCGCCCCGGTCTTCTTCGATCACCGACGCTGACGGCAGGGCGTCTGCCTCATTGAGCTCCTGAATATGGGCGAAATAATCCACCAGATCCTGGGCTTCAATGCCCAGCTCGCCGTCGGCTGTCGTGAGCTCCTTGCCCTGCTGCCGCAGCCACGCCTGGACACCGGCGAAGGGCTCGAATGGTGTCGTCGCTCCGTAGACACTGTCCGAGCTGGCTTGTATCTCTGCCGCGATTTCTGAGAAGTCTTCCCATGTCCAGGTTGTATCGTCGGGAAGGTCAACTCCGGCCTCGTCGAATACCCCGTCATTGGCAATGACTGCAACAGCGGCAAACCCGGTAGGAATCGCGTACTGACCGCCTTCCGTAAAGCCCTGTTCTAGCAACGATTCGTCGATATGGGATGTCTCGACTTCTGAGAGTTCGAGCAGCGCCCCCAGCTCCGCGTACTCCCGAAAATACTCGAGATCCATTTGGACGACATCTGGCGTCTGTCCGCCTGCAGCACGAGTCGCTAGCTGGTCCCAGTACCCTCGAAAGTCACTGTAGTCGGGGGAGATGGTGATGTTGGGGTGTTCGTCCTCGAAAGCTTCGATGACTTCTTCGGTATTTGCGACTCTTTGATCAGAACCCCACCAGGAAAAGCTCAACTCGATCGGCTCCTCTTCGCTTTCACCTTCCCCTTCCTGATCCGCGGCGCAACCTACGGCGACGAGCATTGCCATGGAACCCAGGGCAAGGCCTTTGATGGTGTGGCTGTTCCTCATGAAAATCCCGCTTCTCTCGACACTGTTACTGATGTGATGTGCATAACACCTCGATTATGTCGTTTCGATCGCTTGAACGTCAATACCCTGTTTGAATCTTATTTCGATCACTCGATCACTCATCAAGCGCAGAATCACGTCCCTCCGTCAGCTGAGCCACGGAAGCTCAGGGACAGAAGCGAGCTCTGGAACTCTCGGTATACTTCGAAAATCGATCATTAGTTCATCAGGGGGCATTGTGAGGGAATCCGTCGAAGAACGTCGCAGACGCATCCTGGATGTCCTGGATCAGCACGGCGAGGTTAAGGTGGCGCACTTGGCCGCATTGCTCAATGTCTCCATGGTGACCGTAAGACGCGATCTCGAAGTCATGTCGAACAATGGGGGCGTCCAGCGCCGGCACGGAATGGTTGCCCGCGCCGACGCTGTGGCAGCGAGCAATTCCGATGATTCCGCAGCGCAAGGAACAGTGGCGATCATCGCCCCAGAACGCCACTCCTATTTGGGTGCCGTGACTGCCGGTGCGCGCAATTACTTGATGTACTCGGGATACCGGGCCGAGCTGCACCTGACTCCGAACACTGCCAATCCAGAACGCCAAGTGATTGAAGAGATCTCCCGGGGGAACGTCGATGGGCTCCTCCTGGCGCCCCGATGGCGGACGCTGGAGCAAGAGGACGCTGCTGCAGCCCTGCTAGAGAACTTGGCGCTGCCCACGGTGCTGCTCGAACGACATCCGAGTCGAACCCTGCCTCTCGAATCGGTGGACTCAGTCTGCAGCGACCACTGGCACGGGGTACACCTGGCCATAGAGCACCTCATCTCACGCGGACACGGCCGAATTCTTCTCGCAGCTCGCCAAGACAGCCCCACTGCACGTGCTGTGAACACCGCATTCGCCGAGATCGCGTCCGCGCATCCGGACATTGAACATTGGATGACAGTTCTCAGTGCCCCCGACGCAGTGGTAGGAAGCGTAGGGCGCATTGCGGAGGACGAGAGCGCAGCCGAGACACCGCATCGTGGGTACCCCGATCATGACAACCCGCAATGGCTGGCCAACCTAGTTCAGGAGCACAACTTCACAGCTGTCTTGATTCATAGTGACGAAAACGCCCTCGTTCTCTCACAACGCCTGACCGCGAGCGCTATGCGTGTTCCTGAAGACTGTGCCGTCATCGCTTACGACGACGTCGTTGCCGGCCTAGGCTCAACACCTCTCACCGCAGTCTCACCACCAAAAGAAGAAGTGGGACGAACAGGCGCTATGTTGCTGAGCCAACGCATACGTGCAGAGCGAAGTGGAGAACTATGGACACCGCACCGGGTGAAACTCCTGCCCACCCTGCGAATCCGCGCATCTACGTGAATGCACCTCTCGGGCGCCCGGGGACAGCCATCCAGTGGCCATCATAAGGGCATAGCGCGCTGCTGGCGCCGGACAGGGAGGTCAAACCCCCGGCGTCACTGGATTTCTGCCTCCATCTCGCGGACCATGTTCTCCGCTGCCTCCGCCGGTGACTGCCTGTCGAAGAGCACTTCGTCGTGATAGCGGTAGAGAATGTTGGGGAATGCTGAGCCGCCCATGGCAGGAACTGGCTCAGAGGGTCCCAGGTCCGCACCCAACTCTTCGATGTATTCAGCTACTCGCAGTTGCGGGCCCTCAAGCTCTTCGGTAATCATTTCGCTGATCTCGGCATTGGGAGGCATACCACGCTCAGCCATGTCGATCATCGCCGCCTCTTCAGAGTTGACGAAGAAGTCGATGAACATCTGAGCCTCCTCCGGGTGGTCGGTGCCACCGCTGGCAGAGAGGAACATCGAAGACTTGTACCACGGCACAGCATCAGAGGCCTGCCCGGTGGGGCTGGGAAAACGCAGCAGTTCAAGATCGGCACCCGAGGACTCTGTCAGCGCAACCGCCTGGTTGCTCCACCATGGACGCATGGCTACCTGGCCTGTGGTGGTCATGGACTGGTCAGGGCTCACCGCCTGATCCTCAGACATAGCCGAGGCAGACGGTGTGCCACCATCGTTCAGCAGGTCGTGGAAAAACTGGAAGTACTCTTCCGCGACCTCTACGTCAAAGCCGAGCTCCCCGTCCTCGTCACTGAGGTGGCCCCCATGCTGCCTCGCCCAGGTCTGGAATCCTCCGGTCTCGTCGAAGTTCCCCGAGCCCCAGGCCCCGTCAAGATTTTCAGAGAGTTCTATCGCAGTCTCCGCATAGTCGTCCCACGTCCAGGTCATATCATCTGGCATTTCGACCCCCGCCTCCTCAAACAGGTCGGGGTTGGCCAGCAGAGCGAATGCATTTACGCCAGCGGTGACGCCGTAGAGTCCGCCTTCGGTGCGCCCGGAATCAACGACAGTTTCCTCGAACTGAGAGACATCGACTTCGGAAAGATCGAGCAGAGCGCCTCGATCGGCATACTCGCGCAGGTACAGCTCATCCATCTGCATAATGTCCGGAGCGTCGTCGGCAGCGGTCTGCGTGGCCAACGTGTCCCAGTAGCCGTCCCAATCGCTGAACGTAGGGTTAATGGTGATGTCAGGATTCGCCTCTTCGAACGCGTCGATGATCTCCTGGGTATTTTGATGACGGGCGTCTGAACCCCACCAGACGAACCGCAATTCGACGTTGCCATCGCCATCATCCCCGGAATCACCTCCACACGCGGTCAAGACAAGACCCAGGGCAGCCAGGCCCGCGGCGCTCTTCACAAACATGGTGCGAGAACTCATCTCGATTCACACCCTCCCTGATAGTCGATACGCATCCCCCCACATTGATGTGATGCGTATCACGTAGCATGTCATGATGTTCGGTATTCAGCAAAGACCTCAACACAGTCCGCAATGAGCTGGACTGAGGGCAATGTTGACTGCCCCTCAAGCATGCACAAACCCCCGAGCAGCGGCCCAAACTCGCGGGCGGTGAACCCCAAGATGGGTCGTTCGCGGTGAGGAATCACATCCTCACAGCAGACGCTCGTCAAGCCCGCGACAATCGGGTGCTTTCTCGCAGAATCGGAATACCCTCCACGGTGATTCGCCGCTCGGCCCCGGCCTGGTCCAAGAGAATTTCAGCCGAAGTCCGGCCGATATCTTCAAGCGGCAGCCGCACAGTGGTGATGCCGGGATACTGGTCCGCCAGGGTCGGAATATCGTCGAATCCCGCAATGCACACATCCTGCGGAACGCTGAGGCCTTCTTCCCGCAAGGCAGCAAGGGCACCCAAGGCCATCACATCGTTGACGCAGAAGACACAGACCGGCTTGTGATCACCATCCCCCGGACCAACTATTCCGGTGTTCATCAGTTCCCGCATCATTCGGTACCCACCTTCCCTGGTGAAGGATCCTTGCAGCACCGCATCAGCGTCCACTTCAGCACCGCTGAGCTGACCGAGGAATCCCTCCGCGCGCTGAACAGCCGTGGTCACCTGAGCTTCTCCAGAGAGCACCGCAAACCGCCGATGCCCGGCGCCGAGCAGTTCGCGTGCCAAGGCAGCTGCGCTCACCGCGTTGGCGATATGGACGCCGCCGGTATTCGGCAGAGGTTGCCCAATCATCGCCACCTGTCCCCCGTTTTCCCGGTAGGTGGTCAGCACCTTCTGAAGCAGAACATCGTCATCAAAGCCGCGGGAACCGGCCAGGAGTATCGCGTCGGTTCGGTAGGACATAAACGAGCGCACGGCCTCAATCTCAGCCTGAGCGACTCGCTCAGTAGAGGCCAGCATCAGCTGTTTCCCCGAACCTTCCAACCCGCGCTGGGCACCACGTGCAATTGAAGAAAAGTAGGGATCCGCGATGTCATGGACGATAAGCCCGACAAGCCCTGCCGAGGATCTCGCCAGCGCCTGGGCCTGAGCATTGGGAAAGTAGCCCAGCTTCTCAGCAGCCGCACGGACCCTGACGGCCACCTCTTCTTTGGGGCGACGATCGGAGCCGTTGAGCACACGGGAGGCTGTGGCTTGAGACACTCCCGCAGCTTTAGCAACATCTGCAAGTCGGACAGCCATGAGAGACAAATCTACACGTACCGCTGACACTGTGACAGTTGACACTTTGATCACTAGGCAATAACGTGGAAAGCGCATTCCCGTGACAATTCTTCAAGGAGTTCTTCCAATGTCTGAGCCACGTGTTCTTCGCATCGCCATGAACGGCATCACCGGCCGTATGGGCTACCGCCAGCATCTGCTGCGCAGCATCCTTCCGATCCGCGACCAGGGTGGCATCACGCTGCCTGACGGCAGCAAAGTCGCCGTCGAACCCATCCTGATCGGCCGCAACGAGGCGAAGATTAAGGCGCTGGCCGCCCAGCACAACGTTGAGCACTTCACCACAGACCTCGACGGCGCGATCAACGATCCCTCCATCGACATCATCTTTGACGCCTCCATGACCAGCCTGCGTCACGCCACTCTCTCCAAGGCCATCGCAGCAGGCAAGCACGTCTTCACCGAGAAGCCCACAGCAGAGTCACTCAAGGACGCGGTGGACCTCGCCGTGCAGGCCAAGAAGGCTGGCGTCACCGCAGGTGTGGTCCATGACAAGCTCTACCTTCCAGGCCTGGTGAAACTGCGCCGCCTGGTCGACGAAGGCTTCTTCGGTCGCATCCTGTCCCTCCGCGGCGAGTTCGGCTACTGGGTTTTCGAAGGCGAGATTCAGGAAGCTCAGCGCCCCTCCTGGAACTACCGGCTGGCCGACGGCGGCTCCATGACCGTGGACATGTACTGCCACTGGAACTACGTTCTGGAGGGACTCCTCGGTTCCGTCAAGACCGTGACGTCCCGGACCGCCACCCACATTCCCACCCGCTGGGATGAGAACGGCGAGCCGTATGAGGCCGACGCCGACGACGCCGCCTATGGCATCTTCGATGTGGAAACCCCGCAGGGCGATCCCGTCATCGCGCAGATCAACTCCTCCTGGGCAGTGCGGGTCTACCGCGATGAGCTCGTGGAGTTCCAGATCGACGGCACACACGGTTCAGCTGTGGCCGGACTCAATAAGTGCGTGGCCCAGCAGCGGGCGCACACTCCAAAGCCCGTGTGGAACCCTGACCTACCAGTCACTGAGTCCTTCCGCGACCAGTGGCTCGAAGTGCCCGGCAACGCTGAACTGGACAACGGGTTCAAGGCTCAGTGGGAGGAGTTCCTGGCTGACGTCGTCGCCGGTCGCGAACACCGTTTCGGTCTGCTTTCCGCTGCGCGCGGCGTGCAATTGGCTGAACTGGGCCTGCAGTCCGCCTCAGAGGGCCGGACACTGGACATTCCCGAGATCACTCTCTGAGGAGGAACTTTCGTGGCATCACAAACTTTGACTCTGCCCACCCTTGAAGGGGGGACAGTTGACTACACGCTGACCGGACAGACTGATCCGCACATCGGCGAGTTCACCCGCCCTGCGAAGCCGCTGACCTCACGTAAGGTCTACGCTGCCGCTCACGTGGTTCCGGTGATGAGTGCGGACAACACTCCCGGAGCGCCAGCGCAGCTGGACTGGGAAGCCACCTTGGCCTACCGGCATGAACTATGGTCCTACGGCCTCGGTGTCGCAGACGCCATGGATACGGCCCAACGCGGTATGGGTTTGGACTACCCAGCCACCAAGGAGCTGATTCGGCGCTCCGCCGCGGAGGCAGCCTCTGTACTCGAAGCTAGAAAATACCCAGCACTGGAAGGCCGCAGTGTCCGGGACCTGATTTCCTGCGGTGCAGGAACTGACCAGGTGGATCCCGCGCTGGTGGAGCCTGGCGAAGCTGGGCGCAAAGAAGTCCGCGAGGCCTACTTGGAGCAGCTCAAGGTCGTGGAGTCCTCCGGAGCGAAGGTCATCCTGATGGCCTCCCGCGCCCTGGCCAAAGTCGCCAGAAACGCAGAGGACTACCTGACGCTCTACGCCGAGCTGCTGGACGCGGCAGAGGAGCCGGTCATCCTGCACTGGCTAGGCCCCATGTTTGACCCCGCGCTGGCCGGCTACTGGGGCTCAGACGACGTGGCGGAAGCGACCGAAACATTTCTTACGCTGATCCGCCAGAACGCTGCCAAGGTCGACGGTGTGAAGGTCTCACTGCTTGACGCGGAGCATGAGAAGCAGCTGCGCGCTGAGCTTCCCGAGGGCGTCCGGCTCTACACCGGTGACGACTTCAACTATCCAGAACTCATCCACGGTGACGAGCAGAGCTACTCCGATGCGCTGCTGGGCATCTTCGCCGCCATCTACCCGGCAGCCTCCACGGCCTTGCAGGCCTACGATGCAGGGGATGCCGACCGCGGGCGAGCCATCTTGGACTCCACCCGTGAGCTGGGCAAACACATCTTCAGCGCACCCACCCTCTACTACAAGACCGGCATCGCTTTTCTGTCCTGGCTCAACGGTCACCAATCCGGCTTCCAGCTGGTGGGCGGTCTGCACTCCGGACGCTCACTTGCCCACCTGGCTCATACTCTTGTACTCGCCGACCGGGCGGGTCTGCTGCGTGATCCGGACCTTGCTGCGGAAAGGATGCGTCATCTGCTGAAAGCCGGGGGTCTTGGATGAGCTTCGAACTGTCACTGAATACAGGCACGACACCGAATCTTTCCCTGCAGCAGGCCTGTGCGGCTGTGGCAGCGGCCGGATTGAAACATATTGGCCCATGGCGGCATCTCCTGGACCAAGCAGGTGGCGCTGAGGTTGCGCGAACCATCCTTGACGATCATGGGCTGACCGCGACCACGCTATGCCGCGGGGGTTTTCTCACCGTCGCCGAAGGAACCGCCCGCGCTGAGGCGCTGGAGTCCAACCGGGCGGCTATCCGTGAAGCAGCTGCTATCGGCACCAGTGAACTGATTATGGTGGTGGGGGGGCTTCCAGCTGCAGCCCACCTCATCGGTGGCACGGGTGACGCCGGCGATAAGGATGTGGTCGCCGCACGGCAACGAGTTGCCGAGGGCCTCAACGAGCTAGCTCCCTATGCTTCCGAGCACGGAGTTCGGCTTGTGCTGGAACCACTGCATCCGATGTACGCCGCGGACCGCGCGGTACTCTCCACCCTTGGACAGGCCCTGGAGATGTCTGCGCCCTTCGCCCCGGAGACCGTGGGCGTCGTCGTCGACACCTATCACGTGTGGTGGGACCCCCAGTTGAAGGACATGATTGATCGCGCTGGTGCTGAGAACCGGATCGCCAGCTACCAGATTTGTGACGTCAACCTCCCGATTGCGGCCGACGCCCTGAAGTCTCGCGGCATGATGGGAGACGGCTATGTTGACTTTCCCACCATCAGCCGATGGGTGGCAGAAGCGGGTTATACCGGGCCGGTGGAGGTGGAGATCTTCAACGACCAGATCAACAACCAGGACGCCGCCCTCACCTGCCAGACGATGCAGGCCCGCTATAACAACCTGGTGCTTCCATTCCTCAAAGGAGAGTAATGCCAGTTGACTCCCCGGCACCAGAGGGTGCTGCCAAGGTTCTTCTGATCGGGCTAGACGGCTTCGGCCGCCAGCACCTGCTCAATCTCTCCCGGCTCGCCAAGCTGGGCAAAGCCCAGTTGATCGCCGGTGTCAGCCTGTCAGATCCCGGACCGGAAGTGCGCGGGGACATCCCCGTTTACGCCACCCTGGCTGAAGCTTGGGACGCCGGCCACCGCCCGGATATTGTGATCGTTTCGACTCCCATCAATACGCACTATGAGCTCGCAGTGGCGGCACTGCGAATGGACGCTGATGTGCTTCTGGAAAAGCCACCGACGGCGACCCTGGAGCAGTACGAGCGCCTACTTTCTGAATCCGACAGAGTCGGACGCTACGTTCAGGTGGGCTTCCAATCACTGGGCTCCGGCGCGCTGCCGGCACTTAGGGACATGTTGAACAAACCTGGTGGCAATATCGGAGAACTGCGTGCGGTCGGAGCCACCGGACTGTGGCTGCGCACCGAGAGTTACTACGCACGAGCCGCCTGGGCAGGACACCGGACCCTCGACGGCGTGCACGTGGTGGACGGGGTCGTCACCAATCCACTTGCCCACGCGGTGAAGACGGCCCTGCATATCGCCGGAGCTAAGCGTTTGGGGGATGTCGCGGAGCTGCGCACCGAGCTCCACCACGCGCACCGGATCGAAGCTGATGACACCTCAATAGTCCAGTTGCGGACCAGCACTGGTATTCCGGTCACCGCAGCCCTGACCCTGTGCGCTGCGGAACAGCAGGACCCATGGATCACTATCGACGGCACTGAAGGCCAAGCAGTGTTGTACTACACCCGCGATGAGCTAGTGGTGACTCCTAACGCTCAGCGTCCCGGCGCCGGGGAGCCTCAGAGACGCACCTTCGGACGCACGGACCTGCTGGAGAACCTCATCGATTTCCAGAGCGGGACGGCAAAGACCCTGCTGTCACCTCTGGAAGACCATGGTGCATTCATGAAGGTGCTCGAGACGGTGCGCACCGCAGCGGAACCTGCCACCATCGGCGCAGAGCATCTGGACTATGCCGGTTCCGGCCCCGATCGGCATCCCATCATCCCCCATATAGAGGAGTACTTGGCTCGCGCGGTGAAGGCCGCGCCCTCCTCCTTCTCATCCCTAGGCGCCCCTTGGGCCGCACAGCCCGCCCAGTCGGGCACACTCTCGGTGAAATCCGCTGACGAGGGTTCCACCCGGGTAGCGAATATGCGCACCGGTGAAGATATTTCGCCCACGGACTCCCCTCGTCCCTTCCTCGACCAAATAACGACCCTCGGCGGCGTGGTCGTCACCGACCAGCAGCCCCTGGACCACACCTGGCACCTCGGAGTCGGCGTCGCGCTGCAGGACGTCAACGGCAGCAACTTCTGGGGTGGTCGGACTTACACCCGGGAGGCCGGCCGCTACATCTGGCGGAACGACCATGGGCGCATCCTCATTACCGGTGAGGACGTCACAGCAGAGGGCTCAGGCCAGCGCCTAGCGCAGAGCTTGAGCTGGGTCGCGGCTGACGGGGAACCGATCCTCGCTGAACAGCGCACTTACCGCGTGGGACGAGCAGACGACTCAGCGGCAACGCCGCGCTGGGACCTCGCACTGACGTTCCAACTCACCGCCGCCAGGAACGAACCTGTCAGTCTGGGCAGTCCCGGCTCCAACGGCCGTGCCAACGGCGGGTATGGGGGATTCTTTTGGAGATTGCCGCCCATGACCGATGGGCACATCTTCACCGCAGAGGCAGAAGGTGAAGAGGCAGTCCACGGAACCACCACCGAGTGGCTTGCCGTATCGGGGGATTTCGCCCCCCTCCCCAGCAGGCATGGCCACGGTGGTCCCGCAACCCTTATCCTGCAGCGTCACTATGACACAAGCCCTGACCCGTGGTTCGTCAGGTATGACTCCTACCCCGGTGTGGGCCTGTCCCTTGCCTGGGACGAACCGGTCGTGCTGCATCCCGGTCAGACTCTCAAGCGCGGGGTACGGGTGGCCGTGCTTGATGGTCGGCTCTCCGTTGGCCAGACAGCAGACGTCGTCGATGATATGAGGAGAACGACCGCATGAATGTGACAGCAGAGTACACCGCCAAGCACGCACGCCTGATTGATCTTCTGGATGAAACCGGAGCCGACGGGATCGAGTTGTCCTCCACCGGAGCTCTCTCCTGGCTCCTTGGCGGTGCCCGGGTACATATCAGTTTGGCTGGAGCACCGATTCTGCGTGTGGTGGCACACCGCGAAGGTCTGGACATCGCGGTGTTCTCCAATGAAGCAGAGCGCATCGCTTCCGAAGAGCTCGGAGAACTCACCGAGGTGCCGGAGATCCGCATCCATGAGCTGGCCTGGCATCACAATATGAACGATCTCGCCTCCTGGTTGCCCACCTCCTTGCCCACAGTAGTCAATGAGTCCCAGGTGCCTCATGAACTGCGGAAAGCTCGGGCGCCCCTGATGGAGGCTGAGGTATCGCGCTACAGGTCGCTGTGCCAAGACGCAGCGACGGCGCTGACAGACGTGCTGCATGAAGTGACCCCTCAGACCACAGAGCGTGAAGTCGCCGCTGCCTTAGCTCCTCGACTGATATCAGCAGGCGCCGACCCAGTGGTCCTGTTAGTCAATGGCGTCTCACGGGCCCAGCACCGGCATCCGCTTCCGACTGACGCGGCCATAGGCGAGCGAGCAATGGCTGTGGTCTGCGCACGCCGCGCTGGACTCATTGCCAATGTCACCCGGTGGGTACGCTTCGGTGAACCCTCAGCAGCTGAGCAGAATCTCGACGCGGCGATTCAGGAGGTGGAGGCCGATGTCTTTGACTCCCTCGTGCCTGGAACTCGCCTGGAGTCAGTGCTGGATGTTCTCAAAACATCCTATGGACGCCATGGCTTCTCCTCCGAGGAATGGACCCGGCATCACCAGGGTGGTGCTGCCGGTTATGAGGGTCGCGATCCCCGGGTTTCTCCCGGAATTCCTGACTCGATCAGCGCGAATCAGGCCTTCGCGTGGAACCCGAGTGCTTTCAGCGCGGACCTGGGTATCGGCCTCAAAGTGGAGGACACTGTGCTGCTCCGAGCAGACGACTCTCAGGACGTCATCGAAGTCTTGACAACGGATGAGCGATGGCCCACTGCTGAGGTGCGCGGGCGTCGTCGTCCCTTGGTGCTGCAACGCTGAGTTGGAGCGGTCCGGCTCGTCACGGCCCAAGTTAGGCTGAAGGTAGAACATTTCACCGTTTCAAGAAGGAGCGCACTATGACAGGCCCCATCATCGTCGGCGTCGACGGCAGCCCCACAGCCCGCAAAGCAGCTGAGAAGGCTCGCTACCTCGCGGCGACATTGAAGGCGCCGCTGCATGTGGTGTCCGCATACGCGGAGGACCGCACCGAAGTCGTCAGCAGCGGATCGGACCAATGGGTCGTCTCCGACGCTGACAACGCCCGCTACATTGCGGAAACAGTCACCAAGTCGCTCGACACCTCCGACGTAGAGGTCCTGCCCCGCTCGGTGCGCGGTAAACCAGCTGAAGCGCTGATCGGGTATGCGGAGCAGATCAACGCAGAGATGATCGTCGTGGGCAACCAGCGCATGCGTGGGGTGCGCCGAGTTCTCGGCAGTGTGGCGAATTCCGTCTCGCACAACGCAACCTGTGACGTCTACATCGCGAACACGCACACAGGCTGATCAAGCCCACCACCAGTGGGCGCCCAAACCGTAGAAACTCTAGGACATTGACCGAGTGGTCGCCGCCGCACCCTTCCCTGCCTCAATGCCTCGTGTGAACACTTCAGGGATTATCTCGCTCAAATCCGGCGTGCCCGCTGTCACACCAGATGTGCAATGTGACCCAGGTCTCCCTATAATGTCTTATGGAAATACATAAACGGATGGGTGACTCAACATGACGGTAAGAACATCAGGAAAACTCACGATCGGCGCAGCCTGCACCGCCCTGCTGCTGAGCGGTTGCGGTGCCGATGGAGGCGACGGAGAAGTCAACCTCACCTTTAGCTGGTGGGGTGGGGAGGCTCGGCACCAGTACACCCAGGAAATGGTGGAACTCTTCGAAGAGGAGCACCCAGACATTTCCGTTGACGTCCGTTACCACGAGTGGGACAACTACTGGGACCAGCTCGCTACCCAGACCGCAGGTGGCGACACCCCGGATGTCATGCAGATGGACCTCGTCTATCTGCGTGAGTACATCGAAAGTGGGGTCCTCTTAGAACTTGAGGAGGTCAACACCGAGGAGTTCGCCGACGAGCTCCTCGACACCGGCACCGTCGACTCGACACTGTACGCGATGCCTGTCGGCAGTACCGCCCTGACTATGGGGGCGAACACCGAGTTGATTCAGGAGGCGGGAGTCGAACTTCCCGACGACGAGACCTGGACGTGGGATGAACTTCTTGAGATCGCCTCGGAGATATCAGAGGAAACCGAAGCCTATGGTCTGGCCGGATCTTTCGACTCTGGCAGTTTCCACCTCTACCTGAGGCAGAATTACGGTGTCGATACGGTCGAAGAAGACGGCGAACTGCCCTGGGGCCCTGAGGAAGCCACGGGGTATTTTGAGATGCTCGGCGAGTTTCAGGATGCGGGCGCCTACCCTTCCCCCGCGGAGATGGCCGAGCAGCGGGGCATAGCCCGGGAACAGACACTCCTAGCTACGGGCCAGGCGGCGATGTTCCCGGCGTGGGACGCCATGCTCATCGCGCTCTCAAGCAACGATGGAGTTGACCTCGAACCCCTCATGCTTCCCAGCGAGACTGGTGATGCCGCCGATGCAGGTATGTACTACAAGGCCTCAATGTTCTACTCAGCTGCCGCTGCCAGCGACCACCCCGAAGAGGCGCAGATGCTGATCGACTTCATGGTCAACGATCAGGAAGCGGGTGAATTGCAAGACATCGAACGCGGCGTTCCCGGTAACGACAGTATCCGCGAAGCTATTGGTCAAGATCTTGATGGTGTCGAGGCCCGAGTCGTTGAATACGCCGACCGGATCGAAGAGTTCGTGGGTGAGGCTCCGCCTCTGCAGCCTGAGGGATTCGGCACAGTCCAGGACATCGTCATTCGCTATGAAGATGAGTTCTTCTTCGAACGACTCTCGGCCGAAGAAGCCGGCGAGCGGATGTATCAGGAAATCGCAGACCTTCTCAACTGACGGTGCCGGTGGCTCCATGCGTGCTACGCGCGGGAGTCACCGTCCGCAGTGCATTGAGGTCCCCCTTCAGATCTTCTCTGCTGTACCTGCTGGACCCGTCTGAGGCGGGGTAAAGCCTGCTCGCCATCGGGACACTATGGAAGGGGTCTGTGCAGTCCACTGAAGCTCGACTCGTTCGTTAGGTTGAAGCGTGAGACCAAGGTGCTTGCCTCTGTGGTGGAGATGCCCGGACACTGCGCCGGGAGAAACCCCCACAGCGGCCACCGGCACGCCCTCTGCATCGGTTTCCACCCGCCATCCGCGAGGGAACTTCAAGTGCTCACTGCCGTTCTGGAAAGTCACGACCTGTTCGTCGTCGGCCGCCAATTCATAGTGCCGGCCGTGCGTCGTTCGCGCGTAGGCGATAGCCTCGGCAGCTTTGCCGTGTCCGGCTCCTGAGCGCGTGGGCGCCAATCCAGTGAACCAAATACCCGGCTCACCGTCCTCTTCAGCCCAACTGCGTTTGGTTCCACTGACCGGCAAGATACCGAAGTATCGCTCCAGGGCGTCTAGGTACCAAAGAACCGACGGCGAGTAGACGGCCCCAGAGCCAACCTCGCCGCTGAACGGATCCACACTCTGCGGGAATTCCTCTGCAGCTGTCAGCGCGGCGAACACGGGTCTCGCAGTGAGAGCCAGCTCAGCGGTGCGACCCCGATGCTCAAAAGCCTGCGGCGCGCGTAGAAGACTCAGCAGGCTCACCGCCGCCATCCCAGGGTGTCGTTTCGAGTCAGCATCACATCGCGGATCGTCCAACGCGATAGAGGTAAACCCATAATGAGCTAAGAACTTCGAGGTGTTCATGAGATAACGTTCCACGACAGTGTCGAACAGCTCTTCATCTCCTACCTCGCAGGCCACCACGCGCAGCAGAACATCTGACTGCACCCTAACGGCCGTCCCAGTGACGTCGAGATCATAGAAGAAGTCATCTTCAGGGCTAAAACAGTGTTCGAAGAGCGCATCGATGGAATCCGACCATTTGCCCACCCATGGAATGTGGCTTTGACCGATTTGGCGCGCGATGCGCCCCAGATACTCTCTCTGGCAGGCGATATTCGCTGTGAGATCCGGGGACAGGTAAGGAAGTGTGGGTGTCTCGGAGTCGTATTGGGAAGCATCTCCGTTGGCGCACTGTTCTGGAACGAACCAGAAGCGCGGAGAAAGGTCATAACCGGCGTCGAAGGCACAGAACGCCTCCACCGCACCTGTGCCACGAGTATTGCGGTGCTGACTTATCCACGCGTCGTAGCGGGACATCGCCCGGTACATTGTTCCCAACCAGTCATCATCTGGGGTGGCGCTGTCCCGGTTGAGCCGATAGTGATTCAACACTGAACGTGCCAATGGGCTGCCCAGCAGTAGCTGGGTGTAGCGAGGGCCTTCGGCACTGACTTCACCGGGCAGAAGTCCGTCCGAACGCTGGTTGTCGACGAACAGTGAGAGGGTCTCGTGTGCCGCCTTGGGACTGAATCGGGTCAGCACTTCGGCGCTGACAGTCCCAGTGGACTCCAGCAGAGCGCCCGCATGGGACCCGCCCTCCAGCAGCACCTCAGGCCCAGCGCTGTCCAGCGGCCTGATACACCGTTGGAGCTGGGAGAGCGCCTCGAACCATCGACGCTCGACACGTCCGCCGATGGCTGCGAAATTCACCGCGGCGCTGTCGAGTCCCTCCGCTAGGGACCCGGTCAAACCACTCCTGCGGACCGGGCCAGCAGAGCTACGCAGGCTTTCCAGCACAGCAGCAAGTGCAGCGGTCATTGGAGCTGGCACACCGTTTCTGAGGTGGTGCCGCCTGCAATCATCGCGGGAACCATCTGCCTGCAGGACGTCTTTCTCCGGTCAACGCCCGTCACAGCCTGGGCGGCCTGCAGATCCTTAACGTCAAGGGCTTTCAACACCGCCGCTCGGTGATGATGGTTAGAGGGCACATCACGGTTCATAGCTCCCCTCACCTCCGCGTCAGTACTGTTGAGCATGAAGTCCGTCCCCTCCGTCACTTCTTCAGGCTGATGGGAAATCGAGGACGCGGCCAGAAACGGGCCGCCACTGGTTCCACCATCTGTTCTCCTCGGCTCGCCCAGGTATGGAGGGTCATCAGGATGGTTTCATCTCCATCTCTGTGAAGTCATAGTAACGCCGAGAAACCGGTCCCTCAAGGATCACCGTCACATTCGCAGTAAGGCCCCCCGTCCCGGGAGGCGGTATTCTCAGCACAGCCAGTATCGAGGACGGAAAGAGCAACACATGACTCGCGCGAAGAAGCACAGGGCCACCATTGGAGATGTCTCCGCACTTGCCGATGTCTCCCGAGCAACTGTTTCCCGCGTAATGAATGGCTCTCCCACAGTCGACGCGGTGATCGCAGATCGGGTACGTAAGGCGGCAGCGGAGCTGCAATACCGTCCCAGTAATCTCGCGAGGAGTCTCTCTCTGGGCCGGACAGGGACTGTAGCTGTCTCGGTGCCGGACTTGAGAAACCCGATGTTGCACACGGTGCTACAAGGTATATCAGCGTCTGCAGCTCACGACGGTTACCACCTGCTGGTGTCGATTGCCGGTGACGATGTCTCCCAGGAGGAACGTCACTTTCTCGACGCCCGACAGCGTTGCGATGGCCTCATTCTGGTCAATCCGAGGGGACCGGAAGACGAGCTGCGAAGTGCGCTTCTGCAGTTGTCGCCTGCTGTGGTGATTAACCGAGACACCACTGACCTACCTGCTCCCACCTTGAGTGTGAATCATGAACGTGGCATCGCGCTGCTTATCGAGCACCTGAAGGAGTTGGGCCACCGACATCTGGCATATGTCACCGGACCACCAACGGCAGTCTCCGACCTCCCCCGAAAACGCGCGATCGCCCGCGCTCTGGCGGCCGACTCACGTCTGGAGATCCAGACAGTCTCCGGGGGCCGAGACGTATTCGACGGCAGGGAGGCCGCCGAGGAAGTCCTCCGTACTCGGGCCACAGGAGTGCTCGTATTCAATGATCTAGTGGCTGTAGGACTGCTTTCAAAACTACGTGAACTCGGTATCTCAGTACCGGATCAACTGTCCGTGGCCGGTTTTGATGACATCGACCTGGCCCATTGTGCCTATCCCTCACTGACCACTGTGAAGGTTGCACACTATGAGCTCGGTTGTCGAGCGTGGCGCGAACTCGCGGTTCTTCTCGAGCACCCTGATTCGGCATCAGAGGCATTTCACAGTTTCGACGCCGACTTGGTTCGCCGATGCTCAACGGGACCAGCGCCGGAGATCCCCCGCTAAAAGCTGCAGGAATTACTCTACAAGTTCGGTGCGCCAGGAGCGTTTTGCCTCCCAGCCCAGGACTTCCTTGGCCTTCTGCACAGAAAATGCGGGCGAGTCTCCAGTGAGGCCCTCCGCCAGGTGTGCAAGTTCTGGGAACTGTTCAGGGACCAATTCAGCCAGCGGCCGACGGGCAAGCGCATCTTGTGCTCCCACAAAGAAGACCGCACCGTTGTCCACCTGATCAATATTGGCAAGTGCTGTGATCAGGAAGTCCGTCACATCCCGGGCATCGACGTAGTTAAACATCGCCACGGCGGAGAGTTCTGGCTGGTCCAAGCGGTCTTTGACGGTGTGACCCTGCTGCGTGGGGGCTCCTGCCCACTCTTCAGGCGCTATGACATAACAGGGGCGGAAGCTGATGAACTTCACTTCAGAAGTCTGCTGAGCGAACAGGGACGCTACCTGCTCCGCCACGTACTTACTCAGTCCGTAAGCATGCCAGGGCTCCGGCTTGACGTCCTCGTCCAGCGGCAATCGCGGCGGCACCCAACCAGTGGGGGCACCATATCCCATAATGGAGGGACTAGAAGCGATAATCACCGCCTTCGCGCCTCCGGAGACTGCTGCGGCCGTCACGTTGTGGGCGATTCCCGCGTTGGTCTTCAGGATGACGTCCTCGGGAGCCGAGAAGGGTACCGCGATGGCGGCCAGCGAGATGACCGCCTCAGGGGCAAGGTCGGTGAACAGCTCACCTGTGGCCTCGGCGTCCAGGAGATCCACCGTGCGATAGTCGACACCTTTGGCCGGGCTCGGCGGAACATTGCGATCCACGCTGGTCACATCGAATCCGGCTTCGACGAACCCCTCCACGACGCTGCGTCCGAGACGGCCCGAGCCGCCCGTAATGATGATGCGTTGGCTCACACGACGGCTTTCTCGTCTGTGTGGGTCGTCAGCTCTGCCACTGCCTGCAGTCCAAGGTCGACATCATCGACAGTGACCGGCATGCCTGAGGCGAGCGACTGGTTGCCGCAGATGCCAACCGCAATCGCATGGACCCCGTCCAGCAGTCCGGCGGGTCGGCTGTAGGGGTCTTCGCCCACACCACGGAAAATGTCATCTAGCAGGAGCCGGTCTCCGCCACCGTGGGCCCCTTCACCGGTGACGATCTCGATCTCTTCGGCCTGCCCCCAGTGGCGCTGCAGCAGCAGTCGCTCGCCTTTGGCCCGGAGCTGGTTGGATTGGCCATCGTCACTGACAGAAGGGTCTACAGGTGATCCCCCTTCAGCGGGCTGGACTGCGGCACGCTCCACAACGTCGAGTTCCAGACGACCCTCCGTGCCATTGATCGCTACTTGGTATCCCTCCCAAGGCGCGTGCGCATTGAGCGAATAGTTCAAGACTGCGCCACGGGAATAGTCCACGATGACCGCGAGGTTGTCTTCGATCGTAATCCCCGAAGAGAACACATCCTGGTCACGGAGGTATCCATCGTGGTGCTCATTGTCTAAGTAGAGGCTTTTCAGTTTTTCATCAGTGCGCAGGTCGAGGGCGAAGGGGTCCTCCGCGGCGCCTTCCCTGGTGCCACGTTCAGCGGGAGTGATCCCCCGGGCTGCCGCAGCGTCGGACCCGTAGAACTTCAGCCCTCCGGAAGCATAGACACGTTTGGGAGCGTCAGCCAACCACCAGTTGACCAGATCGAAGTGGTGACTGGATTTATGGATGAGCAACCCACCGGAGTTTTCCTTAATGCGGTGCCAGCGGCGAAAGTAGTCCGCGCCGTGCACCGTGTCGAGGACCCAGGTGAAGTCGATCGAGGTGATCTTGCCTATGGACCCATCGAGAATCGCAGCCTTCAGTGCAGTGTTGCGCGGCGAGTACCGATAGTTGAAAGTAACGATGACCTCTCGACCAGTGGATTTCACAGCCTCGGCAATGCGCGCACTGGACGTGGCATCGACCGTCAGTGGTTTTTCAACGACCACATCGGCACCGGCAGTGAGAGCTTCCACTATGAGGTCAGCGTGGGTGTAGTCAGGCGTGGTGATGATGACGCGGTCGATTCCACGGCTGTGGATCACTTGAGTGAGCTCGGCGGGGCTGAATGAGTCAACGCACTTGCCGTATCGCTCTTGCACAGAGTTGACGTAGTACTCGGTCCGCCCTGGGTTGGTATCCCCCAAGGCGACCAGTTCTGCGACATCGGAATGGGTCTCGGCGATGGCATCGATGTACATGGCACACCTGTTGCCCATACCGAGTACTACGTACTTCTTGCGGTTTTGTGCGTCACTCACGTGTGCGCTACTCCTTGGTAGAGGGTTTCTTATTTGATACCGGTGGTAGCCATGCCCTTGATGAGGAAGCGCTGACCGAACAGGAAGATCAGGAACAGCGGGAGAATCGAGACGATCGACATCGCGAACATTGCTCCCCAGTTGGACTGACCCGTGGAGTCGATGAAGGCTGCCAGCGCCAGAGGCACGGTATACATATCCGGGCTGGTCAGGAAGATCAACTGACTAAATAGGTCATTCCAAGTCCACATGAACGTGAAAATGGTGGTGGTGGCCAGAGCCGGGATCATCAGCGGCAGGATCACCTGAAGGAAGATGCGGATATGCCCTGCTCCATCGATGCGGGCAGCCTCATCCAGATCCTTGGGGATACCACGGATGAACTGGACCATCAGGAAAATGAAGAACGCATCTGTAGCCAGGATCTTCGGCACAATCAGTGGCAGGAACGTGTTGATCCAGCCGAACTGTGAGAAGAGGATGTACTGCGGAATGATCACCACGTGCACCGGAAGCATAATCGTCAGCAACATCATGGCGAACATGGGAATCTTGAATTTGAAATCAAGCCTGGCGAACGCATAGGCCGCCATGGAGCAGGCCACCAGGTTCGCCAGAATGGACCCGAAGGTGACGATCGCTGAGTTCATCAGAAAGTGACTGAAGGGGTGACTCAGCGCGTTCCACCCGCCGATGTAGTTCTCAAACTCCAGTGTGGTCAGCAGAAGGCCTGACTCACGGAAGATCATGTCATTAGGTCTCAGCGAGGAGACCAGCATCCACAGCAGCGGATAGATCATCGCGAAGGATGCTGCGATGAGCAGTATGTGCTTGATGATGGACTTGACGGCCTTATCCGCCGGCGTGTTCCGCTTGAAACCGCGGGGCTTATTGGCCCCTAGACCCTGCGGATCGCTGAGCGCCGCGGTGGCGTCGCTTTTCTTCTGTTCTCCACCACGGGCCTGTGCGGCCAGTGCGTTGTCCGGCTCCCGCCGGGTCTTCAGTGAATCAGTCATCGTAATGCACCCAGAACTTTGCGAGGACGAAATTGAGAGCGGTGAGCGTGGCGATAATCAGCACGAGCAGCCATGCCATAGCGGCGGCGTAACCCATGTCGAAGCGCGCGAAGCCCTGCTGATAGAGGTACAGCGTGTAGAACAGGGTCGAGTCTGCAGGTCCGCCGGTACCACCGGAGACCACAAACGCCTGAGTGAAGTTCTGGAATGCGCTGATCAGCTGCATTACCAGGTTAAAGAAGATGATAGGGGTCAGCAGCGGGATCGTGATCGTACCGAACTGCCTGATCTTGCTGGCGCCGTCGATCGCGGCAGCCTCGTAGTACATGTCCGGGATCTGACGCAACCCGGCCAGGAAGATCACCATGGGGGCACCAAATGTCCACACGTGGAGGATGATGAGGGTGCCGAGTGCCGTGTCCGGGGAGGAGACCCAACCTTGACCCTCAATGCCGACCATAGCCAGGATTTGATTGACAAGGCCCGACTGACCGAATATTTGGCGCCATAGGACTGCGATCGCGACTGATGAGCCCAACATCGAGGGCAGGTAAAAGACGGATCGATAAAAGGGAAGGCCGCGCATACCGCGGTCCAGTAGGAGTGCCACCGCCAGAGACACCGCCAACTGCATCGGGACCCCAATGAACACGTAGGTAAAAGTGACCTGCAGAGAGTTGTGAAGGCGCTCGTCACCGAACATGCGTGTGATGTTGGTGAGCCCGGTCCATGAGGGCGGCTGAAGCAGGTTGTAGTTGGTGAATGCCAAGTACAACGTGGCGGCCATCGGAAAGAGCGTGATGCCGAAGAGGCCAACAGTCCACGGAGTGAGGAAGAGGTGACCGGCGAGGTTGTCCTTATAGCTTCTTTTCCCTTGGCCCTTTGCAGGCTTCTGGGAGCTTTTTTTGACGCGACTGAGTTCTGCTACGACACTCATGCGGTGTTCTCCTCCGGTATCGGGGGAGCGCATAGTGCGCGCCCGGTGAGCCGGTGTATCCGGGACAGCATGGCCGCCTCCTCATCACGTGGGGAAATCGCTTTCCAAAGGTTCGTGTAGCCACTGTAAGCAGTGTCACACTAGGAGGTCAAGCGCTTCAACCTGATTCTGTCTCATGCTCCGGCGTTCTGTCGCCGAAAGTATTGAATCGTTCCAAGAGAAGAGCCGGAGAGCCCTGTATTGATGCGGTTTAAGACCATATATAGGACCTGTAATACTCTCAGCGCATAAATTCATGCTTTTCCCGGCGTGGACCCGCCAGCTGTGCATTGTCTAGGCTCCGACTATGGCCACTACCGTTCCCTCCATCACTCATATCGAGATGATGTTGACTTCCTTGCCGTTTTCCGCCGAGCGTCGAACCACCGCCAAGGAGAGTATCGACGAGTACAACGCCTCATCTCAGTCCTTCACCCGGATGGAAGCGTTGATGGTGCGAGTGCACGACTCCGACGGCCGCTCCGGCTGGGGCGAAGCCTTCGGCCACAAGGCGAATCCCGCATCGTGGGCAGCGCTCGAAGAGATCGTGGGACCTTTTGCGCTGGGGCGGGCGGCTGAGCCCGCGGAGTTTCGAACGGAGGCGGAGTACGCCTTCCATGCCTTCGGCCGAACCGGCCCGGTCCACTTTGCCCTCTCGGCAGTCGACACCGCGCTCTGGGATCTGGCAGCCCAGCGCGCAGGGGTGCCACTTCGCCACCTCCTCGCCCAAGACGCTGCAGACAGTGTGAGCTGTTACGCCTCCCTGGTGCACTATGGGGAGGACCCGGTGGAAGTGGCACATCATATTGATCGGGCACGGGGTGCCGGCTTTACTGCCTTCAAGCTTCACGAATCCACGCCCCGGGCTGTCGCCGCCGCCCGTGAGCATGCTGGCGCGCAGGCTCTACTGATGACTGATGTCAATTGCCACTGGGATGAGGCTGGAGCCGCGCAGGCTTTGACGGATCTTGCACCCTATGACCTGCTGTGGCTTGAGGAGCCGGTCTTCCCACCGGATGACACTGCGGCCCTCGCGCGGCTGAATTCAGTCCACGGACGGGTTGCCGCAGGTGAGAATGCATCTGGAACTCAGGGATTGCTTCAGCAGATTGCCGCCGGTGCAGTCAGCTTCGCCCAACCGAGTGTGGGCAAGATCGGTGGAGTCTCCGGCATGCTCGACGTTATCCAAGCAGCAGCGGCTGCGAATGTGGCCGTGGCTCCGCATTGTTTCTACTACGGACCTGCACTCAATGCCTCAGCGGAGATTGTGGCTGCCATCGGCGGCGGGGCTCAGCTCGAAGTTCCATTCCTCACGTGGCCGCAGCGCCTGCACCCGCTGCAGGGTGCAGGCGCACAGATCGAGTTGAGTCAGAGACCGGGACTAGGTTTTAGCCCTGACCCGGAAGTGCTGGCGGAGCATCTGGTTCGCGCCGCCACAATCTCTCCCTGAGACATTTTCGCCCTCATGATGTCTTGGTCTTTCGAAGAGCACGTTAGCGCACTCGCTCACTTCCTCAAGGCGGGGGTAACCTGAGAGGTAACCGTGGGCAAGGAGCATCGCGTCAACCGCGCGAAGGGACCGCTCCACGTCCCCGACGGCTTTTTCTTTGTGGAGCATGGAACCTAGACGGACACCCGTCGCCTGCGCAGAGATGATGCGAGATAGTTCCGCGCCGATCTGCGATCACGAATGAATACGGTGGCCGGGTTGTAGTAGCTGGTCCCATCACGTAAACGAGGCCTGCCCGTTCCACCTCGGCAATGATGTGCTCGATCTCAGCGAGCTCGACCACCATGGGAACAGCGGAACAGACATGCTTACCTACCTGGAGGGCTTGGACAACCTATGCCCGTAGTCCACCGCTGTGTGAAGATCGCCACAGCGTCCACAACGGAGTCCAAGATATCGTCGTAGCTGGTGGCTACTTCCGCACCGTTATACTCGGCGGCCAGAGCTTGAACTCTCTCAGGGACGATATCAGTGGCTCGCAGGTGGCTCACGTTGGGTTGGAACCTCCACACAGTATCGAAGCTCTTGGAGCGCTATCCCTCCCCCACAATGCCGATCGCTCGCATTTTAAGGTCAGCGGAATCTGTGGTGTCTGCGGCAGGTCATAGGTTACGGAAGTGCCTCTTCATGGGACGTTGAATGTGGCGGAACGGTCTTCGGCAGCGATTCAGCAGACTTGCACACGCTTGGCGCCCCAAGAGGGCCTCGTATGTGTGGTCAGTAGTGAAGGTCGAAGTCGAGCCTGCTCGCCAACTCCTCACGAGTAATCCCATAGTGTTCTCGCAACTTCAGTCGCCTTTCACCCTCATGCTCGGTAATCAGGAAAACGCCGTGATCAGTGTAGACCCGCGTGACACACCCCAGACCCGTCACCGGGTAGGTGCACTCGGGAACGATCTTCGGTGTACCGTCACGGGCGAACAGACTCATCATCACAAAAACTTCCTTCGCGCCGATGGCAAGGTCCATGGCACCGCCGACTGCTGGGATCGCGTCAGGAGCCCCAGTGGACCAGTTGGCCAGGTCGCCATTGGCTGACACTTGGAACGCTCCTAGTACGCAGACGTCAAGGTGTCCCCCACGCATCATGGAGAAGGAATCGGCGTGATGGAAGTAGCTTGTGCCGGGGAGCTCTGTGACAGGTATTTTGCCGGCATTGATGAGGTCTTCATCCACCTGGTCCCCTTGGGCGGCAGGGCCCATTCCAAGCATCCCGTTCTCGGTGTGCAGGGTGATCTTCTGCTCGGGCTTGAGATAGTCCGAGACCTTGGTCGGCTGACCGATGCCGAGATTCACATAGGAGCTCGGGGCAATATCTGCGGCCACCAGCTCAGCCAGCTGCTCGCGGCTAAGCCGCTCTGAGGTGTCGGGCCGTGACGGGAGAGTCTCGCGAATAGGCATATGTCCTCACTTCCTGCTGAAAGATGCGGCGCCGGCCTGGGCACGCTGACCGGAGGCCGTCGGGATAACTGCAATGGTGTCGATGTAGATTCCTGGAGTCACGACCGTTTCCGGATCAAGGGAACCTGCTGGAACGAGCTCTTCGACTTGAACGATCGTATGAGCCGCAGCAGCGGCCATAACGGGACCGAAGTTGCGGGCTGTCTTCCTGTAGACCAGATTTCCCTGCTCGTCGGCCTTGAGTGCTTTGATCAGAGCCACATCACCGCGTAGCGGGTATTCGAGTACGTAGTTGATGCCGTCAATCTCTCGGGTCTCTTTGCCTTCCGCCAGCTCTGTGCCATAGCCGGTGGGCGTGAAGAAGGCTCCAATGCCTGCACCTGCGGCACGAAGCCGTTCAGCGAGATTACCTTGGGGGACCAGCTCCAGTTCGATCTCACCGGCCCGGTACGCCTCATCGAAGTGCCAAGAGTCTGACTGGCGCGGAAACGAGCAAATGATTTTCTGCACTCGTCGCTCCTTGATCAGCAGAGCCAGCCCCGCATCACCCTGTCCGGCGTTGTTATTGATCACGGTTAAATCGGTAGCCCCGCCCTCCAGCAGCGCGTCGATGAGTTCCATCGGCTGACCGGCATTGCCGAATCCTCCCATCAGGATGGTCGATCCATCCTGCACATCTGCCACGGCGTCGGCAGCGGTCTTTGCAGTCTGAGTCATAGCTCCTCCTTCAGTTGACGTTCTCCAGGACCACAGCCAGGCCCTGCCCGACGCCGATGCATAGGGTACCGACTCCCCATTTGGCGCCGCTATGCTCCATACGCGCGGCAAGCGTCGCCAACACACGGGTGCCAGAAGCGCCCAGTGGATGCCCTATGGCAATGGCCCCACCCCACGCATTGACAATGGAAGGATCAAGTTCAGTGCCGAATCCCCATGCATCGAGACAGGCCAGCGACTGCGCAGCGAAGGCTTCATTAAGCTCGACTGCACCGACCTCTTCCCAGGGCACCCCTGCTCGTTCAAGGGCCTTGTTCGCAGCGTCCACCGGGGCGTAGCCAAAGAACTGCGGCTCATTGGCCGATGCGGCCCAACCTGCGAGCCGGGCTTTGGGAGACTGGCCGAGAATCTCGGAACCGCGCTCAGATCCGATCCATACGGCCGAGGCCCCATCATTCATCGGTGAGGCGTTCCCGGCGGTGACTGTTCCTCCATGAGCGCGGAAGACAGTTTTCAGCCCGGCCAGCTTCTCTGCGCTGGTGCCATCGCGAATCGTCTCATCGCGGTTGAGCCCAACACCGGGGACGGTGACCGTCAGGGTTTCGTAGTGCCCATCGGCCCAGGCCTGCCCAGCCTGTAGATGTGACTCTGCCGCAAACTGATCCTGACGTTCTCGGCTGATGCCGTATCTTTCCCGCAGCTGCTCAGTGGCTTCTCCGAGGGAAACAGTCCACTCCTCGGGCATCTGGTCGTTGATCAGGCGCCAACCCAGGGAGCTGTTGACCAGCTCGAGGTTCTTCAAGGGGTAAGGCCGTTCGGTCTTCGGCAGCACCCAAGGTGCTCGAGACATTGACTCGACGCCGCCCGCCAGAACCACATCAGTCTCGCCCAGGGCTACCTGGCGGGCACCGGTAATGGCCGCGTCGAGCGAGGACCCGCACAACCGGTTGACGGTGCTGGCAGGCACGTTGACCGGTCCACCAGCCAACAGCCACGCCATGCGCGCGACGTTGCGGTTCTCCTCCCCTGCCCCGTTGGCGTTCCCCAGGATGACCTCTCCCACGGCCTCACCGGACTGCTCCACGCTTAGCTTGGGAGCCGAATCGATCATGGCGGAGATCACAAGTGCTGCGAGGTCATCAGGTCGTTCACTAGCCAAAGCTCCCCCGACTTTGGCAAACGGAGTCCTGAGTCCGCCGTAAATGTATGCGTCCTGAGCCATCTTCATTCCCTTCGATCACACTGAATCGGCCCCACAACCGCAGAGTGTGCGTTATGCAAACTTGTGTTCGCAGCAGGTCTCCCAGTGTAATCATCTCTGGCGCGAATGAGAAGGGTCAGCGACGAGGGAAGAGCAGACTGTCGAGGTCACTGCCCAATGAGCGCAGCAGTGTCTGAACCTCTGCCGCACATGCGTCCAGAGCCGGCCGCACGCGGTTTCGGGTCTGGTCTGCAGTTTCGGCGCTGGCAGTCATGGAGGTGTTAATCGCCAGTACAGTGCGTCCGCCTGGGTCTTTAACCGGCACTGCGGCCGAGCGCAGCCCCGGCTCGAGCTCCTGGTCCACTAGGGCAAACGCATCCTCACCAGCTCTGCTGATCAACTCCGCGAGCCGAGCAACATCAGTGACCGTATGGGCGGTCAGTGCTGGCGTGTCCATGTCCTGCAGTCTGGCGCGCAGAGCCTCTTCCGGCAGGTCAGCCAGCAGGATGCGTCCCATTGATGTCGCGAATGCCGGGAGGCGCGTACCGAGACCCAGTTCGATCCGCATGATCCTGCGAGTGTGCACTCGACTGACATAGAGCACATCGTCATTAACCAAAATGGCAGCCGAGCAGGATTCGTCGAGCTCCTCGGAGAGCTTGCGCAGCGAGGGTGCTAACAGTTCATGCCAGCCGCGTCCAGACCAGTATCCGTGACCAAGAGCCAACACCCTCGGCGTCAACTCGAAATACCTACCATCGGAGTACGCGTAGCCCAGCTCCGTAAGGGTCAGCAGCATCCGACGAGCGGTCGCACGGCTGAGACCTGCGCGCTCGGCGACCTGTGTCAGGGACAACCGGGAGTCCACCGGTGAGAAGCACTCCAATACGCTCAGTCCTGTGGCGAGGGAACTGACGAATTCGTTTCTGCCCGGCTTCTCACGTTTGCCCTGCACTGTCATATCCCCAGAGTCTATGCCGTTGCGCTGCTTGAGTCCGTGAGCCAGACGACCACGAGCGCTCTGAGGATCGACCTCAGGTAACTTCGATGATCCTCAGCCGGCAGCTACCGATTGTGCCCCAACTACGACAAACTTGGGTCATGAGCGACTCAGTAGACGTCACCACGCAGAACTCGACGGTAGAAGAATGGACGGGCGCCCTTGCACGGGCTGTTGGCTCTCCAGGCGGTGGAGCGGGGGCAGGGGTGATGCTCGCCATGGCAGCATCACTTACCTCTATGGTGGCCGGCTACACAGAGGCAGGAGACGGTCAGCAGACGCACGTTGACAACGTGCTCTCCCGCGCGGAGGAGCTCAGGAAGTTAGCTCTGCACCTGGCAGATGAGGATGCGGCAGCTTCACGCGCCTTTGGTGCGGCATTCAACCTGGAGAAGGGCCCGGAACGCGACAAAGCAATCCGGGAAGCTTCGGTGGGAGCCGCCCGATCCTCTGCCATCCTGGGCGAGCACGCCCTCGAAGCCATCGACGACCTGGGCTGGCTTGCCGAGCATGGTAACTCTGCGCTGATTGCCGACGTCGTCGTAGCATTCGGCGCACTACGGGCAGCCCTGACAGGTGCTCGCACCAACGTGAGCTTCGACTTGGGAACCCTTCGGGCCTCCGGTGCAACACTGGACGAGGTCCGTGAGCAGCACCCTCAGCTATGGGCGACGGTCCAGAAGCTGGATGCGGCAATCGAGCGCATCGACACCTCTGCAGCAGCCGTCGATGACCGGGCTGCGCCCACGGATTCGGATTAAGACTTCGCGACCGGTCCGGTTCAGTGAGCCTCAACCAAATGTGAGGATCTGTGTGGGTGTGACAACGCCACCCACAGGTCTGTCATGGTCCTCACGCGGAATACGTTCGCGAAGTTCTCCGTCGTAGACAACTGCAAAAATGGGAGGCTCGTGCGTCAGCTGGGCTAGGGTCCGATCATAGTAACCCTTCCCCCAGCCCAGGCGCACTCCAGACTTGTCGACTGCCGCAGCCGGAATAATCATCAAGTCAACACTCTCGATCACCGAATTCGGAACCGGCTCACCAGCTCGCTCCGCAATACCGTAAAGACCCACCTTTTCGGTGCCCGCATGGTTGAATACCCAGTTCAGCTGTCCGTCTGGCCGGCTCACCGGAAGCAGAACATCGACGCTATGTCCCACGGCCCACTCAAGAAATGGGCGGGTGTTCGGCTCATCCGGCGTAGACAAGTAGCAAGCCACCAGAGCCGGTTCATGCGCGCGCACCACACTCACAAGGTTCTGAGTCAAGCCCTCCGTCAGTGCTTCACGCTCACGCGTTGAGTGGGAGCGGCGAGAACGACGGGTTTCCGCGCGTAGGGTCCTTTTATCCTGCTCCACAGGACCTCCCACAGGTTTCGATCTGAAGTGCAGCTCATGCAGGGTTGGCTCGAATCGTCTCACAGGATCGAATAAGGCGTCACGGTCCGCTACCGATCCGACATGAATTCGAACACGCTGTCCAAAGAGACACAGTTCCGGTTGGGCACCTACCGATGCGTTTGCCCTCAGGGATCGAAGCAAGACCATCACGACCCTGTAGACCCCGGACACAGCATCAAGTCGCCTATTTTGCGTACATCTTCCTTAGATCAGGTTTGCGAATTTTCCCGGAGGCGGTCCGGGGCATTGACTCAACAAAGACAACCGACTTGGGCACCTTGTACCGAGCGAGCTTTCCATCAAGGTGATTCAGCACTTCCTCCTCTGTCAGCTCATGACCCTGCCGCACCTCAATCAAAGCGCGTGGGACCTCCCCCCATTTGGTGTCCTCCACTCCAATGACAGCGACGGCCGCAACCGCCTCCAATGAGCTAATCTGCTGCTCTACCTGAGCCGGGTAAATGTTCTCTCCGCCGGAGATGATCATGTCCTTGAGCCGGTCTGAGATGAAGAGAAAGCCCTCGTCGTCAAAATAGCCCATGTCTCCGGTCTTGAGCCAGGTTGCGTTTTCGTCGCGAACGAACGACGACGCTGTCGCGTCCGGACGGTTCCAGTATTCGGCGATGACATTGGGGCCGTGGACCTGAATTTCCCCAACTTCTCCGGGAGCACACGGTTCTCCATCGGCGTCCACCACTCTTACGTCTGTGTGGAAGTGGGGGAGTCCGCCTGAGCCCTGTTTTGAGCGCGAATAGGCGGGGGGCAGGCTGGTTGCTCCCGGGGAGGTCTCTGTCATCCCGTACCCCATCGTGAAGGCTAATCCTCGATCCTCATAGGCCTCCAGCACGCGCAGCGGTACAGCCGAGCCTCCGCAGGTCAGATTGCGCAGCGAGGAGATATCAGTGCTGTCCCAATCCGGATGCTCACAGAGCAGTTGGAAGGTGGTGGGGACACCAGAGATGTTGGTGACCCCGTGCTCCTCAATCAGCGCGAGCACTCTGCCTGGCTGAAAGCGGCGCTCGAGAATGACACACCCGCCTTTGAGCAACACCGGAAGTGTTCCCTGCCCTAGTGCAGCCACGTGAAACAGCGGGGCAATCATCAGGGCAACATTGCTGCTGGCGATGTCGAAGTCCGTCAAGACATTGATCGCGTTCCAGGTGAGGTTTCCATGTGTGAGCATCGCCCCCTTTGGATTACCGGTGGTTCCCGAGGTGTACAGGATGACCGCAAGGTCCTCGTGGGAGACCTCCACGTCGGGACGATCAAGGGTTCCCGAGCTGAGCACATCCTCAAACGCTTCGGCAGGAACTGGGAACTCCAGACTTTCGCCGCGCTCAGGCGGACCGTCTTCAACGGTGACAACCCTCTCCACAGCCGTCTCACGGGACCCCGCGGCGGCCAGTAGTTGCAGCGTGGTCGAGCTCACCAGCATCTTGGCCCCCGAGTCGCGCAGTGCGAACTGCACCTCAGGAGGGGCCAGACGAGTGTTGAGAGGGACAAATACGGCGCCCAGGCTCCCTACGGAGAACAACGTCTCAATAAAAGAGGCGGAGTTCTCACCCAAATACGCCACTCGGTCGCCGGGCTTGATCCCTCGGTCAGCCAAGGCGTTCGCCAGCTGGTCGATGCGATCGGCCAATTCGTCGTACGTCTGTTCTCCTGTGGCGCTGATCAGCGCCGTCTGGCCGCGGGATCGCACTCGACGGCGGTGAATCCAATCACCCAGACCGTGGTTTTTCATACTGTGGACTCCTGTCTACTGGAATTGCTCATCATGCATCATGCCGAAATGACACTGACCTCCACGTTGGTCGCTTCACCGTTCCGCGCTCCCGCGGCAGACTGCCCGCCTACAAGTTGTGTGAGCCAGAATCACTCACCTTCGAAATAGAGTGAAGCGGGATCCGGTACATCATTGATGAACCCGAACTTGACCATGAGCTCTCCGGCCTCTTCGAGCTGTTCGGTGCGGATCTCGGCGTCGAACTCCTCCAAGGGAAGATTCTCAGCGGCTTCCTCCGGGAGGTCTATGAACTCCGGCAGGAGCGCACGCACACCGTCTGAATCGTCCTCAGCGGCCTGGAGCGCCTCAGTCATGGCGTCGCTGAACGCCTGAGCGATTTCTGGGTTCTCTTCGACATACTCAGCGGAGCTGAAGCTCACCATCGTGGGCATTCCCGGAATCGAGTCCTGGAAAGAGTAGCCAACGAGCTGATTTTCGTCACTGGAGAGGGAGTTGCTCAGGAAGGGCTCGGGGACCCAGATGGCATCAGTGTTGCCTTGTTCCAACTGTGCCTCCATATCCGGGAAAGGCATCTCGGAGAAGTTCACAGCATCTGGATCACCGCCGGCCTGCTCCACGGCTTCCATAATCGTCAGGTCACCCTGTGTTTGAAGTGCGTTGATTGAGACTGTCTGACCCTCGAGGTCTTCCCAGCTCTCGATGCCGCTATCCGCCGTGGTGACCACTCCGGCGATGTCATCGCCTTCAGCCATGGAGTTGGAGTAACCGGTGATGATCTGCATCTCCAGACCCTGGTCATTGGCGTTGAGCACTGAGTTGGGATTGCCGATTCCAAATTCCAGCTGCTGGGTGTTCACCGCGGGGAGCATCGCTGCGCCGCCACTGGAGGTGGTGAGTTCGACGTCGAGCCCGTGCTCCTCGAAGATGCCATTTTCGATGCCGTAGTAGATTGCGCCGGACGGGGCGATGGGCAGCACACCGACGTTGATTTCCGTCAGGTCACCGTTTTCACCCGCAGCGTCAGCATCGTTCTCAGTATCGGTATCGGCGTCTTCAGCCGGTGAGCCTTCACCACATGCGCTGAGGGCGAGGACGCCCACGGCGAGGAGTCCGGTGATGGACGTGATGTTCTTCTTCATGACTGCTCCTTCATAAACCGGGTCGCAGCGTCGCGGCCCGTATGGATTTGATAATGAGTCAAGCGATTGTTGCGTGTGTTCGGGGGAGGTACCCCGATCACGGATAGAAACGCGCAAGGAAGGTCGCGATGACGGCTGGACGCTCCTGACCCTCAACCTCGAAGCTGGCGTCCACCACCAGGTGCAGACCCCCACCCTTGACCTCCTGGACGTCTCGAATGGTGCCGTGCATACGCACTTTGGAACCGACTTTGACAGGGGCCGTGAAGCGCACCTTGTCCAAGCCGTAGTTCAGTTTGGTGCTGACATCGGTGACGTCGAAGAGTTCGCCCCAGAACGGGATGATCAGCGACAGTGTGAGAAACCCGTGGGCGATCGGCGCCCCGAAAGGTCCATCCTTGGCCCGTTCCGGATCCACGTGGATCCACTGATGATCGTCGGTGGCGTCGGCGAAAGTGTCGATCATCTCCTGCGTGATCTCTCGCCAAGCCGTCGTTCCCAAGTCGGTGCCGGCTGCCCCACGGGCATCCTCAAAGGATACGACGGTGCGTGCTGGATTGGTCTCAGTCATTCTGCTCCCCTTCTGGTCTCAATGTGATACGGATCACACTTACTTATGGATATGCGTCTTCCCGGGTGAACTTTCTGCCGGGTCAGGTTGGGCGCTGGTGCCTAGTTTCTGTGGCTCTGCGACTCTGGAAGGTGGGTCAGGTGAATGCCCCCACTCCGGTCACGGCCCGCCCCACGATCAGTGCGTTTATCTCGTGGGTGCCTTCATACGAGTAGATGGCTTCAGCATCAGCATGAAACCGGGCGACATCGGTGTCCAGAGTGATTCCGTTGCCGCCACACACTTCGCGGGCCAGCGCAACGGTCTCGCGCAGGCGAAGCGACGTGTACATTTTCGCCAACGCAGAGGCCTCGTCACGGTATATCCCGGCAGCCTGTTGCTCGGTCAACTGGACGACCATACCGAGCGAGGCGGTGAGATTGCCAAGCATGATCGCGAGCTTTTCCTGAACGAGCTGAAACCCCGCGATTGGCCGACCAAACTGCTTCCGGCGTTGCACGTAGGTCAGCGCAGCCTCATAGGCACCGGCCATGGCACCTGTCGCCATCCAGGACACGTCAGACCGCATGCGCCGCAAGCACGCTGCGACGTCGGAGAAGCTGTTGATCCTCTGGAGTCGCGCGCTGTCCGAAACCCGAACCTGCTCATAGGTGATGTCTGCGTTCTGCATGATGCGCAGCGAAGCCTTGCGCGGAATGTTCTCCACGAAAACCCCTTCGGCCGAGACCGGTATCAGGAAGCACTTGACCCGCTGATCGGCGGTGTCTCGCGCGAAGGTCGCGACGACATCAGCAGCTGCCGCTCCTCCGATCCAACGCTTGGTGCCGGTGATCGTCCATTCCTTTGTCACTGGGTCCTGTGTCGCTTCCGTGGCGAGGCCGCCCGCCACGTCCGAGCCGTGATCGGGTTCAGTGAGCCCGAAGACCCCAGTTAGCTCGTGGGTGACAATCTTCGCGTCGAGCTCGCGTGCCTGTTCCGGAGAGGCGCCCACTGCACAGACAGTTCGGAACAGGCTTGCCTGCGCGTTGTAGTAGGTCCCTACGTTTATGTCACACCGTGCGAGTTCAAAATTCCGGAACCCAAGGAAAATCTCGCGTAACGGCTCTCCGGCCTCGCGTAGTGCTGGAGGGTCCATCAGTTCCAGACTGCGCAAGGGTGCGACGATCTCCTCGGGGAAACGCGCCTCGTCCCAGGCTGCGTTGAGGTGTGGATGGACGTCTTCGGCCAGCACCCGGCGCAGGTTCGTGATCACTGTTCGCTCCGCCTCAGTGAGACGTTCCGCGAAGCCGTAGAGATCAGAAGGGATGACACTTCCCTTCACTGGTTCACGCATCACTCGCACCGTGATTGCGGGCAGCCGTGCCAGCGCCGGGCTGCCCCAAACCGAGGAGCTCCACCGCATTGTCTTTCAGAATCCTGGGCCGGACCTCATCCTTGATGGGTAGGGCAGCGAAGGCGTTCAGCCACTTGTTCGGGGAGATGAGCGGATAGTCGGTGCCAAACAGAAGCTTCCGGGACAGGATGTTGTTCGCACTGCGGACCAATGCCTCGGGGAAGTACTTGGGCGACCATCCTGAGAGGTCAATAAACACATTGGACTTATGTGTAGCGATCGAGATGGCCTCATCCTGCCAAGGCACCGACGGGTGGGCCATGATGATAGGGAGCCCAGGAAAATCTGCCGCGACGTCGTCCAATAGCAGCGGGTTGGAGTACCTCAGCTTTAGCCCTGCACCGCCCGGTGTCCCGGCGCCCATGCCGTTCTGGCCAGTGTGGAAAACCAGCGGCACGCCGAACTCTTGAAGAGTCTCCCAGAGGGGATAGTACTGCTCATCAGAAGGGTCAAAGCCCTGCACAGTGGGGTGGAACTTGAAACCACGAACACCCAAATCCTCTGCCTGACGCCGGGCCTCCGGGATCGCCGCTGAACCGAGGCGGGGATCCACCGACCCAAAGGGAAGCAGCACATCGTTATTGCGCAGGCAGCCTTCGACGAGATCGTCGATTGAGTTTGGTTCGTGCTTCATCTGGGTTCGCGCATCCACGGTGAAGACCACGGCCGCCATCCGATGCTGACGATACAGTTCGGCGATGCGATCGACCGAAGGCGTGCGCTCGTCAGTCTTGAAGTACTTCGCGGAGGCATCGAAGAAAAGCTGTGGCAGCGCTCGACGTCCCGCTGAGTCCTGCTCCAGGTGAACGTGGGTGTCAACCGCCTCAATGGCGGTCACGTCAATGGCTGATTCGTAGCGCATCAGTACCTCTTCTCATGGTCTCGGCGGATAAATTAATGGGTAGGCTCCGGTTGCAGCTCGGAAGGAAGCTCCGGCATCGACTCACCCACCGATTGGAGGTGACCCTCCAGAATGCTGCGTCCCTGTTCCATCAGCGTCGCGTAGTCCCACCCGCCGTCGTGGTACTCCTGTGCGACTGGTTCCGGGTGGCTCCAGACCTGCAGGCGGTCTCCACCAGCACCGATGACCTGACCGGTAATTCCGTCCACTGCTTCAGAGGCCAGGAAGGCGACGACGCCGGCGGCATCCTTCGCCGTCCCGAAACCAAGCTTCTTGCGGAAGAAATCGGGCATGGGCTCACCCCGCTCATCGGCCTCAACTGCTTTCTGGAAGTACGGCACGGTCTTCGTCATCGCGGTTGCAGCTACCGGGATAACCGCGTTGACACTGACTCCCGCGCGCTTCATCTCCAAAGCCCAGGTGCGCACCATGCCGACGATGCCGGCCTTGGCCGCGGCGTAGTTCGTCTGACCGAAGTTTCCGCGCTGGCCAGTTGGAGAGCCGACACAAACAACACGGCCGGGGACGCCCTGCGTCTTAAAGTGGCTGAATGCTGCCCGAACACAGGTGAAGGTTCCCTTCAGGTGGACATTGATCACAGCGTCGAAGTCATCATCAGACATCTTCAGCAGCGATTTATCACGGAGAATGCCGGCGTTAGTCACCAGAATGTCCAAACTGCCGAAGGTGCTAACAGCTGCCTCGACCAACCGCTCTGCGGTCTCGGTAGAACCCACTGGCGCTACGACTGATGTGGCTTTGCCGCCAGCCGATTCAATAGACTGCACCGCCGCATCGGCGTGAGTCTGGTCCACATCATTGATGACGACTGCAGCGCCTTGCGCGGCGAGCTCTTGGGCATATGCCAGCCCCAGGCCGGCACCCGAGCCGGTCACGATTGCCACTTTGCCTTGCAACGACATAGTCACTCCTTTTGTATGAATTGCAGCCTATGCTTACTGTGATACATCTCACTTGATAATATTGAAAAAGTCAATCGTTTGCCTTCTCATCCGTCCAGTCGGACTTCCGACACCCCGCAAGGAGCACTCATGTCCCCCTCGACCCCCGGCACAGCAGCTGTCGCGGCCTCTCAGACTCGACCAACTCCTGACGGCGAGGGCGCCAGCCGCTTTCAACAATCCGCGCTGGCACAGGAGGTCGCGTTTCTCACTGCGCGGTCCCGGAGCAGAGGTAATGCACTGGCCAACCAGATGCTGGTCGACCTGGATCTCAAAGTCAGGCACTACGCAGTGCTGGCCATGGCGTGCTCCGGAACCAATCCCAGCCAGCGCGAGTTGGGCAGTTTTCTGGACTTGGATCCCAGCCAGGTGGTTGCGCTGGTCGATGCACTCGAGCATCGGGAGCTGATCCGCCGAGCCCCTGATCCGCGCGACCGTCGCTCGAAGATTTTGATCGCCACTGATTCTGGACATGATCTCTACACTCGTGCCTCCGAAAGGACCCGAGCAGCGGAAAGACAGCTGCTGACGGCACTGACCCCTCAGGAACAGGACGAGCTTCGAAGGCTGCTGGCCAAGATCGTCTTCTGACAGGCGAAACCTACGGCGCGCTATGGGCTTTGCAGGAGGCACCGTCCTAGCTGTGAGCGACGGCATCTTCTGGGCGGAACCCCTTCTTGGCCAGTTGAATCTGCTCGTACACGTGGTGTCGGAGTTCAGAGAAACGCTGGGACGACCTGGTCTCCAGCTGGTCCCGCTCATCGGGAAGATCCACCAGCACATCTTCCTGAACTATCGTCGGCGATGAGGACAGGATGATGACCCGCTCACCCAGATACACTGATTCGTCAATGTCATGGGTGACGAAGAGGATCGAAACCCCAAGCTTCTGCCATACGCCACGCACTAGGTCTTCGAGGTCGGCCCGGGTCTGGGCGTCCACGGCGGCGAATGGCTCGTCCATGAGCAGCACCTCGGGCTGATAGGCGACTGCTCGCGCGATAGCGACGCGCTGCTGCATTCCTCCAGAGAGCTGCCATGGGTACGACTTGGGCACGTGCGAAAGTCCCACGGCATCGAGTGCCTCCTCGACCAGATGGTGACGCTTGGACTTGTCCATGCCCTGATTTTTCAGGGGGAGCTCCACATTCTCTGCCACACGCAACCAAGGGAACAGAGAACGGCCGTATTCCTGAAACACCACAGCCATGGACTTCGGCGGGCCGGTGACCTGCTGCCCGTGCAGGGTAACCTCGCCAGCGGTGGGCTCCATCAAGCCGGCGATACATTTGAGCAGCGTGGTCTTCCCGGATCCGGATGGGCCCACCAGGCAGGCCAGCTGGCCCTTGGGGAGGTCGAAAGTGACGTTCCTGATCGCCTCCATGTCACCAGCGTCGGTGTGGTAGATCTTCTTCAGATTCTGCACAGAGAGCATCGGTTGCTCATCGGGAATAGTCTTTCCCACCGGGATGCGTCCATCTGGTGTCTCATCAACTCTGGACTGGCTGACGACGGGGTTCGTGGGGTGTTTGTGTTCGGATGTCATCTCCGAATCCCTTCTCTCAATATGAAACGTGTCATGTGCTCAGGCGGACTGTTCGATCTCACGCAGTCCGTGGTACCAACCCAGAATCCAGCGTTCGGCAAGCTGGAAGATGAAGGACATCAGCACCCCGATGAATCCCAAGAGGGCTATGCCTGACCACATCTCTGGGATGGCGAAAGAACGCTGGAACTGCACGATGGCGAATCCCAGGCCTTCGGTGGATGCGAACATCTCGGAGATCACCATGAGGATGAGTGCGATAGACAGGGACTGCCGGATGCCCGCCATGATCTGCGGCATCGCCGAGGGCAGGATCAGGTAGCGCACAGTGTTAACCCTGTTCATCCCGTATGTGCGACTGGTGTCGGCCAGCACCTCGTCCATTGAACGCACACCTTCAATGGTGTTGAGCAGGATCGGCCACACTGCACCGAGCACGATGACCGAGACCTTCATGTCGTCACCAACGCCGACCAGCAGCATGAGAACCGGGATCAGGACGGTGGGAGGGATCGCGCGGAAGAACTCCAGAGTGGGTTCCAGCAGGGCCCGCAACCAGCGGAAGGAGCCGATCAGCAGACCTCCAACTATGCCCACCACGATCGACAACGCGATCCCAACGATCAGTCGTCCCAATGAAGGGAAGACATCGCCGAGGAAGCGGTCGGCGGTCCAGGTGTTGATGAAGGTTTCAACGAGTTGCTGGGGAGTAGGGATGAAGAAGTTCGGTTCGCCGAGCGTGCTAATGAACCAAATGAACAGCAGAATTAGCGGAAGAGCCACTATATGCAGGGCACTGCGAATATATTTCATGCCGCCACCTCCGTGCGGACCGATGAGTGCCAGGAGAGAACCTTGCGCTCAATCATTCTCATCACCAGGTTGATCAGGACCCCGAGCAGACCAGTTGCCAACACAAGTGCGTACATGGCCACGTAGTTACCTCCGGATTGCGCGCTGGCGATCTCCGCCCCCAACCCTGGAGTGCCAATCACCAGTTGGGCGGTGATCGCCAGAATCAGCGCCACAGCGGCCGCCAGGCGAACCCCGGTCATGAGGTAGGGCAAAGCGGTCGGGAAAATGACATAACGGATTCGAGCTACCGGCCCGAGCCCGTAGGAGCGAGCTGTGTTCATGGCGACTGCATCCACGTCCGCCACGCCGTAGAGCACCTGAATGAGTACCTGCCAGAAACACGCGTAGACGATGAGCATCAGTGATGACTCAATATCAAAGCCAAAAAGCAAGACAGCGAGCGGGATCAGCGCCACCGAGGGGACCGGGCGAAGAAACTCGATCGTTGAGTTTGTGAAGCGCCGCAGGAATGGGGACGTGCCGATGATGAAGCCCAGCACGACGGCGAGGGCCACGGCGATGACCATGCCCAGTGCCCAAGCATGCATCGTGTCAAGGACCGCGATCCAGAATTGAGTGAGTCCGAAGTTGCTGATGAGACCACCGATGGCTTCTGAAGCCGGCGGCATGAAGCGCTCATTGACGAAACCGGTGCGGGGCACGATCTCCCAGGTCAGCAGCATTCCTAAGACTCCGGCGGCGCCAAGCAGTCGGGTACTCCAGCCGCGACGTCGCTGCCGTCGGGCCCGTCCCGGACCAGAGGTTGTTGCCCGTCCGGTCGCGCCGGTCTGCGCCACCGAGGACATTGGTGCTGCCGGGTCGGGGCGTGTGGCAACGTCCAAACCCGCAGAAGTTGAGCCACCTGCGTGGCGTCCGGGAACACCGCCGCGGTGATCCGACCTACCGGAGGACTCCCACCGGTGCAGGCGATGCGCCTCCTCCTCGCGAGTCTCAGGGGTTTTTCTCCGGGGTTCCGGCCCCGGGTTCACGCTTTCATCGGTCATTGACGACCCCCTTGTGCACGTTCTCGGACACCGCACGTCGGGACCGTCTGAACTGTGATTCGCAACACATGTGACTCAGCTTACGCGCAAATCACCTATCGTTCAATATTTCAATGGTTGCAATTATCAATGATGCATAGCTCTCACGTGAGACTTCTCATCTGAACACTGACCAGGGCACCAGGGGCATCCGAAAACCATAAGAGGAAGCGCACCAGGCCCACGCACAGGTTTTACCTCGCCTTGTCAGATATACCTACCGCTTTGCGGCGTGGTAATCCCGGTAAGGCGAGGTAAAACCTGCGGAGAGGAGCCCGGCGGACTATTTCCCGGGGCCGGTAAAGACTCCAGCGAAGAACTCAGCGAGCTCCTCGGTGGCCGTTAGCGGTAGGACATGTGCCACGTACTGGTCTGGGCGCACCACAACCACCGCGCCATCAGCGCTGATGCCGCGTTCTGCAAAGATGCTCTCCTCGGGGTGCTGCCCGAAGACATTGTTGAGGTAGACCAGGCGGAACGGGCCGACCCTGGGTGTGAACACCGCAGGCTGAGCATCCATTTCGATCTCTTCATGACGCTGCTGGTAGACGACTTTGGTGTCGAATACTGCGTCGTCGTCCCCTCCCGGTGGGGTAAAACGGACTCTTGGTGAGTCGGCGGAAGTCTCGAACCACTGTGCCCAGTGACTTAGCTTCGACACGTCTCCCGGGCCTGGGGCGTCGGCGAAGACGTAAATCCGCCAACGACCGTCTGCGGTGGCAAGATGCCCCAGGTGCAGAGGATTTCCGTCGCAGACTCTAGAAACCCGGGCAGACTTGAACCGTTTGCCCACCGTGTAGCCGGATGCGACATCCTGATAACGGGCATCTCCGGTGATCATGGAGGGCTTGTATTCGGTCATAAAACCCGCGGGGAACTCGAAGGTCTTAACGTAGAAGTCTTCCAGCACTGACGGGTCGTCCAACTCTTCAGGCTTCTTTGCCATCAGGGTAGACCATTCCTTGTCAAAGTCGATGAGGTTCTGAGCTACCTCCTGCCGCTCCTCCGAATAGGTGTCCAAGAGCGATTCAGCGCTCCGCCCTGTGAGCACCTGGCCGAGTTTCCACGCTAAATTGAACCCGTCCTGCATGGACACGTTCATCCCTTGCCCTGCTTTGGCGCTATGTGTGTGGCATGCATCGCCTGCTATAAAGACTCGCGGCGAGCGTTGGCCGATGAAGTCATCGGGGACGTCGTCGAACTTGTCAGTCACCCGGTGGCCGACTTCGTAGACGCTGTGCCAGGCCACATGTTTCACGTCGAGGGTATAGGGATGAAGAATGGTGTTCGCCTTAGCAATGACGTCATCCAGGGTGGTCTGACGTATTCGGCCGGCGTCGTCTTCGGCGACCTCACCGAGGTCCACGTACATGCGGAAAAGGTGACCGCCCTCCCGAGGGATGAGCAGGATGTTTCCGCCAGAGCGCGACTGGATGGCGCATTTTCGCCTGATGTCTGGAAAATCCGTCACCGCAAGAGTGTCCATCACACCCCAGGCGTGCTTTGCAGTGTCTCCCTTAAGCGTCCTTCCGATGCTCCGCCGGACGCCACTGCGAGCCCCGTCGGCCCCCAATACGTATTTGGCCCGAACTGTGCGCTCTTGGCCGTCGCGTTCACCTGCCACATGGCGAACGCGTACTTGCACCGGATAGTCAGGGGCCTCGGTGACCTCGAGTCCCAGGAATTCGACGCCAAAGTCGGGTGTAATCCGGGAGGGGGACCTCTCCATATACTCTGCAAAGTAATCCAGCACTCTGGCCTGGTTGACAATGAGGTGGGGGAATTCACTGACGCCGTGTTCGTCATCGAGGCGCCGCGCAGTTCGCATGATGTGATCGAGGTTTTCTGGGTTCGGCTTCCAGAACGCCATCTCCGAGATGCGGTAGGCCTCGTTGGTGATCTCGTCGGCGAAGCCGAAGGCCTGGAATGTTTCGACGCTACGCGCTTGGATGCCGTCGGCCTGGCCCACCTCCAGGCGTCCCGGTCGACGCTCAATGATCCGGGTATTAATCCCAGGGTACCGAGATAGCTGGGCAGCGGCGATCATACCGGCGGGCCCGGTACCGACAATGAGGACATCCATCGTGTCGGGCAGTTCCTCTGGCCGTTCTAGGCCGTTGCCCTCCGGGGCCAGGATCCTGGGGTCGCCCGTAACGTAACCATGGTGATGAAAATGCATCATGACCCCTTTCGAGATCCAGTCGGGATGAAATCGGCCGCGAGAGTCTCTGAACCACGGGCCAGCAGAGCGACGTCAGCCCCGACGAGAACCCATGATGCTCCGGCGTCGACGTACTGGCGGGCAAGCGCCGGGTCGAAGGCGTTTACCCCTGCTGGTTTTCCGGCGGCGGAGATCGCAGAGAATGCATCTTTGACGCTGCCGACAACGTCGGGATGGTTTTGCTGTCCGATCAGCCCCATGGAAGCCGCCAGGTCGCTGGGTCCGCAAAATAAGCCGTCGATCCCCTCTACCGCAGCGATCTCGGCGGCGTGATTGATGCCCTCTACAGTTTCGACCTGCACGAAGATCGAAACGTGTTCCGCGCCATTGGACAAGTAGTTCTCAACTCGGTTCCAACGCCCGGAGCGGGCGAGAGCACTGCCGATGCCGCGGATTCCGCGGGGTGGGTACTGGGCCATCGCCGCGATGCGCTCAGCCTGCTCAGCCGACGAAACCATAGGGACAAGGATGTTCTGCACCCCGAGATCCAAGACTTGCTTAATCACTACCGGCTCGCCCGCGGGGACCCGCACCATCACTGAGGGCGGGTATCCGGAGACGGCGTGCAGTTGGGCGAGCACTGACTCTAGCCCGTTCGGGGCGTGTTCCATGTCGATCAGCAACCAGTCGAGACCGGCCCCAGCCATGATCTCGGCAGCCACCGGCGACCCGGAGCAGATCCACCCGCCGTAGAGCGTTCTCTGCGCCTGCGCGAGTTCCTGACCAAATGGGGGTTTCAGTTGAAGCGGCATGTGACAGTTCCCATCGGTCCGTAGTCGCAGAGCACGCTGTCGCCGGCCTCGACCCACATGGGGCGGGTGAAAGAACCGGCCAAGATCATCTCCCCCGGGGTAAGCGCGTCGCCGTGGGCAGCGAGCTTATTGGCCAACCAGGCCACCCCTGTGGCGGGGTGATTCAGTACGGCAGCCGCCACGCCGGACTCCTCGATCGTTTCGTTACGGTACAACAGCGCTGAGACCCAACGTAGGTCGACGTCGTGGGGCTTGACCGGGTTCCCGCCGTAGACCATGGCGCCCATGGCTGCGTTGTCACTTATGGTGTCCACGATCGTCCGGCCTTGCATATCTATGCGCGAAGAGAGGATCTCCAAGGCGGGAACCACGTAGGCGGTGGCATCCATAACGTCGAAGACGGTCACATCTGGGCCAGTGAGCGCCTTCCCAAGAACGAACGCGAGCTCTACTTCGATCCGCACGTTGGAGAACATGCTGTGTTCGATCACAGAACCGTTTTCGTAGACCATATCGGCGAAGATTGCCCCGTAGTCAGGTTCGGTGATGCCCGTGGCAGCCTGCATGACCTTGGAGGTCAGACCGATCTTGCGGCCGACCGGACGGCGCCCGGACTCAATGCCGCGTCGGCGCCACTGGTTCTGCACCGCATAGGAGTCCTCGATCGTCATGTCCGGATAGCGCCCTGTCAGCAATGGCACTGTGGTGCGGTCCTTCTCCGCCTGAGCCAACTCGTCAGCGATCGCAGTGATGGTGTCTGAAGAAAGCATGAGTCCCTAGATCCTCTACAGCTGGTTGCCGAGTTTGTATTCGCCCTTTTTCCATTCGGGCATGGAATCTTCATCATCCTTGCGGGTGTAGGAGAATCCGTCTGCCCCGATCGTGACGTCCATTTCGGAGTCATCGGTGCGCTCAGTTGTGGGCACGGGACGACCTTCAAGGTCCAACACAGTGGAAGCCTCGGTGTACCAGGAGGGCACTACGGGGTTGCCCCACCAGTCGCGGCGCTGGTTGTCGTGAACGTCCCAAGTGACCACTGGATTGTCCGGGTCCCCGGTGTAGTAATCCTGTGTGTAGATTTCTATACGATGCCCGTCAGGGTCCCGGAGATAGAGGTAGAAGGCGTTGGACACACCGTGCCGTCCTGGGCCGCGTTCGATGTGATCAGAGAGCCTCAGCGCACCGAGCTTGTCACATATGGCGAGGATGTTGTGTTTCTCATGAGTTGCGAAGGCAACATGGTGCATCCGTGGGCCGGCTCCCCCTGTCATAGCAGTGTCATGCACGGTGGACTTGCGGCGCATCCAGGCAGCGTAGGTTGTTCCCTCGTCGTCGCGGATATCTTCGGTGACCCGGAAACCCAGGTCTTCCATAAACCCCACGGCCTTGGGCACGTCAGGAGTGACCTGGTTGAAATGATCAAGACGGACCAGGGATCCGGGAGTGTAGAGGTCATACCGCCAGGCCAGGCGATCCACGTGCTCCACATCGTGGAAGAACTCGTAGGGGAACCCTAGTGGGTCCTGGACTCGGACGGAATCGCCAATGCCCTTGACGAAGCCTTCGGACTTTCTGACAACTGGGCAGCCGAGCTCTCGGTAAAAGGCCTCCGCCTTGTCCAGATCCTCAGGACTGCGGACCCGGTACGAGAACGCCGCCACGGCCGCCTCATCTCCCTGCCGCAAGACCAGGTTGTGGTGGATGAACTCTTCCATGGAGCGCAGGTATATGGCGTCGTCGTCTTCTGCTGTGACCACTAGATCCAGCACGTCTACGTAGAAGTCGCGTGAGCGCTTCAGGTCCGTGACGATCAGTTCCATATACGCGCACCGGAGTACGTCTGGTGCGGGTGACTGCGGGGTGGGGATACTGCCGGAGGGGGCGTATGTAGTCATATCAGGCGTCCTTGCTCTGTTCTGAAGGCGAGTGGGTGGAATCAGTCTGCTTTGCCGAAGACCGGGTTGTGCACCTCTCCGAGGTTGATGTGCACAGCCTGCTGGTCGGTGTAGAAGTCGATGGAGCGGTATCCCCCTTCGTGACCGAGACCTGAGGCTTTTACGCCGCCGAAAGGGGTGCGGAGGTCGCGAACATTATTGGAGTTCAGCCACACCATGCCGGCTTCAACCGCCTGTGCGAAGTTATGCGAGCGCTTCAGATCATTAGTCCACACGTAAGCGGCGAGGCCATACTTGGTGTTGTTCGCTAGCTCAAGCGCTTCCTCTTCAGTGTCGAAGGGGGTGATGGCCACCACGGGTCCGAAGATCTCCTCCTGAAAGATTCGAGCCTGGGGAGGCACATCGGCGAAGACCGTGGGCTGGATGAAGTTTCCGGTCTCGAAGCCTTCGGGTCGGCCCCCTCCTGCGACCAGTCGCGCCTCAGTTTTGCCCAACTCCACATAGGAGGAGACCTTTCCGAAGTGTTCAGGATGGACCAGGGCGCCAACTTCGGTGTCGGAGTCGTGCGGGAACCCTACTTTGACCCGTTTGGCCTGTGCGGCATAGCGGTCGACAAACTCGTCATAGATGCTTCGCTCAACAAGGATTCGGGAACCTGCCGTGCAGCGTTCGCCATTGAGTGAAAACACGCCGAAGATTGTGGCGTTTACGGCCGCTTCGAGGTCGGCATCAGCGAAGACTATGGCAGGAGATTTCCCTCCCAGCTCCATCGACAGGCCCTTCAGATGGGGAGCCGCGTTGGCGAAGATGAGCTGACCGGTGCTGGATTCGCCTGTGAAAGAAATCAGCGGCACATCTGGGTGTTTCACCAGCGCGTCACCAGCCTGCTCCCCAATGCCGTGTACCAGGTTGAACACGCCGGTCGGAAGGCCTGCCTCTTCGAAGATCTCGGCCCACAGTCCCGCTGAGAGGGGGGTGAATTCAGCCGGTTTGAGCACCACAGAGTTTCCGGTTGCCAGCGCAGGGGCGAGTTTCCAGCTCTCTAGCATGAAGGGTGTGTTCCACGGGGTGATCAGCCCCGCCACCCCGATAGGCTTCCGATTGACGTAGTTGGCTTGCTGGCCCGGGACTTTGAAGGCGTGATCGTGCTGGGCAACAATCAGGTCGGCGAAGAAGCGGAAGTTTTCCGCCGCACGCTTTCCTTGACTCCGTGCCTGAGTGATCGGCAGTCCGGTGTCGAAAGTTTCCAGCTCAGCCAGCCGAGCCCCCCGCTCTTCCACAATATCGGCGATCTTGTGCAGCACACGGGAGCGCACCCTTGGGAGGGCAGAGGACCAGGTCCCTGCCGCGAATGCTCTCGAGGCAGCGGCGACAGCCGTGTCGACATCGGCGGCTTGGCCAGCGGCTGCGTGGATGTAGGTCTCATTCGTGACGGGGTTAATTACTTCGAAAGTCTCTCCGTCGCGGGAGTCGACGAATGCGCCATCGATGTAGTGCTGGATCTTCGCCGGGAGGTCTAACGGAATGTGCGTCTCATACTGTGCCATGGGCTGCTCCTTGGTGATAACTCTGGTCTGCGTGGTCAGTGAGTGTGGTGGCTGAACGCTTCGACAGTGCGCCACTTGTGCCGCCGGACTGTCATCTCGATCTTCGTGGGGTCAGCATCTTCGCGGATTAGCCGCAGGATGTGATCGTGCTCCTCCACTGAGTGGGGGGCTCGGTTGGGGACAAAGCTGAATGTTGAACTGCGCAGACCGGCCATGCGCTCCCACCCACGGTCCACGAGCATGGAGATGTGGCTGTTGGGGCAGCGGTGACAGATCGCGCGGTGGAACTTCTCGTTCATTGTGGTGAAGACCGCGGGGTCAAAGTCGGCGAGCATAGCGCGCATCTGATCGTTGATGCTCTGGGCGCGGGCGATATCTTCTGCTGTGATGTGCGGCAGGGCGAGCGCGGTGGCCGCACCCTCCAATACCCCGAGGCTCTGCATAGTTTCGACATACTCAGGCTCATCGACCATAGCGACCCGTGCCCCCACATTGCGTTCGAACTCGACGAGTCCTTCCGCCTCCAGTCGGCGCACCGCCTCCCGGACGGGGACAACGCTGACACTCAGCTCGGCGGCGATGCTGCTGAGCACTAGTCGGTACCCGGGGTTGAACTCGCGCTTGAGAATGCGTTCGCGGATCCAGTCATAGGTGAGCTGGGATTTGCTGGTGCGTTGAACGTGCGGTCCCGGCACTATGCGTCGCCACCCTGTTCAGCCTCGAAGCGCTTGCGCCAGTGGGCATTCATGGGAAAGAGCTCTTCGACCGATCCACCCTGTTTCACCTGCTCGGCGATCCAAGCGTCCTCATTTTCCTGGGCGAGTGCAGCATCGGCCACTTCCTCTGCCAGGGCCGGGGGAATGACGACGACGCCATCGTCGTCGCCCACGATGATGTCACCGGGTTGTATCGAGGCACCTCCGCAGACGACGGTCAGGTCGGCGTCCCATGCGACGTGTTTGCGACCCAGCACGGCCGGATGAGCGCCGAGGCTGAAAACCGGAAGACCGATCTCCGCAACCGTCGTATAATCCCGCACCCCTCCGTCGGTGACCACGCCTGCAGCCCCCCGCGCGGTGGCGCGAAGGGCCAAGATATCCCCAAGGGTGCCGGAGCCCGACTCGCCTCGAGCTTCAATCACAATGACCTCATCTGCGTCCACAGAGTCGAAGACCCGCTTCTGAGGGTTGAAACCGCGTCCGTGGGCTTTGAACAGATCTTCCCGATTGGCGATGAACCGCAGGGTCTTCGCCGTGCCGACCATCTTCACTGCGGAATTATTGGGCCGCACGCCCTCTACAGAAACGTTGTTGAGGCCGCGCTGACGCAGCTGCTGGGAGAGTCCGGCAGTAGGCGCCTTCAACAACTTGTCCTTCAACTCCCGACTCAGAGCAGGGGCTGGGCGAGGGAGGCCAGCCTTCTGCGCCGAGCCCCACGCCTCTTCACGCTGGAGGTCGTCCACGGCGGGTATCGCGCCAAGTGCCGGGTCGAAAGCGTCATCGCCTTCAACCACAGAGGAGGCCAGCCGGCCAGTGCTTATCCCGAGAGCGGGTGCGTCGACCTCCACCTCGACCACATCACCGAGGGCTGCCACCGACGCCCCCGCGGGAGTGCCGGTGAGGACGATGTCTCCCGGGTGAAGAGTGAGGTGTTGGGAGAGATCAGCGATCAACTGGGGCAATGGGAAGATCATACGGTCGGTGGTGTCGTCTTGGACGAGCTCACCGTTCTTCCACGTGCGTAGTCGCAGGTTCTCCGGAGAGACCGCTTGCGCGTCCAGATACTCAGGCCCTAGTGGGGTGTAGCCATCGCGGCCTTTATTCCGCAGGTTCGAGCCTTTGTCTGCTCCCCGCAGGTCGTACAGCCCCCAATCGTTCGCGGCAGTCACCCACTGAATATGATCCCACGCCGTCGCCGGGGAGACCCGTCGGGCCGCAGTCCCGATAACAAGGGCGACTTCACCCTCGAACGCCAGAAGCTCTGTTCCTATAGGCCGCTCGACAGCGTCTCCTGAGGCGGCTAGAGAGCTGGTCGGCTTAAGGAAGTACGAGGGGTTGCTCGGCCTGCGGCCACGCTCCTCGGCCCGAGATTGATAGCTGATGTGAACTGCGACGATCTTGCCAGGACTGATCATATTCCAGATCGTATATTATTCGAGGGCCGCAAGCAAGGGTTTTTTGTGGTGCGTCTCACAGGTGAAGAGCGCAACTCGAGACACATGGTTCCATCGTCCTCAGTGCAAGCTCCTTCCTAGGCGGGGCGGGTTGAACCTCGCGTGGGTGGCTCGGAGTTGCTTCAGTTTCCAATGTGCCGAACTTCGCTGCGACGAGCGACGCTGACCCGATTGATCTTTCCGTTCCTCAGTGCATAGTGGACGAACATGTCGGCCTCGTAAGACTCACCTGTAAGCAGCGGCCCTAAGACAAAGTCATGGGCGTCGTCAACCGCTGTAAATCGACATACGACATCAGCCGCGATGCCGCCCTCGTCGAGAATGACCGACCGCACGTCAATCTCCTCATGCACAGTGTGGTACATATTCTCGTAGAACCGTTTGACGGCTGCCTTACCGTGAAGTGGCTCATCGAAAGAGGGCAGCTTGACCTGGATCTCATCATCATAGAACTGAAGGAATCCGTCAGTGTCTTGGCTATTGAACGCCAGCACATAATTGAGATATGTCCGTTTTCCCAGAGTCCCGGTAGTGAAAGAAGTAGGGGGAACCGTGACCTCTCTGTTCGGAGCCCACGTTGCGGTCTTCAATGAAGAGATCTTGTCTCCACTTAACTGATAAAAACAGAAGAACTTCACGGTCATGTGCTCACCGGCTCGGAGGGGTCCAAACACGAAGTCCGGACGATCATCCGTCGCATGAAAGTCCATGTCCACCTCGACTGCGAGCTCGTTGTCCTCACGAGCAATAGCTTGATGTCGAAGAGTTTCGCGGACGCCGTTGTGGGCATTGTGCAGAAACGCGCGCAATTCCTCTCGTCCCTGCAGCGTCATACTGTTGCCAGCAAAGAACACATCTTCAGCAAAGAATCCGTCCACCAACGCGTCGTCGTCCCCCCGGTTAAAAGCTTCGACATACTCGTCATAGTCAAACCCAGTGTTCCGAGCCATGTGTATTCTCATTTCTCATAGACAGCCCGCAACGATCGCGATATCTAACAAGGTAAAATTCACGGACTGGAGCGGAATTTAGTGTTGGCCTTCTAAGGCCTTACGGTCAATTTCCTCTTGGTTCTCCACATAGGGGGTTCCGTGAGTGTGGAATGTGGCAACTGTCTTCATTCCCCACGCTTGCCCCTTGGCGCGCTCAGCCTGGCTCCACTCCACCACCGGCCAGTCGGGATCGAGGATGAGTCGCGCTTGGGCATTGGCGAACTCAATCCGGTTGCCGCCGGGCTCCCAGACGTACAAGAAGAATGTTTGGTTGATGGCGTGCTTGTAGGGCCCGTACTCTATGTAGATCCCGTTCTCCAGGCAGATATCGGCTGCTTTGAGGATGTCCTCGCGGGAATCCGGCGCGAACGCGAAGTGATGGAAGCGCCCCCGTTCCCCCGTCCAGTCGTCGGAGTACACGACATCGTAGGACTTCTGATGGAACCTGAACCACCAAGCCCCATAGCTTCCGCTGTCTAGACGGACGCGCTCTGACTCCCTTGCCCGCATGACATCGCGCCAGAACACGCCCGCAGCATCCACATCGCTTGCCAGATAGTTGATGTGGTCCATGCGCCGGGTGTTGATTCCGCGTCCGGGGTAGGCAGAGGCCTGATTCTTCAATGCCGGGCGGTCCTCCTCGTCGGGGACGTAATGCTCGGTGTCGTAGTAGATGCCCATCAGGTGCCCGTCGGGATCCTCGAACTCATAGGACCTGCCGACACCGACCTCAGGCTCCCGCCAGCCGTGTCCCAAACCAGCAGCTTCAATCGCGGCGACCCTCCGGTCGAGCGCCTCGGGGCTGGTGACGCGGAAGAGCGTACGGCCGACGCCGTTGGTGTGGGATGCGGTGAGCTTGAGCGTGTAGAGCTGGTACTCGTCCCAACACCGCAGGTAGACCGAGTCGCCGATGCGCTCCACCTCCCTCATGGCGCAGATGTCACGGAAGAAGTGAAGACTTTCCTCGAACTTCGGGGTGAAGAGTTCGATTCCGCCGACATGGGCGAGATCGAAATTATCGCTGGTGGCCATAGCTGGGTCCTCTCTGACAGGCTATTTGGCTGGTATTTGACACGTTACAGGCGCGGTCGCGCGAAGACGCGGCCGTCGAAAATCTTGCGGGCGGTACGAATGGACGTAGAGGTGCCACGCCACGATCCATCGGACGCACGTGAGACTTCCACGTTCACGGAGGACTTCCCGCCAGGATGCTCAATGTCATACTCAGTGGAGTCCGGAAGCTGCGACATCTCCGAGCCGACAGCCTCTGGAATACTCACCCCGGCCGCGACTGAGGCCGCCATGAGCACCCCGATCGACGTGTGCACACGGTGCGGAATGAAGGCGCGGGTGCCCACCACCCCGCCGTTGCGCGGAGGCGAGAGCAGGAAAACTTTGGGCACGGTCTGTGTCAAGACGTCCCCGAGACCCATCATCGGTCCCGCAGTCAGGCGTACGTGCTCGACCGAATCGCAAAGGTCCGATCGTGTTTCGAGTTCGGCGGGCGGCTCATCGCCCGCAACGCCGAACTCTGCGGCCCGGAGTAGGACGACCGGCATACCGTTGTCGATGAGAGTAGCGGAGTGGCCTGCGACCGTGTCCGACGTGTTCCCCGTCGGGAGGAGCGGTCGACCGCCACCGATTCTCAGCTCGACGCCTGCCGCGGTACCTGGGACCCCCTCGATTGCCAGCTCCCCGTCATAGTGGGGCATCCCATCGCGCAGCCGAAACCTCGCTGTGGCGAGATCGCCGGTGTTGATCAGACGAATGCGCACGGTGGCGAGCTCCCCATGTGCAGAGATGAGTCCTCGCTCCACGGCGAAAGCTCCGACTCCGGCAAGGAGGTTTCCGCAGGTTTGGGCGTCCGAGACCACGGGAGCATCCACCGCCACCTGTAGGAAGTGGTAGTCGATGTCGACGTCGCTGTCGTCGGAGGCGGAGACCACCGCCACCTTGCTCGTCAGCGGGTGCGCTCCCCCCAGCCCGTCAATCTGGCGGGGATCCGGACTCCCCATCACCCGCAAGAGAAGTTCGGCACGCTCCGCGGCGTCATCTGGCACATCCCCCGCCACAAAAAAGGCACCCTTTGAGGTGCCCCCCCGCATCAGCATGCAGCGAATGCCCTCATCGGCGGTCATGGGTTTCCTCGAACTCTGCCTGCGTCACATACTGCACGCCGAGGTCTGCCAGGACAGGGCGGAGGTTGTTAAGATCCATAGATATCTCGCCTGCCTCGAAACGCACCCGATTCGCCGCCTCCTTCGCTGCGCGCGCCTGCGAGGCCTCGAGAGCCTCCGCGGCACGCTCACGCGGGACAATGGTCACCCCGTCGTCGTCGGCCACCACAATATCGCCGGGTTCCACCACCGCTCCGCCCAGAACGATCGGCACGTTCACCGAGCCAGCAGTGTCCTTCACAGTCCCCTGTGCGCTCACCTCGGCCGTCCAGGCCGGAAATCCCATGGCCCGCAATTCCTGGGAGTCGCGCACACCGCCGGATGTCACGTACCCCCGCACCCCGCGCCTCTGCATCTGAGTCGCCATCAGGTCGCCGATGAAACCGAAGGGGGACTCGGTCGTGGGGACAACGACGATGACATCGCCATCGTGGGCCTGCTCAATGGCGGCATGCACCATGAGATTGTCACCTGGCGCCGCCTGTACGGTGACGGCTGTGCCTGAAATCCTCACGCCCTGCTGTATGGGTCGGATACGCGGACCGGCGTACCCGGCGCGTCCGAGCGCCTCATGAACGGTCGCCGAACCGAACTCGGCGAGAGCCCTGGCTATCTCAAGATCGGCGCGGACGATGTCGGTGACGACCACGTGTGTCATTCCAGCACACTCGCCACCTGTGGAAGGTGCCGCATGTAGGCCTCACCCATGGTCTCGTGTGAGAGTCCTAGATTCGGGCCAGCGTTCCGCTTGACCTGCACGCCGCGGCGGACTGCAAGGTCGGTGTAATAGGACCACATGTGCTTTTGCGCCGGAAGACACTCCATCGCTTTCCGCTTCAGGGGGAATGCCTCAGTGATGTCGAGCAGGACGCTGGGACTGAAACCACACTGTTCGGGTTGGTGCGGTTCAAAGAAGAAGACTGGAGGCGCGCCAATGATGTCGTCCGCAGTGGGGAAGGAGCCGTCTGCGTTCGCGACGCCGATTGCTTGCGCGAGAACACGCGCTTCAAGTGCCATGCGCGCAGCGGTTGGGTGATCGCCATTGTAGGGGTCAGCGAGAGTGTGGGTCAGCACGACCGACGGTTGCACACGTCGGTAAACGTCGATGAGCTGCGCGATAGCCTCCGGTGACTCGCGCAGAGGATAGTCCCCGAGGTCCAGAAACTCGATCTCGGCGCCCAGCGCCGACGCTGCGGCCTCAGCCTCGTCGCGACGGAGTCCCTTGATCTCGTCGAGGCTCTTGCCCTGTAACCATTGGCTAGCCGACTCACCGCGTTCGCCATAGGAAAGGCACACCACGACGGCCCGTTCACCCCTCTGGGTGGCTGCGGCAATGGCTCCGCCTGCTCGCCATACGAAGTCACCGGCGTGAGCACTGATGACCAGGAGCGATTTCTGGTTCTCTGACATGGAGTCCTATTCGTTGTCGACGGCGTTGTCACCAACAATGATGTAGAGCTGCGATGTGATTTCCACCGGCGTGTGCTCTCCAATTAGCAAAACACAAGGTCCTGCAATGGTCAACGCACTCACAACGGCTACCCAGAAGAGCAGGAGAGGCATGAGTTGAGTGGTCGAGGACCATTCGCGACAAACGTCTCGCACCTAATGGCGTCTTTTGTCTGATGCCGTGAATATGTCTAGAACCTAGTCTAATTGTGAGTCATGTCACTTCATCTACGTGATGTATCCACGAGTGACGCCTTGTCTAGCAGCCGCAGGCCATCCCGAACGAAACTCAGTCATCTGCGCTCAGGGCAATGTCTCGCGGCCGACGTTCGGGGGCGTCCGCAACATGCTAACTGTGTCAGCGAAAGGAATATGAGATGTCCACCAAGACACTGCAGGACGTGCTGGATGCTTCAGGGGACGTAGTGGAGCACCTTCGCAACGTTCAGGTCGGGGCATATGTGTACCCGGTCGTCGCGGCGGAGTTCACCAATTGGCGAAGTGAGGTTCAGGCGTGGCGTGAGAGCGCAGTGCTCTTCGACCAGTCCCACCATATGGACAGCCTCTACATTAAGGGCTCGGATGCGCTGAAATTGATATCTGACACCGGTATCAACTCGGTGGCAAACTTCCCGCTCAACAAGGCCAAGCAGTTTGTTCCAGTCACTCCGTATGGCCATGTCATTGGCGATGGCATTCTCTTCCGAGAAGCTGAGGACGAGTTCGTCTACGTTGGCCGTAGCCCCGTCGCGAACTGGCTCACGTTTCGTGCCGAAACCGGCGGCTACAACGTGGACCTGACCGTGGACCGCCGCTCTCCATCCCGGCCCATGGGAAAACCGGTAAGCCGCCAAGAGTGGCGCCTGCAAATCCAAGGTCCTCATGCCTGGGATGTCATCGAGAAAGTCCACGGCGGACCACTGGAACAACTCAAGTTCTTCAACATGAGCTGGATGAACGTTGGTGGTAAGCAGGTCCGCACTTTGCGACACGGGATGGCGGGCGCTCCTGGTCTGGAGCTCTGGGGCCCTTATGAAGACTACGACTTCATAAGGGAGACCATCATTGGGGCTGGTGCGGAGTTTGGTTTGGTGCCCGCCGGCGCCCGGGCCTACTCCTCTAACACGTTGGAATCCGGATGGATACCTTCCCCGCTACCAGGAATATATTCCGGTGGGGAGTTAGCTGATTATCGCAAGTGGCTCGGCGCTGACAGTTACGAGGCCAACTCCGCGATCGCGGGCTCCTACGTTCCGGCGTCTGTGGAGAGCTACTACAGCACTCCATGGGAGCTCGGCTACGGCCAGTTCATTAAGTACGACCATGACTTCATTGGTGCTGATGCTCTCAAAGCTCTGGACCCTGCTGCTCAGCGCAAGAAAGTCACGCTGGCCTGGGACGGAGACGATCTCGCCACTATTCACGCCTCGATGTACCAGAAGGAAAACCTTCCCTACAAGTTCTTCGACCTTCCCAACGCCAATTACGGTGCTTCGAACTTCGACTCGATTGTCAATGAGTCCGGTGACATTGTCGGCTTGTCTATGTTTACTGGTTACAGCTGGAATGAGAAGCGCGCACTGTCTTTGGCCGTTGTTGACCCCGAGGTCGAGATTGGGTCTCAGCTAAAGGTGGTGTGGGGTGAACCTGATGGTGGAACAGCAAAGTCCTCCGTGGAGGCGCACCGCCAATATGAAGTCGGTGTGGACGTCAGCCCGGCACCATTTTCCGAAGTAGTCCGCCAGACATACACCGACGGTGGGTGGCGCAAGAAACTGAGCAGCTGAGTGGCAAGGGCCAAGCTCAAATATTGAGTGCCTGCGCTTGCCCTCTAATGTTCTGTGCGATGGCGACGAGGCTCTCCATTTCGTTTGCGGCGAGCGGTGGCAAATGGGCGTGGAAGCCTGTGCCGTGCCATGCCACAGGGAGGCTCATGAACGTATCCGGGAGACCCTCGACATCATGGCTCGACACGGTGGTGACCAGTGAACGCCCCCGACCAAGGTCCTCGAGTAGCTTGGCCACACCGAGGCCGCTTGCCCAGCCCGAGGTGCGGCCGGCCTTGAGAGCGAGGTAACGGGAGAACCACCCTTCCATATGGTGTTCCAGCCGCCTTCGAGCATGATCTGTCCATGTGACGGCTTCGCCGTCGATGCGCACCGAGGAAAATATCGGCACCTGCCCTGCTCCGTGTTCACCGAGGACCATGGCATCTACATGGGATGGCGCGACGTCGAACTCCTGGGCAACGGCGTAGCGGAATCGTGCAGTGTCATTGAGGGCATAGCCGATGAGTCGCTCCCTGGGAAGACTCTGCGTTCGGCTCATCCAGTGAGCCAGGATATCCACCGGATTTGTCAGAAGGACTACTATGCCGGCCGGTGAAAGCTGCTTCTGAATAGCAGGTGCGAGTGAGTCAAGCAGACCGGCGTTGGCCTCAAGAAATTCTCGCCGATCCCCTTCAGGATCTTCTGGCAGCGACGCTGCAACGACGACCGCGTTGACAGTTCCTGCGGGAGCTTCTCCCGTGATCAGCTTTGGCGAGTCGACACCTAGGACCGTTTGCCCATCGGTGATGTCGATTCGGTGAGCCTCGACGAGGTTGTCTTTGACGTCCTGCATATAGATTTCCTGGCCGACGCCGCGGCTGGCCAGCTGAGCGCAGACAGAAGACCCCACGGTGCCTGCAGCGCCGATGACGGCGACGCGCTGGGGCCAACTAGTCACAATCCCTCGCCCGCTGAATGACTGCGAATCAAGATTTTCGATCCAGCCCCAGTGCTGAGCCTCTGGATGGCTGCCCCGGTCTCCTCGATCCCGACTTCTTCGACCCATCCGCTAGGTTCTATGGCGCCGTCGGCCATAGCGGCGATGACGTCGTCGAAGTCGTCCGGGAGGTAGCCAGAGGAGCCGACCACACCCATTTCTTTTTCAACCAGAGCCATCGGATGAAGCTCGACGGAACGTGTGTGCAAGCCTAGGATGACAGTGAGCCCGCCTGGTGAAACGCTTGCCAGCGCAGATTCGAGTGCGGCAGGAACGCCGGCACATTCATACGCTGCTGAAGCGCCGATGTCATTGGTTGCTGCTCGAACCACCGCTGCCACGTCTTGGCAACTCGGATCTACCACCTCAGCACCCAGAGCGGATATGGTTTTCCTCCGTTCCCGATTTGGTTCTGAGACGACAATCCTCTCCACCCCATGTGCACGTAGCGCAAACCACACTCCTATTCCTACGGGCCCAGCACCCACAACCAAAGCACAATCCCCAGGCTGAGGCTTGGCCAACTTCACTCCGTGCCAGGACACGGCAAGTGGTTGGACCAGTGCGCCCATCCGAAGGTCAACATTGTCGGGCAAGTGATGCAGCATGTAAGCGGGAACAGTGGTGTACTCCGCGATACCTCCACCGTGAGAGTGCATTCCGTGCAGTCCCCTCACTGCGCAGGCGTTACTCAAACCTGTCCTGCAGGCCGCGCACTCGCGGCAAGAATATGTCGGACAGACAGCAACCCGATCCCCCACCTCAACATCACTCACACCCTCCCCCATCTCAATAACGGTGCCCGAAAACTCGTGTCCGAGAATCTGCGGAAGCGCAGATCCGGTGATGGGGTGTGGCTTTGAGAGGTCCAGACTCAGATTCGAGGGGTCCTCATATACATGAAGATCAGATCCACAGATACCGGAGAACGCGTTGAGGAGTTTAACTTCTCCCGGACCTGGGACTGGTTCTTCGACATTCTCGATTCGCAGATCGTGCGCGCCATGGAGCACCGCAGCTTTCATCCAGCGCGCCGCTTCCTACTCCGCGCCTTCGAATGAGTGAGCCAGGACCCAGGACGGGAACTCAGTGATCCGAGCGTCGATAACCAGGGGAACTGGAACATTACTTTCAAGCCATTGGTCGACAACTGCAAGGTCGTCGGCTGTGCGGACTGTGACAGCTTCACAACCGTATCCACGGGCGATGGAGGCAATGTCGGTCTCGGGAAACACCACGGTGTCGAGCTCATCCGTTTCGTGGGCAAAGTGGTGCACCTCGGCACCATAGGCATGATCGTTGTACACCACCACAACCATCCGTAGTTGCATTCGTACCGCAGTGTCCAGCTCCACATGGCTCATCATGAACCCACCATCACCCACGCCGACGATCGGTAGTCGGTCGCGGAGCGCAGTTGCGGCACCAACGCCCATAGACAAGGCCAGGCCAATCGACTGAAAAGCGAGACCCAGACAGTACCCAGTATTGTCCGGAACTCGAAAGAGCATAGCTGGGTAGGCGTTAAAGTTTCCCCCGTCCGGCACAACCACCCGGTGATCCGGCAACTTCTTATCGAGCTCAACAGTCAATAGCCTGGGGTCGATGTGGGTCTCGGTAGAGGTATCTTCGAATGGTTGTTCGCACCAATGCCGTGAGGCTCGCACCTTTTGGGCAACAGATTCGGTACGGTACCCCGTGCGCGACCCACCTGCTTCACCGCGCAGCTCCCCAAGCACGGCTTCAGCGGTAAGCCGAGTGTCGCCAAGCACCGCGTCATCCACGGGGAAATGAAACCCGAAGGCTTCCCGCCGATCGTCCACCTGGATCACTCGCTTGCCGAGCAGGAGGGAGCCGTTGCGAGTGGTCCATTTGTTCAGGGCCGCACCGAAAACGACAAGCAAGTCTGCCTGGGCAACCAACTCTGCACTGCCATCCGTCGCGAAACCGCCCATGGCGTCCAAGTACCACGGATCATGGGCAAAGAGCCCGCGTGCAACTGCTGAGGTGGTTAACAACGCCCCAGCCTGTTCGGCGAGGGCGCGCAGTTCCGTCACCGCATGCACCCCGCCCCGTCCAGCCACAATAACCGGGCGTTCCGCGGTAGCCAAGGCCTTAGCGACTTCCGACACGGCAGGACCAGACGCTCCGGAATGCACGGGCCTCAGCAATTCGAGCCCGGAGGCGGGCCGCAAAGGTGCCTGCTGTTCTTGGAGGTCCAACGGAACCGAGAGGACCACCGTCTTGCGCCGGTGCACCGCAGTCTGGACAGCTCGGGCGACGTCCTGCCATACCGTTTCGGGGCGATGCACCCGTTCTGCCACCGCGCCTAATCCCTTGACGACCGCGTCTTGGTCGATATAGAAGTTCGACGCCGTGTTCCACCCCGGGGTATCGCCGGCTAAAACGATCACTGGTGTGCCAGATTTAGCCGCCTCGGTCACTCCGGTGAGCGAATTAGTGAGTCCGCACCCTTGGTGGACAGAGACGACGGTCAGTCGCCCGGTGGATCGAGCGTAGGCATCAGCCATACAGGCAGCGCCCATCTCATGCCGGGCAGCGGTGAACCCGGCTCCAGCGCGAATGAGAGCATTGGTCATATGGAAATTTCCGCTGCCCACTACACCGAAGATATGAGCTGCGCCCAACTCACCGAGAGCGGATCCGACGGCTTCGGCCACGCTGATATGTGGAGGCGAGGACGACGATGCACTGGACACCTCAGGTCGCTCTGTGGTCGAGGTCATCGTCCGACTTCCTTTCATAGGCCTTGAATTCTGGCGACCTTCTGCTGGCTGAACTGAGCGTAACCACATTTATGACGTGAGTGCTCAGATTCTGGACATCCTCTCACTCTGTGAGTGACTCAAGTCACACACAATAACTGGCCCTTACTCTAAAGCGATAACCCCGTCGGGCCAATAGACGCACTCCGTGAATACGTAGAACTTTTCGGCCCGGAGTGTTCCCGGGGTGACACTGACCCAACCCTGCCTATGTCTGAACAAGACCAGACACGCACTCGATGCTCGCCACAGCTGGAGTTCAGTGCCCTCCCGGAATTCAACGCCTTAGCGAGATTCAGAGGAATGAACCCCGATCAGGAATCGGCGCGGTAGACAGTACGCGCATATTCCGTGAGCGGAGCGGGCTGGACCGTAGCGCGAATCTTTACTTGTACATGGTCCTCCACCTGCGACTTCTTGGAGCGCGTCTCCTCACCCCAGACGACGGTGACCTCAGTACCGGGCTCCGCAAACTCGGGCTCCATGTGGGCCAGCGACAGCATTGCCCGCTCATTGGCGGAGTACCCTGTCCACAGCGAGAGCCCCACCTGCTGACCGTTCGCGGTTTGCACTTGGTCATAGTGGAAAGTGTCGTACAGGGCCATAGGGAGGTTGAAGAATTTAGCACCGGGGGCCGGACCAAAGAGGGCCGAGCCGAAGGCCTCCGTCATGTCCTCGTTGTTCCAGACGAGAGTGACCTTTTTGCGCCCCTTCTCAGGGAGGCCTTCCTCGACCATGCGTTCCAGTGCTTCACGACCGACGAAATCATGATCGAACCGCACCACCCTGCCGTAGTCCAGCTCGAAGGGCGTGATGTAGTAATCTTCGATGTTTTGCGAGTAGTAACTGCCGCCCAGCGGAGAAGTCGCTTCGTAGGCGCTGTCCTGAAGCCAGCGCCGGAAATCGGCCATCTTCTCGCCAGTGTAAATGGCTGGCAGAGGGCGCGGCTGCCACCCGGACTCCAAGGCATTGGTGTGGTAAGCGCGAGCGCCTACCTGAACCATCCCAAACTTCTCGCCGGCTTTCAGTAACGCACCGTGGACAGCGTCGACGTCTTCCCAAGGCCCCCACATCTCAAAGCCGGGCTCACCGGCCATTCCGTGACGCAATGCGCGGACTTCTTTGCCCCCGATGGTAAACCGCGTCATACCGAAGAACTTCAGCTTCGGCGGCTCACTTCCGATAGCTTCTTTCATGACATCCATCGCGCCGGGCCCTTGGACCTGGAAGCGGTACACCACCGGGTCACCAGAGCGGTAGAGCGAGTTGTCATCGCGCCACACGCGCACATCGTATCCGCCGGTCTCGGCGTGAAAGTGCAGCCAGTTGATAGAGGGTGGAATACCCACCGCCTGATACTCGTCCTCCTCCAAATGGAACAGGATGTTGTCGCCGATGACATACCCGTCGTGATTCACGGCGATGAACTGCTTGGCGGTGTCCACGGGGAATTTCTCTACGCTGTTTACGGCGAGATCGCTGATGAGCTTCTTAGCGTCCGGGCCTTTGATGTTGAGATCGGCCATGTGATGCGACTGGTCGAAGATTACGGCGTTGGTCCGCCAGGACAGCTGCTCGTCACGCCAGTTGCTGAATTCGGGGACTACGCGCGGCACAACAGCGGGCGGCGCGGGGGAATCCCAAAGCAGCTTGTGCGCACTACCTGCCTCAGCGATTGCGTCGTCAAGGTTCTTTGTCATGGTGTTGCTCCTTAGGTGATGCTAGTCAAGACTTCTCTCCCATTCTTGACCCAGGCCCTCCCCAAGAAAAGCTCTTATATGTGATGTAGCTCATAAGAAAATCTACGGATAGCACCCTGAGACCTCACGACCCCGCCCATCAGATCGATTCGGCGGCGAAATGCATCACGATGGCACCGCCGGTCGCATAGTTTGGCACATCGGCTCCAACGGCCTGCCCTTCCGGCGAGGCCATAGCGAACTCGTAGGCTTCTTTGCTTTGGAAATCCGCCTCGAAGATCGCGAAATAGGGACTCTCCTGCTCGCCAGCGTCGATATTCAGCGAAAACCGGTGGTCGAGCATGCCCGGAAGCTTCTTCGCCAAAGGCAGGTGCACATTGCGATAGTGCTCCTCGAACGCCTTTGGATCTTCGGGATGGGGATAGAGAACGACGACGCGATGCATAGCGAAACTCCTGTGGGGGGGGGACATTGGACGAAAGTCATTCTAGAGCGCGCATCCGCGGAAAAGGAACGACTGAATCCTTCCGATGCGCGGCCCAATTGAGCCAAAGTGCCCTATGCCCCCTATCCCGCCTGAAACGATGACCTCCGGATAAACAGGGCCCAAGGGCGTCGGGGCGTCGCGACACGCCCATAGTTTGCCCGAAAATCTGTCTAAATCCGCGATGGACTTGTGATCGGACTCACAAGAGGACATCATGGTGTATGGTCAGGAATCGAACGGGTCTCATTTCCCTTCGTGTTTGTTTAGGTATCTACTGTGGATCAGAATGGCCACTAGTTTCACGTTGTCACTGATGTTAAAAGGAACCGGTGCTCCGTATCTACGCGCACATGTATAGCCTTTTAGTGGCGGACTCCAAGATTTTGGAAACGTTGATCATCAAGGGCACCGTCACAATCTAGAGAAGAACGGTTTGGTCAGGCGGCAATCGGCGGTCGAACCGTGGGAAAGGATGTCGGTCGTGGAACGTGTGATTATCGGCGTCAGTCGGGTGATGGGCGTGATCGCCGCATCGGCGATTGTTGTGCTGATGCTTGCCATCGTGGCGGATGTCGTCACTCGTTTTCTGACGGGTTCGAGTCTGCCAGCAATGGTGGAGCTATCGGAGTCAGCTTTGATCGTCTCGATCTTCTTCGGTTTGGCCTGGGCGGGGACCTCGGGGGCGCATGTCTCAGTCACCCTGTTCACCGACCGACTCGGAAAAGGTGTCAACCGGTTTCTCGGCGTTGTGGTCTGGGGGCTTAGCGGTGGATTAGCAGCGTGGCTGACCTACGCAACCACGTTGCGGGCCATCAGCGCCACGGAGCGAAACGAGATTCGGATGGGTCTTGTGCAGTGGCCGATGTGGCCGCTCAGGTGGGTGGTCGCCGTCGGTCTGGCAGTGTTCTTCTTGGTCTGCGTCATCAACCTTGTGCGAGTGCTGCGCGGCATGGACATTCTGCCTGCGCACACTGAAGAGGAAGCTCGCGGCGAAGCGGCCGAGCTTGAAGAGGGCGCAAAACTCTAAGACAAGGATGGAAACCGTAAACTATGGATATCAATCAGGTTGTCATCCTGACGCTCGTCATCCTCCTCGTAATGTTGAGTATCCGGATGCCTGTGGCGCTGAGCCTCGGTCTGGCCGGTGGCGTGGGACTGATTCTGTTGCGGGGCTTGGATTACGCAACGAGCAATATGGGCTCGGTGCCCTTCGCCGATACAGCGAGCTTCGCCTTCACCATCATCCCGATGTTCATCCTGATGGGAATGTTCGCCGTACGGGCCAATATCGCCACTAACGTCTTCGCCGTGGCGAACCATTTCGCACGCAAGGCTCCCGGAGGGCTTGGAGTCGCCACCGTTATGGCCTGTGCAGGTTTCTCAGCCGTCTCTGGCTCTTCGATCGGCACTGCGGCCACCATTTCGCGTCTCGCGGTCAACCAGATGCGTGCCAGCGGCTTCCCCGCCACGTTGGCGACCGGAATCGTCGCCATCGCGGGCACTCTCGGGGTCATGATTCCCCCCTCAACGTTTTTGGTGCTGTATGCCGTGCTGGCCCGCGAGTCGGTCGCCGCCATGTTGGCGGCCGGGATCATCCCCGGGCTGCTCTCGGCCGTCTTCTACATCGTTTACATCATGCTCTTCGGTCAGAGAATGATCCGCAAGGAGATGGCTCACCGCGAGAACGTCGACGACGGGATGGACAGCAGCGGCGAGAAACTGACGGCCGCCGTTGACGAGGCGCGCGAAGAACTCGCTCGTCGCGCCACCCGCATCCGCGACCTTCCTTGGCGCGGAGTCCTGCACGTAGCAATCCTCTTCCTGATCGTCATGGGCGGAATGTACTCCGGGATATTCACCTCGACCGAGGCTGCCGCCGTCGGGGCATTGACCGGCCTCATCATCCTGATCGTGGAGTACCGCGGCAAAGGAATCCGGGAGACATTTATTGCCTTCAAAGACTCCTTGCTGGATACTGCTCAGACGACCTCCATGGTCTTCTTCATCGTTATCGGCTCTGGACTGTTCTCCGCCTTCCTCGTGACCGCCGGGGTGACCAACGCGGTGGCCAATTGGGTGACCAGCCTCGACATGAACCCGATGCTCATTATGGGCCTGCTCCTACTGTGTCTGATCCCGCTAGGCATGTTCCTGGAATCGATGTCCATTCTGGTGTTGTCGGTCCCCCTTCTCTACCCCATCGCGATGGAGTTCGGCTTCGAGGGAATTTGGCTGGGCATCATGATCGTGAAGCTCATCGAGATCGGCATGGTCACGCCACCGGTGGGCATCATCAGCTTCGTGATCGCCGGCAGCGCCAGAGTTCGTGCCGAAACTGTATTCATCGGTGTTATCCCTCTGCTGGTCATGGATCTCATCATCACGGCGATTTTGTTCTTCGTGCCAGCGCTGACCATGTTCCTTCCCTCCCTCATTAGATAGGAAATGCGGGCCGGAAGTATGCCCGCATCCGGTGGAACATGAACGGCGGCTCGACGGCACTTTAGGGCCTCGAAGGCCAGTGGTGACCCCTTCGCCACCAGAACATAGATCGTGCACTGTGAGACAACTAACACTGCGTCGCATGGCGCATGGTGGAGACAACGCAGAAAGAAAGGAACAATGATGTTCGCACCAGGCAAAAACTCGTTCACCAAGACGACCGGCGTTATCGCTGCAGCCGGCGCTCTTTTGCTCTCCACCGCATGTGATGAAGGCGTCACAGGCGGTGGCAACGGCGACGGCGACGCGGGGCCAGAGGTCACCTTGGTCCGCGTGACCGCTGCGTTGGGCCAAACTCCTAACGCGGCAGTCGAGAACTGGTTCCTCGATGAAATCGAAGAACGCAGTGACGGTCGAATCGAAGTTGATCGAAACGAACCCTATGCACTGTGTGATGCCCCCGAGATCGCGGAGTGCGTCGGTGACGGCCGGGCGGACATTGGCGTCACCATTCCGGACTACACTCCCGAACGTTTTCCCTCAACATCGGTGGTCTCGATCCCGTTCATTAATCAGAACTGGCAGGGCGTCACTCACGCTCTGCACGAGATGCACGTCAACAATGAAGACGCTCAGGCGGTCATGGAGCGGAACAACTTGCACCACATCGGCACCTGGCCGGTTGGACGCCTTCTGCTCGGCACCAACGAACCGGTCGAGGACCGCGATGACCTCGCAGGCCTGTCCACTCGCGTCTCCGGCCCCCTCGCAATACAGCTGTTCGAAGAGGGAACGGACGTCAACGTCGTCACCGTCGCCGCTAACGAGGTCTACGAGGCCGTTGAGCGCGGTCTGATCGACTCGACAGCAGCAGGGCTGGACTTTCCAGTTGACTACCAGCTCCGTGAAGTGCTTTCGCACTGGGCTGACCCTGGTACTGGTGAGTATTCCGCCTTCGGAATGTGGATGAACCTCGACACCTACGAATCCATGGACGAAGACCTTCAGGGCATCATTGACGAGGTAGCCGCAGAGCTCGCCGCGGGTGCCGGCGCCGAAGGTTTCCATGATCAGGCACTCAATGAGCAGTGCCCGATCATGATGGACGGCCAGGTGGAGTCATTCGACCGCTGGGACGAGAGCCTCACCGAAGAGTGGGAAACGGAAGCCGGTGACGACCTCCAGGAGAGCTGGGTTGAGCTCGCCACTGGCCATGGCCTTGAAAACGCCGACGCCGTCCTCGACCAGTACCTGCAAGACCTCGAAGAGCTTTCGGACCCAGATGTCGAAGATGCCACTTCGGCCTGCATCGATGAGTTCAACGAACAGTGACGGATTGAAACCAGGAGGACACAGACGTGGCCAACCACACTAAAAACTCGCTTCTCGAGGCCATCACTGTCTCCAGTGAGCAGGGTCGCGCCATTCCAGATGCCGCGACTGGAGAGACGATGGGGTACGTTCCCCAGCACACCATCGCCGACCTAGAAGCCGCGGTGGCCGCGGCCCACGAGGCTCAGCCTGCGTGGGCCGCACTCGGACATGCCAAGCGCTCGGAGATCCTCCATAAGATGGCTGACGAGGTCGAGGCACACGCTGAGGACCTCGCTCAGATCATCTCTCAGGAGCAGGGAAAACCGCTTGGCGGAATGGGATCGCGCTTTGAGGTCGGCGGTTGCGCAGTCTGGTTGCGCAGCGCCGCCGAGACCCCGCTGGAACCCGAGCTGTTGTTCGAGGCCGACGGAACTCGCTCGGAAATGCACTTTGCCCCCGTCGGGGTAGTCGGGGCTATCAGCCCGTGGAACTGGCCGGCAATGATCGCCATCTGGCAGATCGCCCCCTCTTTACGGATGGGCAACACCGTAGTGGCGAAGCCTAGTGAGTACACGCCGTTGAGCGTGCTCGCGCTCATCGAGCTACTCAGGCGCCATGTGCCGGAAGGTGTGCTGACTGGAATCTCCGGTGACCGTGAAATTGGCGCCGCTCTCGCCGCTCACGAGGGCATCGACAAGCTGATGTTCACAGGATCGACACGCACCGGGCGTGAGATCGTCAAGAGCTCGGCGAACAACCTCGCTCGACTAACCCTGGAACTTGGCGGGAACGATCCAGGAATTGTCCTTCCCGGAACTGATGTGAAGGCGGTCGCGGAACAAATTTTCGGAGGAGTGTTCATCAACACCGGGCAGACCTGCGCGTCGCTCAAGCGCCTCTACGTTCACGACTCGGTGTATGACGAGTTGGTCGAGGCGCTGGGCACATTAGCTGAGGCCGCGAAGCTTGGGCCCGGGCTGGATGAAGACAGCCAACTCGGTCCGCTCACGACCGCCCAGCAGTTCCGAATCGTGTCCGAACTGGTCGAGGATGCCAAGGCGCGCGGTGGCCGCATAGTGACCGGTGGAGAAGCGGCCCCAGATCTCGGGCCGCACTTCTACAAGCCAACGATCGTTGCCGATATTGACGATGGCGCTCGATTGGTTGACGAAGAGCAGTTCGGTCCGGTCCTGCCGGTCATCCGCTATTCCGATGTCGAAGATGCAGTTGCTCGTGCGAATGCATCGGACCAAGCCCTCGGCGCCTCCATCTGGGGTGACAAGGACGAGGCCAGAAAGCTCGCAGAGCGCATCGAATCGGGCACGGTATGGGTGAACCAGCACGGCACACTGAACCCGATGGTGCCCTTCGGCGGGGTGAAGCAGTCGGGCTACGGTCTGGAGTTTGGATCGCACGGACTCAAGGCAGTGGCAAACCCCAAGGTGATCACCTTCTGAATCTTATGGCGCGTCAAGTACGTACCTAGGGTTACGGCGGTGAAGTAGGAAACGGAGTGCGATGAAGCTAGGAACGGTCGAGCTGGACGATGGGACAACGACTGTCGTGGTTGAGACCGACAGTGAAACTGTTGTCCTGGAGGGATATCAGGATCTCGACGCCCTGATTGCTGCGGGGGAAGACACGTGGCGCACGGCGGCCGGTCAGGCCTTGAACGACGGGGCCCGGCTGAACCGGGACGAGTTCCAGTGGTTGCCGCCGGTGCGCCGTCCCGGGAAGGTGCTGTGCGTGGCGCTCAACAACTCTGCCAATCCGGACCGCATCAAGTCTGGCCCGGATACGCCGGCGATGTTCACTAAGCCTTCGTCATCCCTCCTCGGTCACGGTCGCTCGATCATCGTCAAAGACATGTATGGACGGGTTCACCCAGAGCCCGAGTTAGCTGTAGTGATCGGTCGCGGCGGTGCAGACATTGCCGTCGACGAGGCATTGGCGCACGTTTTTGGCTACACCATCATCAACGACCTCACGTCTCCCACGATGCGCGGCACCGACACGTTCAACTACCGAGCGATTCATCCAGCACCCGAGGAAGCAGGAGGCACCCGGTACGTAGATAGCTGGGTCAGCTATCCGGCGCGTTACAAGGGTGCTGACACCTTCGGACCCCTCGGGCCCTGGGTGACAACAGCCGAAGATCTTCCAGATCCTCATGCTCTCCGGATCACCTGCAGTCACAACGGACGCATCGTCACTGACGACAGCACCGCCAACTTGCGATTCTCGGTGGCAGAGGTGATCTCTTTCGCCTCCCATTACCTCACCCTGGAACCTGGCGACATCATCGCCATGGGCACGGCTTTGAAGGCCTCAGCTCAGGGCGGCGCCGTCCAGAACGTGGACCTGGTAGAGCTGGGCGGGACTGTCGAGGTCGCCATCGAAGGCATCGGAACTCTGTCGAACCCGGTTGAAAAGAGATGAGCGAACTGGCGCCTGCCGACCGGTCGGCATTGCAGGAACTCAACGCGCGTTTCGCTTGGGCTTTGGATGACCACGAGTTTGATGCCCTGAGAGAGATTCTGATGCCAGAGGCGCACTATGTCTCAGTGGGCCGCGAGTTCCAAGATCTGGAAACCATAATCGCCTCCTTCAAGGCCCGGACAGAATCGCGCACCACACGCCACGGCATGGGAAACCTGCTCCTGAGCGCCGACGGACCTGGCCGAGCGACTGGCAGGTCGAGTTGGTTCACTTTCGCCAGCAACGCAGCTGCTCCCACTGACCCCGAGGTCTACATGGTCGCTGACTTCCGGGATGTATACGTGCTAACCCCCGCCGGATGGCGCATTGCTGAACGGATTATCACTCCAGTGTTCCGACGAGCTGACCTTGCACCCAACTAGCCACCCCTCGCCCACCGTGTGGGCACCCGTCCGGCGAGAAGGAATAATGACGTGAACCACCAGACACCTCCCCCCGAACCTATCCGCGAACTGGCACACCTGGGCCACCACGGGCTCTATACCCCAGATCTCGACGGGAGCCTCTGGTATTTCGTAGATCTGCTCGGAATGGACATCGTTGAACGCGAGGGTAGCACCGTATACCTGCGTGCCTACGGCGACTACGAGCGGTGGACACTCCGGCTCAGCCAGCGGGAGAAGCCGGGGTTAGAGTACGTGTCCTGGCGTATGTGGAGCCCCCAGGCCCTGGACCGACGCGTGGAGTGGCTCGAGAAACACGGTTTGGGCGGAAGTTGGGTCACTCAGGAGTATGGCAAAGGCCCTGCTTACCAATTCGAGGACCCTGATGGGCACGTCTTCAGGCTCTACTACGAGACCGAGAACTATGTGGCACCTGAAGGCAAGAAGCCGGTCATTCCGGTCAATGTTCAGGCCTACGCCGGAAGGGGTGCGAACGTCCACCACTGTGATCACGTCAACTTGTTGGCCCAAGATGTCCGTGCGTGTCGCGAGTTCTGGGAAGAGGCCTTCGGCTTGCGTAGCTACGAGATCATTCGCCGGGCCGATGGCTCGGAGGTGGGTGCCTGGATGTCAAGTTCTCTTCAGGGACATGAACTGATCTACACCCAGGACAACACCTCGGGCAACGGACGCCTCCATCACTTCGCCTACGTGGTCCCGACGCGTGAAGAGGTGCTGCGCGCTTCGGACATTTTTGCCGATGCCCGTATATACATCGAGGCCGGCCCGTCGAAACATACGGCCATCCAGGGCTTTTACTGTTACACCCGCGAACCGGGAGGTAATCGAATCGAAGTGGCCAACGGTGGCTACTTCGTCTTCGCACCCGACGCCGAACCGTACGTGTGGAACCTGGAGGAATGGTCCCAAAAGCCTGGCTGGGGCGCTCCGATTCCTCCCCAGTTCCATCTGTACGGCACCCCGGTCGTTGACCCCGAAAAGGAACTCGTTCGGTGACCTCGGGCCGATACCAGCTGCGGGGACCGGAGGAACTCGACGCTGAGCAGCGTTCGCTGCACAACCGGATTATCTCAGGGCCGCGTCAGAGCCAAAAGAGTCAGGCGCCGCTTACAGACGAGTCTGGGGCCTTACTCGGGCCCTTCGCTCTGATGACCATCTCGCCAGCAATCGGCGACGCGGTTCAGCAGGTGGGCGCGGCATTGCGCTTCTCCAGCGGTCTCACACCACTGGTTCGGGAGGCTACGATACTCCTGGTCGCTGCCCGTCATCGGTGTGACTTTGAGTGGATCTCACACGCCGGACTCGGCCGTTCTGCTGGTCTGGACGAGGATGCGCTGGCAGCGTTGGGCCGTGGGCACGTACCACACGGTTTGTCAGCAGAGGATGCCTACGCTCTTCAGACGACGCGAACCTTACTGGTTGATGGCGCGCTCCGTGACGAGGACTATCATCGAGCCACCACGAGGCTTGGGGAGCGCACATTGGCCGAGCTTGTGTGGCTCTGCGGTTATTACAGCATGCTGGCCCTAGCCTTGACGGTCTTCGATCCTCCGCTTGCTGTGGCAGACGACGTCGCGCCGTGGCGTGGTTGATGGGGGACCTTAGGTCCGCGGGACTGTCTCCGGATCCATCTTCCTAAATTGCCGCAGCAATGAGACACCTTGTAGAATCAGCTTGCATGATGTGTTGTACATCACAAAGGATACTCACTTGACACACGGCATGCTTGAGGACCCGGCAAAGACTGAAGCTGTGCGCGTTGATACCGCCAATTCTTTAGGAGAATGGCGAGTAGTAGCGGCGAACCGCATTACACCGGTTCGGGTCAGTGCGGATGAGGGCTTCAGCGGGAGCATCAGATCGCGAATCATCGGTGAGACAACTCTCAGCGAGATCGTCGCGAGCGCGCATCATGTTAAACGCACCCCGGAGCTCATCGGGAGAAATAGCCGTCCTCATATCAAGCTGAGCCTTCAACTGGCGGGTACCGGCTACGTTCGCCAGGGAGACCGTGAGGCCTTTTTGGAAGATGGAGATCTGGCGATCTACGAGACTTCCTATCCCTACACTCTTCACTTTCCCGGCCCCCTGCGTTGCTTCGTCATGGCTTTTCCTGCAGAGAGCTTGGATATTCCCCTTTCGTTGGTCCAGCGAGTGACGGCTATGTGCCTTCCAGGTGACCAGGGAGTGGGACAGATGATTTCGCCGTTCATGCGTCATCTGGCCGAGAACCTTGATGAACTCTCTGGGGTGACGGGAGCACGGATGCTTCGCAGCACCTTTGATTTGCTCACTTCCTTCGTCTATGCCCACCTTGCCAAGGGTGAGGATCAACGGGAGCATGATCGACAAGTAGAGATGCGAACACTCAAGCTTTACATCGACGACCATCTCCATGCTCCGGAACTCAACGCCACTCTTATCGCCAATGCCCATTACATTTCAGTGCGGTACTTGCAGTACCTGTTCAGCCAGGAAGGGCAGACGGTATCGACCTATATTCGCGCCCGACGACTTGAACGTTGTCAGTTGGACCTTTCCGATCCCGCCCAGTCATCATTCTCGGTCCTCCAGATCGCTCAGCGGTGGGGATTCTCAGACGCGAGCCACTTCAGTAAGGTCTTTAAGACCCGCTTCGGAGTAGCGCCCCGCGAATACCGCTCCTTTCATCTTTCCCTTTAGCGGCGCCTCCCAGGACGTGCGGTTCTGACGAAGTAGATTGCGCCGCTACACAAGACACATGGAGGCCCCCGACGCGAGAATGAAGCTAAATCACGCGGAAGGAAGCATTCATGGTCATCAAGGATGAGCTTTACGACGTCGGAATCGAACAACGGCGACACATGTTCGGCCAGGCCGGGGCGGAGGATCAGACCGACAACACCTCTGGTCTGAATGACAAAATTCAGGACTTCGTCACTCGTTACTGTTTCGGAGACATATGGCAGCGCCCACATCTGTCGCCGACAGAACGAAGCAAAGTGACTTTCGCCATGCTGGTGGCCACTGGTAAACCCCATGAGACTCGCATCCACGCACGTGGCGCCCTTGCCAACGGCGTGTCGCCAGTTGAATTGCGTGAAATAGCGATTCATGCAGCCCTGTACTGCGGAATTCCCGCAGCTGTCGAGGGACTGAATGCGCTAGAGGAGATCTTCGCTGAGAAGGGCGTGTCCCTTGACCTCGACGGCGAAGGATCCCAGGAGGAACAGCAATGAGCGAAGCAAAGGGCGTCGAGACAATCGGCTTCGTCGGGCTGGGAACGATGGGCGGCCCTATGGTCACCAATCTCGCGGCATCAGGTTACGACGTTTGTGTGCACGACGCTGATCCTGCGCGCACGCGCACGTTTGCCGAAGAACTTGCCGCGAAAACTGGCCAAAAGATCACGTCGGCGGTAGAACCTTCCACGCTCAGCTCCTGTAGCGTGGTCTTCACGATGCTTCCCACCAGCGCTGTGGTGCGTTCCGTTCTTCTCACACAGGACAACGAGCTGCGAATTCCCTTCGAAAAGGGAACCGTGATTGTTGACATGAGTTCTTCTGACCCCACAGAAACGGTAGATACGGGGAAGGTGCTCGCCGAGCTCGGAGTCCAGATGGTGGACGCGCCAGTGTCCGGCGCCAAAGAAAGGGCAGCCACTGGCACTCTGGCCATCATGTTAGGAGCCGACGATGATGCGGCAGCCGAACGGGCCATTCCCATTATCGAGAAAATGAGTCGGAGCATTTACCGGACCGGAAAGCTCGGGACCGGCCACGCTATGAAGGCACTCAACAACTTTGTGGCGGCCGCCTCCTTCGCTGCGGCCTCTGAAGCGCTCACAGCAGGCCAACGCTTCGGTCTCGACCCTGCCACCATGGTGGACGTACTCAATGATTCAACGGGGCAGAGCTTTGCCACAACCTATGTTCTCGGTCCCCACATTGTGGAAAAGCGTTTCTCCAGCGGCTTCGCGCTGCCCCTCATCACAAAGGATGTGCGCATCGCTGCCGCACTGCAACAGGCGGTCGGCCATTATGCACCGGTCAGCGAGGCGGTCTCCAACCAGTTCAACGCGGCACTAGAGGCGCTCGGACCGGTAGACCACACCGAGGCCTATCGCTTTTGGAGCACAGACTGAGGGCTCCAGGTCGGACCATGCCGCGGGCAACGCCCTGAGGCACCAGAGTTCAAGGCGGATCAAGATAGACCCTCAGAAAAATCGTATGTAAAACTTGGTTACGTGATATAGATCATGAGATAATCTTAAGATGTCGTCTTCCGTTCCCTTCACGTTGCGACAGCTCGAGTACTTCGAAGCCATCGCCTCACAGGGTTCGCTCGCAGCAGCTGCAGAGCACTGTTTCGTAAGCGCGTCGGCCCTTGCACTTGCCCTGGACGACCTCGAGCGTCATCTCGGTGTCCAACTCATCATTAGGCGCAAGGGGCGCGGAACATCGTTGACGCCTGCCGGTTCGCGTGTGCTGTCCCTCGCGCGAAGACTTCTGGCGGGCGCAGAGACACTAGCCACGGACGCTTCTGGGTTAAGCCAAGGACTCACCGGAGCGTTCTCACTTGGCTGTTTTTCGACGCTTGCACCCTTCTATGTGCCCGCCATTCTTGAAGACTTCGGCAGGTCCCACGATGCACTGCAGCTTGAGTGCATCGAGGCACCTGCGACTGAACTACATGAGATGCTTTTGCGGGGGCAAATCGAGACGGCACTGATTTACGGCGTTGACGCCTCATCTCAACTGATCTTCGAACCTGTCCAGCAGATTCGCCCGTACGTCATCGTGGCAGATGATCACCCACTCGCTGCCAAGGGCCAAGTACGCCTTAGTGATCTGATTCATGAGCCTTTGGTGGCATTGGATGTGCAACCTGCACGGAACAATACCCAGCGCGTTTTCGAGAGTCTGGGACTGAGCCCAACCATCGGCCACTACACAAGCAGCTTCGAGGTATCGCGCTGCTTGGTGGGCCGCGGATTCGGCTACGCAGTACTGTTTCAAAGGCCAGCCTCACGTTGGACCTACGAAGGCCACGGCGTCACCTACATAGAACTCGCCGATGAGGTGCCGACGACGATCATTGGGCTGGTACGGCCCTCTGCCGCGCCCCGTACCGCCAAGTACACCGCTCTACTGAATTTTCTGCAAAGCAAATCAGGAGCCCGGGTCGGCACAAGGGGACAAGCCATGACCCCAAGCCTGGACTGAAGCGTGCAGGCTGAGAACCTGCTATCTATATGGTCCCACCGCGAGCCTCGAGGGCGATCCTGGCCAGCTCCTTCGCTTCTTGGTAGTACTGCTGAATGGAGTCAATCGCAGCTGGGGAATCACTTGCCCGTAGAGCAACGACCATACGGTCCAGATGACGAGGTTCAAGGTATCGGCGCCAGTCCATGGACTCCCATACCGACCGCCAAACCCACGCAATGCTCAGTCGACGATACGATTCCGCCAGCTGATCAGAACCAGACGACTTTATGATTGCGCTGTGGAGTTCAGTGTGGAGTGAGAGGAACTCTCCGGGATCCGGCGAATCCGCGTTTCGGAGCTCTTCCATGCGCTCAACAATTCCTTCTAGTTGCCGCAGCTGATCCTCACGGAGCCGTCCTGTTGAATTCGCTACCACTCCAACCTCGATGTTGGTGCGGGCTTCGTAAATGCTCTCAACGAGGTCGAACCCGATGGGGGCGGGCGCAAATCCTCCGTCCGAAGTGCTCTGCACCAACTCTTCCGAGGATAATCTGATCAGCGCGTTGTGCACGTCATCCTCCCGGGCGTCCACGCGCTTAGCTAGGTCTGCCACGTCCAGTGGGTGACCCACTGGAACCTCCCGACGCAGTACCAGTAAACGCACGCTATCGTAGGTGTCGTGTTCGCGAAGGCGGTCCCAGCGGCCGAATGAACCTTGGAAGTAGGTCAGCGGGCGGCCGCCGACTAGGCGCGCATTAAGGGCTTCTCCTATCAAGATCGTGTGCGAGCCTCCTTCCGCGGTGCTGGAGAGCCTGCACGAGAGTGTGGCGATCGATCCATCGAGGAGCGGAGCCCCGGTCAGAGCACACTTTCTGAGTTCGACGCCCACAAATTTGTCACCCTTCCCAGCAAATTGTCGCGCCATCCACCCCTGCTCTTCGGCAAGAACATTGACCACGAATTGGCCAGACTCGAGCACGGCAGCATGGGTGGAGCTCTGGCGATTCATACACGCCAGTATCATCGGAGGGCTCTCCGAAAGAGGGACAACAGCGGCCACCGTGGTTCCATATATCTTGTCTTCGACGGCGGTGGTGATCACTGTCACGCCGCTGGTCAATTTCGCAGCGGCTCGAAGGACTTCTTCGGTGGTGTTCTCCGCCGACGGGTCGTTCATGCGCGGGTCAGTCACGAGGGGTTACGCCTCCTACGCTTGTGGCCTGTTCAGGCCAAGGTTCTCTCGCAGAGTGTTACCTCGGTAGTCAGCGTGGAAGTAACCACGTTCTTGAAGTTCGGGCACCAAGAGATCGCAAATCGCCTCCATGCCTTCAGGCACATGGGGTGCGTTCAGGTTAAATCCGTCGCATGCGTGGGAATCAAACCACTCAATCATGACATCTGCAGCCTGCTTGGCTGTTCCTACAAACCATACGTGGCCGGTGGAACGCGCCCGATCGACAATTAACTCGCCCAGAGTCATTCCTTGCTCAACGGCTTTCCGGCGAAAGATGTGGTACCGGCTGCCGAGCTTGGGGTCTTCGGAAAAGCGATCGGCAGGGATCTTTTCATCGAACCCGATATCGTCGATCTCCAGTTTCAGATCCCCGGCAAGCTGAACACGCCCGGCATCCAAGTCCACGAAATTCCCCAGTTCTTGCGCAATCTCCTGAGCTTCTTTTTCGGTCCGCCCAATAACGGGGACGATTCCCGGTAGTACAGTGACTGCTTCAGGGTCGCGCCCATGTCCGGCCACTTGTTCTTTGACCTGACGGTAGAAGTTCCTCGCGCCGTCGAGTTGCGGTTGGGCCGTGTAGATGATGTCAGCGTGCTTGGAACCGAAAGCCATGCCGGTGGTCGAGGACCCGGCTTGCACCAGGACGGGGTGTCCCTGTGGCGGGCGGGGCATGTTGATGGGTCCCTGAACGCTGAATCGTTTACCTTCGTGGTCGATGGGATTTAATCCATCGGTATCCAACCAGCGCCCGGATTTCCGATCCACATGGATGATGCCGTCGCGCCAGCTGTCCCAGAGCTTCTTGACCACCGTCACGTGTTCCTCGGCGCGGTCGTAGCGTTCCTCGGGATCAGGCACCCCAGAGCCTCCAAAGTTGGCGAAGCCATCTCGTGATGTCACGATGTTCCAGCCAGCTCTACCGCCCGACATGTGGTCAACCCCCGCCATCTGCCGGGCCACGTTGTACGGTTCTGTGAATGAGGTCGACATGGTGCCGATGAGCCCGATTTGCTGCGTGACCGCAGCCAGCGCCGAAAGGGTGCTGATTGGCTCGTAGAAGCCGTTCATCATGATGTCTCCGCGCATGGTGGAGTTGGCGTGGACGCAGTCACCCAGAAAGACAGCATGCAGCTTCGCCTGTTCGGCTTTTTTCGCGAGGTCCGCCATCAGCGGCAGGCTGGCCAGCTCTTCAGCGCGGCTGGTTTCCCGGCGCCAGCTGTCGCGGTGGTAGCCGGCGGGAAGAATAAAAGTGGTCAGTGCCATCTGCCGTGTCATGATGTTCTCCATTCGTACGTCAAGGGGTCAGCGTGGGATGTCATTTGGCACCTCTGTGTGCAGCGCTAGATGTGAGTCGTGCTCGCTGCCGGAATACAGCCGCCATGATCCGTGGTTGTGCAACTGCTCATGGCGGACCACAGGAGACATCAGATCAGGATCTCGTTGGAGGAAGTCCCGTCCCAGAATTGTCAGAGCTAGTTGCTCGCCTGCGTGAAAACGAGTCGCGGAGGGCCAAATCTCGATTTCCAAGGCCACGGGTTCGCCCGGCACCAGAGGTTCGACGGCGTCATGGGGATGCACCGGACGTAGCTCGCTGGAGGCCGACTCGTCCACTGCACGGTGGCTTGCGCGGAGCCAACCCAGCGCCACTGGGCCGTCGTTGAAAAGGGCGTTGATAGGGAACTGTACTTCGTCACCGCTTGCGCTGATCTTGCGGACAGCTACGAAGACATCAGCGTCATCGGACTCTTCAGCTGCTAACCACAGACGCAACCGCATGGGGCCGATGACGTCCACCGTGGCGTCAAAGGTATAGCGCAGGGTTTCTTGGTCCGTGGCGCTGTCGATCTCCCGCGATGCCTCAGGTCCTACGGTGTCGGACAACGAGCCGCTGTCGAAGTCAAGGTGCACGCGCCGAGCGTCCGTCTCAGGCACTGGCCAGGGCACATCTGTGCGGTGAGTTGAGCGATCTCCCATGTCCCGGATCTCTAGGAGCACTCTTGGCCATTCTCTAGGGCCCTGGCCCTGGTCGTGAAGGTAGTAGTCGAAGAATGCGCGCTGTTTCTCCACTGCCTCAGGATGATAGAAATATCGCCACTTCTTCTGACCATGGACTTCAAGCCACTTCTCTGCGCTGGAGATGCGCGAGAACGCTTCTAACGTGCCCCGCGAGTGCAATCCGTGATCGCTCCACGAGGCCACGAGATAGGCGGGAATTGTGATGTTTTCCAGGGGCGGGTACTTGCTGCGGTAGTAGTCCGAATCCAATGGGCGGGCGGCCACATTGGCTGCAGTGTCCTCGGTACGGGTCCTGGAAAATCCCATGTTCATCGAGGCTCTTGGAATGAATCCTGTCTCCGGAATCCCACCGTGGTAGGCGAATTCTCGGTACCAGTCTGTAAAGCACTCCCAGGGACTAATGGCTTTCAGAGCAGAAGGGGACTGTGCGGCGGCAATGAACTGAGCCCCGGCCAAGTAGGAGACGCCCAGCATACCGACGCGACCATTCGAACGTTCTGGACTTCCCAACCATTCAATAGTGTCGTAGAGGTCTTCGGCTTCTTGAGGACCATTGTGGCGGCCTTCGCCTTCACTGTTCCATAGTCCTCGAGGATCCACGTAGGCAAGAAGGTAATTCTTGGGGCACCAGTAGGCAGGGTCTGGCGCCTCGAATCCGGTCAGCGGCGAGATCCAGCCTTGCTCCACATCGGCCCCAGGAAAGAGGTGGTCTTTAGTGTTGTGTTTGCCATAGGGCCCCCAGGCCAGCAGTACGGGAAGGTCCACAGCGCCCGTTGCGGGACGGTAGAGGTCAGCGTAGATCCGCACCCCGTCGCGCATGGTGATTGGAACGTCTTTTTCCAGAACCACCTCACCGTGTTCTATGAACTCGTGCTGCAGCGGCGGAAGAGGAGGCTTACCGGGGGCGTGCGTCGGGTCCATACCCGGTCGATCAATGATTTCTTCGTCATGGACATTGATGCTCATTAGCTTGTTCCTAACTCTGATGAAGAACCTGGCAAGGGCTTGCGCCCGGGGTGACTATTCAACGACGACGACGTCATCGGTCCGGATGTGGAAGTCAACTTCAGAGCCGTCTTCTCCAAACCCTTCAGTGCCGGCCGGAACTGTCACCTCCACGGAAGCTCCTGCGGCAGTCACCAACCAGGCTTTCCAGAACTCGCCGACGAATTCGCTGTCCCGAATCACGCCCCTACCGGTGATCCCTGCTCGCGCGTCTCCCTCGCTCAGTTCGACGTTCTTGCCGCGGAACGCGACGGCGGAGCCCTTACGCGGCTTCAATGCAGCATTGGTCAGTCGCAGTCCTCCGGCCAGGCGGGAATCGTCCTCCACATCCAGAATGTTCTCGAACCCAACGAAATTCGCCCCAAAGCGCGTTGCGGGCCGGCTGTGAATCTCTTTAGGCGAGCCAACTTGGTCGATTCTTCCGCTGTTCATGATGACCACGCGGTCTGACAGCGCCAGCGCTTCCTCTTGATCATGGGTGACGTAGATCGATGTATTGCCGAATTCTCGGTGGAGCCGTTGGACTTCGACACGCATTGCTACGCGTAGTTTGGCGTCGAGGTTAGACAACGGCTCGTCATAGAGCATCAATCCATTCGCAGAGACCAAACCCCTCGCCAAAGCAATGCGCTGTTGCTGACCGCCAGAGAGCTCGTGGGGGTAACGGTCGGCATAATCTTTCATACCAACAGCTGTGAGCGTCGCCTCGACCTTGTGCTTAATCTCAGCCCGGGGCACCTTCCGTCGCTTCATGGGATAGGCCACGTTTGACTTCACGGACATATGCGGCCACAGCGCGTAGCTCTGGAACACCATGCCGACGTTGCGCTTGTGCGGCGGCAGGTATCGCCCGGCTTCCGCATCAACGAATGTCCGTTCACCGGCCTGAATCCTGCCGTGGTCGGGGTCTTCCAAACCAGCGATGCATCGCAAGGTTGTAGTTTTGCCGCATCCGCTGGGACCCAGGAATGTCACAAATTCACCCTCCTGGATCGTCAAATCCACTCCGTGTAGGACACGTGCGGAACCGAACGATTTCTCAATAGCAGAAATCTCTACCTTCATGATGTCTTGTCCTTTTCTCGGAGCAGTGTTGCTGAGGGAGATCGGCGGCGCAGCAACCAGGTCACCAGCAACGCCGCACCACTAATCAGCAGGAACGTGGCGACCAACATGAGTGAGGCGGCCGCTGCAGTGGGGGCTTGTCCCTCCACGTAACGGGTGTAGATCTCAACCGAGAGGTAGTAGCTTCCCGGTGCGGAGAGCACCAGTGGGGTAGAGAGGATTCCGCTGATGATGACGAAACACAGGACCCAGCCACTCACCAGGCTCGGCAGCATCAGCCGGATGATCACATCCCAGATGGCCCGGTACTTTGTCGCACCGGAGACCCATGCCGCCTCCTCCAGCGACTTCGGAATTTGCGCCATGGCCCCGCTTGTGGTTCTTCCCGCCAGCGGAATGATGGCGACGAACAGCGCGAACACCATAATCACTGATGTTCCGTAGAAGCGACTCAGCCCGGGAACTTCAAGGAACAGCCACAGTACTCCCAGGGCGAGGATGAGTCCTGGCATCGCGAGCCCCAGCCACTGGCTGTACTCGATGAAGCGAGAGAGCCAACCGGCTCGGTAACGCGCAGCCCACGTCAAAGCGGTGGACGCTCCCATCGCCAAAAAGGCACCTAGTACAGCGACTTGCAGGGTGTTTCCGAATGCCGACAGCATGCGCGTGTTGTCTAGAACTGCAAGATAGGTGTCGAAGCTAAACCCGGACGTGGCGCCTAAGAAGGGCGACAGCGAGACGCGGATCAACTGATACATCGGCAGCACGATAGTGACAAATGCGAACACTAGAATGCTTGCGGAGAAAACCCATTTCCAACCTCGCACCTCACGGCGCAAAGGACGGGATTCCTTTCCCCCGACGGTGACAAAGGACCTGCGCCCCAACAGCCGCACCTGCAAGAAGACCAGCAGCAGAAGGATGACCATCAAGAGCACCGACATCGCGCTCGCATGTGAAAACATTGGCCCGGTTGAAGCCGAAAGGTACTGATAAATTTCTGTCGGAATCACATATATACCGGCAGGAACACCCAAAATCTGTGGTGCATCGAAAGATTCGAGAAACAGCACAAAGCTAAGAATCATTGACCCAGACAGAGCTGGGGCAAGGATCGGTATCTCCATCTGAAAGAACGTTCTCAGTGGACTCGCGCCACTAGTGCGTGCCGATTCCTCGAGAGATCGGTCCATTGCCAAGAACGGGCCCAGGAGGAGAAAGAACTGGAGCGCGACTAAGCGAATCGCAGCCACGAGGACGACGCCCCACCAGGACTCGGCGTTGATGACGCGACCAGCGTCACCGAAGAGCGCAGCCAGCACATTATTGATCAGTCCAATATTGGGGTTACCCAGCAGCCCCCAGGCGATCGCGAAGAACATTCCCGGTGTTGCCATGAGGATGAACATCATCACGGGAATGAGCTGTCGCAATGGAGTCTTCGTCTTCGCGTAGATCGCGGTGAAGAACAAGGCGGTGACCGTAGAAATGACGATCACCGCCAACCCCATTAATACCGTCCGGATGGCGACCGCGTGCACCCTTGAGGAGGTGAGAACTTCGGTAAAAGCTACAGTAGAGAACTCACCTGCGTCACCGAACATTTCTGTCTTGAATGCGCCTTGAACGATCATCGCCGCCGGCGCGACGAAACACACGAGACAAATCAGCGCAACACTGAACTGCGGGTTCTTCACATACCGCCCAATACGTCGATGCAACGTCATGGCAACGAGTCATCGCTCCTGACTGGGCTGGTATCCGCCCCCGATGACGGCACCTTCTGGCATTGCGGCGACGTCGTCGTCGTGGTCTGGGCGAACGACCCGGGTCCATAGGTCCTGAATCTTCCAGACGCCGTCGATCCGTCGGTAGTGGACCTTGTAGATACCTTCGGACCAGGGTCCCCAAATGCGCATCATGCCAAAGGATGTCCGAAACTCGCAGACAAATCGATGCCATACGAACTCGCCGTAGGCAGTGTCACCGTCAACAGTAATATCAGGAGAAGAGAGCATATATCCGTCTCGGCTCTTAACTACTGGCTCAAGTTCGGTCGAGAACATCGTGGCGATCTCTTCTTTACCCTGATGTGGGCCATGTTGCCTGATGTCGCACACGGCATCCTCCGCGTACGCCTCTGCAACACCGTCCCAGTTCCTTTCCGCCAAGTCCCGGAAATACTTTTGCTGCAGCTTCTGGATGTCCTGGGCTGAAGTCAGCTCGTGAAGACACTTCTCGAGATACTCGAGCCGTTCAAGGAGTGCCTCGTTCATGTCTGTCATCTCATTCCTCACTATGGTGACTTAGGCAGTGGGGCGACATTCTCAATGTCAGTCCGTGGCCGTGATCTCTTGGAACAGGTCCTGGTTGGCAGCTATCTCTTCACGGAGCTGGCTCTGAGAGGGAAGACTGACGAAATCAATATCCTCTAAATTGGGCCAACCGTAGGGAGACTCCAGCGACTCGTGAGGAACTAACGGGAAGTTTCCGGAGATCATTACCTGCTCCTGGGCTTCCAGTGTGTAGATGTAGTTCAGGTACAACTGAGCAGCTTCTCTATTTGGGGCGTTGTCAGCCAGCATCCACTTCTCTGTCGCCACCACGGGGTTCTCCAAGAAGTGAATATCGACGGGAGCGCCACTCTCTTGGGCATTTCTTAGAGATGTTGCCGCCGAGCTGATATCAGCAGCGTACTCTCCGGAGCTCACGGACTGGAGTCCAAGCTGGTCCTGAGCAACGATTCGAGACTGATCGGCCACGGTCCGCAGCCAGTCCTCATCGACAGCATCACCCTGCAGCAGAATGGTGAGCACAGTCTGCATGCCACCAGGCACCGCCGGTGTCATCATGGTCAGCTGTCCGTCCCACTCTGGATCAGCGAGGTCCTCCCAGGTCTCCGGAAGATCGGACTCTTCAAGCACCTCAGTGTTGTAACCGAAGGAGAACAGCAGAGCCCATGGAGCGTGATAGAAGCCTTCGGGATCCTCGAATTGGGACTCGTGGATTTGTCCTTCAGCCCATTCAGGAGTCTCGTAGGTGCTGGGCCGGAATTCTTCCGCAAAACCCTGCTCGGCATATCGATCCGCGTTGGGATTGGAAATAATGTCCGCCACATGCTGGCCAGTCTCGCGTTCCGCGTTCATAGTGGTCTCCAAATCAGCGCCCACTAAGGTTTCGGGGACAACAGTCAACCCGGGGAAACGCTCTTCAAAGCCTTCGTAGATGGCGAGGAACTCATCGTGATGGCCCGCATATATAGTGACGTCGGTTTCGCCCGACTCTGTGGCAGCCTCGTAGAGTTCAGTGAGTTCAGCTTCCTGATCGTCAGTTAGCTCCAGTGCGTCGAGGTCGAGCTCCTCTTCAGACTGCTCGGCACCCGGAGAGGCATCGTCACCTCCGCATGCCGTCAGGGTCAGCAGGCCAGTGAGGACGACGCCGGCAGCGGCTTTAGTGGGGGAAAGGGGGGAATGCGTCATTGCTCTTCCTATCATCAGGGCGATCGGCACGTTGCCCGGTCTTACTTAGAGTGACGGGTATCACGTTTATTTGTCAATAGATGTACCTAATGAGAGTTCGACTTGCTACCAAAGTATTCCTCGTGAGTTGCTATGACGGGAAATTATGCGGGCTGTAGTGACGTGGGCCTCATTTGAGGCGTACACTGTTTGACATTTACTAGGCGCAGTTCAGGAAGTGAAATGTCTAACTTCCCCGAGAGCCGAAGAGATCTGGGAGACCACACACTATGCACGGCTGGGATTACATCATTGTCGGCGGCGGCTCAGCCGGAGCGCTCATTGCTGCTCGTCTGAGCGAAGACCCTGAGTGCTCCGTGCTGCTGCTGGAGGCTGGACCCGACTATCGCGCGGCGGAAACCCCCAAAGAGTTCCGGGACCGGACCAAAGGTCTCGGTCTCACATTGGCCCCTCCCCCCAACGACAAGAATCCCGAGTTCTATTGGCACGGCACTACTGCCACTCGCGCCAAGGGGCAGGAGCCGTTCCCTTATCGCAGAGGGCGGGGACTCGGTGGCAGCTCAACGGTGAACGGACTGTATGCCATTCGCGGGATCGCGGATGACTTTCGGGCCTGGGAGGCGTTAGGGGCCGAGGGCTGGGGCCCCGAGACCATGCTGGAGAGTTTCTGTGCCATTGAAGCGGATCTCGACTTCGGGCAGGAGCCCTATCACGGCTCTGAGGGGCCCACGCCGGTTTACCGAGAGCCCGAGTCAGGGTGGGGTGGCGTGGATCTAGCGGTTCGTGATGCCGCTCTGGCTGCTGGATACCCTTGGCACCCAGATCACAATGCCCCTGGCAGTTCGGGAGTTTCCCCCACCGCTATGAATATTCGCAACGGCCTCCGGGTCTCTACGAATCACGCCTATCTGGAACCGGCGCGTGATCGTCCCAACCTTGCAATTGTTGGCGAGACGCATGTCGACAAGGTTATCTTCGAGAAGGATCGCGCTGTCGGTGTGGTCACCGCACATCAGCAGGAGTATCGCACACGCGGAGAGGTCATTCTCTCGGCGGGCGCCACAGCTTCACCTGCCATCCTTATGCGGTCCGGGATCGGCCGTGCCGAGAGTCTTGAACCCCATGGCATTGACCATCGGATCGATCTTCCGGTAGGCAGAAACGCGCAGGATCACTGCGTGACCTTTGTGGAAGTCCCCGTCACTCCTGGAGCCCAGTCTTCGGTCGGACACCGACCGACCAATATTGTGGTGCGCTACTCCTCCGGTTTAGGTCGGGAAAACGACATGATGCTCATGGCCACTAACCACAACTACTGGTTCGGCCAAGATACAGCAGGCATAGCAGTCTCTCTCCAGTCACCCGAATCCCGAGGGTTCATGGAACTGAGCTCAGCGGACCCGCTTGTCGAACCGCATTTCGAACTTCAGTTTCTCGATGACCGACGCGACCTCGACCGTATGCGAGACGGGCTCACGCGAGCTCGTGCGCTCATGCGCCACGAGTCTTTCGGCAGGATCACCACTGGTGAGCCAACTTCGCCCGTCGACGATATGGAAATCTTGGCTTCAGTCAAAGACACCATGCACCTGACATCTACCGCACGCATGGGCGCCGAAACCGACCCCGATGCCGTTGTGGATCCGTTTTGCCGGGTATACGGCACTCGAGGGGTTCGGGTTGTGGATGCTTCCGTCATGCCTACAGTCCCCAGTGCGAATACATACCTCACCGTCCTAGCTCTGGCTGAAAACTTCGTACGACAGTTGGAAGGAACCCACTGATGAACATGCAGCACGCGGCCACTCCTGAACGAGCCCACCAGTTGGCTGCGGATGCTGCCACCCAGGGACTCCATCTCATTGGCGGAGAGTTGGTGCCCGGAACAACACCCGCCACCATCCGCGCTCCCTGGGATCTCTCGCTAAGCGTTGAGTACCAGGCTGTCGGGGCTGAAGCAGCTAGACGAGCCATTGCCGCTGCTTCGAACGCATTCGCAGCTGATACGGGGGATCGCGAGCTCCGTCAGCGCGTTCTCCTAGCTATGGCTGAACGTGCCGAGGCCATCGAGGAAGAGCTCGCAATGATCATCTCGTTCGAAAATGGCAAGTTGTTGCGCTCCGCCCGCATGGAGGCAACAGCGGTGAGCATGTCGTTTCGGTATTGGGCTCATTCCGCACCGCAAAACGAGGTGCTCAGCTCCGATGAATTGCACGTCACCGAACTGCAGCGCAAACCCCTGGGAGTGGTAGTCGCCATCACCCCGTTCAATATGCCGGTGCTCATGATGGCCAACAAGATCGGTGCCGCACTCACCACAGGGAACACCGTGGTGGCCAAGCCTTCACCTGCCACTCCCCTGGCGGCACTTCGATTGGCCCGTGCAATCGCCGATGTAGTCCCTGAGGGGTGGGTCAATATCATCGCTGGCACGGAGGATACCGGACCGGTGCTGTCGGAATCACCGGAGGTCGCTCTCGTCTCCTTCACCGGCAGTGTGCCGGTCGGCAGAACAATTATGGCAAGCGCTGCTAGTTCTTTGACCCGCGTTCAGCTAGAGCTCGGCGGCAATGATCCGGCAATAATCGGTCCCGACGCGGACCTGGACACGGTAGTGCCCAAGATTTTCACTAGTGCTTTCGGTTCTAGCGGGCAGGCTTGCGTGGCTGCTAAACGTGTCTATGCACCCGAGGGTGTGGCCGGCGACGTCACCAACCGTCTGGTTGCACTGGCCCGAGAGACGAAGATTGGCCATCCCTTTGATCCAGAGGCCACAGCCCCAGTGCTGACCACCAGGGCACAGTACGAAAAAATCGAACTGATGCTGGAGGAGGCGCACTCCGCTGCAGAGGTAGTTTTCGAGGGTAAACGCGACAGCGCCCGGGGTTATTATGTCCATCCGTCAATCGTCGTTTCGGCGCGGCCCGGCGCATCTGTAGTGGACGATGAACAGTTTGGTCCGATTCTTCCGGTGGTGCCCTACTCCTCGACCCAAGAAGTCATCGAAATGGCCAACAGCACGCCATTTGGGCTCGGTGCCACGGTCTGGTCGCCGGATCAGACGTTCCTCGACACCGTGGTTCCACGGCTGCACGCCGGGACAGTCTGGGTCAATGGGCTCGGCAGGCCCAGTCCTGCGGTTCCGTTCGGCGGGGCTAAACAGAGTGGTATCGGGCGCGAAGGGGGCAGACCGGGCCTCGATGATATGTCGGAATTAGTGACTGTCACCCACTACACCACTTCCGAGACAGCGGCGTCGTCTGCATGACTATACTTCCGAACATGAGCGCTGAAAAGGACTTTCTCAGACCTCCGTTTCCCACCTTTGTCGACTTGCTGGCAGACAAAGTTGCTGAGGAAGGCATTGATGAGGATTCGGTGGTGCCTCGTGTTGGTTTGATGTTCCGCAAACTTCACCAGCTGATGGATGACGACGGAAATCAGCGAGTTCACCGTCCAGGTGGATGGTCCAGGTCGGACTTTCGCATCTGTATAGCTCTGTGGACGCTGGGACCTATCCCATCCCGCCGCATCACCGAGGTGACAAATATGGGCCGGGCGACAGTCTCCGCAGCACTTAATCGACTTAGCTCGGCTGACATGGTGACAAAAGAACCGTTCGCTGGAGATCTTCGATCTGTCATGGTTCGCCTGACTCCTAAGGGCGAAACCTCGATACGCGAGAGCTACGCAGGGCATCTCCAGGTGGAGCATGAATGGTTCGACGTGCTGACCGATATTGAAAAGCAAGTCCTGATGATGCTTTTAAGCAAGGTAATGCTTCATCGTGGACCCAAAAAATTATAATATATCATGTTATCTAATTCATTAGATGCAATCAGAGTAAAGCAAATCCCGTGAAGTCCTGATGTCAGGATAGTATATTGACTGTTAATGTGCTCTAAATCACCGGGATGGGGAGAGGTTGAGGCAACCCTCCAACGAGAACGCCGTGCTGCTGCGGTCGCTCGCACCGCCGCGCGGGTTGCGGGTGAGCGGTCTCTCCCTGCGACGCTCCGAGCATTGGCCCACGAGATACTCCAAGTGGATGGCCTGGCCGCAGTCCAAGTGTTCACCAACGAGCACTCGGGGGACAAGCTCCACATGCTGGGTATCGCGGGCTTTCCAGGTTCCGCGCGCAGCGTCTTCTTCTCCCGACTGATGGAATGCAAACGGCGTGGAGCGGACCTCAGAATGCTGGAGGCTTTCCACACTGGTCGACCAGTAGTGATCCCTCATCGTTACGAGGCAGTCATGAATAACCCCGCATGGCAACCCTTGCACGAATACCACCGGTACCCCGTGTGGGACTCATTTGCGTCTATCCCGATCAAGGTTCGAGAGAGCACGATCGGGATTCTGAATGCATTCTTTGCGCCTGGAAAAGATGTTGATCAGGACAGTTTCGATTTCTTACTGTCCATGGCTGAACAAGCAGGCCTGGCCATAGACTATGCGTTTCTATTGGAACAGGAACGCAACGCCATCCAACGTGAGGAGCGCCAGCGGCTGGCAAGGGACCTCCATGACTCGGTCGTGCAAAACGTTTTCTCCATGAGAATGCTCACTCAGACTTTGAAGGTTCTCAGCAACGGCGACCGACCCGAGCATCTAGAGCGGATCCAGGAGATCACCACGGACCTCGAAGGCATCAGCGAGTCGGTACTCAAAGACCTCCGAGGCCTCGTGACGCAGCTCAGGCCGACGGCCGTCAGCGGCGCGGGTCTCCGGGACTCGTTAAATAAACTCACATCCAGCATCCACCGACAGACTGGGGTGAGCTTCGACATAACCCTCGGCTACATCACAGATGAGATCGAAGGGGAGTTCGCTGAGGACATTTATCACGTAATCGCTGAGGCCGTTCACAACGCAGTCAAGCACTCGTCGGCAGAGCGGGTAACTATCAGCCTCGACGTCGATCCCCGGCGAACCATTCAGTTATATGTCCGGGACGATGGCGGCGGCCTCAAGCGGTCCCCGAGCGCTGAGTCGATTCAACCAGAGGAGGGGAATGGATTGACGTTCATGCGACAACGTGTGGAGCGCTGGCAAGGCGTGTTGTTTGTGGATTTTGACTTTGGGGGCATAGGAACTCTGGTTCGCGTTGAACTCCCCTACCAAAAGGCGTCGCCAGAGCTTGGGCGAACAGACTCCCGGGAGGCATGATGAGTGACACGGACCAGGAAGGACCAGCGCCGAGGGGACTCTCCGTCGAAAGAGCGGAGGAGAGCCTTCGGGTTCTGATCGTCGACGACCATGCGGTTGCGCGGCGCGGAATCGCCGCGTACTTGGATGTGCTGGATGACATCGTAGCGATCGGTGAGGCTTCTGACGGCAGGGAAGCTCTGCTTCTCCTGGCCGAACTAGAAACGTATGGCAACCTTCCTGACATTGTCCTGCTGGACTTGGTCATGCCTCGACTAGACGGCATGAGCACGATGAAAGAGATCCGGCGTAAGCATCCGGCGCTAAAAGTTGTCGTGTTGACTAGTTTCGACGAGGTAGAGCGGCTCAACACCATGTTGGAGCTGGGCGCGGTGGGCTATCTTCTGAAGGATGCAGGGCCGTTGGAGGTCGCCTCAGCTATACGGGCCGCGGCGCGCGACGAGGTGTTCATCGACTCGGCCATGACCAAGAAACTCACACAGGCGATGGCTGTGCCATCGGGGGTGTCTGCGCTAACCGAGAGAGAACGTACCGTGCTCATACTGGTGGGGCAGGGGCGCTCCAATCGCGAGATTGCCCAGGAACTCAACATTTCCGAGCGAACGGCTCGCACCCATGTGTCCAACATGCTGGCCAAACTGAATGTGAGGTCCCGCACGCAGGCCGCTTTGATCGCAGTGAAGGCTGGCATGGTTCCACCCTTGACATAACCGCTGCCGATCCGGCGACCCCGCCCGGTGAGAAGGTCAAGAACCGAGACAAATGCCTCGGACGCAGTTGCGTCACCTGCTCTATTGAGTGGCGCAGGTCACCTCGTAGGATGTTTCGCAGAGCAAAATTATGCCTGCCCATTACCTACCCTGAGGAAGTCTCATGGCCAGTACAATCGCCCGCGGAGATGAGGAGAAGAGAGTTCTCGCTTCTCTCGTGGCAAACATCAGCTATGAAGTGATGCCGTTCAAGTCCGTCAAGGAAAAAATTGTGGCGGAGGTTCCGGTTGAGGTGCCGCTGACAGTCACGGCGACGGGGGGCAAGGGACTTGAGCCCACGCTCGAAACCAGTATTTTTCTGCGCGAGAAGGGCTATACGGTTGCCCCGCATGTGCCCGCGCGGCTGGTGACTGGCCCTGAGGAGCTGGACACCCTGACCTCCCGTCTCGAGGCTGCGGGGATCGACAGAATCTTCGTCGTCGGAGGTGACGCTGAAGAGCCGGCTGGCGAGTTCACTGACGCCCTGGGCTTGCTGCGGAGCCTGCGCGAACGGGGCCACCATTTCACCGACGTTGGCGTCGGTGGTTATCCCGAGGGACACGCGAAGTTTCCGCTGAGCGACATTGATCGGGCATTGGATGACAAGGCCGACTTTGCGGATCGGGTGATTACTCAGATCTGCTTCAACCCGGACACAGTCACCTCTTGGGCCTCGGAGATCAGTAATCGCGGTGTGCACCTTCCGGTCTACGCAGGGATGCCTGGCCCGGTAAGTCGTCAGAAACTGATGCGAATATCCGCTGGTCTGGGATTGGGCCAGTCAGCTAACTTCCTAACGAAGCAGCAGAACATGTTCTGGAAGTTTTTCAGCCCCTCAGGCTATAAGCCAACCAAGTTGATCCGTGGGCTCGTCCAGAATCTTGCTCAGTCAGAGTCGACCGTCACCGGATTCCATATTTTCACCTTCAACGACTTGGCGAGAACCGAAGCGTGGCGACGCGACCTTCTCTCCCAGACTCAATAAACCGGATCTCACAGGAGTACTAGTGAAAACACCTACTGCCTCGAATCCCGAGAGCACGGCCCCACTGTCTTTGGGGGCTGCAAAGGTTGACCCTGCGTTGGACGACAGTGCTCGTCTCATTGTGCAGGGCACTGACAGATCAGGGATCGTCTCGCGAATCACGAGCACACTCGCTGAGGCCGGGGCGAACATCTCCTCTCTGGACCAACACACTTCAGACCCGGAAGGTGGGCGATTCTTCCAACGGACGGTCTTCACCATTCCCCAACTCACCACCCGCATAGATGAGCTCCGAGCACAGCTATCAGTGGCTTTGGAGGATTTTGGTATGGAGTGGCAGCTCATTGAGGCCAAGAGGCGCAAGCGCGTGGCCGTCTTCGCCTCGAAGTCTGATCATTGCTTGCTTGACCTCCTGTGGAGACAACGCCGTGGTGAGCTCCCCGTCAACATCACGATGGTGATTTCGAACCACCCCGATCTCAGCGACGACGTCCGAGCCTTCGGCATCCCTTATTTCTACGTTCCTGTAGACAAGGAGAGACGTGAGGAGGCAGAGAGCCGCCACCTTGAATTACTGCTCAACAACGTGGATCTAGTGGTGCTGGCTCGCTACATGCAGATACTCAGCGAGATCTTCATCGACAGCGTTGGAGTACCCGTCATTAACATCCACCATTCCTTTCTCCCCGCATTCATCGGCGCTGGACCATACCGAAAGGCCAAAGAACGAGGGGTGAAGCTGATTGGGGCTACTGCACACTACGTGACCAAAGACCTCGACGAAGGCCCGATCATTTCCCAGGACGTTGTTTCTGTCACGCATAAGGACAGCACCGAAGAACTGCAGCGACGCGGAGCCGACGTTGAGCGCAGGGTGCTCTCTAACGCGGTCAAGGCCCACTGCGAAGATCGGGTGCTCCGCGATGGCAACATCACCATCGTCTTCTAGTCCGACCAGAACTTCGGCATCACCTACCCCATCCAGCGCCTGAAACGTCCCCCGAAGCGAAGGAACACCGTCTCATGACTGCTCGTACTTTAGATGGCAGAGCGACTGCAAAGACCATCATGGAGAGTTTGCACCAGGAGATAGGCCACATACGGACTTCGACGGGAAAAACCCCAACCCTGGCCACGGTCATCGTCGGCGACGACCCGGCCTCGCACACCTACGTGCGAATGAAGGTCAACCGCAGCCACCAGGTGGGCATCGAACCTCGACTTATTCAGCTTCCCAAAGACTCCACCACTGAACGAGTCGTCGAAGAGGTCAGTGCGCTTTCAGAAGATCCAGAGGTAGACGGGATCCTCGTCCAACATCCCGCACCGCCCCAAGTCGACGAGGAAAAGGCCTTCGAAGCTATAGACCCACGCAAGGACGTGGATGGCGTGACGAGCAGTTCGCTAGCGTCCATGGCTTTTGGCGGTGAGGGCTTTCGGTCAGCAACTCCAGGAGGAATTATGCGGTTGCTGGAGAGCTACGACATCTCGGTCGCCGGAAAGGACGTCGTCGTGATCGGGCGGAGTCGAATACTGGGTATTCCTATGGGGCTCTTGATGCTGGCGGAAAATGCCACCGTCACGTACTGCCACTCCAAGACCTCTGATCTTGCTCAGAAAGTGGCGGCGGCTGACGTCGTCGTCGCTGCCGCCGGGCGGCCCGAACTTGTCAGAGGCGACTGGATCGCACCTGGTGCCGTTGTGGTAGATGCGGGGTACGCAGACAATACAGGTGATGTCGAATACGCTCCCGCAGCCGAGCGCGCCAGTTGGATTACCCCGGTCCCAGGCGGTGTAGGCCCCATGACTATCGCCTGCCTACTCGAACAGACTCTCCTGGCACACAAACGACGCAATCATCTCCCGTAACGCTCAACGTCACCCAACCCATTTACGAAAGCATCAGAGAAATTTCAATTTCCCTCCTATGAAAGGAAAAACATGTCGCATAAGTCCCTGCAAGATGTGTTGAACGAATCCAGCAACGTCATAGACCATCTCCGCAACGCCCAAGTAGGCGCCTACGTCTACCCCGTGGTCGCCTCAGAGTTCAGCAACTGGCGCAGCGAAGTGCAAGCATGGCGAGACAGCGCTGTGCTCTTTGACCAGACCCACCATATGGACAATCTGTTGGTCAGAGGCAAAGACGCCCTGAAGCTGATCTCGGACACCGCCATCAACTCGGTGGAGAACTTCCCCGTCGGCAAGGCAAAACAGTACGTGCCGGTGACTCCATACGGGCATGTCATCGGTGACGGAATCCTCTTCCGCGATGCCGAGGATGAGTTCACCTATGTTGGACGCAGCCCTGCTGCGAACTGGCTCCTCTTCCAAGCTGAGAAAGGCGGCTACGATGCTGATCTCACCATCGACCGGCGTTCGCCTTCTCGTCCGATGGGCAAATCGGTGACCCGGAAGCTATGGCGACTGCAAATCCAAGGACCTCGTGCATGGGAAGTCATCGAGAAGGTCAATGGCGGCCCGGTGGAGAAGCTCAAGTTCTTCAACATGGGGTGGATGAACGTTGGCGGGAAGCAGGTGCGAACCCTGCGCCACGGCATGGCGGGTGCACCGGGACTGGAACTTTGGGGCCCGTACGAGGACTACGACTTCATCCGAGAGACTATCTTGGAGGCCGGTGCCGAACTGGGCATTCAGCCAGCAGGTTCTCGAGCCTACCCCTCCAATACTCTGGAGTCGGGCTGGATCCCTTCACCACTGCCCGGAATCTATTCGGGCGATGAGCTCGCCGACTACCGTAAGTGGTTGGGGGCCGACAGCTATGAGGCGAATTCTACGATCGCGGGCTCCTACGTACCAGACTCCATCGAGGGGTACTACACGACACCTTGGGAACTGGGATACGGCTCGTTCATCAAGTTCGACCACGACTTCATCGGTGCCGATGCGCTGAAACAGATGAATGTCGACTCACAGCGTAAGAAGGTAACTCTGGCATGGAGCGGTGACGACCTGGCTACCGTTCACGCATCCATGTACCAGAAGGACGGTCTTCCTTATAAGTTCTTCGACCTGCCGTTGGCCAACTACGGCGCGTCAAACTTTGACTCTGTGGTCGATGAGTCAGGCAAAGTGCGCGGATTGTCGATGTACACCGGATACAGCTGGAATGAGAAGCGCGGCTTGTCATTGGCGATTGTGGATCCGGACGTCGAAATCGGCTCCCAGCTCCAAGTCGTTTGGGGTGAGCCAGACGGCGGAACCAGGAAACCAGCCGTGGAGCCTCACCGCCAGTACAACGTCAACGTGGACGTCAGCCCGGTGCCGTACTCCGAGGTGGTCCGCGAGTCCTACACCGAAGGTGGCTGGCGGAAGAAAGCGAGCTAGACGCTCCTCGCCTGTGCGGAAGGCAGGGGTCGGCGCGCTTCCAGATGCGGCGATTGACGCGTCTGGAAAGTACGCCGACCCTTGCGTTTCCGGGTCTCTCGGGACCTGTGTGCTGAGAGCGTTGAAGTTGATGCGCATGAGATCACCGCAGAATCTGTCCTACGCCGAAGTGTGAGGAGAATCCTTTGTGAATGACTTGATGGCTCTGGAATCGGATCGGAACCAACAGGGGGCCGGTATAGATCTGTTGCGGATTGAAGCCGCGGTGGGTGAGATCTTGCGTGCGATCGGCGAGGACCCCGACCGTGACGGGCTGCGCGGAACTCCGGGCCGGGTAGCGCGGATGTACGAGGAGGTTTTCAAGGGACTGGGCCAGACTCCGAACGAATTGCTGGAGACCACGTTCGATATCGGACACGAGGAGCTTGTTTTAGTCCGCGATGTGTCCTTCTACTCGATGTGCGAACACCACCTGGTACCATTCCTGGGCTTGGCTCATATCGGCTATATCCCCTCGCCTGAGGGCAGAGTCACCGGGCTCAGCAAGCTGGCCCGGCTTGTTGATCTCTTTGCCAGGCGACCGCAGATTCAGGAGCAGCTGACCACCCAGATCGCCGACGCCCTGATGACGCACCTGCAACCCCAGGGTGCCATTGTTGTGATCGAGGCAGAGCACATGTGCATGTCCATGCGCGGTGTCGCCAAGCAGGGAGCCAAAACAATCACTTCAGCTGTTCGAGGGCAACTCCGTGACGCAGCGACCCGTGCAGAAGCGATGAGCCTGATCCTGCACCACTAGGCGTAGCAAGGTATGCACGAATAAGCCTGCGGTCGCCGAACGTATCAGGAGCGCGAGTCATCCGAATCATGCATACACTCAACGACCACGCAGCGGAACAATCGCACCGCCTTTACCGCAAAGTTTTCGACGTGGGATGCCAGGAAGATCTCGCCATCGAGGTCTTCGCTCAACTTGCCAGGGCTCATCCTCAAGCCCCCGCTTGTTTGATGGACTCCTCAGACCACGCCCGCACACTGCGTCCTGAGCGCAGCAAGTACAGCATCCTGGCATTCTCCCTGGGAGAGCACTCCGCTGAGGTCCATCATTGGGCCGGAGCGACACGGCAAATCACTCCCACGAGTTGTTCTCTACAGAAGATGCCCTTCTTCGAGTGGCTTCGACGCAATTGGGCAATCACTGAACCAAACCTCTCCCAACCGAACTCCCCGTCTGACGTCTCTCGTCCTGTGCTTGGCCAGTGGCACCCGAATACTGCGCCGTTTGCCTTGGGTTGGGTGGGGTGGCTGGGCTACGAGCTCAAGCGAGAGCGAGGGTCACCCGATGGTGCTGCTTCGCAACCTGACCCTTTGTGCCCTCCATATGACGCACAACTCTTCCGCGTCACCCACGCACTGGTGCTAGACCACCGGACCGGCACCGCGGAACTGCAATCCTGGGGCAGAGACCGGCAGTGGGAGGAGCGCGTCACGGAAGCATTTGCTGCCGCAGAGTCCAGCGTGCAGAACGCATTTCCCGACGTGGACAACTCCGCTGACCGTTCCACAGGAATTTTCAACGCGTCGGCAGATGCGCACCTCCACCTGCGAGACACCAAGAAAGATTATCTGGACAAAATCCTCGCCGCTCAGACTCACATCGCCGAAGGCAATTCTTACGAGATCTGCCTCACCACGTCAGTGAGCGGGCCACTGTTAGGCGAAGCAGATGGCATCGAAGTGTTTCGCCGAATTCGGCGGGAAAATCGAACTCCATTCACCCAGTACCTCCGGTTCGATGGGGTCGAAATTTTGTCCACCTCACCGGAGCGGTTTCTCAGTATTGACGCCTCAGGTACCGCTCGCTCTGAGCCGATCAAAGGTACTCGACCCCGCAGCACTAATCCAGAGGTTGACGAGGCCCTCCTGCAGGATCTGAGGACACACCCGAAGGACCGAGCAGAGAATGTCATGATCACCGATCTGGTGCGCAACGACCTTTCGGTCCACGCGGTGCCCGGCACTCTTCGCACTGAACGGCTCTGTGCCGTTGAGACCTATCCAACCGTTCATCAGCTGGTCTCTACGGTGAGCGCTCGCACCACTGCGGGAACTCACCCGGCTGATGTAGTTGCCGCGGCGTTCCCGCCGGGTTCGATGACGGGGGCACCAAAGATCTCAACTATGAACATTCTTGAGGAGCTCGAGACCGGGCGGCGCGGACCTTACTCCGGTGTTGCTGGCTATTTCAGCTCATCCGGGGCCATGGACCTGTCGGTGCTTATTCGCACAGTGGTGCTCACCCGGCGTGAGGAGGATGACGGTACTGTCTACCGAGATTTTCACCTAGGAGTGGGCGGAGCCATCACAGCCGATTCGATACCCGAGAACGAATGGGAGGAAGTCCGCACCAAGTCGCTCGGGATTCTCAACGCATTGGGCACTCAGTTCCCAGAATCTGCCTGAGGCGTCAAAGCCCCACGAAAACGGACTTCAGTTCGGTGTACGCTTCAACGCCTGTCCGCGCATTTTCTCGCCCCCAGCCGGATTGCTTGAAACCTCCGAAAGGCATCGAGTAGTCAACACCCAGTGGTGTATTCACGCGGACGGTTCCTGCCTTGAGCCGGCGGGCAAGCCGGTGAGCGCGGCTTATGTCGCGCGTCCAGACAGCGGCCGAGAGCCCATAGTCGGTGTCGTTGCCGCGGTCAGCCAGCGAATCGACTGTGTCGGCCTCGTCGAACGGCGCCGCGCACAGGACCGGGCCGAAGATCTCCTCCCGCACCACACGCATCCGGTGAGAGGTATTGACGAACACTGTGGGTTCCACGAAGTGGCCGGGGCCATCGATTCTGCCTCCCCCGATGACGACCTCGGCACCTTCTTCACGACCACTGTCGACGTAGCTCAGCACCCGGTTGCGCTGCCCGTCCGAAATCACCGGGCCTATATCCGTCTCCGGTTCCATCCCGTTGCCAACACGCAACGCACGGGCATATTCTGCGATGCCTTCAATGACTCTGTCGAATACATTTTGGTCAACGTAGAGACGTGAGCCAGCAGCACAAATCTGACCTGTGTGACCGAAGATGCCGTTTGCAGCAGCGGGGATGGCCTTGTCCAAGTCGGCGTCATCAAAAATGAAAGTGGGGGACTTACCTCCCAGTTCTAGACTCACCCGCTTAAAGTTCCCCGCAGCGGCGCTAATGATTTTCTTTCCCGTAGCAGTGGAACCAGTGAAGGAAATCTTGTCAATACCGGAATGTTCGATGAGTCGCTGGCCGGCTAGTTCACCTGTACCGGTGACAAGGTTGATCACGCCCGGCGGGAACCCGACTTCCTCGGCCAGCTGGACAAGGCGCAGAGCACTCAGCGAAGTGAGCTCAGCTGGCTTGAGGACCACCATGCAACCGGCAGCCAGTGCTGGGGCCAGCTTGTTGACCGCCATGAGCAGCGGACTGTTCCAAGGAACGATGAGTCCCACCACCCCGATCGGTTCTCGCAAGGTGTAGGCCAGCCACTCCCCCGGTTGCGACGGTGTCGAAGTGTCACCCACAAGCTTAGTCGCCCACCCCGCGTAGTACCGCAGGCTCTCCACCGCCCCAACGAGCGCCCGTTGTCGCGCACTAGAGAGAGGCATGCCGTTGTCGAGACTCTCTATTATTGCCATCTCGTCTCCGTGCGCCTCGAGCACATCCGCCAAACGAAGCAACAGCCGAGTGCGTTCGGCAGGAGCGGCTGAAGACCAACGGCCGTCGTCGAAGGCCTTGCGCGCAGCTTCCACAGCTCGGTCCACATCGTCGGGGCCGCCCGCTGCGATTTCACTCAGTACGATCTCTGATGCTGGATTCTCAGTGGTGAACGACTCTCCCCGAAGTGGCTCAACCCACTTGCCACCAATAAACAACATGTGCGGGCTTCCAAGAAAGCCCATCACCCGGGGATCCTCCGTTGGCATCTTTTCCATGGTGAGTGCCTCTCCTAGCTACTGCCGTGTTCCCGGTGAATGCGGCGGGCGGTCAACAGCGTCTACGCCGGTTTGACCAATTGAGACATCCGTCCACATCCGGATCTGCAGCAGCGAGATTCGCCAGTGCAGGTCTCGCTGCGTGTACAACGCATGCCAAGTGCCCACGCGAAAAGATGAGCCTGTTGGCCAGTAAGGGCGGTGAAACTCATGCCGCAACACCACACAATAAGCGTTCAGTTGAATCTCCTCTGGTCCCTTACGCTCCATAAGCATCGTGTTCAGTTGGTGCTGGTGCCCCCACGTCTGAGTCTCTCGCCCTTTGAAATCCCGAATGAACTCCCGAATTCCCTCGTGGCCTTCGAAGCGACCAGGAGTTCCGTCGCGCTTGGGATGCTCCAACACCCCGTCTGGCCAGAATCGACCGAGGTATTCCTCTAAGTTCCCGGAGTCAAAGGCCCACGAATAGCGCGCCACTTGGTCTTGAATAGAGAGTCGATCTTCAACTGAAATTTCTTCAAAGTCAGACGTTGCAGGGAATCCCACGGGGTTCATACGTGAGGCCTCTCATTATTCGGTAGGTCTGGGTCCACGACTGGGTGGTGGCAGGCGACTTGATGTTCGGTTCTGACCTCTTGCAGAACCGGTTCCTGCTCAGCGCATATTGCGGTCGCACGCGGGCAGCGGGTTCGGAACCGGCATCCGGAGGGCGGGTTCAGCGGCGATGGAACCTCACCCTTGAGTTCCAGGCCGCTTGGTGGGCGCACAACGTCGCCAACTGTTGGCGCGGAATCCAGCAAAATATTCGTATAGGGGTGGGCGGCATGGCGATAGACAGAATCCGCATCCCCGATTTCCACAATGCGTCCCAGATACATCACGGCTACACGGTCACTAATGCTGTTGACTACAGCCAAATCATGGGAGATGAAGAGCATCGAAAGGTCGTAAGTCCTCCGAGTCTCTTCCAACAGATTGAGAATCTGCGCCTGAATGGACACATCGAGTGAGGCAACAGGTTCATCACAGATGAGCATGGTGGGGTTGACCACGATCGCTCGTGCAATAGCAATGCGCTGGCACTGTCCGCCGGAGAACTCGCGGGGGCGGCGCTCTCCATTGGCCGGGTCCAGGCCCACCTGACGCATAGCGACTTCTACCCGTTTCTGGCGTTCCTCCTTAGGCACGCCTGCAATGACCAGCCCTTCGGCAATAATGTCTTTGATTTTTCTACGGGGATTCAGAGCAGAAATTGGATCCTGGAAAATAATCTGTAAACGACGCCGTATATCCCGTAGTGAGCTGCCGGTGACGCTTGTTAAGTCCGTGCCTTCGAACTCCACTGAGCCTGAGGTGGGTGGCGGCAATTGCATGATGGCTTTGCCTGTGGTTGATTTACCACACCCTGACTCTCCTACCAGGGCGAGAACCTCTCCGGGACGGACCTCGAAGCTGATTCCGGACACCGCCTGCACCGTTCCCCCCCTGGTAGGGAACGTACACTCAAGATTCACCACACGCAGTGGCACTCGGTTCTCGGCTTTCGTCATAGTCACGAAAGAAGCTCCTTACTCCTTGACGGGTTTGCGCAGGCGAACCAGTGGAGTTCGTCCTCGGCGCTCCTCATGGGCGGCATCGCTTCGGTGCACGCGTCGATTTCGTGAGCGCATCGGGGAGCGAAGGGGCAGCCCGTCGAAAGCGCCGCTAGGTTGGGGGGCTTGCCTTCAATAGCCGCGAGGTGACTGTGCTTCGGTGTGTCGAACCGGGGAATTGCTTGAAGCAATGCCTCAGTGTAGCGATGCCGATGGTCCGAGAAGAGTCGATCTGTGGGGGACTTTTCCACGATGCGCCCGGCGTACATCACGGCGACGTCGTCGCATCGGTCAGACACCACGCCGAGGTCGTGGCTGACAAGAATCATCGCCATCTGTCGGTCTGTCTGAATTGATTTCACCAGGTCGAGAATCTGCCGCTGGACGGTCACATCGAGAGCAGTGGTGGCTTCGTCGGCGATCAAGAGATCGGGTTCACATGCTAGTGCCATAGCAATCGTGACCCGTTGCCTCATGCCTCCGGAGAATTCGTGCGGATAACTGCGGTGGCGCTTGGCTGGCTCTGGAATACCCACCAACTCCAGGAGGTCGATCGCACGTTTCCGGGCCTGCTGCCGGCTGAGGCCTAGATGCTTCTCAGCAGCCTCTCCCACTTGTCTGCCAATACGTACCACCGGGTTCAGGGACGTCATCGGGTCTTGGAAGACCATTCCGATGCGCTTTCCCCACACGCGTCGTGCGGCTTTCTTAGGGAGCGTGAGGAGATCTTGGCCAGCGAAATTAATCTCGCCCTCAAGTCTCGCGTGAGGTGGGCTGATCCCCATGATCGAGCGTGCGAACATCGACTTCCCTGAGCCCGATTCGCCCACCAGCCCAAGGGTCTGCCCCTTCTCCAGGGACACGTCAACCCCTGACAGCACCTGCACCTCCCCACGTGGAGTGGGAATGACACACCTCAAGCCTCTGACGTCCAGCAGCGGTGAAGACTCACTCACAATTTGACCTCCCCAATATCCAGATAGCTTCTTAACTTGTCGCCAATCGTGTTGGAGGCAAAAACCGTGAGGAACATGACGACGGAGGGAATGAGAACCAGTCGGGGAGAATTCGCGAGAACATCCTTGCCTTCAGCAATAGCTCCCCCCCCAGCTGGGCTGCGGCGCAGGAATTCCGAAGCCGAGGAAACTCAGCGAACCTTCGACCACGATCACGATGGCAATCGATGCTGCCACCAGCGACACCAAAGGAACAAAGGTATTTGGCAGCAGCTCGCGGATGAGTATTCGGGGAACGCGGGCCCCCAAGGCTTTGGCGGCGGTGACATACTCGCGATTCACCTGGGCTAGGGCGTTTGCTTTGACCAGGCGAATGAACGCCGGCGTGGCGACGATCCCTAGCGCTGTGGCGAGGCTGAGTATCGAAGCCGGCAGCACAGCAACTAAGGCAAGGAGAAGCACCAGCGCGGGGAATGCAAGCACGCTGGCCGCGACAATCTCAATCACCCGTTCCACGACACCACGCAGGTACGCCGCCAACAGGCCGAGGATCAACCCCATGACTAATGCCATGCCTGTGGCGAGAAAGGCGACTGTCAACGACACACGTGCGCCATAGATGACGCGGGAGAGAGTGCTGCGCCCGAGCATGTCGGTTCCCAAAACCTCAGGCCAGGATCCTAGCGGCTCCAGTCGCTCCCCTGATGTATCAGCGAAGTCCCGGAGCGGCAAGACCGGCGCAAGGATGGCTGCCAGCACCAGTGCCACCATCCACCCCACCGCGAGCCAAAAGATGACTGTTTGAGATCTAGACCCCGCGCTTTGGGGCTTCTTCGGCAATCGCCCTGGTCTGGGCGAAGTCGGTGAGGTCATGGGCTCAGAGACACTCATGGATAACTACCTCAGTTTCACTCTTGGATCGACCACGGAGTACAGGACGTCAACAGTGCTGTTGATGAGTACATAGAAAATGGCGATAAGCACCACAGATGCTTGAATCACGGGGATGTCCAGCGTGGTGACCGAGTTGACCAGTAGTTGGCCCAACCCCGGGATACTGAAGAAGTACTCGACGATGACTGAGCCCCCCAGCAGTCTGCCCACAGAGAGCCCCACCATAGCCATCAGGGAGAACAGCGACGGCCGCAGTGCGTGCCTCAGCATGATGTAACCGGTCCCCAAACCCTTTGAACGCGCAGCGAGGATGTAGTCCTCCCGAAGGGTCGTCCCGAGGTCGCCGCGCAATATTCGGTAGAAGAACCCCGTCTCCAGCATCGCCATGGTGATGACCGGCAACGCCATGTAATAGAGGTTGCGTCCTAGACCGTCACGCAGCGGGCTGTAGCCGGCCACCGGCGACCATCCCAGCACCAGCGCGAAGATGAAGACGAGGACGACGGCGGCGACGAACGGCGGCACTGACATTGACGCACTCGCCAGTGCCGCCATCATCCGATCGAATTTGCTTCCCTCCTTCACTGCGGCCACAAGGGCCAGAATGATGGCAAAGACGACAGCCAGGACCAGGGACATAGCCGTCAGTTGGATAGTCACGGGTAGTCGCGCTGTAATTTCGGCCAAGACCGGTCGAGACGTGACCAGTGAATTACCAAAATCCCCCGTGAGCGCTCCGAAGAGCCACGTCACGTATCGCTCATAGAAGGGTCGATCAAAGCCATATTCGGTATTGATACGTTCTACCTGTTCAGGGGTGGCTCCCAGCCCAAGTACTGTGACTGCGGGGTCCCCTGGTAGCAGATCTATGAGTAATGTCGTGGCCAAAGTGACCAACAGCAGCACGGGCAAAAGATACAGAAGCTTCTCTGCCACCGCGCGTAATATCACCATAACCGCTTATCCCTGGTTGTCGTCGTTGAAAATCAGTCCGCCGTTTGGGCTCAGTCGGTCCGGTACAACTCTTGGTATCGTGCCGTTCCTTCCTCGAACAGCTCGATACCTTCAAGTTCTGGGATGTGCGTGACGACTAGCTCGGTATTCCCAAAGGGCAGCCAGGGCAACTCCTCGAGGTAGAGGTCAAACACTTCACTCAGAGCGTCGCGTTGGTCCTCAACCTCCGATTCGGCGCGCACCGCGTCAAGAAGCTCGTCCATCTCGTCAGAACTGTAGTTGGAGATGTTGTTGACACCGCCGGTACGCAGCAGCTGGTCGATTCCTGGTGATGGTGAGTTGACGAACATAGAGCCTGGGCGAATCGCGAGATCGAATTCACCGCGGAATGCTACTTGCTCCTCGAAGTTGGGTAGCGGGATGATGTCGAGGTTGACGGTGACGTTCTCGTAGGCGCCCAGCTCTGACTGAATGAGCTCAGCAGAGCGAGTGCCGCCCGCACCTCCGGCAACAATGGAGAACTCGACTGGACTGCCCTCCTCGGCCAGTTCGTCAAATAGACGTTGAGCCTCATCGGGGTCTTGCGAGGGCAGGGCGAAGTCCACGTCATAGAATGGCGAATCCTCAGCGAAGAGACTGTCCGGTGAAGTGGAACCCTCTTCTGGCTCATTTGCATACGCAATGTCTTCCAGATCGAGGGCTAGAGCTATCGCCTCCCGTGCACGCGGATCGTCGAAGGGAGCTCGAGCGGTATTGAAGAACATCGACCGCGAGCCGCCCACGTCGAAACTTGGTAGCTGCATGTCGGTCCCAGCGATCCACTCCTCAGCACCCATCGCGTTGGCAATGAAGAGATCAGTGTTCTGAGAAGAAACGGTGTCCCGCTGCTGTTGACGGTCACCGATCACTTGGATGGTGAGTTGGTCGAGGTACGGTTTGCCTTCGTCCCAATAGTTCTCATTAGGGGTATATACATAATGCGAACCGGACACAGCTTCAGAGAGCACAAACGGTCCGGCGCCCACTGGGTCGTCCGTGAACACGTCCGGATTCTCATCCATGGCTGTCGGCGACACAATGAACGTCAATTGGCTGGCGACAACCCGGTCCAAGAAGAAGTCCGGTTCCTCGGTGGTGAGCTCGAGGGTGAGTTCATCAATGACCTCAGATTCGAAGCTCTGAGCAGCGGGCGCGCTGACCGCCGACGTCTCTGGGTCGGCCAAGCGATCCCAGTTCGTTTTAACGGCCTCAGCATCGAATGCGGTGCCGTCGCTGAACTCTACTCCGTCTCGCAGCGTCAATTCCCAGACGGTACCGTCCTCATTGGGGGTCATCGATTCGGCAAGACCAGGTTCAACTTCTCCGGACTCGACGTTGGAATACAGCAGCTGACCGTACACCGCGCTGAACGGCGATGCGCTAAGCGTCGGATTCATGTTCGGAAGCCGAGCGGGGTCCCAAGTACTGGTGTCAACACTGATCACCTGGGTGACTTCACCACCCGAGACCGGTTCGCCATTACTTGCGTCGTCTTCGCCATTGGCACTGTCATCTTGGTCTGTCTCCGCGCCCTGGTCGTCCCCATCCGCATCACCTCCACAGGAGGCCAAAGCGAAGGGAACAGTCAGAGCTCCCAACAGTGCGAGGTACTTTCGATGGCCCATTGGGCTTGAGAAAATTTTGGGTTGGCCAAATGTAGGTGATGACATCGTTGTCTCCTCTAGGTGTTTTTAGACGGCCGCAGAACGAGTGCTTGCCGCTACTCCCTCACTGCACCATGAGTGTGTCTGGGATCACATTGAGTTGTCAAGCGTTTGTCGTCTTAATTGGCAAAATTGGCGATTCAGCACCATCGTTCGCCGAAAGTCCCCTGATTTGTCGTAAATACTTGGGTACTACCGAAGAAAATGTATGTATATCAGTTGACAATTTTTGACGCTCGCCAAACCTTCAGCGGCGTCGGGTGCCTGACTGCTCCTCAGTAATCTAGGCAGAGATACAGCCCAACACCGGCTTTAGGCTGTGGGCTCGTCATGCGACCACGTGTGATGAACAAACTCGATGAGCGCCTGTATACGCCTCGGTAGAATCATCCCCCGCGGGTAGGCAAGCACTACCGAAACCGACGGGACGTCGTCTCTGAATTCGAGAGTTCGCACCTCGCGCTGCTCCGCCGTGAAATTTGTGGCCGACCTTTGGGCGAGGATTGCGAACCCGAGGCCTCGGCCCACGAGCGTCCGCACGAGTTCGACACTCGAAGCCTCCAAGACTTCGTTCTTCTTTCCCTGTTCTGAACCCCGTCCATCAAGGGGCTGCGCCAAAGGCAAAACGCTAAGTCGAATTCTTGGCAAATGGGCAAGTTCAGAGAGAACCACGTCGGTTCGCTCAGCCAGCGGATCGTCTGCCGAGATGAGAACATGGGGCTTCATCTCGATGAGGTGCTTGGAATCAAGCGTGTCAGGGATTTCGCGTTCGTAGAGGAAGGCCACGTCAATTACGCCCTTTTCGAGTAATTCCTGCAGCTCACGCTGCGACCCGTCCCTGAATTCAATGCGCAGCGCTGGGTATTGGGCGGCGAATAACTCGCACACGTCGGGCATGATCATCGATGCGAGACCGGTGAGACACCCGATGCGCAGCGGACCGGCAACCTTCTCGATATGTGACGTCACCGTGGCCTGAAGCTCGGCTGACTGCGTCATGATCGACCGCGCCGCAGGCAAGAAACCTCGCCCCTCTGGGGTGAGTATCACTCCCTTCGCGCGTTTGCGAAGAAACAGTTGAACACCCGTTGCGCGCTCAAGTTCGGTCAAGGCAACACCCAGACCTACTTGTGAGACATTGCAGCGTTCAGCCGCCGCACTCAGGGTTCCCAATTCGCTGGCGGCAATGAAGTAGTCGAGCTGCCTCAGTGTGAATTTGACGTGTGTCACGCCACTCCTCTCTCTGGCGGCCATCCGATCAGGCAAGGAACACCTACACCTGGCAGCCTTTCTATGTGCAGTTTTAGTTCACATAATTACAGAACATAGTTAGTTTACTTTGTATGTGAGAGATGTCATAGTTTAGGTGCCACATGGAAGCCGTTGCCCATTCGCCCAGCGTTCCGACGGTGATGATGACAGTGGAACCACTCGTACCCGCCGACGGAGTACCTGTGATTCATCGAGACGAAGACTCAAGGCGTGCTGAGGACCTCACGCCGTTAGGAGGCACGGATGCCTGAACAGGAGCTCTCCGTAGTTGTCGACGACATCGAGGAGGTGGCATCAGGTGTGCGCCGCTTGCGACTCGTCAGTCCACACGGGGCCGCTATGCCACCATGGACCCCCGGTGCACACATAGACGTCGTTCTGCCCCAAGGCGACGTGCGCCAATACTCGCTCTGCGGAACTCCGGAACAGACGGACTGCGTTGAAGTCGCGGTTCTCCTTGAAGAAGAAGGTCGCGGAGGATCCAAGTTCGTGCATTCGGAACTCAGCCCCGGTGACACGCTCCACATCCGCGGGCCTCGCAGCAATTTCGCGTTCGAGGAGGAGATCGAAGAGGTGGTTTTCATCGCCGGCGGAATTGGTATCACGCCGATACTCCCCATGATCCGTGCCGCACACGCAGCGAACGTTTCGTGGCAGCTGCACTATGCAGGACGCAGCCGACGCGGTATGGCCTTCGCCGAAGAACTCAGCGGCCTGGATGACCAACGGGTCCACCTATACGCCTCAGACGAAGGCGCAAGAATGAACCTCGGCACAATCGCCGCAGAGCTCCCGGCTGGCGCACTCGTGTATGCCTGCGGCCCAGACCGACTGCTCGACGAAGTGAGCGAACTGATGGGCGAAGCCTTGGCTGAACGTCTCCGTACTGAGCACTTTCATGCACGAGCCATCGAGCCAGATACTGACGATTCGACATTCACCGTCGACCTCGCCCAATCGGGATTGGAGCTGGAAGTGCCCCCGGGCAGATCGATTCTCGAGGTGGTTCGGGAGGCCGGCGTGGATGTGCCGTCATCGTGCGAAGAAGGCACATGCGGAACGTGCGAAACAGAAGTTCTTGATGGCGACCCAGACCATCGGGACAACGTCCTAGGAGAGTTCGAGAAACAAATGGGGGACACGATGATGATCTGTGTCTCAAGAAGCTGCGATAAACGACTTAGTCTCGAACTATAAGAGTATCTTTATCAGCGAATCTTTTATTTTAATTTACATAAATAGCAAATTGAATCTTATATGGTGGTTATCAGATGCCCGCGAATCCCAACACTCTTGAACACCCGATCATCGATGTCGATGTGCACCAACGCTGGCGCAGTCCTGAAGAGGTGGTCGATCATCTGCCCGAAAAATGGCGATCGTATGCCACGGGACGTACCGGGGGGAAAACCACAGCGCTCATGCCAGCAGGTTTGACGTACCCCTTCCATCGCGGTGTCAACAAACGCCTCGAGGCCGTCCCTGAAGACGGCAAAGGAACCTCATTTCCGCTGATGAAGGAGCAATACCTGGACCGCTACCCGTCGGTGGAAGTCGTGAATCTCACCTTCGACATCGGTCAGGAGGTCGCTCAACGGAATCCGGAGTTTAGTGCTGCCCTGACAACTGCAATGAATGACTGGGTGGCGCGCACTTGGTTGACGTATGACCCACGAATGCGTACGGCGATCGTGGTACCCACAGAGCTTCCTGAACGAGCGGCAGCAGAAATTCATCGGATGGCACCAAACCCTAAAGTGACCGGTGTCCTGATCGCGTGGAATCCATTCGGCAAACCGCTTGGCCACCCCGTCTACGAACCAATTTGGCGAGCGGCCGAAGAAGAAGGCCTGCCCATCATCATCCACGGAGCCGCCGGGGAAACTGAGGGCGGTCTCGCCCAGACCACGGCCGGCGGCCTCCCTGGCTCGCGGCTCGAATGGCATACGCTACTGCAACAGCCCACGCTGGCTCACCTCGCTAGTTTCGTCGTGCACGGCACGTTCGAAAAATTCCCTGGCCTGAAGGTGCTGGTGCTTGAGACTGGGTTGGCTTGGATTCCAAACTTCTTTTGGCGACTTGATGCTCACCACCAAGAAATGCGGGCGGAAAGCGACTGGGTGCGTCGGCTTCCCAGTGAATACCTGCGAGACCACGTCAAATTCAGCACGCAGCCCTTCGAGTTGACCCCCCGCAAAGAACAGTTAATCGAGTTCTTCGAAGCTTTCGGCGGTATGGATCAACTGTTGTGCTTCTCTAGTGACTACCCCCACTGGGATGCAGACGACCCGTTCTACGTGGCAAGCCGATTGCCTAAGGAGTGGCTACCCAATCTCTTCGCGGAGAACGCGCGATCAATGTTGCGACTCTTGCCCGTTGACTCCGAACAGGAGGTCCACGCATGAAAAATGGAATCGATATCGGCGCGTGGGAAGACTTCCCGGATAAGGAGATCGTGCGTGTCGAGGTCGGCGGGACGGTGCTCGGCGTGTGTCGCTGGGGAGAGCTGATTTATGCATTTCGTAACGCATGTCCACATCAGGGCGCGCCTCTATGTTCGGGCTTCATGCAGCAGAACGTCTCGGCGGAGATGGTCGCCGGCGACGTGTCGATGCTCACCAGAGAAGAGGTGCCCGTCGTCCTCTGCCCTTGGCACCGCTGGGAATTCAACCTGGAAGACGGATCGGCAGCGTGGCCAGGCTTCAAAATGCGCACATATCGAGCGACGCGAGAGAGTGGGCGCGTTCTGCTCCACTTCGGAAGGAAGTAAGTCTCAATGTCCGAAAATAATGACCGCGGGCCAGGATCCGTGATCGACGCAACGGTTCACCATCATTGGGCCTCCCAACTCGAGGTCACTGACCACATGTCCGCTGGTTGGCGGGAGCAGCTCGGTATTCCGAATACGCTTCCCGGTGGTGCAGGGGCGATGCATATATTGCCCGCAACCCCTTATCGGCGTCCAGGTGGTGACTACCTTCCCGAAACGACGAGCAGCCCTACAGCACCTCCGGCCTCTGATCCGGAGTTCACCGCCAAGCAGGTATTCGAGTCGGGCCAGGTCTCTCGCGCAATATTGGGATTCGATCGCGGGATGTTCATACCCAGTGTTCCGAACGCGTATCGAGCCGTCGCTTTGGCCAGGGCGATGAACGATTGGACCATTGATCACTGGCTGGCTTCGGATGACCGGTTCTATGGACTGGTTATGGTGCCGAACCAAACTCCACTCGAGGCGGCGGAAGAGATTCGGCGTGCCGGACTGAATGATCGCATGGTGGGAGTGCTTCTAGCGGCAAATGGGCTGAATAAGCCTTTCGGACATCCGGCTTATCATCCCATCTACGAAGCGGCCGCGGAGATGGACCTGCCGATTGTGTTCCACGCGGGCGGTGACCAATCGTCGGACACGCTGACGCATCCCACCGCCGGCGGAATGCCCTCGACCTACGCTGAAATCGCCGCTCTGTCGTACAGCCCCATGATGACGCACGTCCAGAGCATGATCGTCCAGGGAGTACTGGAGAAGTATCCATCCCTGCGTATCTTCGTCTCGGGCGTGGGCGTTGGATGGATACCTGGGTTGTTTTTCCGTCTCGACGTCAACTGGCGTGGGCTTCGGCGGGAGGTGCCGTGGGTGCGAAAGTTGCCCAGCGAATATTTTCGAGAGAGCTTCCGCATATCCAGTTGGCCATTCGACAAGGCCCCTGGAGAGGACGGCCCCGAGCGCGTAGTGCGAGCTCTCGAAGCCTTCGGTGGAGTGGATAAGTTGATGTGTTTTGCCTCCGGATTCCCCTCCTGGAACACCGATTCCATCTCGGACATTGCCTCGCGAATCCCCGCCTCTTGGCACAATTCTGTGTTTAAGGACAATGCTGAGGAATGGTTCAGGTGGCCAGGAAAAGAGCGCGCAGCAGTCGTTGAGCCGACGGTAGAAGTCGGCGAGATTCCGGAAACGGGAGAGTTGGGAGACCCGAACCGCCGCACATACGAGACTGAAGACGGACGTGAGGTCGAATGGGTTCCAGCGGGGGACTGAATATTTCTACCGAGGTGACGACTTGGGAGCAGCTGGCGCAGGCTGTACAGAACATAGGCCCCGACGTTAACCCCCAGACCATCAGGACCTCCGGAACGCTCCTGGCACCACTGCACGCGAAGTCAACGGCATCCGATAGGACATTCCAGGTCCAAAAGGACGTTAAATACGGCAGCGCAGACGAACAGGTGTTGGATCTATACGAACCAGGGATGAATTCCCCGCGCGGGATCGTGGTCTTCGTTCATGGAGGGGCATTCGTGGGAGGCACAAAGCAGCGGCCGGACAGTCCATACCATGCCAATGTGGGGTCTTGGGCTGCCAGGACGGGACGCTTTGGTGTCGTGATGGACCACCGGCTCGCTCCGGAAGCACAGTGGCCGGCCGGGGCCGAAGACGTCAGAGCGGTGAGTGACTGGTGCCGCGCGAACCTGCGTGCCTACGATGGAACGGAGTTACCAGTTCACCTTGTGGGTGACTCCTCTGGGGCGGTGCATGTCGCCACACACATCGTAGGAGGCCCAGGGCTCAATCAGCCAGAAAGACTTCCTACGTCAGCATCGTTCCTGTCTGGAGTCTATGACCTGAAGGCATTCGGGCATGATCGTGTGCGGGCCTACTTTGGTGACGATCAAGATCTGCTCATCGAGATGAACATCGCCGAACGCCTGGCGGATTCGCCGGTGCCTCAGCTCTTCTCAGTCGGCGAATTTGACACACCGGATGCGCATACCCAGTTTTTGGGTGTGTTGAAGGTGATGGCTGAGCTTCGAGGTCAGTTTCCAAGGATTACCCGCGTTCGCGCTGCAAATCACTTCACAGCCGTGCACGCGATTGGTACGGATTTGGACGATCTGGGGCCGACCCTGGAGGGTTTCATGATGGAAATCGAGAAAACGTCATGAGGTGCTCCATCCGGTGTAGGAGTCTGCGAAGTAGGCCTGGCCGTGGACGGAACCGGTGATGGCGTCGAATTCACCGCGTCGTCGTCGTTGGGCGAACTCACCCTCATCCGGCTGCCGGTGCAGCAGGTTGGTCACCCAGTAAGAGAAGTTTTGCGCTTTCCATACCCGGTCCAAGGCGGTCCGTGAGTATCGTTGCAGCGGCTCGGTACTCACGGGGACCGGCGACATGGTGCCGGAGGCCTCTTTCACCCCGTTGATGAACTCCTCTACCCGGGGCACCAGCGCGCGCACGTCGGAGAATGCCAGGTTCAGGCCCTTGGCACCTGTGGGCGGGACAGTATGAGCGGCATCGCCGGCCAGTGCCAGACGGCCATAGGTCATGGGGTCGCATACATAGGAGCGGAAGGGCAGGACCGTTTTTTCGATAATGGGGCCGCGCTTGAGAGCAACTGCCTCCGGCCCTCCCAGGACGTGCTGGATATGGTCGAAGATGGCCTGCTCGCTCCAGTCTTCCGGGTCAGTGTCAGGATCGCATTGGAAGTACATCCGTTGCACCGACGCGTTGCGCTGGGAGATTAGGGCGAACCCCACCTCCGAGTTGGCGTAGATCAATTCTGGAGCGGTGGGTGGCGCCTCGCAGAGTATTCCAAACCAGGCGAAAGGATACGACGTGAAGTAGTCGGTGCGGACATCTTCAGGGATGAGCCTCCGGCACATCGAGCGCGAGCCATCCGCTCCCACGATGAGCTCCGCATCGATCTGACCAGGCTTCCCGTCAGCGTCGAAGAACGTGATGCGCGGCTCGTGGGAGTCGACGCCGTGGACCTCCACATCCGTCACCGACCAGTGGATCTGCCCACCTTCCCGAATCCATGCGGTTGCCAGGTCGTGGAAAACCTCGTTTTGCGGATAGAGCCACACTGACCGACCAACCAACTTCTGGAAGTCAATGCGATGCTGGACTCCATCAAAGCTCAGCACAGTACCCTCATGCTCATGACCTGCAGTGAGAACTCTGGAGTCGACGTCGGCGTCCACGAGCATGTCCACAGTGGGGGCTTCAAGGATTCCGGCACGCTGGGTACGGTGAATCTCAGCATGACTTCTGCGCTCCACAACTGCTGCGCTGATGCCGCGACGCTTCAGCAGGAGGGCGGTCATCAAACCCGCGGGCCCGGCACCCACGATGCCGACATCAACACGGTTGCTGTTCTCACTCATTGACTGGCTCATTTCACGTCGTTGGGTGGCTCCACTGTCCGGCGGCTCTCACCAAGTGTGAATACCGGCTGTAAGCCACGCCACATGAATCTCATTCAATGAGATATCCATTGGGATGAAACGTCGCGTTGAATGCCTCGTGCGGCCACCAAGAGCATTTGAGCCCACGTTCCAGGTCGCGTCGCCGCGTCGTGATCATCGGTCACCACTCCCAGGGCCGCCATCACCGCCCCGTTACGGTGGCTGATCGGCACTGCCAAGCCCGTGACATCGGGTTCGATCGCGCCGGTCTGCGCGCAGAAACGCCGCCGTCGAATATCCTCCAGGCGCTCCTCCGTCAAAGCGACACCGTCCTCAGCCACCGCTGAAGCATGGCGGCGCCGGTACGACTCCCGGCGGTCGCTGGGCGCGTATGCCAACAGGACGATGCCGGTGGCCGACAGATGCAAAGGGAGCCGGCCTGCCACTCCGCCGTGGATCTCAGGTGCCCCTCTGCCGGATAGGCGATCGATGAAGAGCACCTCGTCATCCTCGATCACGCCCAACTGCACATGATGACCGACCACTGCATGCACATCCGAGAGGTAGGGGCGGGCACGGATTGTCAGTTTCATAGTGGTGGAGGCTCGGTTCGTGATCTCCCAGAGCCGTGCGCCCACCATGTACCCACCGGGCAGTGCCTCAAGCCACCCGCGTGCGGCCATGTCCGTGCACAACCTGTGCGCGGTAGCCGGCGGAAGACCCGTACGCCGGGAGATCTCGGCGGCGGTGAGCGGACTATCGGCAGCGGAAAAGGCGTCCAGCACTCTGTCTAGACGTTCCAGCAGGGGCTCCCCTGTCGGTGAGTTCGCCATAATGACCACCCTACTGTCGTGACGTCGTCATAGGGCCAGTCTGCTATCCGGTCCACTGGACCGCCGAGCGTTAGGCTGAAGTCATGGCCAACTCAGCCTCCGGCGAAGCCGTCCTCGAACGTGCCCTGCGTCTGCTGGAGGCTGTGGAGACTCTGTCTTCGCCCACAGTGGCGGGCCTGGTATCGGCTGCGGGGCTTCCAAGAACAACGGGGTACCGCCTGGTGAGTTCCCTGCGCGAACTCGGACTCATCACTATTTCCTCAGAGGGTGAGGTCTCCGTCGGAACAAGGTTGTGGGAACTGGCTCAGCAAGCTCCCATTAGTCGCACGCTCCGGGCGGCAGCGCTGCCTTTCATGCAGGACGTTAACTCCGTAGTTCAACAGACCACACAGCTGTCGGTCCTCACCCAGGAGGGTGTGCTGATCGTTGAGCGCCTCTCCCGTCATGGCGCAGTGGCCAACCCGGCGGAGGTAGCCGACACGATGCCCGCGCACCTGACGTCAATGGGCCATGTTCTGCTGGCCTTCTCGGATCCAGAAGTGGTCGAGGCATGGCACCAGAGCCAACCTCAAGACCCAATCGCTGAACGGCCGCAGCTGAGCCGTGAGCTGACAGATGTCCGGTCCCGGGGTCACTCAGTTCTCAAAGGGCTCATTAACGAGGAGACGGCAGGTCTTTCGGTACCGATTCTCGGCCCACGGCTCACTACGATTGCAGCGCTGACTGTGGTGGTTCCTCGCGATTCGCCCGACCTTCTGCAGTTTCTCGCCGCCCTGCAGACCGCCGCCCGGGGTATCGGCAGGGCACTTCGAGATAAGTGAGCCTCCTAGGCAACCCTCGCACCACTGGCCTTGCTTTTCGCCGTCCCATTGAATGGAACAGTGGTGGACCTTGGGCGCTGAAAGACACAGACTGTGTGAGCAACATCTCATTGGCGGCGACGTAGCACGCCGCGCCATCGTTAAGGAGTGAACCATTGGGTCAGATGAACACCAACCCGGATGCGGCCGTAGCCTCCCAGGAGGAAATCAGCGCCGAAATCTCCGCCCTGCACCAGGAGTATGAACGCTCCAAGTCTCAGGGGGGAGCCGAGGAGACCAATGTGCGGCTGAATTTTCCTCCCTACCGCAGTTCACTGCTCCGCCACCCCACTAAGTCCCTGCACCATGCTGACCCGGAAGAGATCGAGCTGCACAGTCCCGCCTTTGGGGACCGGGATGTCTCTCCGCTGGAGGCGGACCTGACGATCCAACATGGCGGGGAGCCGATCGGAGAGCGGATTGTCGTCGTCGGGCGAGTGATCGACGCTGACGGGCATCCCGTGCCTCACCAATTGGTGGAGGTGTGGCAGGCCAACGCCGCTGGGCGTTATATCCATAAGCGGGATCAGCACCCGGCGCCCATAGACCCCAACTTCACTGGTGTCGGCCGCATCCTCACCAACGCCAACGGTGAATACTCTTTCACCACCATCAAGCCGGCGCCCTACCCGTGGAAGAATCACCACAATGCGTGGCGTTCGGCCCACATACACTTCTCACTGTTCGGTACCGCGTTCACCCAGCGGATCGTGACACAAATGTACTTTCCTGGCGATCCGCTGTTCGACCTTGATCCCATCTATCAGTCGATCACCGATCCGGCAGCCCGCGACCGCCTGGTCGCCCAGTACGACCACACTGTGTCTCAGCACGAATGGAACACCGGCTACCGCTGGGACATTGTGCTCAGCGGCACCAACAGAACATGGACCGAGCAGGAGGAGCAGTGACCATGGACCTGACCCCGACCCCCGCACAGACAGTCGGACCCTTCTACGGATTCGCGCTGCCATTCGAAGGCGGCGAACAGCTTGTGAGCCGGTCCCACCCGGCGGCGGTGCGCTTCCATGGGACCGTGTTCGACGGTGAGGGCGCGCCAATTCCCGACGCTCTGATCGAGATCTGGCAGGCAGACGAGGCTGGCCGGATCCCCCGCGAGGAAGGCTCCCTGAACCGCGATGGTTACACCTTCACCGGGTGGGGCCGGACCTCGGTAGACAATAATGGGCACTACAGCTTCACCACGGTGGAACCTGCAGCGCTGCGTCAAGGCTCGGCCCCCTACATCCTGGTGGCCGTCTTTGCCCGCGGCCTGCTGGACCGGCTGTATACGCGCGCCTACCTGCCGGATGACAATCAGGCACTCACCGCTGATCCGCTCGTGGCCAGCGTGCCAGCTGACCGGAGGGACACCTTGATCTGCGAACGCGACGACCAGGGCAATCTGCGCTTCGACATTCACCTCCAGGGAGAGAATGAGACAGTGTTCCTGACATATCCGAATACACCGCAGGTGACTGGACCCATCGACGACTAACGCTGCACCTTGAATCTGCCCCATCAGAGGAGAACCATGACAGCTGGCAGCAGTATTCTCAATCCGCTGTGGTCAGGCACCGAGATCGCTCGGGCCACCGCGGATGGTGCCGTACTGTCTGCTCTGTTGAGGGTGGAGGCAGCCTGGGGTGGCGTGCTCGCTGAGGCCGGTGTGGCTTCCGAAGCCAGTGCGGAGCAGGTGCGCTCCATCAGCATTGACCCGCACGGGGCAGGTCTGCGTTCGGATGTCTTGGCTGATGCGGCCTCCGGGGGCGGCAACCCCGTGATCCCTCTGTTGGCTGAGGTGCGTCGGGTGCTGGCTGCACGCAAAGCCGACGACGACGCCCTACACCGCTCTGCCACCAGTCAAGACATTCTTGATACCGCGTTGGTGATTGTGCTGCGCGAGGGCGCAGACATCGTGCTCGGCGATATTCGCCGCATCGCCGCAGCACTCTCTCAGCTCAGCGCGGACCACCGCGCAACGGTGTGTGTGGCACGGACTCTCACCCAACACGCCCTGCCCACCACGGTGGGGTTGCGCATGGCTGGCTGGTTGGACGGCGTCGTACGCAGCGCCGAGCGCCTTGAGGTAGCCCGTGCAGGTCTCAGGCTTCAATGGGGCGGAGCTGCAGGTACCCAGGCTGCTCTTGTCGACATTCTAGGACAGGCTGAACCGAGCGGATCCACGACTGCGAGCGCCGGTGAACTGACTGAACAGTTGGCGCAGGTGCTGAATCTCGCTCCGATGACCCGGCCTTGGCACACTCAGCGGCAATCGATTCTTGAGATCAGCTCAGCGCTTGCAGGGGTCGTGGCGGCACTGGGCAAGGCGGCAGCAGACGTGCTGACCCTGCAGCGTCCTGAAATCGGTGAGCTGCGAGAACCTCGGGGCCCCGGACGCGGTGGTTCCTCTGCCATGCCGCAGAAGCGCAACCCGGTGCTGTCAACGCTGATTCGGTCTGCTGCGCTGAGTGCCCCGGGGTCGCTCGCCACTTTGCACCACAGCGCGGCAGCTGCTGTCGATGAACGTCCCGATGGGGGCTGGCAGGCGGAGTGGCCCCAGCTCATGGAACTTCTCCGGCTTGCTGGCGGCGCGGCATTGCGGGGTGCTGAGCTCTTCGAAGGACTTGAGGTCCTCCCGCAGGCCGTGGCGCAGAATCTGGCCCAGAGCGGTGATGCGCTGCTGAGCGAACGCATCGTGAGTCGCCTCGGGCACCGCACTCCGGGGGGTCCAGCGGCACTGAAAACCGTGCTCGCTGAGTCTGCTGTGACCGGCACCCCTTTGCGGAGTGCCCTTCGGAAAGTTTTCACCACGGCCGAGCTGGCGGCCGATGAACTGGACCAGCTCCTGGACCCTGAGCTCTACCTGGGCCGCACCCAGGAGTTCATCGACGCTTCCCTTAACGCGGCAAACAGCTTCCTCACGAACTCCGAAAGGATGATCCGATGACGGCCGAACCGCTGAACATCACTTCCACTCTGCTGGCAGGTGATCCGGCCGAGCTTGCGACGGGCGTCCGGCCAATCCTGCTTGCGGGTCCCTCACTGGGCACCAGTGTTGAGGCCGTGTGGGGCCCCGCCATTGCGCATCTGGAGAGAGATTTTCTGGTCATCGGTTGGGACCTCCCAGGTCACGGACGCAGCGAGCCCACTGTTGCGCCCTTCACTATGGAGGAGCTCGCCGATGCAGTTGAGGCATCATTGGCCCGGCTCATCAAGGAACATCACGTGCCTGCGACCACACCCATCATGGCCGCAGGTGTCTCTATCGCCGGTGCGGTGGCACTGACTCTCGCGCTGCGCAAGGACACTCGGATCAACCGGTTGTCCGCAGTGTGCACCGCTGCCAAGATCGGAACCCCCGAGTCATGGGCCGAACGCGCAGAACTGGTCGAGCGGGCGGGGACTCCCACAATGGTAGAGGGTGCCGCCGCGCGGTGGTTTGCCCCCGGATTCATGTCCCGGAAACCCGCGGTCAGCACCGCGATTCTCAGTTCCCTGCAGTACACAGACCGTCATTCCTACGCTCATGCCTGCCATGCCCTGGGTGGTTATGACCTCACCGGGGAGATGAAGAATCTGGCGCGCCCGCTGTTGCTCATTCATGGTGCCGAAGACCCAGTGTGCTCGCCTGCGGAAGCGGACGCCATCGTGAACACCTGCAGCGCTGGGGCTGACGTGAGGGCTGTGACATTGGACAGTGTGGCGCATTTGGCTCCCGCGGAAGCGCCGGAAGAGACCGCCCGACTACTTGTGGAGTTCCTCAATGCCTGAGCCAGACCATAACCAGCAGGATAAAACCTACGCTGAGGGCATGCGCGTCCGGCGCGAGGTGCTCTCAGATGCCCATGTGGAAAGGGCCGAGGCCAAGAAAGACAGTTTCACTGAGGACTTCCAGGAACTCATCACACGCTATGCCTGGGGCAGCATTTGGAACCGCCCGGGCTTGCCACGGACGACTCGCTCAGCTATTACTCTGACGGCGATGATCGCTGGGGGTTACTGGGAGGAGCTGGAGATGCACATCCGGGCGGCCCTACGCAACGGCATGGCCTCGGATGAGATCAAGGAAGTGTTCTTGCAGGCGGCCATCTACTGCTCAGTGCCTGCTGCAAACGTGGCCTTCGGAATCGGTCAGCGAGTGATAGCTGAAGAACTGCCCAACGGCTGAGCCCTTCACGCTTCCTGACTCACTCTGCTTCAGCCTCGTGGTTTCATCCGACTGTTCGGCAGCGCAGGAGCCGGCAACGGTGCCGCTTGACCGGGAGGAAAGTCCCCGAACTGCGGGAATGGCGTGCCGTCGCGGTACCGCGCGCCCGCGAGCGCATCCCGCAGGTCTCCGGCGACCGGCTCACCCAAAGCACCGGGGGCGACGTCGACCTCCTCCTGCGTGCCATCGGGCTGCGAGGCCTGCTCAGTCCGTGAATCAGACGACGCCGCCTGGGGCAGCTTCAGTTTCATAGGCGAGTCATCTGCGGGGGCTTCGAACCCCATCTCCGACTGATAGGCCGCCCGGTAGGCAGCAACCTCCTCATGAGACCGACCCACAAAGTTCCACCACATCACAATCTGCTCATTCAGCGGTTCCCCACCGATCAGCAGCGCCAGTACCGGCTCATCATGCGCTTGAAGCCTCAGCACCTCCGGGCCAGGATCCACCACCGCCAGGTGGTCAACCGGGACCTCGGAATCATTGAAGCTGACAGCCCCTGAGACGCGCAGCAAAGCATGTTCATGACCTTCGGGAACAGCTATGTCGAGGGTGCTGCCCGGCTCCATGCGAATTTCTGCGCCGGTGAGCGGGATGTATGTCTTCACAGGTGAGCGGTGGCCCAGCAGATCACCGATGAAGACCCTCACCTCCCAGCCCTCGCCACTGACCGGTTGGGGGTTGTGAGTCTCGAGGCTGGGTTCTACGAACCGGTGCTCATTGGGGAAGGCATACCAAAGCTGGGCCCCGTGGAGCACCGTGGTGTCTGCGGTGGAGTACTCTGAGTGGCTGATGCCGCGTCCGGCGTTCATGAGGGCCACTTCTCCGGGGCGGACTGTGGCCCAGTTTCCGGCGGAATCCATATGGTCAATCCGGCCGGAGAACAACCAGGAGCAGGTGGCCAAACCCGTATGCGGATGCCGAGGGACCCGCATGGGGGTCGCCGCAGTGAGGTCATCGGGACCATAGAAGTCCAAGAAACACCAAGCCCCCACTAGGGACCTGGCGCGTTGAGGCATAGTCCGTCGCACGTGCATGGCCCGCGGACCACCGAGAGGCACCTGCCTGGGCTCCAAGAGCTGAACTCCACTTGGGGTATCGGTGATGCCCGGACTGAGCTGTCCCTCAGCGGGTGAAGACAGAGTCCGGGATTTTACGTCGTGCTGTAGATCTGAATCAGGCTCGAAAGTGTGCGGGCCATTGATGCACACCTGTTCGGTGGGACGAGCTTCCGTGTTGCTCATGGGCCCTCCTAGGGGCGTCGCTGAACGGGTACCCAGACTACTATTTCAAATTTGAAATGTCCCGTTCAGCGACGCCTTGAAGGAGAAATCAGTCGTCGGAGACGGTGATTTCTACGTCAATGTTGCCGCGGGTGGCCTTCGAGTAGGGGCAGAAGTCATGCGCCTTCTGCGCAAGGTCTTCAGCTGTGTCCTTATCCACACTGGGCAGGACGACTTCAATGGTCGCGGTCAGCGCCATGCCACCGGCGTCGTCGCCACCGATGCCAATCTTGACACCGACTGAGGAGTCACTGACGTCCACATCGGCCTCACCAGCCATCTTGCGCAGTGCACCGTGGTAGCAGGCGGCGTAACCGGCTGCGAAGAGTTCCTCCGGATTGTTTCCGTCACCTGAGCCACCCAGTTCCTTGGGAGCAGCCAGTTTCAGGTCCAGTGACCCGTCGGCAGTCTTGACCTGCCCGTTGCGGCCATCGCCGCTCGCGAGCGCCTCTGCGGTGTACTTAACGTCTACTGCCATGAGTGGTTCCTTTCGAACGATTTCTGTGACGAGCCGCGCGTGGCGTCGTCGCTGTCTTACTCTCCTACACCACCACAGTATGGACCGACTGGCTAGTGGTTGAGTTCAGCGGTGCGCGGATACGCCTCGTCAGTGGCAGAATTGGAGCCTATGCGTGACAACTCCGCCCGCTGGCTGGCGCCCGGGGACCCCGAGTCCATCTCTGTGGCATTGGCTACCCGCTTCTCACAGGTGTACAACTACGACCCCGAAGGGGTGTGGTTCGCCCCGGGTAGAGCCAATCTCAACGGCGAACATATCGACTTCCACGGTGGCCGATGCCTGCCTATGGCGCTACGGCACGGCACCTATGTGGCGGCCGCACCGCGGACCGACGGTGTGCTGCGGCTGCGCACTCTGGACCCCTCACTCGACTCCGGCATTGTGGAGATTCACGACGCCGCCGCCCAACCTACTCCCGCCGGGACGCCCTCCTGGACGACGTATGTCTCGGGGGTGCTCTGGGCGCTCGCTCAGCTGAAAGACGAACACCCTGAGATTGAGCTGCACCGCGGAACGGGCGCTGACCTGCTCATCCGCTCAACACTGCCAATCGGAGGAGGATTGTCCTCCTCCGCCTCTTTGGAGTGTGCCGCCGCTTTGGCCTTTGTGGCGATTGGAACTCCTTTGGGAGCCGAGAACCATGGAGATGACCTCACCCGGGCCCTGACTGACTCCCTGCGCGCCGTCTTGGCGCAGGTGTGCGTCAAGGCTGAGGTGGAGGCAGTCGGTGCGGGCACCGGCGGGCTGGACCAGACCACGTCACTGCGGGCGGCAGAAGGCAAGTTGGTCTCCTTGGACTGTCGGGACTTCACGGTCAAGCGCACCGATATCGCCTTCCTGCTCAGGGACTACCGCTTCCTGGCTGTCGATACAGGGCATCCGCATCAGCTGGCCGACGGGCGTTTCTCTGCACGCAGGGCTGAGGCTGAGGCTGCCGCATCGGCCCTTGGAGTGAACCGGCTGCGCGATGCTCTGCCAGAGAAACCTAAGAAGTCGGACGTGGAACTGACTCTGGACGAGTTTGACCGCGCGCTCGAGGCCGGGGCCGATCTCGGTGGACTGGATGCGGGATCATGCCGGCGGCGGCTGAAGCATGCGCTGACCGAAATGCTGCGCAGCGAGAAGATCCACAGGATCCTCAATGGTGATGCCCATGGTGTGGATAACACTGCAGACCTCGTCGGTGACCTCATGTCAGCCGGTCACGCGTCCATGAAGGAGAACGCCGAGGTCAGTTTCGCTCTGGCCGACCAGGTAGTGGATACCGTGGTGCAGGCTGGGGCATCCGGCGCCCGACTGATCGGTGGCGGGTTCGGCGGCTCCGTATTGGTACTGGTCCCCCGCAGCCGGATGGAGGACATCACCTCCGCAGCTTCCCGGCTGTCTCCTGACGTCCGTTTTCTGGAGGTCGTACCCTCACCTGCTGCACGTGCGGTATAGCCGAATCGGGAGCCCCGGGCTGCTTTAGCGAATTGGAATGAGATCGGCGTTCTGGTCTATGGGGAGGTCACCGTCAACAGTCGCGGTAACCACCGCTGACTCCAGAATGATGCCCCCATCATGGTTGTCGAGGAACGCCGTATCAGCAGCGTCTCGGCCGGTTGCGATCCGCACCAGCGACTGACGCGGCGCCAACCAGGTGGGGTCAACCGCAACCCACTCTCCATCCACAATGGCCTCGGCCACAGCGTGGAAATCCATGGGGTCACATCCTGGGGCGTAGACGGCCACCAGCCGCGCCGGGATGTGCATCGCCCGCAAGAGTGCGACCACCAGGTGAGCGTAATCGCGGCAGACCCCGGCGCCGGCGAGCAAGGTATCCGTAGCGCCGTCGATGGGGTCACTGGACCCAGGGACGTAGCTCAGCCGCGCGGCAACGAAGTCACTGACATCCATGATTTTCTGCTCGATGGACCGGGAGAGATCGAACTGACCGGCTACAAATCCATAGAACTTGTCGCATTCGGCATATCGGCTGGGCCGCAGGAAACGAGAGCGGTCGTATTCCTGGGCCTTGAGCGGTTCGGCCTGACCCTCGATACGAGCACGATACTGGACAGTAAGCCGCCCAGGGCCCACCTGCAGACGGTGAATACGGCCACCACAACCAGCGGGGATCTCATCCGGTGTGAGCCTCTGGTCGCCCAGCACCATATGCAGCGATTCGTCAATGGTCAGCCCAGGCAGTTGCGCCACAGCAATCTGGAACTCAAGTTCGGTCCTGGCGGTCACCTCAACCTCGAGGGTTGAGGACACATCCCGGGGCATCATCAGCATGGTGTCAGTCTAGGCGCGCTTACCCGCAGGATGACAATACGGTGCTCATAGTGCCTTGGACTGACATGTCCACGCACAGCGGGGTGTCTTTGACTTCCTGGAAGTTCGCGCAGAGGCTTGAACCATGGGTGAAGCGAGAACGTTACATCGGGTGCTCATCTCCGCCTTCGAACCTTTCGGCGGAGCGACCCGGAACTCCTCCCAAGACGTCATTCACGCACTTGTGAAGCGGGCGGAGCGAAGGCAGCTCACCGCGCAGAAAGAGCACCGCGACGTCGTGCTGATACCGCTGCTGCTGCCGGTGGAGTTCGCCACCGCAGCGCAGATCCTCACACACGCCACCTCTGAACACTCCCCGCACCTGGTGATCTCGGTGGGGTTGGCTGCAGGAACCGACACCATCAGATTGGAACGGGTGGGCCTGAATCTGCGCGATGCGCGAATTCCGGACAATGCCGGTGCCCAACCGGTGGACCAGGCGATCGCTGAAGAAGGCGAACCTGCCCTGTTCAGCACTCTGCGCCAAAAGGCCGCCTTCGAGCGGATCACCGCGGCCGATATACCCGCATCGCTGTCTCTCTCCGCAGGCAGCTATGTGTGCAATGACGTGCTGTATTCGGTTCTGCATCACCTGCGCAATCAGAATTCCGGGACCAGGGCTGCGTTCGTCCATGTGCCTGACCTTCATGCGTCCAACCCACCGCCGACCGTGGACCAGGCCTGCACAGCTCTGGACCTGCTCATCTCTGAGTCGCTAAAATGTGAGGCCGACACCCACTCACCAGTCGGAAACCTGCACTGAAATGATGCGTACAGCTAAGCGCAAAATTCGACGCCAGGATTGACGTTGCGCCCAGGTCGCTTTCAGAGTGAGTGCCTAACGTTATAGAACGTACTAAGCACTTTCCGCCTATTCGCATGCAGCGAGGTGACCATGACGTCACAACAGCAGGATGAAGGCCATACGGGCTTCGGACTCCGGCTTGTCCGCCGCGAAAAGTCCAGCGAAGACCGGGGTCCGCATCGCGATGATTCCGATAATCTCGGGCACGCCGCATCCAACAGGGTAGTCACTGGCACACTCATCATCGGAATCTCTCTGATGCTACTGATCCTCATGCTTCCCTACCTCAACGAACTCTGAGTCGGCCCGAGCTGAGGATCGAGACCTCCCCACCTCCCGATAGTCTTATCGGAGAATGAGTAGGAAAAAGAAGCCCTCCACCTTGCGTTCGGGCAAATCCACAGCCGCCCGCAGCCGAAAGACTCATCCCAAGAGAACCACTGCCCCCGCATCCGGTTCCAAGCCGCGGACGGTTACGCGCTACTCTCTTCAGGCGGCCCGCTATCTCTGGGCTGTGATCACGGGGTTAGTGATTGCGGCCCTCCTGTTCGAACCCACGATGGTCTGGACGATCGGAGTGGGTGTCTTCATGATCGCCAATGCCGAGTTCATCGGCCTCTGGCTCCTTGTCGCTGGGTTCGGGATGGCCTGCCTGCCTGTGACGTTCGGTCTGTTGGTCGCCACCGGGCGCTTCTGGTTCAGCCTCACACAAGGGCTGTGGACAGGGGCGCTCTACTCAGTCGCGGGGTTCTTCTTCCTGGAACAGATCATCGGGGTTCTTACCCCCTACGGAATCAGCTAGCGCAGACTCACGCTGCGCTCTGGTGGCGACACATACCCAAATCAGGGGTCACAGCTCAGAAATCCCGGGCCATATCGCGGAACCGCTGGAAGTGGCCTTGGAACGCCACAGTGAGATCTCTGGTGGGGCCGTTACGGTTCTTCGCGACGATAATGTCGGCCTCACCAGCCCGCTCCGTCTCTTTGTCGTAGACCTCGGGCCGGTGCAGCAACATGACCATATCGGCATCCTGCTCAATGGCACCGGATTCGCGCAGATCAGAAACCTGTGGTTTCTTATCGGGTCGCTGCTCAGATCCACGGTTCAGCTGTGACAACGCAATGATCGGCACGTCGAGCTCCTTGGCCAGCAGCTTCAACGTGCGGGAGAACTCACTGACCTCCTGTTGGCGGGACTCTACGCGTTTTCCAGACATCAGCAGCTGCAAGTAGTCCACCACCACCAGTTTCAGATTTTCGCGCTGCTTCAACCGGCGGCACTTGGCCCGGATTTCCATCAGCGTCAGGTTCGGCGCATCGTCAATGAACAACGGAGCCTGCTCCAGTTTGTCCATAGCTCGGGCCATCTTCTCCCAATCCTGGTCCTTCAAGCTTGAGCCCTTACGCAAATCCCCGAAGAGCACTTGAGACTCTGCCGCCAACAAACGCATTGTCAACTCAACTTTGCTCATCTCCAGTGAGAAAAACGCCGTCGTCATCCGGTGATTGACAGCCGCAGAACGGGAAAAGTCCAACGCCAAAACCGATTTCCCCATCGCGGGACGGGCAGCGATGACAATTAGCTGGCCACCGTGGAAGCCGTGCGTAAGTTCGTCCAAGTCACGGAAGCCAGTCGGGATGCCGGACAGTGTGCCATCGTTGGCAGCATTGACCTCGATCTCTTCAATAGTCGGGGCCAGGACCTCAGAAAGTCGCGAGTAGTCAGCAGTCTGCCGGTTTTCCGCCACATTGTAGATCTCTGCCTGGGCCTCGTTGACAATGGCATCGACCTCGCCGTCGGAGGTGTGCCCCAACTGCACGATCTTGGTGCCCGCTTCAACCAAGCGGCGCAGAATCGCACGTTCACGAACGATGTCAGCGTAGAAGGCGGCGTTGGCCGCAGTCGGAACAGCCTGAGCCAGATTGTGCAGATATGCGGGGCCGCCAATCCGCTGCAGCTGCTGGGTCTTGGTGAGCTGATCAGAGATGGTGACCACATCTGCCGGTTCACCGCGGCCATAGAGATCGATGATTGCCTCAAAGATCATCTCGTGCGCCGGCCGGTAGAAGTCACCTCCGCGGACGACTTCCACCACATCGGCGATCGCGTCCTTGGACAGCATCATGCCGCCCAGCACCGACTGCTCAGCCACCATATCCTGTGGGGGAGTGCGTGATTCAGCACCAGCACCAGTGCTGGGGTTGTAGGTCTCCACACTCACGCAGACACACTCCTCAGACACCTTGTGGGATTGACGCGAGCTCCCACTCTACCGGCTGAAGCGGACAACACACTACGACGCCGTACTGCGTTCTCAGTGCCCCGATCCGGCATTGATTGCCCGCAGCGCCTCATGCTCTAAGGGGGTTCGCAGCCCATAGACCAAACCGGCAAGCCAGGTGCGCATAGAACGCCTCGCCTGACGAGTATCCGGGTATCGGCAGCGCAAATGCATGCCGGTGTGGTTGATGACGAACCAGATCATCACCCCGTCTGTTCGGATCACGGCCGAAACATGCTGTGGGTTGAGTTCGTCATCGACGTTGACCGGCAGCTTCCGATGATCCAACCATGACATGGCGAACATCCCCGGATCCTGAGGCATACCGCCGTAGGGGCGCATAATCGGAGCCAGTGGATAGGAACCGAGCCGGATCGCTTCCTTCACCGCGCCGTAACAGGCCAGGTAGTCGTCGTCGTGGCTTTCGAGCACAGAATTGGTGATGAACCAGCCGACAGAGTTGAACCAGCGAGCCTCATGCCGGGAATGGACAGGGAACACCGCACGCAGCGGACCTCCGGAGAGCTCCGCAGCCAGCCGGGTCATCACCGAGACTGCCACTGCAATGAGACGTACCTTATGCGCTGCGGCGTGGGCCTCGACCTGTGCGAGCTCGTCGGCGTCGAACACATCACGAATCTCAACAAACTCCCCCACCGGCTCAGATACATCACCCAGATCCAGCGGGAACCGCGGCATTGAATTGCCCCCGGCGTCCAGAATGTCACTCCACCGCTGAACCACTTCCTTCGGCGGAGCCGGTTGCTCCTCTAGGGCCTGTGTATGGGCCGCGAAGGACTCAGCAACCGGCAGATCTGCGCCTGGTTCGCGTTCGTTGAGCAAATCCTGGACACATGTGGCGAGATCCCGGGTCACCACCAGCAGACTCCACGCATCCACGTGAGCATGATCGGAACCGATGATCACCTGCGGAGTTTCCGTCCCGGCCTCATCCTCAATCACGCACAACCGGTAGGAGGGCGCCTCCAAGGATCGGCACACGAGGTCAAAGTGTTCGCGCAACACCGTCCGCACCGCAGGTGGAGTGAGGACGGAGCCCTCACCCAGCTGTTCCCACTCCCCCGGAGACACCGTTACTGCGTTAAGAGTCAGGTCCGTGTCACCGCCTTGGCCATCCTCCTCCCAGGCGAACACGCTGCACAGGGTTCCATGGCGCTGGATGACTTCAATCCACGCCTGCGCGATGATCTCGCGATCTGCCTGAACAGGAAGGGAGAAGCTCACTGCCATCCACGAACCGGGGCGTGAACCGAAACTGACATGCCGGTCCTGGTCAAAAGACACCGGAAGGCGTTCAGCATCTGGGGATTCAGTCATCTCTGCGCGGATGGAGTAGCTGTAGACCCTGCCGGGCTGCACCTGCATCTGCGAGACATTGGTCAGCCTCATACGCGTAGTGTAGACGGGTGCGGCATCGCCGGTGTGTCGCTGCGGAAACTCTCAGTTAATATTCATCTGGAGACTTAGACGTGCCGGGACAACCGGTACCAGCACAAGAAGGTGACGAACACCGCAGTGGCTATGTTCCAAACAGCAGGAGCCAAACTCGCCTATGAGGTGGAGGGTCCGGACTCTGGTCCGCTCTTCGTCCAAATGCACGGGCTGACCTCCTCAGCGTGGCGGGAGCATCGTGCTGGCCTAGATGTCACAGGTCAGCTAGATGGCTTCCGAATACTGCGCTATGACTCCCGCGGCCATGGTTCCTCCACAGGCAGAGCCGTCCCGCAGGACTATCTTTGGTCCCAGCTGGCAGACGACTTGCTGGAACTGCTCGATGCCATTGCCCCGGGAGAGCAAGTACATACGGGCGGGCCCTCAATGGGTGCCGCCACCCAGATCTGTGCGGCGTTGAAGGATCCACAGAGGTTCGCCTCACTCAGCCTCCTGGTGCCCCCCACCGCCTGGGCGACCCGCATGGCGCAGACCGACCAGTACCTGCGCTCGGCCGAACTCGTCGAAGAACATGGCATTGGGGCTTTCGTGCGTATGGGCGAGTCCATGCTTCCACCCCCTGCCTTGGCGGACCGCCCACGCGAGCGCGTTCCAGCCGTGAGCCAGGAACTCCTGCCCTCTATTCTCCGCGGAGCCGCTATGACGGATCTGCCGGGTGCGGAGGAGGTAGCCCAGCTGGAGGTACCGATTCAGATTCTGGCGTGGGTAGACGACCACGCACATCCGGTATCGACGGCCGAAAAGCTGAACCGACTGCACGGCCAGTCACAGTTGTCGATTGCGGAAACCCCGGAAGACCTAGCAACCTGGCCCAACCGCGTCGCAGCTTTCGTAGAGCGTCATCGGCGCTGACTAAGCAGCTGCGGAGAGTGACCGGATCGCCGAATCGGCCCGCTTGGGGTCCTCGGCAGGATCACGGCAACAGGGCCGTGATCCCCTTCCCTTTGCCTAGATTCGGCGATCCGATCTGCAGTTCGTCCCCTGAGAGATCCCAGGCCAACCGCGAACGCCCCCGCTCTGGGGCGCGCTTGTCCTGTTCACTCCGTCCGCCACAAAAGAAGCGGGGAGAGCTCCCGCGCGGATGCACGCCGACTTCTATCGGCCAATATCCACGCCATGTGCCAGTACACACAAGCCCACGCGCTACCTGAAAACCTCAAAACTATCCTCTGGAAGGGGCCTGAGGTCTTCAAAAAGGCGAAGAGGGACGATTGACACTGTAGGCCCACAAACGCCCCCGGGCAATAGGTCATAGACAGGAGCCTGTGGATAGAATGTGGACTGCGCGGCGTGTCGTGTGTACAACCTGAGGGAAAGCTGTGGATAAAGCTGTAGACATCTGTCACATATCCCGCTGACTAGGCGTGATGTAGCGACACGCTGTGAGTTAAAAGTTTTTCTGGGCTCTTTTTTTGCCGCGCCGGGCACTTGCCGTTCACCCCAAGTTGGGTGTATAGCCACCCCGAGTGTGTTGTTTTCCACAGAATCTCCACAGGCTGTTTGGCATGTATCGACCCACTCGACCATGGGTCCTGTCATCCGTGACCATATTCTTTCAAATTTGAAGTACTCTTGGAATGTACACGTTTTTCGTCGTCTTTTTCTCCCTACTTTGTGCAGGAGCGCTATGCAGTTCGGCATCTTCTCCATCGGTGACATCACTCCGGATCCCACCACCGGACGCGTACCTACCGAAAACCAACGCATCAAGTCCACTGTGGCCATCGCTAGGAAGGCCGAAGAAGTAGGACTCGATGTCTTCGCCATTGGCCAACACCACAACCCCCCGTTTGTGGCACCGGCCAACCCCCCGATCTTCATGGCACACATCGCCGCGCAGACTGAGCGTCTGCTGCTCTCCACCGCCACCACTCTCATCACCACAACGGATCCAGTGCGTATCGCTGAGGACTACGCCTATGTCCAACACCTCAGTGACGGCCGGATCGATCTCACGCTTGGGCGTGGGAACACTGGCCCGGTCTATCCCTGGTTCGGTAAGGACATTCGCACCGGAGTCCCCTTAGCCGTGGAGAATTACGCCCTGCTCCACCGACTCTGGAGAGAAGAAGAGGTGGAGTGGAAAGGCCGGTTTCGCACGCCACTGCAAAACTTCACAGCAACTCCTCGGCCCCTCGACGGCACACCACCGTTCATCTGGCATGGATCGATCCGGTCACCGGAGATCGCGGAACAAGCTGCCTACTACGGTGATGGGTTCTTCCACAACAACATTTTCTGGAACAAAGAGCACACCGGCCGCATGGTGGATATCTACCGCGAGCGCTACGCCCACTACGGCCATGGCAGCCCTGAGCAGGCCATCGTAGGCTTGGGTGGTCAGGTGTTCATGCGCCCGAATTCCCAGGATGCAGTGCGCGAATTCAGACCGTATTTCGATCGCGCCCCGGTTTACGGCGGCGGCCCTTCACTAGAGGACTTTACGGACATGACCCCGCTGACAGTGGGCAGTCCTGAGCAGGTCATTGAGAAGACGCTGAGCTTCCGAGATTATGCCGGGGACTATCAGCGTCAGCTGTTCCTGATCGATCATGCGGGACTACCACTGGAGACCGTGCTCGAGCAGATTGAGATACTGGGTGAGGAGGTCGTTCCCGTCCTGCGCAAGGAAGTCGCCGCCCGCGCTCCCGAGGGCACCCCTGCGGCACCCACCCACCAACTTCTCTGTGATCGCCGTAAGGCGGGCTTGGACCCCGTTCCCGGCGGCAACGTGGAAGCACAGGACACCCTTGCCTCCTAACGAGCCCGTGGATGCCTCTTCAAGGGACGTATAGGCGGTAGACGGGTCAAGGCGTGTCACCTGGTTCTGGTCGTCTGTGCATCGCACTGCGTCATTAGCGTCGCGGCGATTAACGCAGACGTTCGCCGCACTCGTTCTGATCCGGGCATAAGAAAGGGCCGCGTTGCATCCTTGAGGGGATGCAACGCGGCCCTTTCTCTCGGCCTGTGGTGCTTACTTGGCCGGGACCACCTGCAGGTCGATGGTCGCTGAGACCTCGGCGTGCAGCTTTACAGTCGCGGTGTAGTGACCTACAGCTTTGATTCGCTCAGGCAGCTCGACAGTGCGCCGGTCGATGCTTCCCAGACCTGCGGCCTGAACGGCCTCTGCAATCTGGGCTGCGCCGACCGTACCGAACAGGCGGCCGGACTCGCCGGTCTTCACACCGACCTGTACGGTCTGTGCCTGCAGTTTCTCAGCGATGGACTGAGCCTCTTCGACAGTTGCGATTTCGCGGGCCTTACGGGCCTGACGAATGCGCTCTACGTCCTTTTCGCCGCCTTTTGTCCACGTCAGCGCGTAGCCACGGGGCAACAGGTAGTTGCGGGCATAACCGTCTTTGACCTCGACGACATCGCCGGGGGCACCGAGGCCGGTGACTTCCTGAGTCAGGATGAGCTTCGACATATCAGTAGTTCCTTTCCTTCCTCAGTAATCAGCCGCGGCCAGCGCCGGAGTACGGCAACAGAGCCATTTCGCGGGCATTCTTGATCGCCTGGGCGATCTTGCGCTGCTCCTGGACCGAAACTCCGGTCACACGGCGGGCGCGGATCTTGCCACGGTCGGAAATGAACTTCCGAAGCAGTGCGGTGTCCTTGTAGTCAATGACCTTGATGTCAGCAGCCTTCAGCGGGTTCGCCTTGGGCTTTGGCTTCTTGGTGATTTCAGCCTTTGCCATCGTGGTGCTCCTTTTCATGATGGGGAGCCCGCGCTCTTACGCGGGATGGTGAATAGTTGTCAGTAGTGAAGCGTTAGAACGGGGGTTCGTCGTTGCCGCCGGCATCCCAGCCGCCGCCCTGAGAGGGCTGTCCGCCCCAGGGATCCGAGTGTTGGCCGCCGCTGTTGGGCGCGCCTCCGCCGAATCCGCCAGGTTGCTGGCCGCCTCCGAATCCACCGCCCGGATTGCCACCGCCCTGGTTGCCACCGAAACCGCCACCGCCCTGACGGGGCGCCTGACGTTCGATCTTGGCAGTGGCATATCGCAACGAAGCGCCGATCTCGTCGACGTCGAGTTCCCAGCTGGTCCGGTTGTTACCCTCTTTGTCCTCAAAGCTGCGAGCTTTGAGACGGCCTTGAGCAACAACGCGAGTGCCTTTTGTCAGCGATTCGCACACGTTTTCCGCGGCTTCACGCCAGAGTGAGCAGCGAACGAAGAGTGTTTCTGCGTCCTTGTACTCATTGGCCTGGCGGTCGAAGTAGCGGGGTGTGGAAGCGATGACAAAGTTCGTCACCGGTGCCCCGGATGGGGTGAACCGGAGTTCTGGATCAGCTGTCAGGTTTCCGACGACGGTGATGACAGTTTCGTTATAGGCCATGTGGTGTACCTCTTCTCAGTAGTTCGTGTACCAAATATTCTGGGCCCAAATGCCTGTATTAGGCGACCTTGAACTCTTCCGGGCGGATGATCTTGGTGCGCAGAATGGTCTCATTCAACCGCAGCAGACGGTCCAGCTCTTTGGCTGAGTCGGGAGTGGAGTGGAAGTTCACGACGGCGTAGATTGCCTCGGTCTTCTTCTGAATCTCGAAAGTCAGCTGACGGCGTCCCCAGATGTCGACTTCGTCGACGGTTCCGCCATCTTTCTTGATCAGTTCCATGTACTTGCCCAGTGTGGGCTCTACGGTGCGCTCGTCGACCTCAGGGTCGACCAGCACCATTAATTCGTAATGACGCATTATGAACCCACCTCCTTCGGTCTTGCGGTCACGGGATTTCCGTAACAGGAGGTTCTTTGCGTGGTGTGCCGCGCCGACAGTAGTCAGCACAGACTGGCCCATATTACCCCAGATCCAGGGCGAGTACGAACGAGCTGTTCAGACGCTGAGGTCCTGGGTGAAGAAAGCTGTGGCGGCGTCCCGGAGGTGTGCGATGTCTTCAACTCCACACATCTCTCGTGCTGAATGCATACTCAGCAGCGGGATACCAACGTCCACAGTTCGTATACCCAGCCGGGTGGCGGTGATGGGTCCGATTGTTGAGCCGCAGGGAATGTCGTTATTGGACACGAACTCCTGGCTGGGCACCCCTGCGGCTCGGCACACCTGTGCCCACATGGCCGCCCCCGGCGCGTCCGTGGTGTAGCGCTGATTGGCGTTGATCTTCAGCAACGGACCGGCATTGGGTAGCGGCCGGTTCGCCGGATCGTGGCGCTCGGAATAGTTGGGGTGCACCGCATGCCCGGCGTCGACGCTCAGATGCCAAGAACCCGCGTATGCCTGGGCGCGCTGGGACACTGTCGCCTCTAAGCCTTCATAAATGCGGTCCAGGACTTCCTCCAAAAATGGCCCAGCAGCCCCTGACCGGGAGGCTGAGCCTAGCTCCTCATGATCAAAAGCGGCCAGCATCGGAATCATCCCGGCTGAGGAGTCAGCAGCCAGCAGTGCCTGGAGGCCGGCATGGACCGAGGAGAGGTTGTCCAGCCTGCCTGAGGCTAGGAACTCCCTCTTGGGCCCGAAACGGGCTGGGGCCTGTGCATCAGCGATGACGACGTCGTAACCGTCCACCTGCTCTGCCCCGACCCCGGCGGAACGGCTGACAACATTCAGCACGTCGGCTTCGGCGGCGGCGTCCGGGGATCCAGCTACGGCCAGGATCGGCATGGTCTGCTGTTGCTTACCTAACTTCACGCCATCATTGTTGACTTGGCGGTCCAGATGGATAGCCAGCTGAGGAATGCGCGCCACTGGTCCGGTGGCAACCAGGTGGGTAGCTCCGTCCCGGGTGACGATTCGGCCTGCTAGTCGCAACTCACGGTCCAGCCACGAGTTCAGCAATGGTCCGCCGTAGATCTCCACCCCTGCTTGAACCCAACCCTGTCTGACGACTGTGGACTTTGGCTTGAGTTTGAACCCAGGTGAGTCGGTGTGGGCACCGAGCACGCGCAGCGGCGTCGTCGGACCTGCTCCCGCTGGCAGGATCCAGGCCAAGACCGCACCGTCGCGAACCACGACGTATTTTCCGGGCTCAACAGGCCAATCCTGGTGCTCACCAAGGTGGGTGAATCCCGCCTCTACCAGCCGCTGGGCGGTCACCGCTGCGGCGTGGTACGACGAGGGTGACTCTGTGACGAAACTGCTGAGGTCTTCGATGAGCTCATCGGTGCTCAGTACTGAGGGTGCTGACATCATTCTTCCCATCCTACGGCTGAGCTCATCCGATAAGACCAGATTGGTAGACGTAGACCACGGCCTGGACTCGGTCGCGCAGCTGAAGTTTGTTGAGGATGCGGCGCACATGGGTCTTCACTGTCGCTTCGGACAGGAAAAAGCGCTCAGCGATCTCCGCATTCGACAGACCTTCGGCCACGGCGAAGAGCATTTCGGCTTCGCGGGCAGTCAGCGGTTCGCGGATCACGCCGTCGTCCAGCGCAGTGGCGATCTGGTGCCCCGTGGGTGAACCGCTGACACCTGCGGAGGCTGAGCCTGAACGGGTTATGTCAGCACTCGCCGTGGGACGTTGACCGGCGGGGCGATGCGCCGGATCAGTGGATGTCCTGCCGTGCTCAGAGGAGGGGCCGGTCTGGGACGGAGATTGTGACTGACGCACGTACATTTCCAATAGGCGCCGCGTAATGCGTGGAGCGACCACGGCATCCCCGGAGGCGACCACACGGACCGCGTCCACCAGGTCCTCCGGCTCCACATCCTTCAGCAAGAACGCACTGGCACCCGCCTGCAGTCCGGAGAAGGCGTACTCGTCGAGGTCGAAGGTCGTCAGGATGATGACTCTGACCTCACCGAAGCGCTCCACGATCCGCTCCGTGGCCTCAATGCCGTCCATACGTGGCATCCGCACATCCATCAGCACTACGTCCGGACGCTCCTGACCCAGGGCGTCGAGGGCCTCTAGAGCTTCCTGCCCGTCCCCCGCTTCAGCCACTATCTGGAGATCATCCTCTCCCTCCAGGATGAGCTTGAAGCCCATACGCAGCAGGTGCTGATCGTCCACCAGCATGACCTTGATCGTCTCGCTCATCCCGTCCCCTTCTTCCCGGCCGCTGGAGGTTCCAGCACCGCGCGCACCATCCAACCCCGGTGCTTGCCTGGCCCGGCATAGACCGAACCGTTGTAAAAGCTTGCCCGCTCCTGCATTCCCTGGATACCCAGTTGGGACCCTATCGACTCACGTCTGGTCCCCGGAGCTGGCGGAATACCATCATCGGTGATCGTGATGATCACCTGCTCCTCCCCGATCAACCCCAACGCCCGCTGCTCCTTAGCGGAGAAACCCTGTTCACTCAGGCGGTCACAGTCCTCATCCTCCGTGGCCATGACATGTTCGATAGCGACCCCCACCCGGTTGACCCCGCGGGCATACCTCAGAACGTTCGTCAGCGACTCTTGGATGATGCGGTGGACAGTCAACCCAAATGCCGCGTCATCCGGCAGCGGAGGACCTGACTGCTCCACGTGGAGCGGCAGCCCGGCCTGCCGAAAACTCTCATACAGGCTATCCAGAGACTCGGTGATCGGACGGCGGGCCGTATCTGGCGCCTCACCTTTGCGCAGCACACCAATGACTCGGCGCATATCGGCCAAAGCGCCGCGCCCGGTCGCGGAGACTTCTCCTATGACTTCAGCGGCGCGTTCGGGGTTCTTTTTGGCAACCACCCGGGCGCCATCAGCCAACGAAACCATGACGGAGAGCGAATGAGCCACTACGTCATGCATCTCCCGTGCGATCCGGTTACGCTCGCCCAACTGAGCCAACTGATGGGACTTTCTGGCCCAATCGAGGATTTCGCGCTCGTGGCGATGCCCGCGCCGCACCGCCGCGCCGATCCCGGCGGAAATCCCCACGAAGAAGAACATCATCACTGCGATCACTACCAGGGCCTCAAAGGACCCGAGTCCTTGCGTTGAGTAGTAGTCCGCCCAGAATCCGCCACCGTAGCGGGTCAGCCAGACATCAGCGACTAAGAGTGTGCTGTACCCCAGGGCGCACGCTGGCAGCGCAGCTAACAAACTCCATTTCAGTCCATAGTGGTAGCCCACCGCGTAGGTGGCGAAACAGAGCCCCACCATCTGGGAGCCCTGCCAGGGGTAGTGAAACAGCATCGCGGCTTCGAAGAGCGCCACCAGGACCAATACGGTCATCGGGCGAGCCCGACGGAAGCACAGGGCCACCGAAATGACTCCGAAGCCGAGCAGCAGCCACCAGGCATCTGCTCCCATATCGACGAATGTGATCGGGAAGAACCATAGGGCAGACACGATGTACACCCCCACGACCACAGCATTCATGCACCACGGGTGTCGTCGGAACCACCCTCGCAGTCCCGGCCGACGGACCAGGCCGAGCTCGTCCCAACGATCGAAGACTTCCGGAATCTGTTCTGGGCGCCCCCCAGGTTCCATCCCTGGCCCGGTGGCGGAGGGGAGCACAACACCGCCGCCTGACACGGTGTTCTCCGGAGGCGGCGACGTCGTCATGCTCCTATCTCATCATGCGTCGCGACGAGTGAACCTCAGCGCGCCCAGTGTCAGGGGCACCGCAACCCAGGCCAACAGGCCCAGACCTGCCTGCCATGTCTCTATGGCAGGAACCATGCTGAATTCGCCAGCCTCTGGGTTCGTGAAGCTATCCACCAAGCTCATGTATTCGGCCTGCATCAAGGTCTCCACCCATGCTGCGCCGTCGGTGACACCGTAGAGGATGGAGAGCACGATCTGGAGCACGAACATGATGACCGCCAGCACCACGATGCCGCCAGCCGAACTGCGCAGCAGAGCACCGAGGCCGAACCCGAGCAGTGAAGTCAGCACCACCGTGGCCCACGTCGCGGCGTAGACTCCGGCGATCTCGGCGTCGAAGATGTCTCCCACGCTCAGTGGTTCGGCGATCAAACTGGTCAGCAGGTGGCTGAGCAGAATCAGGACGGCTGATACCACCGCAGTCCATACCGCCAGGGCCAATGCCTTAGCGGAGAGCAGCAGAGTACGCTGCGGGACGGCGGTGAGGCTGGAGCGGATGGCACCACTGGAGTACTCAGTGGTGATCGCAATGACACCCAGGGACCCCAAGAAGATCATGGCGAAATAGCTGCCCGTCTGGCCCTGCATTGCCAACTGCAGGGCACCGCCCCCGAAGTAGGGATCATCGGCCAGGAAGTGCTGGAATGAAAAAGCGACGGCGCCGGCGATGAAGCCGCCCAGACCGACGGTGATGATGGAGAGCCACCAGCTGGTGCGCAACGCTTTGAGCTTGGCGAACTCCGAACGGGCCGCCCCAAGAAAGCTGACCCCAGGTAGGGTGGCGTCGATCGTGAAGGTCTGCGGGGTCGCCGTAGCTGTATTCACATGTGGGGGGTTCACTGGGCAGCCTCCTCGAGGGTTCCGCCGGAGCGGTATTCGACGTGTTCGCCGGTGAGTTTCATGTATTGATCTTCCAAGGTGGTCAGCTGCGGGGTGAGCTCATGAACGACCACACGAGCTTCCAGGGCGCGGCGGCCGATGCTGCGCGGATCCATCCCGCTGACCTGCAGGGTCTCTGCGTCAATGTGGCTGATAGTCACATCTTCGGCGACCAGCGCGTTCGCCAAGTCTGCCGCCTGTTCGGTGCGGACCAGTACACGCTTCTCCCCGGAGTCAAGGAGCTCATGGATGGGCGCATCAGCGATGATTCGGCCGCGGCCCAGCACAATGAGGTGATCCGCCGTCTGGGACATTTCGCTCATCAAATGGGATGAGACAAAGACTGTGCGCCCCTCGGAAGCCATCTGGCGGGCCAGGCTGCGTACCCATCGCACGCCCTCAGGGTCGAGTCCGTTGACCGGCTCATCAAATATGAGTACTGCTGGGTCCCCCAGCAGCGCGGCGGCTATGCCGAGACGCTGGTTCATGCCCAGGGAGTAGCCCTTAATGCGTTTGCCGGCTGCCTCACCTAGCCCGGTCAACTCGATGACGTGTTGGACGCGCGATGCGCTGATGCCGTGCGTGGCTGCCAGGACCTTCAGATGGGCGCGCCCGGTCCGGCCAGGGTGTGTGGCACCGGCGTCCAGAACTGCCCCCACGGTGCGCATCGGTGCCTTGTGCTGGGAGAACGGCTTGCCATCGATGGTGACAGAACCGGAGGTCGGCCTGTCCAAACCAACTGCCATGCGCATCGTGGTGGACTTCCCGGAACCATTGGGCCCCAGGAACCCGGTCACCTTGCCGGGCTGCAGCTGAAAGCTGATGCCGTCGACTGCGGTCTTCGAGCCGTACCTCTTGTGCAGATTCTCTGCGGTGATCATGTTTCGCGCTCACTTCCCGGCGTGCGTCTTTCACCTCAACCGGTTTTCCGGCCGGTGACTACCAGTGTTCTCCACCGGCAGGCTGAGCACATCACCCCACAGACTGATCTTCACGTACCCCTGTAGGACCATGTACGAAAAGGCATCTCCACCGGTCCGCGCTGGAACCGCATGAACCACAGATGGGACAGTGCCAGCTGGGTGAGCCATATTCCGAGAACGACGCCGCCCACAGCCACCTCGGACAGTTGGCCGCCGAGGCCGAAACCCACCCCAGAGAACAGCACGAGCATGATCAGCGACTGACCCAAATAGTTGGTCAACGACATACGGCCGGCCGGGGCCAGGACTACCGTGAGTTTCTCGGCTGACCGGAAGAGTACGAGGAGGAGAACGATGTATCCGAAGGTCTGGATGGGACCTGCAGCGAGGTTCACCGCGGTACCGAGCAGCTGAGCCCCCTGGCCGGGCTCGTAATCGGTCCTGCCGGGCTGTCCCCACGTCAGGAGCGCGGCAATGCTGCTCAGTGCTAACCCCACACCGAGGGTCGGCAGCCCGATGCTTAGCAGCCTTCTGGTGCTGAACTCTCCGGCGACGATGCGCTCCACCAATCGAGCCCGGCCGACCACGAGACCTGCCAAGAAAGCAGCGAACGCCAACGGTCCCTGGACGAACAGCACCGAGACCAACGCCACAGGATAGGCAGCCACCTGGAAAGCGAACCATTGGGTGACTGACCCGGTGTAGGCGGCCACCGCATCCTGAGACTCTCCGAGGGTCAGCATGGCCTGTCCCATGGTGTCCTCCAGGGCCATCGTGACCATCCCCAGGACCACCAGCACGAGCACCATGAGTGTGTAGATCACCCCGGCGGTCAGCAGAGCTGCCCTAGTGGAGATCCTGCGCATCCCCAGCAGTAGGAAACCGAGGATGCCGTACGCGAGGAGGATGTCCCCGGCGAACAGGAACAGTCCGTGCAGCAGGCCCAGCACGATCAGCGCCGTGAAGCGGCGGACCGAACGTCGTGTCTCACTGGAGCCGGACTCAAACGCGCGAGCCCAGGCGAACACAAAGCTCAGCCCAAACAGGAAACTGAACAGGACGTAGGACTTTCCCTCGAAGATCAGCGACGCGCCGAACCGCACCAGCTGATCGGCTGCTGACTCGTCAGGGTTTCCACGCATCCCCGTGGTGAGCATGTCCGGATGCGCGAAGAACCAGATGTTCACACTGAGGATTCCCAGCAGCGCAAGTGTTCGCAGCGCGTCAACTGCGTTCACCCTGGGGCTCATCAGCGGTCGACTTCACCGCGGATGAACGCTTCGACCTTTTCGTGCGCTACAGAGTCGTGGAACTGCTCAGGCGGGGACTTCATGAAGTAACTTGAAGCAGAGAGCAGCGGCCCGCCAATGCCTCGGTCCAGGCCGATCTTGGCGGCCCGGACAGCATCAATGATGACGCCCGCCGAGTTCGGGGAATCCCATACTTCAAGCTTCAGCTCTATCGACAGAGGCGCATCACCGAAATTGCGGCCCTCTAACCGGATATAGGCCCATTTGCGGTCGTCCAACCACGGTACGTAGTCACTGGGGCCAATATGAACATCCCGATCCGCTAGTTTCGCTGAGGTGTTCGAGGTGACCGCCTGGGTTTTGGAGACCTTCTTTGACGTCAGCCGGTCTGGTTGCAGCATGTTCATAAAGTCCATATTGCCGCCGAAGTTCAACTGGTAGGTGCGGTCCAGATGCACCCCGCGATCCTCCAACAGATGGGCGAGCTCACGGTGGGTGATGGTGGCTCCGACCTGAGATTTGATGTCATCGCCGACGATCGGCAGCCCTGCGTCGGTGAACTTCTGTGCCCATTCCGGTGTGCCTGCGATGAATACGGGTAGGGCGTTGACGAATGCACAGCCAGCGTCAATGGCGGCCTGAGCATAGAATCGGGCGGCATCTTCTGAACCGACCGGCAGGTAGCAGACCACGACTTCTGCCCGGGCATCTTTGAGAGCTGCGACGACGTCGACCGGGTCGAATGCTGACTCGTCGATCGTCTTCCGGTAATAATCACCGAGACCGTCCATGGTTGGACCGCGCTGAACGTTGACGCTGCTGTAGGGCACATCGGCGAGCTTGATCGTGTTGTTCTCACTGGCGGTGATCGCTTCGGAGAGGTCTTTGCCGACCTTCTTGTCATCGACATCGAACGCTGCCACGAACTTCACATCGCTGATGTGGTAATCACCGAAGCGCACGTGCATCAGTCCCGGCACGTCCTGATCGTCCTGGGCGTCCTTGTAGTACTCAACTCCCTGAACCAGTGATGCTGCGCAGTTGCCGATGCCCACAAGAGCTACCCGGACCGGATTTTCTGACACGAAACCATTCCTTTCAATTGCTGCAGGTCGGAGGGCGCAGGACTGCCCCACTCCCGTAGTCGCTAGTCCCTGCTCATCATAGGCTGGGGTATGTGACCAAGATGCTCCAGCCTATGTCAGACCCTTTGGTGGTCCACCTGTCAGACCGCTGGGGTGGTCCCACCGGCAGCCGAGCACGCCCCGGGCGCCGCCGAGTCTGGACCGCGGCTCGCATCCTGACGGCGCTGACTGCGCTGGGAGTCCTTCTGGCCCTGCTGACCTCCCAGTACTGCCGCATCAACGGCTGGGGCGGCACCGGGGTGTATCACTGGGGGTGTTATTCGGATGTCTCAGCGCTGTGGTCCTCCCGGGACTTCGATCAACACCCCTGGGCGCCATTTCTGAGCTCGTACTCCGCCTTCGAATACCCAGCGTTGACGATGTTTCTGGCCTCCGTGTTGGCTGCCGCTACGCATGGGATAGACGCGGTGCTGGGGGGTACTGCTCTCGACTACTGGGGTGAACGCACAGGTTTACTGTATTGGGATGTGACGTTCCTCGCCGGCGCGCTGGCCTGGTTCGTTCTCACTCTGGCTGTGCTGAAGGCCGCCGGAACTCGACCGTGGAAGGCAGCCATTGTGGCCCTGTCGCCGGCCATCATCTTCGGCGTCGGGATCAATTGGGACATTTTCCCTGCGGCAACCCTGGCCCTGGCGGTGCTGTTCTGCCTGCGACGGAAGTGGCTGATTGCCGGAGTCCTGCTGGGGATTGGCGCGTCATTCAAGCTCTACCCCTTGCTCTTGCTGGGTGCTGTCTTCACCTTGGCCGCGCGAACCTATCTGCGGCGAGAGAGCCACGACGACGCCGTCCAGTGGGCGGATTGTGCCAAGTTGGCTCTGGGCGGGGTCCTCGCTTGGGCGCTGATCAACATCCCGGTCATGATGGGGAATTTTGGAGCCTGGGGCGAGTTCTATGTCTTCTCCGCTGAGCGTGGCGCCGGTTGGTCGTCCATCTGGCAGGTCTGGGGAGTGATGTCTGGCTCGCCGCTGCCGGCGGAGGCTGTCTCGGGTTGGAGCTTCGGTCTGTTCGCCGCCAGCTGCGCTGCAGTGCTGGTGATCGGTGTGACGGCTCGCCAGCGTCCCGACGTCGTGCAGCTTCTGCTGCTGATCGCGGCAGCCTTCATGATCTTCAATAAGGTTTACTCACCACAGTTCATGCTGTGGTTGGTTCCGTTGATCGCTCTGGCCGGTCTGAGACTGCGTGACGTACTGATCTGGCACGCATTTCAGCTGTTGCACTTCTGGGCCATCTGGATGCACCTGGCGGCGCAGGTCAGCGAGGCCGAGCCGCAGCACCTCTTCGACGAAAACATCTACGTGGCCGCAGTGTTCGGCCACGTACTGTCAACGGTCTACATCTGCGCCATGGTCATTCGTAGGATGTACCGGGCTCAGTCCGAGCCGGCATCGGTTCCCTGGTAATCATCAACGATAGCCTCGTACTCAAAATCGCTGCCGTCTGTGGAGACGACCTCAACGGTGAACGACCCTGCGCCGTGGGCGTCAGTGAAATCACAGGTCACGGTCTCGCCCTCTTCGACCTCCAAGTCACCGGGACAGTCCACTTCATGGGGAGCATCTTCAGGGTAGTCAGCGTCGAACTTGGATTCCAGCTCAGACTCCATCTCTGACTCAGACCACTGTCCTCCACAACCCGTCAGGCCGAGGGTGGCGACTGCCATCAGTGCGACTAGCGCTCGGTTGACGCTGTGCATTACGTGCTCCTTAGAAGTGGGGCCTCGATTGCAGAGGGCGATGAGGCGAATCGTGTGACTACCCCACATTACAATGTTCAAAACCTGTCCGTGGGCTGGATGCTGCCCCAATGGACTAAGGCTGTTCGGCAGCCCACTGTTTGAGCAGCGCTACCGCGGAGTCATGGGCCACCGGCCCGTTCTCCATACGGTGATCGAGCAGAAATTTATATGCCTTACCCACCTGAGGTCCGGGCGGAATGTCTAGAATCTCCATGATCTGCTCTCCGTTCAGGTGAGGGCGGATCTTGGCCAGTTCCTCGTCCTGCTGCAGCTCACTGATCCGGGCCTCGAGATCGTCGTACGCATGGGCCAGCCGGGCAGACTTCTTCCGGTTCCTGGTGGTGACATCGGATCGGGTCAGCCGGTGCAGACGCTCCAACTGATCGCCAGCATCAGTGACATACCGGCGCACGGCGGAGTCGGTCCATCCCTGGTCTCCGTAGCCGTAGAACCGCATATGCAGTTCCACTAGCTGCGACACAGCCCGGATGCTCTCTTTGTCGAATTTCAGCGCCTGCATCCGTTTGCGTGCGAGCTTGGCCCCAACCACATCGTGGTGCCGGAAGCTCACTCCGCCACCGGGTTCGAAACGCCGTGTCTTGGGTTTGCCGATGTCATGCATCAGGGCGGCGAACCGCAGCACGAAGTCGGGCTGCGGAACTGGGCCGTCTGGGCCGGTCTCCAGCTCAACAGCCTGCTCCATTACCTGAAGGGAGTGTTGGTAGACGTCCTTATGCCGCCGGTGCTCGTCATCGGTGAGCTTCAGCGCGGGGATCTCAGGCAGCACAATATCGGCCAACCCGGTCTCGACCATGGTGTCGATTCCCGCCCGTGGATGCTTGCCGCAGATCAGCTTCACCAGCTCAGCCTGGATCCGCTCCGCGGAGACAATGCTCAGGCGGTCGGCCATATCAGTCATCGCCTCAAGCACTGGCTCCGCCACCTGCAGGCCGAGCTGCGAGGCGAACCGGGCTGCGCGCATCATGCGCAGCGGATCGTCACTGAAGCTCTCCTGCGCCGTAGCTGGAGTGCGCAGCACTCCGCTGGCAAGGTCTCGTACACCGCCATGCGGGTCAACGAGTTCAAAGCTGGGCAGACGCAACGCCATGGAATTCACCGTGAAGTCCCGGCGAACCAGGTCCTCAGCCAGCGACTCGCCGAACTGCACTGTGGGTTTGCGGGAGGCCGGGTCATAGGCCTCAGAGCGGTAAGTGGTCACCTCCAGAGTGTGGCCACCGCGCCGAATTCCGATGGTGCCGAAGGCCCGGCCGATGTCCCAGTGGGCATCTGCCCATCCGCGTACAGCAGCAATAATCTGGTCAGGGGTCGCATCCGTGGTGAAATCAAGATCCGGAGACACACGGCCCAGGAAGAGATCGCGCACCGGGCCTCCCACCAGAGACAGGTCATGACCGGCGCGGGCGAACACCTCTCCAAGCTCGACGACGACGTCGGGTATTTCGGCACCGGTAGGGAAGCCTTGGGGGAGGGAAACCATCACGCTGAACAGTTTTGCACATGCCCCAGTTAAAGTAGGTACATGACCAACGCGGAAACCGGAGGTGAACGGCGCACCCCCCTGACAGTGTCGATGGGTGCTCGCCGTGCCAACGGTTCGGCCCTGGGACGCTCCAGCCGTCACCTGCCCACGATCGAAGAAGTCAGTGCCGGCGGCGTCGTCATCACCCCGGCGGCCCACGGTTTTGATGTGGCGATCATCGCCCGTTACAACCGTGGGGGCCGGTTGGAATGGTGCCTGCCGAAGGGACACCCAGAGGGTGATGAGAATTACGAGGAAGCGGCGGTCCGTGAGGTGGAGGAGGAGACCGGAATTGCCGGTTCGATCCTGACGAACCTCGGCAGCATCGAATACTGGTTCACCGTGCCCACCCACCGGGTGCATAAAACTGTCCATCACTTTCTTCTCGAGGCAGTGGGCGGTGAACTGACCATTGAGAAGGACCCCGACCATGAGGCGGTCGACGTTGCATGGGTGAACCTTGAGGACCTGGACCGAGTCCTTTCCTTCCCGAATGAGCGGCGCATCGTCAAGCTCGCCAGGCAGGTCATCCAGGACTCGTTGTGAGTACCAGCTATAGTCACCACCGATGACCCCCACACCTTCTTCCTACCGTCCACGCCACCGGGGCGCGGCGCAGACTCCCAGGCGGCCCACCCAGGAGGCCGCCTCAGCGGAGCCCGCTGAGCAGGCCAGCAACGACGACGCCCCCGCCCACGTTCCCCGGTCAGGGATGGCAGCAGCTTCAACACTGATGGCCGCAGGTACCACCGTCTCGCGCGTGCTGGGGTTCGTTCGGACCGCTCTGCTGGGCATTGCCATCGGCGCGACCACCACGATGGCCGATGTGTTCGAAAAGGCCAACTCGATTCCCAACATCATTTACGTGCTGCTGGCTGGTGGCATGTTCAATGTGGTGCTCGTCCCGCAGCTCATCAAGGCTGCGAAGGCTCCCGATAAGGGGGCGGACTACACTTCACGGCTCCTTACGCTCACTGTGGTGGTCCTTGGGGCTGCCGCCCTGATCATCACCTTGGCGGCCTACCCGATCATCGCCGCGTTGACCTACGAATGGACTGATGCGCAGCTGGCCCTCGGAGCCGCCTTCGCGCTGTGGACCCTGCCGCAGATCTTCTTCTACGGGCTGTATGCGGTAGTCGGTCAGATCCTCAACGCCAACGCCAAGTTCGGCTGGTACATGTGGGCCCCGGTGTTGAACAACGTGATAGCCATTGGGTTCGTCGTCGTGTTCATCGTCAGCTTCGGCAGCTACTCCGCTGAGGGCAACCAAGCTGCGGAGTGGACCACCTCCCAAACAGTCGTTCTCGCCGGTGGTCACACCCTCGGGGTCATCATGCAGGCAGCGTTGCTGCTCTGGCCACTGTCCAAACTGGGCATCCCGCTGAAACCTAAATTCGGAATCCGTGGCCTCGGCCTAGAGCAGACTGGCAAGATCGCCCTGTGGACTCTGATCACGATGATGGTGGGTAACTTCTCCACCCTGCTGCATATGCGCCTGGTATCCGGTGCCACCGCTGTCCGCGAAGGATTGGAGGACGGGGCTGGGCTACCTGGTGAGTACGCGGCGAATATCGCCGAGCTGATTGTCCTGCTGCCCCATTCAGTGTTCGTGCTCTCCATTGCCACAGTGCTGTTCAACCAGATGACTGCCTCAATGCAGGACTCGGACTTCTCCTCCGCACGAGCGACTCTCAACCGAGGTCTGCGGATCTTCGCTATTCCGGTGATGTTCTCCACAGTGGTTTTTGTGGTGCTGGCGGGCCCCATCGGTCGGCTTTTTGGGGGCAATGATGCGGATTCGATTCTGGCGGGGGCCGCCATTGGGCAGCTCCTGCTGATCTACGCCGTAGGACTGCCCTTCCGTTCGGCTCAGTTCTACCTGATGCGAGCCTTCTACGCCGCTGAGGATGCCAAGACACCGATGATCGTGACGTGCATCCTTGCTCCGGTGGGTCTGATCATCACGTACACATGCGCCGCGCTGATACCGACCCAATATCTTCCGTATGTGGTGGTGACCCTGTTCAGTACCCTCAATATTGCTCGGACACTGATATTCCACCGGATCGCGGTGGCTCGGTGGGGTCCATACGGCCTGGGCAGTGTGCTGCAGGCCTACATCAGTGCAGGCTTTGCCGCTCTTGCAGCAGGGTGTGCGGGCTTCTTAGTCCTGACACCCTTCGGTGGTTTCACCTGGGGCTTTGCATGGAACTCCATTGCCACAGCGGCAGTGACGTGCGGCGTCGTCGTCGCTGTCATGGGCCTGGTGTACTTCGTGGTGCTCAGGGCAGCCAAAGTGCGCGAGTTCGGTGAGTTTCTCGAACCTGTGGCTCGGCGCGTACCGGCACTGGCGCGCCTGGCACCATAATCAACTCTGAGTACACAGGTATCCCCGGTAGGCTTAGCCATCGACGATTCTGATAAGCACACCGGGAGGAACAGCTCGTGCCCCAGCCGTTAGGCATCGGCGATGTGGTGGGCGGTCGCTACCGCATCACCCGCCATGTGGTGACCTCGGCCGACCAGGACATAGTCTTCCAGGCGACCGACCAGGTCCTCGGCCGCGAGGTCTCTGTCCTGCTGGCTTCCCGCGCAAACGCTAAGCAGGTCGCCACCTCGGCGAAGGAGCTTGCCACTGGCGACCGCCACTCCGAGGTAGAGGTTTTGGACCTCGGTCTTGCTGAGGATCGCACCTTCCTGATCTCCACACTGGTCGACCCGAATAACCTCCTGGACCTGGTGGTGCCTGACAGTGCTCCCTTCGTGGAGCCTTACTACACCGACTCACTGGGCTCAGAGCTCTTCGGACGTTCGCGGGAGATGCAGCCCCAGACCTATGAGGACGACGCCGAGTACTACGCGCGTCTCCACGCCGGACGGGCCACTGGCGAAAGGGAACAGCGCAGGCGCGACCGCAGGCCCGCGTTCTTGGACAAAGTGACCCCCGCTCATCGGACCTCTCGTGTTCCTGAGCCGCAGCACACGCAAGCCGAGTTGGAATCAGCGCTCGAGTCGGCCGGCGATGCTCATGGCCTGAGCATCTCTCAAGAGATCAGCCGAATTGAGTTTTCGTTACGATCCGATCTGAGTGAAGTGAGTGTGGATTCCTCAGGTGATTCCGTTGAGGACATCATTTCAGCCGTACGGCAGGGAGCTGCGCAGCGGGAGCATTCCCCCGCCGCTGAACCTGGCAATACCCACGCGGGCGAGTCGGTGTCCGCAGATGCGCCGTTCGACGTCTCTGCCCCGCAGGACTCCGTCGTTGAGCCGTCACAACCAGCTGAGCATCAGTCCGTGCACGTCGACGCGCGCTCAGACTCTCCGCAGCCAGGCGTGGGCGAGCTCATTGCCGAGGGCGAAGAGGTAGTCGATGACCCGCCCGCAGAGCCACTTGAAGAGTATGACCGGCACAACCTTGACCGGCTCACCCAGACGAGCGCTGCGGAGAACTCGAGAACCGGACCTTCCGGTTCCATGGACCCCACAGAAGGCGCAGGGGCTTCGCAGGATCCGGCAAGCTTCACAAGTCTGATCAGTGCCGTGAGGACAAACTCCCCCACAGCGTTTCCCTCAGCTGGTTCAAAGACAGACGCTCAGAGGGATGAGCAGACCTCCCCACAGCTCAGCCGCTGGATCGCCGCCGGGGTTCTTGGCATTCTTATCCTGGTAGCTGCCATCATCGTGTTCATAACTCTCACGAGCTGATTGGAATATCCCGCCGCAGACACCTGTTGGCTACATCGACACCTTTCGATACATCAAGGACGTACTTATTGTGACTCACCAAACCCCCGACCAGGTACACGACGTCATCATTATTGGCTCAGGGCCCGCCGGATACACTGCTGCTGTCTACACGGCCCGTGCCAATCTGAGCCCCATCATGCTGGCTGGCTCAGTCACAGCTGGCGGTGAGCTCATGAATACCACCGATGTGGAGAACTTCCCCGGTTTCCCTGAGGGAGTCATGGGGCCTGACCTCATGATGAACATGGAAGCCCAGGCCCGCCGATTCGGAGCCGACATCCGCCACGAAGACGCCACTGCACTGCGGCTGGACGCTCCTATCAAGGAGATCACACTTGGCTCCGGAGGAACCCTCCACGCACGCTCTGTCATTCTCGCGACAGGTTCCGCCTACCGAGAGCTCGGCGTTCCGGGAGAGAAGCAACTTTCAGGCCACGGGGTTAGTTGGTGCGCGACCTGTGATGGGTTCTTCTTCCGTGATCAGGTGATTGCCGTCGTCGGGGGTGGAGATTCGGCGATGGAGGAAGCTCTCTTCCTCACCAAGTTCGCCTCCAAGGTGTACGTCATCCACCGCAGAGACTCTCTCCGGGCCTCCCAAATCATGGCCGATCGGGCGAAGGCCAATGAAAAGATCGAATTCATCTGGGACACCGAAGTCACCGAGGTTCGCGGAGACGGTAAGGTCAACCAACTCGGGGTACGCAACCTTGTCACCCGTCAAGAGTCAACGCTTGACGTGACAGGTCTCTTTGTTGCAATTGGTCATGACCCACGAGTCCAGTTGTTCGCAGACCAAGTCGACCTCACCCCAGAAGGCACTGTCCAAGTAGACGGACGAACCTCACGGACGTCATTGCCCGGAGTCTTCGCCGCAGGCGATGTCCTCGATCCCCACTACCGTCAAGCCATCACCGCAGCTGGCTCAGGCTGCGTAGCTGCCCTGGATGTTGAAGAATATCTGGCTGACACCGCCGACACCGACGCCGCAGAAGCAGACCAGTCACACAAGGTTAATGTCGCCGCCGGCTGAGCCTGAATTAATGACCCCTGAATGAAAGGACAACATCATGGCTGAGATCAAAGCCGTTACCGACGCTAGCTTTGAGGACGATGTGCTCAAGGCCGACAAGACTATCCTGGTCGACTTCTGGGCTGAATGGTGCGGTCCGTGCCGCGCCCTGGGACCCGAGCTTGAGAAGCTCGCTGATGAGCACGCCTCAAAGATCGAGGTGGTCAAACTGAACGTCGATGAGAATCCAGGAACTGCCGCCAAGTACGGCATCACCTCTATTCCTGCGGTCTTCGCTTTCAACGAAGGGGAGAAGGTGCACGCCTCCATCGGCGCTAAACCAAAGCCAGCCCTTGAGCAGGAGTTCGCCGAGTGGCTCTAGTCGCACGCCCTGATCAACGGCTGTAGCCGTTTCACGTGAAACGCCCCCCTGAGTATGCGTCAGGGGGGCGTTTCTGTATCGAAAAGTACTCTCTGTCCTGTCTACCGCTGAACGTAAGCTCCCATGTGCTGCAGAATCCGCTCGAGATCGTCAAGAGAAGCAAAGTCGATAGCAATGCGCCCCTTCTTCGCTCCCAAGCTGATCTTCACTTGAGTGTCCAACCGATCAGTAAGGGCTTCTGCGTACTCATCCAGTTCTTGGACGCGCGTTGCTGTGGGGAGTCGGTGTGTTTCACGTGAAACGTCACCCCTCTCCCGACGTCCCTTTACAAGAAGAGCCTCCTCCTCTGCACTGCGGACGGACAGCCCCTCGGAGACGATCCGCTGGGCGAGCTCTTCCATATGGTCATCGTCTTCCAGGCTCAAGAGCGCCCTCGCATGTCCGGAGGACAGCACACCTGCTGCAACTCTGCGTTGAACGCCTGCTGGAAGCCTCATGAGCCGGAGGGTATTGGATATCTGCGGCCGAGAGCGTCCAATCCTCCGTGACAGCTCCTCCTGACTAATGTTGAAGTCATCGAGAAGCTGCCGGTAAGCAGCCGCTTCCTCCAGGGGATTCAACTCTGAGCGGTGAATATTCTCCAACAGAGCATCCCGCAGCAGATCTTCATCAGCCGTCTGCCGCACGACCGCCGGAATAGTCTCCTTACCGGCTGACTGCGAGGCACGCCAACGGCGCTCACCCATAATCAGTTCAAAATGACCATCCTCTACCGGTCGGACGACAATCGGTTGCAGCACACCGACTTCTCGAACCGAATGAATCAGTTCCGCCATGTCTTCTTCATCGAACACTTCACGTGGTTGGCGGGGATTGGGACGGATGCGTTCCACACTGACATCCATGAAGATGGCTTCCGCAGTGGTGTCCGGTTCCGTTTCACGTGAAACAACAACCGGCTCTGGTTCGGCGACTCCGTGATCGATGCTACTTGCCGGTGGATGCGTTCCTAATACATCGGGCATCTCTGCACGCTTGGTGCCCTGCTTGCGGCGCGGGGTTGTGAGGTTCCGCGGTGAAGACTGGGACCGCCTGGGCGACTCCGATGGAGTTTCACGTGAAACGCGCTGAGTCTCTAGGTGAGACTTGGCTGAAAAGAAGACGTCAATGGGACGTTCAGGTGCACCATTGGTCCGGGGGACCTCGGAGGTGTCGAGTGGTTCCGGTTGAATCTCCGGTTCCAGGGCAGGCACGGCATGAACTGCGGCACCCGAGACACCTCCATTGTTCTCACCATCACTATTAATCAGCGCTCCAAGACCACGTCCCAGTCCGCGCTTTTTTCGCTCAGCCACCATGTCCTCCAACTCCGTGTATTAATCTCCTCAATTGTAGAGGCGCTCAACGGACTATCAGAGCTGAATCAGCCGTTTCACGTGAAACATTCTGTGCGGAGCAGAACGACGACGACGGCTTTTCACCCCGCCGATCAGAGATCACGCGCATAGTTGATGTCGGGTTGATGTGAGAGAGGAAGGGGAGGCGTTTCACGTGAAACGTTGCCTAGGTGCAGAACACTACTTACTGCGTTCAACGATCTCGGCGGCAGCCTCAAGGTACGCCAAAGCCCCAGTCGATGACCGATCGTAAGAGATGACTGACTGCTGATAGCTAGGGGCTTCAGCGATTCGGACACTGCGTGGAATTTTGGATGACAGTACCTCATCCGCGAAATGCTCTTTGACCTCACTCACGACTTGAGAGGCCAAATTAGTACGGCCGTCGTACATCGTAAGGAGTATCGTGGAGACCCGCAAGACAGGGTTCAAATGCTTTTGGATCATGTGAATATTGTTCAGCAGCTGGCTCAGTCCCTCCAGCGCGTAGTACTCACACTGGATAGGTATGAGAACTTCTTGAGCTGCCACGAATGCATTTACTGTCAGCAGACCCAGGCTAGGCGGACAATCGATGAACACATAGTCCAATCTCTCTTGGCCTTGGCTCTCCCGGTGGCGGAAGTACTCTTCCAAGGCGCGTTGCAGCCGTTGCTCCCTGGCGACCAATGAAACGAGTTCAATCTCAGCCCCGGCAAGATGAATCGTCGCCGGTACGACTGACAATCGATCAAGGTCCGGACACTCCGCAACCACATCCGCCAAGGACAGGTCGTCGATGAGTACATCGTAAATGGAGTCCGTGTCAGCCGAATGGGGGATGCCCAATGCCGTGGAGGCGTTGCCTTGGGGGTCAATATCGATGACCAAGACATTGAACCCTTGATCCGCCAGGGCGGCCGCAAGGTTGACAGTAGATGTTGTCTTTCCCACTCCGCCCTTCTGGTTCGACACAGTGAGGATCCGAGTCTCTGTTGGTCTTTCCAAGGCGAGTCCTGACAATTTTCTCCGGCGGTCCTGTTCGTCTTTCAACTGGGCAGCAAGCGGGGAGTCGGACAGCGATTCGGTCATGAGAACAAGACTATCGCCTTCAGCAGGGCCCTGAAGAGTTGACTACCAGCCGACAACAGCTAGTCGAAAGACAACTCCGACTGCCCCACTAGCGTCGGCTGGTACGCACAACCGTCGTGGGCTCTTCCAACATGTCTCGCCCAAGCACGTGAATCTCTGGAGCGCGAAGCCTGAACCGCTTCAGTGCCTTCTGCGCAGCTTCAATCTCCGCCTCCGCAGAACGTCCTTTGAGGAAAATGAGCTGACCCTTATCATCCAGAAGTGGAACCGTCATAGGTATCAGTTTCTTCAGTGCTGACACAGCCCGGGCGGTGACAACATCTGCCATAACCTCGTCAGCAACCTCCTCAGCCCGGGCCCGGATAACCTGCACATTGTCTAAACTCAAGTCTTTGATCACCATGTCCAGCCAATCGACACGGCGTTCCATAGGTTCAATCAGCGTGAACTCCACCTCCGGACGAACCAGGGCTAAGGCAATACCCGGAAGCCCGGCTCCTGATCCGACATCAGCAACGGTGCCGGACTCAGGGAGTTCAGAACCAAGCACAGCACAATTCAGGACGTGCCGCCCCCACATTCGAGGTACTTCCCGTGGGCCCAGAAGGCCATGGGAGATTCCCGTTGTGCACAAGTGCTCAACATACCGTTCAGCCCCTGCTAGGCGTTCTCCGAAGAGCGCCTCTGCGGCCTCACGTTCCCGCGCTGTCAGGGCCGGAACAGGTTCTAGCTCTGCTGCAGGTTCTGAGATCGGTTCAGTCATAGGGACGGGGTCTCTTATTCAGCGGTGACAACGACGTGACGTCGTTTGCCTTCGCCTTCGGATTCGGAAACCATTCCGGCATCCGCAATGAAGTCATGAACTATTTTTCGCTCGTAGGCGCTCATTGGTTCCATGTGTGACTGGGCAGCTCCTGATCTCACGTCGCTGACTGCCTTTTCAGCGAGCTGCTTCAGCTCGTCGTTACGGGCCGCACGGTGACCATTGATGTCCAGTACCAGTCGCGTGCGCTCGCCTGTCGCTGTCAGTACAGCCAAGCGAGTCAATTCCTGGAGCGCGTCAAGGGTTTCCCCTTTATTGCCCACTAAGTCTTGCAGCTCTTCGCCGCCATCTTCAGCCTGGATAGAAATGAAGGTGCGCTCACCCCGTATTTCGATCTCGATGTCACCATCGAGATCCACGATGTCTAGGAGTTCCTCCAGGTAGTCCGCAGCCACATCCCCCTCATCAGCGACAGTTTGCTGGCTGGTCACGGCAGCATCAGGGGCCTTTGACTCCGAACCTTCGTCCACGTGCTGGTCTTGGGTGGTCTGTTCGCTCATCGCTGTCCCTTTTTCTTCTTCTTTTTCTTCTTCTTAGGCTGGGCCGTGGGGCCCTTATGCTGGCCCTTTGGCTTCTCAGCCTCTTCGCGTGCCTTGCGGGCATCTTCACCGACTGGTGGGAGTCCTTTGGTCGCTCGGCGCAGGTTGAGTTCCTTCTCGGCAAGAGAACCGGGTGTGGGGTTGTTGCGAATGACCCACCACTGCTGACCCATGGTCCAGAAGTTCGTAGCGGTCCAGTAGATGAGGACGCCGACCGGGAAGTAGACACCGCCGAAGATGAATACCAGAGGAAGCGCATACAGCATGATCTTCTGGGTCTGGGCAAACTGTCCCGTCAGCGCTGCTTCGGACATGTTCTTCTGCATGAGCTGTTTCTGCGTAAAGAACTGCGTGCTGACCATCATGACAATCATGACCGTCGTCAGCACGATCACTGCCACAGTCCCGCCCATGAGGGCTGGGTCTCCCTGAACAGCGCCCAAGAACGTGTCAGGCATGCCCACCTCGAAGATCCGAGAATTGGCGAAGCTTGTCACCTCACTGCTGGAAAGGGCGTAATAGCCTTCTTCCTGGTAATCGACATCGCTTGTGCCCATCCGTCCAGACCCACCGATGCGGTTCAGGCACCAGAAGAGTGCCAGGAAGATCGGCATCTGCGCCAGAATCGGCAGACATGTCATAAACGGATTGACCTTGTTCCGCTTAAACAGTGCCTGCTGTTCGGCGACTTGGGCTTGGCGAGAGACCGGATCCTTCTTGCCCTTGTACTTGGCCTGGAGCTTCTGCAACTCAGGCTGAATGATCTGCATCCCGCGCTGCGACTTGATCTGCCGCACAAACAGGGGGATCAAAATGATACGGATGACGAGCACCAGCAGCAGAATCGACAGTGCCCAGTTCCAACCCGAACCTTCCGGCAAGCCCACCATTGTCAGCAGGCTGTGCCAGGTACTCAGGATGAAGGACACTGCCCAGCTGAAGGGCCACATAATAGTGTCTAGGAAAGCCATTACTCTCTCAGGGTGTCAGGTTCGGCGGCAGCACTGTTGTGAGCCGAACACGTGGGGGCGAGAAAACCAACCTTCAGACTACTTGATCAGTCTGGATCTCGAGGAATCGGTGGGTGATTGAGTCGGACAATCTCCGGAAGCTCTTCTTCGGGCCACACCCTCGGCGAGGCCGGCACATGATTGATCCCACCGCCAGTGAATGGATTACACCGAAGGATTCTCCATGCAGTAAGAGCGCTGCCTCGAAACAGTCCGTGCACGGTCACTGCTTCCAGTCCGTAGGCTGAACAGCTCGGATAGAAGCCGCAGACCTGTCCGTAGAGCGGAGAAACCAGTTTTCGCCAGATCATGATGAACACGATCGCCGGGTACGCCGCGGCACGTCGCCACCGGCGCCAGTAGTGGCGCTCGATCTCCTCCTCAGTCGGAACCGGCGGCGCTGACCCCTCTCGCTGCTGAGAGAGAATCATTTCCGCGTCAGAGATGGTGTGAGCCTCTCCGTAAAAGTCACTGTGCCGAATCCACGTCACTGTTGCTGAGCCTTTGTCAGTGCCCGACGAAGGCTGGACTCCACATCAGCGCGCAGCTTCCCATGTTCGGTCACAGCAGCATCTGCCAAAGCTCTGATCGCAAAGTCAACGCCTAAGTCGTCAGGCAGCGCCATCTGCGGACTCCGCATCAGCTCCGCCACGATATGCCGCAGTCTCCGCGTAGTGCGGTGCCTCACCACTGCGTTGCCGACAGCTTTCGACACGATGAACCCGCACCGCCACCGCGGGCCAGTGGGCTTCTTCTGTATCTGGGCAGACACCACGACGGTTGAGCTGCCCGCCCTGCTTCCCCGACGCATCACCGCAGAAAAATCCTCCGGTGAGGTCAGTCGATGAGGTGCAGGAAGCATAGATCTAAGATACTCCGATGGACATGACAACGGCCCACCCCAAGAAACTGGGATGGGCCGTCGTCGTGCTGTTCTTATGCGCTTATGCCGAGAGCTTCTGGCGGCCGCTACGCCGGCGAGCCGATATGATGGAACGGCCGGCGCGGGTCCGCATACGGGACCGGAAGCCGTGTTTGCGGCTGCGACGGCGATTGCTCGGCTGGAAAGTCCGCTTGGTCACTCTGTACTCCCAATGTGATGGACGTGAAGTCTTTGCAGTCCCCGAAACGACTACGCAAGAGCGCGCAAATAGTCCAGGGTGATCTGTCAACAGTAGGGGGCCAGGGCTCCTGTCGTCAAATTGCCCAGCCGTCCACGCCCAGGCGCCGTCGAAGAGACCCTGTGACGCCGATTCCACAGATACCGGATGTTATCCACAGTTCTTGTGGAATACTATCCGGAACAGGATTGCCCGACCACAAGTCAGTTATGAGGGAGTAGCGTGTCCGCCGACTCCAAGTCCTCCGTATCCTCGCAATGGCAGCAAGTTCTCACAGAACTTCGAGAGAGTCACGGCATCACCGGGTTGAAGCTCGCCGATGTTGCCCGCGCAGTGCCGCAGTCCGACCAGCTCATCGGAGATACCCTGCTTCTTGCAGTTCCCCATGAACGAGTGCGCCAGTTGCTGCACTCCACGCTCCAGGCTGAGCTCTCCAATGCGCTGCACACGGTGTTTGGGAAAGACATTCTCTGCGCCTATGTGATTGACCCTGAACTCGCCAAGGCGCAGCGAGAAAAAGAAGATCCCGCCCCCATCGCAGCAACACCCCACGGGGACTCGCCACCGGCACACCGGCCGGTCTCTCGGTCCGAGACTGCTCCCTTCCGTCCCCCGGAACGGTCGCAGAGAGCCTATACGGCAGGAACACCAGAAACAGCTGCACACTCGCGGCCGGTTCCTGCGCCCGCAGACACGGCCTATACGGGCAGCTACGAGACGTCTCGATTGAACCCGCGCTATACCTTCGACACGTTCGTCATCGGATCTTCGAACAGATTCGCCCATGCTGCGGCGAACGCGGTGGCAGAGGCACCGGCCAAGGCGTACAACCCATTGTTTATATACGGTGACTCAGGACTGGGAAAGACTCACCTATTGCATGCCATCGGCCACTACGCCCAGCGTCTCTACTCTGGGATCCGCGTTCGGTACGTGAACTCAGAGGAATTCACCAACGACTTCATCAACTCGATCCGTGATGATGAAGGCGCCAGCTTCAAGCATCTGTACCGAAATGTGGACATCCTGCTCCTCGATGACATCCAGTTTCTCGCGGACAAAGAGCGCACTGTTGAAGAGTTCTTCCACACCTTCAACACGCTCTACAACAACAATAAGCAAGTCGTCATCACCTCCGATGAGCCGCCGAAGCGGCTCTCTGGATTCGAAGAGCGTCTGCGGTCTCGGTTTGAATGGGGACTGATCACCGACATTCAGCCCCCGGACCTCGAAACCCGCATTGCGATCCTGCGCAAGAAGGCCAATGCTGAGAACTTCTCGTGTCCTGACGATGTACTCGAATACATCGGTTCGAAAATCTCGACCAATATCCGTGAACTCGAGGGCGCTCTGATTCGCGTCACGGCATACTCCGCGCTGAACAAACAGGAGGTGGATCTGTCTTTGGCCGAACAGGTGATGCGAGACCTGATTTCTGACGATCACGCCAAAGAGATCACTGCCCAGCAGATCATCAACGCCACCGCTGAGTACTACACCTTCACTGTAGAAGACCTCATGTCCAAGTCCCGCAGCCGCAACCTCGTCACCGCCCGGCAGATCGCCATGTACCTGTTGCGTGAGCTGACAGAGATGTCGCTGCCAAAGATCGGCCAGGAGTTGGGCGGCCGTGACCATACGACAGTCATATACGCAGAGCGCAAGATTCGCGAGCTGATGGCTGAGCGCCGGGCTGTTTTCAACCAGGTGACTGAGCTCACCAACAAAATCAAACACGGTAGATAAACGCTCGCTCTAAGGAGCAGGACCCAGCGTGAGTCACAGGTGTCGAGTTCGGCGTCGTGCACATCTCACACTCGTGTAGTTCCGCAGGATGAGCGGCCCCAGCTCCAATTGACAGAATCGTATTCCACAGTTTTCCTCACATATCCACAGGTGTAGGTGGAGTGTTGGGGCCTTTGGCTGCACAGCTGTGGATAACCCAGTGGAGATTCGGTGGACCAATCCGGCAAAACTGTGGATAACGGCACTTCATCTGGGGAGGAGGCCTTTTGGGCCCAGTAAATCCTCCCCGTGTAGTTCACACACCAGACCCAAACACCACACGATGCAGTGCACAGGCCGATCAGGCCCAGCAGGCCGTGAGAGCCGGTTATCCACAGAATCCACAACAGTTACTACCACCTCTGATCTTTAAACTTAAAAATTCCTTCAACAAGCAACTGTTCTGCCGCCGGGTCCTAGATGTTGTGGTGAAAACCTAGACTTTCGGCATATCTGGTAGAGACTGTAAGCTCGTCCCTCAGACACACCTGGCCGAATGCTTGACTTGTGAGGGAGCACCACAGTGCAGTTCACCGTAGACCGAGACGTACTGTCCGAGGCGGTGTCTTGGGCTGCCCGTTCACTCTCACCGAGGCCGCCGGCTCCTGTGCTCTCGGGATTGCTCATCACAGCGAAGGAACAACAGGTTGTCATTTCCAGCTTCGACTACGAGGTCTCAGCTCAGCTGAGCATCGACGCCGATGTTTCGGATGAGGGCACAGTCCTGGTCTCCGGTCGGCTTCTGAACGACATTGTGAAGTCCCTGCCTCATGCTTCAGTCACGGTCTCCCTGGAAGAGACCAAAGTGATTGTGACGTGTAAGTCCTCAACGTTCACGCTGACCACAATGCCGGTGGATGAATACCCTGATCTTCCTGCTCAACCTGAGGTTGCAGGGGTCGTTGACGGCTCAGCTTTCGCCCGGGCGGTCTCTCAAGTGATCACTGCAGCTGCCAGAGACGACACCTTGCCGCTGCTGACAGCCGTCAAACTCGAAATCGAGGGTGAAACCATCACCTTCTTCGCCACGGACAGATATCGTCTGGCGATGCGTGAGATCACCTGGCGTCCGACTGACCCCTCCATCTCCACCTCCTTGCAGATCAAGGCGAAGACGCTCAATGAAGTAGCGAAGTCCTTGGCCGGAGCGGGAGACCTGGCACTGGCCATTTCTGACGACGACGCCCTTGTTGGCTTTTCCTCAGGGGGCCGCCGCACCACCAGCACTCTGGTCGACGGAGACTATCCGAAGATTCGGCAGCTCTTCCCGGAAGAAACCCCCATCCATGCTGTCGTCAACACCGCTGAACTCATTGAAGCGGCCCGCCGAGTCTCCCTGGTCTCAGAACGCAACGGGTACATCCGGCTCCAGTTCACCGAGGACAACCAGGTGACATTGGACGCAGGAGTCGATGACAACGCGTCAGCCTCGGAAGCTGTGGGGGCCCACCTCAGCGGAGAGCCCATCACCGTAGGGTTCAATCCGAGTTATCTCAACGAAGGACTTGGTGTCTTTGACACTGAATTCCTGCGCTTCAGCTTCGTCTCAGCTCCTAAGCCCGCCATGATTACCGGTCAGCAGGACGGTGAGGGTGAGAACTCAACAGATTTCCGCTACCTGCTGATGCCGGTACGCCTGCAGGACCGCTGATCGACGAGTCACTGGCGCTGTGCGGCTTTCTCAACTCATTCTGCACAATTTCCGCAGCTACGCGGACACTGACCTGACCCTGCACCCGGGCCCCAACGTGCTCTTGGGGTTCAACGGGGTAGGAAAAACCAATATCGCGGAAGCTGTCGGATACCTAGCGAGCCATTCCTCCCACCGCGTGAGTCACGATGCTCCCTTGATTCGCCACGGTGAGGCCCAGGCCATCATTCGAGCTCAAGCTCATCGCGGCTCGCGGGAGGCATTCCTGGAAGTCGAGATCAATCCAGGGAAGACCAATCGAGCAAGGATCAACCGCGGATCTCCAGTGCGGGCCACCGAAGCCTTAGGGATTCTCCGCACGGTCCTCTTTGCCCCCGAGGATCTTGAGGTGGTGAAGGGGTCGCCAACAGTCCGGCGTCGACTCTTCGACAGCTTGGCCGTTCAGCTGCACCCATCATTGGGCCAAATCGGTCAGGATTATGGAAAAGTGCTGCGGCAGCGCAACGCGTTATTGAAGTCCATTCGACACCAGGGGTTTACACCCACCCATGAATCCACTCTGGACGTGTGGGACACCCAACTGGCCCAGGTGGGCGGACGTCTGTTGCGAGCCCGCCTTGACGTGATCGCCGCCCTTAGGCCTCATCTGAGCCAGGCCTATGAGGATCTTTCCCACTCAGTCCGCACCGCACGTATGCGATACCTATCGTCCCTGACTGGGCATGACGAAGACAGTGAAGAACGCGCCGCAGCACACTCTTCACACCCAGAAACTGATATCTCCGCGCTTGAAAATGCCTCTGCGGAGCAGCTCATGCAGCAGATCCTTGAGGGCCTGCAATCCGTGCGGAAAAAAGAGCGGGAACGAGGCATCACTCTGATTGGCCCCCACCGTGATGACATTCACTTCAGCCTCGATGCGACACCGGTCAAGGGGTATGCATCCCATGGCGAAACATGGTCGTACGCCCTGAGTCTGCGTCTAGCAAGCTACCGCGTGATGATCGACGATGACCCGCAGCCCGGTGCAGAACCGATCCTGATTTTGGATGACGTATTCGCCGAACTCGATGCCCGGCGCAGGCGCCGATTGGCGGACCTCACCACAGGTGCCGAACAAGTCATAGTCACCGCAGCCGTGGACGACGACGTTCCTGAATCTCTGCTCAGCAATGCGTATCGAGTCACATCTGTTGACCAAATCAGCCATACAACCCGCACCGAAGCTGAACAGGTTGACCATGAGTGAAGAGGAACAGGTTCCGGATGCAGCCACCACCCTCTTCAATAGGTTCCGCAAAGCGGCCGAGGATCGTGGCCAGCAGCGGCTCCGCAGACCGCCTAAGAATCTCTCGCTCAATTCGGATCCCAGAGCAGTATCACGAGCTGCTGCGAGCGGGACTGATCGTCAGTCCCCTCAACAGCGTGCCGACCTGCGGGATCCGAAACTGTTGGGTGAAGCACTGACCACACTAGTGAGAAGCCGCGGATGGACAGCGCCAGTGGCGGTCGGTTCGGTGATCAGCAGGTGGGATCAGTTGGTGGGTGCGGCGATTGCCGAACACTGCCGCCCGGAGACCTTCGAAGACGGGGTGGTGACCGTCAGCTGTGACTCCACAGCGTGGGCGACCAACTTGAAACTGATGAAGCCCAAGATTATGGATGTCTTTGAAAGTGAGCTCGGTCAGGGAATTGTCACCGAGATCGATATCCGTGGCCCGCAGGCACCAAGCTGGAAGAAGGGCCGGTATTCAGTCCGCGGCAGAGGGCCCCGCGACACCTACGGATGACACGATCTGAGCCCGCTGCGGAGAGGGCTTTCCCAGCCTTTGCGAGGATATGGACCTAGCCGTAGCAGAGAAAAACGCCTCTATGACGATATGCCGCATCGACGCCTAAGAGACGACCACGGCCCCGTGCGAGCATCCCACCTCCGGTTCCAGAGGCCCTCGAGAGTCTCCTAGCGGCATATTGGTGCCGCGAAACCGGGACAGAAATGCGGGAATCAGCATGTTTCGCGGTAGAATGTTGCAAGTGAGTGAACAGGACATCCCCTACGGGAATTACGGCGCATCTGACATTACTGTCCTGGAAGGGCTCGAGGCAGTTCGCAAGCGTCCAGGTATGTACATCGGCTCCACTGGAGAGCGAGGCCTGCACCACTTAGTCTACGAGGTGGTCGACAACTCCGTCGATGAGGCATTGGCCGGATACTGCTCTCACATAGAGATCACTCTGCAAAACGATGGCGGCGTACGAGTCGAAGATGACGGACGCGGCATCCCTGTGGATATGCACCCCACGGAGGGTAAGCCCACCGTAGAGGTCGTCATGACCGTGCTGCATGCCGGAGGAAAGTTCGGCGGTGGAGGTTACGCCGTCTCCGGGGGTCTTCACGGAGTTGGCATCTCAGTGGTCAATGCGCTGTCCTCCAAGGTAGAGACCACTGTCCGCCGCCAAGGCTATGAATGGTCCATTGTCTTCGGCGGAGGCGGCGATACGATCGTGCCGCTGAGTCGCGGCAAGGAAGCTTCGGAAACCGGGACCACTCAAGTCTTCTATCCAGATGCGGGAATCTTTGACAGCGTCGAGTTCAGCTTTGAAACCCTGCGGGCACGTTTCCAGCAGATGGCGTTCCTCAACAAGGGCCTGCGCATCACACTCCGGGACGAGCGAGAAATCGATGGCAATGTCATCGTCGCCGATGAAATTGTCGAGCAGCACCGCGCCCCGGAAGAACCACTCTCCGAGGGCGAAGAGCCCTCACCTGCTGAACCGGGAGAGCACGAAGAGGCTTTCGCGGAAACGCCCAAGGGCCGAGTCGTCGTCTACCAATACGACGACGGCCTGCTGGACTACGTCAAGCACCTCAATTCTGCCAAGAAGACCGAAACCGTCCATGAAGATGTCATCGCCTTCGAGTCTGAAGACACCGAACGCGGGATCGCTGCTGAAATTGCGATGCAGTGGACACTGACCTACTCGGAGTCGGTGCACACCTACGCCAACACGATTAACACTCATGAAGGTGGCACTCATGAGGAGGGCTTCCGGTCAGCGATGACAACACTGGTCAATCGCTACGCCCGGGAAAAGAACTACATCAAGGAAAAGGAAGACAATCTCACCGGTGAGGACATCCGCGAAGGGCTTACTGCGGTCATCTCGGTGAAACTTTCTGAACCACAGTTCGAAGGTCAGACCAAGACAAAATTGGGCAACTCCGAGGCTCGCGGCTTCGTCCAGGGTGTTGTTCACACCCAGCTCGGGGATTGGCTCGAACGCAACCCAGGTCCAGCGCGGGACATTATTCGCAAAGCCCAGTCAGCTGCCCAAGCGCGGCTGGCGGCCCGTAAAGCACGGGAGCAGGCCCGCCGTAAATCTCCGCTTGAGACCTTCGGGATGCCTGGGAAGCTCGCCGACTGCTCGTCGAAGGACCCCAGTGAGTCAGAGGTCTATCTGGTGGAGGGTGACTCCGCCGGCGGCTCCGCCAAACGGGGCCGCAACCCGCGTACGCAGGCCATCCTGCCGTTGCGCGGCAAAATCCTTAACGTGGAACGCGCCCGGTTGGACAAGGCTCTCTCGAACCAAGAGGTTCAGTCCATGATCACCGCATTCGGCACCAACATTGGGGAAGAGTTCGACATCACCAAGCTGCGCTATCACAAGATAGTGCTGATGGCTGATGCTGATGTTGACGGTCAGCACATCACCACTTTGATGCTCACCCTGCTGTTCCGGTACATGCGGCCGCTGATCGAGCACGGGTATGTCTTCTTGGCGCAGCCGCCGCTGTACAAGATCAAATGGACCGGCGGTGACCCAGACTATGTCTTCACCGACAGTGAGCGTGATGAGGCACTGGCAGCCGGCCGCGCTGCCGGCCGCAAACTCCCCAAGGAACTGGGCATCCAGCGCTACAAGGGCCTCGGTGAGATGGACTACTCGGAATTGTGGGAAACCACCATGGACCCGGAGCACCGAACGCTGCTCCAGGTATCCGTCGAAGACGCCGCGGCAGCCGATGAGATCTTCTCCATCCTCATGGGTGAAGATGTCGAATCCCGGCGTAACTTCATCCAGCAGAACGCCAAAGACGTCCGTTTCCTCGATATCTGATCGATATCGCACTGAGGCTTGCCCAGGCGTCGTCGTCAGCTGTTGACACCTCGAAGGAAGAGAATACGTGAGCGATAACACTCCAGAGAACCCGGACGTGCCGGCTCCGCTGACCGGAGTCGAAGTGGACCGGGTCCGGCAGATAGACCTGCAGACGGAGATGAAGCGGTCCTACCTGGACTACGCGATGGCCGTGATCGTGGGCCGTGCGCTGCCTGATGTCCGGGATGGCCTGAAGCCGGTGCACCGCCGGGTGCTCTACGCCATGTATGACGGCGGTTTCCGCCCAGACCGGTCGTTCAACAAGTGCGCCCGCGTGGTGGGCGAGGTGATGGGTTCCTATCACCCGCACGGCGATTCGGCGATCTACGACGCCCTGGTCCGATTGATCCAGGACTGGGTGATGCGCTACCCGCTGGCCACAGGGCAGGGCAACTTCGGCAACCCAGGCGACGACGGTGCGGCAGCCCCCAGGTACACCGAGACCAAAATGGCCCCACTGGCCATGGAGATGGTCCGGGACATCAACGAGGACACTGTTGACTTCCAGGACAACTATGACGGCAAGCAGCAGGAACCTGTGGTGCTGCCTGCGCGCTTCCCGAACCTCTTGGTCAATGGATCCTCTGGAATTGCGGTGGGTATGGCCACCAACATTCCACCGCATAACCTCCGCGAAGTCGCCTCAGGCGTTCAGTGGTACCTGCAGAACCCTCAAGCCTCCCGCGAGGAGCTGCTGGAGGCGTTGCTGGAACGCGTTCAGGGTCCCGATTTCCCCACCGGCGCCCAGGTTCTGGGTACCCAGGGCATTGAGGATGCCTACCGGACCGGCCGCGGGTCCATCACCATGCGTGCTGTGGTCAGTGTGGAGGAACTCCAGGGCCGCTCCTGCCTGGTGGTCACCGAACTTCCGTATCACGCCAATCCTGATGCACTGGCTCGTAAGATCGCTGCTTTGGTCAAAGACGGCAAGATCGGTGGCATCGCTGAGATTCGTGATGAGTCCTCGGGACGCACCGGCCAGCGGCTGGTGATCATCCTCAAGCGTGACGCTGTAGCCAAGGTGGTCCTGAACAACCTTTACAAGCACACCCAGCTGCAGGACAACTTCTCTGCGAACATGCTGGCACTTGTCGACGGGGTGCCCCGCACTCTGAGCCTTGACGCCTTCGTCCATCACTGGGTGACGCATCAGATCGAGGTCATCGTCCGGCGCACGCGCTTCCGGTTGGCTAAGGCTGAGGCGGAAGCCCACATCAAGGTCGGTCTGCTCAAGGCGCTCGATGATATTGATCGGGTGATTGAGACGATCCGCGGTTCGGCCAATGTCGAGGAGGCCCGTGAAGGCCTGAAGCGGCTTCTGGACATTGACGACAGCCAGGCCACGGCGATCGTGGACATGCAGCTGCGCCGTCTGGTGGGTCTGGAACGCCAGAAACTGCAGAACGAATACGACGAGCTGATGCGCATGATTGAGGACTTCCGGGCGATCCTCGCCAGCGAAGACCGGCAGCGTCAGATTGTCAGTGATGAGCTCAGCACCATCGTGGACAAGTTCGGTGACGAGCGCCGGACCCACATTCTCCGCGGTTACGGCGGTGACATGTCTATGGAGGACCTCATCCCGGAAGAGGATGTAGTGGTCTCCATCACCCGTGACGGTTACGTGAAGCGCACCCGCATTGACAACTACCGTGCCCAGATCCGGGGCGGCAAGGGAGTCCGCGGAGCCCAACTGAGGGTGGACGACGTCGTCGAGCATTTCTTTGTCACCACCACGCACCACTGGATCCTGTTCTTTACCAACCTGGGACGGGTCTACCGGACCAAGTGTTATGACCTCATGGAGTCTGGCCGCGACTCGAAGGGCCAGCATGTGGCTAACGTGGTGGCGTTCCAACCCGATGAGAAGATCGCCGGAGTTCTCGCGCTGAAGAACTACGACGACGCCGACTTCCTGGTCCTGGCCACCAAATCCGGCTTGGTGAAGAAGACCAAGCTGACGGATTATGATTCTCCGCGGCAGGCAGGCGTGATCGCTATCAATCTGCGTGAGGACGACGAGCTGGTCTCAGCGAAGCTGATCACCGCCGAGGATGACCTGATGTTGGTTTCACGGAATGGGCAGTCGCTGAGGTTCACCGCTACCGATCAGGCGCTGCGTCCTATGGGCCGGGCCACCTCTGGTGTGACCGGTATGAAGTTCCGTGCGGACGACGAACTGCTCACCGCCGATGTCGTTACCCCAGATTCCTATGTCTTCATCGTTACTGAGGGCGGTTTCGCCAAACGGACCCACGTAGATGACTACCGGGTCCAGGGTCGTGGCGGTCTGGGCATCAAAGTTGGGAAGTTCGTGGAGGATCGCGGCAATCTGGTGGGCGCCATGGTGGTGGAAGAGGACGACGAAGTGCTGGTGGTCATGAACTCCGGCAACGTGGTTCGCTCCGCAGTATCTGGCGTCCCGCCGCGTGGACGCGACACGATGGGCGTCATCTTCGCGAAACCTCGGAAGAATGACCGTATTCTCAAAGTGGCCAAATCTTCCGGGGCAGCGCTTGCTGCTGCAGGGGAAGATGTAGGGGCTGAAGACGGTTCGGAGGACACTCCAGGTGATAACGAAGCGGCAACACCTGAAGTACAGGTTCAGGATTCTGAGAGCTCCGAATAGTCATATGCAGTACCGTAGTCTCTCGATGAGTACGACTTCTCACGCCCATGGAGGTCTTTTGTGAGCGAAAGCAACGACGGACAGACGAGCCAGACCGGCGCGTCTGAGGCTAAACGGCGCTTCCCTGCGCCCAGGCCGCGTGGTGCCACGCTGACCAACATGCCGGCAATCAAGGAAGAAATTGCCCCTACGCCGCAGAATGCCGGGGCACCGGGGCCCAGACCCTCCGCTCCGCGTCCGCGCCCCAGCCAAGGCAGACCGGTGGCTCGCCCTCAGCCTGGTGCGCGGCCAGCCACGGCTCGGCAAGCTCACCAGCCGCTGGTGCGACCCACGCCTAAAGCCAAGGTCCGTAAAGCACGACTGCTGGTCTCCAAGGTTGACCCATGGTCAGTGTTGAAGATGAGCTTCCTGTTATCAGTTGCGCTGGGCATCATGCTCGTGGTCTGCGCTGTGACCCTGTGGTCCATGATGGATCTCACGGGTGTCTTCGACCGAGTGAACGACCTGGCAGGTCAAATTCTGGGAGGAAACGGAGACGCCGGCGGATTCCAGCTTCAGGAGCTGGTGACAGTTGGCCAGATCGCCTCATTCGCCACCATTATCGCGGTGGTGAATGTGGTGCTCTTGACGGTGCTGTCCATGCTCGCGGCAGTGCTTTACAACCTCTCGGCCTCGCTGGTGGGAGGCATAGGCGTCACCCTCACGGACGACTGATATCGACAGTGGGATCCAGTGAGATCCGACTGATTTGTTGGACTCGTCAGCGCTGGTGTAATGTGTAGTGGTCGCTCTCCGGGCGATTGAAGGAGCAGGTTTCGGGCGTATAGCTCAGGCGGTTAGAGCGTCACACTGATAATGTGAAGGTCCGTGGTTCAAGTCCACGTACGCCCACTATGAAACGAATCCTGGTAGTAGCAGCTGCGGTGGCAAGCATTGCCGTGTACCGCGAGTGGAAGAAAAGTGAAGAAACGCGTCAGGTCTGGGATCAGGCCACCGACGCTGTAAAAAACTGAATACCCATTACGGGGCCTTAGCTCAGTTGGTAGAGCGCCTGCTTTGCAAGCAGGATGTCAGGAGTTCGAGTCTCCTAGGCTCCACATAGTAATCAGATGCGGGATGTTAGCCCGTTCTGAAGCCGAAAATTAGAGAAACCTCAGGTCGGAGGCCCTCTCCCAGATTGGGATGGGGCCTTTTCTTGTCTGTGCGGTGCCCGAGATGTATCAATACGGTGAAATTCTGTATCAATCTGTGTAATCCCTCGTGTCCAAGCAGATCCGCATGATTCCGGGGGAGTCTGTCTCAAACTGAGTCACTCTCAGATCCAGATGTGCCCAATGTGTACAGACGTCCAGGGCTAAACACCCACTCCTAAGCAGGACCAGCTCACCGGACAAAAAGAAGGTGAGGCCGATGCTGCGGCGGCTTATTAAGCTACCACTGCTGCCGGCCAGTCGCGACCCTCGTAGACCTCGACATCGAGTGTGAGCATCCCTCCTGTGTCGGTGAGCTTTCGCGGTGTTCTGCCACATATGCCGCTCCAGCAGAGCGACGGCATCAGTTTCTGGCAGCCGTCGCGGGTCCTCCCAACACGGTTCCCGTCGGCCGCCCCAGTAGAGCGGTCGCTCTGGTGAGCCCTCGCGCGCTAGAGGTCGCCGATGTCCTCGACGACGGCCGGCTGAAGGTGATTAACGGAGGCGGCGGCATGGACACTACCAAGATGCGGGAGTCCGGAAGCGGAAGTTGCGACAGCGGTCACGGGGCTCAATCTCACCGCTGAGCGTGAATTCTCATCCGAGCTCTCCGCGCGCCTCAGCGGATGGGGTTGTCCGTCAGCGGCGTCCGTTCGCTACGATCGCAAGGCACACGACATAATCGCCGGCAATCGACTGCGCTCTGCACACGTCAAGGCTGTGCGAGCAGTTCTCCACGCAGCTTTTACACTGGCCCTCGCACAATGCTGCTTCGATCAGGAGCTGCCGAACCCAGGATTTCGTTGTCCTCGACTCGCCTCTCGTCACGTACCGACCTTCCGACCAATCCACCGAAGCAAGCGATGAGCCGCCGGAGGACGCCGCTCGCGTTTACTACCGGGAAGTACAGGAGAACTTTGACGGGCAAGTCATAATCATGGAGAACATCTCTCCGCTCGAGCCGCTTGGCCTTCGCGCGCTCGACATCCGCTTCACGAAGAGTTCTAGTCTCGGACGGTACGGTTTCATGCCCATCTAGATGAGAGCCCCGATGCGTTCAATGTGTTTCATATGTACCCAGAGCGGCCGCAACGATAGATGGTGGGAGCAGGGCGCCTGAATCGCGGTTACGTGTAATCTCGAGGGCAGAGGGCATCACAGCGCACGGCGAGGTCGGGAGTGCGCCTCCGAGCTATGCAAGGAGTACGTGATGTCCTCATCAAGTTCTCAAGGCCTGTTGTACCTTCTCCGCTCGGGCGGCGCCCCGCTGATGCTCATCGGGTTAATTGGCCGCCTCCCCACGGCGATGATTCCGATGCTGCTTCTGGTTGCTATCCCGCTTGCCGGAGGCAGCCAGACACAAGCTGGATCCGCCGTCGGGATATCAGCTCTGGGCACCGCTGTGAGCGGTTTCGCTGTTGGCCTGCTCATCGACCGATTCGGTGCACGACCAGTAGTGCTGATGGCCGCCATCATCCAGGGTTCTGCTCTTCTGGGGCTGGCTGCGCAGTTCAGCAACCTAGACGACGTCCCCTTTATGCTGCCCCTGGCGTTTCTTGTAGGTGTCTCAAATCCTGCGATCGGCGCATTGGCCAAAGCGGAGTGGGTCCGACGCACCGAAGTGGGGGAGTTGGACCCTGCAGCGGTGCGTTCAGCGCTGGCATGGGAAGCATCCTCATCTGAAGCTTCATTCGTCCTCGGCCCTGTCGTCGCGTCATTGCTGCTGGGCGTGATCGAGCCACGAATGGCCCTCGTCACGGTCGCGGTGACTGGTTTCGTCGTACACCTCGAATTCGTCCGTCAGGTTCCGTTGCGTACCACCGGCTCACCTGGCGCCTCCATCAATGATCAGCAGGCCGCATCTAGGTCGGTGTTCAGCACGGAGCATCTCCGTCGACCTGGCATGGTCGTCATGGCCGCATTGCTGGTCGCAATGGCTGTGGGTCTGGTGTTCGGCTCGGTTCAAGCATCATTGAACGCCGTGTTTGCCGGACTTGGTGTCCCTGCCCTGGTGGGTCCGGTCTACGGAATCATGGGGGTTGGCAGTATTATCGGTGGTCTCGTGTGGGCGCAG
>NZ_VFIE01000008.1:0-270 GCF_010119385.1 Nesterenkonia haasae
GGAACCAGGTCAGGTGAAATTCACACCGACAGGATGTTCCAACAGAATAATAAATACGGAATAATAAATGATGGAACCAGGTCCGGCGTATAGCACAGACAGGATATTCCGACAGAATAATAAAGACGGAATAATAAAAATGGAACCAGGTCCGGCGTATAGCACAGACAGGATATTCCAACAGAATAATAATAAGACGGAACCAGGTCCGGTGTAAAACACACAGACAGGATGTTCCAACAGAATAATAGAAGAATGTCACCAAGTATA
>NZ_VFIE01000008.1:297-549 GCF_010119385.1 Nesterenkonia haasae
GACCGCGTATACAGGTTATTCCAACAGAATAATAAGAAATGGAATAACAACAGTTCTCTTCATGAAGAAAGAATAACACCCCTTACCGTAAAAGAAACTGAATATAAGAGTAGGGAAGTAGCAGAATACTTTTCTATAGTTTCTCTATAATTTCTCTCTCTAAAGCTTCAGTGAATTCGTAAGAAAATAATGAAGGAATGAGCTTCTATTTATAGGAAAATGGAATGCATAGTAACTAATCCATGAACGGTC
>NZ_VFIE01000009.1 GCF_010119385.1 Nesterenkonia haasae
AATTCCCGGATTTCATCGCCTACTACCTGGAACAGCCATCGGCTGATTCGGACACGATCGTGGTCTACGGCCTGCTGGATTCACCCAGCGTGGCTGGCGCCTATCGCTTCGCGATCACCAATGGCGACGTGCTGCTGATGGACATCGACAGCGCGCTGTACCCGCGCAAGCCGATCGAGCGGCTCGGCATCGCACCGTGCACCAGCATGTACCAGGTGGGCGAGAACGACCGCCGCATGGCATGGGACTGGCGCCCGGAGATCCACGATACCGATGGCCTGTCGCTGTGGACCGGCGCTGGCGAATGGATCTGGCGGCCGCTGCTGAACCCGCGCAACCTGCGCTTCAACATGTTCGTGGACCGCAACCCGCGCGGCTTCGGCCTGCTGCAGCGCGACCGCAATTTCGACCATTACCAGGACGACGGCGTGTTCTACGAGAAGCGCCCGTGCCTGTGGGTGGAGCCGAAGGGCGAATGGGGCGAGGGCTCGGTGCAGCTGGTGGAGATTCCCACCGTGGACGAGACGTTCGACAACATCGTGGCG
>NZ_VFIE01000010.1 GCF_010119385.1 Nesterenkonia haasae
ACTCCGCACCCCGACTAGTTCCCGCTATATTCTCGCCTCCTGAGAAAGATGGAACAAAAAGGGTGAGCTCAACTAGCCCAGTAAAGAATATTATGACTAAGATAATATACAACAAATTATCATTAGTATTCAACAGGGAAAAATCTGATAGAATATAATCGACAACAAGTTTTAGATCAACAACTGCAGCGGAAACAACAATCCATTAGAAGAGTCAAGTAGAGAATGAGTTCTACTATCTTCTAAGATTTAAAAGTCCATCATCAATATTTTATCCCTGTAACAACAATCAATATGCATCTTTAATCAAATATTCATCTTTGCACTACAGGCCAAAGATATTCATTTGTATCACCAGTTGGTCATGTTCATCTCAACACCTGTTCATCTTTGCACTACGGGCCAAAGATATTCATCAGTTAATCATTCATCTTTGCACTACAGGCCAAAGATATTCAGTAATATCATCATTTAGGACTGAGGATGATGAAAAATATTTTAAAGAAAACGAATCCAGTGAGACAGAAGGACAAATAGTAGGGA
>NZ_VFIE01000048.1 GCF_010119385.1 Nesterenkonia haasae
TAGCAGAAGCCCGATCGAAGCCCGGTGGTTCGTGCCGGCCGATTGCCGGCAGCCTCATGTGCCGTTGGGGTAACGCAGTTCAGGCCAGCGGCCGGCACTACCGGCAGGCGTCGCCGGGCGGGGCCCGGCGCATCTGTCAGTTGTCCAGCTCCAGCACCATCCGCACCAGGCCTTCGGCACCGGCCGGGTGCGGGACCGGCTTGAAGCCCAGCGAGGCGGCCAGCTGTTTCATCGGCTCGTTCTCGGCGGCGACGTCGCCGTACAGGCGGTCCAGGTACTTCCCGCGGCCCCACTTCACCAGCTTGCGCATCAGCTGCCGGCCCAGGCCCTGGCCAATGAGGAAGCGGCTGATCAGGATCGCGTACTCGGCTTCACGGGTGCCGGGGATGATCGAGGCCCGGGCGACCGCGCCGACCACCGCTTCGCCAGCAGGCAGGGATTCGGCTGCGACCAGGGTGATCTCGGTCTTGGGATTCGGGTGGGTCAGGCGCTGGGTGGTTTCCGGCGAAAGCTCGGTCACCGCCTGCAGGAAACGATC
>NZ_VFIE01000011.1 GCF_010119385.1 Nesterenkonia haasae
AAGGCGCAGGGCATCGCGCCGGACTGGCTGGACCGTTCGTAGCGTCGGGCCTGCTCGACTGCTGCTGCGTTCTGCTTCCTGCCTCTGGGGGAGGGCGGCCTTCGCACTTTGCTCCTGGTAGGGGGCGAGCTTGCTCGACCGCCTTTGATCTTCGCGAACAGCAGTCGAGCAAGCTCGACCTCTACCAGGGCAGGAGCGACAGCAGTAGAGCACGCTCGCCGCTACTGACAGAATCTGTCAGCAGGGCCGTACCACCATGATCGCTCCCAACAACGGAGCTTCCCCATGTTCACGCCCAGCACCCTGCTGCAGTACGTGCGCGACGTCGCCACCAGCGCCACCTTCTACAGCGGCATCCTCGGCAAACCGCCGGTCGAGCAGTCGCCTGGCTTCGCCCTGTTCCTGCTCGGCGATGGCGCCGCACTCGGCCTGTGGCAACGCGATGACGTGCAACCGCCGGTGTCTGCGCAGGCAGGCGCCGCCGAACTGGCGATGGTGGTCGCAAACCCCGAGGCCGTGCAGCAGATGCAC
>NZ_VFIE01000049.1:0-236 GCF_010119385.1 Nesterenkonia haasae
TGTTACAGTAATTACTGTTCAGTATGCGTTGATATTTTATATTACTGTTGTTTCAATAATTGTCACTACACAGTATTTTCCATTATCGAAGCAATAATTCATATTATCTGAATAATATTATTAGAAAACATTATTGGCAATGTCTAGAAAGTTCTGTCTAAGGAGAGGTTTGGTCACCTAATTGCGCGCCAGTAAGGAGAAATTCTTATTGGAAAGCCCCCTCTTTCCTGGGAACG
>NZ_VFIE01000049.1:289-523 GCF_010119385.1 Nesterenkonia haasae
GCCTGGTTGCTAGTACTGTGATTCTGTAATATTATTTGTGAATAATTAATTATTGATTTATATGATGAGGAAAATATTGATTTTATGTGGATATAGATGGAGAAAATTTTTAAAGTGACAATTGTTGAAAATCGATATTTTATCTTTTCTGATAAAATAATATTTTATTATATTATTATAATATAATAATGGTGATATTTTTACAATGAATGTGGGATATATGAGTATATGAGG
>NZ_VFIE01000012.1 GCF_010119385.1 Nesterenkonia haasae
TCGACTTCACCCGCGACCGCTCGCTGTACATCCGCGAGCAGCCGCCGGATTCCCGCTTCGACGTGCCCGGCAGTGGCCTGTACCTGCAGGTAGTGATGCCGCACGGCAAGGGCAATTCGATGTCCGCTGAAGGCCCGATGCTGCCCACCGTCGGCGGCGGCCTGCTGGCACCGCGCCAGGAGGTGTTCGAAGGCCCGCTGCCGATGATCCAGATCGACGGCAGCCAAGGCTCGGTGTACCGCTACGGCCTCGGCCTGGTGTGGGGCGCCGACGCCGATCCTGCCACCGAATTCCCGTACACCATCTATGTGATGGAAGACTCGCGCGCGCTGGGTGCCCAGCTGCGCGTGTTCCGTGGCCGCGTCTGGTTCTACCTGGGCGGCATCGGCCTGATCCTGCTGCTGCTGCAGACCGTCATCCTGCAGTGGAGCCTGCGCCCGTTGCGCCGGGTGATCACCGAGTTGACCAAGGTGCAGCGCGGCGAGACCGAGCGCATGAGCGAGCGCCACCCGCGCGAGC
>NZ_VFIE01000050.1 GCF_010119385.1 Nesterenkonia haasae
AGCGATCACGCGCATGGGGCAATCCGGGGTGGGGAAGCCCCGAGCCTAACCGGAACGCGGTGACGGTGTCGCCCGTTCGGGCAAGGGTGACCGGGTAGAGTCGACTGTTGGTCGACTGCTCTTCCATCAGGCCGCGGAAATCCCGCGCTGCGCGCGATGGTCGACTGACAGTCGACTCTACCTGTGGCCCGTCGCCATCGCGCCGGAGCCGGTCGCCCTCAGCACTCGATGACGTTCACCGCCAGGCCACCGCGGCTGGTTTCCTTGTACTTGTCCTGCATGTCGCGGCCGGTATCGCGCATGGTCTTGATGACCTTGTCCAGCGACACCTTGTGCTTGCCGTCGCCACGCATCGCCATGCGCGAGGCATTGATCGCCTTCACCGCGCCCATTGCATTGCGCTCGATGCAGGGAATCTGCACCAGGCCGCCGATCGGGTCGCAGGTCAGGCCCAGGTTGTGTTCCATGCCGATTTCCGCGGCGTTCTCGATCTGGCTCGGGTTGCCCCCCAGC
>NZ_VFIE01000021.1:0-134655 GCF_010119385.1 Nesterenkonia haasae
GTGGGGTCTTCGGTGGGGTCTTCGGTGGGGTCTTCGGTCGGCGGTGAGGTTTCGCAGCCCGGGGCGCTGAAAACATTGCTGTCCAGCGTGACAGCACCAGTCCTCGCCAGAGCGCGTCCCTCCACGGTTGCTCCCGTGTTGACCGAAATTGAAGCCTGCGCCAGGATCGACCCGGCAAACGTGGTGTTAGTACCCAGTGTTGCGGAGCTCCCTACCTGCCAGTAGACATTGCAGGCCTGTGCGCCGTTGGTGAGAGCGACGGTGCTCGACGTTGCAGTGATTAGGGTTGATGCTGCCTGGAAAATAAAGACGGCGTCGGGATCTCCCTGTGCATCTAATGTCACCGTGCCGGTCAGCCCCAAGGGCCCACTGGAAGAGTAGACACCCTCGACGAATGTTTGTCCTCCCAGGTCGGCCGAGACACTTGCAGTGGCTTCACGGCCGGCGAGGTCGGTATACGCGCTGCCCAAGTCTGATTGGGCCTGCCCGGCCTGGGCGTTTCCGGCATGAATCGTGCCTAGCACTAGACCGGGTGGGAAGCCCGTGATCGCCGTTCCGGGGCTCACTCCGAGATCACCGCTCAGGACAGTGGGGCCGGTGTTGGTAACGGTTTCTGCACCGAGCACTGAGTAGGACCCGACCGTGCCGAGGGTGGGAGGAGTCGCGGCATGTGCATTCGAGGCGAACGCCAGCGAGGCCGAGATTGCGAGAAAAGCGGCGAGCACAGCTGCCAGTGCAGCTACAGCCCAAGGGCCGAATCCCGCCCGCCGGAGTGCTGATACTCGTTGCGGCGAGCTGAGATACATATTCACTTTTCCTCCTGGGGGGAACACCATAAGTGCTGATCAGCACGGTGGAGTCCCTAGATGCTCTGACAGTACGCCGTTGGGGGACAATGCACAATACGCAGGTTTGCGATCGGTGCAACGGCGCCAGGAGGTTCGTGGAGTGAAACCTAAACTAAGTCGGGACGCTAGAGAGAGCTAGCGCGCTAGTCAATCTGTTGTCGTGGTCGTAACTCCAGCGTTGACCTGGCCGAACTTCGATGGAATCACTGAGCTCCAGGCTTCTTTGAGTTCGTCGAGGCCGATGCCGAAGCTACCGTCGGGGAACGGGCCGGCCACCTCAATCCCTCCGGACTCGGCGTCAACCACGCCCAAACGCAGTGCGGGGAAACCACGAGCAGTGGTCATATCGGTGAATCTCAGCTCCTCCGAGCGTGGCAGTGAGACTAAGACACGTCCCTGGGACTCACTGAACAGTGCGGTGAAAGGGTCCAGCTCGTCTCGCTCACACAGTTCATGCACCGAGGTACGTGACCCCACACCGAAGCGCAGGCTCATCTCTGCCAATGCGGCAGCTAGTCCACCTTCTGAGAGATCGTGGGCGGCGTCGATCATTCCATCCCGTGAAGCGTTGATGAGGATCTCGCCGAGAGTCTTCTCCACGTTCAGGTCCACCGCGGGTGGTAGGCCGCCGAGGTGACCGCGTTGACGGGCAAACTCAGAACCGTTCAGCTCATCACGAGTGGTGCCCAGAAGGTAGATCGCCTGGCCGTCTGCCCACCGCTGAAAACCGGATGGGGTGCGCCGGGAGACGTCGTCAAACTTGCCCAGAACCCCGACTACCGGAGTGGGGTGGATGGCTCGTCCGGCTGTCTGGTTGTAGAGGCTCACGTTGCCGCCGGTCACCGGGATTCCGAGTTCCATGCAGGCATCCGCGAGCCCGCGCACGGCTTCAGCGAACTGCCACATGACCTCCGGGTCCTCTGGAGAGCCGAAGTTCAGACAATCGCTGACAGCCAGCGGGACCGCTCCAGCAGTGGCAACGTTGCGGTAGGCCTCAGCCAGAGCCAGCTGAGCACCCGCGTAGGGGTCCAGGTAGGCATAGCGATCATTGCAGTCAGTAGCCAACCCCACCCCGAGGCCGGTCGCCTCGTCAACCCGGATGACACCTGAATCATCCGGCTGAGACAGCGCGGTATTGCCGCCCACAAAACGATCGAACTGATCGGTGATCCAGGACTTATCAGCCATATTCGGACTCGTCATCAGGTCCAGAACGGCCTCGCCGAGCTCCTCAGCTGAAGCGGGAAGCCCCTGGCCTGCTTCCGCTGAGCGAAAAGTATCGGCCTGGAGTTCATCCTGCCAGGCGGGGCGATGGTATGGGCGCTCATAGACGGGGCCATCGTGGGCGACCGTCCGTGGGTCGACGTCGACAATGGTCTCGCCGTCCCAGTCAATGATGAGTCGGCCGGTGTCAGTGACTTCACCAAGCCAGGAAAATTCAACACCCCATCTCGCCAGGACGGCCTCGAACGCCTCAGCGTTTTCCGGTGTGACGACCGCCATCATGCGTTCCTGGGACTCCGACATGAGGATCTCACCAGGAGTAAGGGTGTGGTCCCGCAACAGCACATCGGTCAGCTCTACATGCATCCCGCCCTCACCATTGGAGGCCAGCTCGGAAGTCGCGCAACTGATCCCTGCCGCGCCCAGGTCTTGTATCCCCTCGACCAGATTATTGTGGAAAAGTTCCAGGCAGCATTCAATGAGGACCTTCTCTGCGAACGGGTCACCCACCTGTACTGCTGGGCGCTTAGAGGGTTTGGTGTCGTCAAAGGACTCAGAGGCCAGGACGGACGCACCTCCGATGCCGTCACCACCAGTGCGGGCGCCGAAGAGCACCACTTTGTTGCCGACCCCGGAGGCGTTGGCAAGGCGCAAATCCCCGTGCTTGAGAACTCCTACCGCGAGAGCATTGACCAGCGGGTTCTGCTGGTAAACAGAATCGAAGACGACTTCCCCGCCAATATTGGGCAGTCCCAGGGAGTTTCCGTAGCCGCCGATTCCGGCCACGACGCCTGGAAGCACACGTTGAGTGTCCGGGTGGTCGATGTCGCCGAAGCGCAGCGGATCCATCACCGCTACCGGACGCGCGCCCATGGAAATAATGTCGCGAACGATCCCCCCAATCCCGGTCGCGGCACCCTGATAGGGCTCCACGTAGCTGGGGTGGTTGTGTGACTCGATCTTGAAGGTCACCGCCCAACCCTCGCCAAGGTCGGTGACACCGGCATTTTCGCCGATGCCCACCATGAGGTCCTTCTTCATCTCCTCTGTGACCTTGTCGCCGAACTGACGCAGGTGAACCTTGGAGGACTTATAAGAGCAATGCTCGGACCACATCACCGAATACATGGCAAGCTCTGCCGCAGTGGGCCGCCGGCCGAGAATGTCGAGGATACGATCGTACTCATCCTGCTTCAGACCGAGTTCGGCCCAGGGAAGCTCAGTTTCCGGGGTATCCCCGGCGTTTTCTACTGTGTCAATGTTGAAATCGCTCACGCATTCCCCCCAGTCAATGACGAGACCACGGAGGTGAAAATCGTCAGTCCGTCTGTTCCTTCGCGTAACCCGGTGGCGTCGTCGGGGCCGTAGCCGGCTTCCACTGCGTGCTCCGGGTGCGGCATGAGACCCACTACGTTGCCTCGCTCATTGGCCACTCCAGCAATGTCGTTCTTTGAGCCATTGGGGGAGGCGCCGACGTACCGGAAGACCACACGGCCCTGGTCTTCTAGAGCATGGAGCGTTGCGTCGTCGACGACGTACTGCCCGTCCTGGTTCTTCATGGGCACAGTGATGAGTTCGTCCTGGGTGAACTGCGAGGTCCACGCAGTCTCAGTGTTCTCAACCCGGAGCACCTGATCGCGGCAGGTGAACTTCAGGTGGTCATTCTTGATCATTGAGCCGGGAAGCAGGTGCGCCTCCGTGAGGATCTGGAAGCCGTTGCAGATGCCCAATACGGGCAGTGGGGAACCTGCGGCTGCCCCAGCTTCGGCGACGATTGTGTTCATCACCGGTGCAAAACGGGCGATTGCCCCGGCGCGCAGATAGTCGCCGTAGCTGAACCCACCAGGAAGGATGACGGCGTCCACCCCATGGAGAGCGTCGTTCGCGTGCCAAAGCGGCACGGGGGTGCCTCCACCGAGACGGACAGCGCGGGCGGCGTCGCGGTCGTCCAATGTGCCGGGGAAGGTGACGATGCCGATGCGGGCGCCAGCCAGCGGTGAAGTCTCAGGAACGGTGTGATCGCCGATGAGCGGAGTTTCTGCGGTCATGTGCGGTTACAGGCCCTCAGCCACGGTCACGGATACGACATCCTCGATCACTGGGTTGGACAACATCTCAGCGGCCGCGGTGCGAGCGGATTCGAGAAGCTCATCAGTGACCTCGCCGTCGATGTTCAGTTCGAACCGTTTGCCTTGGCGGACACTAGAAAAGCCGGTGAATCCAAGGTGGGGGAGTGCGTTGGCGATGGCCTTGCCCTGCGGATCGAGGATCTCAGGCTTGGGCATGACCTCGACGACGATCGTAGGCACGTAAGTCTCCTGGGGCTGTGTTCGGAATGGACCAGTTCACAATCCTACCTGGGAGCGCCGTGTGCGCGCCTCATGGTGGCTTTCAGGGAGTTGTTGAGCCTTCAGCCTCCTTATAGATGCCTGACGACGCAACACCAACCTGACAAGTGAATGTCTCGGGGGGACGGTTTTCGGGACGATGGTGCTGTTGGCGGCGACTTGCCTGTGCTGGGTACTCTCCCGTTGCTTGTCATTGCCACACTCATAGACCGGCCGGGGGAGTTGTGGCAACGCCGTTCGATCCACGGCGCGTTCTACGCAGTGACCTCTCTGAGCAGCACCATGCCAGAGCCCGTCCCAAGAAGTCATCGTCCGATGCAGCCGGTTCCACTCCTAGCTGCCGATAGAACCGGTCCCAAGACTCGAAGTCGGAGGTGAAGTGGATGGGCTGGACGGTCAGTGCTGGAAGGGAGGGCATGGTCACTGTGCTGGCTCCTTTTCTGCAGTGGCGGATGCGGAGGCGTTCTTCTCCAAATAGTCACCCAGGATCCGCTCGACGAAGGAGGAGAGCGAGGTGCCCTCATCGATACAGCGGTGTTTGATGGCGCGCACGAGCTCCGGCGGGAGATATACGTTGAACTGGGTTTTTTTCTCCGTCATGCAAGTATGCTAGCAAACTAGAATTTGATCCGAAATACCGCGAGGCCGGTGATAGCAACCACAATTGGTGAATTCTGGGAAGAGTTTGAGTGCTCCAGGTGTTGCAGACACTGGTACTTCAAATTTGAAACACATAGCGGAGGGGCACCTCATGACACAGCAGCTGAGCATCGGCATCCTGGGCGCCGGGAGAGTCGGCACGGCAGTAGCACGCCAGGCGATCCGCGCTGGGCATACCGTACACATCGCTACCGGGAAGCCGGCCCATGACATCCAACTGCTCACCGAGGTGATTGTTCCCGGCGCCCAGGCTGTTGAAAAAGAGGACCTGCGAGGCTCCGACATCATCATCGTGGCAGTGCCTCTGCACAAGTACCGCAGCATCGACACAGATGTCCTGCGCGGCCACGTAGTCATCGACACTATGAACTATTGGGCACCGGTCGACGGTGTGATGGACGAGTTTGAATCCGGCCCCTCCACCTCCGAAGTGATTGCAGACTTCTTTGGGCAGGTGCGACTCGTGAAGACGCTCAACCACATCGGCTACGGCGAACTGGAGGTGGAGTCTCACCCGGCAGGAGCCCCGGGTCGGCGTGCGCTCGCAGTGGCTGCTGATGACGACGACGCCAAACAGTTGGTTGCTGCCTTCATCGACTCACTGGGCTATGACGCCGTGGACGCAGGCCCACTCGCCGCCGGTCAGGCCTTGGAGAACGGGACCGAAATTTTCAACGGTCGCCACAACGCTGAGCAGATGAGGTCACTGCTGGACCAGTGTCACCGAGTCCTGACTAACGCCTAGCTAGAAGCAGGCGCGCCGGGCAACCGGTCGAGAACGCTCAGCAGCTGACCCCGCAGTACTTGGGACTCGCGAGAGAACTCCTGCTGGGCCCGGGTGTACTGCGCGCGGCCTGCTGGTTCCTCGATTCGTACTGGGTCGTATCCCCAGTCCTGCAGGTCGTAAGGGGAGGCGCGCATATCCAGTTCGCGGATTCGCCACGCTAGATCGAAGCAGGCCAGAAGCAGATCGCTGCTGACAGCCGGGATGAGCTTATAGGCCCACTTGTAGAGGTCCATATTCGCGTGCAAACAGCCTGGTTGTTCCATTCGGATCTGATTCTCGCGGAGAGGCTGCACAGTGTTGAGCGGTTTGGCGGAGGGAGTGTAGAACCGGAATGCATCAAAGTGCGTGCAGGTGATCCTCAGAGACTCGACCACTTCATCGGTGCCCTGTGCGCCCAGACGCAGCGGCACCTGGTCGTGGCGTTGGCCGTGTTCGCGGGACCGGTAGACCATCGCCCACTCGTGCAGGCCGAAACACCCGAGTTGGGTTGGCCGCTCCACCGTTGTACTCAGCAGGCGTCGAGCGAAGTCGATGATGGATGACCGTGCTGAGCTGAAGGTGTCCACATCTACGGTCACTCCGCCGGCGGCTGTGCCATCCTCAACGGGCTGGTAGAAGCGCCAGTCGGCCTGCTCGGAGTCCCCTACGGCCTGCAAAACGGCGCCGATGCCGGGATGCCAACGAGCCAATTGCCCGGGCTTATAGGAGTAGTAGGTGAACAGGAAATCCTCTACAGGGTGTTTCTTACCAGCCTTGCGCCGAGTCAGGAAGCCCTCGGTATAGCGGCTGACAGCTCGATGATGGAGTATCGCGCGCTCTTGATGCTCTTCCGGTGAGAGGAACACTAAGGTCGGGGAGGCAGGGGGCATCGTCCCCTAAGAATACCGGGAGTGGGACCGCTGGTTTTCAGGAAACATGGAGTACAACGCCGAAAACCGAGCCATAGCTGAACTGAGGCTGAGATTTCGCTAAACTAGAAATGTCAACTCGCACCTTAAGCTCAGGGCGGCAGGCCTCCAGACTGGAAGCCTGCCGCCCTGAGTCGTTGGTCGGCGGTCAGCGCCCGGTACCGGCGTAGACTTTCGCCTCTTCGTCGGAGTCCAGGTCAAAGGCCGTGTGGATGGCCTGGACCGCCTTACTCAGCAGCTCGACATCAGTGATGACCGAGACACGGATCTCTGAAGTGGAAATCAGTCCGATGTTGATACCTGCATCCCTGAGCGCGGTGAAGAAGCGTGCAGAAACTCCGGGATGGTTGCGCATGCCCCCACCCACCAGTGATACCTTGCCGACTTGAGGGACAAAGTCCAGGTTCTGGAAGCCGATGACGTCCTTGTGCTCCAGCAGGATGCGTTGTGCCTTATCACCGTCGGCACCTGGCAGGGTGAAGGAGATATTGGTCGTCTTGGTCTCCATGGACACATCTTGGACGATCATGTCGATGTTGATGCCGGCCTCGGCGATGTGATTGAAGATCTCGGCGGCCTTGCCGGGCACATCCGGCACCCCGGTAATCGTCAGCTTGCCTTCAGTGTCGTCGTGGGAGACACCGGAGATGATGGGCTGTTCCAAGGGTTCGCCTTCCTTAATGATGACTTTGTCTGACTCGTCTGGGATGACCCAGGTGCCTTCCTTATCGGAAAAGGAGGACCGTACATGGAGCTTCACGCCGAAACGGCGGGCGTACTCCACACTGCGCAGGTGCAGGACTTTGGTTCCGGCAGCGGCCATCTCCAGCATGTCTTCACTGGAGATGGAATCAATCTTCTGGGCTGTGGAGACAACCCGTGGATCTGCGGTGAAGACACCATCAACATCGGTGTAAATCTCACAGACGTCCGCGTTGAGGGCAGCAGCTAGGGCCACTGCGGTGGTATCAGAACCCCCGCGTCCCATGGTGGTGATGTCCTTCGATTCCCGGCTCATTCCCTGGAACCCCGCGACGATCCCCACATGGCCGGTGTCGACCGCTTCTTGGACGCGCAGGGGGGAGACCTCGATGATACGGGCTTTGCCATGGATGGCGTCTGTGATCATGCCGGCCTGCGAGCCGGTGAAGGATTGCGCAGTCTCCCCAAGTTCGTGAATGGCCATGGCGAGCAGGGCCATGGACATGCGCTCACCTGAAGAGAGCAGAATATCCATTTCCCGGAGCGGCGGGGTGGTGGAGATCGCGCCCGCCAGATCTAACAGGTCATCGGTGGTGTCGCCCATGGCTGAGACGACCACGACCACCTGGTTGCCGGCATTCTTGGTTTCGACGATCCGCCGGGCGACCCGTTTGATGGATTCGGCGTCCTGCACGGACGATCCGCCGTATTTTTGGACTATGAGACTCATAGAGGTATTTGCTCACTCCCGGTGAGGTTGGTTGGTGGGCTGGCCACCAGTTTATGTGGTCAAGTGTGACAGGTTCAGGCGTCGTTCAGTGCCCCAGCACCGCGGAGAGGAACTTCCGGGTGCGTTCCTGTTCAGGGTTGGTGAAGATCTTGTCTGGGTGGCCTTCTTCCACCACGTGACCGCCGTCAAACATCATCACCTTATGGCTGACATCACGAGCGAATCCCATCTCATGGGTGACAATGAGCATTGTCACATTCGTGGTGTCAGCGACTTGGCGCAGGATGTTGAGGACGTCATCGACCACCTCGGGGTCCAGGGCTGAGGTGACTTCATCCAGGAGAAGGATCTCAGGGTCCATAGCCAGTGCGCGGGCAATCGCCACGCGCTGCTGCTGCCCCCCGGAGAGGCTGCTGGGGTGGGAGTCAGCCTTGTCCGGAAGGCCCACCTGCTCAAGGAGGGAGTGTGCCTTGGCGATCGCGTCCTTTTTGGACTGGCCCAGCACATGAATGGGAGCCTCAATGATGTTCTCCAACACTGTCATGTTGGGGAAGAGGTTGAACTGCTGGAAGACCATGCCGATCCGCGTGCGCAGCTTCTTCTGGTCCTTCTTGGACACCGGGACCCTTTTGCCGTCACGGTTCTCATGGGTCAGGGGTTGGCCATCGATGTAGATGTAACCGCCGGTGAGCTCCTCGAGGGTCATCACCAGCCGCAGGATCGTGGTCTTACCTGACCCGGATGGGCCGATCAGTGTGACCCGCTCGCCTTGAGCGACTTCGAAGTTGAGGTCTTTGAGCACGATGTTGTCGCCGAAGCGCTTTTCGACGTCGACGAACTTGATCACCGGGGTGTCGGATGGTGAGAACGACGCCGCGGCTTCAGGCTGGGTGCCGGCAGCGTCAGTGGGCGTAGGCAAGGCGCTTCTCCAATCGGTTGATGAGGACAGCGGTGGGGTAGCTGGCTGCGAGGAAGAGCAGACCAGCGATGGTGTACACCTCAGTGGACCGGAAGACTGGTGCACCGATTTCACCGGCGACGGTGACCATCTCTGCCACGCCAATGACCAGCAGGAACGGTGTGTCTTTGAACATGGAGATGGCGTAATTGCCCAGTGAGGGCACCGTGGAGCGCAGGGCCTGCGGGATGACGACCTTGCGCCAGGTGCGCCCGGCTGACATGGACAATGCCGTGGTGGCCTCCCATTGGCCTTTGGGCACCGATTCGATGCCAGCGCGGTAGACCTCGGACATGTAGGTGGCGTAGTGGATGCCGAAGACAATGATGCCGATGGTCAGCGCGTCCATCCAGACGAATGCCCAGAAGACGAAGATCAGCTGGACCACAATCGGGGTCATGCGGATGAAGTTCGCGAGCCAACGCACACACCACGCAAGAGGTCGTGGCAGCACCATGATGAGGATGGCGATGATGAGTCCTAGCACAGCGGCCACCAGCGTTCCGATAACCGTCACGAGGATCGTGACCTCGAGGAAGGCCATGAAGATGTCGGGGAAAGCATCGAAAGCGAAGTCCCAGTCCCAGAACGGACTCTGCCGAATTTCTTCCTCGTCGACCATTGAGGGGTCGTCGATCTCGGCAGCGTTGATTCTGCTGGTCATCATCGAGCACCTCCTTCCGACGGGCTCTTCGCTGGGGCGCCGGGTCCAGCCATGTTCGTGGACTCGGTGTTTCGTGCCGTGGCAGGAGCTTCACTCGGAATGGCCTTAGGCGCGGGGGAGAGGATTTCCTTCAGTGAGGGGCCTCGTCCCAGTTTGTGTTTGGCTCGGGCTTCCAGCGTCTGCATGAAAAGGGTGAGGATCAGCGCCAGGATGAAATAGACGACCAGGCCGATGAACGCGTGGGAGAACCAGATGTCCGTGGGTCGGCGCAGCTGATTGAGCTCTGCCGTGAAGTCACTGACGAACGGCATGATGTAGGCGATCGCGCTGCCCTTGAGCAGATGGATCCACAGATTGGACAGGGAGGGCAGCATCAGCGCCCAGGCCTGAGGGAAGATGACGCGGCGCATCTTGTGCGGCCAGGACATGGACAGTGCGGTTGTTGCCTCCCACTGTCCGGAGGCAACGGTGGTCAGCGATGCGCGTACCGCTTCGGCCCCGTAGGCGCCGTAGTTCAGACCCAGGGCGATTACGCCGAGAAGAAAGGTGTTGTAGACCAGATCCCGAAGGGGAAGATCTGGATTGCGCATCCAAATCTGCGGCAGAACGAACATCAGCCAAAAAAGCAGCACCACCAGTGAGATGCCGCGGAAGAATTCGATGAGTATTCGTGCAGGGATTCTCATCCAGCGATTCGGGCTTCCGGCTAACAGTCCGAGTGTGACAGCGATCAGAAAAGCTAAGATCCCGCCGAACAGGGTGAGCTGAACAGTCGTCCAAAGCCCTGCAAGCAGTCGGTCAGACCAGTTGATCGCGACTTCGAAGTATTGCGGCCAATCTTCGAAGAACTCCATAGGTTTTCCCCTCAGTCAGCAGTGCGGTGACAGAAGTTGCGGCCGGCCCCCGCAGGTGCCGGCCGCAACCAATGGGCGACTCAACTATCAGTCGTCAAGGTACTGCTCAGTCAGCTCTTCAGGGTCCTCTTCACAGAGTTCCTGAGCCGTCAGACCACTCGGTGGCATCTCGTCTTCGGTGAAGCCGAACTCGCTGACGAGGTCCAGGTATTCACCGGAGTCCATGAGCTCTTCCAGCTCCGTATTGAATTCATCAACCAGGTCTTGGTCGTCCAGACGGAATGCGTGGGCACCCACGGAGAGCTCATGGGCGAAGGAGTCTGTGACCTCCAGGCCCTCAATGTCACCGGCCATTGCCTCCAGCGAGATGGCGGTCAGGGCGAAGACGTCTGCACGGCCACCCTCGACGAAGTCGACGCCGTCTGCGGCGCTGTCCACAGTGTCATGGTCCACACCGACCTCATCCATCCAGCCGGACTCGACCGCACCGCTCAGGGCGATGACATCCAGATCGGCGTCAACGAGGTCCTCGAAGTTCTCGACCCCTGCAGGATTACCTTCTTCCAGCAGGAAGGCTGTGGTGTAGACCAGCTCAGGCTCGCCGAAGGCTGCCTCGGCGCACCGGTCGGAGTTGATGGACATGCCAGCTGACACCACATCCCAGTGTCCGGCGCCGAGACCGGGGATCAGGTTGTCCCAATTGGACTCTTCTTCGAACTCGACCTCATACCCCAGACGCTCGACGAAGATCTCCTCGGCGACTGCGATGGTGGCGCCTGTTGGCTCGCCGGTTTCTTCGTCGATCCAGGAGTACGGCTCTTCACCGAAGAGTGAAATGGTCAGTGTCTCGCCATCGGCATCGGCATCCGCGTCTTCATCGGCGTCAGCGTCGTCCTCCACGCCGTTGTCGTCATCGGTGTCGACGTCGCCATTCTCTTCGGCGGCACCATTGGCGTCATCCGGCTCTTCGCCGTTGTCATCGCCATTGTCACCGCAGGCGGTCAGAACGAGCAGCGCAGCGGCGGAGAGAGCTCCGGCGCGCATCGTAGAAGTTTTGAAGCTCATCAGTTGGTACCTCATGTTTCCTCGTGTCGTGTGTGCGATGAGGGTGCCCTACACAACCATAGGGTTGTCGACAATCCTACGACTGCGTTCAGGCAACATCTACCCCTACGCTAAGGATTTACCAAGGTTTTACAAAACGAATGCAGCCCGGCCGGGACGCATTTCGGGGTGTGAAGGCAGTGTTGAATTTCTGGCGTGATTTCGGCGTATCGCCCTACATCCGCGTCAACATTAGTGACTGCGGCCGGTGGATTTGATCGGGAATATCGATCTCGATACTTCACATCACAAGTCAATAACCATTCCAGCGCGAGCACGATCTTTGGGCGGCGGCCCCGGAATCAGCAAGGTGAAGCGGGGGTTCAGCCTACGGAGGTGCGGCCCTCGAAGGCCCGGCCCAGGGTGACGTCATCGGCGTATTCGAGGTCGCCGCCGACAGGTAGGCCGGAAGCAAGCCGGGTAATGCGAATACCCAAAGACCCGAGCATTCGCACCAGGTAGGTGGCGGTGGCTTCTCCTTCGAGGTTGGGGTCAGTCGCGATGATGACCTCCTGGATGGTCTCGTCGGAGAGCCGGTTCAGCAGTTGCCTGATGCGAAGCTGGTCGGGGCCCACACCGGCAATGGGGTTAATAGCCCCGCCCAGCACGTGATATCTGCCCCGGAAGCTGCGTGTGCGTTCGATTGCCATGACGTCCTTGGATTCTTCGACAACGCACAACAACGAATCTTCGCGCCTTGTGTCCTGGCAGATCCGGCAGCGGGACTCTTCGGAGACGTTGAAGCAGACTTCGCAGAATTGGACCTTCTCTTTGACCGTGCGGATTGCCTCAGCTAATCGCCGCATATCGTCAGAATCGGCTTCGAGGATGTGAAAAGCCACCCGTTGAGCTGATTTTGGACCGATGCCGGGGAGTCGACCGAGCTCGTCGATCAGGTCTTGGACTGCGCCTTCATACACAATCGTCTAGTCTACGGCTCATTGAGACGCCGCTCTTCAATGAGCACTCCGTCGAGTATCCGCTCAATGGCTTTGCGCCCGAACACGCCTGAATGCTCTAGCTCGGCGTCGTCTTCACTGGCGACTTCTTCAAGATCCGCCGATGGTGGTTGGGCCTCGGCCCAGTCTGGAGGGGGTGAGGTGTCATAGAGGTCTTCTGGACGTTCTGCGGTCGCAGTCCATGATGCCCCTGACTGACGGGATGCAAGCCTGCTGCGGATTTCTGCTCCGGTGCCGTTGGGTGCTGCCGAGGCTGCTGGGTTTACACCGTTGCTGCTGACCTCGGGTCCAGAGTCTGGAGCCTGAGCCCGGTTGGCTCGCCGCGCGAAGGCAGGCACAACCGGCTTCTCTGGGATACGTCGGGAGGAGGGTTCATCCTGCTGGGGGTCTCCTGTTTGTCCCCATGCGGAGTGGGGGGAAGGAGAGCCGTAGCCCGATTCCGGCGGCGGAAGGTCAGGCGGCTCCTCAAGGGGTGGCACCCACCCGTCATCAGGCGGTGTGGGTGTGGAGGCGGCTTCGGCCTCGTGCACCGCTGCGCGCGGTCCACGAGGAGCGTGTCCTGGCGCGGTTCGCGAAGGCGCTGGAGGTTCGGGTGTCGCCTTGGAAGGCTCTGCGGGTGCGGGTGCGGGTGTGGACTGGGCCGGAGCTGACGATTCAGTCCGGCCCTCAGCTTTTGGGTGTGCTCCACCGCCGGGTGGGTGGGATCGAGCCTGCGGTTGTGCTCACTGACCACCGAGAGTGAAGCGAACGCTGATGCCCACGACTTCCTGAACTGCCGCAGTGAGGGCCTGTTCACCGCCACGGTTGGTGAAAGTGTTCCGTGCCCCATCATTGCTGAACGCCAGCGCCACTGTTTGTCCATCGAATCTCGTGACCTGCACATTGCCCTTGACGAGCATCCACAGCACACGTGAGCGCGACTTCATAGCTTCTACAACATCTGGCCAGGCCTGTTGCATGCGTTCGGTCTGTCCGGCGGATTGGGGAGCTGAAGACTGCTGGGGCTCTGGCTTATCTTTAGGAGCAGGTTCAGGGCTTGCTGCAGGTCTGCCGGGCTCTGGCTGACTGTGCGGAGCAGGCTCGCTGCTGGGTGCAGCTGACTGCTGATGAGGCACCTCCGCGGGGGTGGTCTGGCGCCGCTGGATTTCTGGTTCGGTGGCAGGCGTCGTTGATTCTGCGGGTTGTCCGCCTGTGGGGGCCTCGCCAGGAGGCGTTGTGCCAGCGCCGGTGGTGAAGTCCATACGGCGCTCCAACCGTTCCAGTCGCGCTGCGACGCTGGCTTGTCCGGATTCTGCGTGTGGGAGGAGCAGCCGCGCCATCAGCAGTTCCAAGTGCAACCTGGGACTGGTGGCGCCGACCATTTCTGTCAGTGCTGTGGCGGTGATATCTGCTGCGCGAGTCAGTTCTGCAGCGCCGATATGCCCGACCTGGTTCTGCATGATGCGGATCTGGTCCTCGGGGACCCCGCGGAGGATAGCTTGCGGTGATTCGGGCACAGATTTCACGATGATCAGATCCCGCAGCCGCTCCAGGAGGTCTTCCACGAAGCGGCGGGGGTCCTGTCCGGACTGGATGACCCGGTCCACCACCTGGAACGCTTCTGCTCCATCGAGGGCGGAGACGGCATCCACCACCTGATCCAACAGTGCGGCGTGGGTGAAGCCCAGGAGTGCCACCGCCCGGTCATAGTCCAGACCGCGAGATTCGGCGCCGGCGATGAGTTGGTCCAACACACTGAGGGTGTCGCGCACCGAGCCGCCGCCGGCTCGCAGTACCAGCTGCAGCACACCTGGCGCGACCTCCACACTCTCTGCAGTGCACAGCCGCTCCAGGTACTCCAGGAGCGGTTCGGGGGGAACGAGCCGAAAGGGGTAGTGGTGGGTCCGCGAACGAATGGTGCCGATCACCTTGTCCGGCTCGGTGGTCGCGAAGATGAATTTGATGTGCTCCGGCGGCTCTTCGACAATCTTCAACAGCGCATTGAAGCCAGCCGCGGTGACCATATGTGCTTCATCGATGATGAAGATCTTGTAGCGGTCGCGGACTGGGGCGAAGGTGGCACGCTCGCGCAGGTCGCGGGCGTCGTCGACGCCCCCATGCGAGGCGGCGTCGATCTCAATGACATCGAGTGAACCCGGTCCTCCGGAGGCCAGGTCCCGGCACGATTCGCATGTCCCGCAGGGCTCACCGGTAGGACCTTCAGCGCAGTTCAGGCAGCGGGCCAGAATTCGCGCTGACGTGGTTTTTCCGCAACCGCGAGGTCCGGAGAACAAGTAGGCGTGGGAGACCGCATCCTTGCCGAGGGCGGTGACTAGCGGGGCTGTGACATGCTCCTGTCCGATGACGTCGGTGAAGGTGTCAGGACGGTAACGGCGGTACAGGGCAGTGCTCACGAACTAGACCTTACCGTGCGCCTCAGAACCGGCGCGAGGGAAGCGACTCAGTCTATGGAACATTCCGCCGTTCATCGGTCGCGGGCGGCCGCTGCAGAATGTTGTTTAGGGCCGTATTACATGGACGAGTGCTGTGTCGAGATGCGGATGATCGTGTTGAGGAGAACCTCGGCGCCGGCGAGGATATCGGCGGTCTCGGTGAATTCCTCCGGGCAGTGGCTCCGGCCATCGCGCGATGGAACGAAGATCATTGCAGTAGGCACTTGTCTGGCCATCTGCGACGCGTCATGCTCGGCACCGCTGTACATTCTCGTATGGGAGAGCCCCATATCCGAGACCACCCGGGAAGCAGTGTTGAGGAGGGGATCTGACATGGCGACCGGCTCTTCCCCGGGAAGCCACTCGAGTTCCAACGTCACGTCGCGTTGTTCTCCGTGCTGCGAGGCGGCAGTCAGCAGCTTCTCCCGGGCCTGGGTCAGCCACTGCGCATCTGGACTCCGGAACTCCCCACGGACCTCCGCTCTTTCCGAGACCACGTTGACGGCGTCGGGCGTGAAGGTGACGCTCCCAGTCGTGCCCCGGCTGGTCTGACGATCCGAAGCGATGGACTCCACTGCTAGAACGGTGCCCGCAGCTGCACATCCAGCGTCATGACGTCTGTTCATGGGAGTGGTGCCGGCATGATCGCGTCTGCCGTGGAAGATTCCGCGAAACCGGCTGATGCCCGTGATTGAGGTCACCAGGCCGATCCGGTTTCCCTGCTCTTCAAGATGCGGGCCCTGCTCGATGTGAAGCTCGACGAACGCGATGACGCCGGTGAAGTCCTTGACGGCTCTGCCGACCTGCGACGGGTCGATCCGTGCCTCCAGGAGTGCGTCACCGAACCTTGTTCCGGCCGCGTCTTGGGCATTCAAGTGTGCCGCGCTGAGAGTTCCGGTCAGCGCACGCGAACCTACGCAACTGATGCCGAAACGGTTCGGCTCCTCGTTGAAGAAGTCGACGACCAAGAGATCCTGAGCCAATCGAGTGCCGCTGGCCCGTAGGGTGCGCACAACCTCCAGGGCAGCAGTGACGCCCACGTTACCGTCGAACCTCCCACCACCAGGCACGGTGTCAGTGTGCGAGCCAGTCATGATCGTCCCGGCACCAGGTCGGTCACCCTTGAGAAGGCCGAGCACGTTTCCAGCTTCATCGATGCGCGCGTCCAAACCTGCCTCGATCATCTGCCTGAGCACCCAGTGACGGCCCGTAACGTCGAGTTCGCTCAGCGCCACGCGAGACCAGCCTGGAGCAGAATCGTCGACCATGGTCGCCAGAGCCTGGAGGTCACTGATCATGTGCTCTCCGTGATCTGCGAGTTCCACATGCTGTGTCATGGCCGAATGCCTAATCTGTATGGGGCTTGAATGTCTGGAGGTGCGTGCTGTACACCATAGCTTGACGGTGAGGTCATTGGACCCATTAAAATCGCGTCACCGGTTCGTTCAACGCTTGTGTCTGTTCTTCGAGGTTCGTCTCCCAGCCAGGGGCTGACCAGGGGCCCGTGTCGAACCTAAGAGTGCAAGTTGCTGCAGAAGGGAACGGACATGGAGAGTCCTGCCACGTTAGAGGAGCAAGCCGCGGAGGTGGCTGCTGAGATCGGCAAGATCGTCGCCGACGAAGGGCTGACAGTGGCGGTGGCAGAATCGCTCACCGGCGGAAAGTTGGTCAATCAGTTGGCAGCGGCGAAAGGATCCGGCCAGTGGTTGGTCGGGGGTGTCGTCGCGTATCAGTCTTCGGCCAAGCACCGCGTGCTTGGAGTGCCTGAGGGACCGGTGATATCCCAAGAGGCGGTCGTCAGCATGGTTGAAGGGGTGACCGCCGTGTTCGGAGCTGACGCAGCCGTAGCAGCCAGTGGAGCTGGAGGACCAGATGGGCAGGAGGGACAGTCTCCAGGGACAACCTGGCTGGCTGCGGAAGCCGGGGGACACGTCGAAACGGAACGTCATCACTTCTCCGGGGAACCTTTGGAGATACTTGCTCAAACGCAGCTCCGCGCCTTGCAACTATTGCGATCTGCTTTGGTGAAGCACACTCAATAAGCCCCGGGGCGTCCCTAGCAGCCTGCTGGCGGCTCTCGAGGAGACCGGAACAGAGAGGCCCCGCCCGAGGCGGGGCAGTAGCCCGGGCCCTCAGATGTGTCTTCAGAGGAACTATGCGCCAGTGTCACAACGCTGGAATCAGGCCAATGTTTCAGGCCAGAGTCCTGCCGTTGCTCAATTCGCGGAGGCGGGGGGATTTGAACCCCCGATCCCCGGTTAAGGGGATCCTTCATTAGCAGTGAAGTCCGTTCGGCCGCTCCGGCACGCCTCCTAGTCACGTCAGGTGCGATATTCGCTCTTGACGCGACTCCCTAGGTTAGCGGCCAAGCGCTCGCAGAGCAAAGTAGCCGCTCCAGCAGCACCCGGTAATGTGGAGACAGTGAGTAATCAGCACGAGTATGTGATCGCGGTGGTCGGAGCCGGACCACGGGGCACCTCATTCCTTGAACGTCTCCTGGCCTATGTGGAGCGTTGCAGCCCGGGGCAGCGACGCAAGCTCAAAGTCCTTGTTTTTGATCCCGCGCCTCCCGGCCCAGGACGTGTGTGGGACCCTAACCAATCTCCGCTGTACCTCATGAACACCCCGGCGTCCTTCCCCACCGCAGCTCCCTCAGGTGGCACTCGCCGCAGTCTGCCCGCGTCGTCGTGCTCCATCAGCTTCCTGGAGTTCTGCGCCACTGCGGGCTTCGACGACGACGCCGTCTCCTACCCGACCCGCAGGCAATATGGCACCTACCTGGCGTGGATTAACAAGGAAGCCTCGGCACACCTCCGCGGTCGCGGAGTAGCCGTAGAACACATCTCAGCGGAAGTGACCGGCCTGACACGGCAGAACGATCAGTACCTGCTTGAAACTGCAGACGTGGAACGCACTGCAGACGCGGTCGTGCTCGCTATTGGACACTTGGACGCTGAACTGGCCGCAGGGCCTGCACACCTCGCTGCGCAAGCCGAAGACCATGGCTTGCACTACCAGGGCCCCGCTATCCCAGTCGACGTGGACTACGGACTGTTCCGGCCAGGTCAGAATGTGCTGGTGCGCGGACTCGGACTCAACTTCTTCGACTTGATGATCCAGGTGACTGCGGGGCGGGGAGGACAATTCCGACTCAACCCCGACCCCGCACCAGGACAGCGCTACACGTATGTGGCGTCCGGCGACGAACCTCATCTGATCGCGGGCTCGCGGCGCGGGACACCCTACCGAGCGAAGACACTCGCACCAGGGTTCGTGCCCTCAGGAATCCGGCTAGCTCATCTGACGCCGGAGGTGACGAACGCTCTGATTGCCAAGCACTCAGAGCTGGACTTTGCCGCCCACCTGTGGCCGCTGATTGAACAGGACATCCAGGCGACCTATACGCAGTACGGCGGGTCTGGAACGTTCGACGTCATCGCGTATGCCAAACCATTTCAACACCGCAGCTGGACCTCACCCCAGGAATATCAGCAGACCCTGGTCCAGTGGCTGGAAGATGATGCCTCCTCCTCAGCCGCAGAGGAGGATTCGCCAGAGAAGATGGCGGCCAATGCCCTCCATGCGGCCCGACTTCAGATCAAAAAGTTGGTGGCTGACCGGCGGATCCAACAGGGTTCGGTGCTGCGCGACATCGAGGGTTGGTTCGAACCGCTGGTAGAAGGACTGGCATCTGGGCCGCCGGTGCAGCGTATTGAGGAGCTGGCCGCCCTGGCACGGGCCGGAATTGTGGAGTTCCTGGGCCCTGAGCCGGTTTACGGCGTAGACACCACACAGGGTGCATTTATTGCTGACTCGGCCGCCGTTCAAGGTGCCCGATACACCGCTGAGCACATGATTGAGGCGATGATGCCGCCGAACCGTATCACCCAGGCGCGGTCGCCACTGGTTCGGGGATTGCTCGACCACGGCCTTGCGACCCCAGCGGTCATCGAATCCGGTGGGCAAGCCCATGTGCACAAGGGGTTCAATGTCACAGCAGAACCTCACCGGCTGATCCACGCCGACGGAAGCGCAGGACAAATCTATGTCTTGGGGCTGCAGTTGTCCTCCGTTCAGTGGGGGACAGCAATCGCAGCAGAAGCCGGCGGAGACACGCGTGGATCGGCGCGAGCTCTGGCTGACGCAGATGCCGCGGCTGCCGAGGTCGCCTCAGCCGCCGCCAGGGGCCAGGATCTTCCCAGCGTTCAAGATGCCGTGAGGGTCCAGTGAGGTCTTGATCGTGCGCATAGTCGCTATAGCGGAGGCGTGTTCTTTGGCCATCGCGCTGACCTTCCCGAGCCCGACGCCGTGCTCACCGGTGCACGTTCCGCCTACGGCCAAAGCCCTGTCCAACAGGCGAGCGTTCAGCTGGTGCGCCTTCTGCTGAGCTTCTTCATCCCCCGGGGGCAGCAGGATCGCCAAGTGAAAATTGCCGTCACCCACGTGGCCCACGATTGGGGCGATCAAACCGGTCGTGCTGAGATCCTCCTTGGTGGCGAGGATGCACTCAGGCAGCTTGGATATCGGCACGCACACGTCAGTGGTCAGTGAAGCAGATCCTGGGATCAGCGCCAGCGCGGCTGGTAGCGCATCATGACGCGCCTGCCACAGGTGGGCAGCTTCTTCGGGGTCGGTAGTGGAGGCGTGCTCGGCGGCGTCGTACGCCTCTGCCAGCGCAGCGAATCGAGAATACTGATCCTCCACCTCCGAGGGGCCTCCGACGAATTCAACCATGAGTGTTTCCGTCACCGGTGCGGTGTAGCCGGTGTACTTGGCCAGCGCGTCAACGGTGACCCGGTCCAACAGTTCCACACGGGTCAGCCGGAGGGAGGATCGGAGGGCCTTCACCACCAGGTCTACTGCCTGTTGCAGCGAAGGCAATGACCAGACGCCCATTCGCGCGGTCTCGGGAATCGGATGTAGGGAAAGCGTCACCTCGGTGATGACTCCCAGTGTGCCCTCAGATCCCACGAACAGATGGGTGAGGTCATATCCGGAAGAGCTCTTCTTTGTGGTCGAGCCCGTCTTGACCACCGAACCGTCAGCCAGCACGACCGTCAGCGCAAGCACGTTCTCCTTCAGGGTTCCGTAGTGAACAGCAGTGGTTCCGCTGGCCGACGTGGCGGTCATGCCTCCTACGCTGGCGTCGATCCCCGGGCCAGCTGCGAACTGCAGCTGGTGCTCTATCAGGGCCTCGTTGAGCTCAGACTTCATAACCCCCGCCTCGACCGTGGCATAGAGGTCATCGGCAGCGACGCGCAGAACCTGATTCATCCCGGAAACATCTAAGCAGATGCTCCCAGCAGTTGTGTTGGCGCCCCCTTCGAGTCCGGTGCCAGAACCGCGAGGAACCACCGGAGTGCGGTGCTGGTGGCAGATCCGCAGTGCTGCAGAGACATCGGCAGTGCTTGAGACCTGCACCGCCGCTAGCGGCGGCTCCCAAGAGTGGTACGAACGGTCATGAGCCCTGGAATCCAGAATTTCCGGTGCGGTAGAGACCTTGTCGCCGAGCGCGGCGATGAGGTCACGGACCACGGGGGAGTGGGCGGGGATTTTCTGCTGAGTGGTCATGAAGGCCTGCTTCTTCTCACATGTGGTGTGGGATCAGGATGCTGTGGGCATGCGCCGAATGGTCAGAGACTGCGTCAATACTCCCACCGGACCTCCGATATCGTGCAGAAGGCTGTGCGTCAGGCCCACACCGCGGGGACCGACTGAAGCAGTGACATCAAGTCCGACCCATTCGCCGCGGGGCTGGCGGAAGAAAGAAACAGTGGAATCGACGTTGGGGTAGGCCGCAGCAGAGGGGTCCACGGCCATAGCGAGTCCGTTGGCGACGTCGATCAGGCCCAGGTAGCCGGCTAGGTCACTAGTGCGCTCGCCCTCGATGAGTGGAAGTTCCGCGCGGAGCCATGCCTGGGCCCGGCCGGGGCTCAAGGATCGACGGCGCCCTTCCAGCGAGGCGATGAACTCACCGGGCCAGATCTCGGCCGCGTGCCAGGGTTCACACTCCTCCGGTGCGGGGAAACCCTCCTGGGGGTGGTGCTCAATATCCTCAGTAGGGGAGTCGATCAGCGACCAGGCGCGCATCACCGCAATTGTCCGATCAGCGTGGGTCATGGAGACCTGGCTCAGCTCAATGGTGCGTCCGGGGCGGAGCAGACTGACCGATACCTCCACCTGATCAATCGGCACGGTGCCGTAGATGTCGAAGCTCAAGCGCGTGATGTGCAGTGGCCGGTCAGTACCCTGGTGGCGTTCAAGCGCATGAGTCATGAGTCCCATCGCCGGGGCGATGTGCTGCTGGTTCGGGTCCCAGGCGCCGGCTGTAGCTTGCGTCGCGCGATACTTGCCATTTCCCAGTGCGGAGAAGTAGGCCGGTGGCATCGAGTTCGTGGTCAAGGGGCCCCCAACTGGCTGTCGAATGTGCGGAATGATCACCAAAGTATCAGCCGCAAATTCATTTACCTACCGAATGGTCAGTAAGTCTGCTACAGTTTTCGCCAGTGACTTGAATCACACGAAAATCTGGTGATTGCGCCAGCATTCACGTCACTCGCATCCCGAACAATCAGGCGCCAACGGAGGCACAATGACCCAGCAGGCCTACCTCAGCAGAGAGGGCCACAGTGTGACCCGCGAGGAGAAGAGAGTTCTCGCCGGAACCCTGGTGGGTACCACGATCGAGTGGTACGACTTCTTTATCTATGCGCAGGCGGCGGGGTTTGTCCTGGCCGTGCTCTACTTTGAGCCCCTCGGTGCGGAGTCCGAGACTCTTGCGCAGATCGTCGCCTGGGCATCAGTCGGCATCTCATTCCTTTTCCGCCCTCTCGGCGCTGTCCTGGCCGGTTGGCTCGGGGACCAGTTCGGACGCAAACTCGTTCTGTTCATCACGCTGACTGGTATGGGTGGGGCCACTGTCCTGATTGGTCTCCTCCCCACCTACGCCGCCTGGGGGCTGGCTGCCCCGATTCTGCTGATCGTGCTGAGGATCATCCAGGGTCTTTCGGCCGGAGGCGAATGGGGTGGTGCAGCTTTGCTCGCCGTCGAACATGCCCCGCGCCACAAACGGGGCCTCTTCGGCATGTTCCCGCAGATCGGCGTTCCGCTGGGTATGCTCCTGGCGACCGGATTCATGTTCGGGCTCAATGCTGTCCTCACCGAAGAGCAATTCCTGGAATGGGGCTGGCGCGTGCCGTTCCTGTTCTCCTTCGTGCTGATTCTCATCGCCTTCTTCATCCGGTGGAAGGTCGAGGAGTCCCCGGTCTTCAAAGAGATGAAGGAACGCAAGAAGGAATCTTCCGCCCCGCTGAAGGAACTGGTCACCACACATAAGAAGTACACGTTCCTGGCGGCCCTGATCTTCGCGGCGAACAATGCCGCGGGCTACCTGGTCATCGCCTTCTTCGCCGCCTACGGTGCGGCAGAACTCGGGATGTCACGCACCGAAACTCTGATCGCATCGCTGATCGGTGGCGTCGGATGGTTCATCTTCACCATGCTTGGAGGTTGGATCTCCGACCGCATCGGACGTGTGCGGACATTCCAGATCGGTTACGCGATCATCATCGTCTGGGCGGTGCCCATGTGGTTCTTGCTGGACACCGCCTCGCTGCCCCTGTTCGCGCTGGCCATCTTCGTCCTCACCATCGGCCTCGGCCCTTCATACGGCCCGCAGTCGGCTCTGTACGCTGAGATGTTCCCCGTCTCTATCCGGTTCTCGGGAGTCTCCATCGGGTACGCGCTGGGGTCCATCATCGGCGGCGCATTCGCTGCTACGATCGCTCAGGCGATTCTGGACACCACCGGTCAGTCATGGCTGATCGGGGTCTACATCGGTGGCCTTGCGGTGATGTCCTTCATCGCGGTCTCCATGGTCCCCAAGAACCTTCAGGGAATAGACCTGCAGGACGATGGAGAGCGCGAAGAACTCCGGCTTGGTGACAAGCAAATGGTTCACTGATTCACCACTCAACGCACGACCCCCGCCCAGTCTCGAGGAGGAGACCAATATGACCAACACCCTAGCTGTTCGCGTAGCTGCCGCCGCGGCAACCGCGGCTCTGCTGCTGACCGCCTGCAATGGCGATGGCAGCGCCGATGAAGCGAACGACGAAAACGGCAACGGCGGCGACGCCGCTGAGAGCTACTCCATCGGCATCACCCAGATCGTTTCCCACCCAGCCCTGGACTCCGCCAGGGACGGATTCAAGAGTGCGTTCGACGACGCCGGAATCGACGTCGAATGGGACGAGCAGAACGCGCAGGGCGAGCAGGCCACGGCTTCGAACATCGCCGGTACCTTCGCCACTGCAGATCTGGACCTGGTGCACGCCATTGCGACCCCTACCTCGCAGGCGGCAGCCCAGCAGATTACTGACATCCCGATCGTGTTCTCCTCGGTGACCGATCCGGAGGAGGCTGGCCTAGTCGACTCCTGGGAGGAGCCCGGAGGCAACATCACCGGAGCCTCAGATATGAACCCCGTGTCCGAGCAGCTGGAACTGCTGCAGGAGATCATGCCCGACGCCGAAACTGTCGGCGTGGTCTACTCCTCAGGAGAGACCAATTCCCAGGTGCAGGTCGAGATGCTCCAGGAGGCCGCTGAAGAGCTGGGCCTCGAGGTTCAGGAAGCGACGATCTCAGCCTCCTCCGAGGTGCAGCAGGGCGTGGAGTCACTCGACGTGGACGCGATCTATGTGCCTACCGATAACGCTGTGGTTTCAGCCCTGGAAGCCGTGATTCAGTACGGCCAGCAGAACGACGTACCGATCATCGCTGCCGAGGCGGACTCAGTGGTCCGCGGGGCTGTGGCCACCTACGGCATCGACTACCAGCAGTTGGGCTATCAAGCTGGTGAGATGGCCATCCGCATCCTGGTAGACGGAGAAGACCCAGCGTCTATGGCCGTAGAGACACAGTCGGAGTTGGAGCTCACCGTCAACCCGGATGCCGCTGAAGAGATGAATGTGGAGCTCCCCCAGGAGGTTCTCGACCGTGCTGACGTAGTGGTCGGTGAAGATGTCGAAGCTGAAGACCCAGCTGACGCCGGCGAGGATGACGACGAAGACGAATGATCACAGCGCTTGAACTGGGCCTGATTTATGCGATCGTAGCCCTCGGGGTATACCTGACCTTTAGGATCCTGAACTTTCCGGATCTCACCGTCGACGGTTCCTTCACCTCGGGGGCCGCGACCGCGGCCATTCTCATAGTCAACGGTGTGGACCCGTTCCTGGCCAGCGGCGCCGCCTTCGTGGTGGGCACCTTGGCCGGGCTGGTCACCGGTCTGCTGCACACCAAGGGCAACATCAATGGTCTGCTGGCCGGCATCCTGACCATGATCGGGCTCTACTCGATCAACCTCCGGATTATGGGCGGGGCCAATATTCCGCTGCTAGGCGAGGACACCACAATCTCCCTGCTTCGCCAGTTCGCTGGCAGCGGCTGGAGCTCGGTGCTGGTTCTGGTGGCTGTGGCTCTGGTCTTCAAGATCATCATCGACTGGTTCCTCCATACGGACGCTGGCCTGGCCCTACAGGCCACCGGTGACAATGAACAGATGATCCGTTCTTTCGCAGTATCAACTGACCGAATGAAGATCACTGGTCTGATGCTCTCAAACGGTTTGGTAGGACTCGCCGGTGCCGTAGTCGCCCAACATCAGGGTTTCGCCGACATCGGCATGGGCATCGGTCTGATTCTGGTCGGACTGGCGTCAGTCATCGTCGGCCAAGCGATCTTTGGAACCCGCGTGGTCATCCAAGCCACTATGGCAGTGGTGCTCGGAGCCGTCATTTACCGGCTGGCGATTCAGCTGGCACTCAACGCAGGCTTGAACCCCAATGACATGAAGCTGATGTCCGCGATTCTGGTCATCGCCGCTCTGCTCCTTCCGCAGTGGGACGGATTCCGGAAGTTCGCGGCTCGGCGCAGAAGAGGTCGGTCAGCTCTGCACGCAGCAGCTGAGGCCACTCTGACCGAGGATGCAAACATTAATGGGAAGAGGGTGAGCTGAGTCATGCTCAATGTGACAAATGTTTCTAAGACCTTCTTTCCCGGCACTGTGAACGAGCGCAAAGCCCTGATCGACGTCAACCTGAGGCTCTCACCCGGAGACTTCGTCACCGTGATCGGTTCCAACGGTGCGGGAAAGTCCACCGTGCTGAACACCGTTGCCGGGAGGATCAGTCAGGACGAAGGGGTCGTCGCACTCGACGGTCGGGACGTCTCCAAGCTGAAAGAGCACCAGCGCGCCGCACAGGTCGGACGCGTGTTCCAAGACCCCATGGCGGGCACCAGCCCCAACCTTACAATCGAAGAGAACCTCTCCCTGGCGGATAAACGCGGACGACGCCGCGGGCTCGGCTTGGGAGTCAACCGGGCCAAACGGGAACGGTTCGCGGAGGCGCTGAAGGTGCTCGAGCTAGGTCTCGAGGATCGGCTGAAGACCAAGGTCGGCCTGCTTTCCGGAGGTCAGCGCCAGGCACTGAGCCTGTTGATGGCGACGTTCTCTCAGCCGAAGATTCTGCTTCTCGACGAGCATACGGCTGCTCTGGACCCGCAGCGCGCAGAACTGGTAACTCGCCTGACCAGGAAGGTGGTCGAGGAGCAGGGGTTGACCACGCTGATGGTCACGCACAACATGGTCCAGGCTTTGGAGGTCGGCAATCGGCTGATCATGATGCACGAGGGTCGCATCATCCTGGATGTCTCCGAGGAGGAGAAGTCCAAGCTTACTCCTGAGGACCTCCTAGCGGAGTTCGGCAAGATCAAGGGCGCAGCTCTGGATGATAAGACACTGCTGCAGTAGCTAAAGAAACTGTGTGCACTCCATGAGCGCGCCTGAGGTGGTTGAGCATCGCTTCATGAAGATATTCGAACTGACGTGTGGGGTGACGCCGGACGCAGGAGGCCTCACTTGGCACAGACTCGATGACCCGCCGACTTCCGCTAGGGTGTCAATTTAGTGGGACCGTCTCAGGAGCAGCACTCTGCATACATGGTTCGCGTATTGGACGTCACGCGAATGCATCGGGGCGCCTTATCAGTCAGTGTCTCGATGAAGATCTCACTACATGCACATCCTCATTTGTCCCACTGAGTGCGCAGTTCTTGTTCCCAGATTGCCTACCGGCCGCCAGAACCCCTGGTGCGTGCACTCCATCTGGAGTGTTTTACTAGTCGACCAGTACGCGGGGTGTTCCAAAGCGAGGGATTCAACCACCCGAGCAAAGGAGTGCTTCCAAGCTCCCGTCAGCTGTGGCACCTCATGGCGTGGCGACCCGTTTCGCCTCGAGAGTGAGCAATTTTCCTCGGAGACGTTGGGTTCCCAAGGAGATTATGATTGCGGACACAAGAGCAAGACCGCTTACTACGTTCTGCCAGAAAGTAGCTACTCCGAGCAAGGTGAGGCTGTTGGTCAAGAGGCCCATAAAAAGCACACCCACCAGTACCCCGAACATGGTCCCTTCGCCGCCGGTCAGCGCGATGCCTCCGATGAGCACTGCCGTCAGGACGGCTAACTCGAAACCGGCTCCAAGTTGACCTGCCGGCGCGCTATTCAGACGTGCAGCGGTGAGGGCCCCTGCAAGCCCGGCGCAGGCCCCCGAGACCATGTAAAGCGCAAAGGGGATGAGCCGTGTAGATATCCCGGAAAGATACGCGGCTTCCCGATTGACCCCCAGTGCATAGACGTGACGTCCCCTCGGAGTCATGATCAAGAAAACGCCGGCGAATAGGAAGAGTACACCGGCAATGACGGCCGGCACGGGAACACCTAAGACGGCCCCCGCCCCAAAGAAGGCAAACTCTGGGGTGAAGCCACTGACCGGCAGGGGGCTCATCAACTGTGCGACGCCTCGTCCCGCCGTGAGCACACCCAACGTGGTAATCAGCGACGAAAGACCGATGACAGCAACGAGGAGCCCATTGATCGCGCCCACGAGTGCTCCGACCAGGAGCGCTGCGCCCAGACCCAACCAGACCGACTCTGTATGCTTCACGGCCAACGCAGCGCAAACGCCGCCGATAGCGAGGGTCGAGCCAACGGAGAGGTCAATGTATCCTGCGATAAGCAGCATGCCGACGGGAACGGCCACGATTCCGATGACCGCGACGTCAAGCAACACGCCACGGAGATTTCCCCAACTCATTTGGGAGCCGGTGGCCATCTCTACTAGCACGACCATGACGATCAGAATGACTAGCAGGGGGCTCTGGACGAGCCCCAGAAACACGCGATGGGTGAGCGTACGATTCATTGTTTTCGGAGACTTTCTGTGTGAGGGAAACGAGCGGTCGCAGGCTCCGCAGACGATGAGTGGGCCAAGGAGTCCGAGTGGACGCGCTCCAGTAGAGTTTCTTCGACGAGCTCGTCCGTTGTGAGAGATTCATCGATTTTCCCCTCACGCATGAAGATCACGCGATGGGCCAAGGCCAAAGCCTCTTCCGGTTCATTTGTGGAAAACAGCACGCTAATTCGCCGCGTGGCTGCTAGTGTGCGGATCACTTCATAGATCTCAGACCGTGCCCCTACATCAACGCCCTGAGTTGGGTCATCTAAGAGGAGAACTTTTACCTCAGAGGCGGAGTTAATCCAGCGGCCGATGAGGATCTTCTGTTGATTACCGCCTGAATAACGTGACGCTGCGAGGTCGGGGACATTCGGTCGAAGAGACATGGAATTGGTCGTGTCTTCAACGATTCGCCTCTCCTGCCTCCAGTCTCGGACAGCAAATCGGGCCAAGGTGGACATCACCCGGGTGACGGTATTCTCCGCCGCAGTGAGTCGCCCGAACAGTCCCTGCTTAATCCTGTCGCTGGGAACGAGAGCGATACCAGCTTTGAGGGCGTCGTTCGGATTTCGGATGAGGTGCGACTTTCCTTCAACCAGCACTTCTCCTCGATAGCGACGACGACCGAAAACGGTCTCGAGAAGTCGGGTTCTGCCGGAGCCGATGAGGCCATACAGACATACGATTTCTCCCGGTTGGAGGCTCAGGTCTAACGATTCCAGCCCCTCAGTGCTGAATCCCCTCAACTCGAACAACGCGTCTACAGTGGCGTCACACGGAGCCGGCCGAATGTTCGCCGCAGTGTGGTCACCGCTAATCGCGGAAACTACATCAGCCTTGGTAATGTCCGCTGTTCTCTCACTCCATACAGCACTTCCGCTGCGTAGCACCGTGACCCGATCCGCGAGTTGCATCACTTCATTGAGGAGATGTGTCACGTAGAGGATGGCGATGCCTTCCTCTCGCAACTGGTCTACAAGGATTGCCAGGCGCTCAGCTTCGGTCGGGCTCAGAGCGGCGGTGGGTTCGTCGAGGATTAATAGGTTTGTGTCACGCCTCAGCGCTTTAGCGATCTCAACCAGTTGCCGCTGCCCCATCGCGAGGTCCCCCACCCTGTCGCCAGGCCGCGCGGTCGCGCCGACTCGGGATAGGCATTCCCAAGCGATTTCCCGTTGGCGCGACCGTTCCACGAACCCGGCTCGAGACTTTTCCAGGCCCAGAAACAGATTTTCTGTCACGGTAAGTGAGTCGATGAGGCTCAGGTGCTGGTAGATGACGGCGATGCCCTGGCGGATGGATTCCTGTGGGGAGAGTTCTGTGAAGTCCTGCCCATCGATGGTGATGACCCCTTCGTTGGGAGAAGTCCGGCCGCCAAGACACCCAATGACTGTCGACTTGCCTGCACCGTTGTGACCTAGAAGTGCGTGGACCTCCCCCGATTTGATCTCCAAGGTGACGTTGTCGAGCGCTACGGTGGCGCCGTAGCGTTTCGTGAGATTCTTGACCGCGACTGACATGGTTGTCTCTGCTACTCAGCCGCGCCGAATGCTTCGATGTAGGCGTCGAGCTCTTCGCTGTCGGCAGTGATCAAGTAAGTGGGCAGGTCGACGACTTCATCAGCGCTCCCTTCCCCCAAAGCGACGGGGAGGTCGATGATCTGCATGGCTAGCTCATCGAAGGATGGAGTGACTATTCCGCGGACGAAGGTGCCCGCCTTCATGGATGCGAACAGCGATCCATTGCCATCGAGGCCCCCGAGGTAGGTCTCGTCGTCATCAGTGTCGCGTCCACTCTCCACCAATGCTTGATAAGCGCCCTGGGCCGCATCACCGGCGGCGGCCAGGACCACGTCAACGTCAGGGTTCTGAGCGAGGACCGTGTTGGTAGCGGAGAGGCCCTCATCTGGTGTCACGGCCTGCTGTGTGATGATTTCAAGGCCAGGAGCTGAGGTTTCCAGGCAGTTGAGGAGACCGTCGGTGCGTTCTTGCCCAATCTGGATCGTCTCGTCAACGAGAACAAGGGCAGTTCCTTCACCGTCAAGTGTCTCGTCAGCCCACTGGGCGGCATCTTCAGACAGGGTGCATCCAGCTTCTTCAAAACTGAACTGCAATGTGGAGTCTTGGTTCTCCAGGTCGCCACCGTAAGTGACCCAGTACTTGCCCGCATCCATGTAATCCTGAGCGATTGGGTTTAAGGACGCTGGGTCTGCGGGGAAGGTCACTGCAGCATCGATGCTTTCGTCCCCTAGGTATGTGGTGAGATTCGTGACCTGTTGGCCGAGGTCCATGTCGTCGTGCGTGAAGATCACCTCTACGCCGCGGTCCTCAGCGACTTCCAAGGTCTGTTCAGTCAAGATTGAATAGACAGGTAATGCGTTGAATGGGTAAGAGAAGAGGATCTTGTTTACTTCCCCCCGGGTCCCGTCCTCCTCGGTTACCCCGGTTGCCGGTGAACTTGTAGTTTCCTCAGGGGCATCGCTACATCCGGTCAGGATTAGTCCTGCGCCTAGTGCTGTAGCTAGCATCCACTGTGGAGCCAGTATTCTCGTGTGCGGCGGTTTCTGGTCAGCGTGTAGATGTGTCATAATTGTAGATTCCTCAGGTTGACGGTGCAGTGAGTTACTTTTTTGCATAGACTTGGTCCCCCGAGAACCATGTCTCCAGAGCAGTGAAGTCCTTGATTTCTTCCAAATCAGTTGTGAACGGGTTTTTCTCTAGGACAAGAAAGTCTGCGGAGTACCCGGGTGCGAGGCGACCGATGGTGTCGTCCAACCCCATTGCTTCGGCTGGTCCCGTTGTGTAAACGCGCAACGCCTCGTTGAGGGTGATGGCTTGCTCGGGCCATAGCGTCCCTTGGAACTCTCCGGTGGGGTTGCGCCGTGTAACGAGACCGTATATTGCCGGCCACGGGTTAGGATCTTCTGAGACTGGCCAGTCAGAGCCCCCGGCGAGTGTGGCGCCAGTGTCCAATAGGTCACGGTTGGGGTGGATACGGCTAGCGCGCGGTTCCGGAAGCACGCTGCGAAGAGCCTCCACAATGACACCTGGATACCAAAGCGCCGGGGAAATCTCTGCTACGACGTCCAATTGGCCATACCGGGCGACGTCGTTAGGGTGCGTGTATGAGCCGTGGGCGATATGGACTTTCATATCAGTTATGTCGTCTCTGCGTAACTTCTCAACGACGTCCAACACTGCGCGGACTGAAGCATCCCCTGTGCAGTGGATTTTGGCGCCGATGCCTAATTCTGCGCACCTACGCAGCCACGTCTCTAGTTCTTCGATGGGCATAGTGGTCCCGCCGCAGTGGTTGTGACCATGCACATCGTCGGGTATGTACGGCTCAAGAAATGCACCGGTCCTCGACGGTGGGACGCCATCAAGGAATATCTTTGCGAAGTCGGGTCGGTGGTGGACGGTTCGATGTTGTTCACCGCTACTCAGGAGCGGCTCACCGAGGAATTCCGTGCCGAAGATAAAGTCGTTGACCAGCATCGAAGAGACTACCCAGGCTTTGAGACGCCCTTGGCTGTCCAGGGTCTTCAGGCCCGCCATGATTTCTCGAGTCGTTGCCGCATCCTGGAAAGCAGTGACGCCGAATTCATGCAACATTTGGATCGCTCGTTCAGAGCTGGCGGACACATGATCTACCTTTGGAACGCCGGTCTCCTTCAGGCGTGCCTGTTCCACCAAGGCTCCGGCGGTTTCGATCAGCAGCCCAGTAGGCCGGCCCTCGATATCACGGACGACGTGACCACCGGGCGGGTCCGATTCCAGTGCGAAGATACCGCCGCGGCGCATGGCTTCGGAGTTGGCCCATTTGTTGTGGTGAGAATCGTCGGTAAGTAATACCGGTATATTGCCTGTCGCCGCATCTAGTTTCTGAAGGGCTTCACTGGTGGATAGCTCCCCGTAACGTCCCGAGCCCCAGGTTTCTCCGAGCACCCACTCGCCAGGGCCCAGTTGCTTCGCCCATTCACTGGTGGACTGCACAATCTCTTCGATCGAAGCGGTGGGAGGGAAGTTTAACCGGTACAGGTCTGCCTCACCGGCTAAGTTGTGGTGATTGTGTGTGTCAATCAACCCAGGCATCACAGTCAGACCACGCAAATCTCGCCGAGCATTCCCCTCCCCGGCCAACTGCAAGATCTCCTCGTTCGACCCGACTGCCACGATCCGTCCTCCGCCGATTGCCATCGCCTCGGCAACCGTGTCTTCGTCATCCATGGTGAGGATCGTGGCATTCCAGACGACGTGTTCGATAGCTTCCATAAGAGACCTCCAGGGGGAGAGTGAGAATTTCATTGACGGGTTCTAGAGATTTGTACAACCGTAGGCTTCTTCCGCCTTGTGAGCCTTGAAAGATGATGCAAGGTGTTTGTCGTTTTGTGTGCAGCGCGAGATATTTGGCTTCACGCAACCGGCAGCGTTCCGCTCATCAATAACAGGCAGGTTCCCGGGTGGCACTCATTAACTTCGATGACCTCGGTCTAGGGCGGTACTTGTTCGACTTCGTCACCGCGTTGTTCTTCTATACACGCAAACCTCGTGATCAGGACTACCGGGCGCACTGCGGAAGAACTCTCTTAACAAAGTTCGGTTCCCCAGTTATCGAGTTCACGGCGTGGGATGCCCTACGACCACCCCACGAACAAGGGCACACCGTGAATAGACCGTTGTTGGGCAGACGATTCCCTACCATCGGACGTCACACGTCATTGTTCCACTGTGAGCCCACGCATCGGGTCTCTACAGTTGGAGAGGGCGTGTGCTTGACCGGCATCCATAGGATGCAAGTTCCTCGACCCAGACCACAGTGTTCCGTGCATTGGTCACGCACATCCTCGGGTCCCGAGGCCAGAGACAGCAATGTGCGCGTCGTCCGCCGTGCCTAAGCGGCGGACGACGGACGGGACACCTCGTCGCCCAAACTCCGTAAGCTCGTGTGATGAACCGAACGAAGCTTTGCCCCTGTAAGCCACGGTGCCCTCAGCAAGGACTAGCGACTAGCGGCTGATGATATGAGGTTGGCTGACCTCTTTCAGCCCTTCCACGCCGAACTCGAGTCCGAATCCGGACTCGCGTGCACCACCGAAAGGCATGCGGGGGTCGACGGCCCCGTGCTTATTGATCCAGGTGGTCCCCGCCACCAGCTGAGATGCGACCTCCTCTGCGCGGTCGAGGTCTGAGGACCACACCGAAGACCCCAACCCTTCATTTAGCGAGTTCGCCCATTCGATTGCTTGGTCCACAGTGCTGTACTTCACAATTGGCAGCGCTGGGCCGAACTGCTCTTCAACGACCAGGGGGTTCTGTGGGTCGATATCGGCCACGAGTGTCGTCGGGTAGAAGTGGCCGGACCTGCTGTGGTCCGGATCTCCTCCAGTCAGGATGCGGGCCCCTGAGTCTCTCGCGGCTGTTACCAGCCGGTCGACAATCTGCCATTGGGCCTCGTTCTGCAGTGGGCCAAGAACGTTCGCTTCGTCCAGGCCAGGGCCCATGGGCATTTTCTCGGCAACTTCAACCAGCGCGGAGCAGACCTGATCGTAGATCGACTCAGGCACATAGAGGCGTTTCAGTGCCGCGCAGGTTTGGCCGGTGTTAATGAACGCGCCCCAAAACAAGTCTTCTGCGATGGCCTTGGGGTCGGCATCGGCCAGCACAATGCCGGCGTCATTGCCGCCCAATTCCATAGTCAGGCGCTTGACGGTATCAGCCGCGGCCTTGATGATGCTCTTCCCGGTGGCAGTGGACCCGGTAAACATGATCTTGTCTATGTCAGGGTGCCGACTCAGCGCTTCCCCGACATGCCCACGACCGGGCACAGGTATCAGAACATTCTCCGGCAGCACAGTATTGAGCACCTCCACAAGTGCCAACACGCTCAACGGGGTATACCCCGAGGGCTTGATGACGACGGTATTGCCCTGACGCAGTGAGGGGGCGATCTGCCACACTGAAATCATCATCGGCCAGTTCCACGGGCCGATAGCCCCGACGACCCCGAGCGGGCGCCAATGCAGTGTGGCCCTGCCGGACGTATCGTCGACCAACACTTCGGGCTCCAGAGAGAACTCGGCGGTGGCCCGCAGCCACGCTGAGCACGCTCCTACTTCGAAACGAGCGTTGGGGCCGTTGAGCGGCTTCCCCTGCTCTCGTGACAACAGCTGTGCCAGCTCCTCCGCGTGAGCTTCCACGGCGTCCGCTGCCGCATGGAGGAGGGAACGGCGTTGGTCATTGCTGCGCGCCGCCCACCCGGGCTGGGCCGTCTTTGCCCGAGCCACTGCGTCGTTGAGGTCTTCAACGCTTGCTTGGGGGGCTCGGCCGACCAATTCTCCGGTGGCCGGGTCGAAGATCTCGCGGCCGCCCTCAGTAGGCTGAATCCGACCCAGAAGATCATCAGTGCGTGTCGTCATTGCGAAGCTCCTTTGTGGAGAAGTATGTGATGTACGTCTCTTAGGTTCGCTCAGATTCTGGGGAAAGTATTGACCATCAACGCACAGGTCTTTACAGCGCATGTACTGATGGGTGAATACTGAATTCCACCCCTTCCGCCGGGGGCGCTCGCTCAGGTGAGTGCAGACTCAGTTTCTGGCGAAAGATCGGGAAAGTCAGCTGCTCGCACGCCCCTGTCCGTCATCCAGGGTGCCAAGACGTGGTGGAGCATTCTCCACTGGCGATGCTGGGCTGAAAGGGGAGTGCTCAGCACGAACTCCACTTGGAAACCGGTGCATAGCGCCAAGATGGTGTCGCTGATGACATCCAGCGGTGCGCCAGAGCTCAGCTCCTGCGCAGCCACTGCCTGTTTGAGCAGATTGAAGAAGTCATCGTGCCACTGTTGGACGATTTCAGACTGGATGCCGGCCATATCTGGTCGGGACGGCACCCTGCCCCAGAAACTGACCACAACATAAGCCTCTCCTTGGGTGTGCTCAGCGGCGGGAATGATCTCCTGGAGCATGGTGGTAAGAGCCCGAAGTCCGCTCAGCCCTTCGATCCGCTCGGCCACCCGATAGTTGGTGCTGCTGAAAATGAACTTCAGAGCCTCGTGCAAGACCTCGTCGAAACCCCGAAAGTAATGCCATAGGGCCCCTGAGGCCACACCGAGCTCGGCAGCGAGGGCACGAGTTGTCGCAGCCTCCATGCCGTCACGGGCAGCGATCTTCAGGTAGGTGCAGACAATCTCCTGGCGGCGCTCTTCTCTGTCCACTCGTTTGGGCATGCCACTGATTCTTCCCCATGTCGTGTCACAGAGGAGGTGGCGACTCGCTCGGTCAGCCCTCGCTTCAGACCGATGGTGCACACTAGGACCTCAACTGCGGCGATGATTGCGGCGGCGTAGAACAGTTCGTGGACCGGTAATCCGATGGGCAGTACTGGATGAAGATGGCCCGTATGGTCGCCGCCACTCGCGGGCGAGAGAGCTCCAGGACTGCCCGTGGTCTCGAATGCGCCGAGGATCATCATGGCCACATGAAGCAGGACCATCAGCGTGCTCATCAGACCCACCAGGGCCCAGGTCCTCACGGTGCCGTGCCGCCACAAGTGGCCAGCGCAGGGCAGACAGGTCACCGCAGCCAGGGCCATCGCCAGGCTCAGCACCAATGGTCCGTGGCCCACCATCAAGAGGTGCAGAAGGCCTGAGGCTCCTCCCAACCCGGCAGCGAATCTGCGCAGCAACATCTCACTCAGCCCCGGAGCTCACCTGCTGGAGGCCTGCACAGTTGCGCCCTCATAGTTCGGGAACCTTCCCGGAAGTCCAGGCATGGGATACGAGGCGTGAACACGCGGTGCATGCGCCTCAGTGTAACCATCTGTCCGAAGAATGCTGCCACGTCGCGGTGAACCTATCCCACCGCGGTCAGCTGGTGCTGCTGGTGGAGGCGGCGGTACGCCGATGGTGCTACACCGTACTCGGCCTTGAACACACGAGAAAAATGCGCAGCATCGTGGAGTCCCCACTTGCTGGCGATCCATGAGACGGCCCGCTGGCTGTAGAGGGGGTCAGTCAGGTCCCGACGAATTTTCTCCAAACGTCTAGCGCGAATCCACGCCGACACGGTATGGCCTTCTTCTGCAAAGACCGTATAGAGGTGACGCAGTGAGATGAAGTGATGGGCCGCAATGGAGGCCGGAGTCATGTCAGCGTCGGAGAGGTGTTCCTGGATGTAATCCTGAACCTCTCTACCGAGATAACGTACGGTCGACGTTTCGCACGGGAAGCGGCTGTCCACTTCTTGGACGAGCAGCGTCTCCATCAGATCCACCGCGGAACGGACGAGTCGGGAGGCGTAGGATCCGGTGAGATGTTCAAGGTTTTTGCCTAGTTCCACGAAGAACGGGTTGATCATGCGCCCGAGGCCCCCTCCACTCGGGAAAACGGTGGCTGTGACGCTGCTCAGCTGCTCAGGGCTGAGACTGACTTTGCTTTGGGGGATGATCATCACCAGAGCTTGGCTTGTCTCTGGAAAAGTCAGCGTGTAAGGCCGGTGAGTGTCATATATCGCCAGGTCTCCGGGGTGCAGCTCGGCTATGCGCTCGTCCTGCTCCAAGTACGCCTGGCCCGCAAGCTGCAAACTCATTTTGTAATACCGGGTGTCGGAGGAGGAGATGGCAGCTTGGCTGCGTCGGACCACATGCGCCGTAGTGGCCATCTGGAAGAGCAGCACGCCGTCGACATCGGCGTACTGGAAGTGCCCCCTAAAAGCGACCTGGGGCAGTTCTTCTATATCCATCGGCACCATCGCGCACCTCATGACGGTCCGCCACGTGGCGAGGTCGGTGGCTGGACGAGGAAATGAAACAACGACGTCGTCAGATCGCGTGGGGTGCATGGTGCCTCCTGCGTGAGTATGCCCACCACATTATTGAGCAAATGCTCAAAATTGGTTACCGGGTTGTTTCGAGTTCGTAAAACGCAGGTGCACTCCAGGTGGTTAGGCCAGCATCGTCAAAGTCCGTGCACAGCTGATCAATGCACCGACATGCAACCGGTGGCAGACTCCAAGAGATAAGTGGGTGGTGGTCATCCAGCGGCTGCCCGAATCTACTCTCAGCAGCAAAAGCCCTAAAGGAGAATTTGTGACTCAGCAAACTGCTATCGCCGCCACTGCTCACCCTTTGTCGCCGTTGACAGTCGAGGAGGTCCACCAGACGCGAAGCGTGGTTGATGCGGAGGGGCTTCTGAATGAGGCCACGCGTTTCTCCTACGTCTCACTGCGGGAGCCGCACAAAGAGGCGGTATTGGCGTGGAATGCCGGCCAGAAACTCCCCAGAGAGGTCAGCCTGGTGCTCACTGATCTGAGCACCCTGAAGCTCTATGACCTCATTGTTGATTTGGACCAAAGAAGCATCGTCCAGCGCCGAGAAATCAATGCGGTGGCTGAGGGTTCTGCGCCAAGCTTTGACGAGGACTTAGAGGGAGCCGATCCCATTGTTAAGGCTGACCAGCGGTGGGTGGAGGCGGTGCGCAAACGCGGTATCACTGATCTTGACAAGGTGGTCATCATTGGGCTTTCTGCCGGTGTTTTCGGCTACGAGGACGAAGTCGGCAAGCGGATTGTGCGTGCCCTGGCCTTCTACCAGGCCTACCCCACTGACTCCATCTGGGCCCACCCAATCGGCGGCGTGGTCGCCCATGTGGACCTCACCAATCAAAAAGTTCTCCGTGTCGTGGAAACCGACACTGATCATGTACCGCAGGAATCTGGGGACTATCTGGACCCCGAGGTTCGGGGAGAGTATCGCACCACGATGAAGCCCATTTCCATCACCCAGCCCGAAGGGGTGAGCTTCACCCTCCAAGAGGGGGTGCTGAACTGGGAGAACTGGAGTGTCCGGTTGGGGTTCAACGGGCGTGAGGGGCTGACCCTTCATCAGTTGAGCTTCAATGACGGGGGGCGGCTCCGTCCCATCCTTTACCGCGGGTCCATTGGCGAGATGGTCGTCAACTACGGGGATCCGTCTCCCACCAACGCGTGGCAGAACTACTTTGACGTCGGAGAGTATCAGTTTGGCCGACTGGCCAACGCCCTCGAGTTGGGCTGTGACTGTAAGGGCGAGATCACCTACGTTGACGCCGTCGTGGTCGATGATTTCGGCATGCCGAAGACCCTCAATAATGCGATCTGCATCCATGAGGAGGACTACGGAGTTCTTTGGAAGCATACTGATGCCTTCTCCGGCACTAGCGAAGTCCGCCGTCAGCGCAGACTGGTAATTTCGTTCTTCGTCACCGTAGGAAATTATGACTACGGCTTCTATTGGTACCTCTATCTCGACGGCAAGATCGAGCTGGAATCGAAAGCCACAGGAATCGTCTTCACCAACGCCTATCCTGGGGGAGATTACCCGTATGCGACCGAAGTTGCTCCGGGGCTGGGTGCGCCAGTACACCAGCACTTGTTCTGCGCCCGGCTGGATATGACAGTTGACGGGACAGTGAACACAGTCGACGAGATAGATGTCGCCCGAGTTCCGATGGGCGAGGATAACCCGTGGGGGAACGTCTTCACCCGAAACATCACGCGCCTCGAGACTGAGCAGCAAGCAGTCCGCGACGCTGAGGGGTCCGTCGGTCGCGTATGGAGGATCGGCAGCGCCGAGTCAACGAACCGACTCGGACAACCCGTCTCCTATATTCTGCACCCGGAAGACAGCCCGACACTGCTGGCCGCCGAGGACTCACCGATTCGGCGGCGCGCAGCTTTCGCCGGGCATCATCTCTGGGTGACCCAATATGAGCGAGACGAACTGTGGCCGGCAGGGCGCATGGTCAACCTGAGTTCAGGTCAAGATGGTCTTCCTGCATACGCCGCTGGGGACCGATCTGTTGATGGAGCTGACCTGGTGCTGTGGCATGTGTTCGGGCTTACCCACTTTCCGCGCACTGAAGACTGGCCGATTATGCCTGTTGACTATGCAGGCTTCCGGATGACACCGGATGGGTTCTTCGAGCGCAATCCCACATTGGATGTGCCGCCCGAGCAGACTAGCGAGCACTGCAGTTCCTCCGCAGACTCTGATTCCTGCAGTTGCTGAGGGGGATTACGCTGCAGCCGCAGCGAGTTCCGAGGTGACGTTGAGGTGGCGGCGCCGATACGCACTTGGGGACTCACCATGTTCGGCTTTGAAGAGGCGGGAGAAGTGCGCAGCATCGTGTAAGCCCCAACGGCCGGCGATCCACGAAACAGGTTTATCGGCGTAGAGCGGGTCTGTGAGATCGCGTCTGATCCGCATCAGTCGCTGAGAGCGGATCCACGCTGAGACTGTCTCTCCTCCTTCGGAAAAGAGGGTGTAGAGATAACGCAGTGACACGAAATGAGCTGCCGCTACAGTTGATGGGGTCAGTGATTCATCGGCGAGATGCCGAAGTATGTACTGGCGGATCTCACGGGTTAGCGCACTCTGAGCTCCTCCATCATCTTGCCGGTGAAGCTCCTCGGAGAGCGTCGTGACCATCAGATCGAGTGCTGAGAAGACAAGTCGGGAGGCATAGGTTCCCCCCAATTGATCGAGGTTTCGGCTTAACTCTGCAAAGAACGGATTGATCATGCGGCTGAATCCGCGATCACCGGGAAAACGAACTGCGGTCACTCGGGAGACCTGTTCAGGAGTCAGTTCGACCAGCCCTTGTGGGAAAATCATCACCATTGCCCGAGAGGACTCCGGGAAAGTTAAGGTGTATGGCCGATGCGTGTCGTATATTGCCAGGTCACCGGGGTGAAGGACTGCGATTCGACCGTCCTGCTCCAGACGCACTTGGCCGCGCAGCTGCAGGCTCATCTTGTAGAAACGGGGCTGATCTTCGTCGATCAGAGCCGCCGGGCGGCGAACGACGTGCGCAGCAGTTTCCATGTCAAATAGTCCCACGGCGTCTACGCGGGCCTGTCTGAAACGTCCGGAGAAGGTTCCGTTTCCGTATTCACTGATCTCAAGCGGAACCACAGCCTGCCCCATAATGGCACGCCAGGTCAGCAGGTCAACGGTCGGGCTGGAGTCGAGGACTTCGTTGTCCCGACGAACCTGATGCATGATTCCTCCTGCGAGACACCTGGATTCTGAGCAGACGCTCAAGAACCATCTGTGGTTAGTGTGTCATGAATCACAACACGTGTAAAGCGCCTTTCCACGGCAGGTGCGGGGCCGCGAGACGCTGGGCGCGCCCTGCGGCCCCGCAGAGCGAGACAGGAGAATCAGCCGATATCAGCGTCGCCGACCGCGTGATAGATCTCTGGCCGGCGGCGTTGCAGGAAGCTTCCCCAGGCGAGCCCGGCGACACCCGAACCAACAATGACTCCGGGAATGATGACTACAAGGGGCGAGAATCCGTCTGACTCGATCATCACGTCGAAGTTGAACATGATGAGGATCGCCACGATGGCTAGCCCCACTGCGGAGATTGCCGGAGCCACAGTCTTGACAAAACCGGGGACATTTCCAGGATGCTTCTTGAAGTACCCGATGGTGGCGACTGATGTCACACACAGCAGAATCACCATTCCAAACCCGGCCGCATTCGTCAGCCACGGGAACATGGTCAGTACGGGGAAGAGTGCTCCCAGATCTGAGCCTGCACCTGCCGCGGCGAAAATGATGATGAAGACGAGGCCGACACCAGTTTGGGTCAGAGAGCCTGCGGCTGGGGCGCCATTGCGGCTTGTGACTCCAAGGTACCGAGGAAGCAGTCTAGCCCGACCCATCGAGAAGAAATAGCGTGCTGCTGCGTTGTGGAAGGCGATCATGGCCGCGAGGATGCTGGTCAGGAAAAGAGCCGCTGCAAGGTTTCCGACGATCACGGGCACATGCTGTTCAAGGAAGACGAACATCAGATCCGGACCCCACTCCTGGGATTGGGCCACGATTTCTGAGGGTCCGACACCTACTGCGAATGCCCAGGCTGAAAGCGCGTAGAACGCAGCGATGATGGCCACGGCAATGTAAGTCGCCCGAGCCACGGAGCGCTCGGGGTTCTTCGCCTCCTCGCTGTAGATTGCTCCAGATTCAAATCCCATGAAAGCGGCGATACCGAAAGCCAAAAGGGCCCCCAGGCTGCCCGTGAGCCAGTGCTCAGGCAGGAACGGCTCGAATGACACACCTTCAGGAGCCGTGCCCAACGAAAGCATGCTGACACCGATGACGACGACGAACTCAAGGAGCACGATGACGGCGAGGACCTTTGCCGAGAGGTCGATACGGTTGACGCCAAGCACGCCTATCAGCACCCAGGCCACAAGAGCGCACAGCCACCACGGGACCTCGAGACCCGCCAGCTCAGCTAACATCGACGACGCGGTGAACCCGAAGACTCCGTAGAGTCCCACCTGCATGGCGTTGTATGTCACCAGGGCAAGTGAGGAGGTCCCGATTCCGGGGGTTGTGCCCAACCCGGCGGTGACGTATGCATAGAAGGCACCCGCATTTTGAATCACGGTGCTCATCCGGCCGTATCCCACGGCGAAGAACACCAAAATCACCCCCAGTATCAGATAGCCCACCGGAACGCCCTGTTCGCCGGTGACGGCGAAACTGGTTGTTGCCCCGCCAGCCAATACAGTCAGTGGTGCGGAGGCGGCAATGATAAGGAACACCAGTGCCGGAACGCCTAGGGTTCTGCGCGCCAGGGCCTTTTCCCCGGGCGCGGGGACCCGTGACTCAAAATCCGTCTTCTCGCTCATATCCGTGCTCCTTCGTGTCGTCCTGTATCGGCGCCACAGCAGCCGACCTTCATATAGGTGTTCAAGCCAGAGTCACGGACTGCGGCGGCTGAGGCGGTGGCCAGGGGAATAGTGGCTGAAGCGACGTCGTACACAACTTCGCCACCGACGACGGTGAAACCGACGGGGATATCCACAATGTCCTCCGGTGAAGTGTTGAGCAGATCGCCATCTAGCACTACGAGGTCTGCAGCCATGCCTTCCCCGAGGGTGCCTTTCCAATCCTCAGCGGCATCCTGCCAAGCACCTGCCTTGGTGTAGGTCAGCAGTGCGTCCTCCAACTCGATGGTCTCCTCTTCTCCGAAGACCTCTCCGGTGGCCAGACTGCGCCGTGTCAGCATCGCGGTGATGCCTTCCCTAAAGTGCGGAGGGACCACGGGGGCGTCGGAGGCGCTTGCCACCACGACGCCCGCGGCCAAGGCGCTCCGGTAGGGCCACTGATAGTTGGTGCGATCGCGACCGAGCACGTCGACCAACTGGTGGGAAAGCGAGCGCTTGATACTCGGATTGAAGTTCACTCCGAGACCGTGAGAGCTCAGCTTCGACAGTGACTGTGAGGAAATGAAGTCGCCGTGGATCACATAATGGCGCAAGCCCTTGTCTCCCTGCTCACCGATGACCCGGTCGTAGGCCTCGACCACGGCGTCGATTGCGCGGTCCCCACAGGAGTGAATCCCCACTTGATAACCCAGTTCATGGGCAAGGCTTATGCGCTGGTACAGCGTCTCCAGCTGCACTTCCTCAGAGTCTCCGGGGACTACGAGGGACCCGTGGCCGCCAGCTTCATATTCTTCTGACATCCACGCGGTCATTGCCTGTGTGGGCACGCCGTCGGCGGACATCTTGAATTGCGAGACGTTCAACCACGGGGGATCGGTCTCGATTTCCCGTCCGGCCCGCAGCGCTTCTTCCAGTTCCGCGTCCCCTCCGGGGCCGCCAAGCATGACAGTCATACGCTGTCGCATGCGCCCAGAGGAGAGGAGGTCGTTGTACATCTGGACTGTGGCGATATTGGTACCAGCATCCGTGGTGGAGGTGATGCCTTCAGCATGCATGGCATCGGCCGCCAGCTCGAGTGCCTGGCGCTGCTGGTCTTCTGTGAAATCCGGTACGAGCTCATTGACCGGATAGGAATCCCCTTCCGTGAGGACCCCAGTGGGCTCGCCGTCTCCGTGCCGGAAAATCTCACCGCCCGGGGGAGCCTCGGAGTCCTCGTCAATCCCAGCCATCTCCAGTGCGACGGAGTTGACCCATACTGAGTGTCCAGACCATTCCCGCAATATGACGGGATTCTGCGGTGACACCTCATCGATGTCCTCCTTAGTCGGGTATCGGACCTCATCCAGATAACCCTGGTCCCACCCGAAACCTCGGATCCACTCTCCGGGCTCGGCATTCTCGACCGCTTCAGCAACGAGATCGCGGATCTCCGCGATTGACGAGACATGTTCACGCCCTAGGGCCAGTGTCAGCGGCGGTTGATTTGTGCCATACCCCATGGGGTGGAAGTGACTGTCGTTGATCCCGGGAACGACTGTTCGACCCCGGAGGTTCATTACATCATTGTTGCCGCCGATGAGTCGCCTGACGTCTGCGGATTCGCCGACAGTGTGGACGACCCCGTCCTTGACGGCCAGAGCCTCAAAGGGCCGAAACTCCCCGGAAAGCGTCAGGACATTTCCGTTGTAGATGACCAAATCTGCATGTGAGCTTCTTCCCGAGAGGGCAAACGACCCTCCGTATCCAGCTAGTGCACCGACAGCCAGGCCGGCACCGGCTCCCTGAAGAAACCGTCGCCTGGGAAAGCTGTTCGAAGATGCTGACGAGGTTGTGGTCATTACGTACCTCCTCAATTGCGCGAGACACCTGAAATTAACAGGTGATAGTCGGCAATCCTTGCCTCTCGGCCCGCACCATGCTTGGACTGCTGTGCACGGCCCTTGTGTATATGTGACGAAGCTCACGGGAGGGGGTTCGGCTCATGAGGAGGAGACGAGCACGGCATCAGCGAGTTCCCCCACCTGATCGTCAATCAGGCCCGTGTGTTGGACTATTTCGCCGAACACATGGCACGTTCCCCCTCTCGGATGCGCCCCGATTTCGGGGTGGAGTTCCTAGCACTGGAGGTCACTGACGACGCTGACTACCCGGTGTGGGTGCGTATCCGGCATGTAGCCGGTCAACGTGAAGGCCAGGAACGAACAGTTCGTGCCAAATACGTGCTGGGTGCCGACGGGGCACGAAGCGGGGTCCGGCGCAGCATCGGCCGGACGTTGGACGGCGACACGGCCAAACACGCCTGGGGCGTCATGGACACTCTCGCGGTGACCGATTTTCCCGACATCAGGCTCAAATGCGCCATCCAGTCCCGCTCCGGCGGAAACATCCTGCTTATCCCGCGCGAAGGCGGACACCTGTTCCGCATGTACGTTGATCTCGGTGAGGTCGCCGACGATGATGCAGGCCGGGTGCGGCAGACCACGTTGGATGAGGTGATCGCCAAAGCGAACACTATCCTCCACCCGTACACCCTTGATGTGAAGCATGTGGCCTGGCACAGCGTCTATGAGGTCGGTCATCGAGTCACCGACAAGTTTGACGATGTCCCCGACGAACTCACCGGTGAGCGCACCCCACGGGTCTTCATCGCCGGCGACGCCTGTCACACCCACAGCGCCAAGGCCGGTCAGGGAATGAACGTCTCGATGCAGGACGGGTTCAATCTGGGTTGGAAACTCGGTCAGGTGCTCACCGGGCTGAGTCCGGATACCCTGCTCGACACGTACTCCGGTGAGCGGCAGGAGGTAGCTCAGAACCTCATCGACTTCGACAAGGAATGGTCCCCCCTGATGGCCAAGAAGCCTGAGGAAATGGAGGACCCTTCCGTATTGGAGGACTTCTACGTCAAGACGTTCGAATTCCCGGCCGGGTTTATGACCGAGTACAAGCCGTCCATGATCACCGGAGATGCCCGCCATCAGGATCTGGCGTCCGGATACACGGTGGGCAAACGCTTCAAGTCTGCACTGGTATCCCGAGTCTGTGACGGAAACCCCTTGCACCTGGGACACCTGGCCACTGCCGACGGCCGCTGGCGCATTTACGCTTTCGCGGATGCGCCCCCAGCGGGGGAGGACTCCCAGCTTGGCCGTTGGGCCCAGCGGAACCCCCGGATATCACGATCAATGCCGTCCCCGAGGCTTTCAAACCCAAAGTGGGCCCCTTCCGACTGACCTACCTCAACGATGTCTCCGGGGTCCACCCTGAGCAGAGCATCTTTGCAGAACGCGGCATCAGCGACAATGGCGCAGTGGTGGTTGTGCGCCCAGACCAGTATGTGGCCCATGTGCTGCCGCTGACGGCTACCGCAGAACTCGCAGAGTTCTTCACAGGCAACTTCAGTAAGCGTTCCCGGTAGCCGCATAGTTTGACCCCGCCCTATCTGAAATCCCCTACGTCATAGCGTTGGGTAAGCCTGGTAGGGCGGGGTCAAACGCGGCAGAGGCCTTGCCAGCAGCTCTACTCGTAGGTGTAGAAGCCTTGGCCGGACTTCCGGCCCAGCTCACCACGGGCCACCATCTGGCGCATCAGCTGCGGTGGCGCGAACCGGTCCCCGAGTGTGGAGTGGAGATACTCAGCAATGCCGAGACGCACATCCAGTCCCACGATGTCGGTCAGGGCCAGCGGGCCGATAGGAAATTTGTATCCCAGCACCATCGCATTGTCGATGTCTTCAGCAGAAGCCACTCCTTCCTCCACCATGCGGATCGCCTCCAGCCCTATGGCCACTCCCAACCGTGAGGACGCGAATCCTGGTGCATCGTTGACCACGACCGGAGTTTTGCCCAGAGCTTCCACCCATGAGCGTGCATGTGCTTCGAGTTCGCTGCTGGTCTCTTCGGCGAGGACCACCTCGACCAGTTTGGATGCGGGGACCGGGTTGAAAAAGTGCAGTCCGCAGAAACGATCCGGACGCTTCAACACTCCGCCCAGCTCGGTAATAGACATCGACGACGTGTTACTGGCCAGCCAGGCTGAGTCTGTCAGTTGGGATTCAGCCCGCTGCAGAGAAGAAACTTTGATGTCCCACTTCTCAGGAACAGCCTCCACCACCAAGGAGCAGTCCACGAATGCTGCATAGTCGGTGGATACGTTCAGTTTGTTTAGCCACTTGCTGAGGTCCCCGCTGATTTTTCCTCGTTCGAGACTGGAGCTCAGATCCCCTGTGACCCGGTCCGCTGCGGACTGAGCCGCGGCGTCGTCGACCTCCACGACCGTGACACGCTGGGCTCCTGCGACGATAAATGCGTGCGCAATGCCGGCGCCCATGCGCCCACCACCGAGTACTCCAACGTGCTGGGGGATTGAGTCTGTCACTCTGCTGCCTCCTTGGGGGGCGGTGTCTTCTTGCGGTCGAGGAACGCTTGCATGCGGTCGAACTTAGCCTGAGATTCGAACAGGATGGCTTGCGCGAGGTTGTCCACATGCGGGTGCGCCTCGCGCGGCATGGCAAAGACCCGTTTCGCCACGTGGACAGCTAGGGGATCCTGCTGGGCAATCCGATCAGCCAGTGCTTCTGCGGCTTCCAGAAGTTCCTCTGGCTCGTGGACCGACGTCACCAGGCCAAAGTGCAGGGCCTCCTCAGCGTTGAGTATTCGTCCCGTGAAGAGGATTTCTTTGGCCAGAGACTCTCCGGTGAGTTCTTTCAGCCGCCACAGTGCGCCAGCGGCAGGGATGATGCCTAGCTGAGTTTCCGGCTGCCCGACTTTGACCCGTGTGGTGGCCACCCGGAAATCGGCAGCCCAGGCCAATTCCGCTCCACCGCCGAGGGCGTACCCGTCCAAGGCAGCGATAACTGGCATGGGCAGTGCCGCCAGCCGGTCGAAGACAGCGGAGTTGATGCCGCGCAGCGCATCGGCGCGGCGGCGCTCCCGCAGCTGGCCGATATCCGCTCCGGAAGCGAAGATGCCCTTCCCTTTCGCCTCCGTCCCGGAAAGGATCAGGATCTTCGGCTGGGACTCAAGTTGGGCGCACAGAGAATGGAGTTCACTGACCATCTCGGAGTCGATAGCGTTGCGCACCTCTGGGCGGTCCAGCCGGGCGTGGACCCGGTCGTCGGCTTCTATGATGCGCAGCGTGGTGAATTCGGAAGGGTTCCATCCCATCTGCGTAAGGTCACACCCTTTCGATCAGCATGGCGGAGCCCTGGCCCACACCGACGCACATTGTGGCCAGACCGCGCTGCAGGCCGTCATCCTCCAGCCGGCGCAGCAGCGTCAGTACAATGCGGCATCCGGATGAACCCAGGGGGTGGCCCAGAGCGATGGCACCGCCGTCAGAATTGACGATCTGCTCATCCAACCCGAGTCGTCGCATACATGCCAGGGATTGGCTGGCAAAGGCTTCATTGAGCTCCACTGCATCGAGGTCACCGATGCCCCAGCCGGTGCGCTCCAACACTTTGCGCGTGGCAGGCACCGGACCGATACCCATAATCTCCGGCGGCACTCCAGCATTCGCGGATCCGACGACGCGGGCACGCGGATTCAACCCGTACTTCTCCACAGCTCGCGCAGAAGCCACGATCACGGCGGAGGCGCCATCGTTGAGCGATGAAGCGTTTCCTGCTGTGACGACGCTGCCGCCAGCAACGACCGGGCGCAGATTCGACAGGGCATCCAAGGTGGTCTCCGGGCGGGGGCCTTCATCGGTGGTCACCACAGTGGGTTGGCCCTTCCTGCTGGGGATCTCCACAGGTGTGATCTCCCTCGTGAGCCGTCCGGCTTGGGTAGCTGCCACGGCGCGCTGTTGGGACCTCAGCGCGAACTCATCTGCGTCCACCCTGGATATTCCGTCCACCCTGGCGACCTCTTCTGCGGTCTCTGGCATAGAGAAGGTGCGCTTGGGATGGTCCACGTGCCGTGGGTTGACGAACCGCCACCCGATGGCAGAATCCACCACGTCCCCCGGGCGGGAAAAGGGCTTCTCCGGCTTGGCCATCACCCACGGTGCTCGGGACATGGACTCCACACCGCCGGCCACCACCAGATCGGCAGCGCCGGCAGCGATCATCTGCTGTGCTTGGGCGATGGCGGACATTCCCGAGGCGCACAGCCGGTTGACGGTGATGCCTGGCACGACGTCTTCGAAGCCAGCCAAGAGCCACGCCATGCGGGCCACGTTGCGGTTCTCCTCGCCAGCGCCGTTGGAGTTGCCGAAGATCACCTCATCAACGTCAGCAGAGGGCACCTTCGAATCTTCCACCACCTGGCGAATCACCAGTGCGGCAAGATCATCGGGGCGAACGGCAGAGAGGGAGCCTCCGTACCTGCCCACCGGTGTACGAGTTCCAGATACGAGAAAGGCATCAGTCACAGGTTTTTCTCCTTCAGAAGTCGGCCAAAGCCACGGCAGGGTTCTCCAGGCAGCTCGCTACATAACCGAGAAAGCCGCCCGCAGCACCGCCGTCGCAGACCCGATGGTCGAACGCGAGTGTCACGGTGGTGATCTTGCGCACTGTGATCTCTCCCTCAACCACCCACGGGCGGTCCAGGGTTCGCCCGATACCGAGAATCGCCGCCTCAGGGTGATTGATGATCGGGGTTGCGCCGTCAGATCCGAAGACACCGTAGTTGTTCACGGTGAATGTCCCTCCGGAGAGCTCCTTGCCTCCGATGTTGCCACCTCGTGCAGCCTCCGCGAGGCGACGGATCTCGGCGTGCAGGCCCAGTGCGGAATGCTTCTCAGCGTGACGGATGACCGGAACGACCAAACCGGCATCTGTCTGTGCGGCGAAACCCAGATTGATGCCCTCGAAGTGCACGATCTCCTCTGAGCCGTCGGATTCGACGATGCGCGAGTTCAGCTCAGGGTACTTTCGCAGCCCAGCGACCACGAACCTGCTGAGGAACGCCAATATGGACGGGGCCACATGACCTGCGTCTTTCAGCTGCTGACGCATGTCTGCAAGTTGGGTGACGTCGACGTCCTGCCATACGGTGGCTTCAGGTATCTCAGTCCGGGACTGAGACATCTTGGTGGCGATGGCCCGCCTCATCCCCGTCATGGGGACGCGCTCTCTGATATCGAGGCCGGTGAGTGAATCGCGGCCTGCGCTCGGAACTTCTGCATCAGAAGGCTCTGCATGTGGCGATACGGATGTGCCTCGCGGCGCTGTGGTTGACTGCTCGGCCGCAGCGAGGACATCACAACGCATAATCAGGCCGTCCGGCCCTGAACCAGTCAGGCCACGAAGGTCCACTCCTTGCTGGCGCGCCATCTTCCGCACCAACGGAGACGACACCCGGGGAGCCTTAGTCTCCTCCGGCGCTGGAGTTGGCGGGACAGCTGAGCGTCCGCCGGCGTGTCGTCTGCGGCGTCTGCGGCCGTTCTTGCTTGCCGAGGTGCCGTAACCAATCAGCACATTTCCGGAGCCTTCGTCAGCCACGGCGTCCTGCGGCTCGCTGGCTCCAGCGCGCTCCTCCTCACGGTAGGACAGTGCGCCGGCCTCCGCTTCTTGCGTCTGCGTGCCGTTGGCGGTGTCATCGCCGGTGCTCACTGTAATCAATGGCTTACCGACTTCGAGCGTGTCGCCAGCGACCCCATGAAGCGTGTGCACGGTGCCCGCGTAGGGGGAGGGGACCTCGATGGCGGACTTTGCTGTCTCAACCTCCGCGATCGCTTGGTCAACTTCGACAGTGTCGCCTTCGGAAACCATCCAGCTGAGAAGTGTCGCTTCAGTGAGACCTTCGCCCAGGTCGGGCAGATTGAATGTGGTCATCTCAGTCCTCCCACTGCATCTCGTCGAGGGCGTCGAGGATGCGGTCCACATCCGGCAGATGATGCTCTTCCAGCTTCGGGGCGGGATAGGGGATATCGAAACCCGTGACGCGCAGCACCGGAGATGCCAAAGAGTGGAAGCACCGCTCTTGAATACGTGCGGCGATCTCACTGGCCACTGACACGAATCCCTGGGCCTCAGCCACCACGACGGCACGTCCGGTCTTTTCCACACTGCGGATCAGTCCAGCTTCATCGAATGGGACGAGGCTGCGCATGTCCAGCACTTCGGCGCTGATCCCGTCCTCGGCGGCTGCTTCAGCGGCTTTCAGGGCCGTTGCAACAGAGGGCCCATAGGAAACGATCGAGACGTCAGATCCTTCACGAACGACGACGGCTTGGCCTTGGGCCCCGATTCGGCGGGAGTTCTCCGACTCGGATTCGTATGCCTGCCGCAGGGTGGAGAGATCCTCCGGGGCCTTGGACCAATAGAGCTTCTTCGGTTCGAAGAACACCACCGGATCTTCGGTGTCGATGGCTTCGCGGAGCATCAGGTAGGCATCAGCAGCAGTGGATGGTGTGAAGACCTTCAGCCCAGCGGTGTGCGCATAGTAGGCCTCTGAGGAATCGCAATGGTGTTCTACACCGCCGACTCCGCCGCCATAAGGGATGCGGATGACGATGGGAAGTCGCACGCGGCCGCGGGTCCGGTTGGCCATCTTCGCGATATGGCTGAAGATCTGTTCCAGGGCAGGAAACGCAAAGGCGTCAAACTGCATTTCGATCACTGGGCGCATGCCGTTGATGGCCATTCCGACCGCAGTTCCCGCAATACCGGACTCCGCCAGGGGAGTGTCGAAGCACCGGTTGGACCCGAAGCGTTTGGTCAGTCCATCGGTGATTCGGAAGACTCCACCCAGGGTGCCGACGTCTTCGCCGAAGACCACTACAGACTCATCGGCCTCCATCGCGTCAGACATGGCCGTGTTGAGTGCGGAAGCGAAGGTGGTGGTGCTGGTGGCAGTTATGGTGCTCATCACTGGGCCCCTTCATCGGTCGTGGCGCGCTGGAGCTCGTCGTCGAGCTGTGCCCGTTGGGCCAACAGTTGCGCGGTGGGTGCGGCGTATACGTGGTCAAAGATCTCCAACGGGTTCTCCGCTGGGTCCGCCGTCATCGCCTGGCGCAGCGAGCTGGCAACTTTCTCTGCCGCTTCAGTGATTCGGCCCGCGGCGTCGTCGTCGAGGAGTCCTTCACCGGTGAGGAAAGTCTGCATCCGCAGCAGTGGGTCTTTCTGCTTCCACTGCTCGACTTCTTCACGGTCCCGGTAGCGAGTCTCATCATCGGCGTTGGTGTGGGCCTGCATCCGGTAGGTGACGGCTTCCACGAGCAAAGGCATCGAGTTTTCGCGCGCCAAGTGAACAGCTCGGCGCAGTGTGGCGAGGACAGCGACCATGTCATTGCCGTCCACCTGTTCTCCGGCGAGCCCGTAGCCGATGGCCTTATGCGCAAGTGAGGGCGCTGCTGACTGACTGGAGAGCGGAACGGAGATCGCGTACCCGTTGTTCTGAACGAAGAACACCACCGGGACCTCGAATACAGCGGCGAAGTTCAGTGCCTCGTGGAAGTCGCCTTCGCTGGTGGCACCGTCTCCGCACATGGCGAGCACCACAGTTTCTTCGCCGCGCAGCTTGGCGGCGTGGGCGACCCCCACAGCGTGCAGCAGCTGTGTGGTCAGCGGGGTGGACATCGCACCCACCCGGTGTTCTCTAGGGTCGTAGCCGCAGTGCCAGTCGCCGCGGAAGGACACCATGACCTCCAGCGGATCAACTCCGCGTGAGATGACCGAGACCGTGTCCCGGTAGGTGGGAAACATCCAGTCACCGGGTTCCAGGCACAGCGCCGCGCCCACTTGGCAGGCCTCCTGGCCGTGCGAGGAAGGGTAGACCGCCAACCTGCCCTGGCGGACTAGGGCATAGTTCTGGTCATTGATGCGCCGGCCCGCCACTAGAGCTGCGTAGGCCTTGAGCAGCACCTCGTCCTCCGGGATCGGGTACTCGTGTCCGGGTCCTGTGCCCTGCTGCTCGACTGGGACCAGGGTGCCCGCAGCGTCGAGCATGCGGATTTGCTGCTGCGCGGGCAGCATGTACTGCTCTGGAGTAATGCCAAAGCTGCGGCTCGCCGCGAAGATCCGGGAGGCCTGTTCTGCTTTTTCGTGGCCAGGCTCCGGTGCCGTTTTGGGATCGTCCATGATCACCCTCTCTGGATGGATGCGGAAGTGGCGCACGCCATGTGTGATACCTGTCACGCTAGTGTATCGTAAATACTGACCGATTGGTCGGTAACAGTTTTCTGGCCAATCCAAGACCGCAGTCCAACCGTGGAATTGAGGACGCTGATGACCGTCGAGTTCACCGAAGCAACACCCGGGCACGCCCCTGAGCAAATTTTGCCGAGTTTTATCGGAGGCCAATGGTGGGCCCCGTCCGACCCTGAGAAGGTGGCTGACATTCACGACGCCGCCACGGGTGCGTTGGTCTGCCGGGTCTCCACTGATGGTCTGGAGACCTCCCGCGCTGTCGACTATGCCCGAAGTGCGGGCCAAGCGGCGCTGGGTGAGTTGACCTTCCATCAGCGGGCGCTGCGGTTGAAGCAGCTGGCACTGCACTTGGGTGAGCATAAGGAGCTGCTGTATGAGCTCTCCGATAAGACCGGTGCGACCCGTAAAGATCATCTGGTCGATGTCGACGGCGGGATCGGGACGCTGTTCGCGTACTCCTCCAAGGCACGGAAGGAGCTTCCGAACTCGAATGTCATCATCGACGGTGGCGTCGAGCAGCTCTCCCGCGATGGCAGCTTCATCGGCGAGCACATTTACACCCGGCTCACCGGCGCGGCGGTCCAAATCAATGCGTTCAACTTCCCCGTCTGGGGGATGTTGGAGAAGTTCGCACCTAGTTTCATTGCCGGAGTTCCCACGATTGTGAAGCCGGCCAGCCAGACTGCCTACGTCACAGAAGCCTGTGTCCGGCTCATGGTGGACTCTGGGCTGCTGCCCCAGGGGTCGCTCCAGCTGATCTCCGGTTCGGCCCGCGACCTTCTTGACCACCTGGACTATCGCGACCATGTGGCCTTTACCGGCTCCGCGGCCACGGCTCATATGCTGCGCTCGCACCCGAACGTTCAGTATGAGGGAGTGCGTTTCACGGCGGAGACGGACTCCCTGAACTCTGCGATTCTGGCACCCGATGCTGCTCCCGGCACCCCGGAGTTTGAGGCATTCATCAAGGCTGTCGTCCAGGAGATGACGGTCAAAGCAGGCCAGAAGTGCACCGCCATTCGGCGCACGATCGTCCCGAGCGAACATGTCGACGCTGTGGTGAACGCTCTGCGCGAGCGAGTTGAAGCCCGTGCTGTCCTGGGGGACCCTCGCGATGCTGAGACCACAGTCGGAGCGTTGGCCTCCAAGGACCAGCAGTCAGAGGTCTCCCAGGCGGTTCGGCGCTTGGTCGAAGCCGGAGGTGAGGTCTGTTTCGGCGGGCCGGAGGCCTCCACAGGTGGGGCAGACGCAGAAAAGGGCGCGTTCTATCCAGTGACAACGTTGAAGTTCAGCGATGCCCGCACCCCTGAGGTCCACCAGGTGGAAGCCTTCGGCCCGGTCACCTCTGTTCTGGGATACACCGATATCGCCGACGCGGTGGACCTCGCAGCACTCGGTGGAGGTTCCCTGGTCGCGACGGTCTGTACCCATGATCCGCGGACCGCTGCAGAGTTCATTCGGGGTATCGGCTCTCACCATGGGCGAGTGCATCTGCTGGACCGTGATGACGCGAAGACCTCCACCGGGCACGGTTCGCCGCTGCCGCACCTGGTCCACGGCGGACCCGGCCGCGCTGGTGGGGGTGAAGAACTCGGTGGGATGCGCGGAGTGAAGCACCATATGCAGCGCACCGCCATCCAGGGCACACCCGAACTGCTCACCGGCGTGACTGGTGTGTGGCACCGAGGCGCTGCGGCTCACACGGCGACTGCGGAGACCGTTGCTGATGGCAGCGCGCGGCACCCCTTCCGGAAGTCTCTCTCCGAGCTGCGCATCGGAGACCAGTTTGCCTCTGGGCTGCGCCAGGTGCGTCTGGAAGACATTGATGCGTTCGCTGCCTCGACAGGCGACACGTTCTATGCGCACACCAATGAAGAAGCTGCCTCCGCCAATCCGTTCTTTCCTCGGCGCGTCGCGCATGGGTATCTGTTGGTGTCCTGGGCCGCGGGACTCTTCGTTGACCCGGCTCCGGGCCCGGTGTTGGCCAACACCGGGCTCGAGAACCTGAGTTTCATGACGCCGGTAACCTACGGGGACTCAATCCGCGTGACTCTGACGGCAAAACAGATCACCCCCAGGGAGACTGACGACTACGGAGAGGTCCGCTGGGATACTGTGCTGCACAATCAGCACGACGAGATCGTCGCTACCTACGATGTACTCACCCGGGTCGCGAAGGACGTTCCCGATTGGGCCTGACGGGGCAACACCGCGCGGTTAGCTTGACGTCGCCACCGCCGCCTCTTGGTGGGCGGCGTGCATGACTGCCTGGGCAACTCCGGTGGCCACCCGGTCATCCAGCGGTGAGGGGACGATGTAGTCGGCCCGCAGATCATCGCCGACCACATCAGCGATCGCCGTGGCTGCCGCGACTTTCATGGCCGATGTTATTCTGCGCGCACCGCAGTCGAGCGCCCCACGAAAGATGCCCGGAAAGGCCAGCACGTTGTTGATCTGATTTGGGAAGTCCGAGCGGCCGGTGGCCACCACTGCCGCGTGGCGCGACGCGATGTTTGGGGGGACTTCAGGATCTGGGTTGGACAGAGCGAAGATGATCGCATCATCGGCCATCCCGGCTACGGCCTCTTCAGGAACTGTGGAGGAGGACACTCCGACGAACACATCCGCGCCATCGAGCGCTTCGGCGATCCCACCGGTGATATTCCCAGGGTTAGTCTTCTCCACGATTCGGGCCTTGGTGTCATTGAGATCATTGCGGCCGCGGTGGATGATGCCCCGGGAGTCGGTCAGGGTGATGTCTTGGACTCCCGCTTCGAGCAGGATCTCGGTGACGGCGATCCCGGCCGCGCCTGCGCCCGCTATGACAACCCGGGTGTTGGCGAAAGTGCGCCCAGTCAGCCGGGTGGCGTTGGTGAGTGCTGCCAGAACGACGACTGCTGTGCCGTGTTGATCATCATGCATCACCGGGCAGTCGAGTGCCTCAATGAGTTTCTGCTCCAATTCGAAACACCGTGGCGCCACGACGTCTTCAAGGTTGACTGCGCCGAAACTGGGTCGCAGCCGCACCATGGTTTCGACGATCTCGTCGACATCAGTGGTATCGATGACCAAGGGGATGGAGTTCAGGCCACCGAACTCGCGGAACAGGGCTGACTTGCCCTCCATCACGGGCAACGACGCGGCAGGTCCGATGTTTCCCAATCCCAATACTGCAGTTCCATTGGAGAGCACCACCACCAGACGGGATGCCCACGTATGGGTGGCGTGCAGCGCTGGATCTTGATGGATGGCTCGGGAGACTTGGGCTACACCGGGGGTGTAGGCGATGGACAATGCTCTCTTGGAATCAAGAGGCATAGTGGTTTCAACGGTGAGTTTGCCGCCTTCATGAGCGGTGAAGACGTCGTCGTCAGTGATCGGTTGAGGCGTGCTTGTATCCGACATAAGGGTCTCTCCTGGAAAGTAACTGTTCAGGTCGACACGGCGCGTCGCGGATCTCGCGGGAGCGCACACACTTCATCGGGTGGGCTAGATGCTCCGGCCGTGCGCTGCCGTAGGTGCCGAGATCATCGGTTCCCCACGCCGTCGCAGTGGTCAGTACTTTCTTTAGACCGTGCTCACAGAATAGATGCTCGCTTCGTTCAGCCCAGCTCGCCGGTGAGAAATTTCACTAAGTGGACGTTACTGCCGGTCTACTTTCCTTGGAAAGTAGGCGTCCGCTTCTGCTGGAAAGCTGCGAAACCCTCAATGTAGTCCTCGGAATCGCAGAGCGCAGCCTGAGCGCGGTTCTCATTGTCGAGTGAGTCCCACAAGCCCAGTCGCTGATCCCGGATCTGGGCTACGAGTTTCTTGGATTCACGGAAGGCGAGGGTTGCGCCCTGTGCTGCGGCTTGGGCCTTCTCCCTGGTGAACGAGGTCAACGAATCAGCGGGTACGGCACGGGAGAACAGTCCAGAGGTCACAGCCTCCTGACCGGAGATCAGCTCAGCTGTGTAAATTAGATCCAAGGTGCGGTGGGCACCTAGCCGCTCCACGAACAGCGCATGACCGCCGGAATCGAGGGTGGCACCCAGCGATGCGAACGGAGATCCGATCTTTGCGTTCTCCGCTACATAGACGACATCGGTGGCTATGGCCAGGCCCAGCCCTACGCCCAAACAGGCTCCGTGGACAGCTGCGAATGTCGGTGCGGGAAATGCAGCCATCCGGCGCAGAAGCGGGGTGACCCGCTCGCCCAAGTAACCTATGACATCGTCGTCCTTGGGGTTCACGCCGGAGATGTCTCGCCCGGCGCAGAAACCCCGGCCCTCACCTCGCAGGAACAGTGCACGCACATCAGCCTGCTCCGCCTCCTGATAGGCGGCATCCAACTCATCGAGGGCCTGCTCGTCCAATGAGTTGAGCTTCTGGGGAGCGTTCAGCACCACTTCCGCGAAGTGGCCTTGGATGCTCAGATCAATCATGTTCTGTTCCTGTCACTCACTAGAGGTGTGGCTGGTTGGATCAGGCGTCGTAGTTGACCACCAGAAGGTCGGACGTAGGTCTGGTCTGGCAGGTGAGGACGAATCCGCGCTCGAGCTCATCAGTCTCCAATGCGTAGTTCTCCTCCATCTCGAAGTCACCGGAGACCACTTGGGCTCTGCAGGTACCACACACGCCGCCAGCACAGGCGAAGGGAACATCGGAACGCTGCCGCAGCGCAGCATTGAGCACGGTCTCTCCAGAGGCGGCGGGGGACTCCACGTTTCCTGTGAGCCCATCGAGGGTGAACTCGATGCGGCGCACCGGACCAGATGCATCGTCCTGAACGCGGCGCCCCTGCTGTCCGCTGGGCCGGTCCGGCCGGCCGGTGGTGAAAAGCTCGAACCGGACATCTTCAGCGGGAACGTCGCGAGATGCGAGCTCATCACGAACCAACTGCACCAGCTCGAACGGGCCACACAGGAACCACTCATCAGTCCTTTCGGTACGCAGCACCTGATCCAGCAGGGCAGTCAGTTTCTCAGCATCGATCCGACCGGTCAGCAGCGGATTCAGGCGCTGCTCACGGGAGAGGACATGGTGAACAACGAAGCGAGTGGGGTAGCGATCCTTGAGGTCTCCCAGTTCTTCGGCGAACATCACATCCGCGGCCGATCGGTTGGCGTAGACCAGCTCGAAGGTGGTGTCGGGGGAGGCGCTTAGGACCGAACGTGCGATGGCCATAATCGGAGTGATCCCGGAGCCGGCGGCGAAGGCGACCAGTTGGGCCCCGGCATTACGGGCCACTGCATCCTCCGCCAACGCTTCGGGTCGGTTCATAGAGGTCAACGCCATCTTGGACACGAAGGTCCCGGAAGGGTTCATCACATCGACCACGTCACCGGGCTTCAGTTGATCATTGGCCCAGGTGGAGAAGACCCCGCCCAGGTCACGTTTGACAGCGATGCGAATTTCCCCGGGAACTGGTTCGGTGCAGATCGAGTACGAGCGGCGGACTTCGTGGCCGTCGATCTGGGCCCGCAGCGCTACATACTGTCCGGGGGCGTAGTCAAAGTCATCGACCAGATGCTCGGGGACCTCAAAAGTGACCTCTACTGAGTCAGCGGTGAGCCGACGTACCTCCTTGACAGGAAGGGGAGTGAAGCTGGCACGCCGGCGGGTTGACGGTGCCGCCTCGGCGGCAGGGCTTTCGAGGGTCATCACAGCACCTTGAAGTAGTCGAAGGGTTCTAGGCATGCCCGGCACTGGTAGAGCGCCTTGCACGCCGTGGAGCCGAAACGGGCCAATTCTTTAGTATCCAGCGAATCGCAGCGCGGGCACTTCACGCTCAGCCCCACGCGGATCGGACCGCCGCGCACTGCGGCATGGCCCGACGGGGGAGTGATGCCGTACTCGCGCAGCTTGCGCTTGCCGTCTTCTGTCATCCAGTCGGTGGTCCAGGAGGGGGTGAGCACAGTGTCCACCCGGACCGTGTCGAAGCCGGCGTTGCGGACTGCCTCGGTGACGTCCGCGGTGATGGTGTCCATGGCCGGGCAGCCTGAATATGTGGGGGTGATGACCACGACGCCGCTACCGCCGGCAGTTGCCGCAGCAGCGCGGAGGATCCCGAGGTCGGCAATCGTCAGCACCGGAATTTCGGGGTCCGTCACCTGGGCGGCCGCATCCCACACGGCAGCGTCAGCCGGATCTGGAGGGCGAATCCCGTCGGGGGAGAGGTGCCGATCTTCGGCTGTGCTCATCTCAGCTGCTCCTCTCACCAGGAGGCACCGGGGTGCTGGCGGGCCAGCACCTGCATCTCGGCCAGAATGAACCCGCGGTGCTCTGAGAAACGACCGGACCGGTCGGCGCCGAAAGCCCCCTTCGCCTCCGGAGGGTTCAGTCCTGCTTCTGTGATGATGGCATGGAGCCGATCGAGGACGGGTTCGCGCAGTGCTGAGGGCAGCACCGCGACACCCTGCTCGGCGAGCCTCTCCGTTGGCTCGACGTCTGCGAAGAGTTCCTCGACATAGGGCCAGGCAGCGTCCAATCCGGCCTGCACACGGCGGCTGGACTCCGCGGTGCCCCCTCCGAGCCGCAGCAGCCATTGGGCCGCGTGATCTTGGTGGTAGTCCACTTCTTTGAGCGCTTTGTCAGCGATTGCCGCCAGCGTGGCGTCTGCTGAGTCAACCAGGCGGCTGTAGAGCTCGTGGGTGTAGAAGCTGAAGATCAGCTGCCTGGCGATAGTCTTTCCGAAATCGCCATTGTCCTGCTCAACAAGTCGGCAGGAGCGGAAATCCTCCTCATCGCGGAAGTACGCTAAGTCGTCCTCACTCTTGCCCCAGGCGGAACCAGCGTAGGTGAGGAAGAATCGCGCATGGCCCAGGAGGTCCAGGGCAATGTTCCCGAGTGCAATGTCTTCCTCGAGCTCGGGTGCGCGAGAGATCCAATTTCCTAGACGCTGGGCGAGGATGAGACAGTCATCCCCGAGCATCAGGGCATAACGAGCTGTGTCCTCAGCGGCAACGGCGCTGCTGGCGCTGACATCTTCGGGGGTGAGTGCGTCTCCTACGGAGATCCGCGTAGCGGAGTCCTGCGAGGTGAACCCGGCGGCGCTGTTCATAGGTGTGGAACCCCCTCAGACTGCTTGTAGTACGTCGCGTGGCGGTAGGACTTGCCTTTAGGTGACTCGAAATACCCACCTTTGGAGTCAGGGTCGGAGGCTGTGATGTCAGCCGCCGGGACCACCCAGAGGGATGTGCCTTCGTTGCGCCGCGTGTAGAGGTCCCGGGCATTGCGCAGCGCCATCGCGGCATCTGGCGCATGGAGAGAACCCGCATGGACGTGGGAGAGCCCCCGAGAGGATCGCACAAAAACTTCCCAAAGTGGCCACACGCTGTGCTCAGCTGGATCCTCAGTGACCACGCCACCTTCCGGGACCTGGTCTGTGGGCGCGTTGCGGTCGGTCTCTTCCATGGTTCGGGCCTTTCTTTCCTGCAAAGGGGGACGTGAAGGGGGCTCTAGGCGCTGAGCAGGGCACTTCCGCGGGAGGTGTCTGCCTGCTTGGCTGCATAGGCCGCGGCGGCTTCACGGACCCAGGCGCCGTCGTCGCGCGCAGCTCGATAATGCGCAAGACGCTGGTGATTGAGTGGACCGTTGCCCTTGACCACACTGAAGAACTCGTCCCAGTCGAGGTCACCGTAGTCGTAGTGGCCACGGTCCTCATTCCACTTCAGATCCGGGTCCGGGAGGGTCAGTCCCAAGGCTTCAGCCTGCGGCACAATCATGTCGACGAATCGCTGCCGCAGATCGTCGTTGGAGAACCGCTTGATGTTCCACGCCATGGACTGTTGAGAGTTTGGTGACTCATCGTCTGGCGGTCCGAACATTTGGAGAGCTGGTCCGTAGAAGCGGTCGACAGCATTTTGCGCCATCTGCTTCTGCGCCTCAGTGCCGTGCGAGAGGCTGTACAGAATCTCCCACCCCTGCCTCTGGTGGAACGACTCTTCCTTGCACACCCGGACCATGGCTCGCCCGTACGGGCCGAAGGAGGCTCGGCACAGTGGTACCTGATTGGTGATGGCGGCACCATCCACCAACCAGCCCACGGCACCAACATCAGCCCATGTCCGGGCAGGATAGTTGAAGATGGAGGAGTACTTGGCTTTTCCGGTGTAGAGCTGCTGGTACATCTCGTCCCGAGAGGTGCCCAGCGTTTCCGCGGCGGAGTAGAGGTACAGGCCGTGTCCTGCTTCATCCTGCACCTTGGCCATCAGGACCGACTTACGTTTCAGCGACGGTGCTCGCGAAATCCAATTGCCCTCTGGTTGCATCCCGATGATCTCGGAGTGTGCATGCTGGGAAATCTGACGCACCAACGTCTTGCGGTAGTTGTGCGGCATCCAGTCACGGGGCTCAACGCGCTGGTCCGCTTCTATGAGCTGCTGGAACTGTTCCCAACCCACGCGGGCGTCTTCTGCAGCTGCTTGCGCTTCCTGCGTGATCGTCTCGCTCGAGGAGTCGACTGCTCGAAGCGCTGGCTTCTCTGGGGACATTGCGGAACCTCCTGAATTACTGACCGTTCGTTCAGTATATACCAGGACAGGTGTGACTCACAACACCTCTAGCTGGGTTGTTGCAGGATTGCTAGCGGGAGGGGCTACGCAGTCCGCCGAGGAGGAGATTGACGACAGTGTCCGCTACGGGTGCCGAAGACTCAGCGCGCTCCGGCCGATACCAGTCCACAATCGAATTGACCATACCCATCGCCAGTCGTGAGGCAGTCCGAGCGTCAATGTCACTGCGCAGGTCGCCAGCTGTCTGGGCCTGGCCGATCAACGCTGCGATTCGGCGCGTGATCTCGCGCCGTCGGACGAGGGCAGCAGTCTCCACCTCGGAGTTCCCGCGGAGCCTCAGCAATAGTGTGACGTAGGGCAGCGAGCGAGTCAGTACGTTGATCGATTCTCGGATGATGGTTTCCAGCTCGACCACGGCAGGGGCTTTGAGCGCCTCCGCGTCCGCGACGACTCCCTCCAGCTCAGTCAGTGAGTGGCTGAGGGCGGCGTCGAGGATTTCCTCTTTGGACTTGACGTGGTGGTAGATGGCGGACTTGGAGATACCGAGCTCCTCAGCTAATACCCCCATGGAGGTTGCCTCGTAGCCACGGTGGTTGAATACTTCGACGCATACTCGCACCAGACTTTCCCGGTCGTAACCGGGACGGCCCCGTTTGCTAGCGGTTCGCGGGCGCCCCGAGGTCTCGGTGGCCGTCGCCTGGCGAAGTCGGTCCAGTGGCATGAGTCCTGTGGGCTCCCTGTGTAGGCGCTGGGTGGTTGGCTACCAGAGTATCCCTAGCCCGAGGCTCATCGCGGGCGTCTGTCATAGATGCGGCGCAGCTTGCCGGAAGACCGAGCAAGAGTCTCTGGTTCAGCGACTGTCACCTGACAGCTAGACCCCACCTTGACCTTGATCTGCTGGGCCAGTTCTGCGCCGGCAGCCTCGGCCTGATCGCGAGCCATCTCTGGCCGCCTTTCGATGTGAACGGTCATCTCATCCATGGAGCCCGGACGGGTGAGTTCTAGTTGAAAGTGGGGGGACAGGCCCTCAATGCCCAGCGCTATCTCTTCGATTTGTGTGGGGAAGAGGTTGACCCCGCGAAGAATGATCATGTCATCGCTGCGTCCGGTGATGCGTCCCATTCGCCGGTGCCCCGGGCGGTCGGTACCTGGTGCCAGGCGAGTGAGATCGTGGGTCCGGTAACGGATGACGGGTAAGGCTTCTTTGGTCAGAGTGGTGAAGACCAGTTCTCCGTGGTGCCCCAGAGGCAGGACATCTTCGGTCATGGGGTCGATGATTTCGGGCCGGAAATGGTCCTCCCAGATAGTGGATCCGTCTTTGCGGTCTCCCGATTCGCCGGCAACTCCTGGTCCCATGACCTCGGACAGGCCGTATATGTCGCAGGCGCTGATGTTGAATGACCTCTCGATTTCGCGGCGCATCTCCTCAGTCCACGGTTCTGCTCCTAGGACGCCGATCTCCAGTGAGGTCTCTCGAGGGTCGAGGCCGTTACTGCGGAAAGCGTCCGCCAGGGCCAGAAGGTAGGTCGGCGTGCACAGAATGACCCGGGGTTGGAAGTCCTGGATGAGCTGAATCTGCTTCTCCGTCTGTCCTCCAGACATCGGGATGACGGTGCAGCCGAGCCTCTCGACCCCGTAATGCGCGCCGAGGCCACCGGTGAAGAGGCCATAGCCGTATGCGTTGTGGACGATGTCTCCGGGGGAGACTCCGGAGAATCGCAGGCACCGGGCGAGCAGCCCGGCCCAGCGGTCAATATCGCCTTCGGTGTAGCCGACCACGGTCGGCTTGCCCGTTGTCCCCGAGGAGGCATGGATTCTGCGTATTTGGCGCATGGGGACGGCGAACGACTTGAAGGGATAGGCGTTGCGGAGGAACTCCTTGTCGGTGAAGGGGAACTTGGCGAGATCCTCAAGGGTCTCCAGGTCCTCCGGTTTCACATGATGGGCATCGTAGAGCTCTCGGTATGCGCTGACGTTCTCATAGGCGTGGCGAACTGTGGCCTGCAGGCGGACCAGTTGCAGCTCATCGATCTCTTCCCGGCTGAGCATTTCCTCAGTGTCGGGCTCGATCGGGGACGTTGGGGTCGCTGAGGTGGCCGCCACTGCTGCCGCGACTGCGTTCTGGGTCGGGTCTTCGGTGGCGGTGCTGTCTGGTTCGGGTGCGTGCCGGATGCTCATCGTGAACTGCCTTCGTGGGCCGTGGGGATGGTGCGTGAGCGGCCGCGAAAGACCGCGACGGTCTCACCTTCACAAGTGACGACGACGTCGAATACGCCGCTCCTGCCCGCACGGGCCACCTGATGCGCTTCTGCCGTCAAAACGTCACCGAGACGTGCGGACTTCAGGAAAGTGATGTCTGCCCCGGAGGCCACTGTGACGGTTCCGTCGTCACCCTGCGGGTGGTTGCATGCCATGGCGAAACATGTGTCTGCGAGGGTGAAGATCATGCCTCCATGGACGATGCTGAAACCATTGGTCATCTCAGGCCGGATGGTCATCCGAAGTTTGGCGTGACCCTCCTCCGCGATCAGTACTTCAGCGCCGAGCCACTGAGTGCATCGGTCAGTTTCGAGCATGGCGTGGTGCGGCCCGCCGGGTGGCATCGCGACCCCTTGTTCGGGTGAAGCAGAGAGCGGTTGAGCAGCGGACATAGAAGCTCCTGTTATGACATCCGACAATTACAGACCAATCGGTCAGTAAGTCAACTCAAGCACTCACCCAGTGTGATGTCAAGCACATCAGGTAGTCACATCAGACGAATGCAGAGACTCCCGTGAGTTCCCGTCCGGCGATCAGCATGTTGATGCCGTAGCTGCCCTCATAGGTGTAGATCGCATCAATGTCTCCGGCTATCTTGGCCACCTCATGGGTGCTCAGGATGCCATTGCCTCCGAGTACGTCACGGGCTGTGGCTGCCGACTCGCGGGCCAGCCGGGTCAGCGTGGCCTTGGCTAGCGTGGCTCGCAGCATGGTCAGCTGGTTGGCCTCCTGAAGGCGAGCAAGCTCGCCCATGAACGCCGTCGACACAGCCAGATTGCCGGCCATGGTCGCCAGGGCGGTCTGCACCAGTTGGAAGGACGCCAGTGGCTTGCCGAACTGTGTGCGCGTGAGCGCGTGATGGCGGGCTGTATCCAGGAGTGCCTGTTGTGCGCCGACGGCCTGCCACCCGACCCATGCTCGTGAACCACGCAGGCCCTCACTGGTGGCAGCGAAGCTCGTGGCTTTGGGCATCAGTGCGGACTCAGGCAGGGTGAGGTCAAGCTCCAGCTCGGCGTTCTGCATGATCCGAAGTCCGGTCTTGTTGGTGATCTTGTGTGCGCGATAACCAGGCGTATCAGTGGGCACAAGGAAGCCTTTGATGTGGCCATCTGAGGTGTCGCGAGCCCAGATCACGGCGACATCGGCCACGGTGCCGAGTCCGATCCACCGTTTCGAGCCACGAATCCTCCAGGAGTTGCCTTCGAACGTTGCCGAGGTGGCCAGGCCTCCCGCTATGTCTGAGCCGTGATCTGGTTCGGTGAGGCAGAAAGCGCCCAGAGTGCGCAGGCGGCGCAGTCCAGGAAGCCAATGCTCCTTCTGCTCAGCGGATCCGAGACTTTCGATCGTGCCGACTATGAGTTCATTGTGTATGCCCACCACTGCGGAGATGGACACGTCGGCCCGGGCCACTGCGATATGCGCGAGTCCTTGGAAGAGCTGGGAGGATCCATCGAGGAAGAGTTCGCCTACGCCGAGGTCACCGAGGCCGTGCAGCATATCGATCGGGAGCTGCTCGTGATGCCAGGGCTCAATGCTCTGATGCCGAACGTTTTCCTGTACGTAGGCCTCGATGCGCTGGAGGCGTTCCTGCTCCTCTGCGCTGAGGTGGCGAGCCAGGTCCAGTAGGTCAGGGTGACTGTGGCTGGAGGCTGAAGTTCTGACTCCCTGTGATGACTCAGGGGTTGCCTTCGTGCTCATGGTTGTCTCCGTTCTCCCGCGGGCGCTTGGCTGTGCGGGCCTCGCGCGGGACTGTGCGTTAGGGGGTTTACCAACTATAGGACTTCCAAGTATATTCTATGGGTGACCGGTATCACACCTCGACGAGGAGGGTCCGATATGACAGTTACCGAGGAGTTTCGAGCCGCACGCGACCACCTGGTCAGCGTTCAGGAGGAGTGGGAACGCGCGCGTGTAGAGTTTGAGTGGCCGCGCTTTGAGCACTTCAACTTCGGTTTTGACTGGTTCGACCAGGTGGCCGCCAGCCCAGAGCGGGCTGACCAGGACGCCCTAGTCATCGTCGAGGAAGACGGGTCCAAACTCTCACGGACCTTCGCGCAGCTCAGTGCTGATTCCAACCGGGCTGCCAATTGGCTCAAGAGCATCGGCGTTGAACGCGGGGACCGCATGATCCTCATTCTCGGCAATCAGGTGGAACTGTGGGAGACCATGCTCGCGGCCATCAAACTCGGAGCGGTCATGGTGCCGACAACCACGCAGATGGGTGCCTATGACCTCCAAGATCGGGTCACCCGAGCTGAGGCGAAATGGGTTCTCGGCGGTACGGAGACGCTGCAGAAATTTGAGGCGGTTGAGGGCGACTATTCACTGATCCACGTGCCGGGGATATACGCCACAGATGCTGAGCACGTCCCCGAGGTTTCGGGTCGTACTGTGCATCAATACTCTGCGGCCTACGCGGCTTCAGCCGAGTTCAGTCCCACACAGCTCACTGGAGCGGGTGAGACGCTGCTGCTCTACTTCACCTCTGGGACCACCTCGAAGCCCAAACTTGTCGAGCACACCCACACCTCCTATCCCGTGGGGCACCTCTCCACCCTGTACTGGATCGGGCTGCAGCCTGGGGATGTCCATCTCAACGTGTCCTCACCGGGGTGGGCCAAACACGCGTGGTCAAACTTCTTCGCCCCATGGATTGCCGAGGCCACGATCTTCCTCTACAACTTTACGAAGTTTGACGCCGCCTCTTTGATGCACAACATGCAGGAGGGAGGGGTCACCACATTCTGTGCTCCTCCCACAGTCTGGCGAATGCTGATCAAAGCGGAGATGGCGCAGCTGAAGCAGCCGCCGCGTGTGGCGGTTTCAGCGGGGGAACCACTTAACGCCGAAGTGATTGAGCAGGTGCAGAGAGCCTGGGGCTGCACCATACGGGATGGATTCGGACAGACGGAATCCACACTTCAGATCGCCAATACCCCGGGCCGTCCGGTGACCTTCGGTGCCATGGGAGTTCCGTTGCCCGGCTTTGATGTCGCCCTTATCGACCCGGTGACGGAAAAGGAAGCCAACGAAGGAGAGATCTGTCTTCGCCTGGACCCTCGTCCCGTGGGTCTGATGAACGGATACTACGGTGACGAGGCCAAAAATCGGGAAGTCTTCCGCAATGGCTTCTACCACACCGGCGACATCGCCTCCCGGGATGAGAACGGTGTGATCACCTACGTCGGCCGTGCCGATGATGTCTTTAAATCCAGTGACTACAAAGTCTCACCCTTTGAGCTTGAGTCTGTTCTGGTGGAGCATCCGGCTGTGGTGGAAGCAGCAGTGGTGCCGGCGCCGGATGAGATTCGGCTTGCCATTCCTAAGGCGTATGTGACGCTGGCCTCCGGGTGGGACGCTGGGGAGCAGACTGCCGCGGAAATCCTCCAACACTGCCTCGAGAAGCTCCCTCCCTATAAGCGAATTCGACGCATCGAGTTCAGGGAACTCCCCAAGACCATCTCAGGCAAGATTCGCCGGGTTCAGCTGCGACAGGCGGAGCAGGAACGAGCCCAATCAGGCCGCCCGGCCGATGGTTACGGCGTCGAGTACCGCGAAGAAGATCTGGGGATCGTACCCAAGCGCTGACGGACACTTCCGACCAGCAGTCCATAGAATGGTCGAAGCTCGTCCGACACCCGAAGGAGATCTGCATATGCATCCGCCGCTGGCTAAGGACCCGATCGCTGAGATTCAGAAGAACTGGCAGCGGCACGGGTGGGATACCGCGGCGGCACCTGCTGCGGCGGTCACGGCGATTATGCGCACCCAGCAGATCCTGTTGGGACGGGCGCAGGAGATCCTCAAGCCCTTCGAACTCACCTTCGCCCGATATGAGGTGATTTCGCTGCTGAGTTTCTCCCGAGAGAAGCGCATGCCCATGAACAAGGCGAGCCAGCTGCTCCAGGTTCATCCCACCTCTATTACCAACGCGGTGGACCGGCTGGAGTCAGCTGGCCTGGTGGAGCGCCAACCACATGACTCCGACCGTCGGGCCATCTTGCTGGTGCTGACTCGTGAGGGTAAGCGGATCGCTGAGCAGGCCACGGAGGCGTTGAATGCGGACCTGTTCGAGCAGACAGGTTTCACTCCCGATGAGATCCGGGACTTGAACCGGATCCTCGCTAATTTTCGTCAGCGCGCAGGCGATTTCTCCCGCTGAACAGCGGACTTCAGCGGTGCTTCCAGCGGGGATCGCGTTTCTCGGCGAAGGCACTCATGCCCTCGGACTGGTCCTCCAGGGCGAACAATGAATGGAAGAGCCGGCGTTCAAGCCGGACGCCCTGCTGCAGAGTGGTCTCGAAAGAAGCCGCGACAGCTTCCTTCGCCATCTGCGCGGCAGGCTTGGACTTCGCCGCAATCACCTCAGCAACCTCTTCAGCAATGCGGTTGGTCTCCTCATCAGGGACGACTCTTGACACCAGCCCGATGCGTTCGGCTTCTTCAGCTCCGATGAACCGACCGGTGAGTACCATGTCCATGGCCTTGGCCTTTCCCACGGAGCGGGTCAGACGCTGCGAACCGCCCATGCCGGGGATGACACCCAGATTAATTTCCGGCTGTCCGAAGGTGGCACCTTCTCCGGCGACAATCACGTCAGCCATCATGGCCAACTCGCAGCCACCCCCGAGGGCGTAACCATTGACTGCAGCGACGATGGGTGTGCGCAGATTGGTCAGGTCCTCCCATCTGCGGAACCAGTCAGAGGCGTACATGGTGGAATAACCCTGCTCCGCCATCTCCTTGATGTCGGCACCGGCAGCGAAGGCCTTATCCGAGCCCGTTATCAGAATGGCGCCGATATTCGGGTCGGCGTCGAATTCCACCGCGACTGACACGACCTCCTCCATGAGCTCCTGGTTGAGCGCGTTCAAGGCTTTAGGTCGATTCAGTTGGATCTTGCCGACGCGTTCTGCTGTGGAGACCACAATGGTCGAATACTCGTTCATGCTCTAGGCTCCTTGTCGCGATGAGGTGTCCCGGATGCTGTTAATAATTGCTGAGAAATCTTGCCGGGCTCCCTCGCCCTGTGCAAACTCTGAATAGATGGCTGCCGCGAGCCGTCCCAATTTGGCGTCCACGCCCTGCTCATCCAAAGCGTTGGTGGCCAGGCCAAGATCTTTGGCCATCAGTGCGCTCGCGAATCCGGGGGCGTAGTCTCGATTGGCCGGTGAGGTCGGCACCGGTCCGGGGACGGGGCAGTTGGTGGTCAGAGCCCAGCATTGACCGGAGGCTTTGGAGACAACGTCATACAGCGCCTGATCAGTGAGACCCAGCTGCTCGGCGAGCACAAAGGCCTCTGCCACCGCGATCTGGCTGATGCCAAGAATCATGTTGTTGCAGATCTTTGCGGCTTGGCCCAGTCCGTTCCCTCCGCAGTGGACCACCCTTGCGCCCATAATGTCGAGCAGCGGGTGGATCTCGTCGAAAACTGTTGATTCTCCGCCGACCATGAACGCCAGGGTGCCTGCTTCGGCGCCGACGACGCCTCCGGATACCGGCGCGTCTGCGGCTCGAAATCCGGCATCTTCGGCCAGCTGTGCTGCCTGCTGGGCTTCTGAGATGTTGATGGTTGAGCAGTCCAGAAAGATAGTTCCCGGCCGTGCGGCTGAGAGCAGGCCTGGGGAATCCTGATAGGCAGAGATCACGTGCTGTCCGGACGGAAGCATCGTGAGCACCACGTCTGCATGCGCCACGGCCTCGAGGGGGTCGGTGGTCACTTCCACGCCGTTGCTGCGTGCCGTCTCCATTGCCTCGGGAACCACGTCATAGCCGTGAACATGGACACCAGCCTGAACGAGGTTCGCCGCCATGGGCCCACCCATGTTGCCGAGCCCGATGAAAGCGGCAGAGGGGTAGCTCCCGAGATGTTCTGTGCTGCTGGTCATGACGTTGCCTCCTGTGAAGAGTCGGAAAGAGTAAGGACTGAACCGGCATCGGGCAGAAAGGCGTTGGCTACGGAGATCTCCGAAATCTCTGAGAGGGCATCCGGCTTCCAGTGCGGGGCCCGGTCCTTATCGATGACCTGGGCCCTGATGCCCTCCGCGAAGTCGCTGCCGCGCAACTGGTAGAGAGCAGCGGCGTATTCACCTTGCAGGGCCGCGGGCAGGTCGGCCTCGCGCGCCTGGTGAATGCCGTGCAGGATCAGTTTGACGGCGGTCGGGGACTTCGCCAGGATGGCCTGCCGAGCGTTCTCCGCGGCCTCATAGCGTGCACCCCAGGACTCAAGCTGTTCAAGAATCTCCTCAACGGAATCCGCGGAGTAAGCGTCGTCGATCCATTCCCGATGCTCCTGCAGCGGTGCCTCCGCAGGTTTCTCGGCGAAGGTGGACAGCACCTCGTCCGCAGGTGAGTGCTCCAGCGCTCTGGTCAGTTCATCGAGTCTGTGACTTGAGGTATACACATCGGCGAGGTTCAGGTGGATACTGTCTGCGGCCCCGAAAACTCCGGCTGTGAGCCCGGCGTGGGGGCCGGTCTGACCAGGGGAGCGGGAGAGTAGGTAGGTGCCTCCTACATCGGTCAGGTAACCGATCGTGGCCTCCGGCATGCCAGCCTTGGTGCGTTCAGTCACCACACGGTGGCTGCCGTGAGCCGAGATCCCGATCCCGCCGCCCAGGGTCACACCGTCCATCAGTGCCACATAAGGTTTGGGGTACTGATGGATCAGCAGATTAAGCTGAAACTCCAGTGCAAGAAACTCTGCGGTGGCGTAGGCATCGTCACCCCGCTCATGGGTTGCTCGGATATCCTCGTAGATCGCACGAATGTCGCCCCCTGCGCAGAGGCCCTTTTCTCCAGCGCCGCGGATCAATACCTGTGCAACGGCGTCGTCCTCCTTCCACTGCGTGAGGCGGTGCAGCATCTGCCGCACCATGTCGGTGGTCAGAGCGTTCATCGCCTGCGGCCGGTTCAAGGTGATGACGCCGAGCTGGCCTCGGGTGTCGAACAGGACGTGTTCGCTCACCACCTAGCTCCCTTCCGGCATGATAAAGCTGGCGCCTTCTTTAGTCCCTGAGGGCCAGCGGGTGCTTACCGTTTTGGTTTTGGTGTAGAACTTCAGGCCGTCCGTCCCGTGCTGATTGAGGTCGCCGAATCCGGATCCTTTCCAACCGCCGAATGTGTAGTAGGCGATCGGCACGGGGATTGGCACATTGACGCCCACCATCCCGACCTCTACGCGTGAGGTGAAGTCCCGGGCAGTGTCCCCGTCACGGGTGAAGATGGCCACACCGTTGCCGTACTCGTGCTCGGTGGGCAACCGCAGCGCCTCCTCATAGTCGGCGGCACGCACGATCGTCAGCACCGGGCCGAAGATCTCCTCACGGTAGATGCGCATATCGGGGGTGACCCGGTCGAACAGCGTTGCTCCGACCCAGAATCCATTGGGGTAACCCTCGACCTCAGCGCCGCGGCCGTCGGTGACCAACTCCGCGCCCTCCTGAACTCCAATACCGATGTACTCCTCAATCCGGCTCTTGGCGTCGGCCCCTACGACCGGCCCAAAGTCGCTTCCTGGGTCCAAAGAGGGGCCAACCGTCAGAGCGCCGATGCGCTCAACCAGCTTGTCACGAAGCGCTTCAGCAGTGGCCTCGCCGACCGGCACGGCCACAGAGATCGCCATACAGCGCTCGCCAGCTGATCCGTAACCTGCACCGATAAGCGCATCGGCGGCCTGATCGAGGTCTGCATCAGGCATGATCACCATATGGTTCTTGGCGCCGCCGAAGCACTGGGCGCGCTTGCCCTGGGCGGCGGCTGCTGCGTAGAGCGACTGGGCGATGGGGGTGGAGCCGACGAACCCGATGGCTTTGACTCGCGGATCGGCGATGAGTGCATCAACGGACTCTTTGTCGCCGTTGATCACGTTCAGGGTGCCTGGCGGCATCCCAGCCTCCAGCGCCAGTTCGGCCAAACGGATGGGCACTGAGGGGTCCCGCTCGGAGGGTTTGAGCACAAAGGTGTTGCCGGCCGCCAGCGCTGTGCCCGCCTTCCAGAGGGGGATCATCGCGGGAAAGTTGAAAGGTGTGATTCCAGCGACGACGCCCAGGGGCTGGCGTAGGCTGTGGACGTCCATCCCGGTGGCCACATTATGCGAGAACTCGCCTTTGAGCAGATGGGGGGCGCCGGCACCGAATTCGACCACATCGACCCCGCGCTGGATATCTCCTTTGGCATCTTCGAACGTCTTACCGTGCTCATTGGAGAGGGTCTCCGCCAGCTCATCCTGGTGGGTCTGGATCAGGTCTACCCACTTCAGCAGAATGCGGCCCCGACGTTGTGGATTGAGCGCGGACCATATGGGAAAGGCTCGCTGAGCTGAGTCCACGGAACGGCTGACTTCATCGCTGGTGGCAAGGGGCACATGGGAGGAGACCTCACCGAGTACTGGGTTGAACACCTCACGGAAACGTCCGGAGGTCCCCGCAACGTGTTCTCCGTGGATAAAATGGGACAGTTCGGGCATGGTGGCGCTCCTTAGCACACTGAACGTGATCTAGCTCTCATGTGCTAGCCTAGGCTCGAGTCGTTGGACGTGCAACTAATTGTCAAACACAGTGTCAAACACAGTGAGGTGTCATGACGGAAACAGTGATCATTGCCGGTGCTCGCACTCCCATGGGGAAGCTCCTGGGGGGCCTGTCCTCCCAATCAGCCGCCCAACTGGGTGCCGTCGCCATCCGCGGGGCATTGGACCGGGCGAAGGTCGACGCAGCCGCCGTGGACTACGTGATCATGGGTCAGGTCATTCAGGCCGGTGCGGGACAAAATCCTGCACGCACCGCAGCGCTGGGAGCAGGGATTCCACCTGCGGTTCCTTCCATCACCGTCAACAAAGTGTGCCTGTCAGGTCTCAACGCTGTCGCCACAGCGGACCAGATGATCCGCGCCGGGGAGTGTGAGGTCGTGGTTGCCGGCGGGATGGAGTCGATGTCGCAGGCTCCGCATCTGATGTTTCAGTCCCGCACCGGCATCAAATACGGCGACGGCGCCATAGTGGATTCCATGGCCCACGACGCGCTCTTCGACCAGGCCACACAGCAGGCCATGGGTGCGCTCACCGAGTCCTGCAATACAGATGATGTGCAGGTCAGCAGGCAGGAGCAGGATGCGGTCTCCGCGACCTCCCATCAGCGTGCTGCGCGGGCCGCTCAGAACGGGGTCTTTGCCGAAGAGATCGTGCCGGTGAGTATTCCGCAGCGCAAAGGTGATGATGTGCTGGTTGAGGCCGACGAGGGCATCCGCCCCGACGTCACCCCAGAAGCGCTCGGCGCGCTGCGGCCAGCCTTTAACAAGGAGGGAACGATCACAGCAGGATCGGCCTCACAAATCTCTGACGGAGCATGCGCCATGGTGGTCATGTCTAAGAAGAAAGCCCAAGAGCTGGGCCTGAGCTGGATCGCTGAAATCGGCGCCCACGGGATGGTGGCAGGGCCAGACTCCAGTCTCCAACTCCAACCCGCCCGAGCAATCGAAGCCGCGTGCTCCAAGGCCGGAATCGATGCAAAAGACCTGGACCTGATGGAGATCAACGAAGCCTTCGCCGCTGTCTCCGTGGCCTCCATGCGCCAACTCGGCGTCAGTGAGGACAAGGTCAACGTCAACGGAGGCGCGATCGCTTTGGGGCACCCCGTCGGTATGTCAGGCGCTCGTCTGCTTCTGCACCTGGCTCTGGAGCTCGGACGCCGCGGCGGCGGAACGGGGGCGGCAGCGCTGTGCGGTGGTGGCGGGCAGGGAGACGCCCTCATTCTTCACGTCAACCAATAGCTGAGGAAGGTGCCACTCCTATGGATCTCACCGATTCCAGCGCCGTCGTCACAGGCGGTGCATCCGGCCTGGGGTACGCAACGGCTGAGGCGCTGATCAGCGCCGGTGCTCAGGTCGTCGTCGTGGATCTCCCAGATGCGGAAGGCTCTTCGCAGCGGGCCGACGCGGTCGCCTCTCTGGGCGCCTCCGCGCACTTCCACCCAGGTGATGTCACGGACCCACAGACCACCTCCGACGCTGTGGCTCTTGCCACGCGAAAGGCCCCACTGCGAGCGGCCATCAGCTGCGCTGGCATCGCCACTCCAGGCAAACTCCTGGGGCGCAAGGGCCCGCTGCCGGCTGAGCAGTTCATGAAGGTCCTGACCATCAACGCCGGCGGCACCGTGAACCTCATGACAGCCGCAGCTGCCGCCATGCAGGACAACGAACCAGTCGGTGGCGACCGAGGAGTGCTCATCAATACTGCCTCAGTGGCAGCCTTCGACGGGCAGATCGGGCAGATCGCCTATGCCGCCTCCAAAGGCGCTGTCGCGTCGCTGACACTTCCCGCAGCCCGCGAACTCGCCCACCATGCCGTGCGCGTGGTCACCATCGCGCCCGGCCTGTTCGAAACCCCCATGATGGCGGGCCTGCCAGAAGCTGCCCGCGAGTCACTCCGAGCCAAGACTCTGCACCCGCCCCGCCTCGGAGAGCCGGCGGACTATGCCCAACTCGCCATGCAGATCATCGCCAATCCCATGCTCAACGGCGAGACCATCCGCTTGGACGGCGCAGTGCGACTGGAACCCCAGTGACTACCATGTAGAGCATGTCTGCCGGTCGATACGCGCCCAGCCCTTCCGGCGATCTGCATGTGGGGAACCTTCGCACCGCTCTGCTGGCATGGCTCTTCGCCCGTTCGAGCGGCAGAGATCTGTTGCTGCGCTACGAAGACCTCGACGCCTCCCGCACTGTGGCCGGTTCGGCCGAGCGTCAGCGCGCCGACTTAGAGGCTCTCGGGGTGACCTTTAACGGTGAGGTGGTTTTCCAATCTCAGCGAAAGCACCTTTACGACGACGCCGTGGCCACCCTCAGTGCCCAAGGGCTCGTCTATGAGTGCTACTGCACTCGACGCGAGATCCAAGACGCCCCGCGCGCGCCCCATGCCCCGCCCGGAGCCTACCCGGGCACCTGTCGTGGGCTCAGCGAGCAGGAGCGGAAGCGGCGTCGTACCGAGCGACCCGGGGCACTTCGCCTGAAGGCGGTTCGGGAACAGGCCAGTGCGCACGACCGCCTCCGCGGAACCATTGCCGCCCCAGTGGACGACTTTGTCCTGGTGCGCAATGACGGTGCCGCCGCGTACAACCTGGCAGTAGTCGTTGACGATTACCTCACGGGGGTGGACCAGGTGGTCCGTGCCGACGACTTGGCCGACTCTGCGCCCCGGCAGCAGCACCTGCGAGGTCTGCTTTACGGGGAGGCGGCTGCGGCCAGTGTGGAGTACGCCCACGTTCCGCTGGTGGTCAATCAGGCTGGTCAGCGGTTGGCCAAGCGCGACGGGGCGGTGACACTCGCCGCTCTCGGCGAGCATGGCATAAGGCCGGAAGCAGTCCGCGACTCACTGCTGCGATCTCTGAACCTCCCGCAGGGACCACTCCAGGACGCATTGGACGCCTTCGACCCGAGAAACCTTCCCCGCGGACCCTGGGTGTGGCAGTCCCCGCACAGCTGACCGACCAGTAGAGCGTCTCCGGATGTTGGAAATGGGCCAAGGAACCGCCCGAGTTTCCCATATCGGAAGACACGGAGTGCACCAGATCGTCCACCTCAGCGGCGCCGTCCACATGACGGAATATTGGGCCGCGACTTGCGCAGCAGAAAGACTTTCAGCAAACTAAAGACATAGGTCAAGAGTGCCACTGCAAAACCCCGGTTTAGTGGCCGGCAACCCTCCAGTTCGCGGTGGGGTGCCCCGGGTGAGGACCTGGCCGGACGGAACACCCCGTTCCGGCAAGCGCGGACCTCACTGGGCTCCAGTGCAGGTCTAGATACGACCACTGGAGTGTCATCAATGACTGAAACCACCAGCACTAACGCCGCACCTGAGCTTCGGTTCGAAACTCGGCAGATTCACGCCGGAGTTGAGCCCGACCCAGGATCAGGTGCCCGGGCACTGCCCATCCAACAGACCACCAGCTTTGTGTTCCCCAGCACTGAGACCGCCGCTAAGCGATTCGGCCTCGAAGAATTGGGACCCATCTATTCCCGGCTGACGAATCCAACAGTCGAGGCTGTGGAGAACAAGATCGCCTCCCTGGAGGGGGGAGTCGGCGCGCTCGCGGTCGGATCAGGCCAGGCGGCCACAACGCTGGCACTACTCAACATCGCGCACTCGGGACGCCACATCGTCGCCTCCCCGTCTCTCTACGGCGGAACCCAGAACCTCTTCAAGCACACGCTGCCCAAGTTCGGTATAGAGGTCAGCTTTGTCGCCGATCCCGATGACCCCGAGGCATGGCGTGCCGAGATCAAGGACAACACGGTGGCGTTCTTCGCCGAAACCGTGGCCAACCCCCGCGGCGATGTACTCGATATTGAAGCTGTTGCCGGAATCGCGCACGAGTTCGGCGCCCCACTCATAGTCGACAACACGCTGCCGACACCCTATCTGCTTCGCCCCATCGAATTCGGAGCCGATGTGGTGGTCCATTCGGCCACCAAGTTCATCGGCGGTCACGGGACAGCAATCGCTGGAGTGATCGTGGACTCCGGGAACTTCGACTACGGCTCATACCCGGAGCGTTTCCCCGGATTCAGCCAACCCGACGAGAGCTACAACGGTCTGGTCTTCGGCCGCGACCTCGGCCCAGGTGGCCTCTTCGGAGCGAACCTCTCATATATTCTCAAGGCGCGAGTGCAGTTGCTGCGCGACCTGGGACCGGCGCTCTCCCCACACAACGCCTTTGAAATTAACCTCGGTCTGGAGACGCTGAGTCTGCGGCTGGAACGTCATGTGGAGAACGCCGAGAAGGTCGCTGAGTTCCTCGAAGCGCACTCCGCAGTCCGCCGCGTGTTCTACTCCGGTCTTCCCTCCAGCCCCTGCTACGAACGCGGCAAGAAGTACCTGCCCAAAGGTGTAGGAGCGGTCCTTTCTTTCGAGGTCCACGGAGGTGCAGAGGCGGGGCAGGCACTGGTCGATGCCCTGGAACTCCACTCGTTGGTGGCCAATGTCGGCGACGTCCGCTCCCTGGCCATCCATCCTGCCTCCACAACCCACCGTCAACTCAGCGAAGCCGATCAGCGGGCCGCAGGCGTCAAGCCAGGTCTCGTTCGGCTCTCAGTAGGCCTGGAGCACATCGACGATATCCTCGCCGACTTGGACCAAGCCCTGGCCAAGCTCGCCTGAAGTAGGGACCACAGTGACCACCACCAGCACCAGTTCCCCCGGACGCAGAGCGCCAGCGGGTTCTGAGCTGCGTGCTCCCACCGCTGACTCTGCTCCCGGGGGTGCTGGTGGCGGTCATTCTGTTGGTCTTACCAACGACTTCGGCGCTCGGCCCGCCGGTGTGCTGAAAACTTACGACGCCGGCAGCTTCGCCTTTGAAACCGGAGGCTGCCTCCCAGCGGTGACCCTGGCCTATGAAACCTGGGGTGAGCTCAACGCGGCAGGCGATAATGCCGTGCTAGTGGCCCATGCGCTGACCGGCGACACACACGTGGCCTCCTCTGACGCTGATCCGAGCACAGGATGGTGGGAGGGCCTGCTCGGGCCCGGCCGTCCAATCGACACTGAGAAGTGGTTCGTGATTGCTCCGGCGATGGTCGGGGGTTGTTACGGATCCACTGGCTCGGGCTCTTTGGATCCAGAAGGTGTGCCCTGGGGATCGCGGTTCCCCTTTGTGACGATCCGTGATGCTGTGAATGTGGAAAAGCGCCTACTCGATGATCTCGGGGTGACCACCCTGCACACTGTTATCGGAGGGTCCATGGGAGGTGCCCGCGCCTTGGAGTGGGCAGTTAGCTATCCCGACTTTGTCCGAGGGTTCGCGGTGTTCGCCTGTGGAGCTTCTTCCACTGCTGAACAGATCGCATTCGGCCAGGCGCAAGTGATGGCCATCCGGAATGACCCACACTTCAATGGTGGTGACTATTACGGCGGTCCCCGACCGGATGCCGGTTTGGGCCTGGCGCGCCGAATAGCACATGTGACGTATCGCACCGAAGCTGAGCTGCAGCTGCGCTTCGGTCGGGCAGCCCAGGGCCTTGAAGAGCCTTTGGGCGGCACCCAGCTGGCCGGGGAGGGTCGCCGTACTGGCCGGTACCAGGTGGAGTCATATCTGGATCATCAGGCCGCCAAGCTCGTTCAGAGATTCGATCCGAATGCTTATATCACCATGGCTGAGGCGCTGATCAGCCACGATGTCGGCCGTAATCGCGGGGGAGTGAAGGCCGCTCTGGAGCGGGTGCGGTCCATCCCGTTCCTAGCAGCTGTGGACACAGACCGTCTGTACTTCCCCGAACAGTCACAGCAGATTGCTGACCTGATCCCGGGCGATCACACGGTGCACACGATCACCTCACATATCGGCCACGATGGTTTCCTCACCTCCGCCGAGCAACTCGGCCACGCCATGCGCGCCCGTCTCGACCTATAGGGTTGGAAGGGTGACTGAGATCCTTCAGCCCGGCGAACACCCGACTGGTGCCAACGACGCCGCGACCCTAGCTGACAGTGCTGCCCCACGTGCAGCCCGTAACGACGGCCCCAGGTCAGTACTGGCCGGTTTCAGCTGGCAGCCACTGACTGTCACATCTCCCAGGTGGTGGACATCGTCACAGGTGACCACACCGCCGCGCGAAAAGCCGACTTCAGGAGTCTTCCATCATGAATCCCACTGATACTGCGACCGCCGTGTGGCGTACTAAGGCCGCCCCCTTGATCCCCGGGAACGGCGAAGGAGCGCTGAGCGGTGAGAGCGTGGCGGTCAAGGATCTCTTTGCGGTGGCGGGGGAGCCCATAGGCGCCGGCAACCCGGTACGCCTGGCGCAGCAGCCGGTTCAGTCCCGGCACGCCCCAGCGGTCCAGTCGCTGATCCGCGCCGGAGCGGAGATCGTAGGTATTGCACAGACGGATGAGTTCGCACTGTCCCTGGCCGGCACCAACGCCCACTACGGCACTCCGCCCAACCCAGCGGCACCCGGGCGAATCTCTGGAGGCTCATCCAATGGCTCGGCGTCCGCAGTAGCCCTGGGCGAGGTCAGCATTGGACTGGGCACGGATACAGGCGGGTCCATTCGGGTCCCGGCGGCCTATCAAGGACTCTGGGGCATTCGCACCACACAAGACCTCATCCCGCTGACCGGCGTGCAACCCCTGGCGCAGAGTTTCGACACAGTCGGTTGGCTCACCCGGAACCCGAAGTTGTTGGCCACTGTTGCGCAGACGCTCATCCCGGCACCCAAGAAAGTCGCCCCCACCGCGCCCTCCGCTCTAGGAGGCATGGGAACCGGGTCCATTCCGACTGTTCCCAAAGGGCCGGTTGCCTGGGAAGCAAACCGCCGGCTCGGTGAGCTCAGGATAATCGATGAACTGTTCGCCCTGGCGGATGAAGAGGTAGCCGAGGCCTGCCGTGCCGCGCTCCGCCAGCTCGAAACACAGATAGGCCCCAGCGTCGCCGTCCATGGGCCCGAACCTGAGATTTTCAGCGAGTGGAAGCACGCCTTCACAGTCATCCAGTCGAGGGAAGCCTGGGAGAACCACGGAGAATGGGTTGCCGCCCACTGGGAGGACATGGCCCCGGACGTGGGCGCACGCTTCCGGGCGGCGAGTGAGTTCACCGCCGAAGACGAAGGTGCCGCCCGCAGGGTCCACGCCGCCGTGCGGGAGACCGTCCGCGGCTGGGTCGGCGACGGTGTGCTCGCACTACCGTCTGCCGCCTCAGTGGCACCATTGCTCGACGATGCGGGGGCTGGAAGCAACGGTGCGGATAGCCTGCGTCAGCGCACACTGATGCTGACGACCATCGGTTCCCTCGCTGGGCTTCCCGTGGTGAACGTTCCCACCCTGACCGCTGCGGGCCTGCCTACCGGGTTGAGTCTCATGGGGCCCTGCGGCAGTGACAAAGCCCTGATCGCCTATGCCGCCCAGCTGGGCGATCAAGCCTGAGCGCACCTTGTAGGGCAAAGACTGCGCGGCTCTGCCCTTCCGGAATCGCAGAGGTGCATGACGGCCCGATATGAGCTGGGCACATTGCGCAAACGCTGGTGAAACATCCGGGAACTAGGGTATGCGGCATGACTCTCGCTCTTTTTGGTGTGGAACAGTCCATGGTTCTCTCTGCGAGGACCTCGTGACCAGCGGTGCGCCTCGGCCACCGGTGCAGTCTGTGGGGCGAGCGTGTGATCTGCTCGAGGCCCTAGCTGGTCAGGGCGGATTAGGTACCATTCGTGAACTCTCCACCGCGACTGAGTTGCCGGTCGCTACTGTTCATCGGCTGCTGCGCACGCTGATTGACTGTGGGTACCTGGTCCAGCTGCGGGACCGGCGCTATGGGCTGAGCCAAAAGTTGGTGACTCTCGGCGAAGCTGCCGCACGAAGCACCACACAAGAACTGAAGGTGGCACAGCGGGTCTCACCCACCGGCAAAGGGCGGCAAAACATCGACGACGTCGCCTACTGCCACCTGCCCACGACTCAACGGGGCTCGGGTGCCGTTGACTAGGAAACTTGATTGCGCGCACACCCGTTCCAGGCTGGGGGCGCTTGACCGATCTGGGTCGGGCGCCGATGCGAGAACTGTGTGGTTGAGCTGATCGATCAGCTGCTGCAACGGCACGGGTGATTCAGCCAGCCGGAGGTTCAGTTGGTGAGTTCCGGCAGCCTCCGCAGCAGCGGCATACAGGCGGACGGTCACAACACTCACATCAGCCTCCGATCGCTGACATCGAGCGGTCTGGGCGTTCAAAACCAGGAAGGTCGAAGCCCGGCCGGTCGGTGCCGTGTGCAGCTGGCTTGGCCCACATAGCGTCAGCCCAGCGCTGAGCAATGGCCTGATCATCGGCCCCGGAACGCAGCAGATCCATCAGGTCGACCTCTTCCCGGGAAAACAGGCAGCTCATTACCCGGCCCTCAGCGGTGATCCGCGTGCGTGTGCAGGCGGCACAGAAGGGCTCAGTCACGCTGGCAATAATCCCGACCGTTCCCCGAGCCGCCGCAGTCTCGGCGTCGTTGTGATCCCAGACCATGAACCGCTCGGCGGGAGCCCCACCGCGTTCCTCCTCCGAAGGGCTCAGTCGGAACCTGCTTTCCAGAAGCGTGCGGGTCTCGGCGGCGGTGACAGTTGCTTCGCGTTCCCATGTGCGGTCTGCCTCCAGAGGCATTTGCTCAATGAATCGGAGCTCGAAACCCTCAGCAAGCGCCCAGCTGAGCAGTTCAGGTGCCTGATGATCATTGACTCCGCGGACCAACACGGCATTGATCTTCAGCGGTGTCAGCCCAGCAGCGGCAGCCGCCGCCACTCCAGTAAGCACCGCCGCCAAAGAATCCCGGCGCGTCAGTTGCGCGAAAGTCTCCCGATGCACGGAATCCAGCGAAATGTTGACTCGAGTCAGTCCTGCCTCGCGCAGGCCAGCAGTCCTACGCTCAAGGCCAATCGCGTTCGTCGTCATCCCAATCGGCAAATGCGGATGATCGGCGCGAATTCCGGCGATGATCTCTTCGAGATCCTTGCGGACCAAGGGCTCACCGCCGGTCAGTCGCAACTCCCGGATGCCGAGCTGATCCACCCCGATGCGCACTAGCCGGCGCACCTCCTCTGCGCTGAGCAGCCGATCCCGAGACAACCACGGCAGACCTTGGGCGGGCATGCAGTACGTGCAGCGCAGATTGCACTTATCGATCAGCGAAAGCCGCAGGTCGGTTGCCCGCCTGCCGAATCGGTCGAGCAGTCCGGCTGACGGGTCACCGCCCTGTGCGGTCACCCCGCGGGGCACCGTGGGGATCGGGAGAGCTACCCTAGGACTCATGGCTGTCCATTCTACGTCCCGGACCTCCGCAACCCCTGACCGGGTCAGCGTGGAGGCACATATCGACCGGCTTCGGAGAGTGCTGGAGCCTGCACTGCAAAGCCGGCCGACCGAGACGCTGCCACTGGTGACGCCGCCTGAGCACCCTATACAGACAGTCAGCGCCGGACGCATCAGCGCAGCCGAGGTTCTGGCCCCGGTGCCGCTGCCCGGCTTCGACAACTCTCAGATGGACGGCTTCGCCCTGCGGTCATCCGACGCCCCTGAGCCTGGAAAACCCTTTCGGTTGCCCCTGGCTGGTGTTGTACCGGCCGGTGCACCTGCTCCGGACCTGCCGGTGGAGAAATGCATGGCCGTGATGACCGGAGCCCCGATCCCGCAGGGAGCAGATGCGGTGATCCCGGTGGAAAAGACCGCCGAGGGATTCGCTGTGCTCGAGGTGGCAGCTGGAGGCACTGAAGCATCGGTCCACTTCACGCACACCACTGCAGAGGATGCCCAGCCGGGGAAGTTTATTCGCCGGGCTGGCTCTGATGTGGGCCTCGGGGAGGTGATCCTGCGTCGGCGTGAAGTCCTCACACCAGCAAAGCTGGGCCTCTTGGCGGCTTGCGGTATTGCCCAGGTGGAGGTTCTGCAGCGGGTGCGGACGCTCGTACTCGCCACGGGGCAGGAGCTGCTTCATCCCGGTGAGCCGCTCGGTGCCGGGCAGCTCTACGATGCCAACACCACACTGATTCGCGCCGTCTGCGAAGGATTCGGACACACCGTCACCACCGCGGTCATCGCTTCCGATGTTCCCACCGAGTTCCAGGCAGGACTGGATGCGCTCATCCTGCAGCATCAGCCTCAGCTGATCATCACAGCTGGGGGCATCAGTGCCGGGGCTTACGAGGTGGTTCGCCAGGCGCTCACTGAGCGTGGAGTGCACTTCGGCTCTGTGGCCCAGCAGCCCGGTGGACCCCAGGGGTGGGGTGTTCTGGAATCCGGTCCAGGTGCTGTCGCTCTGGTCGCCCTTCCCGGGAACCCGGTCAGTTGTGCGGTGAGTCTGGAGACACTGGTGCGGCCAGCCCTGGAGGATCTGGACCCTGCCTGTCCGCCCCAGCGGCGCGTCCAGGTGTCAGTGGGTGAGGATCTCACGTCACCGTTGGGAGTGCGCCAGTTCCGCCGCGTAGAGTTGAAAAACCACGACGACGGCGCCGGAACAACTGCGCTGACAATCGGCGGACCCAGTTCCCACCTGCTCGGACACCTAGCTCGTGCCGATGCCCTCCTGGAACTCCGCGAAGACGACACCGAGGTCCCGGTCGGGGCCCAACGAGAGGCGATTCTGCTATGACAGAGCCTGTAGACGAGACCCACCTCACCCACGTCCGGACTGATGGCAGCGCCCACATGGTGGATGTCTCCGGCAAACCGTCCACCGCGCGTACCGCCCAGGCTGTCTCCACTGTGCGGACCAGTCCAAGGGTGACTGAGCTTCTGGCGCAGAACGGTCTCTCCAAAGGGGACGCGCTGGGCACGGCACGGATTGCCGGCATCATGGCAGCTAAGAAGACCCCTGAACTGGTGCCGCTGTGTCACCCGCTGCCTGTGGCTAAGGTGACGGTGGACCTCACTCTTGACGAGCCCGCCCCGGGCAGCGTCCGTATCACCACAGAGGTGAAGACCACCGGACCCACCGGAGTGGAGATGGAAGCGCTCACTGCCGCCTCCGTGGCTGCCCTGACGCTTTACGACATGATCAAAGGTGTTGACCGCTCTGCAGTCATCGCCGAGACCAAAGTGATGACTAAATCAGGCGGCTCCTCTGGCGAATGGAGCCGCGCATGATGGGCGCGGTACATGCAGCGGTCTCCTCAGACTCGCTCAGCCCGGCACGCGCGGAGGCTGAGGTGTGGTCTCCCGAATGCGGCGGCGTCGTCGTATTTTCCGGAATAGTCCGGGACCACGATGGTGGGAAGTCGGTGACGGCACTGAACTACACGGCCCACCACAGCGCGGAACAGACCCTGGACCAGGTGTGCCAGAGGATCGCTGAAGGACATCCCGGGGTCCGGGTCTGGGCAGCCCACCGGGTGGGGGCACTTCAGATCGGCGAGCACGCGCTGGTGGCAGCCTGTGCCTCAGCCCACCGGGCCGAGGCCTTCGCCGCTTGCGCGGAGCTGGTGGAGCAGGTCAAGGCCCAGGTCCCCATTTGGAAAGAGCAGCTCTACACCGACGGCACCAAAGACTGGGTGGGAATCGCCTGAGCCGATCAGTCATCATCCGGTTCGGCCGGAGTCCCACCCGGGGGCATGGACCCTTCGAAGAGCGGTCCGAAGTCGGGGCGTTTGGCGGTGACGCCATCACCGGAGGAGCGGCGCCGAAGCCGACGGATCACCCAGGGGAAAAGGTGATGACGCGCCCATATGGCATCATCAACCCGCGCCTCGCGCCAGGTACGCTCAGCCAGCGGCTGCGGATCTACCGGGCTCAGATCATGGGTGACGTTGAGCGTGTCCAAGACCATTCGCGCTACGGTGTGGTGGCCCAAGGGGGAGAAGTGGAGCCGGTCCTCATCCCACATTTCTTTGGCGGTGAGTTCGCGCAGGCTCCACATATCAGCCACCACTGCGTCATGGCGTTTGGCGACGGTGCGGACATTCTCGTTGAAGATCGCCACTTTGCCGCGAATGGAGCCCATTACCGGGGTATCGCGCACGTCGGGGCCATTGAACAGCACGATCGTTGCGCCGGTGGTGCTGAGCATCTGCACCATGGTGTCGAGGATCCGTGCGGTCTCATCCGGGTCTGACCCGGGCCGAATCACGTCATTTCCCCCGGCGCAGAGGGTGATCAGATCGGGCTTGAGCTCCAATGCCCGGGCCAACTGCTCATCGCGGATGTGTTCGATTAATTTTCCGCGCACCGCCAAGTTTGCATAGGCGAAGTTCTTGGTGCCATTGGCCAGTTCCTGCGCCACTCGGTCTGCCCAACCGCGGTGAGACCCGGGATTCTCTGGGTCAGGATCACCGATTCCCTCCGTGAAGGAGTCCCCAAGCGCCACGTACCGCAGCCAAGGATGCTGCACATCCACTGGGTTGAGGCTGTCAAAAGTCTCAGGTTCTGGTGATTGCGCGCTGTCTTGAGTTCCAGTTTCGTTCACTCTGATCATTCTCCACGACAGCCCCTGCAACGTCCATCATCCTGTGGGATGACCCTGGTGGATCCGGGTACGTCACAGGATGCGGCTGCACAGAGAATGCCACATCAGCTACGTAGGATGGCCCTATGGCTGATGACTACACGGTGGAATGGACACGGGACGAATCCGAACGGGAGGGAACCCCACTGGCGGTGCTGCTGCACGGCCACGGAGCCAATGAACGCGACCTGCTGGGCATGGTTCCGGGACTGCCCGGTGAATTCACCTACGCTTCAGTGCGCGCTCCGGTGGCGATGGGATTCGGGGCCTACACCTGGTTCGACCTAGACGTGGAGCGCCTGGCCTACTCATCGGCGGCTGCGCGTCAGGCGGTCGAGGATCTCTGGAGGTGGATTGATTCGCGGCGTGGGCAGCACACCTCGGTGACTCTGATCGGGTTCTCCATGGGCATGGCCCTAGCCACCAGCCTGCTGCGGACCAGGCCAGAAGCTTTCCGGGCCGCAGTCGGGCTCTCCGGATTCGCCGTGGACCCGCAACGCGGCGAAGGGATGACGGATTATTTCGACGACGACGCCCTTGCGGCGGCCAAGGTGCCGTTCTTCTGGGGCAGGGACCAAGAAGATCCCATCATTCCTCAGGACATGGTCGACTACACCCACACGTGGGCCAACTCCACCGTCAAACTGACGAAAGTCCTCTACGCGGGGGCCGGTCACGGCGTCGTGCCCCAGGAAGTCTCCCACGTCAACGAGTTCCTCAGGATGACGGCCCTACGGGACTGACTCAGCCCTCGGCGACCACACTGAGCACCGCACTGGGCAGGCCGTAGTCCTCGCCGTTGAACTGGACCGACTGCCCCGGCCGGATCTGCGCACCGCGCCGCGTCTCGACCTCACCGTCCACCAGGACCGCGCCTTCGGAAATCAAGTCTCGGGCCACGACGCCGTTCTCCACCACCCCAGCCAGCTTCAGCAGCTGACCGAGCCGGATCATCTGGTCCCGGATGGGGACCTCAATGCTTTCGCTCATGGTTCCATCCTTCCACGACGTCCGGTTTACCCTTAGGTCCATGACCTCCGAGAGCCCCAGCGATCCGCCCGCACGGTCACCAGTGGTGTGGATCGGGCTGCTGCTAGTGATGATTGTCGCGGGCATGGCCATACCGGGTCAGGGGCGAGTCAATGCCGAACTCTCCGCCGAAACCGGCGATCCGTTCCTCGCGGCGTTCATCAGTTTCTTCACCGGTTTGCTGGTGATGTGCCTCATCGGCTTCCTGACGCCAGCCGGGCGGCGCACCATGGCGCGGGTGCGCCCGGCCATCAAAAGCGGTGCCGTTAAGTGGTGGTACCTGCTGGCCGGTTGTGTGGGCGGCTATTTTGTGCTCACCCAGACGCTGACCATCGGCATGATCGGTGTTGCTGTGTTCACTGTGGCGGTGGTGACGGGCCAAACCGTCGGCGGTCTGCTCTGGGACCGAGTGGGGCTGGGCCCAACAGGCCGCAAGCGCCTCAGCCCCATGCGATTCTTCGGGGCAGCGCTGACCGTCATCGCGGTCGCCTGGGCGGTGTCTCCGCAACTGGTGGGCACAGACCGAGAACTGGTGTGGCTGCTGCTGGTGATCCTGCCGTTCTCCGGAGGCTTTCTCAACGCCGGACAGCAGGCCCTCAACGGCCGCCAATCAGCGGCGTACCGCAGTCCAATCCCGGCGACCTTCTTCAACTTCCTGGCTGGATCCGCTCTGCTGCTGCTCGTGTGGTGCGTCAAACTCGTGATCGACGGGGGGATGCCGGGGCAGTTGCCCACAGTGTGGTGGTACTACATCGGCGGCCCGCTGGGCATCGTCTTCATTGCGGTCGGTGCCCTGCTGGTCACACAGGTCGGGGTCCTGATCGCTGCCATGGGAATGATTGCCGGGCAGCTCATCGGCTCACTCGTCCTGGATCTGGTGGTGCCGGCACCGGGCTCAGTGGTGACCATAGCCACAGTGCTGGGCACCGCAATGACGCTCGTCGCCGTGGTCGTCGCATCGCTCCCCGACATGATGCGCGGCAGGGGTAAGTAAAAACGCACGCTTTCAGCGCGTAACAGCGGTAAGCTGGCCTGCGTCGTCCTGACCACACGTCCCTCAGAGTCCTGAGGCCACAGCTCAACCACGAGGAGTTTCTCCCCACCATGGCCAAAGAGTCCACGCTCGACAAAGTCACCAATCTGGCCAAGCGCCGCGGGTTCGTCTTCCAATCGGGCGAGATCTACGGCGGCTCCCGCTCTGCCTGGGATTACGGTCCACTGGGGACAGAGCTGAAGGAGAACATCAAGGCTGAATGGTGGCAGACCTTCGTTCGCGGACGCGGTGACATGGTGGGACTCGATTCAGCGATCATCCTCCCGGCAGCGGTGTGGAAAGCCTCAGGGCACGTCGAGACCTTTACCGACCCGCTGGTCGAATCCCTGCACACACACCGGCGTTACCGGGCAGATCACCTCATTGAGGCCTACGAAGCCAAACACGGTCACCCTCCGGAGAACGGCCTGGCGGACATCCGCGACCCAGAGACTGGTCAGCCCGGGAAATGGACCGAGCCCCAGCAGTTCTCCGGACTGATGAAGACCTACCTGGGCCCCGTGGACAATCAGGAGGGCCTGCACTACCTGCGTCCCGAGACCGCACAGGGCATCTTTGTGAACTTTGCCAACGTGGTGACCTCTGCGCGGAGGAAGCCACCGTTCGGCATCGGTCAGATAGGCAAAGCGTTCCGCAACGAGATCACCCCCGGCAACTTCATCTTCCGAACTCGTGAGTTCGAGCAGATGGAAATCGAGTACTTTGTACCCCCGGAAAAGGCCGGTGAATGGTTCGACCAGTGGGTGGAAGCATGTGAGGCGTGGTTCACCGACCTGGGTCTGAACCCGGAGAACCTCCGCCGGTTCGACGTTCCGGAGGACGAGCGTGCCCACTACTCCGCCAGCACAATCGACCTGGAGTACCGGTTCGGGTTCCAAGGCTCGGAATGGGGCGAACTTATGGGTATCGCCAACCGGACTGACTACGACCTGGGCACACACATCAAAAACTCCGGCAAGGAGCTCAGCTACTTTGACCAGGCCAGTGGCGAACGCTACGTACCGTATGTGATTGAGCCCAGCTTCGGCCTGACGCGGTCCATGATGGCGTTCCTCGTCGACGCCTACACCGAAGACGAAGCCCCCAACACCAAGGGTGGCACTGATGTGCGCACAGTATTGAAGTTGCACCCCAAGCTGGCGCCGGTGAAAGCTGCTGTCCTCCCGCTGTCCAAGAAACCAGAACTGGCTGGCCCAGCCCAGCAGCTTGCCGACTCGCTGCGCAAGCACTGGAACATCGACTACGACGACTCCGGAGCCATCGGCCGTCGCTACCGCCGGCAAGACGAAATCGGCACGCCCTTCTGCATCACCGTGGATTTCGACACCCTGGAAGATCAGGCGGTGACCATCCGCGACCGGGACCTGATGACCCAGGAGCGTGTGGCACTGGATCAGGTCCAGCGCTACCTCGCGGAAAAGCTTTTGGGCTGATCGACTCTGATGCCACTGACAGAAGCGCTTTGCGTGGACGCTAAATCGGGTTTACGCTAGCTGGCGATGTTGCCGAACGCGCCCTCGGGCCAGCCCACTCTGACTCTCGACTCAGGCCTCACCGTTCGGCCTTGGGCCGAGGGGGACGACCTCAAGCTCCTCGAAGTGTGGGGCGATCCCGAGAATCCCATGCACCACAGGGATCGCAGCCTGCTGCGGCCCTCCTCCAATGAGCCTTGGTCGCGCTGCATCGTCGCTGAGGACAATGGGATTCCGCTGGCCGCCGCCACAATCTTCCGCTCCTCGCTGCATCCGGACCGGCTGTCCTTCTATGCGGAAGTCGCGCCTGACTACCGGCGTAGGGGAATCGCGGCTCAGCTGCTGCAGATTCTGGAGGCCGAGATCCCCAATTGCGCGGTTCAGAGTCTCAAAGCGCGTTGCGCCAAAGGATCAGCCGCCCAATGCTTCCTCAAGGACAACGGCTTCCGCAAGGTCCAACGCTCGCGGGAGGTCATCATCCAACCGGACAGCCTGCCTGTCCCGGATGTGGAGAACTTGGCCATTGACCTGGAGGAGATCGCCACCGGCTCGGTGGAGCTGACTCAGGTGGTCACAGACTTCTACAACGCAGTCCACGGGTGGGACCGCGCTGAGATGACGATCGGCCGTGCTCAGCAGATGCTGCTCTCCCCAGAATCTGGTGCTACAGGCGCCGTCGTTCTCCGATCCACTGCTGATGAGAACGCCAAGCCCATTATGGCTTTCGCCATCAGCTATACCCCAGAACGCACAGACGACCCCGCTGACGTGTTGCTTGGCTGGGACCCCAGCCTTGGTGATGGTCAGGCAGAGCATGTGGTGAGGCAACTGCTGGGGCTGGTGGCTGCGCGCTTCCCGGTTTCGGTGGAAGTCGATGATTCCATGGTGCCGCTGAAGCGGGTCACCGACGAGCTCGCTGAGGCTGATGAAGCTGAGGTCGACTTTGAAGCGCTGATCTACGCCCGCGACGCCAACTGAGCCTGCTCGCCCAGCTTTTACCCCGCCTCTTGAGTTTTACCCTGCGCTTTAGGCAAAGGTCATTCACATTAGGGGTGGTCATTCCGAGCGGTGCGGGGGTTTGACCAGATACGGACAATGGAAACGTGACAGAAACTCTCAACAACCCCACAGCCACCGCCCTACTGCCACCGCTGCAGCTGGGGCCGATTACTGTGAACACGCCTGTGGTGCTCGCCCCCATGGCCGGCATCACCAACACAGCATTCCGCCGCCTGTGCCGCGAATACGGCGGCGGGCTCTACGTCAATGAGATGGTCACCGCCCGCGCGCTGGTGGAACGTAGGCCGGAATCGCTGCGCATCATCAAACATGAGCCCGATGAAGTTCCCCGGTCCGTCCAGCTCTACTCGGTAGACCCCGTCACCACCGGACACGCGGTGCGCATGCTGGTGGAAGAGGACCGAGCTGATCACATCGATCTCAACTTCGGCTGCCCCGTCCCCAAAGTCACGCGCAAAGGCGGCGGTTCGGCGCTGCCGTGGAAGATCCGGTTGTTTGAATCGATCGTCGCCACTGCGGTGCGGGAGGCTTCTCAGGCTGATATCCCGGTCACCGTCAAAATGCGCAAAGGGATCGACGAGGACCACCTCACCTTCATCGAAGCAGGTCGCGTCGCTCGTGATTCCGGTGTAGTGGCAGTCGCGCTCCATGGGCGGACAGCGCGCCAGCACTACTCCGGCCAGGCGGACTGGGACGCCATTAAACGGCTGCGCGAGGCACTGCCTGATCTGCCAGTGCTCGGCAACGGTGATATCTGGAGTGCAGAAGATGCGGTGCGCATGGTCGAGCAGACCGGAGTCGACGGAGTGGTCGTAGGCCGCGGATGCCAGGGCCGGCCCTGGTTGTTCGGTGACCTGCAGGCCGCTTTCGAGGGCCGCGCTGATAGGTTTCAGCCGGGTGTCGAGATGGTCTGCAGGACCCTGTTGCATCACGCCCAGCTGCTCATCCCGTACTTCGACGGAGATGAGCGCAAAGCCATGCAGGACATCCGCAAACATGTGGCCTGGTACTTCAAGGGATACCCGGTGGGATCAGCCCTGCGCACCCAGCTGGTCACCGTCGAATCGCTCCAGCAGCTTCAGGACCTGCTCGGGCAACTCGATCAGAGCCTGGGCTACCCGGGCCAGCCGGCTGAAGGCCCACGTGGCCGAGCCGGGTCCGCCAAGAAGGTGCACCTGCCGGAAGATTGGCTCGCATCACAGGAACTGAATGCGGACCAGCAGGAGATGATTCAGGCCGCAGAGGTGGACATTTCCGGAGGATAGGCTGGACGTCATGAGCGTACGGAATGTTGAGCGTATCGAGGGGCAGTATTCGGCCCTCGCCCCGGGATACGCCGAGGTAGATGAGGACCGCTGGGTTCCTGAGCACGGCAAATCGGTGTACCGCTCAAGTTTTGAACGCGACCGGGCTCGTCTGCTGCATTCCTCCGCACTGCGCCGGCTGGGTGCGAAGACCCAGGTGGTCTCGCCCAGCAGCGATGATTTCTCCCGCACCCGACTGACGCATTCGCTGGAAGTCGCCCAGGTCGGACGTGAATTGGGCCGGATGCTCGGCTGCGACCCCGATGTCGTCGATGCCGCCTGTCTCTCTCATGATCTGGGGCACCCCCCTTTCGGCCACCATGGTGAAAAGGTGCTCAACGAGTTGGCTGCGCATATCGGAGGGTTCGAGGGCAACGCCCAGACCTTGCGGATCCTCTGCCGCTTGGAGACCAAACGCTTCCACCCTGATGGTCGGTCAGCAGGGCTGAACCTCACTCGGGCCAGCCTTGACGCGGCAGTGAAGTACCCCTGGCGTGCTCATGAGGCGCCTCTGACTGCTGCCGGCACCCGCAGCCAGAAGTTCGGCGCTTACGAAGATGACCTGGAGGCGTTTACTTGGATGCGCTCTGGGGTGCTGGGCACCCGCAAATCCATGGAGGCGCAGGTGATGGATGCTGCCGATGACATCGCCTATTCCGTCCATGACGTGGAGGACGGCATTGTCAACGGCCGTTTCCAGTTGAAGTTTCTACAGGACAGTGTCCAACGGGCCCGGGTCATCCAAACTGTTCAGGAGTGGTACCTGCCGGAGACTCCGGAAGACCAAGTCGACGCCGCGATCGCAAGATTGGAAGCCAGTGAGAATTGGGTGTGGGAGTCCGACGGCTCCCGGCGTGCGCTTGCTGCGCTGAAGAACATGACTTCTGAACTGATCGGACGCTTCTGTCATGACTTTTGGTCAGCTACTCGCAGTGCGCACGGTGAGAAACCCTTGGTCAGGCATGAGGCGGATCTGGTGATCCCGCAGCAGACGCTGGAGGAGATCTGCGTGATGAAGGGAATCGCTGCGCACTACATCATGGCCTCCCGCGAGCAGCTGCCGGTGTACAAGCGGCAGTCCGATGTGCTGCAGGCACTCCATGGGTTGCTGATGGAAACCGACGACCGGTTCTTAGAGCCTCCTTTTCAGGCGGATTTTCGCTCCGCGGACGACGACGCCGGCAGGCACCGTGCGATCATCGATCAGATCGCCTCGCTGACCGACGGGGCCTGCCTGGAGTGGTACGCGACACTGGTGAAGGGTCAGCCCGTAACCAACTCGCTGTTCGCCTCCTGAGCGGAGAGCGGCGGCGTCGTTTCATGATCGAAACACGGTGCAGGGTAGGGTTGTGGTCGGTCATCACAACGGGGTGGTGACTCCTAACGCAACCTCGGAAGGCATTGATTGATGTTTTCGAAGATTCTGGTGGCCAACCGTGGCGAGATCGCCATTCGCGCGCTCCGCGCTGGTGTGGAGCTGGGTGCCCGCACTGTTGCGGTCTACCCTCATGAGGACCGAAACTCACTGCATCGGCAGAAGGCTGATGAGTCCTACAGAATTGGGGACGAAGGCCATCCGGTACGGGCGTATCTGGATGTGGACGAGATCATTCGCGTCGCCCAGCATGCAGGTGCTGAGGCCATCTACCCCGGTTACGGTTTTCTCTCGGAGAACCCTGACTTAGCTCGTGCCGCTGAGCAGGCCGGCATCACATTCGTGGGCCCACCGGTGAGTGTGCTGGAGTCCACGGGGGATAAGGTCAAAGCACTCAGGGCCGCGAAGGCTGCCGGGATCCCGGTGCTGGAAAGTTCTGACCCGTCCCGAGATGTTGACGAGCTCACCGCTGAGGCTGAGCGAATCGGCTTCCCTGTCTTCGTCAAAGCAGTCGCCGGAGGCGGTGGCCGAGGCATGCGGCGGGTGGAGCGCAGGGAGGACCTTCCGGATGCATTGAAGGCTGCGATGCATGAGGCCGACACCGCTTTCGGCAATCCCACCGTGTTCATTGAGATGGCAGTGGAGCGGCCCCGGCACATCGAAGTTCAGATCCTCGCCGACGGTGAGGGGAACGTCGTCCATCTCTTTGAACGCGACTGTTCGCTGCAGCGCCGGCACCAGAAGGTGGTGGAGATTGCTCCGGCACCGAATCTGGATGAGGATGTGCGCCAGGCACTCCACCGCGACGCGGTGGCTTTCGCGAAGGCCATGCACTACCGCAACGCAGGCACTGTGGAGTTCCTGCTGGAGACTGCGGGTGAGCGGGCTGGGCAGCACGTCTTTATTGAGATGAACCCCCGCATCCAGGTGGAGCACACCGTCACGGAGGAAATCACCGATATTGACCTGGTCGCCTCCCAAATGCGCATCGCGGCCGGAGAATCCTTGGAGGACTTGGGGATCCGGCAGCAGGACCTGCGGGTGCGCGGTGCGGCACTGCAGTGCCGGATCACCACAGAGGATCCAGCTAATGGTTTCCGGCCCGACGTCGGCACGATCACCGCCTACCGGTCCGCCGGCGGCTCCGGGATCCGGCTTGACGGTGGCACAGCCTACGCCGGCGCGGAGATCAGCCCGCATTTCGATTCGATGCTGGTGAAACTCACCTGCCGTGGACGTGACTATCTGACAGCAGTAGCACGGTCGCGTCGCGCGCTGGCCGAGTTCCGGATACGCGGAGTCGCGACCAACATCCCGTTCTTGCTCAATGTGCTCAGCTCAGAGGAGTTCCTGGCCGGGGACACCGCCACGGACTTCATAGATAAGCATCCCGAGCTGGCGACGGCCAACCGCTCGCAGGACCGTGGGTCAAAGGCGCTGCAGTACCTCTCGGACATCACCGTGAATCAGCCTCACGGTCCCCGGGTCCAGGGTATGGACCCTCGTGACAAGCTGCCGAAGTTCCCCGGTGATAAGCGGGACGAACCGGACCGTTCGCCGTTCGACGGGCCGTCCAAACACCCCAAGCCTCGGGGGTGGAAGGATGTGCTCCGCGCAGCGGGACCCGAAGGCTTCGCCAGGACGCTGCGCCAATCCACAGCTTTGGCGGTGACTGACACCACCTTCCGAGACGCCCACCAGTCGCTGCTGGCTACCCGCGTGCGTACCCGCGATCTGCTGGCTGCCGCACCGGCCGTGGCTCATGTGACCCCAGGCCTCTTTTCTGCTGAAGTGTGGGGAGGCGCGACCTACGATGTGGCGCTGCGCTTCCTCTCAGAAGACCCTTGGGGCCGTCTGGCCTGGCTGCGCGATGAGATGCCGAACATCCCCCTGCAGATGCTGCTGCGCGGTCGCAACACCGTTGGCTACACCCCCTACCCGTTGAAGGTCACTGAGGCGTTCGTCCAAGAGGCGACCGCCACGGGTGTGGACATCTTCCGAATCTTCGACGCCCTCAACGACGTCAACCAGGTCATTCCTGCCATTGAGGCGGTGCGGTCCACCGGAACCGCGGTGGCTGAGGCCGCCCTGTGCTACACCGGAAACCTCAGCGCCCCAGAGGAGAACCTCTACACGCTGGACTACTATCTCGATCTGGCCCGGCGCATGGTTGACGCCGGTGCGCATATCTTGGCGATCAAAGACATGGCCGGCCTGCTGCGTCCTCAAGCTGCAAAGACCTTGGTCACCGCGCTCCGGGAGGAATTTGAACTGCCGGTGCATCTGCACACTCACGACACTGCCGGTGGCCAGCTGGCCACGCTGCTCGCCGCCTCAGAGGCTGGGGTCGACGCAGTGGACGTGGCGACAGCCTCCATGGCGTCGACCACCTCGCAGCCGCCAGCCTCGGCGCTGGTGGCAGCCCTGGAGAACACCGAGCGGGACACCGGCCTGGGGCTGGACGCCGTGGCGTCCCTGGAGCCGTACTGGGAGGCGGTACGGGGAATCTACGCTCCGTTCGAATCTGGGCTGCCCGGACCCACCGGGCGTGTGTACCGGCATGAGATTCCCGGGGGCCAGCTGTCGAACCTGCGTCAGCAGGCGATTGCACTCGGGTTGGGGGAGCGCTTCGAGCAGATCGAGGACATGTACTTTGCGGCGGATAAAATGCTCGGCAGACTCGTGAAGGTCACTCCAAGCTCGAAGGTGGTCGGTGATCTCGCCCTTCAACTGGTGGGCCTGGGTGCCGATCCTGCAGAGTTCGAGCAGAGTCCAGGTGACTACGATCTGCCTGACTCGGTCATTCAGTTCCTCGCCGGCCAGTTGGGAGACCCCCCAGGCGGGTGGCCGGAGCCCTTCCGCAGCAAGGCGTTGCAGGGCCGGACAGTCAAGCCAATGGCCGAGGATCTGTCCGAGGACGACGCCGCGGCACTGGACTCAGACTCCGCCACTCGCCGCACGGCGCTCAACAGGCTGCTCTTCCCAGGACCGGCTGGCGATTTCGAGGCAGCTCGGGAGAAGTACGGCGACATCCACGTGTTGCACACCCGCGACTATCTCTACGGGATGACTCCGGGTCACGAGCATGTGATCTCACTGGGCAAGGGCGTGCGCCTGCTGGTCACGCTGCAGACAATATCCGAACCCGATGAGAAGGGCATGCGCACCGTGATGTGCACCCTCAACGGCCAAGCTCGCCAGGTCATGGTCAGAGACGAATCCGTGGAGTCGAAGGTTGCCGCCGCGGAAAAGGCAGACCCCAACAACACCTCCCATGTCGCGGCCCCCTTCGCAGGGGCGGTATCAGTCCAGGTGGCGGAGGGCGAGGCAGTGGAAGCTGGGCAGACCATCGCCAGTATTGAGGCAATGAAGATGGAGTCCGGCATTACAGCGCACTCAGCGGGAACAGTGGCTCGCCTTGCCGTCACCGGTGTCCAGCAGGTCGACGGAGGAGACCTCATCCTGGTCCTGGAGTGAGAACTGGCATTCCAGCTGTGGACAAAACTGTGTTTTGCAAACCTGCTCACGTCAATAACCGACCAGAGCCCAATATTCTGTGTTAGGCGCCATCATGTAAAATGCTAAACACCCAGATGAGGTGAGGAGCACATGATGGATTCCCCTTTTCGGTTGTCTGACCAATCGAAATTGGATCCTCATGGCGCGTCAGAGGAAGGCGTCGGCCGCCATCAACGGTTTCTTGCGGATCCGCGCGGCCTGCGTGGACTGCTCCGAGCGAGTCAACTCGTCACCGGGGAACTGGATCTCGAGGACGTGCTCCAAAGAATCGCGGAGTCGGCGGTCACTTTGGTGAATGCCCAATACGGTGCGCTGGGTGTCATTGACTCGGAGGGACGGTTGGAGCAGTTCATTCACGTAGGGATGCCCCAAGAACTGGTGGATCAAATCGGCCAACTCCCGGAAGGCCACGGGGTGCTCGGAGCAGTCATCGAGAGCTCCTGCCCCATGCGGCTGGACGATCTCACCGCTGACTCTCGATCTGTCGGATTCCCTGCCCATCATCCGCCCATGCGGACCTTTCTCGGGGTCCCTATCACAATTGGCGGGCGGACCTACGGAAATCTCTATCTGACCGACCGGGTCAGCGGTGTTTTTACAGAGGACGACGAAGATCTCGTCACTGCATTGGCCGCCACAGCCGCCACCGCTATCACCAACGCCCGGCTCTACGACGAGGCCCGCCGGGCTCAGCGCATCAGCGCTGCTTTGAGCATGGTCACAGCTGGCCTGTTGGAGTCCGCGCAGAGCGACGTCTATGGTGTCCTCGCTGACAACGCCGCAACCCTGGCCGAGGCGGAGCTCGCCTGCGTCGTCCTTCCCGGCGCGAGCGGAGGCACCCTGCGCATCGCTGCGGCCCGAGGTGAAGGGGCAGCGCGCCTCCAGGACCGTTCGCTCCCGCTCGCGGATTCGGTGCTCGCACACGCACTCAGCGGTGAACGCGGGATTTCTCAGCATAACGGAAGGGGGCCGCCTCCGCTGGGGAAGGACGTCCCGGGTGGCTCAATTGTCGCGGTTCCGCTTGTCGTGTCCGGGGTCCGCGTCGGTGCTCTCTGCGTCGTCCGGAGGGCGGATAGGCCGCCACTCGGGTCCGGTGATCTGGCCATGGTGGAGGAGTTCGTTGACCAGGCGGGTATCGCCGTGGCTCTTGCGCAGGCACGTGTAGATCGCCAACGGCTCGAGGTCACAGAGGATCGCGCTCGGACTGCTCGCGACCTGCACGACCATGTCATCCAGCGGCTATTCGGCACAGGCCTGGGTTTGCAGGCACTTGCAAGTGCTCACCCTGCGCAGGCAGATATTTTGGAAGAGCATATCTCCGCAATCGATGCCGCAATAGTCGACATTCGAACAGCGATCTTCACTCTTCAGACTCGCGGGACCTCACATGCTGCTCGTCACCGGATCCTTGATCTCGTCACGGAGTTCGGACCGCAGTTCTCCACGGCCCCCAAAGTCACGCTGAGCGGTCCCATAGACCTTATGATCACCGACCAACTCCTCGACGACACAGTTGCAGTCCTCAGAGAAGCTCTCACCAATGTTCTGCGGCATGCACATGCTGAGCTGGTGGAAGTTGAGGTGGTTGCCACCGCAGAGGATGTCACGGTCTTGGTCAGGGACGATGGAGTGGGGGTGCCATGGCAGACAATACGCACGAGCGGTATTGATAACTTGCACGAACGTGCGGTCGCCCGCGGTGGTAGCTTCAGCCTGGAATCCAGTGAATCCGGCGGTACGTGCGCTCGTTGGCATGCCCTCATCACTCCAAGGACACCGCAATGATCCGGGTCTTCCTCGTCGACGACCACGAGATAGTCCGGCGCGGGGTTGCCCAGCTCATTAATGCCCAACCGGGAATGGAGGTCGTGGGGGAGTCAGCGACCATGCGGGGGACCCTGGACAGAGTCGCGGCGAAAGCCCCAGATATCGTCGTTCTTGATGTGCGGCTGCCTGATGGCAGCGGAATCGACTTGTGCCGCAGGATCCTGTCTGCCCACCCGGACACCGGCTGCCTGATTCTCACCGCCTATGACGATGATGTCGCCAGTACCGCAGCCGTAATGGCTGGAGCTTCAGGGTATGTGCTGAAGAATATCGGCGGAAGACACTTGATTGACAGGATCCTCCAGGTGGCCAAGGGTGAGAGCTTGGTGACGAAGGACCTGGCCGTCCGGGTGCATTCATCGATCACCTCACAACACCAAGACACCCAGTCCCCGGAGCTCAACCTCACGGTGCGTGAATCGCAGGTCCTTGAACTCATCACCGAGGGCCTCACCAATAGACAAATCGGCGCGCGGCTCAATATTGCGGAGAAAACGGTGAAGAACTACGTCTCCGGGCTGCTGGCGAAACTCGGAATGAAGCGCCGCACACAAGTCGCCGCTTATGGTGCCACAACAAAAGCCAACTACTCTCAAAACTAGAGTCGCCGTGAGTCTCTGACCTGTGTTGATACAGGCACAAAGGTAGGACCAAGGACCCTACCGCGCATCGTCTTCTGCGCCCCAGAATGGAGTCAACTCGTGAGGCAGCGAGCCGTGACCAAGGGGATTTTTACATGAGCACAAGCACCACCAGCCGGTTAGATCAGGTGATCCAAGTTGCTGTCGAGGCCGAGCTGAACTGGACACCGGAACTTGAATCAGAAGCCATTCACGTCGAAGTCAGCAATGCAGTCGTCACCCTCTACGGTGTCGTTGGCAACACTCTCAGATACTTGGCATGCGGCCGTGCAGCGCGTCGAGTCCGGGGAGTGACTGTGGTGACAAACAACGTGAAGGTGGAACCTCTCAGGACGAAGAGCGTCCGTGACACAGATATCGCCGAAATCGTCGAGCAGGCACTGTTCTGGGCGAACAACGTTCCTAGAACAGTCACATCGCACGTCCGTGATCGCCACGTCACGCTGACGGGAGGAGTGATCTGGAGTTTCCAACGGGAAGCCGCCCAGCAGGTGGTGGAAAATATCCGCGGCGTTGAGTCGATTGACAATCAGATCTCCCTCAGTGCCCGGGCCCCGGGCAACGCGTCCGAAGAGAACATCATGACAGCGTTGCTGAGCAACCCGCACATCGATGCGAGGGATGTCACTGTTACCGTCGTCGATGCCAAAGCCACCCTTACCGGATGGGTCAGTACTTTCCGTGAGAAGAAGCAAGCCGGTCTCGCCACCTGGGCATGCTCAGACGTGAGCGACATCGACAATCGACTGAGGATTCGGTCCCGATGACCGTCTGCGCGTGAGGTTCGGAAGGGGCCGAGTATGTTCGAATGGGCTTTTCACTGGGGGATCTTCCTGTCGATCTTCTCGGTACTTTTTATGGTTCTCGGGGTGACGCTCACGATTTCGCTGCTGCTGCTTGCCCGAGATCCTGGCATGGGGGAGGGAAGCGGCCCCCGCTCGTCTCCGTCGCGAGCAGGTGATCTCAAGTAGCTCGGGTCCTAGACGGGTGAACGAGTGTGAACCGTCGTAAGGTCCTCGTGCGTTCGGCTTATCCACAGGGCTGCGGCGTAGTTGTCGCTTGGCCGGTAGATTGGTGTCATGGCAGGACTGATTCGGCGTGAGGACATTGACGCGGTACGCGAGCGCGCCGATCTGCGGGAAATTGTGGAGCAGTACGTCACTCTGAAGAAGGCCGGGATCGGCTCGTTCAAAGGCCTGTGCCCCTTCCACGACGAACGCACGCCCAGCTTCCACATCCGCCCGCAGGTGGGCAGCTACCACTGCTTCGGCTGTGGGGAGTCCGGGGATGTCATTGCGTTCCTCCAAGCCATGGAACACACCTCATTCCAAGAGACTGTGGAGCGTTTGGCACAGAAGTTCGGGATTGAGCTGCGTTACGAGGACGGCGGAACGGGGCCGGACAAGGCCGAGACCGGCAGGAGACAGCGCCTGTTGGATGCACACAAAATTGCCGATGAGTTCTATCAACGCTGCCTCACCATCCCGGAGGCGCAGATCGGTCGGGACTTCCTCACCGGTCGCGGCTTCAGCCGTGTGCATGCTGAACACTACGGTGTGGGCTATGCGCCCAAGGGATGGGACAACCTGCTCGGACACCTGCGCGCCAAAGGTTTCCGGGATGACGAACTCCAGCACACCGGCATGTTCTCCGAGGGTCGCCGCGGCATCTACGACCGATTCCGTGGCCGGCTCATGTGGCCGATCCGGGACATGACCGGCAACACTGTGGGCTTCGGCGGCCGTCGCCTCTACGAGGACGACCCAGGCCCCAAGTACCTCAACTCACCCGAGACCACCGTCTACAAGAAGTCTCAGGTGCTCTACGGAATTGAGCACGCCAAACGGAACATCGCCAAAAAACGACAGCTGGTGGTCGTCGAGGGTTATACCGATGTCATGGCCTGTCACATCGCTGGGGTGGACACCGCCGTGGCCACCTGCGGCACCGCCTTCGGTGAGGGGCACATCAAGATCGCGCGCAGGCTGCTCTCCGACGACGGCACCCCCGCCGAGGTCGTGTTCACCTTTGATGGTGACGAGGCGGGGCAGCAGGCCGCGGTCAAAGCGTTCAACGAAGCCCACCAGTTCAATGCCCAGACGTTCATCGCCGTCGGTCCCGAGGGAATGGACCCATGCGATGTCCGCCAACACCGTGGCGACGAGGCGGTCCAAGCACTGGTGGAGGCAAAAACGCCTCTCGTGGAGTTCGTCATCCGCCGCCGACTACGCGAATGGGACCTCAGCGCGGTTGAGGGGCGCATTGGTGCCCTCCGTGCGGCTGCCCCGGTCGTCGCAGAGATCCGTGATGATTCCCTCCGTGCGGCCTATACCCGCGAACTCGCCGGGTGGCTAGGCACTGACGTAGATGAGGTCAAGACCGCCGTGGGAGCATCACGCAGCGGGGGCGGCCGTCGCGGCGGGCCCGCACAGCAGAACACGACGACGTCCCAGCGGTCTCAGCAGCACCACACGGCCGGAACCTCTCCACAGCGCAGAAACACACAAACGAGGCAGACAGACCGCGGGAGCCCCGAACCTCAAGGAGCAAGCGGCGTCGGCGGTTTCGCATTTCCTCGACCTGATACGCGGGACCCAGCGGTGATGATGGAGCGGCAGGCACTTGAGGTCATTCTGCAGCATCCCACGCGGCTGACTGCAGAGCAGTGGGAAGAGATATTCACCGTACGGTTCACCGCGCCTGCGCATCTGGCCGTTCATGACGGGATCAGAATCGCCGCCGCAGAGGCCTCCGATCCCAGAACCTGGGTGGAGACGGTGCGGCAAGAGGTGCCTGAGCCACTTCGCGGATTCGTCTCGGAGCTTGCGGTCACGTCGCTGCCGGCGAGGAATGAGGAACACCTGGACCGATACTGTCAGGAGATTCTCAACCGGCTCGTCGAGCTGAAGATCCAGCATGAGAAAGCGAACCTGCTGGGCCGGCTGCAGCGCATGGATCCGAGCGAATCACCTCAGGAGTACCGTCAGGTGAATGCGGATCTGATGGAGCTGGAACGACGCCGCCGGACGCTCCGCAGCGCCGAATAGGGCACGGTGAGCGGGCATATGACGGGCATCATTTGGCGATGTCTGCGGTGACGACGCCGAAGGCGTCAAACAGCTCAGCTGCTCCAACAAAGAGATTCAGACCTGGCTCACCAGCTCCCATGCAGATCCGGTCCGCAATGGACTCATCGGCGAATACCGGCCAGCGCACATTGCCCTCGCCGAACGAGCCGAATGGGGTGATAGTGCCTGGACGGTAACCCGTGGCGTGGAACCCCTCGTCAGGTGCGGCCATTGACGCTTTCTTCACCCCCGCGACCCTGCGGAGCTTGGCCCAGTCGACCTGCTGATCACCACGGATGAGCACCAGAATATAGCTGTGTTCCCGTGCGGTTTGGGTGACTTTAGTCTTAGCGACCAAGGTCTTGACGATCTCCCGCGGCTCGATCCCAAGGTTCTGAGCGGCCTCCTCCAATGAGGTGGCGTGACCACGGTCCACGAACTCAATCTCCACACCATGGTGCCGCGCATCATCAAGCACCCGCTCACGTCCTGACGGCTCAGTCATGAACTCCAGCTTAGTTCAGCCTCTTCGCACACCAGGGTGGGGCGTGGGAAATCCATTCGCATGTCGTTCGGGACCTCCGACGATGCTGGCAGGGCCGTCTTCCTCTGTGCGACATTGCATGATTTCCCTTTAGCATCAAGAAATTGAAGCGATTTATTTACTGAGTGTCGTGCCTCACGTAACGTGATGCGCGACACTCCAACAGGGCGCAAGACGGAACGCTCACCGGAGACTGGCGTTGGTTTCGACGAGGGAGTCGTATGAAGATCACAAGTAACTTCAGCACCATTATTGCGGTGGCCGCCACCGGGGCGCTCGCACTCTCAGCGTGCGGAGGAGGGGACCCGGTCAGCGCTACAGAGGACGATTCGGTTGAGCTCCGCTTCTCCTACTGGGGTGGAGGTCTTCGTGTCGAGCAGACTGATGCCATCATCGAAGCGTTCGAGGCGGAGTATCCGCACATCTCGGTTTCCAGCGAATATGCCGACTTTGGTGGGCATTGGGATCAACTGGCCACGCAAACAGCCGGCGGCGATACCCCGGATATCATCCAAATGGACGATAAGTACCTACGTGAGTACGCCGACCGTGGGGTACTTCTGGACTTGACCGACGTTGACGTATCTCAATTTGACGAAGACTCCGTAGATAACGGCCGCACAGAAAATGGTCTGTTCGGCATCACAACCGGGATCAACTCCCTGGCACTCGGCGCGAACCCCGATCTCTTTGAAGAGGCCGGCATAGCGATGCCCGATGACACCACCTGGACCTGGGATGACTTTGCCGAGCTCACCGTAGAGCTCAATGCCAACCTTGACGGCGCCTACGCGACCAACGAAACAAACGAACCCGGCGGATTTCAGGTATGGCTGCGGCAGGAGGGGAAGCATCTCACTACAGAGCAAGGGGAACTAGGCTTCGAGGAGGAGGACCTCGCCGAGTACTACACCTATTGGTTAGACCTGCTTAATGATGGAGGTATGCCGGCAGCCGACACAATGTCGGAGAACCGCTCTGCAGATCCCGAGCAACAGCTCATCCACACCGGACGGGTAGCTCTGGCGCCGATGTGGACCAGTTCCCTGGCAGGCATCTCCGAATCTGCAGGTGTGGACATGGAATTATTGCGCTTTCCCTCTAAGACGGGACAGGCGGAGGACAATGGTCTCTGGTACAAGTCGTCCATGTTCCTCTCCGGCGCGGCTTCGACCGACCATCCCGAAGAGGTGCAGCTCTTCATCGACTACGTCGTGAACGATCTTGATGCTGCCCTGCTTGGGTTGACAGACCGGGGCCTGCCCTCGAATCAAGAGGCTAGAGAAGCCGTCCTGGAGGCCATTGACGAACAGGACCTGAAATCTGCCGAGTTCATCGAAGAGATCGAGGATGAACTCGCCGGACCAGAGCCCGTACCTGCCCTGGGATTCTCTGAGATCCAAAACCTGATGCTGCGCTACGAGGACGAACTGTACTTCGAGCGGATGGGGCCAGATGAAGCCGCCAGCAGCGCCATGGCGGAGATGGAACTCGCCATTCAACAATGACGGGCGCATAGGGGCACATCGCTGGGGCCGAGGGGAGCCCCAGCACCAGTCTGTTCTGTAATTGCTTGATACGGTGTTGTCCACCGCACAACTCGCGTGACGATGGGGTCCCGCCTGGTTCCAAGCGTGCACCACGTTTGACGATCGAGGAGGACACTGCACCATGACAGAGCGCACACTGGCAGCCGACCATTCCCGCCGAGCTGCAGAGCACGAAATTCCCGAAGCTATGCGCCACGACGTGGGGCTCCTGGGCGGCCTATTGGGTACGGTTCTGAGTGAATATGGTTCTGCGGGACTGCTAGAAGACGTCGAGAGTCTGCGCTCGCTGACCATCGCCGCAGCTGAGCAGGACTCAGAAGAGACACTGGCCAAGGCTGAAGAGTTCGTCGAAGGACTTAGCGCAGAGCGCGCCAAAGAAGTTGCCCGCGCCTTCACCTGTTATTTCCTGCTCGCCAACTTGTCTGAAGAGCAGCACCGGGTCCGCACCCTCCGTGCTCGTGACGGTGAACTGCCGCTTGAAGAGCAGAAGCCCTCTGACTCGGTGGCCGCCGCCTTCACGCACCTGGCTGACGAAGTCGGTCAGGAAGAAGCCGAACGCCGACTCAAAGAGCTGCGCTTCCACCCGGTGCTCACTGCCCACCCCACCGAAGCCAGACGCAACGCGATCACCGCCAGTGTGCGGCGAATCGGCAACCTTCTCGACGAGCGGGACGACCCGCGTATGGGCGCAGCAGCCCAAGCGCGAAACACGCGGGACCTGATCGAAGAGATCGACAACATGTGGCGCACCGCCCAGCTTCGAGTCTCCAGCCCATCCCCATTGGACGAGGTCCGCACCGCACTAGGCGTCTTCGAGTCGTCTTTCTCCACGGTATTTACTGAGGCCTATCGGCGCATGGACGACTGGCTCCAGGGAGCAGACGCAGGCCGAGCAGCGCCTAAGGCGCCGGCTTTCATTCGGCTGGGATCTTGGATCGCGGGAGACCGTGACGGCAACCCCAATGTCACCGCATCCATCACCCGTCAGGCAGTAGGGCAAGCCGCTGACCGCATCCTAGGAAATCTTGAGGCACGCACCCGGACCGTAGGGCTCTCCCTCACACTGGACGATCGGTACACCCCACCCCAAGATGCCCTGCAGAAACTGTGGAATCACCAGAAGCAGCTCTCCGAGGAACTTACCGAGGTGGCAGCCCAACACTCACCCGGTGAGCCGCACCGCCAGGTGCTGTTGGCGATCGCTGGCCGCGTCCAGGCCACCCGGGAACGCAACGCTGATCTCGCCTACCGGGTTCCTGAAGAACTGGTGGCCGAACTCAAAACAGTACAGGACTCACTGGTCGCTGCTGGCGCCGAGCGCGCAGCCTACGGTGAGCTCCAGGAGCTGATTTGGCAGGTTGAGACCTTCGGCTTCCACTTAGCAGAGCTGGAAGTGCGTCAACATTCCGCCGTTCATATCCAAACTCTCAAATGGCTGGACGCCCCGGACTCGGTGGAGAAGATGGCCGTTCCCGGTGAGGAAGTCCTGGAGACGTTCCGGGCCATTGCCTCGCTTCAGCAGCGCTACGGTATCAACGCCGCTCGGCGGTACATCGTGTCCTTCACTCAGAGCGCGCAGAATCTCGCTGACGTGTACATCCTGGCGGAGAAGGCCCTCGGTGGGCCGGAACAGGCGCCAGTGCTGGATGTCATCCCGCTGTTTGAAACATACGACGACCTGCAGAATGCCCCCCGGATCCTTGAAGAAGCGCTCCAGAATCCGCACCTGCAGAAACGTCTGGAGGAAACGGACCGGCGCATGGAGGTCATGCTCGGATACTCGGACTCGTCCAAAGATGTTGGCCCGGTCGCGGCCACATTGGCGTTGTATCAGGCACAGGAGAGGATCGCGGCCTGGGCGGTGGAAAACAACATCCATCTCACTCAGTTCCACGGACGTGGCGGGGCGCTGGGCCGTGGCGGTGGTCCCGCCAACCGCGCCATCCTCGCCCAGCCTCCGCACTCGGTGGATCTTCGGTTCAAAGTCACCGAACAGGGTGAGGTCATCGATGCCCGCTACGGCAACCCCGAGATCGCTCTGCGCCACATTGAGCAGGTGGCTGCGGCCACCCTCATGGCCAGCGCGCCATCCACCGAGAAGCGCAATGCTGCGGCTGCTGAGAAGTACGCCGACTTGGCCACGCGGCTCGACGACGCTTCTCGCGCGCGCTTCCACAACCTCGTCAAGGCCGATGGGTTCGCTCCCTGGTTCGCCCAGGTCACCCCACAAGATGAGATTGGGCACCTGGCCATCGGTTCCCGGCCAGCCAAACGTGGATTGTCGGTGGAGTCGTTGGAGGACCTGCGCGCCATTCCGTGGAACTTCGCCTGGGGACAAGCCCGGATCAACCTCACTGGATGGTATGGGCTCGGCACCGCGCTGGAATCAGTAGGAGACCTCGATCTGTTGAAACAGGCCTACGCCGAGTGGCCGCTCTTCGCTGCAATGATCGACAATATCGAGATGTCCCTGGCCAAGACTGACGAGCGCATCGCTCAGCGCTACTTGGCACTCGGAGACAGGGCCGAGTTGGCCGAGGCTGTGCTGGAAGAACTTCACCTGACCGAAAAGTGGGTACTGGCTATCACCGGCCAGGACCGGCTACTTGCCGACCACCGGGTGTTGGGCCGTGCCGTGCAGCTGCGCAACCCCTATGTGGACGCCCTGAGTCTTATCCAGCTTCGCGCACTCCGCCGGCTTCGCTCGGGCGATCTGACCGATGAGCAGAGCCAGGACCCGCGCAACCTTCTGCTCATCACCCTCAAAGGAGTTGCAGCCGGTCTGCAGAACACTGGGTAGGGTTGACTTCATGATGCAACGCCTCATCGCAGCAGACAGTGACCCCTACCAGTGGCTAGAAGACGTGGAGGGGGAGGACGCGCTGGCGTGGGTTGAACAGCGCAACCGGAAGGCCGAGGGCCAGCTCCAGGATGAGCAATACGACCCCCTGAAGGGCTCGCTACGGGAGATCCTCGATGCCTCAGACCGCATACCCGGTGTGACGGCGCGCGGGGAGTGGCTCTACAACTTCTGGACGGATGCAGAGCACCCGCAGGGACTCTGGAGGCGCACCACCCTCGACTCCTACAAGACCGATACCCCCGAATGGGAGACCCTGCTCGACCTGGATGAGCTCTCCGCAGCAGAAGGCACCACGTGGGTGTGGCACGGAGCTGCAGTTCTCCGACCCGAACAAGCCTCAGATGACGTCCCCGGCTACTCCCGGGCGCTGATTGACCTCTCACCTGGAGGATCTGATGCCGATGTCACCAGAGAGTTCGACCTCAACACGCGCTGCTTCATCACCCCCGAGGACGGTGGTTTCTACCGGCCCCAGGGGAAAGGCGGGCTCAGCTGGATAGACGCAGATACGGTCTACTCCTCCACCGATCACGCTGGTCCCCAGGAGGACAGCCCAGTCACCAGCTCCGGGTACCCCCGGGTAGCTCGCCGATGGGTCCGCGGCACAGCACTGGAGGATGCCGAGGCCATCATCTCAGTGGCAGAAGATGACATGGTCGCATCCGCTGGTTATGACTCCACCCCGGGATTTGAGCGGCATCTGGCCACCCGTGTCCTGGGCTTCTACGATTCCGAGACGTACCTCATCGAGTACCACGAGCAGTCTCCCGGGTCCCTTGGCAGTGAACCTGCCCTCACGCTCACTCTCATCGACGTCCCCACAGACCTCAACGTGGGCTTCCATCGTGATCTCATCTTCTTCGCCCCACGCACTGAGGCAACTGTCCGCGGCGTGGTGCTCCCCGCCGGGAGCCTCTACGTGGCTGACGCAGCAGAGTTTCTCCACGGCAGCGAGGACGACGCCAGCGTCGAGCAACTGACTGCCCTGTTCACACCCACTGAAGCCACGTCACTGCAAGGCATTACCGCCACTAGGAACCTCTTTGCCCTCACTGTTATGGAGGACGTCGTTGAGCATGTCGAAGCCCATTGGCGCGACGACAGCGGTGCTTGGCAATCCCGACGTGTGCTCAGCGATATCACTGGGTCACTCTCGGTGGGCGCCTATGACTCCCGTGAGACTGACGACATTTGGATTACCGCGCAAGATTTCCTGACTCCCACCACCCGGTACCTCGGCACTCTGGCCCCGCTGCTGGAAGGGGAGCCGGAGACCTATGAACTCATCAAGCAGGCGCCAGAGCGATTCAACGCAGAGGGATTGGCGGCCGTTCAGAGCTTCGCCAGCAGCGCCGACGGGACCCGCATTCCCTACTTCCTGATCGGCCCCGCGGAGACCGTACAGTTCGCTGCAGATGGAGCCCCACGGGAGTCCATCGCAGGTCCGGAACCCCAACCCACACTCCTCTACGGCTATGGCGGATTCGAAATCTCCCAGAAGCCCGGATATCTTCCACTGGTGGGCAAGGCCTGGCTAGAGCGCGGAGGAGTATTCGCTCTGGCGAACATCCGTGGCGGTGGCGAGTACGGCCCCCGGTGGCATCAAGCCGCGCTGAAGGAGAACCGCAACAAGGCTTTTGAGGATTTTGCAGCGGTGGCCCGGGACCTTGTCTCCAGCGGCGTCACGACCACCCAACAGCTGGCCTGCCGGGGCGGATCCAATGGTGGTCTCCTGACCGGAAACATGCTCACCCAGTACCCTGACCTGTTCGGTGCGGTCGTCATCCAGGTGCCGTTGTTGGATATGAAACGCTACTCGCACTTGTTGGCGGGTGCCTCCTGGCGTGCAGAATATGGTGATCCTGACACGGCGGACTGGGAGTACATGCAGGCCTTCAGCCCCTACCACCTGCTCCAGGAGGACGCCGGCTACCCGCCCGTCCTGCTGACCACCAGCACCAAAGACGACCGAGTCCACCCCGGTCACGCGCGCAAGATGACCGCCGCCCTGGAGTCGGTGGCCGCGGATGTCACGTACTGGGAGAACACTCAAGGTGGGCACGGGGGAGCTGCGAACCCTGAACAACAGGCCACCATGAATGCGCTGATCTACCGTTTCCTGGCGCAACGTTTGGGTTTGGACTGAGGCCGACACACCAGGCAGATTGGGCCGCAAAGGTGTAAGATCTTGACGCACCGACGGTTCTGTTGAGAGGTACCTGTGTCTGATTCATCTTATGCCGTTGAGGCCCGTGGCCTGGTGAAGAACTTCGGCGACAATGTGGCCGTTGACGGCGTCGATCTCACCATTCCCCGTGGAGGTATTTACGGGGTGCTCGGGCCTAATGGCGCGGGCAAAACCACTGCTATTCGTATGCTTGCTACACTGCTGCGCCCCGATGCAGGAGAAGCCCGGGTGCTGGGGCACGACATCTTTACTGAGCCGAAAGCTGTGCGGGAACGGATTGCACTGACGGGTCAGTTCGCCTCCCTTGATGAGGACCTGACCGGTATAGAGAACCTCATCCTGATCGGACGGCTCCTCGGTTTCACCAAACACCACGCGCGCCGCCGCGGCAAGGACCTGCTCAGCGCATTCGGTCTGGCAGACGCCGCGGACCGGCAGGTCAAGAAGTACTCCGGAGGTATGCGACGCCGTTTGGACATCGCCGGGTCACTCATTGTCACCCCGGACATGATGTTCCTTGATGAACCGACCACTGGAATCGACCCGCGAAGCAGGAACCAGGTCTGGGACATCATCCGCACCCTGGTCGCCGGTGGCACCACCATCCTGCTCACTACCCAGTATCTGGAAGAAGCGGATCAGCTAGCCGACCGAATTGCAGTCATCGACCACGGCCGTGTCATTGCCGAAGGCACCCCAGGGCAGTTGAAGTCGCAGGTGGGCGCCGGAGCGTTGAAACTTCGACTGACCGATCCGGCCCAACGCGAAGAAGCGGCCGGGGTGTTGGAGCGCAGCTTGGGCAGCGCCGTGGTCCGGGAGAAGGATGCCGCTGCTCTGACTGTTCGATTGGGGGAGGAGGCCGGCGCCTCAGCAGCGATGAGATCCCTCGAGGAAATCGGCGTAGCGGTAGAGACATTTTCCTATGGCCAACCCAGCCTGGATGAGGTGTTCCTGGCTCTGACGGGGAAACCCGCTGAGACGGAGAACGACGACGCGGCCGCCGCCCCAGACTCTGAGAAAGTTGCCCAATGAGCCAGACCACCACCAGAACCGATCAAGAGGGTTCAGCAGAAGCCGCGAAAATTCAGCGAGTCCTGCTGCCAGCTGATCAGCGCCCAGCTCCGTCGGGTCCAATCAGTGGTTCAATCACTTTCGGATGGCGCGCGCTGCTTAAGATCAAGCACATCCCCATGCAACTGTTCGACGTGACCATATTCCCCATCATGATGACGGTGATGTTCACCTTCATCTTTGGTGGAGCTATGGGTGCAGTGGTCTCAGGCACGGGCGAGACCGGTGGGCCGGCAGTCAGTGAGTACGTCCAGTTCTTCATTCCGGGGATCTTCGTCCAGACGCTGATCATGATCACCATGTACACCGGTATCACTCTCAATAAGGACATCTCCAAGGGAATCTTTGACCGGTTCCGGTCACTTCCGATCTGGAGGCCCGCCCAACTGGTCGGCGCCCTGCTGGGGGACCAGGTCCGCTACGGCCTGGCTGGCACGATCATCCTCACAGTGGGGTTCATCGTCGGGTTCAGGCCTGAGGGTGGACTGCTGGGCGTGCTGGCAGGTTTTGCTTTGCTGCTGATCTTCAGCTTCTGCCTCTCCTGGGTGTGGACTATGGTCTCGCTGCTGATGCCCAATGAGGAAGCTGTCATGGGGGTGTCCATGACTATCATCTTCCCGCTGACCTTTGCCTCCAATATCTTTGTGCCCACGGAGACCATGCCGAGCTGGTTGAGCGGCGTGGTGGAGGCCAACCCGGTGAGCGTTCTCGTTTCTGCTATCCGGGAGCTCATGGATGGGACGTTCGACGCCGGAAACATCGTCGCCGTACTCATCTACTGTGCCGTCCTCGTCGCCATCTTCGCCCCGATATCTATGTACATCTACAATCGGAAGTCCTGAAATCTGGTCTTTGGTATAGGTGCGCCAGGCAGAAACTCCGGAATCCTTAGCTGTATCGCAGGAAGAGTTCATAAGGAACCTTCCGGGTATTGCTTGGAGAGAATCATGATCCGGTTGTTCGTCGCAGTGGTCTTCACCGCTTCCAGCATCCTCGGCGGATCGCACGCTGGCGCAGGTGCTGCTTTCGAAGCGACACAAGAAGCTGTCATCACAGTTGCCGCCACAGAGGCCTCCGAAGTCTCACAAGCAGGTTTTATCAGTGGCATGGTGTGCCGATTGCTTCGCAGCTGTTGAGCACTACCCCCCAAGGGGGCACAGCGGGTCGGTAGACTACGCATATGTCTGAGCCTGAAAAAAAGATTGGTCAATGGGCTCATGACATCCGCCCCCTCCCCGGTGGGAAAAAGTTGTCAGCGGTTCTCGTCGGAGTATGCGTTGTTGTCGTAGGCGGCGATGCCCTCACAGGCACATACGACCTCAGCTCTGCACGGGGCCTCACCGAGATGGTTGTACCTTTCCTCCCCCTGGTGGCGCTAGCAATCGGTGGAGCAGGTTTCGCGGTGCCCACATGGTTTCTTGCCCTTTTCGGTGTACTACTGCTCGGTGCTCCAGCATCAGTCGTCTCCTGGCTAATCTTTCCCAACCTAATAGTGGTGACATTCTGCTGTTTCCTCCTGCCGTGGAGGCCGGCCCTCGCCTTCACCGGCGTGACTCTGCTTCTGGTTCCCGCGCTGGCGCTACCTGGCGAACACGCTACTGAGGCAGTTGTCGTTCTCGGCGTTGCCATATTCCTTGGCGCCATGGCGGGACTGAGCTTGAACGTCTACCGCCAGCGGCAGGAACGGAGCGCCCACCGCATACGAGACCTCGAAAAGCACCAAGCCTTAGTACGTGCGGAGGAACGAACCCGTCTGGCCTATGAACTGCACGATATTGTCGCCCACGATGTCACTGTGATGGCCATGCAGGCTCGTCGCGTCGACTACGTCAAAGACCCGGAGAAATTGCAGGAGATCCTGCATGGGATCGGAGGCACGGCCCGCCAGACCCTGCAAGATCTCCGGAGTCTCGTCGCTCTGCTGAAAGAGGATGAGAAAGAACAGCGCGGATCGCACACTGACAAAACACCGTCCACGTCAGAGGACGCTGAGCCGCTCGGCACAGGAGCTATGTCCGGAGAGACAGCCACCGCTGTGGGATTCGTCCATGACGTCGACGCTGTGGTCGACGCCCTGAAACGCTCTGGCTTCCAGGTCAGCCTCACCGTTGAGGGACAGCCTGCACGCATTCCGGCCAGTATGCGTCAGGCGTTGCGTCGGACGGTGCGTGAACTTGGGACGAACATTCTCAAGCACGCCGAGCCTGGCAGTCAGGCCGATATCCTGCTCCGAGTCGAAGCGAATCAGGCCACGCTCTGGGCCAGTAACGAGGTGTCCACTGCCCAGCCCATCATGTCATCACGGACCGGACTTGAAGCGATGCGGGCACGGTGTGACGCCTTTGGAGGGCACGTGACGATACGGGAAGAGCAGGGTCGGTGGATGACGTCGATCGTCATGCCTCTGGAGGGGCTGCATGCCAAGCCCTCGGGTGAGCGTGACAAAATGAGCCTCACGCGTCTGCACCGGGACGATCCCGGCGTTGGCACTCGCGTCGATTGAATTTAGAGGGGAGTGGGGCCGGATGGCTCGTGTACTGCTGGTGGATGACGAACCACTCACCCGTGAGATCCTCCGAGAGTACCTATCTGTGGATCCGAACCTGGAGGTCGTCGGCGAAGCCTCTGACGGCCAGTCCGCAGTCAGCCAGGCAACGGCGCTGAAACCCGACGTGATTCTCATGGATATGCAGATGCCTGTGATGGACGGAGTGCAAGCGACTGCGGCGATACATGTGAAAAACCCGCACGTCAGCATCTTGGGTTTGAGCACCTTTTCGACGGACCGCTATGTTGTTGACCTGTTGCGGGCCGGGGCTTCGGGATACCTTGTCAAAGATGCCCTCCCGGAGGAGATCCGCGCCGCAATCCACAAGGTGCTAGTGGGGGAATCTGTCCTTTCGGCGGAGGTGACCCGCCATGTGGTCAGTGGCCTTGAACGCTCCAAGCCGGCCGAAGTCTCTCCTGACAAGGCCCTTCTCGAGACCCTGAGCGAAAAAGAGTTGGAGGTCATCCGGCTGCTCAGCCGAGGGATGAGTAATCGGGAGATGGCGGAAGAGTTATTTCTGACGGAATCGACTATCAAGGCGCGCTTCGTTAGGGTCATGGAGAAACTCGGGGTGAGAGATCGAGTGCAGATCCTCGTCACTGCCGTCGAACGAGGCCTGGTGGATCTTTCACCCGGGAACCGGTCCTGAAACTGAAGTCCCCGGCTCAGGTGCGCCCCAGCACCTCACGCAGCGGACGCAGCAGGGAATCCGCCGCGTGCTGCACGTCGGCGTCGGGTACGGCGTTGAGCATCTCCTCAGGCTCCAAGAGGAGTTGTGAGCCCCATCCCGCAGTCTCATATTGCGCCAGCGCGCGCGCCAGCTGCTGAGGAGAGCACCAGGGGCGGCGTAGGGTGGCGATTCCGAACCGTCTTGCTCTGGAAAGTCGGTCTGGGTCACACCGCTCCAGAACGGCCTCCGCCTCGGTCAGCGCTTTGGCCATAATCGGAAGCCCTCCCTGGCCGGAGAGGATCAACTTCCAGTTCACTCGTGGTGCTCCGCGCGACAACGTGCGGCTGACCTGCAGCAGGGCACCGTGGTGAACAGCCGTCACCGCATCGGGAAGGATCGTCCCAGGCCCAGCCGCGAGCAGGCCGAGTCCGAGGAATGTTGCGGCTTGACCTGCGGTCTCGCCGGGATCCTCACCGGAGATGAACAATTGCTCAAAGCCGCTCACCTCCGAGCGTCGAAGGATGCTGGGCTCTGGTATCCCTGGAGCAGAGTAAGCCGTCTCCCCAGCAGTGGAGACGAGACCTTCCATCTCGAGAACGTCAGGGGACGGGCCCACACTGGCGAGGAAGGGCTCCGGCAAGAGGAAATTCGTTGTGGCTGCAGACCGGAGCACATGGGCCCACTGGGTGGCTTCGGCCGGAGGCAGACTGACCACCGCACCTAGAAATCCGTCTCCCGAACACCATTCCAGCGCGATCGGGGTGACACCACTGTGAACTTCCACATGGAGCATCAGGGCTCTCAGGTGGCCTTCTACGTATTGGTCCGTCTGGACCCTCCAGTGCACAGCGATTATGGTGCATGCCGATCGCTGATCGGCTACGACGAGGGGGTGGGTCCTGGAGATGGTAGTCACGGGTGCTCCTCAGGTGTGCATTCCTCTGCTGACATCTACTACGTTACGGAGGATCGGATCGAGTGCTGCTGTACTTGAGTACAGAGTTGACGTGGGAGAAGACCCACGGGCCACGAGTTCGCATCACGAATCGCCCGAGCTTTACCCTTGGTGGTGTGCAGGTACTTGACGAGGTCACGGACGAGCTGGCTGATCTAGTGCGGTCCGCATCGCGGGTGGCGGTGCTTACCGGAGCGGGAATCTCGGCAGAGTCCGGCGTGCCGACCTTCAGGGAGGCCCAGACCGGGCTGTGGGAACAGTTCTCCGCGGAGGACCTTGCCACCCCGGAGGCGTTCGATCAAGCACCGGCATTGGTGTGGACGTGGTACCGATGGAGGCAAGCGCTCCTCCTCCAGGTCGATCCGAATCCAGGACATGCTGCGTTGGCCAGGTGGCAGCATCAGCTTGCTGCCACGGGCGGGGACCTGAGCATCATCACCCAGAATGTTGACGACCTCCACGAACGCTCCGGTGCCCGGGTCCTTGCGCATCTGCACGGCTCTATCTTCGACCACCGGTGCGTTGATTGCACGAAGCCGGCTGACTTGCCGGCGCCTCACTATGACGGCTTCGCGCATCCGCCAGAGCCCGCGGAACCCCCGGCATGTGAAGCGTGCGGGGGAAGCCTGAGGCCAGGGGTGGTGTGGTTCGGGGAGATGCTTCCGATGAACGCTTTCGACAGCGCCTCAGCGGCAATCCGTTCAGCAGATCTGGTCGTGGTGGCAGGAACATCGGGTATTGTTCAGCCGGCAGCATCCCTGCCTCTCCTCGCGCTGGAGAGCGGGACCCCGTTGGTTGAGGTCAACCCTGAAGAGACGGACATCAGTGATGCCATGGACTACTGCCTGCGCGGCCCCTCCGGGACAATGTTGCCGGCAGTGGCTGATGCTGCCCTCTGATGTGCAGCGCATCGACCCGTTAAAGTAAGGATTCGTCTGTGACGTTGTGGGAAGCAGTACTCCTGGGCGCGATCCAGGGTCTATTCATGTTCATTCCGGTGAGCTCGTCTTCACATTTGGTGATCGCAGAACACTGGCTTATGGACACCGGGTCTAGAATTCCGGCACCCGATACCCCAGAAATGATCTTCTTCAACCTCGTCGTCCACCTCGGCACCATGGTCTCGGTTGTGGTGGTGATGTGGCGCCCTTTGATCAAGTTGCTCTCTGGCACCGTGCGTGAGGTGGGGTGGGTCTGGCGACGCCGGACCCTGCGGCACATGATCCACCTGAAAATGATGCTTCTTGGCGTAATCGTTGTTGGTATCACTGGCGTGCTCGGACTGATCATCCGCGAATACGGCGCTGAGGTTTTCGCCACTCCATGGATTGTGGCCGTGTTCTTGTTCATCACTGCCGGCATTCTCTGGTGGACCGACAGCGTCACCTACACATGGCGCGGCGCCGCGCAGATGACGATCGCAGTAGCAGTTGTGATCGGCCTCGCGCAGGCCCTGGCGCTCTTCCCGGGAATATCGCGATCCGGGATCACCATCGCCGCGGCACTGGCACTTGGTATGCACCGCCGAATCGCCGCACAGTTCAGCTTCTTCGTCGCGATTCCGACGATCATGTCCGCCACCGCCGTCCAATCTCGGAGCTTGATCGGGCATCAGGGCGGCTTCAGCATCGGGGCCGAGGCGTACTGGGCAGCCTTCATTGTGGCCGCAGTCGTGGGAGCCCTCGCCCTGTGGATGGTGCTGACCCTGCTGTACAAGGCGAGGTTTAGGATCTTCGCCGTCTATGTGGTGCTCTTCGGGATCTTTATCCTCATCTTCCAGCCCGATCTGTCCGATCCGCCCCCACTGGACGAGACACCGATCCAAGAGGAGCAGGACGCCGAAGCTCGTGCGGCCCAACCCTCCGACTAGGCTGGAGGGAGTTGGGGCCGGAAGGCGGCCCAGGGTAAAGCGATCAGACGGGAAAACAGACAATCGTGATGTGGCTCTATGTCATCGCTGTCATGGTTCTAGGCGTCATCGTGGTGCTCCTAGTAGGAAAATGGGAGGGAGCCGAAGCTCCCCGGGAAGAGCCTCCGGCTGGAGGCCCGCACCCGATTGACACACTCCTGAGCCATGCTCCTGAGCGCCGAGTCAGCGCCGAGGACCTCGAGCAGGTGGAGTTCGACACTGCTGTTCGCGGATACCGCATGGAGCAGGTGGACCAGCTTCTTGACACGCTGGCCCAGCAGCTGCGTGAATCCGAAGGTCGGAACAGCGACTCGGATCCGGCTGAACGTCGTGACATCACCACTGAGTGAGAGATAATGGTGGAGTAAGAGCTGACGGGCACGACGACGGAAAGAGGAAAATCCAGATGGCTGCAATGAAACCGCGTACAGGCGACGGTCCGATGGAGGTCTCTCAGGAAGGGCGTAGCTTGATTATGCGTGTGCCGATTGATGGTGGCGGTCGCCTGGTGCTTGAGATCAATAAGGAAGAAGCCGAGTCGCTCAAGCAGTGCCTCATCCGAGCCGTCGGCGAATAACTAGCGCTTCACAGCCACAAGCAACCCAGTACCTGTGCTCAACAGGGCGGTCACGACAGCGTCGTCATCCCGCAACGTCGCCTCCACGTGCCGCATAGCCTGAGTCGATGCCTCCCGAACAGCGGGTTTAGGGACACGGTCTGCATCGAGAGCGTCGTTGAGGATCAACGTGCCGCCAGCGTGCAGCAGACGCAGTCCGTGCTGCACGTATTCGGCAGCTGCCTCGCCCTCGGCGTCGATAAACACCAGATCGTAACCCCTCGGCGTCAGCCGGGGCAGGACCTCGGTGGCCTTACCGGAGATCAATCTGGTTCGTGAGGACGGCACACCAATGCTTCGAAGCAGCTGGCGCGTTGCTCCCACCGAGTCAACATCCGCGTCAATACCTGTGAGCACGGCATCCGCGGCGGCACCGCGCATCAGCGCCGCCCCAGCCAGTCCCGCTCCGAGGCCGATACCCACGATGTTCCGGGCACCGCATGCGGCAGCCAAGGTCGTCAGTGCCGCCGCTGTTCCGTCGGAGATCGGTTTCGTTCCCACATCGGCGCTCAGCTGACGGGCCCGTTCCAGCAGACTGTCCTGTCCGGAATGTTCTTCAGCGTAGGCCCAACTGGCATACTTGTTCTTTTCCGGCGTACTCATGTGTGAAGCATATATTGCTGCAGCGAACCCCCAGGTGAGCCAAGATTCTCAGAAAAAAATAAGCCTATTCACAGAAAACACCTGCACACTATGGGCGATGTCTCGGATGACCCCAAGCGCTGCCCGCCGAACGCGCACCCCCTCTCGCTTCTATGTGGGTTGGGTGGCTGCGGTGTTGGTGACTTCGCTGGCGATCGTTGTCTGCGTGATCGTAGCTGCAGCATGGGTCATCGGCGGAAAGGCTGCACCTCCGACGTCGTCTGTCCAAGAGCTCCTGCCTCCGGAACCGCGCCAAAGCCCTCCCCTCGTCTCGCAGGATGCTGAAGCAGCGTCAGTCTCAGCACTGGAACCGCCGGCTGCGGAAGAGGAAGAGTTTGTGATCGGCGCGGCCGCTGGCGTCCTTCCAAGGGCCTTGGAAAGCTCGACGGTCAAAGAGATTCCGATTGACAGACTCAGTGATCTGAAGTCGCTCGGGTGGGCGTTGCCCTTCCTGGACCGGTCGGGCTTCAGCCACGATTCCGTGGAAACAAGCTCAGCTGACAGTGAGCGGACCATCCAAGTTCACCTCACGGACGGTGATGATTTCATCAACGTTGCCGAGACCCGCGCTGAAGCGGGAATCTCTGAGCTTCACCCACTGCGAGACAAGCTCGCCAGTCTGGTAGATCTGGACCGGGTCAGTGCTGAGGCCCTTGATCTGGATACCGGACATGAGGCCACTGTCTATATCGATAACGACTCAGACATCTGGACTGCAGCGGTAGAAACTCCCCATGTGCAGTATGTGGTGACGGCCAGTCTGCCCGCCGAGTCAGCGAGAGAAGTGGCCTCTTGGGTGATGGTCACCGACCGCTCCCGTGTTCACCTGTCACATACTGCGCCTGGCCCGGCAGACCGGCTGGAGCGCGGCTTCGACGAGATGCTTACCTGGTTCGAAAGTGAATAACCCTGCCAGATAAAGCCTCACGGTAAAGTTGAGCTGTGCCTGGCTTCAACATCTACGAGATCGTCATCCTCATCGTGCTGGCCCTGGTGCTCCTGGGTCCCGAGCGGTTGCCCCAGTATGCGCAATCGTTGGCCGGGTGGGTGAAGAAGGCACGCCTGTGGGCAGATGACGCGAAAGTCCGTTTCAAAGAAGAAACGGGAGCAGATTTCGACGACGTCGATTGGCAGAAATATGACCCCCGGCAATACGACCCTCGCCGGATCATCCGCGATGCCTTGGCGGATGAGCTCGACGATGTTTCGCTGAGCAGCCCCGCCAGGAAACCACTTCAGGCTCAGCGCTCGCAGGGTCGGAACAGTGCCAAGCCGGTAGATCCTTTGGAGCTTTTCGGAGGCAGCGGGTCCGGTGGGAGGGGCGCACTGGCAGCCGGGGTTGCTGGAGCCGCAGCTGCAGGCACACACACATCGGAGGAGTCTCCGGATTCTGTGGATGCTGGTCCCATGCTGGAGGACCCTGCACCATTCGACGTTGACGCCACCTGAGGCTCGGCCTCAGCTGAGCAGGACCTGTATTCCCATGGCCAAGGCTAGGATGCCACCCAGCAGAGCCACCGCGCTGACCGCACGGCGCATTGCGACCTCATTCATGTGCCGCTGCACCCACTCTCCAGCGTACATACCGCCAACTATGGCGGCCACTGAGCCGAGCCACGCCCACCAGGGCAGCCCGGGGAGCTGACCGTCGTCGATCGACCATTTGGTGCCGAAGGACACTACGGAGACGATCATCCAGAGCGGTTGCACCGTGGCGATCATGACCGGGATCGACCAGCGGGAGACCACCGTGTAGATGGCGGTAGCTGGAGCTCCTACCGCGGCGAGGACCGTACCGGCCCCCACAGCTGCGCCGGTGACCGCCCGAGTCACGGGCCCGTCAATGCTCAACCGGATGCGGTGCACAACCAGAGAGACCAAAATACCGAAGATGACAAGTGAGCCGACCACCACGTAGAGCACGCCTTCGTGCGCGTTGACGGAGACCCAGGCCGCCGGAGGCATCACAGCCAGTGCCGGAATCATGATCCAAGCCAGCCGTTTCCACTCAATGAGCCGCCAGGTGCGCCACATGATGAAGATTGGGGCGAAGATGGACAGGAAGTTGGCCAGCATCACTCCCTCATGCGCACCGATGAGCAGCACTACAAACGGCGACAGGATGAGTCCGAAGCCAGATCCCGTGACGCGTTGGATTCCGGACGTGGCGAACACCAGGGCGAGAATCGCAAGCGAGATCCACGTCAGCTCCGCCACTCAGCTTCCTTCCACCATGGGCATACGTCGCACGTGTCGCTGCGGCGCTCCAATTGTATCTCCGCCGCGGAGCGGCGAGACATTCTCTAAATAGACTTGAAGTGGAGCCGATCCTGGGACTTGGCCCGAATCAGCTGAATGGCCAATACCGCTGCGACCAGACCAATCCCGATCAGATCGTAGGTCAGATCAGCTGAGAGCATCATCACCGCCCCGACGGCGATCACCGGGCGCAGGTACCAGGACATATCTACCATGAAATGCCCTTCCAGTGCCGTAGCGAGCAGCAGGATCGCCAGAACGGCCGATCCGACAACCTGAACTCCGGTGACGAAGTCCACGTCGCGCAGCAGCAGATCCGGGTTGTAGACGAAGATGAAGGGAATCACGTACCCGGCTGCGGCCAGTTTCATAGACGCGACGCCGGTGCGCATCGGTCTGCCTCCCGAAATGCCGGCTGCGGCGAACGACGCCAGAGCCACAGGCGGAGTGATGTTCGCAAACAGGCCAAAGTAGAACACGAACAGATGGGCGACCAGCGGTTCTACGCCCAGCTCCACTAGAGCAGGTGCGGCCATAGTTGCGGTCACGATGTAAGCCGGAATCGACGGCAGTCCCATGCCGAGCACCAGGCAGGCGAACATGGACATCACCAGGGTCCAGAACAGCACACCCCCGGAGAGGTCCACTATGGCGCTGGCCAGGATGACGCCGAAGCCAGTGATGGTGACGACGCCGACCACCACACCGACAGAGGCACAGGCCACTGCCACCGAGATGGCGGAGCGAGTGCCCTGATCCAGCGCTTGGATCATGTCCATCGGGCTCATCCTGGTGGTTTTGCGGATCATGGAGATTCCGATGGTGACCAGGATGGTGAACAGGGCCGAGTAGAGAATTGTGTAGCCGGTGAAGAAGAGCATGTAGACCAGGAAGACCAGAGGCAGAAGCATATGCCCCCGCTCCTTCATGACCTGGAGGATATCCGGAAGGTTCTCCTTGGAGATGCCTTTGAGTCCCATACGGGTGGCCCGCAGATGAATCTGAGCGATCAGGCTCAGGTAGTAGAGCAGTGCCGGGACGATGGCGGCAAGGGCCACGGTGGTGTAGGGAACTCCGATGGTCTCAGCCATGATGAAGGCGGCTGCACCCATGATCGGCGGTAGGATCTGCCCACCCACGCTGGCGGTGGATTCCACTGCCCCGGCGAAGGTCCGCGTGTAGCCGATCTTTTTCATCAGCGGGATGGTGAACGCACCGGTGGAGACGACGTTGGCGATGGCGGCACCGTTGATTGAGCCCATGAACCCCGAAGCTACGGTCGCTACTTTTGCCGGCCCACCGCGGGTTTGCCCGGCGATCGCCAGCGCCAGGTCGTTGAACAGCTGGCTCATTCCGGATTTGGCCAGGAATGCGCCAAAGAGGATGAAGAGGAAAATATAGGTCGCGGAGACACCGATAGCGGTGGAGAAGACACCCTCGGTGGTGGCGTAGAAGTTGTAGAAAAGTGTGTCCAGATCGTACCCGCGGTGGCGAAATAGTCCGGGCAGGTCCCGGCCGTAGATTCCGAAGAGGATGAACAGCACCGCGAGAATCGGCAGTGCCCATCCGGTGACGCGCCGGGCAGCTTCTAGCACCAGGACTACCAGCAGCGCGGCGACCAGGACATCAGTGCTGGAGAACCGGCCCGCTTGGAGCACGATGTTCTCGTAATTGACGATCAGGTAGACCGTGGGGACGACCGACAGCAGTGCGAGCGCGGCATCGGGGATGCGCCACCAGTTTTGCTGCGCGTTCCGGAACGGGGGGTAAATCATGAACGTCAGGAACAGCATGGCGGAGACGTGGATGGAGCGGTGCACCATGGTCGCCGGCGGCCCAGCGTAGGCGGTCCACAGGTGGTAGAGCGCGGTGAAGACTGCCACTGCCGAGATCAGGAAAGCCAGGGGCTTCCAGTTGGTGGTCCGCACCCTGGATTCGGCATCGTATTTGGCTACTGCCTCGGCGGCGTCGTCCTCGAGTGCCCCGCGGGCGTCAGACTCGCCGGGGGAGAGTTCGACGACGTCACCTTGAGTTTCGCTGCTTCGTTTGGTTGTCATCACTGGCTCTCGATCCTCAGCTGTAGTGGTTCGCGGTCCGGAAGGTCGTCTGCTGCGATCGTGACCTCACCGTCGATGGTGAGTTCAAAATCTGCAGTGTGTGAGTGGAACCAGGTCAGAGACTCAAGTTCGCGGTCAATGTTCGTGATGCGGATGACCCCGTCGCCGAAGCTTAGGTCCCCTTCGTCCAGAGGCATCCCTGCTCCGTACTCAGAGAATTCCGTAGACTCCAACAACAGATGAGCGTCGTCGCCCGGCGCAATCACTGTACGGTACGTGTCGGTCCAGGGGGATTGCTCGATCGAGTGGATCCATCGTTGAGTGATGACAGTCCCGTCAGTCACGGGCAGCTCAGCCAGCACCTCATCAGTGCGTTGGTGAGAGATGACTGCCTGATGCCCCGGTGCAGAGTCGGCGCACCCGACAGTGCCTCCGAGGGCAATCGTGGCGGCGGCTGAGCCGAAAGACACCAGTCGCCGCCACGGTGAGCCTGTGGAAGGCTTCGAGCCGTTCACGTCACTTAGGAGTCCTGCTCATCGAAGTACCGGGCAGCACCTGGGTGCATTGGCACGACGATGCCTTCGTCAATGGTGTCGAGGGTGATCTGCTCTGCCGCTGCATGAGAGCTGTGAATGCGGTCCAAGTTGTCGAACAGTGCCGCAGTGATGTCATAGACCGCTTCCTCCGACAATTCGGAGGTGACCATGAGGTGGTTCGTCACACCTACGGTCTCCACGTCTTCATCATCAACATAGGTGCCGCCAGGGATGACATCTTCGGCGAAGAAGTCGTACTCCTCCAGCAGGTTCTCGCGCCCCTCACCGTCGATGGGCACCACTACGAAGTCTGTGCTGGTTCCCAGCTCCACCAGTGTGGGGTTCGGAAGACCGGAGGTGACGAAGGCGGCGTCGATGTGGCCGTTGGCCATCTGATCTGTGGCCTCGGCGTAGGAGAGATAGTCCTCGCTGATGTCGTCGTAGTCCATGTCGTAGGCACCGAGGATCATCTGCGCGTTGAGTTCCACACCGGAGCCCACATCGCCGACCGCAACATTCTGGCCGGCCAAATCCTCTACGGATTCAATGCCGGAGTTCTCCAGCGCTACGAGCTGAACCGTGTTGGGGTACAGGGTGGCGATGGCCATGAGGTTATCGCGCGCGTCGTCCTCAAACGGGCCTGTTCCCTCCATGGCCTGCACAGTGGCATCCCCCATGGTGAAGGCGAGCTCGGCGTCACCGTCGGTGAGCATATTGATGTTCTCTGCCGAAGCGCCGGAGGCCTGAACTGAGGTATCAGAGTCCAGCTCATCGGCCAGAATATCGGTCATGGTCGCACCGATTTGATAGTAAACCCCTGAGGAACCACCGGTGGCGATAGTGAGGAAGTCTGCGTCCATGTCACCGACTGCTGACTCATCGACGGCCTCTCCAGCCTCGGCATCAATATCGGCGTCATCGGTGGTGTCACCGTCGCCATTGCAAGCGGTCAGAAATAGCGCCGCGGCTGAGGCTGCGGCAGTGAATTTAAGCGTCTTGCTGCTCCACGTCATCGTGAATATCCTCCAAGGTGGTGATGTAATGTGCGCAATAATCCTAACGGCTCAGAGGACGTTGAGGGGCAGCTGACGTCGGGATATGCCTCGTGAGCGGCTTGCGAGGCGGTCTGCGACGCCCTGCAGTGCCTGTGCGGCGGGAGAGTCCGGTGCGGATATGACAGCCGGGGCGCCGTCGTCCCCCGCCTGCCGCAGAGCGGTGTCCAGAGGTACCGACCCCAAAAGCGGCACCGCACTCTCCAGTTGCGTGCTGAGCCGATCAGCGACCAGTTGCCCGCCCCCGGAACCGAAGAGGTCCAGCACTGTGCCATCGGGCAATGTCATCGGCCCCATATTCTCTACCACGCCGGCTACTCGCTGCTCAGTCTGTGTGCTCAGCGCACCGGCCCGCTCGGCCACCTCCGCTGCAGCGCTCTGCGGTGTGGTGACGACAAGCAGTTCTGCGCCCGGCAGCAGCTGCGCCACAGAGATGGCAATGTCGCCGGTGCCGGGGGGCAGATCCAGAAGCAGCACATCGAGGTCGCCGAAGTGCACATCGGTCAGGAACTGCTCCACGGCCCGGTGCAGCATCGGGCCGCGCCATGCCACGGCCTGGTTGCCTTCAACGAACATGCCGATTGAGATGGTTTTCACGTCATAGGCCACTGGCGGCAGGATCAGCTCATCGATCCGGGTGGGTTTGTCGGTGATACCCATCAGCCCCGGTATGGAGAACCCATGCACATCGGCGTCGACGATCCCCACTTTCAGCCCCCGGGCAGCTAATGCGCACGCGAGGTTGACCGTCACAGTGGACTTGCCGACACCGCCTTTTCCTGAGGCAACGGCGTAGACCTGGGTGAGGGAGTCAGGCTGGGCAAACCTGTTGACCTTAGCCCCGTGGCCGTCCCGCAGCTGTTCCTTCAGGTCAGCTCGCTCTTCAGGTGTCATGACATCAAGCCGCACCTCAGCAGTCCGTATGCCCTCAGCGCGCACGGCGGCTGAGCTGACATCTTCAACGATCCGACTGCGCATGGGGCACGCTTCGGTGGTCAGTTTTACGGTGATCTGGGCGGTACCGGCATCGGTGACCTCCACCGTCCCGACCATGCCGATCTGCGTGATGGGGACCCGAAGCTCAGGGTCAAGGACTTCGTCGAGCCGGCGACGGACACGTTCGGCAGCAGCTGATTCGGACACATCACCAGTGTAGTTGGGGGCACAATAGGACCTATGGCAACTCTTCCTCTGCACACCGGCGCACTGCCCCGAGGTGAACTTCTCGGGCGGTACCGCTCCTATGAAGATGCACAGAAAGTCGTGGACCACCTTGCTGCGGACCAGGACTTCGACGTCAAAGCGCTGACGATTGTCGGTAACGACCTGCGGTCAGTGGAGAAGGTTCGTGGTCGGCTCAGTTATCCACGGGTGGCGGGAACCGGTGCGCTGCAGGGTGCTCTGTTCGGCGCCTTCATGGGTCTGCTGCTGATGCTGTTCACCCCGGAGGCGCCCCTGCTGAACCTGGGTATGGCCGTGCTGATGGGAATGGCGATCTGGATGATCATCGGCGTGGTGAGCTTCGCCGCCCGGCGCGGTACCCGCGGATTCGTTTCCGCCTCGCAGCTGACCGCGACCACCTACGACGTGGTGTGTGATTTTCAGGTGGCGGCGAAAGCGCGGCAGTTGGTCGCCGGAGCCGGAGTGCCGAGTCTCAACGCAATGAATGACCCCACGGGGCAGCCCGCTTCCAGCCCCACGTCAGGCTCAGCCGCATCTGACCAACGGCAGGTCCAGCAGAGTCCGATCCGGCGCGAGGCGCAGAGTCAGACCGCGCGTCAGCAGGAGCCCCTGTCCGGATCGGAGAACGAGGCCTCCCAAGGGACGTCGGCCTCGGCGGATCAGCAGGAGCGCGCTCGCTCCACCCAGGAGTGGCAGGAACCGGGTGGAAGGCCACGCTACGGCGTCCGACTAGAGGATGTGGAGCAGCCGGGCAGTGACCAGCAGGACAGCGCAGCCTCGCCGGAGTCTTCACCACAGCAGGAGGCTGAGCAGGCGTCCGCTGGTCAGGACAATACCCGCGGTTGATGAGCATCCAGCGGTGCCCCAAGATCGCGGAACCTGCCTGCGAGTCCGTAGCGCACTGAGGCCTGTGGTGTTCTGAGAACCCGACGCAACCGAACCTTACGCGGGACAAATTCCTGTAACGTTGACCTATGGCAACATTTTCTTCGGTTGATGGCGTACGTGACAAGCATTCTGAGGGTCGATACACACCGGCACCGGTCACAGCTTTCGGCCCCGATTTCCCCTTCGCCTATGACGACTGGATAAAACACCCCGCGGGGCTCGGCGCTCTTCCGGCACAGGCTCGGGGGAAGGAAGTTGCTGTCATCGGCGGTGGGATCGCTGGACTGGTGGCTGCGTACGAGCTGATGCGCCTGGGTCTGCGCCCTGTGGTCTATGAGGCTGAGCGTCTCGGCGGGCGGCTCCGGTCAGAACGCTTCTCGCTGACCACAGAAGGTGACGCCGGCGGGGCCACCAATGGATACGGCGACGTCGTCGCCGAACTCGGTGGCATGAGATTTCCCGTCTCGTCGGCCAGTTTCTACCACTATCTTGAACTGTTGAGCCTGAGCACTGAGCCCTTCCCGAATCCGCTCACTGAAGCAGCCGGCAGCACCGTCATAGACCTGGACGGGGAAACCTGGTACGCCGAAAGCCTCGCTGACCTCCCGGCGCTTTTCACAGAAGTTGCTGCGGCCTGGGATGCGGCACTTCAGCGCGAGTTCAACCTCGACGGCCTCCAGAATGCCATCCGTAACAGGGATGCCCGCACGTTGAAGCGCCTCTGGAACACGATCGTCGCCGCATGGGATGACACAAGCTTCTATGAGTTCGTCTCCCGGGCAGAGGAGTTCGCCAAGCTCTCCTTCCGACACCGGGAAGTTTTCGGTCAGGTGGGATTCGGCACTGGTGGCTGGGATTCGGACTTCGCCAACTCCATGTTGGAGATCCTGCGCGTGGTCATCACCGAGTGTGACTCCCACCAGGAGCTCGTTGTCGGAGGAGTCGAACAACTGCCCCGAGGCCTCTGGAGCCGACCGGTGAATGACAGCTCCTACTGGCCGAAGGGGACCTCGCTCGCCAGTCTGCACGCCTCAAGTCCCGGGGAGGAGTACCCGGATTCTCCTCAGGCAGATGCAGTGCCCTGCCCCAGCGGCGCACCTCGAGGCGCAGTCGCGTCACTGCACCGACTCGACAACGGCAGGATCGCCGTGACCGAAGCCTCTGGAAAGGTTCGCAGCTATGAGGCGGTCCTGGCCACCTGCCAGAGTTGGCTGCTGACCACCGAAATAGACTGCGATGAGGCCCTTTTCTCCCAACATATGTGGATGGCGCTGGATCGCACCCGCTACATGCAGTCCTCTAAGACATTCGTGGCCGTGGACCAAGCATTCTGGAAGAAAGTCGACCCGGAGACGGGTCGGCAAATCATGAGCATGACGCTGACGGACCGGCTGACACGTGGGACCTATCTCTTTGACAACGGGCCCGATCAGCCCGGCGTCATCTGCTTGACCTACTCCTGGATGTCGGATGCGCTGAAGATGCTGCCCTACACTGCGGCAAAGCGGGCGGACCTCGCGATCAGGGCACTGGAGAAGATCTACCCAGGGTTGGACATCCGGGAACACATCATCGGAGATCCGGTCACCGTCTCCTGGGAGTCCAATCCCTATTTTCTGGGGGCATTCAAAGGCGCTTTGCCCGGCCACTACCGTTACAATCACCGCATGTACGGGCACTTCATGCAGGACGAGATGCCGGAGGCCGAGCGCGGCATCTTCCTGGCAGGTGACAGCATCTCCTTCACCCCGGCCTGGGCCGAAGGAGCAGTCCAGACTGCCCTGAACGCCGTCTGGGGAATCCTGACCCACTTCGGCGGCCGCACACACCCCGAGAACCCTGGTCCGGGGGACTTCTACCCCGAGCTCGGGCCCGTCGAGTTGCCGGCATGAGCGAACTCTTGCGCCTCGCTCTGGCCCAGGAGCCGCCGCGGACCGGGGGCAAGGAGGAGAACCTCCTCGTCATGGAGAGACTGGCTTCTGCAGCGAGCGCGGCCGAGGCTGACGTGCTCATCCTCCCGGAGATGTTCCTCACTGGTTATGTTCTGGGCAGAAGGCAGACGCTGGACCTCGCCGAACCTGCGGCGGGCCCCTCAGCACAGAAGGCCGCTGCGATCGCACGTCATTACCGCGTGGCCATCATGTACGGGTATCCGGAGGCAGACGATGCCGGCCGGGTATTCAATACCGTCGGTTTCATCGATGCCGATGGTGAAAGGCTGCTTGACTACCGCAAACTGCACTATTTCGGCGACGTCGACCGGGAGCAGTTTGACGCTCTCCCGATGGGTGAGGTGCCGGGTGCGGGAGGTGATGGGGCAGCTGATCACCAATGGCAAGCTCGCTGTCCGGTCGTGGATTGGCGAGGTTGGCGGCTCGGTGCCGCTATTTGCTACGACATCGAATTCCCGGAGGTCGCAAGGGCGCTCGCCCTCAGCGGCGCAGAGCTCATCTGCGTTCCCACTGCGAATATGGTGGCCTTCGACAACGTCCAGGAGATTCTGGTCCCCGCGCGAGCCATAGAGAACCAGGTCTATGTGGCCTACGCCAACTATTGCGGCGAAGACACCAGGTTCCGCTACGGGGGCCGAAGCCGAGTCGTCGGGCCGGACGGAGCTGTAGTCGGCAGCGCTGGCCGTGCGGAGGAACTGCTCGTCTGTCAGGTCAGCAGGAAATCCCTGGAGACTTCTCGGGCGCAGAACCCTTACCTTCAGGAGCGTCGATTCGATATTCGTCTTCGCACCGATGGCACCTCCTGAGCCAGCCGCACCGTTGCGATACCCTGGGCGAATGGCCGGTGCCGGAACTCACGACGCAATTGACGAATCCATTCTCCGGGAGCTCTCCCGTGATGCCCGGACCACGCTCTCCCAGCTGTCGGAACGGGCTGGTCTCTCTGTCTCCGCCGTTCAGGCCCGAGTGCGGCGTCTGGAAGCCAGGGGCGTCATCCTCGGCTACAAGGCCACGTTGTCCCCAGAAGCCTTGGGAAAATCGCTCTCGGCGTTCGTCGAAATCACCCCCCTGAACCCCGGCCAAGCCGATGACGCCCCCCAGCGCTTGGAGCACCTAGAGGCCATAGAAGCCTGCTACTCAGTCGCTGGTGATGCCAGCTATATGCTGTTCGTCAGAGTGCCCACTCCGCGTGCTCTGGAGGCGCTGATCCGTGACATTCGCCAGGCAGCGTCAGTGAACACTCGCACTACCGTGGTGCTCCAGACATTCTTCGAAGGCCGGCCCATCACCGTCACCGGTCCAGAAAACGAGCCAGATCAGCTCGATTGAAGGCGAGCGATCCACGCTTCAACATCATCTGGAGTGCGGGGGAGTGCGGCCGACAGATTCTCCGCACCATTCTCGGTGACCAGCACGTCATCCTCAATCCGGATGCCGATTCCGCGGTACTCTTCGGGGACCGCGAGGTCCTCATTCTTGAAGTAGAGTCCCGGCTCGATGGTGAACACCATGCCCGGCTCCAGGAGGCCGTCAAGGTAGAGGTCCCGTTTCGCCTGGGCACAGTCGTGCACGTCCAGCCCCAAGTGGTGGCTGGTTCCGTGCGGCATCCACCGCCGGTGATGCTGACCCTCCGGCGAGAGCGCTTCCTCCAGCGGCACCGGCAGCAGCCCCCAGTCGGCCAAGTGCTCAGCCAGCACGGTTACTGCAGCCTGATGGATGTCCCGGAACCGAATCCCGGGCTTCACCACCTCAAACGCCGCGTCAGCAGCGGCCAGGACGGCCTCATAGATCTTGCGCTGCACCGGGGTGAACGTCCCGGAGACCGGAATGGTGCGGGTCAGGTCCGCTGTGTACAGCGAGTCAGCCTCCACACCAGCATCCAGGAGCAGCAGCTCGCCCGGTTCGATCCGGTCGTGGTTGCGAATCCAATGCAGGATCGTCGCGTTGTTGCCTGAGGCCGCGATGGTGTCGTAACCCAGGTCATTGCCCTCTTGTCGAGCGCGGGCGAAGAACGCCCCCTCCACGATGCGCTCGCCGCGGTCATGACCCACTGCGCGCGGAATAGCGCGCACCACATCGTCAAAGCCTGCGATCGTGGACTCCACGGAGTGCCGCATCTGCTGAATCTCCCAGTCATCTTTGACCAGGCGCAGCTCGGAGCAGAACTCCGTCAGCTCAGCGTCCAGGGCGTCCGAAGCTTCCAGATCCACCCCGGTGTTGACTCGGGAGGTGTCAACCAGGGCCTCGACATTGAGGTCCACCTCTCGGAGCAACCTGATTCGGGTCCCCCCGATCTCCACCGCACCGGCGTTCTTGGTCACTGCGGGCTCAAGCTCACCCAAGTCCTTGGTGCGAATTCCGAGGCGCTGCTCGAACTCCTCCAGTCCTGGACGCGGTCCAATCCAGAACTCTCCGTGCCGTGAGTCTGAGTAGAACTCTTCGGTGTCCCGCCCGGCCATGGGCTTGAAGTACAGAGTGATTTCGTGGTCACTGCCGTCGTCGCCTGTTCCCGGTTCCACGGGCTCGAACACCAGCACCGCATCGGGCTCGTGGTCCACACCTAGCCCCGTCAGGTGAGCAAAGGCTGAATGCGGCCGGAACCGGTAGTCGGTGTCATTGGAGCGCACCTTCAGCGGACCGGCAGGAACCACCACCCGCTCTCCGGAGAAGCGTTCAGAGACAGCACGACGACGCCCGGGGGAGTACTCAGCGACCGCATCGGCTGAATGGGTGCTCGCCTCAGCCTCAGCCCAGTGGGAGGCCATAAACTGTTTGAAAGCCGCGGACTGTGGGCGTTGGGATCGATTATTGACCCGATCTTTGAGCTGTTGAGTGTCTTCGGAGGTGTGTTCTTCAGAATTCATGGGTTTCAGTCTATGTGCCCTCACCTTCTCGTCGTGATCGACAGGTGAGCTGGATACAGTAAAAGGATGAGCTTTGACCTGCACACGCATTCCACGGTCTCCGACGGAACCGAGTCGCCTGCGCATGTGGTCGCCGAAGCTGCCCGGGCTGGTGTGACGGGTCTGGCGCTGACGGACCATGATTCGAGTGCCGGGTGGGATGCGGCCCGCACGGCAGCCGCTGAGCATGGGTTGGGCTTCATTCCGGGCATGGAAGTCACCTCCAAGACATCCTGGGTCAGCGTTCACATGCTCAGCTACCTGCATGACCCGGAGCACCCTGGGATGTTGGAGATCAACGCAGCGGCCCGCGGCGGCCGGGTGGAGAGGGCTAAACGGATCTGTGATCGGTTGGCGGAGGATTTTCCGATCACCTGGGAAGTGGTGCTCGAACAAGTCCAGCCGGGGACTTCCATAGGTCGCCCGCATCTGGCTGACGCTCTGGTGGCGGTTGGTGTGGTGGCGGACCGCAGTGAAGCGTTCGCAAAGTATCTCCACCGGCGGACCAAGTACTTCGTGGATCAGGACAACCCGCACCCAGTGGAGGTAGTCCAACGCATTCGTGATGCTGGTGGGGTGCCGATCATCGCCCACGCCATGGCGGGGGCGCGCGGAGCCACATTGACACTTGCTGAGTTGGAGGAGCTCGTAGAGGCTGGAATGTGTGGGGTGGAGGTGTATCACCGGGACAACCCGGCGGAAGGTCGGCAGCTGTTGCTGGACCTCGCCGCTCGGCACGACCTCATCGTCACGGGCTCCTCTGACTACCACGGGACCCGCGGCAAGCCGAACCTGCTGGGGGAGAACACCACGGAGGATGAGCAGGTCGTTCGCATCCTCGAGTTGGGCACCGGGTGCTCACCCAGTGGGCCGCTGCCGAGCTAGCTTGTGCCCGGGTTCACACGGTGCTCTAGACTCTTCACCCATGACCACGCCATCGGCACCTGAACCAGTCAGAGCCAAAAGGCTCCCGCGCGAGCAGCGGCGACTACAGCTCTTGGAATGTGCGCTCCAGGTCTTTGTTGCTAAAGGGTTCCATGCTGCCTCCATGGATGACATTGCGGAGTCCGCTGAGGTCTCCAAACCGGTTCTCTACCAGCACTTTCCGGGAAAGCACGAGCTCTTTCTGGACCTGCTTGACACCCATCTGGGTCAGCTTCAGCACGAACTCACCACTGTGCTGGCGAAGTCAGTCGCCAACAGGGAACGAGTCTCCGGGACCGTGACGGCCTTCTATGAGTTCATTGCCCGCAAGGATGAGGCCTACCGGTTGATCTTCTCCTCGGGGATGGACAATGACGACGCCGTCACTGAGCGCCTCGAACGCTTCCACGACGTAATGGCAGGGGCCATTGCGGAGGTGATCGCCGATGACACAGGACAGCCGATGGCTGAGGCTACGATGCTCGGCCACGGACTGCTCGGTATGGCGACCTCGGCGGCCCGCCACTGGTCGAAGTTGTCGGAGCGGCCCGACCTGGAGACTTCCGCACAGTTGACAGCTCGTTTGGCCTGGAGAGGAATCTCCGGTTTCCCTAAGGAATCTGAGGGCTGGTAAAAGGTAGGATTGAAAGTCAGACCTGTACTGCGGCGTCGTCGTGCTCTCATGTGAAGAGCTGGGGCGCCGAACCCAAACCAAGGAGTGGCATGGAAGTACGCATCGGAGTCCAGAACGTTGCCCGGGAGATCCTCATCGAGACCGAGGCGTCTGCGGAGGATGTTCAGAAGGCTGTCGCCGAAGCGATCGAGAAGTCCAAGCCGCTGTTGAGCCTCACCGACCGTCGCGATAAGACCGTGGTGGTTCCGGTGAATTCCATCGGATACGTGGAGATTGGCTCAGACACAAAACAGACGGTGGGTTTCGCCGCCGTCGCTGAGTGAAAGTACGAATGACAGACACTTCAACAGACACGTTGACCTTCGCGGACTTTGCGGTCCGCAGCGAAATCGTCGATGCCTTGGCGGATAAGGGCATCACTGCTCCTTTCCCGATCCAGGCGGAGACTCTTCCGATCGCGCTTGCCGGTAATGACATCATTGGTCAGGCTAAGACCGGAACAGGTAAGACCCTGGGCTTCGGTATTCCCGCACTGCAGCGAGTGGCAGCCCCAGGTACCGAGGCGTTCGACCAACTGCCCAGCCCGGGCGCTCCGCAAGCGCTGATCGTCGCCCCCACCCGTGAACTTGCCGTTCAGGTGGCAGGGGACCTCACTGCTGCTGGCAGCAAGCTCAGCGCGCGTATCGCCACCATCTACGGTGGTCGCGACTATGAACCACAGATCAAACAGCTCAGCGCCGGGGTAGAAATTGTGGTCGGCACCCCAGGTCGCCTCATTGACCTGCACCGGCAGAAGCACTTGAATCTGAAGAACGTGAAGATTGTAGTGCTGGATGAGGCTGATGAGATGCTCGACCTCGGGTTCCTGCCCGATGTGGAGAAGCTTCTCTCCTATGTGCCAGACGTCCGCCAGACCATGTTGTTCTCGGCGACTATGCCGGGTCCGGTGGTCTCTATGGCGCGGCGCTTCATGACCAAGCCTACGCATATCAGTGCTGCCGATCCTTTCGATATGGGTGTCACGAAGAAGGACATCCGCCAGGTGGTCTACCGGGCACACCAGATGGACAAGGACGAGATGATCGCCCGGATACTGCAGGCCGAGGGCCGGGGGCGAACCATCATCTTCACCCGCACCAAACGTCAGGCGGACAAACTCTCTGATGAGCTGAAGACCCGAGGATTCGCCGCAGGCGCCATCCACGGCGACCTCGGCCAGGGTGCCCGGGAACAGGCGCTGCGGGCGTTCCGCAATGACAAGGTCGATGTGCTGGTGGCCACTGACGTCGCTGCCCGCGGAATTGACGTCACAGACGTCACTCACGTCATCAACTACGTATGCCCGGAGGATGACAATACCTACCTCCACCGCATCGGACGAACCGGTCGAGCAGGGCAGAAGGGCACTGCTGTGACCTTCGTCGACTGGGCGGACATGCCCCGCTGGAGCCTGATCAATAAGGCAGTGGGGTTGGAGATACCCGAACCGGTGGAAACCTACTCCTCCTCGCCGCATCTGTTCGCCGATCTGGATATTCCGAAGGGGACCAAGGGGCGGCTGCCTCGTCATCAGCGCTCCAAGGAGGGGCTCGAGGGCGAAGAGATCGAAGACCTCGGCGGGCCCGGTGGAGCTCAGTCCAAAGGCGACCGTGGCCGATCCGGTGGCGGCGACCGCTCTAAGGGCCGGGGCCGCAACAACCGCAGCGGATCAGACAAACGCTCTCCAGAGGCGAGCAGCGAGAAAGCACCTCAGGCGAAGAAGAACTCCGCAGAAGCCTCCGGGAGCGGCCAGCGCCGCCGTCGTCGCCGCAGAAAAGTCTCCGGCTCCGAAGGCAGCGACTGACCGCACCTGTCAGGGGAGTGTGCCCTAGTCAAGCATTCCCTGGTCTTCCAACCACCACTGGGCGACATCAGCGGGGCTGTCCTGGGTTGACTGAGAGTGGGCGTTGATGTCCAGCAGCGCCTGTTGATCCAGCACATTCTGCACCTCATTGAGGGCAGCACGTGCTTCATCATCCACGTTCTCGGATACTACGGGCACCACGTTCTGCGGTAGCACCAGAGATTCAGTGTCCTCCAGGATAACCAGGTCGTTGTCCTCAATGGCGGGGTCTGCGCTGTAGATATTGGCGACCTCCACGTCACCGTCCAGCAGTGCGCCCAGCGTCAGCGGCCCGCCGGAGTCTTCAACCGGCACCAGGGTCAATTCCACACCATAGGTCTCGGACAGCCCGCCGATGCCGTAGGGGCGCGTTTCGAACTCTGAGTTCGCCGCGATGCTCAGGTCTTCGTCCACCTCAGCGAGATCGGCAACAGTTGTGAGATCGTTCTCCTCCGCGAACTCTGCAGTGACCACGTAGCTGTCCTGGTCGGTGGCATCAGCGTAGTCCAAGGTCTCCAGGCCCTCTGGAAGCACCTCCTGCAGGTCAGCGTGCACCGAATCGGGGTCCCCTGAATCAATGTCCGGATCCAAGTACGCTGCGAGGTTTCCGGTGTACTCAGGGAAGACGTCGATGGCTCCGGACTCCAATTCCGGGATGTAGACCTCACGCTGACCGATCTCGAACTCACGCTGAACCTCATGACCTTCGTTTTCCAGCACCTGGGCATAGATCTCGGCGATGATGGTGTTGGAGTAGTACTGCTGAGATCCGATGACCAACTCAGCGGAGTCACCGTCATCTGTCGCGGCGTCATCATCGGTCTCCAGGGGATCGCCTCCGCCGCAGGCACTGAGGGTCAGCAGGGCGATACCGGCACAGGCGGCGGGGTACATTCTCATAGCGATTTTCCTCTTCTTCATCGGTTGATCAAACAAGCCCCAATAGCCGCCGGAGCAGCCGTTGGGAGAATTCAAAACATGCATCAAGGACGATCGCCAGCAGGATGACGGCGATGGAAGCGGCGAGCATGAGCGGGTAGTCCTGGGTGCGCAGGCCCAGGAAGAGCTGTCTGCCGAGGCCGCCAGCTCCGACATAGGCGGCCAGGGTAGCTGTGGCAACCACCTGCAGGGTCGCGTTGCGCAGTCCGCCGATGATAAGCGGAAGACCCAGGGGGATCTCCACCCTGAGCAGCACCTGCCAGCCGCTCATGCCCTGAGCTTTCGCGACGTCGGTGGTGGCGGGACTTACCGATTCAACACCCGCGTACGCGCCGGCCAGGATGGACGGGACAGCGAGCACCACGAACGCGATCATCGGCGCCGTCAGCCCGATTCCCACAAAGAGTGCGGCCAGCGTGATGAGTCCCAGGGTGGGCAGTGCGCGCACCAACCCAGTGCTGATGACGGCCAGGGCTCGCCCGCGTCCGGTGTGGCCCACCATCAGCCCCACTGGCAGGGCGATGGCTGCAGAGATGATCAGGGCCAGTGCCGTGTACCAGAGGTGTTCGAGCATGCGCACACCGAATCCGCCAGGGCCGCTCCAGGACTCGGGGTCAAGCAGCACGTCGAAGGCGTCAATCAGATGATTCATCGGCCACCTCCTGGTGACCACGGCATGAGCACGCGCCCCGCGGCAATCAGGAGCAGGTCCAGCAGAAGCGCCAGTACCGCGGTCAGCAGGATGCCCGCTGCGATCGAGGGCACGATGCCGCGTTCGAACCCGTCAGTGAACAGCGAACCCAGTGACTGCACACCCAGCACCGCGCTGACGGATACCAACGAGATTGTGCTCACTGAGACCACCCGCAGCCCGGCCAGAAGTGCGGGTCCAGCCAGTGGCAGCTCCACGGAGAAGAACCGCTTGGCAGGTGAGTAACCCATGGCGGTGGAGGCGAGTCTGACTCCGCTGTCGACGGAGTCCAGCGCATCGGCGGCGGAGCGGACCATCAGCGCCAGCCCAAAGATTGTCAGCGCGACGATGACATTGAAGGTGTCCCTGACCCCAGTCCCCAGGATGATCGGTAAGACGATGAACAGGGGAAGCGACGGTATCGCGTAGAGCAGCCCGGTGCCGGAGACCAAGACCTCGCGCAGCGGGCGTACCCGATTCGCCGCCCAGGCAACCGGGACAGCGATCAGGAACGCCGCGGCCACTGCAGGCAGAGCCAGCAGCAGGTGGGCAACGGTCAGGTCCGTGATGCGGGGCAGGTTGTTGAGAATCCACTCCATGGCAGGTGTTGGCTCAGTCAGTTGCGTGCTGTTGGTCCGGCGCCGAATCCACCACGCCGAGCGGTCGGCCGCGCCCATCACTGACGAGCCACCCGCCACCTTCACGGGGTGCGGCCTTCAAAGAGCGGCGCGCGGAATCCAGCCCCAAGAATTGCGCGACGAAGTCATTGGCCGGCGCTTCCACGATATTCTCCGGAGTCCCGATCTGTGCGACCTCACCGCCCTTCTTCAGCACCACGATCTGATCACCCAGCGTCAGAGCCTCATCAATGTCGTGAGTGACAAAGATGATGGTCTTGCGCAGGTCAGTTTGAATGCGTTGCAGTTCACGCTGCAGTTCCACGCGCACCAATGGATCCACGGCCCCGAAAGGCTCGTCCATGAGCAGAATGTTGGGGTCTGCGGCCAACCCGCGAGCGACTCCCACTCGCTGCTGCTGGCCACCGGAGAGCTGCTTCGGGTACCGGCGCGCCAGTGCCGCGTCCAGCCCTACGATCTCCATCAGCTCCTGCGCTCGGCGGTGCGCGTCCGCCTTGGACGCTCCGGTGAGCCGGGGGACGGTGGCAATGTTGTCGATCACACGGCGGTGCGGAAGCAGCCCAGAGTCCTGCATCACGTATCCGATGCGTCGGCGCAGGGCCACCGGCTCGGTGGTGGCGACATCGTTATCGTCGATCAGGACTGCGCCTGAGCTGGGGTCGATCATTCGGTTAACCATGCGCAGCAGCGTTGACTTCCCGCACCCGGAAGACCCCAGCAGAACGGTGCAGGTATGCGAGGGCACGTGGAGAGTGAAATTCTCTACGGCAGCGGTGCCGTCGGGGTATGTCTTGGTGACGTTCCGGAAGTCGATGGCCATGGGTCAGGTTCGCTGCCCACTGATGCAAAGGGTGCTGAGCCCGCAGATGGAGCCACACCTGGTGATGTTGAAGCCTTCCATAAGACCACTCTAGATCCTGCTGAGCGGTTTTGTGGAAGCTGAAGGCTCATGTTGAGCCGCTGGGTCTGGTGCCCGGTGGGCGCTGTGAAAAGATAGTGGCTTATGAGAACGACGACGTCAGAGACGGTTTTGATCCGCACAGCCCACCCCGAGGAGTATCCGCGCGTAGGGGATCTCACCGTTGCTGCCTATGTTGATGGAGGCCACCTGCGGGCTGAGGACTTCTACGTTGAACACCTGACGCGTGTGTCCGAGCGTGCCGAACACGCGGCGGTGTTGGTTGCGGAGCTTGAGGGCCGAGTCGTTGGTACGGCCACCGTGACAGATCATGATGGGCCCTTTGCTGAAGTCTCCCATCCGG
>NZ_VFIE01000021.1:134678-207515 GCF_010119385.1 Nesterenkonia haasae
GGGAGCTGGAGTTCCGGATGTTGGCGGTGGCCCCGGAGGCTCAGGGCCGCGGGGTGGCCCGTGCCATGGTGCGCCACATTGTTGCCGGCGCGGCCGCCCGTCCAGAAATCCGAGCCGTGGCCCTCTGCAGCCTGAAGTCCATGGGTGCTGCGCACGCGCTCTACGAATCAGAAGGTTTTATCAGGGTTCCGGACCGTGATTTCGTCCTGGATATTCCAGCCAAGCGTGAGACGTTCCCGTTCTTCATCAGAGAGGTGTGATTCCACAGTGTCCGCAACGTTTACCGTCCTCACCGTCTGTACAGGCAACATCTGCCGTTCCCCAGCTATGGAGAGGCTGCTCGTTCAGCTCTTCCGCGACGAGCCTGATATTGAGGTGATCTCGGGAGGAACCTACGCCCACGATGGTGAAGACATGCAGGAGCCCATGAAGCGGCGTGTGGCAGAATACGGCGCCAATGTTGACGACTTCGAAGCCCAGCAGGTCACACCCTCAGCAATCAAGGGTGCGGACCTGATCCTCTCGGCCACGCGGGTGCATATTGAGGACATGGCCGCCGAGGTGCCTGATGCGCGTGCGCGAATGTTCACCATGCCGGAGTTCGGACGGCTGCTGCGAACCCTGGACCGCGCAGACCTCGGCGACGCCGCAGGTCAGGACACCACAGCAGCGCAGACGTTGGCAGCCCTCGTTCCCCAAGTTGACCAGGCACGCCGCAGTGCTGGTGCTGCGACTCGTGAAGACGACGTCGTCGACCCGTATATGCTCCCGGAGTCGGTTTATGACACCTCGTTCGGGCAGATTCGGGAGTCGGTGGAGGTACTGGCGCAGGCTTTGCGGTTGTCAGAGTGAACTGAGCCCGAACGTCTGCAGAACCAGGGGGAAGGCGAGGAAAGCCACGGCGTCGAGCAGGAAATGCGCGATGACCAGCGGCATCACCCGCCCGTATTTCAGATAAACGGCTGCGAAGATCACGCCCATCAGCGCATTGCCGATTCCTGGCCCGAACCCCTGATACAGGTGGTAGGCGCCGCGCAGCAGGGCCGTGGCTGTCACTAGGATCCAGACGGCGGATGGGCCCCGGGCCTGTGCGCTTGCCAGCTGCGGCCAGATCCGGCGTGCCCGGTCAAAGAGGTAGGCAATCATGATGACCTCCTCGAGGAGAGAGTGCCGCAGTGCGGCCAGCAGAAGCACCGGAGCGCTCCACCAGTACTCTGTGACGTCGGCTGGGATGATCTGGGTGGTGAGGCCGAGGGTCCGGCCAGCGAAATACACCGCCAAGGTGCCTAGCCCGATGAGCGTGAACAGGCCTGCGCCTATGGCCCAATCTCTTCCAGGGCGGCGGAAGTCCAATCCCCAGCGGCGGAACGGGTTGTCTCCGTGAAGGAAGACTAAGTAAATCACTAGCGCCACGGGTGCCAACGCGAACACCGAATCCAACACCTGGAAGCTGAAGTCGTAGAACTCCTCCCGGGAGCGGGAGCGTTGAACAGTGGCGGTCTGGTCCGCCAGCGGAGCGATGCTCAGCCGTTCAGCGAGGTTGAGCACTGCATAGATGGCGCTGCGCCCCAAGGACAGCGCCAACACGATCCCGACCTCCCACCCATAGAAACGGCGGTCGGCGGTGGGTGCTGTCATGCAAGAAGTGTAGAGAACAGAGAAGCCGGCCCGTTAACACGGACCGGCTTCTCTACACGTGGATCAGAGGATCAGTGGTCCTCGTCCTTGTCTTTCTTCTCGACCACCAGTGTTTCGGTGGTCAGCACCAGCGCTGCGATGGAGGCGGCGTTCTGCAGGGCAGAACGGGTCACCTTCACCGGGTCGATGACGCCGTCGCTGATCAGGTCACCGTAGGCGCCTGTCTTGGCGTTGAACCCGTGATTGGGTTCGAGCTCAGCGACCTTGGAGGCCACGACGAAACCGTCTTCGCCGGCATTCTGAGCGATCCAACGCAGCGGCTGAATGAGAGCCCGCTTGACGATGCCCACTGCAGCTGCGGCGTCGCCGGTCAATGCAGTGACGTCGGCGTCCTCGTCCAGAACGGAGAGGGCGTTGATGAGGGCGGTACCGCCACCAGCAACGATGCCTTCCTCCAGAGCGGCCCGGGTGGAGGACACTGCGTCCTCAATCCGGTGCTTGCGCTCCTTCAGCTCCACCTCGGTAGCAGCACCGACGCGGATGACGCTCACGCCACCGGCCAGTTTGGCCAGCCGCTCCTGCAGCTTCTCGCGGTCCCATTCGGAGTCGCTGGCTTCGACCTGAGACTTGATCAGCGCAACGCGGGAGTCGACGTCGTCCTTGGAACCGGCACCGTCCACGATGGTGGTCTCGTCCTTGGTGACTGTCACACGGCGTGCAGTGCCCAAGTCATCCAGGCCCACCTGGTCCAGCTTCAGGCCCAGGTCCTGGGTGATGACAGTGGCACCAGTAAGGGTTGCGATGTCTTCCAGCATGGCTTTGCGGCGGTCACCGAAACCGGGAGCCTTCACGGCTACGGCGTTGAGGGTGCCGCGCAGCTTGTTGACCACCAGGGTGGAGAGGGCCTCGCCCTCGACATCCTCAGCGATGATGAACAGTGGCTTCTTGGACTGCAGCACCTTCTCCAGCACGGGGAGGAACTCCTGCATATTGGAGATCTTGCCCTGGTGGATGAGGATCAGGGGATCTTCCAGCACAGCTTCCTGACGCTCAGCGTCAGTGACGAAGTGTGGGGAGAGGAAGCCCTTGTCGAACTGCATACCCTCGGTGATGTCCAGCTCCGTGGATGTGGTGGAACCTTCCTCGATGGTGATGACACCATCAGCACCCACAGCATCGAACGCGCGGGCCAGCAGATCGCCGACCTCGTCGTTCTGCGCGGAGATTGCGCCCACATAGGCGACCTCCTGCTGTCCGGAGACCTCGCGTGAGTTCTCCCGCAGGCGCCGTGTCACGGCGTCGACGGAGACCTCAATGCCGCGCTTGATCTCGCTGGGAGCGGCACCGGCGGCCACATTGCGGAGGCCTTCCTTCACCAGCGCCTGTGCGAGCACAGTGGCGGTGGTGGTGCCGTCGCCGGCGACGTCGTTGGTTTTGGTGGCGACCTCTTTGGCCAGCTGGGCTCCGAGGTTCTCATAGGGGTCGTCGAGCTCCACCTCACGGGCGATGGTCACGCCGTCGTTTGTGATGGTGGGCGCGCCCCAGGACTTGTCTAGCACGACGTTGCGGCCACGTGGGCCCAACGTCACCTTGACGGTGTCGGCGAGCTTGTTGATGCCTGTTTCCAGTGCCTTGCGGGCGGCATCATCATAAAGCAGCTCTTTTGCCATATGTTTTTACTCCTTAGAGAGTCGAGCGGTGGGTTTTTACTTCTCGACCTTGGCCAGTACGTCGCGAGCGTTGAGCACCAGGTACTCTTCGCCGCCAACTTTGACCTCGGTGCCACCGAACTTGGAGTAGATGACTACGTCACCTTCTGCAACGTCTACTGGCAGGCGCTCGCCGGCGTCGGACACTTTGCCCGGGCCTACTGCGACAACTTCGCCCTCCTGGGGCTTTTCCTTAGCGGTGTCCGGGATGACCAGACCGGAAGCGGTGGTCTGCTCAGCTTCCAGGGGGCGGACAACAATACGATCCTCGAGGGGCTTAATGGAGACTGACACGTCAGTTCTCTCCTTTGCTGAAGTTGAATCTTCTCTTGGCTGATACCGAGCACGACGACGCCGCGCTCGGTCTTCTTGTTGCTCGCCTTGGGAGTGACCAACCGTCGTCGCGGGAGCCGGAGGTCTCCTTCAGGCTTCATGGTCCTAGTCGGTTGACGGCCGTCCAGAACTTAGCACCCGAGTACATCGAGTGCTAACAGCACTATAGAACGGGCATTAGCACTCAATCAAGCAGAGTGCTAAAAAGTGTCGACTACCGCTGCCGCCAAAGGGTGACTGTTCCGGGGTCGCGGTGGCGCTTCAGTCGGAGAATGCGCCGGGGGCGGCCTTACGGTGAAGCCCGAAACGGAACCCCAACCCGGCGGCCACCACAATCGCTGCTCCGAACACCCAGCCGGAGAGGGCGAATGCATGGGTCCCGGAAAGCATCACACCAATGGTGCAACCCAACCCAATCATGGCACCCCAGCCAAGAAGAATTCCACCGGCGAAAGCCGTGCTGGAGTTGAATACTGTGGCCTTTTCCAAGCGGACTCTGCGGCCCGGCAGGGCTGCCGCTAGGGAGGCAAGGGCAATTCCTAAGATCAGCCAGCCATTGGTGGTGATGGTGTGTGTCACCACGGCCACGCACCCGGCCAGGCGCTCGTCGAGCCCCGGCATGAACTGATCCAGCCAGCCTGCCTCAGTCATGCCGGTCCTGCTCAGTGAGGAGATTTGCTGGGTGACTCCCAAGGGCTGGTCCTTGTAGTACGCCAGTATCGCCAGGAGCCCCACTCCGGTGCCAGTGGCCAGTGCCGGCCATCGCTTGAAGAACACCACCCTGCGCAACTCGGTGGCATCGACAGTGCGGTTCCCGCGGCCCTGCACCTGCGGGTTCCAGCGCAGCAGCCATACACCGATCGCGACCAGTGCCCCGAGTTGGAGCAGCACCGCAAGTACGTACCCGTTGCCGGCAGGTAACCACGGAACGGGTGCGCCCAGGATGAAGTGAGAGTACATAAAGTCCCAGTTGAGGAAACCCAGGCCGAAGCCGACCACGACTCCGCACAGCGCCGGTATAGACCGTAGGTGACCTTCCGGCAGCCGGTAGAGGTGACCGGCTATGCACCCTCCGGAGAGCACCATTCCCAAGCCGAAGGCGAGTCCGGCGATTACCAGGGCGGCCGAAACCGGCGCAATATGCGCATCTGCTGGGATATTGTCCCCGCGTGGTGTGGGGACGCGGGTGGAGAAGATTGCCGCATACCCGATCATGCCGACGGCAATCGAGACCAGGATGGCGTACATTCCTCTGCTGTTTTTCTTTTCGAACAGGTCACGGAACACACAGAAGAAGCAGTACCGACCGCGTTCGAAGAGAATGCCCAGACCTGCGCCGATCAGCAGCATCAGAGCGGCGTTGGACCCGCCCAGTCCCTCACCGTCAGTCGCGGCCAGGTACCCGGCCAGGCCCAGCAGCAGTGCGGCCACGGCTACGGCCACTGCGGTGCGGATGGTGTCCGCTCTGGTCCAACCAAGCTCTCGGTCGGGCCTCACCTGAACTGTCATGAAGGATCAGTCTCCGGACTGACCCCACAGGCCTGCCCGCTGGCCTGAGGTGTTCGCCACGGGAACGCCCACGCTGTTGCCCCATTCGGACCAGGACCCGTCATAGACCTTGACCTCTTCGCCCAGAATCTGGCTCAGCGCGTACCAGGTGTGCGAGGCGCGCTCGCCGATGCGGCAGTAAGCGATCGTCGGGTTGTCGAAGTTCACTCCGGCGTCCTCGTAGAGGGCCCGGATCTCTTCAGCGGGCAAGAACTCGCCGGTCTCTTCGTCAACGATCTGCGTCCAGGTGACGTTGATTGAGCCGGGGATGTGGCCCCAGATGGCCGCACCTTCTCCCTGGAAGATGTCTGGATCCACACCGATTTCTCCTGTGTGCTCCTCAGCGGAGCGGATGTCCACCAGGTTGACCGCGGCCGCAGCCTCCCCGCCGGCCTCAGCGTTCTCTTCTGCGAGCTCCAGCACCTCCGGCTGGAAGGCGCGAATATCGTGGTTCTGCGCTTCTGCTTCGAAGTTTCCTGCGGGGACTGCGGGAACCTCCTCCACAAGTTCGCGTTCGTCGTAGAGCTCCCACTTGTGCAGACCGCCGTCGAGCAGCTTCACGTCTTCGACTCCGTAGAGATTGAAAACCCAGGAGGCGTAGGCGGCGAACCAGTTGTTGTTGTCTCCGTAAAGCACCACGGTGCTGTCATCGTTGATGCCGAGCGACTGGGCGAGTTCGGTGAACTCATCCGCGGAGATGAACTCTCGAGTGTTCGGCTGAGTGAATTCTTCCGACCACTCCACGTACTGGGCCTGGGGGATATGCGCCTCGGAGTAGGGGGTCAGATCAGAGTTCGGGAGGTTCTCAGAGACGTCGAGCAGCACAATGCCCTGCTCATGGAGGTCACCCTCGTCGAGGCGCTCGGCAAGCCAATCAGTGGTGGCTAGCGGTTCATCAGTGTGGACGTCGTCGAACCCACGGTTTTCACCCGGTATTTCCACATCAGTGACCGTGGCAGCGGCCTCACCAGCTGTGGTTCCGGAACCAGTAGTAGGAGTCTCGGCGCCGTCGTTGGTTGAATTGGCTACTACGAAGCCTGCAGTCCCGGCTAGGGCTGCGGTGGCGATGACAGCAATCGCGGTCTTGCCCGCTGCGCCCTTCCGTGTCCCTGTGGATGTGGGCGGTGTTGTCTCTTCAGTGCTCATCAGGCGGCCTTTCGCATGCGGTGGAGGATTCCCACACCACTATGCGGCATTATCTTCAAGCGCAGCGAAAATAAGTTCATATATGTTCATATTCAGTGTTCATGTCCACAGAGCAGTTGCCTGGAGCCCTGCCCGCCCGCCCTGGCGCGGAGTGTCTCGGGATACGGGGAACTTGCGCTCAGATCAGCTCAGTTCCCCATATCCCGAGACGCTCTTTGAGGGGAACCGATTAGATCCCGGCGCCGCTATGGCGCGTTGCCTGGGTCCTGCTCAAGCTTCGACACAATCCGGCGGATGCGCCGCTGGCGCAGAGTCGTCGTTTCGGCAGTGACTACCTGGTGGATCAGCTGATACTTGGCTGTCTTGCCCATGGCGTTGAAGCTCAGTGCTGCCTGTGGATGCTCCTGAAGAGCGTGGGCCAGGTCATCTGGCAGCTCCATCGCGGCCTGGCCCGCATAGGCCCCAGCCCAGCGACCATCTGCCTTCGCTCGATCGACTTCGGCTTTGCCTCGCGGGCGCATCCTGCCCGCGGCCGTGAGCTTTTCAACCAGCGCGACGTTGCGCTGGGACCACATGGAACGGCGCCGGCGAGGAGTGAAGTGCTGCAGAAACGTCACGTCATCGATGCGGTTGCGACGTCCGTCGATCCAACCGCTGCACAGAGCTTCCTCGAGGGCCTGTGCGTACGTGAGAGAGGTGGGGGTGGTCACGCCCTTCTTGGCCAGTACCAGCTTCACGCCGGCGGATGCGTCCTCGTGGGCGTTGAGCCAAGCCCGCCACTCAGCAACATCGCGGACATGGAGCCGGTCCTCATCGTTCACGCCGCCGACTCCTTCGCGTGCTCTGCGCTGACGATGGTCGTGGTATCCGGACCAGAGGGCGGACTCGTGGCGTCGCTGAGGCGCCCAGAGAACTCAGCGGCTGCATTCAGAAGCGGCTCGGGGCCCACCAGGGTGAAGGGTGTGTCGAAGCGCAGGATCCAAGCCAGCAGCCCGGCCCACGACCACGAGCCGGCTGTCACCCGGCAGGACTGCTCATCAAGAACTTCAAGGTGCCCATCGCCGATCCACGGTGCGACGTCGCGCGATGGCAGGTTGAGCACGAACGTTCCCTGCACCGGCCAACGGTCGCCTTCTGCTGAACCCTTCATTCTGGAGGCCAGGAAGGTCACTGCATCGGATTCTGGAAGTGGCCGGTGATCGAAGTGTGCACCGTGGGGCAGACGCATGGCCATGCGGTCGATACGGAAGATCCGCCAGTCCTGGCGTTCTTGGTCCCAGGCAATGAGATACCAATGGCTTGACCTCAAGACGAGGTGATGCGGTTCCACACGCCGCCGAGTCGCTTCGCCGTTCGCCTGCGCGCTGTAGTCGAATCGGAGCGTTCTCCTCTGATTCACGGCATGACTCACCGCCTCCAACGCGGCAGGGTCCGCGGTCGGCTGGCTCGCCGAGGTGGTGAATCGCAGACCGTCAAGGCGGTGACGGAGTCGATGGGGCATGGTCTGGCGGAGTGTGGCGAGCGCGCGCGAGGCTGCTTCCTGGATGGCTGCGCCGGTGGAAGGTGCGCTCTGGAGTGCGAGCGCGATCGCGACGGCCTGCTCGTCGTCGAAAAGCAGAGGCGGCAGCTGTGACCCGGCGGCCAAGCGGTAACCGCCTTCAGGTCCCTTGGTCGATTGTATGGAGTAGCCGAGGTCGCGCAGCCGCTCCACGTCACGGCGCACGGTGCGCGGCGTGACCTCGAGGCGGGCCGCCAACACGGGGCCGGGCCACTCCCTTCGGAGCTGCAGCAGAGACAGCAGGGAGAGCATCCGGGAAGAGTTTCCGGTCATGTTCTCAGTCTCCCACGCTAAGCGGACCGAATCTGTCCTCTTAGGGCGCCAGGATGGTCTCACGGCACTTCGCCGTCACTAAAGCGATTACAGGGAGGCACATCATGAGCATCACCACCACGACCCACCTGAACTTTCGGGGCACCGCACGGCAAGCACTGGAGTTTTACCAGACAGTCTTCGGAGGTGTCGTCGCAACCATGACTTATGGAGATTTCGGCATGCCGGCGGAGGCTGCGGACGCGAGCAAAGTCGTCTTCGGGAGGCTTGAAAGTGACAACGGTTTCCGGATTATGGCCTTCGACGTTCCAGGCGGAGGCAGTGCGGACAATCGCCCGCAGGCGGGAATGACGCGCCGGGAACATGGCATGACGTTCACCGATCAGACGTTCTTCCAGTCCCTGCAGGCTCAGAGCCTCGACGAACTCTCGGCATATTGGGAGGCGCTCGCTGAGGGAGGGGAGGTCATCGAGCCTCTGGCAGCTTCACCGTGGAGCGCCGGCTTCGGGATGGTGACCGACCGATTCGGTGTCACCTGGGTGCTCGACGTTCAGTCCGAGGAGGACTAGCAGGCCGAGTAGTCGCATGGGGAGGAAGCAGCGCGTCTCGGGATGTAGGAAACTCGCACTCAGATTGGCTGAGTTCCCCACATCCCGAGACGCACTATCCGGTGGGGCACTATCCGGCGGGGGCGCTATAAGAGGTCAACGGTGCGCGGCCTGGGGCTCTGCGTTATGGTCAGCAATCCGGTGCCGAGTAGACTGGCACAGGCTCGGCACCGAGCCGCTGTGAACCACTCCGAGAGGCCCCACTTTGAGCCACATCCATGACGAGGGACACGACCCCTTCGCCCTGGTCGGTCTGACCTATGATGACGTGCTGCTGCTGCCCGGTGAGACTGATGTCCTGCCCTCTGATGCGGACACCTCCACCAGGCTGACCCGCAATATCCAGCTCTCAGCGCCTGTAGTGTCGGCTGCGATGGACACTGTCACCGAGGCGCCCATGGCGATCGGTCTGGCCCGACTGGGCGGCATAGGCATCATTCACCGCAACCTCTCCATTGAGGATCAGGTCAAGCAGGTGGATCAGGTCAAACGCTCCGAGTCAGGGATGATCTCCGATCCGGTGACCATCCGCCCAGATGCGACCATCGCGGAACTGGACGAGATCTGCGGCCACTACCGGATCTCCGGGCTGCCGGTGGTCGATGAGCGCGGCACTCTGGTCGGCATCATCACCAACCGCGACATTCGCTTCATCCCTGATGCCGAGTACCCCACGCTCACCGTGCGGGAGAAGATGACTCGGGTGCCGCTGGTGACCGCCAAGGAAGGCATTTCCAATGATGAGGTGCTGCGGATCTTCAGCGAGCACCGGATTGAGAAGCTGCCGCTGGTGGACGACGACGGCCGACTCACCGGGCTCATCACCATCAAAGACTTCGATAAGGCCGACAAATATCCCCAGGCCACCAAGGACGATGAGGGCCGCCTCCGGGTGGGAGCCGCTGTAGGGTTCTTCGGCGATGGATACGAGCGCGCCATGAACCTCATCGAGGCGGGCGTGGACGTGCTGGTGGTGGACACCGCCAACGGTCACACCCGGGGTGTGCTTGACATGATCGCCAAACTGAAGGCCGATCCGGCGGCGGCGGGAACAGACGTCATCGGCGGGCAGGCTGCTACCAGGCAGGCGGCGTCCGCACTCGTCGAGGCAGGGGCGGACGCGATCAAGGTTGGTGTCGGGCCCGGCTCTATCTGCACCACACGCGTGGTGGCGGGGGTGGGCGTGCCCCAAGTGACGGCCATCTATGAGTCGGCCAAGGCAGCGATTCCGGCCGGTGTGCCGGTGATCGCAGACGGCGGTCTGCAGCATCCTGGTGATATCGGCAAGGCTCTCCTCGCCGGAGCGGATTCTGTGATGCTGGGATCTCTCCTGGCTGGCGCTGCGGAATCTCCCGGTGACCTGGTGTTCTACAACGGAAAACAGTTCAAGGCATACCGCGGTATGGGATCGCTGGGTGCCATGCAGTCCCGTGGCAAGAACACCAGTTATTCGAAAGACCGCTACTTCCAGGCCGATGTACCAAGCGATGAGAAGCTCATCCCCGAGGGGATCGAAGGTCAAGTGCCCTACCGCGGTCCACTTTCGGCGGTGCTTCACCAGCTCACCGGCGGACTGCGCCAGACGATGTTCTACGTCGGCGCGCATTCGATCCCTGAGCTGAAGGCCAAGGGCAAGTTTGTCCGCATCACCACTGCAGGGCTCAAGGAATCCCACCCGCATGATGTGATGATGACCGTCGAATCTCCAAACTATCGGGGTAAGTAAGGAAGCGCATCAGTGAACGAAATCCCTATCGGATTGGCCAAATCCGGACGCCGCGCCTGGGCGCTCGACGACGTCAACATCACCCCTTCACGCCGAACCCGCAGTCCGCAGGATGTGTCTCTGGACTGGCGGATCGATGCGTACAACTTCTCCATGCCTGTCATTGGTGCCCCGATGGACTCGGTGATGTCACCGGCTACGGCCATTGCGTTGGGCCAACTCGGCGGTCTCGGCGTCCTCAACTTGGAGGGCCTGTGGACCCGCTACGAGAATCCTGAGCCAGTGTTGGAAGAGATCGCCCACCTGGACGCACGGGAGATTTCCCCGGTCAACACTCGCCGGTTGCAGGAACTGTACTCAGAACCAATCAAGGCGGAACTGATCAAGGCCCGGCTGGCAGAGATACGCGCTGCCGGCGTCGTCGTTTCTGGGTCGCTGACTCCGCAGAACACCCAGGAGTTCTACCAGACGGTGGTGGACGCCGGGGTGGATATGTTCGTCATTCGCGGCACCACAGTGTCAGCGGAGCATGTGTCTGAGTCGCAGGATCCGTTGAACCTCAAGGATTTCATCTATGAGCTCGACGTTCCCGTGATCGTGGGTGGAGCCGCCGGGTACACCCCTGCGCTGCACCTGATGCGCACTGGTGCTGCCGGCGTGCTCGTCGGGTTCGGTGGAGGGAGCGCGACGACGACGCACCGCGCCTTAGGCATTCGGGTTCCGATGGCCACCGCCATCAGCGATATCGCCGCTGCTCGCCGGGACTACCTGGATGAGTCGGGCGGGCGGTACGTGCATGTCATTGCAGACGGCGGCCTAGGATCCTCCGGTGACATCGTGAAGGCGCTCGCCATGGGCGCAGATGCGGTCATGCTCGGCGCCACACTGGCTCGTGCCGAGGAGGCACCTGGCCAGGGCTGGCACTGGGGATTGGAAGCGGTGCACCCGAACTTCCCGCGGGGCCACCGCACCCGGGTGGGAACTGTCGGCTCCTTGGAAGAGGTGCTGCTGGGTCCGGGGCACCACACCGACGGATCGTCGAATCTCATGGGTGGCCTGCGCCATGCCATGGCGTCCTGCGGCTACGTGGAACTGAAGCCTTTCCAGCGAGTGTCGGCGACGGTGTCCCCTTCGGGAAAGATCTGAGGACCCGCTAGGCTTTGTCGCGCCGCCAGAGGACGTAGCCGGCGGTGGCGATCAGCACCAGGCCGCCTATGACAGCTGTGATCAGTGCCCAGGGGCTCCCCGCGTCGCTGCCAGAGGTCTGTTCGGAATCCGCGGTGTCAGAGTCCGTGGTCTCAGCGTCTGGGCTGGCAGGAGCGTTGTCCCCATCCCTTTCGGTGTCTTCGTCCTCGCCATCCTCAGCAGTGGCCTCGGTCTCGCCCTCGGGCCCGGCCACGGAGTCGGGGATCGGCCAGACGTTGCGGTCGGAGAAGGCGGCGTCAGACTCGTCGACGCCCGGATCGCCGGGCTCCAGGGAGGAGCCGTCGGGACTGAGCGCGAACGGGGTCCACGCCACCACCCCCTCAGATTCCGCTGTGGCCACCAAGCCGTAGATGCCCTTGTAGTCGACCTCCTCGCCGCGCACCACGGTCCGCCAGGGCATAGTTCCCGGCGTCATCCCCAGACCGTCACTTGCGGGCTCTGTCGTCAGGAAGATGGCGTCCTCACCGCCGGGGGGCAGCAGCCACAGGTCGGTGCGTTCCTCGCCGCTGGCGGTCTGCAGGGTGAATGTCTCATCAACTGGTATGACGGGTGCGTCTTCGTTGATGCTCACCAGCCCGTAGGTCTGTTCCGTCAGCGCTTCCAGGGTGGGTGGTTCGCTGGTGGGCTCGACGTTTTCGCTGAAGTCCGGGACCGGCCACTGCTCACCGGGGCTGCCCCCGAGCTCTCCGCCGTCCTCGCCGATCACCGGGTAGCTGCTCCAGGTGATCAGATCCCCGGTGGACTCGTCTAGAGCGACGAACGCGTACCAGCCGCTGGAGGGGACCTCCGGGCTGGGCAGCGTGACCTCGATCAGTTCCACTTCTTGCTCGGTGGCGGTCTCCGCACCGGGATTGGTGTAGATGTCCGATTCGGTCTCGCCGGTGCCGATGAGGACCGGGTCACCGCCCTCTGGGGCATGCGCCCAGACCTCTACTGTGTCGGGGATGTTGAAGTGCTCAGCGGCGAGCATCAGCTCAAGTGCCTCATCGGTTGGGAAGGTGGCCACGCCTTCGGCTAGGAATATCCCGCCGTAGGTGTCTGAGCTCAGTGGTGTCTCCTCGTCGGCGTGGGCCGACGCGGGTGAGATCAGCGCGACGACGCCGACCACCCCTAGGGCAGACAACAGTCGGGTCTGTGCCATGGTGAAGAGCTCCTCGAATGGTCGTTTGACGCTGAGCCTAACAACGAGCTCCCCGCCACGGCCACGGTTGATTCGTTTTTGACCCGCTGCTCGGAGCGCCGCGGTGGGAGGAAGAATGTCAGTGCCAGCATCAAAGATCTAGTTTTAGATGTTATCTTGGTTACATCCGAGCACGCCGGACAGCAGGGCGTGAAGATGAATGACTGCTGGAGTATTCGATCGTGTCGACCATGATCGCTCGTCAGACCGGGAGGCCCATATGTCAACGACTTACCAGACGGTTAATCCGTCAACTGCGAAAGTCACCGCTGAGTATCCGACCGCAAGCGATGCGGAGGTCTCGGAGGCAGTTGCCGCAGCGCACCGCGGTTACCGGTCCTGGCGTGCTACTCCCTTGGAGGATCGCGTCGCCGTGCTTCACCGTGCAGCCGCGATCTACCGAGAGCGCGCCCACGAGCTGGCTGAACTCATCACGGCAGAAATGGGCAAGCCGCTCAAGCAGGCCAAGGGAGAGATCGCAGTGTCGGCTGAGATATTTGACTACTACGCCACACACGCCGGGGAGTTCCTCCAGCCGCAGGAGCTTCCCGTGGATTCCGGCTCAGCGGAAGTGCATATGCAGCCTATCGGTGTGCTGGTGGGCATCATGCCGTGGAACTACCCGCACTATCAGGTGGCCCGCTTCGCTGCGCCGAACCTGGCACTGGGCAACACCATCCTGCTGAAGCACGCTGCCAACTGCCCCCAGTCGGCCCTGGCCATTGAGGATATTCTTCGCCAGGCAGGTCTCCCAGAGGATGCCTACATCAACATTTTCGCCACTCACGCTCAGCTCTCGGAGGTGATCGCTGATCCTCGGGTCCAGGGGGTATCCCTCACGGGAAGTGAGAAGGCCGGAGCGATCGTCGCCGAACAGTGTGGACGCCATCTGAAGAAGGTCGTGCTGGAGCTGGGCGGAAGCGATCCCTTCATTGTTCTGGACTCAGAGGACCTCGCTGCCACCGCCCGCCAGGCTGTCTCCGGACGCCTATCGAACGCTGGTCAGGCCTGCACCTCACCCAAACGGCTGATCGTCGTTGAATCTGCCTACGACGCATTCGTGGATGAGGTACAGCAGCGCCTGGAACGGACCACGGTGGGAGACCCGGCGCAGTCGGGCACTGCTGTGGGACCTTTATCCTCGGCTTCGGCCAGAGCTGACCTCGTCGAACAGCTCGACGACGCGGTGGCCCACGGGGCTGCCCTGCGCATGGGCGGGGAGCCCACAGGGGAGGGGTTCTTCCTCACCCCCGCCCTGCTCACTGACCTCAATAGAGACTGCCGCCTCTGGTACGAAGAAGCATTCGGACCCGTGGTGATGGTCTACAAGGTGGCTGATGAGGACGAAGCAGTTGAACTGGCCAATGACTCACCCTACGGGCTGGGCGCTGCGGTGTTCGGCACAGATCCTGCGCAGACCGAACGGGTTGCCCAACGGCTGGAGACCGGTATGGTCTTCATCAACAGCAACACCGATTCGGAAGCGAATCTGCCCTTCGGCGGAGTGAAACGTTCCGGCTTCGGCCGTGAGCTGGGGCCGCTCGGAATTGAAGAGTTCGCGAACAAGAAGTTGGTTCGCCGAGTCTGAGTGACCACACCAAGCAGGATCAGCACACCAGGTATCCAGGAGACGCTCGTGACCCTCACCGATGATCACAGTTTTGGGTCCGATCCCTCTTCGGCTGCACGGTCCAGCTCAGGTGGGTCACAGGGGTTGCGTCAGCACATCTATCGCGCCCTTCCCGAAATCGACCGCGCCGAGGCCATTGTGACCAGGCTGCGCGACTCCATGTCGCTGGGTCTGCTCCGCGAAGGCGACAGACTCCCCAGCGAGGTGGAGATGGCGGAGTCATTCGGGGTCTCACCCACTACGGTCCGCGAGGCTCTGTCAGCTTTGCGTTCCAAAGGGTTGGTCGAAACCCGGCGCGGTCGCAGCGGGGGGACGTTCGTCGTTTCACTGCCGGCTTCTTCGGTGCCGATGATGCGCCAACGCTTGGAAGGCCTCAGCGTCGTGCAGCTGCGCGATATGGGCGATCACCGCTCAGCAATCTCTGCTGCCTCGATTCAACTGGCGGCAACGCGTGCGGTCGATTCGGACCTCCACGCGATCGAGCGGCTCGTTGAGGCCTTCGAACGTGCTGACGGGACCCACACTCTCGCCCGAGCCGATAGCAGGATATGGCTGGAAATAGCAGTGAGTGCCCAGTCCCGACGGCTGCTTGTGGCGCAGCTGCACCTGCAGCTGGAGTCATCCGAGCTGCTATGGGCTCCGCTGGGAAGTCCGCGGAGCAAGAGCTCGGTTCTGCCGTACTTCGGGCAAATGATGGAGGCCCTGCATCGACGCGATCGTGAGGCCGCCGCGAGTGCTGTGGCCCAACGCATCCAAGATGACACTTTCCACATGATCGATCAGAAACTGACTCTCGCCCTGCATGAAGGTTCGAAGGATGACAACCATGCCCGTTGAAGACGAAATCCGCCGCTTCGCGCACTCGCTAGCCGAAGACCTCGATAGTCTGTTTGCCGATCTCGAGGCGGCTGCGGCGTTAGTGCTGAGTCGGCTTGGGGCGGAGAACTCTCACTCTCTGCGCTGGGGACCGTTCGCGCCGGACCAGTTGCGAATGATGGAGGCTGAGGCGGACGGTCTGCTTGAACGTCATGCACTCGTCTACGGTGCGGGGATCATCTTCGATCCAGACCGCATCGTCTCGCCCGAGCAGCTGATTCCTTGGCGGGTACGGGGTGCCACGGGAGCCGCAGAAGCTTACGGGTTCGACTTCGACGAACACTCCCGGGACTATTACGACTTTATGCAGCTTCCATGGTTCGCTGAGCCGAAGGCTACTGGTGAGCCGAAGATGACCGCACCCTACGTGGACTTTCTGGGGGTCGATGAATATATCCTGACCGCTGCGGTGCCCTTCGCCGATGATCATGGTTTCGTCGGCGTCGCCGGATCAGACATTGAGGTCAGCACCCTCGAACAGGTGATGATGCGAGAAGCTAAGAACGTTTCCGGCCGTTTTGTGCTGTTGGGAGCTCAGGGCCGGATCGTCTGCTCAACGACGGCGCGCTTCCTCCCCGGTGAGCTGCTGGAGCAGAATGCCGGAAGCGGGCATCACCTGGAGCTGCCCACCCGGGTGCCGACGCTCAGCCTGTACTGGGAGTGAGCGAAGCACGTGAGCGCGCCGCGTCCAGGAAAGCCCTGAAGAACGCGAGCCGGTCTGTCTCCGACCCGTCATCGTCTTCGGGATGCCACTGAACCCCTACGATCCAGGTGTTGTCGATGCGTTCAGTGCCTTCCACCACCCCGTCGTCGGCGATGGCGGCTACTCGCAGACCCTCACCGACAGTTTCCACTGCCTGGTGATGTCCGCTCCGCACCGTAAGCCGTTCGCGGCCGAAGATCTCACGGACCTTGGTGCCTGGCTGAAGCGTGAGCGTCTCATTCAGAAAACTGGGTTCGCCCTTCTGCCCGTGGTGCAGTGCTGAGGGTTGGATATCGGAGATGATGGTCCCACCGCAGGCCACATTGAGGATCTGCGATCCCCTGCAGACAGCCAGAAGCGTGGCGTCGTTGTCGATGGCCCAGCGAGTGATGGCCAGCTGGCGAGTGTCGGAGACGGGGTCGCGACCGTACTCATTGGCCATTGGGCCGCTGCGTCCGTAGAACCTCGGGTCGATATCGCCCCCACCCAGCATCAGGACACCGTCGGCCGCTGCCAGCACGTCAAAGTCCGGCTCTTCACTGGCGGCGTCGATCAGGTGGATTCGCGCACCCAAATCCTGCAGTGTGCGCAGCGTCACAGCGGTAAAACGGCGCAGCAACTGGTGCGTCTCAAGGCTCTGGCCCGGCAGGTTGAGCTGAGCGACCACGACAATCTCCACATCAGCCTCAGCCGACGCCGCCGCTGGGGGCATCACATCGTCACGGGTGAGGACAGGCGTCTCCTGGGCTGACATGTTTACGAGACCTCCTGATTGTGCGTGATGGTGGCAGCGAGAGCGCGATGGTGATGGGCGGCTGCGACGATCCAGTCGAAGAGTGCCTTGTCCCCAGGGTGGTGCTGTGCGCGGTCCTCTGGGTGCCACTGTACGGCCACTATATTGTGCTCGGGGTCTTCAATCGCCTCCACGCATCCATCCTCGGCCCGGGAAACCACCTGCAGCCCTCGGCCGATCTCACCGACAGCCTGGTGGTGGTAACTCGACACATCGATAGTGGTGTTACCGCTGAGCGCACGTGCCAGGCGGCTTTCAGACGAGATGCGCACCTCGTGGACGGTGTCGATATGCTCTTGCGGATCCGTGGGCCAGTGCTGGATCAGGGTGCCTCCGCGTTCGACGTTCCACAGTTGCATACCGCGGCAGATCAGCAGTGCGGGGAGTCCCAGGGACTCCGCGGCGTGGATGGCTCGGGCATCAGCGTCGTCCTGCCCCGAGAAGTCGGTCAGCGTCAGCTGCTCCTCAGGATGCTGACCATAGCGAGCCGGGTCAATGTCTGAACCCCCTGGGAGAACCACGCCATCCAGCAGGTCCCAATCGGTGAACTCCGCACCGGGGAAAATCATCAGCGGCTGGCCGCCGGCACGGATGATGGCCTCCAGCACGGCGTTGGCGACCACAGATCCCGAGTAGCGCAGTCCATGGATCGATCGTGAGGACATGGCCGGTACCCCGATGCGCGGGCGAGTCGTCAGAGAGATCACCGTCATGAGGGCCTTCCTGTCAGGATGTCCGCCGGAAACGCTAGCTGAGGCATCCACCGGTTCCAGGCCTGCTGAAGTTCTCCGGAGTCGATGAGTCGGCTGAGCGCAGCGTTCAGGCTTTCAAGGAGCTCCGGTCTGTCTTTGGCTACTCCCACGCCCCAGGCGTTCTGCGTCGGAGAGGTGAAGGCAATATCGAAGTCTGGATCCTCACCCAGGGGGACCGTCACAACGTCGTCGTCGACCATTGCGTCGACGCTGCCGTTGCGGACTGCGGTGATCATATCGCCGAAGACGTCGTCAGAGGCAGTGAACGCAACCGTGATCGCGCCGGGAAATGTCTCCGCCAGCTGCATATTCGCACTGCCGGCTATCGCAGCGACCCGCCTTCCGGAGAAGTCGCCGGGTCCCCGAGCAGGGTCACCGGCGCGGACCAGAACGGACTCGTCGAAGATCGCGTAGGGACGAGTGAAGTCCAGCTGCTCCTGCCGGGAGGGAATAATGCCCTGGCCACACCAGACGGCATCGGCTTCGTGCCGCTGGACCATTGGGATCATGGTGTCCCAGGAAGTGATCATCCATGTCGGCTCGAGGCCCAACTCCTGAGCCACCATCGCAGCTACTTCGGGCTCATACCCGGTGCGGGTCCGCCCGCCGTCAGGGGAGAGGTCGAACAGAGGCGGGGCGTGCGAGTCGATACACGCGAGTTTCAGATCATTCATCACGGAATTGCCTGCCAATACTGCTTGTACTCCCACTCGGTGACGGCGCCGCAGTAGCGGGCCCACTCATCGGTCTTAAGCTCCAGATAGAGCGAAGCCATCTCCTCGGGAAGTGTGCTCTGGATATAGTCATCGGCCTTGAAAGCGTCAAGGGCATCACCGAGTGTCATCGGCAGAGCCTCACCTGAGGCCCCTGGTGCCGGAGGCTCGATGCGGTTGCCGATTCCGTCAGCCATCGCAGCCAGCAGGAGGGAGTGGGACAGGTAGGGGTTAACCGATGCGTCAGGGATGCGCATCTCTGCCCTGCCGTTGGCGGAGATCCGGACGGAGCTGCCGCGATCATCCAGTCCCCAGTTGGCCTCAGCCGGCGCAAACTGACCTGGGTCCCAGAATCGCTTGTAGGAGTTGACTGTGCTGGACATGACCAGCATCATGCCGGCGGCGTGCTTGAGAATACCGCCGATTGCCCAGCGGCCAAGCTGCGACATGTGCAGTTCCTCAACCCCGTTGATGACGAAGGTGTTGTTGCCCTCTGCATCCCACAGACTGATGTTGTGGTGACATCCGTTGCCCATTGAACCGAGGTAGGGCTTCGGCATGAAGCTTGCTTCCACATTGAACTCCCGAGCCACCTGCGCGCAGATCTGGCGGTACGTCACGAGGCGGTCTGCGGTGAGCTCAGCGTCGTCGAAATTCCAATTGCACTCGATCTGGCCCTGGTCCTCGTAGTCTGTTTCGATCATGTCGAAGCCGAGGCTGGTGGCATACTCCTGGATCCGCTTATATATGGGGCGCATGCCCTCCAAGTTTTCGACCTGGTAGGCCGGGGAATGACCCGGAATCAGGACTGGCTTGATGGAATCGCCGTGCCAGGTCATTTCGGGTTCCGTGCCGGTCTTCATCGTCAGACCGAATGTGTCCTTCATCAGCTGGTGCGTACGCAATAGGTTCGCACGGGAATCGGTGCCCAACGGCCTGCCACCAATACCGGGTAGGTGAGGCGGTTCGTAGGTGGTGCAGAAGATCCGGCCGACCTCGCCGTCCCAGGGATACTGTTCGAACGTTTCAGCCACCGGAAGTGCCACAAACTCTTTGGCGGTGATCCCACCTATGAGGTTGCCGAAGACATCACTCTGCAGATCCGAGATAGCGGTCCTGTGGAAGTTGATGCCGCGCTCGAGGTTCCGCACGATGTGCCGAGCCGGCACCATCTTGGCCACCGTGCGGGACTTCAGGGTGGGAATCGTGTAATAGATGTACTTGACCCCGGATCGGGCGATCTGCTCGGTGATGCGTTCCACCGTCTCTTCGGAGAGGTTCGAACTCTGGTGACGTTGGAATGCCTCACGGTCCGCCAGTGCTGACTGAATGCCCTCCTTGAAAATGCTGGTCAGGCTCTGCCCGGCGGTGCGACTTGCCTGAGACAGCTGGTGGAGCAGTGGCTCATGGCCGGAGGGAAGATCGGTTTCGATGTGTGTTGCAGTCATGATGGTTCCCATCTCGATGGTGTGGCAGCTCAGCTTGTGGTCAGCTGTACCGGGGTGAGCTCAGCGATTGGTTCTCTGAGGTGTTTTCGCAGTTGGATGATGCGGCCTGGTGGCAAGCCGAGGGTCACCAGACCGACCACAGTTTCTTCACGGACGTAGGCGACGGCGACGCCGTCCTCAATGGCAGCGAGGCTGCCTTCGATGACTCTGCATTCGGTTCCGTAGTGAGGTGCGCCGACTCCTTGGACGCGTACTCCGAAGACATCGCTCCAGAAACTGGGGATAGCGGAGTACGGAGCCGGGAGTTCTGCTTCGGTGAGTTCGGCGACTAAGCTTTTCGCCGCCGTTTTAGCTGTGTCGATGGCGCCCTGCCAGTGTTCCACGCGACGGGGCAAGCCCCCTGTCCACGGGTCCGGGTAGCGGGCCACGTCTCCTACGGCCACGGCGGCATGGGCTCCGCGCACCCGGAGATGGTTGTCAACATTCACTCCGTCCGTCAGGTCCAGGTCGTTGACCTGAAGCCATTCGGTGTTGGGGATGGACCCGACGGCTTCGACGATGACATCAGCGTTCATCTCGGTGCCGTCAGTGAGTCGTACACCGGCGGCGCGCAGGCCACCGTCATCATCCGGCGCTGAACGGAACTCCTGGATGACGCTTCCGGTGTGCATCTGCACCCCGCGCAACAGCAGCCAGTCACGGACCGCAGCGGAGACCGTGGGTCCCAGCGCGCGGTGCATGGGTCCGTTGGAACCTTCTACCAGGTGGACGTCACACCCTAGGCTCAGGGCAGTAGCCGCCACCTCGCAGCCGACGAAACCGCAACCGACGACGAGCACTTTGGTCCCCGGGGTGAGCTGTTGCCGGAGGGTGAGTGCGTCGTCCAGGGTCCGCACCGCGTAGCGTCCTGAGGCAGGCCCCGGTAGGTGAAGTCGGCGGGGGCGGATACCGGTGGCGATGACTAGGCCGGCATAGGTCAGCTTTTCTCCCGACGCTAAGGTGATTGTCTTATCGATGAGATTGCTGGCTACCACGGCTTCCCCCAGGCGGAAGGTGAGCGACGCGGCTGATGCGCGCTGGCGCAGCAGCACGGAAGACAGCGCCTCCTCAGGTTGGTGCTTGGAGGCCAGCACCTCTTTGGAAAGCGGCGGCCGGTTGTACGGCGGGTGGAGTTCATCTCCGATGAGAAGAATGTCCCCCTGCCACCCAGCGCCGCGCAGCTGCTCGGCAGCTCGCAGTCCGCCCATTGAGGCGCCTACCACGATGATGCGTTGCGGTTGAACCTGAACAGCCACGTCAGATCACTGTTCTCCCTTAAGGAAGATGGCCTGCACGGGGCAGACATCAATGGCATCTTCGATGTATTCGAGCTCGTCGTCAGAAAAGTCTTCTTTGTACTGCAGGACTCCGTCGTCGTCCATGGTGAAGTTGTCCGGCGCTGCGATGGCGCACTGCCCATGGTTGTCGCAGATGTTCCTGTCGACCCAGATCTTCATGCGATGTGTCCTTTCCACGTGGGGGCTGAGCTCCAGCTTCTGCGGAGCTCGGGCGATGAGCTCTAGCCTTGGTTCTGCGAGGTGTTGTCTCGTTTGTCGAAAGCGATCCTCAGCCGGACGGGACCGGTATTGCCGGAGTCGGGCATCCATTCGTCCCCGCCGTCGACGACTCGCAGGTTCGTGATGCGAGCTGCCAGTGCCGGTAGGGCGGCCTGCATATCTGAGCGGGCGACGAAATGGCCCAAACAGTGGTGGACGCCTCCACCGAAGGCGTAGTGCGGCTTTCGCTCAGCTTCCAAATTGATTCGTGTGGGGTCTGAGAACACCTCAGGGTCGGTTCCTGACGCGTAGGTGAACATATGGACTGTGTCGCCCGGCTGGAACTTCAAGTCCTTATGCTCGAACGCCTCCGCCACTTCACGTGTCACCCACCGTGTTGTTGGGTTGACTCGCAGCGACTCTTCCACTGCAGCTTCAGCCAGCTCAGCCGGACGGGAGGCCAGAAGCTCCCATTGGTGGGGTTGGCGAATGAAGGACTGCATCGCCAGACCGAGCTGATTACGGGTGGTATCCATTCCGCCGAAGATCAGTAGGACCAGAAGATTCTGCAGCTGAGCGTCACTGAGGCTGTCTCCGTCCCGGTTGGCGTCAACCAGGCGGGTCACGAAGTCATCTTTGGGGTTCTGTTGGCGATCAGAGATCAGCTTGTCCGCATAGCGGTGCAGCTCCTCAAGGGCCGCGTCGATCTCTTCGATCTCCTGTTTGATGTTCACGCCCAGGGCGGCGCCGACGGTGGAGGCAAGCCGGTTGATGATGGGCCACTCGTCCTCATCGATACCGAGCATGATGCACAGCACTCGGGTCGCGAACGGTGCTGCGAAACCCTCGACGAACTCAACTTCACCGTCGTCGATCCACTGGTCTATGAGCTCCTCGGCGAGCTCATCAAAACGATGCCCCAGAGCCTTGATCTTCCGCGGGGAGAATGCCGGATTGGCCAGGCGCCGTATCCGGTGGTGGTCCTCACCTTCCAGGACCAGCAGGTTTCGGGCCCACCAATCGTGAAACAGTCCGTCGTGCACCCCGTGGTGCTGAGGCCACTTGGCCGAGCCCTGGATCATGCGAGGGCTCTTCATCAGTGTGGACACGTCGGCATAGGCCAGGACTGCGATGCCGTAGTTGGTGCGTGCGTACCAGTGAGCATCACGGGCGTCGCGGACGGCTTCGGAGGCCATGGCGAAGTCCGTATGAGAAATGTCCAGGTAGGGGACCTCTGCGGCTGTGGTCGTCATGACGGTTCTCCTATCGACGTGAGGGATGAGCGAGTCGGCGCGTGGCTTGCCTGTGTAAGCTGCGTCACCCTGTGTGAGTAAGAATACTAACAGGATTGTAGGTATATGCAATCCCCGATCATTTTCCGGATTGCACTGCAGCGACGCCGGGGGGAGATTGCCAACGGTCTCGCTGAAAATGCCGGAATCACCGCGATTCCTGTGCAAATCACTGTGAATTAGGAGTAGGCGAAACGGGCAATGGCAAGAGATCTCGAGATTTCGTTACCAAAATGTGACCGCAATCACAGCATCCGGGGCTTAGAGTTTTATCAACCAAACCCAGAGGTTTAGGTGTCAATCTCAGTCACACCCCTACGGCTCGCATGAGGGGAGGGTGTGACGCGGCGATGGAGGGATTACCGATGGAAATCTTAGGTGAAATCATCATATATATAATGATGATATCTCTTTTAATTGGAGCTGGAGCTCATATAATCCGCCCCACTTCACAGCTCGGCCTAGAATTCAAAGAAGGAATTCTGATGATGGGTCATATTTTTATACCCATCGCAGGAATCATGACCCTTATCCCGGTGATCGTGCCGGCTATCAACACTGTGGTTGCGCCGGTCTACTCAGCGATGCACTCGGATGCCGCCATTGCCACGAGCACCTTCATTCCCAGTGATTTGGGCGCCTACCACCTGGCCTACGAGGTTGCCGATGGGCACGGCGCGTGGATACTCGCCTTCACCGTCAGCCTGACGGCAGGAGCAACGATTGCCTTCTGCATTCCAGTGGGCCTGTCAATCCTTGAGAAGCGCGACCACAAATACCTCGCTCTGGGTGTGATGTCAGGTTTCCTCGCCATCCCCTTCGCCTCCCTATTCATGGCCATCATCCTGCTTCAGAGCGGTGTCCCGCTTCGTGAGGGAGTGGATGCGACGGGACCAGGAACCCGTCCATTCGACCTGAGCTACGGTGAGGTTTTGCTGAACCTGATACCGCTGGCAATCATGATGGGCCTATTGTCCTTGGCTTTGCGCTTCTTCACCCAGAAAATGATCGCAGCATTCCTCTTCTTCGGACGCTTCCTGCAGATCATCACCACCGCCGCTGTCGCGCTGTCGGTGGCAGAATACTTCACAGGCGCCTTTTCAACCATCTTTGGCGGCTGGCCACTTGCTCCGTTTATTGCTGACGCGGAGGACCAGTTCAGGGCTCTGGAGATTGTTGGTTACATCGCGGTCATGCTCGCCGGAGCATTCCCTCTCATTTACATGATTCGCAAGCTCCTTGCGGCACCTCTGGAGGTAGCCGGTCGCAGAATCGGCATCTCGGAGGCGGGTATCGCTGGCTTCCTGGCGACAATGGCCAATGCCGTAGCGCTTTTCCAGCTTGTCCGCCTGATGCCGCCCAAGGACAAGGTGCTCACGATCGCATTCATGGTCTGTGCTGCCTTCGCCGTTGGCGATTACCTCGCGTTCACAGCCACATTCCAACCGAACATGATTGTCACCATGGTGGTCGGAAAGTTGGCAGGAGGCCTGCTCGCTGTGGTCTTCGCCATCTGGTTGGCGCTGCCGTACGCCCGTCGTCTGGAACTCCAGGACCAGGAAGAGGATCTCCGCGCCCAGGAGCATGCGGAAGTGAATGAAACGGCCGCAGACCTTGAGGCAACAGTCTTGGAAACGGGCGCTCCCCCTGTAGGTCGTGGCAAGGAATGGGGTCAGGTGCCGTAGGCGGGATCGCCGGTCTCCACTGGGCGACTCGAGGGAGCCTTAGTCGATGGATTCAAGGTCGCGGCGGGAGGCCCGGAGTATCAGGGCGCCTAGGCCGAGCAGCATCAGCGCGGCAAGAACAATGGCACCGATAGCGGCACCGGTGACGGCCAGTCCAGTGCCAATACCTGAACCCTCAGCCCCACTGGAGGGGTCGTCGGAGTCAGGGTCGGCTGCGGCGCCGTCGTCCTCCGGTGGGACACTGGAGTCGCCCTCTTCGCCAGTGGCAGGCTCTTCCTCCGCAGGGAGAGTCTCGCCGCTGGCGAAGGCGATATCGGCCACAATCGGATCATGGTCGGAGGATCTCCACTGGTCGGAGCGGAAGATATCGCTGGCGGTGTAGTTGAAGCGTGAGTACTCCAGTGCGATCGGCTCCACCGCGTTGATCTGCCAAATCTCCGCATTCGTGACGGTCGCGGCGGCAGCGGGGGAGGAGATGAGATGGTCCAGGGATCCCACCTCCGCCTGGAACATGTAGCTGAAGTCTCCTGAAGCTGCGGAGAGGTTGGTGTAGTCGGATGCGAAGAACACCTGCAGCGGATCTTCATTTTCATAGGAGTTGAAGTCACCCATCAGGTGCACATTCTCGGTGCCTGTGGACTCCACCAGGGCGTCGGCAAAAGCCTGGACGCCCTCAGCCTGGGCGATGCGGTCCACATTCCAGGGGGACTGACCATCGCCCTGATCCGCATTGGGGTCATCATCCTCAACCCCGGAGGCTCCTTTGGACTTGAAGTGGTTGACGACGGCGATGAATTGGTCCTCTTCGCTCCCGTCGACGGGCTGGAACTGCACGGCGAAGGGTTCGCGCGCATTGGAGTAGATGTCTTCCAGGTCGCGGTCCAGTGCGTCGAAGTACTCGGGGTTCAGTTCGGAGACGCCCTCGTCGAACAGGATCCAACTGTCGAGCACTTCCAGCGCCTCGGGCTTGTAGATGTATCCGTTGCGGATGACATCCTCGCTCTCGAGAGCCGGGACGTCCGCAGGCTCGCTCACGTAGTCCCAGGCCTCGTAGCCTAGGTCTTCGTTGAGTGCGTCGACCAGCTCTGCATGGGCGAAGTCCCGGTCGCCGTCGGGGTGGAAGTGCCCGGAGTTCTCCATCTCCTGCAGCGCGACCATATCGGCGTCCATGGCATTGATGGCGGCTACGATCTTGGCCTCCTGCCGTTCGAAGGACTCCTGGCTCCAGGCGCCGCGGACCTCACACCAGTCAGTGGTGATCGGGTTGCCTTCGCGGTCTGCGTAGAACTCACAGCCGGGCTCATCCTCACCAAGACTCACAAAGTAGTTCAGCACGTTGAAACCCGCGATGCGCAGATCGGCCTGCGGCTCAGCGGGTGTTTCATGTCCGGCCCTGGTGTTCTCGAATGAGGCAGGGGTGGCCGGGTCATTGGGCCCGTCAAGACGGGTGGTGGGCTGCAGCCGGTACTCGTCGAAGTCGTAGTGGAGGATCACCGGCTGTTCGAACTCGACCGCCGCGCCCACGCGCACTGGGTCATCGGCAGTGAGGTAGGGCAGTTCCAGATCTGAGGTCTGGAAATCATTGGTGGCGCCGTCGTCCAAATAAATCAGTCGCTCGCGATTCTCCTCGGCGAGCTGCGCAGCCGGTTCGCCGGGCTCAACCACTGAGGTGGGGTTGAACAGGGGGTCCATACCGGCCACGATTCCGATCTCTCCGAATCGGTTGAGTGTGTAGTGGTCGGTGACGGTGTAGTCGCCTTGCGGGGCGAGGAGCATTCCCAGGAGGGCATCGCGTTGTTCTGCCGTCTCGGGCACCGTGATCTCCGCTGGCAGCACGGGGTCAAAGTCTTCATCGTCTATGACCATCAGCTCGTGGTGCGGCGTCTGGTCCGAGCCGGGGAAGAGCGTGATCTGTTTCTGGCCGCTGGCCTCGTAGACGGTGGCATCTCCGGTGAGCTCCACATAGTCGCCGATCTCAACATCGGCGTCACCGGGATCTTCGCCCACTGTGGGTGGGGAGTAGACAAAGATGGCCTCTGAACCCTCATGGGACTCCAGGTTCAGGTCACCGCCGGTGCCCTCGGCCTGTATGAAGAACCCGGACCGGCTGCGCTCTGTTGGGTAGACTCCCGTCACTACACCACGCGTGGTGACGGGAATATCTCCGGTGGACTCATGCTCATCCAAACGGTCGACGACGTCTGAAATAGCAACCTCTTCGGTTTCCTGGTCCTGCGCACTGACCTGGATGGACAGTTCTACCTCAGTGCCCGTGACGGCCTCGGTGAGCACCAGCGGGAGCTCACCGTTCTCGCCGGGCTCGTTCGGAACTTCAAGCCTGACCTGCGCCTGGCCGCGTTCGTCGGTCTCGTTGACGTAGCTGTCGTCGATTTCGAACTCTTCGGTGACGGAGTCGCCGAGTTCAACCTCCAGAGTCTCTCCCGCTGGAATATCTGGGTGTGAAAAGGCAAGCGAGGAGATGTTCAGGGCGAGTTCATCACCAGGGGAGTAGACGGCGTCGTCGTCACTGACCCATTCGACGCCGAGGCTTCCCCGGTCCAGACTCGGCTCCAGGGTGCCCGTTTCACGGCCGTACTCGACGATGGCTTCGAGGTCGTTCTGGCCGGTGTCGATGGTCTGCGCGGCTTGACCCGTGACGGTGAGCCCGCTACCGCCGGCCGCCATGTAGCTGTTCATAGTCACTTGGTAAGTGCCCTCGGAGTCCACCGGTTCGCCGTCGATCCACACTCCGGTGATGCGTTGGCCTGAGGCAGCCTCGGGATCGTAGGTGTAGAACACATTGCTGGACTGACCGTGCCGGGAGAAGCGGCCCTCGTCATCGCGCCACTGCTGTTCAAACAGGGTGTGGACCTGCTCGCCGCTGAAAGTGAGGTTGACCAGGGTGTTGGCGAAGGGCTGGACGGTTCCGAGGTCGCGGACGGTGACATCGCCCAGCGGCAGATCAGCGCGGAGGCCGCCAGAGTTGGTGATGGCGAAGTCCACGTCAGGGTTGGTGGTCTGGGCCGCCCACAGCTGCGCATCGGCCACCAGTTCGCCTACTGTGGAGGCGGCTCCGCGGTTCTCTGACCCGTCGCCATTCTGCGCCCGGGCGAACGGAATCTCTCCTGGGACAGTGGCGACCGCTTCGGACCCCAGGTCGTCGGCCACGGCCACGGCGTCGGCCACGATCTGGTCCACCTCTGGGTGGGAGTCGCAGGCGAGCTCATCGGAGGAAAGGTCGATCAGGCGAGCTTGGGAATCGATGATTTCCCCGGAGTCAGTGTCATAGGAGATCTCCACCAGGGAGAGGTTCTCGCCGTACTCGCCGGCCTGAAGGAGAGGCGTCCCCTCGACGTCGTACACATAGGTCTGGTGGGTGTGCCCGGAGAACATGGCATCAATGGCCGGATGGGCGTTGAAGATCAGGTCTCCAAACGTGGTGCCGGAAGCGGAGTCCAGGCTCAATCCGGGCAGTCCCTCATGAACCAGGACGGTGACCACATCGGCGAGATCGTTCTCTGTGAGGTAATCGGCGTAGTAGTTGGCCTCGGCGGACATGGAGGTCCACTCAATACCGGCGATGCCCTCCGGGTTGACCAGCCTGGGCATGTTTTCAGTGTTCAGGCCGATGAAGCCAACGCGCACGCCGTCGACATCGATGACCTCGTAGGGCTCATAGAGGTGCTCACCGGTGTTCGCATCACGGGCGTTCGCTCCCAGCCAGGTGAAATCAGACAGCGGAACAATCCGGTTGTCGAAGTCATCAGCACCCTGGTCGAACTCGTGGTTTCCGAGGCTGGTGACTTCCATCCCCATGGCGTTGAGTGCCTCAATGGTGGGCTCGTCCTCTTGGATGAAGCTGGTGAAGGTGGAGGCGCCGAGCTGGTCGCCGGAGCCGGTGAAGACCGTGTTGGGGTTCTGCTCCCGGTAGGCGTCCACTGTGCAGGCCATGGCTGAGGCAGACTCTTCCAGACGGCCATGAAAGTCGTTGGTATTGATGAGCTGGAGTTCGACGACGCCGTCCTGGGTTTCTTCAGTCTCGGCCACCGCTGCTGCGGTGGAGGCACCGACGAAGGCGAGGGTCAGGCTGCTGAGGGTGAAGGCTTTTGTCTGGAAGAGCACAGGCCCCAGCTTAGCCAGATGAACGTGAACGCAATGCAACGGGAACCCCAAATGACCGTGACTCGACGGCTCGTTGACACCCACAGCTGCTGAGTGGGCACGGGTCGGGTTTACTTAATCAGTGCGAAGCAAGTCGTCTGAAGGTGAGGGAGTCGCGATGAACACGTATGCCGTGCTGCTGCGCGGGATCAACGTCGGCGGCAAGAACAAGATCAAAATGGCCGACCTCAGGGAGCTGATGGAAGAGCACGGGTTCCTGGATGTTCGCACCTACATTCAAAGTGGCAATGTCGTGCTGCGTTCGGAGCTGAACGCCGAACAGATCAGCAGCCGGATCGAGCAGCTCCTGATAAGGAGCTTCGCCCTGGATAGCAGCATCGTTCGCGTGTTGTGTCTGAGCCACGGCCAGTTGGCCCAAGCGGTCGAACAGGCACCGTCAGACTTCGGCACCGAGAATGAGCGTTTTCGATATGACGTGATCTTCTGCTTGGACCAGAACGCCGAGGAGGTCTTCGCCGATGTGCCGGTGCGTCCTGAGATCGACCGTGCCGCGCAGGGGCCGGGGGTGGTGTACTACAGACGCCCCGCGTCAACTCACCCGGAGGCGGGGCGGAGTTGGCTCAGTAAGCTCGTCGGCCGACCGGTGTATCTTACGGTGACAATCCGCAACTGGAATACCACGCTGAAACTCCTCGATCTGCTTCAGGAGCAGGCCGGTTCCCCGTAACGCCGCGTCATCGCCCGGGCGTCTTCGCACCAGGTAGCAGGGAGGCTGGCGAGTCACCGTATCCTGGAGGAGATGTGACCGTTGCCACGCAGGAGATAGGGGAAGTGCAATGCGGATAGCAGTGACAGGATCTACAGGAAAACTCGGCACCGTGGTGGCGCGTGAACTGCGCGCGGCAGGTCACGAGGTGATCGGACTCGACGTCGAAGGTTCGCGCGGAGCTGGCTTTGTGAAGGTCGACCTGACGAACTACGGGGAGGTGATCGACTCGCTTGGCGGTGTAGGGGATCGGCACGACGGATTCGATGCCCTGGTGCACCTCGCCGCAGTTCCAGCCCCGGGTATCCGCCCGGATGTAGCGACGTTCCACCACAACATGACCGCCAGCTTCAATGTGTTCTGGGCGGCAACGCGGTTGGGGATCGACCGCATTGTGTACGCCTCGAGCGAGACGGTGCTGGGTCTGCCATTCGACACGCCACCGCCCTACATTCCTGTGGACGAGGAGTATCCGGCTCGCCCCGAATCGACCTATTCGCTGGTGAAGCACCTTGAGGAGCAGTTGGCGATCGAGCTCGTGCGGTGGAACCCGCAGTTGTCCATTACGGCTCTGCGCTTCTCCAATGTCATGAACCCGGAGGACTATGAAGCGTTCCCGGACTTCGACGCTGACCCGATGCTGCGCAAATGGAATCTCTGGGGCTACATTGACGCCCGGGATGGAGCTCAGGCCATTGAGCGGGCTTTGACCGGGGCAGGGCCAGGTTTTGAGCGTTACATCATCGCGGCGGCTGACACGGTGATGTCCCGACCGAATGCGGAACTGGTCGCGGAGGTCTTTCCTGAGGTACCGGTCCATGGTGACATTGGAGTCCATGACACGCTGCTGTCCATTGATAAGGCTCGTCGCGAGCTGGGCTATGCGCCACGGTACTCCTGGAGAGATGCCTAACCCCGGGTGAGCCTTCCCTCCGCAGGAGAGGCCATGCCTCATATACATTCGTGGGCCCCGAACCTAACGGTTCGGGGCCCACGAAATCATCATCTTTCAGATATTTTTGATTGGCGGAGACGGAGGGATTTGAACCCTCGGCAGAGAATTAACCCTGCACCACCATTCCAGGGTGGCTCCTTCGGCCGCTCGGTCACGTCTCCAACGTTGTCCTGCAGTTTCGAGGACCGGTACATCGTAGCGGATTACCCGAGGGGTTCGCACATCGGCCGGATGGGACCGCTACGAAGAACTATGCGACCAGCTTGGTGTGGAGATTCTCGGCCAGCAGATCTGGGTCTGTTTCGCGCCTGAGCAACTCGGCCAAGCCTGAGGCTCCGCCCAGCTCGGTGAGCATTGAATCCATGGAATCGGCCGGTGCTGACAAGAGTGGGTGCTTGGACGCAAAGAACTCTGCAGTGCGCTTAGCGTCTTCAGACTCGTGATCCGGCCGGCTGTACGCGGCATGGGCCAGACGGTCGAAGATCGCTGTGAGGTTCTGCTCTGTCCGCGCGTAGTCCTCTACGATCACGCTGCGGTCAGCTCCGAGAAGCTGCAGCACCACAGCAGCGAGGATGCCGGTCCTGTCCTTACCTGCTGCGCAGTGGAACAGGACACCTCCGGTGGAGTTGCCGATCACTTCCAGGCCCTCTGCCACCTCGTGGATGTGGCTTCGCACCAGCCCGGCGTACCAGCGGCCCACATCGGCCGGCGACTGCATGGACGGCGCCACCTCGATCAGCGCCAGGGGGTGGACGGCCATCTCTGCCAGCGGCAGGTGGTGGGCTGTGACGCCGAGTTCGCCGGCCATCCGGTGCGGGGAGCGGGTGACCTCCGGGGTGGAACGAAGGTCGAGAACCGCAGAGAGCCCTTGCTCCGCCAGAGCGGCGATCTCCTCACGGGGTGACATGGTCAGATCATCTGCGCGCCACAACGCCGCGGGCCTAAGCCTGCCACCCTCCACGCTGATTCCTCCGAGGTCGCGGAGGTTCACAAGGGGCCGAGCGGTGAGGGTGGCGTCGTCGTATGTCATTGCTGTCATTTTAGAGGACGCAGGTGGTGGCGCCCGCAGCTGGGCAGTTCGCGTCGACCGCGAATCACGCGCTACCATGGTGGCTGGCCCCACGCGTGGTGTCATCCTGCTGAACTCCCCCAGGACCGGAAGGTAGCAAGGGTAAGCGGGCTCTGGCAGGTGCGCGTGGGGTTCTTAATGCCCAGGAATCTTAATTTCTACCCAATGTAGAAGACAGCGGTAGAATGGGGTCACAGACCTTTCTCCCATGCACGAACCAAGGAGCACCATGTCCCGCGATTACGTCGCCTCACCCATGCCCAAGCTGACCTTCATCACTGGCGCAATTCTGGTGGTGGTTGGCCTTGGTGGGTATCTGTTCTCGCTCACCAACGAGACCGACCACTGGACCGCACTGATTCCCGCCCTGGTAGGGCTGCTGCTGCTGGTTAGCGGAGCGATCGCCCTGAAGAACCTGATGGTTGGTGTGCACATCGCCCTGGTCATCGCGCTGATCGGCGCCCTGGGCATGATCATGCCGCTGATGAGTCTGGGCGATCTGTTCGCGGGCGAGGCCGAGCGGCCGGCAGCTGTCATCTCAGCACTGGTGTCGTTGATTGTGCTTGTGGTCTACCTGGTGTTGGGTGTTCGCAGCTTCATTCAGGCCCGCCGCTGGAAGAAAGCCAACGCCTAGCCCTCCTTCCCGCTTAACACACCAGCTGGGGTGAGAACACCCCGGCGTTTTCCTCCCTCGCCTGCGCCCACGCCTGCTCCACGACGGCCAGGAACCGGTCATTGGGAGCGTAATACGCCGGCTCGCCCCAGCCTTCGCGGGCCATGCGCTCATTGACGAACACATCCTCTACGAACACTGCCGCCAGCAGCCGGTCATAACGGTCCCGCAGCTGCTGATCGAACTCCAGGACGATGACGTCGCCTGGACTCAGCAGCTGACTGATCGCCGCTGAGGCTTCAGGTCCGCCGCACTCCACCGGCTCGGTGGGATGGACGGTCTCCGGTGTGTCGATGTTGAGCAGTCGGACCCGTTCGTCTTCCCCCTCCATGGACACCACGATGGTGTCACCGTCCACCACCCGGACCATCTCCGCGACTACAGCGTCCTCCGAGAAACCGTCCGGGACCTCCAGCGGGCGCTGCTCCCACCAGGCGAGCACCCCAGCCACAGCAATGGCCAGGACGACCACTGCCAACCACGCCAGGGCGCTGGACGCCGTCGGCCGCCTCCGCCACCCTGACCCGGTACGTGTCCCCGGCGTACCCAGCCCGCGGCGCACACGTACCGGCCGCCGTGCAGACCTACCAGCGGCGCCGTTGAAGAATCGCTGCGTGGTGCTCATGGGACCAACACTGTAGCGCCAGGCCCCCACATGTCTGGTGCCGCCTGTCAGAGGCCGACGCCCCTATACCTCTCTTGCCTCTGTGTGCCTCCGCCAAATGTCAGATCACTTCATTCTCAGTGTCATCGAACGCTTCAGAACGGCATTTTTTGACAATCGGGCGGTGCGGGCCGACAGGCAGCCCGGTGGAACCGGTGATGTCGGCCACAAATGGGGGCCAGTTCCGCTCGTTCTTCGAAAACGCAAAGAAATGCATTTCTTTACCTGAGTTGAGGTAGCGCGGGCCTTGCATAGTGGCGAAAACTGAGAAATGTCAGAGATGACGCCCACGAATCAAAGGAGATTCCCATGACTGAGACCCTGACCAACGCCGCAGCACAGAACGGCACCTCGCAGCCGACCGGCTTCCAGCCCGAGACTCGGGATGTATTCGAGGAGAAGGCCCAGGCCCTCCAGAAAGAGTGGGACACCAACCCCCGCTGGAGCCAGACCACCCGCGACTACACCGCTGAGGAAGTCATTCGCCTCCAGGGCACTGTCCAGGAGGAGCAGACGCTGGCAAAGCGCGGCTCTGAAAAACTGTGGGCCCAGCTCACCGAGGAGCACGCCGCCGGGAAGTTCACCAACTCCCTCGGCGCACTGACCGGCAATATGGCCGTCCAGCAGGTCAAGGCCGGCCTGCGCGCCATCTACCTTTCCGGCTGGCAGGTCGCCGGTGACGCCAACCTCTCCGGCCAGACCTACCCGGACCAGTCGCTCTACCCCGCGAACTCAGTTCCTTCAGTGGTCCGCAGGATCAACAACGCGCTGATGCGCGCTGACCAGATTGAGTACTTGGAAGGCACCCGCACCGTGGAGGACTGGATGGTGCCGATCATCGCAGATGCGGAGGCTGGCTTTGGCGGTCCGCTGAACGCATACGAGCTCATGAAGCAGATGATCGGTGCCGGTGCGGCGGGAGTGCACTGGGAAGATCAGCTCGCCAGCGAAAAGAAGTGCGGCCACCTGGGCGGGAAGGTCCTCATCCCCACCGGGCAGCATGTGCGCACCCTGCAGTCAGCACGGCTCGCCGCGGATGTCTCCAACACCCCCAGTGTGATCATCGCCCGCACTGACGCAGAGGCGGCCACTTTGATCACCTCAGACGTGGACGAGCGCGACATGCCCTTCATTACCGGGGAGCGCACCGCTGAGGGCTTCTACAAGGTCCGCAATGGAATCGAACCCTGCATCTCCCGGGCCAAGGCCTACGCTCCCTATTCTGATCTGATTTGGATGGAGACCGGCACTCCAGATCTGGAACTGGCCAAGAAGTTCGCCGAGGCGGTGAAGTCGGAGTACCCGGACCAGATGCTCGCCTACAACTGTTCGCCGTCCTTCAACTGGCGCAAGCACCTCGACGACGCCACGATCGCCAAGTTCCAACGGGAACTGGGCAAGATGGGCTTCACCTTCCAGTTCATCACCCTGGCGGGCTTCCACGCTCTGAACTACTCGATGTTCGAGCTCGCCAAGGGTTACAACACGGATCAGATGAAGGCCTACGTGGAACTGCAGGAGAAGGAATTCGCCGCTGAGGCTCAGGGCTACACCGCCACCAAACACCAGCGAGAGGTCGGCACCGGGTACTTCGACGCCGTCTCCACCACATTGAATCCCGAATCCTCGACAGTTGCGCTGCGGGGATCCACTGAAGAGGGCCAATTTTAGAGTTCACCGGGCAGCAGACCCGAACGTGAACAGATAAGGAAGAAGTGTCATGAATACCGGACAGACCATCACCATCAACGGAATAACTCTCGCCGGGCCATCCGTGCCACGGCAGAACGAACTGTTCACCGGCGCAGCACTGGAGTTCTTGGCAGTGCTTCACCGTGAATTCTCCCCACGGCTGGTTGAGTTGGGGCTGGGTTCGGAGACACCGCGGTCTGCCTCCGGTTGGCAGGCGCTGGTGAACCGGCACCTCACCGAGCCTCCCAGCAGCTTTATCAGTCCACGGCGGCTGACTCGCAGTGAGGACAGGATTCTCTGCAACGGCAGTCCGCTGTCGGCTGGGATTGTCGACTTCGGTCTGCACATCCACCGCAACGCACGGCGTCTGATGTGGGAAGGTCGGGCACCATTCGTCTCACTTCTCGGGACGGAAGGCGAGGAGGAACTGCAGATCTGGCAGGAGCTCTTCATCCGGGCTGAGCAGCTGATGAATCTGCCCGACGGCGCCATCCGGGCTATTCACCTGCGGCCCGGCGAGCCGGATATGGACGACGACGAGGACGGCCAGGCCTGCAGCGCAGCAGTCCTGATGACCCGTTCCGGAGCTCAGGCTCAGGTCGCCTGACACCGGCCCATTAACCCACTGAACCCCCGGAGTTTTCGAGGTCTCCGGGGGTTCAGTGCGTGCTGATGGTGTTAGTTGACCAGCTCGTCAATGACGTCCTGGTTGTTTTCAGCCCATTCGACAGCGCCCTCGGGGCCGTCGTCGTACTCGTTGACCACAAGGTCTTCGAGCTCGGCGTATTGGTCATCGTCGAGCTCCAGCGCGCTCATCCACTCAGCTACCTCGGGGAACTCGGAGGAGAAGTCGGCGTTAGCTACGAGGTTGAGGGTTTCTTCCTCACCGAGGTGTCCCTCTGGATCCTCGATATCCTTCAGGTCCCAGGAGCCGTATGCCCAGAACGGACGCCACAGGGTGACGACGATGTCCTCTTCGGCGTCAATGGCGTTGTCCAACTCGGACAGCATCGCAGCAGTTGAGGATTCAACCAGCTCAAACTCTTCATCCAGACCGTACTCGGGGAAGACCGTCTCGGAGGTCACTGCCATGTGCCCGGCCCCTGCCTCAATGCCGACCACCTGGTTGTCAAAGGCTTCCGGGTCATCCAGGAGTTCTGGGATGGAGTCGATGTCTGTGTACTCCGGCACAGCCAGGGTCAGCACAGCACCTTCGTAATAGGCGCCAAGATCCTCAAGTGCATCGCCATGCTGGTCCATATATGTTTCGTGAGTTGCAGGCAGCCATGCTGAGGGGTAGACGTGAATGTCGCCGTCTGCCAATCCCTGGTAAACCGGTGCCGCGTCACCGAGGGCCATGATCTCGACATCGTAGCCCTGCTCCTCAAGGATGTGTTGCCACAAGAAGGTCATAGATGAACCGTCGGTCCAGCCTTCGATGTACCCGAGTGTGATGGTGCCGCCGTCACCGGCCGCTTCACCATCGTCGTCCGCGTCATCTTCCGCGGCGTCGTCTTCGTCCTCGGCATCAGTATCGGTGTCAGTATCAGTGTCCTCTACGTCAGCGTCATCAGGCTCTTCGCCGTTGTCACCGTTGTCGCCGCAGGCGGCGAGAGTCAGTCCGAGCATCGAGGCGATGGCTGTGGACTTCAGGAATGTCGATGAGAGTTTCATCTTCAGTGGTCCTTTCCTACATGGGTGCGATTCTTCATTCGTTCCCGCCGTGTTCGGCGGGCAAATCTTCAGGCGTTCTTGGTGGTCACTGTGGCAGCTTCGGTGTCTGCCCCTTGATCCTCGGACTTTTTGGGAGTACTTCGGCGACGTCGCAGTCGACTCAGAGTGCTGCCCTCCGGGGAGCCCAAGGCGGCTGTCACCCGGTCAAGGTAAACAGCCAGCATGACCACGCACAGGCCGGCTTCCAATCCTAGAGAAAGATTGAGCTGGTTGATGGCTCGGACCACTTCGTTGCCGAGTCCGCCGGCGCCCACAAACCCGCCGAATACGGCCATGGACAACGCGAGCATGATCACCTGGTTGACGCCAGCCATGATGGTCTTGACGGCCAGTGGAAGCTGTATGCGGAACAGAACCTGAATTGGGGTGCTCCCGAAAGCGTGACCGGCTTCGACCACTTCGGGGTCCACCTGACGGATGGCCAACTCGGTGAGTCTCACACCTGGGGGGAGGGCGAAAATGATGGTGGCGAGGATGCCTGATGGCATGCCGAGGCCGAACATTGCCATTGCGGGGATGAGCCACACCAACGCGGGCATGGTCTGCATCAGGTCCATGATGGGCCGCACGGCTCGGGAGACGGCCTCGGTCTTGGCCGCAAGTATTCCCAGAGGGATCGCAATGAGTAGGGCGATAACAGCCGCTACGGCCACGAGAGCAAGGGTTTCGAGGGCCTCTTCCCACAGATCGACCGTGATAATGAAGAACATCAGCGGGATAGTGAGTAAAGCCAACTTCCAGTCACGCATCAGCCATGCGATGAGAGCGAAGATTGCCGTAAGAACGAGAGCATCGGGCCTGGACAGTAGGTCTGCCAGCCCCTCCGATGTGGTCTCAAAGACTATTTCGACCCAGTCAATGACAGTGGAGAAAGTGTCCTCAAACCAATCGAACCCTCTTTCCAATACGTCCCCCACAGGTAGGCGGGGGACACCGGTTCCGTCGGTTTCTTCGGCGCGAATCATGAGGCCACCTCCTGGTGGATGGTCTGAACCGAGGATGTTGGAGTCGGGTCCGCCATGGCGTTGAGCAGGGTGACCCGGGGGATGACTCCGAGTAGTTTGCCGGCATCGTCAATGACCGCCAGGCCGGAGGCGTGTTCGGAGGCTGCTGTCATGAGTTCAGAGAGGTAGGTGTCCACTGAGGTCGCCGGCATGGGCTTAATCAGCCCTGCGAGGGTCTCTTTTCCGGCAGCAACTCCTTCGGCGATGTGCTCTTCGTAGACGACCCCCTGCAGGACCCGGCCTTGGTCAACCACACAGAGCGAGCGAGTCTGGTGTTCCCGCATCAGCCGGTGGGCCGCACGCGGACCCTGTTCTGATCCCAGCAGCGCCACCGGCGGTTCTTTAATGTCCCCGGCGGTGAGCACCCGAGTGCGGTCCACGTCCTGGATGAACTGGGCAACGTAGTCGTTGGCGGGATCGTTGAGGATCTCCTCGGTAGTGCCGATCTGGACGATCTTCCCGTCGCGCATCATCGCGATCCGGCTGCCCAGCCGCATGGCTTCGTTGAGGTCGTGGGTGATGAAAACGATTGTCTTACCCAGGTCCTTCTGGAGCTCGAGCAGCTGATCCTGCATCTCTTTGCGGATGAGCGGATCCAGGGCGCTGAAGGCCTCATCCATCAGCATGAGGTCGGTTTCGGCGGCGAGGGCGCGGGCGAGTCCGACGCGTTGGCGCATACCGCCGGAAAGTTCGTCGGGGCGCTGTCCGCCGTAGCCTTCGAGTCCAACCAGCTTCAGCGCCTCATTGGCTTTCTTTTCCCGGTCGCTGCGGTTGATCCCGCGCACTTCCATGGAGTACGCGGCGTTCTGCCCGACGGTCCTATGCGGCATTAGTGCGAAGTGTTGGAAGACCATGGAGATCTTCTCCCGCCGGATGCTGCGCAGTCGCCGGGCGTTGACGTTGGTGATGTCTTGGCCGAAGATCTCCACCGTTCCGCTGGTGGCCGGCTGAATGCCGTTCAGTGTGCGGATGAGCGTGGACTTGCCGGAACCGGAAAGTCCCATGACCACGAAGATCTCCCCCTGAGGCACCTCGAAGGAGGCGTCGATGACTGCTGCCATCCCCTGGGATTTCAGTTCGTCCCGGGTGGCTCCGTCTTTGATCTTTTTCACGATGGACTCAGGCCGTCTGCCGAATGCCTTATAGACATTCTGCACACGTACCGCTGAGACGTGACTATCTTCGGTTACTGACAAACCCTCAAAACTCCCTGTGAAAGTGACTCTTGCCCATCAAACATAGCAAACTACCGAGAATGTGCCCTATATCACATCTGGCAAGAGCCGGGCTGGTGAGGGGATTTCTGACCTACACTGTCTGCATGCGCGCAACGGAGCTCGCCACAGCAGAGAACGACGACGCCCTCGATCTCATTGCCCTGGGTCGACGGGTACGTCACCTGCGCAAGAAACAGGGCATGACTTTGGATGACTTGGCGGAGAAGGTCGGCACCGCCCCCAGTCAGCTCTCCCTTCTAGAGAACGGCAAACGCGAACCTAAACTCTCCCAACTCCAGCAGCTCGGGCGCAGCCTCGGTGTGGGGATGGAGCATCTGATGGGTGCGGAGCCGCCGTCGAAGCGGGCGGGCCTGGAGATTGAGTTGGAAAAGACCCAGCGCGGACCGCTCTACGCGGCCTTAGGGCTTCCCACAGTGCGGATCTCCAACCGGCTTCCCATGGACGTGCTGGAGTCGCTTGTGGCTCTGCAGCGGGAGCTGAAGCGCCGGCTGGAGGAACAGGCTGCCACGCCGGAGGAGGCTCGCCGGGCCAACACGGAGCTGCGGGAGGAGATGAAGTCCCGCAACAACTACTACCCGGAGATCGAGGCTCAGGCCGCCGAGCTGCTGCGGGCTGTGGGTTACACCTCTGGTCCGCTGGGCCATCACATCGCAGCACGGATTGCCGAACATCTGGGATTCTCCATCCGGTTTGTGCCGAATCTGCCGAACTCCACGCGCTCCGTCACCGATCAGCGCAATAAGATCATCTACCTGACCCAGGGCAGGTCGCGGGACTGGGATTCACGTTCGGTGCTGCTCCAAGCCCTGGGGCACCATGTGCTCGGCCATACCGAGCCCAGTGACTACTCAGATTTCCTGCGCCAGCGGGTCTATACCAATTACTTTGCTGCTGCTCTGCTGATGCCGGAGAAGCCAGCGGTGGATTTCCTGTCCACCGCCAAGAGCGCCAAAGAGCTGGCAATCGAGGATCTGCGTGACGCGTTCGCTGTGTCCTATGAGTCGGCCGCTCACCGGTTCACCAACCTCGCCACCGAGCATCTGGGGATCACCTGTCACTTCCAGAAGGTCCATGAGTCCGGGATCATCCATAAGGCCTATGAGAACGACGGCGTCAGCTTCCCAGCCGACCATTCCGGTGCGATCGAGGGCCAGACCATCTGCCGGGAGTGGACCTCGCGTCAGGTGTTCGAGGTCAAGGACAAGTTCCGCTCATTCAACCAGTACACCGACACCCCGTCAGGCACGTTCTGGTGCACAGCACGCACAGAAGGCCACTCGTCAGGGGTGTACTCGCTCTCTATCGGAGTGCCGTTTGAGCACGCCAAGTGGTTCCGGGGCAAGGACACCCAATTCCGTTCTGTGTCCCGCTGCCCGGAGGACCCCACGTGCTGCCGGGTGCCGCCTGCTCAGCTTGCGGACGTCTGGGACGGTCAGGCCTGGCCGGCCACACGGGCCAATACGCACCTGCTGGCCGCCATGCCGGAGGGCGCATTCCCTGGAGTGGACACCACGGAGGTCTACCGGTTCCTACAGGATCATTCCCCCAGCTGAGCTCAGCGCAATAGGCTCACACGCTGCGGCGCATTGCCCGGATGCCCACTACGAGCCCGAGGGCCAGGACTACGACGGCGGCCACAGCGCCCTGCAGTGTGTCTGCTCCGAAACTGCCGTTGACCAGTTCGCGGAGAGCGTCGACCACATACGTCAGTGGGTTAGCTTGTGAGACGGTTTCGATCCAGCGAGGTCCACCCTCCAGGGGGAGCAGGAGGCCTGAGAGGAGCGTAAGCGGGAAGATCAGCGTTTGCTGGACCGCCCAAAAAAGCCAATCCTGATGACGGGAGGCTATTCCCAGTGCGTAGCTGAGCGCACCCAAACCCATGCCGAGGACACTCAGAATGGCGAATCCCGTCAACAGGCCCGGTAGGTGCGGACGGAATCCGAAGGCGGCGGCAATGCTGCAGAGGACGATGGCTTGACTCAGAAGGGGGACCATCTCTTTGAGAGTTCGGCCTAGGAGGAGCGCAGCGCGGGACACCGGTGCCACCATCATGCGCTCGTGGGAGCCCATGATGATCTCGTAGAGGAGATTTGACCCGGTCATTGTGGTGCTGAAGAGGGTGCTCATCACCAATACTCCCGGGACGAACCATTGATAGGTCTCACCCAAGGACTCACCTGTCACTCCGGCTAACAGTGGGCCGAAGATCGCCATGAAAATCAGAGGCTGCACCAGGGACGTCAGCAGCTGGAACGGATCGCGGAGCATGGGTCTAAGTTCGCGAAGGAAGACGCACCAGATGTCGACAAGTACACCTGAGGGCCGCGAGATCCTGGTAGTGGGAGAGATAGTGGTGTTGATCATCGTGAGATTCCTTCGGAAGCTGGTTCGGCTGCGGGAGTGGTATTCAGAGAGAGGTGGCTCTCTTCACGGAGACTTCGGCCTGTGAGATTGAGAAAGACATGGTCGAGCGTTGGTTGATCGATGTTGGCCGCAATGACGTTCACTTCTTCGGCGTGGAGGTCGTGGATCATCCGCGCCAGCAGGTATTCACCATGGTTGACGGCCACACTCAATCGGGTGCATCCACTGGCCAGTTCTGTTCTGCGCGGCTCCGGCTCGGTGGAACCAGAGACAGCCGCAGCGCGGCGCATAGTGGCGGAAGTTTTGTCGGCCATCTCGTTCGTCACGGTCAGGGAGATGCGGTCGCCGGCAAAGGTGTCTTTCAGTTGTGAAGCTGTGTCATCGGCGATGACGCGACCGCGGTCCACCACCATGACGCGCTCGGCGAATTGGTCGGCTTCGTCCAGGTAATGCGTCGTGAGAAGCAGGCTTGTGCCGTACCGATTGCGCATGGTCAAGATGTGTTCCCACAGATTCGCCCTAGACTGTGGATCCAATCCAGTCGAGGGTTCGTCCAGCAAGAGGAGCTTGGGTCGGGGCATCAGCCCGAGGGCGATGTCCACCCGGCGTTTTTGTCCGCCGGAGAGGGTCTCCGCCTTGCGATGTGCGATTTCTCCCAGTTGAAGGGCGTCGGTGAGTTCATCGGTTCGGCGGCGGGACTCCTCGCGGCCCAGTCCATAAAGGAGCCCCTGGCTATGCAGCTCGTCCCGGACCCGCTGGTACGGGCTTACTCCGTTCTTTTGGCCGACGTATCCGATACTGGATCTCACCAGCCCGGGGTTGTCCGTGATGCTGTGCCCGCAAACCTGTGCCTTGCCCGCTGTGGGTGGCATCAGGGTGATGAGCATCCGTAGTGATGTTGATTTACCGGCCCCATTTGGTCCGAGGAAGGCAGTAAGGGTTCCTTCTTCCACCTCCATGGTGAGTTCATCCACAGCAACCACTTCCTTTCCGCGAGAACTTCGAAAAACTTTGCGGAGGCCTTGAGCGGAAATGACGGGATTGGCCATGGGAGGTCCTTTCGGCGAGTGATGATCAGGGAAGGCCTTATGACTGGCCCACAACTCACGCTATGAGGTCATGCGGTCAGATCCTGTCCGCATGGTCCGGTAGGTTCCTTTTATGAGCGATCCCACGGTCCGCGCGCTGCGCCTGCTGTCCTTGCTTCAGACTCACCAGTTCTGGTCGGGCCCTGAATTGGCAGAGCGTCTGAGTGTCTCGCAACGCACACTGCGGCGGGATTTCGATCGCCTCCGAGAACTGGGTTATCGCATCTCAGCGGCTCCTGGTGTGACCGGGGGGTATCGGCTCGAGGCGAGTTCGGCTTTGCCACCGTTACTGGTGGATGAAGACGAGGCTGTCGCCATAGCGGTTGGACTGCGCACCGCGGCTCTGCACGGACTTACCGACGGAGAGCAAACCTCTCTCAGGGCATTGGCCAAGCTTGAGCAGGTCCTTCCGCGAAACCTGAGACGTCGGGTGAACGCTCTGCAGACCCACACCATGCCTGCGGCGTGGGGTGAACAACCTCGCGTCGCTGCTGATGTGCTCGCCCAGCTTGCCCTCGCCTGCAGAGATCAGGAGCGAGTCCGGTTCCGCTATACCGCTAGAACGGGGGAGGAGTCCTCCCGACTGGTCGAACCTCATTCCCTCGTCCCGCAGGGGCACCGGTGGTATCTGATCGCGTGGGACATCACAAGGGATGACTGGCGCCTATTCCGTATTGACCGGTTGGAGGATCTGCGCAGAACGGGAGTGCGTGCGCAGCCACGGCAGCTGCCTACTGAGGACGCTGCGCAGTTCCTCAATTCCGCTCTCTCTGCCACCTCAGACCGCTACGAGATGCTGCTGCGTCTCTATATGGACCGCGACCGTTTCGAGGCGCGTTTCCGGCACTGGGGTCGCGGAGCCTTCGAATCTCAGAAGGGTGTGATGGATTGGAACATTCAGGGATCGACTCCTGAGGAGTTGCTGGCCTACCTGTTCTGGCTTCCTGAGGATGTCGAATGGGAACTGCATAGCGATGATCCTGAGGTCCGGTCAGCGGCCATGCGGTTTCGTGACCGACTGGATCGAGCGTTTCAGGACTGAACCGTTAGGCCGATTCTCGTCTTGTCAGGCAGACGGGGTCTTGGCGCTGGGAGCCTCGTCGTCGTCGTCCTCAGTGGCGGGTGGGATATGTGGCATCACACCGGTGGCATCGTTGACCCAGTTGCGGGTGCGGCGCCGGGCGACCCCTTGTTTGACCTTGAACTTCCCGTGCACCAACCAGTAGAGCACGATCGCTAGGACCACCACTCCGGCGCATCCGGCATACATCACATGGAAGCCCCACAGGTCCACCAGCGGCCCCAGAAGCAGTGGGGAGAGACCGAAGCCGAGGTCCATCATGATGAAGAAGGTGGAGATACCGATGCTGATCCGGTGGGTGCGCATTTTGGAGGCGATGATCGCCTGGATAGCGGGCAGCAGGGACCCGAACCCGAACCCAGCGAGGACACCGGCAGTGATCATCACTCCCTGGTTCGGTGACCAGGCCAGCAGCCCCATGGAGACTGCGAAGGAGCACAGAGCGGGGATAACCACGATGTTGTCCCCTCTGCGGTCTTGGATCTTGCCCATGAATAGGCGCACGATCAGCATGGTGGTGGCGTAGACGACAAAGTAGAGGCTGGCGCCGTCGGACATGCCGATCGATTGGGCGTAGCCGTTGAGGAACGTCATCACGGAGGCGAACGTCAGGCCCAGCAGGGTGGCCACCATGGCGATCGAGAAGGCCCGCGGTTCGATCACATCGGAAGGGCGCAGCCGCAGCCGGTCCCGCATGGGGGTTCCCTTGCGTTTGACCTCAGGGGTGTTGACCAGGCAAGCACACAGGAAGGACGCCGCGGAGACGACCGTGACCGCGTAGAACATGCCGTCGAACCCGTAACTTTCGGTGAGCTGGATGGCCGCCAGGGGACCCAGCGCGGGGGGCAGCGAATTAGCCAGTAGGTAGTAGCCGGAGCCTTCACCGCGGCGGGCTCGGGGGATGATGTCGAACACGGCGGCGGTCAGCGCGGTCTGCCCGAAGCCCAGTGCTATACCGTGCACAATGCGCAGGATGATCAGCCACTGGTAGGAGTCAACCCACAGGTAGAGGATCCCGGCCACAGTGAAGAGCCCTAAGCAGATCACCAGAATGGGTTTGCGCCCGAGCGTGTTGACGTACTTTCCGGCGAAGAAACGCGCACCTAGGGCGCCCATCACGAACGCGCTCGCAGCGAAACCGGCGGCAGTCTGACCTGCACCAAACTCGGTGGCGGCATAGACTGCCATCCCAGTGACTAGGATGAAGAACGCAGTGGTGATCGCCAGGTTGATCAGGATCGCCAGGATGAAGTTCCAACTGAGCAGCGGTTCTTTCGTATCCTGAGTCACGCAGTTGATTCTTTCATGAGGGGGAGGCAGTGGTCGCAGATCTTCGTATCGACCTCAACGCCGATCTTGGCGAGGGGTTTGGGGCGTGGAGCATGGGCGACGACGCCGCCATGCTCGCACAGGTCTCATCAGCCAATATAGCCTGTGGCTTCCACGCAGGGGATCCGCTGACCATGCGCAGCACCGCCGGGCACGCAGCCAGCGCCGGGGTGGCTATTGGGGCTCATGTCGCCTACCGGGATCTGGCCGGATTCGGCCGCCGCTTCCTCGACGCCGCCCCGGACGAACTCTCTGCCGATGTGTATTACCAGCTCTGCGCCCTAGACGGTATGGCCCGCGCGGCAGGAGACCAGGTCCGCTATGTCAAACCCCATGGCGCGCTCTATCACGCCTGCCTCCACCACCGACCGCACGCGCAGGCTGTGGTGGACGCACTGACTCTCTTTGCCGAAGCCACCGGACGCAGGCTGCCGCTGCTGCTGGCACCGGGCGCCCTAGCCCATGACCTGGCGGATGAGCGCGGATTCCTCACCCCCAAAGAGATCTTCGCTGACCGCGGGTACAACTCTGATGGAACTTTGGTGTCCCGGCGTTCACCAGGAGCGGTGGTCACCGATGTGCCTGCCGTGGTGGAGGCTATGCAACGGTTCGTGGAGGAAGGCACCATCATCGCCACCGACGGAACGGCCCTGCCCTTGGAGGCTGAGAGCATCTGCTTACATGGTGACACCCCAGGCGCGGTAGCTATGGCGGAATCCGTGCGGGCCGCCCTTGCCGGCGCAGGTGCGAACATTGTGAGCTTCGCCTGATGCCCGACGCCGTCCGCGCAGCAGGACAACGTGCCCTGCTGGCCGATTTTTCAACACCGGCAGAGGTGCTGGCCTTCCACCGCCAGCTCACCGCCAAACCGTTAGCGGGTCAGGTGGAGGTCGTGCCGGCAGCCCGGACGGTGTTGATCGTCTTCCGCACCCGAAACCATACGCGGGAGGCAGCCAGACAACTCCGTCGGGTGCGCACACGCCCCGGCGGAGTTGGTGAGGGCCGCGAGGTGGAAATACGTGTCCAGTACGACGGCGCCGACTTGGATAAGCTGGCAGAGCTGCTGGGAATGAGCAGCCAGGGGCTCATCGACTGGCACAGTTCTACCCGCTGGGTGGGTGGGTTCGCTGGGTTTGCCCCCGGCTTCACCTATTGCCTACCGGAAGCAGTGGCCACCCGTAGGCGTCTGCGTAAGTCAGAACAACCGTTTCAGGTACCCCGGCTCAGTTCCCCGCGCACCGAGGTTCCGGAAGGTTCGGTGGCGCTGGCCGGTGAGTTCTCCGCTGTGTACCCGCGTAGCAGCCCTGGCGGATGGCAGCTGATCGGCACTACGGATGCGGTGATGTGGGACCTGGACAGGCCGGAGCCTGTACTGATCCAGCCCGGCGACGCGGTCAGGTATGTGCCGGTCTCCGACCAGATCACGCTCAGCGCAGCCGCACCCTCCGCCGCGCGGCGCAGATATGTTCCGGCAGGCGATGCGGTGGTGGACGTGCTCCATCCTGGTCCGCAGACCCTGTTACAGGACTTGGGCCGCCCGGGACGCAGTGGCCTTGGCGTTCCGCGCTCAGGTGCGGCTGATGTGCAGGCGCTGCGCCAAGCAAATGAGCTGGTTGGCAATGACGATTCAGCCGCGGGGTTCGAGGTCCTCTACGGAGGTTTCGAACTGGCGGTCCGGCAGATTTCGGTGCTGGCGGTCACTGGCGCGGAGACGTCACTTCAGGTGGCGACACCGACTGCCCCAGAGACGTCGAATATGGCGGTCAGCGGCACAGGTGCTGATAAACCGTCTGGTGGCAGCACTCAGGTGAGCGAAAGGGTGCGGGACGTGCCGCTGCGGGCGCCGTTCCTGATGTACCCGGGGGAGAGGTTGCGCCTCGGTGTCCCGGAGCGGGGCATCCGCAGCTATGTGGCGTTCTCTGGTGGTCTCGCTGCTGACAGGGTGCTGGGCAGTGCAGCAACCGACGTGCTCTCAGGTTTGGGCCCGGCACCGGTCGCCTCTGGTGACACCTTCGCACTGGTGGGGGTGCCGTCGGGTTTTGTGGGAATCGCTGATGTGGCGCGCACCGCCCTTCCTGAAGTGGGTCAACCCACCCGGTTGAGGTTTGTGGTCGGACCCCGGGACGAGTGGTTCGCCGGTCGGCACGGCAATCCGGGACTTGATGCGCTGACATCGCTGCCCTGGACGGTCTCAAGAGACTCCAACAGGATCGGACTGAGACTTTCCGCGGGGGAGGAGGCCCCGACACCTGCCATTGAGCGGACTCGACCTGAGGAACTGCCCAGTGAAGCGGTGGTCCGCGGTGCCATACAGGTGCCCGGATCCGGAGAGCCGGTGCTGTTCCTGGCCGACCATCCGGTGACCGGGGGGTATCCCGTAATCGGCGTTGTGGTCCGTGAGGACCTGGGGTTGGCCGCCCAGCTGCCGCCCGGTGCTGAGGTATCTTTCCAGGCGGTCGATCCCGACACCCTGGAACCGGCGTAGTGAGCACGGCCAGTCGGCCGTTTCTAGCAGACCACCAGACTGTGTCCGGGTGATGATAGGCCAGCTCCACCACACTGGATAGACGTGCCGTACTTGACCAGGCACCGAAGGTCTACTCTCTGTGAGGAGCTACATGATTACGACACTGCATAACCTCGGCGTACGTTCTGACCATGCCTACAACGCCGCCCTAGCGTCGGTGGGGCTGTCTGTCGGGAGCTGGGTGCTGTCACGGTTCGCCAGCAAAGACTCAAAGCCCCAGGCTGACCGGTGGGGTATCTTCGTCGGTCACTGGGCACCAACCTTGTTTGGTCTGGGCCTAGCCCTGGCTGAGGTGGAGAAGAAGTCCAAGAAAAAATAAGTGAAGGTCACAAGGTGGGGCGTTGCCGGTGAAAGCAGCGCTCCACTTTTTTGTGCGTGCCGATGTGATCAACAGCTCCCCGTATCTGGGCTGACTGGCGGTAGGCTTCATCCGTGACTCACGCCCCTGACTCTCATCATCACGTCCCAGATTCTCCTGTATACCGCCGCACCTCGGTGCCGGGCAATGTTCTCCGCGGCGTCATGATCGGCGTTGTGGAGACCGTACCGGGAGTCTCCGGCGGCACCGTGGCTCTGGTGGTGGGCATCTATCGACAGCTGATTGATTCAGCTTCTGCGATGGTTTCCGCTGTCCGGGCGCTGATCACCGGGCCTGATCGAGTCAATAGCATGCATGTGTACCTCTCGCTCGTGCAATGGCGGGTGGTTCTGCCGGTCATGCTCGGTATGGGTATCGGCCTGTTCACCGCAGTTCAGTTCATCGGAGGCTGGGTCGAGACCTACCCCGAGCTAACCAGGGCGGCGTTCTTCGGCATGGTAGTGGTCTCTATTGCCGTGCCCTTCCGGATGGCGCTGCGATCCGCCGGGGGGAGACTGAGCCCCAGGCACTGGGTGTTGGGCGCCACGGCGACGGCGGTGGCGTTTGTGCTGGTCTCGCTCCCGCCGGGCATGGTGGAGCCGCATTGGTGGCTTGTGCTTCCGGCGGCGGCGGTGACAGTTACCGCGCTGCTGCTGCCTGGGCTCTCGGGGTCGTTCCTGCTGCTGACCTTCGGATTGTACGAGCCGACGATCGCTGCGGCCCGGGACTTTAACGTTGGCTACCTATCAGTGTTCTTTGCCGGTGCAGTGCTCGGGCTGGTGAGCATTGTGAAGGGTTTGAAGTGGTTGTTAGATCACCACCACACCACGACGATGGTGGTGCTCACCGGGGTGATGGTGGGTGCGCTGCGCACACTGTGGCCCTGGCAGACCGAGGACCGTGGCCTCTTAGCACCCGACCAGTTGCTGGGGCCGGCCATCGGCCTCGCCGCCGCTGGAGCGGCCGTGGTGGCCGTGCTTGTGATCCTTGACTTCCGGCTTAGCCGTCAGATGTCGTGACGTGACGCCCCTGGCGGGTCAGAGCATGGCTCGAGGTTTCCGGATGCCGGGCCAAGGGCCCGCATTAGTGCACTAAAGTACGGTGCATTACGTCTCGTATGAGAATAAATAAAAAATAGTTTAGTGATACTTAAAAGTATATATGTATGTTTTTTATGTGGATTGATTCCCATGTATAAGATGATGTTTACCTGATGCGGAATTATGCGACTTTTCCTTCAGGGCAGGCATCAGGACGTGGGTAGGGTTCACGAGATCGTAAGGTTGGGGGCATCGCTGGTGAGGTGTCATGATGATGGCTCCACCTGTATACGTCCTCTGGGTACAGAATTCCTACCGGGTCGGTTCCATCGCACACCAGTAATGGCGTGGCGGTCTCCTGCCGATATCGCCAGAGCACACTTTGGACGGGATCGTCCTCCCTCAGGCGGATGACCTCTTCAGGGCATAGGCGGGCGCAGAGCCGCCTGCGCCATCCTGCTGGATCCGATTCAGCAAGAGCCGCAAGATCCTCACGTGTAACGATGCCCGCGGGTTCTCTGCGCAGGTTGAGCATCAACGCTGCCCTGTCAGGGGTTGAGAAGCGCTGAGCCGCAGACCCCAAGGTCTGGGCCACGGAGACGACGCAGGTGATGGGTGACATGAGGTCGCGTACCAGCATCACGCAATCACCTTCATGCGCTCAGAGAAATCTTTAGGAAAAGTGCTTATATGAGATATTTTCCTCATAGTAGGCTCCTAAAAACGCCTGGTACTCCTGCTAGACGTGTCACATATCCTAGCTGAATTATCCCGCTGTGTGAAGGGTCACAGGCGTAATTAGTCCGCATTTGCAGGGGCCTTACACAGTCTTGTCGACAGAGTATTTAAGGCAACCATGGATCCCATTTGCCGCCAGTGTCTTCCTGCCGCCTCCGTCGCTACCCCAAGTCTTGCAGGGCAAGTTCCTGCAGCGCCTCCGGCCGGTGTTCGGCACACCATCGCAGCACCGCAGTGGGTTCCAGCACGCCGTAGACGGTGTCTTCTTCCAAAACCAGCAGGGGCCGGGTCCCTTCTTGCTGCATAATGCCGACGGCCTCGTCGAACGAATCATTGGCTGTCAAGAAGCGGTCCGACGCCACGATCGCGTTCCCGCACCGCATATCGGACCAGTAGTCGGGATACTTGCGCTGAAGCTGTTCAATGTCGGAACGCGACACAACACCTCGGGGCCCCTCGACGGGATCAGTGAGGACGAGGTAGTCGACGCCTGCGGCATCCAAGTGCTTCAGCGCGCTCTCCATGGACTCTGAGGCAACGATGTGCCCCTGCACGGGGACAACCGACTCGCGAAGTGGTGACCTCGAATGCGGCGTATCAGGCGGGTTATTGCGGGTGATGGTCATCGCGGATCCACCTCCCCGGCATTCTGTCTCTCCTGACCGGCGAAGAGGTCCTCCCAGAGGAGGGGGTCGTGGTCTTGGCACCATGTGCGCACATCGATGCAGCGAAGCAGGCCAATTGCATTGTCCCGTTGGCACACCAGTAGGGTCCGGACACCCGTCCTGCGGTATTCAGCGAGCACATCTGCCACGGTGTGGTGGGCCGCTACCGGAGACTGGTCAGAGGGGACCCCGGAGGTGCACGGCTGCGTCTGCCATCCCGTGGGGTTGCTCCGTTCAGCGGCGAGCACATCTTCGGCGGAGAGGATGCCGACCACATCGCCGCTGAGTTTCACCACCGCGAAGGCGTCATCACTGAGGGCTATGAGCTCAGCGGCCTGCCGCAGCGAATGTGTACCTTCGATAACCGGCTCAAGCGGTCTCATGAGGGCCGCGACGGAGTGAGACCGCAGACTATCGGGCTCACGGATGCTCTGGTCACTGGGAGTGACCGTGGCTTCAGGTTTGTGGGCCGAGTCGGCCGATGGGCGGTTGGGCAGCGTGTGGGTCATGGCCTTCAACTTCAGAATCAGTGCCGATGAGCCCGCTGCTTGAACTCGTTAGGATAATTTTTATCACAGGGCGGGCTGGTGACCAAAAGGTCGAAGAGCCGCTGACTAGGCGCCCGAGTCCTGGTGGTCCTCTGTGGCTCGGCTTGAGATGTCCTTGAGCCACTGGGCGACGTCGCGCCGTTCACTGGCCATCAGATGGAGCCCGAGGTCGGTACAGAGGCGGGCGAACATCTCCACGCCCTGAATGCTGTTGCCCTCATCATCGAGACGCGGGGCGAACGAAGCCAGCCCCACCTGTCCTGGGAGGACGCCGATGATGCCGCCGGAGATGCCCGATTTGGCGGGTATGCCTATCCGGGCGAGCCAGCGCCCCGAGCCGTCGTACATACCGCAGGTGGCCATGACGCTCAGTGTCCTGCGGGCGGCTCCCTCGGACACGACACGTTCACCTGTCTCGGGATGGACGCCGTTATTGGCTAGCGTGGCGGCCATTCGCGCGATGTCTCTGACGGTCACCAGCACGCAGCACTGGTCGGTGTAGCCGCGCACCGCTTCTTCGGGCTCAGTGGCGAGCACGTCGTGGGTTTTGAGCATGTGGGCGATGGCGAGGTTGCGGTAGTCCTTGCTGTACTCATCTTCGGCCAGCTCGTGGTCCACGTTCAGGTCCCGGCCGGCGAAGGCGCTGAGGCCTTCGACGATTCTGGCCGTGCGGCGCTGCACGTCCTCGCTGTGTGAGGTGGTGTGTGGGCTGTTTCGTGCGGCGTCTTCCGGGTTGGGGCTGACCAACTGGTGGGTGACGATTGCGCCGGCGTTGATCAACGGGTTCAGTGGCCGACCCGTTCCACCCTCCAGGGACAGCTCGTTGAAGGCTTCCCCAGAGGGCTCGGTGCCCACAGCCTCATGGACTCTTTCCAATCCTGCATCATCCAGGGCGAGGGCATAGACGAACGGCTTAGAGATGGATTGGATGGTGAAGTAGTGGTCCTGATCTCCGGCAGCGTATTCGGAACCGTCGGCTGTGACCAGTGCCAAGGCGTGCAGCGCAGGGTCGGTCGAACCCGGGGCAGGGATGTCCTTGGAGATTTCCCCCGAGGTGTCCTCACCGCACTCTGCGAGCACATCGTTGAGATATTCGGTCACTGAGGAAGCATCCTCAGGATGCTCGCGTGTGGGGGATCCTGTCATGGCGACAGACTAGCCCCAGGTGGCCCTCTGGCAGAACAACATCATGGAGGATGGCTGGCTAGTTCTTCGGTTTACGTGAGCCATGTCAACGTTGCGTGGATGGGACTTCGGGGATGCTGCGAGTACGGATCAGCTCAGCAAACCAATGGGCACTGTCCTTGGGAAGTCGTTCCAGGCTCTCGTAGTTGACTCGCACGATGCCAAAACGCTTGGAGTAACCGTATCCCCACTCGAAGTTATCGAACAGGGACCAGACCAGGTATCCGCGCAGATCTACTCCACGAGATATCGCTCGGTGGGCAGCCACCAGATGCCGGCGGATATAGTCGGTGCGATCGATGTCGTGGACACTGCCCGATTCCACCACGTCGTCGAAGGCAGCACCGTTTTCAGTGATCATCAGCGGAAGCTCCGGAAACTGCTCATGCAGCGATACCAGCAGATCCTCTAGCCCATCAGGCGCGATGTTCCACCCCATGGCGGTGTAGGGCTCAGGCTGTTGGATGAACTCCACATCGTCAGCGCCTGGCCAGGCGGAACCGCCCACATCCTTGTGACCATCGTTCTGCTGTTTGGGGCCTGTGCCGTCCCATGTCCGGACCGTTGTGGTGGAGTAGTAGTTGACTCCAAGAAAATCCAACGGCTGCTGGATGTGCACCAGGTCATCGTCTTCAACGAATGACCAGTCCGTCACGGAGGCCGTGGTGTCCAGCAAGTCTTGAGGATATTCACCTCGCAGCATTGGATAGGTGAATGCCCGGTTGGCCAGAGCATCGATGGCCGCCACTGCCGTCTGGGCCCCTTCCTCAGCGGGGCGTACTACGTGAAAGTTCAACGTCACCGAAAACTGCGGGTCATTGGACACTGTCTCTCGTAGACGTTGGGTGCCCAGTCCGTGGGCCAGGTTGAGATGGTGCACGGCTTGAAGAGCCGCTGCTGGCTCAGTCCGCCCGGGAGCATGAGCGCCGGAGCCATACCCTAGGTAAGCGCTGCACCAAGGTTCATTGAGTGTGCTCCAGACGGCGACCCGATCACCAAGTGCCCGGCCCATGATCTCGGCATAGTCGGCAAAGCGGTATGCAGTCTCACGCGCCGGCCAACCCCCGGCGTCTTCGAGCGCCTGCGGAAGGTCCCAGTGATAAAGAGTGGCAATTGGCTGGATCCCGCGCCCTAACAGTCCATCAACCAGACGGTCGTAGAAACTGATTCCTTCAGTCAAGGGCGCCCCTGACCCCTGTGGCTGGATCCTGGGCCATGCAATGGAGAAACGATAGGCCTCGAGCCCTAGCTCCTTCATCAGTTCCAGGTCCTCGTCCAGCCGGTGATAGTGATCTACAGCTACATCGCCAGTATCGCCGTTCCAGACTTTGCCAGGTGTCTTGGAGAAGGTATCCCAGATTGAAGGGCCTCTTCCACCTTCATCGACGCCGCCCTCAACCTGATACGAGGCAGTCGCGGCACCCAGCAAAAATTTCGACGGAAATTCAAGGCCAATATCTCGATAGTCATGCGGTCTGGTGGTCACAGGTGAACCTCCGTGGGGTGGTCAATGATTCGGACGAGGTCGAGTAATTGTGAGCCCTCGCGCACATAGAGGGGCAAGGAGTCGAAGTTGTGGGTTTCCCACCTCCAAGAGCCTCCTTCAGTCTTCTCACCGGTCAGGAGGTTCTTCCAGTGTCCCTGTGGAAGGTAGAACTCGACGGAGTGGTCAGCCTGCATCACCGGGGCTACCAGCAGATCCGGGCCCAGCATGTATTGGCGGTCGAGGTGTTCTACAGCCGGGTCATGAGGGAATGCGAGCGGCATAGGCCGCAGAATGGGGGTCCCTGTGCGTGAGGCTTCGTGGCCGCAGTCAACCAGGTAGGGCAGAATCTGTTGCTTCAGCGTCACGAAACGGCGCATCACAGAGGTCGAGCTGAGGGGGTCACTTTCGTCAGTACCTTCGACCTCATCGAAGAGCCAGGGCACACGGTAGCTCTCGGAGCCATGCAGACGGCTGTGGCTTGACAGCAGACCGAACGCGACCCACCGTTTGAAAACATCTGGTGAGGCGGTGCCTTCGAACCCGCCAATGTCGTGGCTCCAGTACGCGAATCCGCCCATTGCCAGGGATAGGCCACCACGCAGAGTCTCGGCCATCGATGCGAAGGTGGAGGTGCTGTCCCCACCCCAGTGAACCGGCATAGTATGGCCCCCGGCCGTCGCAGACCGAGCGAAAAGTACCGCTTCGCCAGGACCGCGAACCTCTTCCAGCACATCAAACACTGTGCTGTTAAAGAGGTGGGTGTAGTAGTTGTGCATGCGTTCCGGTGATGAGCCATCGAAGTACTCCACTTCAATGGGGATGCGCTCACCAAAGTCCGTTTTGAAGCAGTCGACGCCCATGTCCAGAAGACGGCGAAGCTGACGTTGGTACCAGGCGGCAGCATCGGGATTGGTGAAGTCGACAAGCGCCATCCCTGCCTGCCAGAGATCCCACTGCCAGACGCTTCCGTCTGGGCGGGTCACAAGATACCCGTGGCGTTTTCCCTCATCGAACAGATGAGATCGCTGGCCAATATACGGGTTGATCCACAAACTGACCTTCAATCCGCGTTCATGCAGGCGAGCAAGCATGCCTTCAGGATCCGGGAACGTCCGGGGGTCCCATACAAAATCGCACCAGTTGAACTCACGCATCCAGAAGCAGTCGAAGTGGAAGACACTCAGCGGTATTTGTCGGGCTTCCATTCCCTCTATGAACTCATTGACTGTGGCCTCGTCATAGTTCGTGGTGAAACTTGTCGACAGCCACAGTCCGTAGGACCAATCCGGTACCTGCGGAGGTCGCCCCGTAAGCGCGGTGTAGCGTTCCAACACACCGGCAGGATCCCCGCCGTGCATGACAAAGTATTCGAGGCGCTCGCCAGGGACTGCGAACTGCACCCGCTCGACGGATTCTGAACCGACCTCGAATGAGACGTGTCCTGGGTGGTTGACGAAGACCCCATAGCCCCGATTAGTGACATAGAGTGGGACGTTCTTATACGCCTGCTCGCTGGAGGTGCCGCCGTCGGCGTTCCATATGTCGACCGACTGCCCGTTTTTCACTACGGGACCGAAGCGTTCACCTAGACCGTAAACGAGTTCCCCCACGTCGAGGTCCAACTGCTCGTGCACATAGGTGTCGGAGAGAAACTGTGCGGTTCCCTGCCGAGGATTGCTGACTGGCCCGCGATCCACCTGCGCATTGTCATCGAGTCTGATGTATCCGTGGGCCTTCGTCCCGCTGGATGTGAGAACGCGCCCTGTTTCGACGTCGATGAACCGCAAGTTCCACGGAGCGCCGCTGGTGATTTCGGCGGCAACAGATCCCGATACCAGGCGCGCCCCCGTTTCGGTGAGCTCCGCGGTACCCGAACCGTGCTGTGCGCCTGGAAGGTCGAAGCTCAGTTCTTTGCGACCACCACGGTGATGTTCCAGTGTCACGCCAATGATGCCTGGCAGTGGGGAAGCCAGAGTGACGGTCAGTACGGGGCGGTTGAGGGTATCGCCTCGTTGCTGAATCACTTTGGTTGGCACGGTGGCCACTACAGTTGCGCCCTCAATCCAGACGTCGTAGGTTTCACGACCGTATAGGGCTTCTACTCCGGGGCGCATCTGCCAGAATCCATCAGTGAACTTCATTTATTTGACTGCTCCTGCCGTAATACCTCGCGTGAGGGTGCGTTGGAAGATGAGAAAGAAAATCAACGTGGGGATCATGCCCAGGAGCGCCGAGGCGCTCATGGTGGTGACGTCCATAAGTCGGTCACCCTGAAGGGCTGTGATCGCCACTGGGACGGTTTGGTTGGAGTTGCTGATGAGGAAGGTCAGCGGAATGAGGAACTCATTCCAGGTCCAGATGAAGAAGAAGACCATGAGCACGCCCAGGGTGGGCCAGCTGATCGGTACCACCACACTCCATAGGGTCCGCCACCGGCCAGCACCGTCCAAGGCAGCCGCCTCAAGGACCTCTTTGGGGAAGGTGCCGAAGACTGAGGCAAGCAGGTAGGTGCCGAATGCGCTTTGGATTACCGTGAAGGTAATGATGACTGACCACACGTTGTCGTATAGCCCAATTGCTCGGAAGATCGAGTACAGCGGGTAGAGCAGCACTTCCTGCGGCAGCATATTGGCTAAGAGGAAAATCAGAATCAGGGAGATCCTGCCTTTGACCCTCCCGATACCGATGGCGTATGCGTTCAGCACTGAGATGATCACGGCCAGAACTGCGACCATCCCTGAGATGAAGAAGCTGTTCCACAATTTTTCGGGGAAATTTACCCGATTCCAAAAGTTGACGATCCCATCGAAGTACAGCGAACTGGGTAGGGTCAGCGGGTTCCCGCTGGCATAGTCCGCTGGAGACTTGAACGAGTTGAGCAGGATGATGATGAAGGGGAACACCACTGCTGCTGCTGCGAGGGCGATGACCGTCAGGACGATCCAGTTACCGATTGAGCGTTTGCTGGACCTGCGCATTTTGGTGCGTGGCGTTTTGGTTATGTCGGTCATCGGCCCTCCTGGTCGGCTCGTTCCACGCGGCTCTGAGCCAGGATGAAGATTATTGATACGGCCAGAATCACCACGGTTAGGGCGGTGGCGATGGTGGCGCCGTAGCCGACCTGTTGGCTTTGGAAGAACTGGCTGTAGGTGTAGTAGCTGGGGACGATCGTGGCGTTGTTGGGTCCGCCTCCGGTCAGTGCGTAGACCGGAGCAAAGACTTTCAACGCTGCGATCGTGCAGGTCAGGGCGACCACGAATGTCTCCGGACGGATCTGAGGCAGTGTGATGGCGTAGAAGCGACGGAACCATCCGGCGCCGTCGACCTCTGCCGCTTCATAGAGTTCCGGGTCGACCCGTTCCAGGGCGGCCATGAAGATGACCACCGGATAGCCGATCTGGACCCATATGAGTACGGCCATGATGCTGAAAAGTGCCGTGTTGGGATCCCCCAGCCAGTTGTTGGCCAGTACGCCTAGCCCCACCATCTCGAGCAGTTCGTTCAGTGCGCCGTTTTCAGGGCGGTGGATCCACCCGATGACGATGGCGGCGACGACCGCAGGGATGATTTGGGGCAGGTAGTAGGTGGCCCGGAGGAAGCTGGCGACTTTGGGACCGAACTTGCGCGCGACGACATCGAAGAGCGCTGCCGCAATCACCAGTCCCAGCAGGGTGGGAACGATCACCATGGCGATGATCATGGCGATCGAGTTCCGGAAGGATAGCCAAAACCGCTCGTCGCCGAAGAGCCGGATCCAGTTGCTGAGGCCGGTCCATTCGGGAGCCACGACTCCGCGATAGTCGGTGAAACTGAGGTAAATGTTCCAAAAGAGCGGAATGATGATCACTACGGCCAGCAGAGTAAAGCCGGGGATCAGGTACCACCAGTAGCTGGCTCCTCCTGTGAGGGAGCGGCGGGCGGGGGAAGCCACGCGGGTTGCAGGGGTCTGTTCAAGAGTTGTCATAGGTATCCTCCCGGAGTGCCGCCGCTCCAGGGGGAGAGACGATGACGGCACTCAGGTTGGGATGAGTCAGTTCTCGTCCAGGCCGGCTTCATAATCGGCCCCGATCTGGGAGTTCATGGTCTCGGGATCCAGGGACCCGTTGACCAGGCCTTGTAGGCCAGCGTTGAGGTCGTCGTAGAACGTGGAGGTTGGCCAGTCTGGATAGAAGGCCAAGCCATCCTGCTCAAGGAGGAGGTTGAAGTTCTCGACCAAGGCGACCGATTCCTCGTCTGTGACATCGGCTTCATCTGCGGCTACTGGTACCCCGCCGTTGTTGCCCATGATCGCCTGAATCTCAGGTCGGAGGGTGATGTCGATGAACTCATGGGCCAGTTCTTTGTTCTGCGAGGTTTCTGGCACCACCCAGAGGTTTCCTGAGGACCCCGGAGACATGCCTTCACCGGGGAAGAGGAAGGTGTCCCATTCGTGTTGAGCCTCTTCGATGAAACGGCCGTACCACCAGCTTCCTGAGAAGAAGATGGGATAGGTGCCGTTGATGAAAGCAGTTCCTGCGTCTTCGGCGGTGAGGCCGGTTGAGTCTGCAGAGATGTATCCCGCCTCGATCCAGTCCTCCAGAGTTTCGCTGGCATAGCTGATTTCAGGACCGTTGAAGTCAACAGGGTTCTCGTACATCTGGAAGTCGCTCACCCACTGCCTATCGGCCTGAGTCAGAGCCAGCTGATACCACAGCTGGCCCATTGGATACTCGGCGGCGGCCTGAGCCAGGGGAGTGATGTCTTCCTCCACGAACGCTTGCATCACGTCCTCGAGCTCCTCGATAGTTTCTGGGACTTCCAGGCCGTATTCTTCAAACATTTCCGTGTTGTAGTAAGCCATCACGTATTCGCCATAGGTCGGTACGCCATACCAGGAACCTGAGCCCATGACCCCGTCCTCGCTGTATCGCGAGGTGATGTGCAGAGACTCTGCCAGTACGGAATCCCACCCGTTCTCTTCAACGGCGTCATCAAGGGGAGAAAGCAGGCCCTGGCTGGCAAGCAGACCTGCGGTGGCGTTGCCCTTGTTGTACTCCATGATGTCGGGAGCTTCATCAGAGTTAATGACCTGGCTAGCCGTCTGCCGGATCTGTTCGAAGCTACGTTCTTCGAATTCGACCGGAACCCCGGTTTCTTCTTCGAAGATTTCGATGGCCTCGTTCCAAGCGATAGCCATTGCTGAGGTCTCGTTTTCGTAGTGCCAGAGCTTCAGCGTTTCGCCCGTCCGGTCCTCGGCGCCGCAGCTGACCGTGATCGTGACGGCAAGGGCGGCGATGCCCAGGAGCCCGAGATTTCGTTGCAGTGCCATGGTGATTCAACCTCCAAAGTGACATTGTCGAAGCGTTTCGACAAAACTGACGGATATGCGTTTGTGAGCATTGATTTGTGGTTTAGAGGTGATCCGCGACGGAGCCGCGGTTCACGAATTGGGGTTCCAGTAGAGTGCTAGTCGGTACGGGGATCTGGTCGATGCATTGCATTACCGAATCCACCGCTTGGGCGCACATCTGTTCGATCGGGAGGGCGATACCGCTGAGTGGTATTTCAAGTTGCGCGAGGTCGTAACTCGCCGCCGCTGCGAAGAGCGAGAGGTCCTCAGGCACATTGAGGCCGCGCTCAACCAAACGGCGTTCAGCCTCTTCTACGACGGGTTCGTTGCAGTGGAAGATGACTGCGGTCAAGTCTGGGATATTGTCGATCAATTCATCGATGGCTTGTTTGCCTGCGCCCCGATCCAGCCCCGCCCACCGAACGTCAATCCTGATCCCTTGGTTCGACGCCGCTGCGCGCAGAGCATGGTCGAACCGCTCGATGAATCCCGAGTGTCGGTGGACATATCCAAAGGGGTGGCCAATGAGCCCGATGCTCCTATGGCCTTGGTCAGCGAGTCGTTGTACTGTCTGCCGGGCAGCGGCAGCGAAGTCAAGGTCCACATAGGGGAAATCGGCGGACTCTCCTGGAATGCCGATGAAGGAGCCGGGAAGTTTCAGTTCACGGAGCAGTGAGAGTCGCTCGTCATCGGTTGTGACTCCCATGCTGACCACACCGTCAATGATCGAGGAGCTGCCGACCCTGCGAATACCCCTGACCTCGTCGTCGGTGGCGAGCATGACGACGTCGTAGTCGTGGCGGCGTGCGGCGCGGATGACCTCAGTGACAAACCGCATGTGTGTGGGCAAGTGGCCGTCTTCGTGAAGGGGAGCGGAAAGAGCAATGAGGTGCGTGCGCTCTCCGGCGAGCATCTTTGCGCCCAGGTGAGGGTTGTAGTCCAGCTCCGTGATTACCTCGGCTATGCGTTGCCGTGTCTTCTCGCCAATCGAACGCTTGCCGCTGAGAGCGTAGGACACTGTGCTGATGGACACGCCTGCTTCGCGTGCGACATCTTTGATGGTGACCATCAGCGTTCCTTCCCTGGGCGTGTGAGCTACACCATAGTCGAAGCGCTTCGATCCAGGCAACCCCAAATGATTGCGATCACCAGATTGGGCTTATGCGGTGGTGGGGTTGCGGAGCTGATAGCTCAGCGATTGCTCGAGGCTAACGCACTTAGCGCCTTTAGCTGTGCGGTATCTTCGAGCGCCGAGCCGACGGCGACGACGTCCACCCCAACGTCCAAGAAGCTCTGCGCATTGGATCCGTTCAAGCCGCCGGTGGCGACGAAGTTCATATCCGGAAACGGTCCGCGCATCATGGAAAACCATTGTGGAGTGAGCCAGCTGGCGGGAAACGCCTTTACCCAGCTCAGCCCCAGGCGCTGTGCTGTCTGCAGTTCTGATGGTGTCGCCACGCCGGGCAGAAACGGCATGCCAGCTTCGTGCGCCGCAAGGACCACCTCGGTGTCGAGACCTGGTGCAACAAGATAGGACGCACCTACCTCTCTTGCCAGCTCGATCTCGCTAACGTGCAGGATGGTGCCTGCCCCGACTGATTTGCCGCGCTCGGCCCCGAGTGCCGCGACCTGGCGAATCGACTCAGCATCCTCATCGTTCTGGAGAGGCAGTTCCACAGAATCGATACCGAGATCCCACGCACGCTGGGCTAGCTCAACGGAGCGTGACACGCCCAGGCCCCGTAGTATGGCCATCACTGACGTGGTGGCGAAGGCGGTGCCGAACCAAGAGTTGTCAACCTGAGCTGTCACTGGGCGAATCCTGTCTCATCGATGTAGTCGGTCGTTGTCTGTAACGTCATTGCTGCTCGTCGGTGGCCAGCGCGTAATCTGGCATTGGTGTCAGCCCCTGATATCAGCGCTGCAAGGTAGCCTCCGGCAAAAGCGTCTCCAGCCCCCACGGGCTCGACCACGTCGACAACCTCTGCCGGTTCAAAAGTGACCCGGCTGCCGCTGAACTCGGTGGCACCGATGGCGCCATCCTTGACCACGAGCGACGGACAGTCGGGGAACAGCTTGCGGATCGCTTCAGGCTCGACGCTGCCCCATAAGGTTTCGGCCTCGTCTCGTCCCACAAACACCACATCTGCTTGGCTCGCCAAACGATGCAGCGTCTTGCCTGCAGCATGGGGTTCCCACAGTGCCGGCCGGTAGTTCACATCGAAGCTGATACGGGCGCCCTCTCGGCGGGCATGTGCAAACAGTTCAGTAAGAAACTCAGAAGCTGTTGCCGACAATGCCGCCGTGATACCCGATAGATGGACCAGTAGGTTCTGAGTCAGCGGCAGGCGAAGTGCGTCCTGTGTGCTCAACGTGGACGCTGCGGAGCCGGCCCGGTAGTAGAGGACGCCGTGTCCGGGATCTTTGAAGTACACGCCGGTTGGGAACTCGGGATCGAAGATGACCGAGGAGACGTCAACGCCTCGGCTAGACACAGTGTCGGCAACGCGCCGGCCCAACTCGTCGTCACCGAGACGACTGAACCAGGCGCTTCTGTGGCCCAGGGATGCAACATGGGCAGCGACGTTGGACTCAGCACCACCGGCATCGAGGTGGAAAAGCTGGGAACTGCGCAGCCGGTCAGCCGAAACGGGCGTAACTAGCGCCATGGTTTCGCCAATGCACAGCAGCTCAGCCGGAGAATCAGGTGTTGTCACGGTTGCTCCTGTGGGTTGTTGAACAGACGAGTAAGTCCCTCGAGAACCTGGTCAGTCGGGGCGGCCAGGGAGACCCGAATGTACCCTTCACCCGTGACTCCGAAGGCGGTACCTGGGGCCACGGCGACGTTTTTGTCCACTACTGCTTGGCGCGCGAAGTGGACCGCAGAGTCGGTCATTTCTCGGACATCGATCCACATGTAGAACGCCCCCTGCGGCAATAGGTAGGGGATGTTGCAGCTGTCCAGGAGTTCGGCGGCTTGATTCCGCCGTTGACGGTATGTCTGGCGTGCTTGTTCGATGAAGTCAGGTCCGGAGTTCAGCGCCGCCAGGGCTGCGTATTGGGCCGGCGCGTTCACACAGGAGAGCAAAGGCTCTTGTAACTTCGCCATCGCAGGACCTTCACCGGGAGGAGTCAGCAGATACCCCACCCGCATACCGGTCATGGAGTAGGTCTTAGAGAAGCTGAAGCACGACAAGATCTTGGCTGCATGCCCCAGCGATGCGGGGCTGATATGGGGCTGGTCAAAAGTGATGGCGTCATAGCACTCATCTGAGAGCACCCAGAGTCCGTGGGCCTGCGCGAAGTCGAGTAGTCCTACCAGGGTGTCGCGATCGAAGACGGTGCCCAGCGGGTTCGACGGTGAGTTCAGAATCAGCATTCGGGTCCGTGGACTCACGATTCGTTCCAGCTCAGCAAGATCGGGGAGGAACCCGTTCTCTGCGGTGAGCTGGTAGTGCCGCGTTGAGGTGTGCATCAGGTGCGCTGCCATAGCGAAGTTCGGCCATCCCGGGTCCGGAATGAGTATTTCGTCCCCTGGCCTCACCACCGCTGCCATAGCCAGCGAGATGGCCTGCATCCCACCCGAGGTGACGATCACGTCCTCCGGCTGAGCGTCTATGGCATGGTCCTCAGCGAGACGGCGTGCGATGGCGGATCGCAATTCCGGGATTCCGGCGTTCGGCGCATAGCGCGTGTGACCGGCCTGCAGCGCCTCAATTGCCCCGGTGTGCGCCGCCGTGGACATGGGAAAGCTGGGTTCGCCGACGTGAAGGCCGATCACGTCGTCGCCGGTGCTCCAGGCCAGATCCATGATCTCGCGGATCCCTGACCGGGGCATCGAGGATGCCGCTTCGGAGATACGGGGCACGTTCGCTGTGGTGCTCAATGGATCCTCCTTGCCGTCTACAGACTGTTGGAGAGCCGTGCTGGCTCAGAAATAGGTGCGCAGGCACCCGACTATGTGGTCATGTTCGACGAGAAGTACAGAGCGCCACTTGTCGAACATGGTGCATGGGTGGGAGAGCCCGAGCCTCAGCAGCTCGCCGACGCGCAGCGTATCGCTGGGAAGGCGAACGTAGGCGTGTTGATCATCGGTGGAATACACTTCCGCATCGATGCTTTGCCAGTGGCCATCGCGGTGGACTCCGAGCACGCACGGCAGGTGAATGTCGTAGGGCAGGTCGCGTTTTCCGGCGTCAAGGATTGCCAGTCCCGGCTCTGGTGTGGAGAGAACTCGGGTGTAGGCCGTCGCCGCGGGCTGGAAGTGCGGTCCGGATCGTTGAGCACCGGGTGTGACGTTGCTGTAATGGCCATGGTCGTGGATGGCATAGGCCCCAGAACGCAGCACCACACGGCTGCCGCTCACTTGGTCCAGGGCCGGTGCCAATTGCTCAGCGACGAGGTCGAACCACGCGCTGCCGCCGGCGCTCAGCAGCGGCGTCGATGTTCTGTGGAGGTCCGAGAGCTCGATGAACGCTTCGCGCACCTGGCTCAGAAAACCTCGTATAGCCTCGGCGTGCCTGTCCTGCGGCGTGCCGGTGGAGCCTTCTGGAGGACGAGGTACGCTGCCTTCGTATGCGGCGAGCCCGCGCAGTTCAAGAGTGTCGGAGGCGTTGATGGCCTCTGCCGTCGCCCGCGCCTGCCTGAGAGTTCGAATGCCGGTTCTGCTGCCGGGGGCACCGAGCTCGACGCAGACCCCCAGGGGCCGGGAGGCCCCCACCGCACGCAGATGATGGTCCATCTGCTGCACCGACTCCAGAGAGTCGGCCCAGCAGGTGACGTCGAACTCCTGGGCGGTGGTGCGGTTGAGTTCCCCGCCGAGCCAGGTCAGCTCTGTGGGGGAGATGAGCTCGTTGGCGACGATCACGCGCTGAATCGAAGACTGCCGGGCCACCCGCAACTGGAATCCGTTCGCCACGGAGATGGCCCATGACCCCGCATCGAGCTGCCATTGCCAGAGGCCTGGAGCCATCGTGGTTTTTCCATGGGGCGCAAGGTCCATGTTCCGTTGGCTGCTCCACTCCTGCATGACGGCGATGTTGTGCGCCACGTCTGACAGGTTGAGGGTCAAGCTGGGAGTCGGGACATCTGTGAGCGGAACAGGGTGATTCACCGCGTCAGCGATGGCGGGGGACCAGTGTTTGTCAGCAGGGTCCGGCGTTTCGAGCCATTTCGCCATTGATCGGCGCCAGTCCGGGGCGGGGGAGCTCATGGTCAGTGGCGCACTGCTACGGCGTCGATTTCGACGAGGATGTTGGCCAGAGAGCTTCCGACGGTGGTGCGAACGGGGAAGGGCTCGGTGAACCGTTCCCGGTAGACCTTGTTGAAGCCAGGGGCATCCCTGTCCAGACGTTCCAGGTGGACGGTTGTCTTGACCACATCGTTGAAGGTCAGTCCCACCGCGGCGAGCGCGGTTTCTAAGTTGTTGAGCACTTGGGAGGTCTGCGCTTCGACGCCTTCCGGGACCTCACCGGTCTGGGGGTCCTGGGGGCCGAACCCGGCGGTGAAGACAAACTCGCCGGCCTCCACGACCTGGCTGTAGGGCCCTGCAGGTGCGGGGAGGTTGTCGAGAACGTGTGCTTTCTTGGTCATCGTTTTTCCTTTCGGTTGGGAGAAATGTGGGTGCGGAAGAGCGTGGTTACTCCAGGCGTTCGACGTCGGTGACGATCTCATAGCGGTCGGCGTGGTAGAACGAATCGGCCAAATAGAGTGGCGTCCCCTGGTCATCGCGGAAGAGGTGCTTGACCCGGAGTGAGGAGGCCCCGGCGGTGGTCTCCAGCAGAGGCGCCACGTGTGCTGACAGTGAGGCGGCCGAAATGTAGCGCGTCGCGCTCACAGGAGTTTCACCGATCCTCCGCAGCGCCGCGTGCAGCGACCTTTCGTAATCACTCGCTGAGAGCTTCCGTGCCGTGCGCGGGGGAAGATAGACAGTCTCATGACACATGGGCTCCTCCCCGCCGAAGCGGAGCCGCTCCGCCCGGACAACTTCTGTGCGTGGGCTCAGGCCGAGGCTGTCAGCGAGCTGGTCGTCACAGGGAACGTCGTCGAGCCGCACCAGCCGGGTGGAAGCGGTGATGCCCCGGGTGTACATGTCCTCAGTGAAAGAGGTGAGCTGCTGATTTTTTGTCACCCTGGGACGTTGGACGAACGTGCCGCGGCCACGGCTGCGGACCACGACCATATTCTCGTTGAGGCGTTCCAACGCTTGGCGGACGGTCATACGGCTGACATTGAACTCTTTGGCCAAGGCGGCCTCAGTGGGCAGTCGGGTTCCTTGGGGGAGGCTCGCGCAGCGTGCGGCGAGCGTGTCAGCGATCTGTTCGTACTTCGTCGTAGGGCTCATCAGGTCTGTCCTGTCATATACGCTGCGGCAACGGCTTCGTAGAGATCGACAGACTGATAGAGCTGTGCGACTCCCACGCGCTCATTCGGACCGTGCGCCACACTCAGCCACCCAGGGCCCAGGCTGGTCACCGTGGGGATCCCGGCCTCCCGCATGAAGTAGGACGCATCGGTGCCTCCAGGGTATCCGCTGGGCTCCAGGTGATGACCGAGCACGGTTTTCGCAGCGCTCTGGCATGCTTGGGCGACGGCGTGGGCGGGGTCGAGTTCGATACCGTCCATCCATCCCAGGGAACCGGGACGGTAATTGATATCCACCTGGGCTTGTCCGTCAGTGACGCTGTTGACCAGCTGCCTGACCTCGTTCTTGACCACATGCTCGTCCATCCCGGGCGCCAAGCGGATTTCGACGCCGACGCGGCAGTGACCGGGCCAGGTTCCGAAGGCGACGCCGCCTTCGATGATCATTCCTGGGTTGACGGTTACCGGGCAGGGGACGTGTCCAGGGTGGGTCACCGAGGGGTGGAAGGACTCGAAAGCCTTCAGCAGATCGGCTGCGACCAGGGTTGCGTTGCGTCCCAGCACCGGTGAGAGGCCGCTGTGACCCTGGTTGGTCCATATGTCCAGCTCAAAGCAGCAGATGCCCCGAGATGCCAGATGGAGCGCTTCCCAAGGTCGCTCTATTCCGCTGGGTTCGCAGATCACCATCGCGTCAATGTCCGGCAGCAGTTTCTGCTGGGTGAGGGCCTGGGCGCCAGCAGCCGACCCCTGCTCCTCATCAGCAGTGAGCACCGCGGATACGGTTCCGCTGCCCGGCGCGTCTGCGAAGCGGCGTATTGCCAGCAGCATTGCTGCGACGGCGCCCTTCATATCCGAACTACCCAAGCCAAAGGCGTCGTCGCCCACGGTGGTAAGGGTGAACGGATCTGTCTCCCACAATTTCAGGGCGTCGCCGACTGGCTTGGTGTCCACGTGCCCGGACAGCGCCAGATGAGGCCCTGGTCCTTTATCCACGGTGACGATGAGATTCGGCCGGCCTTGGACGGGCTCAATCCTCTGGTGTGGAAGGCCGAGTTCGGTGCACAGCTGTTCGAGCCGAGTCACGACTTCCTGCTCGCCGACTCCGGGATTGGAGGAGTCGATGGCGACCAATTCGGCTGTCAGGGACAGGACGTCCATGGGATTCCCTTCGTCAGGTGACATCAACGCGGCTTGGCAACACGGCTGAAACATTTGATCTAGACAATGAGACTACAAGAAGGCTACATTGTCGGCAATTCGGCCATATTCCCGTCGAATTAGACTAGACCATGTGATACTGTTCACAGATCTCCGTTTCACTCACCACAGAGGAGTCACCATGAAACACACCCCTTCACCCAGTCATCGCGTGAAAGTAACTGCTGCTGTCGCCGCTTCGGCGCTACTGCTGCTGACCTCATGCGGAGGTGATGACGAACCCGAATCCGGAGATGCAGCCTATGAGTGGCGTCTGGGGTTCAACACCAATGAGGACTCCGTCCGTGGAGTGGCCGCTGAACGGTTCAAGGAAGTCGTCGAGGCCGAGAGCGACGGCCAGATCACAGTGGATATTTACCCGGCAGAGGCTCTCGGAAGCGAACAGGAGATGCTCAACGGGGTGCGCACTGGCAGCCTCGAGTTGCAGATGGCCGGAGGCGGTGCCCTGCAGAACGTTGTGCCCGAGTACGCGATCGCAACCCTTCCCTTCCTGATCGAGGATTTTGACGAGGCCTATGCTCTGCTGGATGGGCCGATCGGCGAAGGCTGGAAGGAACAGGCCAATGAAGAGGGCTACCGGGTGCTGTCGCACCACGACCTCGGATTCGCCCAAGTGACGAACAACGTCCGCCCGATCACGACTCCTGAAGACTTCCAAGGCGTGACCATCCGCAGCCCTGAAGAACCGACCTCAGTCGCGACGTTCAGCGCTCTGGGAGCCAGTGTGGACACTATGGCGTTCACGGAGGTCTACCCCGCACTCCAGCAGGGCGTCATTGATGGGCAGTTCAACCCACTCGACGCCATCTACGAGACGAACTTTCACGAGGTCCAGGACTACCTGACCCTGATGAACGTCTTCTACTACCACGTGAACTTCATCATGAACCCTGATGTTTGGGATGAGCTCGACCCCGAACTGCAGGAGGTCGTCCAGCAGGCGGCTGACGAGGCTCAAGAAGTCTCACGTGAACAGACTCAGGCGAACCAGGAAGAGATGCTCGACGTCCTTGAGCCTGAGTTTGAGGAGATCGTCACCGACCCAGACATTGACGCGTTCCGCGAAGCCGTAGAACCGGCTTTCGATGAAATCGAACAGATCGTCGACCCTGAGGCAATCGAAGAAGCTCAGGAATTCCTGGACGACTACCGGAATCAGTGACGGTCCGGGGGTGCCCTCCATGAGCGGAGGGCGCCTCCGTGCACCCAGTGAGCAGAGCAGAAAGTGACCTGATGGAAAAAGTGGTGCGCGTCGTCGACCGCCTAGTCGACATTCTCGAAACCGTAGCCGGCGTTCTGATGGTGGGGCTGACCGTAGTGGTGATCACCGCAGTTGTCAGCCGCTACGCCCTGCAGGTCCCACTCCGGACGACCACGGAGATGTCAGGGTTGATCTTCGCCTGGTTGGTCTTCCTGGCAGCGATCTCCGTCACCCATAAGCAGGACAACATTGCGGTGACTTTTTTCAGGGATAAGCTTCCCGGCCCGCTGCCGGCAATCTCAGAAGTCGCCATGAAGGTCCTCATGCTCGGATTCTCTGCAGTGCTGGCATGGTCCAGCTTTCAACTCACCACAGCTGTGATGGATCAGCGTCTTCCGGTACTGCAAGTATCAACGGCGTGGCTCAACGGCTCAGTAGCCGTGGCCTTCACCCTCATCGCTGTGATCCTGCTCCTTCAGATAGTCACAGACATCTTTTTCAGGCACCTCCGCAAGCCCATGGGTGAAGTGCTCGACCCCACAGACCCAGCCGCGGGTCAGATCGGAAGTGGTCCCCAATGATCTGGGTCATGATCGGTATCTTCGTCCTGCTGCTCATTCTTGGAATGCCTGTGGCTTTCGCCATGGGAGCTTCAGCTCTGGTCTACATTCTTGTCGAAGACATCACGCTGGAGCTCGTCTCGCAGCGGTTCCTCTCCAATACTCAGTCATTCGCCTTCCTCGCTGTGCCGTTCTTCATACTTATGGGAAACATCATGGTGGAGAGCGGGATAGCCCAACGCATGATCAACGTAGTGCACGCTGCGGTCCGGCAATTGCCGGGAGGATTGGGCTGCGTGTCAGTGGTGACGAGCATGGGCATGGCAGGTGTGTCAGGATCCTCAGTTGCTGACGCCTCCTCTGTGGGTTCAGTGCTGATTCCCGAAATGAAGCGCAAAGGGTATTCGGCATCGTTCTCGGCTGCGATCAACGCTTCGAGTTCGGTGGTGGGCATCATCATTCCGCCCAGCAGCACCATGATCATCATTGCCTGGTTGGCGAACCTGTCAGTGGCCGAGATGTTCCTGGCCGGAATCATTCCGGGGATCCTCATCGGCGTGGCGTACCTGGTCGTGACCATCACTATTTCCATCAAGAGGGGTTACCCCAGGGAAGAGCGGCCGACTCTCCGCGAGTTCGCGACAGCTACAGTGAAGGCGTTCTGGGCTCTGCTGCTCCCGATCGTGCTGATCATCGTTATCGTCGCTGGCATCGCCACTCCCACCGAGGCCGCGGCCGTCGCCGCAGTCTATGCCTTCCTCATCTCGGTGTTCGTCTACCGTTCCTTGGATTGGCGGGGTGCGTTGCGGGCGGTGAAGGGCGCGGCCTACGGCACCACCGTGGTGATGCTGATCGTATGCACCTCCACGATTTTCAGTTACGTGCTCATCTCAGAACGCGTTCCACAGCTGATCTCTGACAATCTTCTGGGACTCGGCCTGCCCACCTGGGGAATCAAGTTGGCCCTTGTGCTCATCCTTCTCTGTGCCGGCATGGTGATGGATCTGGTTCCCAATCTGTTCATCTTCATCCCCATCTTCTTCCCAATTGCTCTTGAACTGGGCATGGAACCCACGCACTTTGGAATCGTGATGCTCTGTGCCCTGGCGCTGGGACTTTTCACACCACCCATTGGAACCACCTTGTTCATCTCCTGCCACTTGGCCAAGGTAAAAATGGAAGACACAGTGAAGGACCTCCTGCCCTACTTCACCGTCGGAGCTGCCATGGTTCTGCTTCTCACGTTCGTCCCAGCGTTGACTATGTGGATACCGAATCTGGTGAACGGTTAGCACCATGGACCCTTTGAGGCAGAAGATCCGAGGGGCGTTTGCACCAGGCTCGGCGCGTTACCTGGATACCCCGAGCATGGGAGTTCCACCCTTTGTGACCGCTGAGGCCGTCACAAACGCGGTCGCCCAGTGGGCCCAGGGCACGGCACGATTCGAAACCTGGGATGAGATACGAGAGCGTTGCCGGCCTTTGGCTGCTGGTGAGCTCGCTGTACCCCAGTCCACGCTTGCGATGATTCCGTCGGTGGTCCCGGCGGTGGCCTACGTCGGCGACCAGTTGGCCCGGCGGAAGGGTGTGGTGGTGGCACATCGGAGCGAGTTCCGTTCGCTGCTGCTGCCCCTGTTGCGAGCCTTCGGGGAGGAGCGTATCCGGTGGGTCGATGGGCCCTATACCGCTGCCACGTTCCTGGAGGGGTTGGATGAGGGCGCCGCGGTAGTAGCGGTCTCTTCCGCCAGCTCGCACAACGGAGCACGTCCCGGTCTGGCGGCCATCCACCAGGAATGCCAATCCGTTGGCACTGAACTGGTGATCGATTCCACTCAAACCACAGGCATCACCAGCCTGGGAGTAGATCCTGCCCAGTTGGCTCTGGTGGCCTGCGCCGGGTACAAGGGACTCCTTGCGCCCCGTGGCACCGGATACTCAGCAATACGTGAGGATCTGAGTCTCGCGGCGCCGGCCTTGGCGAGCCCTTACGGGATGTCCGACACTCCGCAGGTGGGTTCGTACGGAGGGCCGCTGATGCCACGCGAGGGCGGGGCTCGGCTGGACCAGTCACCGGCCTGGTTGAGCTGGGTCGGTGCCCATGCCAGCCTTCAATTTCTGCAGCAGGTGCCGCTGAAGGATCGAGAAGCCCATGTGCTGGGCATGACCGCACAGTTGCGTCACCGGCTGCAGGGCGCAGGTTACGCACTGGCTGAAACAGACCTCCCGAGCCCGGTGGTGGCACTGACGGTGCCTGACCCCGCTGCGGCGCTCACCGCGCTGGAGGAAGCCGGGATTCGGGCTTCAGTCAGGCGGGGTGTACTAAGGATGGGTTTCCATTTATATGTAGAGCCCAGCGTCATTGAGACGGTAGTTGACGTGCTGAACACCTATCGGGAGGCCGGCGAATGAATGGTGAGGGAGAAGCCTGGGCGCACCACTTTGCCTCCTACACCAGTCGCGAGCACCGTGATCGCAACCGGCATATTGTGCTGATACCTGTGGGCGCTGTTGAGCAGCATGGAGATCATCTTCCGACGGGTACCGATGCGTGGATCGCGGCACATATCGCGGCACGCGTGGCTGCGGCCCGCGATGGTGTCTTGGTCGCAGATCCTTTGCCGTACGGATCCTCAGGCCATCACCGTCAATTTGCAGGAACGCTCAGTCTCCGCCCCTCGACCGTGGTCGCGCTCGCGGTAGATATCGCCTCGTCAGTCGCTCAGCACGGTGACGTCCCGGTATTCATCAACGGTCATGGCGGCAATCGGCCCGCGCTTGGCCTCGCTTTGCAGGAACTTCTGCTGGAGGATGTCGACGCCTGGGCCATCAGTTACTTTGATGAGCTGAAGTCGGTCGTAGATGAGCTTTTCTCCCCCTCACACGATGCCACCGGTCATGCCTGTGCCATGGAGACGTCGATCGTCGCCCACCTGTGGCCCGAATTGGTGCGAGAGCAGCTTATTCCGTCTCCAGGAGGGCAGGGCGTCTGGCCAGACCCATTCCTCTTCCCGGCACCCCATCCTCAGACCAACCGCACATTCGAGCGCGTGAGTGCCAATGGGGTGGTGGGCCGGCCCGATCTCTACAGTGCAGAAGCTGGCCGCACCCTTGTAGAGGCGGCCGTTGACCGCGTGGGGGAGTCCGTTGGCCGTATTCGTGACCTCTTACAGTCCACGCACTACTCGAACAACTGAGGCATCTTCTCTCGCATTTCACGGTCAAGCATCGGCGCTAGCGATTCCACGTACTCCGAGGAGAGGTGGCTATCATCCCGGTAGACCGCCACACCGCCTATCACCGCGCTGCATTGCCGCTCCGGGCAGATGTAACTACTTGTGAGGTCAATCGTGTGGGTCCCGTCGGGAAGATCGGTCTCGTCCAGTGGGTTGGTCTCAGCGATGATCGACTCGTCAGGAGCACATTCATCGGGGCTATCACCTTCAGCGAGACAATCAGCGACGTTGTCGTCCGGACGCGGAGTACCTCGCAACAGGAGCAGATCGGCGCCGGTATCCACAATTTCCTGCCACCGGGCAGGCGCTTCTGATTCGATGCGTTCCTCTGAAGTGTCAGGGATGAGAGTCCCAGCGGTCACGACGACGTCAACGTCACGCTCGGCGAGTGCATCAGAGAAATTGAGGTTCCACTCAGCGCACTTATTGTCTTCAGGGTTGTCCGTGTGGCCGAACCGACAACCACTCTTATCCGCGAGAATGACTTCCCAACCGTAGACCTCGCCTAACATGATGAACGCGTCGTGCCACTGGCCCGCGTGCGAACCGCCAGCCAGCATTACCGTTGCGGTGGGCTCTGCTGGAGGTTCAGGGTCTTCACAAATCAGGACCTCCCCCGAGTCGGGGGAGTCACCCGGCTCTTGGCGACAGTCCCAGTCGTAGTACGGAGGTTCATCCTGAGCCAGGGTTTCCGCGTCGGGATAAAACTCCTCGCCTCCCAGGGCGTCTTCATCGCCCTCTAGCAGCGCCAATGCCCCTGGATGCTCACCCCGTTCCAATTGGATTCCCTCGTCTTCGCCGTCTGGTTCAACTACAACGTCATCATTGCTTGTATCGTCAGCTGGCGTCGCCTGCCCCTGATTGATGTTCCATGTGAGATACCAGGCTCCGGCTATTAGAACGGCAGCGCCAACGGGCACGACTAGCCACGGTCGGAGAAACTTGAGGGTCGCCATCGGTTGCTCAACTTCGCGGTACGTGACCCAGGCGGCGGCGAGTGAGATCAACAGTATGAATGATCCGCCCGGCCATGCGACGCTCTGGTTGTCCCTCACTTCGAGGTAGAAGATCAGAAGTGGCCAGTGCCACAGGTACAGTCCGTACGCCAAAGTGCCGAGCCAACCAACTGGCGAGGTGCTCATCAGATGCGCAACGGTGCCTCTGCGCTGGTTGTCAGTTCCTGTTGGTCCGGCGGATACGACTACGAGTGCCATGCCTAGCAGAGGCCAAAAAGCCCATGGGCCGGGGAAAAGAGCTGCCCCGTCGACGAGAAATCCGCAGGTAACGATCAATATGAGCCCGAACCAACCGAGCACATCCCGGAGTAGTTGCGGGAGGCGAATACCGCTGATCATAAGCGCCAGCAGTCCACCGAACGCGAGCTCCCAGAGGCGCGTGCGGGTCATAAGATAGGCGGCTTCTTGGTTCACCTGGCCCATATACATGCTGAACACGAAGCTGGCGGTGAAAACCGCGCCGGTGAGGACGGCCATCGCCATGGCAGGAGAGAGCCTGCTGCGCTTTGCAATGAATACGGCGAGGACCGCTATGAGCGGCCATATGAGGAAGAACTGACCTTGAACCGAAAGTGACCAGAAGTGCTGGAATGGGCTGGTTTCAGGGCCAGCAGCCTCATAAGCCAATTGGGAGTTGACGAGTTCAATGTTTTGGAAGTAGAGCAGCGAGGCGCGAGCTTCGGTGAGTAACTGTCCATGCTGAGTCACCGGCATGACAATCAGGCCCATGACCGCGGTGAAGACAATCACCAGTACAGCAGGTGGCAGGATTCGCCGAATAAGTCGACTCAGATAGGCGAAGACATTGAAGCGGCCTGCTTTCTCGGTCGCTTCGCGGAGCAGCATGCCGGTGAAGAGGAATCCGGAGATGGCGAGGAAGATGTCGATACCACCAGATACGCGTCCGTCTCCGTACAGATGGAAGACAACGACGCCGAGGATCGCCACCCCTCGAATGCCGTGCAGTTCGGGACGATACTGGCGCTCGGGGACGGCAAGCCAGCGGCCCGTTCCACCGGTCGTACGTGTAAGGGGCTCACCGTCAACGGTTTGAGTTGTGCCACTACTTGTCATCAGGAGGAACCATACTCTTCACGCCTGGAGCTTCCTGGATGCCTCGCTGGCTGGCGGCAGGTCTATCTTTCGCCGCGTGAAGACATACTCAGTGGTTGGTTTTGCGGCCGAGTTGGGTGAAGGTCCAGTGGTGGTTTTCCCATTGGTGGGGGGTGAGGATGTTGC
>NZ_VFIE01000051.1:0-258 GCF_010119385.1 Nesterenkonia haasae
TCGCATACCCTGGACCTGCTCGACCATCTGCTGGGGCCGCTGAGCGATGTGCGTGGCCTGGCCAGCTCGTTGACCGGCGCCTACGCCGCCGAGGACAGCGTCTCGATGTGCTTCCGCACCGGGACGGGGACACACGGCATCGCGCAATGGAGCTTCTGCGCGTTCCGCCGCCAGGATCAGATCGAGATCACCGGCGACCGTGGGCAGCTGCGCTTTGCCACCTTCGAGGACGTTCCGGTGGAGCTGGAAACCGAAGCG
>NZ_VFIE01000051.1:306-508 GCF_010119385.1 Nesterenkonia haasae
TTCGACATCCCGAACCCGTCGTCGATCCAGCAGTCGTTGATCGCCTCCCTCGTCGACGAACTGCGCGGCAACGGGCACTCGCCCTCGAACGGCATCAGCGCCGCCCGCACCAGTGCAGTGATCGACCAGGTGCTGCGGGACTACCGCACCCGGCAATCGCACTGACCGCACAGGAAAAAGGCCGCCTTGCGGCGGCCTTTTC
>NZ_VFIE01000015.1 GCF_010119385.1 Nesterenkonia haasae
TAACCGTAATGGTTTGAGTGACTAAAATTGGGTTATCACACACATCGGTAACGCTATAAGTTCTGGTAATAGTTTCAGGACAAGTATTACCATCAGAGACATCCGAAACAAAAGCAACAACAGGAGTTCCTTGGTTATCGGCTTCATCAGTAACAACTTCAATATCCGCAGCAGGCACATCATCAATACATTGAACAGCAATAGGATTAGGGTTAGAAGCCGTAGGCATTATAGGGTCTGTGATTAAAATGGTTTGTTCAACGGTTATGCTATTCCCACAAGTATCAGTTACACTATAAGTTCTGGTAATGGTTTCAGGGCAATTGGCATTATCAGAGACATCCGAAACAAAAGCAACAACAGGAGTGTTCCCACAATTATCAGCTTCATCAGTTACGACCGTAACATCAGGAGCAGGAGCAGGACCTCCAGGTACAGTAATGGTACTCGGGTTAGAGGCTGTAGGATTGGTAGTATCTTCAACATTAATGGTTTGCGATGCAT
>NZ_VFIE01000016.1 GCF_010119385.1 Nesterenkonia haasae
ACTTTACAACCCGAAGGCCTTCTTCATACACGCGGCATGGCTGCATCAGGCTTGCGCCCATTGTGCAATATTCCCCACTGCTGCCTCCCGTAGGAGTCTGGACCGTGTCTCAGTTCCAGTGTGGCTGGTCATCCTCTCAGACCAGCTAGGGATCGTCGCCTAGGTGAGCCGTTACCCCACCTACTAGCTAATCCCATCTGGGCACATCCGATGGCAAGAGGCCCGAAGGTCCCCCTCTTTGGTCTTGCGACGTTATGCGGTATTAGCTACCGTTTCCAGTAGTTATCCCCCTCCATCAGGCAGTTTCCCAGACATTACTCACCCGTCCGCCACTCGTCAGCGAAGCAGCAAGCTGCTTCCTGTTACCGTTCGACTTGCATGTGTTAGGCCTGCCGCCAGCGTTCAATCTGAGCCATGATCAAACTCTTCAATTTAAAAGTTTGATGCTCAATGAATTAAACTTCGTAATGAATTACGTGTTCACTCGTTGAGACTTGGTA
>NZ_VFIE01000022.1 GCF_010119385.1 Nesterenkonia haasae
GCAACATCCTCACCCCCCACCAATGGGAAAACCACCACTGGACCTTCACCCAACTCGGCCGCAAAACCAACCACTGAAGACCGCAAGGCTCCGTACTAGCCGCGCATGGAGTCCCAGCCGCGGTTGTCCCCTAAAGGTTCAGAACTCAACCCGGCCGGACCGGACTCGATAGAACCAATTCGACGGAATCCCTCCGGGAGGGGAACCTCAGGGGGAAATGCGGCCAGGAGGGCGAAATCCTCTCCTCCGGTGAGGACCCAGTCGCGGCAGACCGATGTCGCCAGGCCAAGCTGCCGGGCGATCGGCTCCAGCGCCCGAGCCTCTGCCTCCACGGCCGTGTTGTCGAACGTGATCCGCACACCAGAAGCCCGGGCCAGACGAGTACAGTCGCGCATGAGCCCGTCGCTGAGGTCCATTCCTGCTGTGGCTTGTGATCTGAGCGCCGCGGCCCCGGCGCTCAGCGGTGGTTCCGGCCGCTTCTGCGCTGCCACACACTCAGCCGCCGTGCCCGTTGGCGTGCCACTATCCTGGGCTGGAAGTCCGCTCTCATGGGGCTGTTCCGACTGCTCCAGCAGGGTCAACCCTGCCGCAGCGTAGCCCAGGCGTCCGGAGACCGCTAGGACGTCCCCGGGGCGTGCACCGTCACGGGTCAGCAGGTGCCCGCCCATCTGCGGCTCGCCCACAGCGGTGATGGTGACTGATATCCCGGGCCCGGAACCCAGGTCCCCACCGGCCACCACGCACTGCTCCGCGCCGCTCTGGCTGCAGGCTCGCACCACACCCTGGTAGAAGTCACTGACCCAATCCACCGTGAGCTCCGGAGGAAGTGTCAGGCTGACCAGGAGGGCTGTGGGTGTTGCGCCCATAGCATTGAGATCGGACAGGTTCTGCGCTGCGGCTTTAGTGCCGAGGTCCTGTGGCCATTCGGCATCCGGAGCGCCGGCCCACCACTCCGCCCTAAAGTCCTGTCCCTGGCTGAGAGTGTCGGTGGTGATCACAGTTTGGGCGCTGGCGCAGGTGAGTACTGCGGCGTCGTCCCCGGGGCCGAGCAATATGCCGGGGCGGACAGCATTATGCGGGTCGATCACCCGGCGGATCGCGTCAACCACTGCATCTTCGCCGGCCTGGGCCAGGGTGAGCGGATCGTCTGTCATGGAGGTCATCTTGCCATGGTCAGGAACATCGATGGAGATCACGATTACGATGAACGCATGCCAACCCCTCCTTGGGCACGAGCTGCTGCCGGTGCCAATACCTATGACCACACTGCAGAGGCTGTTCTGCCCACTGTCTATGAGCGCACCACTGCTGCGGCTATGTCTGCCGGCTCTATCAATCTTGGCCAGGGATTCCCCGATGGTGAGGGTCCGCTATGGATGCGGGCTGCCGCCGCAGAAGCGATCACCACGGATGCAGGCCCCACTAATCAGTACCCGCCGGGAATCGGGTTACCAGTTTTTCGTGAGGCGGTAGCGGCCCATCAACAGACGCACTACGGAGTGGAGTTGGACCCAGATCGCCAAGTGCTGTTCACTACCGGAGCCACAGAAGGCATTGCTGCGAGCATATTGTCCTTCGCCGAACCCGGCAGCGAAGTGGTGGCCTTCGAGCCGTGGTACGACTCCTATGGAGCAATGGTGGCGTTGGCCGGTGCTGAGTTGCGAACTGTTCCGCTGGAGGCGCCGGATTTTCGACCTGACATTGTGGGGTTGCGGGCTGCGGTGAGTGAGCGGACCTCCATGATCCTGCTGAACTCACCTCACAACCCGACGGGCGCAGTGTTCACCGCGGATGAGATGGCCGAGATCGTCACCATCGCCAGGCAGGCAGGTGCAGTGGTGATGAGCGATGAGGTCTATGAGCACCTGACCTTCGACGTTTCTGCTCACACACCTGTCCTGTCCATCCCGGGGTCGGAGGACGTCGCCGTTGCTGTGAGCTCAGTGGGCAAGTCGTTCTCTTTGACAGGGTGGAAAGTCGGGTGGGTCACCGGAAGCCCGGCACTGGTCAACTGCGTTCGGGGAGTTAAGCAGTTTCTGTCGTTCACATCCGCTCCCGCCTACCAATGGGCCACTGCTCAGGGGCTGCAGGACGACCGAGGTTTCTTTGCGCAGAACCAGGAGCAGCTTCAGAGTGCACGGGAGATGGTCATGTCAGGGCTAGCTGCTGCCGGACTGCGACCACACCGCCCCGCAGCCGGGTATTTCATTCTGGCCGACATCTCCCCGGTGACGGACAAAAGCGCAGCTGATTTTGCAGCAGAGCTGGTGGAACACGCCGGGGTCGGCGCGATCCCGGTGTCAGCGTTGACCCTGCCCAGCACGCAACAGGACCCCGGCAGCGCCCTGAACTATATGCTGAGGTTTGCCTTCTGCAAGAACGAACCGGTCCTCGAACGCGCCCTGACAAGGCTCAGCAGTTGGATTCGCTAACCTGGGTCCATGGCCATGACACATCACCGACGTACTCGGATAGTCGCCGCCGGCCGGCCGCACGAGCCGAATTCGCCGGTCAATCCTGCTGTTGACTTCACCTCCACTTTTACCTACCGGCCCAGCGTGGAGTACCCGCAGGTCTACGCCCGGGAGGGAATCCCCAGTTTCGGACCGCTGGAGCAACTGTTGGCCGAACTGGAGGGCGGGGCCCACGGCCTACTGTTCTCTTCCGGCCAATCAGCGATCTCGGCCATGATCAGTCAACTTCCGCTCGGCGGACACCTCATTATTCCGCGGCACGCCTATATGGGGTTCTCCTCCATGGCCCAGCAGATGGCCGAGAAAGGTATGTTGACCCTCCACCGCGTGGATATTGCTGACACCGAGCAGGTGCTCACCACCGTCCGCGAAGTGGCTGCCGACGCGCAGGCCGCCGGAACGACCGTCATTCTCTGGATCGAGTCCCCCACAAACCCGATGCTCGAAGTCGCAGATGTGCCGGTCCTGCTGGCTGAAGCGAAGTCACTGGGCGTGACAACAGCCGTTGATAATACGTTCGCTACTCCACTGCGGCAGAATCCACTCCAGCATGGCGCCGATGTGGTCATCCATTCGGTCACCAAGTTTCTCTCCGGACACTCAGACGTCATCATGGGAGCTGCACTCACCAATGACGCCGAACTTCACGCCACACTCCGGGCTCATAGGAACCTCCACGGCACAATTCCAGGTCCAATGGAGGTCTTCCTTGCTCTGCGGGGGGTGCGCACTCTCGCCGTGCGCCTTGATGCCGCTGAGCGAAATGCCGGGTATTTGGCCTCTCGGCTCAGCGATCTGACCAATGACGAGACGCTTCCGCTGGTCGACGTCTCCTATCCGGGGTTGCCTGGTCATCCACAATTCGACCGGGCGGCTCGGCTGCTCCGCGGCTTCGGAGCGATCATCACCATCGAAACGACAAATAGGCGGGCTGCCGACGCAGTGCTGGAAGCGGTGGAGGTGTGGACGCCAGCCACCAGCCTCGGAGGAGTCGAGTCCTTAGCTGAACGTCGGCGGCGCCATCCCGGTGAACCGGACACTGTGCCAGAAGGCCTGATCCGCCTGTCGGTGGGGATCGAAGACCCCGAGGACTTGTACACGGACCTGCTGCGGGCTCTGCGGTCTGCCGCAGATAACTGACCGTGGACCTCACCGGCTGGGGTGGGATCTTATATTAACGCGGTAAGCCCTCCGACGGCAGGCAGGGGGTCCTGCCGCCGGAGAGCGGATTATGGAGCTGAGATTCTGGGCTCAGCCTGGTGAGTGGCGCCGGAGCGCACCTCACTCAGTAGGCATCGCATCCGGTGATCACCGCTCTCGTCAGCGCGCTCGTCATAAGTTGCGACCCCGCCGGGCAGCGGCAGTCCGAGAAAGACGAGGTATTAAGTTTCAGCAAACTGTGCACCATGATTCCGTGTGACGGCACCGCTGACTCCGCTTTGAGGAGGGGGTGGGCCCCTGGGCGCTGCCGCAGAACCGACAACACTGCACGACGTAATCCCGGGCGGCCGATCGTAGGAATAATTGCTGTGATACGTGGCGGGTTCATCAGGCCCGCCCTGTTGTCTAGAGAGGTGGCGTGCTCGATGATCCGCAGCTGAGCTCTAGCACACCCCTCATCACAACTGGATTGGAGACTAAGACGACGAGAGTCATTGATGAAACTCCAATTGACCGAAATAGCTTCAATGGTGCTGAATAGTGTTTTATTATTTGCGAACTTTGAGTCACGCTTATTACTCATATTCCACCCTGTTATAAATTATATGAACTTCTAAGCGAAGTACTGTAAACACTCTATTTACAACTCCATGTTGGAGACAATAGGTACATTTACCATTCTTTTAAATTCGCACTACTTATTTCGTGCGAATCGGTTCCGCACCGACTGCATACTTTCCGCGAACACACCTGGCGATGTCCGCATAGGGTGAACTGAGCGAGGACCAGGAACGGTGGTTCACCGGAGAAACTCTGCGATTCTGACAGCGCTGGTTTGAGGGTGACGTCAGTGTTTTGCTGGAAATACAAGCGCAGAGGCCGGTCAGTGCGGTGTCCGAGCGCCTACAGGCTCAGCTTGTCAGGAGATCCAGTCCGATGAGCTCGACTCGGTTGGCGCAGCCAAAGCGTTTCAGCAGTGCCGAGACCGTCGCCTCGACTGTTCGCGGGGAGACACTGAGCATGCGGGCAATGGCTCGCGTGGTGTCGCCACGGTGTAGGGCTTCGAGTACAGAGCGCTCCCGCGGTCCAAGAGTGAGCTCCTCGAAGGTGCTGATGAGCAATGAATGCTCAGTCAGCTCCTGCCGCAGCGACAACACTGTCTTGGCGACACGGGCGCGTATCTCGTTGTCAAGTCCTTCACGTCGAGCCCATAAGGCTGCCAGGATGCTCAGCCCAAAGTGCTGAGAGCTCGCCGCAATGAAGACATCTGCGGTCTCAAGGGCTAGACGATCGTCAGAGGTGGTCAGAGCCTCAGCTAGTCTGTAGATCATGCTAGGTCGTCCTGGTTGCTCGCCCCATGGGGCTTCAAGGATCATTTCGGCGGCCTCGGTCGACATACCCAGTACTGAGAGCAGAAGAAGTTGCTGCTCCTGGAGCAGCTCTGATTCCTCACGTGCCTGCCGCGCTAATGGCAGCAGTGCCGCGGCGACTACCGGGGTGGGTGGCCCGCTACCAATAAGTGCCATGCCCTGAGTTGCTAGCCGGAGCGAGGGAAGACCTCGATCAACTCGTCCGGTACCGACTCGTGGGCTGCAGTTGCGACGTGCTCTGGCTCCCGTCTCTTCATCGAGATAGGACGCCGTGGCCATGACGAGCGAGGCACTAAAGGGGGCCAAACCGTAGGGGTCGCTCATGTCGAATGCACGCAGGGCAGCTGCGGCGTGCAAATGGGCACTGTGCATTCTGTCCTGTTGCATAGCCACGATTGCTGCCACCACGCTCGCAACTCCGGGCAGCGCTGGTCCACGAATGGTTCTGCCGTTCCATATCTGAAAGTGCACACGCATCATGTCCGTGCGCCAGCCCTGCGCCGTGACGATGAGCAGCAGCACAGCGACAACGGCCTCTTCGATGTCCGGTTGCCCGCCTTCACGGATCAAGTCGTCCAGCAGGGAGGAGAGCACCAGTCGGCCAAGCTCAGGATGCATACGGAGTCCGAGCTTGACGCCAACACACAACTGGGCAGTGACCGATTCCTCCCATGTGCCGTGCAGGCGAGCCTCCAGCATCTCCCCCACCCAGTGGTCGGAGTCATCGGCCTGAGTCGCTGCGACGACCCGCTCGAGTGACGGCGCGCTCGCTCCAGCCCCAAGAGTGGTGAGGCGTTCCACGATGGGACCAACCGCTTCTGGGTGGAACAGGCTCATTCGCCGCGCGAGGATGAGCGCCTCACGCTGTGTCTTGTGATCCATGGCATCGCCGTTGGCACGATCAATCTGCGTCAGTAGTTGATGCATCTCCTTACTGGCCCCGGCTACATCCCCCCGTGCATATTCCGCCCGCGCTCGAAGTGCTCGCATGGCCGGCGGAATCGTGGACAGCGCCTGGCTGAGTATCGCGACCTGCTCGTACCAGCCGTGGCTGATGCAGACCCGAGCCGCCCACTGCGCCCGGAATGAGGGAATGGGCTCGCCCGAGCGCGCTGCCCAGCACACCAAAGCAGCTTCCGACAGCGCACTGCCAGTAAGACGAGGGATTCTCTTTCCGTACTCATACCAGAGACTGATGGCCCCGATCTCGCGGACTACTCTCCGGACAGACTCGCGAAGCGCTTCTGGCTGAATTCGTAGATCGACGCTTCCCAAACGTGCCTTATAGTCTGGGCCGAGGATCCCTTGGTGCCTGAGGCTCAGGACCACTGCATCGGAAAACTCTTCGACGGCCCACTGCTCAGGAATCCTCCCAGCGACGGCAGTCAGTTTCAGTAGAGTTCGCTCGGAATCCGTTAGGCCACTGAGCAGGTGTCCGCTCTCGTTCTCGAGGGCCACATGCAGGGGCTGCTCATCCGGTTCCCAGATCCACATATCGTCACGTTGGCGTAGGACGCCGTGGAGTATTGCGGTCTCTACGACTCGGCGCGCTAAGGCGACATGGCCCCCACTGAGGGCAGAAATCCTGCGCTGAGAGGTGATCGACACTGGAGCACCCACCCAGGCTTCTAAGGCCCGGCCCATCGCCTGTTCACGGAGGCGCTGTGGAAACAGTTCGACCAGAGACCCAGCCTCCTGAAGGGCAACTGAGAGTTCCGACTTTTCCGAAAAGTGGCGCATGGGCAGCAGAAGTCGGATCCACCCTCGGCCTGCAAATTCGTGGAGCAGCGCTGCCGTGGCCCCGTCCATGAGGTTCGCAAATTCAGCGACGACCCATGGAACGGAGCCACTTGCCACGAACGCTTCTCGCGACCACTGCTCAAGTCGATCTCCCAATGGGTCAGAGACAGACGAACCGCCGGGACCGTTGACTGCGTCAAGTGCCGCTGCGAGTGCGCAGGTCCGTGCGCTGTTGCCACGGTTGACGTCCACGTAGAGCGTTGGGGCGTACTCCCCCAGACGAGCGACAACATCGTCTAGACACCACAGCCCAGGAAGTACGAGCACCACACTCTGCGAAGCAGGTGCTTTCAGGACCTCTGCGACCAATTCGGCCGCTGGCTCGAGGGCCGCCGACTCTATGCCGCGGGAACGAATACTCATAACGGCACCTCGCCGCCTCTGGCGAGTCTGGCGAGCAGTTGGAGTCTCGAACCCACGCCGAGCTTTCGGTAGATGCTGCGTATATGTGCCTGAACCGTGCGTGAAGAGATACTCAGTTGACGTGCGACCTCAGCTGCGCTGGCGCCATCAGCAAGGAGGGCGGTGACGTGGGACTCCCGACCCGAGAGCAGCTCTGCGATTTCAGGCTTCAGCTGCGGAACACCGTGATGCTCAGAGGCCTTAGAGACGCAGAAGCTGAAAGCAGGATGACCGGGGATAGGCTCAGAGAGAATATCGGTCCTAGAAGCGTCACCCCGCTCAAGACAGGCCTCAACGCGCCTGATAACCTCACGCTCGACTCCGGCCGTTTGCGCCATACCAAGGAGCTCACGCAGGACTTCAGCCGGAAGCACGCTCGCCCGCCGTAGAAGAAGACACCGCATGGACGTTCGCCACATGCCGGGAGCAAGTGGCCGCGCCTCGGCGGTCCGGTACATCGTCGAAATCAGGTCCCGTGCCGGCGTGTGGAGCAAACGGCCGAGAATGGCCACAACCTCCACGCAGATGTCACGAAAAGTCCTACCGAATGCGGGAAAGCTGAGCCCGGTAGGCCCGAAGATCTCTTCAGACCTGGGCCCTGAGACCACGAAGTCCAACGCTTCGAGGAGCCTCCGCGAGACATTTCCCGAGGGCAAGCCGACCTCGAACTGTAGCCAGAGGTCATCCAATTCCGCTCGAAGCACATGTGAGTCCACTCCGCACACAGTGTGTTTAAGCGCGAGAAGAGCTTGATCGGTAATGGTGTGCTGCAGTTGTCTTTCGGCAGGTTCCCCTGCCATCCATTCTTGCGGCAGGACTTCCTCACCGGGAAAAGCCAATACGCGAGCCAGGCCCACTCGTTCCAGAATCCAAGTCGAAGCAATAATAGGCAGCTCAGCAGCTCTAATGCTCATGACAACGGCTAGTGATGAGTGTGCGCGTTCTCCATCACCTGCGAGAACGGCTGCGTACGCATCTAGTGCTGCGCAGCTGGCGTTAGCAAGGAGTTCTGTGTCCACTACGTATTCGTCGTGTTTACTGCGGCTCCGCTTCCAATCTTCGGAAGCGACGAGGGGGCCCTGAGGTGCAGGGAAGGTCTCCAAATATCCATCCGGCGCGAAGTCTTCCAGTTGGTCAAGCCTTTGTGAAAGGTCTGCCATCTTCGAAAGGTCTTCACCCGGAGCCGATAGCAGAGCTGATCGCGCAAATGCTTCGAGAGCTGTCACATCTGTTGGAGATTCCTCCCGGGGATCCTGTTGCAGCAGTGTCTCCACCGCCGTGCGCGGCGCTCCTCGTACAGCTAGGACGCTGGCTTCAATACCCAGTTTTCTGGGGTCGGTCCTGGGTATATCGCTCACGAGGTACCACGCTTGGTCGAGGAGACCACGCTCCAGATGCTCTCGAGCGGCGAAAAGAGCCGCTTCGCCCTCAGGAACACGTGGGCGGGTGCGGTAATGCAGGATGTCCCCGGGAGTCTCATATTCGGCCAGGTCGTCCTTACCGTGGGACAACACCAAAGCGTGCCGATGCCACGCGCGCGCCAGATAGACGTGGGAGCCCCTCACAGTAAGTAGGCCCGCTTCTTCACACCAGTAGACTGTGGCCCGCGTTTCGGCATCAGCGAAAAGATTGACGATAGGGATTCGCTCCGCCAGCGCGACCTGTCGGAGCAGCTCTACTACGCCTTCGCTCAGAATGCTCTCGATTTCTTGCTTAAATGCATCGGCTCCGCGACGATCCAGCCAAATAGGAGACCGGAGGATGGCGCTTCGCGCGTCGATCGTAGCGATCCACCCTTCATCCCGCCCGGTGAGAGCCACAACGATGAGATCCTCCGCAAAAGAGCCAGTCACACTCTGAAGGTAGCGCTGGAGCGCCGAAGTAGGAGGAGCCCCTAGGACTTCGTGCAAAAGACCCCTGACATCTGCCTCGGCGAGCGCGGTCAGTCGGAGAATAAGGCCACGGTCGCCTTGGAGGGAGCGGCTTAGCTGAGAACTGATCCTGGACTCAGACGAACACGTCGCCACCACGCTCACCCACTGCGCGGCGATAATGAGCCGAAGCACTTCCAGGGAATCATCGTCGAAGAGGTCAACGTCACGAAAAACTAATGTTCTTGTGAGTCTGCCCTCAAGCATCCCGTTCGCCAGAGTGGAACCATGAAGTCTGGCGACAGCCTCAGCTGGTGTGTCGACTCCGGGTGAATCGAAGGCTTTGAGACGCCTGCCCAGAGATTTGCCAGGAACTGCCGCTGTGGAACACAGTTCAAATTGTGAACCAAGATGTGTTTCTAGGTCTTGGACGAAACGCCCTTTACCAGCGCCGAAAGGGCCGGAGACTAGAACAAAAGGAACTTTGACGCCATTGTAGTGCTGGACGGCTTGGCGCAGAACATCAGCCTTTAACATGTCAATCCCCCTGGCTCCGATTATGGTACCCCCTGGTTCTCGCACTGCCAACAAGTAGATTGGACCAACGCCTCGCAGGGCCTGATTCCGATCAATGCGCCCATCAGACGACCGTTTGTCATGCGCAGCTTTCATGTCACTCGGCCACTAACGGGTTTTACCACGCCCCCCCCTAAGAGAGCATATGGTGTCTGTCACTTAAAGCGAGAAGCATGGCAACACTGTTTCTTCCTGTCTCCTCAGAAATTCTCGAGGCCCTACGCGTCGCTATCACGCTATCTGTTCGGAACAACTAGGTCATCCGGATGGAACGTCACACACATGAACTTTCTCGGCGCCACTGAAAAACCAGCGGACAAGGAATCCAGTCCGTGTGAGCACCCCTCATTCGACGAGACTCGTTTTCCGTTTTTCTGTGTTTAGGTGGTTTAGATCTTGCAAACACAGACATACACAGATAAAGTCAGGGCAATTCCACGCCATGTGGCTCATATCACTTTCTAGGAGACGGAATGGCTCAACTCACACCCGAGCGACATCAGAGCATCCTCGCTCGTTTGGAGGATGGACCCGTCACCGTGCAGGTGCTGGCGGACCGACTGCACGTCAGCAAGGAGACGATTCGCCGCGATCTGGACCTCCTGGAAAGCCAAGGGAGTCTGCACCGAGTACATGGTGGCGCAGTCCCGGCTGGTCTTGTCTCCCGGACGGAAACGTCCTTGCATGACCGGTTGCGTCGCCATACCGCACAGAAGCAGCGGATCGCTGAAGCTGCGCGAGGTTTCTTACCGCCCGCTGATGGAGGGTCCATGATTTTTGATGCAGGAACGACGACAGAAGCACTCGCAGATTTGCTGGCAGCAGAATCTCAGGTGGAGGGCAAACACCGCTACCTGATCACCAACGCTGTCCCGATCGCCCAAAAACTCTCCACGTCTCCCGGCGTCCAGGTCGAGATACTCGGCGGGAGTGTCCGCGGTGTGACCGGAGCTGCCGTTGGTCCGGACACCATTACTGCATTGCAAAGCCGCCGAGCCGATGTGGCGTTCATCGGCACAAATGGGGTCGACGCGACTTTCGGCCTCAGCACTCCCGACAGCTCAGAGGCCGCTGTGAAATCCGCACATATTTGTGCAGCACGCCACCGAGTCCTCCTGGCCGATTCGTCCAAGCTGGGTCAGACCACACTGGTTCAGTTCGCCGCACTCACAGATATCGATGTTCTGATCACTGACGCTGAACCAGTTGCGGACCTGGCAACTGCTCTTGCAGAGGCTGAAGTCCAGGTCGTGGTCGCGTGATCCTGTCTGTCACTCCCAACCCGAGCCTCGACGCCACCATTGAGCTGCTCGGACCTCTGTCACCTGGGCAGGTTCATCGAGCCGTATCAGGCCATCGCGGCCCCGGCGGTAAGGGTGTGAACGTATCCCGGGCTCTGGCAGCAGCCGAAACGGAAACTCTCGCGCTCTTGCCCGGAGACTCCGGCGATGCGCTCCTGACGGCACTGGAGACCATCGAACTGCCCCATCACACTGTTCCCATCGGGGCTCCGCTGCGGACCAACATCACCATTACGGACCCGACGGGCACCACCACCAAGATCAATGAACCGGGCCCGAGGTTCAAGGCCGAAACTACCTCCGCATTTGTCAATCTCGTCGTCGAGCACGCGTGGCAGGCCTCTTGGGTGGCCCTGGCCGGGTCACTGCCTCCAGGAGCACCTGAGAGCTTCTACGCGCGCCTGATTCATCAGATTCGCCGCGACGATTCCCTCCGGAAACCGCTTATCGCCGTTGATTCCTCCGGAGCGGCCCTAGTGCAGGCAATCACTGCCCAGCCGGATCTCATCAAACCCAACGCTGAGGAACTCCTCGAACTGCATCGCAACGTCCACGGTGTTAGGTCGACCGCGGAGGAGACCCCCGAAACGCTGGAAGCCAATGTCGAGCTGGCAGCGAACCTCACCGTTTCACTTCAGCCATTCGGGGTCCGCGCCGCCCTGGTAACCCTGGGGGCACGCGGAGCATTGTTCGTCCCTGCGGCACCGAACCTAGACGCCCCCCTCCTCTTCGCATACGGGCCGTCTCTCGCAGCTCGCAGCACCGTCGGCGCAGGGGATGCCGCACTTGCAGGTTTCCTCTACGCCCACCAGCGAGGCGACTCGGACGCCGATTGTCTGCGACAAGCCGTAGCCCATGGGCGGGCGGCTGCAACCCTGCCGGGGTCCGCAATGCCGGGACCCAAAGACCTCTCACTCGTCGACGTGGCCGTCGATGAGATCAACACCACTATGAAGGGCAGCCCATCATGAGTATCATCACTAGCGAGTTGGTCAGTCTGGACCAGATTCGCGCGTCCACCCCGCGTGAGGTCATCCAGGCCGTCGCGGAGCATATCGCTACCACAGACCGTGCATCAGACTCCCAGGCACTGTTCAACGACGCGTGGAGTCGTGAACAGGAATCAGCGACGGGCATGCCTGGAGGCTTCGCCATCCCGCATTGCCGCACCAGCGCGATTAATGCCCCGACACTTGCTTTCGCCAGACTCGCCTCACCTGTGGACTTTGGCTCCAGCGACGGCCCGGCCGACTTGGTGTTTTTCATCGCCGCTCCTGAGGGCGCAAATCAGGATCACCTCAAGATTCTCTCCGCCCTGGCGACATATCTCATGCGCGACGAGTTCGTGGACTCCCTACGAAACGCCTCCTCTGCTCAGCGGGTTGTGAGCCTCATCGATGAAGCGGTCGCCCCTGAAGGGCGCACCTCCTCCAATTCCAGCTCATCCACCAGTGCAAATCCTGCAGCTGAGGGTCGCCCGGAAACCCTCTCGCTTGTGGCAGTGACATCCTGCCCCACTGGAATCGCCCATACGTACATGGCAGCCGACGCGCTTCGGCAGGCAGGGGAAGCGCGCGGTATCACCATCCACGTCGAGACACAGGGAGCCTCAGGTGCAGATGCCCTGCCCAGCAACGTGATCGCAGCAGCTTCAGCGGTGATCTTCGCTGCGGACGTCGATGTCCGAGAGAAACACCGGTTCGCTGGAAAGCCGGTCGTCGCTTCCCGCGTCAAACGCGCCATCAACGACCCTGAAGGCATGATCGAAGAGGCCCTTAGGGCGGCTGAAGACCCTGCCGCCCAGACGGTGGCGGTTGAGTCCCAGGAGAACTCAGCTGGTGACCAAGAGTCTGAGAGCTTCGGCCGGAAAGTCCAGCGTGTGCTGATGACCGGGGTCAGCTACATGATTCCATTTGTGGCAGCCGGTGGTCTGCTGATCGCACTAGGATTCCTGCTCGGCGGTTACAGCATTACCGAAGTGGCGGATGACATCGCCTTCAACAGGGCGCTGTGGAACCTACCGACTGAGGCAGACCTGCCGGAGGACTTCCGCGGATTCGGAATGCTCGGGGCGTATCTGGGAGCAGTGTTCTTCGTCATCGGTGGCACTGCGATGAGCTTCCTGGTTCCGGCTTTGGCCGGGTACATCGCGTTCGGCATGGCTGACCGACCTGGCATCGCCCCAGGCTTTACCGCAGGCGCGGTCGCCTTGGCAATGGATGCGGGCTTCATAGGCGGCATTGTCGGCGGTGTGCTGGCCGGTGCCATAGCCTATTGGATCCGCAGACTAGACGTGCCGCGTTGGTTGGCTGGGCTGATGCCCGTTGTCATCATTCCGCTGGCCGCCAGTCTCGTTGCGGGCGGCCTGATGGTGATACTTCTTGGTGGCCCCATCGCTGGACTCACCGCCGTCCTGGAGAACTGGCTCCAGTCAATGACCGGCACCGCAGCAGTACTTCTCGGGCTCATCCTCGGCCTGATGATGTGCTTCGACCTCGGTGGACCTGTGAACAAAGTGGCCTACTCCTTCGCCGTGGCTGGGATCTCGGCAGGAGTCGGCCTCGAAACCGAGGCGCCCCTGATGATTATGGCGACCGTCATGGCGGCAGGGATGGTTCCGCCTCTGGGTATGGCCCTTGCAACCTTCCTCGACCGGAAACTCTTCACCGTGGTCGAGCGTGAGAACGGAAAGACTGCAGTGCTCCTGGGAGCCGCGTTCATTTCTGAAGGCGCGATCCCATTCGCAGCAGCTGACCCGTTGCGTGTTCTGCCGGCCTCGATGGCGGGTGGCGCAGTCACTGGCGCACTGACGATGGCCTTCGGGGTCACCTCCATTGCACCGCACGGCGGCGTTTTCGTACCCTTCGCCATTGGTGGGTTCCCTCTGTTCCTGCTGGCAGTCATCATTGGAGCTGCGGTGACTGCATTCACTGTGATCGCACTCAAACGGTGGGTCCGCAAGCAGCCGGTCGACGCCGCAACAACACCGGTCCCCGCCGCGGCAGCAGTCTAGTACCGGGTCCCCTGTCTGTCCTCGCTCGACCAGGCAGGGGACCTGCTTGAATGGAGGTCATGACCACCCCTGTTAATCTCATTCGCTCTGAACGCCTATCTGATGTTGCTGAGTATGCTTACGCATCGAAGGTCTCAGCAGATGCTCAGTTCGTCTTCTTGGCCGGTTCGTGCCCATTGAATGACGATGGTTCCACCGCCAGTATCGGAAACTACGCCGGACAGGCCGCCAAGTGCGTTGAAAACCTGCGCCTAGCCCTAGAGGATGCAGGAGCTTCGATCCACCACGTGGCCAGCACTCGTGTCCTAGTGGCCTCCGCACAGCAAAAGGATCTTGTGGAGGCATGGAAAGTCGTGCGCGATGCCTTTGGCCCCCACGATGTGCCTAGCACTCTGATGGGAGTGACGGTGCTTGGATACGACGATCAACTTGTTGAAGTCGAAGCCATCGCCGCGCTCTGAGCCTTCCGCCTTCAGGCGGTCACGCCATGACGCACTTGGTTGTCTGTTCTCAATGTGCATACCGAGAGCCGATACCGCGCACCGGTCCAGACAACGGTTTGTCATCAGCACCATTGGTACGGCGAGTGCGAAAGTACCGACTGCATTAGTGGTGTGCTTCGGCAGAGACATCTCGGGCCCCCACAGCGCTGGCGAGATGGGTGGCTAACCAGCCGAACGATTGGCGAAACCTGCCAAAAGTCATGCAGTGGGTTGCGGAGAAGTCTTTCCGACCATAGCCACGAACCTGGCCCGACGCCAGCAGCACGGCTATGCCCTATAAGCACGGCCTATACCTCGGAAATCTCTTTGGGAACGACAAAACCCTCTGTCAGATTGCTCCGACAAAGGGCTTTACCTATATTCACTCTGAGAGTGACCCCAGCGGGATTCGAACCCGCGTTACCGCCGTGAGAGGGCGGCGTACTAGGCCGCTATACGATGGGGCCTTATGCAGTTGTTATTGCATACTCTTATGTGTAAAACTAACTTCTCATAACAATGCCCTCGTTGCCGAGGGCGTATACATCCTAGCAGAATGTCTGTCTGATACTGAAATCAGAACGCTGGGCTACTAGGACTCGAACCTAGAACAACGGTACCAGAAACCGACGTGTTGCCAATTACACCATAGCCCACTGTTTACCGGCTAAGCCGGAGCAACAGCAATCAATATTACAGCACTGCAGGCTTCAGCCACAACTCAGGCCTGTGCGTCGATCAAGTCACGGAATCGGATAATCCGCTTCAGTGACGATTCCTTCCCCAGCAGCTCCATGGATTCAAACAGCGGAGGTGAGATTTTGCGACCGGAGATTGCCGAACGCACAGCCCCGAAGGCCTTTCGAGGTTTTAGCCCCAATCCATCGATCAGCGCTTCTCGCAAAGCAGCCTCGATTTTCTCAGTGGTCCAGGACGACTCGTCGATGATCTCCAAAGCTGCCGCGGCGGCGTCGAGAGTTTCAAGGACCTGATCCCCCAGGCCACTGAAGGCTTTGTCCTCGATCTCGAGGGCCTCATCATCGACGAATAAGAAGCCCATCATGTCAGCACCCTCGCGCAGCAGGGCTATGCGCTCCTGCACAAGCGGGGCCGCGCCCTCCAGAAGCTGAGCCTCCCTCTCTGAGAGTTTCTCCCCCACGAACCCCAGCGTCCGAAGGTACGGCACCAATCGGAGACGGAAGTCCTCGGCCTGCAGCCTGCGGATGTGGGTGCCGTTGATCGCTTCTGCCTTCTTCACATCGAACCGTGCGGGATTCCCCAAGACATCTGCGATGTCGAAGTTCTCCACAAACTCATCCACCGTGAAAATGTCCTCATCAGCAGAGAGTGACCAGCCCAGCAGAGCCAAATAGTTCAACAGCCCCTCGCGGACAAATCCGCGGTCCCGGTGATGGAAGAGATTCGATTCGGGGTCACGCTTAGAGAGTTTTTTATTGCCTTCCCCCATGACGTACGGCAGGTGGCCGAACGCCGGCATGTGCTGAGCAACGCCTACCGCATACAAGGCACGGTACAAGGCAATCTGGCGCGGTGTGGAGGACAGCAAGTCTTCGCCGCGAAGGACATGCGTGACTTCCATCAGTGCATCATCCAGTGGGTTGACGAGCGTATAGAGGGGCTGACCATTGGCCCGGGCCACCACAAAGTCCGGAGCGGACCCCGCTTTGAAGGTGATCTCCCCCCGCACCAGATCTGTGAAGGTAATATCCTCATCCGGCATTCGCAGCCGCAGCACAGGCTCACGGCCCTCTGCGCGGAAGGCGCTGATCTGCTCTGCAGTCAGCTCCCGGTCGTAGTTGTCATATCCCAGTTTGGGGTCACGTCCGGCGGCGCGGTGCCGGTCCTCAACTTCTGCCGGGGTGGAGAAAGACTCGTAGACATAGCCTCCGGATTGGAGCTTGCCGAGCACGTCAGCGTAGATATCCATGCGCTGGGACTGCCGGTAGGGCTCGTGGGGGCCACCGGTCTCAACCCCTTCATCCCAGTCGATGCCCAACCAGCGCAGTGCCTCCAGCAGCTGCAGATACGACTCCTCAGAATCGCGCTTATCGTCGGTGTCCTCTATCCGGAAAACGAGTTTGCCGCCGGTGTGCCGGGCATATGCCCAGTTGAACAGGGCCGTGCGAATGAGACCAACATGCGGGGTGCCGGTCGGCGATGGGCAGAACCGGACCCGAACGGGAGTGTCGGCGTCAACATTGGGAATTGCTGAGGCAGCAGCGGTGGTGGTGCTCATGGTAGGGCGGGGTTCTCCTTGAAGGGTTGTGTTCGGCGTCTTGCCGCGTCGCTCGGCGAAGATGATCTTGGGTTACACCCGGAATGTGTTCCGAAGGATGCCGATTCCCTCGATTTCAGCCTCGAAAGTGTCGCCGTCGGACAGCAGGCCCACTCCTGCCGGGGTGCCGGTGAGGATGACGTCACCGGGCAGGAGCGTCATTGCTTCCGAGATGTAGGACACCAGCTCGTGCACACCGAAGATCATCTGCGCGGTATTTCCGTCTTGAACAGTCTTGCCGTTGTGCGTACCCGTGATGCGCAGGCCCTCTGGTTCGAGCTCGGTTTCGATCCACGGGCCCAGTGGCGCGGAACCGTCGAACCCCTTGGCGCGCGCCCACTGGTTATCTGAACGCTGCGCATCGCGTGCTGTGAGGTCATTGGCGACGGTGTAGCCAAAGATCACCTCGGGGACGCGGTCCAGGGGAACATCCTTGCAGATCCGGCCGATCACCACAGCGAGTTCAGCTTCATAGCTGATCTCATCAGAGAAGCTGGGCAGCTTGACCGGCTCATCTGGTCCGACCACCGCTGTGTTTGGCATCAGGAAGAGCAGCGGGCTCGCCGGCACCTCTCCGCCCATCTCTTTGACGTGGTCAGCGTAGTTCTTACCCACGCCGATCAGTTTGGATCGGGGAATGATGGGGGCGACGAGTCGCACATCCTCAAGCTTATGGGTCTGGCCGGTCTCCTGAATTCCCTGGTAGAACGGATCTCCCGCGAGCTGGATGATGGTCTGCTCATCCGGCTCACCGGTGACAACTCCATAGGCCGGATCAGAATCAGTGACAAATCGTGCAATACGCATGATGACACTCTATCGTTCCGGTTGCGCCGGGTGATTCCTCTGGCAGGATAGTTGTCATGAGCAACCATCATGAGTCCACAACTCCTCGCGAACTAGCGGACTGGTACGTCGACCAGTTGGCTGAGCTGGAGCCTTCGGTAGCAACGATGCTTGGGGTGCGGCCCGGTGATGACCGCATGCCGGACTTCTCCCCCGAGACCCGAGCAGCCCGCGCCCAATTGGGGCGTGAGGTGCTGCAGCAACTGGATGCTCTGCAGGATGCGACCGGGCCAGTTGGGTTTGCGCCGGTGGATCAGCGGTGCGGCGCGCTGTTGCGCGATCGGATCAGCGTGGAACTGGAGGCGCATGAGTCGGGCGAGGACCTCCGGGTATTGCGCAATATTGCCTCACCTATCCACAGCGCACGGTCCTTGTTTCTGTTGATGCCGCAGTCCACACCGGAGGATTGGGTTGTTATTTCCCGTCGGATGGCGAAGTTCCCTGCCAGCTATTCTTCCCTTGAGGCAACACTGGATGAGGGACGACGCCGCGGCCTCACCTCGGCAACTCGCCAGGTGGAGACCATCATCGGCCAACTGGAGCAGTGGCTGGAGGGCAATGAGAGCTGGTTCCATGAGTTCGCCCGCGACGGCCCTGACGCTCTCCGCCAGGACCTGAGACAATCCGCCGACGCCGCAGCCGCTGCCGTGGCCAGAATGCGCACATATCTTCAGGACGAGTATCTGCCAGATGCCCAGGGAACACCTGATGCGGTCGGCCGTGATCGATATCTGCTGAGCACCCGACGGTTCATGGGAGCCAGTATTGACCCCGAGGAGGTCTACGGCTGGGGGTGGCAGGAGTATCAGCGGATCAATGCGGAAATGCGAGATCTCGCAGAAGAGATCAAGCCTGGCTCCTCGCCCTTGGAGGCCATGGCATGGCTGGATGTCCACGGCCGGCGAGTGGAGGGAGTGGAGCAAGTACGCCAATGGCTGCAGTCAATGATGGATACAGCGATCCGTGAGCTACACGGCAGGCATTTCGATATCGCTGAACCCATCAGGACCGTGGAGGCGAAGATTGCCCCCTCTGGGTCTGCTGCTGCCCCCTACTACACTCGGCCTACTGTTGACTTTTCGCGTCCGGGCCGCACCTGGCTGCCCACGCTGGGCAGGACTGTCTTTCCGGTTTACGACTTAGTATCTACCTGGTTCCACGAGGGCGTGCCCGGTCATCACCTGCAGTTTGCGCAGTGGGCCCATATGTCCTCGGAACTGTCGATCTACCAGACGACCCTGGGCTCCTCCTCCGGCATGACCGAAGGCTGGGCGTTGTACGCGGAACGGTTGATGGACGAGCTGGGGTATCTGGATGCTGAGGAGCGCATGGGGTACTTGGATGCTCAAATGCTCCGTGCGATTCGAGTCGTGATCGACATCGGTATGCACCTTGAACTGGGCATCCCGGAAGACTCACCGATTGCCCCAGGGCAGACCTGGACTCCGGCTCTTGCCGAGCAGTTCCTCAATGAGCATTCAGGCAGCTCACCGGAATTCGTCGCCTCTGAGGTCACCCGATATTTGGGCTGGCCGGGGCAGGCCATCAGCTACAAGCTCGGCGAACGCGTGTGGCTAGCCGGACGGGAGGAAGCGAGGAGAGCCCATACCGAGCGCGGCGAAACATTTGACCTTAAAGCCTGGCATATGCAGGCTCTCAGTCTCGGAGCGTTGGGCTTGGATGACCTTCAGAAGGTATTGGCGGAGCTTTAGGTGAGGCGGTGAAGCCAGCCGTGGCGGTCCTCCACTGTGCCGGTCTGGATCCCCAGGAGTTCCTCGCGGATAGCTTGAGTGACTTCGCCGGTTCCGGTTGAGGCAATGATGTGCTCGCCGTCAACAAGTTCCCCGATGGGAGTAATGACTGCAGCGGTGCCGCAGGCAAACGCTTCGGTGATATCCCCGCTGCGGACCCCTTGGTCCCACTCATCGAGGGTGATCCGCCGCTCTTCGACGATGAGACCACGATCCTTGGCCAGTTGGATGACCGATGACCGGGTGATTCCTTCGAGGATCGTTCCGGTGAGCTCTGGCGTCAGCAACCGGCCATCGTTTGTGACCAGAAAGACGTTCATTCCGCCGAGCTCTTCGATTGCGTTCTCATGGAGCGGATCCAGGAAGAGCACTTGCTGACAGCCTTTCTCCACTGCCTGCTGTTGGGCCACGAGCGACCCGGCATAGTTACCACCGGTCTTCGCCACCCCAGTCCCACCCGGGGCTGCGCGCACGTAGTCACGGGAGACCCAGATGCGCACCGGCTTGAGCTCTCCGCCGAAGTAGTTTCCAGCCGGAGAGGCGATGACGCGGTAGCTGACTTCTTTGGCTGACCGCACGCCGAGGAATGCTTCTGTGGCGAACATGAACGGACGCAGGTAGAGCGCCTCCCCCTCACCCCCGGGCACCCACGCCCGATCGGTGGTGACGAGCTTTTCCAGCGACTCGATGAAAACCTGCTCATCCAGCTCTGGCAGCGCCATCCGGCGGGCGGATTTGTTCATTCGCGCGGCGTTGGACTCCGGGCGGAAAGTGTAGATGCTTCCGTCACTGTGAAGATACGCCTTCATGCCTTCGAAGACTTCCTGGGCATAGTGCAGCACTGAAGCCGCAGGGTCCAGGGCGATTGGACCGTAGGGTTCCACCCGCGCATTGTGCCAACCATCCTGTTCGGTCCAGTCGACTACAGCGGTGTGGTCGGTGAAGTTGGTGCCGAAGCCGGGGTCGGCCAGGATTTTCGCAATCTTTTCTGCCGAGCTGGGATTGGGGTGGTCGACGATCTCGAACTGCATGTGGGTAGCCCTTTCTAGTCCGTCAGTGCTTTGATTCTACTGACGTAGGTGTCTCCGCGCTCGGTGGTACTGAGACCCTCACCGGTGTTTCGCTCTGCCCATTCGGTCAGCTGCGCGTTCACGGCCTGCTCGATGCGTGCTGCCGATTCGTCCAAACCGAGGTGTTCGAGCATCAGCCCCGCCGAGAGGATGGCTGCGGTGGGGTCGGCAATACCTTGACCGGCGATATCGGGCGCTGAGCCGTGGACAGGTTCAAACATGGAAGGAGTCGCGCCGGCACCGTTGATGGACGCCGAAGGCGCCAGGCCGATACCACCGGAGACAGCGCCCGCAAGATCGGTGAGGATGTCACCGAAGAGGTTGTCGGTGACGATGACGTCGAAACGTTGAGGATTAGTCACCATATGGATGGTGGCGGCATCGACGTGCATGTAGTCCCAGCTCACCTGGGGGTTGAGGCCGGCATTCTCCTCCACGGTGCGGCGCCAGAGACCTCCGGCATGGGTGAGCACATTGTGCTTATGCACCAGAGTGAGGTGACCGCGGCGGGCGGCGGCGCGTTCGAAAGCGTCAGCCACCACGCGCCGAACACCGTGAGCGGTGTTGACGGAGACCTCGGTGGCGATTTCCTGGGTCGTGCCGCGGCGAAGGCTTCCGCCGTTGCCCACATACGGTCCCTCCGTGCCTTCGCGAACCACCACAAAGTCAAAGTCGTCCGCTGAGGCGAGCGGAGTGGACACTCCAGGGTAGGTGCGGGTGGGGCGTAAGTTGATGTAGTGATCAAGCTCGAAGCGCAGCTTCAGCAGCAGGTCGCGCTCGATCACTCCGGAGGGGATGCGCTCGTCTTGCGGGTCGGCTCCGACGGCGCCGAAGAGGATGGCGTCATGTGCACGCAGCTTGTCCAGAGTCTCATCGTGAAGGGTCTCCCCGGTCTCCAACCAGTGACCGGTTCCCAGGGAATACTCCGTGTAGTGCAGCGTGGCGTCGTCGTTCTCCAACGCTGCGTTGAGGACCTTGCGGGCTTCGGCAATGACCTCGGGACCAATCCCGTCACCGCCAATCACGGCAATGCTGAAAGTCTTTGTCATGACGCCTCCTGAAGGTCCTCGTGGCGGGGGAAAATGGGCTCTGGTTTGCTGATGGGCGAGCCCGGGGTCAGCGCGTCGTCATATGCGGCGAATGAGCGGGGGCCAATGTTTGAGGCGTTGGTGGCACCGGCGTCACCACCGGACTCGACCCCGAGGGCATCCAGCAGTTTGGTGGCGGAGCTGGGCATCACAGCTTGGATCAGCAACGACACTTTCCGGATGACTTCAGCGGTCACGTAGAGCACTGTGCGCATTCTCAGCTCATCGGTCTTCTTCAACTTCCAAGGAGCTTGGTCGGCAAAGTAGGCGTTGGCTTCACCGAGCACATACCAGGTGCGCTCCAGAGCGCGGTGGAACTGTTGTCCCTGGTAGGCGTCGCGAGAAATGCTCAGCAGGGACTCGGCCTGCTCCAGGATCTTGCGATCCTCCGGCTGCAGCTCGCCGGGCTCCGGAATGGTTCCCTCGCAGTTCTTGACGATCATGCTCAGCGATCGCTGTGCAAGGTTGCCAAGATTATTGGCGAGGTCAGAGTTCTTCCGTCCCACCACAGCGTCGTGGGTATAGGACCCGTCCTGTCCGTAGGGAAATTCCCGCAGCAGGAAGAAGCGAACAGCATCCAGGCCATAGGTCTCAGTCCACGCAGCTGGCGCCACCACATTGCCGACCGATTTCGACATCTTCTCACCGGCGTTGTGCAGGAACCCATGGATCATGACCCGCCTGGGCAGCTCAAGTCCAGCACTCATCAGGAACGCCGGCCAGAAGATGCAGTGGAAACGGGATATGTCCTTGCCGATGATGTGCAGGTCCGCCGGCCACCGCCGATGGAACTCTTCGGAATCGGTTTCGGGGAAACCCGCTCCGGTGAGGTAGTTCGTCAGTGCGTCCACCCACACATACATGACGTGGTTGAGCTCCGTGTCACCGGCGGTGAGTTCCTTTGGCACAGGAACGCCCCAGTCGAAGGTGGTGCGTGAGATCGACAGGTCCTCCAGGCCACCCTCTACAAAGCGGATGACTTCGTTGAACCGGCTGGCCGGGGCGGCGAATTCGGGGTGGGCTCGGTAAAGGTGGAGCAGTTTGTCCTGGTAAGCGGAGAGTCGGAAAAAGTAGCTTTCCTCTTCAGTCCAGGTCACCGGTGTCCCAGTTTCGACCGCGTACCGGACGCCGTCTTCGCGAACTTCCGTCTCGTCATCAGTGAAGAAGCGCTCATCGCGCACTGAGTACCAGCCGGAGTATTTGTCCAGATAGATATCGCCTGCGTCCAACATGCGCTGCCAGATCGCCTGCGACGCTCGGTAGTGGTCGGCGTCGGTGGTGCGGATGAATCGGTCGTAGGAGATGCCAAGCACCTCATCGTCTACCCGTTTGATGGCTTCAGCGTTGCGGGTGGCCAGTTCGTATGGCGTGAGCCCTTCGCGCTCAGCAGTCTGCTGCACCTTCTGACCATGTTCGTCCGTGCCGGTGAGGAACCGCACGTCGAAACCGTCGAGTCTTTTGAACCGCGCCATCACGTCTGCCGAGATGTACTCATAGGCATGTCCGATGTGCGGTTCACCGTTGGGGTAGGTGATGGCCGTGGTCAGGTAATACGAGGGGCGAGACGCCATCAGGGCTTCCTAGCTCTCTTCCAGGTCGACTTCGGCGGCAAGTGCGGCATCGACTTCTGCTGCGATCGCCTCCAGAACTCCCGCCGGCAGCGCAGAATCTACCGCAAGCACTGCCAGTGCCCGGCCTTCCTTCATGTTTTGGCTGACCTGCATGCCAGCGATATTGACCTCGTGCTCCCCCAGAATCCGTCCCAGGGCACCGACGACGCCGGGGCGATCTCCGTATTCGAAGACCACCAGGTGGTCCGTCAGGGTGATCTCCAAGTCATATCCGTTAATTCCCACAATCTTGTGGATCTGCTTGGGGCCGGTGAGGGTTCCGCGCACCGATAGGTGCTGACCCGAAGAGGTTGCGGCACGGATAGTCAGCGCGTTGCGGTAGTCCTCGACCTCTGTGGTGGTGGTGAGTCGAGTGGAAATGCCCCTCTGTTCCGCCAGCACAGGTGCGTTGACGTAGCTCACCGGGTCGTTGACCACGTCGGTGAACACGCCTTTCAGCGCGGCCAACTGCAGGGCCGAGACGTTGAACTCAGCAATCTCACCGGCCGCTTCAGTCTCGATGTCAGTCAACGCGTCCGTGGACAGCGCTGTGAGAACCCGGCCGAGGCGTTCCATCAGCGGAATGCCGGGGCGGACCAGTTCGTCGATCGCGCCTCCAGCCACATTGACCGCGTCAGGTACCAACTCGCCGTCGAGTGCCAGGCGGACCGAGCGCGCGACCGATACCCCGGCCTTCTCCTGCGCCTCATGGGTGGAAGCGCCCAAGTGAGGCGTGACCACCACACTCTCATGGGAGAAGAAGGGCAGATCGGTCGATGGTTCGGTGGCGAAGACATCGACAGCGGCTCCACCGATGGTTCCCGAGGCCAGTGCGGTTTCGAGGTCCTCCTCGTTGATGAGCCCCCCGCGGGCGACGTTGACGAGGAAGACGGAGTCTTTCATCTTGGCGAACGCTTCAGCGTTGAGCATGCCCACCGTCTCCGGAGTCTTGGGCATGTGTATTGTCACCACATCGGCTTTGGCGTAGAGCTCGTCCAGGGTGACCAGTTTTGCGCCAAGTTGGTGGGCGCGCGCGGAGGTGACGTACGGGTCATAGGCGAGGATTTCCATGCCGAAGGAGGCCATTCGTTCGGCCACCAGTCCCCCGATGCGGCCCAGCCCGATCACACCCAGTGTCTTTTCGGAGAGCTCGACGCCGGTGTACTTGGAGCGCTTCCACTCTCCGGCTTTGAGTGCCTGATGCGCTGGAGAAATATTACGCGCCAGTCCCAGGATATGGGCGCAGGTGAGTTCTGCTGCGGAGATGATGTTGGAGGTGGGGGCATTGACGACCATGACACCTGCCGCTGTGGCTGCGGTGATGTCTACGTTGTCCAAACCGACTCCGGCTCGCGCCACCACTTTGAGCTGTTTGGCGTGGCTGAGCAGTTCCGCGTCGACTGTGGTGGCTGAACGCACCATGAGGGCTTCGGCAGCAGCGATGTCAGCGAACAGACGGGGCCTGTCCGTACCGTCAGACTGACGAATTTCGAAGTCGGGGCCGAGGGCCTCAACAGTGGCTGGCGAAAGCTCTTCAGCTAGGACAACGACAGGACGAGTGCTCACGGGTTCCTTCTTCTTAGAATCACTGATGAATGACGAGTGGGGGCCACCGGTATCGCCGTTTGGCCCCCACTCACTCTAGTACTGTGACAACGCTCAGCGAGCGGCTGTGCCCTCGGTGTAGTCGTCGTCGTTGGGGATCCAAGAGAACAGCTTGCGCAGCTCGCGTCCGGTGGGCTCAATGGGGTGGCTCTGGTTCTTTGAGCGCAGCTCCTGGAACTCCTTGGCGCCGGTGCGCTGGTCGTTCATAAACCGATCGGCGAACGCACCGGACTGGATGTCGCTCAGCACGGCCTTCATATTCTCCTTGACCTCAGGTGAGATCACCCGTGGTCCGGAGACGTAGTCGCCGAACTCAGCGGTGTCGGAGATGGACCAACGCTGTTTGGTCAGTCCGCCTTCGACCATCAGGTCAACAATGAGCTTCAACTCGTGGAGCACCTCGAAGTAGGCGATTTCCGGCTTGTAGCCAGCCTCGGTGAGCACTTCGAAGCCATACTGCACCAACTGGGAGGCACCTCCGCAGAGAACGGCCTGCTCCCCGAAGAGGTCGGTTTCGGTTTCCTCGGTGAAAGTCGTCTCGATGACACCCGCCCGGGCCCCACCGATGCCTTTGGCGTACGCCAGGGCTAGGTCCTTGGCTTCTCCGGTGGGGTTCTGCTCCACTGCAATGAGTGCTGGTACGCCACGGCCGGCCTCATACTCGCGACGGACCACATGGCCAGGACCCTTCGGCGCGACCATAGCGACATCGACGTCGGCAGGAGGCTGAATGTAGCCGAAGCGGATGTTGAAGCCGTGGGAGAAGAACAGCGCATTGCCGGCCTGCAGGTTGGGAGCGATGTCTGCGGTGTACACCTCAGCCTGGTACTGGTCGGGCACCAGCATCATCACGATATCGCCAGCCTTGGCGGCCTCTGCCACTGTGGCGACTCTCAGCCCCTGCTCTTCAGCCTTAGCGCGCGATGTCGAGCCCTCTTTGAGACCGACGACGACGTCTACCCCGGAGTCCCGCAGGGAGAGCGCGTGTGCGTGTCCTTGGGAGCCGTAACCGATGATTGCTACGGTCTTGCCGCTCAGCAGGCCCAGGTCGGCGTCGTCGTCGTAATAGAGGTCAGTCACAGGTGTTCTCCTCGAGTTGGTGGGTGAAGTCTTTTTTACTTTATGGTTTTTTCGGATGGAATCTTCTCGGTCATCGATTTGGCACCACGGCTGATGGCCAGGGAGCCTGAACGAACGATTTCGCGGATCCCGAACGGTTCCAGCACTGACAGTAGGGCATCGAGCTTGTCGGCGGCGCCGGTGGCCTCGACCGTGAGCGAGTCGGTGGACACGTCCACTATCTTCGCCCGGAAGAGCTCCACTGCCTGGGTCACCTGCAGACGCGCAGCCGCATCTGCTTTGACCTTGATGACCAAGTGCTCGCGCTGAACCGAGTTGGACGGTTCCAGTTCGATGATTTTGATGACGTTGATCAGCTTATTCAGCTGCTTAGTAATCTGCTCCAGGAGTTTCGCGTCGGCGTCGACCACGACTGTGATGCGGCTAAGGCCCGCGATCTCAGAGGGGCCAACGGCCAGCGAGTGGATGTTGAAGGCTCGGCGCGCAAAGAGCCCCGCGACTTTCGCGAGAACACCGGGAACGTCTTCGACGAGAACGGAGAGAGTTCGGCGGGCGACGCCGTCTGCTGGGGTGGTTGCCATGGCTTACTCCTCTTCGTCCCACTCGGGGGTCATATTGCGTGCGACTTGGATATCGCTGTTGGAGACCCCTGCAGGCACCATGGGCCAGACCATAGAGTCGCGGGAGACGACGAAGTCGATCACCACGGGACGGTCGTTGACCTCCAAAGCCTGGGCAATGACCGAGTCGATGTCCTCGTCGCGTTCGCAGCGGAGCCCAACGCAGCCGTACGCCTCGGCCAGTTTCAGGAAGTCAGGAATACGCACGACCGATTCGCCGGAAGGGTTAAGCGAGGTGTTGAGGTCGGTGTTGGAGTACCGGGACTCATAGAACAGTGTCTGCCACTGGCGCACCATACCGAGGGATGAGTTGTTGATGACCGCGACCTTGATCGGGATGTTGTTGATGGCGCAGGTAGCCAGCTCTTGGTTGGTCATTTGGAAACAACCATCGCCGTCAATGGCCCAGACTGTGCGCTCGGGGTTGCCGACTTGAGCTCCCATGGCTGCAGGCACGGAGTAGCCCATCGTGCCGAGACCTCCGGAGTTGAGCCATTGCCGTGGCCGCTCGTAGGCGACGAACTGGGCAGCCCACATCTGGTGCTGGCCGACCCCGGCCACGTAGACCGCCTCAGGGCCCGACGCCTGGCTGATCTTCTGGATGACCTTCTGTGGAGCGATCGCGCCGTCCTCTGGCGTCGTCCACCCCAAGGGGTATGTCTCCACCAGGCGACTCAGTCGTTGCCACCAGGGCCCGAGGTCCGGGCGGTGGTGCTTAGCGAAGGTTTCCTCCACAGCGTTTTTCAGTTCGGGGATGATCTCCTTGAGAGACCCCACGATCGGGACGTCTGCGTGCCGGTTCTTGGATATCTCCGCCGGGTCTATATCGGCATGGATGACTTTGGCTTCGGGGGCAAAAGAGTCCAGTTGTCCGGTCACCCGGTCGTCGAATCGAGCTCCGAGGGTGATCAGAAGATCCGACTGCTGCAACGCTGCGACTGCGGAGACTGTCCCATGCATCCCCGGCATACCGACGTTGTTCGGATGACTGTCCGGGAAGGCACCGCGTGCCATGAGCGTGGTGACCACAGGGGCCCCCACAGCTTCGGCCAGTTCAGCGAACTCAGCGCAGGCCTCTGCCTTGATGACGCCGCCGCCGAGGTAGAAGGTGGGGCGTTGGCTCGCGGCGATGAGCTTGGCTGCCTCACGCACCTGCCGCGCGTGGCCTCGCGTGACGGGCTTGTACCCGTTCAGTCCCATTTTCGGGGGCCAGGAGAAGGTGGTCTTCGCAGCCTGGGCGGATTTGGTGATGTCGACCAAGACGGGACCTGGACGTCCCGAGGAAGCGATATGGAAGGCCTCGGCGATCACCCGTGGTATTTCATCCGGATCGGTCACCAAATAGGTGTGCTTTGTGATGGGTGTCGCGATGCCGACGATGTCAGCTTCCTGGAATGCATCGGTTCCGATGACCGAGGCATTGACTTGGCCGGTGATGGCGACCATGGGCACAGAGTCCATATGGGCATCGGCCAGCGGAGTCACAAGGTTGGTGGCCCCTGGCCCAGAGGTGGCGAAGCAGACTCCGACTTCTCCGGTAGCCATAGCGTAACCCTGTGCCGCGTGTCCGGCACCCTGCTCGTGACGCACCAGGATGTGGTTGAGCTTCTCCGAATCCATGAGCGGGTCGTAGGTGGGGAGGATGGCTCCTCCGGGGATGCCGAACACGTCGGTGACGCCGAGTTCTTCGAGGCTGCGGATGATGGCCTGGCTGCCGGTAACAGTCTCGGGCGCGACGCTGCCCCCGGGTCCGTAGAGCCGGTGGTCGGCTGTTGTGGTTGTTAACATAGTCCCTGTCCAATCCCTATCTGCCCCGACACAGACGAAACCCCGGCGATGCGGAGTCCCTGTACGGGGCCCTCGTGCCGGGGTGATCGATCGGTTCGCGTCAGTTCTAGATCAGCAGACCGTTCATGCCCCGGCGGGGGCAATGACGGGTACTACTACTAGTCCTAGCATCTGGCGCATGGTCCTATACTTTCGCCCGGCGTCAGCTACGTCAATACCTGGTGTGTACGTCTCATTATTCGGACACGTAGGGCTCTGCATCAGTGTCGCCTCTGCCGTGATCCGGTCATCGGGTCTGGCGCTGCTGGGCGAGAAGACTCAGTGCGCTCATGAGCGACTTGTCATCGGCACCGTGTCGATGAGGATCGATCTGGCTGGCGCGGTCGGCTATACGCTGCCCTAGACCCGCAGTGTCAGATCCCATATCCGGGCCGGCGAAGGCTGGAAGCTCCGCCAGGACAGATGCGACCGCAGCTTCCAGGGTCAGGGCTGCTTGACGTTCTCCCAGACCAGCCAGGCACAGTGCCGCCGAGAGGGTCGCCGCAGCGGGGTTGGCCCACCCCTTGCCCGCGATATCCGGAGCGGATCCGTGCACCGGTTCGTACATACTTGGAGCAGAACCTTTCGGGTTGTAGTTTGCGCCGGCAGCCAATCCCAATCCGCCCTGCACGGTGGCCCCAAGGTCACTGATGATGTCTCCGAATAAGTTGTCTGTCACGACCACATCGAAGCGTCCTGGGTTCAGCGGCAGATGCTGACACATCGCGTCAGCATGTACATAGTCATGCTCGACGTCGGGATACCGCGATGCGACCTGGTCCACAGTGTCCTGCCACAGCCGGCCAGCGTGGACGAGAATGTTCGTCTTGTGACAGAGGGTCACCCGGCCACGCCGGGCCCGCGCCAGCTCAAAGGCGAACTCCACAGCGTCAGCGGTGGCCGCGGCAGTCGAGATCGAGTTCTGAATGGCGACAGCGTTGTCGGAACCGGTGTGGGAGAGGGAACCGCCTCCGGTGTACAGGCCTTCCGTATTCTCCCGAATGACCACTAAGTCGCAGTTCTCTGGGGTCACTCCTCGGACAGGGCTTTCGACTCCCGGATAGAGGCGCACTGGACGGATGTTGACAGATTGCGCGAACGCAACCCGTAGGGCGACGATCAGCCCGCGCTCAAGGACCCCGGGTGCTACTCGCGGATCACCCACAGCCCCGAGGAGTATGGCGTCATGGCCCCGGAGTGCTGAGATCGTCTCCTCGTCGACCACCACGCCGGTGCGCAGGTAGCGCTCAGCTCCCAAGTCGAAGTCCGTGGTGTCCACTGCGAAGTCATAGCGTTCAGCCACCGCCTGCACTCCGGCCAACGCTGCCTGAGTGACATCAGGACCAATACCGTCTCCGCCCACTACAGCCAGGGTATGTGTGCTCATTTGCTTCTTTACCTCCACAATTCTCATCTGCCCAGGCTGCGGCAGTGCTACTCATAACGGTGACTTGACCTATCACTGAGATCTGGAACACACTATAACTGTCTCAGTACTGGTCTGACCAGCATACGAGGACCGCCACTGACCTCCAGGCGAAAGGGACCTGTACAGATGAGTCACCACCGCGAATTTCTCATGCCCCCAATCCCCGAGGGCTTGCCAATAGGCCCGGGGTGGGTGACAGACCTGCCGACCTCGGCAGTGACCTTTCCCTACGACGGTTCAGTCGTGTCCTACGCCCCGGTGGGTCAGCCAGAGCATGCAAGGCAAGCACTCTCGGCTGGCGCTGACGCCGTGAGGTCCGTCGGTAAGCTCATCTCGGAGACCCGGCGAGCGATCCTGCTGGAGGTCCACGCGGCGCTGCGCCGTCACTCCGATGAGTTCGTCGAACTCCTGATCGCCGAGACTGGCAAAGTGCGGCGGGACTGCGAGGTGGAGATATCCCGAACCTTGTTTACCTGGTCAGCAGCTGCTGAGGAGGTCGGGCACATTCACGGTGAGACGGTTCCTCTTGATATGCAGGCCTCAGGGGCAGGTATGTTCGGGTTCTGGACTCGCAAGCCGATCGGTCTGGTTGTGGGGATTGCGGGTTATAACGCACCGCTCCTGTTGGCCAGTCACAAGATCGCCCCCTCTATTGCCGCCGGATGCCCGGTCATCTGCAAGCCTGCCCCGGCGACCCCGCTGACAACCCTGTGGCTCGCGGCTCTGGTCCGCGAAGCCGCATCCGCACATGAAGCCCCCCAAGAGATCATCCAGGTGGTCACGGGAGACGCCGAAGTGGGGAGCACATTGGTCCAAGACCCGCGTGTTGCCGCCGTGTCGTTCACCGGCTCCGACGCCGTGGGCCATCAGATCGCCCGCGACGCTGCACCGCGAAAGACGCTCCTGGAGTTGGGCTCCAATACGGCGCTGATCGTCGATTCTGACGCCGACATTGCCAAGGCAGCCGATGCGGTCGTGCGGGGTGGTTACTATTTCAACGGGCAAGCCTGTATCGCAGTGCAGCGAGTGCTTGTCTGCGAGTCGGTCCGCGATGAGTTCTTGGCCGAGCTCACGCCGAGAGTCGATGACCTGCGTATGGGTGACCCGCGAGATGCCGAGACCCAGGTGGCACCGCTGATCAATGAAGCATCGACAGAGCGCGTCGTGAACTGGATCGAAAAAGCCCAGCAGGAAGGCGCACAAATCCTGCGCGGCGGTGCCGTTGAGGGACGCACTGTGGAGCCCACGGTTTTGGTTGATGTGCCAGAGACAGAGGCAGCGTGGTGCGAAGAGATTTTCGCTCCGGTGGTGGCCGTACGATCAGTTCCGGATCTGGATGCCGCGCTGAAAGCCGTCAATCGTTCCCGATACGGGCTCCACGCAAGTATCTTCACCCGCTCACTGAGCAATGCCTTCAGGGCAATCGAAGAACTCGAAGTCGGCGGCGTCGTCGTCAATGAAGTTCCAGGCTTCCGGTCCGACATCATGCCGTACGGCGGAGTCAAAGATTCCGGCGTTGGCCGCGAAGGCCCCCGGTTCGCCATTGAAGAACTGACAGTCACCCGAATGGCCATCATCCGGCCGGAATAAGTACGAGGAACCACTATGGACGAGACCAACACCTACAAAGACCTCTTTCGCCTGGACGGGCGAAGGGCACTGATCATTGGCGCCGGGGGCATCGGCAGTGAGGCCGCACTGGCTCTGGCAGCCCACGGCGCTCAGATCACCTGCGCAGACCGGGACCCTTCCGTCGCGGAATCGACTGCCGCAGCAGTGAACGGGGAGTCGCTTGCGTTGGACATCACCAATCCCGAGGCCGTGCGCCAGGCTGCTGAAGATTTGCCAGATATGGATGTAGTAGTTCTCACCGCAGCGATGAACGTCCGGAAACGCATACTTGACTACTCGCCGGAAGAGTTCGATCGCGTCGTCAACCTCAACCTCAAGGGGACCTTCGCGGTCATCAAGTACTTCGGAGAGCAGATGGTCAATCGAGAAAAGGGCAGTGTCATCGTCTTCTCATCGATCCGTGACCAAGTCGTGGAACCGGGTCAATCTGTCTATGCCGCCACAAAAGCGGGTGCGGTTCAGCTGGTGAAAACGGCGGCTGTGGAGTTCGGAGAAGTCGGCGTCAGAGTCAACGCTATCTCGCCAGGCATCGTGGAGACTGCGCTGACGGACCAGATCAAATCCGATCCTGAGTGGTATAGGGCCTACGCGACGAAGAACGCGCTGGGACGCTGGTCGGTACCCTCAGAACTCGCCGGCGCGGTCGTCTATCTCGCCTCTGATGCGGCAAGTTATGTCACCGGCACCACATTGCGGGTCGACGGCGGGTGGACGTCAGTGGACGGCCGATTCACTCCCCCCACAGAATCGTGAAACACCGGTGACACACAGCCTGTGGTCTACTGGCCAGACCAGTACGTTATACTCAATTGTGATTCAGAGCACACCATTTCTAGCTGACGGGGTCGATACATGGAGTCACCAGCCACACCGCAATTAGCCGATCTGGACGCCGCGCAGTTGAGTGCCGCCTATGCCGCCGGAGACGCCAATCCCGTAGACGTCGTGACCGCGTGCCTGCAGAGAATGGACGCGTACGAGCCGGCGCTTCGTGCCATGGCTGAGAGATTCGATCATCAGGCCCTAGCTGCAGCAGAGTCTTCCCGGCGCAGATGGGAGCGTGGCGAACCCCTCGGCGTACTCGACGGAGTTCCCTTCACGCTGAAGGAGAACCAGCAGGTGGCCGGTTACCCCACCATACTCGGTTCGGCATCAACGGAGCCGGTCCCGGCTGAGCACAATGCACCCGTAGCGGACCAGGCCCTGGCCGCAGGTGCCTGCCTCCTGGGACGCACCACGATGTCAGAACTTGGAATGCTGTCCTCTGGCATTTCCTCCGCGCATCCGATCACTCGCAACCCGTGGAACCCCGAGTGGAGCCCGGGCGGCTCTTCAGGAGGAGCTGGTGCCGCATCGGCAGCCGGCTACGCTCCGATCAACCTCGGCTCAGACATCGGCGGCTCCATCCGCCTGCCGGCCTCATGGTGCGGCGTGGCGGGCTTTAAGCCCACATACGGCAGGATCAGCGTCGATCCGCCATACCCAGGGCGCACCATCGGACCCATGGGACGCTCAGTGGCTGACGTGGCTCGTTCCATGAGTGTTCTGACGGGGACGCATTCGGCTGATCCATGGTCTCTGCCCAAGGACGCTACGGACTGGTCTGATCTCAGCATCAACCCTGCTGGCCTCAGAGTGGGCGTGCTGCTCGACGTGGGGGACGGCACGGCAGTTGATCCCGAAGTTGCTTCCGTGATCCGTCAAGCCGCGGAGACCTTTGCCGCTGCAGGTGCCGAGGTCATAGAAATGCCGCCCTATCTCGCGCCCGGTACGGTGAGCCTGATCGACAGGTTCTGGCGAGCCAGCCACTGGCGGAAGTACACCGCGCTCAGCCCAGAGCGGCAGGCGAAAGTACTGCCCTTCATCGCGGAATGGTGCCGAGGCGCGTCAAGGATCACAGCCGAAGAGGCGCTTGCCGCCCACGACGCTCAGATTGACCTGGGACGCAAAGTCCTCAGCGCGACCGAACGCTTCGACGTTGTCCTCTCCCCCGTATCTCCCGGACCCGCGTTCCCTGCGGAGTGGCCGATGCCGTCGAATAACGTGGAGTCGGCAATGTCCCATATCCACTTTTGTGTGGGATATAACTTCTCCGGTATGCCTGCAATCAGCGTCAATGGTGGGTTTACCACTGCAGGGAGCCCAGTCGGTGTGCAGATCGCAGCGCGCCGGTATCAAGACCGCACCGCGCTGGCTGCAGCAGCATTCTTTGAATCCGAGCGTCCCGATGACGCCTCACAACCCTGGCCGCGACTTGACCTCGTAGACCACCGCACACCCGCACGATGAGAGGGAAGAAAACCATGAAGAGATTGGTTCGATCCGGCACACAACTGACAGCGTGTTTAGCCATCGGCGCTCTGGCACTTACAGGGTGTGGGGCTGGAGGCGATGACTCCGAAGATGGCGAAGGGACTGACACCAGCGGCAATGGCGCAGCCCAGGACGCGAGTGTCAGCATCGGCATGTTCGCTGTGCCAGCCAACCTGGACTTCACCACCACCGGTGGCGCAGCAGTATTCGAGGCCCTGCTGTACAACGTCTACGAGGGATTGGTGCGTCTCGATGCTGACGGAGAGGTTCAGCCCCTCCTCGCAGAATCCTGGGAAGTCAGCGACGATGGACAGGAGTTCACTTTTCAGCTTCGGGAAGACGCCACCTTCCACGACGGCACGGAGTTTAACGCTGAAGTCGTGAAGTTCTCCTTGGAACGACTCGACGAATGGTCGGCCAACACTCCGGAAGCTCTCGCAGCCATCGAATCCGTGGAAATCGTGGACGACTACGAGGTGACCGTGGTGCTCTCCGAGCCGGACTACAACGCACTCTTCTGGCTCGCGGGCCCACTGGGTGCCATGTTCGCACCAGACAGCGTTGATGACCTGGCCAACGACGCCAATGGCACCGGTCCTTTCGAGTTCGTCACGTACGAGAACGCCGTGCGCATGGAGTTTGCACGCAATGACGACTACTGGGGAGAGCCTGCCGGAGTAGCAGGTATAGAGCTGGTGTATTACGAGGACGCTTCGGCAGCTGCCAACGCGATCCGTACCGGCGGTGTCGACGCTATCCTGCGCTCAGAAGCCTTCGATCAGTTCGAAACATTTGAGGCAGAAGAAGACATCGAGGTGCGCGTGGGCTCCAGCCAGGGCGTCGTGGTGATGTCGATGAATCAGGATAATGAGGCACTCGCGGAGGACGATGTCCGCGAAGCTATCCACCGAGCCATAGACAAAGAGGCGGTGCTGGCTGCAGCGACGGCCGGGTACGGGGAAGTTCTTGGCGGACCCAGTGTGCCGACCGATCCCTACTACATCGATTTCACGGACACCTACGAATACGACCCCGAGGCGGCCCAGGAGCTCCTTGACTCCACCGGAGTCGATGACATCTCACTGACGTTCAATGTCCCCAACCGGGCGTACGCCGAAGCCTCCGCGCAGGTGATCCAGGACAATCTCGGGGAGATTGGCATCGATGTCACCCTCCAAACTCAGGAGTTTCCCGCAGTGTGGGTCGAGGAGAACATGGTCAATCAGGACTTCGACCTCGCTATCATCAACCATGTTGAACCCCGCAATATGAACAACTACGCGTACCCCGACTACTACTGGGGATACGACTCAGAGGATGCCCGGGATCTCTTTGATGAGGCTGCCGCGGCGACGGACGATGACGAATATGAGGCCAGCATGGAGGAACTCACCGAACTCATTGTCAGTGATACCCCAGGGGTTTGGCTCTACAACCCTCCCAACGTGGGACTTGCGACTGAAGGTGTCTCCGGGCTGCCCCTCAATGACCTCGGTGTGGGAATCGACCTCTCCGATGTCACTGTGTCCGAGTAGCTCAGGCTTCTGAGGAGAACCGTGCTGCTGAACGTGATTCGCCGGCTGGGAGTCTTCGCCCTGACGGTCTTCGTCGCATCCGTCGTCGTCTTCTTTCTGCTGGGTATCCTGCCTGGAGATCCCGCGCGCGCTCAGTTGGGTCTCCAGGCGAGCGAGGAGCAGGTCCAAGCGCTGCGTCAGCAGCTCGGTGTTGATCGACCCCTGCCAGTGCGCTATTTCGAGTGGATCACGGGGTTCTTCACCGGGGACATGGGGGTGTCCTACGCCTCCAGGACCCCGGTGGCACCACAGGTTCTCGACGCCCTTCAGGTAACCCTGCTGCTGGTGGTCGGCGGCATAGGAGTTGCGGTCCTCATTGCTCTGCCTCTCGGGATCCTCGCCGCTGTCCGGCACCACAGGCCCGACGGCACCCTGTTCTCAGCGCTGAGCCAATTGGGAATCTCCATCCCAAACTTCCTCGCCGGGCTGCTGCTGATTGCAGTGTTCTCGGTCGCCTTGGGTTGGCTGCCATCGGGCGGATGGCAACCCCCAGTCGCCGGGGTCGACTTTCTCCGGCATATTGCACTGCCGGCACTGGCTCTCGGTTTGGTCAATGGCGCCATACTGGCCCGCTATACTCGCGCCGCCGTCCTTGAGGTGATGCGTGAGGACTTTATGCGCACGGCTCGTGCCAAAGGCCTCAAGCCCGGTGCAGCTCTGGTCCGCCACGGACTTCGCAATGCCTTGGTGCCCGTGGTCACGGTCACGAGCATCGAGTTCGCCAACCTCATCATCGGTGCCGTCGTCATTGAGACGGTGTTCGTCATCCCAGGCCTCGGCTCAACTCTTATTCGTGCCGTCGCCAATCGTGACCTGATTATGATTCAGTCGATCGTCATGTGTGTTGTGGTGCTCGTGCTGCTGGTCAATCTGCTCGTGGACCTGCTTCGTCCCGTCATTGACCCCCGACTCAGGAGTGCTTCATGAGGAAGCAAGACGCAGGCTCAGTCACTGCAGCCCCCCGGACCACGGCGAGGCGCTCTCGTCGTCGAGGGGGCACCCCGCTGGTTATCGCCGGTGGCGCCTTGGTGTCACTGGTGCTTGTGATGGCCATTGTGTCGCTGGTATGGACCCCACAGGACCCGACAGCCACCGATGCAGTGAACCGATTGGCAGGACCAAGCCCTTCGAATTGGCTGGGCACAGACGGTTTGGGGCGTGATATTGCCTCGATGGTGCTTGCCGGTTCACGGGTACCTCTGATGGTGGGCCTGGGAACTGTCGCCGTGGGGTTCACTATCGGCATCCCCGTGGGTATCTTTGCAGCGATGACAGACCGCGGAGCAGGAATGTGGGTGATGCGGGGCAATGACATTCTGCAGGCATTTCCAGCTCTGCTGCTGGCCATAGTTCTTGCGGCCGTCTTCGGCCCCAGCACGCTTACGGCCGTCATCGCCCTCGGGCTGGGTCTTGCACCTGGGGTAGCTCGAGTGGTCCGCTCCGGCACCCTACAGGTGCTGAGCAGGGAATACTCTCTTGCAGCTCGTGCAGCCGGACGGGGCCCTCTCTACCTGGCGGTACGCCATGTGCTTCCGAATATTCGTGGAATTCTCATCGTCCAAGCGAGTGTCGGATTCGCCATCGCCATTCTCGCTGAGGCGGCGTTGAGCTTCCTGGGTCTGGGGACTCCCCCACCCGCAGCCTCCTGGGGCCGTATGCTCCAGGACGGTCAGTCTGTGCTGCAGATCGCCCCGCTCACAGTTCTCTGGCCTGGTATGGCCGTCGCTATCGCGGTGTTGGGATTCAATCTCCTCGGTGACGGACTTCGGGACCGATTCGATCCCAGAATGGAAGTGACACGTTGACCGTCGACCTCACACACAAACTGCTCAGCGTTGAGAATCTCACTGTCAGCGCCGGAAGCGATCAGCTGGTTCACGGCATCAGCTTCGAGATATTTCGTGGCGAGCGTGTCGGCCTCATCGGCGAGTCAGGGTCAGGAAAGTCACTGACGTGTTTATCAATCATTGGGCTGTTAGACGGCGGGCTGAGTGCCGAAGGCCGCATCATGTTCCACCACATCCCCCAGGAGCCGGTATCTCCCGAGGCCGAGACTCATGCACATAACCTGCTGAGTGCTGATGAGAACAAACTCTCCGGCATTCGCGGCAACCGCCTCTCAATGGTCTTCCAAGAACCGATGACTGCACTGAACCCACTGATGAAAGTTGGCGACCAGCTTTCCGAGGTGATCAGGCTGCATCGACCAAAGACTAAGGACCTCAAGGCAGAGGTGGTCCAGCTGCTGTCCTCAGTTCAGATTCCCAACCCCGTCCACACTGCGACGGTCTACCCTCATCAGATGTCCGGAGGCCAACGGCAACGCATTATGCTCGCCATGGCAATGGCGAACGGCCCGGATCTGCTTCTGGCGGACGAACCCACCACAGCGCTGGATGTCACCGTGCAGAAGCGAGTGCTGAACCTCATGGCCGAGCAGGTAGAAAGTGCCGGTTCATCTCTCCTCTTCATCACTCATGATCTCGGCGTGGTGTCGGAAGTGTGCGATCGCGTCATCATCATGCGTCATGGCCGAATAGTCGAAAGTGGTCCCATGGAACGTGTGTTCACGGCGCCTGAACACCCTTACACCCGTTCCCTCTTGGCCGCCTCCAGCCTGGAGACCCACCCTGGCACCCAACGACTAGTCACTCTGGAATCCGCCAGCGCAGACGAAGCAGGGACTCAGGAGAGTTTCGAACCCACATCCGCTCCGCCACCAAGGACCGCCACGGAGCGGCATCAACCGAGGGTTGAGCATCTCACGATGACCTCCGGGGGCGAGGCACCGGTGTTCAACCGCGTCGACGACCCTGTGATCAGCGTGCGCGATCTGACCCGAACCTATGGCAAACCGCGGCTCTTCGGTCGCAATAACCCTGTCCAGGCACTGCGCGGGGTCTCGTTCGACGTGGCGCTTGGACAGCGATTCGGCATTGTCGGCGAATCTGGCTGCGGAAAGTCCACACTCCTGCGCCTGCTCACCGCACTCGATGAACCCACTACAGGCAGTATCGAGGTGTCGGGAAGCTCGATCGTCGGCCGTCCGGAACGGCAGCTTCGCTGGCTGCGCGAATCGATGCAGCTGGTATTTCAAGACCCGATGGGATCACTCGATCCGCGCATGAATGTAACGGAGATCATTGCAGAACCGATGCATCGAGCAAGTCGTGCCGAGCGCCGCTTCCGAGTGGACGAGCTGCTTGAACAGGTAGGGCTGCCGGCGGGCTCTGCGGAGAAGTATCCGCATGAGTTCTCCGGAGGCCAGCGTCAGCGCATTGCTATCGCCCGCGCCCTGGTCACCCGGCCTAAGATTCTCATCGCCGATGAGGCGGTCTCCGCACTCGACGTCTCAGTACGGGCACAGGTTCTCAACCTGCTCGATGACTTGGTCGATGAGTACCAGCTCACGCTAGTATTCGTCTCGCATGATCTGAATGTAGTGCGGCATACCTGTGACGTGGTGGCGGTCATGAACGGCGGGCGCGTCATAGAGTGCGGACCGGCTGATGCTGTGATGGAGTCACCTCACCATCCGTACACCGCCGAGCTTGTCGCCGCGATCCCCCGTCTGCGAGAAGGTGCGTCCTAGATGCAATTCGAACCTGTGAAAAAGCTGAACTCCTACGAAATGATCGTGGATCAGATCGAAGCCGGAATCAGAGAAGGTCGGCTTCATCCCGGCGACCGGCTTCCCGGGGAGCGAAAGCTGATGGAGACTTTCTCCGTCTCCCGGCCCACCGTTCGGGAAGCCATGCGAGTGCTACACGCTACTGGAGTCGTCAACACTCGTGCCGGGGACCCCCGCGGAGCCGAAGTCCTGCCGTTCACCCCACAGGCACTGGAACGCCCGCTTGCGCGCATGACTCATCAAGAGGGAACTACTCGGGCGGAACTGATCCAGTTCCGCCTCCTTCTTGAAGGTCAAGCATCACTGCTGGCTGCGGCCGCCGATGACGACAGTGCGAAGCGCCGTATCGCAGCGCGCGCATTGGATCTGACTGATTTGGCCGAGAGGACCGGCGGTGCGAAGTCCACCGCTGAGATCTCGGAGGAGTTCGGGGAGGTGCTGTCGAATTTCCATTCGGCCATTCGGGCAGCATCGGGCAACCAGCTTCTCCAGGCAACAGGCCAGGCGGTTGATGAGGCTCTGACCACCGTCGCTCGGCAACGGCTAGGGGAAGAGACGGAGGCCCCCGCACTGGAGGCCCGGCTGCGCTGTTCGGCGCAGGATGCCGCGACACTGACTGAGCGCATCCGGGCCGGGGACACCGCCGGGGCCCGCAGGACAGCCACGGAAAACATCTACCGGTTTTACAAGGACCGCCTCTCACCCCACGAGCTGGAGGCCCTGGCCCCCCTCATCGGTTAGCTGAAGACAGGCCAGAGCTGCACTCCACCCGGACCTAACCGCAGTAGGCGCCCTCAGCCGCTGAGCGCACCAGTTTGGCGTACTTGCCCAACACTCCGGTCGTCACATAGGGAGGAAGCGGCTGCCAGTCCGGGCTAGCTCGGCGAGTCTCAAGTTCCGCCTCGTCGACCTGCAGGTCAATGGTTCGTCCGGCGATGTCCACACGGATCGTGTCACCGTCGGCGATGAACGCAATGGGACCACCGTCAACGGCCTCCGGTGCGATGTGCCCAATGCACAGACCTGTGGTGCCTCCAGAAAAACGACCGTCGGTGATGAGCAGCACATCCTTGCCCAAACCAGCGCCCTTGATGGCACCAGTGATCGCCAGCATCTCCCGCATTCCAGGCCCACCCTTGGGCCCCTCATAGCGGATGACGACGACGTCGCCGGACTGGATTCTGCCCTCTTCGAGCGCCTTCAGCGCCTGTTGTTCACGTTCGAACACGCGGGCGGTTCCCTCAAAGATCTCAGCGTCGAAGCCGGCGGACTTCACGACGGCACCTTCCGGCGCCAGGCTGCCGCGCAGCACTGCGATGCCGCCGTTGTGGTGAATCGGATTGTCCAGGGTCCGAATGATCTTCCCATCAATATCCGGCGGGTTGATCTCAGCGAGGTTCTCGGCGACGGTCTTTCCGGTCACCGTGAGGCAGTCTCCATGGAGCAGCCCCGCGTCGAGTAGGGCGCGCATCACCACAGGCACACCTCCGACGCGGTCGACGTCGACCATTACGTGCTGGCCGAAAGGCTTGAGGTCCCCCAGGTGAGGGACCTTATCGCCGATCCGGTTGAAGTCCTCCAGCTCCAGGTCCACTTCAGCTTCCCGAGCGATGGCCAGAAGATGCAGCACTGCATTGGTGGAACCGCCGAAGGCCATGGTGACAGCGATGGCGTTTTCGAAGGATTCGCGGGTGAGGATGTCCCGAGTGGTGATTCCCTTGCGAAGCAGCTCTACCACTGCTTCTCCCGACTTATGGGCGTAGTAGTCGCGGCGTCGATCTGCGCTGGGCGGAGCAGCCGATCCCGGGAGCGAGAGACCCAGGGCCTCACCGATGCATGCCATGGTGTTGGCGGTGTACATGCCGCCGCAGGCGCCCTCGCCTGGGCAGATGGCACGTTCAATGACGTCGAGGTCCTCCTCGGTGATGGTCCCGCGGGCGCAGGCGCCGACACCTTCAAAGGCGTCGATGAGCGTCACTTCCCGCTCGGTGCCGTCTTTGAACCGCGCCACACCGGGCATGATCGAACCGGCGTAGAGGAAGACACTGGCGAGGTCGAGACGGGCCGCTGCCATCAGCATGCCCGGCAGCGACTTGTCACACCCAGCGAGCAGCACCGATCCATCGAGGCGTTCTGCCTGCATGACAGTCTCCACCGAGTCTGCAATGACTTCGCGGGACACCAGCGAATAGTGCATCCCCTCATGGCCCATGGAGATGCCGTCAGAGACGCTGATGGTGCCGAACTCCATCGGGTAGCCGCCCCCGGCGTGAACGCCTTCCTTAGACGCTTTGGCCAAACGGTCCAGAGAGAGGTTGCAGGGGGTGATCTCGTTCCAGGAACTGGCGATTCCGATCTGCGCTTTGGCGAAATCGTCGTCTCCCATGCCCACTGCCCGCAGCATGCCTCGGGCCGGCGCGCGAGTGTAACCGTCAGTCACTTGCCAGGATCGTGGCTTCTCCGGACTGGATGGACCGGTGACGGGTGTAGGAGGAACAGCGACGGGGTGATCAGCGGTGGTGCGCTCAGTGGGTGCGGACATGTGTGTCATATTACGCCGGAGTTTCGACTGACTCATAGCCCACCAAGCGCGTCTCACAACGTGGGAACCGGGTGGTGTCCCACCGTGCCTGGTAATCAGCTGGGAGCGCGGCCCATGACGCCTAGCGTTCAGGGGGAAGCCGCAGGGGGCGCCCGTTGGCCCAGAGGACACCTGCAAGCACCAGCGCGCCACCGAAAATCTCACCGACTGCCGGGGTCTGACCCAGCACCATCCAGGCCAGGACAATGCCTACCACTGGGACCAGCATGGAGAAGGGCGCTACTGTTCCAGCTGGGTGCCGACCCATCAGCCACACCCATATCCCGGAACCGACGATCGTGCCGCAGATGATGGTGAACGCCAGCCCCCACCACGCCGGAGCCGCAGTTGTGGTGAATGAGGTGGTTACGGCCACAGCGACTTCCTCTGGACCCTCTACTGCCAGGGACAGCGCGAACATAGGCAGCGGTGGAATCACCGACATCCACAGCACCAAACGCAACGGCTGAGGCGCCTGTGCCTGACGGGAGGCGAGATTCCCCAATGCCCATCCGAATCCGCCAAGTACGACGAGGAGGAACGGGATCCATCCGTCCGCTCCGCCTCGGGTAAGGCCCACCAGGGCCAGGCCGAGCACGGCCAGCCCGACACCTGAGGCCCGACGCCCGCCAAGCCGCTCGCCTAGGAGCAAGGCTCCAAGCAGCACGGTGAAAGGGGCTGAGGACTGCAGCACCAATGAGGCGAGACCAGCCGGGAAACCGGCAGCCATCCCCAGATAGAGGCCGAAGAACTGCAGTGTGCCGAAACCCAATCCGTAGCCGATCAGCCACCGCCACTTCACCTGCGGCCGAGGAACAAACAGTAGGACAGGCACCGCCATGATGAAGAAACGGAGAGCGACGAGAAAGAGCGGCGGGAACTGCTCCAGCGAAAAGTGGATCGCGATGAAGTTCGCGCCCCAGAGCACGATGACGATAAGTGCGAGGAGCACATGGCGGATGGGCATAGGACCCAGTGTGATCGGGGCAATCCTTCACCACAAGTGAATCTTTATACACGAACAGTGAAGCAACACTTCACTTTCTGGGATACTCCTCCTATGGACTACAGGCATCTTGAGCTGCTGCGCGAAATCGCCGCCCGCGGGACACTGGCTGCCGTCGCGGAGGCGACACATCGCTCCCCCTCAGCGGTGTCCCAGCAGCTGAGAGCGGCTGAGAAGGAGTGGGGAGTCCGGCTGGTCGAACCGTTTTCGCGGAGTGTGCGACTGACTCCGGAGGGTGAGCTTCTGGCCTCGGGAGCGGAGACGATCAGCGAGCACGTCGCCGAGCTAAAAGCCCGGTTGGATGCCCGACGCGGGGCACCAGCCGGCAGAGTCACCATCGGCACCCTTCCCAGTGCCGGAGAAGCACTGCTGCCTGGTCTGATTAGCCGTCTCCAGGGCAGCCAGATCAGACTGGAACTTGATGACTTTGACCTGGCTGAGGCGGACTTCGGGGCCCGAGCCCATGACGCCGATATCGTCATTGCCCACAGTGTCAGCGGCTCCGCTCCTCCCGGTACTGAGCGGCTGGAGTCTGCGGTGCTCGGTGAGGAGCCGCTCGTGGTCGCACTGCCAGCCGAGCATCCCATGGCCTCGGCGACCGCCATCGGTCCTGAGGAGGCGATTCGTATGGACTGGATCGGCGTACCGGAGGGATATCCCTTCGACACCGTGCTCCAGGCTTTTGAGGCGCGCACAGGGCAGCCAGTGAGGCGGAGACTACGCCTGCGTGACAACCGCCTGGTGGAGGCTCTTGTCGTCGCAGGCGTGGGACCAGCTTTGCTTCCCGGTTTCACTACCCGATCCCGGCAGGGCATGGTGCTCCGCCCCCTGACAGGAGTCAGGTCGAGCAGGCTCATACTCGCCCTCAGCAGATCTGACCGGAGGGCACGGCTCGTGGTTCGGACGGTCCTGAACCTGCTGACTGAAGTAACTGCAGAGCTCAGCGTTCGAGTCGATCACAGTGCGTGAAGACTCTCAACCCATCTGATCGACCACGGTTTCAGCGACCTCTCGCATTGTCAGACGCCGATCCATGGACGTCTTCTGGATCCACCGGAAGGCCTCGGACTCGCTCAAAGACATCTTTGAAATCAACAACGACTTGGCGCGGTCCACTAGTTTGCGAGCCTCAAACTTCTCTGCAAGGGTCGAGACCTCACTCTCCAAAGCGCGCAGCTCGTCAAATCGAGCCGCGGCAACTTCGATGGCCGGTATCAGGTCATTCTCACCGAATGGCTTGACCACATAGGCCATCGCCCCTGCCTCACGGGCAGACTCCACGAGGTCGCGCTGGGAGAACGCAGTCAGCATCACCACTGGCGCGATCTTCTCGTCAGCGATGATCTTGGCCGCAGTGATGCCGTCCATCACTGGCATCTTGACGTCCATGACGACGAGATCGGGGGTGTGCTGGCGGGCCAGCTCAACAGCCTTCTCACCGTTTTCTGCTTCACCGACGACGTGGTAGCCAGCCCCGGTCAGAATCTCGACGATGTCGAGGCGGATCAGCGTCTCATCCTCGGCCACCAGCACCCGGCGCTGTGTGCCTTCGACGGCACTGCTCTCCTCAGGTGAGGCTTCATTCTCCTCAGTCACAAATCTCCTCGATCACGATCGCGAGTTTCAGCGGCACCTGCGAATGCCGCCTGATGATTACATTCGCCCCGATCCTACCGTCACCACCGCGGCGGTACCTAGCTGATGATGGCGCGGATGTCGTCGGCGGTCAGCTGCCCCAGATCTGCGGGTCCTGAACCGTCAAGCACCCGGTTGAAGAGGTCTAATTTGGCCTTCTTCAAGTCCATGACTTTTGCCTCGATAGTGTCTTTTGACACCAGTCGGTAGACCATGACGCTGCGGGTCTGGCCAATCCGGTGCGCTCGGTCAATCGCCTGCTCTTCTGCCGCGGGGTTCCACCACGGGTCCAGAAGCACCACATAATCGGCTTCCACCAGGTTCAGCCCGAAGCCTCCGGCCTTCAACGATACAAAAAAGACCGGGGCCTTGCCTGAGCGGAACTTCTCAATGGCACCGGCCCGGTCAGAGGTCGATCCGTCCAAATAGGCACTAGGAATCCCTGACGTCGAGGCCACTTGCCGCGCTTTGTCTAGGAACCGGGTGAACTGGCTGAGCACCAAGACTTGATGCCCCTCCCCCACCGCCTCGCTGAGGAGAGCCTCCAACGCATCCAATTTGGCCGATGGAGCGGTCCCTTCCGACACGAGCTCAGCATCCAGCGCCAACTGCCGCAACAGCGTCAGTGAGCGGAAGATCTCGAAACGGTTGACTTTCATATCGTCCACCAACCCCAGGACTTTGAGTCGTTCCCGCTGGAGTCGACGGTCGTAGAGCCGGCGATGCTCGCTGTCCAACTCCAGTTCCAGTACCTGTTCCTGTTTCGCAGGAAGCTCGGCGGCCACTCGGTCTTTGGTGCGGCGCAGCAGAAAGGGCTTCAGGCGGCGTCGAAGGCGTGAAAGCTGCTCAGTGTCGAGTTCCTTCTCGATAGGGTCGCGGAAGACACGGACGAACTCTTTGCGTCCGCCCAAGAGGCCCGGACAGGCGATGGACGTCAGCGCCCACAGTTCCTGCAGATTGTTTTCCATCGGGGTACCGGTGACCACCAGTTTGAAGGGGGTTCGCAGTTTTTGGGCGGCGCGGTACCCGCGAGAGGTGTGGTTCTTGATCATCTGGGCCTCATCCAGAATCAGACCCGACCACTCAAGCCCGTCATAGTCCTCAAATTCGAGCCGGAACAGAGCATAGGAGACCACCACAACATCAGCCGTGGCCACAGCGGCGGCCAACTCCGTGCCCCGCCTGGCCTCAGTGGAGCTGATCATCGTCACCTGCAGATCCGGTGTGAAGGAGGAGGCTTCCGCTTTCCAGTTGGACATCACAGAGGTGGGAGCCACAATGAGAAACGGCGGAGCTTCCGGAGTTGATTCGTGAATCCGCTGAATCATGGCCAGCGTCTGCAGTGTTTTGCCGAGCCCCATCTCGTCAGCCAGTATTCCGCCTAGCCCGTGGTCATAGAGGAAGCTCAGCCAGCTGTATCCGAAGCGTTGATACTGGCGCATCTGCGCCTGCAGGCCACGGGGCACGGGAAGCTCATCCACCTGGTCTTCCTGAGTGAGCCGGAGGACGGCCTGCCACCAGCGGTCCTGTTGAGCGGAAACCAGGTCAATTTCCGCCAGCTCCTCCCAGAGGTCCACCTGGTAGCGGTTGATGCGCAAGGGCGCGCGCGGGTCGTTGAGGTCGCGAGCCTCCTCGATGATGTCGCGCAGCTTGTTCAATTCGGGCGAATCAAGGGAGAACCAGGTGCCTGATGGCAGCACAAATAGGCTCTCATTGCGCACAAGGGCTGAGAAGAGGGCCTCAAAATCTACCTCTTCTCCTTCAATGCTGACGGTGATCTGGAGGTCGAACCAGTCGCCGTGCGGAGTCGAGGTTCCGATTTCAACCTGTGGGGCTTCTTCCGCGTGGCGGTGTCCGGGACCCAGTGGCGGCAGGATCAGTCCTGAGGAGATGAGTGCCGCCTGAGCGTGGATGCAGTCCGCACCGGGACCGGAGGGCGAATCAGCACAGGTGCACGTGGCATCAGCGTCACCGTGGTGCTGTTCAAGCACGACTCGTTCGTACCACTTTCCAGGTACGCCGGCGGCGACGACGGCCTCGATTCGCAGGACTGGACCGTTCTGATCGCGGCTGACAACAAAGACATCGTCAGCCAGATCGGCTGCGGCGGTGCTCATGGATGTCACCCGCCCGACCCCTCGCATCGATGGTCTGCTGCTACGACATGCTGCACTGCATCTGCAGTGAACGGCATTTGACGTCCATGCAGTGTGCAACAAATGTGCCCGCGGTGAGACTCGAACTCACACGATCTTTCGATCGCCGCATTTTGAGTGCGGTGCGTCTACCATTCCGCCACGCGGGCAAGCCCGTTAACAATACCTGCCACAGGACGTGAAGAGAATTTGGCTCCTCACGCCCCTGTCTTCAGGCGCACTAACCGGCCCTGCGAACCAAGCCTGTCTCAGAAGGCGCTGTGGGCTGAGACTGCACTGGATGCGCTTGCCGAAGGCCATGGCCCAACAGGCTCTTTGGTCGGCGGGTCATCACCACGGCGCAGCGCTTCAACGCTGAGACCGCCATCAGGCAAGTCACCAATTCGGTGAACCTTGACCATATTGGTGGTGCCTGCCTGTCCTGGAGGGGAACCAGCCGCGATGACCACCAGATCACCTGCAGCGGCCACCCCCTCTTCCAGCAGCAGCTTCTCCACTTGCGCAGTCATCTTGTCCGTATGCGAGGCGAACTCCACCCAGCGTGGCTGAACGCCCCAGGACAAGCACAGTGCGTTATGGGTGTGCTCCACATGGGTGAAGGCGAAGATCGGCTGTTTGGGGCGCAGGCGGGATAGTCGGCGTGCGGAGTCGCCGGAGCGAGTGAATGTCGCCAGGTAGGGCACATTCAATTGTTCAGCAATCTCATTGGCGGCCCTTGTGATGGCGCCGCCACGAGTCTGCGGCTTGGTTCCCAGCTGCGGGATCCGTTCAAGCCCCTTGACCTCGGTGGCTTGGATGATCGAGGCCATCGTCTTGACCGTCTGGACGGGATATTTGCCGACTGATGTCTCACCGGAGAGCATCACCGCGTCGGCACCGTCCAATACTGCATTGGCGCAGTCGGATGCCTCAGCCCGAGTGGGGCGAGGGTTGTCGATCATGGACTCAAGCACCTGCGTGGCCACGATGACGGGCTTGGCCCATCGCCGGGCGAGCTCCACAGCGCGCTTCTGAACGAGTGGAACCTCTTCCAGAGGAAGTTCTACGCCCAGATCTCCGCGGGCCACCATGACGGCGTCGAACGCATCGATCACATCCTGGAGCGCCTCCACTGCCTGAGGTTTTTCGATCTTGGCGATGATGGGAACGCGTCGGCCTTCTTCATCCATGATCCTGTGCACAGCTTCAATATCTGCTGCGTCACGAACGAACGACAGGGCGATCATGTCGAAGCCCGTGCGCAATGCCCACCGAAGATCGGCCTCATCCTTTTCGCTCAGGGCAGGGACCGACACCGCAACCCCGGGGAGGTTTATTCCCTTGTTGTTCGAAACGGCGCCGGGCACGACGACTTCGGTGACGACGTCAGTGTCCGTGACCTCAAGGGCACTGAGGCTGACTTTTCCATCATCGATCAACAACGTGTCGCCGACATTGACATCCTGCGGCAGGGTCTTCAGCGTCGTGGAACAGATGTCTGCAGTGCCCTCCACCTCGCGAGTAGTGATGGTGAAGCGTGCGCCCACGTCCAACTGATGTGGCCCGGCTGTGAAGCGTCCCAGGCGGATCTTGGGTCCCTGGAGGTCGGCGAAGACGGCTACTGCCCGGCGCAGGTCTTTTGCGACCTCCCGCACCGTGCTGTAAGTCGACTCATGGACGTCGTAGTCGCCGTGGCTCATATTGACGCGGACGACGTCCACGCCAGCCTCTATGAGCTCCCGCGTCTTGTCATATCCTGCTGTTGCTGGTCCGAATGTGGCGACGATTTTGGCGTGTCTCATGCCTCACCTTTACTGGTTGTCGAGCGGTATGGAATATGGCACGACATTGGGCCGGATCTGACTGCGAGCCTATCGCAGAATGACTACCTAGAGAACGGCAGAATACTCAAGGAGCGAGCGTGATCGCCCGATCGCTGGGCGCCACCGGAGCAGGCAGACGCGTGCTGCCTTCCAGGTATTCATCGACCTTTGCCGCGACCGCCCGGCCCTCGGCAATGGCCCACACCACCAGTGAGGCCCCGCGACCGGCATCGCCGATGGTAAAGATGCCTTCTACGTTGGTTTGGTAGTCCTCAGCGCGTTGGACGGTGCCCCGGGAGGCGAACTCGATCCCCAGCTGGTCGGTGAGCGTCTGTGGTTCTGCACCGGTGAAGCCCAGGGCAAGCAGGATCAGGTCTGCGGGCATTTCCCACTCCGTGCCCGGTTTGGGTGTGCGCGTGCCGTCGTCGTTGTACTGAGTCTCAGCACCTCGCAAAGCACGGATGTGCCCGTTTTCGTCTCCTAGGAATTCCACGGTGGAAGCCAACCATTTGACCTCCCCACCCTCCTCATGGGCGCTGGATACCTCAAACACACGAGGGTCCATCGGCCATGGCTCGTGCTCAGGCCGTTCGCGGGGCAACTCCTTACCGATGGCGAGGGTCGTCACCGACTTAGCTTGGTGCCGGTGCGCGGTTCCGATGCAGTCCGCACCGGTGTCACCGCCGCCCAGAATGACCACGTGCTTGTCCTTGGCGTGAATCTGATCGGGCACGACGTCGCCAGCGACTGCCCGGTTGGACTGAACCAGATACTCCATGGCGAAGTGGATACCGCTGAGCCCCCGTCCTGGGATCGGCAGGTCACGTGGCACCATGGCCCCGGTAGCCACTATGACCGCGTCGTAGGAGTCTCGCAGTCCATCCCAGGTGATATCGGTTCCGACATCAGTGGAGGGGTAGAAGCGCGTTCCTTCGGCTTCCATCTGTGTAATGCGGAAATCGACCAGGTTCTTCTCCATTTTGAAGTCCGGGATTCCGTACCGCATCAGTCCGCCAAGCCGATCATCACGCTCGTAGACGGCGACTGTATGCCCAGCGCGGGTCAGCTGCTGAGCGGCGGCCAAGCCAGCCGGCCCTGAACCCACCACAGCAACGGTCTTGCCGGTGAGGCGGTTCGGGGGCTCCGGTTCGACATAGCCCTTCTCCAAGGCTTCATCGGCGATTTCGACCTCGGACTGCTTGATGGTCACCGCTGGCTGGTTGATGCCCAGAACACAAGACGTCTCACATGGTGCAGGACAGACGCGCCCGGTGAACTCGGGGAAGTTGTTCGTCATGTGGAGCCGGTCGGAAGCCTCCTCCCACTGATCTCGCCAGACCAGATCATTCCATTCGGGAATGAGATTGCCCAGCGGGCAGCCGGTGTGACAGAACGGGATCCCGCAGTCCATGCAGCGTCCCGCCTGGGTTTGGGTCACTCCACGGTCCTGCCGCTCCTTGACTTCTTTGAAGTCCATGATGCGCACTGGAACCGGGCGGGATGGCCTGTCCTGTCGTTCGCGATGCTTGAGAAATCCACGCGGATCAGCCATTGGTCACCTCCAAAATCTTCTGCCATGCGGCATCGCCGTCGGGGTCAAGGCCCTCATCGAGGGCCGCACTGCGGGCAGTCAGCACCCGGTCGAAGTCACGCGGCAGGATCTTGGTGATCCGTTCCAGGACTCCTTGGGGGTCTTCGAGAAGCCGGGCCGCCAGGGGCGAACCAGTCTCTTCTTGGTGGCGGCGCAGAAGATCCAGAATGATCTGCTTATCCTCCTCATCGGGGGTCAGCAGAAGCAGCTCCCCATTGGAGGCGGCTTGAGTGTTCAGCTGTGTCTTGTCGAAGTCGAGCACGTACGCGGTACCACCGGACATGCCAGCGCCGAAGTTGCGACCCACGGGTCCGAGGATGAGGGTCTGGCCGCCGGTCATGTACTCACAGCCATGGTCCCCTACTCCTTCGGCGACCGCGGTCGCCCCGGAGTTGCGCACCAGGAACCGCTCACCCACCTGACCCGACAGGAACAGCTCCCCTGCCGTGGCGCCGTAACCGATGACATTGCCGGCGATCACATTATCGGCGGCTTCGAACGGTGCCGCCGGGTCAGGGGCGACGATGACACGCCCACCGGAGAGCCCCTTGCCCACGTAGTCATTCGCGTCTCCGGAGAGGCGCAGAGTGATGCCATGAGGAAGGAACGCCCCGAGGGACTGGCCGGCCTGACCAGAGAGTTTGATCTCGATGGTGTTGTTCTCCAGCGTGGAGAGCCCCAGCGCTTTGGTGACCTCATGTCCGAGCATGGTGCCGACCGCGCGGTCTGTGTTCACGACAGTCTTCTCGATCTGCACGCGCTCTCCGTGGTGAATGGCCCGTTGGGACTGCTCGATCACATCCACGTCGAAGTGCTTTTCAAGTTCGTGATCCTGAGTGGTGGTCCGGCGCAACTGGCGTGCCACCTCCGGATCCTCTGGGTCCCACCCAGAGAGGACTTTGGTGAGGTCCAGGCCCTCTGTCTTCCAGTGGCGTTTGGCGTCGTCGATGTTGAGCGACTTGATATGCCCGATGGCCTCATCCATTGTTCGGAAGCCCAACTCCGCCAGATACTCACGCACCTCTTGGGCGACGAACTCAAAGAAGTTCACCACATGGTCCGCTTTGCCGGTGTAGCGCTCCCGCAGAGTCGGGTTCTGGGTCGCGACGCCAACAGGGCAGGTGTCCAGGTGACACACCCGCATCATGATGCAGCCGGAAACTACCAGGGCGCTGGTGGCGAAACCGTACTCCTCAGCACCCAACAGTGCGGCGATGACAACGTCTCGGCCCGTCTTGAGCTGACCATCCACCTGCACTGTGATGCGCTGGCGGAGGCCGTTGAGCATGAGCGTCTGCTGGGCCTCAGCCAAACCGAGCTCCCATGGGGTACCTGCGTGTTTGAGCGAGTTCAGCGGGGAAGCTCCGGTGCCGCCATCGTGCCCGGAGATGAGCACGACGTCGGCTGAGGCCTTGGCCACCCCGGCAGCCACAGTGCCGACTCCGTGCAGTGATACGAGTTTCACGTGGACTCGAGCACCTGTGTTGGCGCGTTTGAGGTCGTAGATGAGCTGTTTGAGATCTTCGATGGAGTAGATGTCATGGTGAGGTGGCGGGGAGACCAGAGACACTCCAGGGGTAGAGTGCCTGGTTTCAGCCACCCACGGATAAACCTTTTTGCCCATGAGCTGTCCACCCTCACCGGGTTTGGCTCCCTGGGCCATTTTGATCTGCAGGTCATCCGCATGGGTCAGATACTGGCTGGTGACACCGAAACGTCCGGAGGCGATCTGTTTGATCGAGCTGCGGCGCTCGGGGTCGATGAGCCGCTGCGGGTGTTCACCACCCTCACCGGTGTTGGAACGGCCTCCCAGCCGGTTCATGGCGATCGCCAACGTCTCATGCGCTTCCTGAGAGATGGACCCATAGCTCATCGCTCCGGTCTGGAACCGTTTGACGATCTCGGAGACGGGCTCCACCTCGCTGAGCGGGACTGAGGGACGGTCGTTCTCAAGCTTGAAGAGCCCACGGAGCGTCATCAGCGCCTTGGACTGGTCGTCCACCGCCTTGGTGTACTGCTTGAAAACGTCATAGCGCCGTGTGCGGGATGCATGCTGGAGCCTGAATACTGTTTCTGGGTTGAACAGGTGCGGCGGCCCTTCACGCCGCCACTGGTATTCCCCACCGACTTCCAGCTCGTCGCCACGTCCAAGTCCGTTCCCCGCAGGCGGGTAGGCCTTGGAGTGCCGAGCCATGGACTCTTTGGCGAGAACATCGACACCGACTCCGCCCATAAGCGATTCCGTACCGGAGAAGTACTGGTCCACCATATTCTGGGCCAAACCGACGGCTTCAAATGTCTGAGCGCCACAGTAGGAGCTGACAGTGGAGATGCCCATTTTGGACATGATCTTCAGCAGGCCCTTGCCGAGTGCCTTGATGAGGTTGGACACCGCCTGCTCTTCGGTCACCCGGGTGATATCTCCCCGACGGACCATGTCCTCGGCAGTTTCTATCGCCAAATATGGGTTAACAGCCGAGGCGCCATAGCCGATCAGACAGGCGACGTGGTGAACCTCTCGGACGTCTCCGGCCTCGACCAACAGGGAGGCTTTGGTCCGGTTCGCCGATTTCAACAGGTGGTGGTGAATGGCTGATACCAGCAGCAATGACGGGATAGGTGCCCACTGCGCATTGGAGTCGCGATCGGAGACGACGATGTAGCTGACACCGCGGTTCACCGCCGCCGAGACCTGTTCGCAGAGGGTACGGATGCGCTGCCGGAACTCCTCCTCGGTGGATCCCACGCGGAAGAGACCCCGAATACGCAGCGCAGCTTTGACGCCGTCTTCATTGCGGTGATTTGCGATGCGCGCCAATTGATCGTTGGTTAGCACCGGGAAGTCCAGCTTGATCTGCTTGGACTTCACCTGGCCGGTGTCGAGGAGGTTTCCCTCAGCTCCAACGTGACGGGAGAGAGAAGTGACCAACTCTTCACGAATCGCGTCAAGCGGCGGGTTGGTCACTTGAGCGAAAGTCTGAACGAAGTAGTCGAACAGGAGGCGTGGACGTTCGGCCAGGACGGCGATGGGTGTGTCGGTGCCCATTGCTCCCAGCGGTTCGGCGCCAGTGGCAGCCATTGGCCCAATGAGGATCTTGAGTTCTTCGTGGGTGTAGCCGAAGGTCTGCTGACGCAAGCGGACCGAACCGGCGGGGTGCTTGACGTGCAGCCGCTCTGGCAGGTCGTCCAGTGTGAGTCTGTTTTCGTCGACCCATTCACGCCAGGGCTGCTTGGACCCGAAGTCAGCCTTGATTTCCTCGTCTTCGATGATCCGGCCTTCTTTGGTGTCGGCGAGGAACATCATGCCCGGCGCCACGCGTCCCTTACGGACCACCGTCGAAGGCTCCAGTTCAGCGACGCCGACCTCTGAGGAGAGCACTACCAGCCCGTCTTCGGTGACCCACCAGCGGGCGGGACGCAGCCCGTTGCGGTCCAGCACAGCACCCAGCTGGTCACCATCCGTGAAGGCGATTGCGGCCGGACCATCCCAAGGTTCCATCAGAGTGGAGTGGTATTCGTAGAACGCCCGCAGGTCGGGATCCATCGACTCATGATTCTCCCAGGCCTCTGGGATCATCATCCTCATGGCCATCGACAGGGGCCTGCCGGAGAGCATCAGCAGTTCGGCTGCCTCGTCGAAGCTGGTGGAGTCCGATGCTCCCGGGGTGCAGATCGGAAAGAGGTACTCGGGATCGTCACCGAGGACAGGCCCGTACATCGTGGCCTGGCGTGCGCGCATCCAGTTTCTGTTTCCTTCAACGGTGTTGATCTCGCCGTTGTGGGCCAGGTACCGAAGCGGTTGGGCCAGCGGCCACGAGGGGAACGTGTTGGTGGAGAACCTGGAGTGGACGATGCCAAGGGTCGACTTGTACCGCTCATCAGAGAGGTCTGGGTAGAAAGGTTCGAGCTGTGCGGTCGTCAGCATGCCCTTATAGGTGATGGTCCGGGAAGACAGTGACGCGAAGTAGATTCCCAACCGCACCTGCGCACGCTTACGCAACCGCCATGCGCGTTGGTCCAGTGTGCCTTCTGCCGATTCCTGAAACTCAATGGAGTCTTCATCAGCGAAAGTCAGGAAGGCCTGTTTGAAGAATGGCATCGCCTCCCGGGAGAGGCTGCCGATGAGCGAATCGTCGACCGGAACATCGCGCCAACCGAGGACTTTGAGCCCTTGGACTGCGGCCATTTCCTCGAAGTTCGTCATCGTCTCTTCACGTTCGTCCTGCTCCTGCGGCAGGAAGGCCGTGCCCGCGACGTACTCTCCGGCAGCTGGCAGATCGATGTCCACCACTGCGCGGAAGAACTCATCAGGGATCTGGGTGATGATGCCTGCACCGTCGCCGGTGCCTACGTCTCCACCGGTCGCCCCGCGGTGTTCGACGCAGCGCAGTGCGTGGAGCGCGTAGTCCACGATGTCATGACCTGGCTCTCCACGCAGTGTCGCAATGGCGGCCATACCGCAGTTTTCGTGCTCTTTGGCTGGGTTATACAGCCCGGCCTTTTCAGGGAAGGCGGCGTATCGCTCGTAAGGGGAGATCACCTTATTCGGGCTCACAGGCGTGTGTTCCTTCCTCAAGGGAGCGGCATCTTCAAGGGGCGTTCGCTGGGGTGCGTGACAACGTCGTCAGACCTGATCCAGTGCCGTGGGTGGGCACTGCGGGTGCGCCTGCATCACGGTGGGTGCGTGACTGCAGGTACGGCGCTCACTCAGCGTTTGAGTGGTCGGTGTTCTATCTTGCGCCTGCGGTTGGGCCGGCGCAAGTCAAGGACCTGAGTTTTCACTCCGTGGACCCGTACCGTGTCTCTCATCGGTGACTGGTTCTGCAGCACTGTCGAGAGCGGCTTCGTCTCCGAGGACTCCCGCAACGGCTGGCTCTCCGGCGCGATGCGGGGAGTCGGGAGAGTATATTTCGGCATGTTCGGCAATCTCTGCCTCGGTCTGCGGCCGCTTGATGAAGAGCCAGACCAGGATGGCCACGGCCACGACAAAGATGACGAAAGCGATGATCTGATTCAGTCGCCAATCTAGCCCCAGGAGGTCACGCAGAGGGTACTGCGTGGACTTGTTGACCTCGTCAATCCGCATGGATTCGATCCAGAAGCGACCCAGGGCATAGTAGGCCACATAGGTCCACGCAATGAGTCCCTGACGGAATTGGAAACGCTTGAACAGCAAGATGAGGGCGATGAATCCCACCAGGTTCCAGAGGGATTCATAAAGGAATGTTGGGTGAAACAGTCCGCCGTCAGTGGCGTAGGCCGGCAGGCTCCCGGTCAATCCCTGATGCTGCTGGTCAGTGTCGATGCGCAGGCCCCAGGGAAGATCGGTAGCCCGGCCGAACAGCTCTTGGTTGAACCAGTTGCCCCAGCGCCCGATGGCTTGGGCCAGGATGACCCCCGGCACGATCGCGTCGGCGAATGCCCCGAATTTGATGCCGTTCTTGCGGCAGAAAAACCAGACAGCCAACGCACCCGCTATCACGGCTCCAATGATGGAGAGGCCCCCCTGCCAGAGCTGGGGAATCCTGGTGAGATCGCCGTCGGGACCGAAGTACGCATCGGGTGAGCTGACCACGTGATAGATGCGCGCGCCGACGATTCCGATCAGCACGGCCCAGAGCATGGCCGAGAAAATGTCGTCGCTCTGACCTCCGCGAGACTTCCACAGGCGGGTAGCAACCACCACGGCCATGACGATGCCGATCATGATGACCAGGGTGTAGAACGCGATGAAGAATGGTCCGGGAAGATCGATACCGCGTATCGGCGGAGGGGGGAAGCCCGTGAGTGTCTGGGCACCAGAAGATAGAGCGGAGAGCGTCATAGGTGGAACCGTATCAGGACTTTCCGCTGAGCTGGCGAGCCAACTCTCCTACGGCCTCAGGTCCACCGTCGCGCAGAGCGGCTACGAGGGCGGTGCCGACGATGACCCCGTCCGCGTAGCTTCCGATCTCCTCAACGTGGGAGCGCGCGGACACACCGAGCCCCACGCAGACTCGGCGGGCGCCAGCTGCTTTTGACGCTTCAACGACCTGTTCGGCAACGTCCGACACTGAATCGCGAGTGCCGGTGACGCCCATAATGGACACTCCGTAGACAAACCCTCGCGAGGCTTCCGCTACCATCTGGGCACGTTCCGGGCCCGAGGTGGGGGCTGACAGGAAGATGCGGTCCAACCCGTATTTGTCTGTGGCGGCGAGCCAGTCTTCAGCCTCGTCCGGGATCAGATCCGGCGTGATCGCCCCCGCTCCCCCAGCCGCAGCCAGTCGGCGAGCGAACTCCTCTGCGCCCATCCGGTCAATGAGGTTGTAGTAGGTCATTACGAGCACAGCGGCACCAGTGGCCTCTGTGACGGCCTGAACAATCTCGAAGACCTCACTGATCCGGAAACCCCGGGCGAGAACTTCGGTGGTCGCCTGCTGGATGACCGGTCCGTCCATCACAGGGTCGGAGTAAGGGATGCCGACCTCGAGGATGTCTGCGCCGTTCTCAATCAGAGCGATTGCAGCTTGGATGGAGGTCTCTTTGTCCGGATACCCGGCGGGCAGGTAGCCGATGAAGGCCGCTCGACCCTCAGCAGCAGCGGCGTCGATCGCGGCCGCGCTCTTGGACTGAAGCACTGCGGTCATGCTTGTACCCCTACTTCCGGTGCCGCGGCATCGGCCGTTTCGATGTCGGATTCCTGGTCCGGAAGCAGATCGAACCATTCGGCAGCAGTGGCAACATCCTTGTCACCGCGACCGGACAGGTTCACAATGATCACCTTCTCGGCACCCTCAGGTCCCCACTCAGCTGAGAGCCGTGCGGCTCCCGCCAACGCATGGGCTGATTCGATGGCGGGGATGATGCCTTCAGTTCGACACAGCGACTCAAAGGCTGACATACAGTCAGCATCCGTCACCGGTTGGTAGGTGACGCGTCCCTGATCGTTGAGATAGGCGTGTTGCGGGCCTACGGAGGGGTAGTCGAGTCCTGCTGAGATGGAGTGGCTGTCCACGGTCTGTCCGTCCTCGTCCTGCATGAGGTAGCTCCGCGCCCCATGGAGGACCCCTGAGCGGCCAAGAGTAATCGCCGAGGCGTGGCGTCCTGTCTCCACCCCGTCTCCTCCGGCTTCGTAACCGAAAAGCTCCACACCGGGATCGTCGAGGAAACCGTGGAAGATTCCAATCGCGTTGGAGCCGCCGCCTACACAAGCAGCGACGGCGTCCGGCAGGCGGCCAGTCTGGGTGAGGATCTGTTCCCGGGCTTCTTCGCCAATGATCTGGTGGAACCAGCGGACCATTTCAGGAAAGGGGTGCGGTCCGGCTACTGTGCCGAGGACATAGTGGGTGGTTTCTACGCTTGCCACCCAGTCACGAAGGGCCTCGTTGATGGCATCCTTCAGAGTCTGGGCGCCGTGGTCTACGGCGATGACCTCCGCGCCGAGCAGCTGCATTCGCGCTACGTTGAGCGCCTGGCGGCGAGTATCGGCTGACCCCATGTATACGACACAGTCCATCCCGAACAGTGCCGCGGCGGTGGCAGTGGCCACTCCGTGCTGGCCCGCGCCGGTCTCGGCGATGAGTCTGGTCTTACCCAACCGGCGCGCGATCAGCGCTTGTCCGAGGACATTGTTGATCTTGTGACTTCCGGTGTGATTCAGGTCTTCGCGCTTGAGAAAGATCCGCGCGTGCCCTGCTTCAGAGGCGAATCGCTTCGCCTCGGTCAGCAGGGAGGGGCGGCCGGTGTATTCACGGCAGAGTCTGAAGTACTCGTCGGTAAACTCCGGGTCCGCCTTGGCCTTGGCAAAGGTGTCGGCGACCTCGTCGAGGGCTGCCACGAGCGACTCCGGCATCCAGCGACCACCGTAGTCACCAAAGTAGGGGCCCGCTGCGTCGCGGTAATGAGTGTTCACTGTGCCTCCTTAGAAAGGCTTGCAGTCCGGAAACTCTTAACGGCTGCGGTCGGGTCACCGTGTTTGACAAGCGCTTCGCCCACCAGAACAGCGTCTGCACCCTGACGAGCGTAATCGAGAACGCCCTCGGGTCCGCTCACTCCCGATTCGGCGACCCGCACCACATCATGCGGAAGGTGGCGAGCCATCGCGGCGTAGTGCTCAACGTCAACCTCCAGGGTCTTCAGGTTACGAACATTGACGCCGACGATCTTCGCCCCTACCGCCGCAGCTCGTTCAATTTCTTCTTCGGTATGGGCCTCCACCAGAGCGTTCATCCCAAGTTCGTGAGTCATGGCGAGGAAGTCCCGCAACTGCTGATCGTCGAGTGCGGCAACGATGAGAAGCACCAGGTCGGCGCCATAAGCCCGGGCCTCGTGGAACTGGTACTCGTCCACCATGAAGTCCTTGCGCAGCACGGGAATGTCCACGCGTGCACGCACAGCTTCCAAATCTGCCAAAGATCCCCCGAATCGGCGTGACTCGGTCAACACTGAGATGACACTGGCACCACCGGACTCGTATGCAGCAGCCAGTGCAGCAGGATCCGGGATATCGGCCAGCGCTCCCTTAGAAGGGGAGGACCGTTTCACTTCGGCAATGATCCGGACACCGTGCGGATCGTGCCGTCCAGACGTCAGGGCGGTGTGAGCGTCGAGAGCCGGAGCCGCGGCCGCAGCCTGCGCCCTGACATCACGCAGCGGAGTCTTACGGGTGCGCGCCGCGAGGTCTTCGCGGACTCCTTCAATGATTGAGTCGAGGACTGTGGTCATTCACTACGGCTTCAGGTAGTGCTGGCATCGGGCTGACGCTTCTCCGCGCCGCCCTGAGTGTTGTCAGGGGTGGCCGGACCTGAGTAGTCCCGTGGATCTCGTCCGCGGCTCAGCACCGCTGCGGAATCCATCTCCACGCCGTAGCCGGCCTTTTTCAGCACGAGGCCCAGAATGAGCGCGACGGGGATTAGTGCTGCTCCGATGGCGATCGCGATCCACCAGGCATCGGACCAGGCCAGTCCGATAAAGCCCACACCGGCGATGATACTGCCGAGAACGATGGTTCCCGAAAGCGCCCACGCGGCAGGTGTGGAGCCGTGGCCGATGTGGTCATGGTGGATGTACTCGTCATTCGCGGTGGGTTCCTGCTCCACGTCACGAACGGGCCTCTGAGCCTGTGCTGTCGCCTGGCTGGCAGCCATAGACCTACTCCTCTACACGATGTCGAAATCCTTGAGACCTATTCTGCCAGATCAGCAGTCGGCGTTCTGCACGGCCGTCATAGTCAGCGTTTGTCGGTGGGGTCGTCCCCATCAGAAAGATCGTCCCACAGGTCGATCTCATCGGGGTTCTCCGCTTGCGACTGCCCGCGAGAATACTTCTTTGCTGCCTTCTCATCACTCCAACCGGGGGAAAACAGCAACATGCCCAGAGCGCTGAGTACGAGCATGCTGGCCCCCAGAACAGCCAACCAGACGGGGAAACCTGCGCTGTATGTGGCCGCAGGGTCCGTAGTTCCCGTGAACTCTGCCAATGCCGGCGCGGCAGTCGCTGCCGGGTCAATGAGAGTGAGTACTGCACCGATCAGTGAGATCACCCCTGCCCCCAGCAGAACCGCTCCGATGAGGCCCCGCACCCATTTGCGTGCGATCGTGGCGGCCACACCGCCGGCCACTCCGACAAGCCCCATCGCACGGACTGCCGGCGACATATCGCCGCCGAGCAGACCGACTTCATCCACAGCCGCGGTGTCCGGCAGGCCGGTGGCTGTCACCCAGGTCAACGCCGTGGAGATCAGCACGAGCACCGCCCCGACCTGGATGATGAGTATGGTGTTCCGTCGTTGAAAGATAAATGCGAGATGGCCCATCAGTGGTGCAACCTATCAGTAGGAGTTTCGGCGCCCGGTACGTCCCCGTCACCGGGAGGATGCGCAGCGCTGCTTGAGCCGTGGTGGCCTTCAAGCGGGACCAATCGTGCTGCGGCCAACACTGCTCGCAGGGGCGCCGCCGCTTTGCTCACGGTCTCTTTGCGTTCGGTCTCGTCGTCAGAGTCAGCCACGATTCCGCCTCCTGACTGGACGTAGGCGCGGCCGCCGGCCAGTACGGCTGTGCGGATCGCGATCGCTGCGTCCATCCGTCCGGAGAGGTCAAAGTACCCCACCACCCCTCCGTAGATGCCGCGACGCGTCGGCTCCCACTCATCCAGTAGTTGGAGCGCCCGCGGTTTGGGCGCGCCAGACAGGGTCCCCGCCGGGAATGTCGCTGCCAGAACGTCATATGGTGATGACGACGCCGCCACCTTCCCTTGGACGTGCGAGGTCAGGTGCATCACGTGGCTGAAGTGTTCCACCCCCATGAACTTCGTGACTTCCACCGAACCGGGGGTACAGACCTTGGCCAGGTCGTTGCGTGCCAAATCGACGAGCATGATGTGCTCCGCACGCTCTTTCTGATCGGCGAGGAGATCTTCCGCGAGGGTGATGTCCTCCGCAGGCGTCGTTCCACGCGGCCGGGTACCTGCAATGGGGTGGGAGACCACATTGCGCTGGGCGTCCATGGTGACCAGGGCCTCCGGGGAGGCGCCGACCACCTGGTACGGCTCGCCGTCGGGGGTCTGAAAGTGCATCAGGTACATATAGGGGCTGGGGTTCAACAGGCGGAGCATTCGATAGACGGCCAAGGCGTCCACGTCGGTCTCGACTTCGAAGCGTCGGGAGACCACAATTTGAAAGACCTCACCATCGACGATGGCCTGCTTCGCTTTGCTCAGCGTTGCCAAGTACTCGTTCTGATCCCAGCTGTGCTTGACCTTATCCTGCAGGTCCTGCTCCACGGCCTGAGTCCAGTCCCCCTGGGCGGCCGAGAGTCCGGGCTGCACCGGCTGTGCAAGCTGGTCTCTCATGGCATCGAGCCTTGCTGCGGCGTCGTCGTAGGCCTGTTCCGCTCCGGTGGAGCGACCATCTGTATTGATGGCATTGGCGATAAGCGTCACAGTTCCGTCACGGTTGTCGTGGACGGCCACATCGGAGATCAGGTTCATGGCCATGTCCGGTAGGCCGAGCGCATCGGCAGGGGGGTGTGGAAGCCGCTCCCAATTGCGGACCACATCCCAGCCTACGTATCCCACCAGACCGCTGCTCAGGTGAGGAATCTCCTCGGCGAACGCACGGCTGCCCAGGAAATCCAGAGTGTCGCGCAGCACCTCTGCGGTGCTCCCCTGAGCGGGGGCTCCGGCGGGTGGGGCACCGAGCCAGTGGGCCTGTCCGTCTTTTTCCGACAGCGTAGCTAGGGAACTGACCCCGATGAAGCTGTACCGTGACCATGCGGCCCCAGGAGCGGCCGACTCCATAAGAAATGTTCCGGGCTGACCGGTGCCATGCTCATCGGCCGCCAGGGCACGATAAATGCTCAGCGGAGTATGTCCATCAGCGAGCAGCTTCATCGTCACTGGGATGACGCGGTGGCTGCGGGCCAGGTGGATGAACTCATCTTTGGTGGGGGTGACGATACCCAGGGCGTGCATCAGCCGATCTCTCTTCCTGTGAAGCACGTGTCGGATCCTGTGTGGCAGGCCGGGCCAGTCTGGTCTACTACGAGGAGCACGGTGTCGCCGTCACAGTCCAGAGACACGGACTTCACATGTTGGACGTTCCCGGAGGACTCGCCCTTGACCCATAAGGCCTTGCGCGAGCGCGACCAGTAGGTGCCGCGCCGGGTCTTCAGGGTGGCCATCAAAGCCTCCGCGTTCATCCACGCCAGCATCAGCACTGATCCGGTCTTCGTATCCTGGGCGATGGCGGGGACTAACCCATCGGCGTTGTACTTCACATTCTCAAGTGTCGTCATCGGAGCTTCTCCTTCATCGGACGCTGTGTCCGGCCTGGCGGAGCACATCCTTGACCCGGGCGATCATGTCCACCGGCCCAAAGTGGAACATGCTGGCTGCCAGGACGGCATCCGCACCGGCGTCGATGGCTTCAGGGAAGTGTTCGGGTTTTCCGGCGCCGCCGGAGGCGATCAGCGGCACCCAGGTCACCGCGCGTGCTGCTGCGATCATCTCGATGTCGAATCCGTCTTGAGTGCCGTCAGCATCGATGCTGTTCAGCAGGATCTCGCCGACCCCCCGTTCGGAGGCCTCTGCAATCCAGTCCAAAGCGTCAATTCCGGTTCCTTCGCGTCCCCCGTGAGTGGTGACTTCGAATCCAGAATCCGTTGTCAGGCTGCGCCGGACATCTGCAGAGAGGACGAGCACTTGATTGCCGAAACGCGCCACGATCTCATTGATGACCGATGGACGGGCTACGGCGGCCGTATTGATTGAGGCCTTGTCGGCGCCGACCTTCAGGAGCCGGTCCACGTCTTCGACGCTGCGCACTCCTCCACCGACCGTCAGCGGGATGAACACTTCCTGCGCCGTCTGTGTGACGACATCGTAGGTGGTCTCGCGGGCGGAAGAGGAGGCTGTGACGTCGAGAAACGTCAGTTCGTCGGCGCCGGCTAGGTTGTACCTGTGCGCAAGCTCAACCGGGTCACCGGCGTCGCGGAGCTTTTCAAAGTTGACGCCCTTGACGACCCTGCCAGCATCCACATCTAAGCAGGGGATGACCCGTACAGCCAGAGACACGGTACTCCTTCTTGTTTCAACGTCGAGCGCGCTGCTTCCGTCGGTTCAGACGCGGCAGGCGTGAATGGTGGTGACCAGGATAGCCCGGGCGCCCAACTCATAGAGGTGATCCATCAACTGGTTGGTTCGTTTTGCCGGGACCATGGACCGCACAGCCACCCAATCAGGGTCTGCCAGTGGCGAGATGGTCGGCGATTCCAGTCCGGGAGTGATGGCGGTGGCAGCATCCAGATCGGAGCGACGAATGTCGTAGTCCATCATCACGTATTGGCGTGCCACTAGGACGCCCTGCAGTCGACGGATCAGGCGCTCCGTATCCCTTTGGATGACGGTGTCGTCGTCCTGTTCTGCTCCCCTGCCAGAGATGAGAATGGCTTCCGAGACCATGACTGGCTCGCCGAAGGTTTCCATTCCTGCAGCTTTGAGCGTGTTGCCGGTTTCAACGACATCGGCGATGGCATCTGCGACGCCGAGCCGCACCGCAGACTCAACTGCACCGTCAAGGTGTACTACCTCCACATTTGGGATGCCTTGGGAGGCGAACCAGTGACCCAACAACGCGTCGTATGAGGTCGCTACGCGTTTGCCCGCGAGGTCTGCGGCAGCACTGTAATGTCCTTTCGGACCGGCTAGCCGGAAAGTGGAGCGGCCGAAGCCGAGTCCCATGATTTCTTGGGCACCAGTATCAACTCGGGCGTCCTGGAACAGGTCACGGCCGGTGATGCCCACGTGCAGTATGCCGGAGCCTACATACACGGCCACATCACGGGGACGGAGGTAGAAGAACTCGATGCCGTTCTCCTCGTCCACCATCACCAGCTCCTTGCGGTCGCGGCGCTGAAGGTAACCGGCTTCAGAGAGCATGGACATGGCAGCTTCGGAGAGAGCGCCCTTATTGGGCACCGCGACACGAAGCTTCTGGCCGTCCCGTGGCCCAGGGACGGTGGTGGGCTCAGCGGAAAGCTCAGACATTTTTTGGGGCCTTTCTTACAGGTAGCGGTAGACGTCTTGGGGGCTGATTCCCTTGGCGAGCATCATGACCTGCAGATGGTAAAGCAATTGGGAGATCTCTTCTGCGGCTGCGTCGACCGATTCGTATTCGGCAGCCATCCAGACCTCGGCGGCTTCCTCGACGACCTTCTTGCCGATCTGATGGACCCCCGCGTCCAAGGCAGCGACAGTGCCGGAACCTTCAGGTCGTTCGGCGACTTTGCGGGACAGTTCGGTGAAGAGTTCGTCAAAGGTTTTCATCGCCCCCAGCTTACTCTGAGCAATCAGCCGATGGCGCCGATCTGCACAGCTGTGGCAACGGCTGCGTGTGCAGCCTCGTAGCCTTTGTCCTCACGAGAACCCTCAAGTCCGGCTCGGTCAAGTGCCTGCTGCTCGTCGTCGCAGGTCAGCAGCCCGAATCCCACCGGCGTTCCGGTCTCCACCGATACTTGGGTCAGACCGTTCGTGGCTGCGGAGCAGACATAGTCAAAGTGCGGGGTCCCGCCACGAATCACCACCCCTAGTGCTACCACGGCGTCGTGGCTTCGGGCAGCCCGCGCAGCGAGCACTGGCAGTTCGAAGCTGCCGGGGGCAGCGAGCCGGGTGACGGCGTCGTGCTCGATCCCGATCTCCTCCAGAAACCTGTCTGCGCCAGCCGTCAAACCATCCATGATCCGGGTATGCCAGCGCGACGCTATCACCGCCACGCGAAGGGTATTGGCCGATTGGCGAAGAGCCTTCATCTCTTCAGAATCGATGCTCAGCGCTCCTGCTCCACTCATGGTGTCTCCTTCGTCACAGTGCTCTTGTCGGATTCGTTCTGTTCATTGAGCGCCAGATGGTCGAGCATATGGGCCATCTTGTCGCGCTTAGTGCGCAGATAGCGTTCGTTGTCCGGGTGGACCACACCATTGCTGGGAACCTGGGTGACCGTCAGTCCGGTGGCAGCGAGCGCATCAACTTTGGTCGGGTTGTTGGTCAGCAGTCGCAGGTCGCTGATCCCGGCTGCGTGCAGGATGGCTGCTGCCCCGGTGAAATCCCTCAGCTCTGCGGCCAGGCCGAGCATCTCGTTGGCCTCTACAGTGTCGGCGCCCTTCTCCTGGAGCTTATAGGCGCGCAGTTTGTTCGCCAGGCCGATACCCCGACCTTCATGGCCCCGAAGGTACAGCAGGTATCCGCCAGCTTCGTGGATGGTGTCTAGGGCCGAGGCCAACTGTGTGCCGCAGTCACAGCGATGGGAGTGGATGACATCTCCGGTGACACATTCTGAGTGCAGGCGCACCAGCGGCTGATCAGAATCAGGGTTCTGGGCCGAGAGCAAGAGGTGTTCGTGACCTGTGGTGTGCTCGGTCCACACCTGAGCGTTGAAGACGCCGAAGTCGGTGGGAAGGGTGACGACAGGGCCGCCGCTGACGAGCTTAGCCGCCTCATCCTTGGGAGCCTCCCAGGAGGTGAGGTATGACTCTCTGACGGCGTCAGGGCGTGGCGTTCCACCGCGGTACTCGATGAGATCGGCGATGCTGATCAGAGCGAGCTCATGAGTGTCGGCAAACTCACGGAGGGCAGGCAGCCGCATCATCGAGCCGTCGTCGTGGACCAGTTCGGCGATGACCCCCACCTCCGACTGCCCTGAGAGCCGGCACAGATCCACTGCGGCTTCTGTATGGCCGTCGCGTCCGAGTACACCACGTGCGTCGGCGATAAGCGGAAACATATGGCCGGGGCGGGTGAGATCTGCCGGCTCGGTGTCCGAACTGGCCAATACATTCGCGGTCAACGCCCGATCGTAGGCACTGATACCGGTGGAATCCACCGACTGTGCGTCGCAGCTGACAGTGTAGGCGGTGCCTTTCGGATCCTGGTTGCTGGTGACCATCGGCGGAAGATCCAGGTGGCGCGCACGCTCTGCCGTCATCGGCACACAGAGCACACCGGAACTGTGCCGGATGGTGAATCCCATCAGCTCCGCGGTTGCCGCAGAGGCAGGGAAAATGAGGTCACCTTCGTTCTCTCGGTCAGCGTCGTCGACGACCACTACGGGGCGTCCCGCAGCGAGGTGATTCAGCGCCACCTCAATGGGATCCAGCAGGGGTGCCGGGGTCGCAGGTTGCGGGATAGTGGGAAGCGCAGGCCCACGTGAATGAGCGTCCTCGAAGACCGCTGAGCTTGCCGCCTGGGTCTCGAATGTGAGCATGCGACGGACGTACTTGGCCAGGACGTCCACCTCAAGGTTGACGTTGCTGCCCAGCTCCTTGCGCCCCAGCGTGGTGTCCGCAAGGGTCGCCGGGATGAGACCGACCTCGAACCACGCGTGCTCGCTGGCTGGGTCACCACCCGTGGAATCACCGGCGAGGCTGGCAGCTGTGACGGTCAGTGACACTCCGTCGATAGCGATTGAGCCCTTCTCCGCGATGTACTCGGCCAAGTCGGCTGGGATAGCGAACCGGTGCCGACCGTCGTTGAGGTCGCGGTCTACCAAAGTACCGATGCCGTCTACATGCCCCTGGACCACATGGCCGTCCAGTCTTGCTCCCGAGGGCAGGCAGCGCTCCAGGTTCACCGCATCCCCTGACCCGAGTTCACCAAAGGTCGTCCGCTTCAAGGTCTCTGGGATCAGCTCGGCGGTGAGTCGTTCACCGCGGATTTCGACGGCGGAGACACACACCCCGTTGACCGCGATGGAGCCGCCCAATGCTAAATCGTCCACATGGCCCGGTGCCGAGAACACCAGACGCTCCACCCCCTTGGCGGGATCGGGGATGCGGTCGATGACGCTGCCAATGCCGGTAATGATGCCCGTAAACATTTAGCGCGCTCCTTTCGGCTCCGGCTGCAGGTGGATGCAGACATCGTTGTCCATAATGGTCGTAGGTCCTCCGTCAGCGACGTCGAGTGTGTAGCGGCGGGCCTCGGTCAGCGTGCTTACGCCGAGGTCGGCCAGGCTTGACCGACCCGATCCTAGAATCAGCGGGGCCGTGTAGAGAAAAATCTCATCCACCAGATCGGCGGCGAAGAATGCGGAGAGAATGGACTGGCCGCCCTCCACCAGCACATGTTTGACCGGGTGGCCATTGTGCTGGGTGGTGGCCAGATTCTTCAGTGCTGTCAAAGGGTCACGGGTGCGCAGATGGATCCACCCTTCGCCTTCGGGACGTCCCTGTTTGAGCTGGGCCTGATCGGGGATGTCACTCAGTCCCATGACGGCGCGCAGGGGCTGAGCGGGGGTCAGCAAACCCCGTTCGTCTCGGGCTGTGAGGCGCGGGTCGTCCGTTGTCACGGTGTTGGTGCCCACCAGAATGGCGTCGACGCGCTGGCGAATCATGTGGGTGTGTTCACGTGACACCTCAGAGGTGATCCACTGGCTGGTGCCATCTGCCGCTGCGATGCGGGCATCGATGCTCTGAGCGAGGTGGACGGTGACGAAGATTCGCTGCTGTTCGGCCGCTTCATTCCACCGATGGTTGAGCTTTTCGCACTGTTCCTTGAGGACGCCGTTGATGACCTCAGTTCCTCTGGTGCGCAGCACTTCGACTCCACCACCGTTGGGCGATGGGTCTCTGGCCCCTACAAGCACAGTGCGGACGCCCGCCTCGGAGATGAGGTCAGTGCAGGCTGGCTGACGCCCGTAGTGCGTACACGGTTCCAGGGTTGTGTAGAGCGTGGTGGAGGAGAAGTCCGTCACTCCGGCTGCGAGAGCTCTGGTGAGGCAGTCGCGTTCGGCGTGATAGGTGCCAGCTCCCCGGTGATGGCCTGTCGCGAGAATGCGTCCATGAGCATCAACGAGCACTGATCCGACCAGGGGGTTCGCGCCTCGGGGACCCAATATTGCGGCATCCAGGGCAGTCTGCATGTTTTCGTCGCCGCAGGACGGGTGGGCAGTGCCCAATGGACAGTCTCCTTCTGTGCTACTCCCATCCAGACTCTAACTGTCGGTACCGGAATTTCACCGGTTCAACCGGCGCAGTGGGCGCCGGGTCGCGGACTATCACCGCCGGTTCGGACTTGCACCGATCCCGTAAGCACGTGGCATCTATGGTGCCACAAAACAATGACGCCCGGTATCCGAGGAAACCGAGCGTCATATGTGTCGTTCTGAGCGGATGACGAGATTCGAACTCGCGACCCTCACCATGGCAAGGTGATGCTCTAGCCAGCTGAGCTACATCCGCCTTGCTGACCAAAGTCAGCTGTGCGTGATACTGGGATCGAACCAGTGACCTCTTCCGTGTCAGGGAAGCGCGCTACCGCTGCGCCAATCACGCGTACTGCCCGGCCGTGGGGCCGGTGCGAGGTGGGGACGGGAATCGAACCCGCGTTAACGGCTTTGCAGGCCGCTGCCTCACCACTCGGCCACCCCACCGGGGTTGCTCGGGTTATTTCCCTCGCGAGCGGATGACGAGATTCGAACTCGCGACCCTCACCATGGCAAGGTGATGCTCTAGCCAGCTGAGCTACATCCGCTTGTCTTGCTGCCGAAACCGGCAGGTCAACGACATGAAACTCTAACCCACTCCAATGCAGACCGTCCAATCGCCGCGTGGTCTCTGCCGTGTCGAGGCCTCATGGCAGACTGAATGACTATGACAGATCCGCGGCTTGCCCACGCTACAGACTTCGGTCGAATGTACTCTCGCTCCCTGTCGGAACCACCTCTGGTGCCTTCGATCACCACGATAATCGCTCAGGAGTCTCAGGATATGACGGGCTGGTCAGGCCATATGGCGGCAACTGAGCTCATCAATGACGCACGGCTCTCAGGATCGGTCGGGTCCCCGGGTGATCTTCGGAAGCTCGCTCGCGATGCCTCATCCGCCGCGGAGAGGTTCCGTGATGCCGCCGCCGCCCGGGGTGATCGAGTCCATCACTACGCTGAACAGGTCGCGCTCAGCGCTCTCGGCGAGGGGACCGATCCCGACGCCGCCCGCGCCGTCCTTGCCGAACACGGCGAGTCACGGTTTGCCGACCGTTTTGACGAATGGTGGGAGCTGTATCAGGTAAAGCCGCTGGCAGCCGAGGTCACGGTGTGGAATCACACCGTCGGCTACGCCGGCACCTTGGATCTGCTGGCTGAAATTGGTGGCAGGACGTGCATCCTGGACTTCAAGACAAAGGGACTCGGCCGTGACGGGCGTGCGAAACCGGTCCGTGACTCTGTAGTGATGCAGCTCGTCGCCGGAATGCGAGCTGAGGAGGTACTGGTTGACGCGTCAGCCGGCATATGGGAGCCGTGGCCCCACCGCGGTGACGACGGTAATCTGCCGCTGCTGATTGCCGTGGCCGTCTCAGAGGCTGAGGTAGTCCCGGTTCAGGCACAGTCCTCGGCACTTCGGGCACATTGGCGAAAGTTCTGGGCCCTCCGACAGGTCTGGGAGCATTCTCGGTCGGTCTCTGAACAAGGTCACGCGCTGAGACCCATAGGCCCGCCGCCTACCGCTGCTGCCCCGACTGGCTGAGCGAGCACCGGCAGGGGCATTGTGATCAGTGATGAAAGAATGGAGCACATGTCTGTCCTCGGAATCCGGCAGATCGGTGATCCGGTCCTGCGCAGCCCAGCTTCTCCCGTACCGCTCAGCGATGGAGCCCCGGACCAACGCATCAGCCAACTCGTCCACAACATGAACCATACGATGAACTATGTCAACGGTATCGGGCTCGCCGCACCGCAGGTGGGAGTGAGCCTGCGCATCTTTACCTGGCACGTGGAGGAGAACCGGGGCGCGGTCATCAACCCCGAACTCGAGTTGTCCGGGAGTCCCGGATTTGTTCCCCGTCCTGAGAGTGACAACGGCGAGGCGGTACTTCGGGAGGGCTGCCTCTCCATTCCAGGGGGGATATACGCCCCAGTGACGCGCTTCCCGCATGCTGTCCTCACCGGGGTGGGCCCCGACGGCCATAGCCTGCGGATCGAAGCCACCGGCCTGCTGGCTGCGTGCTTTCAGCATGAACTTGATCATCTGGACGGAAAGCTCTTTCTGGACCGTCTGACCGGGGAGCACAAGAAGCAGGCCTATCGAGAACTACGGAATGGAGTGATGGCATGAACGGAATAGTCTTTGCCGGCACCCCGAAGATTGCAGCCGATGTCCTGATGAGCCTTATCACCTCTGATGTTCCGATAGCGGGCGTGCTGACTCGGCCTGACGCCCCGGTGGGCCGGCGCAAAGTTCTCACCCCCTCCCCCGTTGCTGAAGTCGCCAGAGAAGCGGGGCTGCCGCTGCTGAAGGCCTCGAAACTCGATCAGGAAGTCACCGAAGCCGTTCGCCGGCTGAAACCTGATCTCGGGGTGGTCGTCGCCTATGGTGCGCTCTTGCCCGAAGCGGCCCTGCAGGCTCCCCGCCATGGGTGGGTGAACCTTCACTACTCAGAGTTGCCCAAGTATCGCGGAGCATCGCCGGTTCAGCACGCCATCCTCAACGGAGAACGCACCACGGCAGCTACCATTTTCCAACTTGAGAAGGGCATGGATTCGGGTCCTATTCACGCAGCGCGGACATATGAGATCCCTGAGCTAACTTCCGCAGGCAGAGTGTTGGAAGACCTCACGACCTTGGGCGGCCGGATGCTGTTGGATCTGCTTCCAGGCTTGTTGGAGGGAACCGCGAGTCCTGTTCCGCAGGCTGGTGAACCGTCCCTCGCACCTAAACTGACACGCGATGACGCCTTCATCGATCCAACGGCGGCAGCACCCCAGGTTGCTGATCGAATTAACGCAACGATTCCTGAACCCGGTGCATGGACGCTCAACGGTGAGGCGCGTGTGAAACTTGGGGTCGCCCGCACTTTCCACGGTCGTCCGGGCGGTGAGCCCGGGCAGGTTTCTCTGCTGCCCTCCGATCGGCACTCGGGAGACCAGGTCGTCGTGATGAGCACCGGAGACGGGGCTGGTGTGGTACTCACCGAGGTGCAGCCGGCTGGAAAACAGATGATGCCCGCTGCTGACTGGTTGCGCGGCCAACAAGATCGTGTGCGGCTTGGAGGCCAACGGTGAGCGAACATCCACAGCGCCGCAATGACAAAGGTCGACAGCGGCACCGGGGAGGGCCCCGGCAGTTCAGCCAATCAACTCCGTCCAACCGCTCCCGACGTGCCGACCCAGCTCGGCTGACCGCGTTCCGCGTGCTGCGGGCAGTGGCTCTCGACGACGCCTATGCCAACCTGGTGCTGCCCACGGAGATACGCCGCGCCAAGCTGAACAAGCGTGACGCAGCCTTCGCCACAGAACTCACGTACGGCACTCTGCGCGCCCAAGGAACCTATGACACGATTCTCCGGCAGAATGTGGACCGAGGGTTGGAGCAGTTGGATCCCCCGGTGCTCAATGCTCTCCGTTTAGGCACTCACCAGCTGTTGGCTATGCGTGTTGACGACCACGCTGCGGTGAACGAAACCGTAGCGCTGGTCCGCGACCAGGTCGGGGCAGGGCCTTCTGGATTGGTCAATGCCGTTCTGCGGAAAGTCGGGTCAAAAACTCTGCAGGAATGGTTAGACCAACTCACCGCAGAACTTGCGGACCTGGATGCTCTCGCACTGCGCCACGCGCATCCACGATGGATCGTTCGTGCGATGCGTCAATCGTTGAAACTCCACGGCTACGAGGATCAGTTGGTAGAGCTGTTGGAAGCTGATAACGCCGCCCCAGAGGTACACCTGGTGGGCATTCCGGCCGGGGCGGAGCCCAATGGTCTCGAAGCCCTGCAGCAGGCCGTTGAATCCGGTGCAGTGGGCTCTGAGCTCATTGATGGGGCCGCGGTCTTCCGCGGCGGGGACATCGGCCGACTCAGCGGAGTCAGGGAAAACGTGCTCAGGGTCCAGGACATCGGCTCTCAGTGGATAGCCCGGGCCCTCGCTGAACCGACCGTATCCTCCGCAGAGAAGTGGCTCGACATGTGCGCCGGGCCCGGCGGTAAGGCGGCGCTGCTGGCAAGCCTCGCCGCAGAGTATGAGGTCCATCTGACCGCCAACGAGCCTGCACCGCATCGGGCTGAACTGGTCAGAAAGGCTCTGCAGCCGATCAGCCCAGACTTCTGGGACGTCCGCACTGGAGATGGCCAGAGTATCGGTGAGCTGGGCAAGTCCTTTGACCGGATCATAGTTGACGCTCCCTGTACCGGATTGGGTGCGCTGCGGCGTCGTCCTGAATCCCGATGGCGCAGGCAGCCCGGGGATTTGGCTCAACTGACCATACTCCAGGCTGAGCTGATTGACGCCGCTGTCGGCGTGCTTGCCGAAGATGGTCTGCTGGCATACGTGACGTGTTCGCCGCACCCTGCTGAGACTCTGGTTCAAGTAGAAGACGCGCTGAAGAGGCACCCTGAACTCGAGCTGTTGGACGCTCATGAGGTCATGGAGGACCTAGCGCTTCCTGCCGGCAGGAACCTGATCCGGAAGCGTCCCACCGCCGGCGGGGAGACGGCCGCAAAATGCGTGCAGCTGTGGCCCCATACCCACGGAACTGACGCCATGTTTTTTGCCCTGTTGAGGAAAGAGGCCCCATGACCGCTATCCACCCCAGCATTCTCAGCGCCGACTTCGCCAACCTTGCCACAGAGCTTTCGCGCATCCCCTCCGCCGATGCCGTCCATGTGGACGTGATGGACAATCATTTCGTGCCCAATCTGACGCTCGGGCTGCCAGTCGTGAAGGCCATCCGTGCAGCGACGAGCCTTCCGTTGGACGTTCATCTGATGATTGATGACGCCGACCGCTGGGCGCCTGCCTACGCCGAGCTTGGGTCTGAGTCGGTGACCTTCCATGTCGAGGCTGCAGCTCGGCCGGTCCAAGTAGCACGGGATCTGCGCTCTCATGGAGCCAGAGCGGCTATGGCGATGAAGCCCGGGACGCCTCTGGAGCCGCACTTGAGCCTGCTGAGTGAGCTGGACATGCTGCTCATCATGACTGTGGAACCTGGTTTCGGCGGGCAGTCGTTTATGGATGAAATGCTGCCGAAGATCGCGGCTGCCCGTAAGGCCTCGGAGGACCTCGGTGGCCGCATTGCCGTTCAAGTAGACGGCGGTATCAACCGTGAGACCATCATGCGGGCGGCAGAAGCCGGCGCCGACACCTTCGTTGCGGGTTCAGCCGTCTACTCCGCAGATGACCCCGAAGCGGCAATCGCGGGGCTCCGCCGCCTCGCGGGGTGTTAGAGCAGCACCTTCACTGGGTCCCCGCGCATAACAAAACCGGCGGTGGTCTCAACCTTCCCCTGAAGAGACCACCACCGGTGTGTATGAAAGTCTACCTGAAACCGAAACGCGGCTGAACAACTTTCGCCGCGCCGCCCTCTGGTTCAAGTTCTTCGCGACGAAGCTCTTCCACGGCTGCTTCGAAATCGTCAAGATTTTCGAAGCCCCTGTAGACGGAGGCGAACCTCATATAGGCGACGACGTCGAGCCGCTTGAGCGGGCCGAGAATAGCTAGGCCTACGTCATTGGCATCGATTTCTGCATTACCGGACGCGCGGACAGTTTCCTCCACTTCCTGCGCGAGTACGGCGAGATCATCAGGTGTCACGGGCCTGCCCTGGCAGGCCTTTCGCACACCATTGATGACCTTGGAGCGGTCGAATGGTTCAGCGGCACCGGACCTCTTGATGACGCTCAGACTGGTGGTTTCTACAGTGGTGAACCGTTTGGAACACTGCGGACACTGCCGGCGACGGCGTATTCCGGATCCATCTTCCAGCGTCCTCGAGTCCACTACACGAGATGAGTCGTGACGGCAGTACGGGCAGAACATACGTGGGCCTCCTCTCCCTCATCCCAGTGTAGCCACTACATATTGTGTCCAACAACTCGTTCAGATCAACATCTTGTGGTGAGGCGCCTGAAGCGTTCAGCTCTCCAGGCAGGAAGGACCCAGTAGGACTTTTAGGTCACCGTACAGCGAGGGCGAAGGTGAAACCTGGTAGGCCACTCCGAGCTTCATGACTTCGACCTTCTCACCGGTCAGGAGCCTGATGTGAACATCCGAGGTACCCCGGTGCGCCTGAAGTGTAGACCCCAGTTCGGTGACGATGCGCTCTGTTGCCTTCTGCACCGGCATCGACACAACGACGGGGCCCGACGCTCCATCCTCGGTGATCTCCGGGACGGTGACATCCATGGCCTTAAGCACCACTCCCCCGTCTTCCCGACGGTCCACCTGGCCCTTCACTGCAACGATCAGATCCTCAGCAAGAACCATTGACACTGCCTGGTAGGTCTTTCCGAAGAACATCACCTCAATAGATCCGGTGAGGTCCTCGATTTCAGCGCGGGCGTACGGGTTGCCGGATTTGGCGATCTTGCGGGCCAGGGAGGTGATCATGCCGCAGACGGTGACTGTGGCACCGTCAGGGGGGCCGTCCTCGCTCACCACACTGGGCACCGAACGGTCTGCATGGGAGGCTAGCGTGCGCTCCATGCCGGAGAGCGGGTGATCAGAGACGTAGAGCCCGAGCATCTCACGCTCAAAATTGAGCTTGTCCTTCTTCTCGTACTCAGGCAGCTCGGGAACCTTGACGGCTTCGAAGCCTCCTCCGGCCTCGTCATCGGCTTCCGCGAAGGCACCGAAAATATCTGTCTCGTACTGCTCAGAATCTTTTTTCTGCCGTATCGCCTGGTCGACCGCCAACTCGTGGATGGTCACCAGAGACCGTCGCGAATGGCCGAGATCGTCGAAGCCTCCGGCCTTGATCAACGAATCCATCGTGCGCTTATTGCAGACCTGAGCAGGGACTTTTGTGAAGAAGTCCACGAAGGATGTGTACTTTCCCTTCTCCTGACGGGCATCAACGATGCCGGCCACTACATTGGCCCCCACGTTACGAACCGCCCCCATGCCGAACCGGATCGTATCGTCACCGACAGGGGTGAAAGTCAGCGCTGATTCGTTGATGCTCGGCGCGGTGACAGTGATCCCCATATGTCGACATTCGGAGAGATAGATCGCCAGCTTATCGCGGTTCTCACCCACGCTGGTCAGGAGTGCTGCCATGTATTCAGCCGGGTAGTTGGCCTTCAGATAGGCCGTCCAATACGCGATGAGTCCGTAGGCTGCGGAGTGGGCCTTGTTGAACGCGTAGTCGGAGAACGGCAGCAGGATGTCCCAGAGCGTCTGGGCTGCCTGTTCGGAGTAACCGTTGGCTGCCATGCCTTCGAAGAAGCCGACTTTCTGCTTGTCCAGCTCGGACTTCTTTTTCTTGCCCATGGCACGACGCAGAATATCCGCCTGGCCGAGGCTGTAGCCGGCCACTCTCTGGGCGATGGCCATCACCTGCTCCTGGTAGATGATCAGACCGTAGGTGGTGTTGAGAATCTCCGCGAGTGGCTCTTCAAGCTCCGCGTGAATCGGAGTGACTTTCTGCTGCCCGTTCTTGCGCAGAGCGTAGTTGGTGTGTGAGTTGGCGCCCATCGGGCCGGGTCGGTAGAGAGCGATCGTTGCGGAGATGTCCTCAAAGTTGTCGGGACGCATCTGGCGCAACAAGGAGCGAAGCCCCGAACCATCCAGCTGGAAAACACCCAAAGTATCGCCGCGGGACAGCAGCTGGTATGACGGGCGGTCGGTCAGATCCAAAGTCTCCAGATCGATCTCGACACCCTTGTTCAGCTGAATGTTCTCCAGGGCGTCGGAGATGATGGTGAGGTTCCGCAACCCCAGGAAGTCCATCTTGATGAGACCCAGCGACTCGCAGATCGGATAGTCGAACTGCGTGATGATCGCCCCATCCTGCTCGCGGCGCATGAGAGGGATGATGTCAATCAGCGGGTCAGAAGACATGATGACGCCGGCGGCGTGCACACCAGGCTGGCGCTTGAGACCTTCCAGCCCGATGGCGACTTCAAAGATCTCTTTCAACCGGGGATCGGAGTCGACCATTTCGCGGAATTCGCCAGCTTCGGCGTACCGCTTGGAGTCTTTGTCATGAATGTCGGACAACGGGATTGGCTTTCCCTGCTGATCCGGAGGCATTGCTTTGGTGAGCGTCTCACCGGTCTGGAAGGGCTCCCCCATGACGCGGGCCGCGTCCTTCAGCGCCTGTTTGGACTTGATGGAACCATAGGTGACGATCATCGCCACGCGCTCATCGCCATACTTGTTGACCACGTAGTCGATCACTTCGCCGCGCCGACGATCATCGAAGTCGACATCGAAGTCGGGCATGGACACGCGGTCGGGGTTCAGGAACCGCTCAAAAATGAGCCCGTGCTGCAGGGGGTCGAGATCCGTGATGCGCATGGCATACGCCACCATGGACCCAGGTCCGGAGCCACGGCCCGGACCCACTCGAATGCCGTTCTCTTTGGCCCAATTGATGAAGTCAGCGACGACCAGGAAATAGCCGGGAAAGCCCATCTGGGTAATCACGCCGATTTCATAGCGGGCCTGTTCGCGAGCCTCATCTGAGACGCCATCCGGGAAGCGGTAGTGAAGACCTTTCTCCACCTCCTTAATGAACCAAGACTCCTCCGTCTCACCCTCCGGCACAGGGAACCTCGGCATATAGGAAGCGTTCTCATCGAAGGCGACTTCGCACCGCTCGGCGATCGCAAGGGTGTTGTCGCATGCCTCGGGCACTTCGCGGAACAGGTGGCGCATCTCTGCCGGGGACTTGAGGTAGAACTCCTCAGCGTCGAACTTGAACCGGTTGGGGTCGTCAAGGGTGGCACCGGTCTGCAAGCACAGGAGGGCTCCGTGCGCTTTGTGGTCATGCTGGTGTGTGTAGTGCAGGTCATTGGTGGCTACCAGTGGAAGGTTGAGGTCTTTCGACAGCCGCAGCAGGTCCTGTCGCACTCGACGCTCGATCGGCAGGCCGTGATCCATGAGTTCACAGTAGAAGTTGCCTTTGCCGAAGATTTCCTCAAATTCGCCGGCGGCGCGCTTGGCCTCTTCATACTGGCCCAGATGCAGCCTGGTCTGAATCTCGCCGGAGGGACAACCCGTAGTTGCTATGAGACCGCTGCCGAAGTCCGAGAGCAGCTCTCGGTCCGCACGCGGCTTGTAGAACGTCCCTTCCATGGAGGCCCGGGACCCGAGCCGGAAGAGGTTATGCATCCCTTCGGTGTTCCGCGCCCACATCGTCATATGGGTGTAGGCGCCACCGCCGGAGACGTCCTTCTCCCCCACTGATCCTTCACCCCACCGCACGCGCTTTCGCTCCGAGCGGTGAGTGCCAGGGGTCAGGTAGGCTTCAAGCCCGATAATGGGTTTGACATCGTAGTTCTGCGCGGTCTTCCAGAACTCGTAGGCACCGAACAGGAAACCGTGGTCGGTCATGGCCACCGCCGGCATACCGAGTTCTTCTGTACGCGCGAACAGGTCATCGATTTTGGCGGCACCGTCGAGCATCGAGTACTCGGTGTGGTTGTGCAAGTGCACGAAGTTCTCAACCATGGTTCTCCTAGCCCTCTAAGATGCGCAGTGCCTCAGTAAGATCCTGCGGGTAGTCACTGCGGATGGTCAGCCGCTCCCCGCCGACGGGATGATCGATACCCAGCTCATAAGCGTGCAACCACTGCCGGGTGAGCCCGAGATCGGCGGCCAGATGCGGATCAGCACCATACGTCAGATCACCTGCGCACGGGTGCCCGAGAGCTGCGAAGTGCACTCGGATCTGGTGCGTTCGTCCGGTCTCCAGACGAATATCCAGCAGGCTGACGCGTCCGTACGCCTCAATGAGTTGGTAGTGGGTGCGAGCCTCTCGGCCGCCTTCCATGACGGCGAACCGCCAGTCGTGTCCGGGGTGGCGACCAATGGGCGCGTCGATCGTCCCTTCATGCGGGTCCGGAAGCCCCTGAACCAGTGCATGGTAGGTCTTTTCCGGTGTGCGGTTGCGGAAGGCATCTTTGAGGACACTGTAGGCCCGCTCCGTCTTCGCCACCACCATGACTCCTGAGGTTCCAACATCCAGGCGGTGCACGATCCCGCGGCGCTCTTGAGCTCCTGAGGTGGATATCTGCACACCCTGCGCCAGCAGCCCCCCGATGACCGTTGCACCACGCCACCCTGGTGAGGGGTGCGCTGCCACGCCAACCGGCTTGTTGACGGCGACCAGATCATCGTCCTCATACAGCAGCGTCATATCCTGCACAGGTTCCGCCTTAATGTCGGTCAGGTCGACTGGATCTGGCTCATGGACCGTGATCCTCGCGCCTTCGTGGAGCTTCTCCGACTTCTTCACCGGCACACCGGCTTCCCTGCCTTGGGTCCGGTACTGAGCCCAGGTGACTCTGCCATCGGCGATCCACCCAGCTGCCTCAGTCCGCGAAACACCGCTGACGCCCGCAACGACGGCGTCGGCCCGTTTCCCGGCCAGCTCTGCTGGAATGGAGTATTCAGTCATCAGTTCGCCTCTGTGTCTTTTGTTGCGGATGTGTTCTTGGCGTCTCGGGTGCCGTCAACGTTCAGACCAAAGAGCATCAAGGCGCACAGGCCAATGATGGAGCAGACGATAAAACTGTCGGCAACATTGAATACCGCAAAGTGCGGCACTGCGATCATATCCACCACGTGCCCCTGGCCGAACTGCTCAAAACTGCCATCAACTAACGACGGAGCTCGGAACAGTCTGTCCGTCAAATTTCCGGCCACTCCCCCGATCAGTCCGCCCAGTCCCAGAGTCCAGAGCCACGAGCCACCCAGACGGGACAGGTAAAACAGACCGACGGCTAGGACGAGGGCCTGAATGATCGTGAAGACCCAGGTGTGATCAGTCCCCATCGAGAACGCCGCACCGGGGTTGAGGTGGTAACGCCAGAACAGAACCGGCGGTATCGCGTCCACCTGCTGGCCGATCTCCATGGTTCGCTCTACCCAGAGCTTGGTGCCCTGGTCCAGCAGCCACGCGCTGAGAGCGAGGAGACAAGCCACGCCGACGGCTAATCGGCGGCGGGGCCCCTTGGTTTGAAGCTGAGGGGACGTGGGGCGTTCTGGTTCAGGCTGTGAGGGAGTTTCGGCGGATGGCACCTGTCGAGTCTACAAGCACGCCCAGTACCTCAGCACGCAAGAAGGGAGCCCCCAAATATGGGAACCCCCTTCTTGCGTAGTCCAGAGTGCAGACTCAGCCGGACGTCTCTTTTTCGATCGTCCCCTGCGAATTCAGCTCCGCCAGCTGATTCTCAATGTAATCTTTCAGCCGCGCGCGGTAGTCGCGTTCGAATCCGGTGAGTTCGCTCACGCGAGCCTCCAGATCGCCCTTCTTACGCTCCAGTGCGTTGAGAGTGCGAGTGGAGGTTAGCTCAGCCTCTTCGATCATCGACTCAGCACGAGTCTCAGCATCAGTAATCAGCTCGGAGCGCTTTGCTTCACCTTCGGCAATGTACTCAGCTCGGGTTTGCTCACCATCTGCTATCAGTTCAGCGCGCTTGGACGTGCCCTCGTTGATGAGTTCGTCCTTGGTGGTTTCACCCTCGTGGATGAGCTCAGCCCGTTTGGACTCGCCTTCCGCGATCGAGGCCGCACGGTTCTGTTCACCCTCTGCTACATACTGATCGTGAAGCTTCTGCGCCATGGCAAGCACACCTGCTGCCTCAGCCGCTGGGCCGCCTGCTGATGAAGCTGGTTCAGGCTCGGGCCTCTCCTGCGCTGGGCGGGTGCCCAGTGCGTACTCGGGGTAGGCCGTGACATTGGGATCACCCTGCGGCGTCACCGACTGTGTCTGGTCTGGCTCAGACTCTGGAGTCTCAAGACCGGCCGCTGGGTCGTCTGCGATGGATTCGAATGTTCCAGTCACCTCTGAAGAGGTACCGGCATAGCCGGAGAGACCGGCATCTTTGAGTTCGTCGGGCTCCACGAAATCACTGCCGTCAAGCTGCTCTTGCAGCGTGGCGTTCTCTGCCCGGAGCTCTTCGTTCTCCTGAATCAGACGGCGCCATTCGACGACCACCTCATCGAGAAAGTCGTCGACCTCGTCCTTGTCGTACCCAGGGCGGAATTTGGTCTCCGGAAACTCCTTGTTCAGGAGGTCATCTGGCATCAGAGCCATGGAAAGCGTCACCTCATCGTCAGTGGCAGGTTGTGGCATAAAAGCGTCTCATCCCACACAATACCCAGCCAACTTTGGACGCTTCGACCCGAACCTTCAAGTCAGGCTTCACTGGGATTGCGTGGGGCACAGATCAGGCGAAGCCGGCGATCAGCGACTTTGCGATCACAACCGCCAAGAACACGATGATGAACGCCATATCCAGCGAGACACCACCGAGGTTCAATGGCGGAATCTTGCGATTTAGCCAGCGCAACGGCGGATCAGTCACGGCGTAGATACCCACCGCAAGCATGAGCACTAGTCCCTTCGGGCGCCAGTTCCGCGCGTAGGACTCCGTGATGTTGAAAATGATCCGAATAATCAGGGCAAACTGATATACGGTCAGTATGAGATAGAGGGGTGCAGTGATGAGGTCCACGGGTGCTCAGGCTACCTCAGCGAACCAGTTTGATCCATCTTCACGAGCTCGTGTCAGGACTGGTTGAAGAACTTGGCGTTCGTTTCCGGCGCAGCTGCCGCCTTTTCCTCCGCCACAACTTCCACATTCCGAGGCGTCAGCAGGAACACCTTGTTGGTGACTCGTTCAATGGACCCACCGAGGCCGAAGACGAGACCCGCTGCGAAGTCCACGAGTCGCTTGGCTTCACCCTCGCCCATCTCCGTGACGTTCATAATGACCGGTATGTCCTCGCGAAAGGACTCCCCGATGATTTTGGCGTCATTGTAGGAGCGGGGGTGAACAGTGGTGATCTTTCGCATTTCTGAGCTTTCGTCCCGAGAGGAGGGTGCACGCTTGATGGGGGTCACTGGTGCCCGGTAATCCGGGGCCACCGCGAGGTTTGTGCTGTTGTACGAGCCTGCCGGGTCAGCATCGTCGCTGCTTTCGGGCGCTGTCGCCGCGGCGCGGTCCGCCAGCGAGACCACAGCACCTGTCGACTGAGCGCCTGTCGACTGAGCAGCTGCGGGCGCCGGTCGGGTTTTGGTGGCAGTACCACCGGATGATGCTGCGTGGCGGGAGGAGGATCGCTCCTCGCTGCCGAAGCTGTCTTCGTTGTAGTCGTCACCGTCGGCTAAACCGAGGTAGATCATTGTTTTCTTGAATGCACCGGCCATGGTTCAAGCTCCTGGGGAAGGTTTTGGTTGTGTCGCGATTCCGACATTACTAGTGGTGGGGCCGCTCACCCAGGACATCGCGTCCGATCCTCAGGCGTGTCGCTCCACAGTTGACCGCCGCTTCCAGGTCCTGACTCATGCCCGCAGAGATCTGCGTCGCCTCCGGATACTCTGCCGAGAGCAGCTGCGAAAGTTCACCCAGTCGTGCGAACGCAGGTTCCGGGTCCTCGTCCAATGGAGCCACCGCCATCAGACCCCCAAGGTGAAGTTGCTCAGCAGAGGCGATGAGCTCGGCCAGGCTCAGCACGTCGGTGGGGGCTGCTCCCCCGCGGTGGTCATCAGGCAGCGGGCTGCGTAGGTCCACTTGAAGGAGGACTTCCAGCGGTCGGCTGCGCGTCCCCTCATCGGCTGCTCGCACCGCAGCATTGTTCAGTGCATTAATCAGCTTAGAACGGTCTGCCGAATGGACGGAATCAGCGTAACGGACAACGGATTTGGCTTTGTTGGTCTGTAACTGCCCAATGAAGTGCCACCGCAAGGCTGTCTCGGTCTGAGCGGCGCCTGGTGTACTGGGGTGGGCATCGTCGAGCAGCTCTGTCACGGCAGCGGCTTTGGCTGCTGCTTCCTGGTCCTTGTTCTCTCCTACATCCCGCACACCGAGTTCAAAGAGGCGCTGGACATCTTCAGGAGGGAAGTACTTGGTGACCACAATGAGCTCCGGCCGGTCTGCTCGGCCGGAAAAGCCCACCGCCTTATCGATTCTCTCGTGCACGGCTGCGAGGTTCAGCGCCAGCTGGCGGGTGCGAGCATCGTCGGCGTTGTCCGCCGCGGAACGAAAAGCAGTTGTGAAATCCACGCTGCCCAGCCTACTTGGAGCATGGGAGAGCCCCAATGCGGTTAATCGGCTTTCCAGATGAGTGCCGCGATGCGGCCTTCCGGGGTTCCGTTCTTCTGGCTTACTCGGTGCGAGAACAGCGTCGGGTTCTCGATCGTGCAGCCAGCTACGTCAACAACTGCAACGTGGTGCGACTCCAAGATAGCGCGAGCCTCCGAACGCAGGTCCAAAGCAGGTGTGCCCCAGCTTGTCGTGGCGGCCAGGGCTGGACGGTCCACCGTGAGCTCGTCGAACATGGCCTGCGGGACCTCATAACACTCTCCACAGGCACCTGGGCCGATCCAGGCGGTGATGTTGCGGCCGCCGTGGTGCTGCAATGCTGAGACAGTGTTGTGAAGTACTCCACTGATGAGCCCGGGGCGGCCGGCATGCGCAGCGGCGGTCAACACGCCGCCCCCGCGGCTGCTGGCGGTGAACAGCACGGGTAGGCAGTCGGCGACCATGATGGCCAGCGATCGGGACCCGTCAGTGGAGATCCAGGCGTCACCGGTCGGCGTCACGTCACCGCTGTCGGCATCTACCACGTCCGCCGAATGGACCTGGTTCAAGTACCTCAACGGCCTATGCGCCAGACCAAGCTGGTCTTCGAGCCGCCGGCGATTTCCCTCGGCCTCGCCGCCGTCCCCCACATGGTGGGCCAAGTTGCCCGCCGTCACTGAGGTGAAGCCCAGGCGGACTCGCCCGACCTGTTCCTGCCACCAGAGCATCAGCCCGTCTCCCCGGCTTCGGGAGTTCTACTTCAGGAAATCGGGGACATCGAGGTCGTCGTCGTTCTTTCCCGTGTAATCAGACTCGACGATCTCGGGCAGCTTTTCTTCCGACCGCTCTTGAGCTGTTTCTGGGGGGGTGCGCTGGGGCGCGGTGTCCTGAGATCCTGCAGATGCGGCGTAGGCACCTGCGGTGGCTCCAGCAACGGGGGCCACCGGCCGCTGTGGCTGCGCCGGGGCAGCCGGGGCCGCGGGCTTGGACGTCACATCTGCCTGATCGAAACCGGCGGCGATTACGGTGACCCGGGCCTCATCTCCCAGGGCGTCATCAATGACGGCACCAAAGATAATGTTCGCCTCGGGGTGCGCGACCTCTTGGACCAGCCGCGCAGCCTCGTTGATCTCGAAGAGACCGAGATCCGAGCCGCCCTGGATGGAGAGCAGCACTCCGTGGGCACCGTCAATGCTGGCTTCCAGCAGCGGTGAGGCAATAGCGAGCTCGGCGGCCTTGACGGCGCGGTCCTCCCCATTTGCGGAACCGATGCCCATCAGAGCCGAACCAGCGCCCTGCATGACTGACTTGACATCAGCGAAGTCTAGGTTGATAAGCCCGGGAGTCGTGATCAGGTCGGTGATGCCTTGGACACCGGAGAGCAGCACTTGATCTGCGGAACGGAATGCATCCAGAACGGAGACATTCTTGTCCGAAATCGACAGCAGGCGATCGTTCGGGATCACGATAAGCGTGTCGACCTCGTCACGCAGGCCCTCAATGCCGGTCTCGGCGCTGCTGGCACGCCGGCGTCCTTCAAAGGTGAACGGCCGGGTGACGACGCCGATCGTCAGCGCACCCAGGCTCCGCGCGATCCGGGCCACGACAGGGGCGCCGCCTGTGCCGGTGCCGCCTCCCTCTCCTGCGGTGACAAAGACCATATCGGCTCCGCGGAGAACTTCTTCGATCTCTTCGGTGTGGTCCTCTGCGGCTTGCCGGCCCACCTCAGGATTGGCTCCCGCACCGAGACCGCGGGTCAGCTCGCGACCCACATCAAGTTTGACGTCGGCGTCGGACATCAGCAGCGCCTGGGCGTCTGTGTTGATCGCGATGAACTCCACGCCGCGCAAACCGACTTCGATCATGCGGTTGACGGCGTTAACGCCGCCGCCGCCTATGCCGACGACCTTGATCACGGCGAGGTAATTGCTCGGTGTAGCCACGTGTGTTTGTCCCTTAGCTGTTGAAAAGTCACAGATGCACGAAGACCCCCGCCGGTGAGCGAAGCCGAGAACGACTCCTCACTGTCTCCCCGTCCCCAGTACGTCCGATACCTACCGAGACAGTTCGCGGGTGCCTCGGGAAGCTCATCCACCGGAGACGTCGACTCGACATGCCTCTCACCGGCCGGGAGTCTTCGTAACAGGTCTCATTCTTCTGCTCCGCTGGTACCGTCAGCAAGGTTCAAGTTGAGCTTGAACCTTAGCTGATCTGGGGTGCGGCGATCTTCAGTTGTGGCCCCAGCCTACCCGCGAGGTCAGCTCTCACCGCGTAACCGGAGTTGACGGCGTGGATATGTCGATGATGTCCGCCCCCTGAAAGGCTTCCTCCGGTGAACCGAGGATAGCCTGCAAGACCACGGCCTTCTCCTCACCGCGATCATCAGAACCCCAGACCACGGTGCGTCCATCGGCTAGTTGAAGTTGCACCGAGTCGATGGAGTCGGCTGTTGCGGAGTCCAGTTGGGAGCGCGCATCGGGGGGCAGCTCGCCGAGGACAGAAACGATGGTCCCGAACACTGCCTCATCCTCCAGGGCTGCCTCGGAGGAAATCTCCGGGGTGGCATAGTCCTCTGCCTCGAGTTGTTCCGCGCCGGCGAAGGTCCGGATGACTTCTCCATGATCTGAGTACAGCAGGACATCACCGTCGCGGTGCACCTCCGCAACTGGTGGGTGCTCCACGACCTCGACATGCAGTGTTTCGGGAAGCTCGATTCGGCTCGAGACCTCCGCGACCACATTCTCTCCACGGAGCCGTTCGTGGACTGCTCCGCTGCCGACTTGGGCGATCGGCTGACCGTAGAGATCGGCCAGGAGCTCATCTGCCTGCTGGTCGGTGAGCAGCTCATTGCCGTGAACTTCAATGGTGCGCAGGGGTAGGAGCGGTGAGAAGTAGATCGTGGCGACTACGGCTAGCAGCCCGAGGAAGGCAGCTGCCAACGCCATGAGAGAACGACGACGCCGTCGCCTAGCTCCGACCGCCTCGGGTTCAGGAAACTCGAGAGCGGCCTCAGAGTCCACAGTCACCGGTTAGGCTCCTGCAGCTCTTTCACGATCTCGGTTGCCAAGTACGTGACATCCCCAGCTCCTATGGTGAGGACTATGTCTCCCGGCTCTGCGGCGGCGGCAACAGCGGCTGCAGCTTGGGTGCGGCTGAGCACCTGATGGCCGAGCAGTTCGGCGGTGACTCCGACGATGGGCTTCTCGCGAGCTGGGTATATGTCCAGCACGATCGCCGTGTCGGCGGCGTCGAGGGCGAGACCGAATTCTTCGGCGAAGTCGCGTGTGCGGCTGAACAGGTGAGGCTGGAAAATGGCGTGCACCTTGCCTGTCGTAGCGCTGCGGGCGCCACTGAGGACTGCCGCGACTTCTGTGGGGTGGTGGGCGTAGTCGTCGTAGACGGTCACACCGTTGCCCTCTCCGCGAAGCTCGAACCTTCTGGAGCTGCCGCTGAAGCGGCCCAGCGCGGCAGTGCACTCTTCAAGCTCGAGTCCTGCGGCAAGCCCTACGGCAACCGCGGCGGTGGCATTGAGGGCATTGTGCAGACCCGGGACCTGCAACACCATTGTGGAGCTGTACGGCTCAGGCTGGTCATCTCCTTCGCGAAATGTCAGGACGCCTTGTTGCCGAAATCCTGCGGGAGTGACCGCACTCAGCGTGAGGTCGGCGTCTTCCACCGTGCCGTAGGTGATGATGCGCACGCCTCGTTCGGTAAGCGGCTGCTGGACCCGATGGAGGAGTGCGCGGGCTCCTGAGTCGTCTAGGCAGAGCACAAGCGCTCCTGATTTTTGTATGCGCTCGGTGAAGTCGATGAAGACTTGTTCGACTGCTTCAGCGGTTCCGTAGTGGTCCAAATGGTCGGGCTCTACGTTCGTGACAACGGAGATCGTCGGAGAGTAGTTGAGCAGGGACCCGTCCGATTCGTCAGCCTCAGCAACGAACCACTCCCCCGCCCCGAGTCGGGCGTTCCTTCCGAAACCGGCCACATTGGCGCCAATGGCGAAGCTGGGGTCGCGCCCGGCCCCATCCAACATGATGGCCGTCATGGAGCTGGTGGTGGTTTTGCCGTGGGTTCCCGCCACGGCGATGGCCTGCTTGCCTTCCATGCAGGCGGCCAGGCCCTCTGAACGGTGCATCAGGCGCACCCCGGCGGCTGCTGCGGCGTCGTACTCGGGGTTGCCTGCAGTGGCAACCGAGGAGGCGATCACAGTGCTGATGGTCGAACCCGTCTCGGCTTCCAGGGACGTGATGTTGTCCGCGCTGTATCCGACTCTGACCGGGACACCGGCTGCCCGAAATTCGTCGAGCACCGGGAGTTCCTTGGCGTCGGTTCCGGAGATGGGCACACCTGCGGCGAGCATGAGGCGCGCGACCGCGGAAACTCCGACCCCGGCCAGACCGAGGAAGTGGACGCGGCCAAGATTTTCGAGGCTCATCGGGACGCTGCCTCCAGAGCTGCACGAGCCATGCGCTCATCGGCATCGGTGATACCGCGGGCAGCGGACTGCTGCTGCATCGTCTCCAAGAGTCGGGGGTCCTCCAGCAGAGGCAGCAGGTTGCGTCCGATCCATGATCTGGTGAAGTGTTCGTCCTTGACCAGGAGGGCACCTCCGGCATCGACCAGGCCGCGAGCGTTGAGCTCCTGCTCGCCGTTGCCTATAGGCAGCGGCACGAACGCAGCCGGCAGACCCACAGCAGCGACTTCGCATACCGTGGCGGCGCCTGCTCGGGAGACGATGAGATCTGCAGCCGCATACGCAAGGTGCATCCCGTCGAGGTACTCACGCTGGTGGTATCCCGAAGCTGCGAGGAGCGCTCCGGTGTCATCTCTGACTTCTTTGTCCTGTCCGGTCAGGTGCAACACCTGCGCACCGGTGCTCAGCAGGTCCTCCAGGGCGGAGGCGACTGCCGCATTGAGGTTCTGCGCCCCGGACGAGCCTCCCGTGACCACCAGGGTGGTCCGGTCAGTCTCCAGGCCCAGCTCTTGCCGTGCTTGGACGCGCATCTGATCTCGTTCCAGCTGGGAGACGTGCAGCGGCATCGGCATGCCTACGTGGACGGCACCTTTGAGCGGGGTCTCTGGGAACGCTGTCCCCACAAAGGTCGCCTGCCGGGCGCCGATTCGGTTCGCGAGACCGGGCCGGGCATTGGCTTCGTGGACCACCACAGGGATACCGAGCTTCTTCGCGGCCCGGTAGACAGGTGGGCATACGTATCCTCCGACTCCGACGACGACGTCAGCTCCGCGCCTGCGCAGTATCTCCTGAGCCTCGCGACTCGCCTGAGCGAACTGAGAGGGAAAACTCAAGATTGCCCGGTTGGGCCTGCGCGGGAAGGGGACTTTCTCGATCAGGTCAAGCTCGTACCCGGCGGCAGGAACCAGACGAGTTTCGAGGCCCGCGGCAGTGCCGATCATCGACTGGTGGGCCGAGGGGTCGAGCCTTTCGATGGCGGAGGCGATCGCAAGCATCGGACTGATGTGCCCGGCTGTTCCTCCGCCGGCGAGGACGACGCTGGCAGCTGTCATGTGGTTCCTTTGCGTGGTTCAGGAGGTGGCGGTCGTGGCTGGCGGTGTCAGTGTAGACCGCTTGCGCCGTTTTCTGGTGCGCCGTTTCGGAATTCGTGCCTCAATCCGTTGCCTGCGGGCGAAGTTGAGAATCACGCCGATCGCTATCAGGGCAACAGTCAGAGCCGAGCCGCCGTAGGAGATGAAGGGCAGCGGGACACCCACTACAGGAATCAGCCCGGTGACCATCGCGATGTTGATGAAGGCCTGGCCGACGATCCACGCGATGATGCCGATGCAGACCAGTTTGACGAACCGTGCGTGGTAGCTCTCGCCACTGATGCCATTGGCGACTCGGAAGATGCCGACGACCAGGACGGCGAAGAGTCCCAGGACGGTGACTGTTCCTAACAATCCCAGTTCTTCGCCGATGATGGTGAAGATGAAGTCGTTGTGCACTTCTGGGATGTAGTCCCACTTCTGACGGGACTGTCCCAATCCCACACCCCAGAAACCGCCCGAAGCCAGAGCGAATAGGCCCTGCTCTGTCTGGTAGCAAGGCTCCGTGGGGTGGTCGCAGTTCATTCCCAACCACGCGTAGACGCGCATCATGCGGTAGGGGGTGATCCACATCAGCAGCGCCACTGCGGAAGAGGCGAGGAGGCCGGCCAGAGCGAACCAGCGCATCCCAATTCCGGCAGTGAAGAGCAGCGCCGCGGCGATCAGAATGATCACCAGGCTGGTGCCGAGGTCACCTCCGGCGAGCACAAGTACCAGTACAGACAGGGCCCCGGGAGCTACGAACGGCATCATCCAGTGGGTGAACTGGTTGACGAGCTTGCCTTTACGAGCCAGCACCGCTGCTCCCCAGAGGACCAGTGCTAACTTGGCGACCTCTGAGGGCTGCCCCTGGACTGGACCGATGCGCAACCAGTTGGTTGAACCACCTCCGGTGTACCCCCAGGGCGAAAATGCCACCAAGGCCAGCAGGACGCTGGCGACGATCATCGCTGCCCAACCGATCCATCCCATCCATCGGGTGGGAACGACCGTCATGAAGAGCATGCCGATGAGGCCGATTCCTGCCCATACAGCTTGCCGTGTGGCTGTGGTGAAGGGCTGACCACCCCCATCAACGGAGGTGGAGGACAGCACCATAGTGAGGCCAAAAGCGGCCAGCGCGATTGTCGCACCCAGCACAAGCCAGTAGTTGGTGTAGGGGTTGCCGCCTTCAAAGATGCCCCAGAATTTTGTGATGCGTTCAGCACGTCGCTCCGCCTGCCGGGCTTTCCAAGCTCGTCCGAGGGATCCGTCGCCGGGCTCCTCGGTTTCATGTGCACCTTCGGCGGCGTCTTCATCGAGATCGTCTACCAGCCGAAGATGGCCGGCGGTAATGTCACCGGTGTGCTGGTCTTCAGCTTCCTCCGGTGAGGCTGCACTGGGCGGAGTGAGAACTGCTGAGTCTCTGCGAGTGTCGGGCTTTCGGGAGGAGGGTAGGCGCGGGGGCCGCTTGTCCATGGAGCTCCTCCATTACTCGATTGAAAATCCTTTGGCCTGCATCAGCTCAGTCACTGCGGCAATGAAGTGCTCGCCTCGACTGATGTACGAGGCGAACTGGTCCATAGACGCTGCGGCCGGAGCCAACACCACGGCCTGCCCGGGTTGGGCGTACCGGTCTGCTGATTCGACGGCGCTGCGCATGACTGCCTCTCCATCATCACCGCCGGAGACCTCCGTGACAGGCACCTGGGGGGCGTGTCGCTCAAGGCTGGAGCGAAGCTGAGTGGTGTCTGTACCTATAAGGACCACATGCCGTAGACGGGTGGCGACTTGTTGGACAAGAGGATCGTAGTCAACTCCCTTGGAGAGCCCTCCGGCGATCCACACCACATCAGTGAAACTGGCCAGAGAGGCTGCGGCCGCGTGGGGGTTTGTCGCCTTGGTGTCGTTGATCCACAGCACATCGTCGGCCTGGGCGACTGGCTGGATGCGGTGAGCTGCCGGTTCGTAGGCTCGGATCGCCTGCTGCACAGATGCCGGGGCCACATCGACCGCGCGAGCCAGGGCCGCAGCCGCAAGCGCATTGGCGACCAGGTGCTGGGGAGCGAGAGTCCCGAAATCAGCTCGGGTGGCCAGCTCCAATGCCTGATGGCGTCGGTTATCCAGAAAGGCTCGGTCAATCAGGATGTCGTCCACCAGGCCGAGCATCGATACATCCGGTGAGTCCGTCGTAAAGCCGATGGCCCGGGCGCCCTTGACCACATCGGCTGCGGCCACCATCTGCTCGGTTACCGGGTCCTGAGCGTTGTACACGCAGGCCAGCTGGGTCGACTCGTAGATCTTGGCCTTATCAGCCAAATAGTTCTCAAGTCCGCCGTGCCAGTCCATGTGGTCTTCGGCGATGTTGAGCACCGCCGAGGCCGCCGGGTGCAGCGGTTCGGTGTAGTGCAGCTGAAAGCTGGATAGCTCCACGGCGAGTGCGTCGTAGCCCTCTGGGTCGCGGATGACGTCCAGGATGGGCATACCGATGTTTCCGCAGGCCGCGGCGCGGCGGCCATCAGCGGTCAGCATAGCCTCCAGCATCATCACAGTGGTGGTCTTACCGTTCGTGCCGGTGAGCACCAACCAGTCGGGATTCTTCGCGCCGGGGCGGGCGCCGAGCCGCCGGGCGAGCTGGATGTCAGACCAGACAGGCACGTGTTGAGCCGTGGCCGCCGCTATGATCGGGGAGTCTGGCCGCCAACCGGGTGAGGTCACAATAAGCTCTGGGAGCTCACCGGCGTCGTCGCCGGGGCCGAAGTGGCGCAGCGTGGTCGTGTGCGTCTCGCCGAAGCGGAATTCGATCCGGTCTCCCCACATCGTGGAGAGAGCCGCCGCGCCGTCGCGCTTTGTTCTTGTCGCGGTGCCGTCAACAACGACGATCTGCGCCCCGAGTTCAGCAAGTGTGTCCGCAACGGAGAAGCCGGTGACCCCGAACCCAGTGACCAGAACCCGCAGGTCCGCCCATGGTCCGTCCCAGCCGTGAAGCTGTGGGAGGGTTTGCTGTTCGCTCACTGGGCGAGCACCCATTCTCCGTAGAACACGGCGAGGCCCATTCCCACGGCGAGGGCTCCGATGATCCAGAATCTGACGACAACGGTCACCTCAGCCCACCCTTTGAGCTCAAAATGGTGCTGCAGTGGCGCCATGAGGAAGACACGTTTTCCCTTGGAGAGTTTGAAGTAACCCACCTGGATAATCACGCTCACGGTGATGATGACGAACAGACCGCACAGGATGACAAACAGCAGCTGTGTGTGCGTCAGGATCGCGAAGCCGGCCAGCGCGCCGCCCAGGGCGAGTGAACCAGTGTCTCCCATGAAGATCTTCGCCGGTGAGGTGTTCCACCACAGGAAGCCGATCAGCGCCCCTGTGATGATCGCAGCGAGCGTGGCCATGTCCATGGGATCACGGACCGAATAACAGACCGACTCCACTGCACGGACTCCCCCGCAGGACTGGTTGTACTGCCAGATAGAGATGATGACATAGGCGGCAGTGACCATCGCCGTCGCGGCACTTGCCAACCCGTCGAGCCCGTCCGTGAGGTTGACCGCGTTGGTGGCTGCGGTATTGATGACATTGGCCCAGATGACAAAGAGGATCCCTCCGACCACTGTGCCGAGAACGGCGAAGTCCAAGACAGTTTCTCGGACAAAGGAGATGGCGGTGGAGGCCGGGGTGATGTCCTGGTCATTGGGAAACTGGAGGGCGAGGACGGCGAACAGAATGCCCACGGCTGCTTGGCCGGTGATTTTGGCCCAGGGGCTCAGTCCCAGTGACTGCTTTTTGGTGATTTTGGCGGCGTCGTCAAAGAATCCAACCAAACCCATACCTGTCATCAGCAGCAGAAGCAGGAGTCCTGAGGCGCTTGGCCCGGCAGCCATATCATTGGTGAAGAACAGCACGGCGTGGGTCGCCGCATAAGCGATGATCACCGCCAGGATGATCACCGCCCCACCCATCGTGGGGGTGCCCCTCTTGACGTGGTGGGTGGTGGGCCCGTCGTCGCGGATGAACTGGCCATAACCACGTTTGACCAGGAAGCGGATGAACAGTGGGGTACCGAGAAGGGTGAGGATCAGCCCAGTGGCGGCACCGATGACAACGGCGATCACTCAGTTCCTTTCCTCAGTGGCAAATTTGTCCCCCAGAAGTCTAAGCCCAGCGGAGTTAGAAGACTTAAACAACACGATGTCACCCGGCTCCAGCGCGGTGCGCAACCATGACTCGGCTTCATCGAGGGTGGCAACCCACTGCACCTCCGAGCCCCAGGATCCTTCGGCTATCGCCCCGCGGTAGAGGGCGTATGCCCCGTCGCCGACGACCAGCGTAAGGTCGATATTGAGCCTCACGACTGTCTCTCCGATTTTGTGGTGAAGCCAGACCGAATCCTCGCCAAGTTCCAGCATCGGGCCCAATACTGCCACTCCGCGCCGTTTGTTCTCGCGCGTCATGATTGCCAGGGTGCGCAGGGCTTCCCGCATGGATTCGGGGTTGGCGTTGTACGCATCATTGAGGATGGTCACCGCATCCTGCTGACTCGCCCAGGGGATCTCAGTGCGTTCCATCCGCCATCGCGAGCTCGGACCCAGGCCATCCAACCGTGCGGCGATGTCCGACGGTGCCACACCGGCACGGTGGGCGACGGCTGCAGCCGCCAGCAGATTGGTGACGTGATGGGCACCGATGAGCCCACTAGTGGTCCGGAACGCTGACCTGCCGTGCTCGTCAGGCTCGTCGAACACCAGAGTCAGCTCTAGACGCCCATCTGCACGTTGGTGCACCTCATCAGCGGTCACGCCGTAGTCGGCCGAGGCGCCTGGTTCAGAGGCGAACCACGTGACCGGCGCTGAGGCCCGGTCTGCCATGGCAGCGACCTGTGCGTCGTCGGCGTTGAGGATGATGTGGTCAGTGGCGAGTTCGGCGAGTTCACCTTTCGTCTGGGCGATCTTGTCGGCACCCCCGAACTTGCCAGCATGGGCGGTACCGACCATGAGCACCGCTCCAATGTCTGGGCGAACTATGCTGCACAGCTCACGAATGTTCCCTGGCGCGTCGGCTCCCATTTCTATGATGAGATAGCGGGTTTCCAGGTCGGCGGTGAACACCGTGAGCGGCACGCCCACCTCTCCGTTGTAGGAGCCCTGCGGTGCGACTGTGGGCCCCTGCGGACCCAGCAGCGCCGCCAGCAGGTCTTTGGTGGTGGTTTTCCCAGCGGACCCAGTGATGCCGATCACAGTGGTCGGAGAATGCTGCCTGATCCGGGTGACGATTTCCTGCGCCAACATCCCCATGGCCACGATCACGTCGTCAACAAGTACTGCCGGGTGGGGATTACCCGACGGGTCATCAGTTTCGCGCTGGGCCAGCACAAGGGCCGCGCCGGCAGTCTGTGCGTCGTCGATGAAGCGGTGACCGTCGGTGACCTCACCCGGCTTGGCGATGAAGAGCGCCGATGGTCGCATGGTCCGGGAATCAGTGTCCGCATGACTCAGTGTGAGCTGATGAGGATGCTCCACTCCCCGGAGTCGCCCGGAGACCGCCTGGGCGATCTCGGCGGCAGTAAGTTCAATCATCAGGCGCCTCCGTCCAATGTCGCGAAGCCCCTGGCCTGCAGGGCGCGGGCGAGTTCTTCCCTGTCGTCGATGTCGACGCGAGTTCCGGCGACATCCTGATGGACCTCGTGTCCTCGTCCGGCTAGCAGAATGGTGTCTTCGGGATGTGCGGCAGCTACTGCCTGCTTGATCGCATCAGCTCGGGGGGAGATCTCCTCCAACGCGGTGTTGAGGCCGCCAGTAGCGATCGCATCACGGGCCCCATGCAGCAGGCCTGCCCTGATCTGAGCAGGATCCTCCCCGTGCGGGTCGTCGTCACTGATAATCACGTGATCCGCCATGCGCACCGCAATCGCCCCCATCGTCGGACGTTTGGTGGCATCACGCTCCCCCGCGGCGCCGATGACGAGAATGAGCCGTCCGGTGGGCCGCCTGACGGCCTCCAGGGCTCGAATCATCGCATCCGGATTATGAGCGAAGTCCACGATAGCTGCCGGCTGCTCCGCGATCACCTGCATCCGCCCCGGCACCTGAATATGGAAGGGCTGTCCCGTCTCCAGCGCCTTGACCACATCATGGCGCTGAAAGTCCTGGGTCCGTTCGCTGCTGGCTGCCGCCTCAAGCACCATGACGGCGGCGAGGGCAGCATTCGACACGTTGAAAGCACCTGGCAGCGCCGTCGATGTGCGGATCCTCTCACCGTTCTGACGGTTCGCCAGGGTGAATGCACTGCCCAGTCCAGCGGGCTCCACCTCAGTCACCTGCCAGTGCGCCTGGGCCGGCTGTCCTGTGGTGGAGAGGGTGACCACATGGCCAGTCGCCTCCGCGGCCATCTGGTGGCCGGCGGCGTCGTCGACAGTAATCACTGATGTCCTGGTGCGCGCGCGGCGAAACAGGCCGGCTTTGGCGGCGAAATAGTCTTCCATGGTCCCGTGCAGGTCCAAGTGGTCCTGGGTGAGGTTGGTGAAGCCGGCCACGTCATAGTAGAGCCCGGAGATTCGCTGATAGCTGATGGCATGGGAGGAAACTTCCATTGCCGCAGCTGCGACGTTCTTCTCGCGGAAAGAGTGCATCAGTTTGTGCAGCGCGACTGCTTCGGGCGTAGTCATCTCCGAAGCGATTCGCTCTTCGCCTGCAGCAATCTCAATGGTGCCGATGAGGCCGGTTTTCCGACCCCGTGGGGTCAGCACCGCTCTGAGCAGGGAGCGAAGGAAATAGGTGGTGGTGGTCTTGCCGTTTGTTCCGGTGACTCCGAACAGTGCCGGGTCGGATGTAGCTGTGGTGCCGTAGATGGCCGCCGCAGCTGGGCCGGCAGCGTCCCTGACTCCAGCAACTTCAATGACCGGCAGTCGGTATCCTGCGACTTCCCGGACTTTGACGACTCCGGCGGGGTCAGTCAGCACCGCCGCCGCGCCTCGGTCCATGACCTCCTGAATGAAGTCGGCGCCATGGGCCCGCGCCCCGGTGACAGCGACGAACAGGTCACCGGGCTCGACGAGCTTTGGGCTCATTGCGGCACCGGTGAGCCGCACTCGATCTGCACTTGCCGCCACCGGTGTGACGATGGGGTTGTAACCGGCAGCGAGGAGCTGCTCGGCTAGGGTGCCGACATCAGCGCCAACAGCGCCTGAAAGATTCACCACGGATAGTCCTGACGTTCACCCACGAAACCATCATAGGCCCCAGACTCTTCCTCGGAGGGCGGAACGTCATAGCTGGTCAGTGCGTGCGTCATGATGTCGGTAAAGGTGTTGGTGAGGTCCCAGTCGCCGAACTGGCCGGCCGGCCTGTGCACCGTGATGGACACCACGAACTGCGGGTCATCAAGAGGGGCGACTCCGATGAAGTTGACCGTGTAACCGTCAAATCCCCCGGAAGCTCCGGCAGCTTCCGCAGTCCCGCTCTTTCCCCCCACTCGGTAACCGTCGATCTGCGCGCCCATGGCGGATCCGTAGTCCACCACGCCCTCCATGAGTTTCAGCATCTCCTGGGAGGTGTTTGAGGAGAAGATCCGCTCGGGTTCGCTAGTGACGAGATGCTCTTCCCCATCGGGGTCCAGGTGGGCGTCAACGATCCGCAGCGGGTGTTTGACTCCGTCCTGGGCGAGCATCTGGTAGAGCTGCACATTGTGCAGCACACTGCCGGTGTAACCCTGCCCGAATTGAGTGGTGAGCGGCTGCCGGCGGTCCCACTCCTCCGGGGGACGGAGGATTGACTGCCCATCGACTCCCAGACCGATGTCCATGGGCTCCCCGTAGCCGACTTTCCGCAGATAGTCGTAACGGGTCTGTTCCTCCATCCGGTTGCCGATCATCAGCGTTCCGGTGTTATAGGAACGGGCGTAGATACCGGCGGCGGTCATGTCGTAGTCAGCGTGAGTGCGAGCATTGCGGATCGATTCGCCGTTCACAGTGATTCTGTAGGGGACATGGAATTCTGACTCGGGCTCGACGACGCCCTCTTCGAGTGCTGCCGCAAACGTCACCGACTTGCCACCGGACCCTGGCTCAAAGTCCTGGGTCAGCGCCAGTGGTCTGCGAAAGAGCTCATCAGTAGCAGCAGGGTCCGATGGGTCGACAGTCTCCGAGTCCGCCATCGCCAGGATCTCTCCCTCACGGCCTTCTCGGAGGTCCACCACGGTCGCATTGCCCCACTGGGCGTTGTACTCATTGGTTTTTTCAGCGATAGCTTCCTGAGCAAACCACTGGATGTCCTGGTCGATGGTCAGACGCAGATCCTGTCCATCCTCAGCGGGGATTTCTTCGTATGTTGCCGTGGGGATGCGAACACCATCGGCACCAACTTCGTATATCCGTTCTCCGGGCTCACCGGTGAGCGCCTCATTTGCCTCGGCTTCGAGGCCTTCCAAGGGCCCGTCGGAGCCGACGAAGCCGATGATGGACCCCGCCACCGGACCGGAGGGATAGGTTCGCTCGGATACGGGTTCTGCGTATACACCAGGAGCACGCAGCTCCATGATTCGCTGGTGAACTTCGGGGGTCACGTTTCGGGCGATTGTGGAGTAGTGCGTGTTCTCCGCGGTGAGACTTTCCAAGACGTCCTCAGCGTCGGCCTCCAACAGCAGGGCGAGCTCCTCAGCGGTTTGTTCGACGGTGACTGGACGCTGCATCCCCATTTCCTCATCCGGAACGGTGTAGTCCCCGGTGAGCCTAGGGTCGGCAACAATGTCATACCGGTCGGCGCTGCCGGCAAGCAGCCGGCCCTGAGTATCGACAATGTCACCGCGGGCTGCTGGCAGTTCCACCGTGTGAAGCCGGTTGGATATCGCCTGGTGTGCGTGTCCGGCGGGATCAAGCCCCTGGATGTGGAACAGGCGCCCACCGAGGACCACGAGCAGTGCCAGCACAATCGCCAGTCCGATGCGCATCCGCAGCGAGAGGGTTCGCGCCATAGGTGCGGTCTCCTTGCGGTATCAGTCGGTCACTTGCGGGGCCGGTATTGTTCCACCATTGAGCTCGATGGCAGGAGACGTTCCTCCCGTGGCGGTACCGGGACTATTCTCTCCCGCCGGAGGCTGACTAAGTGTGTGCAACGCGCCGGCGCCGAGAAGACCGCTGGCGGAGGTTTCTGTCTGTTCCGCCACGTCAACGGGGGTCTGCTCAGGTTGCCAGGAGGTGGGCGCGCTGACAAAGCTGGACGGAACCTCAGAACTGGACGCTACTTCAGCGCTGCTGACGATCTCCCCTGTGCTCAGATCAATCGTTCCCGCCGGGGCAGGCATGACCATTCCCAGAGTTACGGCGGAGTTCGACAATGCCTGCGGGGACTCCAGGAACTGCACCTGCTGGGTCAGCGCTTGGTTCTGGTGCACAAGGTCACGATGCTCGTTGGTCATCTGGACAACGTCGTACTGAGAGTTGGCCACGTAGATGTTAGTTGCCAAAACTGCGGCAAGCGCGGCAATCAGCAACACCAGTACTCCGGCTATGAGCCCCTTCTGCCGACGCCTCACCGTCGGAAGCGCCCTCAGATTGGGTGCCGGCGAGTTGGGAGAACCTGCTCTTCGACCAGCAGAGCGCTCGGCGGGCTGCGGATCTGCAAGTGGATGAACGCTCATCATGTGTTCCTTGCCGGTGGTTTGGTCTTCTCTACTGCCCGGAGTTTCGCGGAGGCGGCGCGCGGATTAGCGGTAATTTCCTCAGCGGTCGGCGGAACCGCCCCCCGCAGCAGGGGTGCGAACGTCGGCTTGTGCTGCTCAAGCTCAACGGGGAGCCCGGCGGGGGCGGAAGATGTGGTTCGGGCGGTGAAGGCCCTTTTGACGATCCGGTCTTCCAGTGAGTGGTAGGAGAGCACGACGACGGCGCCACCCACGGCGACTGCGTCCATGGCTGCCGGTACGGCGCGCGTCAGGACCTCGAGCTCTCGGTTGACGGCGATACGGATCGCCTGGAAGCTGCGTTTTGCAGGGTGCCCTCCGGTTCGCTTACTGGCTGCAGGCACAGCGGAGTCAATGACTGCTGCGAGCTGGGCGGTGGTGCGCAAGGGGGCCTTTTGGCGTTCGCGCACGATGGCTGAGGCGATCCTGCCGGAGAATCTCTCTTCGCCGTATTCCGAGAGAATTCGCTTGAGTTCTGGTTCGGATATTTCAGCGATGAGTTCAGCGGCAGTGAGGTCCTCCGAGTCGGCTGCGGAGTCCATGCGCATATCCAGTGGCGCATCATAGGAGTAGGCGAAACCACGCTCGGCTTCGTCGAGCTGGAGCGAGGACACCCCCAGGTCGAAGAGGACCCCGGCAAGAATTTCATTCTCCTGCAGTTCGGCGGCAACTTCATCGATTGAGTCGTAGACGGTCCGGACTGCGCGGAATCGCGATCCGAACCGATGAAGGCGCTGACCGGCTAAGTGCAGCGCCTGCGGGTCACGGTCGAGCCCCACCACGACTGCTCGAGGGACTGCGTTGAGCAGCGCCTCTGTGTGGCCGCCCATTCCGAGAGTCGCGTCGATGATCACCGGTACGCGACCGGCCTCGGTACGCCGGCAGGCCTCGGCGAGCAACTCAGTGCAACGCTCCACCATCACCGGCACATGCCGGTTGGCTGCTTGCTGAGTACTCATCGTCACCTCCGCACGTCTGAACGAAATCGGGCCCTTGAATCTGCTCCCCCACCGAATCTGACGCGGCCTGACATCGGGGAAGTGAAGTCAGGATTGCTCAGTCCGGTAAGGAGGCGCACTCAAGGGCCCGTATTGAGTTGTCAGAAGAGGCCTGGGATGGCTTCCTCGTCAGTGGAGGAAAATTCTGATTCCTTCTCCTCCAGGTATGTGTTCCAGGCCGTGGAGTCCCAGATCTCGGCGCGGTCGCCCGCTCCGATCACCGTTACCTCACGGTCTAGTCCCGCGTATTCCCGCAAACCGGGCGGAATGGTGATCCGCCCCTGTTTGTCCGGTGTCTCGTCCGAGGCTCCAGAGAGGAAAACGCGAATGTAGTCACGTGCCTGACGGGATGTCAGCGGCGCCTGGCGCATCTGTCCATGCACTGCCGCGAACTGATCAGTGCTGAAGACATAAATGCAGCGTTCTTGCCCGCGAGTCAGGACCAGCCCTGCTGAAAGCTCGTCCCGGTATTTCGCCGGCAGGATCAGACGGCCCTTCTCATCCAGACGAGGAGTGTAGGTGCCGAGAAACATGGCCCCGTCTCCTCGCTCAATCACGTACCCATTTCTGGACAATCAGGACACTTCGTCCCATCACGCTCCACTTTACTCCACTTTCCCCCACTTTCCAACCACTTTTGATCAGCACTCCCCACTGGAGGACCACACTCGCCCCTTTTTGGTGCTAACGATGGGCTTCTGACAAGGCGTTTAAACGCCAAGATGGCGCGTGGTGCCGGGTGGAGGATGGTGGAGGTCCCGCTCTGACTCACGGCGCAGACAGGTGCCACCAATACGAAAAACCCCCGCCGAAGCGGGGGTTTTTCGTATTGGTGGTGGGAAGTGGAGGTCGCCTAATGCTTAGGAGCGGCGCCGCTCCTCCCACTTCTGTTCGAGGTTGGTCATGAAGTTGCCGCCGGATGGACTGGGCGCGGAACTGCGTGGACCCGATCCACCGGAGCCGCCCCCGTTTCCATTGCCGTTGCCCCCATTGCCCTTATTCTTGGGCCCGACTGAGCCACCTGTGGTGGCGAAATAGACCCCAGCTCCCATGATGACGAAGCCGGCAATCCCAAGGGGGATCCACTGCTGATAGATGCCCGCGATCAAGACTCCGATGCCGGCAACAGTCACCAAGAGACCGAGAACGAGGTTGCGCACATTGAAAGCACCACCCACCGGTGACTCTTCTAGCGAGCTGGCAAAGCCCGGGTCGTCGGACTGGAGCTGCTGCTCCAGCTCTTTCAGCAGCCGCTGTTCGCGCTCCGAAAGTGGCATGGGATGCTCCTATGTCGTCCTGTTGTCTCTAGGTTCCTGGATAACCAGTCTATCTTCTGAGGCCCTCGTCCACCTAGCCCGGGTCTAAGCTGTGACGATTTTGTCACGCAATTCCCAGCCGGGCTTCAGTTTCAATCCGCCGGTCCGCTCTTCCTCGGCTTCAGAAGAGTGGCCGGGAGGAGTGCAGCCTGGGGGAACTTTCCGGCCACATCGTCCAACGTGCGCTGTGCGGTCTGCCAGTCGTCATCATGGGCATCGAAGCTCAATTGGAGGCTCCCGTCACCTCCGCTGAGTCGTTCGGCCCGGACGCCGATCAGGCGCACTGGCTGGACGCGCGTGCCAAGTGTCTCCAGCAGGCGCACGGCGTGCCGATGCAGCTCCGGGGCAGACTGGGTGGGGTGCGGCAAGGACGCGGAGCGAGTCAGCGTGGAGAAGTCCTTCCACCGGAGCTTGAGGCTCACACCACTGGCGCTGAGTTCCACGGCGCGCAGTCGAGTGGCAACTCGATGCGCGAGTCGAAGCAGCTCCCGCCTGAGCTCGGCGTCGTCACTGACGTCCGTCTCGAATGTCTCTTCCGCTCCTATGCTCTTTTCAGCACGGTGTGTCTCCACCTGTCGAGGGTCTATCCCCCAGGCCAGATCATGCAGATGGCCTCCCACTGCTCCGAAGCGGTGAATCAGAACGTCCTTGGGCGTCTCGGCGATCTGCCGGACGGTGCGTAATCCCATCTGTCCAAGGACGTCGGCGGTCTTGGCACCTACTCCCCACAGTTGGTTGGCTTCGAGGCTGTGGAGGAACTGCAGTCTGCGGTGCGGCGGCACCACGAGGAGGCCGTCGGGCTTGGCCTGTGTGGAGGCAATCTTCGAGATGAATTTCCGGTCAGCTATACCCACCGAGGCTGGCATCCCGACCCGCTCTCTGAGGCCTGTGCGGATCAGCTGGCCCATCTCCTCTGGTTCACCGAGGCGGCGTCGTGCTCCGGTGAGGTCCAAGAAGGCCTCATCGACGCTGAGCTGTTCCTTGCGGTGGGTGAGTGTGTCGAAGTAGTTCATAATCTCAGTGGAAATCCGTCGATAGCGATCCATCTGCGGTGGCAGGACCACTGAATCGGGGCTCATTCTGCATGCCCGGGACAGTGGCATCGCCGACCGGACTCCGTCAGCGCGGGCAGGATAGGAGGCCGAGAGAACCACGGAGCGGCCTTCACCCGCCACAATGATCTTCCGGCCCCTGAGCTCTGGCTTATCCAGGAGCTCGGCCTCCACGTAGAAAGCATCCATGTCAACATGCGCGAAGATCGATGAGGCGCGCCCCCGAGACCTGGACTGCTCTGAACCCATAGGATCAAGGGTATGCCCACCTCAGGACATCCCTACGGTCAGGCCGAATTCGTGGCCGCGGTCAATCAGCGCATCGGCGCGTTCCTCGCCGAGAAGAAGGACCAGGTCACTGCCATCGACCCCCAGGCAGCACCACTGGTTGATTCGCTCATCGCCCTGAGTAGCGGCGGCAAGAAGCTTCGGCCTGTTCTGGCATGGATCGGGTGGCGTTCAGCATGGGCCCACTCCCCCAGCGAACCTCAAGGCCTTCAGCCGCTGCTGAATCTGGCGGCCGCTCTGGAGCTCTTTCAAGCTGCCGCTCTGGTCCACGACGACGTGATCGATCGTTCAGCGACGAGGCGCGCTCAGCCCAGTGTGCATATCCAGTTCGAACAGCGGCACCGGGCATCTGGCTGGACCGGCGATACAGCACATTTCGGCACCACAGGCGCCATCCTCAGTGGGGACCTCGCTCTCTCCTGGGCCTCCGAGCTATTCGACCTGGCGTTGGAGGCCATGCCCGCCAACGCCCTCCGCGCCGGACAAGTGTTCCGGCGGATGCATACGGAGGTGATCACTGGTCAGTTCCTCGATGTCGTTGCTGAGGTCTCGGGGCCCACCACCACGGAAGAGGAGGCAGTTCGCCGAGCTCGCACGGTGCTGACATATAAGTCGGCCAAGTACTCCACTGAGTACCCCGTTGAGCTTGGCTGTGCGCTGGCCGGGGGTGGCGCTGAACTGTCCATGGCACTGGCTGAGGCCGCACTTCCGCTTGGAATCGCCTTCCAGCTGCGGGACGACGTGCTTGGGGTCTTCGGTGACCCAGGGATAACAGGGAAGCCGGTGGGCGATGACCTGCGGGAAGGCAAGCGGACAGAGCTGATCGCCTACGGGCTGCACCGGGCGCCGGAACCAGCCGCCGCAGAATTGGAGTCCATGCTGGGTAACCCTGACCTGACGGAGCAGGACGCGGCTCGTATACAGGAGATCCTGATCTCGACCGGAGCTTTGTCCCATGTGGAGGCCGAAATTCAGCGACTCACCGCACGCAGCACGGAGGCCAGAGCGAAGCTGGTCAACCTCGGACTGACCCCGAGCATACTGCGGGACTTCGATGCTGTGGCAGAACTGCTGGTGTCCCGCTCTTCATGACATTTTCATCACAGGCACGGTTGCCGTCTGCCCACCCTGGAACGCCTCCCCCGCCAACTTCGGTACCCTGATCCAATGAGCACCGAAGAAAGCTGGATCGGCGCCACGATCGGGGATCGCTACACCATCGATAAGCGTGTCGCCCGTGGCGGCATGTCCACCGTGTACCTCGCCCACGATGAGCGACTGCATCGCGATGTGGCGATCAAGGTGCTGTTTCCCCATATGGCGGAGGACCGGAAGGTCGTGCAGCGCTTTGAGCAGGAAGCCCGCAACTCCGCCCTGATCAGCCATCCCAATGTGGTGCAGGTCTTGGATCAGGGCCAGACTCGTGAAACTGCGTACATGGTCATGGAGTACGTTCCCGGTGCGACTCTGCGGACGCTGCTCAAGCGTGGCCCGATGACTCCGCGCCTAGCCTTGGCGTACGCACAGGCAATCCTTGGCGGACTGTCCGCTGCCCACCGGGCCGGCTTGGTTCACCGTGACATCAAGCCGGAGAATGTCTTGGTATCACCCGAAGGTCGCATCAAGTTGGCCGATTTTGGCCTGGCCCGGGCAGCTACCCACCACTCAGGCACTTCAACCCTGATGGGCACGGTGGCCTATATCGCACCTGAGCTGCTCTCCGGGGAGGGTGCTGACGAGCGGGCTGACATCTACGCTGTGGGGATCCTGTTCTACGAGCTTCTGACCGGGGTCCAGCCGTTCACCGGAGATTCGCCGGTGCGGGTCGCTTTCCAACACGTCAACTCAACGGTCCCGGCACCTTCGTCCTATGTCCCCGGACTCGCTGCTCCCCTGGATGATCTGGTTCGGAACGCTACCCGTGCAGAGACCGCACAGCGGCCGAAGAACGCCGATGAGATGCTGGAGATGCTGGAGGCGGCCCGGGAACAGCTGTCAGCTGAGGAGCTGGACTTCGACGGCGCCATCCTCAAACATCAGCGGCACCACGGATTTGAACCAGCATACGACGACGCCGCACCCGGCTCCTCTACACACGTCATCCCCGCAGAGTCAGCAGGTTCGGCGCAGGGCTCCACATACCCTGATACGGAAATCGGATGGGAGGAAGACGACGAGTATCAGACACAGGATCCCCAGGAAGCCTCTACTGTGGCCATGGGGGCCGAAGACTTTCCTACAGCTGTAGAGGACCGAGGCGACTGGGATGACGAGGTCACCACCGCGCTTGGAAACTCAGCTCCGCCCCAGGAGGCGCCTGCTCCGCGCCCCCAAGCGCTTGACGGCTCCGCAGCTGAAGGAGAGGCGGCGGAGGATACCTGGAGGAGCCTCGCGGTCGAAGACCGGCAGACGGTAGCGGAGGTACCTCTGCAGCTGGGGCGACTCAGCGTTGAAGAGCCGCAGACAGGTCGCCAGAACGTCTCGTCTGAGCCTCGCCGGCGCAGCTATGACCCCCGCGCCGATAAGCGACAGAGGCAGCGCCCACTGGAACAGTTGAATGGCCCCTCGCATGTGCGTCAGGCAGTGGCATTCGTCATTGTGCTGATGCTCATGGCGGTGCTGATGCTGCTTGGGTATCAGCTCGGCATCAGCAATCGGTTCATCCCCTCATTGGGGGGCTAGCGCCGCCGGCTCAAGTGATTCGAGTCAGTTGCTCTGCGACTAAGAACGCCATCTCCAGTGACTGCTTGTGGTTCAGGCGCGGGTCCACGAGAGATTCGTACCGAGTGTCGAATGCGGACTCATCAATGACGTCTGAGCCTCCCAAGCACTCTGCGACGTCGTCCCCGGTCATCTCCACATGCAAGCCTCCGGGATAGGTGCCCGCAGCCTGGTGGACCTCGAAGAATCCTCTGACCTCGTCCATCACATCATCGAATCGGCGCGTCTTGTAGCCGTTCTTCGCGGTGATGGTGTTTCCATGCATTGGATCCGTCACCCACACCACTTTGGCGCCGGAATCCCGGACAGCTTCGACGAGCGCCGGCAGCTTCTCGCGGACATTGGCCGTCCCCATGCGCACGATGAACGTGAGACGACCCGGTTCGCGCTCGGGGTCGAGCTTTTCGATGAGCTCGAGCACTGTACTCGGGGTGGTGGAGGGGCCGAGCTTCACACCCAGCGGGTTGCGCACTCTGGAGAGGTAGTCCACATGGGCACCATCCAGATCACGGGTGCGTTCCCCGATCCAGACGAAGTGACCTGAGGTCACGTACGGTTTGCCGGTGCGCGAATCGATGCGAGTCAGAGCACGCTCGTAGTCCAGCAGCAGCGCCTCATGGGCGGCATAGAACTCGGTGCGCTTCAGGCTTTCGAATTCCACACCGCACGCGCTCATGAAACGGACCGCCCGGTCTATTTCCCCCGCGATCTGCTCGTATCGGGCATGGGCGGGATTCTCCATAAACCCCTTATTCCACTGCTGCACGGCGCGCAGATCGGCGAAACCGCCCTCAGTGAAGGCGCGAATGAGGTTCAGTGTGGCCGCGGACTTGTGATACGCCTGCACCATACGCTTAGGGTCCGGGATTCGCATTTCCGGAGTGAAGTCGAAGCCATTGACTATTTCACCGCGGAAGCTCGGGAGCGTGACCTCCCCGCGCGTTTCCATATCTGAGCTGCGCGGCTTCGCGTACTGTCCGGCCATGCGACCCATTTTGACCACGGGCAGCGAGGCTCCGTAGGTCAGCACGACTGCCATCTGGAGCAGCGTTTTCACCTTGGCGCTGATCTTGTCGGCGGTGACATCTTCGAAAGTCTCAGCGCAGTCGCCGCCCTGTAGCAGGAAGGCCTCACCGTTGGCCACAAGAGCCAGCCTGCGCTTGAGCTTGTCCACCTCACCAGCAAATACCAGCGGAGGGTTGGAGGAGAGCTCTGCACAGGCTGAACTGAAGTCGGGGTGGTTTCTCCAGTCAGGCTGCTGCTTCAGCGGAAGCTCTCGCCATGAGTCCAAGCCCGGGAACTCGGCGGCACCAGTGTGGACGATCTCACCTGGGGCGGTCAGCGGAGTCTCAGTGCGGGAATCATTTGCGGGAGTCACTCCCATAGCGTAATGGTCTTCTCGACACCACACCTAATGGGCGCTGTGACCGTTCCACATGATGAGCGTCCGATCCTCGCCCAATTCTCAGGAGTTCTCAGATCGGGCCTGCGAAGCCTGTGCGTAGAGGTCCTCCACCACGTCTGCGTAGTCCTTCATCACGTCGGCGCGACGAATCTTCATCGATGGCGTCAAGTGACCGGAGTCAATGGTGAAATCGTCCTCCAGCAGTCTGAATGTTCGGATCGATTCGGCGCGGGAGACCGATTCATTGGCGCGGTCTACGACTGACTGAACGTGGTCAATGATGGTCTGGTTCTTGATCAGATCGCTCATCGGGGTGTCTTCAGGAATACCTTGACGTTGCAGCCAAGCCGGCAGCGTCTCCGGGTCCAAAGTGATGAGCGCCGCCACAAATGGCTTGCCGTCTCCGACGACAACTACCTGGGACACGATGGCATCGGCCCGGATCTGGTCCTCCAGCTGCGCGGGGGCGATGTTCTTCCCAGCAGCGGTCACCAAGATCTCTTTCTTACGACCTGTGATGCTGAGGTACCCCTCATCATCCAAGGATCCGATATCTCCGGTGCGATACCAGCCATCGGCTGTGAAAGTCTCGTCAGCGAGGTCTGGACGGTTGCGGTAGCCGCGGAAGACACAGACACCCTTGCCGAGGATTTCACCATCGTCCGCGATCTTGACTGCACTGCCTGGAAGCGGCTGTCCCACAGACCCGATCTTCGTCGCTGTGGGGGTGTTCACGGTGAGGGGAGCTGTTGTTTCCGTCAGCCCGTAGCCTTCCATAACATGAAGGCCAACGCCGTGGAAGAAGTGCCCCAGCCGAGCTCCCAGGGGGGAACCCCCGGACACAGCGAACTTCACTTCGCCGCCCATCCGGGCACGCAGCTTGGAGTAGACAAGCTTGTCAAAGAGCCCGTGCTTGAGCTTCAGACCGAATCCGGCTTTTCCATCCTGCTCAGCCGTGGAGTAGTCAATGGCGGTTTGGGCTGCCTTCTGGAAGATCTTGCCCTTGCCATCGCCCTCAGCTTTCATCATCGCCGCGTTGTAGATCTTCTCGAAGACCCGTGGGACCGCTAGCAGGAAGCTGGGTTTGAAGGTTCCCAAATCGTCAACGAGATCTTTGATGTCAGATGTGTGGCCGACCCTGGCGCCGGCTGCCACACAAATAACGGAGATGAAGCGTGCGAATACGTGAGCCAGGGGAATGAACAACACTGTGGACGAGCGGGAGTTGATGGCTTCGCTCAACGACGCAGTGCCATTGAGGCTCAGCTCCACGAAATTGCCGTGAGTCAGTTCACATCCCTTAGGTTTCCCTGTGGTGCCGGAGGTGTAGATGATGGTCGAGAGGTCTTCGAGGTTCGCTGCGGATCGTCGAGACTCGACGTCCTCGTCAGCGATGTGACTGCCCGTGCTGCGCAGCTCATTGAGGTCTTCACCGTCGATGGTCAGCAGGTGCTCTACAGAGTCCAGCTTCTCCTGCGTGATGGCCCGATCCACTGCTTTGGCATGCGAGTCAGTTTCGGCGAAGACGAGCTTGACCTCGGAGTCCTCGACGATCCAGGCGATCTGGGAGGGTGAGGATGTTTCATAGATCGGTACTGTGATGCCTCCGGCGTACCAGATCGCAAAGTCCAGCAATGTCCACTCATACCGGGTAGCTGCCATGATGGCGACGCGATCGCCGGTCTCGATACCCTTGGCGATGAGCCCCTTGGCAAGAGCAACGACGTCGTCGCGGAAAGTGGCAGCCGAAACATCGGTCCACTCTCCCGGTGTCAGTTGACGACCGAAGAGGACGTTGTGGGGATTCTCTGCGACCTGCCGCTCCAGCAGGTCCGTGGTGTTGAGGCCCGGATCGACGTCGACCGCTGCTGGCACTGCGTATTCCTTCACAGGTCCTTCTCCTCCCAGGGGATGTACTGGCTATTTGTACTTACTATCCAGTATATGTGCTGCAGTTCACACTACCAGCACCGACTGCCGAGGATAAGTGGAACACGCATCTGATCAGGCCATTAAGCGGCCACTTACATCAGACGCGGGCTCCATCGTCAGTGCCTGTCCGCTTGGAGGGCATCTGCAGGAAGAGCACCACCAGGCCCAGCAGAATCGCGCCGATAAGGGCTGCGGTCGTCCATCCGGGGAAGTTGACGGGGAGGAAGGGAAACACCACCAGGCACAGAATCCCTCCGATGGCGAGCAGAGCGCCGATAACTACCCCTGGCTTGGCCCCGGCAACTGGGTTTTTGGGATTGGGCGGCCGAAAGTCGTCTTCTGGTTCAGCGGGACTGAAGTCGCGGGGACCACGCTGACCGAGATTCTTGGGAACCGGACGCCCTGGTTGTGGCCTTGCTGTTCTGCGCCGGTAGTAGGATCCATCCTCGCGTCGGTTGCTCATATGACTAAGACTATCGGCTCCGCCGTTAGAGTAGTAGCGGTGTCCGCCGGCCTGAGAGGAAGAGTCTGTCCGTGGCGTCCTTGCTGTTCTATCGAAATGCCAAGAGGTTCCTGGTGGGACCGGCAGTTAACGCCGTTTTCCGGCCTTGGGTCAAAGGGTTGGACAATATCCCCTCGTCGGGTGCCGCGATTCTCGCATCGAACCACATGTCCTTCTCCGATTCGGTCTTCATTCCCGTCATCGTGCCTCGCCAGGTGAGGTTTCTGGCGAAGAATGACTACTGGAAGGGCAAAGGTGTTGCCGGCAAGTGGAACCGCTGGTTCTTTGACATTACCGGGCAGATTCCAATGGATCGCTCGGGAGGCGCGGCAAGTCAGAATTCTCTGGCTGCGGGCGAAGAGGCCCTGCGCAATGGGGATCTGCTGGGCATCTACCCGGAAGGTACTCGCAGTCCCGATGGGCGTCTCTACCGGGGAAAGCTTGGCGTAGCACATTTAGCGCTGCGCACCCAGGTGCCGGTCATACCCATGGCGCTGATCGGCACCGATAAAGTCCAGCCGATCAATCGCAATATCCCCCGGATACATCGTGTAGGTCTCATCATCGGTGAGCCGCTGCACTTCGACGCCTACTTCGCCAATGCCGACGACCGCTTCGCTCAGCGTGCGGTGACCGACAGAATCATGTCCCAGATCATGCGGCTTTCAGGACAGGAATACGTTGATATCTACGCCTCAGAGGTCAAACGGACGCTCAGCGAAGGTCCCCACGCGTAATCACAGCCCACAGCGCGCCACAATCTCCCGGCACCGCTCACATGTGCCGTCACTGTCGAAAGCGTCCTCACCGCCTGCGGCGACGACATTTCCCACCCTCAGATCAACTTCCTCGGCCCACAGGGGAAGGCGAACTCAGCCCCGACGCTGACTTTTCCACGATGGGATTTTCGCCGCGTGCGAAGCGTGCCCAGTGCTGCCGCAAGGCCCTGCCCTGCGTGTCGATCTCTTCCCAGGATGCTCCGCGGAGAAGGCCGAGCCCGTCGGTGGTGGCGGGTGTTCCAAAGAGCAGCGCGACATCGATCGCGTGGGCAGCTCCGTATGGATTGCCCGGTGCAGCCCAGCGGACGGTGAATTCATACGCACTGCCACCGGCTCTGCGGTGCCGCTGAGCGAAAGACTGGATGGCTGTGGTGTAGACCTTCCGGGTCAGAATCCAGCTGACGAATGTCGCAGCTCGTTCACCGATCAGCGGCAGCGCCCGCAGCTTACGCGTGGCGGGGACCATCGGCAGGAACAACCTGGTCTCGTGCCTGGTGTGCGTCACCATGATGTCGATACGCGGAGCGACAGCGCGCCAAGCCGCCTCAATGTCCTGCTCCTGCGGCAGCGGCGCCGCCCCATACTGGGTCCCGAAAGGCATGATTCCTTTGAGACCGTAGCGCGCTGCCGCAGCTTTGGCAGCATCCTGGGCCGTGAGCACGTCTTCTATGGGCGTGTGTGAGCTGACCTCTGAGGCGGACTCCGCCATGACTTCCGTCATCTTTTCTCGTCCCCGTGAGATGCCCAACGGTGGACTTTGGATGATGGCTCGACAGAAGAGGTCGTGAGCGTTCTTGACCGCCATGAGGTGTGCTACTGCATCCCCTCCGGCTGACTGCCCAAAGACCGTGACTCGCCTCGGGTCACCACCGAATGCGGCGATGTTCCGCTGGATCCACTGCAAGGCTGCCAGTTGGTCGAGCAGCCCAAGGTTGGCGGGGCGCTCATTGCCACCAAGGAATCCCAGAAGTCCGAGACGGTAGGTGATGGACACCACGATGACGTCCTGTTCCGAGACCAGGGCGCGGGGGTTGTAGACGGGGGCATCTCCTGCCCCGGCGATGTAGGAACCACCGTGAATCCACACCATGACCGGCAGTGCTTCCGATCCACCACGACGCGAGGGCATAGTGATCGAGAGGTTCTGGCAGTCTTCGTTCTGCGGCAGACCGCCCGTCTGACTACCGATCACTGGGTCAAGGTCTGAGACCTCAGTCTGGGGACAGGCGGGGGCAGGCTGTATTGCCTCATAGGGGGCTAGCCAGTCTTCGACCGGCTGAGGCTGCTCGAATCGTCGAGCTCGCGCATAGGGGATGCCGGTGGCCCTGACCACGTCTGCCTCGACCCATCCCTGGACGGGCCCGCAAGGAGGACTGAACTGCGCATCGGTTGTCATGGGCCACCAATCTACCCGCGCCGATTGTCCTGCCACTTGTTCGGCAACACCTACTCGGGGCTTCGTTCAGCCACTGGTGTAGTGAAGACAGAAAAGGTGAAGCCCGGAACCTAAAGGTTCCAGACCCCACCTTTTCGATCCGTTGAGACGTTCAACAACGTGTCTCAGCAGATTCACAACTGTGCGCGAGGGGGGACTTGAACCCCCACGCCCGTGAAGGCACTGGCACCTGAAGCCAGCGCGTCTACCAATTCCGCCACTCGCGCAATGGCCCCCGTTATCCCGGATTTCTCCGAGCCCCTGGGGGCCTCAAACTGCTGAAAACAGCGAAAATTATCCTAACCCGATCAGTGCACAAGTTCCTAATCCTGCTGACCGATAGACTTTGGGAGATATGTCCGTGACATCCTCCCTCTCCCCCGCCTTTACCGCTGAGAACCTCAACTATCCTGAGCATCTGCCGGTCAGCAGTGAGCGCCCGAGGATCCTCGAGGCCCTCCGCGAGCATCAAGTGGTGGTCATCGCCGGGGAAACTGGCTCAGGAAAGACTACGCAGCTGCCCAAGATGCTGCTGGAACTAGGCCAGCACGAGTCCGGACTCATCGGGCACACCCAGCCACGCCGACTCGCGGCACGCTCGGTGGCTGAGCGGCTCGCCGATGAGCTCGGCTCGGAGATCGGCAGCACCGTCGGCTACCAGGTCCGTTTCACGGCGGAGGTGGGGCAGGACACCTCTGTGAAGCTGATGACCGACGGCATCCTCCTAGCAGAGATTCAGCGTGATCCGCTGTTGCGGAAGTACTCCGCCATCATCATTGACGAGGCCCACGAGCGCAGTCTGAACATCGATGTGATTCTCGGATATTTGAAACGAATCCTCGCCAAGCGCCCCGATCTGAAGGTCGTTGTCACCTCGGCCACTATTGACCCTGAGCGTTTCAGCGAGCACTTCGACGGCTGCCCCATCATCGAGGTCTCAGGCCGCACCTATCCAGTCGAGGTGCGCTACCGGCCCGTAGTGGATGTCGAAGCCAGCCCGGAGGATGGGACAGCCCCGCCCGACGACCGGGATGAATTGGATGCGATCTGTGACGCCGTCGTGGAACTCAGCGCAGAACCGGACGGCGACATCCTGGTGTTTTTCCCCGGGGAGCGGGAAATCCGCGACGCCGCCGAGGCACTGGCCGAGACCATCAAGAGTCACCGGCGCCTGAACGGCACGGAGATTCTGCCTCTCTTCGGCCGGTTGTCGCTGCAGGAGCAGAAGCGCGTGTTCAACCCAGGGGGTCGTCGTCGGATTGTGTTGGCGACCAATGTGGCCGAAACCTCGCTGACCGTTCCGGGGATCAAGTATGTCGTCGACACTGGTACGGCGCGTATCTCCCGATACTCCACGCGCACCAAGGTTCAGCGACTGCCGATCGAACCGGTCAGCCAGGCCAGTGCGAACCAGCGGGCCGGACGGTGCGGACGAACCAGTGACGGCATTTGCGTCAGGCTGTATTCGCAGGAGGACTTCGATTCACGCCCGGAGTTCACGGATCCGGAAATCCTACGCACCTCGCTCGCCAGTGTGCTGCTGCAGATGTCTTCGATGGGGATCACCAAAACCCCGCAAGAGCTGTTGGACTTCCCCTTCGTCCAGAAGCCAGAGGCCAAGGCAGTCAACGACGCTGTCCGTCTGCTCTCCGAACTCGGTGCCCTGGAGCGCTCTGGGCGCGTGACAGCAACCGGCCGCAGGATCGCCCAACTGCCGGTGGACCCGCGACTGGCCCGCATGATGGTGGAGGCTTCCAGCAGAGACTGCCTCACAGAGGTCACGGTGCTGGCGGCCGGACTCTCCATCCAGGACGTCCGCGAGCGCCCCACTGAGCACCGGGATACCGCCGATCAGCTGCATGCGCGGTTCGCTAACGATAAGTCCGACTTCTCCGCACTGTTGAACCTGTGGCGATACATCGGAGAGAAGCAGACAGAGCTTTCCTCCAGTCAGTTCCGGAAACTGTGCCGGCGCGAGCATCTGAACTGGCTGCGCATCCGCGAATGGCAGGATCTGGTCCACCAGCTCGGGGAGCTCGCCCAGCAGGGCAAACTCTCCAGACGGCGCATCCGGACCAGAGATCCGGTGGAGCATGTGCGCAAGCATGAGGAGATCCACAAATCTCTGCTGGCCGGTCTGCTGAGCCACCTGGGCCTCTACAGTCCGCGGACCCGCGAGTACCTCGGTGCGCGTGGAGCCCGTTTCGCCATTTTCCCTGGCTCGGGTCTGTTCAAGAAGAACCCTGACATGGTGATGGCCGCAGAGCTGGTGGAGACCTCCCGGCTGTGGGCACGCGGGGTGGCGGCAGTGGAACCGGCTTGGGCGGAGGAGCTGGGCCAGCATCTGGTCAAGCGCAGCTACACAGACCCCGTGTGGTCCTCCAAAAGGGGTGCGGTGGTGGCCACTGAGCGGGTCACCCTGTTCGGGGTCCCGATTATCGCCGACCGGCCCGTCCTGTACGGAAAGATCGATCCTGAGTTCGCTACTCAGGAGTTTATTCGTCACGCATTGATCGAGGGCGACTGGAACACCCGTCACCACTTCGACAAGCGCAATCGTGCCCGGTTCAAGGAGATCGCGGAGCTCGAGGACCGCACTCGTCGTAAGGATCTGCGCGCGGCCGATCACCACCTGGTGGAATTCTTCGCCGAACGCCTTCCCAAACACATCACCTCTCAGCAGGCGTTCGACGTCTGGTGGAAGAAGCAGCGCCACCAGACCCCTGATCTGTTGGACCTTCCGGATTCGGCGCTAATGGCTCCGGAGGCCGACCAGGTGGATTTGGAGGCATTCCCGGAACACTTCGACCACGACGGCCTGAAGTTGGAGCTCACCTACGCCTATGAGGCCGGCGTCACGGTGCGAATTCCCGTCCTGTTCCTCAATCAGCTGGAACCGCATCGTTTTGAATGGTTCATTCCGGGCAGACGCACCGAGATGATCACGGCCCTGATCAGGTCCATGCCCAAGCAGTTGCGGAGGAACTTTGTGCCCGCCCCGGATGTGGCAGCTCAGGCTCGCCATCAGGTGGAGGCGGAGTACGACGCCGCATCCTCGCCTTTCCGAGCAGCACTCGCCACAGTCCTCAAAAGGCTCAAAGGCACAGTGGTGGAACCGGAACACCTGAACTTCGAGTCGCTTCCGGACCACCTGCGCTTCACCTTCGGGGTGGTCAGTGACCGGGGCCGGGTCTTGGACTCCGGGTTTGACCTCACTGAGCTGCAAATTCGTTTCAGTGGCGAGAATCGTGAGGCCATCGGCCGTTCGGTCAGTGGCCGGGCCGCCCGCTCCCCCACTCCAGCGACACACGCTCCCGACCCCGCCTCTTTGGGCGTCGACCTCTCCCAACGCCGTCAAACATCCTGGACCTTCGGCACTGTCGTCCAGCAGGTCACCAGCACCGCCGAAGGGCGCCAGATTACCGGTTATCCGGCGCTCACCCCGGATCAGTCCGGCACCTCCGAGCCGGACGGGGTCAGGCTCACCATCACCCAATCCCCTGCCGAACAGGCACGTACCCACCGCCGCGGCGTCGTCGTGCTCCTCAGGGCGGTGCTGCCCTCCCCCCAGCGCTACGTGGTGGACCACTTGAGCAACCGCGAGCGGCTGGCATTTGGTCAGTTCGGGGAGGTGGAGGAACTGGTCAGCGAGTCGACCACCGCTGTGCTGGATCATTTGGTGCCGGCAGATCTGCCGTTCACGGCCGAAGACTTTGACCAGCTGTCCCGACACGCACGAGCTGAGCTTATCGAGACGGTGCTGACTCTCACGGATCTATTGGCTCAGGTGCTCACGCTCAACACTGAGCTGCGAGCCCGACTGAGCGCGGTGAAATCCGCAGCTTTGCGGCCTGCGGTGGCCGATCTGCAGGCGCAGGTTGAGCAGCTGGTATTTCCCGGGTTCGTGACCCGCACGGGCTTCGCACAGATGCGGCATGTTCCCCGCTATCTCAAGGCGATGCACCTACGGCTGGACCGGCTGGAGGCCGGGCAGGGCGTCGCCCGCGACACTACAGATATGCAGCAGGTCCAAGAGGTGGAGGATGAGTACGACGCCGCCGTGGAGGCTGTGCCTGAACAGCTCCCGGTGCCGGCTGAGCTCACTGAGGTGAAGTGGATGATTGAAGAGTTGCGGGTGAACCTGTTCGCCCAGCAGCTGGGTACGGCCCAGACTGTGAGCCCCAAACGGATTCGCCGCGCTATCAAACACGCTGGCTCGTCCGCCCCATGAGTTCTTCCGCCGGAATCGTCCCAGACCGGCTCCCCCGCTGCCCGTGGAGCGCAGCGGGTCAAGAAATGCTGACCTACCACGACACTGAGTGGGGGTTCCCGGTGGACAGTGACCAGCGGCTCTTTGAGAAACTTTGTCTGGAGAGCTTCCAGTCCGGGCTCAGTTGGCGCACTATCCTCAACAAACGGCAGGCCTTCCGCAGTGCGTTCGAGGACTTCAACATCGCCGTCGTGGCTCGATTCAACGATGACGACGCCGCTCGACTGGTTCAGGACGCCAGTATTGTGCGAAATCGGCGCAAGATCGCAGCGGTGATCAACAATGCTCGTGCGGCTGAGCGTTTGATTGAGCGTGAAGGCTCTCTCGCAGCATTCGTATGGTCCTATGAGCCGTCCGCTGAGCAGACTGACCCGCCCCAAACGGTCTCCATTTCTCCCGCCTCATCAGCCATGGCCAAGGAGTTGAAGCGGCGCGGCTGGGCGTTCCTGGGACCCACCACGGTGTTCGCCTTTATGGAGTCGATGGGACTGCTCAACGATCACACATACGACTGCGTGATACGGCCAGCGGTCGACGCTGCACGGTCAGATTTCGTACGTCCCAGCCGCTAGGAGCCGGAATCACTGCCCCCGGCCAGCTGCTCAGCGAACTGCAGCTTCTGCTCCACTGCCCGGTGCGCAACCACCACTGCCCGCCACACGTGAAGTAGCACTGCTGCGGTGAAAATGCCGATGACCACCATGATGAAGGTCCCGGCGGCCTCCTCACTGCGCACTACTAGCGCAGCGGCGAAACATGCGGCTATGGCCCCATACGTCCAATAGGCCAAGGCATACAGGTGTGGCTGGGCAGCCCTGTGACCGATGTCCCACGCTTCGTCGGAGGATTGCAGCTTCCTGGTTCGCAGGCCCCATAAGAGATTGCGTCGCAGTGTGCCGGACTTCACCTGAGCCGCCAGCATATGGAGGATCAGTACCGCTGGTGCCAAGGAAAGCCCGGTGATCAGGAGCAGGACGCCACCGTCCATCAGTGGTCCTCTGCGGGGACGTTTTCTGTGTCGCCCATGAGACGCAACGCAACGCGCAATTTTTCCGCCGCCTGATCCATCTGGGCCGGATCGGGGTCGTTGATCGCCCGCGAGAAGTCGAAGTCTGCCATGGAATTTGACGGCCACACATGCAGGTGAAGATGGGGGACCTCATACCCGGCGATGACCAAGCCTGCGCGAGCTGAGCCGAACGCCTCCACTTGGGCCTTGCCGATTCGGTGCGCCACGGTGCTCAGATGTGCCATCAGCTGAGGTTCTGCATCGGTCCACAAGTCCACCTCAGACCGTGGCACCACCAGCGTGTGACCGTAGACCAGAGGTGCTATGGAAAGAAATCCGACGCATTGCTCGTCCTGCCAGACGAATCGGCCCGGGAGGTCACCGTTGATCACCTTGCTGAAAACAGTAGTCATGACCACCACCCTATAGCTCTCATAAGGCCTGTGAACAGGGTTGCCTGCTACCCTTATCGCACCATGAGCACAAGCATCTCAACTACTCAGACGAAGGGCAGATCCACCCGTCAGAAGCGTGCGGTGTGGGCTGTCCTGAGCGAGCTGGAGGATTTCGTCTCCGCTCAGGACCTCCACCGAATCCTCAGCGACCGCGGTGAAAAAGTCTCCCTTGCCACGGTCTATCGGGTGCTGCAGGCCCACCAGGAAGAGGGCCTGCTCGACGTCTTACGGCCCGATGATGGCGAAGCGATCTTCCGGTTATGCGCGGGCCAGGAACACCACCATCACTTGGTCTGCCGCAGCTGCGGGCTCGCCGTGGAGTTTGAGGCACCAGATATGGAGACCTGGGTCAGCAAACTGGCGGCTGAGAACGGGTTCAATGAAGTCCGGCACACGCTAGAGGTCTACGGACTCTGTCAGAACTGTTCCGCCACGTAGGCCGGCAGTGAGCACGACGAGGGTCCGATCCGCAGGCGCCTTGGTGATCCACGGCTTCACCTCCACGGTGGAGTCGATGCGGCCTGTCGCGGAGGCAGTGGCTGATGCTGGCTATGAGGTCGAGCTGCCGCTGCTTCCCGGACATGGAACTCATTGGCAGGATCTGGCGGCGACTCCGGCCGAAGCCATTCTCGATGCGGTATCTGAGGCCTATGACCGGCTATCCGCACGCTGTGACGTCATCGTCCCGGTGGGCCTTTCCATGGGAGGGGCCCTGGCGCTGTGGATTGCCGCGCAGAAGGAGGCTGCGGGCTGCGTCGTGATCAATCCCGGTCTGCGTCTGACGCCCGGCACGGGTTTACTGACCAGAGCCCTATGGCGATTCAAACCCACAATCCCCGCTATTGCCGGCGATATCGCCAAGCCCGAAGTGGTTGAGGAGGCCTATCCGCTCACTCCGCTGCGCGCGGTGGGAGAACTGAACCGGATCTTCGCCAGAGCTCGGGCTGAGCTGCCGATACTGTCAGACCGGGGCACTCCGGTTCTGCTGCTGCGCTCACCCATCGACAATATTGTCGGTTCGGCCTCGTCAACACTGTTGAAGCGGCGCGTGCCACAGACCCGTGAGGTGATTCTGCGGCGTAGTCGCCACGTTGCTCCACTTGATCATGATGCCGAACTGGTCGGCCGACGCACCGTTCAGCTCATTGCGGCGGCCGCTTCGGACGAGATGCGCGCGCGCTGACGCCTACCCACCAGCAGGCACACCACATAGATCAGGAAGCTGATGGTGGTGATGTACGGACTGATGGGAACGGTACCCATGATGGCGATCATGATCCCGGCAACGGCCGAAAACAGGGCGAACCCGCAGGAGAGCAGCACCACGATCAGCGGACGGCGAGCGACTTTCAGCGCCGCCGCACTCGGCACCACCAGCAGCGCCAGCACCAGCAGTGCGCCCACCACCTGCACGCTCATCGCCACAGCGCCGCCCAGCAGCACCATAAATACGATCGTCAGGATGTTGACGTGCACCCCGCGCGCCGCGGCAAGCTGGGGATCCACTGAGGAGAACATCAGAGGTCTCCATATGAGGATGAGGATGACGCTGATCAGCACCGCCACCGAGATCAGAGTCCGAGTCTGGATGTCGTCGACACCCACGATCTGGCCAGTGAGCAGCCCAAACTGATTTGCCGTCCGCCCCTGATACAGGTACAGGAAGAGAATGCCGAGTCCCATGCCGAAAGGCATCAACACAGCCGTGACCGCACTGACTTCGCGATCGCGGATGCTCAGGACGCCGATCAGTGCCGCCGCGGCCACAGCACCGAGGGTCGAACCCAGCACCACATCCAATCCCATCAGCAGAAACAGTGCCGCACCCGCAAAGCTGATCTCAGCGATCCCGTGAACCACCAGACCGGCTCGGCGCAGATTGATGAACACGCCGATGATTCCGCCCATCAGTCCCAGAACTGCCGCAGTCAATACCGAGTTCTGCACCAGCGCAAAGAGTTCCCAGTAGTTGTCAGTGCTGAACGATGAGGCAATCCGCTCAATCATGGTGAACCCCTTCGGAATGCTCGCCCATCACAACGAGCCTGCCCTTATGTTCGATGACCTCAACCGGTGATTGGTACAGCTCGGAGAGCACATCTGAGCGCATCACCTCCTGCACAGTTCCCATCCGGTGGTCGCCTCGGGCGAAATACAGGACCCGGTCGACGTGCTCGATGACCGGATTGATCTCATGGGTGACGAACACCACTGCGGCCCCACGGTCCACAGCCTGGCTGCGAATGAGTTCCGTGATGGCGCGTTGGTGATTGAGGTCCAGGGAATGCAGTGGTTCATCGCACAGCAGCAGTCCAGGGTTGCCGGCCAGCGCCTGAGCCGCCCGCAGCCGCTGCTGCTCCCCACCTGAAAGTAACCCCACGGGCCGTTGGGCATAGTCTGTGGCCCCGACCTGTTCAATGAGCTCATCGATACGGCTCCGCGCCCGCCGAGTGACCCATGGAAGGCCGTATTTGTGACCTTCCAGCCCTAGTGCCACGAGGTCCCGGGCGCGCAGCGGAGTTTCCAGTTCGAGTTGGTGGTGCTGCGGAATGTAACCCACCTGGTGGGAGCCTCGCCGCACAGGCTTCCCCAGTACCTCCGCGTTCCCGGAGTTCAGCCGCTGCAGGCCGAGCAGTACTTTCAGAAATGTGGACTTTCCGGCACCGTTGGGGCCCAGGACGGCTAGGAACTCACCGCGCTCAAGTGAGAAGTTCACGTCTGACCAAAGAGTCCGAGCCCCGAACCGGACGGTGGCGGCGTCCAGTCTAAGTGCTGGCTCGGTCAACGGATCTCCTGCAGGGCGTTCTCAATAATGTCGATATTTGCGTCCATCCAATCGATGAACCCGTCAGCGTCCTCCGGAAGGGTCTCAGTGAATTCGACCACGACTGCGTCAGCATCCTCAGCGGCGTCACGGATGCGTGCGGCTTGCTGTGTCTCCGTCTGGGGGTTGAAGGACAGGATGTCGATCTCCTCAGCCAAGTCCAGCGCCTCTGAGTACAGGCGCGGGGAGACGTCGTCGCCGTGTTCTACGGCGTTGAGAAACTCCAGAGGGGTGAGATTGTCGAATCCAGTGTCGTCGAGAAGGAAACCGCTGACGGCCTCAGTGGCGAAGTAGCTCAGTCCGTCAGCATCGAGTGCACGGTTGCGCTCAGCGAGGTCGTCGATCTCTGCAGCCAGTGCCTCAGAATTCTCTGCGTAGTATTCAGCGTTCTCAGGGGCCAGCTCACCCAAGTGGTCGCCGAAGTCGAGGACGAATTCGCTCATCCGGTCCAAGTCATACCAGATGTGCTCGTTCTCCCATGTTCCGTCAAACTCGTGGCCGTGGGTGTTCTCCCCTGGGATCAGCTGGTAGACCTGATCCTCCTTGTCCGCAGCGGAGGCCAGCAGCGTGATGAAGGAGTCGTAGCCGCCCCCGTTGGCGATGACGACATCTGCGTTTTCCACTGCCAGGCGGTCCTGCGGAGTGGCCTCATAGGAGTGCGGATCAACTGCAGTGGAGTCGACCAGCGGCTCAACATCCACAGTGTCCCCCGCGATGCCCTGGACCAGGTCGGTGTACACATCAATCGAGGCCAGGACCGTCAGTCCTGTGTCCTCAACACCGGCGTCATCAGCCTGCGGAGCTGTGCCTGATTCCTCAGCTCCACAACTAGGAATCAGCAGGAGGCCGGCGCAGGCAGCAGCGGCAAGAGAAGTTTTTCGCATCCCTCCACAGTACATTTGTTGCAAACTGTTCTCAAAATCAGGCGTTGTCCACTGAGTGCTGCCTTCGGCTGTCGCGCGCCTGGGTGATGTCATGAATCTCTCCGACGAGAACTTCCAAAATATCTTCCAGAAAGAGGATGCCCACTGTCATGCCAGCGTCATCCATCACACGGGCCAAGTGTGAGCCTGAGGCCTGCATCGCAGCGAGACAGCTGTCGAGATCATCATGGGTGCGCATATTGCCCAGAGAGCGCACTACGGTGACCGGCACCGGGGAGCTCACCGACGCCTCCGGCAGCGCCATGACGTCCTTCAAATGCAAGTATCCCGAGTAGGTTCCGGAGTCTGACTCGACCACGAATCGTGAAAAGCCGGTGCGCCCTACGGCTTTCTCAACTTTCTTCGGCGTCACATCCTGGGGCACGGTGACAAGCTCCTGCACGGGAACCATAATTTCCTCCGCAGTGTGCTCAGTGAAGTCCAGGGCACCTGCGATGATGCCGGCGTCGTCGGTGACGGTTCCGCCACGTTTGGACTCCGCCACAATCGATTCCAGCTCATCCAGTGTGAAAGTCGATATCACCTCATCCCTCGGAGTTACCCGGAAGGCCCGAAGCACGAGGTTGGCAAAGCTGTTCAGCATCCAGATCACCGGCATGAAGACCTTGTACAGAAGCACCAGAGGCGGGGCCAACAGCAGCACCGCACGGTCGGCCACAGAAACCGCGAAGTTCTTGGGCACCATCTCGCCGAAGGTCACATGCAGGAAACTCACCAGCATGAGCGCGACCACCAAACTGACCGCGTAGCTTGCGGCATCTGGAAGTCCCAGCGCTTCGAACGGGACAGCCAGCATATGATGAATCGCCGGCTCGGCCATCAGCAGCAGCAGCAGTGAGCAGACGGTGATTCCGAGCTGAGCAATGGCCAGCATCTGGCTGACATGTTCCATGGCGTAGAGGGCTGTTTTGGCACGCTTTGAACCGGCGTCCGCTTTGGGCTCAATTTGGCTGCGCCGGGCAGAGAGTACCGCGAACTCACCGGCAACGAAGAATGCGTTACCGCCCAGCAGCACCACCAACCAGACCAGTCCGAAAAGATCCGAAGTCATCGCCCACCGGTCCTCTGCCGTTCGGCGCGTTCCTCCGCCAGCTTCTGGACGCGTTCAGCATGGGCCTCAAGTGCAGCTCGCCGAGACTCGACGTCGGGGATGAACTTCACCCGGTCGATGCGCCGGCCGTCAATGCCGACAACCTGCAATCGTCCGGCCGTGAACTCGACCTCATCGCCCAGAGCAGCCACCCGGCCCAGCTCATACAGGATGAATCCGGCGACCGTCTCATAGGCGGAGTCTTCAGGAATGTTCAGCTCAAGAATCTGCGAGTTGATCTCATCGGGACGCATCAGGCCGGGGAAGTACCACTCTCCCGAGGCGGACTGCAGGACACCTGGAGTCAGTGCGTCATGTTCATCAGCGACTTCACCGACGATTTCCTCCACCAGGTCCTCGAAGGTGACGACACCTGCGGTACCGCCGTATTCATCCTCGACCACCGCGATCTGCAGCGGGGCTCGCCGGAGCTCGGAGATCAACGCATCCAAGTGGATGGTCTCCGGCACCCGGGTCACCTCACTCATCAAGGTGGCGGCCACCAGAGGTTTACGCTTGCCCCGAGGGACTGCCACGGCCTTCTTCACATGGACGGCCCCGCGCACCTCATCGATCCCAGACTCCCCCAGCACAGGAAAGCGTGAGTGTCCGGTGCGTCGGGCTGTGACGATCAGTTCATCGAGTGAGGCGTCGGCATCGATGGTGACCATACGTGGCCGCGGAGTCATCACATCTGTGGCCGTCTGCTCCGAAAACCGCAGGGTACGGTCCAAGAAGGTCGCAGCCTGCTCGTCCAATGTGCCGAGGCTCGCCGAGCGGCGCACCATGGCAGAGAGCTCTTCAGGCGTGCGAGCTCCAGAGAGCTCCTCTTTGACCTCGAGGCCAAATCGGTTCAGGACCTTATTGGAGAAGCCGTTGAGCACGATAATGAGGGGCTTGAACACCGTGGTGAACACCAACTGGGGACGTGCCAGCGCCCGGCCGATCCTGAAGGATTCCGCGACCGCGAGGTTCTTCGGCACGAGTTCGCCTATGAGCATGGTGGCCAGTGTGGCAATGAGCATTGCGACGAACAGTGACACACCGAACGCCGCGGCATCCGGGACACCGACCGCTTCAATCACCGGTCTCAGGATGCTCCCCAGTGCTGGCTCGGTCACATAGCCGATCAGCAGAGTGTTGAGCGTGATGCCCAACTGACAGCTGGATAGCTGAGTGGACAGGGATTTCAGGCACTTCATCAGCGGAACCGCGCGCTTGTCACCCAGGTCGATGGCGCGCTGCACTGTGGGTTGGTCAAGCGCCACGAGGGCGAATTCGACGGCCACGAAGAATCCGTTGCCGAGAATCAGCAGGATGCCGACCAGAAGGAGGATCCACTCCACTTACTGGAAGCACCTCCGCGGAGAGCTGATGAGAGAGAAAAAGTCAGTCCGGTGCGAGCCGGGTTGTCGATACTCCATAAGGACTCAGATTCTACACCGCCATCGCGGGGATGAGCACCCGCACAGAACACCCCTGGCGTTACGTCCAGCCGGTCGGAACGGGTTTGCCCTCTTCATATCCTGCGGCTGACTGAACTCCGGCCACAGCGCGCTGTCTGAACTCCTCCTGGGTGCGGGCGCCAGCATAGGTGAAAGATGACCGAACCCCCGCTGTGATGGAGTCCATAATGTCCTCAACTCCGGGACGGGCCGGGTCCAAGAACATTGTGGAGGTGGAGATGCCCTCTTCGAACATCCCCTTGCGCGCGCGCAAGAAAGCGGACTCTGCAGAGGTTCGGTGCTGCACAGCACGGGCGGATGCCATGCCGTAGCTCTCTTTGTACCGTCGGCCATCAGCGGCGGTCAGGAGGTCACCCGGGGATTCGTAGGTACCAGCAAGCCAGGAGCCAATCATGACCTGAGACGCACCGGCGGCCAGCGCCAGGGCGATATCCCGCGGGTATCGCACTCCCCCGTCGGCCCATACGTGGGCACCCAGCTCACGGGCGGCGGCTGCGCATTCCAGCACGGACGAGAACTGCGGACGGCCTACGGCAGTCATCATGCGCGTGGTGCACATTGCGCCAGGCCCCACTCCGACTTTGACAATGTCAGCGCCAGCTTCTACCAGCTCGCGGGTACCTCCGGCGGTGACAACATTGCCGGCGACGACGGGCACCGTGCGCGAGCTGGATTCCACCGCGCGGCGCACTTCAGTGAGCGCCTCGATCATTTTCTCTTGGTGCCCGTGGGCGGTATCGACCACCAGCACATCGACGTCGGCTTCCAGGAGTGCCTCGGCGTTGGCGCGCACGTGGCCATTGATGCCCACTGCGGCTGCGACCTTCAGCCTCCCGGACTCATCCAGATTAGGGCGGTAGATAGTCGAACGCAGGGCACCGGCGCGGGTGAGCACGCCAAGCAGCTCCCCGGAGGATGTGGTCACCGGAGCGTAGTTCGTTCCAGCGGCCTCCATGGCAGCGAAAGCCGGCTCAAGGGCAGCAGCTGAGGCGGCGTCGTCGTTTTTGAAAAGATCCTGGTGAGTGAACTGCACCTGCGGCATACGCATCACGGAAGCAACCGAGGAGAAGCGGTCCACTCCCACCGTGTCAGCGGCTGTGACCACTCCAGCCAGCTGACCTGCCTCGTCCAACACACACACGGCACCGTGATTGCGCTTGTCAAGCAGGTGCAGCACATCGAGAGCGGTATCCGCCCCGGTGACTTTCAACGGCGTCTCCAGCAGGGGGTGACGGGTCTTCACCCAATCGGTGACCTCCCGGATGATTTCGGTCGGCACATCCTGCGGAAGCACCCCGAGGCCTCCGCGGCGGGCCATCGTCTCGACCATGCGTCGCCCTGTAACAGCTGTCATATTCGCGGCGATCAGTGGGGTTGAGCTGCCGGTTCCGTCACCTGCTGAAAGGTCCACGTCAAAGCGCGAAGACGCCTGAGAGCGCGACGGAATGAGGAACACATCCGCATAGGTGAGGTCGTAACCGGGGTCATTCATCAGTTCCATCACGGACACGATACCGCGAACGGTGGCAACTCCCAGCAGAAAGTCACTATGCTGGAGTGCGAATGATCCACTGAGGCACGACGCTGTGCCCGGCAACCAGATCACAATGGAAGAGGCGTATCCACAGTGCCAGAGCTAACGTCCAGCCGTCTCGCGGAAGAATTTCCCGGCAATGAATGGTTGGTCGCCGACATATATGACAAGTACCGCGAGGACCCTGACTCGGTAGACCGCAAATGGGCGGACATCTTCAAGAACCTGGAGTCAGAGTCCACCAACGGTGCCGGCGAGAGTACCCAACAGGCTGAGAAGCCTGCGAAGAAGGACGCCGCCACGGCCGAGAAGGCACCTAGGGACAGCGTCGATTCTGAGCCCACGGCGAGCAATCAGAAGCCGCCGAAGGACGAGACCACCCCCGCGACCGCGAAGCCCGCGGAACCGGAAAGTGCGCAGAAACCCAAGGGTGAGAAGACCTCCAAGACGGAGACGAAGCCGCAGGCTCCGAGCCAGCCTGCCACCCGTAGGGCCGACCCCACGCGTCCTATTCCTTCAGAACCCTCCGCAGCCGAGGCCTCTGAGAGCAAGAAGGAAAAGCCCAAGGAGGACGAGCACAAGGTCCTGAAGGGCATTTCGAAGGCGATCGCAGCGAATATGGACGCCTCTCTGGAGGTTCCCACTGCCACCACGGTCCGGGCTGTGCCTGCCAAGCTGCTCATCGACAACCGCACTGTGATCAACAATCACCTCAAGCGCACTCGGGGCGGGAAGGTTTCCTTCACCCACCTGGTCGGCTTTGCCATGCTCAAGGCACTGCGGGAGCACCCGTCAATGAACGTCACCTATGACGTCATCGACGGCAAGCCCACCGCTGTCCACCCGGCACAGGTGAACTTCGGGTTGGCCATTGACATGCCGCGGCCGGACGGCACCCGCGCACTGATCGTGCCGAACATCAAGGGAGCCGAAGAACTCAGCTTCACCGATTGGTGGGCCGCCTATGACGATCTGGTCAAGCGGGCCCGGGACAACAAGCTCACCCCGGGTGACTACTCCGGGACGACTGTGAGCCTGACCAACCCCGGCGGCATCGGAACGGTCCATTCAGTTCCGCGGCTTTCCAAAGGCCAAGCCGTCATCGTCGGTGTCGGCGCTCTGGAGTACCCGGCGGAGTTCCAGGGTGCCTCAGAGAAGACGCTGAACAATTTGGCGGTCTCCAAGGTCATCACTCTGACCTCCACCTATGACCACCGTGTGATCCAGGGCGCTGGCTCCGGGGAATTCTTGAAGACCATTCACGAGCTGCTGCTGGGCAGAGATGATTTCTACGAGGAAATCTTCGAAGCGCTGCGCATCCCCTACCAGCCCATTCACTGGTCGGCTGACATACAGGTCAATCCTGAAGAGCAGATCAATAAGGTCGCTCGGATCCAGCAGCTCATCCACTCCTACCGGGTCCGGGGGCACCTCATGGCCTCAGTGGACCCCCTGGAATACAAGATGCGCGCCCACCCGGACCTGGATATCGAAAACCACGGTCTGACCCTGTGGGATTTGGACCGAGAGTGGCCCACAGGTGGCTTCGGCGGCAAGCAGTCGCTGCCGCTGCGGTCCATTCTGGGTGTGCTGCGTGACACCTATTGCCGCAACACCGGCGTCGAGTACATGCACCTGCAGTCCCCCGAAGAGCGGCATTGGTTTCAGGAGGAGATCGAACACCCCTACACAAAGCCAAGCCGCGACGAGCAGTTCAGGATTCTTGGACGACTCAACTCGGCAGAGGCCTTCGAAACGTTCCTGCAGACCAAATTCGTGGGGCAGAAGAGGTTCTCTCTCGAGGGCGGCGAGGCGCTCATTCCGCTGCTTGACACCATCCTGTCCGGGGCAGCCGATGAAGGCCTCGACGAGGTCGCTATCGGCATGGCTCACCGTGGCCGGCTCAATGTGCTCACCAACATTGCCGGTAAGACCTACGCCCAGGTCTTCCGCGAATTCGAAGGCCGCGAAGCGGGCTCCAGCTCAGGCTCCGGAGATGTGAAATACCACCTGGGCACGCGAGGCTCCTTCACCTCCGACCGAGGAAACACCACCCGGGTCTACTTGGCCGCCAACCCTTCACACCTGGAAGCCGTCAACCCAGTTCTCGAAGGTGTAGTCCGCGCTATGCAGGACCGTCTGGACCGCGGTGCGGATAACCTCAACAGTTTCTCGGTGATGCCACTGCTGATCCACGGCGACGCTGCCTTCGCGGGCCAAGGAGTCGTGGCAGAGACGCTGAACATGTCGCAGCTGCGCGGATACCGCACAGGTGGCACCGTGCACGTGGTGGTCAACAACCAGGTCGGTTTCACGACGGCGCCGTCTGCGGCGAGGTCCATGACCTACTGCACGGACATGGCGAAGGCCATCCAAGCCCCGGTGTTCCACGTCAATTCAGATGACCCCGAATCCGTAGCCCGGGTTGCTCAACTGTCCTTCCGCTACCGTCAGCGGTTCAACAAGGATGTTGTCATTGACCTCGTCTGCTACCGACGCCGTGGTCACAACGAGGGTGACGACCCCTCGATGACTCAGCCCAAGATGTACAACCTCGTGGAGGCCAAGCGCACTACCCGCCGGCTCTACACTGAGGCGCTGGTCGGACGTGGCGATATCACCCAGGAGGAAGCAGACCAGGCACTGGCGGACTACCGTCAGCGGCTGGAACGTGTCTTCACCGAAACGCACGCTGCTCAGACTCAGCCGGTCTCCACCGTCGAAGCGAGTGGCGGGTCTTCAAACAATGAGGTTGCCCCCACCGCTTCGCAGGAAGAGGACGAAAAGCCGGAACGCTCGCCAGATGACACCGCCATCAGCAGTGAGACGCTGGCACATATCGGTGAAGTGCACACCAACATTCCAGAAGGCTTCACCCCGCATCCTAAGCTGAAGTCACTGCTGGAGAAGCGCGCCAAGATGACCCGCGAAGGTGGTATCGACTGGGGGTTTGCGGAGATCGCAGCCTTCGGTTCACTGCTGATGGAAGGAATCCCTGTCCGGATGTCCGGTCAGGACTCCCGTCGCGGTACATTCGTTCAGCGTCACGCTGTCTTCCACGACCGCGCAAATGGTGACGAGTGGTATCCGCTGAAGAACCTCACCGATGACCAAGGCCGGTTCTTCATCTACGATTCACACCTCTCCGAATACGCCGCCCTCGGGTTCGAATACGGCTACTCCGTGGAGAATCCCAGTTCCCTGGTGCTCTGGGAAGCTCAGTTCGGTGACTTTGTCAACGGTGGCCAGATCATCATTGACGAGTTTGTTGCGACTGCGGAGCAGAAATGGGGCCAGCGCTCCTCGCTAGTGATGCTGCTTCCGCACGGATATGAAGGACAGGGCCCGGATCACTCCTCAGGACGCCCGGAGCGTTTCCTGCAGCTGTGCGCTGAGGACAATATGACAGTGGTCATGCCCTCAACAGGTGCCAATGTCTTCCATCTGCTGCGTCGCCAGGCTGTTGCACGTCCTCGCCGCCCGCTGATCGTGTTCAGCCCCAAACAACTGCTGCGCCTGAAGGCTGCTGCGAACTCGGTGGAGGATTTCACGACTGGTACTTTCCAGGAAGTCATCCCCGACCGGGACGTTGACCCCGCAAAGGTCAAGAGGGTGCTTGTGGTCTCCGGCCGGTTGTACTACGACCTCGTCGCCAAGCGCACCAAGCATGAGGACGAGACCACCGCCATCGTGCGCCTGGAACAGCTGTATCCCATGCCGGTGGAGACGCTCCAAGCCGAACTCGATAAGTACACCAATGCCGAGGCCTTTGTTTACGCTCAGGATGAGCCAGAGAACCAGGGTCCGTGGCCGTTCTTCGGAATGAACTTTGCCCCTCGAATGTCTCAGGATTTTTCTTTGGTGGCACGGTCCGAATCTGCGGCCACATCGGTGGGTCAGGCTAAACGCCACGCCAAGGAGCTGGACACGCTGCTCTCGCAAGCCTTCACGCACTTGGACCTGTGATGGAGGGTGACACGCTTCCGCGGAGGGTCCGATTAGTGGCCGTCGGCGACGAGCTGCTGACCTCTGCTGCGGATCCGCGGGCTCTGGGCTGGCTGGGCCGGGTGTTGTCGAAGACGCCACTTGAGGACATCCAGCTGGAGCCTTATGTGCTGGCGGTTCCCGGGGAGGGCGTCGAAGCGCTCTCCCGACGCTGGGAGGCGGAGGCTGCTTCACGTTTCGGTCCGATCGCCGGAGAAGACGCCGTCGAGCGGTACCTACTGGTGACCCTCAATGACAAAGATCTCCGCTCGGCGTCCTCCGCGCGAGCTCGGCTGAACTTGGCCAACATTCTTGACCGGGCTTCCCAGCAGGGAATCAGATGCTTCGTAGTGGGCCCAGTACCGGGACTCGAAGAGGATCACAACAGGCGCATCGGTGAACTCAACCGCGCCTATATGGATGTTGCCGAGCGCCGAGGTCACACCTACGTTGATGTCTTCACCCCTCTGGTGGACCACGCTCAGTGGCGTACCGACCTCACCGCCAACGAGGGTCGACCCGGTCAGGCAGCGTTCGGCCTCATTGCATGGCTGGTCCTCCACCGTGGATGGCACGGCTGGCTGGGGGTTAACGAGTAAGGCTCCACCAGCATTCACTGGTGGAGCCTTACTCTGCTGGTGACGCTCAGGCGTTTGGCCGCTTGCCGTGATTGGCGCTGTTCTTGCGGCGTGCCTTGCGTTTACGTCCACGCTTACCCATAGTGGACTCCTTTCGTTGACAACCCGAGCTAGTTTACAGGACCGGGCCCAGGGCTGGGGAAAGCCACAGCACCAGGGCCTGGCTCAGGTCAGTGCCGGGCTTCGATTTTGATCTGGCTGATCCGTTGGATAATGGTCAGCTTCAGCGTCTCAGGGGCCTGCTCAGTACACGACCGTTTGACCACCGACCGGATCAGACATTCCAGATCGTAGTCTGAGGCGCACTCCGGACAGTCGCTCAGGTGGTTCTGAACTTCACCGATGTCGTCACGGGATAAGGCGCCGTCGAGATACTCGTAGATACGCTCCAGGCGTTCTACGGCCTCGGCCGTCGACTCACAGTCTCTGCAGTTCTCCGTGCCCATCAGCTCTCCTTCCCCCGCGTGAATCCTCGCTCGCGCGCGTACTCAGACAACAGACTGCGCAGTAGTTTCCGCCCCCGGTGAAGTCTGGACATGACCGTACCGATCGGGATGTTCAGAATTTCGGCGATCTCTTTATAGGCGAATCCTTCAACATCTGAGAAGTACACGGCCAAGCGGAACTCTTCGGGGATCTGCTGAAGGGCTTCTTTCACGTCGTTATCCGGAAGGTGATCCAGGGCTTCGGCCTCTGCCGACCGCAGTCCAGAGCTCGTGTGCTCAGCAGCCTGGGCCATCTGCCAATCCTCTACAGTGTCCGTATTGGCTTGCAGGGGCTGGCGCTGCTTCTTCCGGTAAATGTTGATGTACGTGTTTGTCAGGATCCGGTACAGCCACGCCTTGAGATTGGTGCCGGGCCTGTACTGGTGGAAAGCCGAATAGGCTTTGGTGTAGGCCTCCTGAACCAGATCTTCAGCATCCTGGGGGTTGCGGGTCATCCGCATCGCAGCCGAGTACAACTGATCGACGTACTGCAACGCCTCGCTCTCGAACCTTGTTCGTCGCGCAGCGTCTGTCTCTGCGGAGACGTCGATCTCCTCGGACAGGGTGGAAGCAGGGGCAGGGCGCTCACTCATCACATCTGAGTCTACGCCCACCGCCTGATACTTCGCGGGACGGTCTAGTACTGCGACATTCATGCTAGTCAGAACCACGGCGAAGGCTCCCACATTCCTGACCACTTGATAGATTAGTGTTGGACAAGCGTTTTTACGCGCGGGATTCCCGCCTCAAGGAGGAACTAGCATGACTCTGATCCGCAAAATTGCCCGGCCGCTGCTCGGCGCAACCTTCATCTACGACGGCGTGGAGAAGCTGCGCAACCCCGATGAAGCTGCGCAAGAGCTTTCACCCGCCTTGGACGAGCTCGCCGGCTTAGTCTCACAGGCTGATCAACTCGCTGCGAAACCTCGGCTCACCGCTCAGGTGATCGGCGGCGTTCAAGTTGCTGCCGGCGTGTCATTGGCATTCGGAAAGTTCCCCCGCGTAGCTGCACTGACCCTGTGCGGGGTTCATAAGCTCAACTCTTACGCAGAGTTTCGGTCGGCGCAGCTTCAAGCCGCAGGGGATGAGGTCGCCCAGCGGAAGACGCTGCTGAAGAACATCTCAATCCTGGGTGGATTGAGCCTTGCCGTGGTGGACCTGGACGGCAAACCATCCTTGGGCTGGCGAGCAGAGCATATCTCCAAACGCGCCAAGAAGAAGGGCGCGAAGTTCGGCGACAAGACCCGCAAGTGGGCAGAGGATCTGGGCGACGACGCCACCAGCGCGCTCACCGCCTGGGAAAAAGACGCCAAGAAGAACTTCAAGAAGGCTGAGAAGCAGGCAAAGAAGGCTGTGAAGTCCACAACCGCTGAAGCACGGAAGGCAAAGGACAAGGTCTCCTGAACCGACTTCAGATTCCGTTGAAGGACCACCACCGGAACACTGTGAACGCTGGGCTAGGCGCTGGCGGGCACTCCAGCGGCTGGGATGCACCCTTCGCAGACTCACCCGTCAGCGGAGAAGCAACTGTTCCTGCGTCAAAGTCCCTCACGAACAGGTACTTGCTGCTCGCAGCACTTGCCGAGGGCCCCTCTGTTGTGGTGAACCCCCTCGAATCCCGTGATTCGGCGCTCATGCTCGCGGCTCTGGAAGCCCTGGGCGCTCAGGTGGAAGCCATCACCGACTGGGAGGGATCTGGGGAGAACGCAGTTCGGATCACTCCGTTCAGCCCGGGTACTGGGCCCATCACAGTCGACTGCGGGCTTGCCGGGACAGTGATGCGATTCCTCCCCGCAGTTGCGGCACTTTCACAGCGTCACGTGCAGTTCGACGGGGATCCTGAGGCGAGAGTGCGCCCCATGGGTGCCGTATTGGACGGTCTGCGATCTCTTGGGGTGCCCATTACCGAAGACGGTGCGCCGGGTCATCTCCCCTTCACCGTCAACTCTCCGCACGGGCTCAGAGGCGGTGAGGTCACGATCGACGCCTCCGAATCGAGTCAGTTCGTCTCCGGGCTGCTCTTGGCTGCCTCTCGTATGCCGGCTGGCCTGACGCTTCACCACGCCGGCACTCAGGTGCCGTCACTGGAACATGTGGAGATGACGCTCAAAGTCCTCGCCGACCTGGGAGTAGGAGTCAGCAGCCCCAAGCCGTTCACGTGGCGAATTGAGCCGGGGCCGATCCTTCCTTTCACCATCCGAATTGAGCCTGACTTGTCCAACGCGGGGCCGTTTCTGTGCGCAGCTGCAGTCACCGGTGGCGAAGTGACCATGCCCGGTTGGCCGCTGGAATCCACGCAGATTGGACGCCGCTGGCCACAGTTGCTGAGTGACTTTGGGTGCCAGGTGACTTTGGCCCCTACATCAGAAACTTCCGGTTCCCTAACGGTCAGGGGTCCGGAGCGGTTGACCAGCCCGGGGACGGTGGACGGCACCGCCGAGCTCACTCCAACGGTGGGCGCCCTGGCAGCCCTGTGCTCGGAAGAGACCAAATTCACCTCAGTGGGGCATCTGCGAGGTCATGAGACTAACAGGATTGCTGCACTGGTGAATGAAGTTCGCCGCCTGGGAGGAGCCGCAGAGGAGACGGACGACGGTTTTCGCGTGCTCTCCCCTGTGAACCGTGCAGATACTGTCCTCAGCTACGCCGACCACCGGATGGCTACCTTCGGAGCCGTACTCGGGCTTGCCGTCCCCGGTGTGGTGGTCGAAGATATCGGCAGCACAGCTAAAACGATGCCCGATTTCCCAGACCGGTGGTCCGCCCTGGTACAGGCATGAACCGCTGGGACTCATGGGATGAATCCCGCGTGCGCGTGCGGCCGAATAAACGCGGCTCCCGGCCACGGACTAAGGAGACTCCTGACTACTCTGATGCCGAGTTGGCCCGCGTTGTTCAGGTAGACCGCGGAAGGTACACCTGCTTCTTGGAAGCCCGAGGATCTGCGCCAGACCGGGTGGTCACCGCCATGCGCGCCAAGGCGCTTCGGCGCTCACCAGTAGTCCCCGGGGACATGGTGAGGCTGGTCGGCGACACGTCAGCCACCGCAGGCACTTTGGCCCGGCTGGTCCGGGTGGAGGAACGCCGCACGCTTCTGCGCCGTTCTGCCGACGACACCGACGAAGCCGAGCGGGTCATCGTGGCAAACGCGGATCAGCTGCTGATCGTGGTTGCCTCAGCCGATCCTGAGCCCCGCACAGGCTTTATCGACCGCGCCCTGGCCGCTGCCTACGATGCAGGGGTGGAGCCGATCCTCCTGATCACGAAGGCCGACCTGGCGGAAGACCCGACTGACCCAGCGGGCCTCGTCTCACACTACTTGGAGCTTGAATTCCCCATCGTCATCTCAGGCCACGAAGAGCAGCAGCAGCTCTCCCGTGTCACGCTGGATCGGTTGGGCGAACTGTTGGCCGGACAGGTCACCGTCCTCATCGGACACTCCGGAGTGGGAAAGTCCACCATGGTCAATGCGCTCACCGGCGCCGACCGCGCCACCGGCGGAGTCAACGCTGTCACCGGGCGGGGTCGTCACACCTCATCCTCAGCAGTGGCACTGCGGGTTGACCCGGACGGATGGGTGGTGGACACTCCCGGGGTACGCAGCTTCGGCTTGGCACACGTTCACCCTGATGCTGTGCTGGCAGCCTTCGAAGACCTCGTCGAGGGGTCCGCCTCGTGTGAACCGGGCTGTCTCCATGAGTCTCCGGCGGGGGGCTGCGCGCTGGATGCATGGGTGGAGCAGGGCCATGCTGGAGACAACGGGCCAGCTCGTCTCTCAAGCCTGAGAAATCTGCTCCACTCACTCTCCGGAAGTCCTGAGGATGAGAGGGAGAAACGCCTCGGCGCCCCGTAGAGTGAGGTCATGAGCCTCGCTTCCAGCCCCTACACCGAAGACCTCCGTCTGGCCCATATGATCGCCGATGCGGTTGATGCGAAGACTATGCAGCACTTCAGCCGGATGGACTTCACTGTGGAAACCAAGCCCGACCTGACTCCGGTGACCGTGGCAGACCGTGAGGCTGAGGAACTGATCCGCTCCCAACTGGCCAGGGCGCGCGGTCGAGACGCGGTCTATGGTGAGGAGTTCGGCGAAACTGGCTCCGGCCCACGTCGATGGGTCCTGGACCCCATCGACGGGACGAAGAACTTCATCCGGGGTGTTCCCGTCTGGGCGACGCTGATCGCCTTGGTCGACCATGGTGAGCCAGTGGTCGGGCTCGTCTCTGCCCCGGCCCTCGGGCGGCGCTGGTGGGCGGCCAAAGACGGTGGTGCCTACACCGGTAAGTCACTCTCAGCCGCCAAACAGCTACGCGTCTCCCAGGTCTCCTCCCCCGCTGATGCGAGCTTCTCCTACTCATCATTGGACGGTTGGCGTGATATTGACCGTCTCGAGCAATTCCTCGCTCTGACGGAGAGAGTCTGGCGTACCCGTGCCTACGGCGACTTCTGGTCTTATTGCATGGTGGCCGAAGGCAGTGTGGACATCGCCGCCGAACCCGAGCTAGAACTCTACGATATGGCTGCGCTGGTACCGATCGTCACGGAGGCCGGGGGCCAGTTCACATCCTTGGACAATGATCCGGGATGTTCAGGTCCCAATGCCCTCGCTACCAACGGGTTGCTCCACGCACACGCTCTGCATGCCCTCCATGCACAGCCGAACGAACCAACATTCGACTTTTAGGCATGACTAACTTTAGAGTGTAGGCATGCCGAAGTACCTCCTGACGATTCCTTGCATCAGCGCCCTTGCCCTCAGCGCCTGCGCCCAGGAAGAGGCGGACACCGATCACTCGCCCTTGGTGGTCACCACCTTCTCTGTGCTCGGTGATATGACCGAGAACATCGGAGGGGACAGAATTCAGGTGCGTTCCATTACACCCATCGGTGCGGAAGTACATGAATACGACCCCACCCCATCGGATGTCCAGGCGGCTGCCGATGCTGACCTCATCATTGAGAATGGTCTCGGCCTGGAGGAGTGGTTCGGCCAGTTCACCTCCCACTCCGAGGCGCCCACAGTGAGCGCCTCAGCGGGCATTGAGGCCCGCCCGATCACTCGACTTCCGGGGCACCCTGATGATCCAGGTGCAGGCTCCGACTTACCTACCGACCCTCATGGATGGATCTCAGCAGAACAGTCGATGACCTACGTGGACAACATTGAGGCGGCCCTGAGCGAGCTTTCTCCTGAGGACGCTGAGCACTTCTCGGAACGCGCAGGGAAGTACCGGCAGGAGCTGCAGCAGTTCGTCGATGAGTCCAGGGTCGCCGCCGCCGAACTCGCCGATCCTGTCCTGGTGACCTGCGAGGGAGCATTCGGATACTTGGCCGAGGACCTGGGACTCACCGAGCACTATTTGTGGCCGCTCAACGCCGAGAACGAAGGAACGCCACAGCAGGTGGAAGCGCAGATTCGCTTCGTCGAAGAAAACAGCGTGGAGACGATATTCTGCGAATCCACCGTCAACGATGCTGCCCAGGTCCAGGTCGCTGAGACGACAGGCGCTGAACTCGCTGGCCCACTCCACGTGGATTCACTGACCGACGCCGACGGTCCCGCACCGACACATCTGGAGCTCCTGGAACACACCACCCACACCATCTTGGGTAAGGCCGAGTGACCCACCGATGAGCACAGCGGAGACACCGGTTCACGTTGAATCGCTGACGGCGGGATACCCCGGAGTGACCGCGTTGGAGGATGTCAGTCTGCGCCTGAGTCCGGGCACGATCACCGCTCTCCTAGGAGCCAACGGGTCAGGGAAGTCCACGCTGTTCTCCGCACTGCTCGGTATGGTGCCCGCCGCTCAGGGCCGAATCAGCATTTTCGGCACGGATTCAGCAAAGGCACGACGCCGCAACCTGGTCTCGTATGTGCCGCAGCACGAACAGATTGATCCCACATTCCCCATCACGGTCGAACAAGTGGTCATGATGGGCCGGTACCCACATATGGGTTTCGCCCGCTTCACTCGGCCCGCTGATCGGGATGCGGTTGACCATGCGCTGGAGCAGACGCGGCTCATCGACTTTCGAAAGCGGTCAATCGGTGAACTGTCCGGCGGGCAGCGCAAACGGGCCTTCGTGGCCAGAGCGTTGGCACAGCTTGCTCCACTCATGCTTCTCGATGAGCCCTTCGCGGGCGTGGACCGCACCAGCGAACACCTCATCACGCACGTCCTGCGGAACCTCAGGACCGCTGGCACGACTGTGCTGATCTCCACCCATCACCTCGAGGGTGTGCACAGCCTGGCCGATGAGGTGATTCTGCTTCACCGCCGAGTCTTGGCGGCAGGACCGCCGTCGCAGGTACTGACCGACGAGCAGCTCGCCCAGGCCTTCGGGGAGGCCCTGTCATGATCGACCTGCTGCTTACGCCCCTGCAGTACCCCTTTATGCAGAACGCCTTGGCTGTGGCAGTCATCTCTGCAGCGGTCTGCGGCATGCTCTCCGCGTGGCTGGTGCTGATGGGCTGGTCGCTCATGGGCGAGGCAGTGGCGCACTCGATCCTGCCCGGCGTTGTTCTTGCCTTCCTCCTCGGTATCCCACTGGGTATCGGTGCATTCGTCTTCGGGTTAGCCGCCGTGGCCCTGATAGGAATTCTCAGTCAGACCACCTCGTTGAAGCGCGACACCACTATCGGTGTGGTGTTCACCTCTCTCTTCGCCTTGGGACTGGTCCTGATGTCAACAGTGACGACACAGACCCATCTGCAACACATCCTGTTCGGGAACGTCCTAGGCACCTCACGCATCGATCTCTATCAGGTGGGCGTGCTCGCAACTGTCACTGCCACCATTCTCCTGATCAAACGCCGGGACTTCACCCTGGTGGCGTTCGACCGGACCTACGCCCGGGCCATCGGACTGCCTGTGGGTGTGCTGACCGGGGTGCTGCTGATGCTGCTGGCCCTGACCACCGTGACAGCCCTGCAGACCCTTGGAGTGATACTCGTGGTTGCCGCACTCGTAATCCCCGGGGCTACGGCCTTCCTGTTGGTTCGGAGCTTTGGGGCGATGCTGGCGGTCTCCGCAGGGGTCGGTGCCTTCGCCGCAGTAGCCGGGGTCTACGCAAGTTATTGGTGGGATGTGTCCACTGGTGGAGCTATCGTTCTGGCCGCGACCGCCCAGTTCGCCCTCGCGTATCTGCTGTCTCCCAGACAGGGGCTGATCGCTCAAGCGTGGCGGCGTCGTCGTCCTGCACGGATTGTGGAGGTCTGAGCAGCCGCCGCCTGTGGCGACGATGCTGGCAGAATAGTCCTATGCCACGCACATCAGCTCAGGGCCGTTCGACCCTTCCCTCCAGCGGGGCGGCCGCACCGGCGACCACGTCGGTCGAGGACTACGCCAAGACCATCTACGGTTTGGCCGAATGGGAAGGTGCTGATGTCACGGCCAGCGCATTGGCGAAGACTCTAGGAGTGTCAAACCCGTCGGTGTCGCTAATGATCCGCAAGATGGCGGAGCAAGGTTTGGTCGACCACACCCCGTATGCTCCCGTCCGACTCACAGAACAGGGACGCAAGCTCGCGTTGGCTATGGTGCGGCGGCATCGGCTGATTGAGACGTGGTTGGTCCGGGAAATGGGTTATTCCTGGGATGAGGTCCACGATGAAGCGGAGCGCCTGGAACACGCCGTCTCCGAGACATTCATCGAACGCCTCGATGTCAGACTCGGACACCCCGTGACGGACCCGCACGGCGATCCGATCCCCACCAGGGAGCTGAGCCTGAGCTACCCGGAGACAACACTGCTCTGCCAGGTCCCGGCGGAGGTGGAAGTGCGGGTGGAACAGGTCGATGACAGTGTTCCGGCGGCATTGCGCGTGCTCGATGAGCAAGACGTGCCGATCGGTGCGCAGGTCACAGTAGTGGCCTCGGCCGACGGGAATGTTGTCATCAGCGGACCACACGGGGAACAGAACGTACCAATCGGACATGATGTCGCGCATGCCGTGCGCGTCAGTGTCACAGCCCGCTGACCAACGGTCTATCCTGTACCCCGTGCCCACAACCGAGGAAGAACCCGCACACGGATCAACCGGCAAACCAGATTTGCCGCTGCCCGCCATGCTCGCGTGCATTGCCGCCGCCGGTGCCTGCGGTGCGGTCTTGAGACTGCTGCTCATCGAGCTCTCCGATGAACAGTTCATGCGGTTTCCTTGGATCACCCTGGTGGTGAACCTCACCGGCTCAGGTGGGCTCGGTTTGCTCTTCGGGGTAGCCCACGCCTGGCCTCGACTCCCCGGCTGGACACTGCCGGTCGTGGGGACTGGTTTCCTCGGCTCCTACACCACCTTCTCCTCCGTGATTTTGGCCGGCACCTCGGTTCAGCAGCCGGACGTCTTCACCCAACTGGCCTCCGCTGAGGTGGTACCGCCGGAGCTGTGGGAAGCGGGGGCCTACCTGCTGATTTCCATGATTTTCTGCACGGCTGCCGCTGCTGCGGGCATTACAGTGGGCCGGGCCATCTTCGGCTATACGCGTGAGGGCAGCGCTGCGCCTCAGGAGGACAACGCATGATGATGCCCGAACTCACCATTGCCGTAGTGGCAGCAGGAGCACTCGGTGGCGCCGTTGGGGCCATCGCTCGCTTCCTGCTGGACCGTTATCTGCGCGCCGGGATACTCCTGGCCAACACTATTGGATGCTTATCGCTGGGCGTACTGGTCGGGATCCTCAGCGCTTTCGCTGCCGACAGCGCCGGTGGCGATCCGGCAAGCTGGCAACCACTCGTGGTGGGGTTGCTGGCCCTGGGGTTGACCGGCGCCCTGAGTACGTTCGCGACTGTCTCCCTGCGGGCTGCCCAGCAGTGGATCGCAGGTTCCCGCTGGATGGCCGTGGGAATGTGGACTGTTCATGTGGTCTGCGGCGTCGCTGCAGCAGTGGCTGGTTTGGCTATCGGGTGGCAGTTGGCAGGTTAGTTCAACGGCAATGAGGAATGGTGGCGAGCCATTCTGTGTTGCGATAGACTGATACACCCGCTACTGGCGGGGGTACGAGTTTGATAACTCCATACGGGGACGATCGGTTTCGACGATCTGAGGTGATCGTGGAGAAGCGTGTCGTGGACGCCAAGTGACCACGTAAATACCCCTTGCGCAACCCAATAAGTGCCGAATCTAAGCGCACTGACTTCGCCCTCGCTGCATAAGTAGCGACGCGAGTCTGTCAGCCTGAGTTTGCCATCGACTCAGTGCCTGGCATCAGCTAGATGGCCAATGGAGTGCTCTTCTCGCCGCAAGGAGAGTACTCGACACTAAATGCGGCTGGGTCCGTCAGGTGCTTGTCCGTGAGACACCTGGGACCGAGTAACACGCTCAGCGGACTACACACGTAGAAGTCCACGAAAATCCAGATCGGACGCGGGTTCAATTCCCGCCGTCTCCACAAACTGCCCGAGCGGGTTCGCCTGCTCGGGCTTTTTTGTGCCCCGGTCACGGAGATTTTTCAATGTCACAGGGTCAGGTCCGATTCCCGCTAGACTCCAACCGCCGGAAGCGGTGGAATAAGAGCATGCACATTACAGTCGCCACACCGGATGGACCCTTCACGATCATCGCCGATGACCACTACGTGCTGGCCTCCGGTTGGACTAGCGATCCCGCGGCCCTGAGGGCGCTCATTCACCCCGAGCTGCGTGTCCGCGTCAATTCCGCAGACTCAGACCGGGTGCTGACCCAGGCGCAAGAGGCCGTGCAGTCATATTACGGCGGGCATGTGGCAGCGCCGAGCGCCGTGCCCGTCCGGCAAAAGTCGGGCCCATACCGGGAGCACGCCTGGGATACGCTCCGTCAGGTAGCACCTGGCGCGCCCGTGACGTACGCAGAGTTCGCGCGGCGTTCGGGAAGCGCGGCTGCCGTCCGCGCGGCTGCTGGAGCCTGCGCTAAGAACGCCGCAGCACTTTTTGTGCCCTGCCACCGTGTCATGCGCACAGATGGCACGCTTGGCGGCTTCCGCTATGGTCTTGACCTCAAACAGAGCCTGCTGGACCGAGAGGGTCGCTAGTAGCTGCTCGCCACAGGTGCATGGCGGCGTAGGAACGCCAAGGTGCCCATCGCTGGGCAAGCTCCTCCAGCTCCAGATGCGCCCTTGCCGTTGAGGTCCCCTCCGCGACAAGTCCCAACCTGCGGGCACCAGCCACCAGGGCGACGTCGCCCGTCATCCAGTCATTGGGGTCTCCCAGCACCCGGAGCGCCAGGTATGCGGCAGTCCACTGCCCGATCCCGGGAAGCGCGAGCAACTGTTCCCGCATCTGGTCCGGGTGGACTCCCGGGTGGACATGCAATGACCCTTGTGCCAAGACCTGAGCAGCTGCCCTGACGGTTCGGATTGACCGTCGGGGCAGGCGAAGTGGACGATCCGGGTCCAGTGGGCCTTCCAACGGCGGATCGGGTACCGACGCTACGATGTCCTCGGGTGCTGGAAACAATCTGTTGAGCCCGTCGAACGTTGAATCCACTGGCGTGCCGAGCAGCTGCGCCAGCCGGCTCAGGTGCGTCCGTGCCGCCTTAACTGATATCTGCTGGCCGACCACTGCTCGGACCACGTATTCTTCGGCCTCGGCTGTCCCCACCAGTCTCGTCCCCGGAACCTCAGCCACGAGCGGCCTCAACACATCGTCCTGACTGAGCGCGGAGTCCACCGCGGCCGGGTCAGCATCCAGATCGAACATCCTGCGGATCCGCGCCAGAACGACGCCGACATCCGCCAGAGAGCCCACTTCACACCTCATGGACAACCGCCACTCGCCCGCCCCATCGGCAACTGCAGTGACCTCCACAGCTCCGGGCCCATGGGGCAGCCGCAGAGTGCGCCCATAGCGGAGGTGCCCACTTTCAAGATGTGTCGATTCCACCCCAGACAGAGTGCGCTCAGCCAGAAACCGGAACACACCTTCGGCGTCGAAGGGTTGGCGGACCGGGAGCATGAGCTGCAGCTGAAGCCGGGACCCCTCGGGTCCGCGAGTTAACGCGGAGCGGCCTGCCTTCTGACGAATCTCTGTGGGCGTTACTGCATAGACCTCACGGATGGTGTCGTTGAATTGGCGTACCGAGCCGAACCCGGCGGAGAACGCGATATCAGCAAGTTTGAGGTCCGAACTGACCAGCAGATTCCTAGCGATCTGGGCCCGATGCGCCCTAGCCAGAGCTGCTGGGCCAGCTCCGAGTTCAGCGACGAGTGTGCGGTGAATGTGCCTGCTGCTGTAACCCAGCTGACTGCTCAGCGCATCAACGTTCCCATTGTTCAACGCCCCTTCCCTAATGATCCGCATTGCTCGGCCTGCTAAGTCCTGACGCAGGTTCCATTCGGGGCTTCCCGGGGACGCCTCCGGCAGGCAGCGTTTGCAGGCGCGGAAACCAGCTTCATGAGCTGCCGCCGAGGTGGAGAAGAACTGCACATTGGATGCCTTGGGCGTCATGGCCGGGCACGAAGGCCTGCAGTAGATGCCGGTTGTCTTCACCGCCGTGAAGAACTGGCCGTCGAAGCGGCGGTCCCTCGACTGCACCGCTCGGTAACGTTCATTGGCACTGATCTGGGCATCCATAGGGACATTCCACCCTGACCCACACCCTGTGTCTAGCGGTAATCGGACACGGCATTTTGCTGGGGGTCAGAGAGAAGCTTGGCGGTTCTTGACCCGCATGGCCCGCTGCGCCTCGCGGTTATCCTGTTTCTCACGCAGCGTGTGCCGTTTGTCGAACTCGCGCTTACCCTTGGCGATGCCGATCTCGGCTTTGGCTCGGCCGTCCTTGAAGTACAAGCGCAGCGGGACGATAGTCAGGCCTGGGTCTTCAACCTGCCTAGAAATCTTGATGAGCTCTTTGCCGTGGAGCAGGAGTTTCCGTTTCCGCCGGGTGGCATGGTTGGTCCACGTTCCGTTGAGGTACTCAGGGATGTGCACCTGCTCCAGCCACAGCTCGTGTCTGCTGTCGAAGGCAGCGAATCCGTCCACCAGAGAAGCTTGTCCTTCGCGCAGTGACTTCACTTCGGTGCCGGTGAGGACTATTCCCGCCTCGTAGGTGTCGAGGATAGTGAAATCGTGGAAGGCACGCCGATTTCGGGCAATAGTGTGATTCTTGGGGTCTTTGACCTCAGGCTTCTTCTTCTTCGCCACAGTGCACCTCCTCTTCCATGGGTCTCGGCACCAACAAAGTCAGCCTTCTACTATACCCGCAGGTGCTTCCGGACTGTCACCCAGGACGATAAACCGGCCAGGAGGACAGCAGCCAGCACCAGGCCGGGCATCACGATCCATGATTCTGCAGCTCCGATGAACACGATCCCCGTGACCTGCTGGGCCAGCCACTGACCGATCAAAAACTCTGCGACCACCCAGGTGGCGCCACAGGCTAAGAGTGACCCGGCCAGAGCGGCGATAATTCCCTCGAAGATAAACGGAGTGCGAATCATGGATTTGGACGCCCCCACCATGCGCATGATGGAGGTTTCTCTGCGGCGGCTGAACGCTGAGAGTCTGATGGTCGTAGAGACCAGCAGCACAGTGCATAGAATCATCACCCCGGCGATGATCAGTGCTACGACGGTGAGCCCGTTGAGTATGCCGAATATTTGGTCCAATACGGCCTGCTGGTCAGCCACGTTTTCCACTCCGGGGACGCCGGCGAACAGCTCATTGACGATCCCGAAGTCCTGCGGGTTCTCCAGCAGGATCCGGAAGGATTCGGTCATGTCTTCCGCTGTCACATTGGCTGCTCGCACGCTGTCTTCGCGATCAGCTAGGAAGTTCTCCAGCGCCTCCTCCTGGGTTTCATACCGGTAGGAGTCGACATACTGGTTGGCGGCACCAGTGTCGAGCATCTCTTCGATGGAGTCCCTTTGGGATTCAGTGACCGGACCAGTGGGGCAGGAAGCTTCTGCCGATGATTCGGTGCAGAGGAAGACAGAGATCTCCAACCGGTCATAAAAGTCCTCGGTCATTTGGTTGACCTGCAGCTGCATCAGGGCGGCGGTGCCCACGAAGGTCAAGGAAATGAACGTCACCAGCACCACGGAGGCGACCATTGCCACATTCTTGCGCAAGGAGCTGAGGGTCTCTCCCAACTGGTACATCAGCTGGCTCATTGCTTCCTCCTGCCGAAAATACCCCGAGGTTTGGAGGCCCTGAGCTGATCTGCGGTGTGCTGGGTGTCCGCATAGGTGGACTCCGCGGCTGATGCCCGCGGACGGGGAACATGGGGGCGTTCAGAGTTTCGGGGCCCTTCCGGGGACGGCAGTGCAGAGGGCTCAGTCACCGGCTCTATAGTGTCTGTGGCCTCGTCGTCGTCAAAGTCCGGAACTGCTGCAGCGTCCACCTCTGCTCGGGATTCCTCGGGTTCAGCCTCGTAGTGCTGTGGGTCATCTTCCGGGAAGGTGACCTGATATTCGCGTACCCGAAAACCTGGTTCTTCCTCTTCTTCAGGTTCGCTGGGCTGGTCGTGGGCGACGGTTGGCACGGCTTGAGTGACCATAGGCATGGGATCAGATGCCTGAAGCCCGGTTTCTTCGAGTTCGGAGGACAGCACCTCCCAGGCAGGTGAACCCACCGGCGGATCGTAGGACCCGTGCTGCTCATCGCGTACCAATCGACCCTTGTGCAGCTGCACCACGCGGCGTTGAGTCTGATCGACGATCGCCCGATCGTGGGTGGCCATGACTACAGTGGTGCCAGCGGCGTTGATCCAGCGCAGAATCTTCATGACTTCTTCGGACGCGCGAGGATCTAGGTTCCCAGTGGGCTCGTCGGCCAGCACAATCGCTGGCTGATTGACGATGGCTCGCGCGATGGCAGCTCGCTGCTGCTCACCGCCGGAGATTTCGTGAGGATAGCGGCGGGCCAGATGGTCCAGTTGCACCCGTTCGAGGGTTTTCATGACCTGTTTCTTAATGTGCCCACGCGGTGCGGCGATCACTCGCATCGCAAATGCGACGTTTTCGTAGATGGTTTTGTCAGGCAGCAGTCGGAAGTCTTGAAAGACCATGCCGATGCTGCGCCGGTAGTGCGGTACTCGGCGCTCAAGCATCAGCACTAGGTTTTGCCCGGCGACTGTGACCTTGCCTTTCTGCGGCAGGCCTTCACGGAGGATCATGCGCAGCAGGGTGGACTTTCCGGATCCTGAGGCACCGATGAGGAAGACGAAGTCTCCGCGATTGAATTCCACGGAGACATCGTCAAGGGCCGGTTTACCTCCGGAGCGGTAGGTGCGAGTGACGTGTTCGAAGCGGATCATAGGGGAAGTCAGCCTTGAATGTCAGCTGGTGGAGGAGCCTTGAGCGCGCCAGCGGATGCCGGATTCGATGAACCCGTCGAGGTCCCCGTCGAACACTGCTTGGGCATTGCCAACTTCGTGGCCGGTGCGGAGGTCTTTGACCATCTGGAACGGGTGCAGAACGTAGGAGCGCATCTGGTCACCCCAGCTTGCTTTCACATCGCCCTTCATCTCGTTCTCCTGAGCCTTTTCCTCTTCTTTTTTCTTCAGCAGAAGCCTGGACTCCAGGACACGCAGCGCGGCGGCCCTGTTCTGGATCTGGGACTTTTCGTTCTGCATGGACACTACGATCCCTGAGGGAAGGTGGGTGATGCGCACTGCCGAATCAGTGGTGTTGACGGATTGTCCGCCGGGCCCGGAGGACCGGAAGACGTCGATCTTGAGATCGTTTTCGTCGATGTCAATGGACTCGGTTCCTTCGAGCAGCGGGATGACTTCCACGGCTGCGAACCCGGTCTGGCGACGTCCCTGGTTGTCGAAGGGGGAGATTCGCACCAGCCGGTGAGTGCCTGCCTCCACCGACAGTGTCCCGAACGCGTAGGGTGCTTGGACTTCGAAGGTGGCGGACTTGATGCCGGCTTCCTCTGCGTAGGAGGTGTCGAGGATTTTGACGTTCCAGTCGCGGCGTTCAGCCCAGCGCGTGTACATGCGCAGTAACATCTCGGCGAAGTCTGCGGCGTCCACTCCCCCGGCCCCTGAACGGATGGTGACCACGGCGTCGTACTCATCGTATTCACCGGACATGAGAGTGACGATCTCCAGCGAGGCCAAGGCTTTGCGGATGGAGATGAGTTCTGCGGTGGCCTCGGCAGCGGTATCGGCGTCGTTTTCCTCCGCGGCCATCTCTGCCATGACTTCGGCATCTTCGATGCGCGAATCAAGGGACCGAACGCGGTTGAGTTGGGCCTGCTTGTGGCTGAGCTGGGAGTTCACCTTTTGGGCGTTCTCTTGGTTATCCCAGAGGTTGGGGTCGGCGGCCTCCTGCTCGAGGTCGGAAACCTCAGCAGTAAGGGCGTCGACGTCGATGACGTCGGTAATGCGCCGCAGGGTGTCGCGCAGTTCAGCGAGCTCGGCGGGAAAGTCTGTTTCTGCCATAACGTGTCTACAGTACCGGGCTCACCGGGTTGGAGGTGTCAGGCAGAGCCGTAGCGCGACCTCATCAGAGACGGACGTTCATCACAGGCTTGGGCGTCTCGCCGGCTGACCCACAGGGTGAAGGCAACGGCGATCAGTGCTGCGAGGCAACCGTGGCCCCACACCAACGCTGAGATCAGTGTCATCTCGAGGACTGAGACGACGGACGCATGATTGTGGGGGAAGGAGGTCTACACATAGGAGACCACTGGTCCCGAGACACATCCGAGCAGCGCGAGTGAGCTCACGTCATGAGCACGCCAGTGACGTAGGGCGCCGGTTGAGCGACGAAGAGGACGAGCCCCGACGGCAAGGCAAGGGCCCAAGCGGGCAATCGGCGACTTTTTACCTCGCACCTCTCATGACCAGAGTCAGCCTTCTTAGACCCAGCTTATGGAAGGAACCACCCGGCGTCACAGCATCACTTCTTCATCAGGGTGGCTAGTATTTGATGGGTATTGAGGCCCATATCATGGTCGCTCTCACCTGGGCAGTCTCTGTTGGGGCAGGCGTGGGTCGCTTCTGGGTGGAGTGTTGATGGTGTCTGGTTGGCGGTGGTCTATGCCGTGGTGGGGACTGTGCACGATTTCCCCTAGTGGGTGGGGGTGGGGTCAGGTGGCCGTGGGATTTCATTCGGTGATGCCTCCGGCACAGCGCCCAGAGGTTCTCCCCGGTGGTTTCCCCACCTGCTTCCCAGGGGTGTTGGTGGTCGATATCGCAACACTGCGCGGCCACCGTGCACCCCGGGGCCTGACAGGTCCCATCACGGAACACCAACGCATC
>NZ_VFIE01000023.1:0-135060 GCF_010119385.1 Nesterenkonia haasae
GTCGGTCGGATCAGTGCGGATCTGTCCAGCTCAACCGTGCGGACCCTGCACTGCCGCGGACTCAGGCCCTCGTGCGGTGCGCTTCTGGGGCGGCGGCGTGGTCATGCGACTATCTCCTCAGGCTTCGCTAAGGGTTAAGCGCAGCGTCCCAAGCGTCCGCGGTACCGCCACCCAGATCAGCAGACCCATCCCAGCTTGCCAGGGCTTCAGCGTCGGACCGTGTTGAACTCACTAGCATCCGGGTTGACGACGTTATCCACCAGATTCATGTATTGAACCCACAGGGTGTCTGCCCACGCGGCACCATCAGTGACCTCGTAGTAGAGGATTGAGGACACCATCTGCATCACGAACATGATGACTGGCAGAACAACGATGCCGCCTGCCGAGCTGCGCAGCACCACACCCAAGCCGAAGCCCAGCAGCGCCGTGAGTGCCACCGTGGCCCAGTTGGCGATGTACATTGCAGCGATCTCGCCGTCGAACATGTCTGCCGGACTCAATAGCACACCAATGATGCTAGTGAGCAAGTGGCCGATCAGGATCAAAGCCGCCGCCACCACTGCAGCCCATACCACTAGCGCCAAGGCATTGGCGCGGAGCAGCAGAAATCTCTGCGGCACAGCGGTGAGGTTGGAACGAATAACCCCGGTGGAGCCTTCCGTAGTAATCGCAATCACACCAAGAGAGCCCAGAAGAATCATGGCGAAGTAACTGCCGGGCACCTGCGAGCATCCTCCGTTCTAGCACCCGACTCCCGTTCCAACGGTTGCTCCACCTGGGGACGGCCCTGAGCGAACCGAAGACATGCGGAGAAATCTGTGCCGGCTGCGCCCGCAGCTTTCAAACCTGGTACTCAATGGTGTCAATGAGCTTTTCCCGAAGAGCAGCCCGTGCTGCAGCCAAAGGATGCTCATGCGCGGGCCAACGGGTTCGACCGTACTACGGTAGGCGCCACGCCAGTGATGGTGGCGGACTTTCATTAAGTCCTCTCTCCGTAGCATTGCTCAAATGGCAATAGGCGCATCAACCTGCCGGAGCCCGTCGCGGTGCTCCTGCGGGGTTAAAGATTTGCCCCTAGGCTCGCAAAACAGATTGACTCAGTAAGAGCGGGGCATCCCGAGGACTTTAGTGGCAACAAACGCTTTAATGAGGTTGTTGTTGACCGGAGCGACTTGGTACATTCGGGTCTCGCGAAACTTCCGCTCCACATCGTACTGGTCCACGAAGCCATAGCCGCCGTAAGTATTTAGACAAACGTTTGCAGCTTCCCAACTGGCGTCAGACGCCAGGTGTTTGGCCATATTAGCCTCAGCCCCGCAGGGCTGTCCAGCGTCAAAGAGGCGGGCCGCCTCCTTACGCATCATGTCGGCTGCCCGGACTTTCATATAGGCGTCTGTGATGGGAAATTGCACGCCCTGATTGATGCCGATCTGGCGACCGAACACCTCACGTTGGTTGGCGTAGGCCACAGCGCGGTCAGTGAACCAGTACCCGTCACCAATAGCTTCAGATGCAAGGAGAATCCGTTCGGCGTTCCAGCCGTCGATGACGTAGCGGAACCCGTTACCCACTTGGCCCACCACCGCTGATTCTGGCACGCGCAGGCCGTGGTAATAGAGTTGGTTAGTGGCGTAGTTGAACATGGTGCGGACCTTGACGGCCTCCAACGCTTCGGGTTGTTCAGCGCGCACCTGGCGTAGGTCCACGAGGAACAGAGTCAGGCCCCCGCTTCGAGCGGCCTCGTCCTTGCCAGCGGTGCGAGTTAGCACCAACAGCAGGTCGGATTCGTCGATGCGACTGGTCCAGCTTTTGTGGCCGGTAATCAGCCATTCGTCGCCGTCCTTGACTGCTCGAGTCTGAATACTCGAGGTGTCGGACCCGGCGGCGTCCTCGGTGATAGAAAAGGCTTGCAGACGCAGTGAACCGTCAGCGATACCGGGCAGGTACTGCTGTTTCTGCCAAGCGGAGCCGTGGTTCAGGACGGCCTTCATTGTGTACAACTGGGCGTGACAGGCCGCGGAGTGGCCGCCTGACTTGTTAATCTCTTCCATGATCACCGATGCCTCGGTCAGCCCCACGCCCAGTCCGCCGTACTGGGTGGGGATCAAGGCCGAAAGCAGTCTCGCCTTCGTGAGAGTGTCGACGAATTCCTGGGGGTACTCACGCTTGAGGTCCAGTTCCCGCCAGTACTCGCCTGGGAACTCCGCGCACAGCCGACGCGTCTGCTCCCGCAACTGCTCTGCGGTTGGGACTGGGACGTGAATGTCGCTGCGTTCGGGCAACTGAGTGGGCAAGGTGACTCCTCTGAAGAAGGTGCAAAAAGCTGGTAATCTCCGAGCTTACGAATATATTGGCTCATTCACAAGAGCCTTCGTTTTTGGATGATACGCCGGGAACCCTTGTATATCAGGCTTAGAAGGGTCAAACTAGTGAATATATTTAGCATTAGCTCCGAATGGCCTCCGGGTCACTAACACAGAAGGGTTCCACGATGACGGAGACTGGTTCAGAGGCAGCACCGAGTCGAGAGGTCGCAGGTTGGAACGGGCGACTATTCGAAGATTTCAACGTAGGGGACGTGTATTACCACCCGTTCGGCAAAACGGTCACCCAGTCGGACAACCATCAATTCACACTAATGACGCAGAATGTAGCTAAGACGCACGTAGATGCGCACTTTGCCGCGGGAAGCGAGTTCGGCCGCCCGCTAGTGAACTCCACGCTCACCCTTGCCCTTGTGACCGGCCAATCCACCATCGATCTGTCCATGAACGTGTTCGCGAACATGGGCTGGGACGAGGTGAGGATGCCGGCCCCCGTGTTCGAGGGAGACACTATCTACTCCCGCTCCAAGGTGCTGGCCGTGCGGGGGGCCAATTCCCGTCCGAACCTTGGCCTCGTGACTGTGGCGACCGAGGGGTACAACCAGGACGGCGTCGTGGTTATCAGCTACCGTCGGACATTCATGGTCTATCGCCAAGGAGAACTTCCCTCTGTAACGCACTCCCGTCCGGACGAGTCGAGCCTGCCAGCCGTACCGGAGAAGGCATGAGCACCCCGGGTGTGAGCCCTGCTGCGCATACCGGGGAGATAGGCACGGTCCGCCCATCGGCTCCGCAAGCAGTCGCCGGTGCCCTGACAGCCATATTCGTGCCCGGTGATCGTCCCGAGCGCTTTGTTAAGGCAGCCACCTCGGGGGCCGACGTCGTCGTCATCGATCTCGAAGACGCCGTCGCAAAGGGGGACAAGCAGCAAGCACTTGAGCACGTCGTGCGGGCCCTATCTCCCGGTGGCAACGATGGGCTCAACGCTGTGGTGCGGACCAACGGGCTGGCCACGACCTGGTTCGAGGCTGAGGTCGAGGCCCTAGTTGAGATCGCCTCGGCAGCCGGCCACGGGGTGCTAGGGCTCATGTTACCCAAAGCCGAGGACGCCACCGCGGTTGCGGCCATAGGACAGCGACTCCCCGACAACTTCGCTTTCGTGCCCCTCATCGAGAGCGCCGTGGGGATCGTCAACGCGGTGGAGATCGCGCGTGTGCCGGAAGTCAACCGTCTGGCGTTCGGCGCTGTCGATTTCGCCCTGGACATTGACGTCGGCGCGGACTCCCCTACTGTGGACCGCGCACGCTCCATGGTGGTGCTGGCCTCCCGCGCGGCAGGAATTGCTGCGCCGCTGGATGCGCCCTCTACAGCTATCAGGGACCTCGAGCACGTCGCCACCTACGCGGCCCGGGGCCGGTCCTTGGGTTTCGGCGGGAGCCTATGCATCCATCCGGTGCAAGTAGCGCTGGTCCGGGACGCCCACCTACCCACGCAGAAAGAAATCCAGTGGGCGCAGAAGATTATGGCCGTCGCCGACGCAGGCGCGAGCCAAGTAGATGGCGCGATGATCGACCGCCCCGTGATCGATCATGCGCGGCGCGTGATTGCCCGGTCCGGAAAGGTGAAGACATGAGCGCACTTCCTCTTGAGGGGATCACGGTCGTCTCCTCGGAACAAGCGGTTGCCGCCCCGTTCGCGAGTCGCCAATTCGCCAACCTCGGCGCCCGAGTGCTCAAGGTCGAACGGGACACGGGTGACTTAGCCCGCGGCTATGATGAGTCGGTACACGGCATATCCAGCTACTTTTGTCTGGCTCAACCGCGGCAAAGAATCCGTGGTCCTGGATGTGAAGTCCGAGGACGGTATCGCCACCTTGAAGGGAATTGCGGCAGAGGCCGATGTATTCCTCCTGAACCTGGCCCCTGGCGCCGCGGAGCGTCTCGGCTTGGGCCCATGCGAAGCGTTAGAGCTTAACCCCTCCCTGGTCCACGTCTCTGTCTCGGGCTAACGCCGCGGCGGGAGCTACGAGGCGAATAAGGCCTACGACCTTCTCGTACAGTGTGAGGCGGGTCTGCTCTCAGTGACCGGGGCGCCGGATGAACATACAAAGGTCGGCATCTCCATCGCCGACATCAGCGCCGGAATGTACACCTACTCGGACATCCTGACGCCCCTCTACCAACGCCGGGACTCCAGCCGCGGCGATGTCCTGGAGATCTCGATGCTCGAAGCCCAGCACGTCACGAGCGCCCCTTATGGACCCTTTGATGCCGCCGATGGGACCGTGTTCTTCGGCATTCAGAACGAGCGGGAATGGGTTGTCTTCTGCAGCACGGTCCCCGGGCGACCGCAGTGGGCCCGGGAGAAACGATTCCTCAACAACACCCAACGGGTCGCCCAGCGCGAAGAATTGCACGCCGAGATCAACACGGTTCTCCCCACTCTTTCCGTGCAGCAGGTGCTGGTCCGCCTGGACGACGCGGGTCTTGCCAACGCCCGCATGCGGAACCTCCAGGAACTGTCGGCTCATCCGCAGTTGGCGGCGCGGGGCCGGTGGCGCGACGTCAACTCACCGGTCGGTCCGCTGCGGAGCCTCGTTCCTCCGGTCACCTCCCGCCAGGCCGGAATCCTGATGGCTCCGGTGCTTGGGCTCGGCGAGCACACCGGGCGCGTCCTGGCCGAGTTCGCCCGTTGAGTCCCGCGCATCGCTAAGGTGGGGTAGGCTCCATTCCCCCGACGACGGAGGAGAAATGACATCGCAGCGAAAGCCCCAGCTCAGTGCGGAGGCAGCCGCCCACGTGCGCGCTCTGGTGATCTCCGGGCAACTACCGCCGGGGACACAGGTTCGACCGGAGGTGGTCGGCAAGGAGCTGGGCATCTCCACGACCCCGGCGCGGGAAGGGTTGCAATCCCTGCGCGTGGAAGGCTTCCTTGAACTCGTCCCTCGCAGGGGGTTCCAGGTCGCCCCCTTAACCGGAGATGACATCCGTGACCTGTTTTGCGCCCAGGCTCTGCTGGCCGGCGAGCTGGCCGCCCGGGCCGCGTCCAACCGCGGAGCCGAGGATTTGGCCGAGCTCGAGGCATTGCACCATGAACTCCTAGCGGCGGCGGCACGGAAGGATACCGACCTTCTCGAGGAGAAGAACCACGCATTCCACCGCCAGATTAACCACCTGGCCCGGTCCCGGAGAATGCTGTGGGTACTCGGGTTGACCACCCGGTATGTGCCACGGCGCTTCTATGCCAGCATCGAAGGGTGGCCCGAGGCGACGGCCGCTGACCATGCTCAGATCATCTCCGGCATCAGAACCGGAGACCCGGACGCCACGCGCCGGGCGGTACAAGACCACGTGGTCCACGCCGGCGAGCTACTTGCGGAGCACTTCGACGCCCGGGCGACGGATGTCCCGGAACGAACTGCGTAGGGGTTGTTGTGGTGCCCCGTGGCATTCAATTTCTGCTTCAGGAGGCGAATGTGCCGGGTCCCGGCACATTCGGTAGGTCTCACGTCGGTAGGGGTCTGCAGATGGCCCAGCGTGCGCGGCAGAATCCAATGCTCTGGTAACAAGATGCAGGCACTTCAGTGTGTCTGCCTCGTTCGGGAAGTGCCCTCGGGCTTTGACTGCTCTGCGGTAGCGGGCGTTCATTGACTCAATCGCGTTGGTCGAACAGATCACCCGGCGGATCTCAGCGTCCATATTCTAGGGAGGGCACGAACTCGTTCCAGGCGTTGGCGCAGAGCTTACTTATCGCTGGGTACTGCTTACCCCAGGTGGCGTCGCATTTAGCGAGCCGTTCGGTGGTACCGCTTCCGAAGGCGCAAAGGTGTCAGATCAATAATCACGGTGACCTGTTGGTACCCGTTGCCATCTTCTTAGCCCCTTCTTAAGGATAAGATGCGGGAGTGCTGGCCGGAAGGCCCCGGCATGATTACTACCCTCCCCCAGTTACTCATGAGCCGGGGGTGATGTCACCGGGGCCTGAAGGTGCCGGAGACACCGCTACTAGGAGTCGGGCAGAAGTAGTTCAGGCCCTTCAAAACGTAGATGCCCAGCTCTGACACCGCTGCTGGGCCAGCACGTTGGAGCCCGCTTCTTACACTAGATAAACAGCTATGATCAGCAACCACCAAGAGGTCGATGTTTTCCTCGGGATCGACGAGGGCAAGAGCGAACACCGCACAGTTGCGCTGGACCGGACGGGACAGAAACTTGACAACACGGCCTTGCCCAGCGACGTGACCAAAATGCGGGCCGTCATTTCCGCCCTGGCCCGACACGGCAAAGTCTTGTTCGTGGTGGACTAGCCGGTCATCATCGGCTCACTGCCGTTCGCGGTCGTCCAGGCCTGTTGGGTCCCGGTACGCTACCTGCCGGGGTTGGCGATGCGCCGAATCGCGGACCTGCCCCCGGGCGAGGCCACGACCGATGCCAGAGATGCCGTGATCATCGCCGAAGCCGCTCGCACCATGCCGCACACCCTGCGTTCGATCGAGGTGACCGAGGAACTGGTCGCCGAGCTCTCGACGCTCTGCGGTTTGGTGGCCCATCGTAATTTGGAGTGTAGATGGGCTCTGAATCGTCCGGTGTCTAGCAGCGATCTGGTGACGTAGTGGGTGAGGTTTCGGAAGCCCAGAGCGGTACCGCGTAGATGTTCGAGGCGACCATTTATCGCTTCAGTGGGGCCATTGGATGTGCCGGGCCAGTCGGAATAGGCCAGGATGTCCGCCGCGCGGCTTGAAGGTCCGCCCCAGGCTGATCAGCTCGGTGAGCTGCTTTGGGACTGCGCGGCTGAGCGAGGTGATGACTTCCCGCAGTTGTTTCCTGCCCTCCGTTTTGGAGGGGCTGCGGTAGGCGGCGGCGATCTTCTGATAGATCCTCCAGGTTGCTTCGACTTCGACGTGGTCGTCGCTGGTGAAGACCTTCTCCAGCCGGTGTTGCTGCCGATCAGTGAGAAGATCAGCGCTAGTTCGCAGGGTTCTTCGTGCCCGGTAGAGGGGATCGCACGAACGGCCGCGATGGCCGAGAGTCTCGCGCTGGATCCGTTGTCGAGCACGGTCCAGTGCGTCACCGGCGATGGCGACGACGTGGAGTGTGGATCCATCACCGCAACAGCTTCTGGGAGTTCTTCGGCGGTGACTGTTTTGAAGCCGGTGAATCCGTACATGGCCACCGTCCTCGACCATATCCAGCAGTCGAGAGGGCCCGGTCCCATTGCGCACTGGGGGAGGTCGATGATCACCGTGACGTCGTGACTGCCCACCCCGATGTGACGCCAACAATGTTTGTCAACCCCGATGACGTCGACGCCATTGAAACGATGGGGGTCGTGGATCAGCAGTTGCCAGCCTGCCTCGAGTACTGCAGTTTTGACCGTGTGCCAAGAGGCCGCCAGAGATTCGGCGATCCGGGCGATGGAGAGCTGGTCGATCACCACCGATTTCAGCGCCCACAACACTGCGTGCCGAGACAACTTTGCCTTCGGTGCCGCGGCACCGATGGTGTCTTCACGCCATACTCGGGCGCAGTCGGTGCAGCTGTAGCGACGGACCCTGACCCACAAGGTGGTCGGCCGCCGGCCCAGCGGCACATGGGCCAGCTTTCGCAGCAGCGTGTCTCACGGCAGGGCCTCGGCGCCACCCTCACGGCACCATGGATCAGGTTCTCGGACGCGGCACTCCAACACCGCCCGGTCTGGTTCCAAGCGTTGGCCGACCGCCGTCAATCTCAGCTGGTCCATCAGGCAGCAGCTATCAAGGCCAGCGGCAGCGAAGGTAGCATCGACGCCTTTTACCTCATCGCCACGCTGTAAACCACTACACCCCCAATTACGAAGAGCCAGCTAAGGCCGCGTCAGAATAGGCGCCTAGGGAGGGAGCCAACATGGCTGAGGTGCGAAGGCACTACAACCCGAACAACAAGGATGAGGTCTTTTCCGTTCTGCGCAGAGAGATCAGTGCTGCTCGTCTGAAGGTCGCACTGGATCGGGCGCTGAGGCGTCCGACGTCTGAGATTGTGCCGAGATCGGCGAACATGGCTATGCCACCTGTTGGGAGAAGCTCGTTCAGATCCGGTTCCCGTCCCTGCCACGAGTCGAAATGTCACTGCACCTGCATGAAAGCGCAAGTAAGGTGACATCTGGTCGGAAGTGACGAGAGCCAGCTGAGAAACCGTAGGACCCATCTTCCCGCACGAGCACCTCTTCGGTGCCCCATGAGCTCGTCGCACAGAGAGTCCGTTCTGCAGCGCACCTGGGGGCACAGCCAGCAAAATGGCCAAAACACGATCCGCATGTTTCCGGGGATCCTAAGGCGCACCGAAACCAACACGAATTGATACCCAATGCTATTTTGGCGCTATCAATGATAGTTTCACAACGTTTGACCGCCAGAAACGAAAGAGCCCTTCTCCTGTTCAGGAGAGAGGCTTTGACCTGGGGTTTCTCTTATTTCTGGTACTTTCGCCGGCTCTCGACCGGCTATTCCAACAGTGGAGCGGCTGACGGGAATCGAACCCGCGTCGTCTGCTTGGGAAGCAGAAGCTTTGCCATTAAGCTACAGCCGCTGGACCGCCGCCATGAGTGCGAGTGATCCCACCGTGGCGGCGTGCTGATCAGTCTACATCGCCACGAATAGACTCTGTGCACATGACGAATACAGCATCAGCTTCCGAGATCACGTTTGTCCCTCTTCGCCCTGAAGATGACGACGACGCCGCAGCACTGACCGATTTCCTCACCACCCAGAGATATCCGTTCCACGTTCGGACTGCACTGAACGCAGCCCACGTCCGCGAAGCCATCAACGACGGCCGGTACGGGTACAACCCGGAGCACTACGCCACCGCAGCAGCGGCCGACACAGACCACAGGGGCTGGTGGATCTGGGCAGGGGCGGTGCGTCTGGGCGTCGTCGTTCTCGAAGACCTCACTGAAGGTGCGCCTCTCTTTGATCTCCGGCTGGCAGATGATCACCGGGGCCGCGGGCTTGGCGTGGCGGTGCTGCGCGGCCTGACGTGCTTGGTGTTCGACACCTACCCTGAGGTTGATCGGCTCGAGGGGCAGACTCGCGAGGACAACATCGCAATGCGAAAAGTGTTCCTGAGGGCAGGGTTCATCAAGGAGGCGCACTACCGGAGGGGATGGCCAGTGGAGGGACGCGAGCCGGTGGCGTCAGTGGCGTACGCGATCCTCCGGCAGGACTGGGTCTCTGGGCGGACGACCACCTTTGAGTGGGAAGACCTCCGGGTCTGATCGGCGGCGGCAGGAGGCAGTGGGTGCGGAACTGCATTGCCGGAGCCCGCTGCCTCCTAGGGCTACCGCGCCAAGAACGGAATCAGAGCCGCGTTGAACTCGGTGGCGTGGCTGACGTTGAGCCCGTGGGGTGCACCTTTGATGAGGGCCAGTTCGGAGTCCGCGAGCGCTTGGTGAGTTCGTTCGCCGGATCCTTCGAATGGGACCGTGGCATCGCTGTCCCCATGGATCACCAACGCCGGGACCGTCACCTGGTCAAGGTCTGACCTGAAATCAGTGGTGGCCCAGGCGTCCATGCAGGCCAGAGCCGCAGTCTGGTCGGATAGGCGCGCCATTTGCATGGCCTCTTGCCGCTGCTGTTCGCTGACCACCAGCTCATCCCCGACGGAGAAGAACCCGGTGGTGAAATCCTCAAAGAATCCCTCACGGTCCTTCTCCAGGGAACTGCGAAGACCCTGGAATGTCTCATCATCCAGCGGGCCATCAGGGTTGTCGCTGCTCTGCTTGAGGAATGGTGGCACCGCCGCTGCGAAGACGACTGAGTGGACCCGATCCAACCCGTGACGGGAGGCGTAGCGTGCGACCTCTCCGCCGCCCATGGAGAATCCCACTAGGGTGACATCCTTCAAGTCGAGTGAGTTGATGACCTCGGCGAGATCATCAGCCAGAGAGTCATAGTCGTAACCGTCGTCGGGCTTTTCAGATTGCCCGAACCCGCGCCGGTCGTAACTGATCACGCGGTGCCCTGCGTCCTGCAACGGCCCCGTCTGCTCGGACCATGAATCTGCGGCAAGGGGCCAGCCGTGGATGAGGACCACTGGCCTGCCGGAACCGCCGGTGTCATCAATGTGGAGTTTGACTCTTTCAGCGCTCATTGTTTCCTCTCACACAGGGTGTAGGGGGCGAAAGACCGGTGTCTCCACCCCGGGGATATTCACTCTATTAGTGGTTCCCGAATACCGGGTGAACGTCGGTTGAACAGGGAAGATCACCTCACTCCAGAAGGTGCCGGAGGTAGCGTTCAGGCGCTTCTAAGAACCGGCGGTGGGACTGCACGACCTCGAGCTGGTCCCACGTGGTCTCCCGGATGCCCCATGGGCCCAGCTCCAGGATGGTGGCGCCCGGGAGTGCTGCGAGGATCGGAGAGTGGGTGGCGCAGATGACCTGGGTTCCCCGCGATTGCATCCGGTCCAGTGCGGCCAACCAGCTGAGCATGGAGGTGAAGGACAGCGCGGCCTCGGGCTCGTCTAAACACACCAGTCCTTGGACGAACTGCTCATGGTCCAGGTGTGATTCCAGAAGACTGTTGAACGACTCCCCGTGGCTCATACGGTGCAGATCCGGACCCGGACCGCCGATATCCTGCCGCCAGGTGTAGTAGTTGTGCATGGTCTCGGAGCGGAGGAAGAACCCGAATCGCGGTGCCCCCGGCCCACGGATGATCCGGAGCCACTGGCCTAGTGGGGACTCCGTCCTCCGGGTGCTGGCTCCGCCGTGGGGCGTGCCGCCCTCTGCCGGGAGACCGAAGGCCTCCGCGATGCCCTCCACCAGAGTGGACTTCCCGGACCCGTTCTCTCCCACCAGAAAGGTCACACCGGCTTGGAAGTCGAACCCGTCGGAGCCTGCGTGGCATTGGTCCAGAAAACTGGCGACGGCGGGCACTGTGGCAGGCCAGGCGGTGTGCTCTATATCCGCATCACTGAACACGCGGATGCCGCGGATGGGACGTTCGTCATATAGCCAGCTCGTGGTGGTCACGACATCAGCCTAAGTGGAGCCACCGACCCGGGAGCGGTCAGCTGCGCATGATCTTCTCCATCGCTTTGCCCCGGGCGAGTTCGTCGATCAACTTGTCGAGGTAGCGGATCTCCTGCATGGTCGGCTCTTCGATTTCCTCGACCCGGATTCCGCAGATGACCCCGGTGATTTTTCGTCTCTGAGGGTTGAGCTCCGGAGCCTCAGCGAAGAACGTCTCAAAGTCCTTTTCAGCTTCAAGCAGCGCCTCGAGCTGTTCCTGGGTGTACCCGGTTAACCAACGGATGATGTGGTCGACCTCGTCCTTGGTTCGGCCTTTACGCTCAGCCTTGTTCACGTAGTGCGGATAGACCTGCGCCACACTCATCGTGTAGATCCGGTGCTTGGCCATCATCCGTTCCTCTCCCTGGTGGGTCAGGTGGCAACCGGGGTGGTGCTGGCGTCGTCGTCATCAGTCTGGGGCGCCTTGGGGCGGCGTGATCCCCAGAATGAGGCCAACAGGCCTCCGGAAATGTTGTGCCATACCGAGAATATCGCACCCGGCAGGGCGGCCTCGGCTGAGAAATGGGTGCCGGCCAGGCCCGCGGCGAGCCCGGAATTCTGCATGCCAACTTCCACCGAGACCGCACGCCGGGTGGGGATGGGCGCTTTGGTGAGCATGGCGGCGCTGTAACCGATGGCGTACCCCAGCAGGTTGTGCAGGATCACGCCGACAAGCAGCAGAGCTCCGGCGGAGGCGAGCACATCCTGGGAACCCGCCACGACCGCCAGCACCACGTAAGTGATGCCCAGTACCGAAATCCAGGGCAGGGCCGGTTGGATGCCCTGAACGATTCTGGGCAGCAGCAGCCGGAGGACCAGACCAGCGACCACTGGGATCAGCACGATCTGGACAATGTCCCAGGCCATAGCTCCGGCGGGGACGGGGAGGTACTGGCCGGCCAGCCAGAGCGCCAGCAGCGGGGTCAGGAGCGGGGAGAGCAGGGTGGAGATCGAGGTCATGGTGACAGAGAGGGCGACGTCGCCCCGGGCCAGATACGTGACCACATTGGAGCTGGTGCCCCCGGGCACTGAGCCGACCAGGATCAGCCCAGCTGCCAGCGCTGGAGGCAGCTGCAGGGCCCATGCAATGCCGAAAGCCAGTAGCGGCATGAAGCCGAACTGGAAGGCCACACCTGCCAATACAGGCAGTGGCCGCTTAATGACGAGCAAGAAGTCCGGGATGGTCAGGGTCAGGCCCATGCCGAACATGATGATCATCAGGGCATAGGTGATTCCGACGCCCAGAGGCGCGAAGGCGCCAGGCGTCAGTAGTGCGAGACCTGCGCCGGCAACGATGAGCAGGGGAAAAACCGTGACAGCAAGTTTTGCGCTGCGCGGTGACTGATCGGCCGGGGTGGACGGCTGAGTCTGAGGTGCGGATGCGTGGGCCATAGTGCTCATGCTCTGGGCCGTCTGTTCGACAAGGAAAGCCGACTGGCAGCGGTCTTAGCATGTGGACCTCAGCCTCCTCGACGTCATACCCAAAGATGTGATAGGGCAACACGAAAGTGGGAGTTAGCCTTAAGTTAACTTAAAGAAACCTGGACACGACCGCCTGGTTGGTGAATACTGTGTGGGGTGTTTGTGGCTCACAACACAATTCCAAGCGGAACCTCATGGGGGAGGATGTTTGCCAGTATGGGCTCAACGTTGACTGAACACTCGGGGGCTGCGCCCCCTCCGAAGAAGCGCGCGAGGAGCATATTTCGCAAAACACTAACTTTGACTGGGATCGCCGCTCTGTTATCCGGGGCGCTGTTCGGCGCGGACGCGGTGACCAGCTCGACACCCGCCTCGGCCGCTCCCGGGGACCCCTTCCCGGCGAATGAACCGGTAGTTTTCATCTCTCAGGGCTTGGGGGAAACCACTCTCTACCAAGCCACGTTGGCTCCGGATGGGTCCGAATGGCAGTTCACAGCTGACGGCACCTCTGACGTCGAGTACAACGGCATCGGTTGGAACCCTGCGGACGGTTACCTCTACGGGTTCGTCACCGAGACTGGCGGCCCGATTCCACAGCACAACGTGGTGCGCATAGGCCAAGAGGGCGCCGTAGAAGACACCGGCATTGCGGGAGTCCACGACTCAACGGCATGGTCGGGGGACTTCAATACTGACAATGGTCTGCTCTACGCCATCAATGCTGCGGGAACCAGCATGACCACCTATGACGTAGACAGTGGTGAGAGTAACCACATCACCGTCACAGGGGTACCGGACGCGCTGAACATATTCGACTTCGCGTACAGTGACGGCTACTTCTGGGCACTTCACGACGGCACTATCGTGCGTATTGATCCGAACTCCGGGCAAGCCTCCACCTTCGACGCAGGTTTCGACACCTCGGGAACCATCGGTGCTGCCTGGCGATTCGGCAATGGAAACCTCGGGTTCGGCGCTAATTCTGGCACTATGTTCCAGGTTTCGGTGGAGAATCCCGGTGGGGCTTCTCCTACTTTCGAACTCATTACCACTCAGACCACCCCAGACCATGCGCGCAACGATGGAGCAAGCGTCCCGGGTGCTCCCACCGATTTGAGTATGGAAAAGACCGGTGACACCAACTTCGTCCCTGGTGAGGAATTCGAGTACCAGCTGACCGTGACCAATAACGGGCCTGGTGTCTCCAGCGGCTGGACCATTACCGACGAACTTCCCGACGGCATCACCTTGGTGAATGTCGAAGGGGCGCAGCCAGCCAGCGAGGCCACGCAGGGAATCGTTTCGATGTACGGCGGCCGACTGGCAGTGGGAGACCAGAGGGTCATCACCCTCACAGTCCGGGCAGATGATGTCACTGACACATGCGTCACGAACTTCGCGACCGTACTCGGCAACGAAGAAGAGGGAAATTCGGACAATATCTCCGACACCACAGAGTCCTGTATGTCGCAGCTCGATATCGAGAAATCTTCCACTGCCACTGCAGAAGCTCGGGTCGGCGACACGATCGAGTACACCGTCACCGGGACCAACAGCGGGGAGGCTGACTTCACCGAAGAGACCCCCGCAGTCCTCTTTGACGACCTCGCTGGTGTTCTGGACGATGCCTCCTACAATAATGACGCCGTGGTCACCATCAATGGCGAAACGGTCGAGGGGCTGGGGTACGAACAGCCACTGCTCAGCTGGGCTGGGCCTCTGGCCGCAGGCGCATCGGTGGAGCTGACCTACTCCGTCACCCTTGAATCGGGTGGAGACGGACAGGTCCGCAATGTGGCCTGGCAGCCAGATGACCCGGAGGACACACAATCCCCCGAGTGCGACCCCGCAACTGAGGAAGGACTGGACCCGGTCACAGGTGAGCCCTGCGCCACTGTTCAGTACGAACTTCCACGCTCCAGTGTCTCCAAGTCAGTCGACCGACTTGACCTGCCAGCTGAGGGCGAAGATGTCACCTTTACGGTGACTATCACGGGTGAGGGGCCAGGTTCCTTTACTGAAGACAACCCCGCGACCTTCACCGACTCACTGACTGACGTGTTGGATGACAGCGACTTGGTGGAAGGCTCACTTACCTGGACCAGCGGGTCTGCGGAGTTCGACGCAGATGCTGAGGAGATCCAGTGGAGCGGCGCGCTCCCGGCCGGTGAGACGGCCACCGTGGAATACACGCTGAGCTACACCGGACAAGGCAATCAGCAACTCCGTAACTTGGTGTGCATCCCCGAGGATGATGGGGTCCCAGGCGACAACCTCTGTGACTTCGTCGAAGTCCCCGGCTCAGGCCTTGAACAGTGGAAGAGCGTGGAGACCGATGATGACCCTGTGGTCGCTGGCTCCGAGCTGACGTACACCCTGTTCTTCTCCAACTCCGGTCAGTCCGAAGCCACAGTCAATGCGGTCGATTACCTGGAGCATGTGTTGGACGCGGCAAGCGTGACGACCGAGCCCAGCTCGACAGTCCTTGACACGCAACGGGACGGCGACCGCATTGACATCACGGGTACTGTACAGCCGGGAGACACCGCTACGGTGAGCTACCAGGTCACGGTCGCTCCAGATGAGGACCGGACCAGTGACGTCGCGGCGAACTTCCTTCTCGACCCCTCAGAGGATCCTCCTGAGGAGCCGGTCTGCGAGCCCGAAGATGGCGAGTTCCCTGACTGCACCTCCACCCCTGTGGGTGCCATCGGCTACGCCAAGTCGGTTGAAGCATCGGATAGCCCGGTCGAGGCTGGCTCTGTACTGACGTACACCGTCACGGTGGACAACACCGGTGGTACGAGCATGGACGTCGGACGAGAGGACGTCCTCACTGACGTTCTCGACGATGCGACCATCCTCGACGCACCCACCTCTGACACAGAATCAGTTGTGGTCAGCGAAATCGTTGATGAACGTTTCAGTATCACCGGTGAACTGGCGGCCGGTGAGACGGCTACCGTGACATACACGGTGGTCGTCAACGATGAGGACGATCGGGGCAACAACTCCGCCAACAACTTCCTCGTCGAAGAACCGGGTGGCCCGCCACCGGAGGAGTGCCCGGAAGACGACCCATCATGCACCGAGACCTCAATGCCTCAGATCGGGGCGGCGAAGTCTTCGGACCCAGAGTCCGGTGCTGTTGTCGAAGCTGGTGACGATGTCACCTACACCCTCACCTTCACCAACGAAGGTCAGGCAACGGGGGAGATCGACTTCACCGACCACCTCGAGAATGTGCTGGACGACGCATCACTGAGCGCTGCACCGACGTCGGATACGGATTCGGTCACCGCGGAACTCAGCTCTGATGAGACTCTCCAGGTCTCAGGCACGTTGGGCGCAGGTGAAACGGCCCAGGTGACGTACACGGTGACTGTCCTGCCGGACGAGCAGCGTGGCGGGGAGTCCAACAACAGCCTGGGCAATGTGGTGACACGCACGGGCGAAGACCCTGCAGAGGAGTGCGAAGAGGACGACCCGCTCTGCACTGAGCATTCAGTTCCACTGATCGATTCGTGGAAGAGTGTCGAGGCTGATTCCACTCCCATTCAAGAGGGAACCGTGCTGAGCTACACACTGTTCTTCGAGAACTCGGGGCAGGGCAGCGGTGAGGTCGCCTACGTTGATGACCTCACACATGTCCTCGACGATGCGACGGTGACCTCAGAGCCCTCCGCCGATGAAGAACTCACTGTTGCACGAGACGGGCAGCGGATCTTCATCGACGGTTCAGTACCAGCAGGCGAAACCGTGCAAGTGACCTACGAGGTCACCATCAGCCCGGATGGAGAGCGCGGAGACGACATTGCCGCGAACTTCCTGTTGGAGAACCCTCCAGGAGATATCCCACCACCTCCGGAAGAGCCAGTCTGTCAGCCTGAGGATGGGGAACGCCCCGACTGCACAGTCACTCCCATCGGGCAGCTGTTGCTTTCAAAGAGTGTCTCTGCGGATTCAGATCCGGTCGAACCCGGGACTGAACTGACCTACACCATCACCTTGGACAACCAGGGCGAGGGGGCGGCGTCCGTTGACCATGAGGATGTTCTCAGCGATGTACTGAACTCCACCGTCGTAGCAGATGAGCCGGTCTCTGACACAGAGTCAGTGGTGGTCAGTGAGATCACAGATGAGCGGTTCACCATCACCGGTGAGCTAGCTGCGGGAGAGACGGCGACGGTGACGTACGTCGTTGTCGTCGGCGAGGAAGCTGATCGTTCGAGCAACACGGCGACCAACTTCGTGGTTCGCAGCGGTGAGGACCCGCCCGAGGAGTGCCTCGAGACGGATCCGCTGTGCACCTCGACTCTCTTGCCGGATGTTGCGGTGGAGAAGTCCTCCGACCCTGAGTCCGGTTCAGAGCTGGCGGCAGGCGAGGACGTCACCTACACCCTCTCCTTCACCAACACCGGTGAAGACGTGGGGTCGGTCGACTTCACCGATGATCTTGAGGGAGTGCTGGATGACGCCTCAGTGACGGACTCTCCGGTCAGCAGTGACCCTGAGGCCCTTGCTGTGACCTCAGGTGCTGATGGACTCGTGCGCGTCACTGGAAACCTTGAGGCAGGTCAGACGGTGACGGTTTCATACACTGTCACGGTCAACGACGACGGCGATCGCGGTGACAACGTACTCGGCAACGTCGTGGCCAAGACTGGTGATGAGGATCCGGATTGCGATGATGAGTATGTCTCCTGCACCGCGCACGTCCTGGGCGAGTTGGAGTCATGGAAGTCTGTGGATCCGGCATCAGGATCAACTCTGATGGCGGGCGACGAGGCAACCTACACGCTCCACTTCGAGAACACCGGTGAAGCGCCAGTGGGAGTCTCCCACGATGACGTCCTCACTGATGTCCTTGACGACGCTGAGGTCACCTCGGCTCCTGAGGCTTCGAGCGATTTGCTCTCAGTCTCGGAGATTTCTGACGACCGATTCACCGTCACCGGTGAGCTGGACGCTGGAACTTCCGCCACAGTCAGTTACACCGTCACGGTGCGGGAAGATGGTGAACGCGGTGACGACCGTCTCGGGAACTTCGTCGTCAACAGCGGTGAGGAACCGCCGGAGGAGTGCGTACCGTCCTCGGACGAACGTGCGGACTGCACTGTGAACCATGTTTCTGATGTGGCTGCTGTGAAGTCCAGCGATCCGGAGTCGGGCAGCGTGGTGAACCCGGGAGACGAGGTCACCTACTCGCTCACCTTCACCAACAGGTCCTCAAACGAGGACGCCGACCCGGCTGCCATCGACTACACCGACGTGATGTCGGAAGTGCTCGATGATGCGGAACTGACCGGCGGACCGGAAGCATCCTCGGAGAATCTGGAGGTCTCGTTCGCAGATGAGACGCTTCGGGTCACCGGTCAGGTGCCTAGCGGTGAGTCCTACACGGTGACCTACACCGTGACGGTGCTGGATTACAGTGACTTGTCCGACGGGCAACTGGCGAATGTTCTCACCGTCACTGGTGAGGAGCCGGTCTGCCCTGAGGGCTCGCAGCTGTGCACGTCTCATGACGTTCCACCAGAGCCGTCCGATCCTCCGGTATCACCGGAAGAGGATGAGGATGAGCCAGAGTCGACTCCCCCGGGCCTGCCTGTCACAGGCGCTCAGGTCGGGATGATCGCTCTCGTGGCCGCAGTCCTGGTCATGATCGGTTTGGCGCTGATAATCGCCAACCGTCGCCGCGCTTCTGCTGTGGCTCAAGGGGGAATTGAATAGTCGGAAAGTATCACTAACAGTGAGGGCGTCGGTTTGGACTGCATGCAGTCGGAACCGACGCCCTCCGTTTGTGTAGGACTCGCAGCGTCACTACGTCAGTTGGCCTGCTCTACGCCTATTATCGCGAGTGACCTGCCACCAGGTGGCTGCCCCTGCGGTGAGCGCCATAGCAACCCGCGGGGCGGGAATACGCAGCTTGCGGACCACATTCTCTGCAGCAGTATCTGACCAGAACGAAAGCCGCCAGCTGGCGTACATTGCGGCCCCCGCACCGATCGCCAGTGCTGTTCGAGCCATCGGGGTGATCTCCGGAAGCTGCACCGCGGCGGGATCCTGGCCCTGCCACGTGCGGAGCTTACGCAGTTCAGAAGTAGGAGCCCCTGGAGTCGCGATGATTGCGACGACGCCCGCCGTCGGTCCCCACACCAGCGCTCGTTTCAGCCAGGCCGGATATTTCCGCGCCGGGATAAGTGTCAGCGCGCTGACAAGAGCAGCCTGCCCCCACGGATCCGCAGATAAACGGTAACCAGCACTGCCCTGAGAATCATAGTTTTTTACCATGCATTCAACTTAGGGAGCACGACGCCGTCACGCATCACCCCTGGGGATGACCGAGGAGACCAGCGGTGCCCGCGCTCGGCTCAAGCAGGCGCGGGGGTTCTGTCCGCGACCGGATCCACGGTGCGCTTTCTCCCCCGCCAGCGCGGAGTGCGCCATTGCACGATCCCCACACCGATCAAGCAGATAGCGCCACCAATGATCGCCAGTACCGGCGGAACTTCGGACAGGAAGACCCAGGCCATCACCACCACAATGGCGGGGACGCTCAGCGTACTGGCCGCCACCCGCCCGGCGGGGAAGTGCATCATTGCGTAACCCCAGAGGATGAAGGCAATTGCGGTGGGACCGATCCCCATATACACCGCCCCGACAATGCTGCCGACCGAGGCGTCACCTATTTCCCCCACGGTCTGGGGGATGAACGGCAATAGGGCCACCACGCCCGCGGCACAGGCAATCCACGTGGCAGTCAGCGGGTCCGTGTGCCGAAGTGTCAGCTTCTGCACCATCATGCCCACCGCGTAGAGCACGGCTGCTGCTAATGCAATGAGCAGGCCAGCAAGTGAGAGGCGGCCGGTGGTGCCAGCGAATGTGATCAGTCCGATCCCCGCCAGTGAGACTGCCATACCTGCGAACAGCTGGCGTGGAAAGCCCTCCCCGAAGAATAGTCCACCGCCCAGGGCGATCAACAGCGGTGCCAAATTGACCAGCATTGCGATGGTTCCAGCATCCAAAAAGTGTCCGGCCCAGTTGAACACCAATGTGTAGACGGCGAACCACACCACCCCGAAAACCGCACCCAGCAGCAGGCCGCGGCGCCCCGGCAGCCGCAGTTTGCCACGGTGCAGCCACAACAGCAGAGCAGACAGGGTGACCACTCCGGAGAGCAGACGCAGTACCGCCAGAGGGCCGGGTGACAGGTCCTCCGCGAAGGCCCGGATCACAACGAACGACGAGGCCCACATCACCACGGTGGCGACAATCGCGCCTACGGCCAGTTTCTTCTCCACATTGGTGGAACCTCAGCAGTGCGCAGTATGTTCCCAGTCACTCCAAGGATCCGGGACACGGATATCAAGCAAACATGGAGGTTATGTCCCCGGCAGGTTGAGCTGACCCTCCTAGATTGTCCACGAAACGAATGTTGCACCCGTTCACTCAAGGAGGACTCACGATGGCTGACACTTCCATTCCTGGAACCAAGATTGCACTGCTGACAACGAAGGGTGTGGAGCAGCCAGAGCTGACTGAGCCGATCGCTGCTATCGAAGCCGCCAATGCGACTCCCGTGATCGTCTCTCCTGATGAGAAGCAGATCCAGGCGATGAAGGGTGACTGGGAGCATGCGGATCACTTTGATGTGGACGTGCACCTCCCGTCCGCGAACCCTGAGGACTATGCGGGTCTGATTCTGCCTGGTGGCACTCTCAATGCAGATACTCTGCGCATTGATGAGGACGCCCAGCGGTTCGTGAAGGCATTCTTCGATGCGGGCAAGCCAGTGGCGGCCATCTGCCACGGTCCTTGGATCCTCACCGAAATTGGTGTTCTCTCGGGTCGCACCGTTACCAGTTTCCCATCGTTGAAGACCGATCTCACCAACGCAGGGGCCAACTGGATCGACGACGCCGCTGTGGTCTCCGATGGTCTGGTCACCTCTCGCAACCCCAATGACCTCGACGACTTCAACCGTGCATTCCTGGCTCTTGTCGCCGACTCTGTGGAGTCCTGAATAGCAGCATGTAAGCCCGCGGTGTGGGAGCCTCTAGGATGTCCAACGGGGGCTGAGGGAAAGGTCCTCTCAATTCGATCGCCCTGACATCTTCGAGGACCTTGCATGCGCACCTGGCCGACCACTCCGCGGATTCCCGCGTCACAGCGAGGCGAGAGTTTCGGACCGCGAAACAGAATCGGGCGGCAACCGCACCGGCCTATCGTTGCGGCGGTTGGCCCCTTTTGGGTGACCCTGCTGGTCTCCAGCGCAAGGACCGCAGCTTTAGCACTGGCCTTTCCATGGCTAGCGCTGCAAGAGACAGGGAGCCCGACGCTCATCGGCGCTCTCGGTGCCGTGACGCTCATCGGTAGCGCCTTGGTCGCGCCGCTTTTCGGCCCTCTGATTGACATGATCGGACGCTGGCGGGTGGCTGTATGCAGCGATGCGCTCCTTCTGATTCTGTGCGTGTTGGCCGCTGGCTTGGCTTTCAGTGGTGTGCTGGGCATCTCAGTGATGCTGGTCCTCGCGCCGCTGATGGCCTTAGCCCGGGGCATCAGCTCGAGCTCACGGAAGGGAATCGTTCCGGACCTGGCAGAAGACCTCGGAATCCGCTATGCGACAGTCTCGAATGGGCGGGAAGCCACAATAGTGGCAGGGTTCATTGCCGGACCGCTGATTGGCGGATTCCTGCTTCGTGATGGCGCTGACGGCTCGTTAGTGTTCCTGCTCGGTGCTGGTCTCTCCGTTGTCGGTCTCGTTGGGATGTTGTCCCTCCCGCAGGGTGTGCGGCGTCCTCGCGAAAATGCGGTGTCCTCAACAGAGGATGAGGCCGCCATCCTGGCGGTAGCGGGCAGTCGATTGCGCCGGATCCGGAGCATCGTGCCTCACCACCCCGAGTTGCGCAGGGCGGTGTTGATGACTGCTGCCATCGCCGGGGTTGTCACGGTCTTTCAGAACGTCGCGGCTCCCGTAATCGCCGAGCAAGCCGGTGACGCTGAACAGTTGGGTTACGCGGTCGCGGGTTACGCCGTCGGTGGGGTGACCGGAGTCCTTATTCACGTCTTGCTGTCCCGCAAACTCAGCCGCGCTCAGATCGTCCGCCTCAGCATAGGTGTGGCGGCGGTGGGCTTCGTCGCGGTCCCGTTCCTGATCGCACACTCCTCGTTGTTCTTCCTCGGCACTCTCGTGGGTCTCGCACTCGGACTGACAAACCCAATCTGGGCTGCGGTCACCGCGGAGTATTCCCCCTACCGTGTCAGGGCTTCGATTACTTCTGCTCAAGCTCTGTTGAGTTCGTTCGTTGGTGGAGGCCTGAGCCTTCTGGCGGGACTTATGACCGAGCATATGGGGCCAGTGCCGGTAGTCCTCGGGGTCGGGATCTTCTGGGGTTCTTGTTCTCTCCTCTGGCTTTGGCGTGCCAACGGAGAGAAAAAGCCCGTACCGGTGCGAAGGGGGAGGACGCACCGGTACGGGTAGTTGGGAGGGACCCATTGCTGGGACCGACGGAGGGCCCAAGCTCAGGTGGAACCCGAGCCCTCCGTTATTCAGCGCTCAGACTCAGCTGTCCAGTTCTGAGATCTGGCGACGGGAGCTCCATGTGCGGAACATAAGCCCCGAGCCCAGGAGTGCCAAGGCCGCCAGCACCGCCAATCCAACTGAGACACCGGTTGTGGCGAGCGTCTTGCCACTCGCAGGGTTTCCGTTGCCGGAATTCCCCTGGCCGGGGTGCTCACCGGCTTCATCTGAATCTGATGACTCAGGTTCAGAAGTTTCGGGGTCAGTCGGCTCCGAAGGTTCCGGATCAACAGGCTCCGATGGCTCGGGCTCAGCAGGCTCCGACGGTGCTGGTTCCGACGGCTCCGGGTCAGCAGGCTCCGATGGCTCGGGCTCAGCAGGCTCCGACGGTGCTGGTTCCGACGGCTCCGGGTCAGCAGGCTCCGAAGGTTCCGGATCAGCAGGCTCCGGGTCAGCAGGCTCCGATGGCTCCGGGTCAGCAGGCTCCGATGGCTCGGGCTCAGTCGGCTCCGATGGCTCCGGGTCAGCAGGCTCCGATGGCTCGGGCTCAGTTGGTTCCGATGGTTCCGGATCTGCCGGTTCCGACGGCTCGGGCTCAGTCGGCTCAGAAGGTTCCGGATCTGCCGGTTCCGAAGGTTCGGGCTCAGTCGGTTCCGATGGCTCCGGGTCAGCAGGCTCCGAAGGTTCCGGATCAACAGGCTCCGATGGCTCGGGCTCAGTCGGCTCAGAAGGTTCCGGATCTGCCGGTTCCGATGGCTCGGGCTCAGCAGGCTCAGAAGGTTCCGGGTCAGCAGGCTCCGACGGCTCGGGCTCAGTTGGTTCCGATGGCTCCGGATCAGCAGGCTCGGTTGGCTCAGGCTCGTCTGGTTCACGGAGGATCACACCGGCATCCCATGTGGGGTCGATACCTTCGCTGGCCTGGAAGTCCTGGAACTCATAGTCCCGGGTCAGGTGAGGATTGTCGTCCCCCAACCTGAACCGGATGGTCAGCCCGTTTGTGGTGTCAGCGTCAGAGTCGCCAGTCGAATCCTCATCGGAGTTCTGCACAGTGAACTCGTAGATCTCCGCCTGCTCCTCAGTGAGCTCGAAGCGAATCTGGTACACACCTTCGGGCAGCTCGTCGAAGATGTAGCGTCCGTTCTCATCAGTTGTAGTCCGGTCGAGTTCTTCGCCGTCGCCGTCGAGCAACACCACAGTGACGCCTTCGAGGGGGTCCTCGTCCTCGTCCTGGATACCATCACGGTTGGTGTCGATCCACACGTAGTCACCCACCGCGTATGTGGGGGTCTCTTCCTCAACTTCCTCTGGGTAGTTGAGGATTGTCACGGTCTCGGTCTCGCCGTTCTCACCGACATGGACGAGGATCTCTTCTTCAGAGAGCTCGTAACCTTCCGGTGCGACCACTTCACGTACCGAGTAGGTCCCTGGTTCCGGCACGAGAGCGCTTCTGCCATGGCCCTCCTCGTCAAGCACGCGCAGGAATCCGTTCTCCACATAGGCGTTGCCAACGATGACGTTACCGTCCATGTCGCGGATTTCGAAGACTGAGTCGCGGTCGTCAATCACCACGTTCTCATCGGTAGCGTTTGTCTTTGCGATCGACAGTGGGTAACCGTCCGAAGGTGTCAGCCCTGCGCTGGCGTCGCCGATGACATTCATAATCGGCGTGTTCAACTCAAAGTCGGTGATGCGCACCAGCACGTTAGCGCTGATGTTGTTCTCCTTAGTGAGTAATTTGCCCTCCTGGCTGGAGATCGTCACCCGGTGGTTTTCTGCATCGTACGACGCTTCCAGGTTGCCTCCGATATCCACCGGACCGTCGACTGCGCCGTCACCGGAATCAACGTTGTCGTGAGAGACGAAACCGAGGAACTCAACCTCTGCGGGTAAGTCATCAATGACCGGGATGATGGTCAGACCGTGGTAGTTGCCGTGGGGAATGAACTCGATGTTGTACACGTACTCGTCTTGGACAAGCTCGCCGTCTTCATCTACTTCCGCGCGCAGGTGCGTGGTCCACTCTTGGGCACCAGAGTCGCGAATCCATTTGCGAACCTGTGCCTCATCACCGTACGACGTGGCCTCGCTGCGCACTTCGGACCAGTAGGTCGCTTCTTCGTCCTCGCCGAGAATGCTGGCGCGGTTAGTGATACTCACTGTCTGCCGGGCGGCATCAAAGGGATGCGTAGTCAACGCCACATTGATCTCGAGGCGGTCAGTGGGGCTGTCCTTCACAAGCTCGATACCAGCCTCGCTCAGCCGGATGATGAGATTGTCATCATCATCTACTGTGACGTTGAAATGCGTGGAATCTAGATCCCTCCAGTGCTGGTACTTTCCGGTGATGCTCTCAGCGACCGCGTCGAGGTCGGATAGGTCGAAGATTCGGGAATCGACATAATCAACGATGTGGCTCTTTGTCAGGTCAAGACCACTGACGAGGAATCCGTATTCGACAGTCGCAGATTCACCAGGAGCTACCGCAATCCTTGTGTCAGTGAGGGTGGTCTTGTTGAACTTGTCCGGGTCATAGCGACCATCGTCATTGCTCTCCCAAACTATGACGTCCACGCGTGCCTCCCGTTGATGCGGAGCAGCGTCCGAATAGGTGAATTCAGCCACGTTGGAGACCGGGTAGTGGAAGGAACTGTTGTTGGGGTTCTTCCACTCGTAGAGATCAGCAATGCTCGTGATCTGCGCCTTGACCTTGAACGTCGCGGATGTCTCAGCGTTCTTTCCCACGTTGATCAACAGGGTCTGTCCGAGCACGGCATACTGTCCGACGTACTCGTCGGCAGCGAACTGTTCGGCCGTTCCTGAGAACGTTGCCGCATGTGTCAGTTCCAGCCCCTCTGAGGTGAGGAAAGCGGCGTCGTTGGTGTTCCACTGCGCCTGTGCTGGCAGTTCGTCGGAGACCACGACGTTGCGGTTCAGTGTGTGGTGCTCGTCGCGACCATCCCACTGCGAGAGGTTGGTGCGCAGGGTGTACGTGATGTCTGCGGGGGGAGTAATCGTGCCGTCTTCGTCAACGGAGACGTCCTTACGGTCCCAATCTGCAGTCTTGCTGAAGGCTGAGTTCAGGTTGGGCAGGACAACACCTGGGGCACCTTGGATGGTGCCTCCAATGCGGAAATTCGCCGTACGTTCGGCCTGTCCCAGCTGGGCGGTGTTGGTGAGTGTCACCCTGAATTCGCCTGTGCGGTCCTCGCTGACCAATTGGTCGTAGCGCTCCTGCAGCTGAGCCTCGAGCGCGGCTCGGGCGTCTTCGTCACGGATCTGTGCGTCGTACGTGATCCGCAGCTGGGAGGGAGATGGCAGGTCCATGGTGGCACTGAAGCTGGTGTTGTCTCCGGAGAATGTGGCAGGAACCTCTACTGTGGAGGTTTGCCGGTTCCGCCCGTGCTCATCCCATGTGGTCAGCTCAGCGGTAAAGGACTCTTGGTTATAGACCATGTGTTCAGGCAGCTGATCTGAAATGGCGAATCCGTCACGGGACTGATCCCGGGCGGTGTCCACCACCAGTGCGTAGCGAATGTTCCGTCCGATCACTGATTCGCGCAACGAGACGTTTCCGGCCTCGTCTACGGTCACGATGTTTCCCCAGCCCGGGTTGTTGACGCCTTTGGCTAGACGGTCGTTGACGTTCTCAAACTGGTCACCCGGCGCGCGGACAATGAGGTCCACGGAACGCTCTTCGCCATCGACGCGCCATGTGACTGTGCGGCTCTCACTGCGTTCAATTTCCTGGACCGTGTAGTCAAGGGCCCAGACTCCTTGATGCACGTCATCTGGGAAGGGGTCGGCGAAGGTGATGAAGATGCTGCCGTTGGACTCAGTGACGCTGTCGATGGCGGTGTTACCGGAGGGTACGACAAGAGACTGAGGGTCGATTGACGTAGGGAGTCCTCCGAGTTCAACCTCTACAGTCGATCCAGGAATCACGTCCCCTGTGTACTGGATGTTGACACGGAGTGCATCGCCGGGATTAACGACGGCACCAGGGGCGGCAGCCTGACCGTTGAGTAAGAGGGTGGTGCTGACTCCTGGTGTTTGCGCGTGAGCGGCGGGGGTGAGCGCTACGACCCCAGTAAACGCGATAATAGCGGCGAGGAATATTGATAAGAGGCGGGCCACTGGCGTGCGCCTTTCTCGTTCCCCCTGTGCGGTTTTTTTCATAAAGGTCCCATCCCTGAACATGCGAATGCAGGTTGTGCACTTTCAAGTGCGAAGAAATGCAGCCCTCAGAGAAGTTTCGGAGTGGGGCTGCCTGTGATGAACAGTCCAACCGTACGGATCGGTCTGGGAGCACGGCCATCCAGGAGAGGGTGAAAATAGACTTTAACCCTCAGTTAGCCTCCTGATTGCACCTAGTCAGAGGCCAAACAGGTATGGGAAGTGCCAGCGGCAGCGGAAACGTTCAGTACCCTTCCGAGTGCTCCTGATCACTGTTTCTTTCCAGCATGTGATGTGAGTAGGCGAACTCGAGTGCGGCATCACGAGAGTGCACACCAAACTTCTTATACAGGCGATTCAAATGGCTTTTGATTGTATTGACCGATAGGTAGAGCCTATGGGCGATCACTACGCGGGAGCCCGTGTGAGCGAGTTCTTCAAGGACTCGTATTTCTGCATCCGATAGTTCTGGCACCGTCGGTTGGTGCGCCGACGCCTCACGTTCTCGCCCGGCGGCCGCGAGACGTTCATCAATGGCGGTGAGGAGGTCTCTCCGATCCGGTGCGTAATCCTGTAGCAGCGACCGGGTTAGGGATGGACTGTAGATGAGCACCTCATATGGTGTGCCGCACTCGTTGGCCAGCGCCAGTGCGGCGCGCAGCTGATCACCGGCCACCAAAGGGCTCGCCTGTGTGTCTCCGTCCTGTCTCAGCAGGGCGTATTCAGCGAGCGCCCAACTCAGACGGAGCGTCATTTCTTGATGAGGGGTCAGGTTTCGGCTTTGCAGCAGCGCTTCTGACCGCTGCCTCGCGCTCGCAAAGCGTTCGGAGCAGACCTCGACCATAATCTCGTGCTGTTCCAGGGTCGCGCTACGTCGTGTCGGGTAGTCGATTTCACGGGCTTGGTGAAGGTAGCGCTCTGCCGTCGGCGTCATCCCTGCCGCCGCCGCGGTCGTTGCCATGCGGCTGAGCAACGTCACCTGCACATATCGGCTTGTCGGCGGGCGATCATGGCGCGACTCTAATTCCGTCGCGAGGAATCCGACTTCTCCATGTTTTGGAAAGTGCATGGCTATCTGGGCTCTGAGTTCCAGGATAAAGCCCCAGAGGTCAATTGTGGGGTGGTTTAGCCACACTTTGTCCAGCTCGGCGCGTGCGGTTTCTGGGCGCCCATCAGCCAGCGCGACTCGTGCTTGGGCAATGACGGCCGGCGCCCCCGCATACGCCTGGTCCCAGCCGGGTGGGAGGTCGAAGCTCTGAATCCATTCCAAAACCCTTCGTGCCTGGATGATGTTCCCGCTGTGGGCGAGAATCATCGCCTTCAGACCGCAAGCGAAGAGCTTTCGCCAGTTGAAAACCCCGTGCACATCAACTGGAGAGACCACCATCGGCTCGATCAGGCGCAGCGCAGAGGCGGTATCACCGAGGAACATTTTGGTAGAGGCTGCATAGGTACGCAGAGCTCTTGCGATCCAACCGCGCAGGGCAGTAACAAGTACCTTCTGCTCTGGGGGGAGGAACTCGACGTCGCCACCTACCAGTCCCTGGAGTTGCTCGACGGCGGGCAGCAACGTTTCAAGGAGCGTCTCAGCTTTTTGGTACTCGCCGAGCACCCGGTACGTCGCGAACGTGACGGCCATGTTGACCAGTTTCGTCAAGCCTTCAGCCTCAGGATCGAGGGCCGCGATAATTTCTGCGGCGGCTGACTCCATGGCAGGTCGGGTCGCCACTCCGAACATGAAGAGCATGCGGTACCAGCCCAGATGTGGATGTCGGCGCATCACGTCGGCTGGCACTTGGCTGAGCATGTGGCGAAATGCGGATTGAGCGCTTCGCGGGAAGGTGGTCACATCGAGGAGCACAATCTTCGCGACCCGCTCCCAGTCGCCGGCCCTCTCAGCGTGGAGAGCTGCCTCCCACGGCCGTTCATTCTGTAGGAACCAGTCTGAAATGACACCGTGAGCGCGCTGGAGGTGCTCAAGAGTGAGTCGCTCTTGAGCAAGTTCTTTAAGCCCTGAAGCGAGCGTGGATTCTAATCGAAAAATGTCCCCGTCGTCGTGGGTGCCGATGCCCAATTGCTCAAGATGCTGCAGCATGGTGCAGGACTGCTCGGCGGTGAACCCGAGGAGTGGCGTCAGCAGACTTGGTGTTGCTATTCCGACCAGCCCGATCAGCAGCATGGCCTCTCCGTCGGCGCCCAACACCGCGTTGGCGAGCACACGTCGCGTGGATTGTGCGCGTAAATCTGTGCTGAGCTGCTCAGCCTGCGCGGCCGTGACCTGGTTTTGATCTGCGCGCCGGGCGTAGCTAATCAATGAGCGAACCATCAGCGGTGAGGTCACGCTTGCCATCACAGACTCATCATCTGTGGTCAGGCCAGCAGCTCCGAGCGCTTGTTCAACCTCGTCGCCCGTGAGCTGGAGCTCCTCTGCGGGGAGGACCTGCGCGTCGAGCCTCGCCTTCGCAGTTGAAACGAAGGAGGGGTCGAGGTGGGTCGCCAGGATCAGGAACCTGACGTGGGGGCAGCGTTCTGCGATGGCCGCGATGAGTCTCAGGCTACTTTGGGATAGGTGTTCTGCCTGGTCCACGATGATATCTACGGGGAGCTTTCTACGGTTCAGGACTCGGGAGAGAACAGTTCCCATTCTGCGCAGGGGGCGGGGTTCTTGGCGGTCGCCGACGGAGTCGGAGAAGTCGACGTCCAAGACGTGCTCAAGTTCTTCGATGAGATCCGTAAAGAAACTCCAACTGTCGCCCTCAGAGTCTTCGCCATCAAGCCAGAGGACTGGACCAGGGGGCCACTCGCGGGACCATTGTGCAGCCGCTGTAGTTTTCCCTGCTCCGGAGGGTGCGAGAATCACCGCGAATCCCGAAATGGCCACATGAGCCTCGATGTGTCTGGTCAGTCGGGGACGGTGCGGGATATCTGGGGCTAACGCTGGGATATGGAACGTCAAGTTCTGGCGTTGACCTGCGAGGTCGTTGCTCGGCTCTTTGGGTGAAGGAGCCTCTACAGCCGATGCTGTGTCCATACCGTGTGAGTGACCTCCCTGACATAGCCGGAGGGCCCTGGATTTTCACCCTTTGGAAACTCCGGCGGACTCTCGCCTAGTCTCATCATGAACTTTTGGCGCGTCAATGTCCGGGCTTCTGTTTTGGACCCCTCAATAGTCCCTCCAGCATATAGTGGCGCGCATCGCACCCACATGAAGACGAAGCCCGTACCGGCGCTGTTCTGGGGGAGCCGGTACGGGCTTCGATCAGGGTGATCTCCTCCTGCGTGTGGTGGTCGGTATGCACCTGCAGGAAAAGGTCTGACCCAATTGTCACCCGTTCGACGCCGTGACGCTGACTGGGACTGTGTGATTGGTCCGTGTTCTGGTCCCTACTTGTGGGAAGACAGAAGTGGCCCGGCGTTCCGGAGCTGCGCTCCAGAGCCCGCCGGGCCACATCCTTTATTCAGTTATGTCAGAACTTCATCCAGCTGGTTCGCTCATCTCACTCGAGGTTGGCGAGTTCCCGCCGGTGACGGCTGATCATGTAGATCGCGCCCCCGATGACCAACAAGCCCAGAGCTGCGGCAAGCAGGCCGAGGATAGTAGCACCGGTGATTGCGAGGCTTCCTCCAGGTTTACCGGGTTCAACCGGTTCACCCGGAGTACCTGGCTCGCTGGGATCAGCAGGAGGCGCTGGCGGCGGATCGGACACAGTGGTGCTGGTGCACTGAGTGTTGGTCTCATCGCAGCTTGGCGGTGGGCCATAGCCCTCCGGAACCACGTAGTTGACCAGCTGGGAGTCGCCAAGGTCAGCGTAGTCATTGATCTGAACCTTGTATGACACCTTGCCAGTAGCACCTGCCTCAAGCTCACCTGAGATCAGCAGTTGATCTTCCAGCGGCCCAGCAACGCTGAGTCCACCAGTTGCTTCAACTCCACCGATCCAGGTGGCGTCATCGAGTACATCAGCCATGTAGTCCACGAAGGAGACCTCCGCTGTACCTGCGCCAGTGTTCTCAAACTCCAGCGTGTAGGTCAGGACATCTCCGGGATCCACGGTGTCATCTTCGGAGACGCTCTTCTCCACCACAATGTCACCGATGGGGTTGCATGTCCCGTGAGCAGAGGTCTCTTCACATGGTCCTGTGGGATCCTCGGGTACTTCTTCACCCGGGTTGAGCACGAAGTTCGCGATGACGTCGTCGCCACGATCCCCGTCCTTGACTACCACTGTGTAGGACACTGTGGCGCTCTCTCCTGCTGCGAGGTCACCGGTAATACTGATCCGGGCCCCGTCACGAGTCACTTCGAGACCACCTGTTGCGGTGGGCTCGACCACAAGATCAGCGTCGTCGAGAACGTGGGTCAAATCATCAACCCTGTTCACGGTGCCCGTTGCTTCACCGGTGTTTTCGAACTCGATGGTGTACTCCAGTTCCTGGCCCGGTGTCACCGGGGTCCCGGAAGCGGGATTCACCGATTTAGCGTCCACCAATTCAGGAATCAGCGTTGAGGTGTTGCAGTCAAGATCCTCACCAGGATGCGGAATCCACACCCCTCCATCACCAGGGACTTCTGGGTCATGCGGTTTCACCACAGCGTTGGCGAGTTCGTTATCGCCACGCTGACCCTCGGGAAGGACCTCCACCGTGTATTCGATGAACGCCTCGTCACCGGCACCTAGCTCACCAGTAATCAGCAGAACACCATCAACGATCTCGGCCAGCACACCTTCACTATCGGTGACAGTAGGCCCATCAACGAGCTCGGCATCATCAAGGACACCGGAGAGATCATCAGCGAAGAACACTGATCCTGTTGCCTCACCAGTATTGATTACACCGATCCGGTAGGTGACCTGATCGCCAGTTTCAACAACACCAGCATCTTCGACTTCACCGTCGATGATGGCTTGCTTACCAGCAGCAATATTCGGCAGATCAGTTTTGGTGCACTCCTCACAATCCTCATCCTCACCCGGAGGTGGTGGTGTGTCACCAGGGGTGACCAGGAAGTTCGCAGCACTGTTGTTGCCACGCTCAGTTTCAGCGTTGACCACCACGGTGTAAGTCACCGTCGCAGTCTCACCTGCTGCGAGTTCACCGGAGATGGAGAACCTCTCATCCTCTACCTCACCCACCAACACAGACTCTGTGTCAGAGACAGGAGCTACAGTCAGTGCCGCGTCATCGAGGACATCGGTCAGGACATCCTCTCGGGCCACCACACCGGTAGCAGCACCAGAGTTGGTGATCGTCACCGTGTACGCCAGCTCCGTACCAGCCTCAATCGGAGAAGTGCTGGCTTCAACGGACTTTTCGTATGAGATTTCGGATACTGGGTTACATGTGGAGGTTTCTGTGTCCTCACATGGGTCTTCCGGGTTCGGTGGCGGTGGGAACTCCGGATCCTCAGGATCCTCAGGTGCTTCCAGCACATGGTTGACGAGTCGGTCATCGCTGCGGTCATCAGCACCACGGACCTGAACCTGATACGTCACCTCACGGGACTCACCTTCAGGAATAGAACCAGTAATCAACAACTGGTCCCCCTCACGAACAGCAGTGAGGCCCTCACCTACAGAAAGAGAATCTTCCAAGAAATCAGCATCATCAAGCACATACGCAAGATAATCCAGGTGATCAACATCAGCAGCAGCCTCACCGATGCTGTCAAAGGTGAGCGTGTACTCAACGATCGAACCAGTCACCAAAGGCGAATCTGATGGCGAAGATGACTTACTGAAATCCAGCAGAGCAGCCGGAACCGTGCTACTGGCACAATTCTCATCCTCTACCGCAGGATCCGGAATGCATGCCACATTGATCAGCATCTGATCACCATCACCGGTGTATTCCACCGTGTAAGTGATCTCCGCTGATTCACCAGCAGCCAACACACCAGACCATGAGAGCTCCTCACCATCAATGCTTGCCTCACCCACAGTGGCAGAAAGCGAACCATCCACCACCACAGCATCATCAAGCACATCAGAGAGATCATCACTCATCGTCGCTGGGGCATCAGCAGTGTAGTCACCAGGACCCACGTTAGTGACTGTCACCGTGTAAGAAAGTTCCTCACCCACAGCAGGCAACTCAGTAGAACTAGCTGCCTTCTCCACAGTCAGACCAGGAAGATCAAACTCTTCACAAACAGCCCCATCCTCACCACAAGGAGGAGTCGGCGGCGGATCATCAGGAGTATCACCAGGGAAGGCCACGTTACGGACCTCACGGTCACCACCAGCAGCCAACTCCACCTCATACGTGATTACTACAGTCTCACCCGAAGCCAACGGCCCAGACCATGCCAATAGATCACCGATCAGCGACGGAGCCTCAACTGCTTCCCCATCAACCGTAGCCACCCACGACCCATCAACCAGTGCACCATCATCAAGAACACCGGAAAGATCATCGAAAACTACGGCAGGATATTCATCAGTAAAGTTGCCTGTACCGGTATTAGAACCTTCAACAGTGTACGTCACTGTATCGCCGAAACGAGTATTTGTCGTAGCATCTGAAGTTTTTACAAGCTCAAGAATTCGGGGTTTGACCGTGTTTGTTATGACGCAACGAATCGCGTCACCGGTGTTCACAACTTCTACGCCAGCTTCGTAGCCGACCCCTCCTTGAGGTAAGTTCGGATCCACTGTTCCGTTGCGGGTGCATTCCCACGAGGCATCATAGGCATCAAGGTTGGCGCCTTCCTCAGCAAAGACGAATTCACCACCTTCGAGTATGTTTCTGGGTCCAGTCGTCACTGAATCATTTTCAGGTCCGGTGCTCACCGCCGCCGCAGATCGTCCTGTAGGAGTCGTAATAGACAGGTCAAACGAATCGTCAGCCGAGGCTCGGGAATCAACTGCTTTGACAAATTCATATGAAGATGTCATGACACCAAAAGCAAACCCAGACCTCTGCTGCTGCCGAAAACCTGTCAAAGTCTGAGATACCCACGTTGGAGAATCAGCGCCAACGATCAAGTGGCCTCCCGAACCCTCATTGTCCTCCCCATCCGGACCTGAGGGTGTCTCACAAACCAAAGTCGTGGTCCCAAACCCTACAGCGGTGTCACCACATCCGAACGCTAAATCAGGCGAAGGCTGGTCCACCAACTCGATCGGTGCGCTAGCCTCCCAGGCTAGTATTTCTCCATTGTTAACGTTCTGGGTATCTACCATTACAAACTTGTAATCGTCTATTGGATGCCCGTCGGAGGAAGTAACTACAATATCTTGAAGCGTAACTTGAATACCAGGATTCGGGATACCTAACTCATACTGAAATAGGTTCGGATTCCCGCCTATGCCGGTGTAGTTGTCACCACCAAAATGCTGAGCAGCCGTCGGAACGGGCTCAGCACGAACGTCTTTACGGTTAAATCCAGGAACGTCGTTCGTCACTACGTTGTATGTAATGACATACCCACCTGGCAAGGTAATGTTCATGGGCTGCCCGCCGGGTTGACGCGCGAGGTCATTATCGTACTCAGTCATGTCTAGCCAGCAGATGGTCTCAGCGTAGAGCCCTGAGCCAGCGTCAGCGTAGTCACAGCCTTCGGGGTCGCCATCAGCAAGGGTTGCGATGTCGCCGTTAGCTACCGGAGCAGCGTACGCGCTGTCTACATCCGCAGCCAGCGCCGCGCCCATGAAGGTGCTGACCAGAACAGCAGCAGTCGCAGCCAGTGCAGTCAATTTTCGTAGCGTGTGTCTACCCGCTCTAGCTCCGCCTCGCTTACCGCGTGGCGGCGGAAACTCGGGGTGGTGAATGAACGCTCTAGGCACGCTCCACTCCTTCTTTTGTTTGATATGGGTGGGCCCCGAGATCTCCGACAGCAGGTATGTGACGAGAAATACGAGTCCACTGCCAATCCTTGGTACAGCCTGTGAGAACTGCTAGTGGGAGCTGGATCTATGGGCCTCTGAATGGTCCCCCTGCCGCTTCACCGCATCGATACAGCTCTACCCGTTGAGAAGACCTAGTTCGTGAGCTTTTTGAAGAGCCGCCTCACGGGAATTCACCCCGAGCTTGCGGTAGGCCGCCTGAGCCTGTTTCTTCACCGTGGAGAGTGCCCGGCATTCCGCCGCTGCGATCTGCTGCATCGAACAGTTGCTCCTCAGACTCTTGAGGACTTCCATCTCCCGGGACGTCAGGTCGACCATGGTGGCCTGAGACGGGAAGACCGACCGTGCGCCGAGCACACGTTGACGTAATTCCTCCGCGGTCAAACTCCCGCGCGGGTCGCGCGATGCTATTTCCTCCCAGAAAGGATGCTCCGCCAGGATGCGTAATGCCTCGCGGCGGTACCTGTCGGGGAGCAACGCTAGGGGCAGCACGGTTCCTACCGCTGCACAAATCTCGGCGCCGGCAGCAAAGTCTCGCTCTGCTTGTTTGTGATCGGATCCTTCGGCCCAGCGTGCGGCGGCGGCGAGCAGTCTGAAGTGTGCCCGGGCTCTCACGGGCATCTGCATGTCGTAGGTGTACTTTTCGGCTACATCTATGGCTCGTCCAAACTCCCCTGCCATAAGCCAGATCCTGGCCTCTACCAGCTCTATCCCCCCGAGACCCGCACCCCCCTCAGTCACAAGTGCCTTCGCCTGCTGAAGTCGACCTCGTGAGAGCAGGAGCTCACCGTGCATATAGCGGGTCGCCTGGTGGCCCAAGCCCTTACCGCGCAAATGCGAGGTGCGTTGCCGTTGAAGGTCTGTAAATCGCCGATTCCACCATCGGTCATCCACCTTGAGCAGTGAGATCCAATGCTCGATCACCACCATCAACGGCCACAGCGAGGTCACCGTCACAGAATCCTCGAAGGGTGCGATACAACGTTCTGCCTCATCGGTTTCGAGCAGGTCCAAACTCCGCAACGCCCGCAGGTATCCTCCCGCGGCTGTCACTGGTGGCTGCAGAGATTCCCTACGGACGGTCCGGTCTCCGCTCATCAGCCCCCATATAAGGGCTTCATAGTCCGCAGCCAGCTGCGGAACCGTTGGACGCTTTGCGGAGAGGTCCGGCGCGGATACCAGATCGAATTGTTCAGCACCTGCGGTGAGACTCCCTCCCAGGCACAAGGCAACCCCTCGGTGGAAACGGAAGAAATCGTCCGCTTGTTTGCTCAGCTGATTGTCCTGCGATGCCAGCACACTCAACCTGCGTTGGGCCTCATGCCCTAAATCCACTGCCTCTTTAAAGCGCCCCTGGGCACAGTAGGCGAACATCATGTACCCGGCAGTGACTGCGGCCTCATTGCTTGTGCTGAGCTTAATAAGGAAGTCCGGTCTAAGGGACTGAACACCCATCACCATTTCCGCGGCCACTGCCGGTAATCCCTGGATCGTTGCAGGTCTCGTTGCGGAGACTCGTGGCTGGGCATGAGACCGGAACAAGTAGGAAATGTGTAACCGGATGAATCTCAGGAGTGGTGCCTGCTGTTCCACGCTGCGCGGCAGCCGGTCCAGCGCCACGAGTGCCTGAGGGCGGAAGTCTGTCAGGACCTCGTGATATCGGCTGGCCACGAGTTCCACCAAGTACTCCCACCGAGCCGCTCGGCGCGCCTGGATCAGCTGCTCACCCAAGAGATCCCTCCGATCCGCCAGACAAGCCAGCAAGGCGGCTCGGTACTTTCGATAGCCAAAACCTGCAGGGAAGTGCAGCTTCAGACCTTCAGCGATCGCCTGAGGCACCCGCCAACCCTCTCCAGGAATATGAGAGAACCCCTTCGGCGGCTCAACAGGAACCAGAATCCCCAGCCCTAACAGCTCCAGAACGAGTTGTTGGGGGTCAGCTTTCGCGGCGCCACTGGGCGTCTGGTCTCCAACAGTAAAAGCCTGGAGTGCGGCAGCTAACGCGGAGGGGGTGACGGTGTGCAAAGTCGAAGCGCATAGTGCGGCCTGCTGTAACTGCTCAGTACCGAGACGGTCCCACCAGCGTGTTATCTCCCGCCCCAAAGCCGCGGTCACGGCCCTGCCGCTCACCAGGTCACGCAACCCGTGAGGCCCGGTCACGTTTAAGATTGTTCGCGCAAGACTGAGATATCCGCAGGTGAAGGAAAACAGAAAAGACTGTGCCTCCTCTGTAAGCTCCCACTTCTCCTCCGCGAGCGTGGTCAGGAACGGCTCCCGAGGCAAACGGCGAAATCTACTGCGTGGACCTTCCACCGGGAAAGGATCGAGACCCAGCGGGCCCTCAAGGTCGAAGAGCCCTGCTCTGCTGTGTTTGTCCTTCACCCAATCATCTGCTCTTGAAAACCACGTCATATATCGCGCTTGTCCCCTCGGTGAGCGAGCAAAAGCCTGCTTTCACCCTCCCCCGGGCCAAGCAGTGCCTCTGACAATAAGTCCAGCGGCCGTTCACAGGCTCTGAGTGACAGAAGAAATGGTCCGCTGAATGGGTCCTCTTCTGGACCCGCATCACCACTCTCTACGGACCGCTAGAGCGATTCCGAGCGCAGAGGGGGTGAAACTGACAATTCACCCCCGTCAGCCGATAGTCTGAATGCATGACCACCAGCACACCGGAACCCACTCACCTGGGTCAGCTGCGCCGGGAGCGCCTGCTGTCCTCGCGGCTCTATATATGCACTGACCTGCAGCGATTCATTTCCTACCCCGGCGCCGGACCGGTCGAGGAACTCGGTCTGGAGGCTCTCCGCACGTTTTACGCGGACGCTTTCGCGGGCGGAGTGGACATCATCCAGGTGCGGGACAAGAGCGTCTCCGTCCAGACTGAGATCGCGGCCTTGACTCTGTTGAAGGAGGTCGCCGATGAGTACGGCGGGCTGGCCGCTGCTAATGATCGGGCGGACCTGGCGGCGGTCACCGGGGTGGATATTTTCCACGTGGGCCAAGAGGATCTCTCCCCCGAACAGGCCCGTTCAATCCTGGGCGACGACGTGCTCATCGGGCTCTCCTGCCGCACTTTTGACCAGGTCCGCGAGGCCGATTCGGACATCGGGATCGATTACTACTGCACTGGTCCGGTGTGGGAGACCCCCACCAAACCAGGGCGCGCGGCTGTAGGTACCGAGCTGGTGACGCAGGCGGCCGGGCTGGAGACGGCTAAGCCGTTCTTCGCCATCGGTGGCATTAACGTAAACAACATCGGCGAGGTCACGGCCGCCGGCGCTGACCGTGTGGTCGTCGTCCGGGCGGTCACCGAAGCAGAGGACACTACGGCTGCGGCCCACGCCCTGCGGGAGAAACTCCCGGCTTAGCCAGTCAGCGACGCCGCGGTTTCCGCGTCCGGCCCGGTTTCGCGGCGCGTGCCGGGGGCCGCGACCGCGTCTTCTGCTCTGGGGCTTTGCGCTTCGGGCTCGGGGAGGACTTCTGCAGGGAGGACGCGGTCCGGGGGGATCCGGCTTTGCGTCCCCGGGCAATTCCGATGAACTCCTGGATCAGCTCGGAGTCCTGCTCCCGCAGCCAGGCGAGCCCGGTTTCATACCCTGCAGTTCCCGTGATGCTGCGGATGACAACATCTTTGCGGCTGAGCATCCGCGCCACCGAGTTCGGCAGTACGACGACGCCTGCACCGCTGGCAGCCACCTCAAGGGCCATTCGTTCAGCGCCTGCTACATCTGCGCTGCCGGCAGCCCAATCCTGGAGCATCTGCGCTGAGTCCAGGAACGTTTCACCGGCGAGTTCGGCGGCGTCGACGGATTCCTCGGCCGCAGCGATCCAGTGATCCGCGGCGGCACACACCACCGGATCCTCCCGGTACAGCAGCACCCGGTGGTAAACGTCGGTGTCTACCTCCACCTCATGCTCCCGGAAGCGGACGTAGCCGATATTCACCGTGCCTTCGCTGATCCGGGTGAGTTGTCCGGCGTCGTCGTAATACTTCACCTCGAGGGCGTGGTCGGGGAACCGTTCACGCCACCGCGCTGCCCACTTGTCCGGGGTGGCTCCCGGTATCGCGCCTAGAATCACGGTCAGGCGACCTTCTTGCGCAGAAAGTCCACGCTGCGGCCCCAGGCAAGCTCCGCCTTCTCTTGGTCGTAGGTCCCGATCCGGTTCTCGTCATTATGGAAGGCGTGGCCTGCCTCGTAGTAGAAGAACTCGACCTCCGCGCCGGACTCTTCGCGGATCTGGGCCTCCTGACGGCGGGCGTCAGCCTCCGGGTACATCGCATCCTGGGTGGCGTAGTGGCCTTGGATGCTGGCCGTCACACCGGAATAGGTCTCCGGCACTGCCTGCCCGACCCCGTAGAACGGCACTGCTGCGGAGACTTTATCCCCCTGCTGCGCGGCCAGTGCGAGCACGAAACCTCCGCCCATGCAGAATCCGATGGCTCCGACTGTCCGGGAGGTGACATCATCATGGGCCAGCAGAAAGTCGGTAGCCCCTGCCAGCTGACGTGCGCCCTCCTCGGCGGGCAGCTTCGACTTCATCTCACGGGCTTCCTCCCCGTCGTGGGCGACCCACCCCCCGTAGAGGTCTGGCGCCAGAGCCACAAAGCCCTGGGCGGCCAACCGGTCGGTGACCTCTTTGATGTGGTCAGTCAGGCCCCACCACTCTTGGATGACGATCACTGCCGGTCCTGATCCGCTGGGCGGGGTGGCGAGATATCCGTGCCCAGTGTCTGTCACCTCTGCCTGTGGAAGCGGGAACGTGATGTTCTGATGCGGGGTTTTTTCAGCCATGCGATCCTCCCTAAAAGACGTCGGCCCTCCCCAGCGTACTGAAGACCAGCGTGCTGAGGAGGGCCGACGCCGTCAAAGCGAGGTGATCAGCCCTCGATCTCGTCTGCCAGGTCAGTTTCGTAGAGGGACTCAAACTCTGATTCCACCCGTTCCATCTCCTCGCGCACGTCATCGCCGGAGGTCAGCAGGCTCTGCAGGGTGGTGGCCAGCTCGAGGTCAGCACCGGGCAGGAATACTCGGGCGAAGTCCTGGACCCGTGCGCGCTCCAGCTGGTCGACTGCGGTCTCAAACTGCGGGGTCTCCTCGTACACCTGTGACATGTCCGAATCCTGGTGGGAGGGGACGTACCCTGTTTCCTCTGAGAATCTCGCCTGGGTTTCGGCCGAGGTCATGTGGCCGACGAACATGGCCGATGCCAGCTGCTCCTCAGGTGAGGAAGCGGAGGCGAGCATCAGACCTGCACCACCAGTGGGGGTTTCACCTTCGGCCACGGGCCCGTCCGGAAGGAACGCGGTGCCGACCTCGAAGTCTGCTGTGTCCATGATCCCGCCGAGGGATCCGGTGGACTGGATGGTCTGGGAGGCGACGCCTGAGGAGAAGTCATCGGTCTGGGAGGTGGCAGCGACGTTGGCCCACCCGTCTTCGACGCCGGACTGGGCGAACTCGAGCGCTTCCACGGTCTCGTCGGAGGAGACTGTGGAGAAATCCCATTCGTCAGACCAGGCTCCGCCGTAACCCCAGACGAGGTTCGCCATGCCCCAGGCTGGGTACTCATCTGACGGTGGGAAGGCGTAGCCGAACTGTGCGACGTCTTCGTCGACGATGGTCTGGGAGATTTCGGCGACTTCCTCCCAGGTCTCGGGGGGACCGTCGATTCCGGCTTCGTCGTAGTGTTCCACGTTGTAGTAGAACAGCGGGGTGGACCGGGCGTAGGGGACGCCGTAGTGGTTGCCTTCGTAGAGGTAGTCCTCGTAGAGAGCTTCCACATAGCCGCTGACGTCGATGTCGGCGGCTTCGAGCACATCGTCTACGGGGATCAGGGCGTCATTGAGGTAGTTCGGGAACCAGGTGGCGTCGGAGAGCACGACGACATCGGCGTTGGAGCCGCCGCCGGTCTGGAACCACTGGGAGGTCTCCTCATAGTTGGCCCCGGAGGTGATGACCTCCACCTCGATGCCGGTCTCTTCGGTGAACTCGTCGATGAAGTCGGCCTCAATATCCTCTGAGCCGCCGGGGTGGTTGGTGGCGAAGACGATGGAGTCGGCGGGCTCCACATCTGCCCAGTCGGTGTCCTCTGCCTCCTCAGCGGCGTCGCCTCCATTGGTGTCGGGGCCGCAGGCGGTGACTGCTAGGGCGGCCACGCTGAAGGCAGCGACGCCCTTCCAGCTGAGGCTGATGGTGGACTGTTTCATCATGGTGCTCCTTTGTGGGTGATTCGCGTGATTCTGGGCAGATAGGTCTGGAGTGTGGGCCTCGGCAGGACTCACTTCACCGCGCCCTGGGTCAGACCAGAGACGATGTAGCGCTGCAGCATGGCGAAAATGATGAGCATGGGCACGATCACCAGCACGGCGCCGGCCATGAGAATCCCGTAACTGGAGACCTGGTCCTCCACACTGCGCAGCTGGTTCAGCGCCACCGGCAGGGTCATCCGGTCCCGGCTGTCGGTGATGATCAGCGGCCACAGGAAGCTGTTCCACTCGTTGACGATGGTCACCAGGGATACCGTGGAGATCGCCGGCAGGGAGACGGGAACCGCGATCTGGAAGAGCTTCCGGAAGTGCCCGGCGCCGTCGAGTTCGGCGGCTTCGAAGAGTTCCTTGGGCAGTGATTTGAAGTGCTGCCTCAGCAGGAACGTCCCGAACGCGGTGCCCAGCCCGGGCAGGATGATCCCCCAGAGCGTATTGCGCCCGCCGAGGGCCTCAATGGTCATGAAGTTCGGCAGCATCGACACCTCAGGCGGGACCATGAGTGCGACCAGGATGCCGAGGAAGATCAGGTTGGCGCCGGGGACGCGGATGAAGACCAGGGCGTAGGCCGTGGTGATGGCCAGCAGCACTTTGATGATCGAACCCACGGAGGTGACGATCACGCTGTTCTGCAGCACGGTCATCAGCGGGATCCGGCGGTCCACCGTGACGTAGTTTTCCGTTGTGGCATCCTGCGGGAGCAGCTGCGGAGTCAGGGTGACGATCTCATTGACCGGTTTGAAGCTGGAGGAGACCATCCACACCAGGGGAAGCACAATAATGATCAGTGCGATCAGAATCGGCAGGTAGCCCGTGAGCATGGTGTCGGCGAGGTTCCGCGGGCTGAAAGCCTTGGTCCACTCCGGTGAGCTGCGGCGCTTGGCGCGGCGGGCCGGCTTGGGGTCCGCCCAGGGTTGTGGCGGCGTCGTCGTGGTGCTCACTGGTAATGCACCTTCCTCTCCACGAAGCGGAGTTGGACGGCGGTGATGATGAACAGGGTGAAGAACAGCACGACCGCGATAGCTGCGGAGTACCCGGCCCGGTTGAACTGGCCGAAGGACTGCAGGTAGATCTCGAAGATGATGGTGTTGGTTCCGTTGCCGGTGGGGGTCATGACCCGCAGGATGTCGAACGCGTTGGTCATGGAGAAGATGATGTTGGTGACCAGCAGGAAGAACACTGTGGGTGTCAGCAGCGGCAGCACGATGGAGAAGAATCGGCGCACTGGCCCGGCCCGGTCGATGGTGGCCGATTCCAGCAGGTCTTTGGGGATCGACTGCAGCCCGGCCAGGAAGACCACTGCACAGTAGCCGAGGTTCTTCCAGACGTAGACGATGATCACCATCAGCAGGTTCGCGTCCGGGTCCAGGAACCATTGGGGTGCTTCGATCCCGAAGCGGTCCAGGATGAACATCAGGGCACCGCGCTGCGGGTCAAAGATGAACATCCACACCAGCGCCACACCGACCCCGGAGAGGACATAGGGGCTGAACACGGCGGTGCGGGCAAAGGTCCGGCCCGGGATCTTCTTGTTCAGCACCAGGGCGATCAGCAGCCCCAGGATCATGGAGCCCAGCACCGCGCCTGCGGTGAAGATACCGGTGACCCGCCACACCTCCAGGCCGGACGGTGAGGTGAAGAACCGTTCGTAGTTGGCCAGACCCACCGGGTCCGCGCGGGGCGCTCCGAGCCGCCAGTCCAAACTGGAGAAGTACATGTTCATGGCCAGCGGGTAGTAGATGAAGGCCAGAATCAGCAGAATGTTAGGACCGGCGAAGAGGAGGAACAGCGACCAGTTCTTGGAGTTTTTGCGCCGGTGGGCTTTCTTCCGGGCTGCTGCCAGCTGCGCGTCGTCCGGAGGGGCGGAAGCCTCAGGCCGATCCTGCACCACATGCGCAGGACGCGATTCGGTGGTCGTCAAGCTTCCCCCTCAAGGTGTCTCATATGCCGTACCGCCCACACCATCGTGGGCTTCCCTCCCGACTCGCAGGTGTACTCCAGGTGAACCGCAGTTGAATCTCTCCTGTGACGCACGGCACAACTGGAACGCTCCACATATCGTACCTGTCAGGGGGTCCCTTCTTCGGGGAATGTGCAGGTGAGGCTGGGAAGTTACCCGTAGGGGCCACACTTACTGCACCATGAGACTCTGCGACTATGAGACCGAGCCGATGAGGAGGGCCGTGCATGGACCAGGTGATGATCGCTGTCGCCGCCACCTGCCTGATCGTGCTCCTGCTGAACATCGGCATCGCCGTTTTCGCGTTTGTGCGCCAAGGGTTCAATGAGAACTGGCTGCTGGTGGTCCTGCTCGCCGGCACCACAGGTGCAGCAGTGGTGGCCCTGCTCATAGTCCTGGCACCGCTCATAGGGGACACTGCCGAACCGCCGTTGCGACTGATGGATGTCGCGGTGATCCTCACCGGCACGGCCGCACTCACCGCCGCAGTGCGCGCGGCTGCCGGGGCCAGAACTCGCGACGATGCTCGCGCCGGTCACGATGTCAGCGGTACTGCCACTCCCAGGGGTGACCAGAGGTGAGCCTGACTTTGGACATCATCGCTGCTGTGCTGATGATCGCCGGCGCGTTCTTCTTCTCCGTCGGGACCCTGGGTCTGGTCAGGTTCCCCGAGGTCCGTTCCCGCCTCCATGCGCTGACCAAGGCGGATAACCTCGGACTCGGCCTCATTCTCAGCGGCGCGGCCCTCTGGTTGGCCGACTGGGCGGTGGCGGCGCTGATGCTGCTGTGCTGGCTGTTCGCCCTGGCCGGTGCCTCCGTGTCAGCCCACGTGATCGCCGGCCTGGAGGCGGATCACGCGGAGCGACGCGAGCCGGTCCACCACACCGGAGAGCACCCTGTGGTGGGTAACACTGGCGAGGACGACGCCGCGGCCACCCCCGGAGCGGATGGTCGCCCGTGATCTCACTTATTGACGTTGTGCTGGGCCTGGGGGTGTTGGCGGTGACCGGACTCAGCCTGATTCCGCGCTCACGTCTGGTGATGACCCTGGGCTTCCTGGTGCTGGGGGTGCTCATCGCCCTGGTGTGGCTGCGCCTGGATTCCCTGGATGTGGCGCTGGCAGAGGCGGCGATCGGCACCGGACTGCTCTCCGGTCTCATGGTGTGGCTCGCAGTGCGCAGCCCTCTGCCGCCGGGGGCCGGTGCCATGGAGACCAGCCCGCGCATTCCGTGGTTGCGGCCGGTGGTGGGCACCGCCGCGGGTGTGTCCCTGACCCTTGTGCTCGCTGCGGTGTGGCTGCGGGCCGAACACCGACTCCCTGAATGGCGCGACGCCGCTGAGGCGCAGCTGCCGGACACCGGCGTGGAGCACCAGATCACCGGGGTGCTGTTGGCCTTCCGCGCCTACGACACCCTGTTGGAGTCGGGGATCCTGATGCTCACCGCGGCGGCCGTGCTGGCACTGTCCCGCGACGGCGGGCTGTCCGCTGAGGGGTCTCACCGGCTCGGTGTCCACCAGATCGCAGCACCGATGCCGCCTGTGCCCTCGGCGCTGAGCTGGGCTGCGCGCCTGCTCGCCCCGGCCCTGGTGCTGTTGGGACTCTGGTTGCTGTTCGCCGGGTCCACCGATTCTGGTGGCGCGTTCCAGTCCGGTGCGGTGCTGGCGGCTGCGCTTATTCTCTTGCGGGCCTCCCAGGTGGATCTCAGCGGTTTCACCGCCTATTGGCTGCGGCCACTGCTGGTGGTCGGCGTCGTCGTGTTTATCTGTGCTGGTCTGATAGGTCCGGTGCTTGGCCTGCCCTGGCTGTCCTGGGAGCCGGAATGGGCGTTCGCTGCGGTGCTCTCCGTTGAGGTTCTGCTGACTGCGGGCATCACCGCCGGGCTGTACACCCTGTTCCTGGCTCTGGAGAACCCAGAGGGGGTGCGCTGATGGACTTCGGCATGGACACCATCACCTGGTACCTGCTGATCGCTGCGGTGATGGTCATCTTCGGGATGGTGCGCCTGCTGCTGGTGAGGGATCTGCTGGCCCGGCTGATCGCCTTGGATGTGACCGGCATCGGTGTGCTGCTGACCCTGGTCGCGCTGGCGGCCCGGTCAGATGCCACCGACCCGGTGCTGCAGGCGCTGGTGATCACCGGATTGGTGATTGCGGTGGCGTTCACCGGGCTGGGGGCGGTGCTCATCCGCAGGATTGAGGGCCAGCAGGATGACCCTCCAGGCGGTGACGCGCCGTGACTTTCCCCCAATTCGCTCTGGGCGCGTTGACGCTGCTGCCGCTGCTGGGCGCCGCCGCGGCCGTGGTGCTCCCCCACCCTGCGCGGCGCATCACCGGGGTGGTCACAGCCGTGGTGATCGCTCTGCTGACCGTGCCGGTGCTGGTCACAGTCACCTCTGGGGAGCTTCCGGAACTGGTGCTGGGCGGGTTCGATGCCCCGCTGGGGATTCATCTGCGCGGTGACGGTCTGGCGGCGGTGTTTTTGGGGGTGACCTCTCTGGTGGGACTGATCCTCACCGGCTACGCAGCCATCCTGCCGAAGTCCACCGGCACCTTTCTGAGCGCGACCGCGTGGGTGCCGGGACACCCGGGGTTCTGGCCGCTGTGGCTGGGCTGCTGGTCAGGGCTGAACGCGGTGTATCTCTCCGGAGACCTGTTCAACCTCTATGTGGCCCTGGAACTGGTCGGCCTGACGGCGGTCGCACTAGTGGCCCTCGGGGGGCGGAAGTCCTGGGAACCGGCACTGCGGTATTTGTTCGTGGCGGTGCTGGGTTCGCTGCTGTTTCTGGCCGGGGTGGGGCTGCTGGCCTCAGTGACCGGAACCCTGGACCTGCAGCAGACCCGTGAGGCCCTGGGGGGGTTGGAGGACCCGACCCCTGCGCTGCTGGCGCTGACCCTGATGACCATTGGTCTGGGTATGAAGGTCGCCCTGCTGCCGATGCACCGCTGGTTGGTGCCCGCGCATTCTTCGGCCCCGAGCGTGGTCTCCCCCATCTTGTCCGGTTTGGTGCTCAAGGCCGCGCTGGTGGTGCTGCTGCGCTGCTGGCTCTGGGCGGTCCCGGTGCTGGCAGGTGCCGAGTGGCTGACCTGGCTGCTGGGTGGCTTGGGGACCGCCGCGGTGCTGGCCGGTTCGGTGCTGGCGCTGCGGCAGGACAGGTTGAAGCCCCTGGTGGCGTATTCGACCATCGCGCAGATCGGTTACTGGTTCCTGGCGTTCCCGCTGCTGCTTCCGGGTGAGAACGACGACGCCGAACTCGCCTCAGGTGCCTACGGTGCTGTGGTCGCGTTGGCCGCCGGGCACGCGATCGCCAAAGCCGGACTCTTCACCGCCGCAGGATTCCTGAAGGACCGCTGCGGCACCGATGAGATTGCCGCGCTGCGCGGGGCCGGAGCCCACCACCCCACCCTGATTCTGGCGATGGGCCTGTGCGCTGTGGGGCTGCTGGGGCTGCCGATCAGCTTGGGGTTCACCGGCAAATGGCAGCTGGCCACGGCCGCGGTGGGGGCCGAGCACTGGTGGCTGTTCCTGGTGCTCGCCGCGGGCACACTGCTTTCGGCCGGGTACCTACTCCGCGGAATCGCCCCGCTGCTGATGCAGGCTGAGGTGGATGACAACACCCCGGCGGCGAACCCAGTGACCGTCCGCGAGCGCACCGGGGAGCTGGCCGTGCTGCTACTGGGTGTGGCGACCCTGGCCACAGGCCTGCTGGGCGCGTGGGTGAGCACCATGCTGGAGGTGGGCTCATGGTGGTGAACGACCTGATTCCGCTGGGACTCGTGCTGCTCTCGGTCGTGGTGGCCGCCATTATCTTCCCGCTGCCGCAGCGTGTGGCGCGGCTGCGCAGCACAGTCAACCTGGTCGGCGCGGTGACCAAGCTGGTGTTGGTGGTGCTGCTGGTGCCACCTGTGGTGGCCGAGGGTGCCCGCCCAGAGTTCTCAGTGCCGTTTCTGCCCACCGGCGGTGGGGAGGCGATTTCGCTGGTGCTGCGGGTGGATCCGCTGGCCCTGTTCTTCGCCGGGCTCTCTGCGGTGCTGTGGCTGCTGACCACGATCTACGCGATCGGGTACCTGAAGGGCACCGCGTATCAGAGCCGGTTCTTCGGGTTCTTCAGCCTGTGTGTGGCGGCGACGGTGGGCATCAGCTTCTCCGGGAACCTGATCACGTTTTTGGTGTTCTACGAGCTGTTGACCCTGGTGACCTACCCGCTGGTGGCGCACTGGGGAGATGAGAAGTCCCTGAAGGCAGCCAGGCTGTATATGCGCTACGCGCTCGGCGGCGGCGTCGCTGTGCTGGTCGGTGTGGTGTGGCTGACCATGGAGGCCGGGCCAGCCGACTTCGCTGAGGGCGGCGCGGCTGATGTGGCCGATTTCGCCGCCGGCTCCCCCACTGTGGCGGTGATCATTTTCGCCCTGCTGGTCGGCGGACTGGGGGTGAAGTCTGCCCTGGTGCCGCTGCATTCCTGGCTGCCGGCGGCTATGGTCGCCCCTGCTCCGGTCTCTGCCCTGCTGCATGCGGTCGCGGTGGTGAAGGCTGGCGTGTTCGGCATTGTCCGGGTGGTCGATGATGTCTACGGCATTGAGGTCGCCTGGGAGCTGGGGGGGCTCACTCCGCTGCTGATTCTGGCCAGCATCACCATCATTTACGGGTCCTATCAGGCGCTGCGCCAGACGGAGATCAAGCGCCGCCTGGCGTTCTCCACGGTCTCCCAGGTCAGTTACGTGGTGCTGGGGGTAACCATGTTCTCCATGGCGGGCACCGCCGGCGGGGTGGTGCACCTGGTGCATCAGGGCATCATGAAGATCACCCTGTTCTTCTGCGCCGGACTGTTCGCCGAATCCATGGGTGCACATAAGATCTCTGACCTGCGCGGGGCCGGCCGTCGCATGCCCTGGACCTCTGCGGCGTTCACGGTGGGCGCGTTCGGGATGATCGGCCTGCCACCAACGGCGGGGTTTATCTCTAAATGGCAGTTGGGGCTCGGCGCTCTGGACTCCCCGCACCCGTGGGTGCTGGTGGTGCTGGTGGTCTCCTCACTGCTCAACGCCGCATACTTCCTGCCTGTGGTCTACAGCCTGTGGTTCGGCCAGAAGGAGGATGAGCAGGACAGTGAGCAGGAGTACGACGGCGCCGACGCACCCGAGCCTGGCACAGCGCGGACCGGTGATGATGCGCGGGTTCATGAGCCGGCGCTGCTTCTCATACCTGCCCTGTGCACTGCCGGGTTCACGCTGATAGTGGGCCTGGCGGCGTCGTTACCGTTCTCTCCGCTGGAAATCTCGCGGTTCATCGCCGAGGGGGTGTTCAGCTGAGGTGCGTACCCCTGAGATCCTCATAGCGCTGAGCCTGCTTATCCCCCTGGTGGTGACCGCGGTGATTGCCCTGGCCGGAACGCTGGGGCTGGCCCGTGCCCGCCGGGTGCGCCGGGCGGCTGCGATGTTCTCGCCGCTGACGGTGCTGCCCGCGGTGTTGCTGACCCTGGTGGGTCCGGAGGCGGAGCTTGAGGTGCCGTGGCTGCTGCTGGGCACCGCGTTCAGCATGGATGCTGCGGCACGTGCGCTGACGCTGATTGCCGCACTGCTCTATGGGGCCGCACTGATGGCGGTCACCTGGGTGAAACTCCGGGATGCCGAGAGTGGGTCCGGGGCGCTGAGCGCGTTCCTGATGGTCTGCTTTGCGGGCAATATCGGCACCTACCTGGCCGCCGATGCGGTGAGCTTCTACCTGGCGTTCGCGATCATGAGCTTCTCCGCTGCCGGGCTGGTCATCCACTACCGGCACCAGGCGGCTCGCCGGGCCACAAGGATTTACCTGGTGATGTCAGTGATCAGTGAGACGGCGATCCTGGCGGGCCTGATTCTCACTGCGAGCGCAGGCGGGTACCTGATCGCGGATGCTCCTGCCGCGGTGGCCGCCTCGGACCACACGGGCCTGATAGTGGTGCTGCTACTGATCGGATTCGGGGTCAAAGCCGGAACGGTGCCGCTGCATGTGTGGCTTCCGTTGGCGCACCCGGCTGCTCCCCCGGCGGCCTCGGCGGTGCTCTCCGGGGCGATGGTCAAGGCCGGGCTGATGGGCTGGATCCGGTTCCTTCCACTGGGCGACCCGGCCATCCCGGCTGCGGCGGGCCAGACCCTGTTGGCACTGGCGCTTATCGGCGCGTTCGCCGCGGTGGTGGCAGGTGTTCTGCAGAGTGACCCGAAGGTGGTGCTGGCCTATTCGACGATCTCGCAGATGGGGTTCATCACCGCCCTGGTGGCGGTGGCGATGCTCGTGCCCGAGGTGACCGGTGCGGCTACTGCGGCCGCGGTGCTCTACGCCGTCCATCATGGGCTGGCGAAGGGTGCGTTGTTCCTAGGCGTGCCCGTGGTCAAGCACTATGCCGGTGGTCGGACCGGGATCCTGGTCGCCATCGGCATGGCCGGTGCGGCCCTAGCTGTGGCGGGCGCCCCCCTGACCTCGGGCGCCTACGGCAAGTATGTCTCCAAGGAGGCAGTCGAAGGCATCACCGTGCTGGGTCTGGGACTTGATCAGATCCTGCCGCTGGTGGCTACCGGCTCCACCCTGCTGCTGATGCGCTTCGGCTGGGTGATCACCCGGGCCGAACGAGCCCCGCGCCGGAGGCCCGATGGTGAACTGTTTTCCTGGCTGGGCGTGTGTGCAGCCGGAGTGGCAGTGCCGTGGATAATCGGCCTCCGGTGGATCCCTCAGGCCGGGGACTTCAGCTGGACGGCGAGCGCACTGTGGGACGCCACCTGGCCCATCCTGCTCGGTGTCGGCTTGGGTGCTGCCATCGCGTTCGCGGCGCGGCGGGACCTGCTGCCGCAGTGGCTGAGCGCAGATGGCCAGACTGTGCCACCAGGCGACATTGTGGTCGCGGAAGAATCTCTCTTGGTCCGTGGTGGACGTAGCACCTCCGCTGGACTGGACGCCGCCCATGGCGTGACTGCGCGTGTGCGCTCACGTGGTGCAAGCGGTGGGCACCGTTTGGCTGAATGGACCCGCCGTGGTGCTTCCCGTGCTGAAGCTGCCGTGGGCAGCTGGGAGGGTTCAGGTGTGGTCATTGTGGCGCTGACTGCGGTCACTGTCGTGCTGGTGATGTGGGCAGGAGGTCTGTGGTGATGAGCAGCGTGGTGATGCGTTGGATAGTGGGTGCGGTCCTGCGCGCTGTCATCCTAGGTGTGCTGTGGGCGGGGTTCACTTCCGCTTCTATGGACTACGCGGTCTATGGGCTGGTGTCCGTGCTTGCGTGCACGGCGCTGAGTCTGCTGCTGATGCCGCCGGAGTCTCCGGTGCGGCTTGCACGGTGGCCACGGCGAATTTGGTTCGCTGGCGCGCTGTGCCTGTGGTTCCTGTGGCAGTCAGTGCTCGGCGGGGTGGATGTGGCGGTGCGCTCGCTGCGCCGCCCGGTGCGGATTGACCCGACCGTGGTGCGCGCCCCGATCGACCTTCCGGAGGGTCACGCCCGCCAGCTGGCAATGGTGCTGATGAATCTGATGCCGGGCTCCATGATCCAGCGCACCACTGATAGTGAGGGCGCCACAGCGCTCGTCACCACGGACCCAGACGCGGCGGCAGCGTGCGCGGAACCCCAGCAGGTGGAGCTCCACACATTGGCCCCCGAGCTAGACCCCGCCCGCCAGTGGAGACACCTCCAACACCGCGTCTCCCGCGCCTTCGACTGATCTCCTTGCTCTGCTGGGAAGCAATTCGTCCCACGCTGGTCGACCCGAAACTAGGAGACCTAATTCAAGGGATCACCCCGCCCTGGAAGAAGCACCTCTTCTATCGCTCCCACGCTTGCTGACGCTCGCACTCGAAGTGTGGGGACGTATCTTGCGCGGTAATCATTGCCGTATATGGGGTCCGAGTCGTCCCATTCATGGGCTACTACGCGCAGGGTGTTGGTCAACCGTCCGATGAGAAGCGCAAGGGGGAACGGGCACCGCAGCAGGAGGTGCACCTCGGCGTTGGAGTTGTCGTTCGACAGGGCACGGATATGCGCGGCGAGGTCGGCGGCGATCAGGCCCGCGTCAGCGGGGTCGAGGAGCGTGCCGCTCGCACTTGTGAGATGACGCCAGGCCGCGAGAAACGGCCTATGGTCTTCGATATAGCGGGTGAAGGCGGTGTCGCTGCGTTGGGGCAGGAGATCGACATATACCGCTACGGAGGGGCGCCCGGCTGTGATCGCAGACGGATTGCCCCCTTCATCTGCGATTTGCACTTGCGGTTGCGTGACGAACCGCGCTTCGCCATCGCTCGCCCAGGTGGCGCCCTGTTGGTCGATCACGTCCATGTGTCCGATTCGAGACGAAGGCAAGGCCGCCCCGACTGCGAAGGCCACCGAGAGATGAGCGCCGCCAGCGACACGGAGCCGATGGGCCCCGGAACGGGTCACGGCATCGGGGAGGAGACCGATGGTGTCCTTGAGGTCTCGGAGCCCGTCGGCGCTCGGAAGTCGTTCGTGATCGGAGGGTCTGAGGCGGATGTCCAGTTCGTCACCGGTTCGGTCATAGACCTGTGGCGTGTTCCTGGTCTGGAGGCTTAGGCGGAACGTCTGGTCGGTTGCCTCGATTCGCTTGCGAAGAGACGCGATTCTGTGCCAGACCACACCGCGGATCAATGCCAGCAGACCATCGCGCTCGGCGGAGTGCTGGTCTACACCGCTTAAGGTGCCGGGTCGAATCTCTAGGAGCCGGTCGGGAGCGTCGTAATCTGTTCCGTCGTCTTTTGTCTTCACTGAGTTGATGATTCCGAGTGCAAACACGTCGTAGTCGCGGTGTAGCTGGAGGAGATGGGGGGCTTCCAGCGTCTTCACGACTCTGCTGTTCACCACGTCCGGTGTTGTCACGAGAACGCCGCCGGAGATGCCGGCCTCTATCGCTTGCTTGAGTCGGGCCTCGGTGTCACCTGGTGGCAGATCGTCTCGGTCCCGCCAGACAGGGATGCCGGCGGCACGGAGGAGCCAGGCGAGTTCGGCAGCAACACCCGTACCGTCCTTCTGGCGATACGAGATGAAGACAGGGTCTGCTGGGTCAGGAGTGGCGGAATCGGATGTCATGGCGTCTCCTTGTGTTCTTCAGCTATGGAGGCGGCGTGCTTCACCGCGTCACTGGCGTATGGACTGTCTCCAGCAGGCGCAATAGGCAGCCTCTCGGGTACCACCGCCCAGATTCGGTCCCGTTCTACGAGCCAAGTTGCAACGACTACACGTGCCGATGAATCGAAACCAGCGATGATCGCGACGAACTTGTCGAACCCCAGTTCAGGGTCGTGCAGATGGCGCATGTAGGAGTGGAGATCAACCTCGCTCGGGGAGAGCCCTCCGGTCGGGTGGGTGTGCCATTCGCCTATCCACTGACTACGGTCCTCCGACCAGGCCGAGTCCGCGAGACGCCGGGCATGGTCGAGGTCTCGCATAAAGGTGCGTTCGCCGCGGGTGGCGTTGGGTCCAGGTCCGCCGGCGTGTCGGATGTCGAGTCCATCAGTCGCGTCCTCCCCGAGCAAGATGCCGCCAGTTTCGAGTCCATCGACGGACCGCAACGCCTCGCGCTCGATCGCGCTGAGTGCGACGTCAGTGATCGTCACCGGAGGCACCTCTCTCCAAGCTGTCATCCTGGCGAACAGGTCGGGCACGATGCGCGAGGTCTGGGGATAGACGACCACCGAACATCGCCGGCTTGGCTGAGGTCGAAAGGGGCCGCGAGATCACCTGCTGGTCTGAGACCGATGATGGCGTGCTCGCCGGGAACCTGCTGGGTGTGGTCACCGTGAAGCGATTCCAGCAGTGTCGCGATCGCCACTTTTGCGGCGAACATGCCGACGTATCGGAGATCAGGCGGCACAGCCGTCATAGGCTGATGGACGCGCCCGGTGCCGTAATCCAACTCCTGATCCGCCTCAGCATCCATCGCCCCCTGATCCGCAAGCTGCTGCCGTAGACAGAGGAGACATCCGAACCGGGGCGTGGGACGCAGCCGGATGACCTCTCCGATCGAGCCATTGTCGAGCACGCACGCCAAGACCGCCGCCTTCCGTGCGCGCCTGGAGAGGTGGCTGACGACGCGTCTGGGAGCAATACCGTCTGCGGCACAGAGCACCAGATCGACGCGGTCGACGAGGGGCCGAATGTAGTGGGCCTCGGCAACCACGTCACGTCTGTGAGCCACCACTGTCTGCTGCGGCCAGTGCTGGGCGAGGTGATCCTTCATCGCCGCCACCTTGAATCGCCCAACGCTTTCGGGTCCGAGAGCGTGGCGGAGCATGTTGTGCCAGAGGAATCGGTCCGGGTCGACAAGTTCCACACTTCCGAGTCCGTATCCTGCGAGCGCCTCTGCCGCGGCGCTCCCGATGCTGCCGCAGCCCACAACCATGACGCTATTGGCGGCGAGCTGTTCGATCGGCCATCTCCCCGTCAGTTGAGCCAAGCCGACGACCGCCGGTTCAGCTTCGATCGCGATGGCACGAACGCCCGTGCGGTGTACGAGCCATCCGGCGAATTCAGCGGCGCCCGCTTCCGTGGCTTCGGATGGAATCTGCGGATCGTGGGTGATGAGGAGTCCAAGCTTGCCGCCGGGGTCTGAGACGCCTGGGAGCATCTTCCGGAAATCGTCGAATGGAATGCTCGCGCCTGGACGTCGCAACAGCATTAGGTGGTTTAGGTTGATGTGTTCCGTTGTCGGACGCATCCACTGTGCGCTGTACAGCGGGTCGCCCCAATGCAATGCGGTGTACTTGCGGGGTATTTCCACCTGTAGGCGAATGTCTCTAGCGGTCTCGACGGTGGTAACCACGTAAAGGTCTTCCGACGGGACGTGACGTATGTTCAGCGAACCGAGGGACAACTTTGACTCGGCCATCTTGGCCGCCCCTTCGAGTGTGAGCACGATGTACGGGTCACTGGATCGCATCGGCTTCTGTTTTCTTTTCGGCGCGCACGTCCTTCTTCGCGCGTTCAGCTGCCTCGGAGATGAGGTGGTCATATGAAGGGTCAGAGACGATGCCATTGACCGACATCTCATCGATGACGCCAGCCTTCATCAGGGCGTACTCGATCCGCCATCCCGATGCCTTAGCCAGAAGCTCGGTGAGGCTTGCTTCGGGCTGCCAGCCGCCATCGCTCTGGAGCAGACAGAGCGATCCTCCTGGGGCTACGTGCCATGCGGACTGCGTCTGTTCCCAGATCGACGGCTCCGGATCAAGGGAGTAGATGGTCGGCGGAACCATCGGGTGCGCCGCGGAGTAGATGACGAGCACTCGCAGTTCCTGGTCCCCGAGCAGCTCATCGAGAGCTTCGGGCTGGGGCCGCTCGAACGGCCAGCGGGGGAGTAAACCGATCCATCCGCCGTGCGGCATGCCGTCGTCTGTGGGGCTCTGGTATTCGAGCAATGGCGCGTACGCCTGGACCTCATTCTGATCGCGCCTCAGTCGCACGGGTTCACGCTCAGTCCAGAGGACGGGGTTGAGCGCCGTGGTGCCCGCGCCGCGATCTGGCCCTGTTGCGCGAGTCATCCTTGCGGAGTGTCCTTCACCGGCCGGGGCACAGCGGGCACGACCGCGGGCGCCGGGTTGCCAGTGGAGGCAGGAGGCTTCGGGAAGTCGTCCCCAAAGACCTCACCCCAGTGCTTGATCGCAGCCGCAGTGTCATTGTTCGCCTGTGCCTGGAACGCCTTGATGGCGTTGTTTCGTGCGGTCCGCAGGGTGTCGGCGAACGCCTCGTAGTCGATGTCGGGCTGAATCGGTCCGCAGAGTCCAGCGGGATCGGCGACGTCGTTCCCGCCCTCGATGTGGTAGCAGGCGCTCACGAAGAACTGCTTGATCGCAGCGGGTTGGTTGACGTCCGTCGGCAGGAAGTCGAGCGCGAGGACCTCCATGACGAGAGACTTGATCTTGGTGTCTTGCTCGGCAGCCCACCACTTGAGCATCCGAACAGTGCTGGCGAACTTGTTCCACAGGGCGTGCCTCTCCGCAACCTTGGCGATTAGGAACTCGGGGTCGCAAGTCACCCAATCTTCCGAGGCCGCTTCCGGAATAAGGAGCCGCCCATCGCGGCGAATCGCTGGCATGGCATCAACGGTGAACGCGTCAGGATCGTCTGGGTCATCCAGGAAGCACTTGACGGCATGGTTGCGCCACCGCGCCAGCCGGACGGCGTGATTATAAGTGCCATTCGTCGCCCCGAGCAGCGTGTTGACACGCTCGCGCGTGTAATCGAGAGCGTCCGCGGCGGAACCTCCCGGCGCGCCCCAATCCGGATGCTCGTCCTGATCGAAGACGACGATCACATCGACGTCATGGATCGGATCCTTATGCGTCCCTCGCGCTAGCGATCCAGACGCGACAACTTCCTCCACATCGTCCTCGGCAACGAAGGCCCCTTTAAAGAGATCGCGGCGAGCACGGGCTTCTCGGACTTGAATAATGTCGGCATTCACGACGTCCTGAAAGGTCTTGAAGGCGTCAGTCAAGCTCATGATCATTCTCCTCCTTGGTTGGGCTGTTCAATTCAGCGTAACCGCCACCACCGACATTGCTGTTTAGGCCGGGGCCCCGAAGAGGGCATGATCCGCCGAGTGATAGCAGGTTCAGATTGTGTCGTTCCGACAAAGTGGCCTACATGGGGCACTGCGCCTGATCCGGTGCGTACGGGAAGTCTCATCCCCTGCCCCGGCGGACCACTCGAAGTCGCGAATGAGACTTTTCATCCCGCCATTACCGACTACTGGCTGCTGCACTTTCCTCTTGTGATCGCTGGCAAGCTCGAGGCAACGTTGCCCGTGCCTTCGACTGATCAACTTGTTCTGGCCTCCACCGACTTGTCCCTCGTGGTAAACGCAAGACGATTGATACCACCCCAAGACGAATGCTGAACCTACCAGGGCACTGCGAATCACCCGACCTGGCCACCCAATCGCCCTGGCGCTCTTCATTGGGTTTGTTCTTCCTGATGCTGGCACTGCCGGGCATCAAGAAGAACAAACCCCGCGACTCACATAACGAGTGGACCTACTCCCGGCGGCACACCAGCTGCATCGCTGTAGCCACTCAGTTGCAATCTGGGTCCGTTTCTCAAGGGACATTTTCTTCTTGGGTGGAATGCGTGGTGGTTCATGTGGCGTGTTCGGAGTTCCTACCACGGTCTCTTAGTCCTCTGGTGGTCAGTAGAGTCTTACTGATCTCGAGCTTGGAATGTGACCTGACCAGCTACGGCCGGGCAAACCATTGTCGACCAGTGCTATCGGGCCATCCGACACTATGGTCGACATAGCAGAGCTGTTATTACGTACGAGTCGTGGTCTCGCGCCCGAAAGAGCCACGGCGACTAATCCGGTCCGTCTTCATAATGGGCGTCGAAGGACCACGCCTGGACTCCGTTTTCATTGAGCCCTGCAGCGCCAAACACGTTTAGGCGGTTGCCGGTCGGCTCTCCGCCCCTCCACGTGATCTTCTCGCCCAACACCCATGACCACCAAGTTAGCCCCACCCGCTCGAGCGATTCGTGGAGGACTGAGGCCCGGACGTAAAGTGCCGTTGGAGCACCCCATTCAGGTCCCCCAGTAGCAAACATGACGATACCCTCGGCGTTACTCCAACTGAACTCTCTCTCAAACCCGCCGAGTTTGAGAGCGGGCTCGGAGTTAAACCCCTGAGCAGACGTGTGCGACGCCCCCAAAATTTGGAGCAGCATGGGTGAGGGGAGGACACCGGAGGACAGGTCCTTGCTCGACATGTCGTTTTCGGATGTCGTATTACTCCCGAAAGTAGCCAGTGCCTGAGGGTATGCAGGGAACTCGTGGTCCGTCGGCTGATACCACCCGTCAGAGACTCGGAACAGTTGCGTCTCCGCCGGGGCGTTCTCGCCTTGCCAGCCTGACGTGTGTTCGCGTTGGATTTCCTGGAACCAGCTTGCCCACGGTTCGGTGTGCGGATATTGCCGGTAGAACCCTTCACCGTGGTCGGGTGGGGTTCGCATCCACAGGCCCATCCAGTTCTTGCCTTTGGACCACGCCCGGACATCCTGGATCGACTCTGTGCTAGTCAAGTAGGACTGGGTTCTGAACCACATGTCTCGTCGGTCTTGCCGAAAACTCTCAACAGGGCCGTCATTATTAATTTGCCATTCCACGTGACACTCCAAGGCGACCCACTCGTCCCCTGCGGGGTCCGTTGCCGCCAACATGCGACTCACGAGCGGTAAGTCTGTCGTGGACTGCAGCCAAGCGTCACCGTTCGTGGCCTCGGTGTCAAGTGGTGATGCGAAACCGCGCAGCCACCAAGCCTCATGAAGTTCATTGGCGCGGAGTCGTTGGCGCATTCGCGAACTTGCGGACTCAAGCGGAGGACGGTCGCCGAATAGAGCAATCGTCGGGTCGATGTCCACGCTATTCCGAAGCTGCCACACTGACTGGTATGGCGACGGTTCGTCGGATGACCATACCAAGACTTCACAGTGTTGCGTGAGTCCTGCCTGTAGTTCTCGGAGGGCAATCCAAAGGTACTTCTTTCCCAGGCGCTCGATCTTGTCCTCAGCACCTTCAAGCTGGCGGTTTATCAGATGGTTGTACTTCTCACCCGGACTGTTTGGTGTCCAGCCGAGGTCGAGCACGCGATTCACTAGCCATCGTTCGATCACGTCCATCGATGGTCCGATGCTCTTGGGCAACCTTAGGTTTGTTTCTGCTTGGCTGATACGGCTGGTCTCGGCGGGGTACTTGGTACGAAGGCGCTCCCCTTCGGTCTGGGCCGGGATTGCGCCATCCTGCTTCGCCTCTGAAGCATCTGCACTTCGCCTTGTACGGGGCGCTCGATAGCTCGCGATGATCTCTTCGAGTGATCGGTTGTCTCGCGGCTCGTCGAGCAGGTCTGCAATGTACTCGAGTGTCGTTGCCTCTGCTTTGGCAATCTTCGTGAGAGCTCGGCGTCGACGCTGGTGGGAGTTTCTTCGAGCACGTCTCTGGAGATTCATCTGGTTCGGTAGCGCAAAATTCTTCACAACGCCGCGCTCGAGTGTGTATGTGTGGAAGTCGTACCCTATGGGTGATTTGCCGAGAAACCTGTGGTCGGTTTCGTCGCCGAGCCGGACGGCGAGGTCAACCCGCGACGGTGGGTCGAATGGCCACGAACACTCGGGTTCTTGATAGGACCGGAGATCTAAGCCGGGTAGTCGCACCGTCAATTCGCGAGTCAACTCGCGCATGTAGTGGGTGAGTAGGATGCTTGGCATATCTGCTTGCGATGCCATCTCTACGGCCAGGACGTGGACAGCTACGGCATCATCGCGCTGTTGGGCGTCTCGGAGGGTGAAGGGCAGACGTGCCGCGTAGCCGAAGGCAACGGCCGCGAGACGTTCCCTGATGTATGGGTCGTCGACGCTTTCCATTTGCTGGAGCACGTGGAGTAGCCCGTCGGGAGTCCGGTCGGTGAGCTTGACTAGAACCTTTGTGGCAAGATCTCGCAGGCGGCGACTGTTGCTGGACAGGAACCAAGATAGAACGAGCATGGAGTCGCGACGGGCTTGTGGCAACAAGGTCTCATCGTTGCTGGCGAGCCAGTCGAGTATTCGGGCTATCGAACTTTCCGATTCGAGCCAGATGTCTTGAACAGGCAAAGTCCAGACGTGGTCGCGTTCAATCATTGAACGGTCGACGAGTCTTTCGTGAAGGTACCTCACTCCGAGGGGGTGGTCAGGGATGCATGCGAGACCCAAGAGGGTGGATAGCCAATCGTTGAATTCGATGATCTCATCGTCGATTAACTCATTAGCCAGCGCCGACGTTCGCTCTGTCACCGTTGCCGGCGGCCGCCACGGAAGACTGTCGAAGAATGCTTGACCCAGGGTGTACTTCGCACGATCAACCCAGGAGTCTCCGTTCACGATGTCTAGCAGTTCGAGGCCGTACCTGACGGGCACCATAGAGGACAACGATTCCAGGAGGCCGCTGTCAACCCAACCGCGATGCTCGTGAGACTCGAGAAGCTTTGTTTGAACACCGGCGGGATCGTCGCAGCCGTCGAGGAACGTGCGCGTTCGATAATGGTCCGACATACGTTGGTAGGTGAACCGGACTACCTCGCCCTGGGCGTCGTTCCTGGGTTCTCGGAGGAGGATCCCTTCGCGCTCGAGAACGCTGACGAGTCGTCGGCTCTCTCGGCCTCCGTCCGGCAGGATGGTGTTTCCGATGTCTGCTGCGATGTGACGTGGCAGAGTCTCGGACTTCGCATCTACCATCGCTGAGGCCAGAGCGCGAATGCCTTTCTGGACAACCTGGTCCGCTGGGTCGAGGTCGAATTCGTTGATGTCGGAGATCTTGTCGTTCACCGCTTTCAGGAGCCCGTCGAAGATCCAATCTTCTCCCATCGAAGTGTCCGGGATGGTCATGAGGCCTTGGGCTTTCGCGGACCGACACATCGACCGGAGCAGGAGAGGGTTGCTGAATTCAGGGTTCAAAGCTGGCACGTGCGGTGCCAATAACCCTGCCTCCTGCGCATACAAGTGAACCGCTTCGCTTTCGTGCCCTGCCAACCCCCGATGCACATGTTGGACCAATGCCTCTTCGGCTGCGGGACTTACGATGCTCGACTTGTAGCTGTCACGAACGGATAGGACCAACCCAATCTGCGGTGCTCTAGCAAGTTCACTCAACAGGCCTGGGAGGCGCTCCCTCCACAGTTCGCGCCCCGGACCTTCGTTGATAGCGTCAATGGCGATAAGGGCTTTGCCCTGACCAGAGAGCCGAGCTGCGACCTGCATCCCGGCTATGAGTTCGTCCCAGGAGCCAAGTCCGACGAAGCGCGATAGCTCATCGGTCAAAGATGTGTTCAGTAACAGATGATTGCCAAGGACTAGCAACGTGGGAGCCCCTACTTTGGTTCTAGAGACAGCAACGTCAGCGAGGCTGTGACTCTTACCGATGCCCGCTGCCCCGACCACCAACAGTGACGCGTCACCGGAAAGCCGGAGTGCTTTATCGCTGAGCAGAGCGCCAAGGTCGAGGAGTGCTCTGTGTGCTTCATCAAACTCTCGGTGCGGGTTAGGGACCCTGCGGTCGTTCTTTCTCGCGCTGGTTCTTTCAAAATTGGTCCAGTCTGCGAGCACCGCATCCTGGCCTTTTCCTGCGGCAGTCCCAAGCGCCTTCAGGGCCGTCCCGTCGTCGGTTGCAAGAAATTCCTCACAGCGCACTCGAGCGGCAGCGAACGTCCTGGCAGCTGCAGCCGCGTTCGGAGCCGTTCCGTTAGGCCGGGTGGTGAGCGCGTGAAGAAGGCGCTCGAGGGCTAGGTCGGCTTTAGCGGAGAGATCGCGAACTTGAGCCTTGAAGGACGGAGTCAGGCAAAGTGCGTCAATGACTGAAGGGAACTCCGTCTCCACGTTAGTTGTAGGCAGGTACCGGTCGCCCAGGTTCTTCGCGGACCGTTCGACCTGATGGGCGAAGCTGTTCGGCGTAAGGAAGGTTGAGTCGAAGAAGTAGCGAAGCGCACCGACATGTTGGGGCTGTACTATCGCTTCGAGAACTGCCGAGTGACCGTGGTACTCGAAGAAGACCGTGACGCCTTTCTGGGCGGCTTGGTTGGTCCAGTCTCCGACCTTTTTGTCCCACTTCTTCATTGCGCTAGTACCTCGCGCTCCCGCTGGCCGGTCAATGGGAAGAATGAATGTATACCGGCTGAGGTCGGGCAGGTTGGCCAGAGCGCTTTCGAAACTTTCGGTCATTTGGTCGAGGGCACTCTTCGAGAGCTCGAACAAGTACTTAGCCTGCCAAGCCCAAACTCCCTCGCCTGAGGGCGCATCGCAGTGGAACTCAATGCCGCCGTCAGGGGTGCCTCGACGAACAAGTTTGGATTCTTCAGGTAGGCGGTCGAGGGTCGGTGTCAGGATGAACGCGAGTTCTTCCCAGGCCCTGTGTTGAGATCCGGAGTGCTCGCGAATATTTTCGAATTTGACCCTGTTGAGCCCGACTGCGTTCACTGAGAAGTCCTCTCAAAGGGGTTTGTAACGGTGATTCTAGTCGAGCAGAAATTCCACCGTGGTCGAAGGGGAGTTGACCTGGACGAAAGAGAATAGTCTCCGGGACGGTCCGGCGTCTGCACAACCACTTGCCGGGAGCAGGGGTTCATCCGCTCATCTGCCAACCGGCCCGTGTGCCTTCATGATGTTCTTCTGGAGAGAACCTTTGAGCCTCTGGTAGAGCCTAAATTCCAAAGAAATGCAGATACTTCTAGGACCTCGTCGGTAGATTTCTGGTTCACGGGAAGTTCGCCGAATTTGAACCAAGGCTCGAGTGGGCTCCCCCAGCGACAGAAGTTCCGAAGGCTTGCCTCGGGGAATTCAGTTCCCACCGACTTGCAGCTCGTAAGCGCGTCGCAGTCGATTGACCCTCGATGAGGTCGCGTGTCCAGTGTTCAATGTCGTCTCCATTCGCCAACGTCTAGGACCCCTTTATCCGTCGCCGCTTCGATTAGTGGTCCGGCAACGGTATCGCCGATCGCCCCTCTTATCGCCTCGACCAGTTCCCGCACGCGGCGAGTCATCATGTAGTCCGAAACGGTCGTGCTCCGGACGCGCTCGGCGAAGAAAGCAACGAGCTCGGGGCCATGGGAGGTGAGAACGCCATCCGCAAACTTCCGATGCAAGAACCGCTCGCCGAGGCCGATGCCGTGTCCACTGAGAAGCATCGCTGCGGCAGGGACGAACTTACCGACGAGAGGGACGACGTCCGCCCAGCGCGCAAGCTCTTCGACGGATGCAACACGCGGCTGCCCGTTGATGCGGCGTTCCAGATGCTTGCCGAGCCACCGGTGCCAAACCTCGGCCCCGTCTATGCCGTCCTCACGGAGAAATCGGGCCACTGTTTCAGCGAAGTCGGCGGCATGCGAACCGTCTGACGCGAGCACCGTCTGATGAAGGAGGCGCCTCCGGTCGGTACTCGTGATGCCCGCGTATGACACCACAGAGGCGACGAACCCCAGGAAGATGAGATGCTGCTGGCGACCTGGCAAATCGCGGAGACGGCTAAGCTCGGCAACCATGCTGCCTAAGAGGCCCGCTGCGAGAAGCCGGTCGTTCCACCTGGGACGGTGCAGGAAAGGACCCCAGCTAAAGACATGCCGCTTTGGGTCGTTGAAAAGCGGAAGCAGGTGCGCTGCCGCGAAGTTTTCATCTGCGGCGAAATAGAAGAACAGCTTGCCAGCAATCCCAGGCTGAGTAGCATCCAACGCATCCTTGTTGTCGTTGAGTAGCCCGATGAGCGCATCCGACTCCTCGTCACTCAGGCCAGCCCATTCCTCACGCGAGTGCCGCCAGCGACGATCAACCTCACTGGCCCAATACTGGGCCAAGAGACCCGGCCACGAATTGAGGTGCGCCGCCGCGAACGACACGGGGCTCGCGTCTGCACGCCGGGTGAAGCCTGAACCCTGTGCGTGCCATAGCACACTCGCCAACTCGCGCATGGATGCGAGCATCGGCGATTCATCCACATCGAGCTGCTGTTGAACCTGATCAAGCAGGAAACGCCCGACCGAATAGGCGGACTCCTTGTCCTCCCGAAGTGCGTAGAGGCGCTCGACAACTACGAGCCCCGCATCTCCAAGGGCCGCCTTTCCCCACCCTTCGGCAATCGCACGCCACAGATCGACCTGCTTCTCGTCGAGGTCGTCACGGCCAAGGATCGCGTCCCAGAGCTGAACCCCAAGGTCCGGGCGTCGCTCAGCAGCCTGCTGCACTATTCCGAGTGCATCTCGCCATTCGGGTTGATCGAAGTGACGTTCGGAGTAGTCGTGGGACAACAGGGCCTCGAGTGCAGCGTCCACGTTCTGAGCGAGCGTCTGAATGAATTCCTCGATATCTATTGGTGGCTTTCCGCCCCAGGTTCCGCTCGTCATCCACGTGTCGAAGTCAGGGTGCTCTCGGACTTCAAAACTGGGGTTCTCAGACTGGACCGCGTCGAACGTGATTCGTGCCTCAGCCCAGTCAGGATCGGCCTGCTTCAGCCATGCCAGCAGGTTGTACTTCAAGTACGCTATGTGTCCATCACGATCGGGAATCTCTTCGAAGTAGTCGGGTCCGATAGCGGCCGCGTCCAGGACTCGCCGCTTGAGCGATGGCGACGCGGTGCTGGTTGCGGAGGCGAGTAACTGATACGTCTCATGCTTCAAATTGTCGGCATAGAGCCCGGCGCGACCGAGGAGCCACGAGAGCTTTTCGTCCGCACTTCGTGCCGGATCGTTAGCCACCAGATGCAGCGCGAGGCGTTGCGTGAGCGCTCGGTCGAGACTCCACCAGCGCTCGGGAAGTCCCGGCCATACGTGCAGCGCCTTGATCCCGTAATCTCTGAGACCGTCGATGACCGCATCGAACGGCTCGCGGAATTCATCCTGGGCGTGTGCCTCGATCGCGAACCGTTGATGCGCGAGCAGGTCCCATTCTCGCTCGCCGTGATACGCGTCAAACAGGTCGTATGCCGCCATTATGACGTCCTCCAGGAGTCCGCCAAGAGAACGATCTCCAGGGTCGGATGCCTGCACCACGAGTCGAACCTGCTGGGTCAGCGCGTAGTCCTCCGCGTGCCAGGTGACCTTCGCATTGGGATGGGTCGTGCGCACGGCGGACTCCTCGACGAACCAGCGTCGTTCCAGCTTTAGAAAAGGCCGCAACGCCGTCCGCAGCACCGCCATGCTGAGTGGCGTCGAATTGTCCAGGAACGGCATGAGGAGGTCGGTTTCGAGCGGTGCCGACTGTCCATAGATCGAGGTGGCGAGGAACGCCTGCCACCGCTTTCCTGCAGACGTATCCTGCTCACTTAAAGCGTTGGCGAACCAGGTGGCAGTCCGGTAGAGCGAAGTGGTCATGGACTGACCGAGTCGTTGCGCGGTCTGGAGCGCTGCAGCGTTCAGAGTCGCCGACCCGATGAAGGTCTTTGCGAACCAGTTGCCTAGGATTGCCGTCGCTTCTGAAACATTCGATGGCGAGAACAGGGCTTTGAACTCGGGGAATTCCTCCAACCAGGTCAGCCACTCGAGTTTGTCATCGTCGGGAAGCGACCCAGTCGCAGCCGCAAAGTCGCGGGCGCCGTCGGTAGTCCGGAGACGAGCATGGAGATAGTCGCGGTCGGGCCATGGCAAAGCGGTTCCGCCGCCAACAATCACCCGTAAGCGCGACTGGTGGTCGGTCTGTCCCATTTTGGCGCGATCGCCCCACTCGCTGAGTGCCGCCAAAAGGGCTCGATGATCGCGCCCGAAGACCGGGTAGGCGATTGGTCGGATCCCCAGGTATCCCCACTTGCTGTTCAACGGGTCGGTCGTGAACGCGAACCGTTTAGGGGCCGAGACCTTGCCGCTCGAGGGCAGCCCGAGCGCGAGGTATCGCATGATCGCGTCATCGTGGCTGTAGCCGATGAACACCACGGTGAATCGATCGAACATTGGGAGGAGAAACCGTGCGGCCCACGCGTCGGTGATGTATGCGCGACCGAAATCGCGGTCGGTGAGGATCATCTCCTCCTTCGGGCGACGTACTGAACCGTGCAGGTGTACGAGCCCAGTGAAGTCACGACCGAGTGGCAACGCCGGGGCGTACCAGGTGTTCGGGATCGGGATCGACCCGCTGCTTGCAGCAGAGGCGAGATGATCGTCGTAGTTGGTCGTCACCACACGAAACGTTCCCCCGATTCCCGCGAGGTCTACGATCGCACCGTGGAGCGGATTGAATTTCGACTTCGGATTGGAAATCAGGGTATGTGCGTGGTGGTGCGCGTCAAACCCCTGTGGTAACGACTCCAATTGCCCAATAAAGAAGTCCAGTCCGCCGCGCTTCGAGAATGGGTGCGACGCCTGTCGCGCGAGCTTCTTCGCGAGGCTGTCGAATAAGGGCAGGTTCGAAGGCTTGCCCAGCGAAGCGCCTGCACCGACGAAGAACACGAGTTCACCGCGCTCGTGAGCGTCGAGGATTTCATCGGGAAGCTCCACATCCCCGGTAACCCACATCAGTCCACGACCCCAATAGCGCCACTCAGTTCGTTCACCTACGTGCCCCCGTCCGCGCCTCTCCGTGACGCCTGCGCACCAATGTCTTGCGGAGACCAAGATCCAGTATAAGACAGCACCCAAATGGCGAGAATCCCTGCCAAACGCTTTCGACGGCCCGCAGCCTTATCGACACGCTTGACGCCCTTGAAGGCTAAATCGCACTGGCTGCACTTGAGATCGGTGCTCTTGGATTCCCACACATGTGGCGCTACCCGAGATAACGAGAAAAGCCGTCACGACATGTCTGGTGACGGTTCGGTTGGCTTCCCCACTGTCAGGAAGTGAGTAAGGGTAGTCCTGGTCCGAGCACCTCGTCTGCGGAGTCCAAGGCCTCTGCGTCGAGCTGATGGTTCTGGGATAACGAAATACATGTCCATGGAAACCTGGGTATCACGACGTCCTCCTTATAACAGTGGCTGCACAAGAGCCGTGCACGCATCCAGGGATTCGTCGTTGTGCAGAACATTGCAGAGCTGGCCAAGCAACCGAAGATGTTGAATAGCCCCGAGAACCCGAGCAAGCACGCAAGGTGCTGCTACGCACAACCTACCTGTGGCTGGCGAATCCAAAGATCGGGTGGGACCCAGGTCATCGTAAGTCGGTCGTGAACCCGCGCCGGCCAGGTGCGGCCTGACGGTCAGTGGACACTCGGAAACACGGTCTACAAGATGGCCGGCAATCCGTGCCCCTGCGGTTTCTCGACGTCGTGGCAGGAGACCTCGTGAGCGAGGGGGTGACCTTGCTGCGCGAAGGTGGCAGGTGGGTGATCGCCGGTGCGCTCGGTGGGCACACTGTAGGTTTCGACGTGCGTCGGCTCTATCTCCACAATGCCCAAATTATTGGCTCCAGCATGCACACCCCGTCCCACTTTGGACTGCTGATGGACATCGCTCGACAGGCACAGGTCCGTCCAGTCATCGCGAAAGCCTACCCGCTTCATGAGGCCTCCCAAGCGCAGGAAAAACTCGGCCGACGTCGCCATGTGGGCAAGATCGTCCTGCATCCTCAGCCGCTCGACCCCGAGGAGACCGTAGCGCCCGAGCGTGACCTGGGCTCCGTCGCTGGAGGCAACATCACGCGGCACGGGGGTAACTAGACTCGAGCGCGTGACGAAGAGCGGATACGACGAGCCACGTGTTGCCCAGGTCTATGACGCCGAGAACAGCGGGCGCTGGGACTTCGACTTCTACCTCGCTCTTGCCGAGGAGCTGAGTGAGGGGGTTGACGACTTCGCGGTCCTCGACATCGGTTGTGGCACCGGGGCGCTCGGTGTCGAACTCGCCCAGGCCGGATATCAGGTGACCGGGGTCGACCCGGCTGAAGCGATGCTTGTGACCGCCCGCACACGGCCGGGAGGTCACCTGGCAACCTGGATCCACGGGTACGCCAACGATGTTCCCGATGCCATCGCCGACCTGGTGATCATGACCGGGCACGTTGCCCAGTACTTCATCACCGATGACGCGTGGGATGAGGTTCTACAGCACGCTCACCGGGCACTTCGACCCGGCGGCCGGATCGCTTTCGAGAGCCGCAACCCGGGCAACCGCGCCTGGGAGCGCTGGACTCGCGACAACACCTTTGGCACATACCCCCACCCCGACGGTGGTGAGTTCACCAGCTGGGTCGAGTCGCTTCAGGTCAACGAAGAGGCACCTGAAGGTGTCATCGAGACACACCGTGGCATCACTGTGTACCCGGACGGCACGCGCTCCGGCGACGAGACCTCCGAGACGCTCATCTTCCGCCCAATGGATCGCCTGACCAGCAGCCTTGACACCGCCGGCTTCACGATCGAGCACTCTTACGGCGACTGGTCACGCGGTCCTGTCACTGAGGCTAGTGTCGAGCACATCCTCATCGCCCGCCGCGACTAGCCTAAGGGGACAACTCAAACCTCAGCCCGGCTGCGTGCAGATTGAGACTGAGGATGGCCGAACGTGCCCCATTCGGAACAGGTTTTGACTACGGGATCGTCGGCGTGTCGACGGCCGAACCGCAGGCACGGCTGCGTGGTCAAAAGCGACCGTTATTGATTACTTCACACCCCGAAAGCGGTCGCGTACTTAATTTCACCGGATGGCGTGTCTTGGTTGGGATCAAGGGCCAGGGCGAGGAAAGAATCATCAGGGACTTCGAAAGGTGCAGTAACCCCAAACCCCGAGGCCGCCGTGAAGCCGAATCGTGGATAGAAGTCGGCATGTCCCAGAACCACAACTAAGTTCTCTCCGCGCTGCTTGGCCGCGTCGAGACCCGCTCGAATTGCTGCACTTCCAGCGCCGGTGCCCTGGTAGCCCGGTAAGACAGCACAGGGGGCCAAAGCTAGCGCAGCTTCTCCGCCGACACTGCAGCGGGTAAGGAGAGCATGACCGACCACAGCGCCGCTGGCATCAGTGGCAACAATTGAGAGCCCATCGACCCACGCCTGTGGGTCCGACCGAAGGGCCTCAACTAGGTCCGCTTCGTCTTCACCAGGAAACGCTGCAACGTTGACTGCCCGAATCTCTGCAATATCTCCATGCTGCTCCGGACGAGTAATCCAAGTGAACAATTCAATGACCTCTTCGGGAAAAACGGAACACGACGTTTCGTACGGTGACATTATACGACGACTCATTGAGCCCGATTAATGACTACTGTCAGAAATTACCGATCCTGAGACTCCGCGGTGATATATGTGATCTATGATCCGAAGCGCCCGACCCCGTGACCTCAACGATTTACGGGAGATTGAACGAGCTGCTGGCTTGGCATTCTACGACCTTGGTATGGACAGCATCGCGGAAGACGAACCACCAACACTTGAAGAACTTGCAGTGTTTCAAGAAGCTGAACGGGCATGGGTAGCGGTTGATGAAGATGACCGGCCAACGGCGTATCTACTGTTAGACACCGTGGATGGCAATGCGCACATTGAACAGGTCACAGTGCATCCCGACCACGCCCGGCAGGGAATAGTGAAGAGCGCTTATAGAATCCGCCGCCGACTGGGCGCGGGGCCACAACCAGAACGGACTAACCCTGACTAGCTTCGCGGACGTCCCATGGAACGCGCCGTACTACGAAAGAATTGGATTCAAAGTGCTTGAAGAGCACCAACTGACAAAGGGATTGCGTGCAATCCGGGAGCACGAGTCCGCCCTTGGGTTAGACCGGTGGCCCCGCATAGTGATGCGCCGGGACATCACCTGAACGTAAGGCATCAGCCCCCACAACGCCCCCATTCAACGGAGCTCAGGCCCTCTGCACACCATCAGTCAATCCAGCCACCCCTGAACTCCAGAAGGAACTCAGCAGGCTCTCTGCCCGCAGCCGCGAGGAGCCTAGCTGGTGTCGTCGAAGGAAGAACGGCCATGAACTCGACCGCTGGATCACCCCGCCGCTGCGACCGGCCACCGCACAGCGAGAACATTCCCGACCCACCTGCCCATAGGCCCGCAGAGACCGGTCAAAGTATCCAGAAGCCCCGGTGCCTAGCAGGTGAGATCTATGTGTATCCCTACTGCGGCAGCCACCTCGACCAGCCAGTCCCGGTCGCGTTGCAGCAGCGTGAAATGGCGCCGCGGCGGCCATCCTTGCTGGGCTTTCAGCGATTGGCCGCTCGTGGTTCCGAAAAAGCAATATGAAGCTGCTTGATTGAAATTTTTACACATGTACACCACACCGTCGGCGCCATGTTTCCACGCGGCCTCTGCCCACTTCACGGTGTGCTGAGGGCGCTGTTCATTGGAACAGCACACCTACCCCAGGTGTTGCTCTGCCGGTGCTGCTGCGGAGTCCTTTCCACCGTGTGGAGGTCACTCAATGCCGGATAGCCCCCCATCTGACTGCTACCTATTGATTTCGCCCTCCAATGGCTGCTACCGTCGTTTAGCAACATTCGATAAGTGAAGACGATTGTTGTATATAGAAAGAAATGATTATTCGTGTTGCAAACCGATCAATAGGCGCTTTATCAGGTGCAGTGCTCATTGGAATGCTAGCCCTCCCGAATGCGGTTGCTTCAGATGAAGAGCTTGAAGTAACTGAGGTGAATGATGTTGTTCAGGGCGACGGTTATGTTGTCGTATATCCTGAGACTGATGCGCCACCTGCAGCAGAAGAGGCAGATCTTATAGACGTCGGCCCTGTCGACGATGATGAAATCGTCATCATCGCCGACAGCGAAGGTAATCTTCCCCAAGGGCTGACGCCTGAAGCAATCGTTGAACAAAGCAATCAAGCGGACGACACCGCCGTCTACACAGAAAGTTACGGAGAAGCAGGTGTCGGGAATGAACCAATGTCAGCATGCAGCACCCCTGGAAATGAAACATACGTGGCCGGTGTGGGCGCGTGGGGGCCAGAATCGGATAGCGACACCGCCTTGATAGGCGATCATGGAGTAACCACTACCTATCGGTTCACCCCGCTGCCGCAAACGAATGCAATCGTTTCTGGTCAAGGGCTAGGGTTCCTGCAGGTCGGTGCCAACTTATATGAACGCCGGTGGTACCACATTGGATCGGGTTACGGTGGCGAGACACAGATAAGGTCCGGGGTCCCATGGGGCAACGTGGCCGGTAATCCTCAGCTTCGCGCACAAAGCACGTCTTCTAGCGTTGGCCAGTGGTGCCACGGACTAAGGTAAGGCTTTAAATTGGATAGGACAGCCAAGAAGTGCATATATTGGGCCGTTTTTTGCTATATTGTAGGAGCGCTGGCACTTACTCTGACTCCTCGTCTATTTGCGGGAATCTCGGGAAGGCTTCGCCCTGACGAAAATGCTTTCTTGGTCCTCGCAGAACCAATTATTCTCATCGTGCAATGGGGGCTATTCCCTACCGGTTCCGCCCTAATCGGTGCAGCTATCGTCATTCAATGGATGCGGTCGACTCTTACTGTCAGAACAAGAACACTCAATTAAGAACTAAACCTCAATCCACCGATCCGACAAAAATGGCACGAGTCGAGTAGGTTAAGTCCGCAAAGGTCACCGCTGAGTGGCCCCTCACGATCAAGTGCGGGGCTGCTCAGTCCTTTGTTAACGCAGTGCGCGCCAGACGCTTGACCGACTCACGCCCAGGGAATGGCTGATGTCAGTGAGGCTGACTCCCTGCGCCTGGAGGGTCCGGGCGGCGCGTAGCCGCTCTGGCGTCATTACCGTAGGTCTTCCGCCGACGCGTCCCTGGGCGCGTGCGTAGGCGAGCCCTCGGGTGGTGTTGTCCCTGATGGTGTCAACACGCAGCCGCATGAAGACAGCGACGATGCCCAGCATCGCTCGGACCATCGGTGTACTGGTGTCGATATCGGGCTCTGTCAGGGATTTGAGGCCGATGCCCCTCTCCCCCAGGTCGTGCACGATGTGCAGCGCCATTGTCTCGCTGCCTGCCAGACGATCCAGTCCACGCACCAGAAGGGTCTCACCGGAACGTAGGTAGGTCTGGCATTCGGTCCACTGCGGCCGGTCTTTCACACGGCTGGATTCACCATGATCGGTGAAGACCTGTTCAGCTCCGGCTGCGCGCAGCGCCTCAACCTGAGTTGGTGGATTGGCCGGGGGTGCTGACTCGTGCGTAGCCGATGATCGCCATGTGCGGCTCCGTGGGTAGGTCCGGTGGTGTCACAAACGGTACGCGCTGCGTTGTGACACTCCCCTGGTTTCGGAACAGGTTGTGACTACGGCCGGGTCGGCGTGTCGGCGTCAGCCGATGCGCCTCGGACGGCGTGGTCAAAAACGACCGTTTGTGGCTTGTCGCCGCTATGGTCGCGCATACGTTCCTCACCAGTCTTGATGAGCTTCTGCACTCGCTGCTTGGCGAATCGGACGTGTCGGCCGATTCCACCGTGCGTCCATCCGAGGTCTGGTAAGCGCACGATATAGCCAGTGGGGTTGTATGGCGCCGCAGAGAGACCGTTGGAGTAGTAGATGAAGGCTTCATCGAGGAGCGCGGCGCGCGCTTCGGCCTGCTCCTCCGTTACCCTCTCCGGGCCGGAAAGGGCCGCGACGTGTTGGACGCCAGAGCACACCCGCTCAAGATCCCCCGGTGCCCAGCCGTACCCATCTAAACGGCCTGTAGCCGGCTTCAGCACTTAGCTCTCATCCACAACTACCCACATGTCGCAAGGGCAGGTATCGGCGAACGCGTGGGACGCGTCTACCACCGGCCGTTGCGGGGCCGCGGTTGGCAGACCGGGCACCAGTAGGAGGAACGGCCCATGAACTTCGCCCGCTGGATCACCCCAGCGCTGCGACCGGCTACCGCGCAGCGGGAGCATTCCCGGCCGGCCTGCCCATAGGCCTGCAGCGACCGGTCAAAGTAACCAGACGCTCCGTTGACGTTGACGTAGAGCGCATCAAAACTCGTACCCCCAGCCTCCAACGCCGCGGCCATCACCTCCTGCAGCGCGCTCAGCAGCCGGGCCGCCTCCGCCCGGGTGACCGTCTCAGCCCTGCGCGCGTAATGCATGCGAGCGCGCCACAACGCCTCATCAGCGTAAATATTGCCCACCCCGGAGATCACCGTCTGATCCAGCAGCGCCCGCTTAATCCCAGTACGACGACGCCGCAGCGCAGTAAAAATCCATTCTGCGGTGACAGCCGGCTCCAGCGGGTCCGGAGCAATATGCGTTGCCGACTGCGGGATCATCCGCTGGGAGGTGCGAGTCACCACATCAGGGATCAACGGGCTCAGGTGCATGCCGCCGAAGATCCGCTGGTCCACAAACCGCAACTGGTTCGGAGGGGCGTGACCCTCTTCCGCGGCGTCGGCCCGTGGCCTGTCCCCCAGTGCCAGGGTGATTTTGAGGTGTTTCTCTGCCGGGGCGTCGTCGTGCTCCATGAGCACCTGCCCACTCATGCCCAAATGAATGACCAGCGCGGTCGGCTGTGGTGTGTGCTGACTGGTAAGCGGGATCCACAGGAACTTACCGCGCCGCAGCGGGGCACCCAGTGTGCCGCCGGTCAGCTGGTCGCGGAAAGCCTGTGGACCTTCTGCATAGCGGCGAAGGCTGCGTTCGTCATGGACGGTGACCTGCTCCACGGTCCGGTGCGCAGCCCACCGGTCCACCCCGCGGCGGACCACCTCAACCTCTGGCAACTCAGGCATAGCACCTCAGTGTGCCAGAACCATCTCCGGCCGGAGGATCAGCCCGCGATACTGTTCAGTTCATTGAGGTAGGACTCCGAGAGTTCTACGCCGGCTCCGGTGATGTTCTCCCGAAGGTGCGCGGCAGAGGATGTGCCCGCAATGAGGAGAATATTCGGCGACCGGCGCAGTAACCACGCCAGTGCGACCGACATGGGCGTAGACCCGAGCCGCGCTACGACCGACGACAGGGCCGCCGACTGCAGCGGGGTGAACCCGCCGAGCGGGAAGAACGGGATGTAGGCCACACCCTCGGCTGCAAGCTGGTCGATCAACTGGTCGTCATGGCGAGTGGCGAGGTTGTACATGTTCTGCACGGAGACGATCGGCGCGATCGACTGCGCTTCGCTGACCTGCGCGGCAGTAGCGTTGCTGACGCCCAGGTGCCGGATCACACCCTGATCCTGCAGGTCCACCAGCGTCTGGAAGGCCTCACTGATACGTTCCGGGACAGGTCCGTTCGCGTCACCAAGGCGCAGATGCACCAGGTCCAGGGCCTCCACTCCGAGGGTTTCTAGGTTGTCCTGGATCTGCTGGCGCAGTTCATCAGGTTTCCGGGCACTGGGCCAGCCGCCGTTGGCGTCACGACGACCACCGACCTTGGTCGCAATCAAGAGTGTCTCTCCGTAAGGGTGCAGGGCCTCGCGGATGAGATTGTTGGCCACACGCGGACCGTACGTCTCAGCAGTATCGATGTGGTTGATGCCGTGCGAGACCGCTTCCCTCAGCACAGCGAGAGCACCGGCACGATCAGCGGGTTCTCCGAGGACCCACGGGCCGGTAAGTTGCATGGCCCCATATCCGAAGCGAGCGACAGGGGTATCACCGAGGGTCCAGGTGCCGCCGGGGAGGGTGAGTGTTGAGGTGGTCATGTGTACCTTTCGATGGCTTGTGGGTCAGGTTGCCCTCCACCACTCTGAACCGTGCGCTACCTTTAAGGAAGTAGTTACCGAAAAGTGCGTTGATATCCCGGGAGTGAGATTGGCGACCAAGACCGCGGCCCAGAAGAGAGCCGAAGCGAAGACGCAGTACAACGCGTTTCTGGCGGCGTGCCCGAGCCAGCAGCTGCTTGCACGTGTGTCAGGCAAGTGGGTGACCCTGGTGATGTCAGCACTGGGGAGCGGACCCGACTGCACGGGTGAGCCCCGCCCCATGCGGTACTCCGAGCTAGCCCGAGTGCTGGCAGGCATCAGTCCGAAGATGTTGTCCCAGACCCTCAGATCGCTGGAAAGAGACGGACTTATTGACCGGACAGCCACCGCCACAGTCCCGGTGACCGTCTCCTATGAACTCACCGGCCTGGGCCTCTCCCTGCACCACACCATGCGTCAGATCAAGCTCTGGTCAGAAGCGCACCGGGATGAGGTCGCCGAGAATCAGGCCTTCTTCGACAGTGCACACTGACCTACGGTAGGGCCTGCGCACTCTGGCCCGCGAGCTGAGAAACTACTGCGGACCGCGGACCATGCGGATCTCCACGATCCCTCTGAGAGCGCCGGAACCTTCATCCTCGCCCAGGTCGATTTCCTCACCGTCTGGTTCGAATCCGTGTTTGCGGTAGAAGGCCTGCGCCCGCGGGTTGTCTTTGAGTACCCAGAGAGAAGCGGATTTGTTGTTGAGGAGCTCCTCCAGCATGGCGGAGGAAGCTCCACTGCCCTGGTGTTCGGCCAACAGGTACATCATGTAGAGCTCATGCTCGACATCCACATCCTCCTCATGCGGAGGACCGATCTGGGCCATACCCACAATGGTGCCGTCTACTTCGGTGACCCTGGTGCGCGCTCGGTGGGCCTGGTCGGCGAGCATCTGCCGCCAGGAGTTAAGCCTGCGCTGGTACGACTCCTCGTTCCAGAACTGCTCAGGGAAAATACCTGAGTAGGCTTCCTCCCACGCTTTGACATGCACGCTGGCGATACCTTCAGCCTCATGTAACTTGGGGTGCCGGACTGTGAAGTCAGGGCTCATGTAAGTGCTCACTTTCGCTCGAGAGCTGCCTATGAGCCTGACCCCGGCTCGCTCCACCCTCTACTGTAGGCGGCGTCTCCGTATGAGGGGGTCCAGACCATGCGGATCTTGGGGAGGTTCGCGATGTTCGGCAGGTGCTGAACCGCGCCGTCAGGGAGGTACCCGCGCTTTCGGTAAAAGGCGATCGCCCGGGTGTTCTCCTCCATCACCCAGAGGTAGTGCGCGGTGTTTCCGGGGACGAGCTCCGTCAGCAGCCGATCAGAGAGTCCGGTGCCATAGGCGGCAGAAAGCACATAGAGCCGGTGCAGTTCCAGAGGCAGCGGGGCGTCGTGGTCCCGGGCGGTGCCGAAAATTCCGAAACCGACCACCTGCTCACCGGCTTCAGCAATCAGCACCCTGCGCTGGTGACCCTCAGGGAGGGGTTCGGCGAGCAGTTCGGTCCACTGTTCGGTCCGTTTGCTGGGAGTGTTGCGCCGGAGCATCCAATCGTGCGGAAAGTAATACCCGTAGGCCTCATCCGCGGCGATGGAATGTGCCAACCCGATCCGGGCGGCGTCGTGGAGCTGCGGCTGCCTGATCACAATCTGTTCCAGCACTCACTTAGGATATGTGGTCCCGCGTTGTGGTGTGTCAGGCCCTAGACCTAGGGAACGTTCAGGTTAGCGACGGCGCAGCAGCCCCCGTATAGTCGGCGACTGTGAACGCCTTCCGTGAAGATGTCAGAGGTGGCGAGGAGGAACCTCGCCGCAACTCCCCCGCGCCTAGTGCTGAGAAGCCTCCACGACCGTCAGTTCCGCAGACGCTGGCGGGGATGCTGACTGCCATCACCGTGACCTACCTGATGTCCTTCCTTGGGGTCGCTGGCACGGTCATCGGCGTCGGATTGGTCAGTGTTCTCACCGTCCTGGGCAACTTCATGTACTCCTCAGCGATCTACAGCGCTAAGGAAAAGGTGAAGCTTGCGCCACCGAAAGTCAGGCGCCGGGGTCAACCTTCCGAGCCACTGGATAACAGTGTGACCGAATTCGGATATTCCACCGCGGATCGCTCCGACGCCGCGTCTGATGGCCCTGAGTCATTTAGCTCTGGTGCCGGCGACTCTGCCACTGCCGAACCGGTGCGGGAGGAATCCGAGACGGCCTATTCGGAAAGCCCAGCGCAGTCATCACCTGGTCGTTTGCGCCAAGCCTGGACGGCCATGATGGAACGCTACGGACCCAAGAGGATCTTCGGGTCGATCGCGCTGGTCTTCGTGCTGCTAGCAGGGACGGTCACGGTGATCGAGCTCTCGGCGGGTCAGCCGCTGTCTGACATCGTTCGCAATGAGGAAAGCAGCGGCACCTCATTCTTCGGCGGGGCAGGCGGAGCGGGTGGCGAGGGGGACGACCCGGAGATCGAAGACGATGATTCCGGTGAAGTCCCCCCACCTGAGCAGGACGACATCCAGGAGGAGCCCCCAGCGCCTGAGGCTCCCCCGGAGGAAGAAGCCCCAGCCGAAGAACCTCAACAGGAAGAACAGCCAGCACCTGAAGAGGGCGCCCCCGAGGGATAAACTGCGGTGCCTCACTGGGCGAGGTCAACCCAGAGTGTGGATCTTGAGCGAGCAGGCGGCGTCGTACTCCTCTTGGAAGTTCCTACTGGGCGGAGAGTCCGGCCGCAGGTGGGATGCGGGACAGGGCGCGTGCCGGAAGGAATGAGGCCAGAGCAGCAGCCACAAGCGTCGCAGCCCAAATCAGGCTCATCCGGCCCCACGGGACCCCTAATGCCACCGTGAGGTTGTCTTGTGCTACTAGGGAGCGCACGCCACCCCAGGCGAAGAACGCCCCCAGAGCGCTGCCCAAGACCAGGGCCACACCCGCCATCAGCAATGCCTCCAACGTGACCAGTGCGCCGACGGATCCGCGCGTCATGCCCATGGCACGCAACAGTGCGGCCTCACGGCGACGCTCCAGAACAGACAGGGCCAGGGTGTTGCTCACACCCACCACAGCCACCAGGACTGAGGCGGCGAGCAGCACGAGGACGACAACCAAGACGGTATCGATGATCTGGGCGTAACTCGCTCGTTCTGTCGCAGCACCCAGGAAGGTCTCCCCTGAGATGGCCTCCGCTTCATTGCCGAACCGAGTGAGGTCACCCATGCTGGCTGATTCGGCGGTGCGTATGACCGTGATGCCCGCATTGTTTTCGAAGGTCCACTGCTCAGCATTTTCGAGCAAGTCCTCAGGGAGCACCACGGTGTTCGCGGGCACCCACGACGCCGGGACGGCCTGAACAGTGGTGCCCGCCTCCGCTCCGCTCGCGGCACTCCCAAGGGGTGTGAGGGTGACCTCCGCGGACTCTGTGGTTCTGTCCTGCATCATTTCCGTCGAGACCACAGCGACGGGTCCCGCGCCGTGCTGGTTCTGGAACACCGAATCGCTGCGGGCGATCTCACTGATCACCGAATCTTCCGCGAAGACGACCCGACCCTCCAAGGAATTTCCATCAAGCTCTGCCGCCTCGATGGTCGCTTCAGCACCGGGAAGCTCCTGGTGCCTTTCCACGATGGATGAGTCCTCCGCCATCTGCTCCACCGCTTCCGAAGTGGTGTCCAGACTCGCGTCGATGGGGTTCCGCTCAGCCAGTTCCTCACTGAGGGAATGCTGCGCGGTCATCGCCCCCATGGTCATCGTGGACACCAGAGTGACCCCGATGAGCAATGCAGCGGTGGTGACTGCGGTACGGGCTGGCATGGCACGAGCATTCTGGCCGGCCAACCGTCCCGTCACCTTCAAACCCGGCACCCGGGAGGCAAGCTGCCCCAGGAGGGCAACGGCACGTGGAACCAGGAACCGGCCCATCAGCAGTACCCCGGTGAATCCGATGACTGCACCGGCGGCACCCAACAGCGGCTCATGGATAAGCGCCGACAGTAGGACCCCACCGAGGCCACCGGCGGCCAGAAGGACACCCAAAACGGTGCGCACCCAGGGGATCCGTTTGAGACCAGCGGCGATCTCCACCGGGCGCAGTGCCTCCATGGGGGAGGTCCGTCCGGCCTTCAGCGCAGGCATCACCGCCGCCAGCACGGTCACCGCAACACCGAGTACCAGTCCGGTGACGACGGCAAGCACACTGAGTTGCGCTGAGGAGAAGCTCTCCAACCAGAACCGCTGCGCGATAGTGGCGATGCCCACCGCGGCCGACCACCCCAGCAGGACGCCGAGCACGCCACCGCCCACACCAAGCAGCGCACCTTCGGCCACAGTGGCTCGGCGGAGCTGACCCGCCGTGGCCCCCACAGCCCTCAGCAGGGCCATAGTCCGGGAGCGGGAAGCGACCAGCACCTGGAACGTATTGGAGATGACGAGACTGGCGACGAACACTGCGATCGCGCCGAAACCCAGTCCAATACTCAACAGCGCCGTCGACTGTCCTGTCAGATCAGCGATCCAGGCGTCGATGATCTGCTGCTGGGTGTGGATCTCAACCCCAGCGACGACGAGGCTGCCGTCGGGCTGGGTAAAGATCTGGGCGGCGTCGTCATCATCACCACTATCAGCTGGGAGTTCGCCGTTGCTGATCATGGCCGCAATGACTTCAGCGATCTGCTGCTGCAGCTCCTCCTGTGCTTGCATATCACCGTGACCCTCACCTGTCATCGCGACCCGGAGGGAGGACGGGGTCTGGTCGGCATCTAGAGCCTCAAGACCTTCGGAGCTCATGTAGCCACTGACTGTCCGGTGGTAGCCGGATGCGAGGCCCGAGACCGTGAGCTCTGCGGAGCCCTCTTCCACATTGCCTGATTCTGCGTTGAAACGCTCAGTGCTGACCTGCATGGTGTCCCCGACGCCGAGGGTGTTCGCTTCGGCGAAGTCTTTGACCAGGAGGATCTGGTCATCCTGCTCGGGTAGGGACCCTTCGGCGAGGTCCATGGTGCGCGTTTCCGGCAGATCACCGGCGAGCAGCATGGTGTCCACGCCGGAGCTTTCGCCCTGGAGGAACACAAAGCTGAGCGCCTCGGCCTCGGCCACGCCATCAAGCTCACTGACGGCCTCTGCCAGCTGCTGGTCAGGCCGATCATCAGAGGAGGTGTCAGATGTGCCAGATTCTTCTGCCGCGTTCTGCGCCCTGACAAGCGTCTCGGCGTTGATCACGAGGTCGGCGCCCGCGGCGTCGGACACTGCCTGCGCCTCCATGGTGCGGTTGAATGAGCCGAGCAGAATCAGGGCAGTGACCACGAAGGCCACGGAGATGACGACGGCGGCGCCTGCGGCCCACATCCGCTTTCCGCCAGAGCGCAGATTGGTGCGTAGTACTGCATTCCCGGTCATCAGCGGGCACCGCCGTCTGGGGCCTGGACTGGTGTTTTCGCTATCGTCATGCCCTCCACGCTACGAACGCGGAACAGGACAGACATCGGATCAGAGGATGGTTCTCAGCTCCTCCCAGAGGACGAGGGTGGAGCTGCGGGCACAGGGGACGCATAGGCACTGCCCGCGCTGAGCGGTGCCGGTGGTCCTGGGCAGCAGAAAACCCCGGCGCGAATGCTGGTGCGCCGGGGTTCTCTCTTACCTGTCAGCTCAGAGGCGAGCTGGCGGCGTCGTGCTCCGGGGAATTACTCGCCCTGGTGGACGAAGGCAATATCGAGGTCGATGTTGACCTTGTCGCTGACCAGCACACCGCCGGCTTCGAGGGCGGCGTTCCAGGTCAGACCAAACTCTTTCCGGGAGAGGGAGGTGGTGGCCGAGAAGCCAGCGCGGGTCATGCCGAAGGGGTCCACAGCCTGGCCGCCGAACTCGACCTCGAAGGTCACGTTCTTGGACACCCCGCGGATGGTCAGCTCACCGGTGAGGTCGAACACCTCGCCGGAGGGCTTGACGCTGGACGCCACGAAAGTCAGCTCGGGGTACTTCTCAGCGTGCAGGAAGTCTTCACCCTTGACGTGACCGTCGCGGTTTTCGTCCTTGGAGTTGAAGGAGTCAGCGCGGACCACGGCGTTGACGTCAGCTGAGCCATCCTCGTTGACCTGCAGAGTGCCGGTGGACTCTTCGAAAACAGCGCGCACGCGGGAGATTCCGGCGTGGCGGACGCTGGCGCTAATCTCAGAGTGGGAACCGTCCAGGGTCCAGGTTCCAGGGGTCAAAGTAATTGCCATGGTGTTGCTCTCCTTCTTCAGATTTTTGGGTGACGAATGCTCACGCGGAGCTGCCCGCAAGTGCTGCGCGGTTCGATGAGTCACAACTCACCCTACTCCGGATTTATTTCAAAATTGAAAAAGTTTACGAGAAGTTCACGTCCCGGACCTCTCACGAAGGTCGGCGCTCGCTGCCCAAACAAGGGGATAGAGCGTCTCTAGATGTGGGAAATGAGGCGCTTTCGCGGCGTCGTTTCCCACATCCCGAGACATGCTGCGTGAAAGGGGGCCGCTGGGGGCCCGAAGGGGCGGGTGACCACGCCACCCGGAGGCTGAGCCGGTGACCACGCCACCCGGAGGCTGGGCGAGTGACACGCCACCCGGAGGCTGAGCCGGTGACCACGCGATCTAGAGGCTGAGCGGGCGACGAGCCGGACGCGGGGAGCGGGGCGGGAACTACGCCGAATCGCGGGGAACAAGCTCGGTGGGGAGGATGACATGCTCCACCTGTCCGCCGCCGAGGAGCGTCAACAGCATCTCCACGGCGGCACCTGCCATACCCGTGGTGGTGCTCAAAACCGTGGTCAGCGGCGGCCGGGTCAGTTTGGCCATCTGCGAATCATCGAAGCCCACCACCGCCACATCCTCCGGCACGGTGATGCCGGATCCCTGGAGCTCCTGGATGACAGAGACTGCCATCAGGTCGCTGGCGGCAAAGACTCCATCAAGGTTCGGTTCGCGCTCCAGCAGCCGCAGCATCCCCTCACCACCACTGGCCGCAGTGAAGTCTCCGTACTCCACCAAATCATCAGCAAGCCCGGCCTGAGCCATGGCCCGGCGCCACCCGGTGAGCCGGTCGAATCCGGAGGCCATATCCTGCGGACCAGCGACCGTCCCGATCCGGCGCCGGCCACCGTCAATCAACCGCTGGGCGGCCAGCATGCCGCCGGTCTCATTGTCCACATCCACATAGGGCAGACCCACATCCCCCGCATGGGGACGGCCGATATAGACCGCCGGAAGCTGGATCTCACGCAGCACATCAGAGATGCCGTCATCGCGGTGGTGAGAGACCACAATGGCCCCATCGGTGTACCCACCGCGCAGGTACCGGTCGATCTTGTCGCGCTTGCCTGGAGGCGCCACGGCCAGCAGCACCTGCACTGGAGAGTCCGCCAACTTGGTGTAGATCGCGCCCAGAATGGCGGAGAAGAACGGGTCTGAGAACACCCGCTCCTCCGCCTCCGGGACGACGACGGCAATCGAGTCAGCATCCGGGCGCACCAGTGACCGAGCCGCACGGTTGGGCCGGTAACCCAGCTGGCGGATCGCTGCTTGGACTGACTCCCGCGCAGACCGCCCCACCCGCGGATCCGCATTGACGACCCGCGACGCCGTAGCCCGCGAAACCCCTGCACGGGCGGCAACATCCTCCAGAGTGGGCAGGCGCTTAGCGGGCACAGTTTCCTTTCCGGCGGCGCGCACATCCCGCACTCGCCTCTCGGCCGGCTAGTGCCGACCTTCACACCTCAAGGCCCTAGTCCACCACACCGGTTCGGGCAACGCCTGCATACCAGTGCGCCGATGCTTTGAGTGTCCGCTCCAGGGACTCGTAGTCGACCCGCACAATCCCGAAACGCTTGGCGTAGCCGAAGGCCCACTCAAAGTTGTCCAACAGGGACCACACGAAGTATCCGCGCACATCAGCCCCAGATTCCATGGCCTCATGGACTGCGTGCAGGTGCTGGCGGATGTAGTCCGTCCGCTCCGTGTCCTGGATGGACCCGTCGGATTCGACGACGTCGTCATAGGCCGCTCCGTTTTCGGTCACGTAGAGCGCCACCCCGGCTTCAGCGGTGTAGTCAGTGTGGAGGCGCAGCAGCAGGTCGCGCAGTGCCTGCGGGTACACCTCCCAGCCCATCGCTGTCTGTGGGAGCCCGCGGGGAACTGAGGAGACATGCTCAGACCCCACATTCGGATTCGGCTCGCCCTGTGCCCGCGCGGCGGCCGCGGCCTGCGGAGCCTCAGCCGGATCCGCTCCGGTGAGCAGCTCCCCGGTGTAGAAGTTCACTCCAAGAACATCAATAGGGGTCGAAATCACGTCCAGGTCCCCGGCGCGGACCAGATCCTCCGGCCAGAGTCCCGCCTGATCGTCCAATACATCTTGGGGGTAGGTGCCCCGGAAGATGGGGTCTGCGAAGAACCGGTTGAACGATCCGTCCAAACGGCGGGCAGCGTCGACGTCGCCGGGCAGGTTCGGATCCGCCGGACGGTAGTCGGTGAAGTTCAGCGTGAGTCCCAGCTCCAGCTCTGGGTCGCGTTCGCGCAGGCTGCGCACCGCGAGCCCATGGCCCAGCAGCAGATGGTGTGCCGCGGCCAGCGCGGCCGAAGGCTCAGTGCGTCCCGGAGCGTGATGACCGTTGGCGTAACCCAGGAACGCTGAGCACCAAGGCTCGTTCAGCGTGGTCCACTGCCGGACCCTGTCCCCCAGAGCATCATGGAGGACCACTGCGTATTTCTCGAACGCATAGGCCGTCTCCCGATTGGCCCAGCCCCCGGCATCCTCCAGCACCTGAGGCAGATCCCAGTGATACTGCGTCAGCCAGGGGACAATCCCGGCTGCCAGCAGCTCATCGACCAGCTCGGTGTAGAACCGTAAACCCTCGGGGTTGACATTGACACCATCGGGCATCACCCGCGACCAGCTCACCGAGAACCGGTAGACCTTCAGGTTGAGCCGTTTCATCAGGGCGACATCCTCACGGAAGCGGTGATAGTGATCGCAGGCCACATCCCCGGTCTCCCCCGCGTGAACCTTGCCTGGGGTCTTGGAAAAGGTGTCCCAAATACTGGGCGCCCTTCCGGCGGAATCGAACCCGCCCTCCACCTGGTAGGCAGCCGTGGCGGAGCCCCACAGGAAAGTAGGGGGGAAAGTCACGGAAGCTCCGGTGGAAACAGCCTCGGACGGGGTAACGATGGTCATGCTTTAACAGCTCCTTGCATAATTCCGGACACCAATTGGCGCCCAGCGAAGACGAAGAGGATCAACAGCGGCACAGTCGCCAGGGTGGCCCCGGTGAGCACCAGTGAATAGTCCACAAAGTGGGCAGCTTGGAGCTGCTGCAGAGCCACCGGGAGGGTGGGATTCTGCGGACCGAGCACAATGAACGGCCAGAAGAAGTTCGTCCAGTTCAGAACGAACGTGAACAGGAACAACATGGCTGCCGCGGGCCGGGCTGCCGGCAGACAGACGTGATAGAAGGTGCGGATCATAGAGCAGCCGTCCACAGTGGCAGCCTCGATCAGCTCATCCGGTATGGCCTGGCGCAGATACTGCGTCATCCAGAACACGCCGAAGGCCGTCACCAATGCCGGGACGATGACCGCCGCCAACTCTCCTGTCCAGCCCAATGCGGCCATCACCTGGTACAGCGGGACGACGCCGAGCTGGGTGGGCACTGCCATGGTGGCAATGACGAACACCAGCAGCGGAGCTGCCCCTTTGAATCTCAGTTTGGCGAAGGCATAACCGGCCAAAGTGGAGAAGAACACCACGGAGAATGCGGTGGTGGTGGAGACGATGATCGAATTCATCGTCGCCCGCCAGAACGGCACCGTGTCCATCACCGTGGCGGCGTTGGCAAGGAAGTTCCCGCCTGGCCACCACGGGAAGCTGGTCCGCGACAGGATCGTCGAGTCGTGTGAGCCGATCAGGAAGCTCCACCACAGAGGGAACATCCCGCCCACCACCACGGCCGCCAGGCAGCCGTAGACAATGAAACCCGGCCTACGGTTCTGACCCCCCGGGGCAGAACGACGACGCCGCCCTAAGGTTCGGCTCGAATCAGCGTGGGAATCCACAGGCGCTAGTGGGGCACTGGTGGTCATAACGTGGCTCCCTTCTTGAGGCGACGCCGCGACGTCGAGCTCTTGCGTCCCTCACCGTTGGCGATCCGCCGAGTGATGGTGAAGTTGATGATGCCGATCGCCACGATCAGCAGGAACAGCAGCACTGCCACTGCAGAGGCCATACCGAAGTCCGAACGGGTCCAGCCGAGTTCGTAGAGGTAGATGGTCATGGTCTGCCACTGACCGTCGGTCCCGCCGCGTCCGTACTGGTCGTACAGGCGAGGCTCATCGAAGATCTGCAGGCCACCGATGGTGGAGGTGATCACCACAAAGATGATGGTGGGCCGCAGCATAGGCACGGTGACGGAGATGAATTGCCGGACCTTACCGGCTCCGTCTATCTCCGCCTGTTCGTAGAGGTCGCGGGGTACCGCCTGCATGGCGGCCAAGAAGATCAGTGCGTTGTAGCCAGTCCAACGGAAGTTCACCATGGAAGCGATTGCCAGGTGGCTGGGCAGAACTTCGGACTGCCAGCCGATGGGATCGATGCCAATGGTGTCCAGCACCGAGTTCACCAGGCCGAAGCGCTGGGAGAAGAGGTTGGAGAAGATGAGCGCCACAGCCACCGGAGTCACCACATAGGGAAGCAGCACACCCATCCGCCAAAAGGTTCTGGCCCGCAGGTGGCTGTCGAGCATGTAGGCGATGATGATCGCTGCGACCACCTGGGGACCCGTGGAGAGGATGAAGATGCTCAGCGTGTTCCGCAGGGCAATCCAGAAGGCCCTTTGGCCCACGACATGGGCGAAGTTGTCGAGTCCGACGAACTCCCCCTGCCCCATGATGAGGTCCCAGTCGTGTGCGGCCACCCAGGCGGTGTACACCAGCGGGAACAGACCGACAATGGCGAAGAGGATGAAGAACGGGCTGATGTAGAGGTAGGGCGAATACTTCCGGTCCCAGGCCGAAGCCCGGGACCGGAGGTGGTTGCGTGAAGGCATGGGTTACTTCATAGCCTCTACGTCGTTGACGAACTTCTCCCAGGAATCATCCGCGTCATCGATGCCGTCAACATCGACGCGGTTGAGTGCGTCTTGGATGGCGACATTGATCAGCAGATAGTTAGGACCTTTGAACGGCTGAACCTCGATGGCTTCAGCCCGGTTGGCGAGAGTCTCACCCACGGGGGCGTCATTGAAGAACTCGTCGGTGGCCGACTGGATCTCCTCTGACTCCAAAGCCTCCACAGTGGAGGGGAAGGCACCGATGGCCTCGAATGCTTTGATCTGCTGTTCGGGAGCAGTCAGCCATGCTGCCAGCTCCTTAGCGGCGTCGATGTTCTCACCTTGGGTTGGCACTGTGAGGTAGGAACCACCCCAGTTGCCGCCTCCGCCTGGGAAGACGTCGGCAACGTCCCAGCCGTCCACGCCGTCGGCGTTGCCTTCAATGACTCCGAGCATCCAGCCTGGGCAGAGCATGGTCGCGAAGCCGTCGCGTTGGAAGGCATCCGACCAGTCACCGGACCACTGGGAGAGGCCTGCGGAGAGTTCATCCTCGACACTGGCTTCGAGGAGCTCATCGTAGAGATCCTTCACCTCAGGGTTGGTGTCGGCGATGATTTCGCCGTCTTCAGTTTCGAAGGGAACCTCAACCTGGTTGATCATGCCCTGCCAGATGTTGTCTGAACCTGAGTACCAGGCGGACTCTGAGCTTGAAACGAACTCACGCCCGGTGTCGAAGTAGTTGCCCCAATCGCCATCAAGAAGATCGGCGACCTCTTCGCGATCAGTAGGCAGGCCCGCCTCTTCGAAGAGATCAGCCCGGTAGCACAAGGCTTGTGGGCCGATGTCGGTTCCGTAGCCGATCTGGCGGCCTTCTTCGTCAACGGCGTCTTCATATTTCCAGTCCAGCCAGCGGCCTTCGACCTCTGGGGCAGAGAGGTCCTCGAACCGGTCGGAGTACTGCATGAACTCCACCAGCCAGTCCAGCTCCACGGCCTCAATATCGGAAGCTCCGGAGCCAGCCCCTAGGCTGTTGCGCAGCGAGTCGCGTGCGTTCTCAGCAGTGTCCACCTTGTTGTGCTCGATGCGGATGCCGGTCTGTTCTTCATACTCTTCGAACAGCTCCTCGTAACCGAACTCGTTGAAGGTCGTCACGCTGAGGCTATCTGGTGCAGCGGCCTCACTGTCGCCGTTATCGGACCCGGCCTCGGCGTCAGCGTCTGCTCCGCAGGCGGAGAGAGCCAGGGTCGCTGCAGCGCCCAGGGCTACTGCCTGGGCCAGTCGGCGACGCCGGGGGTGTGTGAAATCTGTAGTGCTCACAATTCCTCCTCAAGGTGTCTGATGCGAGCAGTGGAGCGGGGGTTCCACTACGTGTCGAAGATGCTCTCTCGTCTGTGAGAGCGCTCTCACGATGTGATGACAGTAACACTGTGACTCCTCAAGTGACAAGACTCACGGATCAACTGCTTCCCAGAACCGTCCAATGAGTGCGTTCGGGTCCTTACAAAAGCGCACGGGTCAACAGGCGACTCACCTGGGCTGACGCTGACCGGGAGCGGTGTGGATATGACAAGGATCACGCACTTTCTCTATGGGCTTGAGGGTTTGGGTGCGCTTCATCAAGGGTGAGACAGTAGACTCTGCGCCAGACTGCCCACCGTGTGTCCGCCTGCAATGAGGAGGACACACCTGAGACCAAAACCCTGTAGGAGGTGCCTGTGGGACTGCTCGACACATTAGAACGCAGTATCGAGAAAGTCGTCCGCGGCGCCTTCTCCGGACGCGGAGGGAGCGTCGGGCCCGTGGAGATCGCTACAGCAGTACGCCGCCACATGGATCGCGAGTCGTCCACCCCGCAACGTGGGGTCGCGCTGGTGCCCAACCTGTACAAGATCCGCCTCTCGGAGCACGACTTCACCGAGGCGAAGAAATACGGCACGGCCCTGGCCGAGGAGTTGTGCGAGGAGATCATTCGGCATGCAGAGTCCCAGGGCTACACGCTTCAGGGGCCGGTGAAAGCGACGTTCGTCAAGAACACCGAACTCCGGCGCGGGCAGATGAGTATCGAGACTCAGACTGACACCACCGTCAACTCATCCCCTGCAGGCTCACAGTCGGGGGTCCCGCGGCCACCGCATGCCCCGGCTGCCGGTCCGGCAGCGACGGCTGCACTACCCGCCAGGATGCACCGCAACTCCTCCGCACCACCGCGCAAGACTGTGGGCACACTGGAGCACGATGGCCGCGCATACACGCTGGAGGACCGCTCCACCGTGATCGGCCGCTCCTCCTCAGCAGACATCACCATCTCTGACACCGGGGTTTCCCGCAAGCACCTGGAAGTCGCGCAGTCCGGTACCCGCTGGATCGCCCGCGATCTTGGGTCCACCAATGGCGCTTTCGTTGACGGTCAGGAGCTGCGCAGCACTGAGGCCGAACTCTATGACGGCGCAGTCATCACCCTGGGCAATGCGCGAATGCGCTTCCGGCTCGGCTGAAGGCGGCTCCCCCTATGAGCGAACTCGCCATCACCGTCCTCCAATTCGGCCTGCTGCTGCTGCTGTGGATCCTGATTCTCTCCATCATTGCCGCCCAGGGGCGCGACATGATGGTCTCCAAACGGGCCCGCACCCGTGCCCCGCGGAATGAGGCCCCCGCTTCCGCCCCTGAGGCTGAGAGCACACCGGCCACTGTCCACCATTCCGGTAAGACTCCCCGCCCACGCCCTAGGCGGCTGGTGATCTCCGAGGGTCCGCTGGTGGGCACTGAGATCGAACTCGGCTCCATCCCGATCATGCTCGGCCGGGCCCAGGAGTGCACCGTAGTGCTGGACGACGACTACTCCTCAGGGAAACACGCCCGCCTCTTCCCCCAGGGTTCGCGCTGGTTCCTGGAAGACCTCGGATCCACCAATGGCACCTGGTTGGGCGATGAACAGCTCACTCGCGCTTCCACCGTAGAGCCCGGAGACCGTATCCGGATCGGCAAGACCGTCCTAGAACTGAGGACATGAGACTGCGATGAGCTTGGTCTTCCGCTTCGCAGCCCGCTCTGACGCCGGCACCGTCCGCAGTAAGAACGACGACTCCGGATACGCCGGGCGTTACTTTGCCGTGGTTGCCGACGGAATGGGGGGCCACGCCGGCGGCGATGTAGCCTCAGCGTCCACCGTTCTGGACCTGGCCCACTTGGATACCCGTGGGTTCGCAGAGCCGGATACTGTGCTCCCGGATGAGATTCAGACCGCGAACGCCTTCCTCAACAAACTGGTGAAGACCAACCCCAAGCTCTCCGGTATGGGCACCACCATCACCGCCTGCCTGGTCACCGAGGACAAGCTGCAGTTCGCTCATATTGGCGACTCCCGCGCATACCGGCTGAAGAAACGGCGTTTCCGTCAGGTCAGCCACGACCACACCTTCGTCCAGCGTTTGGTGGATGAGGGTCGGCTTGACCCCGCGGCCGCGGAATACCACCCCCATAAGAATGTCCTGATGCGCGTGCTCGGCGATGTGGACGCCTCCCCCGAGCTGGACATCACGAGCTTTCCCCTCGAAGCGGGCGAACGCTGGCTGCTGTGCTCTGACGGGCTCAACGCCGTGGTTTCGGACCGGCTCATCGAACAGAAGATGCGCAGCTCAGACTCTCTGGAGAAGATCGTCGATGACCTGGTCAACCTCACGTTGGAGGGCGGGGCCCCGGACAATGTGACGGTCATCGCCCTGGACGTGGTCAAGGCTGAGGAAGAGCACCTGGCCAGTTCCGACTCGGTCCCGCTGAGTGCGCAGGCGGTGGCATCTGCCGACCAGTTCGGCGACGAGGGTCAGCACACCATGGAGCTCGACGTCATACCCGTGGTCAACCGTGACGCCCTGGAGGGTCTCTCCTCCAAGGAAGGCGAACTGTCACCACTGTCCGCCGCCATGGTCGAACGCACCCTGGGTGTGCGGCCGCACACGCTGGTCGGAGCAGCTGTCGCTGCCGCCGAAACCGGGACTATCCCTGTGGTGCCCCGCAACGTCGACGAACACCCCATGGCCGCCCTGCTGACAGGCCAGCCACTGAAACCGGTGCGCCACACCTATTCGGAGATGCTTGGCGAGCCCCCGGCAGAACAACCACATCAGCACGACGCCGCTGCAGCAGATATCACCAAACCGGCGCCTGAGACGTCCACGGACCACGTCCCCGAAGTCGACGAGGGCGAGGAATACGTGCTCGACGATGACGATATTGCCGCTGTCCAGGCGACGCGGCGTCGTCGTCGGTGGTTCTTGCCCACTTTTGTGGCGCTTCTCGTGGTGCTCATCGGTATTGTCACCTTCTTGGGATACGTCTGGACCCAGACGCAGTACTTCGTGGGTGAAGACGACGGTGAGGTAGCAATTTTCACCGGGGTCTCACAGTCCCTGGGGCCCATCACACTCGCCGAGGTCGATGAGCATATGGGGATCAGCGTGGAGAACCTGCCCCGCTATGACCGCAATCGGGTGGAATCAGGCATCTTCGCCGAAAACCGCACCCATGCTGAACAGATCGTGGAGAACTTGGAGCAGAGCACCGGGGGTGATCAGTGAAGTCGCAAGATCATGACGCGCATCCCAAGCCACGGCGCAATATTGAACTTCTGCTGCTGCTGATCGCGCTGACCATCGGTATCGGTGCGCAGGTCCTGGTGGGCCTGAACCTGGAGGACACGATTGACCAACGCTACTGGACCGAAGGCGGAGTCCAGGTCGCACTAGCACTGGCCTTCCACATTGCCCTGCGGCTCAGAGCAAAGTACGCCGATCCGTTCATACTGCCGATCGTGGTGACCCTCAACGGTCTGGGCATCGCCATGATTCACCGGTTGGATTTCACGAACCAGTACGACGGCGTCGCCGACCGACAACTGATGTGGACCGCCGTATCCATGGTGGCGGCTATAGCCCTGCTGGTCCTGCTGAGGGATCACCGCCGACTGCGGCAACTGACGTACATCTCTCTGGCAGTGAGCGTTCTACTGCTGTTCCTGCCCATTGTTCCCGGGCTGGGCCAAGACATCCAGGGCGCTCAAGTCTGGGTCACTATCGGCGGCATGAGCTTCCAGCCAGGTGAGTTGGCCAAGATTACGCTCGGCATCTTCTTTGCCGGCTTCCTGGCCAATAACCGTGATCTCATCCTGCTCGCCGGCCGGAAAGTCGGTCCGCTGACATTCCCCCGGCTGCAGGACCTCGGACCGCTCTTCCTGGCCTGGCTGATCGCCTTGGGCGTGCTCATCGTCCAAAACGATCTCGGCAACGCGCTGATGTTCTTCGGCCTATTCGTAGCAGTGATCTATGTGGCGACGTCCCGCATCTCCTGGGTCGCCATTGGTGTCGCCTTCGTCGCTGTCGGTGCTGTGCTGGCTTATCAGTTCGTCTGGCACGCCAGAAATCGGTTCGATATTTGGCTCCACCCTTTCGACGATGAGATCTACGACCAGCTCTACGGTTCTCACCAGTTGGTCCAAGGGCTCTTCGGCCTGGCACACGGCGGACTCACCGGGACAGGGCTGGGCTCGGGCTCGCCGCAGATCGTGGCCCTGGCCAACTCGGACATGATCATCGTCGCCTTCGGTGAAGAACTCGGCTTCCTCGGTCTCTCGGCCATGCTGGTGCTCTACCTGATCCTCTTCTCACGCTATATGCGCGCAGGCCTCGGCACACGAGACCACTTCGGCAAACTCCTTGCGGTAGGCCTAGCTATGGTCCTGGTGCTGCAGGTCTTCGTGGTCGTGGGCGGCATCACCAGAGTGATCCCGATGTCTGGACTGGTCAGTCCCTTCTTAGCGGCTGGAGGCTCTGCACTGCTGGCCAACTGGCTGATCGTGGCCATTGTGCTGCTCATCAGTCACGCCGCTCGCCGTCCCATCGTCGTCGGCCCCATGCTCAACACCACTGGGGAGGGAGCCTCAGGCACAGAGGACCCCCTGCGCGGGCGCAACACGGGTGAACAGGACCCTGTGAACGAGTCCCAGGGCTCAGCTACGGCACCGGCGCTGAAGGAGGGGGAGTCCTTCCGTGAATAACGCCATCCGTCACACCTGGGTCGTCTCCGTAGCCCTGTTTGTGTCACTCTTCGCGGCGCTGTCCCTGATCCAGGTCGTCTTCTCCGACGAGCTCGACTCGGACCCGCGAAACTCACGCCAGATCATCGCTGACGCCGGTGCACCTCGCGGGCCCATCACGGTCGAGGGAACCCCCATCGCCGAATCAGTGCCCAGCGACCATAGCCAGTACGACTACCAGAGGGTCTACAACGAGCCTGAACTGTACAGTCACGTGACAGGGTTCTTCTCCGTGATGTCAGGCCCCTCCCCGGCCGGCATCGAAAGCGCACTGAACGAGGAGATCTCCGGACACTCCGACTCTCAGTTCTTTGACCGGATCACTGCCCTCTTCACCGGCGAGACGGTGATGGGGGCCCAGGTGGAGCTCACTCTGGATCCCGAGCTGCAGCGACTGGCCTATGACCAGATCCCCAATGATCAGCGCGGCACCATCATTGTCACGGATCTGCGCACCGGGGACATCAAGGCCATGATGTCCAAACCCAGCTATGACACCAATGAGCTCGCGGTTCACTCCGGCACTGCATTCCAGGAGAACAGAGAGCGGCTCGAGGAGGAGGGCGTCCACCTCAACTACAACGTTGCCGTGAACCGGCCCATCTTCCCCGGATCTTCTTTCAAGCTGGTCACCGCCCTGGCCATGTTGGAATCAGGTGAATATGAGCCCGACACAGAGCTGGAGAACCCCTCCAGCATCGACCTGCCGCAATCTGACCGGACCCTGCCGAACTTCGCTGCGGGCAACTGTGCCCAACGTGGTCAGGCCGAACTGAACTGGATATTCGCTCAGTCCTGCAACACTCCCTTCGCTGAAGCAGCGATGGAATTGGGCGAGGACTCGCTCCAGGAGGCCGCCGAGGCCTACGGTTGGAATGAAGCGATGCGCATCCCTGTCTACGTTGACGCCTCGCGTTTCCCCGAGACCACCTCCGATGCTGAACTCGCCCTGTCTTCGATCGGGCAGGCGAGCGTGACGGCGACCCCACTGCAGATGAACATGGCCGCAGCAGCAATCGGCAACGGCGGCACGCTGATGAAACCTCAGCTCGTGGACACGGTGCGGGGCTCCGATCTGCAGATCCTCTCCAATCCCGAACCAGAAGTGCTCAACGAGGTGATGGATGAGTCCACCGCCGATGAGCTCAACGAGATGATGGTCGGCGTCGTCGAAGAAGGAACCGGGTGGCGCGCTGACTCCGGACGTTTCCAGGTCGCCGCCAAGACCGGCACCGCTGAACGCGGCGACGACACCGGCACCTACAACTCCTGGATCACCGGCTTCGCTCCGGCCGATGATCCCCAGTACGCAGTCACCGTCGTCTATGAGGGAATTGACCTCGGCGCGGGCACCGAACTCACCGGACGTCAGATGCTTACTATGCTGGAGGCGGTGATTGACGAATGAGACCCGCGGTCGGACTCACGATGGGTGACCGCTATAAACTCACCGAACGTATCGCGATCGGCGGTATGGGAGAGGTGTGGAAGGCCGATGACATAGTCCTCGGCCGCACAGTCGCGATCAAAATTCTCAAGGAAGAGTACACCGGCGACGAGGCCTTCCTCCGCCGTTTCCGGGCCGAAGCCCGCCACACCGCCCTGCTGAACCACCCAGGCATCGCCGATATCTACGACTACGGCGAACAGGCTGGATCGGGTTACCTGGTGATGGAGTTGGTACCAGGCCGGCCGTTGAGCGTGATTCTGGAGAGAGACAAGACACTCCCTTGGGAGAAGGTCCTCTCCATCATGGCGCAGACCGGACGGGCACTCCAGGTCGCCCACGATCAGGGTCTGGTCCACCGGGACGTCAAACCGGGGAATCTGCTGGTCACACCGACTCGTCGAGTTAAGATCACCGATTTCGGTATTGCACGGCTCGCCGATCAGGTGCCGCTCACGGCGACCGGCCAGGTGATGGGAACCGTCCAGTATCTCTCCCCCGAACAGGCCACTGGCCAACATGCCACCGGCTCATCAGATATCTATGCCCTCGGTGTGATCGGTTACGAGGCGCTGGTCGGACACCGGCCCTTCACGGGTGAGTCGCAGATCGCGATTGCGCTGAAGCAGGTCAACGATCCGCCTCCGCCACTGCCCGATGATGTCCCAGCCCAGGTGCGCGCGCTGATCATGTGCATGCTGGCCAAGGACACCGACCAGCGCCCCCCCAACGCCAGCAAGATGGCGGATGCTGCAGAGGCTCTGCTGCGCCGCGACACCGCAGCAGCCTTGGCTGCGGTTCCTGCTATGAAGAACCACCTTCGTGGCACGGGAGACGACGACGACACCCAACTGCTTCCCACTGCCGGTACCAGTGGTGGGGTCCAGCCTCCCGACGAGGAGGTCACGACAACCCTCTCCGCTACCACCCCTGAGCAACCTGTCCCAGCTCAGACCTCCCTCCCGGCCACCGCACAGGCCCAGGCTGCAGGCTTGCCCAGTCCACCGACTCAGCAGGAACCTGCAGCTAAGCAGAAGGAGTCCACCGTAGGGTCTCGGTGGCGCTGGCCCACCGTTACCCTGATCATCCTGGTGCTCCTGGCTGTGTTCGGCGCGTGGGTGCTGCCGTTGATGGCCGCCAATGACGACGACTCTGAGGGCGAGTCCGACGCGACCCCCACCCACTATGTCACCGAGTACGCGACGGAAACCGCCACAGCGGAACCGGAGCTCGTTACCGTAAACGAGGACGAGCTGCTTGGTCGAAACGTCGATGCGGTTCAAGCTCTTCTCGAGGAAGAGGGCCTCCAAGTGGAGACCGAGCAGGTCACATCCACGCTTGAGGCTCGCACCGTCACCGGCGTCACACCCGCCGGCAGTCTTCCGGTCGGCGCCACAGTGACGCTGTTCTACTCGGCCGGACCTCCCCCGCCTGCCACCACCGAGGCGCCACCGCCGCCGCCTGCGACCACCGAGGCGCCACCGCCGCCACCGCCCAGCCCCACCCCTACTGAGGTGGAAACCACTGAGCCCGAGCCGGAGCCAGAACCTGAACCCGAGCCGGAGCCGGAACCGGAACCCACGCCGAGTCCTGAACCCGAGCCGGAGCCAGAACCCACGGACAATGACACGGATGCGGCCGGGACCCCGGCCAGCCCCAGGGACCTTCCGACGTCGACCAGCACTGAATCCAGCTCAACGACCACCACGCTGATCGGGCATTCCCCGGCTAGCACTCAGCAGTCAAGTGCGGCTAGACCGTCACCTGACAACTCTTTCGCCTCAGGAGGTGAGCGATGACCGAGCGAGTGCTCAACGGCCGCTATCGGATCGAGGCGCTAATTGGACGCGGTGGTATGGCAGATGTCTACCGCAGCTACGATTTGTCTCTGGAGCGAGATGTCGCAGTGAAGATGCTGCGGCCGGATCTGGCCCGTGACCCGATGTTCCAGACCCGGTTCAAACGGGAAGCCCAATCCTCCGCTTCTTTGAATCATCCGAATGTTGTGGGGGTCTACGACACCGGATCCACGCACGTCAGTGAAAACGGTGGGGACACCAAAACTCCCTATATCGTCATGGAGTTCGTCAGGGGCGTGACCCTGCGCCATATCTTGCACGGCAGCCGCGGAGAAGCGTCCCAGGAGGACACCGACTCCCCACCGCAGCCTCCGAAACCTACAGAGTCCACAGGAGGAGCCAACCGCACCGACTCTGATGTGCTGGGTGTCACCGACCCCGACGCCACCCAGGTCGTCACCCAGGTCACCCAGCCGCTCGATAAGAAGATCGACACCGCCCTGAACCGGCCCCTGAGCGACCAGGAGGCCGCCAGGTACATGTCCGGGATTCTGGCTGCACTGAGCTACTCCCATACACGGGGCATTGTGCACCGGGACATCAAACCGTCCAATGTGATGGTCTCCCACAGCGGTGACGTGAAGGTGATGGACTTCGGCATTGCGCGCGCCCTGGCGGACTCGGCGCAGACCATGACCCAGACCTCCGCTGTGGTCGGCACCGCTCAGTATCTGTCCCCCGAACAGGCCCGCGGAGAGGTGGTCGATCACCGCAGCGATCTCTATTCTGCAGGCTGCGTGCTGTTTGAGCTGCTGACCAACCGTCCGCCGTTCACCGGTGAATCCCCGGTATCGGTCGCCTACCAGCATGTCCGGGAGCAGCCCCCAGCGGTCTCTGACTTCAACCCGCACGTGTCCCCCGCCATGGAATCAGTGGTGTCGAAGGCGCTGATCAAGGACCCGGCGCTGCGATTCCAGACCGCCGATGAATTCGAAGCCGCCGTGGCCGACGCCCTGCAGGGCATTCCCGTAGATGAGGGCGCCACCACCCAGCTTTCCGCAGTGGGCGCGGCCGGATTCGATGACGTGGTCTCACCCGCCGGGTCCGTTCCGATGTCAGCCCGCACACCGGAAGACCCGGACTACGACGACTACCAGGAATATGGACAGCCCAGGAGACGGCCCAACCGCACCGGGCTCTACATCCTGCTGGTCATTCTGGCGCTGGCACTGCTGGCCGGCACCACCTTTGTGCTGTCGCAGATGTTCGGCGACGCTGACGGCGTGGAGGGGGAGATGGTCACGGTGCCAGCTGTGGCCGGCCTGCCGGAAGAGGAGGCGGTGGAGGAACTCTCCGACGCCGGACTCACACCGGAGACCGTCACCGAGGCCAGTTCAGATGTTGAACCTGATATTGCCATCCGCACTGATCCCGCCTCCGGAACCGAGGTCGAAAGCGGCAGCGACATTACGCTCTATGTCTCCGAAGGTGCGGGCGAAGTCGAAGTCCCCGAAGGCCTGGTGGGCCAGCCGGAGGATACTGTTCGCGACATTCTGGAAGAAGCCGGTCTCGAAGTTGGAACGGTGACCGAAGAGGACCACGAGGAAGCCTCACAGGGACTGGTGCTCAGCACCGATCCAGAATCTGGCACCTCCGTAGAAACCGGCTCAGCGGTCAACCTGGTCATTTCTACCGGAGAGGTCCGGCTCCCCACCGGACTCGAGGGATACGTCGGCCAGCACCGCAGCTTCGGTGAGGAGTTCCTCGTTTCGGAGGGATTCCAATTGACCCCGCAGCCACGGTGGGTGGAGACGACTCAGATCGACGGCAGCGGAGAGCTTCTCGGTTACGAGGTCAACGGCCAGGCGGTCTCCAGCGGCGACTCCATCCCCAATGACGCCATCATCCAGATTGTCGCTGGAACCCTCCCGGCCACCCAGGAGAACGATGACCCCCCTGCCAATGAGGACGACGATGACGACGACGGCGGTCCACCTCCTGGGAACAACGACGATGAGGACGAAGAAGAAGATGAGGACGACGACTCCGACGAGGAGGAAGAGGACGAGTCCCCCGGGAATGGGAACGGGAACGATAACGGCGGCAATGGCAACGGAAACAACGGAAACGGCAACGGGAACCAGGACGAGGAAGAGGACGAGGAGTAGTCTTTGGCGATGATCCGTCTGCGCCCACCCCGCCCCGCGACAATTGCTCTGGGCAAGGCAGCCCGTGCGCTCACCAGACTGCGCGGCGGCTCAGGCTCCGCGTTCCCCGGTCTCGTCGTAGAGCGCCTCGACCCCGGTTTTCTGGCTGATGTGCTGGCCCAGTTGCCCCGCGGCGTCGTCGTGGTCACTGGGACCAATGGAAAGACGACCACCACCAAGATGGTGGTTGAGTTGCTGCGCGGTCAAGGACTGCGGGTCTTCACTAACCGTTCAGGCTCCAACTTCACCCGCGGGGTCGTTGCGTCCATGCTCGGAGAGATCGGCCCCACCGGCAAACTCAACGCAGATATTGCTGTCCTGGAACTCGATGAAGCCCATGCGGTGCACTTCGTCCGGGCCGTCAATCCGCAGTTCTCTCTGCTGTTGAACGTGATGCGCGATCAGCTCGACCGGTTCGGTGAAATCGACACCACCGCCCGGCTACTACGCACCATCGCGGAACACACCACCGAAGGTGTGGTGCTCAACCGTGAGGATTCCCGAGTCGCGGCGATCGCAGATTCGCTCGGCACCCAGCAGGTCCGCTACTTCGGTCTGGCTCCGGAGCTGCGTTCCCACTTCCCCTCCGACGATGATCTTCACGGCGCAGGTGCCGCCGCAGAAGGCGTACAGCCTGAGGCTGATGTGCTGCTGACCGGGCTGGGCACCCAACAGGGAACTTTCCGGATGGGCACTGAAGAGATCACCAGTGACCTCACCGTCAACGGCGCCTACAACATTTACAACGCGGCTGCCGCACTGGCCCTGGTGCGGCTCGTGCTGGGCGAGGCCACCGACCGTGATGCGCTCCTGGGTTCGCTACGGAGAGCCTCCCCAGCTTTCGGTCGCGGAGAATCGCTCACCGTGGGCGGTCAGCCGTTGGACCTGATCCTTGTCAAGAACCCCTCGGGTTTCCGGTTGGGGCTGACGAGCTTCTCAGCTGACGGGGTGGCAACCATGATCGCCATCAATGACAACTATGCCGACGGACGCGATATGAGCTGGCTATGGGATGTCGGTTTCGACTCCCTGGTGCAGCAGGGTGTCGCCATGGTCTCCGGTGTGCGGACCTATGACATGGCGCTGCGGCTGAGCTACGACGGAGTCAGCATCGCCGCCCACGAGCCAGACCTCGGCAAGGCCCTGGACGACTTCCTATCGGCGCATCCCGATGTTCCCAAGCGTATATTCTGCACCTACACCGCCATGCTCGCCCTGCGTAAGCGCCTGGGCACCTACACCGAGGTGGAGGCCTTCAACTGATGACTGTGCCAGTTCCCGCTGACTCTTCGTCCACCGATAAGCAGATTCGGGTCCTGCAGCTGTATCCGCGGGATATGAACATCTACGGTGACTACGGCAACGCCCTGGTCCTGATGCGGCGCATCCAGTGGTACGGCTACACGCCGGTCATGCTCTCCTACAACCCGGGTGACGAGTTTCCGGCGGATCCGGACATCCTCATTGGAGGTGGAGGCCAGGATTCCGGGCAGGACCGGATACAGCAGGACCTTCTGGGTATCGGCGACCGCCTGCGCGCCTTGGCGGAGCAGGACACTCCTATGCTGATGATCTGTGGGCTCTACCAGCTGTTCGGGCACTTCTTCGAAACGCGGGACGGCTCCCGGATCTCAGGGATCGGTGTGCTCGATGTCGAAACCTATGGGACTGACAACCGGCTCATCGGCAACCTGGTTGCTGAATCCTCAGATTTCGGTCAGATCATCGGCTATGAGAATCACTCCGGTCAGACGTATCTGGGACCCACGGTGACACCATTGGCCAAGGTCGTTGTCGGCGAAGGAAACAACCAGCGGGACCCCCACGAAGGCGCCCGGTACCGCAATGTGCTGGGCAGTTACCTGCACGGAGCTCTCTTGCCCAAGAACCCAGCTATCGCCGATTTCTTGATCAGCAATGCGGTGCAGCAGAAGTTCGCACAGGAGCTTCCTGCACTCGATGCGCCACAGTCAGCGCCGGCGAGCCTGCAGGAGCTGACTGAGCACGCCCGTGAGGCTGCTGCCGCCAGGCCCCGCTGATCAGCGGATGGGATTGAGGTCAGCAGCCTTCACGGCTGCTCCGCTCATTCCCAGGGACTCCAACCAGTTGCCCAACATCCGGTAGCCACCCTCGGTCAGCACCGATTCTGGGTGGTACTGCAGTCCCCACAGGGGTGCGCTGCGGTGCGCCAGGGCCATAATCACGCCGTCGGCGGTGGTGGCGGTGACTTCCAGGACATCGGGGACCGTATCCGGCTGCACAGCCAGTGAGTGATACCGCGTAGCCTCGAACGTCTCCGGAAGCCCTGTGAAGGACTCATGCCCGGTGTGGGTCACCGGCGACGTCTTGCCATGCATCAGCTGATCAGCGCGCGTCACTGTGGCACCAAAAGCTTCACCAAGGCCCTGATGCCCCAAACAGACGCCCAGCATCGGAGACCGGGCTCCTTCACACCAGCGGATCAAGTCCACGGAGATTCCTGCATTTGCCGGGGTGCCCGGACCCGGGGAGATCAGCACACCATCGTGTTCCGCGGCGAGGTTGGTCACTTCCTCCAAGGTGAGGTCATCATTTCGGATCACTGTGGTCTCAGCGCCGAGCTCACGCAAGTACCCCACCAGCGTGTAGACAAAACTGTCATAGTTGTCGACCACAAGAATACGAGTCATAGCGCTCAATTATCCGTCATCAAGAGTCACATCGCCCAATGGGCTGTATTCACTCACCCAAGGGAAGACAAATTCCATCAGGCCGTAGACAGCTGCCGCCAAAAGCACCAGGGTGGTGAGGAGCCGAATCCAGAGGGGACCCGGGAGAACATCGTTGAAGAACCAGGCGTACATCAGTCCATCCCTCCGGCGTAGAACATGTCCGAGATCGGCTCATGGTGCACCAGGTCCTGTGGTGCCTCACCACCCGGTGGCACATAGTCCACTATCTCAGCGTGGTGGATCAGCCGCTCCCGATTGGAGTACAACGGGTGGCAGGTTGTGAAGGTGAGGACCCCGAACTCAGCCTCTGAGTCGGGTTGACTCGGCACAGCTGCCAGAACTTCAGTCTGGCTGGGCAGAACAACCTGCCGTTCCTGCACCTCGTAGATGTAGATGCCGTCGTAGGAGACCACATAGATCGGGTCGCCTATCTGCAGGTTGTCCTGATTGCCGAGCATGGAGGCGTTCGTGTTGCGGTGCCCCGCCAACGCAAAGTTCCCGGGCTCATCGGGCCACTGGGTCTCTGTGTAGTGCCCTACGCCTCCGCGGTCGATCTGCGCAGCGCTGGTACCGTGCCTGATCGGTGCCGCCCACTGGTCACCCAAGCGCGGGGCGTAGACGGTGCCCATGATGTCCTCTGACCCGGTCTGGGTGCGCATGTGATCGGCACAGCCAATCTCGGTTCCGTCCTCCAGGGTGTAGCAGACGTCGAAATCTGCCGGAGACGGACCGCCGTCATCATCGGCGTCACCACCAGCCGCAGCTGCGGGGCCTTCCGGCATCCCGGCGTAGAACTCATTGAGCGAGTCCTGCCGGTCCGACTCCGCCTCAATTCCGGTCCACCACAGCTCCCACACGACGAAAAGCAGACCCAGAACGCCGAACGTGATGAGGATTTCTCCGAACCAGCCGATCATCCGGGACCCGAGGGAACGGCGACGCCGCCGCGGTGCTTTAGTCACTCGAGCCGCCCGTTGTGCCGGGTCGGCATGCCGAGGTGGTGTTAGCGTCATCGTGGTCAGGTGCTCGCTTTGCGTAGAATGGCGCGGAGGAAGTCAGACGACCATAGAATACCCAATATTCAGGAGTCACCCGTGCCAGAGTCCCGACGCCGGAAGAACCGCAATGCCGGCGATCAGCAGCAAAATGAGCCGAAATCGCCGCTAAGCAGTGCTGAGCAGTTCAGCATGGACGGTCTGGACGGAGAGGATGAGTCTCTCCCCGCGTGGTACCGGGTGACCATGTTTGGGCTGATGATCATCGGGCTGCTGTGGCTGATCACCTGGTATGTCACCTCGGGGTCACTGCCACTGGGCACCCTCGGAGGCTGGAACATCATCGTCGGATTCTCCATCGCGATGGTCGGCTTCTTCATGACCATGCGCTGGAAATAGGGCTCAGAGCCTGACTTTCGGGTCGGGAAGGTCCGGAGGCGATGCTGCCGGTGTGTTCTTCAGCCGGGTGAATGCCTCCTCGATTGCCCGATCCAGCTGAGGATCATCTGCCCGGAACAGTTGTCCCGGCTGATGAATCACCTCAATGTCGGGATCCACGCCGTAGTTCTCCACGCCCCAGTCTTTGCCTTCGATCCAGAAGGCGTACTTCGGCTGAGTCACCGTAGTGCCGTCGATCAGGTCGAACCGGCCATCGATGCCGATAACCCCACCCCAGGTGCGAGTACCAATCACAGGACCAACTTTCAGCGCCTGGGCCACAGCATTGACGATATCGCCGTCGGAACCGGAGTTTTCGTTGGCCACCAGCACCACGGGCCCACGCGGCGCGCCGTGGGGATACGGCATTGACTCCTCTTCGTGCCGTGCGGTTGCCCATGCCACAACGCGCTGGGCCAGTCGCGCGATCACCAGCTGAGAGGTATGGCCACCGCCGTTGTAGCGGACATCCGCGATGAGCCCTTCGGCCTGTGTCGCCAACCTGAGGTCCCGGTGCAGCTGAGCCCACCCGGTGGCGACCATATCCGGCACGTGCAGATACCCCAGCCGCCCTTTGGACTTTTCTGCAACGTAGTCACGGCGGGAGCGCACCCAATCCTGGTAGCGCAGCTCAGCCTCATCTGCCAGGGGCAGCACCACGACCCGTCGACTGCTGTCAGCACGCTTCAGGGTCAGCTCCACCGGTTTGTCGGCCGAGCCGGTGAGGTGCCGCGCCGGGCCGATTATCGGGTCCACAGGTTGTCCGTCGACAGCGGTGATGAGGTCACCAGGCTGAGCGTCGACACCCGCGGCATGAAGCGGCGAGCGCGCTTGGGGCTCTGAGGATTCGGTCGGCAGGATTCGGTCGATCCGCCAGCCGTGCTCGGCCGGTGAAAGGTCCGCTCCCAGCAGGCCCAGCTTCTGGTCCTCCCCCGGAGCCGCACCCTGGTCGATCACATAGGAGTGGGAGGTGTTGAGTTCGCCGACGGTCTCCCACAGGATGTCCACCAGGTCATCCTTGCTGCGTGCGGTCTCGATCAGAGAGCGGTAACGTGCCACCACCGCATCCCAGTCGACACCGTCCATATCCGGCCGCCAGAACTGCTGGGACATCAGGCGACACGTCTCGTCGAACATCTGCGTCCATTCGGCCTGCTGGTCCAGCTGGAAACGGAGGCGAGTGAGATCTACGGTCACTTTCTCGGCGTCGTCGTCTTCAACCTTCTTGGTGGAGGGCTGCACGGTGACGGTGTCCTGGTACCGGACCACTATCCGTTCGCCGTCTCCCGAGACCGCATAGTCAGTGAGTTTGTCCACAATGACGGTGCTCTTGCGCTGCTCGAAGTCCCAGCGAACCAACTGTTCGGCCGGCTGGTCCCCAGGAACGCCTGCCCGGCGGGCTCCCAGTTCGCCGGTTTCCTGCGGGACGGTGACCCACAGCAACGCTCCCTTGGCCGCTCGTAGTTCCCGGTAGTCAGCCGAGGGGACGGGGAACGCCACAATCCGCTCTTCAGCGCGCGCAGCGTCCACATCTGGGCAGGCCGGGGTCTTCTTCGCAGCAGCGGCCTCTGTGGTGTCATCGGGGGTCTCCTTGACCGGGGAGAGCCGCCAGCCTTCCGCGCTGGGCCCGAACGGTGGCGGCTCGGCAGCTGCCAGTGGGAGCAGCCATGGCCGGGTCGCTCCGGAGAAGGAGAGGGCGAATTCATGGGTGTCGTAGTGCGGGTCAAAGGTACGGTTCGACAGGAAGGCGATGTACTTGCCGTCACTGGTGAATGTGGGAGAGAAATCGTGGAACCGGTTGTCGGTCAGGGCCACCGGCTCGTGGTCTCCGTGGGTGTCCAGCACCATCAGCTGGTGGATCTGGCCCTCCCCTGCGGTTGGATGTGACCACAGCATGTAGCGTCCGTCTGGGGAGAAGGACGGCGATTGCGGCTCACCGCAGGTCGACCGAATGATGCTGCGCACTTTCGGAGCGGGTGCGCGAAGGGTGCGCTTGGAACTAAGGGTGACCAGGCGGACCCACCCGTCGTGGGAGAGAACGGCGAGCCTTTCACCGGCGGGGTCTGCGGCCAGGTGCAGCACGCGGCCCAATTCGCCGGTCAGGAGTCGCTCCGGAGACGCTGAACCGTCCAGGGTGTGGATCTCCAGACTGTCCTCACCCTCAGCGTCAGTGACTAGGGCGGCTAGGCCTCTATTGCCCAGTAGGACCGGTTCGCGGGTGCGTACTCCGGAATCTGCGGCCAGGACCCGGCCCGGGCCTTCTCGGTGCGTCAGCCAGAAGGTTTTGCCCCGCCAGGAGACCAGGCTTGCATCAGCGCCCTGATCGGGGACCAAGCGGTCCAGGTTGTCGGTGGCCTTCAGAGTCAGCGGCGCAGGAGCCGTTCCGGGCAGGGTGACTTCAAGGCGCCGGGCCGGGGAGCCAACACTGTCCTTGATCCAAATGTCGCCGCGGCTGTGCCAGGTGATGCGGGCGCCGTCGCTGGTGGCGTCACGGACATACCCCGTGCTCTCGTCCTGGAACGTGAGCTGTTTGAGGCTCTTCTGCTTGTTAGAGGCAGGTTTTTCCCAGATCCAGAGGTTGGCTTGCTCGTTCGCTTTCTTGGGGAAGCTGGCTGAGCGGTCGGAGACAAAGAGGAGGGCGTCGCCGATCCACATGGGGTCGACTATTGCGGCGGTCTCATCTGTGAGCAGCTGTGTCCAGTTGCCCTTGCCCTTGGCGTCCAACCACAGCTTCGGCGCCGTTCCGCCGCGATACCGCTTCCAGTGCGCAGGCGTGCGGTACTCGGGGGTGGTCAGGGCTGCAGCCCCGGAGGAGCTGACAGCCAGGCCGGTGGCCGATCCGTAGTGCAGCCGTTCCCACTGTCCGTTCAGGGACAGCGCCCGCACTACCTGGTCGCGATGGACTTCCCCCGCGTTGGTGGACACCAGGAGGCGGCCGTCGTGGGCCCATCCCAGGATGGCGGTGCGTCGGTTGCCCCACCAGGTGAGTCGACGGACCTCGCCGGAATCGATCCCAACTGCGTAGACCTCATGGTGGCCGTCACGAGTAGAGATGAACGCGACTTCGGTGCCGTCGGGGGATATACGCGGGTGCTTCACTGGGGCGGCGTCGCGGGTCAATCGCCACGCCCGGCCCCCTGCAGCCGGTGCCAGCCAGACGTCATCGGCGGCAGTGAATGTGATGTGGTCACCATGCAGATGCGGGTATCGCAGATACGCTCCGGAGTTCATCTACTTACCCTACACATTTTGGCCCTTTTCGACCCCCCTGAAAAATGTCAGGGCGCTGTTGAGAGATCAGGCTCTTATAGGCACCTGATATCCCGATTGAGACCTGATAAACCAGCTCAGAGGAGCCCGGCACGGCGGAATCGAGCGTTGAGCACCCGCGGATCCCGGAGCGCGTCCTTGCCCCAGCGCAGAACCCGCCAACCCTGTCCTTCCAGCGCCTCCCGGCGTTGCTTCTCCCGGTAGTGCAGTTCTGCAGGCTCCATGCCATTCACGTACTGCTGGTTGAAGTACTTCACTTTCCCATCCACCTCGCCCACAACTCGTTCGCGCTCCCAGCAGAAGTCTGTACGGAAGTCCCCTGTGGGGGTACGAATCACTTTCTGCAGAGTCGGGGCCGGGCAGTTGAGGCGGTCCATCACCACACGCGATTCGGACTCCAGGGCTGACTCCGCTCGCCCGTCCGCGAACTCCCAGGCCCGGTACCAGCGTGCACGCTGGCGTTGGGAGCGAAGGTAGGGCAGCCAACTGTCCACATCGACGTCGTTCCTGGCTTTGACCGCGTCCAAGACCACGACCGCCTCAGCGAACGACATTCGGCTGACAGTGTCGATCACCGCCAGACCAAGCGGCTCACTGCGATAGCCCGTACTGGGGCCCATCACGTGGTGGAGGCTGCCGGCACCGAGTCGGACCTCCGGGAAGCGAAATGTACCGTCACGGATCCGCCCGCGCAGTTCGGAGCGCGAGGTATTAGCGGGGCAGGCGGCTTCCACCAGTTTGACGGGAAAGCTGCTCAATCTGGCCGGCTTCAGCGGCGCCTCATCAGGATGGGCGGCGTCATAGCGCCGTCGGAACTGCTGGGGCGGCACTTTGCCGGTCATGCCAGGCGGTGGAAGCTGTTTGGCTGAACCCGGATCTGAGGTTCGCGCATACACGGCACGTGGAGTCTTCAGCAGGGGAAGGCCATACAGCGTGAGCGTCGTTTCACGGCAGAACAGAGGCGCCCGACTCATCGCGACACCTGCAATGGTGATCTCATACCGCGTCCAGGGAGGGGCTTCAACCCACTGTTGGGCTGGCACATAGATTCCTCGGCGGAGCCGGAGGAGCTGCCCCCGGCGGAGCAGTTCTACGAGCCGCTCGCTGGTGTGGGAACCATCTGGCTGGCGTTCGGCACGCAACAACTCGATCCGCGCCTCTGGTGTGCTGTGCATACATCCAGCCTGATGTCCTGGCTCCGCAGGCACCAGGTGCAGCCCGCACCTGTGGATAGACGGCGTGTCACTGCACGCTTATCGCCTACCTCCAGCACTTTTTCAGGGTGTTGTTGAGAGTTCAGCTTCCTAGAGGATGCTGATAACCCAACAACGCCCTGAAATCCCACACCGCCGCGTGGTGGAGAGCCGCAGCACCCCCCGCCGCACCCCGCCACCCCGACTGGCCGCACACACGAAAGAGGGCCCCACACCGATATGGTGCAGGGCCCTCCAACAGAGGTAAATCTGTAAAGCCTTAGGCGGCTGGCTTAGGTGATGGAACCTCAGCGCCTGCCGGCTTCGCATCCGTGTTGGTCTCAGCCTGAGCCGCCGGCTTGGGCGAGTCAGCTGGGACCTTGGATGAGGAGACCGGCTCTGGCTTCTTCCAGGGGTCTTCCACCGGCTTCGACGCCCGCCAGGCGGCCACACCGGCCGTCACACCTGCGGCGACTACGCCGAAGACCAGAAGACCCTTCTTGCGGGACTTCGCCTTCTGGTGCTTCTTCAACTCCTTGGCCGCAGCTTTGGCGGCCTTCTCGGAGTTCTTCCGCAGCTTCTTGACGATCTTCTTGTCCCCGGTGGCCTTGATGAGCGCCGATTCCACCCGCGGGTCCACCTGAGCCTTATGGATCAGCTTCGCGGTCTGATCCGCATAGCCTCCCAGTTTGGCTGAGGCTGCGGGCAGGGTGTTCTTGGTGAAGTCACTCTTAGCGCCGTCGTACTTGGCGACAACCTTCTGGACCTCTTTCTTGGCCTTGGGCGGCAGCTTGTCATACTGAGCAGCGATACCGTCACCGGCCTGGGATGAAAATTGCTTGATTTTGGAACCAGCCACAGCCGCACCGTCATTCACCGCGTGAAGAGCTTTTGCCGAGGCATCCTGTACCTTCGGAGCACTCTTGCGGTAGGTGTCTTCTGCCCAGTCAGCAGCCGTACCAACTTTAGGTCCGGCCCATTCCTGGGCAGTTTCGAGTCCGGCGAGCACAGTGTGCCCCCAGGTGTGGCTCGGTTTCTTTTTCTTACCGAACATGCATGTCCTCCGAATCAGGATCGGTTGCTCTACTTAGCCTACATGGAACAATAGCCCTTATGACTGAAATAGCTACCCATAAAGCGACCATCAAGACCAACGCCGGCAACATTGTTGTCGAACTCTTCGGTCACCATGCTCCGGTGACTGTGGAGAACTTCGTGGGGCTGGCCACCGGTGATAAGCCGTGGAAGCACCCAGAGACCGGTGAAGACAAGACTGGCACCCCACTGTACGACGGTACGGTATTCCACCGGATCATCAAAGACTTCATGATCCAGGGCGGTGACCCGTTGGGCCTGGGAGTGGGGGGACCTGGCTACCAGTTCGACGACGAGATCCACCCCGAGCTGGACTTCACTGAGCCGTACAAACTGGCTATGGCTAACGCCGGAATTCAGAACGGCAAGGGCACCAACGGCTCACAGTTCTTCATCACCTCAGTGGCCACCACGTGGCTGCAGGGCAAGCACAGCATCTTCGGCGAGGTCCGTGACGCTGAGAGCCGAAAGATTGTGGATGACCTCAACGCTGTCTCCACCGATATGCGCGACCGCCCTAAAGAGGACGTCGTGATCGAGTCCATCGAAGTAGCAAAACTCTGAACACCTGTTTTCAGCATCAGGGCAAAGAGGCCTATGTGCAGTGCCAGCGCTGCGATAGGCCTCTTTGTTCTGCGTGCATGGTGGAGGCCCCAGTGGGATTCCAGTGCCCGGTCTGTATTGATGAGGCACGACGCCGCCTGCCCACCCAAAGAACAGCGTTCGGGGCTCGTGCCGGGTCGGAGAGACCTACAGTCACTTACTCTGTGATCGCTGTCTGCGTGGTGGTCTACATCGTGCAGATCCTGCCGGTCTCTGCCGGTCAACTGCTCAGTCCGCTCCCTGATCTCACAGAGCTCTGGGCCTACGCACCGGCGTACACCGCAGCGTGGTATCCAGTATTTGAGCCGTGGCGGATGCTCACCTCGGCCGTCCTGCATCACCCCGGCAACGCTATGCACATTGCATTCAATATGCTTGCCCTGTGGTTTGTGGGCAGAGCGATGGAGCCCGAGATTGGCCGGACGCGTTTCATTGCCCTGCTGGTACTCTCCGCCTGGGGTGGTTCCCTCGCGATTCTCCTGAGTTCAGTTCTCGGTCTGTCCAGCCCGTTTGGGCCAACGGTGGGTGCCTCAGGCGCGGTGTTCGGCCTCTTCGGGGCTCTGTTCATTCTGATGCGCTCCTCAGGCTCCGAAACCGGGGGGATCGTCGCGCTGGTCGTCATCAATATGGCGGTGAGTTTCCTGGTGCCGAACATCTCCTGGCAGGGTCATCTCGGTGGACTCATCACCGGCGTGCTGGTGGCCCTCATCATCGCTAAAGCGCCTCGTCGCAACCGCGTCCTATGGACCTCGGTGGGGCTTTCTGGTCTGGCAGTTGGGCTGTTGGTGCTCACTGCCGTGGGTATCCAATTAGTGCCCATCCCCTGAGCCGTGCCTGAACTGTCCGTCGCGGGGTTAGCTCCTTCCCCAGATTCCACAGGATCCTGTGGATAACCTCTGCTTCGGCGTACTCGGATTCGATGTGCCCTTTCGTGGGGCGGAAGTTCCTATACGCAGTGCTTAGAGTTACACGCTTGTATTTTATCCACACTGTGGATAACTGCTGTGGATAACCCGTTCAGAGTCACGGTCTAGTCTTTAACCATGTCTCCGGTCCAGTCCCCGCACAGTTCGCCGATGCCCTCCCGCAATCACCGTGTTTTGCTGGCCGGGTGTGGTGATTTAGGTGCCCACGTGGGCCGACTGCTGCACCAGGCCGGCCACAAGGTCACCGGGGTCCGACGGAACGCGGACGCTGTCAATGTTCCGTTTCCGGTCCTCGGTATGGATCTTGCCGACCCTGGGACAACACAGCTGCCTGAGGCGGACGCAGTGGTGATTGCGCTGACTGCTGACAGCTATGACGCCGCGGGCTATGAGCGGGCGTACCGCAGCACACTTCGGGGATTGGCTAAAGCCCTCCCCACGGCGCCGGATCGCGTTGTGCTTGTCTCGTCCACAGGTGCGCTTGGCGAACATGAAGGGGAGCTCATCACCGAAGAGTCCGAGCCGCTTCCAGACCGGGAGACCGGCAAGGTGCTTCTCGCCTCAGAGCAGGATGCGCAGGAGCTCTTCGACTCAGTGACCGTTCTGCGGGCGGCCGGGATCTATGGGCCGGGGCGGACTCGAACGATTGACCAGGTGCTGCGCGGCAAGCCGGTGGACCATGGGCGCATCACGAACCGTATTCACCGCGACGACCTCTCTGCTGCCATACCGCGACTGCTTGGCGCGGAAAATCCTCCCGCTCTGCTCCATGGTGTGGACAGAGAACCCGCACCGCTGGGCCGCGTGGTGGAGTTCGTGGCGGGTCTGCTGAATGTGCCCGTACCGGAAGATTCAGGTTCCGGAGCACTGCACGGCAAGACCCTCGACGGCACTGCACTGCACCGGTTCATGGGGGAATCCGGTCTGCAGTATCCAACATTCCGTGAGGGGTACAGCGCGTTGGTGGAGGACCGCGGCTGAGAAGCTCGCCCCCCGGCGTCTTCAGTCGCTTTTCCCTGTGATGGTGGCGTAGTCGGCGAGCGCATTGCGCCGAGTCTCTTTCAGGTCCACTAGCGGATCAGGGTATTTCTCAGTTCCGTATTCGGACACCCAGCTGGTGACGTAGCGCAGTTCGGGGTCGAACCGCTCCTGCTGGCGCTCGGGGTTGAAGATCCTGAAATAGGGTGCTGCATCGGCGCCGCATCCTGCTACCCACTGCCAGTTGACGGGATTGGACGCCGCATCGGCGTCGACGAGGGTGTCCCAGAACCAGGCTTCGCCCGCACGCCAGTCGATGCCCAGATTCTTCACCAGCAGGCTTGCGGTGACCATACGGACCCGGTTGTGCATGTGCCCGGTGCTCCAGAGTTCGCGCATCCCGGCGTCCACGAGCGGAAAGCCTGTCCGTCCTGCCGTCCATGCCCGGAAGGATTCCGGGTCGTCTTTAGCTGACTTCCACGGGTAGTGATCGAACTCGGGGCGCATGTTGGTCTCAGGTATGTGCGGAAAGTGGTAGAGCAGATGCCAACTGAAGTCTCTCCAGCCGAGCTCGGTGCGGAACCGTGTCTTGCTTTCGGCGTGGTCAATGCTGCCAGCGGCGGCCCAGACCTGCTGGGGACTTAACTGCCCGAATCGCAGGAACGGTGATACTCGCGACGTCGCGGCCGCGCCCGGTTGCTGCCCCTGAGCGTGATACCCATTGGCCTCCTCCTCAACGAACGCCTGCAATCGCTCGTGGCCACCTGACTCGGTGGGGTCCCATATTCGGTGCCACTCTTTCGCCCAGTTCGGCGCCGTAGGCAGCAAGTCCAGAGTTTCCAAGTCGCCAAGCGGGATGTCGCGCTCCGCCAGGCTGGCGGAGGCACCTCTGACGTCCCCCAACGGTGTGGGTGCGTCTTCTGGTGAGGTGATGTCTCGGTCACTGAGAGCTCGCCAGAAGGGTGTGAAGACTTTATAGGGGCCGCCGGTGGTGGTCTGGATTTTCCAGGGCTCTTGAAGCACTGATGCTGCGAAGCTCTCAACTGTGACCCCCTGGTCTGACAGGTGTGTCTTCAGCGCCGCATCGAGATTCCTCTCGGCACCTCCGTAGCGGCGCGACCAGTGCACGCGGTGTGTGTGGCTCGCAGCTACGAGTTCGGGAAGCACCTCTTTCGGGTCACCGCTGCGGATCAGCAGTGGGATGCCGAGGTCGTTGAGATTTTCCTGGAGCGATTCGAGGGCGTGGTGCAGCCACCATTTGGCGGCTCCCCCGAGGGGCCGGATTCCTGGGGTGTGTTCGTCGAGTATGTAGAGACCGATGATGTCGCCGGGTTCTTCGGCGTGCTCTCGGGCTGAGAGGAGGGAGGGGTTGTCCTCTACCCTGAGGTCGTCCCGGAACCAGTGGAGGGTCCTGCTCATCGAACTCCTGCCGAGTCTGCGGAGGTCTCGTTCTGCTCGCTGAGGCGGGCCGTTTCGATGATGTTCTCCAACATGGTGGGGAAGATTGACCGGTGGAAGGGTGCCATGGACATCCAGTAGACGGATCCGCGGATGCTCTTGGCGTAGAACAGCGCCCGCTGCTTGAGTTGGACAGTGCCGCCTTCGAGTTCGTCGACGCTGAACTCCAGCCAGGCGTAGCCGGAGACCTTCATCTCGGCCCGGAGCAGGAGTCGGTGGCCTGGTTCCATTTTCTCCACGCGCCACCAGTCGACGGGATCACCAACTCTGAGGGTGTCGGGTAGGCGGCGTCCACGGTTGAGGCCGGCTCCACCAACCAACTTGTCCCAGACACCGCGGACTTTCCACGCCAAGGGCCAAGAGTGCCACCCATTGGTGCCCCCGATTGCCTCGATGACTTCCCAGACGGCGCGGCTGCTGACCTTGTCAGTCTCTATGGTTCGGACGTCTTCGTACCGGCGCAGCCCGGCCCAGTCTGGGTCGGAGGGCAGAGCCCCTGCTGAGTGCTCCAGCGGACCTATATCGGCGTCCCAGGTGGTGTCGATCGAACCTTCTTCTTCCCGTTTCAGGGCCAGGGAGACGGCTTCGCTGTAGTTCAACAGGCCCGCTGGTGGTCGTGGGAAGTAGTCGTCGACGTCACTGTTGTTGGTTACGGCGTCGTTCTGCAGGGATCGGACGAGTGGAATGGTGAGTGTCATGGGTAAGGGTGTCACCAAGCCCACCCAGATTCCGGAGAGGGTTGCTGCTGGCAGCGGCAGCGGCAGCACCTTGCGTGGTTTGAGGCCCGCCATGGAGGAGAACTCCTCCATGACCTTTGAATATGACATGACGTCGCCGGAGCCGATATCGAGTATGCGGTTGATCTGTCCGGAGTATTCGGTCGCCGCCAACAGGTAGTGCAGGACATCGCGGATAGCCAGTGGTTCGACGTTGTTTTGCACCCAGTCTGGTGCTGGCATGAGCCGGAGCTTCAGGGCGAGGTGGCGGATCATTTCGAAGGATGCGGAACCTGATCCGATGATGATTCCCGCTTGGAAGGCCACGGTGTCCACAGGGCTTTCCACGAGAATTCTGGCTACTTCAGCGCGCGAGCGCATGTGGGGGGAAAGTCTCACACCTTCCGGGTGCAGCCCGCCGAGGTAGATGATGCGTGAAACGCCTTCGCGTTCGGCTGTCGCTGCGATCCGACGGGCGGATTCGGCTTCGCGTTCTTCGAAGTCGCCTCCGCCACCCATGGCGTGGACGAGGAGGTAAACCACATCGACGCCGCGCATAGCTTCGTCCAAGCCCTCATTGTCTTCGAGGTCTACATGGTGGATCTCTACTTGGTCCCGCCAGGGCGCGTTTTCCAGCTTTGTCACTGAGCGAGCAGCGGCGCGGACGTGATGTCCAGCCTGCAGCAACCGCGGCACAAGGCGCCCACCGATGTAACCGGTAGCTCCCAGTACCAAGATTTCCTTTGGGTGTTCACTGGGTTCGATCTTTTCGCGTGCTAACCGGTCTTGATGTGCGTTATCCGGTGACGATTCGTCCACTGCGAGCCTCCAACACGTTGGTGCCCGTAGGTTCCAAGCGCCACCGCATTGGTGGAGCTGTGAGCCGGTTCAAGAAACGTTTCGAGCCTACGGACCAGGGGTTTTATGGTCTCACAGCGATCTGGGTCGTCCCTGGTGGTCACAGACTCACGAGCGCGCAGGACTGATAGGCTCCTGCGTTTTGACCGTAATCGCGGGCAGCAGTGTGATTACGGCTGCGACAATCATCGCCACACTGGTGAGAGCCAGCAAGACGATGCCCACACCGAGCGAGACCATGGGTTCTCTGCCGAGTGCACTTATCGTTCCGAAACCGTTGACGCTGCCCAGTAAGCCGGCAAGGATTCCCAGCACGGCGGCAGTGATGCGCGCCCAGGTCACTCGCAGCAGTACAGCGCTCACCCCAGCAGCAATCACCAGGATGAAGAGGATCATCATGAGGGCACCTTCACCACTGGGAGCCTCTGCATGGAGGTAATTGAAGCTCTCGGAGTAACCAAACATTGAGACCGTGGCGATCGGCAAGAAGAGTGCCAAGATGGCGAAAAAAGCGAGCGCCGGCAAGGCGACTTGGGCCCAAAGTCGCCACAGCGGCTGACGCTGGGATTGTGGCCCAGGCTGGGTCACGGCAGGCGGTGGGGTCTCGCCGCGCTGTTGGCGGATGAACGTAGCTAATGCCGGGTAGCAATTCGGATGTGCGAGCACATCGTCCCAGAGATCGGGGCGAGTCGAAGCGACCTGACGCAGAACCTCCGGCTGAACAGATTGGTAGGTGAGGTCTTCAGCGGTGTAACTCGCCGGATCGCGCTGGGTCATGTTTGGCTTCGTCCCGTTCCATGTGTTGGTGTGATCTGCCCGAACGCACAACCCGATAAGCGCGGGTACACGTCGACTGCCAATATATGTCAGACGCGTTCACCATTCTGGGAGGCTCCAGGCAATTCTCATTCCAGTACCTCAGCCACGGCCTCTTCCATGGTTCCCAGCAACAGGGGCAAATGTTCCTCACGGAGGGCCAGTGGAGGACGGATCTTCAACACTGAGCTCGTCGGGCCAATCTTGCTCAACAACACCCCCCGTGCCTTGATCGCTTCGACAAGTGCTCTAGTCGTGTGCGCGTCCGGTTGCAGATGCTCCGCGTCGGCAAAAACTGAGAAACCGAAGAACAACCCCGACCCCTTGGGGACGCCTAACCTAGGATGAGCAGCCACAAGTTGCTCCAAGCGGTGATGAATCACTTCACCGAGAGCAGCTGAGTTGGCGACAAGGGCCTCGTCGTCGACGATCTTCAACACCTCATGACCGACCGCCGCGGACACCGGGGTACCTGCGAAGGTATTGAAGTACTCATTGCGGGAGCCGAACTCCTCCAATAGGGCGGCAGTGGTGACCACTCCTGCGAGGGGGTGTCCATTGCCCAGGGGTTTCCCCATGGTGACAAAATCCGGAATGAGGCCATGTTGCTGGTAGCCCCAAAAGTGGCTTCCCACGCGCCCAAGCCCGGCTTGGACCTCATCTGCTATGACCATGCCACCTGCCTGGCGGACCAGTTGAGCGACTTCGACCACGTAGCGATCCGGGACCCGGGGTAGTCCCTCAGTAGAAAATAGAGTCTCGAGAATCACAGCCGATACCCCGTGCCCATTTCTCACCAGGTCACTGATTCCAGCCTGCACTTCAGTCAAAGCAGCGGTGAGAACTTCTTCCTCACTACGCCCCTGATGTGCCGCATCGTCGAGATCGGGGACGTGGAAGGTGCGCACATGGTCGCCGAGCGGTTCGTGATTCTTAAGCCCGGTGGTGATGCCGGCCAGCAGGGAGGTGTGGCCGTGGTAACTGTGATCGGTGACGAGCACGCCGCGGGCACCGGTGTGCTGATGGCTCATTCGCAAGGCGAGGTCATTGGCCTCAGAACCGCTGTTGCTGAATAACACCCGGTCCAACGACGGTTCAAACCGGCTGAGCAGGTCCTCCGCATAGTCCACCACACGGTCATTGAGGTAGCGAGTGTGGACGTTCAGGGAGCTCGCTTGTGATCTCATCGCTTCGACGATGCGGGGATGAGCATGACCCACGTGGGGGACATTGTTGTAGGCGTCCAGGTAACGCCTCCCGTTGACATCGGTCAGCCACACACCTTCGCCTGTGACCAGGTGCAGCGGTTCTTCATAAAAGAGTGGGGAGTGGCGACCGATAGTGGCGAACCGCCTGACAAGTAGAGAATCTGTCACAGTGTCATATCCTTCTCAGACTGGGCTTCTAAGGAGTATGGGGCGGGTGCACTGTCGAGGTAAGCCCTGGCGATCCTCAGCACCCAAGGAACCACCTGTTGTTCGATGAACACAGAGGCATCATCTCCAGGGCGTTCAGCGGCCCATCCCAGATAACTCAGTCCGCGGCCCAACATCAGTGCGTCCCATGCTTGGCGCTCGACGGCTGTGAGTGGGCGCACGCTTTGGTAGCCATCCAGCAGAGCCTGCTCCAGAACCGAGTACTGCGAGCTAGGTGTGTAGAAAAACAGGGCGGTGACAAGGTCAAACAGATACCAGCCGGTCCCGAAGTCATCGAAGTCGATGAGCATCAGTCCTTCAGACGTGTTGAGCACGTTCTCCGGAGTGGAGTCACCGTGGACCATCCCGTAGATTCCCGGCCGCGTGCCGAGCCTGGTGAGGTGTATTCGTAGTCTGAGCATCGCCTGTTGTACCAGCGAGCGCTCGTCATGAGTGAGCGTACTCAGCGCGAGCGGGGTGCCCCACAGGGGGGCGTGCCCCGCCAGGCCATCTGCATCCCAGGCACCACGCTGAAATTCATGAATGGTCTCCATAGAGTCACTTACCTGGTGCAGCTGCCCTAGCAGTTCACCCATTGCGGTGAAGGCCTCAGGGCTGGCGTTCTCCTCACCGCTAAAGGCCGCGCCGACATCTCCACTGGGTTTCGCGTCGTGGATCCACTTCGCCATGGAGACGCGACGAGTGTGCCGATCGAAAGTGCTGACGGTGAAGAGTTCACCGTCACAGGTGCTCAGCGGCTCGGGGACGGCGATACCGTGCCCGCGGAGTGCTTTGAGAAAGCGCAGCTCGGTCACGAGTTCGGCGTCAGTGCGGTACCCCTGCCTGTGCAGCTTGAGGGCGAAGGACTCACCGAGTGGCGAGTCGATCCGGTAGACGTGGTTCTCTCTGAACTTCACGAAAGTGATCGTGGAATTCGCCGGGAGGCCGAAGGCGGCCAGCGCCTTCCTCGCAAGTTCGCTTGCCGCTCTGAGTTCCATGGCATCCTCTCGCCGCACGGTGCCTCCATGACTAGCTTCAGTCTGCCGGGATGGTAGGCGGCGAAGTTTGGCTGCCGATGCATGCTCCTTGCGCATTCGTGCGCCGGATACGCCTTAAGTTGTCGACGTCAGGCTCTGGTCGGGAATGCCTGGTTCATGGTCAACTAAGAGTCCGCGCCACTGCTTTCAGTGCTTGGTGTCGCTGCTCGGGCTTTGTCGGGGCTCTTATCGCCCGGATCAGATATGGACTCCCCGATAGCGGAGCCATGGACTCTCGCTTGCAGGATTGACCCTAGATCGATGCCGGTGGCGGCTTCGACCCGTTTGAACACGCCGGCCAGGGCCACGGAGGACTCACCGTCGAAGTGCTTCGAGGCATCTGAGTCTCCGGCCCCTCCGATGAGTGTCATCGAGCCAATATTGGAGTAGCCAGCAGCGAAGGAGTCCATCAGCTGCGGCAGTATGGCCAGCGCCTCGCGGGCTAGCACGGCTTCCTGGTTCTCGCGCAGTGCTTCTGCTTCTGCACGGATGGCTGCAGCTTTGGCCTCGCCCTGTTCACGGATCGCGGTGGCCTCAGCCTCAGACCGCTGCAGCCGTGCTCGGGCCTCGGACTCGGCGACCAGTGCTTCCGCCTCAGCTGCCTTGGTTCGCCGGTACGCCTCCGCATCAGCATGCTTCTGCTGCTTGTAGAGATCAGCATCGGCAACACGCTTGACATCGGCGTCGAGTTCAGCTTGACGGTTCTCAGCTCGCTGGCCGAGCACTTCCTGCCTTGCCTTCTCTCCAGCCAGAGCTTCGGCCTGCTCAGCCTGGGCCCGTGCTTGTCCTACTCGGGAGGTAGCAGCGGCCTGGTTCGAGTCGTACTCAGTTTCCTCGATCAGGTTCTGCTCATTGTTGGCGATGCGCTCTTTGGCGATGGCACGTTCGGCGTTGGTTGCTGCAATCTCAGCGGCTTGGCGTTTAGCCTCGATCTCGGGAGCACCCAAGGACGCGATGTACCCGGAATCATCAGTGATCTCACGAATTTGGAAAGAGTCCAGAAGGAGCCCCTGAGTCAGCAGCTCTGGAGAGATCGACTCGGAGATTTCATCGGAAAATTTCTGCCGATCCCGCATGAGCTGGATGACCGTCTGCTGGGCCATGAGTCCGCGCAGTGCGCCCTCGAGCTGGTCCTGGGTGTATTCGACGACGGCATCGTCTTGGGAGGCGAAACGCTCGGAGGCCGCCTTAACGTCTTCTACGTCACTTCCGATCTTCACCAGCGCGACGGCCTCGGCGTTGATCGTCACATTGTCGTGGCTCTGCGCAGTCACCGTCATCAGAACCTGGCGGGAGCGAAGAGAGATAATCTCATGGCGCTGCCGGATCGGGTTGACCATCGCCCGACCGTTGACGATGACCTGTTTCGGCCGGGCACCCGGGGTGTCAGACCGCGAGGACTTACCTGTGACCACTAACGCCTCATCGGCGCGGGCCACCTTAGTCCATGCCCGCATGATGATCAGTCCAATGATCCCCGCGAGCAGAGCAACAGCGACCAGCACTATGACGACAGCTACTGTGCCGCCTGTTGTCAGAATGTCCATGCGGGAATGCCTCCACTTACCTATACGCCTGCGTACAATTCACACACCAGTTCAGAACTATGCTTGTCAGCCTACCCATAAGCGGCTAGCACCGCGCGCCGACAGTGCTGATGGCCTCATCGAAGATGGGAACGCCGGGCCCTTAGGTCGGCTTCAACTCTATTTCTACGAAGGCACATTCCATCTCGGACACATTGATCACGTTGTGCGTCGCCCCAGCTCGGCGAAAGTAACTCGCGCCGGCGGTGAGAATATTCTCGGTGACCTCACCCTGCGCCCGAACTTCTAGCGTGCCGCCCGTTAGCGGTACCACGATGTAGTCCATCTCATGGCTGTGAAGCAGGGTCTGCGCCCCGGGGGGAAATCTCCATTCGGTGACCCGAACCTGCTCATTATCAATCTGGACTGTTGGGATCGCCGTCGTCGAGTCGCTCATCTCCGGAATCCTCTCCTGCTGGGTGCTCACACCTTAGGTGCAATGCACTGATCGACGCCGATATCAGCGCACTCCCCAGGCGTAAGTTTGTTTGCGCAGACTCAGGTACATGAATGTCTCTGTACCGACCACTCCATCAATTGCACGAATCCTCTGAGAGATGATCTCCAACAGGTGTTCGTCGTCCTCACAGACGACTTCGACGAGCACATCGAAGGTGCCTGCGGTAATGACCACATAATCCACCTCGCCAAAGCTTTCTAGGACTTCGGCCACCGGCTCCAGCGGGCCCTCAACCTTGATACCGATCATCGCCTGTCGCGGGAAGCCAAGTTCGAGGGGATTTGTCACCGCCACGATCTGCATCACTCCCAGATCCAGCAATCGGTGCACGCGCTGCCTCACGGCAGCTTCAGAGAGCCCCACTGCTTTCCCGATCGAGGCAAAAGATCTGCGGCCATCCTGCTGGAGCTGTTCGATGATGGACTTGGAAACATCGTCGAGCTCTGCCGCTGTCGTCTTTTTCTTGGCCATGGGATGAGTCTTTCACAGTAGCTATTGACGGAAGTCGGCTTAGGGAACGCGCCAATTTTCGGGAGTGATCACGCCATTGTAGAGCGGCAACTGGAGCGGGGCATCGCCTTCCCGAAATTGTTTCCAAGGCCTATTCGTCCCCGCGGTGCCGTGGTGGCGGACTCGGCTGACCACCTCAGAGCTGACTTCGCACAGCAAGGTACACACCCGACCGTCCTGAACTTCCGTCAACACATGCCCTTCTGGGTCGACCGCAATGCTCTGACCTTCACCCTCTGGGCCGGCGCAGTTGACGCTTACCGTGTAGATCTGGTTGACGATTGAGCTGGCCCGCGCCAACACAAGCTCCTGTGCTCTGTCCGGCGTTGTCGTCTTGACTATGTTCAGCACCACTTCCGCGCCCATCCAGGCCAGATGCCGGCTTAATTCGGGGAACCACGCGTCATAACAGATCGACAGTCCCATGCGAATGCCACGAGGTCCTTCGAAGGTCTGGAACGACGTGCCCGGAGTGCACCAATCTTCGTAGGGAAACCATGGAAAAATTTTCCGATAACTAGCGACCAGAGAACCGTCCGGAGAGAACACGAGCGCGGTGTTGAAAACCTCACCGGTAGGAGCTCGCTCACAGACGCTTCCCGGTACGAGCCAAATGCCGTTTTCCGCTGCTATCGCGCCCAGCTGCTGATAGCGGTCATCCCCTTCACCCCACGCATGCCGCTCCAAGATTTCTCGATCTTCGTGGGCACTGGCTCCGAGACCTCCGAAGAGGTGAAGCTCCGGGTACACCAGCAACTCCGCTTCTGAGTTCTCCAATGCTGTGCGACGAACATCGACCTGAAATTCTTCCAAAGAGCGTCCTACGCTAATCGCTTTGCGCTGAGCTACAGCTATCTTGACGCCGTTCATCGTGAATCCGAGAAGATGAGAAAACTATGTCCCCGAGGGCACGTGCGAGCGTGCCTGTGTGTGTACATCACTTGATTCCTTCTAATCGTCAGCAGTTGAAGCCATGAGGGGTCCAAACAGACCGAGGAGGTTTTAGCCGATGAAACTCATGACGTGCTTGATGCGGGTGTAATCCTCGAGCCCATACATGGAGAGGTCCTTGCCGTAGCCGGAGTGCCTGAACCCGCCGTGCGGCATCTCCGAGAGGTACGGAATGTGGGTGTTTATCCAGACGCAGCCGAAATCAAGCTCCTTCGACGCTCGCATCGCACGCCCATGGTTGCTGGTCCACACGCTGGAGGCGAGACCGTACTTGACGTCGTTTGCCATCTCTAGTGCCTCCTCCTCGCTGGTGAAGCTCTGAACCGTGATGACTGGACCAAAGACTTCTTCCTGGATGAGTTCGTCATCCTGTTTGAGGCCAGCGAGAATCGTTGGCGCGTAGAAGTATCCGGCATCTCCGATCCTGTGACCCCCGGTGATGAGCTCCGCGTGCGCGGGCCGGGCATCGACCTTAGCGGAGACTTTGGCGAGCTGATCAGCGTTGTTCAGGGGACACATGTCGGCATTGTCGTCACCAGGACCTCCCACAGTGGTGTTTTCCGCCTGCTTCTTGAGTGCAGCGAGGAACTCGTCGTGAATGGAGTGGTGAACGAGTACACGGGTCGCAGCGGTGCAGTCCTGACCGGCATTGAAGTAGCCTGCGGCGGCGATTCCCTCAGCGGCTGAGTCGATATCGGCGTCGTCGTGGACGATCACCGGCGCCTTGCCACCGAGCTCCAAGTGGACTTTCTTCACGTCGTGGGAGGCGGCCTCGGCCACCTGCATGCCAGCACGGACCGAGCCGGTAATTGCCACCATCGCAGGTGTCTGGTGGGAAACCAGACTACGACCTGTGTCGCGATCACCGCAGACGACATTGAAGACGCCCGGTGGCAGGATCTCGGCGCAGAGTTCTGCGAAGAGGGTGGAGGTCGCCGGCGTGGTATCACTGGGCTTCAGGACGATCGTATTTCCAGCAGCCAGCGCGGGAGCAACTTTCCAGATCAGCATTGGCAGCGGGTAGTTCCAGGGAGTCACCTGACCGACGACCCCGACTGGTTCGCGGCGCACGAACGATGTGTGATCTTCCATATACTCACCGGCGGACTTGCCTTCAAGGATGCGACCGGCGCCGGCGAAGAACCTGAAGTGGTCAATATTGACCGGCATCTCCTCCGAGGCGGTCAAATGTCTGGGCTTGCCCGTGTCTTGGCACTCCGCATCAACAAACTCATCGAAGCGAGCTTCTAGGGCGTCGGCAATCTTGAGGAGAGCTTCGCCGCGCTCCTTCGGTGTGGTGCGCTTCCAGGACGTGAAAGCACGTTCGGCCGCAGCATAGGCAGCATCGATGTCCTTAGTACCGGACAGCGGGGCTTGGGCGTAGACCTTTCCGGTATGAGGTTCGATGACGTCATAGGTTTCGCCTGTAGCGGCAGAAACTTTCTTACCGTCGATAACGTTGAAGAACTGTGTATGTCCCATAGTTGGCTCGCTTCCCGTTGTTTGCTTCATCCAGGCCGGACCTCTGCTGCAACCCAGCTCATCGCCTCTCAGGCTACCCAAAAAGTGCGGATTGCTCTATATCTTTATAGTTTCAACACTGATTCAGTGCCTGCAACCGAGTTTGGCGAGCGATTCTCTTGAATAACATGACTTTAGGGTGCAGGATGGTGCAATGACTCAACATTCCCTGACGCCCACTGAACACAATCGGTTGCAGTCCGCCGCGAAAGAACACCTCTGGCTGCATTTCACCGACCACAGCACCTACGCCGAGGCAGACGTGCCGATTATGATTCGTGGTGAAGGTCTGCACCTGTGGGACGCGCAGGGTAAGCGGTATATCGACGGTCTGGCGGGCCTCTTCACCTCGCAACTGGGTCACGGTCGGCATGAACTGGCCGAGGCCGCAGCGGCGCAGATGTCCCAACTGGAATTCATGCCCCTGTGGTCATATGCTCATCCTCCGGCTATTGAACTTGCCGAACGACTCGCGTCAGCGGCACCTGGAAACCTGAACCGCGTTTTCTTCACCAATAGCGGCAGTGAGTCAGTTGAAACCGCGTGGAAACTGGCCAAGAAGTACTTCAAACTCACGGGAAAGCCCAATAAGCACAAGGTCATCAGCCGTGCGACGGCATACCATGGAACAACTCAAGGTGCCCTCTCAATCACTGGGATCGCGGGATTGAAGCAGGACTTCGAACCGCTGCTACCGAGTACCTTCCACGTAAGCAACACCAACGCTTACCGCGCCTCGGAGATTACAGCGGGAGCCTTGGATGTCACGGACCAGCAGAGCCTCGAACGATTCGGCCGCTGGGCCGCCGATCAGATCGCGTTGACCATCGAGGCACAAGGGCCCGACACCGTGGCCGCTGTCTTCCTGGAACCTGTACAGAACGCCGGCGGCTGTTTTCCTCCCCCGCCAGGCTACTTTCAACGAGTACGGGAGATCTGCGATGAATATGACGTTCTCTTGGTATCCGATGAAGTCATATGTGCCTTCGGACGCCTGGGACAAATGTTCGGTGCAGACCAATTCGGCTACCAGCCAGACATGATCACTACCGCCAAGGGCATCACCTCCGGCTACGCTCCGCTGGGTGCCGTCCTGGCCTCCGACACGATCATGGAACCGTTCTTGCAGCCTGGTGAAATGTTCGGACACGGCTATACCTTCGGAGGGCATCCAATGTCCACGGCCGTCGCGTTGAAGAACCTTCAACTCATGGAGGAGGAGAGAGTCCTCGAGCACGTCAATGAGAACAGTGGAGCCTTCCGCCACACTCTGGAAAAGCTCCTTGACCTCCCAATTGTGGGTGACGTTCGAGGCGAGGGATATTTCTACGGCGTCGAATTGGTCAAGGACAAGACCACACGAGAGAGCTTTAATGCTGAGGAGGCGGAGCGGATCCTCTATGGCTTCATCTCCAAGAAACTCCTCGAAGAGGGCCTGTACTGCCGCGCCGATGATCGTGGCGATCCAGTCATTCAGCTCAGCCCACCGCTCATCGCCGGACCATCTGACTTTGAAGAGATTGAGCAGATCCTCCGCAGCGTTCTCACCGAAGCGTGGACTCTCATCTAGGGGCACGCCCCGCGACAGAAACCTCGCCGGCATTGAGGGGATCGAAGCGAAGCCCTAGCCAATGGATTACCCACTGGCTAGGGCTTCGTAGATCCTCGCCCAAAATCTCACTCCCTAGGAAGTGACCTCCTGCATGTCCAGAGTAGGTGCCGAGCGGCGGAAACCTCTGGTTAGTACGATCAACCAGAGGAGGCCGATGGCAACCCATCCGAAGCCCACCATGAAGGTTTCCGCGGTGAGAGAGGTCCATAGCCAGAGGCAGAGCCCCACCCCGAGAACCGGAAGCACCACATACTTCACCGCGTCGTACCCGACGTACCGCTTCTGATCGATCGCGTAGTGCTTGAGTACGCTCAAATTCACGAAGCTGAACGCAATCAATGCCCCGAAACTGATCATCGAAGAAGCCAGTCCCAGCGGGAACACCAGCGCCAGAAGCGAAACGCCTCCTACGATGAGCGCCGCCACATACGGCGTCCGGAACCGCTTGTGGAGCACACCAAAGATCTTTCGAGGCAGCACACCGTCGCGCCCCATAGAGAAGAGAATTCGCGAAACTGAAACCTGGGAGGCAATTGCCGAGGCGATACAACCCGAGACATATGCAGCTGTAAAGAAGGCTGCCAAGAAGGCGCCACCAGCCTGAGTCATCACATCAACAGCCGCCGTATCGGGATCTGTAAAGCTTTCGTAATTGGGGAACACCATGTGGCCAACCCAGGACAGGAAGACGAACAGTGCGCCCGCGGTAAGTGTGCAGATCACAATTGCCCGCGGAATGGTCGTGCGCGGATTCCGAGTCTCCTCTGAGAGCGTCGAGACAGCATCAAAACCGAGGAACGAAAGGCAGAGAATCGCTGCCCCAGCCGCAATAGCTGTGAATTGGAAGTCAGCGTTCATGAACGGCTCGAACGGACTAATGGTTTCAGCGTAACCACTAAATGTCACGAAGCTCATTACAGCGAAGACCACGATGAAGACAACCTGGATGCTCACCAGCACACTGTTCATACTGGCAGCGACCTTGATGCCAAGGATGTTCATTGCGGTGACTAAAACAATGGCAGCGATAATGATGGCCCAAACGGGAAGATCCGGCAGCGCGGCGTTCAGATACAGACCAATAACCATGAAGTTGATCATGGGAAGGAACAGATAGTCGAGCAGCAGGGCCCAACCAGCCATAAAGCCGATCCCCGAGCCGAAGGACTGTTGTGTGTAGGTGTATGCCGAACCCGCGATGGGGAACGCCTTCACCATATTGGCGTACGCCAGTGCAGTGACAATCATCGCAGCGAGCGTGAACAGATAAGCCATAGGCAGGTGACCGGCTGTGACCTGAGTGACGATGCCGTATGTAGTGAATACTGTCAGCGGCACCATATAGGCGAGTCCGAAGAACACCGCCGCGGGGAGCCCTAGGGTGCGTTTTAGGCCTGCGGGGGCCCGCGTCGGCGTTTGGGTCGTGGTCAAGAGTGTCTCCTTATGAGTGATGGATGGGCGCGCCACCGAGCATGGTGAGCCGCACAGGTACGTTGACTAGTTGATCTGCATCCGCCGTCAGGGGGTCCTCCTCCCACAGCGTCAGGTCCGCGATGGCTCCTGGCGCAATGAAGCCGAGGTCCGCATGGCCTAGGGCCTCGGCAGCCCACCGCGTATAGGCAAGGAGCGTCTCGTGACCGCTCAAACGCTGGTGGGGTTCAAAGACAGATGCTCCAGGATCTCCGGGTTCCCGGCGCAGTCTGGCCCAAGCCATACCTACCCGGGCATCCTGTTGCGCGACGGGCCAGTCGGAGCCGAGGACGGCGCGACCTCCCGCATCCACAATGTCTTTCACTCGGAAAGCATGTGCAACCCGTTCGGGGCCGAGGCGGACGGCAAAGGAATCCGAATTGTCGCCTTCGCGCCACTGCATGTGCAAGGGCTGCATGGAAGCCACAACACCAGTGTCGGCCAGTGCGGCAACATCCTGGTCAGTCAGCGTCTCAAGATGTTCAATTCGATGTGGGGCGCCACTGAGCGAGTGCGCAGGACCACTGGGACCATCCAAGGAGCGGTAGATGGAGACGGCTTGGGCTACTCCAGCATCGCCACAAGAGTGCGTGGCAAGCTGATAGCCAGCACGGTGGTAGGCCCGGCATACCTCCTCATAACGCGCCACGGAGTGCCAGAAGGGACTAGATGAATCCCCCTCAGTATCAGGCTCATGCAGCCAAGCAGTCCCGTTATCGATGACGCCGTCAATGAACATCTTGATCATGCTGACCTGGTAGCGAGGGCCACCGGGATACTCACGGCCGCATCTCCCCCGCAGGCGTATGCGTTCCTCGACAGCGGCGTCGTCGTCTCCAGGCTGGTGCCAGAGACCGAGATGGAGGCGTACCGGCAACCCCCCGGGAAGCTGCTCCACGGCGTCGAGCGTCTGCAGCGTCGCAGCCCGTCCGTCCATGACCGCCGCACTGGTGACACCGCTGGCGGCGCTTGCCAACAGGGTCTGCTGCACCCGCTCCGGCAGGCTCTCTCCCCCTTCCACAGGGGCGGCGTCCAATACCCTCATATAGGCCGGAATCTCTCGCAACTCGCCAGTTGGCTGCCCATCTGCGCCGACGACGATTTCACTTGCGTCTGTGAAGGTCTCACCACCGTTGATGCCGACGGCCTCCAACGCGGCGGCATTGGCCAAACCCGTGTGCAGGTCGTAGAAGACGAGCGCCACGGGTCGGCCTGCCACAGCGGTGTCGAAGAGGTCACCGCGAATTCCTGTGGCCTCAAGTGCTTTGTAGTCAAGATTCCATCCGCGGATCCAGACGCCAGGAGGAAGTTCCCGAGAATAAGCGGCGAGCGCATCGCGCACTTGGTCGAGCGTGGTCAGGCCCCCTAGGTCAATCCCGGTAGTCAGCTCTGTGCCCCAAACGGGGTGCATGTGGGAGTCGATGAGGCCGGGGGTCAGCACTGCCCCAGCGGCGTCGATCACGTGCGTCGTGCTCTGCGCCAGTGCCAGGGTCTCCTCATCCGTACCGACAGAGACGATCCGTCCATCCATGACAGCAACCGCTGTTGCAGCAATATACTCCGCTCCAACCGATTCAGTCATAGGACGAATACGTGCGCTATGGAGGATTATGTCTACCATATCGACACCCTACATCTATTTATGCTGCGTTATCAGTAGTGGAAACAAACTTTTTACATGCAAATCGTAGTTGTCGGGTGAATGATGCGTTTTTTGATCAGACACAGGCCTAAAACCGCGGGGTGCGCGCGGGTTCAGTCCTTCGCCTTCCCGTCTGTTCGAATGCGGCCCCAATGCGAAGGAGGTGGGTGTCGTCGTAGGCCCGACCTGCGAAGGTCAAACCCACCGGCATTTCAATGTCCCGAAGCGTTCCCATAGGCACGGTGACTGTAGGAATCCCAAGGTGCCGAATCACCAAGTTTCCGTTGGCCACCCACACCCCGTTGCGCCATGCGATGTCGGCAGAATCGGGATTGTGGTCCGCGTCCGCTGGTGCGATATCAGCCATCGCCGGGAAGACCACCGCATCGAGTCCGAGAGTATCCATCCAGTCCTCGAGGTCGAGCACACGAGTCCTTTCCAACCCACGCAATCCTTCTGCCAGATATGGGATGGCGCTCAAGGGAAGTTGCTCCTTCCCTCTCATGAATTCAGGGTAGGCGGCGATGTCATCGTCGAAGCCGGTATACCGATCAGGAAGAGCTCCCTCAGGTGCCGGAAAAATCTGTGTTGCGTCTACGTCTTTGAGGCGACTCAGGGTGGGGTCACCATTGGCGGCCAGGAAGTCATCCCAAGCCCATGCGGAGAGGTCGAGCAACTCATGTTTTAGAAATGCCGGGTCGAGGAGACCTCGAGTGGCAATGGTGGGCATTCCAGGCCTGTCACCCTCGTACTGGGAAACCGCCGGAAAGTCGGTCTCGACGACCACGGCGCCCGCACGTTCTAAGTCTTCCCGGGCTCTCTCCCACAGGTCAAGAACTGAGGGTCGCACTTCAATGGCCTGCCCAGTTGGGCCACCGATGCCCAGGGGAGCTCCTCCCGTGCCGGCCTCTGAGTCTCTTCCGATATACATTCGCGGCACCCCCAATCGAAGTCCTGAGAGGACACCCTGGGCAGCCTCCACACTGATGGGGCGCAAATCCGGGTAACTTCGCGGGCGCACCTGGGAAGCACGGGGGAGGGAAACCCACGGCTGGGTCCGCCAGAGATCACCACGGGCGGAGCAATCATCCTCGACAATCACATCTAGAACTTCGAGCAGGTCCTCCATGGTCCGAGTGTGCGGCACCACGACGTCCATCGTGGGCACGAGAGGCCAGTTGCCCCGCACAGAGATCACCCCGCGCGATGGTGTGTATGCGCAAAGAGCATTGTGAGACGCGGGTGCTCGCCCAGAGGACCAGGTTTCCTCCCCCAGCCCGAATGCTGCGAAGCTCGCTGCTGTTGCAGTTCCAGATCCATTAGAAGATCCGGAGGCGAAAGCCGACGTCAGGTATTCACCGTTATAGGGACTCTCAGCACGTCCGTAGAGTCCGCGTTGCATCCCACCATTGGCCATCGGCGGCATATTGGAGAGCCCCAGCAGCACGGCTCCTGACGCCCTGAGTTTCTCAATGACAAAGGAATCCTGCTGCGCTACAAGATTCGCAAAGGCAGGGGAGCCTGCCGCGACGGTCAGACCACGGGCCTTAAAGCTGTTCTTGGCCGTATAGGGGATACCGTCGAGCGGACCCAGCGCCTCATTTCGGCGCCGTCGGCTATCTGAAGCTCTCGCCTCCTCCAACGCATCTGGGTTATCCACGATGACAGAGTTCAGGCAAATGCCGTTCCGATCATAGGCCTCAATGCGGCGCAAGTATTGCCCTACCAGCTCTTCGCTGGTCGTGTTTCCCTTCTGGAGAGCCGCCCGCAGTTCAGAAATAGTTGCCTCGACAACATCGACCATCTCCCCGCCTCCTCTACGTCTAGTGGACCTCTCGGGACGAAGGTCCTTCGGATGCCCCTCTGGTCTCATGCTTTGGGGTTGGTGCTGCCGTGGCTGCATCGGTGGTGAGAGCTAGGATCTCCTCTGCAGCCCGCCGGCCCTGACGAAGTGCACCATCGACGTGCTGATATCCCTCGGCCGCGATATCGGAACACGCCCAGTGCAAGGGACCCACTGGATCACGTTGAAATGGTCCGTATCGATGCAGCCCGCCCAAGTCGAAACTGGCAGCATATGCTCCGCGGGTCCATTCTTCGGAGGCGAAGTCGGACTCATAGTAGACCTCCGGGTGGCGCGCCTCTTCTCCGAGGTATCGTGCCAGCGACCCGAGAATCTCTTCCCGACGCTCTGATTCGGAGAGAGCGAACATCGCATCGGCTGTCTCGTCGCTTATGAAGGCGACCAAAGTGCCTCGCTCGTCGTCGTGGTTGGTGTTGTCATAAACCTCTTGGCAGATCTCTTCGGGTCCAAATGCGGTGCCCGATAATCCATTGGTGCGCCAGAAGGGAGTGGGATAGACCGCATGCACTTTGATGACAAGACCCATTGACTGGTGTTGATGCATTTGGTGCTGCATCCGGGGCAGGGGTGGCTCAAACTCGATTGAACCGTAGAGGTTCGGGGGAACTGCGATGACCGCCTGCCCAGACTCGACGGTCAGCCGATCAGACCAGATGGTCACGGCCGGTGCGTGGCCGCTCGCTGTGTCCTGGTGACCCTCACGACTCAGGTTGGTCCCACTAGTGCGAATAGCACGGACCGGTGTGTTGAGGTGAACGACTCCCTCACCAAGTTCGTGGGCAAGTCTTTCGGAAACCGACTGCATCCCTCCGATCACACGGCGGTCGAGGATGAAGTCCTCTTCGGTGAGGTTGGAGAAGGAGCCAGCTGAAGCCGCCATCAGAACAGCTTGAAGTGCAGAGAAGGCGTGGGCCGGTTTGGTGAGCATTCCGCCGGCGATGAAGAGTCCGATCATTCGGCAGGCTAATTCGTCAGAGGACTGCTCCCTCAGCCACTGGTGGAAGGAAATCGTGTCCAGCTCCCGGGCACGGGGATGGTCCCAGGGTGCTGCGGGATTGAGTTGCTCTGCCAGCTCATCGAGTGTTTTCGTCATGTGGTCGATTTCGGAGAGTGTCTGCGCCGACACAGGGAAGTCGTCACCCTCGTAGACATGGCGTTCACCGTCAGGAGCGATGTAGACACTTGAGCCCTCACGGTGGCGCGCAAACGTTCTCATGCCAAGTGTGTCGAGGAGACCCAACAACTCGGTTTGATCAGGGGACACCCACTGTCCCCCGATCTCCAAAAACGCTCCATCAACTGTATCGGACCATGTCCGCCCCCCGACGCGCTCCCGCGCCTCCAGCACAACAACCTTGAGGCCTTGCTGCTGCAGGCAGCGCGCTGCCATCAGCCCCGCCGGGCCGGCTCCAACAATGACTACATCACATTGAAGAGGATCTGCGCTTCCGATTGTTCGTTTTCCAACCATGCCTCCAGGATATACGTAATCAGCGGCTCTATGTCATAGCAGCGACGGATTTAGTTGCCGAAAGGTACTTATGTGGCGAGATTATCCGTATAATCGCACCGGTTTTATGTCTACGACATCGTCCCCCGAGTATGAAGGACAGTTTCCTGGTCCCGGCACGCGGTCCGCGCATGTCTGAGTAGTTTGAGTACGCGGGTTGCTTTACAGACGGCCGCGGGTGGACACGGTGACTTGCGGGCGGATGAGACATCCAATAACGGCCATCAATGCCGCAGTGATGAAAGCGGTCTTTGAACTGGTTACTTCTGCAACGGCACCAATGACTGGGGCAGCAGCTGCTTGTCCGAGTGCGATCACCAGGAATGCGAGCCCAACGCCCGAGGCAGGGGTCTCGACGTAGGCACGAGTCCCCCAGATGAGGAGCAGCCCGGTCCCGCCGATGTAGGCCGCACCGAAGACCGCTGAGGCCATCCACGCGGTAGGGATGTTCCCGGGGAACAGGGCCATGAGAGCGGTCGCTGCAGCCATGGTGAGCATGATCACCGTCCACGATCTCGCGATCCCGAAACGACCGGCGAGATCGCCGGTCACTGCACCAGCTATCCCGAAAACTCCCAGAACTATCCACGCAATGGTCGAGGCATGCTCGCTCAGCTGGCCCTCGGTCACCAGGATGTCTCGCCCGAACGTCCATACCGCTGCACTGGCGATGCCCATCATCGCAGCGGCAGCTATCAGCCTCCCGCTTTCTGCCGGGAGCAACGGATGTGGGAGCACATGCCGCAGTCCCCGGTCCCCACCGGCCTGTGCGGAGGCGATCGGTACGGCGATCGCTGCCCAGACGGTGACCAGAGCGCACAGGATCGAGAAGACCAGCCAGGCGGTACGCCAGTGCTCAAGGGTAAGCAGCGCGATGGGGCCGGCGATTGCGACTCCGAGACCGGTACCGGCGTTGATGACCGTCTGCGCCCGGTTCCTTTGCGTCGCAGCTACCGTGTGCGCGACGGCGTGGGCCAACGGCGGTGAGGCGAGCCCAGTACTCGCCCCCGCCAACACCACCCCTACCGCGAGCACGAGGGCATTGGGGGCGGCGGCGATCATGAGTGTCCCCGCGCTGGCGATCCCCCCGGCCGCGACCGCCAAAGCGCGGCCGCCGTAGCGCGGGGTCATCATCGTCGAGGCGACGATGGCGACACAGTAGGAGGCGTAAGCTCCCGATGCAATCGCCCCGGCCGTCGCTGCATCAAGGCCAAATTCGGCACGGAACACCGGTAGGAACAACCCGTAGGCGAACCGTGCTAGCCCATAGCAGACCGCGATCAGCGACAGCCCCGCCCCGGTCAACCAGAACATTCCGCGCCTGCTCAGAAGCCCCGACTCATCGGCTCCCAATGTAGCCAACCGCTCGCTCATACACTCCCCAACTTTACAGATCTGTGAACTTGCTCATCGAGCGCTAGTATACTGATCAGTGAAGTTACCTGTCGAGGAGCGATGCTGATGACGAGCACAGAGGCTATGGAAGAGATTCGCGTGCCCGAACTGACCCCCGGCGCGCAGCGGATCCTGGAGGTCGCCTCCGACCTGTTCTACCGCCACGGCATACATGCGGTGGGGGTGGACAGCATCGCCAGGGAATCGGGCATCACCAAGCGCACCCTCTATGACCGGTTCGGCTCCAAGGACGTGCTCGTCGCGGTCTACCTTCAGGCCCGTCATCAGGAGTGGTGGCAGCGCCTGGAAGAGCGGATTGCAGAGGCTTCGTCACCGCGGGTGCTTGCCGTATTCGATGCTTATGCCGATGACGAACTGGACTCTCACCGTGGGTGCGCGTTCCTCAACGCCGCCGGCGAGCTACCCACAGGCCATCCGGCCTACCGCGTGATTCGGGCGCACAAACAGGCTATGCGTGGACGCCTGGTGGAACTCGTTCGTGCCGACTGTACCGATGCCGTTGACCCCGAGGCGCTGGCGGAGCACTTCTTCCTATTACTGGAGGGGGCCGTTGCCCACCGCGGCATCGAGGGCAACAACGACTTACTCGCCACCGCGCGACAACTTGCTGAACGTCTCCTCTTGTAGGGCCGCGGCGCCCAAGCAGATGACAGAACGCTCAAGGCTCATCCTAGAAAGGTGGGCGAACCTGGATCCACCACGTGAAGGATTCGAACGTACGTCGACACTCCCGAAAGGCAGTGCCACCATGAACCTCCGCACCATCGCCAGCGCCGCAGCGGTAGCCGTCCTGGCTCTGACAGCCTGTAGTCCTTCTCAGAGCAACTCCGAGGCTGCGCCAGATCCCACCCGGAGCGCCGGCGCCTCCGTGACAGCTGAAGAGCCACCGGAGCCCGACGACGAAACCAGTGACTCTGATACCAGCCAGTCCGTTACCGCCTCTGTGGACCCGCACGAACGCGACACAGAGCCTCTTTCAGAAGACCACCTTGCAGCAGGGGTGGAGATGCCGGACTGTGTCGCAGAGCGAAACGACATATGGGTACATCCTGACACCGTCTACGACGACGACGCCCTCGCCTTGTTCTGCCCGGAAAACGAAGTGCTGATCCAGTGCACAGACCAAGCCGCATTGGAGGAGAACGCAGGACACCACCCAGCGGGGTGGCCGGCGGATTGGGAAGAGGGTGAGCCCCTGCCGGATCCTGAGTGCCATCCTGACTTCATTGAGATCTACCAGTGGGATCAATTCGGTGAGTTCCACGCCTGCTGGGAGGGACTCGAAACCAGCAGTCTGGTGCGAGTTCCGTCGCTGTCAGATCAGGATGTATATGACTCTGAGTGGGAACGATCCCAGCTGCGCGCTGAATGGGAGAACCCGGACCCGGACTGCAACTCTGGGGATCCGGCTGATTCAGAGCCCTGGGAAGGCGAGTAAGCCTCAAAACCCGTTTCAGCGTCTGGCTTGCCGCGTTCATCGACCTTCAAATGATGGGCGAGCTGATGTTCAAGAGGTTGCCCCTAGGGGGTGATAGCGAAGACGGTGCGAAAAAGGGTGTTGAAATGCGACCCTATTCACTGTCAGGAAGAATCACTACACTTTCTGTGACGTAGGTGCGACCATCGATGATCTCCACGATGGGGTCGTCGAACATGATCACCCCCTCGTGGTTGGCGGTGTATCCAAGCGCACGCGCTGCCTCGACCAGCTCCCAATTATCTGCGGGATCCGCTTGCTCGGCCAGCGCTAGAACTTCAGCGTCCCGTGCGCCGTCGTCAAGGGCCTCCTCCCAATCGGCGTAGTCACCTGAGATCCCAAGGGACAAGGAAATCCCGAGAACAGAGAATACAAAGCCAAGGATGCTTGGCATGGACTTCCAATCCGGCCGTAGCTCCACGTTCACCCCCTCTCTCTCTGGCGTCTCAGAGTCTCTACGAACTGAGGTCCAAAACGTGCAGAACCCAGTCAAATCACCCTCACACGACATTCAGCTGAACACAAGGGTTTGTTGGGCTGAGCGCAGCTCTGCCACCGACACATACGGAGAGAGGGGCTAACAGGTGGCACGCGTTGCGCGACTCACTGCCTTAGTGCGGATTCTTCAGGACTTAGTATTCATCAGGTCACGGCCCGGTACTGCTCCGTGGCTCCGGTCACCGTCGCGAGCCAGTAAGAGTCTTCATCGTCAGTACTCACGAGGATGTCACTCTCGTTGGGCGTGATGTCTGGTGCATTTCGAGCCATAGTTGTCATACCGTTCTTGCACTGGAACGTGCCGATGTCAACGGGTTCCCCATCAATGCTCACCTCTAGTGTGGTCTCGCCGATACAGTAAATGGTCAGAGCGTAGCCCTCGTCGAGGTCGAAGGTGAAGTCCGGGACTTGCGCCGATCCCTGGGCCAGTCCGGAGGCTTCGTGAGACGAAGCATGGTGTTCAGATAACAATCGAAACCACCACCTCGCCTAAGCTCGATGTCCTTTGTGCTATCCCACGAGGAGGTGGTCTCGATGGCATCGCTCGTCGTCCGCGGTCTTGAAGAATCCGTCAAGAAACAACTCGACGCTCAGGCTAAGGATCACGACCTCTCCATGGCGGCTGAAGTCCGCCACATTCTCACCCAGGCAGCGCGCCGGCCTCACGTCGGATTAACGCTGATGTACGCAGCTCAGGAGACCGGCGGAGTCGAAGGACTCCCGGTGCCTCGCAGAATTGCGCGCCTGTTGGACGGCGAGCGCAAGTCCGCACTGACCACGGCACTCAACGTAGACCTTGAGTCATATCCTCAGAATCAGGCGATCTTGCCGTTCGATGACGTCGCCGCCGAAGAGTAAACAGGAGGCCTTCTCGCCCGGCGCGGAACGTCAGAGACTTCACCGGTGTCGGTCTGGAACTCGTTGACCCTTGGAACGTCTGAACGCAATTTCAGTCTCCATGTGTTTCGTTTCCCCTGGATTGGGTCTGCTGCCCGCGCTCTGAGCCCGCCCGTGGAATTGCATCCACACCCATCCTGATGAATTTGGTTCCCGATCCATGATCGTAGGGGCTCTCAAATGTCTTGGGACGGCGGCTGAGACTCAGCAGCCATGAGCCTGAGGAGCTCGAGCAGGTGCTTGACAGATGGTTGACCAGTCAAGATTTTCTTGTAACGCACAGCGAGCGTTCTGGTGGGAGTGGGGTTGGCAATCGGAATCATCGCTACGCTTCCGGGCTGGCTGCGAGCACTTTCAAAGCCGAGCTTGGGCAGCACTGTGATGCCGCTTCCCGTCTGCACAAATGCCACGGCGGAAGCATAGTCATGGGTTTCAAGGCGGAACGCCGGACTGTACCCCTGGGCAGCACAAGCGTCCAATAGGATCTGTCGGCAGATGCCCTGGGTCATGTCGTTGTCGACCCATGCCTCTTCCCGTAGGTCTTTGAGCGCCAGTTCGTCCTTTTCTGCTGCCCAGTGCTGTGCAGGTACGACTGCGACATAGGGATCATCCAGGAGCGTCATGGAGTGATAATCCGGCAGTTCTCGGACTCCTGCATAGTCAACGTATATTTCGACATCAGCTTTAGCGCCGGAGGTCTGCAGAGATTCCCACAAACGAAGATGCAGACTCAGATGTGGGAACTGTTCAGCAAGTGCCGAAGCGATGGCAGGAATCCACGTCAGCCCCACAGACGCAATATGAGCCAGGGTGAGTGTTCCGGTCCGGCCACGCTTGAGCTCTGCGACATATTCCTCAACTTCAGCAGCGTGAGCAAGCAGCCCTTCAGCTTTCTGCGCGAGGAGTTCTCCCGCTGCAGTGGGGGCAACCCTGCGTCCGGTGCGTTCCAGCAACACAACACCCGTCTCGCGCTGAAGAGTCTGAAGCTGCTGGCTGATGGCCGAAGACGTGTAGCCCAAGTTTGCTGCCGCACCATTGACAGTTCCCTCTGCAAGGACCGCCCGGAAAATTCGCAATCGATGAAGATCAAGCACACCACACATTGTACAGTTCTACTACGTGATTAGTTAGAAATATTCGCTTGTGCTGAATTATCAAGTCGCGCAGGATTGGGTTCCATGACCCAACTGACGAAGAACCCAGCGCCCACCCAGATTTTGGCCGTTGGTGCGATTATCGGAACGGTGATCATGTGGGCATCTGCCTTCGTACTGGCTCGTGGGATTGCTCCCGAGCTCTCCCCGCTGCCGTTGGCACTTCTGCGCCTTTTGGCGGGGGTTGTGGTCCTCACTGGTCTACTCGCGCTCTCACGCCGCGCTTCCTTGTTCTTACCCAACCGACGCGCGTTGCTCTTCGCAACCGGCTATGGAATCCTCTGGTTCGCCCTCTACACGGTCGCGTTCAACTGGGCACATCACTTCGCCGACGCTGGAACGGTGTCACTCATCGTTAACGTGAACCCGTTACTCGTGGCGATCGGGGCAGGCTTGTTCTTCAACGAACGCATATCCCGACGCCTCCTCACCGGCATGGCGATCTCCCTGATGGGCATAGGACTCATCACCGCCGCTGGAGGCACTGAAGCGCTAGCGGCCTCGGGAATTCTGCTGGCCCTTCTTGCAGCATTTCTCTTCGCTGGAGGCACACTGGTGCAGAAGCTCGCACTGCGAGAAACCAGCCCGTTGACTGCTACCTGGCTTGGCTGCGTGGCCGGCACTGTCTCACTGCTTCCTTTCCTCGGGCAGACAATCCAGGAAGTCTCAGTGGCGTCCTCGACCACCCTCATCGCAGCGCTCTACTTAGGCGTTGGCCCCACGGCACTTGCTTTCTGGTTCTGGGGTTACGCGATGACACGCTTCCCCGCAGGACGAGTGGCGTCGTTCGCCCTCACCGTACCCGCCATCGTCGTCGTCATGTCAGCACTCTTCCTCCATGAACTACCACCAAGCCTGGCGATCATCGGCGGTGCCATCTCGCTTCTCGGTGTCGGCGTCGCACAATGGAAATCCAGACGCTACCCGAGGAACGAGATCCGCTGACCACGACTGCGACTGCACAAACGAGAATAGATCCTCGGGTTGCAATTTTGTCCCTGACCGGCTTCACCGCTTGAAAATCTGCTTCCCTCACCCTCGAGGACGTCCTGTGGTTTCCAAACGAGCAGCAGTACGACTCAAGCGCTCCATGTATCTTGGGTGGGGTCCCCTCGAGTCCACACTTGGACTCGTAGCGACGCTGCTCGACGAAGCCAAGACGACGCTATGAGGATGCCGTGAAAAACTCCTGAACCTTACCAGCAAGCTGTCAGGTGGCCCAAACCAAGAGAAGGTTGCCCTTGAGCTCTCGTGGGAGCTCAAGGGGGATCCTATTTCAGACGATTACACGTCCAGTGAAATCTCCGCAGAGCGCCTGTTCGCAAAGTGGCTCAGGAAGCCTGATATCGAGAATGCTCAGAATCTAAGAATCGATTGGGTGGTCCTTCCCGTGGGGGAGGACGCCCCGTTCAGGGGGGAGGATGAAGACTTCCTCTCTTTTTATACTTGGCCGGTGCACAGCGAAACGGGTGAGCGTCTCAACTGGACGCAGGTGCCTGTCCAGGACAAGGGTTGGAGCGCGGAGTGCCAGGACAAGGGGGGCTTTATCCAAGAGTTCCCAGGCTGGAAGCCTTCTCCGTTGCAGCGGAATTTGCACCTACCAACCCTGCTCAGTGCCATCGGATAAATTCGCCGCCGCCGCGAGGTCGTGAACCTCAGTGGGCGTCTCTGAATCCTAGCGTCCGAGCAGTCCGAACTCAGGCGTCTAACCCTTGGACTGCAAGGCTATGGACCAGACTCCTCTGCCAACCAAAGGTCTCCAGGATCATCTGTAGGTAGGGTGCATACATGGTGGATGTCTGGGCAGAGGGCGTGCCCAACTGGATCATGGCCGGCAGCACCCTGTTCACAGCAGGGGTCGCAAGCGTGGCTGCGTTCTTTGCGTACAGAGCAGCGAACTGGACTAAAAAACAGGCCGAAGCCTCCCAGGACCAGGTGGAGAACGCGCGGAAGGCGCTGGAGGTCGCACACCAGGATGCGGAGGTGGCCAAAGCAACGTCGGAGAGTCAACGCGCCGAGGCTGACCGCTCCCATCGCCTGCTCGTGCAGGCCCAGCTAGACGCTCTCGCCCCCGTCGTATTGGCGAAAGCCTCGCCGACAGACCAAACACCACCTGGGAGACACTTCTTTCTCTGGATGCGTCGCGATACAAGGAGTTCGGGAGGGAACCTAGGTGCGTGGAAAGCGGTCACCGAAAAGCTCGAGCTGCCGCGCGAGGAGAAGTATCGTTTCAAGTTCAGTGTGCACTTGGCTTTCGAGAACGTCTCGGACGCCGTGGCGCGCGTGGACATCCTGGACACCACCGGCGGAAAGTTTCCCGACTTCCGTGAAGGAACCATGCCCTTCACAGTGGTGCCTCCACACGAGGAGCGCGGCATCGTTTGGACCCGCGAGTGGTCCTCTGATGGCTTGCTCCGCGAGGGCGTCCCTTTCGACCCTATGAATGAGAGTTTCCACATCCGCTTTGAGGTTCGCGACCAGGGTCTGAACGTATGTGACACCTACGAGTTCCTCACACGCCTAGGGTTCTTCTCCCGAGACGGATCCCGCCTCATCGTGAAGCCGCGACGGACATTCCCCAACGACGAGGGCGTAGCCACCCCAGTCCCAGGACGTAGGTACGAACGCTTGGACGACTGACTCGCCTTCAGTTTGGTCCTCTTCTACGGTCATGCGTCAGGCAGTCGGTACTTAGGATGTTTCACCGCTTGCGGGTCCATACGATGAAGCCGAGGACAGTCAAGAGAACGCCGTGCCCTATCCAAAAGAGCTGGAGCCAATGCCCCGGATCGGGAGTAAAT
>NZ_VFIE01000023.1:135088-142778 GCF_010119385.1 Nesterenkonia haasae
AGCATGGGGCCATTCACGACCGCGAAGGTCGCCGCTACCGAATACCAGACGGCAGTCTTAGTGGTCTTCTTCTCCTGGCTCATCCTCCTCAGCGTAGCTACGGGCCAGGTTGGCACCACCATGCAGAACAGCGCAGTTGCTCCACCCACACTTCCTAAGTTCCGATACGGCAAGTCTCTATGGAATCTGACTCGCGGTGACCACGCAAATGGGAAGTGGTCAGCACATCCGAAAACGCCCAGCAGGAGCTGTGCCCGGCAATCTTCCCGGACCGATGATCGGAAAGCTCCCCCACATCAGGGTGGCGCCCGCCCTAGTGCTGCTGACGCCGCTGCTTGATGTGCGGAAGTAGCTTCAGCGACTGTGGAGCCTAATCGAACTGTTATCCGTGACGTAGTAGACCGAGATCCCCAACTGAGCTAGCGGCTTGCTCACACGTCCTATGGCAGCACGGTGACGTGCATTGTCAGGCAGAGCGATGGCTGACTCATACCCCTCGTTCAACCGCTCCAGTGCGACGAAGACAGCGCGGGAGACATGAGTGATGACCTGACCCTGGGTGAACAACTTACCGTAGCGCTGAGTTCCAGGTGTGCCACTCCCGGCGCCCTTTGCCTCAACCATCAACTCCCGCTGCCCCTGCGCTGCGTGGATGTCATACCCGGGATTCTGCCCATGAGCGAAGGAGAGGATCTCCCAACCTTGCTGGACCAGGTACGCCCGTACAGCGTCGACGACTTCGTTCTCAGTCAGGATGCGTTCTGCCATTCAGCGGCTTCTTTGCCAGCGCCAGAGGATGTGGTCAAAGTGGCCCAGGCCCACGCCTCTGGCAGCGTCCGTCTCGGCGTGGATCGTTTTGATGATCCAACTTGCCTCGTGGGCATGCACAGGGCCGAGGCCTTGGGTGGACAGGGCGTGATTGACGAACCTGGTGATCATCACATCAGCTTTGATTCCGGGCTGGCCCAGCAGCATCAGGAAGTACTCATGGGTGATCCAGCCCAGCCCGGGCACGCCGGTGTAGGCCTTCTTCACGTCTTCGGGCTTGGCGTCGTGAAGGTCGGAAGCGCGGCCCACAGAGATTTTTAGCAGCCTGGCAGCCGCATGGCGAACGGCCACGCTCTTGGGCGTGCTCTTGCCGTCGGAGACGACGTTGTTACCCATGATCGAGCGGATCTCTGACTCCTCAACGGTGACCAGACGCGACAGGTCGTTGAGCAGCTCAGAGTCACGCTTGCTGAACTCCTGGCGAAAGGCCAGAACCCGGTTGTAGACACCGGCCCCTGGGGTGTTGGAGTGATACCGCTGCTGAGCGGAATACACCGCGTCGAGCAGAGCGGTGGAGATCTCATCGGGCCAGCCAGCAGGGGCGTCGACGAAGTCCTCCTGATCGAGGGTGCCAACGAAGTCAGCCACCACCTGTACGCGTCGGTCGAGGTGGTCGCTGGGGAACTCCGCGGCGGCACTGGGTCGGCTGGACATGGAATGAGATTAGCTTAAGACCGGCGCACCCAGTCGCAGCATCAGGCTTCACATTCTCCATGTACGCCCTCCTGGCGGCCTCAAAGAGTCCCAACCTCGTGCGTCAGATCGTCGGTCTACCCTTGGGCCTGCGAGCAGGGAGTCAGCGCAGGTCTGGACATAGAGCGCGGAGCCCCGGCGGAGCTCATCTTCCGCGACCGACGCATGAAGGTTGTGGAGCCCCCGATCTACTGGGTCGGTCGACGCGAACCGTGGTGGGAGAACCTGCGTCGGCTGCCCGAGACTGACGCCGTCGAACTGCTGGAGCGGCATATGTGGCGGATCACCGCCAGGGGCATCGACACAAGAGAGACACTGAACTCGATGTCAAGGTCACCGAGGGCCGAGACTGGCCGGCCACCCTAGTTCAAGAGGAGCGTGACGACTTCTCAGGCCCGCGGAGATCAAATGAGACCGGCTCTGTGGCTTGCCCATTCACCTGGAGGGCGACGGCGTGGGGCCCTGCATAGTAGCGACGGGTGGTGATGGCACGGAATGAGTGCTCCCGTTCGACGATCATCGATTCACCGGGGTCCAGGATGCGCGTGGTGAGCTTGAAGGTCTTTGCTGACTGCGCGCCGTTGGCCTTGCGGTGGTGGATGATGTAGTCGATCGCAAGCTTTGCCGACTCTGTGCCCGTATTGCGGACCGTGGCGGAGAACTTCACACTGCCGCCCCAAGGCACTTCGCTCTCCGCAACATGGGGACCGTCTATGTCTGCTGACACGGGCCCGAAGCCGAGGAGCTCCAGCGCACCGGGGTATCCCTTCTTGATGAGAGTTCTCAGCCCGTGCCGAACAACCCACATTGTTGTCTCTGCTGGTGCCTCCAGCCATCGCCCTGCGGTTTTGAGTACCAGCTCGGGGGCGTCACGGCTGAGGTCGTTCAGGTGGTTCGCAACAGAGCGCCGTACATACTCGCTCTCGTCCCGGTAAAGAGCGTCCAAAAGCGGAATGGTGATACCGGGCGACGCCGTCAGCTCCGGCACTCGCACGGCCCAAGGCAGATACGGGCGAGTGCCTTCGCTGGCCAGGCGCCGCACATGCTCATCCTCAGATTCAGCCCACCCCTGGATGGTCGCCAAGGCACCCTTGAGGTCTTGACGCAGCAGTGTCCTGATGGCGAACTCTGAGGTAAGCCGGTTGGTGAGCTCGGCCAGCAGCTCCAGCGCGTCCTGGAACGATTCTGCCGACTCCTCCTGGGCGGCACGGGTTACGACGGCACTGGTCACCGGCCAGATCAGCCACCCCCTGAATTCAGGATCGGTGCTGGCTCGGCGCAGCGTTTCTTGCAGAGCCCAGTAATCCCCGGGCACGTCCACGAGCAGAGCATCCCGCAGCCGATCGGAACGCTCCCGCAGCGAAAGCCCGTCCAAGGTTTCCTGTGCGGCTTCAAGCTCTTTGACTGCTCGCCCTGTGCTCGAACGGATAGATCGAAGAAGCGACTGAACCACTTCGGGCCCGATGAGCTCATCAGCAGTTGGCATGGGCTCAGCCTATGTCGAGGCGAGCAATGCGGCCTGCGTCGTCCAGCTGGTAGGCAAAGGACAGGTCAGCTGTTCGCCCCGGGAAGTCTCCTTCGATGCGGACTTCTACCGTGGACTGTGCTGACCCAATGATATGGGCCTTGAAGCTGAAGGCCGCCGCGGTGTCGGCAAGCCACTCTCGGATCTCGTCGTGGCCTACCCGAGGCGGCTTGTCTGCATGCTCAATGTCGGTGACAACAGCGTCGGGGGAAAAGACTTCAAGAACTTCCGGGACTGGTCCTTGGGGGTGCTTCTCGACGAATATGCGGACGGAGGGTGGGACTGGGTGTCTAGTGCTGTTCACAGGGCGCTTTCCTAGGAAGAGAGGTTGCTTCTAATATAGAAGCAACTGCCAACTTTCAGTCGCGGTTTGATGAGTTCCAGGAAAATATCGGGCTGTCCTCCTCCATGCTGAGCTCCCGCCTGAAGACCCTGGTGCAGAACGGGTTCCTGGAGAGGAGGCCTTACCAGCAACGCCCTGTGCGCCATGAGTATGTCCTCACTGAGCGCGGCAGATCACTGCGCCCCATTTTAGTTGCCATGGTGGCGTGGAGAAACGCCCAGCTTGCCCCGGAGATGCGCTCCATGGTCCTGGTGGACCAACAGACCGGGCGAGAGGTTTAGCCGCAGGTCATGGACCCGCACACAGGGACCCCTGTGACAGACGCCCGCTATCGGTACACAGCAGGCCCGGCCGCCGGCCCTGAAATGCGAGCCCGATACAAGCCCTCCCCAAGACCGCAGAAAACCCGCGCTCACGCCGACTCTCCCCTGGCCTGACCGGGCCTTCTCTCTGTGCGCGGAGCCGGGCAGAAACTGAAATCGGGTTTTCTAGCCTTCGGCTTCAGAACGGGCTAACATCCCCCATCTGATGACTATGTGGAGCCTAGGAGACTAGAACTCCTGACATCCGGCTTGCAAAGCCCGGAATGAAGGACAAAAGGCCTGGTCGGCGGCTTGCGTGAGGCTACTTGGACACACTTTGGACACATGCGGAGTAGTTGACGAATACGTCTGAGTCGAGTCCGCGAGGCTGACAGGAACGCGTTTCGTAGGGCTACTAAGATCGGGTAATGCTGACCAATGAAGAGCTTGCTGCACTGGTGGCAACTGGTGCCGAGCAACGCAGTATCGAGTTTAAGAGTACTGGCTCGACAAATACTGAGAGCTTTGTGGCCACAGTCGCTCGCGCATGCATAGCACTGGCGAATCAGCGCGACGGTGGACATGTAGTCATCGGTGTCGCTGACAACGACCCTGGTGGTCATAGTGGTGGAATCGACCCTCAGCATCTCAGAGAGTGGCTGAGCTATGACACCGTCATGCAAAAGATCAATGTCTACGCGGACCCGCCCCTAACGCTCCGACTAGAAGAGCGTCATCTACCGTCTGGTGCTGCGGTCATCGTCATTGAAGTAGCGGAATTCGACCAAGTGCCAATACTTAGCAACCGCGACTACGGGAAAAGATCTTCCGGGGCCACCTGTACACGCGATCCATGGCTAAGCCCGAGAGTTCTCGCTCAAACACGCAGAACGAATTGCGAGAGGTTCTTCAACTAGCAGCTGAGAAACAGCTACACGCCTTTCTTCGCACGGCTCATCGGGCCGGTCTCACAGTGGAGCCAGCGACAATCTCCGACACAGAGCAATACGAGAGTGAAGTCGGGGCATTCCGCGAGGCGTCTGGCAGCTCCGGGCTCATGGAGTCCGCACATATATCGGCATCAATCAGACCAACCAGATATACGCCTGAACGTCTTGGCTATGGGGCACTTGTCCCTCTGGTGGTGAACAACGCGGTACGACTCCGGGGCTGGCCTTTACCCTTCGTCGAGTCTCCACAATTTCGATCCAGTTGGGTTGAGGAAACGAACCTGCAGATTCACCCAGAAACTTGGTCAATGCACCAGTCGGGCCAGTTTATTAGCGCTCATCCTCTACCTACGCATTACGGACCGGATTGGGATGGTTTCGGTAGCCAGGACCAAAGCGGAAAGTACTTGCCCGCCTACTTCCCTGTGCTCTTTATGGCTGAGGCAGTGCTCTTAGCCACGCGTTTACAAGGGGACATCGCACGAGACGAAGAGTTCACAGTGCAGTTCAGATTCGAAAGTGAGGAACCGTGGGAGCTTGTAGTCGCCGACCCACGTAGATCTGGCTTTCACCGGGGTTACAAGTTCACGGGAGGCACCTGGGAGCACTCAATTACCTTGCCCAGCGACATTGGCACAGTCGATTTCCGACAGACGGCGGCCGAGGCGGCACGCGAGCTTCTCCTAAGGTTCGGATGGATAGGAGTGACCACAGATCTTCTTCGGGGAATCCAGGACCAAGCTTTCGACTGAACACCGTCGCGACGTGACTCACCGGTTTTGCCAGCCGTGCTTGAGGATTCTGCACCGTCTGAATTGCGCACGGGACGGCGACTTATGAATACGCACCTTCACCGCTGCTGCCTTTAGCTCGCCAGTGACCGAGTCCTGGTAACACGGCACGACCGTGACAAGTTTCGGCGGTTAAGACACATTCAACGAGAGGCGTCCACGTGTCACAGGTCACCTATACGCTCAGAAACGAGGCACTGTCCTCACATCGTCCTAGTGGAACAGAGCGTTTGGAGCATTCATGCACATCAAAAGAGTCACGCTGGAAAACGTCAAGAGTTTTAGGGGGAAGCACCAGTTCGACCTGACACCGGGCGTGAACTTCTTCGTCGGTGACAACAACAGCGGCAAGTCGACCGTGCTCCAAGCACTGCTGTTCGTGTTCGAGGGACCGTCAGCCACGAAGTGGACACCCGAAACCTTCTACACCGCAGACGCGAGACCGACAAGAGTTGTGGTGGACATCGCCGGCAAGGTCGACGAGCTGGTGCAGCGGGACAAGTTCAAAGTGCTCAAGGATTTCGTCTTCGAAGACGCCGGGGAGCCCATCCTTCGACTGGAGCGCAGCAGCGAGGAGCGAACGGTCCAACAGTCCGGCAAGGATAAAAAGGTCGACGTGAAGGCCGTCTGCTTCTGGCACCCACAAAGGGGGCAATTCGAAAACGTCACCGGGATAGACGCGAAAGTCAAGGCGATCTTCGACTTCGAGGCTATATGGGCCGATGCCCACCCCGGGGACCACATCGATTTCGCCAGCACCAAGACGCTGGGCCGGCTGCTCGACTCCTCGTTCCAGCGATTCGTCGAGACGGCACCATGGAAGGCTCTCACTGAAGCACACGAGAAGGCGTTCTCTCACGACTCAGAGGAATCTTTCATGGGTCAGACGAAGGAACTAGCCTCCGGACTCAAGGAACTGGTGGACGAGCAGTACGGCGAAGCCGATTATCGTTTTGACTTCGGCCTACCCGACGCCGGCGTATTCATGAAGCAGGGGCGTCTCCATGTCGACGACGGAGCCGGTGAGACACCGGTCAGCGGAAAGGGCACTGGTATGCAACGGGCCATCGCCCTCGGCATCATCCAGCTCTACGCACGTTCTGGGGCCCTTACGGAGGCGAGCAGTCACACACCCCTAATCCTCATGCTTGACGAACCCGAGACGTGGCTCCACCCGAGTGCGCAGCTGAAGCTGGGAGAGGCGCTGAGCAGAATCGGCGAGCAAGAGCAAGTCTTCATCATCACCCATTCGCCGTACCTCATCCGGAAGTTTGACCCACAGCACCATCTGCTCACAGTGCTCTCCGGACAGGGCGAGAATCGACGAGTCCATCCATCAACGACCTTCGGGCTCTTCGGCAAGGGTGAGCCCACGTGGGGCGAGATCAACTACCAAGCATTCGAAGTGTGCAGCAATGACTTCCATAACGAGCTCTTCGGGTACGTGCAGCAGCATCTGGAGTCGAAGAAGAGCAACGACAAGTTCGCCAGTGAGAAAGAGATAGATTCTTACCTCAGGCAGAAGGGCATCCCACAGACAAGGACCTGGGTGCGCAACTCCGCACAGAGTGACCAAAGGACGCTACCTGTGTACGTGAGGAATGCGATCCATCATCCAGAGAATTCGCTGAATCCCGACTTCACCCAAGATGAGCTCCAGGAGTCGATCCAAAACCTCATCGGGGTTGTGAAGGACATTAACTCCGCTCCCGCGACCTGAGGAGCAACACGTCTGACTCGGGATACGTAAGAGACGAGATAACAGCCAGATGCTTGCGCGCCAGAACATACTTACGCGATTCCCGGTTCCGATTGGCGACCGTCCCACGGTCCACATCCCAGGAGCGGGGGCGGCATCGCTCATATACGGAATGATCGGTGGAGCCACGAGCTGCGTCACAACCACTGGCGAACTGAGAACTTACGATCCTGGTCTGCCTAAAGTCAGCTTCAAGAGGATGACCCCTGCAAGAATGAACACGACGCCGGCCGCCACGAGTCCTAAGAATCCCCATTGAGGGTCACCGGCGGCCGAAAGGCTCGTCCCCAAGGGAGCTCCAAAACCGACACCTACACTGGTGCCGCCAGCGAATACCGTCATCATGGTGACCTTGAACCTCGCGGAAACAGCTACTCGGACTTGGTGGTAGGCCTCGGCCAATACAGGTGAGAGCCACAATCCCACCACAGAGCAGACCACGCACGAGGCCGCGATCCCAAGCGTCGTTGAATGCACCACTGTCGCACCGACACCTACA
>NZ_VFIE01000024.1:0-89340 GCF_010119385.1 Nesterenkonia haasae
GGCACCGGCGCGGCGGCAAGGATCTTCATCATCAACCACAAGCGTGCCGGCGCCGGGCCTAAGCCGGTTCTGAGCACGGTCAGCTGAGCCTCCCGGTTGAGCGATCCGACTTCCACAAAGTACGTCTGAAGAAAAGGAGTCATGCAATGGCAAAGCATCTGCTCGAAACCGATGGCCAGGTCTGCCCGTTCCCGCTGGTGGAAGCCAAACAGGCCATCAACCAGATCGACCTGGGCGACGAACTGATCATCAACTTCGACTGCACCCAGGCCACCGACTCCATCCCGCAGTGGGCGGCCGAGAACGGCTACCCGGTCACAGAGTTCATCAAGCGCGGTGCCGCCGAATGGAGCATCACAGTTCAGAAAGCCTGAGTCGGGAGGCCTCCCCGGAGGTACACGGTGGAACTCAGCGTCTCGGTTTCTCCGAGCTAGACACGATACTGTGTGGCAGTGTCGCCTGATTCTCGCCTCCGCGCCCGCGCGCTCTCCGCTCCCCGGCTCGACCGGCACGACGAACAGCGCCAAAAAGGTGACTGGCTGAGTCGCATATGGGAGCACCCAAGCACTCGTGTTCTTCGCATTGATCAGGGCAAAGCTCCCATCAACGGAGCCAGCGACCCTGCGACCGCGGCACTTTCCAACACGGAACCCCGACTGCTACTGACAGCACCGCAAGGGGAGTTGCCAGATACCGCCCTCTACATAGGTGAAGTCAGCATCGAGGACGGAGGAAGTTTCCCCGAAGGCGCTGTGCCCGGTCACGTCGTAGCTGTGCCGATAAGCAATTCTTCGGCAGGCAATGGTCGTGTCTTTCAGGCCCAGACGACCACCTGGGAGAGCCTGCGCAGCATCGGCCACCTCCTGCCCGCCGTCGAAGCAGAGCTGCTGACGCACGCCACTGCCCTGACCGGATGGCACGCGTCCTCAGCGTTTTGTCCGGCCTGCGGCGGTGTCACTGAAGTACGCAGTTCAGGCTGGGCGCGAGTGTGCACTCGATGCGATGAGGTGCACTTCCCACGGACAGATCCGGCCGTGATCACCGCTGTCATCGGCGCCGATGACTGCCTCCTGCTGGGGTCGGCAGTGCGGTGGGATGCTCGCCGCTACTCAACATTCGCCGGGTTCGTGGAGGCTGGGGAGTCACTGGAAAGTGCCATAGTCCGCGAGGTAAAGGAAGAAGCCGGCGTCGTCGTCGAACACGTGGAGTACATCAGCTCTCAGGCGTGGCCATTCCCCCGTTCGCTCATGCTGGGATTCTTGGCTCATACCAACGACGCCTGCGCCACCGCTGACCAGGAGGAGATCCGCGAAGTCCGCTGGTTCACGCGTGACAAACTCCGCGACGACGTCACCAGCGGTGCCATCGCGCTGCCGCCGAGATCTTCCATTTCGCATGCTCTGATCGCGCACTGGTATGGCGGTGCGCTGCCGGAGCAGGACCCAGACAGCGCGTCACCAATCTGAGGAAGAGGCTGAACATTGCTGCCCTGGCTCCCATGTTCTACTTGTGGAACCAACCGCAAACCCCTCCGTTCTCAAGCCGCTTCAAGTACATGGTTCTGCAGTAAGCCTCTCTGCAGAGGCATCGAACCTCTTCACCACATGAACGTGGCAGTCGACAAGGGCCGTAGATGGCCCCGCTGCCACAAAGCATGGAGCTGAATTTGGACTCGTTCTTGACAGCGCCAACACCTACCGAACGATAAGGATTCAGTGCTACCTTGTGTACCAAAGAGAGATAAAAAGCCCGCACAGGTGATTTCTCTGTTGGAGAGGAGCCGAAATGGTACAAACTGTTGTGAGCAGCAACGATGAACTGCGCCGGGAGAAGACAGACCTCCTCCGTGGCACGGAGCTATCAGAAACTGAACTCTTACGGCGTGGTGAAGAGTGGATTCCAATGTCAGACACTGACTGGAACATCTTCTACAAGGTTTCGGACATCAACTGGCTCATCGAACACGGTAATGAGTGACGGTAGAGCGCTACGCGTAGAAGCGGAAAAGTTCGCCCAACGAATAGACAACACAATTGACTTGGTAGTACATGGAAACCCAGGGATCGCCCCCAGGCCCTTCAAGGCCGGGGGCGGTTTCGTCGTGCGCTTGGACGAGCCCCTTCCGCTCGCACAAGATGGTAAGACTACGCTCCTCATGAATCTGAGGTTTGGCTGCATGTGGAGTTCTGACACGAAACACCTAGCAATACAAGACTCTCGCATCGATGTCCGAAGAGTCACAGGGGGCGTACCCCTCGTCGGTTTTGACTACAACAGGAGCCCCAAAAGCACGCCAGCGGCTCACATTAATTTCAGCGGTATGAACAGTCACCTCACCGACATTCTCCCTAAACGCTATGAGTCGCGGGACGGAAGTCATGTTGAGTTGACAGGGAGCAAGGTTCACCTGCCCGTGGGAGGCCACCGATTCCGTCCTACCCTGGAAGATGTGTTGGAAATGCTCATCAATGACTTCGGGATCGACCATAAGAAAGATTCAGCGAGACGCGCCATCAGAGATGGGCGCCGCAACTTCCGGCTGGGTCAAGTTTCAGCTGCGGCCACAGATGCCCCGCTTGTGGCGCAAGAAGCAATACATGGACGCCCAAGCGATAAAGAAAGAACCGACCGACTCGAAGCGTTCTAAGACACAACGACGTTGCCTTGAACACACTGCGTCAGCACCCGACAGTCCAACACCAATTCCTGCTATGAGACCGCGGAACTGGACTTCAGAGTAGCCTGCCACTTCAGTGAAAAGAACTGTGAATTTGGCCCCTCCCTATCTTCCCAACAGGTACCTCAGCAGAGGAAAGCAATTTAGGTCCTATTTCTGCGTGAGGGGATCACTGCGTGCAGTAGTGGGACGAGGGAGACGACCATAACGGCGTAGCCGATGGCACCGTGGTCGGTGGCCAGCAGTGCTCCGGTGATCACCACTCCGGTGAACAGCACCGCTGAGATGAGCCGGCGCCCGGTGCGTTCTACGGCTGCGATCCGCCGTTCGAGATCCGGAGTGCGCACTGCTATGCGCCCAGCTTCAATACGGTCAGCTACTTCGGTGAGCCGGCCCGGTAGCCGGTACGCCGTTGCCACAGTGCTCGCGACTCTTTGGGCAGCGTCCTGAACCGCCGGTCCAGTTTGGTCGCGGATCAGCTGCTGGGCATAGGGCTCGATCGCGTCCCAGATGTTGAATCGAGAATCCAGAGTGCTGCAGACTCCGGAGATTAGCGAGACTGTACGCAGCATCAGCAGAAAGTTCTCTGGCAGCTGGAATGGCAGCGAGCGCACCAGTTCGCCGAATTCGTTGGCGAAGTCTCGAAATTCTCGCGGGTCGACTTCCTTCAGCTCTGCGAAGCCCATGCCACCGAATCGTGCGAAAAGCTGTGTCATTGCTCGTTCGAGCTCGGCGGTGTCGGCCGATGGGAGCAGCACACCCACGTCCTGGATGCCCTCAACGAGGCTCTTGCCATCACGCGAGGCGGCGGCGATGAACACCCGCCGCAGGCCATTGCGCAGCGTGTCCGGGATTTCTCCCATCATGCCGAAATCGATGAAGGTTAAGTTCCACGGCGGGCCCTGTCCTGCCGCTGTGGGAATCTCCTCGTTTGGGGCGGCTGGCGTGACGAAGATGTTTCCAGGATGTGGGTCTGCGTGGAAGAACCCGTGGACGAACAGTTGATCGAACATGACGTTCGCAAATTGTATTGCGACCTCTGACGGGTCGATTCCCGCAGACTTGAGCTTCTCCACATCGTTGATCTTGATCGCAGTTACGTCCTGCAGTGTCAGGACCCGTCGCGTAGTGCGTTCCCACATCACATCCGGCGTCGAGACACGAGGATCGTCGGCGAAGTTCGCGGAGAACCGTTCAGCATTGGAGGCCTCATGGAGGTAGTCGATTTCTTCCCTACTGGTTGCTGCGAATTCCTCAACGAGTGCGGGGGCATCCACCCTGCTGCTGACCAAGCGGATACGAGACAACCACCTGCCGACGCGTCTGAGCGCGGCCAAGTCAACGTCAACAATCTCATCAATCCCAGGGCGTTGTATCTTGACGACCGCGGCGTCGAAACCTGCTATTTCGGCGTCGTCGGCCATAGGTGCCGCTCGGTGGGCCTGTCCCAGTGAGGCAGCCGCAACCGGGGCCGGGTCAACGGAGGAATATATGTACTCCAGAGGGGCCCCGAGTTCATTCTCGGCGACCTCCTTGATGGCGGCAAAGGCCACCGGACTGACCTCATCCTGCAACCCTTCCAACTCTTTGGTGATCTCAGGAGGTAGGACGTCTAGTCGGGAGGAGAGGTACTGACCTACCTTGATCATCAGCCCACCGAGATCAATGGCGAGGGCGTGAAAGCGCTGGGCTAGGCGCTGCATTCGTCGCGACCGCCCAGGGGTGGAGAGCCGTGCCAGGCCGATTCGCGGCAGAAACAATTCGAACCACCACACCTGGACCAGGTGCAGCGCAGCGAATCGCAATATCCGACGGTACCGGTTACGTAGCGACTTTGCCGAAGCTCTCACTCGACGCCTTGGAGGCCGCGACCCCGATAGTCAGCTGCTGAGGGCACGCGGCTCAATCCTGAGCAAGGATGGAGTACAGCTTCCGCCGCACCTGGTCTATTTCCTGCTCCGCCTGTCGGATCTGTTCGGGTGTCCCGGAACGCCCGACCTGTGCGGCAGCCTGAGCCAGCTCCATTCCCGCCTTGGACAGGGTTCGTACCGAATGACCGCGGTGATCGGAACCCTGCCACTGCACCGGCCACTGATCTGCTGCAGCAGCAGCTTCACGACCTTCTTCAGTGAGCGAATAGGTCTTGCGCCCACCCTCTGCCTCAGCGTGAATGAGTCCTTCGTCGGCCAACAGCTGAAGAGTGGGATACACCGAGCCCGGGCTGGGCTTCCACGCTCCGCCACTGCGCTGTTCGATCTCGTGGATGATCTGGTATCCGTGCATCGAACGTTCGGTCAGCAGGGAAAGAACTGCTACACGCACATCCCCGCGGCTAGCTCGGGGAGCCGATTTATTCTTGAAGGCGCCGCGTAGCTGGTCCAATGCGTCCCAGATCTCCCCAGAAGGCCCTCCCCCAGGTGGCCGGCAGTCTCCGAAGATGCTCCTGCCGCGTGGGTCACTTCTTGCTGAATCAGTCATGACAACCTCCTAATGGCCGTGCCCACTATGAGCTCGGACTGACTTAACGATATATCGGCGAGCCTTGTATTGCGAGCGCCAGCGCCGGATCCCGCGAGGTCGTCCAATCGGCGGACGCGGGGTCGTTCAGTTCGACGATCCTCTATTAACATTCTTGACAAGGTTGCGCAGATCACAAAAGTATAGGAACTGGCGGAGGCAATTCTGCCAACAGAGTATTAACGCGATTGGGAACACGAAACGCTAGGAGGAAGTAATGACTACTCTGACATACGAGGCACCAACTCTCACTGTTGATGAGTCCATCACTGACAACGAAGTTCCGTGGGCAGCAGCAGTGGCAGCACTGCTACCAGTGAGTGCGGCATTCGTCGTTTTCGTCTGCAATCAGTGCCCCGGGCACTGCACAAGCCTGGTCCGCACCTATGAGACTGTGCGCGACTGGATCTTCACCACTCAAGGCTGCGCATAGTCGAGGGCGAGGGCATTTCAGTGGACCATACTGAGCAGGCGAAGAAGAAAAAATCCCGAACACTCGTCATCGGCGTGATCGTGGTGGCCGTGAGTCTCCTGCTCACGGCGGTGATCTACGGATGGCTGATATGGAGCAACTGCAACTCTGACGGGATTGCCGACTTCTTCGCCGATGTCAGAGACTTTCACACCTCCTACGACGGGTGTGATCCTCGTTGACGCGTCGGCAGGGATATGCTGCCGATGAACGGGTGCGCTCGGCGCCGATGAAGTCAGCAGATGGACATGCCCCACGCCCGCAGAACAGCTCCGCTGGGCTGCTGCTCGACATTGTTCAACGGCGCGATTCCACGAGCATCGGTGAGTTGACTGACGCCCTCTGCAGTACCTATCAGATACCGCGGGAGACGGCACATCGTGATGTCTCCGCCTTCGTCGCCGATGCACAGCAGGGCGGAGTGCTGAGCTATACGGCGACTAGTAGCTGGAAGTTGCTGTGGGGAGCCGCGCTGAGGCAGCTCCCCACAGCGGGGCTCCGTCTGCTCTATGGGAGCCCTTCCTCGGGGGGACTACCCAGGAAGATCTTCTATGAGCCGTCTGCCAGTACCCTTCTGGCCCTCGTAGCTGCGATTTCCATCCCCTCTGCTGTTCTGATCAGTGGATTCATATCATTAGTGATCGTGCTCTTCGAGATCATCATGTACGGGGAACTCTCCGGCCAAGTGCTTTTTCTCCTTGGGCTCGCCTCGGCAGCCTTCGTAGCCTCAATGGTGGTGAGTAATGGGGTCCATGAACTCTCCCACTACAGGGCATGCCGCAGACTCGGCGTCGCCGTGCGCCACATCTACTTCGACCGGTTCGTGGTGGGCATCCGCAGAGTCTCAGCGAAGCCGGCACAGGACATCCACATCACGCTGAAAGGACCGCTCAACGGAGCTGTCGCCGCTCTGGCAGTTACAGTGACAGCTGCTTTCGCCTGCTATATCGCAACGCTCCTAGGATTGATCACCGGAGGCGAAGGGATCGTGGTCACGCTGGCGGCCGGTGTGCCGGCACTTGCTCAACTGATGACGGCTCTTCCGCACACCGCCGATGGCCAGGTCATCGTTCAGTCCTTCAACCAGGAGCGGGAAGACTATGCTCAGGCTGGATAGCCTCCAGGGGCGTGCCGGAACTTTCGAATTGGGGCCCATCACCTTGGAGTGCCCGGGTCCGATCACCGCACTGATCGGACCTAACGGTTCAGGCAAAACGACATTCCTCAAAGCACTCTTGGGGGAGTCCCGTGCCGATGGCGAGGTTCACATCGACGGCATGCCGATTGAGGACCAGGAATTGGAAACGTTCCGGCATGTCAGCTACGTCGCTGATGCTTTCCCCGAGGTCTTCTCCACGATGAAGACTGAGGATTACCTATACTTCCTAGCTTCAGCACGGCATGACGCATTCGGCGCAGATATCGGGGATCAGCTCGCTGACGCCTACGACATGCTGAACAGGCTCGGAGTGGACATCCAGGGCAAGCGCATCTCGGGGCTCTCCTTTGGAAACCAAAGAAAAGTCCATCTGGCAAGCGGGCTGATGCATAAACCGAGGCTGTTCATCGTCGATGAACCCCAGACGGGAATGGACTTCTCCAGCAGCTATACCTTTCAGAGCATCATCACCCAAATGGCCACCGAACGAGGTGTCCAGGTATTCATGTCGAATCACGACCTGGACTCTGTGGCGCGGTGCGCCGACAGCATCATCGCTCTGAAGTCTGGAAAAATCAGCGCGGAGTTTCCAACATCAGATATCAGAGAAGAGGATCTCCGTGAGAAGCTGGCAAGCGTCTTCATCTCCGATGATGAATAGATTCAGCTTCTACAGACGCGTCGTGCTCAGGCTAACTGCCGTGCACGGCGAAAAGGCCTGGTTAACTATCACCCGCGGGGCGGTCCCGGCCCGTATCGGAGTACCCATAGCGTCTGCCCTTTTGCTTGCCGTACTTCTCTACGTGACCATCCAGACATTCACCTCGGCCCAGGCCCTGCATGAAGCCGGCATGGATCTCTTCAGCACATACCTCATCTTCGGACTCATCGCGATGGCAGCCAGTTCAGCAGTTATCTTTCAGCTAACTCTGTACCGGTCCCACGCGGATGCGCTCTCCTTTTCACTGCTCTGCCTCCCCATCCCGAGACCAGTACGCAGGATCATCGCTGCAATCGTCACACTCTCTCCCCTCATCCTGCTGGGCTCCCTAGTGACGGCTCCCGTCCTGGCATATCTGATCGGCACCAACGGCGCGCCTCGAGGCACAGCCACAGTTTTCGTCTCCTCCGTGGCCCTCGTGATCACCGTCTGGCTCATTGGATCAGGGATCTTGAATCTCTTCCTCTCTGCCGACGGCACCGGTCCTCAGGCTGCGCACCACACAGTGACCGCGTCATCCCTCTGCGTCTCCTGGGCGATCTTCTCCGCTCCAGCCGTGGTGGCGTTCTGGAGGGGCGAGACCTCGGTGGGAGTCCTCGAGCACATGCCCAGCGCCTATTTCGTCACTCGCACCCAACCACCGTCTCCTCTTGAGCTCTGCTTGGTGCTAGGCGTGATGGGGGCTTTGTTCCTCGGCGCGCTCGTCTTCCACCGGGTCTCTGCCCGGACAGGGCTCTCCGGCGCCGGGCGGGCAGGCAACATTCGACAGATCCCTCCGGCGGCGGACGTGGCCGCGTCGCGCCGGTCGGGCTGGTCCCGGAGCCGCTGGCTGCAGCGCATCTCGGTGCAGAACGCCGGCTGGATCGGTGACGGAGTCGTCTTTTCGCTGATCGTCATCGTCACTGCCTACCTCACGCATCGTATCGCTGAGTTTCAGGATCTCGGAGCAACTTCAGCCGCTGCCTTGTGCGTGGGCTATCTCCTGGGCTATCCCTCAGCTCGAGTACCCGGCTCTCTCTACCCGCAACAGGAGTTCCGCCGCATCGGAATTCCACTGGGCGTATGGCTGGGAGCCATGCTGCGGATCGCGGTTCAGCGCGCCGTACTCTGCGGCATCGTTCCATTTTTCTTGCTGACCATAGTGTGGTCGGCCCCGTGGAACATCATCGGACTCGCTCTGGTCGGTGTAGTGCTCGGCATTGTCTCGGTCCTCTTCGCCGGGCTGCTGTTCGGCCCTGCCGCCCAGACGACAGTGGGACATACCGCCACAGTGGGCAGTTGCTCTCTCCTACTGATGATCATCATCTGGTCAGTGCAGGAGCCGCAGCGAATAGCGATCGTAGCAGCTGCAGGATTGGCCGCCACGAGCGGAACGATTGTCTGGAGACGAAGGAGGTGGTCTCATGGCCGCAGGAAAGCTCTGGCGTGATCCGCTGGTCTACGGGCCTTTCATCAGCAGCGGAATTCTGGCAATCATCTGCCTGGGTCTGATCATTGTCGTGGTCCCAGCCATGCGCGATGTCCCGCCTCCGGTGGAGGATATCGACTATGAAGCTATCGGACCCCCGGAAGGTCTCGAAGAGGCCGGCATCCCGCTGGGCGATACCTCCGGGGAACGAATCACGGTAGTGACCGATGTGCAGTGCCCTCACTGCTCTAGGCTCTTCGAGGAACGCATCGATGACATTGGCGCCCTGATCGACTCGCCGGATTGGGCGGTACACCTCGAACCGGTCAGCATCTTTGAGGATTCGGCTTACTCCGAGTTCGCAGCACTGACACTGTTGCACCACCACCGCAGCGGCGGGCAGGACATACTGGGTCTATACCTGGCCTTCGAGGCCGTCAGTGAGCTGGCCGGCAGCGAGGACAGGGCGGAGATTGAGCAGCTCTTAGATGAGCAGGGTTACGGCCATGTCGACGTGATTGATCCTGAAAACGCGGATGAGCGGCTGACCCAGTGGCTGGAGGCCACGTCAGCTCGTGTACAGGACGGACCAGGAGCGGTGCCGGCCCTCAGGGTCGATGACGACTATGAGGATCCAAGCACGTTAAGCGACCTCGCTGCATTGGAGTCGCAGAGATGACCAGTCAAGGGCTGAGGCTGTCATTAGTTGGTGGAGTGATCCAACCCGAGGCGATCGCGGTGGTGACAGCGGACGTGCGGTCCTGAACATTCAGTTTCTTGAAAGTCCGGCGCAGATGTGTGCGCACCGTGGTCTCTGACACGGTGAGATCAGTGGCGATTTGACGGTTTGTCGCGCCGGCGCCCGCCCGTTCAAGCACCTCCTTCTCCCGGTCCGTCAGCGGCTCGGGGGTCGTGTGGTCACGGTGCTGCTGCTTCAGGTAGAACTTCTGGGCCTGCAAGGCCAGCACCTGTTCACTGAGCGCGATGGCTCTGGAGAGGTGCTCACGTACCGCGGGAACCACCGGTGTGTGATTCATGGAGCTAGCCTGGTGCAGCTCCCCTAGGACAGCTGTCAGCAGTTGACATATTCCGTCGTGGACATCCCGGGCGGTGGGACCAGAAGACGGGAAGTCCTCAACCTCGCCCTCCCCTGGCGGCCGCTCTTCGAGGCCAGTCATCTGCAACCCTCACGTTTTCGGCGTCGGTTTCGCTGATCACAGTAGTGACGGCAGCTTGATATTTGCTGGGCGGTCCGGAAGTCTGGCCCGCCGCCTGCCGGGGCTCAGGCCTGTCATGTCCCTTGAAGTCCGGAGCAGGTTTTCGACGCCATGGCGTGCTGATCTACCGCCAGCGTGAACCCTGCGGTGCCGCGGTGATTCTAACGCTTATCAAATCTCGCCTGGCCGCCATCACGGGCGGTGACTTCACCAGCCCGGCAGTGGAGGTCTCCGGAGACGGGGCCGCCCTTGAGTCCCTCACCTCTGCACTGGAACCGGGCAATCCAGCGTTCAACATCGTGACCCCCTAGGCTTCACAGTGCGAGCCGCCTCACGCAGAGCCCGAATTTGGGGGCGACGGTCCATCGCCAGGGTGCAGAGCTCTACGACACATTCTGTGGCATCTCCCAGCCTCACAAAGGTGACCCGATCGTGCCGGTACTTCCGGGCTACAGAGGCACTCGTGATCATCACATTCCCTTGAGAGGCGACAGCGGCCAAACCTTCTTCAATAGTGTTGATCATGGCTCCGTATACCACCGGCTCGCCACTTGGGCGAGGGTCGATTGTCCACCATTTAGTCCATGATTCACCGACGTGTGAGCCACCTACAACGGGGATGCCGTCAAGCTCGCCGACGCTGACCACCTCTTGGGATGCCAGATGGCAGGCGGAGGTGACCGCGACCCAGCGAGCTTCACGATGCACTTCGATTCGGTCGATGCTCTCAGTAGTCGTATGCGGGGGGCGCGCGAGAGAGGCATCAACTCGCCCACGAAGTAAAGCCTCAATCTGTTGATCCCAGCCCAATTGCGTAGGTTTCACCTCAGTTTCCGGCGAGATACGTTCCAGAGCGTCTGCCAGACCCTTTTCCTCTAGCGCAGTGAAGCCATGAATAAATCCGACTCGCACAGTACGCCGATGATTCGCATTGACCGCAAAGAGAGCCTCGTCCAATGCCGCGGAGGCGTGGACCATGAAGCGGCTTCCTTCCTTGGTGAGTCCAATCGGAACTGAAGTGCGGTCAACCAGGGCAACACCCACGCGTTCTTCCAGTCGTCTGACCTGCTGTGTCAGAGCCGATGGTGTCACTCTGAGGCGATCAGCAGCGCTACGAAACTTCCCCTCTTCCACGAGAATCTGAAGTGACCGGACCAGGTCAAGATTCAAAAACTCCGACATACACTCACCTTCTCTCAACGTTTAGATAAATCTAAACTTGCCCCCAATAGTCTCAATATACAAGCATCAGTGCCATTGCTAGCGTGAGCTTCACTCACTCCACGTGTGAGCCCCATCACAGAAAAGAGGCAGTTCGTGCTGACATCGTATGAAGAAGAGTTCGTTCACCAGATGGAGGACATCGAGGATCTCATCGAACGCACCGAGAACCCCCTTCATCGCAAGATTCTCATCAATTATCGACGCCACGGAATGCTTGAGGTCTCGGGCCGCTATGACGACTTACTGAAGCCCGACATGACCACTGCTCACCCGCACTACAGGATCTTTGAGGGAGGAGAGGCGACCATTCTTGACGGAATGGATGCCGTCCGCACCTTCTACAAGACTCTCGAAGAGATTGACATGCTCGTGATGTGGACCGGCCGACAGAAGATGGCGGTCGGAGACTTCGGATTCGCAGGGGAGGCGGAGTTCAGCCAGTTCGTTCCCGGAAAGATGTTGAGTGGCAACGTCTTCTCCGACCTGGACGGCAGCACCCCCAAGGAAGAATCGCAGTACAAACCTGACAGTTGGTACCTGGTACGCAGGACACTGGCATTCGTGTGGCACTACACCTCCGAAGGGCTGCTGATCGGAGAGAACGTGTATGAAGACGTCGCCTCGAAGACCGTCGAAGAGGTCGACGCCGCCGACGTGATCACGGGCAAACGAGCCGCAGAACTTCTGGCACCGCTCATTGACAAATACGAGCTGCCCGAGCTGAACTAAGCTGCACTCCGACGCTGCTCCCCCAACCTGGAGGAGCGGCGTCGGAGTCAACGCCGCGGTGCTTCAGTCTCTGTAATGGATAGCCAGGTCGGTTCGAGCGGGGTGCACGCTCTCCCGCAGGGCGCGGGTCTTCGGGTCATAGTCTCCGTCCATCAGCCGACGGTAGGGACGGGCATTTTCCTGGGAGATCCCCGCCAGCCGCTGGACCAGGCGCTCAGCCTCCGCCTCACGACCTTCAGTATCAAGACCGTCTGAGTCATAGACCACGTGAAGGTCCAGCGCTTCGATCCCTACATACCAGAGGGCTCCGTGGGTCAGGGGGAACAGCAGTGACTCGAGGTCGCCACTGACGCCGCGCGGCCCCAAAGTGCGCGGATCATCTCCAGCGGTGACGATGACGAGCGCTTTCCTGCCCATCAGCCTCCCGTCGCCATATCGGCGTGGCAGGCCGGTGGCACCGTCGACCTCACCTTGGGCGAATCCGGTCTGCAGTACACGATCCATCCAACCCTTCAGCATCGCCGGGGGCCCGTACCACCAAAGCGGGAACTGCAACACCAGTAACTCGGCGGCGGCGAGTCTGTCCTGTTCACGCTGGACCTCAGGTTCTACTTCTCCGCGCGCGTAGGAATCTCCCGTCAGTTCGGCCAAGTTTCCCGTCACTCCGGCCAGACTGCCCAGATCACGATCACTGAGCGCCGGGTCAAAACCTTCAGAGTAAAGGTCAGAGACCGTGACCTCATACTGTTCGGACAGCGCGGTGCTTCCGGCCCGGAGCAAGTGACGGTTCAGCGAATCGGCCCGAGGGTGGGTATAGACCCAGTGGGCACGGCCTGGTGTTGGTACATGAAATGAGTTCATATATGCATCCAAGCGGAGTTCGATGAGACGGGAAATAGCTGAAGGTCTCGTGCAGATGTCTCATCGTCTAAACTCATGGAGTGGATACTCTCACCGATGTACTCAACCACATCCGCTCATCCGGAGCGCTGCTGGGCCGCACTCTGGCGAATCCACCCTGGTCTGCCATCTTCGCCGAACGCGCTTCGCTGTCCTTGGTGACCATGCTCCGCGGTGAAGCATGGATCGTCGCCGAGGCGGAACCCCATCTCCTGAAACCCCAAGACATAGCCGTCGTCGTGGGACATGAGCCTTTCAGCGTGACGACTGACCCTGAGGCGAGCCCGCCACCCATGTACATTCAAACTGAGGCCGGAGTCTGTTACGACGAGGCCGGGAAGACACCAGAGGCCATCGCGCTGGGTCCACGCACCTGTGGAATGCAACTCGGTGCCGACGACGTGATGCTGACGGGCTCCTTCGCCACCACGGGCCGTATAGCCGACCGTCTACTACGATCACTGCCGAGGGTCTTCGTAATACCAGAAGCTGCCCAGCGGACTGCAGCCCTGCAACTGATGGAAGCGGAGATCCTTCGCGAAGAACCCGGCCAACAGGCGGTTCTGGACCGGTTGTTGGACCTCGTCCTTGTCGGGGCGTTGCGGGACTGGTTCGCGCTCCCACAAGTGGAAGCCCCTGGGTGGTACCAAGCTAGCTCTGATTCGGTGGTTGGTCCGGCACTCGCGGCCATTCATGAGGCACCTCACCAACCATGGACCATTGAACTGCTGGCGCGTCAGTCCCACGTATCACGCGCAACACTGGCACGGCGATTTACGGACCTGCTGGAAGAACCGCCGATGTCCTATCTCACGGGGTGGCGGTTGTGCTTGGCTGCCGATCTGCTGGAACGCAAAGACACCACCGTAGAGGCTGTGGCACGCGAGGTCGGCTACTCAAGCGCCTACGCGCTGAGTACGGCCTTCCACCGTGAATACGGCATCAGACCAAGCCAGTACCGTCGGACCCCCATCGTGAGTGAGTCGCAGCAGTAGAGAGCGCGCTTCCGTGCTCGACAGAGAGCGCAATTCTCACCACGTTGTACGTAGGAAGAACCTGCCCCTACTCAGCCAGCACTCGGACAAGTACCCTTAATACGCACGTCCTAGAACCCGGCAGCGGGCCCGACGAGCAGGAGGTATGTGATGCCGCTGAATGTAGCCCAGAAACTCATTCACTCGCACTTGGTCAGTGCAACACCGGAACCCGGTCACGAAATCGGGCTGAGCATCGACCAAACCCTCACCCAGGACGCTACCGGGACGATGGTGATGCTGGAACTCGAGTCTCTGGGCCTGGAGCGTATTAAGACAGAACTGTCAGTCCAGTACGTAGATCACAATCTGCTGCAGACGGACGAGAAGAATTCCGAGGACCACCTGTTCCTGCAGTCGGCTGCGGAACGCTATGGGCTCTGGTTCTCGAAAGCTGGCAATGGTGTCTCTCACCCCGTGCACCAGGCCCACTTCGGCAGGCCCGGTGCCACAATGATCGGCTCCGACTCGCATACTTGTGCCGCCGGCGCTCTAGGGATGCTGGCCATCGGAGTCGGTGGACTGGAGATCGCCATGGCAATGGCCGGCGACCCGCTCTACGTGGAGATGCCACAGATCTGGGGTGTTGAACTAACGGGCAAGCTGCCGGACTGGGTATCGGCCAAGGACGTCATTCTTGAACTGTTGCGCCGTCACGACGTCAAAGGCGGGGTCGGAAAAATCATCGAATACCACGGGGAAGGGCTTGCACATCTCACGGCCATGGACCGCCACGTCATCGCAAACATGGGAGCTGAGCTCGGGGCAACCACGACGGTCTTTCCAGCTGACGACGCCGCCCACGACTACTTGAAGGCCGTGGGGCGTGCAGCGGACTTCACGGAGCTGCTCGCGGACGAGGGCGCGACCTATGATGTCGAGGAGCGCATTGACTTGTCGAGCCTGGAACCCCTCATTGCTAAACCCTCCTCACCCGGCAACGTGGTGCCGGTTCGCGAAGTTGCGGGAGAAGAGCTTCACCAAGTGGTCGTGGGTTCTTCAGCCAATCCGGGTCTGCGTGATTTCGCAGTGGTCGCCGAGATTCTGCGTGGTGTGCAGACCGCAAGCGGCGTTTCCCTTGACATCAACCCCACCTCGCGAGAGATCCTCCAAGACCTCACCCGTGGAGGCTGGGTCCTAGACTTGATCCGCTCCGGAGCTCGCATCCACCAGTCCGGGTGCCTGGGCTGCATCGGCATGGGGCAGGCCCCAGCGGTTGGTCGCAACAGCTTGCGCACCATGCCGCGGAACTTCCCAGGTCGTTCCGGAACGGATGAGGACTCGGTGTGGCTGTGTTCGCCAGAGACTGCGGCTGCAGCAGCTCTGACTGGGCGCATCACCGACCCGCGCGATCTCGACATGCCTTATCCCGCCCCAGAGCTTCCGGAGAAGTACAGCATCAACACGGAGATGCTGAGCCCGCCATTGGAAGAAGCCGAGTCGCGCACAGTGGAATTGGTGAAGGGCACCAACATTCAGTCTCTTCCCACGTTTGATCCGTTGCCTGAAGAAATCGAGCTTCCTGTGCTGCTGAAGGTCGGGGACAACGTCTCCACCGACGAGATCATGCCCGCAGGTTCACGGGTTCTGCCCTTCCGCAGCAACATCCCGAAGATAGCTGAATTCGTCTTTATCCAGATAGATGACACCTACCCCACCCGGGCAGCAGAGAACCCCGGCGGACACGCCATCATCGGCGGTGACAATTACGGTCAAGGGTCCTCACGCGAGCACGCCGTAATCGCCCCTCGCCACCTCGGGCTGCGCATTGTTCTGGCAAAGTCCTTCGCACGTATCCACTGGCAGAACCTGGCTAACTTCGGAGTGCTGCCCCTAGAGTTCGCAGATCCGGAAGATGCCGTGCACATCACCCAAGGTGACGTGCTGTCCTTCTCGGACCTCCACCAGGCCCTGAGGTCAGGAAACTCAGTGACGGCTCGGGTCGGAGGTAAACCCATTGAACTGCGCCATCGGCTTTCCCACCGGCAGATGGAAATGGTCATAGCTGGCGGCCGGATCCCCTACCGCGCCGCCGAGTCGGAGGAAACCGACACTGCAGGCACCCAAGACAGCGACGTGCCCCCAGAGAAAGCTAAGCCCACCCAGCCCGAAGGCTGAATATTTAACGTTCGCTCAGTTATGATTTCTCCATGGCAAACGGAGAATCGATAGTGTTGGCCGCGATGCGCCCTTGGAGGGACGCCGCGGCGTCGAGCATCTGATCTAAGGACCCCCGGGCACCGCGCACGCATCACGCTGCGCTGCGCTGACTTACCCATCTCTGACGTGTCTTAGACTTCCCTGCGCGCCGCCGCACCAGCCGTAAAGCTGGGCGGCACAGGACAGACCCTACCCATCTGCATCTACGCGATTCGCTGTGCCTGCCTGGAACCATTTCGATTCCAGGGAGAATTTCCTTGTCTACCTTTACCGACGGTCGTCACGAACACGGCCAAAACTTCCTCACCGATCCCCGCACTATTGCGCAGATCATCGGCATCGTCAGCCGAACACAGGGGCCACTCCTAGAGATCGGACCTGGACGTGGTGCGCTCACGCTGCCCTTGCAAAAGCTCGAGCGTCCACTCACCGCAGTCGAAATCCACCCAGGACTGGCGCGCACGCTCGAGCCTGAGCTTCACCGACAGCACAATGTAGTCACGGCTGATTTTCTCAGCTACCCATTGCCTCGTGAGCCGCACGTCATCGTTGGAAATCTGCCGTTTCACCTGACCACGGCCATATTGCGGAAACTGCTTCACGATCAGCACTGGGAGCAGTCAATTCTGCTCACCCAATGGGAAGTCGCCAGACGACGCGCTGGAGTGGGCGGATCGAGCATGATGACCGCACAGTGGGCGCCGTATTACGAGTTCACCCTGGCGGGCAGAGTGTCTGCGCGCGCGTTCACACCTGCCCCGAGCGTCGATGGTGGGATTTTCACCATAAGCCGGCGATCGACTCCCTTAGTTCCGTGGGCTGACCGGAAACCATACGCCCAGTTTGTTCATGCCGTATTTACCGGCCCCGGGCGAGGCATGGCACGAGTTCTGCGGAACACCACTGGCCTGAGCGCGTCAGAGGTGGGCCAATGGTCCGGTAAGGCTGGAGTCCGCTCCCAGGCTCTTCCGAAAGACCTCACGGCCGACCAGTGGGCGGCTTTGTGGTCAGATCGACGAGGGAGAACGGGAAAGACCGAACGGGCAGGACCTGCGGTGGGGAAGAAACGACGGCGACGCCGCTGAGGCTCCCTCTGGAAGCCAACCTCGAGACCCTCCACCTGTGATCGGATGAGTGACAAGTGAGCGAGACTCTAAGGGGTCTCGCTCACTTGTCACTGAGGCCTCATCCTGGTCCGGTTCACTCCATTAGCTGTCCCGGGATGAGTCATTTCCCTCCGGTTCGCTAAGCCGCGAGCCTGACCCCACGCAATTCACGGGAGCGCGGAGTGCTGGCGCTGGCGTCTCTGGGCGCGCTTTCACCCAAGAAAACTAGGCTTCTCTGCAGGGTGTGAAGCCAGCCTGCCCATCCCAGCGAGCGCAGCGGCACACGCTCCTCAGACGGCGTCGCCAAAAGCCCAATAGCGGTATATCCCACGAGGACAGCTGCTGAGGCAACCAAAAACAATACCCAGCTCATAGCGAGCTCCTAACTTGTCGCGTTCTGAGCCGTTCCGACTCAGATTTCGAGCCAGTTCGGCACTAACGGGGGTGGCAACCTGCCTCCTACTGTGCGGACGAGACCAGCTTTTCGGGCCGATCCGCTCCCCCCTGATAAGCATGATTCACGCGAAGGACTCGCACGAGTGGCAGGAATGACATCTATCGTTCAATTCCTGCCAACTATGGATCGCTCGGGTGCCAGAGTCTAGGAGGTGACGGAAAAGCGGCGTCGGTACTGCTGCGGACTGATCCTTCGGAGTCGACTGAAGTGCTGGCGCAGCGTGGCAGCATTGCCGAAGCCGACTTCACCCGCGATGCGCTCAATGGAGAGCTCAGTCTCCTCGAGGAGCTGCTCAGCCCGATGTACGCGCCGAGCAGTGATCCATGCATGCGGCGTCGTACCCGTCTCGTCGCGGAAGCGGCGGGCGAAGGTTCGTGGTGACATGGCCACCCGCCGAGCCAGAGTGTCGACATCCAGCGATTCGTGGAGATTCCCTACGATCCAGGAGATCAGTGGCTCCAGGGTGTCGGACTGGCACTCGGGGACGGGGTCCTTGATGAACTGCGCCTGACCACCTTGGCGCTGCGTTGGTACCACCATGCGCCGCGCGACCGTATTGGCCACCGCGGACCCAAACTCCTGGCGCCACAAATGAAGACTTGCGTCAAGACCAGCTGCCGTGCCAGCACTGGTGAGGATGGGTCCATCTTCAACGTAGAGGACTTCCGGGACGACTTCCGCCGCGGGGAACTGTTCTGCAAGTTCCGATGTGTGCATCCAATGAGTCGTGCAGCGGCGCCCGTCCAACAGTCCTGCCTCACCCAACACAAAGGCCCCGGAGCAGATAGACATGATCCTGGCAGCTCGTTCAGAGGCTGCGTGCAACACCTCGATCACCTCAGTCGGGATGGCAGTGCTGCAATACATTGCCGGAAGAATCACGAGGTCCGCCTCAGCCACTCGATCGAGCCCGTGGCTGACATTCAGGCCAAAACCGGAGATTGTGCGGACCGCCCGTCCTCCCGGGCTGCAGACCGCGAAGTCCATGACGGGTATACCGTGATCGGAGCGGTCCCTCCCCCACGCTTCGCAGGCCACGCCTAGCTCGAACGGCGAGACATCGTCGAAGACGATAACGGCCACGTTGCTGATCATGTCTCCATGATTCCACAGATCTGGCAGTTAATCATCGATAGTCTTAAATCTGCCATATCAGCCCTGTAGGCACGACTTACGGTCCGTGATCAAGAACCTGCGGGCTGAGACTTCTGCATGTACCGCTGGACTTTTATTCGATTGCCGCACCGACGCATCGAGCACCAGCGCCGCTTCACACCCCGCGAAGCATCGACGAACACCAGGCCGCACCGTTCATGCTCGCATTCTTTGACTCTTTCGGTACCGTATTCGCCAACCATCCAGATGAAGTCATGTGCAAGCACGCTCAGCAAAGCGTGGACTGACCCGACGGTAGGTCGAGCAACCGCGACCCCGTGTCCACGCGGGGCCTCCTTCAGAAGGGCCCCCGGCAACGCATATGCGTAGTGGTTGACCATCTCAATGTCTGCTGAGCTGGTGGGTCCATTCGGTGACATCACCAATGCATACAGAGCTTCACGGAACCGTAGAACTTCTTCACGTTCACTGTCCTCAACAGGGAGGGCAACTGAAGACAACCCTTGAGCATCCGCCCACCGGGAGACACTCGCTGGCGTTGTGAGTGTCTCCCGGGGCTCAGCGGACCACCGGTCGCGCTTGGTATTGACCAGGTCAAGACTTACGACGCCGCCAACGAACAACCAGTCCTCCATGCCCCCACCCTATGCCTAACCACCTTATGCGGTTATATTGGCTCTATGAGGCACATCGCACAACTCAGCCAGATCAAGATGAGCTATACCGACACCGGAGGAACCAAGCCCTTGGTGGTGCTGCTTCATGGGTGGCCACAGACCTCCCAATGCTGGGACCCGCTCATCCCGAGTCTGGCCGAGGACTACCGCGTCGTCGCACCGGATCTGCGCGGCTATGGGCTCACCGACAAGCCTCGCCGCGGCTTCGAAAAGAAAACAATGGCCCAGGATATTCACGAGTTGATCGACCACCTGGGGTACAGCTCAGTGCGCCTTGTCGGTCATGATCGGGGCGCCAGAGTCGCCCACCGCTTCGCGCTCGATCACGGTGAGGTCCTCACCCATCTCACTCTTCTGGACATTGCCCCCACTCTTCACATGTTCCGCCATGGCGGCATTGACATCGCCCAGGGTTACTGGCACTGGCTGTTCCACATGAAAGACGATCTCCCGGAGCTACTCGTCGGTCCTCATATTGATGAATACCTTCGCTTCTTCTTTGAACGATGGACCCTGCAGCGCGCCGCCCTCGAACCGGTGATCGCGGACTATGTGGAGGCGTTCTCTCAGCCGGGAGCGCTGCGGTCTGGATTCGACGACTACCGTGCCACCGACGTTGATCTGATTCACGATGCTGGAGATTTCGATGCCGGAAGGACCGTGGGCCTCCCGGTTCAGGTTTTATGGGGAGACCAGGGGCTGGTAGGAGGCAAAGACGTCCTTGGATTCTGGAAGCCCTTCGCTCCGCGCGCTTTCGGAGAGCCGCTAAGGGCTTGCGGCCATTTCATCCCGGAGGAGCAGCCTGGAGTCCTGCTTGACAAGCTCAAGCATCACCTCGCTGCTTAGCCGCCTGTCCCCGATCATGGTCTGAGTCGCAGCGCACGAAGTCTGAGCCTCTATTGTTTTGGCACGGTGTGCATCAGAATTACGAATCGTCGCAGCCCTCCCACTGGCGCAGATGCAGGCTCCAGACCTCTCGCTCAAGGAGACTACGCTCCTGGATTTCCCGGGGTGATTGCGCGATGATACTCCTCAGAAAGTCTGACCCTGGGCAGGACAGGCCCGTAGTCGCTGCTGGGCACAGCCACACATATGCCGAGAAAGTTCGTCTATGAAAACAACACGCGCGTGGAACATCGCGGCGGGGTTCTTCTTCGCCCTCACAGCCGGGGGTGTGGTGGTAGCTGCCTCTCGTCTACATCAAGCGGAGTTATGTCCCCTTCCATCCCTTTACCTGGGGATCGGAGGCCCATTGACCGCCGCGGTGGTCTGCTACCTGGTGGGATATCACCAGCAGCTCACCAAGCAGTAGCGGTTGTGCGCAATGACAGACCCATGATTAGGTCGGTATGTGACACGGGGTACCTAGACTGACCGGAGTTTTGCTCTGGAGAGGTTTACGGCTGAGAACACACCCGTTGAACCTGATCCAGTTAGCACTGGCGAAGGGATTGTCCGGTTCTGCTGGTCTCCGCCTGCCACTCGGGTTGAGCAGGGCAGGATCGCGCAGGTGCGTCCGCTCTTGAAGCGGCTCGTCAGCGCGCTCGGAGTGCCTTCGCCTCTATCAAAGAGAGACAAGGCACATGACTGCAGAAGCCCTCCCCCTTGACCAGCAAGTCGTCGTCGTCACCGGTGGCGCACGCGGACTCGGAGCCGCAATCGCCAAGACGTTCCTCGCTCAGGGCGCGCACGTCGTCATCAACTACCGCGCGTCGAAAGAGGCGGCCGAAACTCTCGCCGCGGCTCATCCTGGGAAAGCCATCGCCGTCGAAGGCGATATTCGTGATCGCAGCGCGGTGGAACATCTCATCAGCACCGCCGCTGCACAACTCGGCCCAGTGACCACCGTGATCAACAACGCTCTCGTCGACTTCACCTTCAACGGTGATGCCCGGCCCAAAGCCAAGGAGATCACCTTCGAGGCGCTCAGCCAGCAGTTCGAAGGTGCGGTGAAGGGCGCCCTGAACGTTATCCAGGCTGCCCACCCCGGTATGGCGCGAGCAGGCTTCGGACGGATCATCAACATTGGGACGAACCTGTTCCAGCACCCCGTCGTGCCGTACCACGACTACACCGCGGCCAAGGCTGCGCTGCTATCGCTGACCAGGACCTTTGCCGATGACCTGGGCCCGGAAGGAATCTGCGTGAATATGGTCTCCGGTGGGCTGCTGCGCACGACAGATGCCTCTGCAGCTACCCCAGAAGCCGTATTCGAAGGAATCGCAGCAGGGACGCCGCTGCGCACAGTCACAACACCGGATCAACTTGCTGATGCCACCTTGTTCTTCGCCTCGCCATGGTCCCGGGGCGTCACCGGACAGAATCTCATCGTCGACGGTGGTCTCATCAAAGGATGACCACGATGACAGAACCTCTCGTGAAACAGGCACACCTGAATCTTTTTATCCACGGCGTAGGTCACCACAATGCCGCGTGGCGGACTCCCAGTTCGTCCGCCGAGAGACTCCGAACCGTCGACTATTACACCGAGCTGGCTCAGATCGCAGAACGAGGGAAGTTTGATGCCGTCTTCTTCGCGGATGGGCATTCCAACAGCATCACTGCGGCCGAGGATGGTCCCCTGTGGAACCTGGAGCCGCTGACGCTGCTTTCGGCAATGAGCCGGGAGACCGAACGTATCGGATTGGTCAGCACGATCTCAGCCACCTTCTACACACCGTTCCACGCCGCACGACTGCTGGCGAGCCTGGATTGGATCTCTGAGGGTCGGATCGGGTGGAACGTCGTGACCTCCATGTTCGACGCCGAAGCTCAGAACCACGGCCTAGAGAAAATGCCCGAACACGCCGTAAGGTATCAACGCGCCGAGGAATTCGTCGACGTCGTCCTGCAGCTGTGGGATTCCTGGCCCACCGAGTCAATTCTCATTGATCGTGAGGAAAAGCCAGACGGGGAACCCGGACAGTATGTGAACGGCGCGAAACTCACTGAGCTGAATCACTCAGGGGAACATTTTGCTGTGCGAGGGCCGCTCAATGTGCCCCGCCCGCCTCAAGGACATCCGGTGCTCTTCCAAGCCGGGGCCTCCGAACAGGGCCGTGAACTGGCAGCACGCCGGGCAGAGGCCATCTACGCTGTGGCGTACGACCTGCCCGCCGGCCAAGAGTACCGGTCAGACCTGCGCCGACGAATGAGAGCTCAAGGTCGGTCCCCCGATTCTGTGGCGGTCATGCCGGGCCTGGTGACCTACGTTGGTTCAACAATGGAGGAGGCCCGAGCTAAGCAGCGCAGCCTCGACGAGCTGCTCCCCGTGGAAAGTGCCTTGCGTCAGCTAAGTGTCTTCGTCGGCCAAGATGCCGCAGAGTGGGAAGTGGACGCTCCAGTGCCAGAACTTCCCCCTTTGGAAGACTTCACCGGTCCCAAGGGGCGTTACGCGACAATTCTCCGAATTGTTGAAACTGAAAGACCCACCGTCCGTCAGCTCTTGGGACGGCTCGCCGCGGGGGGCGGCCATTGCACCATGGTCGGGACACCGGAATCGATCGCCGACGAAATCGAGCTCTGGCTTGATGAAGGCGGTGCGGACGGGTTTAACCTCATGCCACCGTCATTGCCGCACAGCATCAGCGAATTCGTCGACGAGGTGACGCCGGAACTCCAGCGCCGCGGCAGGTTCCGGACCGACTACGACGGCACAACCCTGAGGAGCCACCTTGGACTGGAAGTTCCGGCCGGGCCCAAATAGGCGCTGGATCCAGGTATGGTGAGAGCCCGATCCCGTGCAGGAGTGGTGATCAGTAGTCTGAACTCCCTGCTGAGGACCCAAACTGCAGGGTTCACCTTCGAACAGCGCTCGAAAAGAGGGAAGCGAAGATCGTGGCCCAGACGAGTCAGAACGGCAACCGGTTCCATACCCGACGTATACAGACCGGTGGCCATGCTGTGGATGTGCATGCAACATTCGCTCCCGAACGTCCCCCGATCGTCTTGGTGCACGGCGTCGGAATGTCGGCAGAGTACTTCCAGCCGTACGCCGATGTTCTCGCAGACACGCATGACGTCTATTCCCTCGATCTGCCAGGCTACGGAAAGACACCCAAGCCACCCGCCGCGCTCACCATCTCAGAACTGGGTGACGTACTTTCCGGAGTAGTCATGGATCTGGGCCTCGTGTCACCCGTAATCGTGGGACATTCCATGGGATGCCAGATCGTCACGGACGCTCTTGCCCACAATCACCGGTTGTGCGCCGGCTACATCCTGATCGGCCCCACTGTGGACCCAGCAGCTCGGAGTCTCACCTCACTGGCACTGCGGTTGTTTCGGGATATGTTGACCGAACCGTTCTCCACCAACGTCGTTGTCTTCCGAAACTACCTGCAGATGGGCCCGATCCGGCACCTGCGCACTGTCCGACACATGCTCGCCGACCGCCCCGAAGAGATCATCCAGGGCTGCACCGCTCCCGGACTCATAGTCCGCGGTGCCAAAGATCCAGTGCCATCTGCGCAGTGGGTTCGCGAGTTGGTTCGCTTGGCCCCAGACGCAACCCTGCGGGAGGTTGCCAGCGGGACCCATGGTCTGCAACACAATCAGCCTGAGGAGCTGGCCGAAGCCTGTAGACCGTTCCTCGCCGCTGTGCTCGGCAGCGGCCACTCACCACAGGAAACTTCCTCAGCTCATTCACCGGTCCAGGACAAGTGAAAGTGCCGTCATTTCGCGAGCCCGCCCGCTGGCCGGAACAGGTTTCCGAAGCCGGAACCAATCTCACTGTCTGGGCTCGGGACTATGGCTACGCGCTCCGCCAGCAAGCCGTGGCACTGCTCCGTCCGCTCGACCCGCGCCCCTACCACCGTCCCAATCCTGAGCAGCCGACGGTCATTCTCCTGCCTGGGATCTACGAGCCGTGGACCTTCATGCTTCCCATCGCGAATGAGTTACATGAACACGGCTACGACGTCCGCCCAGTGGTCGAGCTGGGATACAACGGGGGGACCCTCGAGGACATGGCGGCTGTCGTGAACCGCTACATCCAGCGGGAAAACATCGGACGCTGCGTGCTGGTGGCTCACAGCAAAGGGGGACTGATTGGGAAACACCTGCTGGCCCGTCACAATGAGGCCGAGCTCATTCAGGGCCTCGTCACGCTCAACACGCCGTTTGAAGGTTCACCGCTGGCGCGCCTGCTGCCTCTGCCAGCGATCCGTGCGTTCCTGCCACGATCTCCTGAACTTGCCGAGCTGGGCGCCAACCGGAATGTGGACAAGCACATTGTCTCCATCTACGGCCGTTTCGACCCTCACATCCCCGGAGGAAGCTACCTCGGCGGGGCGCGCAATGTTCAGCTGAGCACACGAGGCCATTTCCTGCCCCTCAGTGACCGTCGGGCCCACCGAGCGGTGTTGGAAGGTGTCAAACGCCTCACGCACTGACCCCTGACGGGCTGAGCGTAGAGCTGCTAGCCCTTCTTCTTTTGGCCGCTGATCAGGGCCACGGCAATGGCAGCCAGCCAGAGGTCCTTAGCGAGAGGAGTTCCATCCTGGGAGGGACGCACGCCGTCAGACTCGGTCATGGCATCATTGCGGAAATACATACTCAGCATCCCGGCTGAGAAACCTCCCAGCGCCAGACCAGCAAGCCGGTTACTCACAAGGGGAGTCAGCAACGCACTGCCAAGGGCGATCTCACCCCAGGCTAGGGTCTTACCGAACGTCTCAGGGGACAGTTGTTTGACCGCAGGTACACCGGTCGAGGCCATCCCCTGCAACCCGGCTGCTGACTCACCGTCCAGCTTGAGTTTGCTGATTCCGGCGTTGAGTATGAAAGCCCCGGGGATTGTCCGCAGAGCAAGGGCAGAAATATTCATGAAACTTCTCCTACTGATTCTAATGAGGATGTCCGCTATGGCGAGCTCCTGACTGCATTCCTCACCCATCAACCTTCCCTCACGCGACATCATTCCCTCCTCAGGGCCAAGCATGCCCGTTAAGGTAAGTTCATGAGCCCATTGAGCCTGCCGATCCGCCGCCGCACTTCGTCCAAGACTCTGCCGCTAGCCATTGCGGCTTCTGCGCTGGCCGTCCCGGTCACAGCAGCGGTCTCCGTTGTGGCACTGGATCTTCTGAAGCAGCGCGAACGCAAGGACCGCGATGCCCCTCGGCCCGGCACGTTCGAGTCTCAGGTCGAGGAATCACCGCTCACCATCTACACAGATGGCGAAGCGCTCTATGGCGACATGCTTAAGGCCATCGGCTCCGCCCACCACTCGATTCTCATGAAAACCTATATCTGGAAGAACGATGAGGTGGGCCAGAAGTTCATCGACGCTTTCAACGCTGCAGCCAGACGCGGCGTCGATGTCTTCATCATCTACGACGGGTTCGCAAACCTCGTGGTGCCTCAATCCTTCTACGGTCGGCTCGACGAGAAAGTCCACATCCACCGTATGCCGGCCGCAGGCAGGAGCTTTTGGAAGGCGCCGTTGCGTTCTACAGGGTTCAACCACTCCAAAATCCTGGTTGTCGACGATGAAATCGGATTCGTTGGTGGTTATAACATCGGTGCCCTCTACGCCAAGAAATGGCGCGACACGCACCTTCGCGCAGCCGGACCGGCAGTGTGGGGTTTGCGCCAAACAGTCGCCCGGTTGTGGAACGAGGGGCGCCATCCCGCAGAGCAGGTCCCGTGGATAGCCCCCAATAGTTGGAATCCTACGGTCCGAGTGGTCGCGAATATGCCCGTTGATCTGGTCTACCCCGTCCGGAACATGTACCTCAAAGCGATTGAGCGTGCTCACGACCGGATCTGGATCTCCACCCCGTACTTCATCCCAGACCAGCAGATTCTGCGGGCCTTGGTCCTCGCCGCCCAACGCGGGGTGAACGTTGAGGTCATGGTGCCCAAGGACTCAAACCACGTTATCGCCGATTGGGTGTCCCGCGGATTCTTCGGTCAAATGCTCGACGCCGGGATCACCATCCTGCTCTACACCAGCAGCATGATGCACTCCAAAACGGCCACTATTGACGGAGAGTGGTCCACGATCGGCACCGCGAACATCGACAGGCTCTCGCTGTCGTTCAACTACGAGTCCAACGTCGAAGTGATCGACCCAGGTTTTGCCGCCGAAATGGAAGAGGTCTTCCGCAGCGACCGTGAGCATTGCGAAACAGTCAGCCCTGAGGCTTGGAGGAGCCGCCACCCCATGGCCCGAGTGACGGAAGTGGCTCTGAAACCGCTGCGCCCGGTGCTCTGACTCGCCTACTCCGGAGACCTAGCTTGCTGGGACTCGAGGGGCCATAACGCGCACCGTTGCCCAGATAAACACCACCAGCCATAGAAGTGCACCCCCTAGCACCAAATAGAGGTCTATCAGGCGCAGGCCGCCCGGGTCCGGAACAAACCACATACCTGCGCCAACTCCCGTGAGAACAGCTGCGGCGGCGGCTGCCAGCGGCATCACCCAGCCGATGTCAGCGCGGAAGATCGTTAAGCCACTGGCCGCCAAGGAGACGACGCCGACAACCACGCCACTGGACATGGTGAGTTCGGCAGGCCAGAAGGGGAAGTAATGACTCGGCGCCCACATGTGGAGAATCGCGAACCAACTGAGGCTCAATGCGGCTGCCGCCACCAGAATGCCCGCGGCAGCCCGGTTGTGAAGCGTCGCTACACGCGCAGTGGGCACTACAGCAGGCATCGTGGTCCTCGTCTCAAGCGGGGCTAGGATGCCCAGGTCCCTGAAGTATAAGCCGGCGCGAACGCCAGGAGACACAGACAGCGCGGGGATGAGATTATCGGCCAATGAACACATCAGATGAGATCACCACCAAGGCCTCGACTGTCGACGACTGGACGTACGCTCTGGGGAAGCCCGTAGGCGCACCTGGCGGTGGTGCCGGTGCAGGAGTGATGCTTGCGATCGCAGCTGCACTGACATCCATGGTTGCCGGCTACACCGACGCGGAGAAGAGCCAGGGGAGAGAGCTCGACAGTGTGCTCGCCAGAGCACAAGAACTGCGTCGCGTTGCCCTGCAGGCAGCCGACGACGACGCCGCCGCATCCGAGGCATTCGGCGCAGCGTTTAAGCTGGATCACGGTGAGGAACGCGATGAAGCAATCCGCCAGGCCTCAATCGGTGCGGCACAGTCCTCAGCACAACTTGGTGAGCATGCAGTCGGAGCGATCGATGATCTGATCTGGCTGGCAGAGTTCGGGAATTCGGCCCTGATCGCCGATATCGTCGTCGCCTTCGGGGCACTGAGGGCGGCCGTGGCTGGTGCGCGTACCAACGTGAGCTTCGACCTAGGGACACTGCGGGTTTCCGGTTCTACTCTGGATCAGGTCCAGGAGGAGCACCCTGAACTGTGGGAAACGGTGCACCGATTCGATGACGCCCTGGCACGCATCGACGCCTCAACCGCTGCGATCGATGAACGAGCAGCCCCCACAGACTCACGCTGACGGACAAGTCGGGCCCACTCCCACACTAGCCAAAGGAAGGGGTAGAAGACTGTCCTCGCGGACGGGGCGGTGGGACGAGCATCCCGGCATGCTGGAGCTATGAACAAAACAGCATCACCCGCATTGTCAATCAGTAATTTCTCGAAGACCTTCTCTGGCCACCAGGCAGTGGAGAATGTGTCCTTCACCCTCCAACCCGGCCGGATACTAGGACTATTGGGCCCCAACGGCGCAGGCAAAACAACCACCATCCGTATGGCCCTCGGGCTCGCCTCCCCGGACAGCGGTGAGGCGCTGTTTTACGGACGGCCCTATCGTGACCTCGAGCACCCCGCACGAACAGTCGGCACCGTCCTCGATTCGGCGGGTCTGCATCCAGGCCGCACCAGTCGCGATCACCTGCGCATCATCGCAGCCCAGATAGGCGCTCCAGCGGAACGGGTCGACGCAGTACTCCACGAGGCTGGTCTTGGTGGTGCCGCCCATCGACGCATCGGTGAGTACTCGCTCGGCATGCGACAACGAACGGCTCTGGCTGCCGCCCTGCTCGGTGAACCGTCGATACTGATCCTCGATGAGCCGGCCAACGGACTCGATCCGGCAGGTATGCACTGGCTGCGTGAGCTGATGCGCTCCTTCACCACCGCGGGAGGTTCGGTTCTGTTGTCATCTCATGTACTGGCGGAAGTAGCGCTAGTGGCGGATGACATCGTGGTGATCGACCACGGTCGGGTCGCAGCCGCCGGCGAATTGCAGTCCATCATTGCCGCTCACGGAGGAGACATCGAGAGCTTCTACCTCGACCTCACCGCTACCAGGGCGGGGGTTCGCTGATGCTCCGCGCCGAACTTCTCAAAATCACGACCACCCGAGCGTCGAAAGCAGCAGTCACTGTAGGCGTCGTCGGTCTCATACTCACCCAGGCGCTCCTCGTCACCGTTTTCCCTGCGCTGGCCAGTGGTGCCATTGGTCCCGGTCGCGAGGTGCTGGGCGAGGACTTCCCGGTTTTCAACCTCATGACAGCCACGGCACAGCTCGACGCCGTCAGCCCCCTCGGTTACTCCAGCGGAATCGGTTCCATCGGTTTCGCGGTGCTTGCAGTGCTCATGCTCGGTGTTCTCGCCGGCACGACTGACTATCGCTTCGGGGGAATTGTCACCACGGCGCTGGCCCAACCTCGCCGAAGCAGGATCCTTGCCGCAAAGGTCGGCGCTATGGCACTGATTGGGCTCGTTGTGGGGCTGATGTATGCCGCAGCAAGTCTCGTCTCGCTGGTCATCGCTCTCCTCATGACCGGAACCGGTTTGGCGGCCAGCTTCCCCGAGCTCCTCGGCGTCTTGGGTCGGGGGACTTTGGTGGTCGCTCTACTGGCTGTACTCGGACTCGCAGTTGGCATGCTCACCCGCAACCAAGTCGGCGGAGTTCTGGCGATGCTCGGGATTCTGTTCTTTGAGATCATCGCTCAGTCCCTGGCTCAGCTCGTCACTGGCTCTGTGCCGGTCTGGGCACAGATTATGCCGCTGGCGCTGAGTCAGCAGGCCGTCTCTTCAATTGCTGCGGCAGGTTTCACGCCGTGGCTGGCGATAGCAGCCTTCGCCGCCCTGGTCGCGCTGATCGTGGCGGTCGCCGCAGTGGCGCTACGCACTCGGGACATCTGAGGGTCCCATGGAGGACAATGGTCGGATGGCCATTCCACCCCGTCAGAAGAATGCACCACATGTGTTCTTCTGGCGGGGCGCTCCCGTTGCCCTGACACTGCTGCTCGGCCTCGGGTATCTCATCGGAGACGGAATTGTCGAAGATGTGGCGGCCGAGTCGGTCAACCCCTGGCTTTTGAGCCTACTTGTCCTCGCTCAAGCAGCGCTGTTGGTTGTCAGGCACCAGGTGCCGATGGTCGCGCTACTAGCGATCTCGGCTCTTGATGCGGTGCTGATCCTGATGTCCTCCGGCGAGGCCGGGGCCGGGACCTTTGCGGTGATGGTTGCGGTGTACACATATGTCCGGCAGCGGCCCGCCAACGCACAGCTGCTGATCCCCACCGGCGTCGCTGTACTGTCCACCGTGCTGACGCTTCTGGCGGTCCAGACCAGCGTCGAGATACTGGCCGAATGGGCGGTGCCTTTTGCAGTTTTCCGTGGCGCATTCACTTTCGGCCTGCCGGTAATCCTCGCTAAGATCTTCGACGGTCGGGCTCGGCTCATCCGCGCGCTCAGAGACAGGGCAGACGCTGCGGAACGGGAGCGTGAACGCCTTGCGGAGGATGCCGTCCGCGCAGAGCGGGCACTCATGGCGCGTGAACTCCATGACATTGCAGCACACCACCTCACTGGCATCATCGTCAGCGCCCAAGCCGCCGATGCGTTGTCCTCGACGGACCCTGAGGACGCCAGAACCTATATCCGTCGCGTTGAAGGCGATGCGCGCACCGCGCTCAGTAATCTTCGCCAGACAGTGGGACTGCTGCGCTCCGAAAGTGGCAGTGCGTTCTCCCCCACCCCGGCGATCGAACATCTTCCCGCCCTCATCTCCGAAGCCTGCGAAAATGGCACGCCTGTGGCCTTCTCTGCGTCCGGGGATCCAAAAGAGATTGGGCCGCTTGCGGGGATGGCGGTGTACCGAATGGTGCAGGAGTCACTCGCGAATTCCTCTCAGCACGCACCCGGTGCTCCACGCTCCGTGGAGTTGGATTATGGAGCGGATTCCATGCGGGTCAGCGTGCACAACGGTCCCGCGCAGACCGAGCGGCCTTCCAACGAGCCTGATCGCGACGGTTTTGGACTTCAGGGCATGAGCGAACGCGCGGACTTGATCGGTGCACAGCTCCGGACTGGCCCCACCCCCGATGGCGGATGGAGCAACGTTCTGGAGATCCCCTATGACAAGGTACGTGCATGATTACTGTTGCCATTGCTGATGACCAAGCGATCGTGCGTGCCGGTCTCAAGGTAGTGCTCGGGAAAGAGGACGACATTGAGGTGGTGGGCGAAGCCTCTGACGGCAATCAGGCGGTGACACTCGTGAGGGATAAAAATCCCGATCTCATCTGCATGGATATCCGGATGCCCGGCCTCGACGGCATAGCCGCCACACGCGCCATCACAGCAGACCCGCAGAACACCACGAGTGTTCTAGTCGTCACCACATTTGACCTCGACGACTACGTGTTTGGCGCGTTGGAGGCGGGCGCGGCTGGGTTCCTGCTCAAGGGCGCAGAAGAGCAGAGTCTGCTCAGCTCCGTCCGCTCCGTAGCCAGGGGCGAGGGCACCCTCGACCAGCGACTCACTCGCCGTGTGATCACGGAGTTCGCCAAGCGCAAGATGGGAAGCGATCGGCCTCCCACACCACCTGCGGTGCCACTCACCGCCCGGGAACTTGAGGTTCTCACTCTCCTCAGTGAAGGCCTCTCAAACCAGGAGATCGCCACTCGCCTGTTCGTCGAGCCGACTACTGTGAAGTATCACCTTGTCGGAATTCTCACAAAGACCGGAGCACGCGACCGACTACAGGCAGTGGTGTGGGCCTATCAGAATGGCATTGTGACCCCGTAAGCCAAGCCTGCCTGAGTGAGCTGCGCGCCTTCGGCCCACTAAAGCCGCTTGTCGTCCAAGTCCGGGACCACCATGACCGGTCCCTCCGCGCGCAATAGTACTCCGCGGGAGACTGAGCCCAGAAGCACTCCGGTGAATCCGCTGCGACCGCGGTTGCCGACCACGGTCAGCTGCGCCTGCGCTGTTGCTCTGCTCAGCAGAGCAACAGGATCCCCCGGTTTGACGGCAGCAGTAATAGGCACCGATGAGTAGTGACCCGCAAGCCAGTCAACCTCTGCCTGAAGAGTCTCCTCCAACTGGGAGACCCGCCTGCTGGTCATGTCCCGATTGGCAGTGATGACTTCTGGGTACCAATCCGCCCATCCCTCCAGTGAGGGAAGAGCCATCAGCATATGCAGCGTCGCACCGCGATCCTGCGCCACCTGAGCTGCATGTAGTGCAGCGACCCTGCTGTGCCGCGAGCGATCAGTTCCGACAATGATCGGGCGCTGATCCGGTTGGGGCACAAATCGAGCAGGTCCTTCGGTCTCACTGATGCGGTAATCCCGATGAACCACCACCGTAGGACAGTGAGCATGCGCAGGAAGAGCTGAAGAGACGGATCCCAGGATCCGTCCCACGAATCCACCACGGCCGCGTGAACCCACGACGACAAGTTCGGCGAGCGCAGAAAGATCCACCAGCACCCCTGCCGCGTCACCCCGTTCAACTCGGTAGAAGACCTTGCCCGGGTAGTCCCGGAGGCAGGTCCGGGCTTCGGCAAGCACTGCTTTGGCAGCCGCCAGTGCTGTCCGCTCTTCGGAAGTGTTCGGCACCGCTGCCAAGGTGGTGTAGACCTGAGGGGGAACCGTGAACGCAGTGACCACCGTCAAGATGCGACCACTGCTTCGGGCAGCCAAAGCCCCGTAGTGCAGCGCCTGGATGGACTGATCGGAGCCGTCGAAGCCCACCAGCACCGATGGATCGCGGGAAGCTGGGTCGAACACGATGGGACGTGGGGATGAATGATTCTCGCTTGTCATGTGGTGCCTCCGCAGGGGTCTTTCTGAGGAAGTCGGACAACTCCTCCTGCTACCCACCATGCAGTGTGCACGGCGATCGGTGTAGGGCCATTGGTCCTACACCGATCGCCGTGAGGCCTCAGCCTGTGGCGTCCATTCGCACAGGTGCCGGGCCTCGTCAGGAGTGGAGGTGCTCCCCGGGGCCCAGGCGGATGGGGCCGCGGGCGTCGACAGCCACAGGCTGGCCTTTCTGGGTGATGCTTATCTGTCCCTGGGACGAGAGTGCACCCGCCACCTGGCGAACCTGAGCCATCAGTTCCCGCCAATTTTCGCCCCCTACGACCCGGGCGGCATCGCTCGGGCAGATGGAGCTCCCGTCGCGGTGTCGCAGCAAGGAACGGATCGTAGCCGCGATCCGCTCGCTTCGGCCATCATCAGTCGGCGCCCACCAGGGTTCACCGCGTTCTCCGAGCGCGACTTTGGCGTCGTGTACGCGGAACCGCACCTCGTCACCCCGTGTCTTAACCAGCCGCCGGGCCGTCATAAGCTCTTTGACCAGTTCAGCCCGGAGCCCCTCGGGAATGGCCGGGTCTGAGGCGCGCCACTTCTGACCTTTGACGATGATGTACCGGCCATCGTCAGTGCGCTCCTGATCACTCACGTGATGCACTGTACGCCGCTGCTTGAGTGCTTGTCAGCACGGCCTGTCCCGAGGTCAGCGCGCGAGCCCAGGGATCCCGGTGGAGAGAATCGGCACGTACGTCACCAGGATCAGAGCGATCCCCAGCGGCACCAGGGCAGGAAGAATTCCGCGAATCACATCCGGCATTGGAGTGTCCGAGGCGTTGCCCAGAACGTAGAGAACCAGCCCCACCGGCGGAGTCAGCAGACCAATGGAAAGATTCAGGATCATGATGACCCCCAGGTGCAGGGGATCGATTCCGTACTCCAGGGCAATGGGCATCACTACGGGCACCGTAATCAGCAGCGCCGATACGGGTTCCAGGAACATTCCCAGCAGCAGCAGCGCAATATTCAGCAGAATGAGGAAAATCCACGGGTGTTCGGTCAGACTCAGCATTGCCTCAGCTGCGTCTCGCGGAGCACCCTCCCTAGCGAGTACGAAGGCCAGCATGCCGCCGGCAGTGGCAATGAGCATGACCCTGCCCGTGGTCTCGGCAGTGTTGCGCAGTGCTCGAACAAGGTTCTTCAGCGGCATCCAGCGGGTGACTAATCCCAGCAGAATGAGGTAAACGCCAGCCACCGAGGCGGCCTCCGTCGGAGTGAAGTACCCTCCCAAGATGCCGCCGAAGATAATGACGGGGGTCAGCAGGATCGGCACCACTTTGCCTAGGGCCACAGCGGACTCTCGGCGCGTCAGTTTGGGGCTGGTCAGTTCCGGCTTCCGCCGTGAGTGGATCCACACATAGACGCACAACGAGCAAGCGATGACGAAGGCGGGCAGGATGCCGGCCAGGAACATATCCGACACAGAAGTCTGGGCAAGAACTGCGAAGATGATCGCGGCCACAGACGGTGGCATGATCGGCCCAATCATCGCGGCGGCCCCCGTCAGGCCAGTGGCGAACGACCCGGTGTAGTTGTGCTTCTTCATGGTTCGTCCCATGATCGCGCCCATAGCAGCCGCATCAGCTGTAGCCGAGCCGGACATCCAGGAGAAGCCCACGCTGGCACCGACATTCGCATAGCCCAATGAACCGCGCAGTCGCCCGAAGATCGCAAGCATCGCGACAATCAACCGATTCGCCATCCCGGAGGCGTCTGCGACGAATCCTACGAGGATGAAGAGCGGGACCGCCACGAGGGGAAAGGAGTTGAGCGTCGAGGCCAGCCGCTGAATCACGATACCCATGGTGAGAGCGTCGTCCATGGCGACGTAGATCAGACATGGCATCAGAATCGCGAACGACACCGGCACTCGCAGGGCCAGCAGCACAAAAAGTGCCAGCAGTATCCATAGGACGGTCATAGGCCCTCCTCCGGGCGGGTCGCAGTGCGCGAGGTTTCGAGTGCTGAGTAATCTTCATCGCTCAGAAGCCACTCACTGCTCATCAGCAGAATATTGATGAGTGCGTGCAGACCAATCAGCACCACCCCGGCTGCGACGACGCCGTAGAACAGCGCCATCGGAATACCTAGGCCCGTGGAGTACCCGGAGGCACGATGCTCCAGGAACTCCACGGAACCGAACATCAACATGGCGGAAGCAACCACCACGACGGCCATACCGATGATGTTGAGCCCAATCCGGACTCTACGAGGCATCTTCGCATCACCCACTTCTACGGTGATGTGGCCTCGCTGGCTCATCACCGCTGCGGAGGCGATGAAGGTTAGCCACACGTAGCTGTAGCGGGCGAGCTCATCGGACCAACTGAATGGCGAGTTGAAAAGGAATCGGGCCAGAACCTGGGCGAACGTGATCCCTAGGATCACCACCAGCAGACCCACCGCAATGGTCTTCTCTGCTGTGGTGATCCAGTGCACGAGTCGGCGCCCCTGGGCGATCACGAAGTGCTCGGACGCCGGGTGCCCCTCCCTCTGTGACTCATTCATCATGTCCCTGCCATCCTGTTACTCATCGGCGGTGAACGTTGGGCTTCTACTGTTCGCCGAGCTCTTCGAGCAGCTCTACGTAGTCATCACTCCACTCGTATCCATCAGAGTAGAGCTCCTGGACGAGGTCCGCCATAGCATCACGGTCGACATCCTCGATCACTTCAGGCGTGCCGGCCTCGGCCCACTCATCGAGAGCTTCCTGCTCCTCAGCCTCTAGGCACTCTGCCACTGAAGCGGCGAGTTCATCGGTTTGCTCCGACAGCACATCGTGCTGCTCCTCGGAGAGACCGTCCCAGATGTCAGCGTTGATCAGGACGCCATGTGTGGTGATCAGGTGCCGAGTGAGGCTGACGTAGTCAGAAACCTCATCAAAGGACTCGGCATTAATGTTGGGCAGCGGCGCCTCTGCGACGTCAACGACGCCCTGCTGCAGAGCCAAGAAGAGCTCGTCGTACTCAGTGGTCGCCACATCGGCGCCCAGTGCGTCTGCGCTGTCCCGGGAAATATCGGTGTTTGGCACGCGCAACGTGGTGCCATTCATGCTCTCGGGGCCTGTGATCGGCTCGGAACCGAAGATGTGGCGTTCTCCGTAGAGCCACGGGGTGCCCATGGAGACCAGGTTGGCTTCGTCCTCCACTGTTTGCCAGATCTCTTCCGCCACGTCCGTATCCTGGACGCGCTCGACGTCGTCGACCGAGTCGTAGAGGTAGTATGCCTCGAACATGGCCGGGCCGGGAATGCCGAAGGTGGAGGCGACCACCGAGCCGATGCCCAAAGCGATGTCCAACTCCCCGGAGGAAGCCTGCTCAAGCAGTTCGGACTCTCCGCCGAGCTGCGCTGATGCGAAGACCTCGATCTCGAGTCCGACTTCTTCGAGCTCTGGACTGTTCGCAAGCTCCTCCAGACCACACTCGACCACGGGAACGGAGGGGTCGTAGATGGTTCCGGCGCGCAGGGTTGTGGTGTCGCCGTCGTCGCCGCCTCCGTTGCCGCAGGCAGCCACCAGCAGGCTGGCTGAGGCCAGAGTGGCGACAGTAAGGCGAGGTTTGCTGGTATTCATCATGGTGTCCTTCTTATGTGTTGGGTGCATTGAGGTTTTCAGGACAAATCGGTGAGCGTCGGCAAAGGGGAAATCTCCTGCCAGGCCTGGGCTATCTCGAAGACGGTGGACTCATCAAACGGCCGTCCCACGATCTGCATCCCGATAGGGAAGCCGTCGTCCATACCGGCCGGCACAGCAAGTACCGGGCAACGGTTCGCGACATTGAACGGCACGGTCATATGTGCTTCCCAGTAGTGCTCGAGTACAACAGTGCCACCGTCAGGCTGGTCGTCGACGGTGATGCCTTCGAGGTAGCGTCCATCCGCCTGGAGGCCGCGAATGGCGGAGACTGGGCTTATCAGCGCGTCGGCATCCCCAATGGCATCGAGGACATCAGCCTGGATCTGCTGCTCCGCTTCAAGAGTTTCGAAGAGGCTGATTCTGCGGGAGTACTGGGTGGCGACCTCTATGAATCTCCGTGTGTAGTCCTCAGCTGTCTCTTCATAGCCGGCGAGCGCTCGGCGCATGCCTTCGGCAAGAATGTGCCCAAAGTGCGCCATCGTCGTTTCACGGATGTGGGCCGTCGTCCAGGGGAGCTCAACGATCTCGACGGTGGCGCCTGCTGCTTCGAAGCGTTCCACGGCCGCATCAACCTGAGCTCGGACTTTTCGCTGAACCGGGTAGTCGCCGAGGGTTGGTGCGTAGACCAGTCGGCGCCCAGCAAGTGATTCCACAGCCTGCGAGCGGGCCTGAGGATGCGCTGCGGCGGAGGGTACGCTGCCATGATCTCCAGGGTCGACTCCGCGGATGACATTGGTCAGCAGCGCGGTGTCTTCCACGGTGCGCGCCATCGCTCCGTCCCCGCGGTACCAGTCCGCCGCCAAGGGACCAGCGCCGGGAACAGTTCCGTAGGGCCCTTTATAGCCAACAGTTCCCGTGAAGCCCGCAGGTATGCGGGTGGACCCTGCGATGTCAGAAGCAGTCGCCAATGGGGCGAATCCCGCAGCTAACACCGCCCCGGCCCCGCCCGACGAACCGCCAGGGGTCAGCTGCCGGTCCCACGGGTTGCGCGTGACACCCCACAGAGACGTGTGGGTGAAGGTCGCGCAGGAGAACTCTGAGGAAGTGGTGCGGCCGTGGATCAACGCACCGGCAGACCGGATTCGTCTCACGATCGGGTGATCTGCGGTGGCAACGTGGTTAGCGTGGGCTCGCATTCCCTGTGTGAAAGTGCGGCCTGCGATGGCGTGCTTCTCCTTGACTGCCACTGGCAGGCCAAGCAGAGGCTGATCACCTCGCAGCTGGCCAGTTGCGAAGGCTTCGTCCGCCTGTTTTGCCTCGGCCAGGGCCTCTTCACGCAGCAGCTCGCTGAAGCCGTTGATGGGCTCGGAGTGGTTCGCGTCGTCGTCAATCCTCACGAACAGTGCCTGGAGGTACTCGCTCGGGGCGAGTTCCCGACGGCGATACAGCTCGAGGACTTCTGCGGCCGGCTTGAACGCCAATTCCTCAGCGGAGGTCACTGGGCGCCGCCCGGGGAGACATCCTTGAGCTCGCCCTGGACGAGGCGAGTGATGATCCCTGCAATGACCTTGACGCCTTCCACTAGGTCTTCGTCGCGGGTGAATTCGCGCTCACTGTGTGAAATGCCGTTCTCACTTGGGACGAAGATCAGCACAGCGGGCGTCACCCGGTTCATGGCCACCGCGTCGTGCCCGGCGAGCGTACTTAAGGTCATGGACTCATGACCCTCGTCGCGTGCGGCTTTATGTGCCAGCTCCACGCTTTCCTCTGGGAAACGGGAAACCGGCCGGACATCGTAGTCATCTGCGCGGATCTCAACGTTGCGCTCCTGGGCGATCGCAGCGAACTTCTCCAGGATGATAGCGCGCGCCTTGGCGACGTCGTCGTCCTGGTCGGCACGAATGTCAACCACCATGTCGACCTGACGGGGCACTACGATCGGCGAGTTGGGCTCGACGTTGAACGTGCCAACGGAGGTGACTACTGTCTCGGGGTCCATCTCATAGACAGTTTCTTCTACGGCGATCACTGCTTTGGAGGCGGCGATCAGCGCATCGCGCCGATCGGCCAAGAGTGTGGCGCCGGTATGTGACTGTTCACCAATGACCGTGACCAAGAGCTTCTGTGTAAACCAGCTGCGCTCAACGACTCCGATGGGGACTCCGGCGCGTTCGAGCCGACGCCCCTGTTCAATGTGCACTTCGACGTTGCCGGCGATCTCGAAATCGATCGGTTCGCCCAACCGCCCAGTGGATTTCAGAGCCTCACGCACGGTGATGCCTTCGGGGTCTGTGGAGTCCAGGGTGGTTTCTAGGTCTTGCAGACCAGCAAAGACGGAACTTCCCATAAGTGATGGGGTGAAACGCGAGCCTTCCTCATTGAACCAGTCAACGACGGCGATGTTGAACTGGGGTTCGACGACACCTTCCTTGACCTGAGAGTTCAATGCTGCGGCGGCATGCAATCCGGCAATAACGCCGTATGTACCGTCGAAGCGACCGCCGAGAGGCTGGCTGTCGAGGTGGGAACCGACCAGGACATAGGGCTTACCCGGAGTCCATGTCTTGGTGGCGAAGATGTTTCCGATCGGGTCCGTAGAGACGTCGAAGCCCAACTCTTCTGCACGGGCTTGGAACCAGTCGCGCACCTGGCCATGTTCAGCCGTGGCAGCCTGGCGGTCGATCCCATTGGCCTCAGTTTTGCCGTATAGAGTGGTGTGGTGAAAGTCAGCGAGGAACTCTTCAGGGCTGATCGCAGCCGCAGTATTGGTGGTCATTCACTTCTCCTCGGGTAGAACGGAGTGCTGTCCCCGTGGAACATGGCAGGTTCCCATCCTTCCTGCAGACGCCGTGTGCTGCGCCACTCAATGTGTCAAGTAGTTCCGCCTAAAATTTGACACAGTGTAAACCTCGCTTAGGTTGGTTGGGAATCCTGTCCGCGGGGTTTCAAATCGTCAAGAAGCAGAGCCGTGTAGAGCAGCATGAGCTGCTCGCCGTCGAACGGCCGCCCGGTCAGACGCTCAATACGACCGATCCGTGAATAGAGAGTTGGTCGCGAAAGCCCCAGTTCGCGGGCCAACTCAGCCTTATTGCCCCGTGTGCGAGCAGCAGCGCGCACGACCTCGCGCAGTTGCTGGCCGTCATCCCCGGCAAAAACAGGAAGGTAGCGGCGGGCAAACCACTCAGCCTCGGGCTGTTCCGCTGTGTGGACCAGCAAACCTGCCAGGCCAAGGTCACTTGCGCCCCACCATTCCTTCGCGGCAGGGTCGGCCAGTCCTTCCTCGGCCCGCGAACTGCTCTCAATGACACGCAACGCCGAGCGTGCGATTCCGGAGACATCCGCCAGAGCCTCAGGGGCCTCTCCCATCGGGACCATCTGCTCGCCAACCCCCACCAGGTATCGAGGAACGAGGTCGTAGGTGCGCCGTCGATTGGCGTCTTCGCGCAATGCTGCACAGAAAGTCTCAACGGCTCGGCGCCCGGCGTCAGCGAAGGTCGCTGAGGGTTCTTCGACCGCGAGCATGACGCAGAACTCTGCCTCCTTACCGGCTCCCACTAGGGCGGGTCGGCGCATTTGAGCCGCTGCCTGGCGGGCGCACAACGCTAGCTGTGCTACCCGGTGCGAACTGGTCTCCTTCGCCCCACCCTTGAGCCGGACCACGAGTGGGACATAGCGGGCCGCTCGCGGCATACCGAGTGCCGCTACTCGGTCTTCCATATCTTTAACCGGCAATCCACCTGGCGCAGCTAAGTCATCGAAGAGATTCGTCGCAGCGCTGACCAGCGGGTCCCAGATCGGGGCCCCTTCGGGTTCGAAACCGTCCGCCTCGAGTTCTTGGGCGACAAGTTCTCGATGCAGCGCCTCGGTGATCTGCTGGAATCGCACCACGCGGGAGAAGAGCAGCAGGGGCGTCAGCTCCGCCGCATCCGGCCGGGCATCTCTTCGTCGGGCTGCCGCTTCCAGTGCACCAAGCACTCGCGGCCGATCGGGGAGGACTTCCACTGCGAGTGCGGCAGCGCCAACGTCGTCCAGGTCGCTCAAATACTGAGTGAGAGCATCTTCGAGATCTGGACGATCCTCGGCCAACCGCGGCAGCGTGGAGAGTATGAGCTCTCGACCCTCCAGCAGATGCCCGGGGCGGTCCTGTCCGATGACATGGGCCCAGCGGACCGTGCGACTGTCGTCAGCCACTCCACTGAGGAGCCGGGGTTGTCCGAACGCCACAGGCTCCAAGTCCAGCACTTCGGCGAGTGTCAGGGTCCCGCCGCGTCCATACATACTGTCCAGCCTAATGCCCCCTGGCTCTCCTTATCACCCGCGCGGTTTACAGAGTGTCAGTATCTTTGGTCCCGATTCTGACACTCTGAGTCCTCCCATGGATGGCCCCAGCAGCCACAATTGCCGTATGACTGAGACTTCTTCTACACCCCGGACGTTATCTACCGCCGCCACAGGACACTGGATTGGCGGGCGCACGGTCACCCCGGGCGCCGAAACCACCACCGCCGTGGAGTCCCCTGCCACTGGCGAACTCATCACCGAAATACCGCTGGCCTCACAGGAAACTGTTGACCACGCCGTCTCGACCGCCAAGGATGCCTTCGCTTCCTGGGGCAGCATCTCGCTGTCCAAACGCACACAGATCGTCTTCCGCTACCGCGAGTTGCTCAACGCCCGAAAGGGTGAGCTCGCCCAGATTATTTCTCGTGAGCACGGCAAGGTGTTCTCAGATGCTCTCGGTGAGGTCCAACGAGGTCTGGAAGTCGTCGAATTCGCCTGCGGAATCCCCCACCTGTTGAAGGGTTCCCAGACAGTCAACGCCTCCACGGATGTGGATGTCCATTCTGCACGGCACCCTCTGGGCCCCGTAGCTATCATCACTCCCTTCAACTTCCCCGCCATGGTTCCCATGTGGTTTACCCCGATCGCGGTGGCCACCGGCAACACAGTTGTGCTCAAGCCCAGCGAGAAGGATCCCAGCGCCGTGAACTGGCAGGCTGAACTCTGGAAAGAGGCGGGCCTGCCAGACGGTGTCGTCAACGTCCTGCACGGGGACAAAGCTGCCGTTGACGGTCTGCTCAATCATCCCGATATTGAAGCGGTGTCATTTGTCGGCTCCACCCCTGTCGCGAAGTACGTCTATGAGAATGGCACCGCAGCTGGCAAGCGCGTGCAAGCACTCGGCGGGGCAAAGAACCACATGATGGTCCTTCCCGATGCCAACCTGGACCGGGCCGCAGACAGCGCGGTTTCCGCGGGTTACGGTTCCGCTGGTGAACGCTGCATGGCGATCTCCGTGGTCGTGGCCGTCGGAGACATTGCTGACCAGCTGGTGGAAAAGATCGCTGAGCGCACTCGTGGTCTGCGTCTCGACGGTGAGGATCCAGATCTCGGACCTCTGATCAACCGCGCTCACCGGGATAAGGTACGCAGCTACGTTGATGGCGCCGAAGCAGAAGGCGCGTCCCTGGTGGTGGATGGTCGCAGGTGGGCAGAGTCGGAGAAGCCCGAAGGCGCTTATCTTGGCCCGACCCTGATAGACAATGTTGGTCCGCAGATGAAGTCTTACCAGGACGAGATCTTCGGTCCGGTACTCTCCGTCGTTCGGGTGGAGACTTACAATGAGGCTCTGGACCTCATCAACTCGAACCCGTATGGCAATGGAACCGCCATTTTCACCCGTGACGGTGCCGCCGCACGTCGCTTCGAAATGGAAGTCACGGTAGGTATGATCGGCATCAATGTGCCGATCCCGGTCCCTATGGCCTACTACTCCTTTGGCGGCTGGAAGAACTCCCTGTTCGGCGATAGTCACGCACACGGTGCCGAAGGTGTGCACTTCTACACCCGCGGCAAGGTCGTGACAGCTCGGTGGGGTGACCCAGCCGAGGACGGAATGCAACTTGGATTCCCGCAGAACGACTGATCGGCATCAAAGGAGAACACGAGACTCATGAACAGCAACAGCAGCACCCTGGCCTCTGCCGAGGTGGACCGCATCAGTCCTGCCGACATAGAGGCAGGGCACACCGCCTATGAGCTAGACCGTAAGCATGTTTTTCACTCGTGGTCTGCCCAAGAGCAATTGCAGCCCATGAACGTCATTGATGCTGAAGGTTCGTGGATTTGGGATGGCGAGGGTAATCGTCTACTCGACTTCACCTCGCAACTCATCTACACCAACGCCGGGCACAAACACCCCAAGATCATCGAGGCCATTAAGAATCAGGCCGAGAAGCTGTGCACTGTTGCTCCGCAACACGTCAACGACGCCCGCTCCGAGGCTGCGCGACTCATCACCGAGCTCCTGCCGGAAGACATCAACCATGTCTTTTTCACCAACGGTGGTGCTGATGCTAATGAGCATGCTGTGCGTATGGCCAGGCTGCACACCGGGCGCCGAAAGGTGCTTTCGGCCTACCGCTCCTACCATGGTGGGACTCATCTTGCGGTGAATCTCACCGGCGACCCCCGCAGGATCCCCAGTGACGACGACGCTGGCGTGGTCCGCTTCCTGCCCGCCTTCACCTACGGTTCGCATTTCCGGCCCGAGTCTGCAGAAGAATGGACCGAGGAACAGGAAGCCGAGCGAGCCCTGGCTCATCTGCGGGACACGCTTGTGTTGGAAGGCCCATCGCAGGTGGCTGCTCTCATCCTGGAAGCTATCCCTGGAACTGCCGGAATCTACATTCCCCCAGCTGGCTACATCGAAGGCGCGCGAGCGCTCTGTGATGAGTTCGGCATCGTCATGATCTTTGATGAAGTGATGGCTGGTTTCGGTCGCTCTGGTAAGTGGTTCGCGCACGAGCATTTTGCCGTTGAGCCAGATATTGTCACGTTCGCCAAAGGTGTGAATTCCGGATATGTGCCGATGGGCGGCGTCGCGATGGACGACTCCATCTACAGCAGCTTCGCCAATCGGATGTACCCAGGAGGACTGACCTACTCGGGGCATCCCCTCGCCATGGCCGCAGCGGTAGCCGCTATTAACGCCATGCGGGATGAGGGGATGGTCGAGAACGCCGCTCGGGTGGGTTCGGAGGTCATTGGACCGAGGCTCGAAGAGATCAAGAGAAACCATCCCGTGGTCGGCGACGTTCGCGGAGCTGGAGTCTTCTGGGCTATTGAGCTGGTCCGGGATCAGGAAAGCCGCGAGCCTCTGGCACCTTATGGTCAGACTCCCGCGGTGATGCCGGAGCTCGTGGCGGCATGCAAGGCGAAGGGCGTATTGCCGTTCATCAACATGAACCGGATCCACATCTGCCCACCGCTGAACGTGGCCGACGACGACGTCCGGTTTGGCCTCGATGTGATCGACGAGGTTTTGTCGATCGCTGACGAGTTCCGCAAAGGCTGAACGCCCCAGCTGACTCCTCAGCGCAGCCAATCATGTTGCGTCACGCCACACAGCCTGGACTGCGCTGAGGAGGTCTGGCTCGCTGATGCCCGATAGTCGGGCCTCCGCCACAGCATCTCTGACATGGCCAAGCACCACGCCGGGGAGAACCGATGGCTGATCGGCGACCCGGGTCCCGGCAGCACCCTTCGTCACCACGAACCCGCTGGACTCCAGCGCGCGGTACGCCTTGGCGGCAGTCGCCACAGCGACGCCGAGATCCCGCGCGGTTTGCCGCACGGTCGGCAGCCTGTCCCCTGCACCCATCCGACCAGACAGGATCAGCCCTCTGAAATGAGCGGTGATGCGTTCGGCTGAATACTCAGTCATGAACCGTCGCCGCCTGGGGCTGGGGCCGTAGGGCCGCAATCGCGACAACTATCATCAACAAGGAGAGCCCAAAGAACTGCACGAGGTATGACATGCCCAAAAGCCAGGGGGAAGCTGCCGCCAATGTGGTGTCAAACGAGTAGCCCTCTGAAGCGAGTGACACTCCTGCTGCGCCCGCGGCTGTGTTGAGGGCGCGTGCAAGAGTAAGGAGAACTGCGCCGGCGCCTAGGCAGACCACCATGGATGAAAGCGCTGATCGCGACGCTTCCTCACCCCTGACGCTACTCGGGGCAAGAAACGGACGTACCGCATTGAGGTGAAGGACAAGAACCGTCAGCACGAGAAGCAGGAGCGCCGCTGCGGCGGCGGGCAGACCATACGCCCAGCCGAAGAAGTCAGCCACCATTCCGCCTGTGGCTCCGGTGTCGATCACCAGCAGCCGATAACGACCCTCCTCATCTGGGCTTGAGGCAGATCCGGCGAATGCGACGAACAGGATCAAGGCGAGCGCGCAGGACCCAAGCAACCACAACTGGGAAGAACCGGTGAAGGACCGCCACGTGCGGGGATGCGTAGGCGCAACCGGCTCAGCCGGCTGACGGCGGTAACTGGCCAAGAGCACTGCGACAGCGAGCAAGACCAAACATGCTGCGAGCAGCGGAATCGAGTACCTCCACCAGGCGAAGTCTTCGCCTCCGAGCCTCATGCGGCGGAAACGCATGACACTCACCGTCACGGCGAACAGGACAAGGAACGCAGCCCCAGACGCCAGGGTCGACCGCATCACGGCGTCAGGTCGAGACGAGGCATCTAGCCGGGGTGGAAGAGGCAGCTTCTCGCGCCAGATGGGCACCGCTAAAACGGCCACGACGGCCAGAGCCGCAACGACGGGAAGCACCTCATAGAGCATTGCCAACACGAACATGTCCGATTCCCCACTTCCCGCATGTAGCCGACACCAGTTAACCTATGTGCTGCACACATGGTACAAGTTTTGTACTATATGTGCAGCACAAGGTGCGCCGATCTCGGGAGCCTCAGCAGTGGGACGTCAGATCAGACTCCCAGGCATCTCGGATCATCTCTTCCAAAACTGCGAGGTCGATGTCTTCCGGAGTGTTGATGTAAAGACACGCTGCGCCGGTGCTGTGCTTACCGAGCCGAGCTAAGAGTTCTGCTGAGCGCGGTGACTCTGTGAGGCCGTATAGCGAGATCTTCGATTTTCGGGGTGAGAATCCGAGCCGGAATGTGTCGCCCTCCCGGCCGGTCGCATAGCGGTAGTGGGCCTGTCCATAGCCGATCATGGTGGGCCCCCACATCACGGGTTGCTCCCCGGTGACGCGTGTGAAGATTTCCAACAGCAATCTACCGTGTAAGACACGGCGCGCAGTGTCGAGCCCTTCAACAAAGTCACTCGGTGTTTGGTCAGTAGGGACCGTCTTGAGGTCTATCGCGTTCTTTCCGGTGTGACCTTCGGTGATCACAGAGCGGCGCGCTTCGGGCTCCGGCACATGGCCAGCTAGTCCCAAGCCGCGTTCCACAAGAGCCGCCTGCAGGCGTTCCAGGCTGCGCCTCCCGAGGCCGTGGAGTGAGGCGAGCGTAGCGTATTCGACCCCGTGGAGAGACTCCAGATTGGAGTACCCGGCATGCTGTAAGGCATCACGGGCGGGTCGCCCGATGCCGGCGACCGAGTCGAAACTCGTACTCATATCCTCATCGTATCCAGCGCGCCTGCAAGTGCGCCTCATTCCGGGGCAGGAGCCGTGAGCTTCGGGCCAGGTCGAGGGTGATGGGTCGGACCAGATGCCAGAGATGCAGGTTAGTCCTTGACGGGCTTCGGTGCGCGTTTCTGGGAGGCAAGCTTTGTCAGCAAATCATGCTCGGCTTGGGGGCCGGGCTTGATTCCCCCTGGGATACGCAGCACGAAGATCAGGCCCAGCAGCCACCAGGCTCCAAACATGATGTAGGGCTGGAAAGTCAGGCCGGCAGGCATACCGGGTAGGTACAGCAGGAACATGGCGGCAGTGGTCACCAGAGCTAGAACCCCGACGACGGTGCCGCCGATATTTCCGGCCTGCCCGCCGACCCGCATGGGCCGGGGCATATCCGGTTCGCGCCGGCGCAGAACCAGGAAGACCACCGAGACCAAGATGTAGGTGATGACGATTGATGGAGAGCCGGAATCCACCAGCCAGACCATCATGACTTCCCCAAAGAACGGTGCGACCACGGAAATCCCGCCGATGAAAAGCAGGGCATTGATGGGCGTCCTGTGCTTGGGGTGAAGTTTCGCGAACCAGCGTGGCAGCATCCCGGAGTTGGCCATCGCCCAGATAAGACGTGAGGCCCCGATGATGAAGGCATTCCATGAGGTCAACAGCCCCGCCAGGCCTCCAGCAACCACCACGTTGCTCCAGAACTCATTGCCGGCCAATGCGCCCATGGCATCAGCGGTCGCCAAATCGAAGTCACCCATTTCTGATGCCGGCAGGGCCACAGAAGTAGTGAGCACAATCGCAATGTAGAACGCTGCAGCGATACAGACGGAGAAGACCACGAGTATGCCGATCTTTCGTGGAGACACTTTGACCTCTTCGGCTGACTGCGGGATGACGTCGAAGCCGACGAAGAGGAAGGGCACCACGACCAGCACCGCGATGATTCCTGCAGTGCCGCCCGTAAACAGCGGCTCCGCGTGCTGGGGCTCACCATTGATGAACGCCATCACAATGAGCGCCACGGCCATAGTCACGACGAAGATGACAACTGATGTCTGGAAGAAGCTGGCCTGCTTGATTCCCTTGATGTTCAGGGCTGTGAGCAGGATTCCGGTGACGACGCCGATGAGCGCCCACACTAAGTTCACTTCGAACCCAGCGACAGTCCACAGTGGAATCGAATTCACTTGAGGAATGATGTAGGCAATCGTCCTGGGGATCGCGACCGCTTCAAACGCGACCACTGCAATGTATCCCCCGACGATTCCCCATGAGCCGATGAAAGCCAGGCGAGGATCAAGCCCCCGCAGCAGGTAGTTGTGCTCACCACCGGCAAGGGGCATCGCTGAAACCAACTCGGCATAGACCAACCCGACCAAAGCCATGATGGCAGCACCAATTACGAATGCCACCACAGTGCCCATGGTGCCCGCACCGATGAGCCACCCACTGGTCAGTGTGACCCAGCCGAAGCCGATCATGGCGCCGAATCCGATGAAGAGTATTTCCAGCCAGCCGAGTGAGCGCTTGAAGCGGCCCTCCTGAGGCGGAGTATGCCCTGACGATATGTGAGACATGCTTGGTCCCTTCTGGGTGCAACGTGGAGATGACTCTTCGGCGAATACAACGGGTAGGCAAGAGCACCTCAGCAGCTTCACGCTCAAGGTTCCACGAATCGTAGACGGCCGATTCGCCTCTTGTGACGCATAATACACACAATGATTGGGCTGTAACGCCACCGCCTCACCTGGAGCAACTCAGGCTCCCCGTAGACTTCCCACATGAGTAGCATGCAACCAGTCACAACGGGAGCGTCCCTAACGACCCAGGTTACTGACATGCTGCGCGCTGCAATTACCTCCGGGGAAATGCGCCCCGGTGAACACTATTCCGCGATCAGCCTTTCGCAGAGACTGGGAGTCTCTCGCACTCCGGTCCGCGAGGCCCTCCAGCTGCTGGAAAAAGAAGGCATAGTCCGGATCGAGAAAAACCGAGGGGTCCGCGTCATCCAAATGTCCTTGGATGAAATCGTCCAGATCTTTCAAATCCGCATCATCTTGGAACCACCGGCGGCCGCTCGAGGCGCAGAGGCCGCCACCGACGAAGACCTTCACCATATTCAGGAACTCCACGGAAACATCCTTGAAGCCGCCGCAGCTGGGGACGGCCCGCGAACGCTTCAGGCAGATAAGGAGTTCCACCTCTTTCTCCTAGGCCTGGCTGGTAATGCCCGCCTGACGGATCTGGACAGGGAACTTCGCAACCTTGTGCTAACACGAGGACTTGTGACGATCCCCTCTACCAGGAGCGGACAGGACTTGGCCGATGACCGGCGTGAGATTATGGAGGCGCTGGTGCGCCGCGACTCTCGAGCAGTGGCTCTTGCCGTGCGAGAACACGTCACCAGGACGGCTAAGCTGCTGATCACCGGCGTCAGCGCTAACACACCCGGGCTTTCAGCAGATGACTATCTGATCAAGATTGATCAGCTCAGCAAGCACTGCCAGTAACTTCTGAGCCCCTCCACCCCTTCGCATCCGGCACCACAACTAAGGCGGCATTTACAATCGCAAGCCAGCCCGTTACAGTTGCATGCAACATGCGACACATCTGAGGAGGTCATACGATGCCGCATCTTGATAGTGCGCGACCGCTGGAGGGCCTCCGGGTCGCTGACTTCTCGCGGGTTCTTGCTGGTCCTCTGTGCACGATGCAATTGGCGGACTTCGGCGCTGAGGTCATCAAAATTGAAAGTCCAAGCGGTGACGACACCCGCTCCTGGGTGCCGCCGGTCGATGCGGACGGGACGGGCACGTACTTCTCCAGCGTCAACCGGAACAAGAAGTCAGTCGTCGCAAACCTGAAGACGCCGGAAGGCCTGTCCTACGCTCGCGATCTGATCGCTGAGTGTGATGTTGTGGTTGAGAATTTTCGGCCAGGCATCATGGCGAAGTTCGGGCTCGACTATGAGACTTTGGCTCAGGCTCGCCCCGATATCGTGTACTGCTCGATCTCCGGCTTCGGTAGCGGCTCCGGCGCGGACATGCCCGGCTATGACCTCTTGGTGCAGGCGCTTGGTGGCCTGATGAGCATCACCGGTGACGCTGACTCAGAGCCGAGCAAGGTCGGTGTGGCTTTGGTGGATGTCCTGACGGGACAGAACGCCTTAGCCGGTATTCTTCTCGCGCTCCGTGCTCGCGATGCGACAGGCGTCGGCCAAGAGGTGCAGGTCAACCTCCTATCCTCCGTAGTCGCCGCGCTGGTCAACCAAGGCACCGCGACCCTGGCTACCGGCCAATCGCCCCGCCGTCTGGGCAATGCGCACCCGAGCATCTCACCCTATGAAACCTTCCGCACCGCCGAGGGGACTCTGGCGCTAGCTGTGGGTACTGACCGGCAGTTTGCGGATCTCCTCCGAGTCCTTGAGCGTGAGGACCTCCTGGACGAGCCTCGTTTCGCCAGTAACGAGCTCCGCGTCGCCTCGCGCAGTGATTTGCGCACCATGATCGAAGCCACGCTAGTGAACGACACTGCTCAGCGGTGGCAGGAGAAACTCCTTGCTAAGGGTGTACCTGCCGGAAAAGTAAACAGCGTCAGCGAGGCTCTCGAGCTGGCTGACGCTCTAGGGCTGACGCCTCACACCACCATCACAGACCCAGCTACGGGTCGCCAGTCCCAACAGTTGGCCAACCCCATCCGACTGTCGAATGCGGCACCTCAGTATCGCGACGTCCCACCTGCCCTGGGGGAACATCAAGGCGCCACCTTCGTTCACTGACTCCCCCCCCCGCACGTCGAAAGGCTTTCAAAATGCTTGACAGTGACTTGATTGGTTTTGACTCTCTCCTCAGCGCAGAAGAGCGGCAACTCCAAACACAGGTTCGATCATTCGTGGACACCGCAATAAAACCCAACATCGCCAGTTGGTACGAGGACGCTGTCTTCCCCCTGGAAATCGTTCCCGAGATGGCGAAACTGGGTTTGCTGGGCATGCATCTGGAAGGGTACGGCTGTGCTGGCCGCAGCGCCGTAGATTACGGGTTGGCCGCAGCAGAGCTTGAGGCCGGCGACTCTGGGCTGCGCACCTTTGTCTCTGTTCAGGGCTCCCTCGCTATGAGCGCGATCTACAAACACGGGTCGGAAGCGCAGAAACAGACATGGCTCCCGCAGATGGCCGCCGGCGAGGTGATCGGCTGCTTCGGCCTCACCGAACCGAGCGCAGGTTCGGACCCGTCCGCCATGACGACCTTCGCCCGGCGTGACGGTGAGGACTGGGTCCTTAACGGCTCCAAGCGATGGATCGGACTCGCCTCAGTAGCGCAGATCGCCATCATTTGGGCACAGACTGAAGACGGGGTCCGAGGCTTCATTGTCCCCACCGACAGCGAAGGGTTCACAGCCAAGCCGATCGAACCCAAACTGTCCATGCGCGCCTCCATCCAATGCGATATCGAACTCACCGAGGTTCGCCTACCAGCGGACGCGAGACTTCCGGAAGCCAAAGGGCTACGCGGTCCCTTCGAATGCCTGAACGAGGCTCGCTACGGAATTATCTGGGGCGCGATGGGCGCAGCGCGGGACGCTTGGCAGGTAGCACTGGATTACTCGAAGCAGCGCCTCCAATTCGATAAGCCACTTTCTGGCTACCAATTCACGCAGGGAAAGCTCGTGAACATGGCACTGGAGATCAACAAGGGCCTTTTGCTCGCTCTGCATCTGGGACGCCTCAAAGATGCCGGTCACCTCCAACCACACCAAATATCGGTGGGTAAGCTCAACAATTGCCGAGAAGCAATTGAGATAGCCCGGGACTGCCGCTCCATCCTCGGCGGCAATGGCATCACCATGGAACACTCTCCTCTGCGTCACGCCAATAACCTTGAGTCAGTGCGGACCTACGAAGGCACCGACGAGGTTCACACTCTGATCATTGGCAACAAGATCACCGGCACCCCCGCCTTCAGATAACAAGCCAATGAGCGACGCTCACCCGTTCGTATGCCCATCAGGCATGCCACTTGTGAAATATAGGCATTCGACAGCATGGACGCTGTGCCCCAGGATCAGAATCAACACACGACCCAAATCTGCACCAAGGAGTGCCCCTGCATGGAACAGTCCCGCTACCTCGTGACCGAACTTCCCGGCCCGAAGGCTCGTCAACTCATGGACCGTCAGCAGGCCGTCGTGGCCCGTGGCGTCTCTGCGCTCATGCCAACCTTCGCGGTTCGGGCTAAAGACGGCATCGTCGAAGATGTAGACGGCAACCGACTCATCGACCTCGCTGCAGGCATCGCTGTCACCAGCGTCGGCGCCAGCGCCCCGAAAGTTGTCGAGGCCGTCCAGCATCAGGTTGCTGAGTTCACCCATACCTGTTTTATGGTGACTCCCTACGAAGGTTATGTGGCCGTGGCCGAGAAACTCGCGGAGATTGCACCAATTTCAGGCCCTGTGCGTTCCGCACTCTTTAACTCTGGTGCCGAAGCGGTGGAGAACGCCGTGAAAATCGCACGCTCCCATACCGGCAAACAAGCAGTTGCTGCATTTGATCATGCGTATCACGGCCGCACATCCCTCACGATGTCACTGACGGCAAAGTCGATGCCCTATAAGCACTCTTTCGGCCCGTTCTCACCAGAGGTTTACCGGGTAGCCGGTTCCTATCCATACCGCGATCAGCTCGGTGGCCACGAAGCAGCAGAGCGCGCAATTGAGCAGCTGCAGACGCAGATTGGCGCCGAGAACTTGGCTGCCGTCATCATGGAGCCGATCCAGGGGGAAGGAGGATTCATTGTTCCTGCTCCAGGATTCCTCAAGGAGATCGTTCAGTGGTGCCGAGAAAACGGCGTCGTCTTTATCGCCGATGAAGTCCAGACAGGTTTCGCCCGCACCGGCCGCTGGTTTGCCTCAGAATACGAGGAGATCGAGCCGGATATCATCACCACCGCTAAAGGCATCGCCGGCGGAATGCCACTCTCAGCAGTGACCGGACGGGCAGATATCATGAACGCTGCCCACCCTGGTGGACTCGGCGGCACATACGGGGGAAATCCGGTCGCCTGCGCAGCAGCTTTGGGCTCTATGGAAACCATAGTAGAGCGGAAACTGGACCACGCGGCCCTAAGAATCGAAGAACTCGTCCGCACTCGCCTAGAAGAAACTCAGAAGAACGATCCTCGAATCGGCGACATTCGCGGCCGAGGTGCCATGCTGGCTTTCGAATTGGTTGACCCTGAGACAAAAACACCTGACGCTGCACTGACCTCCGCTGTGGCAGCCTCAGCACGTCAGGCTGGCGTCATCACGCTCACCTGCGGAACATATGGCAATGTCATTCGCCTACTTCCACCGCTCACGATCAGTGATGACCTGCTCCTGGAGGGCCTGAGCGTCATCACCGACGCGCTGGCCGAGGCGTAAATTCATTGACGCAGCGCTATTGGTGCATTCGGCAGGCCGCCCGCGTGAGAGCCTAGTTGCTCTGTTCTGGTGAGGCAGACTTGCAGTCCGGGAACATCGCTTCCACCAATGTGGTCGCGACGTCCCTGCTCGGGCCAGCCCAGGGATAGTGATGACCGGTGATCAACGGGCTGCTGTTGACTTCCAAAACGTGCGGGGCGCTTCCGCTGCCATCCCTGGGCAACAGCATGTCAAGACCCGCTACACGCAGCCCGGGGATGGCGCGAGCAACATTCTCGGCCATCGCTATCTCCGCGGAACTCAACTCATCCGTGGCGTCATGAGCTTCACCTCCGCTACTCACGTTTGAGTTCGCGCGCAACCAGACCTGCTTGCCCTTAGCGGGAACAGACTTCAGGTTCATACCCTGGGAGGCAATTTTTCTCTGAACGGCATCGTCAATAATTATTGGAGACTGCTCATAAATTTTATTCGTCGATCGTTTTCTCTTTCTATTCTTTTTAGTTATTAGTTTATTAATCGCGGTCCGGCCATTTCCGATAATGTGAGCTGGGACACGACGCTGAGCTGCTGCGACTTTGCCATAGATGAGAAGAACTCGGTGCTCCTCTCCTGCAACAAAACGCTCCACGAGCACCTCCCCCGCAGACTCAGCAACTGCGCTGAAGGCGCGGTCAAATTCTGCAAAGTCGGCGACTCCGACGTAAACCAGATCCCCTTTTCCCCCATTGGGTGGCTTGACGACCGCTGGCAGCTCACGCGCAGCCCAATCCCACGCGCAACTGACTTGATCTTCCCGGAACACGGCATTCTCTGGCGCATTGACGCCATGATTCCTAAGCAGCCGAGCCGTGACATCTTTATAGCGCGTGCAGCGCTGAGCCAGAACTTTATTGATGTTCGACTGAGCGCCATCAAACCAGATGCGCCGCTTACCGCGGTACAAAGTCAGTCTGTGACGGTCATCGGCGGAGACAGCAACTCCGCGGAGCATGGCGCGATTGGCGATCAGCACAGCCGTGGAACCGGCATTGACCTCAAGTTCTTTCAGATACTTGCGCGTTTCAGACAGTTCCACTGAGCAACCTTTCGATATCAGCTAATAGTCCCATCTAAATCTCCTGCCTGGCAATCACCGTGAATCTAGAAATTATATGTTATTTCAATAGTGGCATTACCTTTCGTTGCATCAGGCGAGCGGCGGGCATACTCCTCTCAGCGCCTGCGCTGAAGACGCACGTCATGACGAGGAACCGGAACACCGCTGACAAGCTGCGGGAGCCTGCAGAGCTCAGCGTGGGTCATCTTCGGTTTACCTAACCGGGGATCCCTCAAACGCGAATTTCTCTGTACACTGAAAATGCTAAGTCACGCAGTTTCGCGATAGTGAACGGAGATTGAGTCATGACGGAAAGCAACTCACCGCAGACTTCCAGCCAGCATGAATCCGAATCGCACCAAATCGGCGACTGGGCCGATCTTGGGCAAGAGATGTGGTCCTACCTCACAGGTCGAGGCGCGGCAGTGAACTACACACTTCAGGACATGACCGTTGAGGTGCCGCGCGACATTGGCCCCGACGCACCCCGTGCAGTGTGGAAGTTCGATGGAACCCTCAGGGTGACGACTAGCGACGATCAAGTCTCTAGTTGAGAGACCGCTGATAGGAAATCCACACTCATGCGGCTGGACATTGATCTCAACTTTTCGTTCACTCCGATCGGCGAGAGGAACGAAAGCGGCCGCACAATCAGCGGTTCCATCAAGGCGGCGGGCACCCATGTTGAGGTGCGCACTGATGATTCCTCTCTGGTTTCTCAGATAACGCCCATCGACCGGCGTAGCGCAGTTCAGCTCGCTGAGGGTTTGGCAGCCCGGGGTCTGTCTGTATCGATAGTCGGGCCTGAAGGTCCTATTGTCAGCCTAGGGGCCGTCAAGGCGCCCGCTCTCCAGCGCTGGCTGACACGTTCACCGCATATACGCCTCGGTTCGCTGAAGACAGCTTTCACTGCGAGCCGTGGCAAGCCGGAGCAGACCGGGCTTGCAGGCCTTTCAACAGTCCCCTTGACGCCGTGGCCACCTGTTCCGACATTCAATCGGAGAATTCGCCGCCGGGTGACCACGACTCATTCCACTCCTGGGTCTGGGCGACCCCGTCTCATCATCACCCGGGCTGACGCCTCTGGGGGTTCCTGGCAGCGGACAGAGTTCAATCTTCTGCCTCAGCAGACCATCATCGGCAGCGATGCGGGCGCAGATCTCACACTGGCTGGCCTAGACTCCACTCACGCCGTCATCACTCACACAAACATGGACGAATACGTCCTTCGGCGAATCGGACACGGTGGGGGCAGCAGAAACGCGGCTCCCGGTGAGCAAGTGATCTTAAGATCCGGCTCGCGCATTGAGATAGGCGGCTGGCGGTTAGTCTTCTTCCGCGAGGAATATGCCGACCACGGACGTCCTTTCGGCGGTCGGCAGGGCGGAGAACTTGCCTACCAGAAACCTCAGTATGACCCCTATGTGGGCAAGGTGACCAAAGAGGGCGACGACGGCCACGTGTAGTGGCCTGCTTCTCGGCACTGGCAGTTTGCCGTGAGTTCCTGTTTTCTGAATTCAGCTGGGACCCGAAAACCACGCGAGGCTCTCAGGAGGGTCACGGGCCCTTTAGCGAGTGTTGCGGCGCTGCCGGTAGAGACGCATCTTCGTCCGTGAACCGCATATAGCCATATCGCACCATGTGGCGGACCGATTCTTGGATCTGTCAAAGAACGACCATCTGCAGTCTTCGTTGGCGCAGACCTTCAGTCGACGCCATATCTTCCTGTAGTGGGCATCAACTGCGGCTTCCATAAGCCGGCCTTCCAAACTCGTGTCTCCATCCTGCCGCGCAGTGACTTTGGGCTCCGCCAGCTGAGTGAAACTGGCTTGGAGCAGATCGGGCCCCATAATGCGGTTTATCTCTTCGGAGGCCGAAGCTTTCTCCGCCGGTGAGCCCGACATGTGTGAGAGCAGCAGTTTTCGCAAGGCTTCACGCAGAGACCTGTAGCGTTCAAGATCCTGCTCATCCGGCATCCGTTTCAGCGATATGCCGGCGGTCTCTGTACACCACGTGGTGAAGCTCAATGGTGTGTCCAATAGGTCAAAATTCCTCATGAGGCTGCGTGTGTTCAAGAACTGCTGAACCAGCTGGAGGGGTTGCGGAGCTGGCTTCAACTCGTCGGCATGCATTAGCTAGGCCTCCCGGACACGGATCGCTGGTCTCGAAGTTACCATCATTATCGTTTTACTAATCTCAGTTACCGTCATAGGATTTATACCGGTAACAGGGAGATTCAGCGTCAATAGTGCAGCGGCTAAGGAAGCGCATTGCTCAGGTAGGGACTTCTTATGAACACGCGAGAGCTGCAGCTAGGGCTTGCCGGGATGTCGATGATCGCCGTCGCCTTCGGCTTTGCCCGTTATGGTTACGGTCTATTCGTTCCCGTCTTCCGGGAAGAGTTTGACCTCTCCACCGAGGTACTTGGTCTCATATCCGGGGCGACATATGCGTCGTACCTCGCAGGACTGCTCTTAGCAGGTTATCTGTCAACAAAACTCCGTCCGCGGGTCCCTATCCTTCTCGGCGGCCTGTGCGCAGCCGCAGGTATGCTGCTGATCGCCGTGGCGCCCAACGGCGCAGTAATGGCAGTCGGGGCAATACTTGCCAGCACGAGCCCAGGCTGGGCATGGGCCCCGTTCTCAGATGCTGTAGACCAGCTCGCATCGTTCGATGCCAGAGGCCGGGTGCTCTCCATTATCAGTACCGGAACAGCCGCCGGGCTGATTCTCGCAGGGCCTATTGCCCTGATTGCTGGCCCTCTCTGGAGAGCAGCCTGGGTCGCCTTCGCCATCTTCGCGCTAGCCAGCGCGGCGTGGAACGCGCGTCTGTTACCTGGAAAGAAGAAGTGGCAGCCGGCTCCTGCAGAAAGCACCTCGGGCAGGCAAGGCGCCGTTGCCGCTGCCCCGAAATGGCGGTGGACCCTCGCCAAAGAGGCACACCCGCTGTATTATGTGGCCTTCGTCTTCGGCGTTGGGAGCGCCTTCTACTGGACCTACGCCGCAGATCTGGCGTTGGATGAAGGCCTTCCTGAACATGTGGGCCCTGTCCTGTGGACACTCGTCGGGATATCTGGGATCACGGGGGTCGTGACAGGCGACTTGGTCAGGCGTTTAGGTCTCGGCTACGTACTGATTGGGGCGTTGACGCTCCTGGCTGTTGCCAGCGCACTTCTCGGCTTTGGTCCTGGGAGTTGGGTGACCGTCTGCGCCTCAGCCTCGCTCTACGGACCGAGCTTCATGATGATGTCGGCACTGCTGGCCATATGGAGTTCCCACGTCTTCCCTGAGCGGCCCACAGCTGGCTTCAGTGCCGCACTTTTCCTTCTGGCCCTTGGCTCAATCGTCGGTCCAGCCGCGCTGGGGCTCCTAGCTGGAGCAGTTGGATTGGCTCCGACGTTTCTCGCTACTGGCGCCGTGACGCTCTGCGGACTGTGGGGCGCATCGCCTGAGTTGCGCCGACGCAGGTCGTCCCTACTGAAGTAGGCTCACAGTAGCCAGCAGAAACGGAGGACATATGCCAGTGGAGATGGGCGTGTGGCGCCTTGACGGGAACACTCCGCGGCGACTTCCGCGCGGAGTCCTCCCTTCTGAAGCCGAACTGGAAGATTTTCTGGAACGGGACCCCTCGCTGCTGGGCGAAAAGCTTCTAGTGATCGGGCGCCAGCTGCGCACTCCTCACGGCAAGCTCATTGACCTGCTGTCTATCGATGAAGACGGCAACTTGAACGTTCTCGAACTCAAACGGGACAAGACGCCTCGCGATGTAGTTGCCCAGGTCCTCGACTACGGCTCATGGGTTGCGCATCTGGACCGTGACACGATCACCGACATTGCCCAGGCTCATCTCAACACACAGCTGGAGGAAGCTTTCGATGAGGTTTTCGATGCCCCACTTCCGGATGAGCTCAACAACGAAACCCGTATGACGATTGTGGCGACTGAACTCGATGAAAGCTCCGAACGCATTGTGACGTTTCTGAGGCAGTTCGGTCTACCGATCAACGCTGTGTTCTTCTCATACTTCATAGACGAGGGCCGGAGCTACCTCGGCCGCTCATGGTTGGCCTCCTCCCAGCAGACCGGCGCAGCTCCAGCGGCACGAAATCGGAGCAAGCGCGCGGAGTGGAATGGGAGGGACTGGTTCGTCACCTTCGGCGAAAGCTCCACCAGGTCCTGGGATGATGCGCGCAAATACGGTTTCGTCTCCGCCGGAGGCGGTGAGTGGTATTCCAGGACGCTCAAGAATCTCCCCACCGGGGCGCGCATCTTCGTCCAAATTCCCAAATGTGGCTATGTGGCCGTGGGCGAGACGCTTGCAGAAGCGCAACCATTCGATGAGGCGCTAGTCCACTACCAAGGAAAGTGGACGCCGCTGAAGGATCTGGACCTTTCAGCTGACTATCAACACCCAGGCAACGACGCGCACTTGCCGGAGGATTCGGAGTTCATTGTGCCGGTCCGCTGGATCACGAGCCGCCCTAAATCCCGTGCCTACTGGGAGAAAGGCATGTTCGCCAACCAGAACAGTGCGGGCAAGCTCCGCCAGCAATACACACTGGACAGGCTCGCCGCGCACTTCGCTCTGGAAACCGCGTCAGCGGCGACCTCCTGACTGAGCATCCACTATCAATGCTCGCCCCTTAGGTGGCCAGAAGCTGCGTGACGTACTGGTTCAACGGCGTCGTAGGGCGCCCAATGATGCGGCTCAGTGTGCCGTCACTCTCGGCGAGCAAACCTTCAGCGATATTGGCATCCAATGCCGCGACGAACTCCGCAGTAGCCTCCTCCAGCCCGAACCCCTTGAGCGCTTCAACATGCTCAGCAGTCGTGACTTGGTTGACGGTTACCCCCCGACCTGCGACATCGGAGACAGTCGCCGCAAGCTCGTCGAAGTCCCAAGGCTCATCACCGGCAAGTTCGAGGACTTGCCCGGCGTAGTTCGCCGAAATCAACACTGCGGCGGCAGCCTCCGCGTAGTCCGTACGGGTGGCACTTGCGACTTTTCCACTACCAGTGCTGGTAAGGATGCTCCCATGGGCAGCCGCCTGGCGGATGGCGTCGTCGTAATTTTCCGTATACCAGCTATTGCGCAGCACGGTATGGCTCAGGCCGGAAGCAGCCAGCATCTCTTCAGTCGCCTTATGCTCCGGCGCGAGGATAAGGGCTGATGTCGAAGCCTGCGGCGCGCTGGTGTAGACCACTGAGGCACTCACGGCACGAGCAGCGTCGATCACAGCTTTGTGCTGCGGTACCCGCTGGCCCACCTCGCTGCCAGAGATGAGGAGCACTTGCTCCGCTCCACTGAAGGCAGCTTCAAGGGTGTCAGGATCGCTGTAGTCGATCTGCGCGGTGCGCACTCCGGTGGCGGCCAGCTCTTGCAGGGCCTGAGGGTTTCGACCCCCGGCGGTGATGGTGGACGGCTCGACGCCGCGGGCCAACAGTTGCTCCACGACCTTTCTGCCAAGTTGCCCCGTTGCTCCAGTAATGACAATGCTCATGTTTCTCCTCCTGTGTAGACACCCGGAAAAGGTGCGACTCTGGGGTAACCGACTGAGACAGACTAAACTTCCCAATAGTTAGTACGCACTTTAAGGTAAGCTCGCTGGTATGCCTCCGGCCTCGGTTCTCAGTTCGCAGTGTCCTAGCCGAACTCTCTTGGAGCATGTGACCAGCAAGTGGGGAGTCTTGATCATTCACGCGCTGAGCCAGAGCCCAGCGCGCTGGAGTGGACTCCGCCGGGCGATTGAGGGGGTCAGCGAAAAGATGCTGGCCCAAACGCTGAAGACCCTGGAGGCGGACGGGTTCATCGAGCGCCATGACCACGGCACGATCCCCCCGCACGTGGAATACTCGCTGACGAATGCGGGTCAGGACCTTGCGGGACACTTGCTTCCCCTGCTGAGGTGGATCGAAGCCCATACTGACGCCCAGCTGATAGACGCCGCTCCCGCAACATAGAGACGCTAGAGCCGCCATCAGCCGTGAGCGTGACCACTGAAAGCTCACCGAGAAGCGGCGCGCAGGCGTAAACATCTCACCTCTCGCCTTCCTTTCAATCAAATGTCATGACAAACTGTCATATATGTCGAAGGAGAGCGCCATGGTCGAACTGGAGATCGCTATTGATCGGTCGTCCCCCATCCCTCTGTATCACCAGGTTGCCTCAGCCTTTGATAAGGCCATTCGTGACGGTGTGCTCCCACCCGAAACCAAACTGGAGAACGAGATATCGCTAGCCAAGCGGTACAACCTGTCGCGGCCGACCATGCGTCAGGCCATGGATCAACTGGTCCGAGATGGGCTCGTGGTTCGCCGCCGCGGTGTGGGAACTCAAGTGATCGGCCCCCCCGTACGACGCAACCTTCGTCTCTCCAGCCTCTATAACGACCTTCAGGACGAAGGCGCAGATCCCGAGACTCAAGTACTGACCCTCGAGACCATCACCGCCGAAGAGTCGATATCTGAACAACTGGGGCTGCCCAAGGGCGCGGAGGTTTATCATCTCAAGCGCCTGCGTCTGGTCGACAACCGGCCTCTGGCGCTTATGGAGAATTGGCTTCCGCTGACGGTCGCAACGCTCACCCGTGAAGGTCTGGAATCTGACGGTCTGTACAACATTCTGCGCCGGGCTGGGGTGGATTTTCGGATGGCCCAGCAGAAGGTCGGAGCCGATATTGCAAATCACGAGCAGGCCTCACGCCTCAAGGTCGACGTCGGTTCAGCCTTGGTGGTTATGGAACGAACTGGGCTCGACAGCAGTGGCACCCCGGTGGAGTTTGGTCACCATGTATATCGGGCTGATCGGTACTCGTTCGACATCATGCTCATGAACTAATTCACGAATGCGCGAAAGGCAGGTCCCATGTCGTCTGACGCACCAGCCATCAGGAAAGACCCCACCGAACATCCGTGGGTGCATCCCTCAGGCACAGCCGCCTCACAAGAGTGGAGAGTGAACCTCGGCACGGTCGAATCTCGAGTGCAGGTCCCCGGATGGGCACACACCGGCCTGAGAGTCACAGAGATTTCCCCAGGCGAGGTCATCGGCCTCGACGCCGAAGAAGAAGAGCGCATCGTCATTCCACTGGCAGGGTCCTTTGAGGTCGACGTCGCTGGAGAGAGATACGCACTGACCGGTCGTGAATCAGTTTTTCACGGGCCCAGCGACGTGCTCTACACAGGCATTCGCACGCCGGTAAGTCTCTCTTCTCGCCATGGGGGGCGAGTGGCTGTGGCATCTGCACCGGCCTCGGCCAGCTACCCCGTCCGCCATGTCACGAAGGATGAAGTTCCGGTCGAGTTGCGCGGAGCAGGCGTCGCGTCCCGACAGGTCCACAACTTCGGCACTCCGGCGGTCCTGGAAGCTGACCGATTTATTGTCTGTGAAGTTCTGACTCCGGCAGGAAACTGGTCCTCCTATCCGCCCCATAAGCACGACGAGGAGAAGGATGGCGAGACGTCTCTAGAGGAGATCTACTACTTCGAAATGCAGGCCGCCGCAAACGCTCCTGTCCCGCCGCCTGAAGAAGGCGGCCCGGATCTCATCGGGTACCAACGCGTCTACGCCTCCGATGAGCGCCCCATCGACGTTACTGCGGAGGTGCGCACCGGTGATGTGGTGCTGGTTCCCTATGGCTGGCATGGCCCCGCCATGACCCCACCTGGTCACGACATGTACTACCTCAACGTCATGGCCGGCCCCGGCCCCGTCCGCCAGTGGCTCATCAGCGACGACCCGCATCACGGATGGGTCCGTCAAACCTGGAATGAGGCGGATATTGACCGTCGCCTCCCATTCACCGAATGACACGCTAACCGTCATCGGCCCCCACTAAAGCAGCGGTTCCGCCACGTGCTCAAAGGAGTTCGGATGACTTCCATTGTCGTAGGCCTCATTGGGGTAGGCCGGATCGGAGCCATGCACGCTGCGAATCTGCTCGCCACCTCTGGCGACGACGTCGAGCTCGTTGTGGCAGATGTCGACGCAGCCCGAGCCGAGCGAGTTGCTGCCGCTCTGGGTTGTGAAGCGGCGTCCTCTGTTGATGCCTTATTCGCAAGAAGGCCCCATGGGATAGTGATCGCTGTCGGCACCTCGCACCATGCTCCTTTGATCCTCCGCGCCATCGACGCAGGTATCCCCGTGTTCTGCGAGAAGCCGGTCGCCGAGTCCACAGCGGCCTCGCAACCGGTGCTCGAGGCAGTAGAGCGCACCGGTGCTGTAGTTCAGATCGGACATCAGCGGCGGTTGGACGCCGGCCACCTCGAGGCGAAGCGCGCCTATGGCGCAGGAGAACTCGGCTGGCTGCATACCATCCGCGCGGTGACTGCCGACAGTTTTCCTCCGCCGGTAGAGTTCATCGCCGCCTCCGGAGGGCTCTTCCGTGATTGTTCAGTTCACGACTTTGACTCCCTCCAATGGCTGACGGGACAGAGAATCGTCGAAGTCATGGCACGGGGTTCAAACAACGGAGATCCTGCCATTGCCGCAGTCGGAGACGTGGACTCTGCCACCGCTCTGGCTGTCTTCGAAGATGGGACCATCGCGGCAGTCTCCGCAACGCGCTACAACGGCGCCGGCCATGACGTCCGCCTGGAACTGCAAGGGTCCTTAGCTTCTCTCCACGTGGGACTGGACGCAAGCTACAGCGCCCGCTCCGCCGAGCCCCATTTCGAATATCCAGCAGCGACACCGCATCGGACGTTTCATGATCGTTTTGCTGCCGCTTATCGCGAGGAAATGCGAGCGTTTGTGCGGTTAGTCCGCGAGCAGGGGCCCAACCCATGCACTGTGGCTGAGGCAATCGACGCGTCCCGCGTCGCCGATGCTGCGCAGCTTTCGCTGACTACTGGAGTCGCCCAACAAGTGCAGCGCTGAGACAAAACCGTATCGATTTAGGCCTGCTCCTCGTCGAGGTCAGGGATGTAAATCCTTCAGAGACACCAGTGGGGCTCCGGCTCGCTGAACCGTAGAGCCCCACTGTGTCAGAAGCGCATTATTCGGCTGACTGGTCCTGCAGTTGCTCGAGGTACTCCTCAGCATTCTCACTAGTTACCAGCGTGGTATCGATGGCGATCTCTTCCTCAATTGTCTCGCCTTCGATAACGTTGACTGCTTCCTCGATACTGCGGTGACCCATTTCGTAAGCCCCCTGCGCCATGGTCGCATCCAGCTCATTGGCAATGATCGAATCCAGTGCATCCTCAGTACCATCGACACCGACGATCAGGAAGTCCTCCAGATCAAGACCAGCTCCCCGAACGGCCTCAACGGCACCGAGTGCCATGTCATCATTGGCCGCGACGATGATGGACAAGTCTGAGTTCGACTGCAGCGCATCGGAGGTTGCCGCACGAGCTTGGGCTCGATCCGAATCTGCCGAGAGGTCGGCCACAACGTCCAGATCACTGCCTTCCCAGACTTCTAAGGCACCGTCAATGCGGTTGTCTGTGGCTGGGTTACCGGGGACTCCGCGAATGACAAGCAATTCCCCCTCATCACGCTCTTCAAGGACGAACTCCCCGAGCGCGCGGCCAAGGTCGAGGTTGTCGGTTCCAATAAAGGATTCGGCTCCGTCCCAGCCAGGAATGCTGGTGTCCACCAGAATGACGGGGACGCCTTCGTCCACGGCACTTTGAAGAACCGGCTCCAACTGTTCAGCCTGAGTCGGAGATACCACCAGAGCGTCGGGGCCCCTCGTAAGGTCCGCATTGATGCGGTCAATCTGCTCTTGTACCTCTGTTTCCTGCGTCGCTCCACCGATCGTTACGTTGGCGCCGACCTCATCTGCGCCGTCTTCGACACCACCCATAACTTGCAGCCAGTATGGGGATGTGGTGGTTTTCAGAACAACGGCAATGTCATGTTCTTCGTCACCTCCACCATTGGTATCTTCATCGTTCCCACACCCGGTGAGCACCAGGGCTCCGATACCGAAAACTCCGGCGAATCCCATGAGTTTCTTGGACATGGCTCAGTCCTCTCTCTTCTTTTGGGCCCCCACGATCATGGCGACCATTTGCTCCATAGTGTCTGCGTTGGGCACAACCTCTCCGACGACGCCTCCTTGCCTTAGGACCATGGCCTTGTCGCAGACTTCAACCACATGATCCATATTGTGCGAAATAAGAATAATTGAAATTCCAAATTTTTCCGGAAGTCTTTTAATAGCCTCAAGCACGTTTCTCGTTTCACGGAGCCCCAAAGCTGCAGTCGGCTCATCGAGAATCAGAACTCTGCTGGCGAAGGCAACAGCTCGTGCTACTGCCACTGCCTGGCGCTGTCCGCCCGACATGAGCCCTACGGAGGCGCTGAAACTGGGAAGGTGGACCTGAAGGGAATCTAGCCGCCGTCTCGCATCCTCTTCCATGGCCTTCTTGTCCAACCAGCCCAGGGCTCTGAATTTCCGTGGCCGGGTGAGCTCATTTCCCAGGTATAGGTTGTTTACGATGCCCAGATTGTCGAATAGCGCGAGATCCTGGTAGACAGCCTCGATGCCGAAGGCTCTTGCGTCGTTGGGACTGCGTATATGAGCACGCTGACCGTCTACGAAGATCTCGCCATCATCGATGGTGTGAACTCCAGTAATGGCCTTGATGAGTGTTGACTTGCCCGCCCCGTTATCGCCCAGCAGCCCGAGGACTTCCCCCTGCTCAAGCCGAAGATTCACGCCATTCAATGCCTTGACGGGTCCGAACATCTTGCTGGCGTTCTTGACCTCGAGCACGGGCGGCTTAGCTGGTTCGCTGGTGGAGCCTGCCTGCCTGGTCTGCTCTGCTGTTGTCATGCTTGCGCCTCCTTGCGCTCGACCTTTTCCTCAACCTGCACAGACCTCAGTCGCGTCTCAAGGCGGCTTCTGACGACGTCGAGCTCAACAGCGAGAATAACGACCACTCCGAGAGCCACGTATTGCCAGGAGGGATTCACATTGAGGAGGTTCAGACCGTTCTGAATCACACCCAGAATCAACGCTCCCACCAGCGCGCCGAAGACTGTGCCGCGCCCGCCGAAGAAACTTGCCCCGCCAATGATGACTGCCGCGATGGCTGAGAGTTCCAGCAAGTTACCTGCCGTCGGATAGGCCGAGTTCGTCTGTCCCGACACGACGATGGCGGCCGTCCCGGCGAAGAACCCACTCATGACGTACACCGAGATCAGCACACGGTCAACCGGGATTCCCACACGTCTGGCGCCTTCCTTATTTGCTCCCACTGCGTAAATCCATTGACCCCAGGTAATCCGAGTAAGGAGCAGGTGCACAAGAAGTGCGAAGAAGAGGACCATGATAACGGCCACTGGTACGCCGAAGAGGCGGTAGGTGCCGATGAGTCGAACCGCGTCTGGCATGCCCGTAATCGGTTGCCCCTCCGAAATCAGCAGAGCGGCGCCGCGGGCGATCATCATCATCGCAAGGGTCGCCAGGAACGGGTGTGGGAGCTTCCCTTTGACGAACAGTGTTCCGCTCACAGCACCTGCGAGGGCTCCGCCCAACATCATGCTCGGAATGACTAGCCAGCCCTCAACCAACCCCAGGTCCCGGACCCACAGTGCACCCACGACGCTTGAAAACGCAATCAGCGACCCAACTGAGAGGTCGATCCCAGCAGTGATGATGACCATCAGCTGGCCGAGAGCGAGCAACGCGACCACCGACGTTTCTAGGCCAATGTTCCCCAAGTTTCTTCCCGAGAGAAAGACGGGACTCAGAATGCTCAGGACCACAACGAGGATCAACAGCATCAGCGCTGGCCCCATCCGAACAGCAGTCAGCGCCCATCTCAATTGATGACTGTCACCAGCCGTTGCACTCATATCAACCATCCTGTCTGTGGTGCTGAAAGATCTCTGCTCCTCCAACATACGTTTTCGCGTATCCGCTGAGCGCGGTAGCAAAGGTGAGGCAGATCACTGTTCTCATGATGCAGATCACATTAGATCTTGTTAGTGCTAATGTCAAGACATATAGGCATCTAGTGTCACCTCTACTGCAGACGCGATGTGCGCTGCCAACAGCCTTGAGCGGAGGACTGATCGCCGTCCCGAGAAGCCTAAAGGACGTCTATGGTCCGTCCAGCCTTCACGGACTCTTCAGCGGCCATCGCGACTTTAAGAGCCGCTAGACACTCTGTAGGTGGCGATGTACCCCTGTCGGTTCCCCTCACGAGTTGCACAAACTCGTCGATCTCGTTGACGTAAGCCTGTCTAAACCTAGACATCGAGTCGGTGAAGGCAGCACGGGATTCTGGTTCGTCAGCAGGAACCTGTGCTCTGGAACCATTCATCACGTTTTCTGTGCTCCCGGTGCCCGAGGTTCCGTGCACTTCAAGTCGAGTCTCTTGACGACAACCCATGTGACGTCCGCACAAGACGGTTGCAGTAACACCCGAGGAAAATGTCAGGATTGCCGACGCGGTGTCGACGTCTCCGTACCGTCGATACATGGGATTGCCCAGCACTGCACTGTAGGCGGCAACGGAGACAATATGATCGTCGAGCACCCAGGCCAATGCGTTGAAATCATGGACCGCCAAGTCTCGCCACAGGCCTCCTGAAGATGGCACATAGGACTCCTCAGCGTCCCTATAGTCCAAGCTGACAGCTATTGCTCCTCGAGCGGTCCCCAGCTCCCCGGAAGCCAATTGTTCGCGGAGCCGTCGGTGATCATCATCGAATCTACGGTGGTAGCCCATCATGCACGAGACACCGGACTCTCTCAGAAGCCGGATCAGCTCCTGCTGCTCACCGACAGTGGCTGCCAACGGCTTCTCGATAAGCAATGGCACTCCCGCCCCTACCGCGTGCGCCACAAGTTGCCGATGCGAATCGGTGGACGCGGCGATAATGAGCCCGTCAACCCCGTGGTACCCGCCTGCCTCTTGCCGACGGGGATTGATCACCCGTGGAATGAGCTTCTGAGCTGCCGCAGCACTACCTGCGGCGAAACCCGGCGAACCTTCCATCAGGTTGACGACCGCCTTGACTGACGCCGCTAACCGCTCTCGATCTCGTCCGAAGAGGATTACTGACTCCACGTCGCTGCGCATGGCAAGGTGAGCGGCGTGCATGCGACCGATCCGGCCGACACCGAGCACGCCCAAGGTTAAGTGTTGTGCTGGAGCGGACATGATCATTACTCGCGATCTATCAGCATGGGGAGCTTATCTCCGGGGTCACGGCTCACGAGTAGAACTCAGGTCGAGCTACCAGGTTCACGTCCACTATGCCCTGGCCCTGCTGGCTTGCCACGCCTGCGGCGCAGCAGGCTGCGGTAGCGTAGCCGTCCCAGGCTGAGGGGCCAGCAATACGGCCCTGATGCACTGCATCGACCCAGTCCTGCACCTCAATGTCGTAGGCGTGGCGGAATCGGGATACGAACCCCGAGTCCACTGCCGTTGCTCTTCGCCCATCCGTGGTGACTTCCACTTCTGAGCTGTCGCCAATTTTGACAATGCCACGTTCGAAGGTTGCTTGAGTGTGCACCTGGTAACCGAACTGGGCAGAGCAGAAGATCTCGACATCTGCCAAGAGGCCAGAAGACGTCTGGATGGTGACATGCTGAGGATCCTGTATCCCTGCAGCTGCAAGTGATGTCAGGCGCCCGATGCGAACCTGTACAGATTCAATTTCGGAGCCTGTGAAGAAACGGACCGCATCAAACTCATGGACTACCGAATCGTTGATGATCATCTCGTTCGTGAAACCAGGTGGCGTTGATGGGTTGCGGTGCTGGAGGTGAAGCATCAAGAGCTCGCCATATTCTCCGGAGTCGATGATGGCTTTCAGCTGCCGGTACCCGGTATCAAATCGCCGCATAAATCCCACCTGGATGAGTTGGCGATCCGCAGCCATCTCAGCTTCTAGGATCCGCAACGATGACTCCGGATCAGGAGTCAATGGCTTCTCACACAACACCGGCACGCCAGCGTCAATAAGGGTTATCAACGCGTCCTCATGGAGGAAACCAGGCGTGGCCAGCACGACGGCGTCCGCCGCGTCGGCTGCCAACATCTCCTCCAGACTAGCGAAACTCCTAGCGCCGGGGGCTTGGGCCGCGACGTCGGCTGCGCGTTCGGAATCAACATCGACTACCGCGCTCACTCGTGCACGCAGGATGTGGCCAGCCAGGCGCAGAACATGATCGGCGCCCATCCGGCCGGCGCCCACCACACCTACTCTTAAGTCTTCAACGGACATGATGCTCCTTAGTCACTAGTCGATGGCGAATGATCCGCCGATCAGCCGTTCGCCGGGAAGTTCATTGAGGCGCCAGACTCGTCATTCTGAGCCGGCCACCGTTGGGTCACGACCTTGCCTCGGGTATAGAAGCGCACCCCGTCGGGTCCGTACATGTGATGATCGCCGAACAGTGAGTCTTTCCATCCCCCGAAGGAATGCTGCGCTGCGGGAACCGGAACCGGCACGTTGACACCAATCATGCCCACCGTGACATTGCGTTGGAACGTGCGTGCGGCGTTGCCTGAGCCGGTGAAGATCGCAGTGCCGTTGCCGTAGGGGTTGGCGTTGACGACCTTGATGGCGTCTTCGAGACTGTCCACCCGCACCACTGCGAGAACTGGACCGAAGATTTCCTCTTCATATGCGGACATCGTGTCCTTGACCATATCCAGCACGGTGGGGCCTACGAAGAAACCATCCTCGTGCCCCTCGACCACTAAGTCTCGTCCGTCGACTACTACAGCGGCTCCGTCCTGCTCTGCCTCGGTGACAATCCGGCGCACCCGATCCTGGGAAGCGGGTGTGATGACAGGACCCATTTCGACGCCGTCATCAGTCCCGTTTCCGACGGTGATTGAGCGGGCGCGGTCCCCTACTTTGGCAACGAGCTGCTCGGCGGCATCGCCCACGGCGACCGCAACGGAGATCGCCATGCAGCGCTCTCCTGCGGAACCGAATGCGGCGGCCGAAAGGTGATCGGCAGCAAGGTCGAGGTCAGCGTCAGGCAGTACAACGGCATGGTTCTTGGCACCACCGAGCGCTTGGACACGTTTTCCATGCTGCGTCCCGGTCTCGTAGACATGTTTGGCGATCGGCGTGGACCCGACGAACGAGATGGCGTCTACCAGCTCGTGCGTGAGCAGACCATTGACGATTTCTTTGTCGCCGTGGAGAACCTGGAATACCCCGTCAGGAAGCCCTGCGTCCTTCCACAACTTGGCCAACATCAGTGATGCGGAGGGATCTCGCTCGGATGGCTTGAGCACAAAGGCATTGCCGGTGGCGATCGCCAATGGTGCCATCCACAGCGGCACCATGACGGGGAAGTTGAACGGTGTTATCCCCGCCACGACCCCCAGTGGTTGGCGGAATGAGAAGACATCGATGCCCTGGGAAATCTGGTCGGTATACTCACCTTTGAGGGTCTGCGGCAGAGCGCATGCGAACTCGACAACTTCCAACCCGCGGCCCACCTCGCCGGCGGCATCGGAGAGTACTTTGCCGTGCTCAGCGGTGATGATGGCCGCCAGTTCATCCGTATGTGCATGGACAAGTTCGCGGAACTTGAAGAGGACTGCCATGCGCTTTGAGAGCGAAACCTGCTCCCAATCGTCCGCTGCCTTGCGGGCGGTTTCGAGGGTTCTCTGCAGATCGTTCTGGTCCCCCAGGTGCAATCTGCCGCTTACCTCTCCTGTGGCTGGGTTGAAGACGTCCTGACGACGATCTCCATGGCCGGCGTCTGCCCGTCCACCAATCCAGTGTGTGATGTCTGTGCTCGTCATGGGGTTTTTCCTTCCTCCCCCAGCAGGAGGCGCTGCCGGGATTTGTGGTCTGTGTAGGTCTTGTAGGCGGCTTGAGTTGATTCCAGTTCGGAGACTTCGGCGACCGGCACATCCCACCAGGACTCGGAGTCCGGGGCGTCCAGGTAGAGGTCTGAGTTGATGTGGATCAACACAGGGCCGGAGTCCTCCGGCAACGCCTTGGCCTCTGCTACTGCCGCTGAGAGCCTGTCAATGGCACCCGCTCCCGGCTCTACCCTGAGTACTTCAACTCCCAGCGACTCAGCATTCGCAGCGATATCGACAGGCAGTGGCGCGCCTTCTTCGAAGGTGTGGGTCTGCTCTTCCAGGTACCGGTACTTTGTTCCGAATCGTTGTGAGCCCAAAGACTCGGAGAGCGACCCGATTGAGGCGAAGCCGTGGTTCTGCAGCAACACGACGATAAGTTTGATCCGCTCAGCAACTGCGGTGACCAGTTCTGTGTGCATCATCAAATAGGAGCCATCACCGACCATGACGACGACGTCGCGCCCCTCATCGGGAGCCATCCCTGCGGATGAGGCCTCAGCGATAGTGGCGCGTTTGAGTCCTAAACCGCCCGCTATCTCATACCCCATGCAGGAGAACGCGTACTCCACGTGATAGCCATGCGAGTCTTTGACTCTCCACAGCTTGTGCAGGTCCCCGGGCAGTGAACCAGCAGCGCAGACGACCACATCCTGGTCATCCATCGCCTCATTGACTGCGCCGATGATCTCCGTCTGGGCCGGCAGCGGCTCATTGCGCACGCTGAAGGACTCATCGACTGCCGCATTCCAGCGGGCACGCTCTGTACGCACAAGCTCCATGGCGTCATCGGGTACTCGGTAGCCGAGCGTGGATAGGCCAAGCTGCAGTTGGGAGATGGTTTTGCCGGCATCGGCGATGATCTGCACCGATGGGCCTAACTTGTAGGCATCCATAGCTGTGATGTTGACGTTGACGAACCGTACGTCAGGGTTCTGGAACGCCGTCATGGAGGCGGTGGTGAAGTCCTCGTACCGGGTTCCAAGCCCGATGATGACGTCGGCGTCCCTGGCATAGGCATTGGATGCGGTTGAGCCTGTGGACCCCACGGCTCCGAGGCACAGTCCATGGTCCCAGTTCAGGGTACCGACCCCGGCCTGGGTATAGGCCACGGGTATTCCTGTGGTGTCGGCCAGGGAGCGGAGTTTCTCTGTCGCGAAGGCGTAGTGCACTCCTCCCCCGGCGATGATGAGCGGTTGTTTGGCACCGCGGATGACGTCAATCGCGGAGGAGATGTCGACGTCTTCTGGGTCGGGCCGGCGGATGCGCCATTCGCGCCGGGCCAGGAATGACTCCGGGACCTCGACTCGTTCGGCTTGCACATCTTGAGGCAGGGCTATTGTCACCGCGCCTGTTTCTGCTGGATCCATCAGCACACGCATCCCGTTGAGCAGCGCGGAGAACAACTGCTCCGGTCGCTGCACCCGGTCGAAGTATCGACTGATGGGCCGGAAGATATCCGCGCAGGTGATGTCGTAGGCGTGCGGCTGTTCCAGCTGCTGCAGCACTGGGTCAGGAGCTCGGGTGGCGAACTCGTCAGAGGCAAACAATAGAGCAGGCAGCCGGTTGGTGGTGGCGAGTGCGGCCCCGGTGGCCATGTTTGTAGACCCGGGCCCTATGGACGCCGTGACACCGAAAGTCTGCCTGCGGCGGGTGTGCCGGGCGTATCCAACCGCCTGGTGCACCAGACCCTGCTCGTTCCGGCCCTGGTGATAGGGCATCAGCCCGGGAGCTTTGACCTGGGACTGTTTGAGCGCTTGGCCGACTCCGGCAAGGTTGCCGTGTCCGAAGATGCCGTGCATCCCTGGGATGGTGCGCACCTCCGTGCGCTCACCATCGATGATGTCAACAGTCCACTGGTTGGCCAGGAATTCAATTGCCGCCTGAGCGACGCTGAGGGTTCTTCGGCTCATCGGGTCTCCTGTGTGTTGTGACGAAGTAGTGATGCGGCAGTATCGACTGCAGCGGCGACGTCGCCGTCGTCCGGGTAGAGCAGGGTCCGGCCTACCGTCAGGCCCTGCACACCTGGCAGTGCCAAGGCGCTGCGCCATGACTCCAGGACTTCGTCGGTCTTGCCATTGGGCTCACCACCCAGCAGTACTGTGGGCAGCGTAGTGGAGGCCATCACCCGCTCCATGTCACGCACAACAGGCAGTTTCATCCAGGTGCGAGCCGAACGTGCCCCCAGCCCCTGGGAGATGGCAACGGACTGCACCACTGCCTCCGTGGTGAGAATGTTGCTGACCCGATCGCCGCGGGTCGTGGAGATGAAGGGCTCAATCATTGCGATCAGTCCTTCCTCATGCAGTGAATTCACCGCCTGAGCTGTTGCCTCAAGGATGGAGGTGGTGTGCTCGGAGTCGAACGCGATTCGAGTGAGCATCTTTCCGCCGTCTGCGCCGATTTCGGATAGGGCGGCCGCCGTGTGGCCGGTAAAACGGTCGTCTATTTCGTTGACCAAACCGGGTAGCCCGCCCCGGTTCATGGATCCGAATACCAGCTTCCCCTCCAGCGCTCCCAACACCAGCAGATCATCGAGAACATCGGGTGAGGCGAGCACTCCGTCGACTTTGGGATTGGCCAACGCGATTCTGAGACGGTCCAGAAGGGATCGCCTATCAGCCATCGCCTGCGTATCCCCTTTTACCGCGAGCGCCCCGCGCGCCGGGTGATCAGCCGCGATGATGAAATTCTGCTGGCCGTATACGGGGCCCGGATGTGGCTTCCGGCTGCGTGCGGCGCGGAGCACCGCGTCGGGATCCTCAAGACGCATACGCGTCAGAGCCTCGTAACGTTCCGGGCGGTCATCTCCAGGTTCACTGAAGGTCATCTCGTCGAATGGCATTGCTTCTTCCCCTATCCCCGATCGGCACTGGTGGGTGCCTGGGCGTGCGGGGGTAGGTCCCGACCGCGGTCTTGGAGCATTTCGATCAACTCAGCTGAGGTGGGCATGGCTTCCGAACAGGCGATTTGGGCGGCAACGTGAGCTCCAGCAGCATTGGCGAAGTCCAGTACGTTCTTCAAGGGCCAGCCGGCCAAGAGCCCGTGACACAGCGCGCCGCCGAAGGAGTCGCCGGCGCCCAGACCGTTGACTGTGTCCACTGGGATGGGCTCGGAAATGACTCGCTCAGTAGATGTTGCCGCCATCACTCCGGCCGATCCCAATTTCACCACGGCTAGCTGCACACCTGCCGCGAGGAGCCGGTCGGCCTGCTCATCAGGTGTCCCTTCGCCTACGGCGACGGAGCACTCTTCCGAGTTGCCCACGGCCACGGTGACGTACGGCAGGATGCGGCGGACCTGTTCCCGGGCCTGTTCCTTGGAAGCCCAGAACATGGGACGGTAGTCGAGGTCGAGAATGGTGTGTTGACCGCGAGCCAGGCGTTCGCGGGGACGGGCCTGATGCATGGCCACCTGCGCTTCCCGGGACGCCGGACGCACCATACCGGTGACAGTTGACCAGAACACCGAAGCCTCACGCACTGCGTCATAGTCCACTTCGGCCGCATTGATCTCCCAATCCGGCGCACTCGGGCTGCGCCCGTAGAAGTAAAGCGGAAAGTCCTCCGGCGGCTGAATGGCACAAAACGTGACTGGGGTCTGCAATTCCGGCACAGCGGACACCCACTGTGCGTCCACCCCGTAACGGTGTAGTTCAGTGCGGAGGAAGTCTCCGAAAGGATCATCACCGGTGCGCGTAATCACGCCGACTTTCCGTCCATGGCGGGCTGCGGCGACTGCCACATTGGACGGGGATCCACCCAGGTACTTGCCGAAGCTCTCCACAGCGGCAAGGCCTACCCCAATGTCGTTGGGGTAGATGTCCACGCTGATACGGCCGGTGGTGATGACGTCGTATGTCACGGTCTCTCCTTAGCGGATTCGGGTGCGCGAGCCACATCCGCAGAGATAGCGGCGCGTCCGGGTCGCGATGGGCAGGGGGATGTCGAAGGAAGAAACCGGGTACATATCCTGTTCAACGATGCAGAAGAAGCTCCGGTTGAGTTTCTCCAGTTCATCGATGATCTCGGCGAGATCGGGAAGCCCTGCTGGTGGTTCGACCATGACACCAGCCCTATTTGCTGCCGCCCAGGTCAGGTTTTCACGCCGCACCACTTCGATAACGGCGGGATCGATCTGCTTCAGGTGAAGATACTCCACCCGCTCCGGATACTTCCGTATGATCTCCGCTGACGATGCGCCCCCGTACTCCGCGTGACCTGTATCGAGGCAAAGTGTGACTAAGTCGGGGTCTGTCCCCTCCAGGAAACGAGTAATCTGCTCATGGCTGCAGACATGGGAGTCAGCATGAGAGTGGAATTGCTGCCTCAGACCGTACTTTTCCTGCAAAACGCGGCCCAGCTCATTGTGTCCAGCGAAGAGGGTCTCCCATTGGGTCGGGGTGAGGTGCTCGTTTTCCACTGCCTCCCCGGTGACATCGTCTCGCCACATGGCCGGGATGACCACAATGTGGTCACCTCCTACGGCGGCCGTAAGCTCGGCGACCTCGTGAACTTGCCGCCAGACGGCTTCCCGCTCCTCTGGATCGGTGCGGTGGAATCCGGTGAAGACAGTCCCGGCGCTCACCTCGAGGCCGCGGGACCCCAGTTCTTCGTTGAGTCTAGATGGGTCGGTGGGGAGGTAGCCGAAAGGACCCAGCTCCACATAGTGATAACCGGCTTCCACGACCTCGTCGAGGAATCGGTGCCACGGTGTTTGCTTCGGATCCTCAGGAAACCACACTCCCCAAGAGTCTGGGGCTGTGCCGACTAAGAGAGGTGATGGTGTTCCATCTTGGCCCTTTGAGGGTGTGTGGGTGGGCTCGGCTGTCATGGGAATCCTCCTCGGAACAGTCCGCACCTGCAGACCCAATGTGAGAGCGGCGGAGCGTCATTAATGTGTCGGATACCACTCTCCACCTTTGGATGTCCGGTTGTCAAGACAATTGCGGCCTGGGGTGTTGTGAACACTAGAGGGCGACGATAATCAGGACATGACACAACAGCTGGCGTGGGTCCCGCATGCCGCGCGGGGGGAATGGCTTCGACCTCCGCCACCTGGGCTGACGCGGCCGCATCATTCGGCACCACGATGCACCGCACAGCTCAGTACCCCAGACTCGTCCGGAGCGACTACGCAGAATGCGACAGTGTTGTGGCCCCAGATGGTTGGCGGTATTCAGGACCGCGCGAAGGCTGTCTTGACGCGGCAACGCTCACCACGGTGGCTGCCGTTCTGGCCAGGCACACCACGACGGCGCATGCCGGAGTTGCCGCCATCTGGGAGGGCTGGGCCGGTCTCCCCCTCTCTGCGGAGACCGCCGCCGGACCACGGCTCGAACTCCGCGGTGATGCGCCGCGCAGCTACATCCTCTTTGACGCCGGGGCCAAGGACTTCGCCGATGAGCGCTGGCCTGAGCGTGCGCCTTGGGTAGACGACTCCCTGTGGGCGCAGTCTCCCAGCATCATCTGGCCAGATGACCACGCGTGGGTGCTCGCCACCGAGTTGGATTTCGATTCCACCCTCATTGCTGGGAGCACCGCGCTCGTCCAGGATCTGGTGCGCACACCAGGTCTAGAGGTGCATGCGCTGCCCCCTGATGCTGATCTGTCCTGGGACGGTGACACCGTCAACCGCTAGACTCCGGTGACCCCCAACGAGAGGCAGCGCGAATGAAACGAGCCGAAGCAGCCATGACGAGCATGCTCACTGTGGCCGGAATCGGGCACTTCGCGCGTCCAGAGGTCTTCGATTCCATCGTTCCACCCCAGCTGGGTAATCGGCGGTTCTGGACCTATGCCAGTGGTGCCGCGGAACTCAGCTGCGCCGCACTGCTGGCGGTACCTGCAACCCGAAGGGCCGGAGGGCTCTGCACTGCAGCGCTCATGGTGGCGGTCTACCCGGCGAACATCTACAGCGTGCGGAAGTTCTGGAACAACCCCACTGCTCGGACGGTCGCCCTCGTCCGCCTTCCGCTGCAGATCCCCCTCATCCGCACCTCGTTGAAGATCGCCAAGAGTCATCAAGGAACGTGATGACCGGCAGCCTGGAACAGGCCGTACCACTCTTGGCGGGTCAGTGGCAGGTCTGAACCGGCTGCTGCGTCAGTTACCCGACGCGGCGTCGTCGTACCCAACACCACCTGCATCCCAGCTGGGTGACGAGTGATCCACGCGGTGGCCACAGCTAAGGCAGTCACCTCATAGCGGGCAGCCAACCGGTGCAGTTCGGCATGGAGTTCCGGATACGCCGCCTCATCGAAGAGGACCCCCGGAGCCACTCCCTTCTGGAACGGTGACCACGCCTGCAACGTGATGCCGTTGATCCGACAGTAATCCACTATTCCGCCACCATCGAGGGTGACCGAATCGGGTTGGCCGACCATGTTCGACGCGATGCCCTGGGCGATGATCGCCGAATGCGTCAGCGACAGCTGGACCTGGTTGACCACAATCGGCTGCCGCACTGCGGTCTTCATCAGGTCGATCTGCCGCGGAGTGTGATTCGACACTCCGAAGGCCCGCACTTTGCCACTGCTCTCCAACTCATCGAAGGCACGCGCAACCTCATCCGGCTCCACCAACGCATCCGGCCGGTGAATGAGCAGCACGTCAATGTAGTCCGTGGCGAGCGCCCGCAGGGAATGTTCCACCGAGGAGATGATGTGCTCATAGGAGGAGTCAAAGTACGGACCACCCGTCATGATTCCCGTCTTGGTCTGCAGGATCACCTCCTCCCGCTCAGCGGTAGTCAGCTCCAGCGCCTCGCTGAACCGGCGTTCACAGAGATGCCGTTCACCACCATAGATATCGGCGTGGTCGAAAAAGTTGATACCCACGGTGCGTGCAGCCTGATAGAGATGGCGTATTTCCTGAGAGGACTTGTCGTGAATCCGCATCATGCCCGCAATGATGTTGGGTGACGGGATCCCGGCCGGACCGAGGAGAACGTGACGCATGGGACTCCATTCGTGACAGTGCAGCAGGACAGTTCCGTGCTGCACATCACAGTACCGCTGAAACGGATTTGGGACCGGCTGCGCGCGGCGTCAGGCTCTTGACCTGGGTAAACGGCTCTCAGCTCTCACCGAAATCCCTCGACTCGGGGGCCAATCAGGTCTTGAATGAAGGTATGAGCACATACGCAGTCACAAATCCGAACACCGGCGAAGTCGAAAAGACGTACGACTCGCTGACCGCCGAGCAGATTCCGGAGATAGTCGACAATGCCGACCGGGCGTTCCACCAGTGGAGCGAGACCACGGCAGAAGACCGAGCCGCCGTGCTCAGCAGGGCAGCCGACATCTTTGAATCCCGCGCCGAGGAACTCGCCCACATCATCGGCCGGGAGATGGGCAAACCTCTGAAGCAGGGGATGTCGGAGGTCAAGAAGGTCGCCTACACTGCCCGCTGGTATTCCAAGAACGGACCCGAGTTCCTCGAGCCCACTGAGCTGCCTGACGCCCAAGGGGCTGACCGCACCTATGTCAGGCATGATCCCCTCGGCGTTCTCCTAGGCATCATGCCGTGGAATTTCCCGTACAACCAGATTGCACGCTTCGCCATACCCAATCTGATGGTGGGCAACGCCATCCTCATGAAGCAGGCAGCCATCTGTCCTGAGTCCTCACAGAAGTTCCAGGAGATTCTTGAGGAAGCTGGCCTGCCCCAAGGGGCATACACCAACCTGTACCTCAACAGTGGTGACACCGAGGAGGTCCTGCAGGACTTCCGCGTCAAGGGTGTTTCGCTGACAGGTTCAGAGACTGCCGGCGCCTCGGTGGCAGGATTGGCGGCCAAGTACCTCAAAAAGTCGGTATTGGAGCTGGGAGGAAATGACCCCGCCGTCGTGCTCGATACCGACGACGTCGCTGCGCTGGCCAAAAAACTGGTCACCCTGCGGACTGCCAACGCAGGTCAGGTATGCACCTCTCCGAAGCGCTTCATTGTTGTAGATGACCTCTATGACGAATTCCTCGACGCCACCAAAAACGCGGTCGAGGCTGTCACCGTGGGTGACTATGACCACCCCGACACTGACATGGGGCCGCTGTCCTCCGAAAGTGCTAGGGATGAGGTGGTGGAGCGGATTCACCAAGCGGTCAGTGACGGCGCCACCCTGCACTCCGGCGGCGAGAAGCTGGACCGCGACGGTTGGTTCATGTCCCCGGCACTACTGACCGATATCGAGCTGGACAGCGACCTGGGGTGCAACGAACTGTTCGGCCCGGCGGTCATGGTGTTCAGAGCCGAGGACGAGGCCGACGCGCTGCGGATAGCCAACCACACGCAGTACGGCCTCATGGCTTCGGTGTGGACCACCGACGTCGAGCATGGCCAGCAGGTGGCAGAACGGATCAATGCGGGCATGACGTTCGTGAATACCCATATGGACTCCAGCCCCGAGTTCCCGTTCGGCGGAATCAACAACTCGGGCTACGGCCGAGAAAACGCCCAGTGGGCACTCCGGGAGTTCACCAACGAACGGCTAGTCCGCCTCAATAAGCAGGACCTCGGCGGCTAGCTCTCTTCGCGGGGGCCCAACGTCAGGTTTGGACCGGTTGGGCCCTGCGCGGGGCGTCTGCGGCGTGCTACCAGAACGGTGCTGACCTTCCAGATCAGCAGGATCGTGACGAGCACCAGCAGAGGCCAGCTGAAGGCGTTTATGGTGTGAATGAGTGCCATATCCATGGGGACCTCTTTAGGTGTGGTGACGCGTTACGCGCGCTGAGCGAAAGTGAAATTGAGGTCATGGGTGACGAATGCTTGGCCTAGAATCTTCTCCACATTGGCAATGAGCCCCGCCGAAATATGGTCGATCGTTGCAGAAGGATCATCTTCTGGAAGCAGGGTGCACCACAGGTGGAAGACCAGGCTCCCGGGGGGCCCCGATATCTCGACCACGGCACTGTCGACTTGCCGGTGAGACATGATTCCAGCAGAAGCTGCCTTGGCTACCTGGTCATACCGTCTAGGCTCAAGTGCAAGAGACTCTGCACTGTCATCATGCACCACTTCACCTGAAGTACCGTGCATATCCATCCTGAGCTCCTGACGTATTTCAAAGGTTCCACCTGAGATGCATCTCCGCGAAGTGCCCAACGATCAGGACCAACAACAAGTACAACTTTGGTATATTTAGACTGTATAACAGTTAGCCAAAGTTAAGCAAAATGTTGGAATTATTATTTATAAAATAGGGGGTGCGCATGGGCCGCGAGACACTGCCCTCACCGCAGGGCAGCCCGCCCTCCGATGAGTCTGCTCCCTCTGTCGTGGAGCTCCTGGTTCTCCCACCATCCGAAGACTCTCCCGGCAGTGGCTACTGGTACACGAGAAATCCGGATTCACTCGCCTCGGTGGATCTCCTCAGCCTGCTCCGGAAATACCGTGCCGCAGAGAGGGCCATGCGCGCCCGCATCCGCAAATCCATGGACATGGGTGAAACTGACTTAGCTGCCCTCACATTCCTCGTTCGGCAGCGCTCAGCCGGCAAAACCTGCCGGCAGCGCGATCTCGCCCACGCACTCAACATGACTGCTGCCTCGACCAGTGTCCTTGTCGATCGGCTCAGCCGTGAGGGGTACCTTCGCCGTATCCCTCACCCAGAAGATCGGCGCTCAGTCGGCCTGGAGGTCCTGGAAGAAACTGACCGTGCCGTCAAAGCAACACTGGGCGGGCTTCACACGCGCATGATCCACGCAGCAGAATCTCTGACCGACGCCGAGCGTGCCGGCGCAGCCAAGTTCCTCTCCGGCCTCATCCACAGTGTCCGCGGAGACGCCGACCAATAGGCTCTACCCAGCCCGACAGCGATCCGCAGGTCATCTCAGTCATGCTTAAGGCTGAGAGCACATGTGCACTCCGACAAAGCAGAGATAGGCCTCAGGGAGGACGCCGCCACTGCCGGGATCGGGAAGACTGGAGCCCATGTTAGAGACTCTCCCCGCACTCACCGAAACCTTGTCCGCACTGTCACTCGCCCAGGGTGCCGAGGTCGACCCGACCGAGGTGATCCTCCCTGAAGACTCCTTGGTGGGCCGCATGCGGAGCTGGACAGACGAACTACCCGAGACTCTACAGTGGCTGGGCATCATCGCCATCTCCGCCATCCCGTTCGTCGAATCGTTCTTCGGCGCCTTTATCGGTGTCGTGATCGGCATGCCTCTATGGATGGCCCTGATTGCGGCGATCATCGGCAATATGCTCTCTCTGGCCGTGGTGGTCTACGGCGCCCACTGGATCCGCGCCTCCGTCCTCAAACGAAAGCCGCCTAAGGAGCTCAGTGACTCCCAGCGGAAACGCCGCGCCAAAGCTCAGCGACTCTTCGACAAATTCGGCATCCCCGGGGTGTCCCTATTGGGACCCTTGGCGCTGCCCAGCCAGTTCACCGCACCACTGATGGTCTCTTTCGGCGCCAACCGGAACCTCGTCATGATCTGGATGTTCGTTTCCGTCACCGTGTGGGGAACCGGCTTCGCACTGCTTGGAGTGGGATTCCTCAACCTCCTCTCGGCCTGAACCGCCGAAGAGTCACTCCTGCTCGCTGTCCCGGGGGTAGCGCTGCATCTCACGTGAGCCCTGCGTCAGGTTCTTCAGGTCGGCGTCATCATCAAAATTGGAGCCGATAGCCCCAGCGACTGTTCCCATAGAGGCCGACAACCAAGCAATCTCCACGTAGCTGGCCAAAGTCGCCTCATCGCCGATGGTTTCTCCGAGAAACTCCGGGTCAATGAGCAGCAGTCCCACTGCCAGGATGGACCCGAACAGGAGCAGATAGAGGATTCCGACGCTGACGATCAGACTGAGGATGGTGGAGAGGTTGTACATGAATGCCTCCCGCTTGCCACCCGGGCCTGCGCGGTCCCACAACCGGTTGGAGAGTATGAGCCAGGAGACCATCACCGCAACGGCGATCAGCGACACTCCTGCCAGGCGCCATTGGGGCAGGAAGGTGGCCATCTCCCAGATGGTTGAGAAGAAGATGCCGAAAGCGCCGGTAGCGGCAGCAGCGGAGAACACGCCAGAGAGCTTCGGCAGAGACCACAGCGGCTCATTATTGGCGACCATCCCCAGTGTGGTCCAGGCGCGACCCGGAGTGAACCGCGGCACAGTGGTGTACACGGTGTCCTCGCCCTCCTGATCCTCCACGCGCGAGGACCTGCCGGCGTGTGTCACTACATCTTCGGCACTGTGGTTGCGCAACGCCTCCAAACACGTGCGGAGTTCTCGCACCAAGCACTGCCGCACCCTGAGCGGACCCAGGGCCGGCAGTGAAATGATCGCCAGAGAGTCTGTGAAGTGCAGCTCAGCGCGCTTGGGGCGCTTACCCGCCATACGCGGAATTTCAGTCACGACCACACTGAAGTCGGCGTCGTCGTCCCGTACCCAGTTCTTGACTTCATCGAGGTCGAGTGTGGCGTCCTTACGGAGCGGAATAAGGGCCCGCTTATGCACGATGTTCAGTTCCGAACTCCACTCCGCCTCCTCACCGGATGAGGCGTCCAACTCCTCGAGTGTGCGGCGGACCCACATAGACGTCCGCCCGGGATCGGAGTAGATGGCTACAGCGGGCCCAGTGGCGCTTCCTTCCGAATGGTGATCCTCTTGAGTGGAGGCGCCATTCCTCGCAGTATGTTCGTCAAGCATGCTCGGCATTATATGAAAATGCGCCTGGGGTTCCCTGGACACCAGCTCAACGATGGCCCCGGGAAGCTACTCCAGATCGTTGAGCTGCTCGAGTACAAGCGGCTTGACCTTGGTGCCGTAAAGCTCAATGGCGTTCATCATATGCTCGTGAGCCAATGAACCATTGCCGTACTTCAGACCGAAGCGCGTGATGCCGAGCTGCTTCTTGGTCCGCACGATCTTCGCCGCAACTGTCTCTGGTGAACCGACGAACAGCGCGCCGTGGGCGATCTCCTGCTCGTACTGCTCACGCGACGGATACCCGTTGCCCCATCCGCGCTCCTGACCGAGCTTGTGCATCGAGTCTGCCCACGAGGGATAGAAAATGTCCTGCGCCTGTTGATCGGTCTCGGCAATGAAACCGTGAGAATGTGACGCCACCCTGAAATCCTGGCCATGACCGAACTGCTCCAGTGCGCGATAGTAGAGATCAACCATCGGAGCGAAGCGATGGGGAGCCCCGCCGATAATCGCCAGTTCCAGGCCAACCCCGTGCCGAGCTGCCCTGACCACTGAGTTGGGTGTTCCGCCGACGGCAATCCAGGTCGGCAGCCCGTGGTCATGGTTGGTCTTGGGGTAGATTTCAGCGTCCTGCAGACCGGCCCGCGTCTCCCCGTGCCAGGTGATCGGGCCCTCTCCCCGCAGCGTGGTGAAGAGATCCACCTTCTCCTCAAACAACTTCTCGTACTCGGAAAGGTCGTAGCCGAAGAGCGGGTAGGACTCGATGAAGCTGCCGCGGCCCAGTGAAACTTCGGCGCGGCCGCCGGTGAGGCCGTCAATGGTGGCGAACCGCTGATAGACCCTGACTGGATCGTCCGAGGAGAGCACAGTCACCGCTGAGATCAGCTTGATCCGCTCAGTGGCTGCCCCGGCCGCAGCCAGGACCACGTCAGGTGCCGAAATGGCATAGTCCGGCCGGTGATGCTCGCCGATACCGACGACGTCGATACCAACTTTGTCCGCCAGCACCACCTCATCCAGGACGTTGCGCAGGACCTCAGGCTGGGAAAGCTCACGGGAGCCATCCGGCGTCTTGGTCACATCGCCGAAAGTGTGGATGCCGAACTCGAATGCGTCGCTGTAGCGCTCAGTGCTGATACTCATGACCACCTCAACCCCAATCCTACCCAGGTAATTCCTTCAAATTTGAAATAAAACTGTGATGCGGCCCACTGGGAACTTTCAAGCACCTTCTGAAGAGGACATGACAACACCTTTTCGAACGTACCCGAGCGCATAGCGCGCGGTAAAAGCGACGACCCAGGGTAATCCATCGCACATAGCGACCAACTGCGAGTGCAGCCGGATGGTGGTGACCCTCCGCAGCGGACCGTAAGCTGGGGCCATGACGCAGCATGCTGCCATTGTCGGATCCGGACCCAACGGGCTGACCGCCGCCTGCACCCTGGCTCGTGCGGGGTGGAAGGTCACCGTCTATGAGGCAGCAGACCTGCCCGGTGGGGCTGCACGCTCAGCTGAACTCTTCGGCCCGGGGCTGATCAGCGACCTGGGCTCGAGTGTTCATCCCCTCACCGCAGCATCCATCGCGTATGCCTCGATCCTGGGTACTGATGCCTCCGCGGGGGGCATCGACTACGCCCACCCCCCAATAGCTGCCGCCCACCCATTAGATGACGACGACGCCTCCCCCGCACTGCTGCACCGCTCGCTTGAGCGAACTGCGGACGAGCTGGGCGAGGACGCGGAGCTGTGGCGCTGGGTCATAGGGCCCCTGGTGAACAATTGGGATGCGGTGCGGGATGCGATCTTCACTCCACCCAGCCGCCCCTTTACCGGACTCACGCCCTCGGGCGAACCTGGCCAGCAGTGGACCCCACGCGGCATCGCGGAGGCGGTCAAGGCGACCGCATCTGCAGGAATCGAACGCGGCGTAGCTTTCGCCCAATTCGGATCGGTCGGAGCCATGCCAGCCCGGAACATGATGCGCAGCTTCAAAACCGCACGGGGACGGGCACTGTTCGCCGGGCTGGCCGCACACTCAACGGGACCGCTCACCCGCCCGCTGACATCAGCATTCGGGGTGATCCTCGGGGCTGCCGCCCATACCGTGGGGTGGCCAGTGATCCGCGGCGGATCGCAGAACCTGGTTGAGGCCCTCACGGCGGAGCTTCACGCCCACGGCGGCGAGATCATCACCGACTTCCAGGTCGAGGCCATCAAGGACGTGCCGCTTCCCGGTCTCAGATTCGGCGTCCGAAAGAACCTCAAGCGCCGCGGGTACCGAATTGAAGGTGTGCGTGCCGGTCATCGCGGCCATAGGCGGCGTACCGGTGAAGAGGTCGCTGACGTCGTCGTTCTGGATCTCACACCCAAGCAGATGCTCCAGCTTGAAGGGTTGCACCTCACCGACCGGGTGACGCGGCGGATGAAGCGCTGGCAATACGGGCCCGGAGTGGTCAAGATCGACTACCTGGTGGATGGGCCCATTCCATGGGAGCGGGACGTGCTCGCAACTGCGGGAACCGTTCACCTGGGCGGCAGCGCGGAACAAATCACCTCAAGTGAGGCCGCCGCAAACACCGGTGTTCTCCCGGGCCGTCCGTATGTGCTGCTTGCCCAGCCCAGCGCCGCCGACGACTCCCGAACGCCAGACCACCGGACCATCAGCTGGGCCTACGCCCATGTGCCGGCCGGGCTCGATGCCGACGGCACAGCCCGCGCGGCGACGCTCATTGAGCGGGAAATCAGCAGATTCGCTCCACAGTTCTCGGAGTCGGTATTGGATCGGAAAGTGTGGGGGCCCGCGGATATGGAAGCCTGGAACGCGAATCTCGTGGGCGGCAGTGTCAGTGCTGGCCTGGCCACTGTCGGACAGACTTTCTCCGGTCCAGCCAGCCTACGCAGGCCCTACTCGGCGGGCATGGAGGGCGTCTACACCTGCTCTGCCGCCACCCCTCCGGGCGGTGGTGCCCACGGAATGGCGGGCTACAACGCAGCGCGGGCAGTCCTTAGCGAGACTCACTCCCTTTAGGCCCCAGTCTAGAACCCGGTGAAGGCAAGCACTCCAGCCACGGCCAACATGGTCAGTCCGACCACCACGTCGATGATCTGCCAAGTTCGCGGGCGGCTCAGCAGCTTCGCCAGCATCGCGGATCCGCCTGCCAGCAGGTTCAGCCAGATCACCGAGGCAAGCACCGCGCCGGTGGCGAACCACCATTTGTCGGGGCCGAATGCGTTGGCCATAGTGCCCAGCACCACCAGGGAATCCACCCAGGCATGCGGGTTCAGAATGCTCAGCATCAGTCCGGTGGCGGCCACGGTGGTGACTTTTGAGACGTTAGTGACGTTGACCTTCTGGCGGGTCCGGGTTGCCGTGGTCCCCTGCTCAGAGTCGGTGGACACTGCGGGAAGCTCCGAGGTCATTGCCACGTGGACGGAATCACTCGAACTCTGCTCCGGAAGGACTTCACCGCCACCACCTGGAAAGTGGATTCCTGACTCCTTTGACGGGGTGTCAACCGCGGGGGCACCCGTGGCTTTGTACGCCGAACGGAAGGACTTGAAAGCGAACCACGCAAGGTAGGCCACTCCCACCCAGCGGATCACATCCAGCAGCCAGGGCGCGTGATCGAGCACGACGCCGACGCCGGCGGTCCCTGCCACGATGAGCACAATATCGCCGATCAGACAGCAGAAGGCTGCGAGAGCGACGCGGTCGCGACGCAGCCCTTGGCGCAGAAGCCAGGCGCTCTGCGGGCCGATGGCGACGATAAGCGCCATGGTGGTCAGCAGTCCGGTGAGCAACACAGTAAGCATGCTCCCAGTCTGCGGTGATCAGCGTATCCGCACCAGCGCAATATTCTTCATTCAATGAAGCTATGCTTCAGATAGTGCTGGACATATTGAGCGTGAGTAGAAGGTGAGAAGACCATGAATACTGACCATCTGCGGGCTTTTGTGCTCGCTGTCGACGAAGGTACGTTCGACTCGGCGGCGGCTCTGCTGCTCATTTCAGGTTCAGCGTTCTCGCAGAGGATCAAGGCCCTCGAGAAGGAGGTCGGCCAAGTCCTGCTCACTCGCACAATCCCCGTCAGACCTACGGAATCCGGAGAGCAGCTGCTGCGGATCGCACGGCAGACGATTCTGCTGGAGGATGAGGCTCGCCGCAGCCTGGGCTTCCGCGGGTCTTCGCCTAATTTTCGTCCCACTATCACGCTCGCTGTAGCGGTGAATGCGGACTCACTCTCCAGCTGGTTCATCCGTGTGCTCCAGGAAGCTGCAACCTGGGACGATGTGGAAATTCACGTCCACGCAGAGGACCAGCAGCACACGGATGAGCTGCTGCGCAACGGGACTGTGGCTGCGGCGGTCACCGAAAACCCTGCTCCTGTGTCCGGGTGCCGTTCACAACCGCTTGGCACTATCCGATACTGGCCCGTTGCCAGCTCAGAGCTATTGGACCGGCACCGAGGAGATGACGGTGAGGTCGACTGGGCGCGAGTTCCGCAGATAGATTTCAGTGTCCGTGACGCCACTCAGCGCAACGCGCTCGCACGACTCAGTGCAACACCTGCAGTCACACACCTGTTGCCATCGGTTCAGGCCTACAACGCCGGAGTCGGGTATGGCCTGGGGTGGGGCATGATTCCGGAGTCCATGCTGCCTGCTGGTGTGCTGGAGGGTGAACACCCCGATCTGGTCGTCATCTCCGAGATCGGGGTGGAGGACGTCCCGCTGCATTGGCAGCACTGGACCACTACGACTCCGGCCCTGGACCGCCTCAGTGCCGCCGTCCAGCGCTCCGCTGAGCGTTTCCTCAACGGCTGACGCCGCGTGCGGAGTCAGTGATCGCTCCTTCTGACGCGTTCCACCAGAGCAGCGAGGTTACGGATGAACACAATTAGCCACGCGAAGAGGATGGCTGCTCCCACTAGCTCCAAAGAGGTGAGATTCCAGTAGTTGACGGGCATCCACAGCAGGAACGCGAAGACCAGCCCTGCCGCCGCGACAAAGCTCAGCAGATAGAACGAGCGCGGAAAACCAGGCAGCAGGTACGGCACAGCGAGCAGAATGAAGAGGAAGCTCAAGCCGAAGATGCCCGTGACCAGACTATGCAGATCGTGATGAACATTGATCGGCACCAGTCCCACCCCTGCCAGGGAAAGCCCCATCACGATCATCACGACCCGAAGCAAAGCGATCCGCGGGGTGCGGAAGTGACCCGACAGAGCGTTGGCGACCCGAGTGCGCCGCCGCACCTTGCCGGTAGAGCTGCGGTCCTCATTCGCCCGGTCAGCCAACCGCCTGGCGACTCTGACGCGTTCGTGGCTCGCCCAGATCTCCAAATCACGAGTGATGAACGCCGTCAGCGTGGTGATAATAATGCCTGAAACGACCAGCGTGGTGTTGAAGGTCCAGAAGCTGGTGAGCCCCGCCTGTCCCGTGCCGAGCTCTGAGAACATCACATGCCACCAGAAAGGGTTCTCCGCGAAAATCATCGATACCAACACCCCGGAGGCCATGAACACGGCCAGCAGGGTGGAGAGCGAGAACGCCGTGATGCGAGCACCCGAGTTGAAGCTGAAGTAGGCTGCCACTCCCCCGACCACCGCCAGCAGAACCGCTCCAGCTATATGGTCAACGGTCAGGCCGATGAACGCTTCCTGGAAGACGCGGAAGATACCGAGGGATCCCATCACAGCAATCGACGAGTGCACCACCAGGAGCGCAAGAATGTCAATCAGCTGCCGGAGTTTGGGGCGCTGTCCAATCCAGATATTCGCCATTCGGGCATTGAGCGAGTACCCCAGCAGGAAGGCCAGCCCGGCAGTCACTCCCCCGATCACAGCCCCATAGAACTGGATCGACTCATCACCCGCTAACGGAGGACGGTGGTCGTAGAAGACCACCAGTCCGAGTAACAGTCCCAGCAACCCTCCGCTGAGTGCGGACCAGATCGCTCGGGCCTCAATAAGGACCTGGAGCCTGGCCTGGGTCTCCGCCTGCTGGGTGGTGGCCATCGCTGGATGAGCGGACTCTTCCTGCGCCGCGCTGACAGCAAGTTCTCGCGCCCGACCAGATCTGCGGATGGATGTCACCCCTCCAGATCTATCAGATCCAGCTGGGACAGGGTAAGTCGAACCTTTGCCCTTGCCTGAAGCAAGGATAGGGTCCGCCTATGGAACCAGTACGCAATGAGGCAGGTCCCCACGTGGTGTCGTACTCGATCATGGTGGCTGCCCCGGCTGATGAGCTCTATGCCTTAGTGACGAACCCGCACCGACATCATGAGTTCGATGGCTCGGAAACTGTGCAGGCAGGAGCTCGCGGGCCGCACGAACTCACTGTAGGGTCGCGATTCAGCGTGCATATGCGCAAGTTTGGTATCCCCTACCGGCTCCAGCTCCACGTGACACAGGCCCAACGCCCCTCATCGATCTCACCCGGCGTGGTGGAGTGGCGCCAACCCACCGGCCACCGCTGGCGTTGGGAGTTCAAGCCGCAGGACGAGGCCGCGACCCTGGTGACCGAAAGCTACGACGCCTCACTTCAGTGGCGCGTGGTTCGCACCGGGCTCGGGCTTGCCAAAGTGCCGGAGGCAAACGCAGAGAGCATCCAGGCCTCATTACGTCAGATGTCGGAATCTTTCCCCAACACCAGCACCTGACCAGTACATTTCCCCAGGTCAGGGAGGTTCAGGCTACACTGTGAGGTCTGCGCGGTTCGACACCTCCGTCATGGGCGACGGAAGTGTTGAGTTTGCGCTACACCGTTGCACCTATCAACGCCCGGGCTGCCGTTCCAGCTGGAGGGCGTTTCCATATTTAGCAGGAGAACTGCATGTTTAACCCAGAAATTAACCGTGCTCTGATCGCCGCATCAGATCTGATCAATTCGGCCGAGGGCCTCAAGAGCGCGAAACCATCACCCGATACTCTGGACTCCGTTGAGGGACTCAGCACGTACCTCAGTGAGCGCGAATCCGAGCTCGAGTGGCCGACCACGACGGTCAACCGACGACAGCTGGAGAAGGTCCGGGCCCTGCGGAATCAGTTGCAAACGTTGTGGTCAGCCGCCCCGGTCATTGCGCCCAAAGAGCTGGACATTATCAACGACTTGCTCGAGGGGGTGGGCATCCGGATCGTCACTGGTGAGGTCGGTGAAGGTTCTGCGTTCCGTGAGCGGCCCATACCAGTCTCCGATCAGATCAGTGATGTCATGACAGCGACCATCGCAGCTGCTCTGACGTATCTCGTCACCAATGAGGAGACCGGCCGACTGCGCATCTGTCGGGGGGATGACTGCGAGGCTGCGATTGTGGACTTGACCCGCAACCGTTCCAAACTGTTCTGTGACTTTGGAAATTGCGCCAACCGTGCCCATGTCAGGGCTTACCGGGCACGCCAGGCTGCAAGAAAGGATGAGGAGACGACGCCTGGGAGGGCGCGCCCTCGACTCACCAAGCCCTCCGCGGCCGAAAAGGCTGACCAGCTGAATCGGCCAACCTCAGCCACCGCGATTGCAGCCAAAGAGTTCCGTGATCGTATGCGCGAAGAACTTATGCAGAAGCGTCAGGAAAGCTCCAAGGCGACGAAGCAGGCCTGACCCCCGAACCAGTCAGGCGTACCCCGTCGAAGCCCGCTGCACGAGCCTGGGCTACGGCGGGGTTTTGCGCTTCTGGTCTGGCACTCCTGCTCTGCAGGAGCTCAGCTGGCCCGCTGGTTAGCTGCTAGTGCTCTGAGCGGCGACCGTAGGGCGGGTCGTCTGCGGTCCCACCACGCTTCTGAGCCTCTTCTTCGGCCTTGCGCCGGCGTGCCTTCTCCCGGCGCTCTGCCACCTGCTCACGGTAGAGCTCCTCGGATATCCGGTTGACGCCCCCTCCCTGGGAGAGTTCCTCCGGATTTTCGCGCGAGGCCAACTGCAGCATTGACACGAGCAGGAGGCTCACGATGAAGACGATGCCGAATGCCAGCAGCGACAAGTTGATCGGGTTGTCCAAACCAGCGGAGTCATGCTCCACACGTGGGTTATCTGATCCTCCGGAGGAGACGATCAGCGCGACAAATCCCGCCACTGCGGCCAGCGCAAAGGAGAAGATCAGCGGAGCTTTGACCGTCTCCAGCAGGGAGCGGCGCTCCTTGGGGTCTTCTTGCACGTGGCGGGGTGTCCTTTGCGCGAATTGGGTGTTGCCTTATGCCAATTCTACGCTGAGTAGAAGTAGCCTCGCATCTTTACTGCGGTTTGCGAGACTCGTGAGTGAGTCCCGCGGCCGAGATCAGCAGTAGGACGGCCATAATAATCACGCCGGTGCCGGAAATTCCAAGGATCCCGTGCGGGTCCAGCCCTACCCCGACAAAGAGGCCCACGCCGGTGAGGGTGCCGACGACACCGAGAATCACATGGTCACGGGAGGGTATGAACTCTGCCCGAACCTTCAGCCCGCCGTAGAGTTCGCAGACTCCCATGATGAGAAACCCTACGCCGGCAGTGATGGCGAGGGCCGCAGTAGAGGTCGCGAACAGGGCGGCGATGCCGGAAAAGACCCAGGCGGCAGCGCCCAGGGCTGCTGCGCCGGTGAGAGCCGGCGGCACGTGTTCAGTCTTGACGTAGTCCCAGACGGCAGTTGCGCACAGGATGAAAAAGACGGCTAGGGCTATCCGTGCCACGGTCATCGTCTCCGTGGTCCAGAAGATGGTGAAGATGGCGAAAACGGTGGTGACCACAGCACGCATCCATGCG
>NZ_VFIE01000024.1:89370-142245 GCF_010119385.1 Nesterenkonia haasae
GGACGGACAAGAGCAGCGGCGGTCTGAGGATCAATGCGGGTCACTGGCACGGCCGCAAGTTTACTTCACCGCGTCTCTCCGAGAACCATCCACCGGTCCGTGACGGCACGGGCACCCAGTGTCAGGGCACGAGCACCGAGGAAGAGCACACCGAATGCGAGCCACAACCACAGGATCGGTTCACCACTCAACCGCGAACCTTCCCGACCCACTGATTGCGCGACCCACCACAGGATGGGAAGGTACACGCCGAGGTTGACCACTCCCGCCAGGGCTAGGTACCGCACGTCTCCGGCTCCCATGAGCACACCGTCCAGGACAAACACGTAACCCGCCACTGGCTGAGCTGCGGCCAGGACGAACAGTGCCAACGTGATCATCTGCGCCACCTGGTCGTCAGGGGTGAACAGCAGAGGCACCCATGGTGCTGCCAGGGCGGTCAGAGCGCCCGTCAACGCCCCCAACCCGATTCCCCACCAGGTCATGAGACGAGTCATGCGCCGGGCGGAGACAGGCTTGCTGGCGCCCAGCTCACGTCCAATGAGAGCCTGCGCGGCAATGGCCAGTGCGTCCAGGACGAACGCCAGCGTGGAGAAGAAAGTAAAGGCAACTTGGTGGGCCGCAAGCGTTTCTGGCCCTAAGTCCGTGGCGACGATGACAGTAGCCACCAACGCAGCCCGCAAAGTAAGGGTCCGCAGGAACATCCACCCACCCACCTGCGCGGCGGAGCGGAGCGCTATCGGATCAACGCCCAACGTCACCCCTTCAGCTCGCATCCGCGGAACCAGGATCACCAGGTACGCGATCGCCATTCCCCATTGGGCAATGGACGTACCTATCGCCGCACCTGCCACACCTAGCCCGACAGGGTGGACGAGAAGGAGGTTCAGCAGGGCGTTGGCGGCGAAGCCACATCCGGCCACTACTAAGGGGGTCTTAGTGTCTTGAAAACCCCGCAGCGCCCCCACTCCCGCAAAGACCAGGAGCATCGCGGGCAGCCCGGGCAGGGACCACAGCAAGTAGTCGATCGCGTGCGGATGGATCGCGCCGGCACTGCCCATAGCCTGCAGCACACTTTCCCCAGCTGCCAGTCCAGCCAGGGCGAGCACCACCCCTAACCCCAGCGCTAACCACAGTCCGTCACGGCCCGCGGCCAGCGCCTTGGAGGTCTTCCCCGCGCCGACAAAGCGCGCTACCGCTGGAGTGGTGGAGTAAGCCAGGAAAATCATGAGCCCCACCACGGTGTGCATCACAGTCACACCCAATGCGGCACCGGCAAGCTGAGCTGTGCCCAGCCACCCGATGATGGCGGTATCTGCCATCAGGAACAGCGGTTCCGCGACCAGAGCCCCCAGAGCGGGCACTGCGAGTGCCAAAATCTGCCTGGGCAGCGGGCGGGGGTCGCTGGCTTCTGGGGAGCTGGCGTCGTCGTGCTTCTGAGTCACCCGATGACGCTAGCCAGCCAGAAGGTGCTCTGAAGTTCCCCGGCATGATCACCCAACCAGGGCACTAGGAAATAGCTCAGCAGCAACGACATCACATTGTTGAACGCGTGCAGCAGCCACGCATAGAACAGGTTGCGACCCGTGACGATGTATCCGACGGTGATGATGATGCCCATTGTCAGGTAGGGGACAACGGCAACGAATGTGAGGTCATCGGCCATTCCCAAGAGCGCGGGGATGAAGTGGATCAGTGGGAACGCGACCACCGAGATCGCCCCGCATATCCACACATTGATGTATTTGGAAAGCTTGCCGATCAGCAGGTGCCGGAAGAAGTATTCCTCCACATAAGGACCCAGGATGCCGATGACTGCCACTGCCGCCAGCAGCGGGATCGCTTGGAGCATAGCGTCAATGGCTGCCTGGTTCTCGGATGTTTCGCCATCTGATCCGAGAATTAACACAATGATGATCAGATTCAGCAGAATCGAGGCGAACCAGGCAAAGGGGACGAGAAGCAGCTTCAGCCACCAGAGATAGCTGAAGGCCTTGATCGAGCGCCACAGGGCGGCTCCTGAGAGTGCCACGGCGATCGCGGCCAGAATTCCGTAGCCAACAGCATTGATCAGGAAGGTCCCCTGCTGAGCCTGAATCTCATCCCCGGTGAGCAGCGCGTTGACGGGGGGCAGCAGCGCAACCAGGCCCACCAATCCTGTGAGGAAACCCACCACATAGAAAAGCGTGGCGCCGAGATCCCACCAGGTGAATGATCCGGGTTCGGAGTCTTTCTGCTGCTTCCGTTGCGCTGGTCTCCACCCGGGAGGGGGTCCTGCGGCTTGCGGAGGTAACCCTGGCCGCCAGCCAGGCGGAGGCCCCGACTGGGGACTCCAGCCGGCGGGAGGTGGCCCATACGGGTTGGGGACTGGTGGTGGCTGCTGACTCATTGACCCCAGCCTAATGAACGTCAGGGCAGCTGAGCATCCGCCTCAGGGATGACGGCATACAAGCTGCTGGAGGCTGCGTGGTCACCCTGGAGCAGCCTCGGTGATGGTGGTCGGATCCACCGCTCCCTCATTGGGGCCGGAGTACGGGGAAGGGGTGAGCAGTGTTGCATTGCGCAGATCGCGAATGCGGCGGGCTTTCTCCGCAACCTCGTGGTCCTCTTCGCTGATTGGCTCCCAGCGGACGATTCGCCGCGCTGAACCAGTGCCATCGGGAGCGACCATGACCGGTAACCCATATGCCACGTCTTCCGGGTTGCGGTCCCACCGGTCTCCGGCCCGGACTCGAACCAACACATGCATTGATTTGGAACCGGTGAGGACAAGGCGCGCATCGACCTCCACCAAGTCTCCGATCGTAATGGGCCGGTAGAACCGCACCCCTCCGGAGAGCACGGTCACTACGTCATAGTCGCAGTACCTTTCCGCGCAGATCTCAGCAGCCTGATCGATCCACTTCATCACGACCCCACCGCGAACTTTCCCATCCGGGTACCGTTCCTCCGTGCTGACGAGAAATCGCAGTGTCAGAGCCTCAGAGGAGCTGAAGGTTTTCGGCAGCGACTGAATCGTCTCCTCAACCCGCTTGCGGTATATCATCCGCCGGGCGGCGTCGACATCCCGGCGGCATTCCAGGTCAGTGGTGGGCTCGAAACTGGGAACGGGCTCTACTTCTCCGTCCGGGCCCACTGCCACGTAGATCATGAAGCACTCAGTGCATGTCTGCCATCCACCGGACTCCTTTTTGATCAGCACGCGGGTCTGAATGTGCACGCTCGCCCGACCCGTGTGCACCACGCGGGCCTGCACCGTAACCGGGGTGTCGCGAGGCACCGGTACCGTGAAGTGCATATTTCCCACATAGGCGGTCACGCACTGCGACCGGGACCAACTGGCGGCGCAGGCGTAGGCCGTCTTATCGATCCAGTCGACGACGACGCCGGCAGGCACGGTGGAGTCCCGCGAGGAGCCAGTGACTTCGCGGAAAGTCAGTTCGATGCTTGACCGGCGAGGCATGAGTTGACGGTAGCACTGGCTGACCAGGAGATCATAGGGAGGCAGGTCCGGCGACGTGGTCGAACACCAGGCTGGTCTGGGTTGTAGCCACGACAGGATCCGCTGATAGGTGCTCCAAAACGAACTGTCTGATGTGGTCCGTGTCGCGAGCAGTGACATGGATGAGGAAGTCATCCATCCCGCCGACAAAGAAGTACTGAGTGACCTCCGGGACCTTCTTGAGGTTTTCTCCGAAGGCCGCCATCTGCTGCCGGGCCCCTGGGCGCAGCCTTACGCTGATCAGCGCCTCTATTCCCCGCCCGAGAGCCCTCGGATTGACGTCGATGGTGAACCGCCGGATCACCCCTGCTTGCTGCAGTGCCTTCATTCGAGCCAGACAGGTGGAAGGCGCGACACCTAGGGCGTCACTGAGCGCCTGGTTCGTCATGCGCGCATCGTCACGCAGCAATTCGAGCAGCTGACGATCGATGTGATCTAGGTCATAGCTTCCTTGCAGTTCCTTCGATGCACGGGCCCGTTTCGGGGGCATAACTTCCATCCTTCTGCCATTATTGGCCATTTGCCGAATATTCTTCGAAACTATCGCATCTTGTGGCTTTTTTCGAGATGATTGACACAACTCATCATTGTTTCTTCGAAGGGAAATGCATGATCATCTCCGTACCCCGCGAAGTCAAGAACTTCGAGCACCGTGTGGCGATCACCGTCTCCGGTGTCCATGAGCTGACCAAGCGGGGCCACCAGGTGCTCGTGGAAGACAGCGCCGGCATCGGCTCCGCCATTACCAATGACGACTACCGTGCCGCTGGCGCAACCATCGTCACCGACGCCGATGACCTGTGGGCTCGGGCGGACATCGTGCTCAAAGTCAAAGAACCGTTGGAGTCCGAATATCATCGCTTCCGCCACGGACTGGTGCTCTTCACCTACCTGCACCTTGCTGCTGAACCAGCGCTGACTCAAGCACTACTGGACGCCGGTGTGACGGCAATTGCCTACGAGACTGTGCAAACCGCTGACCACCGCTTGCCGCTGCTCGCCCCGATGAGTGAGGTTGCGGGGCGCCTGTCAGTGCAGGCCGGTGCTCATGCCCTCACCGCCCCAGTCGGGGGCAGGGGCGTACTGCTGGGTGGTGTGCCTGGGGTTCCCCCCGCCAAGGTCACAGTGCTCGGAGCAGGCATCGCCGGAACCAACGCCGCAGCCATGGCCGTCGGACTGGGAGCGGAGGTGAGCATCCTGGACATCAACGTCGATCGACTCCGCCAGCTGGATGCCCAGTACTCCGGCCGCCTGAAGACCATCGCCTCCAATGCCCTCGAGGTTGAGCGCGCGGTCCACGACTCCGATCTGGTCATCGGCTCAGTCCTCATCCCCGGTGCCAAGGCGCCTAAACTGGTGACCGACGCCATGGTGCGCTCCATGCGACCCGGCAGCGTGTTGGTGGACATCGCTGTGGACCAAGGGGGTTGCTTTGAGCACTCCCGGCCAACCACACACAATGACCCCACGTTCACCGTTCATGACACAGTGTTTTACTGCGTCAGCAATATGCCGGGAGCCGTTCCGAGTACCTCCACGTACGCCTTAACCAACGTCACCCTGCCTTATATCACCGCACTGGCTGACCGGGGAGTCACTGCCGCATTAGCCGCGAATCCAGCGTTGACCGGGGGGCTCAACACCATGGCGGGCAATGTCACCCACCAGTCGGTCAGCGATGCCCATGGGCGGCCCTTTATGGAACCCAATGAGGCATTGTCCTCCGCGGCCGATGGGCAGGAGCCCTAGGAGGCACCACATGCACCTGAAGGTGCGGAATGACACACAGGCGAAATCCGCGACACTCTATGGTGGTGAAGCGGAGCCACCATAGTATGGTTTCGCGTGCACGACGAAGTGTCAGTCCTCGACCCAGCCATGACCTTGAGGTGGCAATGCACCCGTTCGAAAACCCCTTCCGCCACAGTGCCGAAGCGAAGCGCCACGCGCTCCGGCACTTCCGTGCCGTGCTCTTTGACATGGATGGTGTGGTCACAGATACCGCAGGGGTGCACTTTACGGCATGGAAAGAGCTGTTCGACGCTTCCCTGACTGAGCTCACCGGCACCAAGCAGCCCGAGTTCACCCAGGAGGACTACCTGAACTACGTGGACGGGCGTCCCCGCGAGGAGGGCGTGCGGACCCTCCTGCGCGCCCGCGGCGTCAAAGCACCCGAGGGTTCACCGGACGATCCCGCCGAAACGTTGAGCATCCACGGTCTCGCCGCCCGCAAACAGGGGTTCTTCCAGGCAGTGATGGATAGGGACGGCGTCGATGTCTTTGAAACCACTGTTGAGCTGATTCAGCGGCTCCGCGAGGATGGAATCCCCACAGCCCTCGTCACGTCCTCCCGCAATGGCCGCGAAGTGCTCCGACGGGCCGACCTTATGGAGATCTTCGACACTATTGTGGACGGCACCGACGCCCTGGAGTTGAAACTGCCGGGCAAGCCGAATCCGCATATGTTCCTGCACGCCTCGGCTCAGCTCGAGGTGGAGCCTGAGGATGCGATTGTCGTGGAAGATGCGGTCTCTGGGGTCCAGGCCGGCAGGGCGGGAAACTTCGGCATGGTTGTGGGGCTCAATCGGGGCGGGGACCCGCGCCGACTCAAGGACGGCGGAGCCGACATTGTGGTGTCAGACCTCTCCGTGGCGCGTCTGCACACGCGCACCACGAGGCCCTACGACCCGAACTGGGTGCTCACCTACGACTCCTTCGAACCCTTGGAAGAGCCCACCCGCGAGGTCTTGTGCCATATGGCCAATGGGTACTGGGGAACCCGCGCCTCCTACCCCGGAACCAGCGCTGATGCGACTCACTACCCGGGGAATTACCTCGCCGGTGTCTTCAACAGACTCAAGACAGACATCATGGGCAAGACGGTCGAGACCGAGCATATGGTCAATATCCCCGACTGGACCTATGTGCAGATCACGCCGGAGGCCGGCAATCCTCTGCTTCCTGGTTCGCCTGAACTTGTGGACTACTGCCAGGAACTCGATATGCGCCGGGGTCTTCTGACTCGCGTCGCCCGCTATCAGGACCTGCACGGACGCCGGACAAAAGTCACCTTCCGCCAGTTCCAGACCCTGGCCGGAGTGCACCTGGCGGCTATGGAGGTCAAGATCGAGGCTGAAAACTGGTCGGGCAACGTCAACGTGCGCTCCATGATCGAAGGACGGGTCGCCAATAGGAACGTGGCCGCGGATCGGGAGCTCGCAGGCAACCACTTGAATCCGGTGGATTCACGAGAGGTTGACGGCCAGACCGTTCTCCTGGAGACAGAGACAAATCAGTCACGGGTCCAGATCGCTGTGGCGACACGGACCTCAGTCAACACCAAGACTGCTCCGATGCGCCGGCCCGTGATGGAGTCAGACCTGGTGGCAGGTCATGACATCTCCGTGAGCCTGACAGAGGGCGAACCCGTCATCATTGAGAAGATCGCAGCGGCCTCCAACACTCATGATCACGCGATCTCAACTGTGTGGCACAACGCAGTCAAGCGGGTACAGCGCGCTACGTGTTTCCGGGAAATGCTCACGTATCACGAAGAGATGTGGGGCACCCTGTGGCATCGTTTCGCAGTGTCGATCGGCCCCGGTCATTCCCGGCAGCAACTTGCACTGAACCTCCATACCTTCCACATGCTGCAGACCGCTTTCGGCGCTCGCAGGGACCTGGATGCGTCCTTGCCGGCGCGCGGGCTCTCTGGAGAGGGCTACCGCGGCCACCTGTTCTGGGACGAGCTGTTCATGTACCCCATGCTCACGCTGCGCCGCCCGGAGCTGACCCGCGGAATCCTGATGTACCGGTTCCGGCGCCTGGGGGAGGCGCGCGCCGCCGCCCGGGCCGCCGGTTACGCTGGCGCGATGTTCCCCTGGCAGGCTGGTTCTGACGGTCGCGAGGAAACCCCCTCAGAGTTGTGGAACCCCCGGTCCCAGATGTGGATGCCGGACCACTCACACCGGCAGCGGCATGTGTCCCTCGCAGTGGCCTATTCGGTGCTCCAGTATTTTGAGGCGACCCAGGACTACACCTTCCTCTCCGACTACGGGGCAGAGATCCTCGTTGAGGTCTCACGCTTCTTCGTGTCCATGACCGACTACGACGCCGCCGCGGACCGATATGACATCAGCGGAGTGATGGGCCCCGACGAGTATCACGACGGGTACCCGGACACCCCAGGCTCAGGGCTGAAGAACAATGCCTATACCAATGTGCTGACATCCTGGATGCTGCGGCATACCGCGCATCTGGTGCGCGAGTTGGACTCGCGCGACGATCCGCTGAGCGAATGGTTGGACATCTTCGAAGATGAGTTGGTTCAGTGGGAGCACATCTCGCAACGGCTTCGGGTGCCGTTCCACGAAGACGGGGTGATCAGCCAATTTGAGGGCTACGAGGATCTGCTGGAGTTCGACTGGACTGGGTATAAGGCAAAGTACGGCAATATTGGCCGGCTGGACCTGATTCTCCAGGCCGAAGGGGACGCAACTAACCGATACAAGCTCTCCAAGCAGGCCGATGTGCTCATGCTGTGCTACCTGTTCAGCTCTGATGAGTTGATCGGCACGTTGCAGCATATGGGATACGAGCTCACCATGACGGACTTCGGGCGAACAATCGAGTACTACCTGGCCAGGTCGTCCCATGGGTCTACGCTGTCCCGGGTGGTGCACGGCTGGGTGGCTGCTCGGTTCGACCGAGCGGGGTCATGGAACCTCTTCCGGGAGGCACTGGAGGCCGATCTGTCCGATACTCAGGGCGGCACCACTCGCGAAGGCGTTCACCTCGGGGCGATGGCCGGGACCGTCGATATGGTGATCCGGTGCTACGGCGGCATTGAGACTCGCGCAGACGCCCTGTGGCTTCGCCCGCTGCTGCCCGATGATGTCCCTGAGGTGACATTCCGGATGCGTTATCGCAACCAGCCGATCCTGGTGCGGATCAACCACGATGACGTCACCCTGAACCTCTCCCAGGGCTCAGCTGAACCGATCGACATCAACGTAGAGGGCAAACACAAGCTGATGGAGCCCGGCGAGGTGTGGACGGTCAAACTCGAACACCACGCGCGCGCCCATCAGAAGCAGCTCGCCGGACAATCCTGACCCTGGGCCCGAAAGCTCGCATCTGACCAGTTGCGAAGCGGAACCGTAGCGATCTCCCACGCCAGCGCCTACACTCAGGGAAATGTGCGAACCGTCCACGTGTCCGTTAGAAAGTAGGGGTGGCTGATGCCAGAACGAGCTCCAGAATTCATTGAGGCCATCTCACGTGGGCTCAATGTCATCAAGGCGTTCTCGGCTGAGTATCCGCAACTGACACTGAGCCAGGTGGCCCAGCGCACCCATCTAGCCCGGCCGACTGCGCGCCGGATTCTGATGACGCTGCAGGAACTGGGCTACGTGCGCGCCGATGACGGACGGTTCGAGCTCACTCCGAAGGTCATTGAGCTGGGGATGAGCTACGTCAGCTCGCTGGGACTTTGGGAGGTTGCGAGGCCCCACCAGAAGACACTTGTGGCTGAAACTGGGGAATCCTCGTCTATGAGTCAGCTAGACGGTCCGGACATCGTCTACGTCACTCGCGTCGCCGTACCCAAGCTCATTGGTATGCGCGTAGATATAGGAACAAAGTTCCCGGCCCCTCCCACCTCGCAGGGCAAAGTCCTCCTGGCCGAAATGGAACGGCGAGATGTCCTGGACCGGTTGACGCAACCCTCGGCGTCGGCTGTCGTTCCGGTCGTCCAATGGGATCGGAAGTCGTTCTTCGAGGAATTGGATCAGGTTCGATCCCAAGGGTGGGCGCTGGCCGACGAGGAGCTTGCCAGAGGCATCCGGTCAATCGCCGTACCTGTCCGGGACGCCTCTGGGGCAGTGCGAGCAGCCATGAACACTACTGTCCACGCTGCTGAGACCTCAGTGCAGACTCTTGTGCAGGAGCACTTGCCGCGCCTGATGAAAACAGCGGAGGCGGTGGAACGGGATTGGAGCGGCTGGGAATCTCTTCCTATCGAGGTCCACCACACAGAACGCCCTACCAGGACCCGGGCGACTCTTGCGCTCTAGGGTAACTGGCAGCGCCGGTCTGATTGAGCTCAGAGTCCGACGCTGGGATACTCCTGTCCGAGCCAAGGACTCAACTTGTCCGCCATCTCACGCTGGAATGAGAGGGGACCGGACCGCTCAGCGTATTCCTCGTCGTAAAGTGCAATGAAGAGCGTCAGGTTGAGGAAAAAGTGTGCCCCATGCTCAAACAACCACACGTAGTCATGGGTCGCCAGTGCTTCACGCTCATCGGGGGTGAAGCTCAGCCATGTGGTCCTCTCCGCTGGCTGCAGCCACTGCCCGACCTCCTCTTCCCACCGATCCACACTCCCCCTCGGGTCGTTCTTATAGGCAGCGACCCATTCAGGTGAACGGTCAATGGTGTAGAGAAACTTGTTCACGAAGTAGATGCTCATGCGGTGGCACCTTCCCTGAATTGGTCCCACACAGGATCATGAGCATAAATGGGCCCGAGACTCGCACCTGAGACGCGGGCTGCGCGTTCGGCTGCCTCCTTCTGCTGCTGATTCCTGTTCGGATACCAGGTCATGTACATCTCCCGTGTGTGAAAGAGGTCCAGCTGGTCAACGTAGTCAGCGTGCTCTCCCTCTCCAGCGATGCCCATCATCAACAGAAGGTCCATGAAACCGTGGGTGGCGTTGCCGGCCTGAGACATGGTTTCGTGCGTCACATTGGCAAGGATCGTCTCGGCGTTCCCTGTGGATAACCATTCGATGGCTGCGGCGTCGAAAAGCGGATCAGGGCCGTGCTCCCCGAATTGACGGGGCCCGCCCAATTCGAGCGACAGGTGCCCGGTTCCGATGGCTGCGACCTTCTTATCTGTCGGGTAGGCATCGATGACGCGCCGGATAGCCCGCCCCAGGTCGTAGAAACGCTTGGGTGAGGGCAGCGGGGGCACAAAGATGTTCGTGTAGATGGGAACGATGGGAAGATCCGCATCAGGCCTCACCGTGATGATCGGACAGATGATGGAGTGGTCAATCTTGAGCTCGTGGCTCACCGCAAAGTCGAAATCGGCACCCATGAGTTCCCGATGCATGAACCTCGAGAATTCGACTTCTCCGTCGAGCCTGAAGGTAGGTATCCCGAATTCACGCTCTTCGTTGTAGAAGGTCGCGTCGTAGACTTCCTGCTGGCCGATGAGAAACTGCGGGTAATTGTCCAACCACAACTGATGGAAGTGGTCGGCCCCCACCATCACCAGAATATCCGGCTCTGCCGCCGTGAGAGTCGCCCGGTACGCTTCGACCTTTCGCTGCCAGGCTCCGGCATAGGGAGGGCGTTGCTCTTCGGGTGAGGTTGTCGCCTTGTAGTAGAAAGGGTGGTGAGTGCTCGCCAGGACGGCGGTCAGTTCTGCCATCGTCAGACCTCTTCTTCCGTGCTGCAAGGCGTGTATTCGGCATTACGGTCGACATGCATGTAAATCTTGTTGGCCACTGGGTTCCTGCGCTCTTCGGCGATCTGCCCCAACAGCCCGGCTGTCCGGGCCAGCAGGGCGAAGCCGCGGAGAAAGTCCACCGGCAGACCGATGTCAGCGAGCGCCGCGCCGCAAACACCAGCGCCGTTGAGGGGAAGTTTCTTTCCCAGCACCTCTTCGCTGACTCTGCCGATGGCCTCGAATAGCCGCAGATGCGCTCCACGGGTGCCGCCCTCCTCAGCGATCTGAAGTAACCGGGGAGTTCGTGGATCCCCGTCCTTGTGGACGGGGTGACCTAAGCCGGGGATGACAGCTTTCTCGGCACGCGCCTCTAGGATCACCTTCCGTGCAAGGTCGTCGAACTCGGCATCCGTCTGCGGCACCGGACATTCTGCATCCGCGAGTGCCTGGTTCAGGAACTTGCCGGTATCCTCGGTGACTCCAAGGAACCGGGAGCCGCCGCCGAGCAGTCCCGAGGCGATCGCTCCCTGGATAGATTCAGGAGCTGAGAGGTAGGTCAGTCGGGCGGCGATAGCGGTGGGGGTGAATCCGTGGTCCGCCAGCGCCACAAGGACGGCTTCGAAGGTCCTCAGCTCGCCCGATGTAGGGCGCCGGTTGGCGGTCATCCAGAACGCTAGTTCGGCGAATCCCACTGTGCCCATCAAATCCTCAGCCAAAGAGTGACCCATGAGGTTGATTTCATCGCGGGTCGAGGTCCCCAGTGAGGTGGGGTAACGGGAAGATTCACTCATGATGAGCTCCTGTTGTTTCTGAGAGATTTGAGCCAGTTCTTGATCTCGTCCGTGTGCTCTCCGAGTGTCGGTGGTGGCAGCTCATAGCGGGGTTGGAGGGTATTGAAGCTCAGCGGGTGGCGGACGCCTGGGACGGTTCCCTCTCCACTGCCCACGTCGACGATGGGTTCGAGGCCAAGATCCTGTGCGTACTCCACGCCCTGACTGATGGTGTTGATGGGGCCGCACGGCACGCCTACTGCGTTGAGCTCCGTAAAGAGATCGGCTGCTGTTTTTTTGGAGAGTTCCGCGACGAGGATCGGATGAAGCTCGCTCCTGCGGTCGGTCCTGTCCCCTACGTCGGCGAAGCGTTCGTCTTCAGCGATCTCGGGGATGCCGAGAACTTCGCAGAGCCGTTTGAACTGAGAATTGTTGCCGCAGGCGATGATCACGTCGTCGTCTGCAGTGGGCATGGCCTCGTACGGGTATAACGAGGGGTGGGCGTTGCCCATACGCATCGGCGTGACTCCGCCGCCTACATAGGCATGTGTCTGGTTCACCAGTCCCGACAGCGCCGAGGCCATCAGACTGGCTTCAACGTGTGTGCCTTCACCCGTCTGGTCTTTGAGCCGTAGGGCTGCCAGGATGCCGATCGTGGAGTGCAATCCGGCCATGACGTCGAAGACACTGATCCCGGCGCGGTAAGGGGTGCCTTCAGGGTCACCAGTGAGGCTCATCAAGCCGGACATTGCTTGGACGATCAGGTCATACCCCGGATACTTGGCTCCCTCTCCGCGAGTGCCGAATCCGGTGATGGAGGAGTAGATCACTGTCGGGTTCTGCGCGATCACCGAGTCATAATCGAGGCCGAACTTCTCAAGGCCCCCCGGCTTGAAGTTCTCGATGATGACATCCGCACTGAATGCCAACTCTTGGGCCGTTTGCAGATCTTCTGCATCTTTGAAGTCTAGAGCGATCGACTTCTTGTTTCGGTTGATCGATGCGTAGTAGGTCGAGACCCCGTCCGGCCGCTTTGGGGGTACCCAGCTTCTGGTGTCGTCTCCCTGGGGACCCTCGACTTTAATGACCTCAGCACCGAGGTCGCCCAGCAGCATAGTCGCGTAGGGACCAGCCAGCACTCGGGAAAAGTCGGCGATGACGATGCCCTCGAGGGGCAATCCTGCCCGGCTGTCGTGAGAATCACTGCTTGAGCCCATGTCGATGCCTTTCAGAAGTACTGACCGCTTAGCGGACTTATGTCCGTCTCTCTATGTGAGTAGCTTCACATCACGCCTAGCGTCGTGTCAAGAGGCGTCATTGGATGTAATCCAGTGATCTTTGAAGCTCCCGTTGTCCGCAGAGTGAGCTTCACAATTCATGAACGGACTCTTGTCCACTGTGCGGACGCAGTGTTATCGTGACCCGAGTCACATCATTTATTTTCATCCTTAGGAGGCCGTTATGGGGACTGCAGCTGAGCATCCCGTCGTTGTTAATTCCCGCCAAGGTGCGCCGGTGCTGTTCAGCAACGGAACTGTACTCACTATGGACGCTGAGCGCTCTGTCCTTGAGGGAGCAGACGTCTTGGTGGTTGGTGACACCATCGAGCGCATCGGCGTGGCGCTTGAGCCTCCCGAGGGCACCCAGGTCATCGACGCTTCCGGCGGCATCATCGTGCCCGGCTTCATCGACACGCACCGGCATATGTGGCAGACCGCCATGCGTGGCTACGGCGCGGACTGGACTCTGACCCAGTACTTCGTATGGAACTACCTGGAGCACGGCAAGAAATTCCGCCCCCAGGACATCTACGCGGGTAACCTGCTCTCGGCAGTGGAGGCGATCGACGCCGGAGTCACTACCTCGGTGGACTGGTCACACGGACTCTCCACCGTGGAACATGCCGATGCTGCGGTAGACGCCCTCCAAGAGGTAGACGGTCGATTCATCTTCGCCTACGGCAACATCCACGGCGGCCCTTGGGAATGGACGACGACACCCGAATTCCGTGATTTCGTGGAGCGTCGTATTCCCCGCTCCGGCGGACAGCTGGGCGATGAAATGCTCGGGTTCCAACTGGCTTTCGACGTCACCGGAGACCCTGAGTTTCCAGAGAAAACCGCCTTCGAAGTTGCGCGGGAACTGGATGTGGCCGTGACAACTCATGCGGGGGTGTGGGGAGCCACCAATGACGACGGCATCCGGCTGATGCACGAGCACGGATTCATGAACGAGAAGAACGTCTACGTACACGCCGCCACCCTCTCAGCGGACTCTTACCAACGCATTGCCGCAACCGGTGGCTCCGCTTCAGTCTCCTCAGAGTCTGAGTCCTCGTGCGGCCAGGGCTACCCCAGCTCCTGGGCACTGCGGAAACACGGTGTGCCAGTCTCACTTTCAGTGGACACCTCCGTGTGGTGGAGCGCCGATGCTTTCGCCTCAATGCGCGCCACCCTGAGCGCAGACCGCGCGCGCGAGCATTTCGAGCACCATGCCGCCGGGGACACGTGCACCAACCTGGGGCTTCGCACCGATGAGGTCGTGGAATGGGCAACCCGTGGTGGCGCCAAGGCCCTGGGGCTGGAGGACACCCTCGGCTCCCTGGAGGCGGGCAAGAAAGCCGATGTGGTGCTCATCAAGAACGATGAATCGCCTGCCATGTTCCCCATTCTCAACCCGCACGGACATGTAGTGTTCCAGGCCCATCGCGGGGACGTACATACTGTGCTGGTGGGCGGGAAAATCGTCAAGCACCAGCACAAACTGGTGGATGTCGATTTGGCGAAAGTGCGCCGTGCCGTGGAGGAAACCGTGGACTACATCCGCGCTGAGTTGGGGCAGCAGGAGTGGGAGGCCGGTATGTACCCGGAGGTTCCTGAAACCAAGATTCTGGACAACCCATACACTTACACTGAGTACCGCACCGACACCACACATACGGCGCAGGGTGGAGGACGACCTGAATGACGCACGCTGTATTCACATGTGGAACCTGGACGGAAGGTTAGGGCGTGGAAATCGGACTGCTGATCCTGCGGCTGGTCCTAGCGACCATCCTCTTCACACACGCAATGCAGAAGCTCACCGGCTGGTTCGGAGGCAACGGTCTCACCAAGCAGGGAGAGGTCTTCTCGAGTCTTGGGCTGCGACCCGGGAGGCCCTTGGTGGCCGCGGCAGGAGTCGCCGAACTCACCGCGGCCACGCTTCTGGTCACCGGGTTCCTCACCCCGCTGGGCGCTCTGCTGGCAGCTGGCACGATGGCCGTTGCAGGGATGACAATGCACATGAACTCTGGACGATTCTGGAATGTGGCTGGTGGTGGCGAGTACCCCTATGTGCTTGCTGCTTGCGCCGGGGTGCTGGGCTTTACCGGAGGCGGTGGATTCTCTGTCGACCACGTACTCGCTAACGCTGTGGGCGGCTGGTACGAGGTGCTGGCCCACCCACCCGTGTGGCTCGGAGCGGCCATTGTTGCGCTGGCCGCGGTCTCCACAGTTCCCTTCGTCGCGATTCTGCGACAAAACCGAGCCTGAGATGCCACAGCAGGCTCAGGCGACGTGAGGATTAGTTTCAATCAGGCCCCGGCCGAGGATCTTCCGTTCATTGAGCAGCTGGTAGGCCTCGGCCGTCTGCTCGAACCTGAACCGGTGGGTGATGAGCTTCTCGAGGGCTATTTTCCCCAGAGAAGCCAGCTTGATGACCTCCGGCATCGCGGTCGAGGCCGGAGCGCCGAAGGATCCTAGAATCTGCAGTTTCCGGCGCACGACCTTCGTGATGTCGACATCCATGGTGTGACCGGCTGGCGCAATGCCTGCGAGCACCGCACGCCCCCCGTCATCAAGTATGTCGACAGCCAGTCGCACCGTCGGCACCGATCCGAGAGCCTCAAACGCTACGTCGACCCCATGACCCAGCATCTCGGTGACCGAGGCCACCGGGTCAGTCTCGGCCGAATTGATCACATCAGTGGCCCCCAGTTCGCGGGCGAGCGCCAGCTTGTCATCGTCAATGTCGATGGCGATCACGCGCTCGGCCCCGGCAGCTTGCGCGAGATGGACAATGCTTAATCCCACGCCGCCGGCGGCGATCACGGCCACAGTCTCCCCGGGTTTAAGATCTGCGACGGCCCTCACCGCGCCATACCCGGTAAATAGGCTGCACCCGAGCACGGCGGCGTCGAGCAGATTCACGGTCTCGGGAAGAGCGAAAACTGCTCGAGAAGGCACTACGCAGTGCTGGGCATGTCCGGCCATTGAATACATGGCGATGTCTTGTCCGTTCCGGCTGAGCCTGGTGCTGCCGTCGTAGAGCTGACCGGCCAGCCGGTTGAAGTTGAAGAAGTTCTCACAGATGTCCTCCAAACCCTTCTCGCAGTGCCGGCACGTCCCGCAGGGCATGATGAAGCTGCAGGCTACACGGTCCCCGGGCTTCACGTGAGTCACCCCTTCCCCCACCTCACGGACGATCCCTGACACTTCGTGACCCAGGACGGCAGGCGTCGGGAAAGCCACCTCATCTTTGATCACGTGGAGGTCGGTGTGGCACACACCGCAGGCGGCCACTTCGATCAACACTTCTTCCGCGCGGGGCGCGGCCACGCTGATCGTGTCGGCATGAAGGGGCTCATTGGCTTTTTCCAGCACAAATGAGGGAGTCTCTGGCATGACTTGGTCCTTTCTCTCGGGCGGTCAACTTCGGACGAATCAGCGACTGAGGAGGTAAAGACCGTCGGGCCGCACGTTACTGACCGACCATCCTGATCTCATCAGTGGGTGCATGACCTCGCGCAGAGCGGTTCGCCACTGGGCAGCCACTTCGGGCCGTTCGGCCCGCAAGGCGGCAATGTCCTGGGGAACCCTGAGTCCGACGACGCCGACCTCCCCCGCTGCAGTCACAACCTGACCAGGCTCAACAGCTAAACAGGCGGCGTTGCTGCCGTCAGGTTCCAGCAGGATCCGCTCCGGCTCCCGCTCAGTGGGTCGTTCAGGATCGCTAAGCTGCCACCTGACCAGGACTCGATCACTGCCCTGTCCGGCGTTGATGCCGTCACGCATTTCTCCGTAGAACTGCGGAAGGTATTCGGCGAGCCGAGCCCCGAGCTTATGAAGGTTGAACCGGGCGTTTCGCACTATGAGCGGATCGAAGGTCCACTCCATCGTGGTGACCCCCTGCTCAAGGCACCATGCGCGCTGGTGGAGTTTCATCGCGGCTCCGACTCCCCCGCGCGCATGGGACGGCAGGACCCCGGCGATATGGGAGTGCATCACCTGCAAGCGTCCGGTATTCGCATCCGGCGCCCCGAAGAATCCGACGGTGACCCCGATGAGCTCATCAGCTGAGTAGGCACCGGACACGTAGTTTCCCGCGTGTTCCAGAGCGACTAACAGTCCTGCTTCAACTGGGGGCTCTCCGCGTCCGCCAGGGGCCCAGATCTCGGCCAGTACTTCCACAGCCCGCTGCATCTGCTCGGGGCTGTGCAGGCACCGCACGACGACGCCGGCGGAGGCCGCTGCCCGCGCTGCCTCTTGCTGTGCCTGTTCCACGGTCACTGTCCCAGTCGGGTCAGCCGGCAGCCGGTGGGTCCAGGTGCGCGGCGATCAGTCCGGCCAGCAGCGCTGTGCGCGGAGCGATGTAGTCCACGAGAGCGTGTTCGTGTTCGGCATGCGCTCCCGATCCACAGGCACCCATTCCGTCGAGAGTGGGAATTCCCGCCGCGGCGGTGAAGTTGCCGTCGGAGGCGCCTCCGACCTCTTCGCCGCTGAGTTCTCCGATGTTCAGCGCCGCAGCCACCTTTTGAGCGCGCTCGAAAAGCACATCGGCTGAGCTGCGTTCCATCGGTGGGCGATTGACTCCACCGGTGACCTCTACGTGAGCTCCGTTCATCTGGGAGGTCAACGCCCGAATCTGCTCGTCGACCCGCTCCTGCTCAGCGCTGGTGGTCGCGCGGGCGTCAACCACCACTTCAGCGTAGTCAGGCACAGTGTTCGTCGTCGTGCCTGCCCGCATCACGGTAGGTGTCACGGTGGTGCCTAGGGTGTGGTCACCCAGGGCGGCGATGTCAGGCAGCAGCAAGCCGAGGGCGATGCCCGCGTTGATACCCTTCTCCGGGTCCAGCCCAGCATGAGCAGCGACGCCGGTGACAGACACCGTGTAGTTGGATGTGCCTTTGCGGGCGACTTTGAGCGAGGTGTCGAGCGCACCTTCCATGACGAATGCGGCGCGTGCCGCTGAAGACTCGTCCAGCAGGAGGTCTCTGGAGGTGACGGAACCCAGTTCTTCGTCTCCGGTGACCATGATGCTCAAGCCGTAGAGGCTGTGCCCCATCTCCTGGAGCAGTTTGGCGGCGTGGATAGACATCACCAGGCCGGTGAGCATATCGAACACGCCGGGGCCACGCAGCGCGTGGCCATCATTGCTGAAGGGTTTGCGTGCCAAGGTTCCTGTAGGCCACACGGTGTCCTGGTGGTTGACCAACACGACTTTTGGCTTATCTGTGCCGACTCGAAGCCGCAGGTGAGTGACATCGTCGACCACGATCGGCTCAGGCTCGAGACCGAGACGCTCGACCATAAGGTCTGCGACTACTGCCGCGCCCTCGGCGACGGCGTCCTTGTCATCGGACGGCGTTTCGACCTCGACGAGTGTTTGAATATCAGCGACGATCTGGTCCAGCCGCGACTCTGCGGCCTCCAACAGTGCAGGTGAGATGGCAGGCATGGCCCCAACTCTACCTGCGACTGCTGGCGCAGCCCGCTATGGAGCCTCCCTTATTCATTGGGCCGAAACAGACTCTCGCTCACATCCGGCAGCGTCCAACCGCCGCCGGCGGTCGCTGCTTTCACCGCCCTCCATTCGGAGGTGCCGCGCTGGCCCCTGTGCGAAAAAAGTGGTAGTGCTTGGATGTCGCGGTTCACAGATCTATCCAATGCGTCCCTGGTGGGCGAACAGGAATTCCACGGCAGACACCGTCAATACTCTTCTAGGTATCAGCACCCACGCAGCCGACATGTCTGGCGCGCGGTGGCGCTACCGGTGCGACGACACTTCGTCAAGAGGCAGAAGCCGCGGCAGCGGCCTCGGGCACCGAGAGTGAATTCTTGGATCATGAGAAGCCCGGATCCACCTCAAATCGATGGGATCGGCGGCGGTCACCCACCGACGAGCAAGATAGCAGTCGTCTCCACCTCCGCCGAGGCTGGTATCGATGTCAACTACCTGTTCTTCCAGGCAGCTGTGGATTTGTGAAGATGCACGGGAAAACCGCAACCGTTCGCATCCGCCTGTACAACACCGGTGACCTCGCGACGGCACGGTTTTGTCTGCCCAGGGATGGACTCCCCGAGTACGACCGTGACACTGAGATCGATAGTGACCCCGGCACTGCAGCGGGCGTCGAGCTGAAATTCGACGGCCATCGTTCACTTTCTCCCACGGGTCACACCTCAGACACCGTCGCGGGCCACTCTGCCACCCTCGTCGACAACGGCATGCCGGTCGATCTGCTACGTCCCACCGAATCGGTGTCACGGGTGACGAGCCACCAGCCGAACTTGAGGCAGGCTCAGAACTGCGCGAGGTGATCGAGCAGGCGTGCATATTGCGGCCTCCGTCGCGGCAGGCGTAAGGCTCCCAGACACAGTCGGCTCGGACACGTCGCGGCTCCCCGACTCCGTTGCATATGAGACCGGGCACCCTGGTGGCGCGTTAACCGTGCACGTTCAGGTCTCAAGCGCCCCCGACTGGTCAAGGCGCGGCACGTCCACCTCAGTTCACACTTCACACTACTCGCAAGGTCTTCGATGATGGACGAGTCTTCGCAAGTCCGAGCCTCTAACGCCTGCGGAGTACCCGCCAAACAGTTGCCGCGTTTCACACTCACGGCACCCCATACGCGGAGAACCAAGAGGAGATTGATCGGAAGGCCTTGTCGGGCCAGCACTATCCTCCGTGAGCGAGCTCGGAAAGAGCTGTTGATTCTCATTCGAAACATCCGCAGCTACAGCAAAAAGGCCGATCAGAGGTTCTCCCCGCAGGGCAGAGTTATGCTAAGCAGCATCATGTGCCCTGACCATGCGGAGGTGAGCGTATGACCGAGCCGTCCGACGACCCCCAGGATTCGCCCATGCCTGGAGGCTGGTACATGTACATGCTCAAATTGGTGGAGACCGGGATGCGTCCGTCCCTGGAAGCGGCGCTATCTGCTCACAGCTTCACGACAGCGCAGTACACTGCATTGTCGGTGCTGCGGGTGCGCCCGGGAATCACGTCATCAGAGTTGGCGCGGCGTTCGTTCGTGAAGGCTCAATCCATGGCAGAGACTGTAGCCAGCCTGCAGGCCCGGGGGCTGGTGCAGCGCGAGCGTGACCCGGCACATGCCCGGCGCCTGCTATTGCAGCTCACAGAGCACGGACACTCTCACCTCAAGGCTGTGGAGCGTCCTGTAGCTCAGGCCGAGGAAGCTGTCCTCAAGGGACTCAGCGAATCCTCGCGATCTCACCTAGCCACGGCCCTGCGCACCTTGCGCCTCAATCTCCAGGGCTTAGGTGGCTGAAATAGTCTTCGTTGCACGCCCTGGCGCCCACCACACTCGAGGGCACTCAGACCGAAGGCGAAGTCGTCCGGCCGGCGGGCCAGGGCAAAGCGCACGGGGTCCATCGTAGGCTTGAGCCGGGAATGTTTCCAGACTGCCTCCACGATTCCGGCCACCACGAGAAGCCATCGAATGCGAGACGAAAAGAAACTTGCGGCTACTGTGGCCGACCACGTGTGACGGATGACCAGCGCGGAACCCTGACCAACGGCGGTGAGCCCGAACTTTGTCAGCCTCAAGGCCAACACCCTCCGCCCAAGCAAATCAGGCTAGCTGGCGAGCAGCTTGCCCATCTTGGTCCCGGTCGTCACGATCACTATGGCTGCTGCCGCTGCCCGGAGTTCGTAGCGGATGCGCCATACGCAGAGACTCAGGCGCCCCACCAAATCGACGTCTTCCGCTACACGCGTCTCCGCCTTCGCCCATGGCGCCATTACGGGTGAGCAGGCAAGTCGTGGACTGCCACGACTGCGGGGCATGGGGACGCACCAAGCTGGGATGCTGGCCGTGACTGACGGAGGAATGGGCCTGTTTATAGCGCAGCACCCATGTTCTGCTGAGAACTACGGCATGGCTACCACCCGGGGCACGATGGCTGTCAGCTGCTCGTCTACGAATTGTCGTAACAGCAAATCGATACTTGCCGTCCGAAGCACCCACATCCGTGTCCACAAACAAGACGTATCAGGTGCGGACCTGAGCCAAGCGCACGTTGCGCGCGACGTCTGGACCGCGATTCTCCCGATAGGCGATAAGACGCGCCCGGTGTTGCTCAGTTACCGCGGCTTTACTTGGACTTAGTTCGCCTAAGCCATCATCGACAACGGTGACTTCCTCAGAATTGATGAAAAATCGAAACACACCCAGACCAGCACAACAGTCCCACAACAAAGCGACATCCTCTTCCAGCACGCGGTACACGCTCTGCCCTCAGACGGGGTTAAGGGTCAAGATTAGAAGTGCCACCCATAACCACACACGCTAATGCCACCGTGACATTGGGAAAAGGAGGACCACCATGACTAATCGCAACTCGACTGACACCTCGTCCATCAATGACGCACTCGAGAATTTTCGCCAGATGATGGAAAAAGATGACTACCACCTGAAATGGTCTTTGAACGAGGAAAACAAAGTCACCATAGAAATCGAAGCCGGATCACAAGCCTGCGCCGACTGCCTCTCACCCACACCCGTAATGGAAGCAATAATGAATCAAGCACTATCGAGCACGCCGTACAGCCTCAATCACGTGGTATTACCCAACGAGCACTAACGCTGCCTCCTTGCTGACATTCCGCAGCGTGGAATTCTCCATGACATTGCTACTGAGTTGAATGAATAGTGATATCCGCCACATGGTTTGAGCGAGATGAGGCGTTGGCCTCTCGCGCGCAAAGGTTGCAAGGAGGCCTGGTGAACGCAAGAGAGGGGAGCCAGAAGAAATCAACGCAGCAGAGGTCACGGAGCCGGATCCGCAGAACGCCCACCGGTCTGGGCGTACTTCTGTGAGCATGTTTGGTCAGATGGGCTTCGGGTACTTCCTGCCATCGCAGAAAATGTGTAACTCTTTCTCGATCATACGTCTCGGAATCCTGATGAAGCCATCGCGAAGCTACCGCAACTAGGCCGCAAAGTCACGGTCCACGATATAGCAAACATACGCGAAATTCGACGTAAGAATGTTGCTCTGCAGAGTGAAGGGGACACCCGGGAGATCGCCTCACCAGCCTTCTTCCTTTCCACCGACCAAGCCCGATGGATTACTGGCCAGGTCCTCTCAGTCGACGGTGGCGGCTTCACGCTTTGTCACACCGGCGCAGCAGAAGAAGGCACTGTGACACAAGGGCTTATTTCACTTCAGTAGCAACCTACTCGGTAGTGAACGGCAAGGTGCTGTCACGCGCCGCTAAACAGTTCGGCTACCTGAGATTCCTCACCACTACTATTGGAGGCCCTAATGGAAGACAAAGTCGTCTTATCTGCTGCCGAAGCCTTCGCAGATATTCCCCACGGCGCCTCAGTAGCCATCGCCGGCTTCGGCAACTCGCATCGTTTTCCTTCGACGTTGCTTAAAGCATCGCGTGATCCGGGGGCTAAAAACCTGACGGTTTACTGCAACGGGTTAGGCAGTCAGGGAACCTCGACCGCTCAGTTACTGGTCGAGAATGAACAGATCTCCACGCTTGTGGCGAGTTTGTCTTCCCGTCCTGGTCCGCCGACTCTGGCGGAGGAACAGATCCTGGCCGGCACACTGGACTTCGAGGTCGTCCCGCACTGGATCCTGGTGGAACGCATGCGCGCTGGCGGGGCTGGTACCAGGGTCGCCCAAGGCAAAGATGTCCGGCACTTCGATGGGCGAACATATATTCTAGAGCGCGGCATCACCACCTATTTCGCTATCCTGCGTGGCTACCGTGCAGACCGATACGGCAACGTCCAATTCCGTGGCGGTAGCCGCAACTCCAAAAACAGCTTCGCTGAAGCGGCCCGCACCGCCATCATCGAGGTCAAAGAAATCCTCGAGGTCGGGCAATTAAGGCCGGAGGAGATTCACCTCCCAGAAGTTATCGTGACCCGGGTGGTGAAAACCACCACCGCAGTCAATGTCTCTTCACTTCCCCAACGCTCATCCCGGCCAGCTGGGTCCCATCAAGAGTGCAACGGCAAACCCCCACTATCCCGGGCAGAGATCAGCCGCCGGGCGGCAGCAATACTGGACACCAGCAGTGTGATCAATCTTGGCGCTGGTCCACCAAACCAAGTAGTCAACTATCTCGATGGGCGAGATGTCGTGTTCCACTCGGAGAATGGGATGCTCAATTGCGGTGGGTTCGTCGATATCGACCGAGTGGACCCAGACTTCCACGATGCTGGTGGTAACTCCATCGACGTCCTACCCGGAGTGAGTTTCTTCGACTCAGTGGCCTCTTTCGAAATCGCCCGAGGGAAAGACCTCGATGCGGTCGCACTAGGCGCCTACCAAGTCGGCAGCAACGGGGACCACCAAGGCCGCCCCGGAGGAGCCATGGACCTCGCGGTCGGAGGCAAATCCGTCATCGTGAGCACGGATCACGTTGACTCCAAAGGCCGTCCAAAACTAGTCCAAGAATGCTCCTACCCCATCGCCGCCGCCGAATGCACCACTCAGGTCATCACCGACCTCGCCCTACGACGCCACAACGATCAAGGCCGATTCACCCTAGAAGAGATCGCTGCGGGGTTCCCAGTGGAAGAAAACCTCAAACTCACAACAGTGGACATCAACACCACTGAAAACACCGACGTAATGCAGGAGGCATGATGACTATCGAACTCAGAGAGGACATCATCGCAATCGATGTTCACACCCACGTACTGGCTTCGGTCGATGACCCACAAGACACCGAAGAAAACGCCCAGCACAACGAAGCGATGCAAAAATACTTCGGACGCACCTTCAAAAAACCCACCGTGCACGACCTAGCTGCCATCTACCGCGAACAACACATGATGTGCGTGGTCTTCTCAGTAGACTCCAGCTGGGCCACCGGTGAACCCAATGCGGTGAACAACAATGAAATCCTTGAACTCTCCGCTCAATACCCCCGCACCATCATCCCTTTCTCCGCCGTAGACCCCCACGGAGGCATGCGCGCGGCTAAAGAAGTACACCGACTCGCCGAGGCCGGAACTCAAGGCTTCAAATTCCACCCCAGCGCCCAAGCCTTCTATCCCAACGAACGCTACTTCTACCCCATCCTTCAAGCCATCGAAGAAAGCGGCAAGATAGCCCTATTCCACAGCGGCCACACCGGCGCCGGCGCCGGACGACCCGCCGGAGGAGGGATTCGGCTGAAGTTCTCCAACCCGATGCACGTCGATGACATCGCTGTGGACTTCCCCGACCTAAAAATCATCCTCGCCCACCCCTCGTTTCCTTGGCAAGACGAAGCTCTCTCGGTAGCACTACACAAACCGCACGTGCACATCGACCTCTCCGGGTGGTCACCGAAGTACTTCCCACCCAATCTCGTCCAATACGCTCGCACACTCCTGAAACATAAAATGCTCTTCGGCACAGACTTCCCCCTCCTGACCCCCCAACGGTGGATGCAGGACTTCGACGCCCTCGGATACGACGACGCCACCAGAAAACTCATCTACCGTGACAATGCCGCGAAACTTCTCGGGCTCGACCCCACCTAACCAGCACTACTCAAAGCGCTCAGCACCAGGAGTGCACCGCCGACGAGCCCAAACGCACCGCATCAGCCCGGGTCCTCGCACCCCTCAACCCCTTCACCTAAAGCCGCCCCCCTGACCCTCTCCAAAATCAACCGTCAAGCCGGCCTGGCACCGACCACCACCCACTGACTCGTCAACCAAGTCCTTCAATGGAGTGGGCTAGAACCCGACGAAACTGACCGCTACCGGCTGAGCTCAAAAAACCCTCGGCCTCGCGTCCACTTCCGAAGGCATGAATCTGCGCGAACGCGTACTTCCCCAGCTGATGGAACTCCACAACAGAACAGACATGAGCGCCCAACTTAGCAGTCCGCGATAAACACGAAGTCATGTACATAGAAGCTCTACGTGCGCACCCCAACTACACCGGGCGAATCAAAATGGGCGGCCACCTCCAACACAACGTCACCGCCACAGGCCTGATCCTCCCCGCCCACGAACACGAACACGAAGAATTGCTCCACGGATACCTGAATCAGCCAATAAAACGCTGCACAGACCACACCATCAGCGACCTCCGCACCATCGACTTCAACCGCCGCCACGCCAGAATAACCGAGCCTCCTCGTCACCCGGCACGTCTTATCTCGACTCACGTCTCTGGCCTGCCGCCACCCTGAACGCCGAAGCATGTAATGCGCCCCTCCACACTTCCAGTGAATGGAATCAGGATTGTTTCATCGCCAGAATGTGAGCAGTATCACTTTAAGGAAGCCTGACATCGATCAGGCGCAAGTCGGTCCTACTCCAATCACGACAGAGGCGGCAATGAAAGCAGTATTGATCCACTACGGGAAATTACTGGGGTCATCATTCCTGCTACTGCTGGTGGTCATCACAATACTCTTCGCCCTGCTGGAGGCGGCACCGGGTGATCCGGTGCAATCCCTGGTGGGCGACGCCCCAGTATCAGAGCAGTTCCGTGAACAACTGGTAGCGGCCTATGGGCTGGACCGCTCCGTCGTCGAACGCTATTTCATATACATGGGAAGTGTCCTCACTGGAGATCTCGGCACCTCGTTTACTACGCAAACCCCGGTCCTGGATCGGATCCTGGGCCGCTTGGGCAACACTCTCGCCCTGGCCATTCCGGCGACAGTGATTTCAACATTGGGCGGGATTATTCTCGGCGTAATCGCGGCCCGCACTCGCAATCCTCTGCTAGACACTGGGATCTCCGGCGGCGCAGTAGGAATGTTCTCCATCCCGAATTTCTGGCTTGGGCTAATGCTGATCGCGATATTCTCCGTGCAGCTGGGCTGGCTTCCGGCACAGGGCACAGCCAGCTACGGGCAGTCAGGAATCGCACTCGAGCATATGGTCCTGCCGCTCATCACTCTGGTGACCAGTCAGTTCGCCTACAACATCCGAGTGATGCGTTCGTCAATGATCGAGTCCCTAGGCCAAGACTTCGTCGACACTGCTCGTTCCAAAGGGCTCTCTTACCGGCAAATTGTCTGGCGTCATGGCATGCCCAACGCCATGCTTCCCATGATTACCATTACCGGCTACGGGGTGGGCCTGATCCTTGCTGGTTCAGTCCTGGTGGAACGCGTCTTTGGTTGGCCGGGCATGGGATTGCTACTCGTGGAGTCCATCAACAACAACGACACGCTTGTGGTGCTGGGCGTCGCGATTGTGATTACCGTCTGCATCCTCATCGCCAATATTCTCACCGACATCGTCTACGGGCTGGCGGACCCGCGTCTCCGCGCCCGATTCCGCCCGAAAGGGAGCGAATCATGAGCCACGGCGCAGTCCCCAAAATTACTCAAACTGGCGGAAACCGGCCGAAGCAACAGACATGGAAGGTCTACCTCCGAAAACCGGCCGTCGTAATCTTCCTAACTCTCCTGGTGATCATGGTCTTGGTCTCCTTCATCGGACCAAACTTTGTGGGCAGCCCTTTCTCCACGGCCCACGCCCCACTGCAAGCCCCTGGTGGTGCGAACCCCCTTGGGACGGATCACTTGGGCCGGGACTACCTCGCCCGGGTGGTCTACGGGGGCCGAACTTCCCTACTAGTGGGCTTCACAGTGGCACTCCTGTGCATGACCGTTGGGTTGCTGGTCGGCGGCCTGGCTGGGTTCTATGGAGGCGTGGTGGACACGCTGCTGGTCAAAGTTGCAGAGTTCTTCCAGGTCATTCCAGGGCTGCTTCTCGCTCTGGTGGCTGCCGCTCTCCTGGGTTCCAATGTCACGATCATTATCGGCATCTTGGCAGTCACCATGTGGCCTGTAGTAGCTCGCATCGCCCGAGCAGAAGCCATGCGCATCGCAGAACTAGGGTATGTGGAATCCGCTCGCGCCGCGGGCTTCTCCCGCTTTCGGATCTTCTGGTCCGATGCGGTGCCGAACGCGATGCCCCCGGTCCTGGTGGCGACCACGATGACCGTGGGCTTGGCAATTCTCCTGGAGTCAGGCCTCGCCTTCCTGGGCATCGGCGATGCCAACCGACCCAGCTGGGGTGCGCTACTCAACCTCGCCCAGCCCTACATCACCTCCGCCTGGTGGCTGGCGGCAATTCCGGGGCTATGCATCTTCATTGTGGTCCTGGCCGTCAACATGCTTGGCGACGCCCTCAACGATGTGCTGAACCCCAATATAGGCAAAGTGAAGTAATGAGTGCAGAACCCGAGACCACACCGCTGGCCAAAGTCACCGACCTTGCGGTAAACCTGCCCACGGGACGCAAACAGAGCGTCGACGCCGTGCGCCACGTAAATCTGGAGGTCTTCGCGGGCGAGAAGATTGGCATTATCGGTGAGTCCGGTTCAGGTAAATCCGTGACCGGCCGCTCGATCGCCGGGCTGCTACCCACCTCTCCGCGAGTGAAATTAGAGGGCTCCATCATTGTGGACGGTGAAGAGATGATAGGAGCCGACGCCGCGGCGTGGCAGCAAGTGCGCACCCACAAGGTTGGCATGATCTTCCAGGACCCCCTTACATACCTCAATCCGGTGATACGGGTGGGCCGACAGGTGGAAGAATCCATTGCGCCCTCTAAGTGGAAAAATCGCGACCCTGTCGTGCAGGAGAAATCATTAAACTTCCTCCGACTTGCGGGGTTTCCCTCGCCGACGGAAGTCTCGCGAAAATACCCCCACGAGCTCTCAGGCGGGATGCGCCAGCGCGTTTTGATCGCCATCGCCATCGCTAAGCGCCCGAGACTTCTCATCGCTGACGAACCCACGACTGCGCTCGACACCACCGTGCAGAAGCGCGTGCTGGAGACCCTGGCCACCACCGTCTCAGAAACCCAAACCAGCCTCATTCTGATCAGTCATGATATTGGGGTGGTCGCCAGCATGACCGAGCGCATCTACGTCATGTACCGCGGTCGGGTCGTGGAGTCGGGCAGCACCTCACAAATCCTCTCGGCCCCGAACCATCCCTACACACAGGCCCTTCTTCGCAGTGTACGAAGTCTCTCAGAACCGGACGTGGACCTGTATTCAATCCCACTTGAACTGCGCCGGAAGCTCGAAATGGAGGATGTCGCCTAATGATCTTGGAAGCCAAGAACGTGTCGAAAACCTTCCGCAGCGGCGGACGAGGCGGCCTAGCTGTTCATGCTGTTAAGAGTGCCAATCTCACCGCTGCGCGTGGCGAGTTTGTCGCCATCGTGGGGGAATCAGGCTCCGGCAAATCAACTTTGGCTCGCATGCTCTTAGATCTGCACCCGGCCAGTGAGGGAACTATCTTTCTCAGGGGAGTTGATGTAAAGAGCATGAGCAAGAACCAACGCCGCGACTTTCGTAGAACAGTGCAAGCTGTTCTCCAAGATCCCGCCGGCTCCCTCAACCCACGAAAATCTGTCTCACAGTCCATTGGCGAGGTTATTCGGTTGCACAAGGCCGCGAACACCAAACGCGACATTCGGCAGAAAACACTCACGGCGCTGGAGCTGGTTGGCCTAGACCCAGCATCCCACTACCTCGACCGCTTTCCCCACGAACTCTCCGGCGGGCAGCGCCAGCGCGTGCTGATTGCCCGCGCGGTGGCACTGAATCCGCAAATCATTATCGCCGACGAAGCCGTCTCAGCCCTCGATGCCTCGGTGAAGGCCGGCGTGCTGCGTGTAATGGCTGACCTCCAGGAGCGCCTCAACGTGGGATATGTCTTCATTACCCACGACTTGCCAGTGGTCAAGAAGGTCGCTGACTACGTCCACGTCATGTACCGGGGCGAGATAGTCGAACATGGTCCAGCTCAGGAAATTTTCCAGAGCCCTCAGCACGAGTACACCGCCACACTGCTTGATGCGACCCCGTCCTTGGACGCCTTAGACGGTGCTGCGCCCACCGCTCCGGGTGCATCGGCGACATGAGGTTTTGCCGGCGCTGCAGACCCATGACTCCGCGATGAATGGAAAAGGATGCCCTGAAGAAACATTTGATTCCCGGCCATCTACTCACATGCGCTGCGGTGGCAAGTGTTGCCTCATTGATCCTGACCTCATGTGGAGGCGGGAGTTCTTCGTCTCCCCCACAGTGCCCGGGGTAGGTGGACCAATGATGGAGCCACCGGTGATGATCACCGATGAGCACGAGATTCGAAAAATCTTGGGTGCGCACAAGGTCAATCACGACCGTCGCCAAAGGCACCTTCCTGGGACGACTGCCCCCTCGGCTGACGAGGTCTGTGCTGCTTAAACGCTCAGACGATGGTGCCGCAAGGAACTTCGTCGTGAGTGCCAAAGCGAGATCTAGGCATCAGGGGGTTTTGCCTTCCACCAATTGGAAATAGATGTGGCACACATCACATCCCACGAGCAAGCTGGGCGAGAGGGCGCAACGGGACCCGACCGTTGCCGCAGAACCACTATCACCCAGCTCCGGATAATGAGGCACCCATATGACATTCGCGTATCGAGAACGGCCACAGAGGCCCTCCCAGCCTTGCTGGCCACTGGGTGCCTCTGCGGCGGTCATTGCCGCTCTGCTGCTCAGTTCCTGTGGCGACGACGACAGCGCGGCAGCTGAAGACTCCGACGAGGAGCGCGTCTTTGTCGCTCCCACAGGGACCACCAACATCCTGAATCCACAGTTTATTCAATCCCCCGCGGTCACCCTTGTGGGTCAGTCAATGTTGGAACCACTGGTCCGTATCACCGACGACTACGAGGTAATACCCTGGCTCGCCCGGGATTGGGACATCAGCGATGACGGGCTTGAGGTGACGCTACATCTCGAGGAGGGCGTCCAATGGCACGACGGTGAACCATTCACGGCGAGCGATGTGAAGTTCAACTTTGATGAATTGTTCGAGCTGAATACGCTCGGGGTCGAGTTCATCGACGCCATCGGCTCAGTTGAGACTCTCGACGAGGCCACTGTTCAGATCACGCTTATTGAGCCCTATGGGGCGCTTCTGGAAGCACTGGCTCTGCAGTTCATTCTTCCCCAGCACCTCTATGAAGGCACCGAGTACCTACAAAACCCCGCCAACATGGAGCCAGTGGGAACGGGCCCTTTCACTTTCGATCTTCACGAGGATGGTGATCGAATCGAAGTCATCGCCAACGGTGACTACTGGAAGGGAGATGTCCAGGTTGACCGGGTCATCTTCACCAACACCACCGACGCCAACGCTCGAGACTTGTCACTGCTGGCAGGTGACATCGACCGGGTGGGTTCTTTTGGCCGCACCCGACTCGGAGAAATCGAAAACCACCCCCAACTACACACCACAACTCGAGGGAATCTCCCCCAGCAAGTGATGTTCAACTTCAACGCAGACCGCGAGGAACTCTCGGATCCTGCGCTGCGGCAGTTGGTATACGCCGCTATCGACAAAGAGGTTCTCGTTGAAACCGCTCTGCCGGGCACCTCGCACCTTCCTCACAGTATCTATCCCCCGGCCATGGAATGGGCCTCCAGCCCCAATGTGGACCTGGTGGAGGACTTTCCACGTGACGTTGATGCCATTAATGACGCCCTGGACGATGCCGGCCACCCACGACAAGCCGACGGTCACCGGTTCACTCTAGACATCTACTACCTCAGCGTTCTCGCCGACGCTCACAATGTGGCAGAGGTTATGCAGTCCTCTCTGGAGGACGTCGGCATCCGCCTCAATCTGGAGGGATACGACCCCAACGTCTACACCGAGTTGGTCTATCACGACAGAGAGTTCGATCTAGCGATCCAGATCACCACGGCCTCATCCGACCCGAGTCTTGGCCTTGGACTGTGGTACACGTGCAACGAGAACAACATCGCGGCACGAAACCCCTCGGGGGTCTGCGACGACTCAATTGACTCAGCCGCCCGCCAATCGCTCCTCAGCTTCGAGCAACAGGAACGCACCGAGCACCTGCGCCAATTCGAGGAGCGTGCCGCCGAGATCATGATTTCAGCGCCCCTAGCGCACCTTGACCAAGTCACTGTCTACAACACAGAACGTTGGCAGGGACATGACTTTGCTGACGGCCTGGTTGCTGGCGACTGGCTTGACGTCACTCCGGCAAACAACTAATCGTCTGCTCCAGAAAGGACCGATGTGACGATGAATTCCACCTTACGGACCATACTCACCACCGCGGCCATTGCCGCTCTGACACTCAGCGCCTGTGGTGGCGAGGCCACCAGTGACGACGGGGAAGAGCGCCTCTTCGTCTCATCGACCGGTACCCTACCCATGCTCAATCCGCAGTTCGTCACCTCTCCAGCGGTCCAGCAGGTTGGCTCTTCAATGCTGGAACCACTGGTACGTATTACCGATGAATTCGAAATCGTTCCCTGGCTGGCACATGATTGGGAGATCAGCGATGATGGCCTCGAGGTCACCTTCCACCTTGAAGAGGGCGTCCAATGGCACGACGGTGAACCGTTCACTGCCGAGGATGTGCAGTTCAACTTCGAGGAAATCATGCCGCTGGATTCCCTGGGCGCGGACTTTGTCGACGCGATCGAGGAGGTCCAGACTCCCGATGATCACACCGTGATCCTTCAGATGAACGAGCCGTATGGTGCCCTCCTAGAGTCATTGTCGCTGCAGTTTCTTCTGCCTAAGCACATTTACGAAGGTACCGAGTACCTAGAAAACCAAGCCAATAGTGCGCCTGTGGGAACCGGCCCACTAGTCTTCGATGAGTTCATCGAGTCCGACCGGGTAGAAGTTGTGGGGAACGAGAATTACTGGAAAGAGGAGGTCAATGTAGACCGAGTTATCTTTCCTATAATGACTGATCCTAACGCCAGCGATTTGGCGATGCTATCGGGCGAGATACATCAGCGCGGCGGAATAGTAGCCACCCGTGTGGAGGATTTCGAAGCCGACCCTGATATTGAACTCACGCTTCGAGGAAACCTTCCTCAGCAGATCGTTCTAATGTTCAACGCCGACGCCGAGGAGCTCACCGACCCGGCAGTCCGGCAACTCGTGTACGCAGCCGTCGATAAGGAACAGGTAGTCGAGACCGCCCTACCGAATACCTCCGAGGTCCCCCACGGCATCTTCCCTGAATCCCTGGACTGGGCGCGGAGCCAGAACGTGGACTTCGCCGAAGACTTCGCTTACGACGTTGACGGCATCAACGAGGCGCTCGACGAACTCGGGCTCACACCCGGCAGCGACGGGTACCGATTCGCCATGGACGTCCATTACATGAGTTCCCTGGCCGATGCCGCCGCTGTTGCAGAAGTCATGCAGTCTTCCTTAGCTGAGGTCGGCATCCGAGTGGAGCTTGTGGCTCTAGAGACCAACGTCTATACGGAGAAGGTCTACGAACAACGAGATTTCGACACTGCAATTCAGATTGCCACGCTCTCTACGGATCCCAGCATCGGCATCACCCGTTGGTACACCTGCAATCCGGACCGGGTGGCTGCACGCAATCCCTCCGGCGTCTGTGACGACGCGATCGACGAAGCAGCACGAAGCGCCATCCTCACAGCTGGGCAAGACGATCGCGGAGATCACTTGGCCCAGCTTGAAGAGGCGGCATCCGAGGCGATGATCACGGCCCCGATTGTATTCGTTTCTCAGATCAACGCCTACAACATCACCACCTGGGAAGGTCATGACTTTTCATCGGGCCTAAACGGGCAAGACTGGACTGATCTGCGCCCGCGTGAGGAGTAGAAGGCGGAGACCGACCGGGGCGGGACCTTGAACGTGATCCAGTGGATCCCGCCGCGGCGATCCAGTTGGGTAGAGAGTCCACTCACCACTTCATTGACACGTGCTCGTTGCACATAGAGCCGGTCCAGATGAAGGTCATACAGGGTCGGGTCCTCAAGAATCAGTGCAGGGTCATTGCCGCCGAGCTCGAGGGTGACTCGATTCATCCATTGAGAGGCCAATTCGTGCAGCTTCATCCAGCCGCCCACAGAACCAGTCAATGTCAGCTTCGCGATGTCGTCGTTTGTGATCAGCTCGGTGACCACCTCATTGCGGCCGGTGACAATATTGAGTTAAGCCCGGCGGAAGATTTTCTGGCACTCGCCAGACCAATCGCGTGGCGGCCAGAGGCGCAGTCGGCAGCAGCTTAACGATCACCGTATTGCCGGCGAACAGTACCTGCGGCAACAGAACAGCGAGAATCGTCAATGGCAGTTGAAGCGAATAGTCACCGTGGCGACGCCAGGGGATCCCCCGGCCCACGTGACCAGGCGCTTGCCATCCTTTTCACGGAGCGACCTGTTTTCGCGGAGGCCTTCCACCCGGCGGGAGGCCTTCCAATTTGCGGAAACATAGGTTTAGACACTCAGTGTCACGTGGTTGTGTGTGATGTGGAACGCATTATCAGAAGGGGTGGACCAATGACCACTACGACTACAGAGATGATCCTGGACCCCACCGGGGCCGACGCACGCTCAGACGACAGCACGCTGGCTCCCCGCACGGGCACACTCCAAGGCATCAGAGTTGCCCTTTTGGACAACACCAAGCCCAACGCCACCGCACTGCTGGAGAACATCGCCGCTGAACTCAAAGGTCGCTATGACATCGCTGAAACGAGGATGTATACCAAGGACTACTTCGGGACCCCGGTCAAGGATGAGTTGCTCCAACAGATCACCGATGAATGTGACGTCGTTGTCACCGCCGTCGGCGACTGCGGATCATGCAGCGCAGCCACCGTCACCGATGGCATCCTCTTCGAACGAGCCGGAATCCCTGCAGTCAGCATCTGCAGCGAGTCTTTTCTCATGTCTGGGCAGGCCATGGCCAAGGTCCAAGGCTTTAGCGGCTATGACTTCCTCGCCGCAGCACACCCAATCTCAAGCCTGAACGCACAGGAACTCAAGCAACGAGCCAAGGATTTAGTGCCCGGTATCGAACGGATTTTCGGAGTGGAAGGTTAGATCTAGATGACTGCTACGCATTCTGAGCCAACAACCCCTGTCAACCACCCCGAGGTGGATGCACACTCAATCCGTCACGTCCTGGAGTATTACCAAGAGCAGGAGTGGACCGATGGACTGCCTGTAGCCCCGGTGACCGAATCCATCGTGGCGGAATTCCTGGCCACGACACCAAAGCATCCGGAAGATGTGCTCTTCGAAAAACCGCACCTGAACCGTCAACTCAACGTGCGGTATGCAGCGATCAACGCCGCCCTAGCAGGGTGCAAACCCGAGTACTTTCCCGTAGTAGTCGCCGCCTGGGAAGGAATCGCCCAAGAGCCCAACCCAAAGGGCGGTATATGGCAATCCACAACAGGCACGGCGCCCTTCACCGTGGTCAACGGACCGATCCGTCATCGACTCGAGATCAATTCTCAGGGAAACATTTTCGGCTCCGGGCACCGGGCCAATGCCACTATCGGCCGCGCCATCCGCTTGGGTTTGATCAATGTCTTCGGATTGCAGCCGCATAAGCTCGACCAGGCAACTCAGGCCACACCGGCAAAATACACCGCAGTCATCGGGGAAAATGAGGAACAGAGTCCATGGTCCCCGCTCCACACTGAGTACGGATTCAATCCGGAAGACGATGTCGTCACCTCATTCGTCATCCGCTCAGTGATGCACATCGAAGCCCGACACACCCAGCTACCAGAACAGCTGGCTCTGGATTTTGTCGATTCGATTACACGCACTGGTGCTTTCATCCACGAATACACCCACACACTATTGGTGGTAGCTCCCGAACATGCCGCTCTCTTTGCCACCGCAGGCTGGGACAAGGAGGATCTGCGCAACTTCATCTTCCAGCACGCGGTACGGTCACGCACAGAGTTCGCTGCTGTGGGCAAAGATGCGGTGTCCCACCATTCTCGGTGGCGGATGGCCAGCGACCACCCTGACGCAGTGGGAGATACAGCCAGCGGATCTGAGAACCCGGATTTGGTGCCGGCCCTGACCAACCCTCAAGCGGTACAGATCATGGTGGCAGGTGCCAACAATGCAGGCGTCTCCGCTCTAGTAGAAGTCTTTGGCCTGCACGCCCGGCAGCGGCCCTCCTCATACAGCGTCGTGGAGCGCTCTGACTGACTTGACTGCATCGGGCAGAGAGCTGTTGACATGACTAAGCCAGAGACGAGGCCCCTCGGCGCGTGCTCGGTCAGAGCGCAACATCACGCAAAGGCACTGAGACCGGTAACAGCCCGGCCAACGATGATGAGTGAGTTGACCTCATGGGTCCCTTCGAACGTGTAGAGCGATTCAGCGTCTGCGTGGAAGTGCGCCACCTTCTTCAAGCAAAGATCCCGTTACCCCTAAGATCTCCCGGCCCAGCGCAGCTGTTTCTCACATATGGGCACATACCCAAACCTGGGCCAGGGCGGCTTGTTCATCGTTGACTCCCGCCTGGGTCTCGGACAACTCAGCCAACCGGATCGCAAGTGCAAGTGCGGCATTGAGACTACCCAGCATGCGTTCGAGTTTCTCCTGGATCAGTTGGAAGCCACCAATTGGCCGCCCTAGCTGTTGTTTCCTAGTCGCGTAGTCGCTCGGCCCGTTCCTCCAGGAATTTTCGCAACCGCGCCAGCGCAATTTTCTCAGCGTCGGTAATCATTCCCGAATAGTTTGAAAAGGTCAGCCACTCCTAAGACGGGCTAGCCTTTCGGCCAGGGGTCACAGGGCTGTCTCTCCTTTGATTTCGGACGCAGCCTGAGTGGCAGTCTGTCTCACCTTACGCATGTCAAGTTTGCCGGCCGGTGTGCGATCCAGTGAGGAACGAATCACGATGGTTCGCGGTTTCTTGAAACCGGCAAGCTTCTGTCCGAGCCACTCCTGAAGCTTCTCTGCGGTAACAGTGGCGCCGTCGTCGACAGCGACGATCGCGGAGACGCGCTCTCCGAGGCGCTGGTCCGGCAAACCGAAGACTACTGCGTCGTTGACGCCGTCAACTTCCAACAGGGCCTCTTCGACCTCTGCCGGGTACACCTTCTCTCCACCGGTGTTGACCACGGCCGAACCTCTGCCGAGAAACTCGATGTAGCCTCCGGCCTGGACCTCTACATAGTCGCCGGGACGGACATATCGCACACCGTTTATGACGGGGTAGGTTTCCTTCGTTTTCTCCGGCTCGTTAAGATATCCCTTGGGCAGTGCACCTCTATAGGCGAGCAAGCCTTTGGCCCCCGGAGTCTCTTGGACCTCCCGATTTTGCTCGTCGAGGACTACGGCCTCTGGGGTGAGCTTGAAATGTGCGGGTAGAGCAGCAGCATTGGTGCTAATACCCATGGCGAAAGGGCCACCCTCACTGGAGGCGAGAATGTCCATGATTCGGACCTCGCCTAGCCGGTGGATGCGCTCTTTGGTCTCGTCGCTCAACCGCATTCCCGAGCTCATGATGGAATTGATCTGGAGCTTGTCCCGTCTAGCATGGCTCTCCAGGGCCTCGACCATCGGTAGCGCAACAGCGTCACCGGCCACAATGAGTTGCGTGACGTTGTTACTGATCGCTAGATCCGCCGCTGCGGAGGTATTCAGGCTTGGGTAAGGGCTGATCACTACCGTGCCGCCTACGTTGAGGGTGTTCATGGACATGAACAATGCCGTGGCGTGCATGAAAGGAGCCAACGGCAGTGTGGTGACCTGCGGAGTGGCTTCGTCGCAGGCTATCCGTGCAGCTTCTTCAAAGCTGTCCGGCGGGCGAATTTTCAAAGGGGCGTAAGTGGAAGTGCGCTGAATCTTCAGCAAATCTCCCAAAGCCCAAACCACGGCTTTGGGCCGGCCAGTGGTACCACCGGTGAACATGTACATCTCAGCATGCCCTTCAGGACGTGGCGCAGTCAGCTCATACTCCACAGACGCCATGGCCTCGAAGGTCCGTGCCCCCTCTGGCCCCGGGGCCTCCGGGATCTCGGCGTAGTCGCCGTCATCGACTTCAATCCACAGCTCCGGGGTAGCTTCTCCACCGGCCAGTTGCTGCTGCACATGTCGAACGGCGTCCTTGCTGGAGACACGGTAGATGAGGGCTTTCGGCCTGGACACCTCCACCAGTTCAACAATCTCGTTAGCTTGGTACCGATAGTTGAGCGAGACGGCTACGGCCTCGATCTTCAGGCATGCGTAGAAGGCAATAAAAAACTCGGCGGTGTTGTGCAGATAGAACGCCACCCGGTCTCCGGAGCGGACCCCCGCTCCCTGCAGGGAGGCGGCGAAGCACTTGGCTTCGCGGTCAAAGGAATCGAAGTCGTAGCGCTTCTCGCCTGCTATCAGAGCAGTCCAGTGAGGCCGCCGCTGGGCTACTGCCTCCCAGATATTCGCATGGTTCTCATACACCGAGATCACTCACCGGAATCGTTCGGTTGGGACAGCGCCCTGTGCTCGCGTGGATCCGGCTTGGGACGCGGGCCTGAGGGTTGGGCGTGGTCGGCGAACTTGTCCCGCCAGGATTGACCGATGGCGGCAACTGTCCACCCGCCGTCGTGATCCGCAGTTACCTGCTCAGCTGGGTGAGAGTACAAGACAAAGCGGTCACCGCCGAGACCGAAGGCTTGGCCCGTGACCGCTGCAGAATCGTCAGAGGCTAACCACACAACGAGGGGCGTGACATCTTCGGGGCCGCCGAGTGCGTGTTCACGGCGGGCAACTGGAGGGAGCGGCATGCCCCGCTCGAAGGCTTCGGCCCACTCGTGGTAGGCAGGAATGGTCGCAGTCATCGCGGTCATCGCGGTAGGGACTACAATATTGACGTTAATCTTGTCCCGTGCAAGCTCCATGGACCAAGTGCGCCCGAGACCGACGATGCCTGCTTTGGCGGATGCGTAGTTGGACTGGCCGAACGAGCCGAACTGGCCTGCTGGGGACCCGATGAGGATCACACGGCCGCCTTCTCCCTGTGCCTTCATCTGTTGGATGGCTGCCTTGCCGCAGGTCCATGAGCCCTTGAGGTGGGTCTCAATGACAGTGTCGAAGTCCTCTTCTGTCATCTTCCACGTGACGCGGTCTCGCAGGACACCGGCGTTAGTCACCATAATGTCGAGGCGTCCGTATTGTTTCGTGGCCTTCTCCACCAACTTCACGGCGGCAGCCTCAGGCCCGATTCTTCCAGTGGCAGCCATGGCGCTCCCCCCGCCGTTAATGATCTCACTGGCCACCGTCGAGGCGGAATTCTCTTCGGCGTCGTTGACGACGACGGCGGCACCTGCGGCCGCGAGCGCCAATGCGTAACCGCGGCCAAGACCGCGTCCTGCACCTGTGACGATGGCGACTTTGCCAGCGAGGCTTCTGGGATCAATTCGTTCGCTGTAACTTTGCAGGCTGCTTTCTTGAGTCGTCATGGCACACGTTCTCCCTAACCTCTATAGCTCTAGCTGGTACCAAAAGAAGTAAGGCGATGGCCCGTTGGCCGCCTCACCGGTAGAACCGCAACACCTGGTTGGCAATAGCGGCGGGCTTACGACTTCCTTCCAGTTCCCACGTCAGGCTGATGTGGACCTGATATCCGCCATCGATCTCTCTAACCTCGCTGATCTCCCCAAGGAGCCGGACACGACTATTGGCTGGCACCGGAGCCGGGAAGCGTAGCCTGTCCAGTCCGTAGTTGATGCCGGATCCGACCTCAGTGATCTTGAATATCTCCTTCATGAGCGGCACCACCCTGCTAAGAGTCAAGTATCCATGTGCCACCACGGTGCCGAATGGACTCTTCTTGGCTGCCTCAGGGTCCACGTGAATAGGATTGTGATCTCCGGAAACCTCGGCGTAGAGGCGGATGTCTTCTTGAGTGATGGTGTGCCAGGCGGAGGGCCCAAATGGCGCCCCCGCTAACTCTGGAAGCTTGCCTATCGGTGCGGTCAAGATTTTTTGGGCCTGGTCAGGCATAGGTCCCTCCGGTCATTGAATAAAGACAACCAATATGTGTGCCGTGTCACATTTAGTATCAGGTTGCCTGAATCAAGGGTCAAGTAGCTTTCCGCCCAGTGGGCATTTCCGATCAACTCTGAAGCAGACTGTTGTTGAACCAACTATCGGGGTCCTCCACCGGGTCGATGAAACCTGCGCCTTCGAGCTCCTGCAAACCCTCCGCCCAGATGTCCGCTTCGGTGTACAGAGGGTCAGGCTCGTCATTGTTGACGAAGTTCTCTATTTGGACATCGATGGCGTCTGCGGCAACACTGTCGCTGTCTAAGCTCGAGAAGGAGTACTCCTCACGCAGCGTGGCGATGGCTGAAGGGGGGTCATCCACGATCGACTCGACCGCGTCAGAGAGCGCAGCAAGGTAGGCCCTTACTTGCTCTGCGCTGTTCTCGATGTGCTCCTCGGTGGTCACGAAATACTGCCGGTCTGAGACCACGGGGGCAAGGTCTCCGAGAACGACAGCATCGGCTTCATCTTCCATCTCCTGCAGCAGGAAACTCTGATCCGGGCTGGTGAGGAAACCGTCGATCTGCCCTCGGCCAATCATTTCCCAAGAGGCTGGGGTGGGTGCAACAACCTGCATGGTGACGTCATCGGGGTCGATGCCGCCATGCTGCAGGGTCAATCGCAGATTGTTCTCAGTGCTGCCGCCCTCCGAGGGGATGCCGATGGTCTTTCCGACGAAGTCCTGCGGACTGGAGAGCCGGTTCCTCTGCGAAAAATTAATGCGCTGCGCGGGGCCTCGTCCAATAGTGCCGATGTTAACGAGAGGTTGGCCCTCCTGCCGGGCCAGTACAAGGTCAATGGTGTTGCAGCGGGCGATCAGCCCGACGCCGGAGATGACTGCCTGCAGCGCCGGCGCGGTACCCCTGGCCTCCTCCACTTGAAGATCAATGCTGTGCTCAGCGGCGTATCCGCCGGCTATAGCCATCATCTCCGCAGCGTATGAGAGTGTGTCGAACGGTAAGAAGCTGACATAGGTCACCTCACCGAGACTTGTGTCGCTGCCTCTGTTGTTATCGCAAGCCACCAGTGACTTCGCACCTGCTGCGGCGATAATCCCAAGCCCGCCAGCACGGAAAAAACTACGACGACTCATTCCCGCAGGGGGGTCTCCGAGAGTTGACAGGTTGGGCGTCATTGACCGATGCATCATTTCTCCTTGGACTAGGTCCAGCATTAAAGGGATTTCACCACGGTTTATAGTCATGACCCTGGTCGATCGCTACTCAGGTCTGTTTACCTCCCTTGCGCTGGATTTTTGGGCGATAGTCGACTTCTCTTGCACATCAGACCGCCGGAACAGTAGGCGGCGACTCTTTGAATGTGTCGGGGGCGAGGTCTGCGCCGAGGTAAGCACCCGTTTCCTGAAGTCTGCGCTGCAATACCGGAATCTCGACGTCGGCCACACCCGCCGCCTCAGAGAGGGCGATATCAGCGGCGATACCGGCTGCTTGACCCATGACGAAACAAGGACCTGTCACCCGCGCTGAGGACTGGCCCCCCTGCGTCATTGACGCCGAACGACCCACCGTCAACAGATTCTCCACCTGCTGCGGCACCAGCATGCGGTAGGGCAACTGATTGAAGCCGCGAGACTGCTCATCAGCATGCGGAAAACGGAACTCAACCGTTCCTTTAACGTGTGCCTCCACCGGCCAGCCCTGAACACCAATAGCGTCATCGAAGTTCACGCAGGAGAGGATGTCGTCCTCGCTAAGTTGATATACCCCCACTGTCCGCCGTGTCTCGCGGATACCCACCTGCGGGGCAATGTCGACTATGTAGGAGTTCTCGAATCCAGGAGTGCGGCGCTTGACGAAGTCGAAGACTTCCCATACCTGCTGGCGTCCCTGGAGCTCCCCTTTGGTCAGTTGCCGGACGTCGGTGCCATCAATAGCTGAACCGTCGTCGTTGGAGAGCTGGGTGAGGTTTGAGCGCCATTCCAACGGATTACGCTGGGGCCGAACGATCGGCTTCTTCCGTGGGAACTTCTGCTCACCGCGCGCTTCAGCCTCCTCCATGAGCCGTGCGACCGTCCTCCAGGCCTCCCCGGCTTCGTTGTAATCAACCCCATTTATCCGGAACATCAGTGAGGGATACAGCAGATCTGGGGACTTCTCTATGGGGGCGCCGGCCAGATGAGCTAGGTCTGCGTCACCGGAGCCGTCGATAAAGACTCTTCCGCGAATGGCCTCCCGGCCAGATTTCGATTCCACGATTACTGTGTCAATCTGCTGTTCATTGTTCGTCGTTAGCCCAACGACGGAGGCATGGAAGAGGATTTCCGTCCCGCCTTTGAGCAGTAGCTCATCCAGGGCCACCTTATAGGCGGAAATATCGTAGGCCTGAGCCTGAATCCTGTTCTGGACGCTAAAGTGCGGCTTACTGATGGCGTTCATATGTTCAAGCCGCTCGATGAGCTCATCACAGTATCCACGGACTACTCGCTTGTGTTCACCATGCACCCGTGCATGCAAGCCGCAAAAGGTGCTGAGCCCTCCCATCGTCCCCGCACCTCCAAGAAATCCGTAACGTTCGACCATCAATGTGGACCGCCCTGTGCGCGAGGCTGTAGTAGCGGCCATCAGTCCAGCTGGACCTCCACCGACGACGATGACGTCGTATTCTCCGACTACGGGGGTGCTACGGGCGGGTTCGCGAATCGCAGTGTTCATGCTTATGCTCCTCAGGTCGCGGTTGCTGGCTTAAGGTGTGACATTCAGGCTTTCGGCGCAGAGCAAGGTCCGTTTCCGCAAAGCACGGCTCCGCAAGCAAGCGGTTGTACGGTGGCACGGTACTGGTCGAGCAGGCCGCTGAAATCCTCAGTTGCCGGTGGCGCCTGGTAGGGGGGCCGCGCCGCAAGTACTTCCTCATCCACCAGAAGGTCAACAGTGCCGGTAATCAGGTCAATGTGGACCTGATCGCCGTTCTGCATTCTCCCCAGGGGTCCGTCAGCTGCGGCCTCGGGAGAAGCCTCCCCGACGACGATCCCACGGTTGACAAGTCCACTGAGCTGGCCATCGGAGATCACTGCGACTTTCTCGCTCAGACCGCGACCGTTCAGGGCGAAGATAAAGGCCGAGACCATGCCCATGGCCGGGCCGCCGGTAACCCCGAGGCCGCGTATCACCGCGACGTCACCAGGCTGTATGTCCCCGCGCGACACCGCCTCGATGCCTTCTTCCCGTGAATGAAAAATCTTGGCTGGTCCAGTAAATTCGAATGGTCCAGGATCCGGAATCGGACGTTTGACCACCGCCCCTTCGGGAACCAGCGAACCTTTGACCACCACGATGGCTGGCGAGGTGGACAAGGGTGCGTCGAGCGGGCGTACTACCTTTCCATCTGCTGGTTTGGCTGTTTCAAGGTTCTCGACCAGCGTCTTCCCAGTGATGGTCAGCTGGTCGCCACCAATGAGTGGCAACAGCTCTTTCAGGACGGTGGCTGCACCACCGGACGCTTCGAGATCCTCAACTAGGTGGTCCCCGTTCGGACGGATTGAGCACAGGGTAGGGGTCTCTCGCCCCAGCTTTCGATAGGTCTCCCAGACGTCGATGTCGAGACCGGTCTCGACGGCAACAGCCTGAAGGTGCTTGATGGTGTTGTTCGAGCCGCCCACTGAAAGCATGGTGCGGACAGCAGTATTGACGCTGGCGTTGGTCATAATCCGCCTCGGCGTAAGGTTCTTCTCGACGGCCACTGCGATGGCGTCCACGGAGCGGTCGACCACATCCCACATATGTTCCGAGTTCGCTTGCACTGGCGCGGCGTGAGGCACTGTCATACCTAGAGCTTCGGCGACCATGTGCATAGAATTGGCAGTTGCTAGACCTGAACAGACTCCCGGGCTCCGGATCGCATCATCGGCCTGACGCAGAACATCGTCCTCGATCTTGCCGTCCATCGCCTGCACAGCAGACTTGAAAAAGACCTCTTCGACATCGGAGTCGCCGCCCTCGGCCAGCCCGCTGCGCTGGTATCCGCAGGGGATGATGATGGTGGGGATATTGAGCCGGCCTGCTGCCATGAGGTGACCGGGGGTGGTTTTGTCGCAGGAGCTCAGGCAGATCATAGCGTCGAGCTGGGCGCCCTCCACCATCACCTCGATGTCGTTGGTGATGAGATCGCGAGAAGGAAGAATATACCGTCCTCCCTTGCCTGCGCTGGTCACGAAATCTGAGGGTGCCGCGGTGCGGATCTCAAAGGGAAGAAGCCCAGTCTCATATGCGCGCGTCTTGAGCACATTTACGATTTCGTCGAGATGCGCGAAGCAGGCGGCAAGATCATTGGAGGTATTGACCAGGGCGACCTTTGGGCGTTCCATGTCCTCAGGATTGATACCCAGAGACACCCACTGTGCACGGCGGATCACCGTTCGTGCATTATTCGCGCCGAAGTTGCTTCGTAACGCCATTCTTCTCCTTCTGCACCATCATCATTGACGGAATGTAGGGCCCATCACCGAATGGCCGGCGACAAGCATGGTTCTGCGAAGAGAGTTACTGAACCGTGTCATAGGTCTCAGAAACGCGACAAGCTACTTTTCCGCGCAGTCGAATTCCTTGGGCTTCCAAGCCCTTGTTCCCAAGCGGTGCGCTGGATGGCTCGTGCTGCGCTGCGGATCATGTGACCATAGGGAGTTTCGGTTGCTCCTTCTGGCACAACTACCGAGATCGAGGCAAGAGGCAGCCCGAACTGGTCTAGGATCGGAGCCCCAACCCCGACTCGTGGAAATGTCTTGTTGTTGTTGACGCTGTAACCGTCCGCCCGCGCCCGGGCCAGCGCCCGTCGCACCTCAGCAGGGGACTCTTGTCCCAGCCCACCTTTCAGTTCTAGACCAAGGAGATATTCCTCCTGGAATTCCGGTTCGAGGAAAGCCAGCAAAGCCATCCCCACAGCGACGATGTGATACGGATCCCGCTGACCGATACGCGGTCGTTCTTGACCGGCCTCCCTGGGACGCAAGCTTTCGACCACTGTGACCTCGCTGCCTTGCGGAACTCCCAAATGAATGGGGAAGCCGGTGATCGAATAGAGATCCTGCATGAAGGGCAGGGCTGCTCGCTGGATGCCGTGGGTCTTCGGCGTCAGAAGACCAAACTTCCAGACGTCGACGCCCATGCAGAGCCTGGCCTCCTCATCACGTTCCAGCATCCCTAGCTCGAGAAGTTCAGACACCATGCGATGCGTGGTCGATAGAGGGAGGCCAGCTCTACGGCTAAGCTCGGAGAGCGTCAGGTTGGTGTGCTTGTAGTCGAAAGCCGAGAGCAGCCGGTACAGACGCTCCAATGATGAACGCTTATCTGCGGACTTGCGCCGCCCACGCTGGTTGGCATTCATAGCAGAACTACGTCCTATATCACTCTGTGTGCGCGAGGTGCCTACCGCCTGCCGGGCATCAGCTTGTCTTCGCTCTGGCGACACTGCACTCATACGCTGACTCCCCGTGAGGCATAGACCGACTCGTGCCACGGGATCAGGAACCGCTTGAGCAGGAAGACCATCCCGTAGAAGATGAGGCCGACTACCGAAAGGATCACGATTACCGCGAACAGTCCAGGAGCGTCCATCTGGTTCAGCGTCCGGACAATGAGGTAACCGAGACCCTCATTTCCTCCCAAGTACTCACCTACAATGGCGCCGATGACGGCAAGCACCACGCCAGTCTCCATTCCGGCCAAGAGATAGGGCATCACGGAGCGGACCTCGAGGTTGGAGAAACGCTGAGCCTTAGTGGCGTTGAGCGAGCTCATCACGTCCCGGTGGCCCGGGTCCACCGATTTCACACCCAGGAGCACGTTGAGCATGATCGGAAAGAAGGCCAGCACAGTAGCTATCACGATTTTGGAGCCCATCCCGAAGCCGAACCAGATCACGAACAGCGGGACGAACGCGATGTTGGGAATAATGTAAAGCAGCACAAATACGGGCCGCAGAGTCAACTCCAACCACACGATCTTGCCCAGCAGCACACCAAAGAAAACACCAAGGAGTACGGCCAAGGTGAATCCGATGACTACCTCGGTGACCGTGGTCATCGTGTGGTTCCAGGTATCGGACTCCTGTACGAGCTCGATCAGGCGGTTACCGATCATCGAAGGCGGCGGGAGGATAAGAGTGGACACTTCCATCACCCGTACTGAGACCTCCCAGATCAGGCATAACAGCACAATGACGGCGGGGGCGCCGATCCAGGAAAGGTACTTCTGCAGGGTGGAATTCCGCATATTCAAAGTTACCCTTCCAAAGCGTCACGGAGCTTGCGTATCCGTTCGCCGAAGGCCGGCGTCGTCTGCACATCGACGGAGCGCGGGCGGGCGATGCCAACATCAGTAATTTCTTCGATACGGCCTGGCCGCGGGGAGAGTTGAATGACCCTGTCGCCGAGAAATACCGCTTCGGAGATATCGTGGGTGACGAAGACGACGGTAACTTGAGTCGCCAGAGAGATACGCTGCAGCTCGAGGTTCATCTTTTCTCTCGTCATCGCATCCAGGGCCCCGAAAGGCTCATCCATGAGCAGGAGTTCTGGCCCCCGCGAAAGAGCTCGGGCGATCGCAACACGCTGACGCATACCGCCCGAGAGCTCCCGGGGATAGGAGTTGAAGAAGCCTCCAAGACCCACCAGGTCAGCAAGCTCGCGGGCGCGCTTGCGACGCTCTGTCTTATTCACACCGCGCAGCTTGAGCGGCAGAGCGATGTTGTCTGTCACGTCGAACCACGGGAAGAGGTTCGCTTCCTGGAACACGACGCCGAGCTGCTCGATCACACTAGTATCCACCTGCGATCGTCGCCACAGTGGACTGCCATTTACGAGGATATTTCCGCTACTCGGAGGTAACAGGCCAGCCATAACACGCAAAAGGGTGGACTTACCGCAGCCAGACCTTCCGATTAACGAAACCGTCTCCCCTTCGGCGATTTGCAGATTGATGTCCTTTAGGGCCTCGGTGCGCTGCTTCTTGACCTGAAAAGTCTTCGAGACCCCGTCAATCGAGATCTTCACCCGTGAAGGTGAGGGCCGGAAATCACCAGCGACCGAGGAGCCGGGGTTCGCACTCGCCTGGCTAGGTTGAGTCACGAGATGTACCTCCTAGCAGCGTGACTAGCATCACACCGCTAGCCTGCCTGCGAGGCATGAGATTGGATAGACATCCTTCCACTAGCCGGAACTCACCACAGCCGGATGAGGCCCCCTGGACGAAGAAGTAGCCAGCCACCCCCTAGCCAGCGAGCACCATGCTAGTCACTATTCGTGAGGGAAGCACGATCGTCTTGACCCGCCCTTCAGCTGCTTGCCAACGCTGATCACTGCGGCCAATCCACTGACAGGTACTGGGGTTCAGTGAACTCTTCAATGCCCCAGTGGCCGCCTTCGCGCCCGAGGCCAGCCTGTTTAACTCCTCCGAAGGGCGCGCTGGGGTCCGAGACGATGCCGCGGTTGACTCCGACCATGCCCGCCTCCAGGCGCTCCCCGATGCGTAGAGCATCTTGGAGGTTGCCGGCGTAGACGTAGGAGGAAAGGCCGACTTCTGCTGCGTTGGCCTGTGCAAGCATCTCCTCGGTGTCGTCCCAGACCACCACCGGGGCCACGGGACCGAAAATCTCCTCTGAGAGGATGTCCGCATCGGCAGGCACATCGCGCAGCAAGGTGGGCGCAACGAAGGCCTCAGTTGCCAGCTCCTCAGGCAGCTGGGCCTGGTAGGCGATTGTGGCGCCGTCGTTCTGCGCTGAATCGAGCAGCTGCCGCACTCCAACGGCGGCCTGATCGTGGATCAGCGGACCAATCTGCGCACCCTGGGCCGGATCACCGACTTTCAGCTGGCTTATCCGCGTACCGAAGGCCTCGATAAACTCCTCAGCTACCTCCGCGTGGACGTAGAAGCGATTGGCGGCGGTACAGGCTTGACCTGAGTTGCGGAACTTGGCCACCATCGCGCCTTCGACCGCAGCCTTCACATCGGCGTCAGCTGTGACGATGAACGGAGCGTTTCCGCCGAGCTCCATAGAGGCATTGACCACCCGTTCTGCGCACTGGGCCAGGAGAGTGCGGCCTACCGGGGTCGAGCCGGTGAAGGAGAGTTTCTTGATTCGGTCGTCGCCCAGCAGCGCGGTGACGACCTCGCGGGTCGCGGTGGTGGTTGCCACCTGGACCGCACCCTCCGGCACTCCGGCCTGAATGAGGATTTCGGCGATCGCGATCGCTGTCAGGGGGGTTTCGCGGGCCGGCTTGAGGACGACTGTGCAGCCGGCCGCCAGGGCGGGCCCCATCTTTCGGGTCGCCATGGCAGCAGGGAAGTTCCATGGCGTGATCAGCAGAGCCACACCGACTGGATGGTGGGTGACGACGTTGCGCACCCCTCCCGCAGGAGCCGTGGTGTACTCACCGCTAAGCCGCACGGCCTCTTCGGCATACCAGCGGAAGAATTCCGCAGCGTACCGAACTTCGGCTTCGGCATCAGCCTGGGACTTACCGTTTTCAGCAACGATGAGGTCCCGCAGTCGCTGCACATCGGCAATCATCAAGTCGTAAGCCTTGTTCAGCACGTCAGCACGGTGCCGGGGGGCTACGTTCTTCCAGTGCTGAAACGCCTCATGCGCTTCCTGTACCTGTGCGAGCGCTTGCTCGGCGGTCAGGTCCACCACCTCTTCGAGGAGCTTCCCAGTTGCAGGATTGGTGACAGAAAAGGTTGATCGAGTGGTCATCAACGCTCCAATGTGGGCTTGGCGTGGAGGAGGGCGATTCCAGCTTCACACCTGGTATTCATGCCGTCCAATACCTGGATGTGCTGGATAGTATGCTTGGTAAGCATGGATACTCGTTTGCTGCGGTACTTCGTCACCGTCGTCGAATCCGGCACGGTGTCAGCAGCCGCTCAGCAGCTTCATATGACACAACCCTCACTGTCACGACAGGTCCGGCAACTGGAACGTGAGCTGAACCTGAGGCTGTTTCTCCGGCAAAGTGGTCGGCTGCATCTGACCACGGAAGGCCGCGAGTTCCTCGAGACGGCGAAGGATCTGCTGCACCGGCATCGCGAGGCGGCCGAATACGCTGCACAGCTGGCGAATGGTCGTATGGCAAGGATCTCCCTGGCGGCACCGACCACAACACTGACTGACATCGTCGCCCCTTTCGTGGCCACATTCCGACCCGAGGACCCTGTGCCCTCAGTCAGCGAGATAGCGATCGATTCCGAAACCGCCCGCACCCTAGGCAGCTATGACATGGTCATTGCTCCGGTGAGGTGGCCGCAGAGCGCCCATGCGCCCCATTTGGCCAGTCTTCCGGTATGGGCTTACGTACCGCCCCACCACCGGTGGGCTGGTCAGCAGCACGTGAACCTGGAAGCCCTTGTGGACGAGACTCTCATTCTGCCCACCATGCGTTTCAAGGCCAGACGCGTCTTTGAAGCGGCACTCGATCATGCCGAGCTCAGACCTGTGACGACGTTGGAGACTCGACACAGCCAAGTGGCGCAAGCGCTAGCAGCTGCCGGACGCGGTGTTGCGATCCTGACCGACGACGCCCGCTACGGCCTTCAACCACTGCTGATCCACCATCAGGGCCAACCGCTCCAGATACATCTCTACGCCGCATGGAGAGCCGGACACCACGCTCACGGCACATTGACCGAGTTCGCCGAGCGACTCAAAGAATTCTGTCAGATCCGTTATCCGCCGAACAGGAACCTGAGCGCGAAGTAGAAGACGCTCGGCCCCAGGAGGCACCCGAGGCCGGTGTAGAAAGTTGCTGTCATCGCTCCATAAGGCACCAGGCGCTTATCAGTGGCAGCCAACCCTCCTGCTACCCCGGATGTGGTGCCCATCAGACCCCCATAGGCCATCGCCGCTTTAGGGTTGTTGAGGCCAATCAGTGGCGCGATCATGGGCGTACCTACCATCACGATTACGGCTTTCACCAGACCAGCCGCCACGGATAGGGCAATCACATCTGAGCTCGCCCCGACAGCAGTCCCCGTCACTGGGCCCACGATGTAGGTGGCTGCCCCTGAGCCGACGGTAGCCATTGACTCTGGGTCCGTGTAACCGAAGGCAGCGGCGACAGCGGCACCGGCGATAAACGAGACGAACACCCCAAGGATCAGGGCCAACCCTCCCGCGGCTCCGGCCTTCTTGATTTCCTGAAGATCGACGCCGTAGGCCGTGGCGACGATCGCGAAGTCCCGCAGCATGGCTCCACCCATGAGGCCGAGGCCACTGAAGATGGCAATATCGGCCATGCCAGCCTCGCCGCCTGTTTGGATTCCTCCAAAATAGGCGAGGACGAGTCCCAGGATGATGGCGATGGCCGAGCCTTGGAGTCGGCCTCGAGTGAGGGTCTTCGAAAGCCAGCCGGAGACGAGCATCATGGCTCCGACGACGACGAAGGCAAAGAGCAGTCCGTTGCGTTCAAGAACGCCTGCAATGAGATCCATCTCAGGCCTCCATCTTTTCTTCTTCGGTCATCGGCGGCAGAGGTTCAGATCGCTCACCAATCCGTGAGATGACAGGCACCAGGGCTGCTCCAGCGGCCAGTGCGGCGACTCCGGCAAGGATGGCCATGGGACCACCCTCGATGGCCTCCGCGACGTTCTGTGTAGCTGCCATGGCAATCACGATGGGGATGTAGAGGGCGCTCCAGAAGAGCACACCTTGTTCGGTCGGTTTGGGGAATAGCCCCTTCCTGCGCAGCCATGCGCTGACCAATACGAGCATGATCATGGCGAAGCCGACACCGCCGACATTCGCATCGACGCCGACGAAGACCCCGATGAGATCTCCAATGATCATTCCTACCAGCATGCACAGCGCGAGTGCTGCTACTCCATAGAGCACCATGATGTGCCTCCTTCAGATATTTGCGGTCGGTCAGACGCCGGTTGAGTTGAAAAGGTCGGCAAACCGTTCACGAAGAGCGACTTTTTGAACCTTGCCCATGACGTTGCGGGGCAGGACGTCGATGATTTGCACAGCTTTGGGTTGCTTGAACCGCGCCAAGTCATCTGCGATGAACGCGACGATGTCATCACCTTGCGGATCCTTGCCTGCGACTGGCACCACCACAGCCACCACTGCCTCACCCAGGTCAGGGTGCGGCACACCAATCACCGCTGATTCCTGAATGTCGGGATGAGCGTCGAGGTGCTCTTCCACCTCTTTGGGGTACACGTTGTAACCACCCGAGATCACCAGATCCTTATCCCTGCCCACGATGCATAGGTACCCGTCCTCGTCTATGCGTCCGAGATCTCCCGTGATGAAGAAACCGTCTTCCCGAAACTCTTCGACGGTTTTTTCTGGCATCTGCCAATAGCCGCTGAAGACATTGGGGCCGCGCACCTCTACTAATCCGACGTCCCCGTCTTGGACTGGACTGTGTGATTCGCGGTCGACCACGCGAATGTCGATTCCTGGGAAGGGGGTGCCCACAGTGCCAGGCTTACGAGGTCCACCCGAATACGGGTTGGTGGCGTTCATCCCGGTCTCTGTCATTCCGTAGCGCTCCACGATGGCGTGACCGGTGCGTTCCTGGAAAGCTTCGTGGTCACTGGCCAACAGGGGCGCGGAGCCAGAAACAAAGAGCCGCATGGCGGTACACGCCTCGGCTGTAAGCCGCTGATTCTTCAGCAGCCTGGTGTAGAAGGTGGGGACACCCATCAGGACCGTCGCCTGTGAGAAAAGGTCAATGACCTCCTCTGCGTCAAACTTTGGCAGATAGTGCATCGATGCACCGGCCGCCAAAGTCATATTCGCTGCTACAAAAAGTCCATGAATGTGGAAGATGGGCAGGGCGTGGATGAGGACGTCCTCAGCGGTGTACTCCCAGGTCTCCAGAAGTGCTTGGCAGTTGGAGGCCAGATTCTGGTGAGTGAGCATTGCACCCTTGGAACGTCCTGTGGTCCCAGAGGTGTAGAGAATGGAGGCGAGGTTATCCGGCCCTGCTTCGAAAATCCCTGTATGCCGTCGATTGGCCCTGAGCAATGTGCCATCCTGGTCGGTGCCCAGGGTCTCCACAACCACACCCTGGCGGTGTGCATGCTCCGTCGCCGCCTCGGGTGAGCACACGAGAACCCGTGGCGTGGCATCGGCGATGAAGTAGTCCATCTCTTTACTGGTGTATGCCGTGTTCAGCGGAAGAAACACTGCACCGATCTGCAGTGAAGCCAGGTACAGCGCAATGGCTTCCGGTGATTTCTCCACCTGCATTGCCACCCGATCACCAGGTTCGACCCCGTCATCAATGAGTGTGGCTGCAATGTGCTGCACGGTCTCCAACGTCTGGGTGTAGCTGATCGTCCTGTCATTAGGCAGCAGAAAGAGCGGCTTGCTCGGGGACTCTTCCACGCGTCTAAGAAATTGTTGGTAAATGGTGGTGAAGGGTTCTGACATGGGCGAATGTCCTTTCATTGTGGTGTATTCGGGTTCCTCCCGCGTGGTCTCGCCATCGTTCAGCAGACCCAACATCTGCGGGCTGAGTGCAATTGCCCGGTGCCGGGCAAACTCTTCATGGAGCCTCTCCAACTTTTCGGGTTGATAGCGATAATTGATCATCACGCCATAGGACTGCTTCCAGGCTGCAGATTCCGGATTCGCCGGCCACTGCAGCTCCCATGCCATGGCGCCGTTGCCAAGGTGGAAGCGTGCTACCGGGTCCAGTGGCTTTCTGTCGCTGCGTCGGCTCTCAGCAATGTAAGTGGCGACCACTGGGAAGAGTCGGCTGCGTAGCCTCTCCACCGTGTCCTTGGGCAGTTTAGGCTTCTCCCCCAGTAACCGGGCCCTAGCGTCGTCGTTCTGCGAGCTGTCAAGTTTGCCGCCGAGGGACTCGATGTCTTCCTTCAACTGCGCGTAGCTGGCGTCACCCAGGTCGGCACGCCGCTCTGCTTCAGCGTCAAACCACTGTCGAAAACCGGGGATCGGGGAGAGCGTCACGTAGTTCTCCAGGTGCGGAAGCTGGTCTCGGACGTGGTCGATCACCTGTTTGATAAGGAGGTTTCCGAACGAGACTCCCGCCAGCCCGTCCAGCGCATTGTTGATGGAGTAGAGAACGGCGGTGTCTGCCCTGGCAGGATTGATTGCTGAATCCGGATGCAGAAGGGGGCTGATATGCGCGGGAACCCCGCGGACCAGGGCGACCTCGACGAAGATCAGGGGAACGTTACCTGTCGCGGGGTGGAAGAAGGCGTACATGGTGCGGTCTTTGGGCTGGAGCCTGTCCCGAAGATCGCGCCGGCGCCTCATTGGGTGGACCTTTTCATACCTGACGAGGTGGTCATGAATTTCTCTGGGTGAGTCCCAGGTGATCTCTTCCATCCGCAAAAAGCCGCGATTGAACCAGGAGGCCAGGAGATGCTGGAAATCCGCATCGACGGGGGCGAGCTCAGGGTGCGCCCTCAGGAGTCTGCGCAAATCAGCGCGCATGTTCACCAGTGCCAGCGTGGCATTGGGCGCGTGGTTGATCCGGCGCAGCAACTGTTGCCGGCGGGGTTCTACTGCGACGAACAGCTCAGTGAGATCTTGGTGACCGCGGTGCTGTTCCCACGTGCGGTAGGCGCTCTGCAGCCGATCAGCATCCACCCCGTAGGCGTCCAACAGGTGGTGGAAGAAACTGGACTTCTCTGAATCTGACAGCTGCGCGTAGCTGTCGAGAGCGCGTTCGGCGACTGCGCGTATTGAGGCTTCACCGATATCGCTCACAAGCACCTCGCAAGCGGCCCTCAACTGTTCGGCGGGTGACGCCTGCGCCTCTGGAACTCGGTCATCCTCCCGACGTTGGCCGCCAAGGACGCGGAAGAGGTCCGCCAACAGCCACCGGTCGTTTCGTCCCACTGAAATCCTCATCTCGTGATACATATCTGGACTTTTGTGATGTATACAACAGCGAGCCTAACGCATACAAGTGACCTGTGCCACATGCGGCAAAAAATGCTCATCCTGTGCTGAGACGCCGGCAAGCGGTCGCCCCGAACAGCTAAGCTCGACACTCAAGGAGGTGCCGCATGGCCCAGATGCCAGAATCCCAACGAGTACGTGAGGCGCTGGAGAATGGAATCGTAGACGGGCACTA
>NZ_VFIE01000025.1:0-221 GCF_010119385.1 Nesterenkonia haasae
TGGTATCAGGTGCGGGTCAATGGCAATACCGGTTGGGTGTGGCAGGACTTTTTGAGCACCGGGTCATCCGGTTCCAGCAGTTCAGGTACGAACAACTCGTCTAGTTCGGGCAGTTCTTCCACAGCGAGCAGCTCTTCGGGCTCGTCGTCGTCGGGTTCTTCCAGCTCCGGTTCATCATCTTCTACAGGTCGGGTGACCTCGGGTGTGAATATGAGGTCTGC
>NZ_VFIE01000025.1:247-472 GCF_010119385.1 Nesterenkonia haasae
CCCGAGTATGAGTGGAAGAGTCGATCGGGTGCTCTCCGCAGGGACTTCCGTTACTGTGCTGGAGCAGCGCGGTAGTTGGTACCGGGTTCGTGCCAATGGCAATACCGGTTGGGTCTGGGGCGACTACCTCAACGTTTCTTCTGGGTCCTCCAATTCTGGTTCTTCGAGTTCTGGGTCCTCAAGCTCAGGCAGTTCGTCTTCTGGCTCGTCCTCCTCTTCGGGTTC
>NZ_VFIE01000025.1:499-139637 GCF_010119385.1 Nesterenkonia haasae
GTCGTCGGGTTCTTCCAACTCGGGTTCAGGTAGTTCTTCCTCATCGTCCAGTGGTGCACGGGTAACTTCAGGTGTGAATATGAGATCTGGCCCCAGTACCAGCAGCAGTGTCGCTCGAACTCTTCCGGCTGGCACCAACGTAGAGGTTCTCAGTTCCCGTGGGGGTTGGTATCAGGTACGAACCAACGGAAACACCGGGTGGGTGTGGGAGGACTTCCTCGACGTCCGATCCTCGTCATCGGGCTCGAGCGGTTCCAATAGCTCCTCGGGCTCCAGCGGATCGTCCAGCTCAGGAAGCTCATCCTCCGGGTCGGGGTCGTCATCCTCTGGTTCCGGCTCGGGAAGCTCATCGGGCCGGACTGGTCCGACTAGTGGCCAGCACGCCCAGAGTTCTCGCGGACCCTACAGTTCTGCGTGGGACCGGTTGGCTCAGTGTGAGTCCTCCGGTAACTGGTCCATCAACACCGGCAACGGCTACTACGGTGGCCTCCAGTTCTCTGCGTCCTCGTGGCGTTGGGTCGGGGGAAGCGGCCTGCCGCATCAGGCATCGAAGCAGGAACAGATTGAACGTGCCTACCAGCTGTGGCAACGCCAAGGGTGGGGGGCATGGCCTGCCTGCTCACAGCGCTTGGGCCTCAGCGGCAATCCCGGGGGCTGGGGAGACACATACTTTGACGCCCACGGAGGCACCCAGACCAGTTCCACCGTCACTTCGGCAGGTGATTGGCAGGCCACCTACTCGGTACCTCTGCGTGAAGAGCCCAGTTCAAGTTCGGACAAATTAGTCCAGATCCCTCGCGGCGAGGTGCTGCGCACAGGTGAACGACGCGGATCCTGGGTACAGGTGGAGCACGACGGTGTGATCGGGTGGGTCAACACCACCTTCGTCATGAGTGTTTAGGGGTACCTCGCCCGCACCGCGTCGCCGTGTGCGGGCAGGTCCTCGGCCTCGGCAAGAGCCCTAACATGCTCGGCCACCTGGGCCAATCCCTCACGGCCGTAGCGGATCACCTGCTGAGAGCGCATAAAACTTGTGACGTTCAATCCAGACGAATACCTTGATGCACCGCCCGTGGGCAGCACATGGTTGGACCCGGCGCAGTAGTCACCGAGGGAGACAGGTGTGTAGGCGCCGAGAAACACAGCACCGGCGTTATGGATGCGATCGGCGAAGGCATCGTCGTCGCTTGTCATAATCTCCAAATGCTCAGCTCCGTAGGCGTTGGCGATGTCGACTGCGATGTCCATGGAATCGACAAGCAGGACCGTTGACTGCCGTCCAGTAAGTGACTTCTTGACACGCTCAGAGTGTTTCGCAGCAGCGGCCTGTTCGCTCACCTGAGTAACAACACGTTCCACGAGACTAGGTGAGTCCGTCACGAGCACAGCTGCGGCAAGCTCATCATGCTCTGCCTGGGACACCAGATCTGCGGCTATGAGATGCGCTGGAGCCGTGTGGTCGGCTAGCACCATAATTTCGGTGGGCCCTGCCTCGGAGTCGATTCCAACCGTGCCCCGCACTGCTCTTTTGGCTGCGGCTACATATACGTTTCCGGGACCCGTGATCAGTGACACCGGAGGCACGTCGACGCCGCCTGCAGCGTCCTTCGCGCCATAGGCAAACATCGCCACAGCCTGGGCGCCGCCGACAGCATAGACCTCATCTATGCCAAGCAGCTGAGCCGCCGCCAGAATTGTTGGGTGCGGCCAGCCGCCGAAGTCTCGCTGCGGAGGTGAAGCGATCGCCAAGTGCGGCACCCCAGCGACCTGGGCAGGGACCACGTTCATGACGACAGAGGAGGGATATACCGCCTGACCACCGGGAACATACAATCCCACACGTTGGACCGGTACCCATTTGTTGGCAACTCGCGCATCAGGGCCAGGTGAGACCAGTGATGCCGCCGGAAGTTGGGCAGTATGCACCTCCCTGGCGCGCATTATGAGGGTATCCAGTGCTGTGCGCACCGCAGGATCTAACCCCGAGAGGGCGCGTGAGAGCACCTCTGACGGGACTCTTAGTGCACCCGGTCGCACTCCGTCGAACCTCTCGGAAAGATCCAGAAGAGCTTCGGTGCCGCCTCTACGAACCTGTTCCAGAATAGGGGTGACCGTCTCGATAGTCGCCGAAATGTCGTGTTCAGCTCGGGGCAAAGCCTGAGCAACATCCAATTTCTGGCCACGCAAATCAGTGGTAGTCAGCATGCTGACTATTCTTCCCTGTCATCGACCAAAGTGACGACTCATGACGAACCTCGCAGCGGGGAGGCTGGCCCGCGCACAACCTCGCGTGGAACAATTTCGGCCATGATCAGCTCCCACTTCCAGACGATGGCCGATTACGCCGGGTCGGTGTACCTCTCATCAGACGGCGCCTGGCCCGTGGCCGACATCACCACTGACGTAGACGACCATATTCCCGAGGAGTTCGAAACGATCGTCTCCGCGGCAGGGCCCTACATGGGGGTCCTCATCGGGCTGACCATCTCAGCAGTCGTGGCTCTGATAATTACCCTAATTCTCTCCTTCGCTCTGAAGCAGGTCTTCCGTCGAAAGTCGGTGGTTAAGAGGGCAATCAACCGCACTCGGGTCCCGGGCTTCTGCATTGTTCTGCTGGCGGGCACCGCACTGAGCGTCAGATACGCCGTGGACACTGATCTCGTATGGCAGGGCCCACTTTTCGTCCTGCTGAACATCGCTTTGATCATTTCCATCGCCTGGTGGGCTCTTCGGGTGGTGAAGATTGTGGAGGCGGTGATTCTATCCAAGTACATCGGTGAGGGTGAGCTTGGGGTTGAAGATCGCCGTGGCCGCAGAGTCCAAACACAGGTTGACCTGATCGGACGCATCCTCGCAGCCGTGATCATTACCGTAGCCGTCGCCGCAGTGCTGCTCCTCAATGAGAGCGTTCGCGGCCTGGGCGCCGGGTTACTTGCCTCGGCCGGAGTGGTGTCCGTAGTAGCAGGTTTGGCGATGCAGTCGACCCTGGCAAACCTCTTCGCCGGCATTCAACTCGCCTTCACCGACTCCATCCGTGTAGGCGATGTGGTGGTGATTGAAGAGAACTTCGGGACAGTGGAAGAGATCACACTATCGACAGTGGTTATCAAATCCTGGGACGGCCGCCGATTCATCTACCCCAGCGCGCACTTTGTGGCGACTCCCTTCGAAAACTGGACCCGAGTTGGCACAGAGCTATTGGGAGTCGTCGAGTTGGACGTGGACTGGCGAGTCCCCACCGACGCGCTTCGTGGCCGGCTTAAGCGTCTGCTCGCCACAACGGACCTCTGGGATGGGCAGACCTCCAATCTGCAGATCACGGAGGCAACGGGAGGGCATGTCCAGGCGCGAGTCGTCGTCTCGGCACGCAATTCGGGAGAGCTCTGGGACCTGCGCTGCCTGATTCGAGAAGACCTGGTCAATTTCCTCCGAGCTGAACACCCCTACGCTGTACTCACGCAACGGATGCTCATGACCAATGAGGAAGCCCTCGCAGGCGGGGCCGAGTCCATCGCAACCGGTCAGGTCAACACGGTCGCGGCTGATCCCCATACAATTCTCGGCGAGGACCCGGTCGCAGACCCCGTACCGGGTCCCTCCCCGGCATCACACGACACGACTGACCGCGATACTCAATTTCCCGTGGAGGAAGGACTTTTCACCGGATCGATCTCTGCAGTGGAGCGAAACCGAGAGTTTGCCGGACCTGGGGAGGAGGCCTACCGCGAGCGGAAGCATCGTCAGAACGACTGATAACAACATTGCAACGCTTAGGTTGCAATGTGGCCACAGTCCCTGATCTGGCTGTTCTCTCCGGAACAGTGCCATTACCGTTGGCAGGCGGACCTATGTCAGCAACATGAAACGGACTCGCCTGTGAACGTCGTGTCGCGAAGGACCGCGCAATTCGCTGCAGTCACTGCTGCGCTGTCTGCGTGCCTGTTCGTCGCCGGTTGTGTCGGCGAACCGAGTGAACCGCAGCATGACGAGCCAGAAACGGCCGCCATTGAAGAGCTGCCCCCACTGGATGAACCACAGGACGAGCCTGTCACGACGGCCTCGGATGACGAACCTCCACAACCGGACCAGGACGAAACTTCCACGGATGAAGCGCCGGAGGAGTTCCCGCCTGAGTCCGCTGGGGGCCAGGCCGAGCCGGAATCCGGTTCACCAAACGGCATGCTTGACGTCACGGAATTCTCAGCTGAGGCACAGGAGTCCAACGGATTTCCCGAGCTGCTGACTGATGTGCCTGAAGACTCCCACCTGCTGTTGGAAGAAGTTCGAGTCGGCATCCATGAGGGGTACCACCGCATAGTGTTCGAACATTCAGGGACTGGGGCGCCTGGATGGGCCGCCGAGTACGTCGATGAGGCGGTGGAACCAGGATCGGGTTTCCCCATCGAGATGGATTCCGAATCCATCCTTTATCTCGGAGTTGTCGGGTTAGAACCGGGAAATGCGGGTCAATCGGACGGGCACCTGGAACTGGGGAATCTCGTCGACACTCAGGGCACGGTCTTTTCCGAAGCAGTCACCACATTTGTGCACCACGGGTCCGCCAGCTACTACATAGGTTTGGACACGGTGCGTGATTACCGAGTATCAGTGTGGGAACACCCGGACGGGCCTCGATTGATCATTGACGTATTGGTGTAGCGGAACCTCGCCAGAGGCAGATCTCAGTAGCCCACGTTCGTTAAGACTAGCTCGTGGAGGCATCCGTCTCGGTCACTGCAGGCTCCCCATCCTCACCGGGCGCACTCATGCGCCTGTCGGTCGCCCACTGAACCACTGAACCAGGCATAAATCTCAGGCCCGCTGACAGTGCTCGATACTGAGCAGAAGGGACGCACAGCGATGCGCCCTGCGCATTGGCGGTGAGTCCCTGGCGGACGACGTCCTCAGCGTCCAGCCACATCCACTTCTTGGCACCACTAATGGTAATTCCAGAGCGTTCGTGGAACTCGGTCCGCACTAGCCCTGGGCACAGGGCGGTGACCGTGAGGCCTTCAGATTTCAATTGAGCATGGAGTGCCTTGGAAAAGTTCACCACCCACGCCTTGGCCGCCGAGTAGGTGCCTGTTGCGGCGAATCCTGCCACGGATGCCACATTGATAATCCGCCCAGCGCGTTGGGCAGTCATCGTGCGCGCCGCAGTGTGGCACAGCTCCATAGGTGTCTGCACATGCAGGCGCAGCAGATCACGCTCGTCTTGTAGGTCTGTGTCAAGGAAGTTGCCAGCCAGCCCGTGACCGGCGTTGTTGATCAGCAGATGTACGGGATAGGAAGGGTCCACTAGCCTTTCCTGGACCGCACCGACGCCGTCGTCAGTAGTCAGATCTGCTACCACCGTCTCAGCGCGAATCCCATACTGTGCCTCCAAAGACTCTGACTGGACCTCCAGTCGCTGCTCTGTCCGGGCGGCCAGCACCAGATCGTAGCCCTGAGCTGCCAACTGACGGGCGAATGCTGCGCCTAATCCTGCTGTGGAGCCGGTTATTACTGCGGTGTGGGTTCCCATAGGAATATCGTAGAGGTCCAAGACAACAGCCTGTGGCCAAAACACTCAGCCCAGGTCCAGATGCGTGTGGGAAAGCCAGAGGAGAAACTATGCGGTGGAACAGACGTGGCGAATGGGGGCCAGAGCTCTTTGGGGGGTCCCGGTTGAGGGAAGACCAGTGGGCACCGCTGGAGGCTAGGATCGTGGCAACCAACGTCGAAGCCGTCGAGCGAGTGCTCGAAGAGCTCACCGGATTCATGGACTATTTTCGCGAGGACGTAGACGGCACTCCCTTGACCGGTGTGACCGATGGGCAGCTGGCGCTCACCCAGTTCACAGAGACTGACAGTTTCGGACGCAGGGCGCTACGAGTCTGTTTCTACGCCGGAGGTCCTGTGGGCAAAGCGTCGCCGAACGCCTTTGAACGTCTCGGCAAAGCGTCCCGTTCTCTGGTGGACGAACTCAAGGCCGAAGGTATAGAGATCCAGGAAATTCGTTGGAACGAGCGCCCTTACATCCGGCGACCCTTCTAGCGGTCCCTGGTGAGATGGTCCAATTGGGCTGCAGCAATTCGAGTGATGACTGTCTGGTTAAGCCCAGTGGTGTCGCCGTACATGAGGTGTCCCAGCTGCTCGGCAGTGAGCTGACCGTGCTCAGTTAGCAGGGACCTAGCCTGTGCTAGGCGCTCCTGTCGGTGATCCAGATACGCCTTCACCACTGAGCCCAGTTCCTGATGTGACGGCCCGTGGGCTGGCAAGAGCATGTCGTCCTGGTACCCGGAGAGCATCTCTAGGGACCTCAGGTAGTCGGTCAGGGTGCCGTCAGGGAAGTCCAGCATTGTGGTTCCCCGTCCCAGGACGGTATCGCCAGTGAGCATCACTTTCGCTTCAGGAAGCCAGAAGCACACCGAGTCGGAGGTGTGTCCAGGAGTGTGCAGCACGGTCAGGATACTCCCACCGAGGCCGATCTGCTCGCCGTCGGTGAGAGGGAGCACCGTTCCCTCCCCACCGGGAAGACACACATCAGGATCCAGGCCGCGCACTTCAGCGCCCGTGACTGATGACAACAGTTTTGCGGCACCAACGTGATCACCGTGACGATGCGTCACGAGGATCTGCGCCACTGCGCGGCCTGCGGCGGTCTTCATGATGTTCCGGACATGCTCAGGATGTCCCTCTGGACCAGGATCAACGACGACGACGTCCTCTGCCTCGGGGTCACCGATGAGGTAGGTGTTTGTGCCCTCCAGCGTCATAGGGGAGGGGTTGTCACAAGTGAGCATCTGGACTGAGGCGGGTAACGGCGGGAGCGTCGTCATGTTCTCCAGCTTATGCCCGGCCGTAGACGTTACGCTTGGTCCGACGTGGCCCCACGACGGAAGTGAGCTGAACATGAGCGACCCGCACAAGAATTCTGACGCCAAGCACTCCACTCAAGGGGCATACGTCACTGGGGGTGAATTCACCCGTGACACTAACTACATTGAAGATCGTGTGGTGGCGGATGTGGATGCTGTTCGGAGCGCACCGCGTGAAGAGTCTTCCACTATCGGAGATCCACGGATCGCAGGACTTACCGCGGAAGCCCAGGCCTGGCCTGTGAAAGCCGGCCGTTACAGGCTGGTGGCCGCACGCGCCTGTCCATGGGCGCACCGAACGATCATCATCAGGCGGCTTCTCGGCTTAGAGGATGCGATCTCCTTAGCCACCCCAGGGCCAGTACACGACGCCCGTTCCTGGACTTTCGACCTCAGCTCTGACGGGCGAGACCCTGTGTTGAACACAGAATGGCTGCAGGAGAACTACTTCAAGCGGTTTCCCGACTACCCTCGCGGTATCACCGTCCCGGCCTTGGTGGACATTCCCTCAGGAGAGGTGGTCACCAATAACTATCCGCAACTGACATTTGATTTCTCCACCCAGTGGAGCGAATTTCACCGCCCCGGAGCTCCGAATCTGATTCCAGAGAATCTCATCGACGACATGCTCCCGGTCATCAAACGAATTTTCACTGAGATCAACAATGGCGTGTACCGGTCGGGATTCGCCGGAAACCAGGCGGCGTATGAGGAGGCCTACGACCGGCTCTTCGCCGCTCTGGACTGGGTCGAAGAGCGGCTTGAGGATCGCCGGTACCTCATGGGAGATCACATCACGGAGCCGGACATACGCCTGTTCACCACACTCGTGAGGTTCGATCCGGTCTACCACGGTCACTTCAAATGCAATCGGAATAAACTCACCGAGTTCCCCAACCTGTGGGCCTACGCCCGTGACCTGTTCCAGACCCCGGGATTCGGCGACACGGTCGACTTTGATCAGATCAAGGCCCACTACTACGTGGTGCACGAGGATGTGAACCCCACGCAGATCGTGCCGAGCGGCCCTGAACTTGAGAACTGGCTTTCTCCCCACGGCCGTGACACTTTGGGCGGCTCACCCTTCGGCGATGGCACCGCACCTGGTCCAATATCTGTGGACGAGCAACCCCCAGGCGCGAACCCCCTGAAGGCCTAGCCTGGGAAGGGACACTCTTCCTATCGTGTGATGAGCGCAACAGGTTATGCAGCGCGAATGACCTTTTGTGGCTGGTGGCGGTAAGCCGGGGCAGCAGACGATAGCGTGCGGTCAACTCAATACTGAGAGGACCACCGAGATGGCCAGTTCGCAGAAAACGTCGAAATGCGCACCGCCCAATGCACTGAGCATCGCTCTTGTTTGCGCCTTAAGCTGGTTCGTAGTGGGGTGTGGGAGCGAAGACAGCTACTCACCTGAATCGACGGTTGTGACGATGAAAAAGACAAGCAGCCTCCCTGACGAGGCGACGCAACCCGTCACTGTGGACCTCAACGCCGGGACTCTCATGGGCTACACCAATCGAGACGTCCACACCTTCCTCGGCATTGAATATGCAGAAAGCAGCCGATTTCAGCAGGCCCGGCCGGTGCCCGCCTGGGGCGATGTCCGAACCGCTCTGGTCTACGGACCGGCGTGCCCGGCAGGAGCCAACGACCGGGTTGAGCAGACTCAGTTCGTCAACTTATCCGGCACGAACCTTTCGCAGAACGAAGACTGCCTCTTCGCCAATGTGTGGACGACGTCGACGGAACCGGATGCCAAGAAACCCGTCATTCTCTGGATCCATGGCGGTACATACTCAACAGGGGCTGCGAATGAGTTGAGCTTCTATAACGGGCATAACCTGGCCACCACAGAAGAAGCTGTCTTTGTTAGCGTCAACCACCGCCTGAATGTCCTGGGCTACTCGGACTTCGCCGAATACGGGGAGGACTACGCAGACTCAGGCAACCTCGGACAGTTGGACCTGGTAGAGGCGCTTCGCTGGGTCAACAACAACATCGAGAAATTCGGCGGCGATCCTGACAACGTCACACTCGTTGGACAATCAGGTGGGGGAGGGAAGGTTCTGACACTGCTCGGTATGCCTGAAGCTGAGGGCCTCTTTCACCGGGCCGTCGCCATGAGCCCCGCCACCATGTGGCGAAGCCAGCAAGACGCTCAAGAGCAGGCACAAGAGCTCCTGGAGGAACTCGACGTGGCGGAACCGGCAGACGTACAAGAACTCAGTTACCAAGACCTCCATGCGGCAGCCCAGACCATCGGAATGGAGCATGCTCCTGTGACGGGAACACAGGCTTTTCCGGAGGAGACTTTCACAGTGGGTGGAGATTTCACCGAACTAGCCTCAGACATACCTCTTTTGGTGACCACGGTACTGGGAGAGTTCTCCAGCAATCTCGGAGACATGTCCTACGCCGTCCATGATCCAGATGACCCCATGCAAGACGCATATCAGCCTGGGCTTACTGATCACCGGGTCGATGAGCTTCTCACGCAGAGCTTCGGAGACCATGCAGACGAAGTAGTGGAGGCCTTCGAGCAAACATACCCCGGGCACCCGAGGGCTCATGTGCTCTGGATGGAGCAGGGGCCATTCTTCGGGCACACCCGCAACGCGGTGCTTGACGCTAAAACAGGACATGAGCAGGCCCCGGCGTTCGCGGCAGTCTTCGCCCGACCGCTTCCTGTTTTCGGCGGCGTGACACCGCCTCATACAGGCGGGGACGTCCCATTCCTGCTCCGCAACGACGACGCCATGGAGCATATCGTGGCGGGTGAAGACGCGGAGTTCCGCGAGTACTCCAGGAGCATCTCGGACTCCCTGTTGAGATTCGCTGCCACCGGAGATCCAAGTTCAGATTCTCTGAGTTGGCCGGCATACACCGAAGAGTCGCAGTCCATGATGGTATTCGACCGCGATATTCGCGTGCAGGACCATCACGAAAGTGACCTTTACAGGTTATTCGCCGAGATTGCCGAATAGCGCTGCACGACCACTGAATGCAGCCCATAAGAGAAGCTAAAGCCGAGCTAGCGGTGGTCCAGCTCACTACTTGTGACCCGTGCTACAGGTTATGCGCGAAAAACGACCAATTATGTGATCGCCCTCTCATGGCCGTGGTTCGCTTCTTACGGTGAAGAAGCCGGTTCCGTCTCAGGAGCCGTGCTCACTTCACCGAAGGAGAGGTTGATGAAGATCGCATATTTCGGACGACCAATGAAGTCAGCCACATGCATCGCAGCATGTATGGCTTTGGCTCTCGTAGGATGCTCACAAACCGCGGAGGACACCGCAGAAGCGGAAGACGCTAGTGCTTCCGAGAGGGAACCAGCGGACTACACCACCAGTGAAGCCACAGACGGCGACACCACTTTCACCGTGGTGGAAAACCCACATGGCGGCGCCAGGCTCACATTCGCCGACGACGGCGAGTTCGAACTCATCACTGAAGAGGAGGACGGTTCCACCTACGCGTTTAAAGACATGAACGGCAATGGTGAGCTGGACACCTGGGAAGACTGGCGCGAACCCGCAGAGATCCGTGCCGCTGGCCTCGCTGACCAGCTCACCATTGAGCAGGTTGCCGGGCTCATGCTGTTTTCCAGTCACGAACGCGCCCCGGGTGACGGCCTGACGGAAGACCAGGAGACGTACCTCGAGCAGGACCACCTCCGGAACGTCCTGAATGCGGGAGACTCAGATGTCCAAGACAACGTGACATGGGTCAACGAGATGCAGGCTTTCGTGGAATCTCTAGCATCCGAGGACACCCCGTACGTGCCCGTCAACTTCTCGACCGACCCCAGACATGATTCTGGTTCGGCTTTCCCAGAGACCGGCAGCCGTTCCGATTGGCCCTCCAACTTAGGCATGGCGGCGCTCTTCGATGCAGAACGCGTAGAAGAGTTCGGCCGCGTGGCGTCTGAGGAGTACAGGGCCCTGGGCATATCGAATGCGCTGAGTCCTCAGATTGATCTGGCTACCGAGCCACGCTGGCTCAGAGTCAACGGTACATTCGGCGAGAACGCCGAGCTGGCCGCCGAACTTGCTGTCGCCTACGTCGACGGATTCCAAAACTCTTATGAAGACGACGAGCCCACCGGCTGGGGGCCGCAATCGGTCTCCACTATGATCAAGCACTTCCCCGGAGACGGCGCTGGTGAAGGCGGTCGTGAATCTCACCTCAACTCCGGCAAGTACGCCGTGTTCCCGGGCGGCAACTTTGACACCCACCTCGATGTCTTCCTTGCCGCCCAGCATGCCTCGTCGATGATGATCAACTACTCCATCATGCTCGACGGTGAGGGCGAACCGCTGTTCGAAGATCGCGTTGGCAGCGCCTACGAAAAAGCCACCATCGACATTCTTCGCAAGGACAATGACTACGACGGCGTGCTCGTCACCGACTGGGGAGTGACCAATTCCTGGTTGGACGAAGAAGCTCTCTTCGGGATGGCATGGGGTAAAGAAGATCTCACCATCGACGAACGTCACTTTGAAGTTCTTCGAGCCGGTGTGGACATGTTCGGAGGCAACAACGAGGTCGGTCCGGTACTGGCCGCTCACGAGATGTGGCAGGAAGCCTACGAGAACGGTGAACTCGAGATCGACGCTGACACTCGCTGGGCCCAGACAGGTAAGCGCGTCCTCACGATGCTCTTCGAAACGGGGCTCTACGAGAGCCCATACCTGGATCTTGAAGAGTCTGAGGCAAGCGTCGGCAGCGAAGCCAAGATCCAAGCCGGCATAGAGGCCCAGCTCGACTCCGTGGTGCTGTTGAAGAACGACGACGTCATCACTGAGTCTGATGCTTCGGACTTCTCCGAGCAGACAGTGTACATTCCGCAGTCCTTCGACTTCGGTCAGGATGAGGCCTTCGGACCCGGCCAGTACACCGAAGGTCCGACCGTCGATACTGACGTGGCAGAAGAGTATTTCGGAACGGTCCTCACTGACGAGGTCGAGCTCAACGGCGATGAAGAAGTGGAGTCCTACGAAGCTCCTGACATCAGCGACGCCGACGCCGTAGTCGTCGGGATGCGAAGCCCGAACAACGGGACCAACTTCTCAAGCGCAGGATGGGACGAGGAAGAGGACACCTGGTACCCACTCTCGCTTCAATACCGCCCCTACACCGCCGACGGTGAGAACGTTCGCCAAGAGTCCATCAGCGGCGATATCGATGACAATGGTGAACGCGAGAACCGCTCCTATTTCGGAGAGACTTCACGCATTTCCAATGAAGCCGATCTCGACGCCTTCGAGCGTGCAGTTGAAGCAGTCGAAGCCAGCGGAAGGGATATTCCGATCATCGTGGTCCTCGACGCGTCGAACCCTGTGGTGCCCTCAGAGTTCGAAGAGGATGCTGACGCGATTGTGGCCGGTTTCGGAGTGAGCCACCAAGCACTGCTGGAGGTCGCCCTAGGCATCCACGAGCCCCAGGGCCGGTTGCCCATCGGGTTCCCCGCATCGATGGACGCACTTGAGCTGCAGCATGAAGATGTCGGTGAAGACCACGAAACCTATGTCGACTCCGCTGGAAATGACTACGCCTACGGATACGGCCTGGACTGGACGGGAGTCCTAGGGGACTAAAGTCAATGCCCGGAAGATCACCCATCGTGTTCTCCGGGACAGCACAACGAAAGGTAAATAAGACACATGAAGAACATGAGACGTGCGTCTCTCTCAGCGGTTGCTACGTGTGCAGTAGCGGCCCTGGCTCTGGTCGCCTGCGGTGATTCCGATGCCGATCAGGAGCCTGATGACGGAACTGACGAAGCAGCTGTGGAGAGTGCCGATAACGAAAGCGCAGAGCACCCCGAAGTTCACGAGGACCTCGAGGAAGCCCGGCAGGTCATCCTCGACGGCCTGGATGAGTTCGGCGAAGACCAGTCGGAGTTCCTGCTCGCTGATGACGTCAGCAGTGCCGAACAGAAATACGGGATGTGGGTCCTGCCCTACAAACACTCGGACGCCACAGACCGGGTGACGTCCCAGGTTGCTATTGACGGCGGTGACTTCACGATTGAAGCTGAGGCAGCCGACGACGGCACGACATACGTGATCGACCAGGACGGCAACATCGAGCAGGACGACTCCTAGCCTTCCTGCCGGTGACAACTAAGCGGCCAGGTCTCCATCTCTTCAGGAGTGGGGCGCCTGGCCGCTTCCGTGTGTATCCACTCAACATATGAACTGCGCGCAACTGGTTGTGTATCCGAATCGACAGATTATGCATTCGGACCATGAGCCGAGCCCAGAATCCGATGCAATGGTGTAGCGCACATCACAGGGGCCTTCGGGTGGCCCTGCGACTCACAGATTGTCTACGAGGGAGTAGCCGTGCAAGAACAGAACTCTGATCCGGGCACGCCGGCAAAGACGCGGAACAAGAAGTCCCGCAAACCGGCATCCAATAGGAAGTTCCTGTGGATCTGGACTCCGATCCTGGCGATCACTTTGGTGATCATTATCGGTGCCAACGTGGCATTGAACGTTTTCCATAACTGGGTCGCCTCTCAACTGGGCACCGGCACATGGGAAGTGACGAACACCGAAGAGGCTGAAGACTGGGATCTCGAGTACAACAAAGCCGCCTATGACTCACTTGAGGACGCTCATGGTGCCGCCTCAGATCTTGTTGAGCAGATAGCCGCGGATGGCATCACCTTGCTGAAGAACTCCGATGACGCTCTTCCCATCACCGCGGGCAGCGTCACCCTGTTCGGCCGTACTTCCGCCGAGCCCGTCTACGGAGGTTCCGGCTCCGGCTCTGTGGATGCCTCCACAGCCGTTGATGTGCGCGGCGGTCTTGAACACGCCGGATTCCAGATCAATGAGACGGTCTACGAAGAGCTGACAGAATTCGCTGACGACGCTCCGCGGACCCGCATCGTGATGGACGAGCCTGATCAGTCTGAGTACGCGGTGGGGGAGATGCCCGCCGGAAACTACTCCGACGAGGCAGTCGACTCCTTCCAGGAGTACAACGACGCCGCCATCGTAGTCTTCGGACGCGGCGGAGGCGAGGGCGGCGACCTGGCTACCGATATGGAGGGCTGGGACGAGAACTACTTCGAAGGTCAGCACGAACTGATGCTCAACGTTGACGAACAGGACACGCTCGAGCTCGCCCAGGACAACTTTGACACCGTGGTCGTCATCATCAACTCCTCGAACATTATGGAGCTGGGAGATCTGGAGAACGACGACGACGTCGACGCGATTCTCTGGACAGGCGCCCCTGGCGAAACCGGGTTCAACGCCCTCGGAGGTATCCTCACCGGTGATATCAGCCCATCAGGACGGACCGTAGACCTGTGGGCCAGCGATTTCACCGCCGACCCCAGTTTCGCGAACTTCGGCCGCTGGGAGTACACCAATATCGATGAGTCGAACGCGTCCACTCTGCAGCAGCCCAACCACGCCGCCATGGAAAACGGCGCGTTCTTCGTAGAGCTCGAAGAAGGGATTTACAACGGCTATCGATTCTATGAAACAGCAGCCCAGGAGGGTTTCCTCGACTACGAGGAGACTGTGGTCTACCCGTTCGGCTACGGACTGAGCTACACCACTTTTGAGTGGGACCTAGTGAACGCCACCGAACCTGAGCTCGACGGCATTTTCCAAGCCGAAGTGGAGGTGACGAACACCGGCGGTGTCCCCGGCAGTGACGTTGTCCAGCTCTACTACACCGCCCCCTACACGCCCGGTGGTGTGGAAAAGGCATACGTCGAACTAGGTGACTTCGCCAAAACAGGGCTCCTGGAACCCGGCGAATCCGAGACAGTGACTCTAGAGCTGGCTGTTGAAGACATGGCCTCCTACGACTACCAGGATGCTGAAGCCTGGGTGCTGGACGAAGGCACCTATGAGTTGAAAATCCAAACAGACTCCCACTCCTTGGCTGAGGGCATTGACCCCATTGACTTCGACGTCGCAGAGACAGCGGTGTTCGGCCAAGACACCCCACGTGCAGGTGATGAGCAGGCCGCCACCAACAGGTTCGACGAAGTCTCTCAACACTTCTCTGGCGACCCCGATGGTGAAGGCGCCCACCTGATGAGCCGCGAAGACTTCGGTGCAACATTCCCGACAGCACCAGACGAGGCCGATCAGGAGGCCGCCGACTACATCATCGAGGGCTACCAGCACTACGACGCCGAGGCAGCCGCGGAGGCTTCCGAGGCCGAGATGCCCACCACCGGTGCGGACAACGGTTTGACGCTTATTGACATGCGCGGCCTTGACTATGACGACCCACAGTGGGCCGAGCTGCTGGATCAGTTAGAAGTTGACGACATGACAGACATGCTGCTCAACGGCGCCTACAACACTGAGGCGCTGCCATCGATCGCGAAACCGCGGACTGACGACATTGACGGCCCGCACGGGTTCACCTCGTTCATCAACGACGACTTCAAGGGTGCCGCCTACCCTTCAGCCCCGCTGATCGCCGCGACCTGGAACAAGGACCTCGTCTACCAGATGGGCGAAATGATGGGTGAGGAAGCACTGCAGATGGGTGTCTCCGGATGGTACGCCCCCGGTGTGAACCTCCACCGCAGCCCGTTCGCCGGACGCAATTTCGAGTACTTCTCTGAGGACCCCACTATTTCCGGAGTTCTGGGAGCTGAAGTGGTCTCCGGCGCAGCATCCCGCGGTCTGTATGCCTACACCAAGCACTTTGCGATGAATGATCAGGAAAACGGCCGTGTCGACAACGGCATTGCGACATGGGCTGATGAGCAGACCATGCGCGAGATTTACCTGAAGCCCTTCGAGATGATCGTCAAGGAGGCCTCGGCCCCCATGACCTACATCGCTGACGACGACGGCAATCACGCCGAAACAGAGATCGGCTCAACAGCCATGATGAGCTCCTTCAACCGGATCGGAGCCACCTGGGCCGGCGGATACCCGGAACTGCTGGATGACGTGCTCCGTGACGAATGGGGTTTCCGCGGCGTCGTGATCACGGACTTCAACCTCTACGGATTCATGTCCCCGGATCAGTCCATCGCCGCAGGCACCGACCACCAGCTGGTGTTCGCTCCGATGAAGAGCTTTGAGGACACCGACAGTGCTGAAGCCGTGAGCAACATCAGGAACGCAACCCATAATGTGCTCTACACAGTGGCGAACTCCAACGCCATGAACGGACTGGGCCCCGACGCTGAAGTGAGTTACACGCCCGCCGCTTGGGAGATCATTCGCTGGGTTGTCACCGCTGTGCTGGGGCTGCTCTGGGTTGTCGGACTCGTATGGGTCATCCGCAGGGTGCGAAACCACCAGACCTCATCCGATAGGGCAGGTGCCTAGGTTATGACCCAAAGCCTCACCCCATTAGAGAAAGCTGCGCTGCTCAGCGGAGAAAACGTTTGGCAGACTCGCGCCGTGCCGCGTGCCGGCATTCGGGAGATTTTCCTCTCGGATGGGCCTCACGGTATCCGCAAACAGGGCGGCTCTGGAGACCATCTGGGTCTGCACTCATCAGAGCCCGCCACCTGTTTCCCTCCGGCGGCAACAATCGCCAACAGCTGGGATCCCCAGCTGGGGGAGAAGATTGGCGCTGCCATCGGGGCAGAAGCTGTGGCCCTCGGGGTAGATGTTGTGCTTGGGCCAGGTCTGAACATCAAACGGTCTCCGCTGTGCGGGAGGAACTTCGAGTACTTCTCTGAAGATCCGCGAGTTTCCGGTGCCTTCGCAGCAGCCTATGTCCGTGGCATCCAATCCGCTGGTGTGGCCGCATGCCCCAAGCACTTCGCTGCCAATAGTCAAGAGACCCGGCGGATGGTCACAGACTCTGTGGTGGATGAGCGGACATTGCGTGAGATATACCTGACCGGATTTGAGATGGCGGTCAGGGAAGCCGGGCCCAAGGCCATCATGTCCAGCTACAACAAGGTCAATGGGTACTACGCTCACGAAAACCCCTGGCTTCTGACCCAGGTGCTGCGGGAAGAGTGGGGCTTTGACGGCGTCGTCGTCTCCGACTGGGGCGGGAGCAACGACGCCGTGGCGGCCATCCGCGCCGGAGGCACTCTGGAAATGCCCGCCCCTGGGTGGGATTCCGTTCTGCAGATTCTCACTGCTCTAGAAGACGGAAGCCTCAGCGAAGACGACCTCACCTCGAGAGCCCAAGAAATCGCTGACCTTGCCCGTAGTCTTCCGGACAAGCAGGATCGGGGCACCTTCGATACGCAGGCTCACCATGCCCTGGCGCGCCGAGCCGCGGGTGAGTCGGCTGTGCTGCTCAAGAATGAGGCCGACACCCTGCCACTTGCACTGGGCACCCGCACGGCAGTGATAGGTGACTTCGCGCTGACGCCCCGTTATCAAGGCGCAGGTTCGTCGCTGGTAAACCCCACCCGCCTGGTCACGGGTGTTGAAGCGACTCAACGCTCTGGGCTTGATGTGATCGGTGTAGCGCAGGGATTTGTCCGCAACGGCGTCCACGACCCAGCGCTCGTGGCTGAAGCAGTCGCACTGGCGGAAAGAGCCGAACAGGTAGTGCTGTGGCTCGGCCTTGACGAAATCAGCGAATCCGAAGGGTTGGATCGGCCACATCTGGACCTACCTGCCAACCAGCTCCGGCTCCTGAGCGAACTGGCACAGGGTGAGACCCCAATAGTGGTGGTCCTCTCCGGAGGCTCGGCGGTCGACGTGAAGTGGATGGGCGATGCCCAGGCTGTGCTGCACGGCTACCTCTGCGGCCAGGCCGGCGCCGAAGGAATCCTCGACGTGCTGACCGGTGAAGTCAACCCGTCAGGTCGGCTGGCCGAGACATATCCGCAGCGCATCGAACACACCCCCACGGCCGGCCGCTTTCCCGAGACCGGTTCCCGTGTGGACTATCTGGAAGGCCCTCTGGTGGGGTACCGCTGGTACTTGAGCGCCGGAATCGACACGGCACTGCCCTTTGGTTACGGGCTGAGCTACACCACCTTTGAGTACTCAAACCTGACCGTCGACGACGCCGGGGCCCACTTCACCCTGACGAACACCGGTGATAGGGCCGGGGCTGAAGTAGCCCAGTTGTATGTGCATAGGCGGAGCCCGTCCGGTGTCCTGCGGCCAGTGCGTGAACTCGCAGGCTTCGCCAAAGTTCAGTTACAAGCGGGTGAGAATCGCCGTGTCCACATCCCCTTTGACCAATACACATTCCGTCATTGGGACGCCAGCAGCGGAAGCTGGGAGACCGAATCAGGCCAGTGGCAGCTCCACGTGGGGGCCAACGCGGAGGACATTCGTGTGCAGGCGAACTACAACCTCGGCGGAACAGTCGGCGCCGGAACAGGTGCAGAGACTCAGTTGCGCGAGCTCGTTGACACCGTACTGAGCGCCTCGGCTGGTGAATCAGCGCGGGCTCAGTCCGGCACACATAGTGTCGGCGGCTCCCCCAAGCGGCGGCGTCGGGAGATCAACCTCAACGACCCGCTCATGGAGCTGTCCGAGGCACGTAGCCCATTGGCCCGCCTGGCGGCGACAGCGCTGCGGCGACTTCTTACTCGGGCGGAAGCCAAAGGTAGACCAGACCTGAACCTGCTGTTCCTCAGTGGCATGCCGATTCGAGACCTCGCCAAAATGAGCGGAGGCGCGATGAACCTCGAGATGGCCCAACAGTTGTTGCGGCTCGTCAACGGCCGTCACGTGGCAGGGCTGAGCGGCATGCTGCGCAGTGGTCTGAGGTACCGCAGCTACACCCGACGCACCAGAGAGCAATTCCGCAGCCTCTCCGTCCAGAACCCCACACAGTCCAGAGCCGAGGAGATTCGCTCATGACGCCAGGGACTGACCAGCGCTCCACGGCTCAAGATCCACGGACGTTCTGGCAACGCTGCAAAGACCGATGGTTGGACTTCTACGAACGTCACACCACATGGGCGCAGTTCATCATGTTCTTTGTTATCAGCAACGGGGTCACCGCCCTGCAGCTGGCGCTGATGCCGATCTTCCGCTGGATTTTCAGCTACACCGACCTCGTGGACCGCGACTTCCAAGTTCTGGGAGTAGGCGAAAACCCCGACGGTTCAACGTTCTACATCTTCGACTATCCCGGCGGCGGCTTCTCAGACGGCGGCGCCGGCGGCCTCGGCTACTTCATGGCGGTGCAGATCACTATTCTCATCGCCCAGGTCATCAACTTCTTCGCTCAACGCAGCGTGACGTTCAGGTCAAACACCAGCATCTGGTGGGCAGCCATGTGGTACGGCATCGCCTATGTCATCATCACCTTTGCAGCAGCCGCAGCCCAAGGCTTCTACCGCGCGCCCATGTACGAATTCTTCATCACCACCCTGGATTGGGGCTCTACGGGAGAGACAACGGCAGATGTGATGACCATGGTTATCAATGCGGCAATTCAGTTCTGGGTCTTCTTCCCCATCTTCAAGCTCATCTTCAGGCGCGTCCCCGAAGAGGACACTGAGAGCTCAGAGGATATGATCAAAAACAACCCTGCCGCGCCAGCTGCAGCGGTCGCCGCCGCACCTGCCGAGCGCCAGAACGCAGCAGCTAGTGACGAAGCCGCCGGAGAGGGGAAGAGACGAGGAACGCAGTGAAAACCCTCAGCCTCATTGTTCCCAGCTACAACTCGGCAGACTACCTGCACCGCTGCCTCGACACCCTCATACCTCCTGATCAGGACCACGACGTTGAAGTGATTGTCGTCGACGACGGTTCCACCGATTCCACTGCGGCCATCGCCCAGCGCTTCGTGGATCGCCGACCCGACCGCTTTCGGCTGATTAGTCAGCCCAACGGAGGACACGGAGAAGCGATCAACACGGGCCTAAGCCACGCGACCGGCCAGTTCTTCAAAGTGGTCGACTCCGACGACTGGGTGGAGGAACGTGCCTACGCGAGGTTGCTGAGCGAACTGCGAAAGATCACCACGCAGGACCGCGACGTGGATATGGTCGTCAGCAACTATGTCTATGAGAAGGCGGGCCGGCGGCGTCGTGCCTCAATCCGGTATGGCAACGTCATTCCCCCAGGTAAAGACATCGGATGGGACCAGGTTGGCCGATTCCGGCCCTCACAGTATCTGTTGATGCACGCACTTACCTACCGCACCGAACTACTGCGACGTGTGCAGCTGCGACTGCCCCAGCACATGTTCTATGTGGACAATCTCTTCGCGTATATCCCCTTGGCGCATGTCCGGAAGCTGCGGTACGTGGACGTGGATTTCTATCGGTACTTCATCGGCCGTCCAGACCAGTCAGTGAATGAGAAGGTCATGATTTCCCGGCTCGACCAGCAACTGCGCATCAACCGGCTGATGATTCAACATCTTGGTGAAACCCGCCGTGCTCAGCTGCTACCCAAGCCCCTGGACCGGTATATGGTCCACTACTTAGGGATCATCACCGCAGTGTCTTCCACCATGGCGCTGCGAGGAGGCAGCCGAGAAATGCTGCAGATGAAACAACACCTGTGGAGTGACCTAAGGCGGGTGGAACCTACGCTCTACCTGCGTCTGAGACGCAGCATTGTGGGCCGTCTGGTGAACCTGCCCGGTCATTTCGGCAGGAGCGTCTCCCTCGTGGCGTATAAGACCGCCCGGTGGGCATACGGGTTCAACTGATGGGATCCCTACCTGATCTTGTGGTGGTCGGGTCAGGTCTCTTTGGGCTGACCGTCGCAGAACAAGCAGCCACTCGGTTCGGCGCCGAGGTAGTCGTGCTCGAACGCCGTGATCACCTGGGTGGAAATGCCTACTCCGAGCCCGAGCCCACGACAGGCATCGAGGTCCACCGCTACGGTGCCCATCTGTTCCACACCTCCAACCAGAGAGTCTGGGACTACGTTAACAAGTTCACCACCTTCACGGGATACACCCACAGAGTTCACACAGTGCATCAGGGTGAGGTCTACCCGATGCCGATTAACCTCGCCACCATCAACCAGTACTTTCGCTCGGCACACGGGCCCGAATCGGCTCGGCGACTGATCCGCCAGCAGGCTGAAGAAATGGCTGGACGCACACCCCAGAACCTTGATGAACAAGGCATAGCACTCATTGGCCGCCCCCTCTATGAGGCGTTTATCCGGGGATACACCGCCAAACAATGGCAAACAGACCCGACTGAACTTCCGCCCTCCATTATTCGGCGCCTCCCGGTGCGCTACACCTACGACTCCCGCTATTTCAGCGATACCTTCGAGGGGCTGCCCACCGAGGGATACGCTGCGTGGCTTCACCGGATGGCTGAGCACCCCAGGATCAGCGTTGAAGTGGGCACCGACTTCTTCGATACAAACCAGCCGCTAAACAGGGAATCACTGGTCGGGCGAGTGCCTGTGGTTTTCACTGGGGCGATCGACCGGTACTTCAACTTCAGCGCAGGTCAGCTTTCGTGGCGCACCCTGGATTTTGAACAGGAAGTTCTCAATCAGTGCGACTTTCAAGGCACCGCAGTGATGAACTACGCCGATCCCGATGTTCCATATACCCGCATACACGAGTTCCGGCACTTTCATCCTGAGCGCGAATGGTACCCCGATGACGCGACGGTCATCATGAGGGAGTTCTCCCGATCAGCCGGACGTGGAGATGAACCTTACTACCCAGTGAACACTCCTCAGGACAGGCTCCGGCTGCTGGAGTACCGCGCGATGGCCGAGGCGGAACCGCAGGTGTTCTTCGGCGGGCGGTTGGGAACCTACCAGTACTTGGACATGCATATGGCCATAGCTTCAGCTCTAGCCCTGACAGATAACACGCTTGCCGCCTTAATGAGCTAGAGCTCTATGCTCATCCGCTGCTGGGGCGTGGGTGCGGCAGCACCACAGTGAGGCTGAACCACCCCTGATCCGCAGTTACGGTGAGGCTGCCGCCGTAGACTTCCGCGATTTGGCGCATATTGGGGAGACCGTAGCCATGGTGCTGCCGGTTCGGCTTTGTGGAACGAGGAAATCCCTCATCGAAGTCCAAGGTGCCATCGAAACTGTTTTCCACCTCCGCCACTACGAAGGAGTCCCGGGCCTGCACGCTGATTCGGACCAGTCGGCGGTCTGGGTCCGCGACTCCCTTAGCCGCAAATACAGCGTTATCCAGGGCGTTGCCGAACAGTGCGGAAACATCGAGCGGTTCCATGAACTCCATTAACATTCCATGGGCCAGCGTGGTGACCTCGACCTGGTGCTCGGCAGCTTCGGCTAGCTTGGCGGTCAAGACCGCATCCAGGATGCCGTTGCCCGTCTCCACCTGTCGGTCGTAGCCGCTGATGCTCTCCTCCAGTTTGTCCAAGTAGTTCGCCTTGGAGCTGGGATCAGTCTCTGACCGGAAAGCGGTGATGTAGTGTTTGAGGTCGTGGTACTTGCGGTTGACCTCATCGATGTTGCGCTTGGATTGGAGGTACCTCTGGTGCTGAGATTGTACGAGCTGATTCATCGCCTCAACATCGCGCATCCTGCGCAACTGCTGTCGCTGAGAGTGCAGTGCGACTAAGGCGGCGTAGCCGGCCAGGTCCACCAAGGTACGAATGTAGAAGACCTCCATGCCAGTCTGGCCACTGAACGGCGTATTGGCGGTAACGAAGCTCAGATTGCTCATCAGGAACGTCACCACGGCGATCGCAGCCGCCGCCGCCAGGGCACGCTCATCCGCCCCCGGTGCTTGGCCATCTGGGAAAAGACGCCGTTCGATCCTGAACGCCATAGTGAAGCAAGCGCCGTAGATTAACCCCACGAAAGCGATGGTCACCCCGAGATAAGTGTTTTCAGGAAAGAAGAAAACGTGGAGTTGCCAGTGCAATGATGCGACTAGCTCTGCCAAAACAAACGCTCGCGCCAAGAGATAGCCGGTGTCCATCGGTGAGGTGCGGACGCCAAGGGTCAGGAAGCCGTACATCACGGCCAAAGCAGCCAGCATGCCCGGAGTCCAAAAAGCCAGCGGCAGCCGGTCAGCAATTTCGTGGACTCCGATGAGCAGCACTAGCGAGCTCGCCGCAGCCAGCGCCAGGCGCAGACCGGGCAGCCGACGCTTAAGCAGCAAAATATAGGTCAAACAGGCCGCCCACTCTGCCAGAGCAGTCAGCATTCGCGGAATGTCCGGGAGGACAGCCTCCGTCAACTTGCACCTCGCATATGCTCGGCCAGCGCGTCCATAAAGCTGCGCCGCCGAGTCCGGGATATTTGCAGTTGCTCCCCAGTCCGCATCAGACAGCGACTGTCCTGGACTCCCACAACGTGGCGCAGATTCACCAGGTAGCCGTTATTGCTGCGGAAGAACCCCTTACCGTCGAGCTCGGCCTCGAAATGCTTTAACGTACCCGTGAGTTCGTACTTTCGGTCGAGGGCGTGAATTGTGATTCGGTGCCTGTCGCTTTCCAGATACACCAGCGATGAAATCTCAACCCGAGCGCTGCCTTCTGCCGTATTGAGCATCACCGCCGCACTGGGGTAGCGGCGCAGCTCGTGAACAGCTCGACGGACCTCGTGGGAGAAGGGAAAATACTTGACCGGCTTAACGAGGTAGTTCATGGCTTGGACCTCATACCCCCGGATGGCGTGCGACGCCATATTTGTGACGAAGACGATCACTACTTCGCTGTCGAGGTTTCGGATCCGCCGTGCGGTGTCGAAACCATCTAGGCCAGGCATCTGCACATCGAGGAAAATAATGTCATAGTCAGCGCGGTAGGGCGAGGTGAACTCTACTCCGCTCGAGAAGCTGCTGATCTGGAAGCGTTCACCGTGTTCCTGCGAATACCGGTGGAGGTGCGACGCAACTATTGCACGCGGAGCTTCTTCGTCATCGACTAGCGCGACGCGGACAGCTCCCTCCACGACATAGTCCTTCCCACTGCAGCACATTAAGGTGATCCCGAGTCAGGCTACTACAGCGATAATGAGGTCATAGGCTCCGCTTCAGCAGTATTGCTCATGCGCGGTACAGTGGCGGAGATGTCGACGTGCAGGAGGATACGGGGTCATGGCAGCACATGATGAGCTCGACGGACCGTTCGAGAAGCGGTACGTCGCTTTGGGTGACTCTTTCACCGAGGGAGTGGGTGATATTGACCCGTCCAGCCCCAACGGGGTTCGTGGCTGGGCGGACCGAGTGGCCGCGCAGCTGATAGAGAATGACGACACCTGGGGATATGCCAATTTGGCGATCCGCGGCAAGAAATTCCAGCAGGTGCTGGACGAGCAGCTCGATGCGGCTCTCGCGCTCAAGCCCACCTTGGTGACGATCTACGCCGGGGGGAATGACATTCTGCGTCCGGTGGTCAACCTCGACGGAATCATGGAACGCTACCGCTGGGCACTGGAGAAACTGGTGGAGTCCGGCGCGCGCGTCGTTGTCTTCACCGGATTCGATTCAGGCAAAGCCCCGATGTTTCGAGCTACTCGCGGCAGAACCGCCATCTACAACGAGTACATCCGCAAGTTTGTCGATGACTTGGATCTGGACCTTGTGGACTTCTGGCATATGAAGCACTTCCAAGACTGGCGTTACTGGGACCCAGACAGAATGCACCTCAGCATCGAGGGTCATATTCTAATGGCCAAGGAAGTGCTCAGGGTGCTCGGGGAAAAAGACGAAATCGCTGAGCCGGAGTTGCAGGATCCGCCGGTCTCATCATTGCCGGAACGAGTCTTCGCCGAAGCCGTCTGGACGAAGGACTATCTCTACCCCTGGGTCAAGCGGCGAGTCACTCGTAAATCCTCCGGCGACCACATGACTCACAAATACCCCAAGCTCACCCATCGCATCTGGTGACCTGGACCTAGCCGAGGACTGAGGCTACGGCACCAGCGAAAATCTCGGCGGCGTCGTCGACCTGTTGCTCGCTCACGACAAGCGCGGGGATGAACCGGACCACTTCGGTCCAGGGTCCGCAGGTCAGCAGCAGCAGTCCTCGTCGCGCAGCCTCTTTCTGAATGGCTGCGGCGGTGGCCGTATCAGGGCGCCCGTCAGAGTCGGCGAACTCCACGCCGACCATAAGGCCCAGGCCGCGCACATCGACCATATGCGGGTAGTCGGCCGCGATTGTCCGCAGGGATGCCCGCAGTTGCTCGCCTCGGGCATCCGCGTTGGCCACCAGGTCTTCTTCGGCAATGACATCGAGCGTGGCCAGTGCAGCGGCGCAGGCCACCGCGTTGGCGCCATACGTTCCGCCCTGGGAACCGGGCCAGGCTTTCTCCATAATGTCGGAGCGAGCTGCAATGCCAGAGATGGGGAACCCGGAGGCGATGCCCTTGGCGAACATCTGAATGTCCGGCGTGACCGCCTGGCCTTTGCCGCGGAAGTGGTCCAGACCCCAATATTTTCCCGTGCGACCGAAGCCAGTCTGCACCTCGTCTATCACGAGCAGAATTCCGTGCTTATCTGCGCGCTCGCGGAGTCCGGCGAAGAACCTTTCATTGCCTGGCACGTAACCGCCTTCGCCGAGAACTGGTTCGACCATGAAGGCGGCAGTGTCGGCCGGGCTCGACTGCGTCTGGAGGACCAAGTCCAACTGCTTGAGGGCGAAGTCGGTCACCTGCTCCTGGTCCCATCCCAGATCGCGGTACATGGAGGGGTTGGGGAAAGGGGAAACGACGACGCCGGGCATCAGTGGTGAGAATCCAGCCTTGAATTTGGTGCCGGAGGTCGTCATCGACGCGGCAGCGACCGTGCGGCCGTGGAACCCACCTTGGAACACGATGATGTTGGGTCGGCCGGTGGCCTGGCGAGCTAGCCGGAGCGCCGCCTCGGCAGCCTCTGAGCCGGAGTTTGCAAAGAACAGCGAATCGAGGCCCTGCGGAAGTACCTCTCCGAGCTTCTCGGTGAGCTGCTGCAGCGGCTTATGCATGATGGTCGTGTACTGACCATGAATGAGGTTCCCGACCTGGCGTTGGGCGGCTTCGACGACCTTAGGGTGACAATGGCCGGTGCTTGTCACACCAATGCCTGCTGTGAAGTCAAGGTGACGGTTGCCAGCCTCATCGTAGAGGTAGACCCCTTCTCCATGGGTCGCTACCACGGGTGTCGCCTGCTTCAATTGCGGGGAAAGCTGAGCCACAAAATACTCCTGTTCGGATTGTTGACAATCTTCATCCTGGACTAGGCTACCTATCAAAGCCCGCGATGTCACAGGATGCCCAGCCACACGGAGTGACGCCCCAAGCGCTGTGACCCTTCGCATCTGCGGATAAGCCGGGCTAGTCGTCGATTATCAGGAGGAACCCCAATGACTTCAGCATCCCAGGAGCACGAAACTCGCGTGGTGGATGCCGCGCCGAAGAAGCTCTATATCAACGGTCAATGGCGCGACGCGCGTGGAGGTCGTGTGCTGAACGTGCACGACCCTTCCACCGGAAGTGTGCTGTGCACAGTGGCTGATGCCTCTCCTGAAGATGGACGGGACGCCCTTGAGGCTGCCCAGGCTGCGCAGAAGGACTTTGCTGCCATGCCTCCGCGCAAGCGTGCCGCTATCCTCATGCGCGCTTTCGAACTGATGCATGAGCGTCAGGATGATCTCGCAATGCTGATGACCCTCGAGATGGGGAAACCGCTGGCGGAGGCCGCGGGAGAAGTCGCCTATGCCGCCGAGTTCTTCAGGCACTTCGCTGAAGAGGCCACCCGGATAAGTGGCGGCTACCAGACCGCCCCGGCAGGTAACGCACGATTCGTGGTCCGAAAGGAACCGGTGGGTCCCTCCCTGCTCATCACGCCCTGGAACTTTCCGTTGGCGATGGGCACCCGCAAGATCGGTCCGGCAATAGCCGCTGGATGCACGTCAGTTCTGAAGCCTGCTGAGCTGACGCCCCTGTCCATGTTGGCCCTGGCGCAGGTTCTAGAGGACGCTGGCGCGCCTCCCGGAGTGGTCAATATTGTGGTGACATCGTCCGCGGGACAAGTGATGGAGCCGCTGATTCGGTCCGGGATCGCCCGCAAGCTCTCCTTCACAGGGTCTACTGCCGTGGGCAAGAAGCTGCTGGAACAGTGTGCCGATAAGGTGCTTCGGACGTCTATGGAGCTCGGCGGTAATGCAGCTTTCGTCGTCTTCGAAGACGCGGACCTGGACCAGGCTGTCGAAGGTGCGATGCTGGCCAAAATGCGCAACTCAGGTGAAGCCTGCACTGCTGCGAACAGGATGTTCATCCACCGCAGCGTGATCCACGAATTCTCGGAGAAGCTGGCTCAGCGCATGGGTCAGCTCAAGGTCGGACGCGGCGTCGACGAAGGCGTGCAGGTCGGACCCATGGTTGACGCCACGCAGCGCGACAAAGTCAAAGAGCTGGTCGACGACGCGGTGGGGGCAGGTGCGAAGGTGGTCGTCGGCGGCGAGACCGGCCCTGGTGAAGGGTACTTCTACCAGCCCACCGTTCTGCGGGATGTTCCACGTGAGGCACGCATGTGGACAGAGGAAATCTTTGGACCTGTGGCCCCGTTGACTCCGTTCGACGCGGAGACCGAGGTGGTCGATCTGGTCAACGACACCGAGTACGGCCTGGTGAACTACGTCTACACCAATGACCTCACTCGAGCATTGCGCGTCGCGGAGAATATCGAATCCGGCATGGTGGGTCTCAACCAAGGAGTTGTCTCCAACCCGGCCGCACCCTTCGGCGGTGTGAAGGAATCTGGCCTCGGTCGTGAGGGTGGCGACACCGGCATCGATGAGTTCCTCGAGACCAAGTACATCGGCATAGCCATGTAGGCGTAGCGCCACGCAGAGCGTCTCGGGATGTGGGGAAGTCGTCCAAAATGTGCGGCAGTTTCCAACATCCTGAGACGCTCTATGGTTGGTGAGCGTCGGGAGAGGGCTAGTGAGGGGCCGGAGGCGGCTGGTGGGCCTGGAGCCGGCGGGAATAGCCGCGTAGGCGTCGTCGTTGGAATGCCTGATAAGCAAAGTTGAGTGCGGTTGACTCAAGTCAGTTTGACAAGGGTCAGCTCAAGTTTCAGACTTGAGTCGAACTCGCTCAATGCGAGATGCAGTGCTTTGAAGAAATCCTCACGAAAGGAGCCCGAATGTCCCGCGCAGTCGGAATTGACCTCGGTACCACCAACTCAGTAGTCACCGTTCTAGAAGGCGGTGAGCCCACTGTCATCGCCAACGCTGAAGGCGCCCGCACGACCCCCTCAGTGGTCGCGTTCTCCAAGTCAGGCGAGGTGCTCGTCGGTGAAGTGGCCCGCCGTCAGGCAGTGTCCAACCCAGACCGCACCATCGCTTCAGTCAAGCGCCATATGGGCACTGACTGGGAAACCGAGATCGACGGCAAGAAGTACACGCCGCAGGAAATTTCGGCCCGAACTCTGATGAAGCTCAAGCACGACGCCGAGTCCTACCTGGGTGAGGATGTCACTGAGGCTGTCATCACCGTTCCCGCCTACTTCAACGACGCTGAGCGTCAGGCGACCAAGGAAGCCGGCGAGATTGCCGGGCTGAAGGTCTCCCGCATCGTCAATGAGCCCACGGCCGCAGCTTTGGCCTATGGTCTGGAAAAGGGCAAAGAGGACGAGCAGATTCTGGTCTTCGACCTCGGCGGCGGCACTTTCGACGTCTCCCTGCTGGAGGTTGGCAAGGATGAAGACGACTTCTCCACCATCCAGGTCCGCTCCACCTCCGGCGACAACCGGCTCGGTGGCGATGACTGGGATCAGCGCATCATCGACTGGCTCGTCGCTCAGGTCAAGCAGAAGGAAGGCGTTGACCTGTCGAAGGATAAGATCGCCGTTCCACGTCTGAAGGAAGAGGCGGAGCGGGCGAAGAAGGAACTGTCCTCCACGTCAACTGCGAACATCAACATCCCCTACGCCACTCAGCACGACGGCTCCCCAGTTCACGTCAATGAGACGCTTTCCCGCGCCAAGTTTGAGGACTTGACCTCTGATCTGCTGGACCGGACGAAGAAGCCTTTCAACGACGTCATCAAGGAAGCCGGGATCCAGATCTCGGAGATTGATCACGTGATCCTCGTGGGCGGCTCGACCCGTATGCCCGCAGTGGCCGAACTGGTCAAGCAGCTCGCGGGCAAGGAAGCCAACAAGTCCGTAAACCCGGATGAGGTGGTCGCAGTGGGCGCTGCTCTGCAGGCTGGTGTGCTTGCAGGTGAGCGCAAGGACGTGCTGCTGATTGACGTCACACCGCTGTCTCTGGGCATCGAGACCAAGGGTGGTGTGATGACCAAGCTCATCGAGCGCAACACCGCGATTCCGACCAAGAAGTCTGAGGTGTTCTCCACTGCGGAGGACAACCAGCCCTCAGTAGCCATCCAGGTGTTCCAGGGCGAGCGTGAATTCACCCGCGACAATAAGCCGCTGGGAACCTTCGAGCTGACCGGTATCGCGCCTGCACCGCGGGGCATGCCTCAGATCGAGGTGACATTCGACATCGACGCCAATGGCATCGTCCACGTCTCAGCGAAGGACAAGGGCACCAACAAGGAGCAGTCGATGACCATCACCGGTGGTACTTCCTTGGAGAAGGAAGACATCGACCGCATGGTCGCCGATGCTGAGAAGCACGCTGACGAAGACAAAAAGCGCAGGGAAGCGGCCGAGCGTCGCAACGCTGCCGAGGCTTCGGCATACTCGGTGGACAAGCTGCTGAAGGAAAATGCAGAGAAGCTCCCCGAAGAGGTCAAAAACGAAGTCCAGGCCGACGTCGATGCTCTCAAGCAAGCTTTGGAGAACACCGACAATGAGGATGAGGTCAACGCCGCATACGAGAAGCTTCAGGCTTCTCAGGTCAAGATCGGTGAAGCACTCTATGCTCAGGGTTCAGAGTCCACCCCTGGGGCTGACGAGGCACCAGCCGGTGAGGCCGGCGGTGAGGACGAGGACATCGTCGACGCCGAGGTCGTGGACGAGGACGATGACGCCGAGAAGAAGTAAGGAGTCCTAGTCAATGGCTAAGGACAAGTACAACCCTGAAGCGACAGAACCAGCTGAGCCCATCCGTTTCACCGACAAGCGTCGGTTCGATCCAGAGACGGGAGAGGCCCGCCGACCCGCTGAGGGAGAAGCCACAGCGGAGGACCGTGAAGCTGCGGCGATGGATCCCTCAGCGGATCCATTGGCGGAGGCGGAGCGGATCTTGGCTGATGCGCCGGATGAGTCGCTGGAGGTTCCTCAGGCCCATGAGGAAGCTGCGGGTGAGGACGGCGATCATGATCCGGAGCTGAACGAGGATCCCCACGTCATCGAGGATCCAGAGCTGCGCGAGGTTCCCTTCGACGAGGCAGTGGGCGGCGTCGAAACGGAGCCGGATGAGACTGTCCAGGCTGCCGAGCAGATGCTCGACGCCTCAGGATACGACCGGGAAGCGGAACTGGAAAATGATCTCCGCCGAGTGCAGGCCGAGTACGTCAACTATCGGCGACGCGTCGAGCGTGACCGTTCCATCGAGAAGGAGCGAGTCAAGGGGCAGCTGATTTCTGAGCTGATGCCCGTGCTTGATGACATCGCCGCGGCGAGGCAGGCTGGTGACCTTGAGGAGGGCCCCTTCGCTCATATCGCTAGCCGACTTGAGCAGACACTCACTCAACAGGGTCTGACCCCAGTTGGGGCGGTAGGGGAGCAGTTTGACCCCAATGAGCACGAGGCCATCATGCAGCAGCCGCATCCGGAGATCGAGGCTGACCGGATCGCCATTGTGGTTCGGGCTGGTTATCGGTTCAATGACCGGTTGCTTCGTGCCGCCCAGGTTATTGTGTCCGCAGGACCAGAATAAGCAGCAGAGAGGAGGGAGACGCCGGCCTGAAAAGGGAGGGTCGCACTGAACCATGGCTTCACAGGATTGGATCAATAAGGACTTCTACAGCACGCTCGGCGTCTCCAAGGACGCTACGGCCGAAGAAGTGAAGAAGGCCTACCGCAAGCTGGCGCGGCAGCATCACCCGGACAAAAACCCCGGTGATGCTGCCGCCGAGCAGCGGTTCAAGGACATCTCTGAGGCGCACTCGGTTCTTTCTGACCCCGAGGATCGCCAGCAGTACGACGCTATCCGGGCCATGGGCTCCGGAGCCCGATTCTCCGGCAGCACCGGTGGTGACGGTGGCGGCTTCGAGGACATCTTCGGAGGGCTCTTCAACCAGGGCGGCTCCCCAGGCACGGCGGGAGGTCGCTTCGGTGGTGGTTTCGAGGACATCTTCGGTGGAATGGGAGACCGTTTCGGGGGCCGGTTCGGAGGGGCCTCTCCCAAAGGTGGTGACCGGACGGCCAAGACCACCATCTCCTTTAAAGGTGCCGTACGGGGAACTACTGTCGGACTGCGCGAGGCCTCAGGCAATGTCATCGACGTCAGAATTCCGGCGGGGATCCGAGAGGGCCAGAAGGTCCGAGTCAAAGGAAAAGGTCAACAGGGGCCGGGTGGAGCTGGCGACCTTCTGGTGGAAGTCTCTGTTCAGGATCACCCCTTCTTTGAACGCGATGGAGATCATATTCGGATTCATTTACCGGTCACATTCGACGAGGCTGCACTGGGCGCCACAGCAGAGGTGCCCACCATCCACGGAGAAAAAGTTAAGATCCGAATCCCCGCTGGGTCCAGCACCGGAAAGACCCTGCGCCTAAAGGGGCAGGGCATCCGGCGTAAGAATAGCTCAGGCGACATGCGCGTAGTGCTGGACGTGGTGGTTCCGCAAGAGTTGAACGACGAGGCAGAAGCGGCGGTCCGTGCTTTTGCCGAAGCAACACGCGGTTCCAACCCCCGGGAAGGCCTGGAGGCCAAAGCTGCGTTGTAATAGGTGAAGGGAGGTGTACCACGTGCCATACGCCAAAGTGCGCATTCGGGATAACGTCGCAGAGTACGGAGATGATCCCAGGATGCTCGCCGCCATGCATCGCCACGAGCCGCTGTTCGTCATCTCTGTGGCTGCTGAGCTGGCAGATATGCACCCGCAGACCCTTCGCCAGTACGACCGGCTCGGGCTGGTGACCCCGAGACGTCAGGGTGGGCGTCACCGGCGGTATTCGCCCTACGACATCGAACAGTTACGGCAGATCCAGCAGCTCAGCCAAGAGGGCGTTTCGCTGGAAGGTATCCGCCGAATCATCGCCCTGCAGAACCGTGTGGAAGAGCTCGAAGAGCAGGTCGGGGACCTTCGTCACGCACTGCGCGAGGCTCACGGGGGCTCAAGGGTCTTCGCTGTGGGGTCTCGCGGAGATGTGGTTACGGTGTCCCGCGGGCAGCGTCCGCGACCAAGTGGGCGTGAGTTGATCGTGTGGCGATCCGCACGGTCATAATCTGTGCCGGTCCCTGCCACCTGAGTGCCAGCCCGTAGACTTAATGGGTGAAAAATTCCAGGTGGGGCGGCGTCGTCTTGGGGTGCGCCCTGCTCAGTCTGCTCACTTCCTGCGGTGAGGAGGAAGAACGGGCAGAAATCGCCGATGCTGCCGAAGCCGCCGCTGAGGCCATCGCCACTGGGGACTTTTCCGCTGTGACCCTTGGATCAGGTCGGAAGCAGACCCTTTCGGAGGCCGTAGAAAACCTACAGGAGCCTTTCAGCGAACTCCGGCCTGATGTCCAGGTGACAGGGGCTCAGGTGGAGGAACCAGCAGAGGATTCAGTGCGGCCTCCGACGGCCGAGGTGACCTTCGAGCATCTCTGGGACCTCGAAGAGATCGGCGTGGATGATGAGCAGTGGAGCTACACCACGCAAGCTGATTACTCCTATGACGAGGAGTCAGACACTTGGCTCTTGACCGGTGAGACCGACATCGTCCTCCCCGACTACGCAGGTCATGAACCGGTCGGCATCTCCACTACCAACGCAGACCGCGGGCGCATTATGGATGGCAACGGCCGAGCCATGGTCTATAACCGCGATGTGGTGAGAGTTGGGCTCGATAAATCCCAGTTGGCTTCTGAAGAAGATCAGACTGAGGCGGCGCGGGAGCTGGCCGACGTGGTAGGAATCAACGCCGAATCCTACCAGGAGCGGGTGCTCGGGTATGGCGACGAGGCATTCGTAGAAGCTATCGTGGTGCGCACCGACGGTGGACATGTCAGCGCAGCCGAGGTTGACAGCATCCCCGGTGTGCATTTGGTGTATGACGAAATGCCTTTGGCTGAGAGTTCTGACTTTGCCCCTTACGTGTTGGGCCGGGTCGGGGATGTGACCGCCGAACACCTGGAGAACGACCCCACGCTCAGTGTCGGGGACATGGTCGGCCTTTCAGGCATCCAGTCGGTGCACGAATCCACTCTGCGCGGCAGCCCCGGCATCAACATCACGGTCGGAGACTCCGTGATGTACTCGGTGGACCCGCAGCCAGGAAACGACATTCACACCGGCCTCCTGCCAAGAATGCAGGACCTCGCCCAGGAGATCGTCGATGCTCAAAAGGTCACCACAGCTCTGGTGGCTATCCGGCCTTCTGATGGAGCCATCCTCGCCTCTGCGACACATAACCCGGAGGCCCCACAGATTAATACAGCCGTGGAGTCCACTTTCGCACCCGGTTCCACGTTCAAGATGGTTTCCGCTTTGGCCATGCTGCGTGACGGGCTTTCCCCCAACTCCAGTGTGCCCTGCCCTCACTCCGTCACAGTTGAGGGGCAGCAGTTCCGCAACGTGACAGGGTTCCAAGATCAGTACGTCGGAAACATTCCATTCGACACAGCCGTGGCAGTGTCGTGTAACACGACCTTCGCAGCGGCCTGGAATGACGTGACCTCCGCCGAGCTTGCCGAGGCGGCAAAAGACCTGGGTATGGACAACGACGTGGGAATCGGAGTCCACGCCATCAAGGCTCAGATTCCGGAGGACGCCGAGGACAACCTGCACGCAGCCAATCTCTTCGGTCAGGGAACCGTTGAAACTTCCACCCTCGGCATGGCTGCTGTTGCGGCGTCTATATCCGATGGCCGTACCGTCCACCCCTGGTTGGTGGAACGCGACGACCACCCGGATGGGGGCGGTCTGACCCAGGCGGAGGGGGAGCAGCTGCGCGAGTTGATGCGCGGAACCGTCGACTATGGGACGCTGCGCGACCTCGACCCCATCCCCGGTCCGCACGTCTATGCCAAAACCGGCACAGCAGAGGCCGGCTCCGGAGACGATACCTACTCCCATACGTGGGTGATCGGATCCCAAGGAGACCTGGCAGTGGCAGTATTTCTGGAAGAGGGCGAATGGGGCTCCTCAACCAACGGGCCCTTGCTGCGCGAGTTCCTGATCGGCGCGCGCGAAATATCCGCTGACCAGGACGGCTAAACTCACTCCTTATGTCTGAGAAGCATTACCGCAAACCTCTGTCCTTCGTGCGCCGAAGCAACCGTCTGAAACCAAGCTACCAACGCGCCTGGGACGCCTCCCTGGGGCAAGAGCTCCTCAACGTCCCGCACGGTGAGCGGGATACCGCTGTAGAAGAGGGGTTCAGCATTGATTGGCGAGCCGAATACGGGCGCACCGCTCCGCTGATCGTAGAGATTGGCTCCGGCTCAGGCGAAGCCGTCGCAGCCGCGGCGGCAGCGAATCCGGAAACAGACTTTCTGGCCATCGAGGTCTACCGTCCAGGTGCAGCGCAACTGGCTGCGCGCATTCGCAGGGAGGGGTTGTCCAATGTGCGAGTCGCGTGCTTAGACGCCGTTGAGGTGCTGGATAAACTCCTGCCAGCAGATGCAGTGTCCGAACTGTGGGTCTTCTTTCCCGACCCCTGGCACAAGTCCAAGCACAAGAAGCGGCGGCTCATCCAACCCTCCTTCGCCGACAAAGCGGCTCGAGTCATCGCTCCGACGGGGGTGTGGCGCTTGGCCACCGACTGGTCAGACTACGCCGTACAGATGCGGCACGTGATCGGTGCCGCGGACCACTTCCGGAACCCCCATAGCGGGCAACGTGCTGGAGAAGGTTCTCCTCTGACACAGGTACGTCTTGGAGACCTGGACTCTGCAAGCGTAGGCAAAGAAGTCCACCCCATGCCTCTGCCGGACGCTCTCGATGCAGAGGGCGGATGGGCCCCCAGGTTCGAGGCAAGAGTAGTCACGGACTTCGAGCAGAAGGCGCTGAACGCAGGTCGGCAGATCTTCGACCTCACATTCGTCCGGAAGCCGAGTTGAGCGTACTTCTAGGTGTTGAGGGCCAGCGGCTGCCGAACATGGTCCGCGTTTCTATAGAGCGAGCCGGTATCCACGTTTGACGACGGTCTGCACGGTCTCCGGATTCGGCAGCGACTGACGCAGACGCGAAATCCACATTTCCAGACCATGCACGGATCCACAATGCGGCAGCACCCGCAATAGACGTTCCCGAGAAATGACGGCTCCCTGGGCTTTGACTAAGGCGCGCATCACGGACATCGGACCGGGCGCAAGTCGAACCGGCGCAGCTCCAGGCAGATGCACCACACTGCCTATGATCTCCACCGTGCCACGCGGAGTGCGTACACACAGATAGTGATCATCACCCACAACGTCCTCAGCCAGCTCGGCCATGGCCCACCTCCTCGCTGATCAGCGTAGATCTGTGCCGTTACTCCGCCTTATCGGCCGTGTGAACCCAGCGTGTCCTGCTTCTCACAGTGCGGAATTTTGGCGGTCAGACACATCCGACGGACGTGGATCTGTGGGTGACGGAATGGACTCGTGGGGGGACTCGCCAGAGTGGAGGAGCCCAAATACGGTCAGGGCACGCAGGCGCATGTACGTGACGCAGATGTCAACTAAGTCTTGCCGACTGGGTGACAGATCACCAGGTGTTGCGAACGATTTGCAAGTAACCCTCTTCGTTGTTGATAATAATTCACATGAACACAAAGATGAGTACGCTTACTTCACTAGCCCTGATATCGGCTCTGGCACTCTCCGCATGTGGAGACAACACGGAAGACGCTGATGCGTCCGAGGAGGCCGATACAGAGGCGGTAGAGACTGACGACAATGGTGCCGATGAAAATCCTGAAGAAGGTGACGATGCGGAAGAGGATGCTATTGAGCCCTCAGACCGTGAGAGTCACGAAGCAGGTGGCCCCCAGCCCCGTCTAGTGCTCACTTACGACGGTGGAGTTGCGGTCCTGGACGGTGTGAGCACGGAGGTCATTGATGATTTTGACGCCGAGGGCTTTCTCCGCGTCAATGGTGCCGGTGACGGACGCCATGCGTTCCTCGCAGAGGGTGACAGCTTCCGCCTGATCGACGCCGGAACCTGGGGTGAACCGCATGGCGAGCACAACCATTACTACACCACCGATCCGCTCTTGACGGACATCACCGTCGACGGTGACACTCCCGCCCATGTGGTGTCACATGACGGTATTGGAACGCTCTTCTTTGATGGTTCCGGGGAGTACCACTGGTTTGACTTAGAGGATTTGGACGCTGAGTCCGAGATCGAGACGGAGTCTGCGGAAACCGAAGGGGCCCACCACGGCGTGGCGGTCGTTCTCGAGGACGGTTCCCGCTTCGAGACACTCGAGGACCGTTCTGGTGCGAGGTTCCTCGATGCCGACGGTGAAGAGGTTGCTCGTAATGAGGAGTGCCCCGGAGTTCATGGTGAAGCCGCCGGTCCAGACGGTATTCTCGCCGTCGGCTGTGAGGATGGAGTCCTCGTCTGGGATGGCGACGACTTCGAAAAGCTCGACACAGGTGAAGAGTACTCCCGCATCGGCAATCTTTTCCCTTCTGAGGGTTCCCCGGTCTTCCTCGGCGACTACGGCACTGATGAAGACGGCGAAGAGCCGATGACGGAGGTGGCCCTGGTCAACACCGACTCCGGGGAGATCACCACGACGAGTGTGGACTCGCCCTACAACTGGCGGAATCTCCAGCGCGGCCCCAATGGCGAAGCACTGGTTCTGACAGAAGACGGGCAACTGCACATCATTGATGAGGAAACCGGCGAACACTTGGATCACCTGCAGATCCTGGACGAGTGGACTGAGCCTGAGGAATGGCAGGAGCCACGCCCCGCGATCCGCTCAAGCGGCGACCTGGTCTACGTCACTGATCCTGAGGCACAGCAGATCCATATCGTAGACCTCACAGAGGGTGAAGTTATCGTCACCGGTGATCTGGACTTCGTGCCGAACGAGATCGTTGTCATTGAAGGACGCCCCGTTGAAGGCGTTTCCGACGACTACGACGATGATGACGATGAGCACGGAGACGATGAAGATGACCATGACGCCGAAGATCACGATGATCACGACCATGGTCACGATGAAGACGAGGACGATCACGAGGATCATGATCATGATCATGACGACGATGATCACGACCACTGATCGTCCCTGATGCCCCCTTCACAGGTGCGATGGGGCCCTGATCTGGGAAGCATGTGTACATCGTTGATGTAGCGTCCAGGTTGGGGAAGGTAAGGGGCGGCCCGGCAGCGACCACTTGTGCAGAGTGTGCTGCCGGGCCGCTTTTCTATGCGGTGCGACTGGGAAGATGAGAGCGTCGCACGACGTTGTGAGAATTATGGCTGAAACACGAAAATACACCGTGACTGGAATGACCTGTGACCACTGTGAGTCAGCAGTCCGCGGCGAGCTTGCTGAACTGGTGGGAATCGAGCGCGCTCAGGTCTCAGCTGCGACAGGCTCTCTGACCGTGAGCATTGCCAATAGTATAGAAATTCCCGACCAGACCATTATCGACGCTGTGGATGAAGCCGGATACTCGGCCGAGCGCGTCCGTTGACCCAAACCGTCCCACCTCGACACTCCGGTGATGCAGAGTCCGAACGAATCGAACTAACGATCGGCGGTATGACTTGTGCCGCATGCGCGCAGCGCATTGAGAAGAAACTCAACAAACTCGACGGCGTGACAGCCAGCGTCAACTACGCCATAGAGAAGGCATGGGTCACTTCCGAAAAACTAGACGACCGTGACCACCTTGTCGACCAGCTCATCTCCACGGTGCAGAAGGCGGGATACACAGCGGACGTTCCACCAGAGTCCTACGATGAGGAAAGTGGCACGGTCGGTGCTCGAGACCTCCGCGGTCTCCGCAATCGACTGATCATTTCTGGCGTGCTCACGACTCCAGTGGTCCTCTGGGCGATGGTGCCGGCCACGCAGTTCGACTACTGGACATGGTTCTCTCTCATACTGAGCGTCCCAGTCGTCATTTGGGCTGGATGGCCTTTTCACCGTGCGGCAGCAGTCAGCGCGCGCCACGGGACCGCCACAATGGACACGCTTATCTCAGTGGGAACATTAGCCGCTCTTGGATGGTCGCTGTATGCCCTATTTTTCGGGCACGCCGGGGACCCCTCGATGCGCCACAGCTTCACTCTCTTTGATGAGCCTTACTGGATGGCGGGTCACTCCATGGGCTCCGCGAATGTGTACTTTGAAGTGGCCACAGCGGTGACCACGTTTCTACTTCTAGGGCGGTACTTCGAGAAACGATCAAAGGCCTCTGCGGGAGAAGCGTTGCGATCGCTGGTGAATATGGGGGCCAAAGACGTCGCGGTGCTCAAAGACGAGGGTGAAGTCCGGATCCCAGTCAACGAACTGGCTGTAGGGGACGAATTCGTCATTCGCCCTGGGGAGAAGATTGCCACTGATGCGGTGGTGGTTTCGGGCGAATCGGCAGTTGATATGTCGATGTTGACCGGAGAGTCTGTGCCGATGGAGGTTGCACAGGGTGGTTCGGTGGTCGGGGCCACCATCAATACCTCTGGGCGCCTGGTAGTCCGCGCTACCAGAGTCGGCGCTGACACCCAGTTGGCTCAAATGGCGAAACTCGTGGAAGCGGCACAGTCCGGGAAAGCTGAGGTTCAAAGGCTGGCGGACAGAGTCTCCGGCGTTTTCGTCCCCATCGTCCTCCTCCTCACTCTGATTACGCTCGGAGGCTGGTTGACTTTCGGAGCACCAGCGGAGGACGCTTTCACCGCGGCAGTCGCGGTACTGATCATCGCCTGCCCCTGTGCTCTTGGACTCGCCACTCCCACTGCGCTTCTGGTCGGGACCGGCCGGGGAGCCCAGCAAGGGATCCTGATCAGTGGGCCGGAGGTGTTGGAAGCTTCCACTGCCATTGACGCCGTGGTGCTGGACAAAACGGGAACTGTCACCACAGGTGCTATGCAGCTCACTTCGATGCTGTCGGCTCGCCATTGGGGTGGCGAGTATGAGGACGCAGAACTGCTACGCCTGGCGGCTAGCCTTGAGTCGGCCTCTGAGCACCCGGTGGCCCGTGCCATCACCAATGCCGCGCGCGAATCATTCGGCTCCCGCAGCGGCTCTCTTCCCCAGCCGGAGAATTTCCGCAACCATGCAGGTACCGGTGTGTCAGGGGAAGTGGGTGGTCACAGTGTGCTCGTCGGCAGGCGCAGACTCATGGGTGCCGCCGGCGTAGAGCTGCCCAGCGAAGTCGATCAACTCGTCACCGAAGCGGAGACGCACGGCAGTACCGCTGTCTTCGTAGCGATCGACGGAGTTTTCTCTGGTGTCCTCACTGTCTCCGACACGGTCAAGGACACTTCGGCTGAGGCAGTCGAACAACTGAGGAAACTGGGCATGGAACCCCTCTTGCTGACAGGAGACAACGCCGGGGCAGCTCATCGAGTCGCTGACCAAGTAGGTATTGAGCACGTCGTGGCGGAAGCACTTCCGGAAGACAAAGTGGCGACGATCAAAGATATACAGGCCCAGGGCAGGACTGTGGCCATGATCGGAGATGGTGTCAATGATGCTGCCGCGCTGGCACAGGCCGAGTTGGGCATTGCCATGGGCACAGGGACGGATGTTGCCATCGCGGCAGCCGATATCACTGTGATCCGTGGCGACCTACGCTCCGCCGCCGACGCAGTGCGGCTCTCCCGTCGGACCTTGCGGACTATACGTGAGAATCTTTTCTGGGCATTTGTCTATAACACAGCAGCTATCCCGCTTGCTGCGGCAGGTTTGCTGAACCCGATGTTGGCAGGCGCTGCGATGGTTCTGTCTTCGCTGAGCGTAGTGGGGAACTCCCTGCGCCTACGCCGCTTCAGGTAGTTGCGTTAGCCGGCCCTACACTATGCAGGTGATAACTCCTGCCCGCGGTGTGATGCTGATGCTGCTTGGCAGCATCGCCATGGCCGGTTCCGCCTCCATCATCTTCACGCTTGACGCTGAGCCTATGACAGTCGCCGCGTTTCGCTGTCTATTGGCGGTACCGATGCTCCTACCGTTCGTCGTGTGGGAGCTGCGACGAGTGGATCACAAGCAAGCGTTGCCCAGAGCCACGGTGATAGGTGCGGTTGTCGGCGGGGTCGCAATCGGCGTCGACTACAGCTTCTACAACACCTCTATTGGGCTAATTGGCCCGGGACTGGCCACGGTGCTGATCAATATGCAGATCGTGTTTCTGCCCTTAATCGCATGGGTCATCGAGGGGAGCCGTCCCATGAGACAGTTGGCGGTCATCGTCCCAGTAATGGTGGCTGGTGTGGCACTGGCGGCCGGAGCATTCGGCGAAGCCGAGCTGAATCTGTTCGGTGTTGTGGCGGGGCTGATTGCCGGAGCGGGTTACGCGACGTACTTGGCGATAATCCGCCGGACAGCGCCGTCGACCCTGCGCCCTGCTCCATTCACGGTCCTGAGCATCGTGTGTCTTTCGTCGGGACTGACAGCAGGGCTCGGTGCCGTGGTCTCGGGGCGGTTCGAAGTCCCGAGCCAAGCTCCAGAGTGGATGTGGCTGTTTGCACTGGCTTTCATCGGGCAAGTGGTCGTCTACCTCTGCTTCAACATCGCGATGACGGGCCTGAATGAAGTCATGGCGAGCACACTGATGCTCACGGGGCCAATCTTCGCAATCATTCTAGGCTTCCTCTTTTTTCGAGAAGCTCCCACGGCATGGCAGCTGGTCGGATGCGCCACGATCATCACCGGGGCTTGGTGGACCGCAGCCGTGCAGCGTCGCGCCCGGTAGTGTGGACGGATGGGGAAGGAGCCTGTGGTGGTGAGGCGGGGACAGCGTTTCAGCGCAGTGTCGGGAACCTTCTACCGGGCAGTCAACCCAGAGCATCACGAGGCGGCGCTTTCAGGATCTCGCACTCCAGGTCGATACTCTCCCCCCAATGCGCCGGCACTCTATCTGAGCTCCTCAGTCGAAGGCGTGAAGGCGGCGATGATCGCTCACCGAGACGCGCGGACCCCGCAATTACACGTCATTGAGGTGGAGGTCAGAGCCGAACGGATCCTCGATCTCAGAGACGACGCGGCCTGCCGCGCCGCTGGGGTGAAGCTCACCGATGCGATCGCCGCGTGGCAGCAAGTCCTCGCGGACGGGGGTGAGCCCCGCCCATGGGCAGTTCGCAGGCGACTGGACTCGCTTGGCACGCACGGCGTGATCGACCCCAGTCGGCAACGTCCAGGATTGTGGCATCTTGCGCTATTTCAATGGAATGGTCCGGGCTATCCGACGGTGCGACTCTCCTGCTGAGTCAGCGACTCGTGCTCAGGAGTAGAGACTTTGAAGGATGCTCACCAGAGAGTCCAGACCGCTGACTTCCTGTCCGCGAGGCCAGCAGAGACGTACCTCGATGTCTGGCACATCCACGATAGGCAAATACCGCAGGCCAATCGGGCGGTGTTGATCTGCGGTGGCTTGCGTCGCGATACCTACACCGCGCCTTGCCGTGACCGCGTCTAGCCAGTGATCCACGCTGTCTACATCGAAGGCCCGCAGAGGACCGAAGTCTACGGGCCACAGGTTCAGGTCCAGATCGGACTGAGTGTTGACTACCAACGGACGACCTGCAAAGTCCTTCAGTTTGAGCTTGCGGCGCCGGCTCCACAGATCATTGTCGGCACAAGCCGCCACGAAACCTTCGGTACCCACTACCGTGCTGTGATACTTGGCTGGGTCCGGAACCCGGCGCAGCACAGCAACGTCAGTCAACCCCTCTGCCAGACCAGCAAAAGGGCCCTTCGTGTGGATGAGCCGCAGGTCAATCCCAGGCTCGGACTCCCTCCATCTTCGCTGCAACAATGGCGTGTATCGCCCCGCTGCTGAGGAGACATACCCCACACGCATGAGCCGCTCGCCTCGCGCAGTCGACTCCAATGACTCGGCAAAAGCCAGGAGGTGACGCCCCTGCTCGGCGGCTCGATGCCCCCGATCAGTGAGCACCGTTTCACGCGAAGTCCGGTTCACCAGTGTCACGCCCCATGACTTCTCCAAAGAGCGAAGAATTCGTGAGGCCTGCGGTTGAGAAATCCCCAGAGCGATCGCAGCGTCAGTGATGCTCCCAGCATCCGAAATGGCGATGAGACATTCAATATGTCGTAGCCCCCATTGCATGTATTAAGGGTATATGAGAGACCCGCTGTGCATTAGGGAGTCTCACGGCAGCATCAGAGAATGCTGCCATGACCAATTGGATCAAGGGACGCCAAGGGCGTGGATTCTCGCTTATTGTGGCGAGCGCCCTAAGCACCCAAAGCGGCGCGGCAGTAGGGTCCTTCGCCTTCGGGACTTTGGGTCCACTCGGTGTTGTCGCAATCCGTCAGATGGCAGCGGCTCTTGTGCTGTGCGCAATCGCTCGGCCCAAACTGCGCAGCTTCAGCGGTGCTCAGTGGAGAGCGGTGGCACTTCTGGCATTCTTCTTCGCCGTCATGAACGCCGCCCTCTACACCGCTATTGACCGGGTAGGTCTCGGCACGGCGGTGACTATTGAATTCCTGGGACCTTTGGCAGTTGCCGCTTGGTCATCGCGCCGAGGACGTGACTATGTAGGAGTCGGACTAGCCATGCTGGGAGTCGTTATGCTCATTCAGCCCAGCCCCACCACCGATTTCGTCGGCATCGGCGTAGCACTCGTTGCTGCGGTCTGCTGGGCCGGTTATATTCTGACGAACCGTGAGGTGGGTCGTTTAGTTGAAGGAGTTCAAGGAACTGCAGCTGCGACCATCCTCTCTTCCCTCGGCATGCTGCCGGTGCTTGTGGCGATCATTTGGCAGGTGCAACCACCCCCAGAGGCATATGTCTTCGCTTGTGTCGCTGGTCTGCTGGCCACGGCGATTCCCTATGCCTTCGATCTAGTCGTGCTGCGTCACGTCAGTCCGCTGATCTTCGGTGTGGGGATGTCCCTGCACCCGCTGTTCGGGGGCATTATCGGCCTGCTCCTACTCAATCAGCAGCTTCCCCTGGTTTCCTGGGGCGGAATTCTACTGGTTGTGCTCAGCAATGGGCTCACGCTCACCGGTGCTCGTTCGGCGGCGGGTGCGGCCCCGCGGCTTAGGTTCCGCAGGGGGCGGCGTCGTCCGCTCCGATGAGCGACTGCGCCCGCTGATACCGTCACAGCTATGGATATTCGCATCTCCGCCTACGCGGTGATTACTGACGACCAGGACCGTATGCTGCTGCCGCACTGGATGGAACAAGGGTTTGGGTCTGGATGGACTATGCCCGGGGGTGGAATTGACCCTGGAGAAGACCCTGTTGACGCTGTGGTGCGCGAGGTATTCGAAGAATCCGGTTATCGAGTTCAGGTTGCTGAGCTGCTGGGCATCGACAATCTCGTGATTCCAGGCGATCGGCGCACACCCACATCAGGTCGGGAAGGTATCCCACTGCAGAATCTGAGGATTGTGTACCGTGCACACATCATCGGTGGCGAATTGACCGTAGAAAAAGACGGATCCACTGACGACGTCGCCTGGTTTACTCCTGCTGAGATCGACAGTCTTCACCGGGTATCACTCGTTGACACTGCCCGGAAGATGGCCCAAGAAGTCAGCTGAGCAGAGGCTGCGCCGACTCCCAGATCTGACCTAGAGCTGGAATCAGGGAGGCGACCAACAGCAGCGCCATCACCACGTTGAACACTCGCATATGCGACGCCTTTGAGATCACTTTCCCGGCGCCCACTCCCAAAAGAGTCCATGAGACGGTACACGGAGTGCCGAATACGAGCGCCAACGCGGAAATGATCAGGACTTCCACGAAGAATGAGTTCCAAAACCCCGTGTAGGTGGAGACTGCCGCGACCACCAGAGTCCAGGCCTTGGGATTGACGAACTGGAACAAGGCCATCTGCGTGAAGCCGGGGGGTTTGCCTTGTGTCCGCGCGTTGACGTCGGTCGGGGCCGTGGCAATGCGCCAGGCCAGCCACAAGAGATAGAGCACTCCGATGGGCCGCAGCACGTCGAGCACCCAAGGCCACTGGGTGAGCGCTCCCCCCAGTCCCAGACCGACCAGGATCAGCATGACGGGAAACCCCACATTGACCCCGGCAATGCAGGGAATGGTGCGCTTGAAGCCATAATTCGCGCCCGCAGCCATCGCGATGGTGTTGTTCGGGCCAGGTGTTGCAGCACCGGCGATGAAAAAGAGAATAATCGGCAGAAACGTTGTCACTTTGAATAACCTATGTCCTCTGGGCGGATGTGCTCGGCACCTCAGCTGGTTTTCCTGGCTTGGTTCTGTCGGCAGATACCTTTACCAGCCTCGAGTTCACCGCCACACCTGCGCAGAGAATCACAACACCAGCGCCGATGACAGTGACCAATGTCACGGACTCTCCGATCAGCAAAGCAGCCCAGGCCAAGCTCATTACGGGTTGGAGTAGCTGCACCTGGCTAACTCGGGAGACGGGCCCTATACCCAGGCCCCGATACCAGGCGAAAAACCCCAGAAACATCGACATTACGCCGAGGTACACGAACGCTGCCCATTGTGCACCGGTGCCTGTCGGAGGGGCATTAATCGCCGAGATGCTGGCCAATGTCATCATGACGGGCAGACTGAGCACCAGCGACCAGGAGATGGTCTGCCAGGCGCCCAGCTCCCGAGCCAGTAGGCCGCCTTCGGCATAGCCGCAAGCGGCAGCGATAACTGCGGTCACAAACAGGAGATCCGACCAGTTCAGGCTACTGGCTCCTCCACTGTGAACGGCTGCGAAGACAACCGCAGCAATCGATCCGCCGACGGTGGCTGTCCAGAAGACGGCACCCGGACGCTCACCGATACGGAGCACGGCAACCACCGCCGTTGCCGCAGGCAGGGTAGCGATGACGACTGCACCATGGCTGGCAGTCGAGACTGTCAGGGCGTAGGAGGTCAGCATCGGAAAACCGATGACGATCCCTCCGGCGACTACAGTCAGCCGGAGCCACTGTTTGGCTCGCGGCAGCCGTTGTCTCGTCATGCCGAGAGCCAGGATGGCCAGAACGCCGGCCACTACTGCGCGCCCGCTGCCGACGAACAAAGCGCCCAGACCACCATCTACCACTGCGATGCGAGTCAGGGGGACAGTCAAGGAGAATGTGGCCACCCCGATGAATCCCCAGAGGAGACCCTGGCGAGGCGACTTCTGCTGAAGTAACGGAGAGCTTTTATCCGCGATAGCGCTACTATGTAGTCTCATGAGTCAGGATAGCAGTACACGGATCGCTCGAGATCTCAGCCGATGGGTTGAAGCAGCGAGTCCGGGGGCGCAACTACCGAGCACCCGTAGCCTGGTGGCCGAATACGGGGCGAGTCCCGTCACCGTTCAGAAAGTCCTGCGCGGGTTGACGGCCCAAGGGTTGGTTGAGACCAGACCCGGGGTGGGGACCTTCGTACGTTCGGTGCGGCTGGCGCGCCCCCATGACTACTCCTGGCAGACCGCGGCACTGGGCGTCGGTCGATCCAGATCGCTGCAGATGGCCTCGGCCCTGCGTGCTGCTCGCCCTGGTGCTATCGATCTCAGTTCCGGGTTTCCGGATCCTGAGCTTCTTCCCGACCGCCTGATCCGGACAGCATTCACCAGGGCGGCTCGGAGCCGTGCCGTTTTGGCAGGGCCATCGCCGGCGGGTCTGCCAGACCTCCGCGCATGGTTCGCGGCCGAACTCGCATCCGGTGCCCCGGCTTCCCTCACGGCTCCCACTGCTGATGACGTCATCATATTCCCGGGAAGCCAGAGCGGACTCAGTGCCGCCTTCCGGTCCCTCGCTGGAGCCGGGGAGCCGCTCATTATGGAATCACCCACCTACTGGGGAGCTATCTTGGCTGCGGCGCAGGCCAATGTGGAGATCGTACCCATACCGAGTTCTGCCCAAGGGCCGGATCCGGCGGACCTGGAGCGAGCGTTGGCTGAGACCGGCGCCAGAGCCTTCTATGCTCAGCCGACGTATGCCAATCCCACAGGAGCCCAATGGAGTGCACAGCTCAGTGCCGATGTCTTGGAGACGGTTCGCCGTCACAAAGCATTCCTGATCGAGGATGACTGGGCTCACGACTTCGCCATTGACTCAAAACCCAAGACACTTGCCGCCCAGGACGACGCGGGACATGTGGTGTACTTGCGTTCGTTGACCAAGAGCATCTCACCTGCCGTTCGCGTCGCAGGTGTCGTGGTACGCGGGCCAGTAAGAGACAGGCTGATGCACGCGGCGCAGTCTGAGTCGATCTACGTCAGTGGAATGCTGCAGGCGGTGGCGTTGGATGTGGTCACCCAGCCTGCCTGGAGAACCCACCTGAGGAACCTCAACGAGCAGCTTGGCTCCCGGCGTGACTTGCTACTCTCCAGCCTTCACGAGCATGCTCCGCAGCTTCAGGTGGGCCACCGGCCCAAAGGGGGACTGAACCTCTGGGCCCGATTGCCGGAGGGCACGGATCTGGGACAGTTCGTCCGCGAAGCGGAGATTGGTGGGGTGAGTGTGGTTCCAGGTGACGAACTGTTCCCCGCCGAACCGGTCGCGGGGCATGTCCGCCTGACATATGCCGGTCGGGACCCCGGCCACTATCCCACCGCCGCCCGCGTGTTGGGAAAGATCTTGTCGAGGCCGCAGGCTTCCTGATCCGGGAAACGGATTGCGCGCACCCGGTGCTGGACCGGGAGCACTTCAGTGAGAGAGGTTATCCCAGAGCGCGGCGTCGAATGTGTCGGGTGCTACCGCCGACATGTGCCTGACTGCATTGTCCTGTTTTGTGCGCCAGACTCGGACCGCATCCTTCGACCTGCCTTCCAGCACAGCAGCCAGAATGCGACGATCTTCGCTCACCAGGCGGTCAGCCGCGGGGGAGTAGTCCAGCTTCAGAACAGAGATGAACATGCGCACCCGCAGAGTCAGCGCATGGAAGCTCCGTGCAGACTGTGTGAGACCTGAGGCCTCTGCCAACTCCTGCTGAAAACGCAGGTCAGCCTCACCAACATCAGCTCTGGAACCCTGTCTGGCGACCGCCTCCAGAGCACCCAACGCAAGACGAGCTGGCAAAAGACGGTGCTTGGGTTGGATAGCGCAGGCTCGGAGGATCACCATCCCGACATGAAGCCGAGAGGCATAGAGATCTATGACATCCGCCCCATTGAGTTGGGGCACACGGAATCCCCGATCGTGCGAAACCAGGAGCCCATCGTCTGCCAGCTGGCGCATCCCGGTGCGGACAGTACCAGGATCTAGTCCCAACCGGTCCGTCATCGCCGAAACACTAATTCGGTCACCCGGTGCAAACCCGGAATCCGTCATTTCTTTCCGCAGCGCGATAGCGATCTGCTCTGTGGCGGAAAGTTCCACTCTAGGCAACCACCGGTTCCGTTCTGATCGCCCAGGTGAGGGAAACTCCGTCACCGTGACGCGATTTGAGTCAGAAGCCAATGGACTTTCTGGGGCAGTGTCGACCCCTCGAACCCAACGGACACCATGTAACCCATGACCCACTCGGGAGGCCAAGCGTTGCAGCAAGGCTGAAGGAACCGCCGCCGGCGAGCGTTCGCAGGATGAGAGCAGGTTCGATACCCGAGCCAGAAAATCCTCCCACGAACCTTCACCTGGCACCCAGGTCACGGTATAGGGACCTTCCCTCTGGGGATGAGCTTCAAGCTTGGTGGGCCGGTCTGAGGACCAGGCTGCCGCGCCGGAGACCCAGAGTGCGGCCATGAGCGATGCGGCGCGGCGTTCAAACACGCGGGGGCGAGCCATCCCTGGCGTCGTGACGGGCTCGAACCGCACAGCGATGCTGGGGAACTCCACCCAGAACTCGGCGAGGGCCAGGGGACTGTGGCCTTGTGCTGCAAACTTTGAATATGCCGAAGTGGTCCCGGGAGGGCTCTCGACCATGTTCTCCGGGTAGCGGATCCTACTGACGGCTCGGGAAGCGAGGCTCTGGCTCAGCCCGGTCAGCTCGGCGATACTTCGGGTGGAATAGGCCGATGTGCCTACCCTGGGCCCGGCTGTGGCCAACACGCTGGCGACAATGTCATCAGCGGTCTCCTGCACCCGGGGGCGTCCACGAAGAGGTGAGTCCATGCAGCCCATTCTGACGTATTTATGACTCAAAAAGGAGATGATGGCGTCGTCGTACGTCTTTCGCAGAGGCTTGGGAGCTCTCACACTGGAGTAAGAGCAACAGGGTGACCAGCGAAGGAGCAACTGATGGCCGAGAACATTCAGACCCGGGAAGTGCGCAGCGAGCTGAGCGATATCTCCGACGCAGCCGTGGCGAAAGTGCAGAAGTGGCTGAAGAAGACCGAAGCCTCCGGGGCCAAGCCTCATAAGTCAGCTGAGCTCTTGTCTGCAGTTCTTTCCCACCCCACAGGCCTAGATTTCACGGTCGGGTTCGTTGACCGAGTCATCCGCACCGAAGACCCGAAGGCCGCGGCCAAAGCCCTCGGTGAACTCGGTGACCTCGCACCAGAGACGCTGAGCCGGCTTGACCGCGCGCAGATTCAAGCAGGTTCCAAGCTCGGTGAGCTATTGCCCCATGTGGTGGTGCCTGCGGCTCGGCAGCGGATGCGTTCGATGGTTGGTCACATGGTTGTTGATGCCCGCGACAAGCAGTTCGGGCAAGCTGTCAAGCAGATCAAGAAGCAGGGCAACCGACTCAACATCAACCTGCTCGGTGAAGCTGTGCTGGGTGAAGATGAGGCCGCCAAACACCTAGACGACACCTATAGGATGCTTCGCCGTTCAGATGTGGACTACGTCTCCATCAAGGTTTCCTCGATCGCTTCACAGATCTCTATGTGGGGTTTTGAAGACACCGTCGACTACGTAGTCGAACGCCTGATTCCGCTGTACCAGGAAGCCGCTGAAGCGCCCGCGGGCTCCAAGTTCATCAACCTTGATATGGAGGAGTACGGCGACCTGCGCCTGACCATTGCGGTCTTCAAACGTCTGCTCTCCGAGCCCGAGATGAAGAACTACGAGGGTGGGATCGTCATTCAGGCCTACCTCCCTGACGCGCTCGCGGCGGTCCAGGAATTGGCCGAGTTCGCCAACGACCGGGCCGACGAGGGGGGAGCCGGCATCAAGATTCGGCTGGTCAAGGGTGCGAACCTTGCCATGGAGCGGGTCCATGCCGATATTCACGACTGGCCGGTCGTCACCTGCGAGTCCAAAGAAGCCACCGACGCTAACTACAAGCTTGTGCTGCATTGGTTGCTCACCGCAGAGCGGATGCGAGGAGTGCGCCTCGGGGTGGCCGGACACAACCTGTTCGACGTCGCTTTCGCCCACCTGCTCGGAGCTGAGCGCGGTGTATCTGAGCGTCTGGAGTTCGAGATGCTGCAGGGGATGGCTGCCGAGCAGCAGGGCCCCATCAGCGAAGACGTAGGTCAGCTGCTGCTCTACGTGCCTGCGGTCCGACCAGCCGAGTTCGACGTTGCGATCTCCTATCTGGTTCGCAGACTGGAGGAGAACGCGGCCAGCGAGAACTTCATGTCTGGGATCTTCGAATTCTCCCCAGGATCAGAGATCTTCAAGCGTGAAGAAGCACGTTTCCGCGCCTCCCTGGAGACTTTGACAGAGTTGCTGGAGAAGTACGACGACGACGCCCCGGCACCTGCACACACGCAGGACAGGTTGGCTGAAGAGAACACTGAGCCCGGCGACTACAGCACCGGCATCCCTCCGTTCGCCAACGAGCCTGACACCAACCCTGCTCTGGAAGCCAACCAGCGGTGGGCTGAGCAGGTTGTCGCCCGCGCCACTCCCGAGTGGCTGGCCGAGCAGACGCTGCCCGAACAGTTGAGCACCGATCAGGTTGACCCGCTGGTTGCCGGAATGCGATCCGCTGCTGAGCACTGGGCTGCCAGGCCGGCCGCTGAGCGCGCTGCGATTCTCTATCGGGCCGCAGACATTATGGCTGCACGTCGCGGACACCTCGCCTCAATCGCCGCAGCGGAGGTCGGCAAGGCGGTAGCCCAGTCTGACCCAGAGATCTCAGAAGCCATCGACTTCATGCGCTACTACGCCCACTCAGGCCTCGCCCTGGAAGAGGTAGAACACGCTGAGTTCACCCCTGACAAACTGGTGATGATCACACCTCCCTGGAACTTCCCCCTAGCCATCCCCGCCGGAGGCACAGTCGCTGCGCTCGCTGCCGGAGCTGCGGTGGTTCACAAGCCGTCCAACCCCACACCACAGTGTTCTATGGCGATCTTGGAGTGCCTGTGGGATGCCGGTGTGCCCCGTGAGGTGCTGCACGGCATCTACCCTGATGAGCGCGACACTGGCCGCAAACTGATTTCCCACAGGGGCGTTGACCGGATTATTCTCACCGGTGCCTCGGAGACGGCTGCTATGTTCCGCTCCTGGAAACCGGAACTGAACATCAACGCCGAAACTTCCGGCAAGGACGCAATGGTCATCACCCCCGCCGCGGACCGAGACTTGGCTGTTGCCGATTTGGTGAACTCAGCCTTCGGCCACGCTGGCCAGAAATGCTCGGCGGCCTCCCTGGGGATCTTGGTCGGCAGCGTCTACACCTCGGATCGATTCCGACGGCAGTTGGTCGACGCGGCTAAGTCTCTGATCGTCGACTGGCCCCAGAATCTCGCCGCTACCGTTGGTCCGCTAACCGAGATGCCCAGTGACAAGCTTCTTCGTGCCCTCACCACACTGGAGCCGGGGGAGTCCTGGCTGTTGAAGCCGGAGCAGCTGGACGACACCGGTAAGCTCTGGAGTCCCGGGATCAAAACCGGTGTCAAACCCGGCAGTTTCTTCCACCTGACAGAGGTCTTCGGGCCCGTTCTGGGTCTCATGGACGCTAAGGATCTCGACGAAGCCATTGCCTTCCAAAACCAGGTCGACTTCGGCCTCACCGGAGGCATTCACTCATTGGAATTGGAAGAAGTCACACAGTGGCTGGACCAGGTCCAAGTCGGCAACGCCTACGTCAACCGAGGGATCACCGGGGCCATCGTTCAACGTCAGCCTTTCGGCGGGTGGAAGGCATCCTCTGTGGGTCTCGGTTCGAAGGCTGGTGGACCGAACTACGTAATGCTCTTCGGCACCTGGCGCGACGCTCCGGCTGAGGCCGCCGTTGCCGCTCCTCGGACAGAGAACGCGGCGGTCTCCGAGCTGGTTGACACGGTGGAGGGCAAGAAGCTGCTGACTGGCGAAGATTTGGACTGGTTGAAGCTCGCCGTCGCTGATGATGCCGGCCAATGGCAGCGCGAGTTTGGTACGGCGAAAGACCGCACCGGCCTGCACGCCGAAGCGAACATATTCCGGTACCGCCCTGAGAACGTCCTGCTGCGGGTGAGCCAGGACGCTGAGGCAAAGGGTGTCCTGCGATCAGCAGCTGCCGCCCTGACTGCAGGTTCAGCGGTCGACGTCTCCGTAGCGCCGAAGGTCAGCAAAGAGGTGAAGAATGCCCTCGGCGCGCTCAAGGACCTGGTGGGTAAGAAAACCAAGGATGACGACGCCGCCTTTGCCACCAAACTTGCCGAGGGACGTCATGACAGCCCCGACGGTGGGGTGAGGGTCCGTGTCATCGGCAGTCTGACTCAAGGTGTGCGTGAGGCCACGGCGCACCGGCCTGAGGTTGCGCTGCTGGATGACCCGGTGACTGCCTCTGGCCGAGTGGAGCTGCGCTACTGGGTCAAAGAGCAGTCCATCTCCATGACGCTGCACCGCTTCGGTAATCACTCCAAGGTCTTCGGTGACCTCGCAGAGCAGCTGAAGCGCTGAGCGTCAGGACCACAACAAGGGTGGAATTTGATGTCTTGGTAGCACACAGACGCGGGCTGGATCTCGTGAAATAGTTGATGAATGCGCGATAACCCTGACTATGCCCTTGATGATGTGGAAGCGGTTAGAGATCTCATCAGAGATAACCCCTGGGCTACTTTTATCAGCCATGTCCCGGACGGAGGGCTGGTGGCAAGCCATTACCCGGTGCTCCTCGAGGAAGAGGCAGACGGTCTCGTGCTGGTCTCACATGTAGGGCGCCCGGATGAGCTCAAGCACCAGCTGGGCCAGCACCCCATGATGGTGATCGTGCAGGGCCCACACGGCTATATTTCCCCGAGCTGGTATGGGTACCGACCCAACGTGCCGACGTGGAACTTCGCGACAGCGCATCTCCATGGCACACCGGAGATCTTGTCAGACCAGGAGAACCTTGAGGTCCTTGACCGCTTGGTCGCACACTTCGAGCAGGTGCTCCCCGATCCTCACCTACTGCATGCCACACAGGAGAACTCGGAGTACGCGCTCCGCATTGTGCACGGAACAGTAGGATTCCGGATGAAGGTGGACCGGATCGAGGCGAAAGAGAAGATGAACCAGGACAAGCCACGGGAGTCGATCACCACCATCATCGCGAACCTCAGGGCAGACGGTCCGTACCACAATCCAGCACTGGCTGACCGGATGGAACACGTCAATGCCGACGTTCTGAAAGGAGACTCGTGACCGAATCGTTGCTGCTGCGGAATCTTCGCCTGCCCACTGGGGATGTCCGCGGTCCAGATTCGATAGTCGACGTGCTGATCCATAACGGAACCGTCCGCGACATCACGCCCGCTGGGGGGAAGCCCCCCCGAGGTACGGAAGAGCAGGATGCCCAAGGCCGCTGGATTCTCCCAGGACTTTGGGACAACCACGTGCACTTCGCCCAATGGGTCATCCAGCAACAGCGCTTGGACTTGAGTTCCACATCTAGCGCGGCGGAATGTCTGGCGCGTGTGCGTGACGCTCTGCCGCAGCAGCAGCGCGGGCCACTGGTCGGGTACGGGTTCCGCGATGGTCTGTGGACTGATGCGCCCTCTGTGGAAGCCCTGGACGAGGCTGCAGGAACATTCCCGGTTATTCTCATTTCAGCAGATCTGCACTGTGCGTGGGTCAATACTGCCGCCCAGCGTTACCTTGAGGTCACCGCAGACCATGACGGTCTCATTCGTGAAGAGGCCTGGTTCGCAGTGCTCGAAAAGGTGCAGAGTCCGGCCGATCTCACCAGTGCTGACTACGCCTTCGTCGCGCAGACTGCAGCCCAGCGAGGTGTCGTGGGCGTCGTAGAGTTTGAGACAAGTGACAACATTTCTCTCTGGCCTCGGCGCGTTGCTGATGGGGTGGATTCACTTCGAGTCGAAGTAGCCGTCTGGCCGGACCGCCTGCACGCTGCTATCAGGTCGGGCTTGAAGACCGGTGATCCTCTCGACGACCAGGGTCTGGTCACCATGGGACCGCTGAAAGTGGTGGTCGACGGATCACTCAACACACGCACCGCATGGTGCTGGGACCCCTACCCAGGTGTGGACCCGCACCATCCGCATGCCTGCGGAGCAGAAACCGTCCCGATCCATGAACTCGAGCAACTGATGCGCTCGGCCCGTGATGCCGGGCTCAGTGCTGCCATCCACGCCATCGGTGACCGGGCGAACACCTCAGTGCTGGACACCTTCGAATCCCTCGGCATGACCGGTGTGATCGAACACGCTCAGCTGCTGAGGCACTCGGACATTCAGCGATTCGCCGCACTGGGACTCGCCGCGAGCGTGCAACCGGAACATGCAATGGACGACCGCGATGTGGCCGATGCCTACTGGTCCGGCAGGACAGACCGCGCATTTGCCCTGAGATCGCTCCATGATGCCGGCGTCCCGCTTCATCTGGGTTCAGATGCGCCTGTGGCGCCTCTGGACCCGTGGTGCGCCATGGCCTCCGCAGTACACCGCAGCCGGGATGGCCGCGACTCGTGGCATCCAGAGCAGAGCATCAACCTGGAGGTCGCGCTTGCGGCCTCGGCACGCGGACGTCATGGGGTAGGAGTGGGGGACCCGGCTGATCTGATCGTGGTCGAGCGGAACCCCTACGGCTGCACCCGGGACGAGCTGCGCCAAATGCCGGTAGCAGCAACATTGCTGGGCGGCAGATTCACCTGGTCTGACCTCTAGGTTTTCGCACCCCCTGATCCGATTCTGGGTGTGGGTTAATGCTCCTGCGCCCTGCGAAGGTGCTACATGTCGAGCGCGAGTCGCTCACCTGCACTGCGTGGTATTGGGCTGAAATCTGACGCACTTCGGTGTTCGCCGAGACGGAGGAGGCTTCGTCGAACCTGAGCGATCCTTCATTTGCATCGATGTGAATATAGGTCTACCTTAGTCTCGGTACCAGCATTCGGACAGGCGCATGTTGTTTAATGAGTATTTCCACCTATTAGCACTGCCTCTCGCAAGGAGCGTTAGTGAGCGTTCAGATCGCCCAACATGAGCTGCAGCCGCATCAACGGCTTGGCTCACCGGGGCGACGCCGCCTACTTGTGATTGTTCTCGGACTCATCCTGCTTGCCTCCTTGAGCTGGATCAGCCTCTTTATCGGTTCCGGAGGCATTCCCGCCCACCGTGTCCTGAGCGCTCTGAGCAGCTGGGCCGCCGGCGACCTCCCCCAGGGTGCTCGCGACACCACTGAGCTGCTCATCCTGGAGCGGCGAATACCACGGACCGTCTTGGCCATCCTGGTTGGAGCCGGTCTTGGCGCAGCCGGGGTGGTGATGCAGGCCATGACCCGAAACCCCTTGGCAGATCCGGGACTCCTGGGCGTCAACGCCGGGGCCTATTCCGCGGTGGTGTTCGGCTCTGCCTTTATGGGCGTGACCATAGGTGCCGCCCATGTGTGGCTCGCAGTAGCCGGCGCACTGGTCGTCGCCGTCACCGTGTATCTCATCGGCACCAGCGGGGTGATGGGCGGCAGTCCGGCCAAGCTAGTCCTCACCGGAGTCGCCATCGGGGCACTGCTCTCGGGAATCAGTTTCGCCGTGACCCTGCTGCAGCCGGAGGTATTTGACCGAGTCCGATTCTGGTCCGCAGGCTCACTCCAAGGACGGAGTTTTGACGAGGTCAGCGCAACGCTGCCTTTCCTCATAGTTGGCCTGCTGATTGCTCTGCTGCTGCCACGCGCGCTGAACGCCCTGTCCCTGGGCGACGACGCCGCAGTAGCCCTCGGTGCCCGGCCAGGACTCACCAGGCTGGCAGGGCTGGTCGCTGTCACTCTGCTCTGCGGAGCCGCTACAGCAGCTGCCGGACCACTGTCTTTCATCGGACTTATGGTCCCTCACGCGCTGCGCATGCTCATCGGCCCCGATCACCGCTGGCTCATTCCGCTCAGCCTCCTGGCGGCACCAGTTCTAGTGCTCTGCGCAGATATCTTGGGCCGCGTCGTCGTTGCCGCTGAACTACCTGCCGGAGTGGTCACCGCCTTCCTCGGTGCCCCAGTGCTGATCTGGCTGATCCGGAGCAGGGCGGTGAAGAACCTGTGACCGCGACCTTCTCAGTCGCCACCCCGCCTGACCAGATGGACGGTGCTGATAGCCAAAACCGCGCCACGCTGTTCCGCCGCGGTGTGCGCCCGGTGCGGATTGGTCGATTCAGCACCACCTTCTCCATCCGCACCCTGCTGGTGACCTTCGTGCTATTGCTGGCGGCGCTAGCGGTGGCATGGTGGAACATGATCAGCGGCTCAGCCTCGTTGACAGCAGCGGATACGGTCCAGGCACTCCTGGGCGCGGCCGATGAAGGAACTTCCCGGGTCGTCCTAGAGTGGCGAGCTCCTCGGGTGGTGTTTACTCTGCTCGGCGGTGCCGCCCTGGCCTTGGCAGGCGCGGTCTTCCAATCCCAAACACGCAACCCGCTCGGCAGCCCAGACATCATTGGGTTTTCTACCGGCGCCTACACTGGCGCACTGTTGGTGGCGGCCTCGGGTATCAGCGGGCTCTGGGCTACGCCTGCGGGGGCGGTGGCAGGAGGCGTTGGTACTGGGCTGATTGTCTACCTCTTGGCGTGGAAGCGCGGAGTTTCCGGGATGAGGATCATCATCGTCGGCATCGGGGTCAGCATTTTCCTTGGCTCGCTCAACACCTATCTCATCACTGTCCTGGAGCTGGAAACGGCGATGTCGGTAGCTACCTGGGGTGCCGGTTCAGTCAATGACATTTCTTGGGTGCATGTGGTCCCGCTGCTGGCCATGATGTTCTTGACGTTGCCGGTGATGCTCGCTCTTTCCCGGGACATGCGGTTGATGGAGATGGGGGACGACGCCGCAGCAGGACTCGGTATCAAGCTCGAACGAGTTCGTCTGGTCCAGTTCCTATGCGGGATCCTCCTGGTAGCCATAGTGACCGCTGCAGCTGGGCCCATCGCGTTCATCGCCCTGGTGGCTCCTCAGTTGGCGCTTCGGCTTACGGGGGCGCCGTCGGTCCAGCTAATCCCCGCCGCAGCTATGGGAGCACTGCTGCTGACAACCTCCGACGCGATTGCACGGGCCGCCATCATCCCGGTCAGCCTGCCAGTCGGCGTCGTCACTCTCATCCTGGGCGGGGGCTACCTGGTGTGGCTGCTGCTCTCCATGGGTCGATCACGAAAGGCCAAGCCATGACCACTGTGCACGCCGAACCAATCCTGACCTCGACAGAAGACGTACACCGACTGGCCGCCCAGGACGTGACCGCCGGCTATGACACCCGCACGGTGCTGAGAGATTTGAACCTGGAGGTCCCGGAGGGGTCCTTCACCGTCATCATTGGCCCCAACGCCTGTGGCAAGACCACACTGCTGCGCAGTCTTGCGAGGCTCGTGCGTCCCGAGGCTGGGCACGTGCTGCTTGACGGTGCGGCGATTACTTCGCTGCCCACTAAACAACTGGCCCGCACCGTGGGACTGCTGCCGCAGACATCAGTGGCACCGGAAGGCATCACAGTTGCCGACCTGGTGGCTCGCGGGCGCCACCCTCATCAAGGTCTGTTCTCCCGGTGGGGGAAAGCGGATGAAGCTGCTGTCCGCAACGCACTTGAAGTGACCGGCACACAGTCTCTGGCCACCCGAGCCGTCGATGAACTCTCCGGAGGTCAGCGCCAGCGCACATGGATAGCCATGGCTCTGGCTCAGCAGACGCCCATTCTGCTCCTCGATGAGCCCACTACCTACTTAGATATCGCTCACCAGATTGAGGTCTTGGAACTGTGCACCCAGCTTCGCCTAGAGGGCCGCACCATGGTTGCGGTACTTCACGACCTCAACCACGCACTGCGGTATGCCACGCACCTGGTTGCCATGCGTGAAGGAGAAATCATCGCTCAGGGCCCACCCGAGGTGATCGGCACTGCGAGCCTCGTCCAAGAAGTCTTCGGAGTGGCTGCCCGGGTGATTGAAGACCCAGAGACCGGACGTCCGCTGGTCATTCCCAAAGCTCCACAGAAACCCTAGTGCTTCCGCCCAAGTCGCGCACCGCATCATCCGAAACCTCGAATCATCCCTTTGAAGGAGCCCCATTGAAGAGCCCACTGCTTACCCTTACTTCCGTGTTCGCCGTATCCGCCTTGGCGCTAACTGCCTGCGCCGGCACCGAGAACGACGACGCCGAGGGCGGTGCTGAAGACACCGGTGACGAAACGACCGGTGCTGAAGACTCAGAGGCCGATGCCGGCGGTAGTGAGGAGGACGGCATTCTCGCGGTCGTCGACCACAAATACGGTCCTACGGAGGTCCCAGAGCCTGAGGATGGCGAATTGAGCGTCGTCGCACTGGGCTGGTCCGATGCAGAGATTGCCCTCGCACTGGGTGTGGAACCAATCGCCGTCCATGATTGGTTGGGCTTCGGGGAGGAGAGCCACGGGGTGGGTCCCTGGGCTGCCGATCTCGTCTCCGGAGATCCAGAAGTCATTCCGCGTGCAGATGCGGAGCTCGACTATGAACTCATCCAGAGTCTGGACCCCGATGTGATTCTCAACGTCAACTCCGGATACGACGAGGAAGAGTACAACCGGCTCAATGAGATCGCCCCCACCATTTCTGGACCAGAGGATGCCGCGAACTTCAACCCCGGTTGGGAAGCTCAGACTCAGCTAGTGGCTGATGCTCTCGGACTCTCGGAAGAGGGTGAGGACCTCATCGCCCAGACCCAGCAGAGCATCGACGATGCCCGGGACGCTCACCCGGAGTTTGAAGGTCTGGAAGCTGTGACAGGCTCCAAATTCAGCGAAGCGTATGGCCTGCACACTGAGGGCGACATGCGCTGGGACATTCTGCAACTGCTCGGTTTCGACATGTACGGTCCGGCTGCCGACATCGCTGACCCGGAGAACTTCTACGCTGAGGTCTCTGAGGAGCAGGTCGAGGTCTTCGATGCGGACATCGCCGTCCTATTCCCGATCGGCTATTCGCTCGAAGAGCTTGAAGGAGATCCCTTGTTGGCCTCGCTCGATGTGGTTGAGGATGGACGCGCCGTGCTTCTCGACGGTGATGGGCCGTTGGTTCAGGCATTCAGTGCGGGCAACCCCCTGAGTATTGAAGTTGTCCTGGAAGAGCTCACCCCGCAGCTTGCCGAGGCCGTGGAGAACCTCGACTGATGCAGTCCACTGCAGTCCGCCCAGCCACCCGCGCCTACCTCACGAAGGTCGCGCGGGTGGCCAGGCTATCCCCGCACTATCTCCGCCTCACCGTCACCTCCAAAGACTTGGAGCACTTCGGCCCAGCCGGAGCTCAAGGGTCGCCGCCGGCCTGGGATCAGCGCATCAAGCTCTTCTTGCCCCGCGACGACGGCAGCTACCCGGAGGTCGGCCTGTTCAATGATCCGCCGGCGCCGGTGATGGAGTGGTACAACGCCTGGCGTCAGCTTGAGGACCACCTCCGCAACCCGATTCGCACCTATACGGTGCGCTCCATCCGGACTGATGTCTGCGAGGTAGACATCGACTTCGTCCTCCATGTCGAAGATGACGGACTTTCAGGCCCCGCGGCCTCCTGGGCGATGGCCGCTCGACCAGGTGATGAGCTGGTCATCATTGGCCCCGATCGGCGCTCCGAGCAGACCGGCGGCGGAATCGACTTCACGCCCGGCTCCGCCCGGGACCTCCTGATGGCGGGCGATGAGACTGCTGCTCCTGCCATCTGTTCAATTGTGGAGTCCCTGCCGGAGACGTATCACGGGGAGGCGTATCTCGAGGTTCCCACCACCGAGGACATCCTGGAGGTTTACTCCCGGTCGAGTGTGCGCCTCCATTGGCTGCCCCGTGATGGAGCCGCGTTAGGTGATGTTCTGACCCCAGCGGTGCAGGACTGGGGAGCGCGCCGATCCAAGATCTTCGCCGCAAGGCGTGCCACCTGGAAGCCAGGAATGAGCCCGGTGGGCGCGCTCACCGGCACTCCGCAGGAACTTCCCGAGGTTGATGATGAGTCCGTACTCTGGGAGACCTCGGCGCCGGAGGGCTTCCGCGAATATGCCTGGCTGGCGGGCGAAGCGGGTGTCATCACGGGTCTGCGTCGGCACCTGGTCAAGGACGTGGGCATGAGCCGCAAGCAGGTGTCGTTCATGGGCTACTGGAGGCTCGGGCGGCCCGGCGCCTAGTCTCCAGGTGGGACAGTCGGTAGGTCGAGAACCCTCAATTCAACGGTGTCCTACTGACTGTTGCAACAGAAGTCTCCGGGGCCCAAAAAGTGGGACATCCGGTGGGATAAAGCCCCATCACTCCTGTGAAGTCCCATCCTGTCTCCCACGTGGGAGAATGGGCGAGATGTCTGAGAAAAAAGCTGCTGCCGCGTCATCGTCCTCCGATTCACGCCCCCAGGTCCGCCCCAAGGCTGAGGGGTGGAGTCAGCCCCTGGACGCTGAGGGCCGTCCCAAACTGCAGTTCGCACAGCCTAAGCGGATTAAGCAGCCGCCCAAACACTTTGCGGACCTGACGTTGGAGGAACGGCAGGAATGGGTCAGAGAGCAGGGCCTGCCGGGTTTCCGAGCAAAGCAGCTCAGCGTCCACTACTTCCAGCACTACACCTCAGATCCCGCGCGAATGACCGATCTTCCGGCTGAAAACCGAGAGCAGATGGTCGCGGATTTTCTGCCGCCGCTGCTCACCCAGGTGCGTAGGCTGACCACGGACGACGGCGCCACGATCAAGTTCCTGTGGAGGCTGTTCGACGGTGCCCTGGTGGAGTCGGTGCTGATGCGGTACAAGTCCCGCATCACCCTGTGCATCTCCAGCCAGTGCGGCTGCGGAATGAACTGTCCCTTCTGCGCGACCGGGCAGAACGGTCTGACTCGCAATATGTCCACCGCAGAGATCGTGGACCAGATTGTGCAAGCCAACCGTGTGATTGCCGCAGGTGAGCTTGATGCCCCCACGGCGGCGGAGATTGCCGAAGAATCCGATCACGCCGGCCTGGGGGAGGAGACCGACTTCGCCGATGCTGGGATTTCTTCGGCGAAACAGGGCCAAGCCTCCTCAACGCAGCAGCCAGCAACCGGCCCTCAGCGGGTCTCCAATATTGTTTTCATGGGCATGGGAGAGCCCCTGGCCAACTATAAGCGCGTGATGAACGCAGTCCGGCGGATGATCGATCCCGCACCCGAAGGCCTAGGTATGAGCGCTCGCGGGATCACCATCTCCACCGTTGGGCTAGTGCCTGCCATCCGGAAACTTGCGGATGAGAACCTGCCCATCACCTTCGCGCTGAGTCTCCACGCCCCTGATGACGAGTTGCGGGACGAGCTGATCCCGGTCAACTCACGGTGGAAGGCCGATGAGGCCATCGACGCCGCCCGTTACTACTACGAGACCACCGGTCGCCGTGTCTCCATTGAGTACGCCCTGATCAAAGATATGAACGACCACCCTTGGCGGGCGGAACTGCTGGCCAAGAAGCTCAACGCTCGCGGACGAGGGTGGGTGCACGTCAACCCGATACCGCTGAACCCGACACCCAACTCTGTGTGGACCTCCTCTGAGCCAGCGGCTATGCAGGAATTCATCGACCGGCTCAATGATGCCGGGGTGCCGACCACCCTGCGTGATACCCGCGGCAAAGAAATTGACGGTGCCTGCGGCCAACTAGCTGCTGCGGATGAACAGGGCTGACTCGTAACCAGCGGAAGTAAGGTGGAGGGATGAAACCTTCACGGCGCTCTGAAGTCCCCGGCTTCGAAGTCATGAGCATCCTGGCCGAGATCGAACGGCTCCGCTCGACGGGGAGGGACATCGTCTCCCTGACCGCGGGTGAACCCGGTTCCGGCGCGCCACCTGCGGTGAACGCCGCCGCAGCTCAAGTCCATGCCGGCAACACCGTGCTGAACTACTCGCCCGCCTTTGGGATCGCGCCACTGCGGCAAGGACTCGCCGAGCACTACCAGAAATGGTACGGCGTGGATGTCCCGGTGGAGCGGATCGCGGTCACCACCGGGTCCTCTGGTGCATTCGTGCTGAGCTTCCTGGCAGCCTTCGACCACGGGGACCGGGTGGCACTGGCTCGTCCCGGCTACCCGGCGTACCGGAACATTCTGAGCAGCCTTGGAGTCGAGGTGGTGGACTTAGATTGCGGCCCAGACGTCAGATTCCAACCGACCCCCGAGCAGCTTGAGGCCGAGGTCGCAGCGAACGGGCCACTGCGCGGTCTGATGGTGGCGTCTCCCGCGAACCCCACCGGCACAATGGTCGACCGCGAGCAGCTCACCGGCCTGGCCCACTGGTGCCGAAGCAATGACGTGCAGCTCATCTCCGACGAGATATACCACGGCATCACCTTCGCCCACCCGGGCATCAGTGCATTGGAAGTCGATGATGAGGCTGTGGTGATTTCCTCGTTCTCCAAATACTGGGGGATGCCAGGTTGGCGGCTCGGTTGGGCGGTGCTGCCAGATCACCTGGTTGACCCGGTCTCTCGCCTGGCCGGGAACGTGGCGCTGTGTCCGCCCCACGGCTCACAGATCGCTGCGGCGGAAGCCTTCACTGACGAATCAATGAGGTTTGCTGCCTCGCAGCTGGATGACTACGCCGCGGCCCGAGCTCTGGTCTTGGATGCTCTTCCGTCCATGGGATGGGCCAATGCAGCCCCAGCAGATGGCGCCTTCTACGTATACGCCCATATCGGGGAGCACCTCAAACGCCACGGGAGCTCCACCGCATATGCCAAGACTCTGCTTCATGAGGCATCTGTAGCAGTGGTACCGGGAACGGACTTTGATCCGGTCAACGGCCATGAATGGGTGCGGCTCAGCCTGGCACCAGGATCTGCGACAGTCGCAGAGGGTGTCGACAGAATAAGGAGCTTCCATGCATGAGCCCCGACCATGAGGGGCGGTGGCACACTGCTGACCAGTGCCGCAGCGGTGGGCGCGGCCCTGCTGGGCGGCTGCGCGGAGCCAGACCACTCGCTCACGGTCTTTGCCGCAGCCTCACTCCATGAACCCTTCCAGCAGATAGGTGAGACCTTCACCCAAGAGACCGGCATCGAGGTGGTATTCAACACTGCGGGATCCTCAGGTCTGGTCGACCAACTGAAAAACGGAGCACCGGGGGATGTGTTGGCCACCGCGGACGAGGCCACTATGGATCGCGCCGAACGTGCGGGACTCCTAGCCAAAGACCCTGTGGTCTTCGCCCAGAACTACATGGTGATCGTCGCCCCGGAAGGCAACCCTGCCGAGATAGGCAGTATCTCTGACTTAGCGGAACTGACCAGCGTGAGCCTCTGCGCACCACAGGTGCCCTGCGGTGCCGCTGCGTTGAGACTCCTCACCGAGGGCGGAGTAGAGCTCAGTCCCGCCTCCGAGGAGCTCTCCGTCACCGATGTGCTCGGACGTGTCCGCACAGGCGAGGCAGAAGCGGGTCTGGTCTATACGACCTCCGCACAGCAGGCCGGTGATGACATTGAGGTCATCACCATCAGCGGTGCCGCAGCGGATCCCAATAGCTACCCGGTCGCTGAGCTGGAGGCTGCGAACCTCCCGGAGGAAGCGCAGCTCTTTGTGGAGCACCTCTTGGGCGAATCTGCCCAGCAAACCCTCGCTGATGCTGGCTTCACGCGGGTAAAGGGGCCCTGATGGCGACACCTGTTGCCGCGCCTCCTCGATGGGTGCTGCTTCCCGCTGTGCTGGGAACGCTGCTGATTGTGTTGCCGGTCGCTGCGATGCTCACCCGTCCGAACTGGAGCGAGTTGCCGGCACTGTTGACTTCTCAGGCAGCACTGGCAGCTCTGGGTCTCAGCGTGTGGACCGCGCTGACAGCAACGCTGCTCTGCATTCTTCTCGGAGTGCCGTTGGCGCTCCTGTTGGCACATGCTCGCTTCCGTGGCCTCACCGTGGTGCGCTCTGTGGTGTTGCTGCCGCTGGTTCTCCCTCCAGTGGTGGGAGGGCTTGCGCTGTTGTACACCTTTGGACGGCAGGGCCTCCTTGGTGGGGCCTTCGAACTGCTCGGAGTCCAGGTCGCGTATTCGAGTCTTGCGGTAGTTCTTGCTCAGACCTTCGTGGCGATGCCGTTTTTGGTGGTCAGCGTCGAAACGGCTGTGCGCGGTCTGGACCGGGATGTGCTCGACGCCGCCGCCGTGGATGGCGCCGGGCGCACCGGTATTCTGCGTCACATCACTGTGCCATTGATTCTTCCTGGCCTCATCTCCGGGGCGGTGCTGGCCTTCGCCCGCAGCCTCGGAGAGTTCGGCGCCACATTGGCCTTCGCCGGCAGCGTTCAAGGAATCACGCGTACGGTGCCGCTGGAGATATACCTCCAACGAGAGTCTGATCCGGACGCCGCGATTGCGCTGTCGATCCTGCTGATCATCGTTGCCGTGGTGGTCATCTCGCTGGCCTATAGCCGTAGGTCACGCGTCGTAGAGCACTAGAGACATAAGCCGTCATCGCCGACACCACGCTGGCAGATCAGTGTGCGTTCCACCTGCACGAGTTGATAGTCGCCGTCAACGCCCTCCACAGTGATGAAGAGTCGCTCTCCGGCCAAGGAATCGTCCAGATATCCGGTGACATCGGCACGGTAGAACTCCTCACCGGTGTCCTCTGGAGAACTGATCAGGGCCCAATCAGGGCCAGCCGGTTCGCCCTCAGCGTCCATCATCTGTTCATCAGGACCGATGACCCGCTCAGCGACGGACTCAACAATGGCTTCGCTTTGTTCAGTCGGTGGGACTTCATCGAGGTAGTCCTCTGTAATGTCCTGTGTCTCGCCGAAGAAGTAGAGACCGGCTCCATGGCCGATTTGCCCCGACTCCATCCAGCCGTAACCATCGGCAAGGACAATTTCGGTCCAACTGCCCTGCTCATCGTCCTCTGGGTGGTGACGCTCGCGACCGGCGAGCTCTACCGCATCAAGGGGGCCCAGTTCGCCAACAGTCGCCGATCCTCTGGTGGGCTCGGCGTGCACCACCAACGGGCCGTCTTCCGGCGCGAATCCCGCAGCACCTACCTCGGCACCTTCATCCGAATAGACGGTCTGGGTCTCTTCGCCATGGATCGTCCCATCGAACTCTCCCTCCGTTAAGCGCTCAGCACCACCGGGCGGGACCCCATCACCCTCCGGCTCATCAGGTGCTGGGTCCTCACCGTCGTCTTCTCCGGTGGGCTCCTCATCAGGAGACTCCGCGGTGACCGTTTCCGTGACCGTGGCCGTGGGCTCTTCGGTCTCTGTCTCGGTCTGTGTTGTCTCCTCCGGCTCAGGCTCGGGCGCGGCGTCGTTCCCTCCGCCACAGGCGGTCAGGGTCAGCAGCGACAATGAGCTCAGCGCGGGGGCTGCGATTAGCGAGTTCCTACGCATGGTCCAGGATCCTTCGTGTTGCTTCCACGGTCCGCCACCAGATTGCGAACTCGAGCTGAACACGGGCTCAAATCCTGATATCAGCTCAGTATCGAAGTGGGCTAAAGGCGTTAATACCAATAGCACCCAGGGTGTGGGCGTTTCGAAGTTCCTCTCCGGCCACTCCGATCGACACGTCCAGCTGCCACGCCGCCTGGCCCTAATTTCCCCGGTGAGTCAGTGCAACACAGGTCCCCAGGAGAAGCAGAGCTTGGATGCGGCTCCAACTCAAGGTCCTAGTCATCGGACCGCGGGCGAGAATCCGGTAGAGGCTGTCCCCGCGCCTGGAGGCATACCACTGCGCGCCTAGAGCTGGCAGAACGGGGGCGTCGGCGCAGTTCGCGTTGTCTATGTTGACCAGCTGCTCACCAGTCGAGTCGTTAACACGGGCCCTGCCTTTACGTCGGATTTTCTGCCGTGTGCGGCACCGGCCCCCCTGAGCCGAAGAGCGTCTCCACGGAGCTGCCCAGCTGGTGCGCTATTCGCAATGCCAGAAACACGGACGGAGCGTAGTCGCCTTGCTCGACCGCCACGATGGTTTGCCGGCTCACGCCCACGGCGCCAGCCAGCTCAGCCTGGGTCAGCCGCTCATCTTTGCGGAGAGCGCGCACTGGGTGGTCCGGCGCCCCCGCCTGGCCAGGTTTGCTCGTCTCGCGCAGCACCATGACTCCATGACAACTTAACTTGACAATTTATGTCAAGAATATTTGTCATCTGGATCTTGAGTTTCGCTGGTCGGAGGCTGTGTACGGTGTTGTGGCGCGACTGCTACCCTGCGGATTCGTCCGCAATTAGGAGGTACTCGGCAATGGACATGACCCATAGCAAGAAATTGGTCACCTCGGTGGCTGCGGCTGCGTTGCTTTTCGGCCTCGCGGCCTGTGAGAACGACGACGCCGACGCCCCAGATAACGGCGGCGAAGCGGCCGAACAGACTGAAAACGGCGACGCCCCGGCAGAAGGTGCAGAGCCTGGAGACGACCCGCAGCAGCCCGAGATGCCCGAACCGGAGCTCGAAGACGTTCCGGACGTGGTGGCTGAGGTCAATGGTGAGGCCATCGGGGGAGACGAGTACAGCACCGCTTATGAGCAGCAGTTCACGGAAATGGCCATGCAGGCCCAGATGTCGGGCCAGTCGGTCGATGAAGAGGCACTCCAGGAACAGATCTTGGACAGCCTTATCGGAGTAGAGCTGTTGACTCAGGACGCTGAAGCCTCCGGATACGCCGCCAGCGAAGAAGACGTTGAGGACGAGCTTCAGGCGCTCGCGGAGCGCAATGGACTTGAATCTGTTGACGAGGTCATTGACCTTGCGGAAGAGCAGGACATCAGTGAAGACGAGCTGCGGGACGAAGTCGCTCAGGAAGCGATGATCAACCAGCTCATCGAAGACCAAGACGTTGAAGAACCATCTGAGGAAGAGATCGAAGAGGCCTACGAGCAGCAGGTCGCCCAGCAGGAAGCGATGCAAGAGATGGAAGGTGAGGACGGGGAGGACGTTGAGGTCCCGTCCCTCGAGGAACTGCGCCCGCAGATCGAGGAGCAACTCGCTACGCAGAAGGAGAACGAGGCCATTCTGGCTCACATCGATGACCTACGCGAGGACGCTGATGTTGAGGTCCACATCTGAGCCCTTCCAGAACCACCATGAGACTGGTGACTGAGAGATAATGTTTATGTGACCAAGACCCCGGCGCCGGCTGCGCTAGCGTGGCAGTATGCTGCAGGAGCGCGTGCCGCTCACGCCGGGGTGGCGGTGCTCTCATTAGCGGGGCTCCTCAGCTCGCTGTATCTGGGGTGGAGTGAGGGCACTGTGCTTCCCGAGGGCGTGGGGTTTTCCGGGGGGTTCTCTGCTGGATGGGAGCACCTCCTCAACCAGCCGGCCTACTTCACCTTTTTCTCAGCAGTCCTGGTCTGTATGACGTCGGCGATGCTGGCGGTTCGTCCGGACAGGACCTCAAAGGTCTTCCATACGTTCCGTCTCGCGGGCGTGGTCCAGATGATGATCACCGGCGTGGTATTCAACCTCTTGCTGCGTTCCAACGCTGAGCTGAGTGGTGTGTGGTTCTTCAACGACCAGGTGCTGCACGTATTCCTTCCAATCCTGGTGCCCATCGTGTGGCTGGGGGTCGGTCCGCACGGCAACGTTGACGCCCGCGTCGTGTCGGGGTCTGTGATCCTGCCGCTGCTCTGGTTGTCTGCGACACTGCTGCGGGGCCCCATCCTGGATTGGTATCCGTACACGATTCTCGATGTGCCGGGTTTGGGTATCGCTGGAGTGGCGCCCTACGTGGTGGCGATACTTGTGGTTTTTGTCGGCATCGCAGGTGTGATGTGGTTCATTGATCGGGCTGTCAGTCGGTACGCGCGTGTATCGTCCTCGCGCTGACGGTGCATCGCTCTTCCCCACTCCTCAGTGAGGGCCGTCAGCCCAATTTTTTGACTACCCGAGCAGGATTGCCGACCGCCACGACGTTCGCCGGAATAGTCCGCGTGACAACGGCGCCTGCCCCTATGACTGAGTTCTCTCCGATGGTCACTCCCGGACAGACGATCACGCCGCCGCCAAGCCACACATTGTCCTCAAGGATGATGGGTTCGGCTGATTCCCATTTGTCCCGCCGGGGGCCAGCCTCCAAGGGGTGCGTCGGGGTGAGCAGCTGACAGTTGGGTCCGATCAGGCAGTCTGAGCCGATGGTGATGGGCGCGACGTCGAGCGCCACGAGCCCGGTGTTGACGAACGTGCGGTCGCCGATCGACATATGCGTTCCATAGTCCACCCGCAGTGGCGCGCGGATCTGCACATCCTGGCCCAGCTCGCCGATCAGCTCCGCAAGAAGTGCCTGAGCTTCACTGGTGCAACCCTCATGGGTAAGCACGTTGTACCGGTGGGCCAACTGTTGGGCGGCGAATGCCTTTTCGAGGACTTCAGCGTCAGCCTTGTACCAGTCACCGGCGCGCAACCTTTCGTAGTTGCTGCGCTCGTCCTGGGAGTACTGTGCAGAGCTCAAGCCGACCCGTACTGCTGGGCGAGAGTGGCGGCGAGACCTGTGTAGGCAGCGGGGGTGAGGTTCTTGAGTCTGTCCTCGGCACCCGCTGAGAGACCCAAACTGGCGACGAAATCTTTGAGCTTCTCTGCATCGACACGGCGCCCCCGTGTCAGCTCCTTGAGCCGCTCATAGGGGTTTTCCATACCGTCGACGCCTGCGATTGCCTCAGCTCGCATCACCGTCTGAATGGCCTCACCAAGCACTTCCCAGTTGGAGTTCAGGTCCGCGGCAATCACTTCCTCGGCGACGTCGAGCTGCTTGAGCCCTTTGGTGACGTTGTTCAGCGCTAAGACCGAGTGTCCCAGGGCGGTGCCGATATTGCGTTGGCCGGATGAATCGGTGAGGTCACGCTGCCAGCGGGATTCCACCAGCGTCGCTCCGAGAGAGTCCAACAGAGCATTGGAAATCTCCAGGTTCGCCTCGGCGTTCTCGAAACGGATCGGGTTGACCTTGTGCGGCATCGTGGACGACCCGGTGGCGCCGGCTACGGGAATCTGCCGGAAGAATCCGATGCTGATGTAACTCCAGATGTCGACGCACAGGCCGTGCAGGATGCGGTTGAACCGGGCAACGTCAGCGTAGAGCTCAGCCTGGTAGTCATGGGATTCGATTTGGGTGGTCAGGGGATTGAACGTCAGTCCGAGGTCTTCCACAAAGGACTGCGCGACGCTCGGCCAGTTGGTGTCCGGGGCAGCCGCCAAGTGAGCGGCGTAGGTGCCAGTGGCACCATTGATCTTCCCCATGAATTCCTGCTTCTCGATTCGGTCCAGCTGCCGAGTCAGCCGATGTACGAACACGGCGATCTCTTTGCCGAGGGTGGTAGGGGTAGCAGGCTGTCCATGGGTGCGCGAGAGCATCGGTGTGGCGGCAGCGGCGTCGGCCATTGATCTCAGACTGTGCAGTGTCTCGCGAGCGGCGGGCACCCATACCGTGCTGACGGCGTCGCGGATTCCTACTGCGTAGGCGAGGTTGTTGATGTCCTCGGAGGTGCAGGCAAAATGCACCAAAGGCGCCAGGTGCCCCAGGTCAAGAGCGTTCAATCGGCGTGCGATGAAGTACTCCACAGCCTTCACATCATGGACCGTTTCAGCCTCGATGGCTGCCAGCTCGGCAATCTCCTCTGGACCGAACGTCTCCACCAGGTGCCTCAGTGCGCCGCACTGCTCCTGAGTCAGGGCCGGGAGCCCAGGTAATGCCTGCTTCTGGCAGAGGTGGATGAACCACTCCACTTCGACGTGGATGCGATTGCGGTTCAACGCAGCCTCGGACAGGTGGTCCACCAGTCCGGATACGGCCGACCGGTAACGGCCGTCCAGGGCACCGAGGGCGATTGCAGGTTCAGCAGAGGCGAGGGAAACACGGGTCATGGTCGTCATTCTTCCACGGCTGGAGGAGCAGAGTTATCCCCACACTCGGGTGGTGACGACGGACACGCCAGACCGTACACAGAGCGGCTGCGGGACCCACCTCGGGGGAGGTGCACTCTTAGGCTTGCTTCCTGACACCTGCATCTCCACCGGGCAACTCACCAACATCACCCTGGAAGGCGCCAATGCTCCTCAACCCACATACGGTAGTCCAGGCCGCGACCGTTCCCACTGAGCTGGAGAGGGCCGCAGAGGCTTACGACGCCGCCGCAGAAAGACTCCGCGGAGTGCTCGCCCGGCTGCCGCACTACCTGGGGGAGTTAGACCTTGCGGAGGACGTGAACTGGGACTCGATGGCCAGTGACGCCTACCGCTCCGTCCTCGGTCTGCTCCGGCTACCTGCGGAGGTGATGATGGTAGAAATTTCCACCCTGGCGTCAGAAGCCAATTCGATCGCTGCAGATCTGCGGCACTACGCGCAGCAGGCTCGGAGTCTCCTAACGTTGCTCAGCGCCGTGCCAGCTGTTCCGCTGGCCCCGGGGGCGGGCCCAGGCATTGGAGGAGGACAGTTCGAGGGACTCTGGCATGAGGCCCGGACCGCCCTGGAGGGGCACGCGTCGCGTTTCACTGAATTTATCGATCGGCACGGGGGTATCCCGTCGCTTCTCCACGAAGACCTCCGGCGCACGATGCTTCCCGGTTAGCCAGAGCAGGAGGACCCACGAACTATGCCACTGAATCGGATTTGGGATCTTCCGGTAGTGGGCGGAGGACAGGGCAACAATTCTTCGGCACTGATCGACTCCGCGAACCACGGACCGCGCACTCCTCCCTTTCGTGTTCGCGCCTCAGGTGGACCCACCCGGATCAACCTGGAATGGGAGTCACTCAGGGCCTCCGCTGTGCATATTCAGCAGGCTGCAGAGACCTTCTCCCAGCTGCGGAGGGAAGTGATCACGGTCTACGAAGAGTTCTCCGGCAGTGGGTTCGCGCACCTGCACTGGAAGGTCCCAGCCTGGCACGGCCGATTGGGACAGTTGGTGGCCTCGACCGCCGCAACCGAACAAAGCCTGCTTCATGGAACTGAAGGAATCGAGCGTGCGCATGAGGCTTATCGGAACATGGAAACAGCGGTGCACCAATGGTTCCATCTCGGAGTTCGCGCCGGAGAAGGAACCATCGCGCTGGAACATCTGGCTCACCCCGACGGGGACACTAGCTTCTCCTACGACTGGTTTGCCACCACGCTGGTGACGGGGGGCAGACAGAGTATTGAACAGCTGCTGAAGAAGAACCCCACACTGGAAGTCATTTTCAGCACAATCATTGCCGTCGAGAGGCACGCGGGGCTGATGCCAGCGTTGATGGGTCGCAACGAACAGGTCATCGATCCACCGAACGTCACCACGCACCTACTTCAACCAGATGGCACGCTCGCGAGCTACTTCGAGCATGTGGGCCGAACCGCCGACCAGGGAGACATCGCGGTATCAGTGATTCCCCGCCCTGATATGACGCCAGCGTATGCGGTGCACCTACCTGGGATCGATGTGGACGGCTTCACCGTCGAACATGGTCGCAGCCCGATGAGCCTGGTGGATGGGTTGACCAACGAGTCAGCACATATGACAAGCGCTGTCGAGGAGGCGCTCATCGAAGTGGGCGCACCTGACGGTGCAGAAGTCTTCGTGACAGGTTTCAGTCTCGGAGGTCTGCATGCCACCAATATCGCAAAGAACAAGGAGTTCCAGCAGAAGTACACTCTGCGGGCAGTGACCACGGTGGCCAGCCCCATAAAGGGTGGGTCTACCGTCTCTGGAGTCAAAGTGACCCACCTTGAAGACGCCCGAGACCCGGTGCCGCATATTACTGGAGAACGCCCAGAGCTCTCCTCCGAGCGGATGGTCCTTGAATACAACCACTTGAACCCTGACAGCGAAGTCGAATCCGTTGCGGGGTCAGCGCACACCTGGGATCACAATGTGGATGCCATACGGCTATTGGAAGACAATGACGCCGAATGGCTGGACACCGCGCAGCGAAATCACTTGGACGAATTTCGTGCCCAGCTCATGTTTGAGGAGAAGATTGAGACCCTCGTTTTCGACTCACACTGGCAAGCTATGGAGAGCCCTGAACACGTCTTGCCCTGGGAAGCCGAAAACCTAGAAGATCTTGAGTACCTTCACGACGCGATCAAAGACGGCGCCCAGGAGCTGCGAAGCCTGCCCCAGGACTGAGCTAGGCCCGCTGCGGGGAGACGACGAACTGGTTCAACAGCGCCGAGATCAGTGAGACAACGATGGCGCCCAGCACTGCGTCCCAGAAGAAGCTCTCCACCACAAAAGTCACCGGAGTGAAGGTGGTCAGCCAAGCGGTGAGCATGAGCATCAGCCCATTGATCACAATGGCGAACAACCCAAGCGTCAGGCATGTGATGGGCAAAGACAGGGTCGCGACGATCGGCTTAATGACCACATTGACCACGCCGAAAACCGCGCCAACGATCACGTAAGCAAAGACAACCGCTCCGAGGCCGTCTCCCCAGCCCTCAAGGCGGATGCCTGGAACCAATAGTGCGGCAGCAGCTAGGGCCAGTGCATTCAGCAAAATCGCCAGTAGGATTCTCACAGAATGAATCTTCTCACGGCCCATTGCACAGCGAGGAATTTAGCGTGAACACGACACCACCCATTGCGCCGCGTGATGCGGTCGCCGCCCTACCCACATACAGCGCCGGCAAGCCCCCGAAGGCTGCCGAAGGCTTTACCCCCTACAAGCTTTCCTCCAATGAGAACCCGCTGGGGCCTGTACCAGCTGCGGCTCAAGCACTTCGCGACGTCACGACCCTGCATCGGTATCCCAACCCAGGAGCCGAAGAGCTCCGGGCAGCACTTGCCGAAGAGCTGCAGGTTCCGTTCAGCGATATTGTCACCGGAGCCGGAAGCCTCGGTGCACTCACTCAACTGATCAGCGCCTTCGCCGGTACAGGTCACGATGGACGGAAAGATGAGGTCATCTACGCCTGGCGGTCCTTCGAGGCATATCCGATCGTCGTACGGACCGCTGGCGCTCAGGATGTGCCGGTGCCGGTGTTGGGTGACGGTCGACACGACCTGGAGGCCATGACTGCGGCAGTGACTGACCGCACCAAGGTCATCCTGCTCTGCACCCCCAACAACCCCACTGGACCGGCGCTGACGCACACTGAAGTCACCGAATTCCTGAAGCGTATACCGCAGAACATTGTGGTGGTCATCGACGAGGCATACTTCGAATTCGTTCGTTCCGCGGATCCCGTGGATGCGATGGCGCTCTACCGGGAGCACTCCAATGTCGTGGTCCTGCGAACGTTCTCTAAAGCTCATGGACTTGCAGGGCTTCGGGTGGGTTACGCCATTGCACAGCCGACAGTTACTGACCATCTCAGGAAAGTGGCAGTACCCTTCGCCGTCAGCGCCGTGGCCGAGGCTGCGGCCATGGCCTCGTTGCGTCACCTCGAGGAGGTCCACCAGCGAGTGGAGACCATCGTCCAAGAGCGAAATCGTGTGACGTCAGCTCTCGCTGAGGCCGGATGGGTGATCCCCGAAACCCAGGCGAACTTCGTTTGGCTCCCATTGGGTAGCGCTGCCGTGGACTTCGCTCAGGCGGCCGGTGCCCAAGCCCTGGCCGTGCGACCCTTCGACGGAGAAGGCGTGCGAGTCAGCGTCGGTGAACCTGAAGCCAATGACCGTTTCATACAGTTGTGCAGAACCTACAGCGGCCGACTGTGACTCTCCTGAAACAATGACCCCATGGGAGACGTGGATCACATGAGCGATATTAGGCTGGCAGATCCAACCCCGGTGCAGTTACTGGCTGAGGACGGTACGCTCACTGAGCATCCGGTCTTCAGCCAGTACATTGAGGCCCTCGACGATGAGGTTCTCCGTGAGCTGTACCGGCATATGGTGCTTGAGCGGCGGTTCGATGCAGAAGCGACGTCATTACAGAGACAGGGCATGCTGGCGCTGTGGGTGCCGGCATTGGGGCAAGAAGCTGCTCAGATCGGCGCGATCGCAGCTTTGGAACAAACCGACCGGGTATTCCCGACCTATCGTGAGCATGCGATGGCGCTGTACCGGGGGATCACCCCGGAAGAGCTGATGGGCACATTCCGCGCAACGCGGCACACCGGCTGGGATCCTCATGCCTTCAACTTCAACGCCTATTCCGTGGTGTTGGCATCCCAGGTCATGCATGCTGCGGGGTGGGCTATGGGCATCAAGCAAGACGTCGCGACCGGGACCCTCGGGGAGGGTCGCCCCGACGACGAACTTGTTTTGGCCTGCCTAGGTGATGGAGCCACCAGTCAGGGAGACGCCCATGAGTCCATGGTGTTCGCCAGTTCCTATGAGTTGCCGATGCTCTACTTCATCCAAAACAATCACTGGGCAATCTCGGTACCGCAGGAGACTCAGTCGCGAGTGCCTCTGGCGCATCGGGCCGCCGGGTACGGGTTCGAAGGAATGCGGGTAGACGGCAACGATGTCTTGGCCACTTTCGCCGTAACGCGCTACATGGCGGAGCAGATTCGCGCCGGGTCCGGACCGAAACTGGTCGAAGCCGTGACCTACCGAATTGGGGCACATACCACCGCAGATGACCCCACGAAGTACCGCACCTCTGAGGAACTCGACGCTTGGAAGAGCAGGGACCCCATTGCGCGCTACCGCACCTGGCTGGAGTCGCGGTCCATCATTGATGCGGCCTACACCGAACAGGTGGATCAGGAAGCTGCGGAACTCGCGAAGCAGCTCCGGATAGCTGTCCGCTCCATGGAATCAGTGCAGCTTGAACGGGTCTTCGACACCGTCTACGCGGAACCGCACCGGCAAGTCGAGACGGAGAAAGCTTGGCTGAAGGACTACGAGGCGGGCTTCGCCGAGGAAGAGGAGGGGGCAGACACGTGAGCGCCGAGCCCACAGCAGAAGCTGACCAGAAAGAAGCCGTGACCAGCCCTACCCCGATGCCGCTTGCGAAAGCCATCAACCGGGCCTTAGCCGACGAACTCGCAGCCGACATTAAAACCATTCTCATCGGAGAAGATATAGGTGCACTGGGTGGTGTCTTCCGAGTCACCGACAAGCTGCAGGCCCAGTTTGGCCCAGACCGGGTCATCGACTCGCCATTGGCCGAATCTGGGATCATCGGCGCGTGTATAGGCCTTGCGATGCGTGGTTATCGCCCGGTCGCTGAGATCCAGTTCGACGGATTCGTCTTCCCAGCATTCAACCAAATCACCACTCAGCTGGCCAAAGTGCATAACCGCACCAACGGTGCCGTGACAGTGCCAGTCACCATTCGGTTACCCTACGGGGGGCATATCGGCTCTATCGAGCACCACTCGGAGTCGCCTGAGGCCCTGTTCGCCCACACTGCGGGACTGCGCATCATCGCCCCGTCGAGTCCCCACGATGCATATTGGATGACACGTCAGGCCATCAACAGCGTGGATCCAGTGATTGTGCTCGAACCCAAGCGGCGATACTGGCTCAAAGGTCCAGTCGACCTGGATACCCCCGCTCCAGATGCCTTCACAGCACAGGTGCTTCGCGAAGGCACAGATGTCACATTGGCCACTTACGGGCCACTCGTTCCCGTCGCACTCGCCGCCGCCGAGGTCGCCGCCACACAGGGCCGCAGTGTGGAAGTCGTTGACGTTCGCTCTATCAGTCCACTTGATGATGAGACCATCGCACGGTCAGCGGCAAAGACCCAGCGCCTCGTCGTCGCCCATGAAGCGCCAACATTCGGCGGCTTCGGAGCTGAGATCGCCGCCCGAGTCTCCGAACGTGCGTATCACCGGCTCGCGGCCCCAGTGTTAAGAGTCGGGGGATTCCACATGCCATACCCGCCATCGGCGCAGGAACACCGGTACTTGCCAGATATCGATCGAATGCTCGAAGCTTTGGAACGCAGTTTCGTCTACACGAGCGCAGGAGGTCACTCATGAGCCAGACCTTCAACCTTCCCGATGTGGGAGAAGGCCTCACAGAAGCAGAAATCGTCTCATGGCGTGTCTCCCAGGGAGACACCGTCGATGTCAATGACGTCGTGTGTGAGATTGAGACGGCAAAATCGCTGGTCGAACTTCCCGTGCCCTTCGCCGGCACAGTCCAAGAGCTAGTGGCCAGTGAGGGTGAAACGATCGAAGTCGGTCAACCCCTTATCCGAATCAGTGAGGCATCTGGCGAGGCAGAGCAGCGCCCAGCCTCAGAGAAGGAGAATGCAGAAAAATTTTCCTCGGATCCTGCAGCAGCTGACACACCCAAGGATTCACCCACCCAGGAGCAGAAACGAGGCGAGGACCGCTCACCGAAAGGATCGGGTGAGGAGCAGAATCAGGCACTGGTGGGTTCAGGGCCAAAGGCAGACGCACCAAAAGCGAGGCCCCGCACACGACCTGCAGCACTAGACCTCGTAGATGTGTCCGATGTGGGCCTCAGCCACGGAACTAGCGGGGACAACGGGCGTTCCTCACATGAGTCGAGATTGAGCAACCATTCGGCTGCAGATGTGGTCCGCAGGGCTGCTCCGCCAGTGCGAGCACTCGCGAAGAGGTTCGGCCTAGACGTTGCCCAGCTGATCGGGACCGGACACGAGGGAAGGATCACCCGTCAGGATGTGGAGGCCCAGGCGCATCAAACCTCTGGCTCCACGCAGAGCCCTGAGGTCGTCTCCCTGTACGAGGGGCCGCGAGAGGAACAGGTCAAGGTTCGCGGTGTGCGCAAGGCGACAGCGCTCAATGTCTCAGCTTCAGCATCAGAGGTGCCTCATGTGTCGGTGTTCAAGGAGGTGGACATCACTCGCACTATGGAACTTCGTACCGCCCTGCGCAATGACCCCTCCTATAAGAACCTCAACGTATCTCCCATGTTGTTCGCCGCTCAGGCGATCATCCGAGCTGCTCGCAAGAACCCCCAAGTCAATGCCACGTGGCACGACTCTCACTACACGCTGTGCAACTACGTGAATCTTGGGATCGCCGCTGCAACACCCAGAGGGCTAGTTGTCCCGGTCATCCATGATGCTCAGGCTTACACCACTCAGGGGCTGGCAGCAGCCCTTACAGCGCTGACTGCAGAGGCCAGGGAAGGAAAGACGACGCCGGCTCAAATGCAGGGCGGGACAGTCTCCATCACCAACATCGGCTCTCTGGGGCTCGATTTTGGGACCCCTATCCTTCCGCCGGGCCAAGCATCAATCGTTGTGCTCGGAGCCGTGCGCACCAAACCGTGGGTCGTGGAGGGGCAGATAGTTCCGCGACAAATCATGACGATTGGCGGTTCCTTTGACCATCGCCTGATTGATGGCGACCTCGCAGGGGCCTTCATTTCAGAGGTCGCTTCCATTATGGAGCAGCCAGGGCTGCTGATGACCTGAATCTTGACGAAAAAAAAGAGTGCGCACACCAGCTGTAGGCGAGTAGCACTGCCTTCGGAGGGAGGCCTTTAGTCCAGGCTGTGGATGGCCAACGGGGCGGTGTCGTCCAACCCCAACTGGGAAGCCAACGGCACATCGTCCAAGAGGATTACCGCCTCCTGAGCGCCGGTTGCGGCTCGAGCTGTAGTTTCAATCTGTTTCAGCATCTGCCATGACTGGCACACGTCAGTGCTCCCCGGAGCGCCGGTGAGACTCACGGTGACAGTGTCATCAGCATGCTCCACGTCGGTGACCTCCAGCCCAGAAGTCGCAAGCGGATTCAGGAAGGCAGGGCTGCCGTGCTGAGATGTGTCCATAGAGAGCAGATACTCCAAAGCTGACTCAGTGGGGTTCTCCGTCACCATAGGAACACTCTGCATGACAGAGATGTAGTCCTGGCATCCGAACATTTCGGTCCGAGCTACTTGGTGACTATGAGGCTGATCAGGTTCGAACTCGTCACTTGAGTCGTAGATCTCCCAGTCGTATCCCGGCGGGCTGACCAGACCAAGGGGCAGCGCAACGGTCTCGTCGTCGTCGAATTCAGGCTCAGGTAGAGGATTATCAGGAACTTCCTCCTCGGCAGCGTCCTGGTCCGTGTCCTGGCCGTCGGCCCCTTCACCGCCCCCAGAATCACCGTTGCACGCGGAGAGGCCGAAAAGTGTTAAAACGGCGAACGCGGAGAAAACGCCGCGGAAGGTAGGGACGGATGTCATGGAGACAGGATACGAGTCTGTGGTGAAAGAGACCGAATCGAGAGGCATTGTTCGGTGAGATAGATGGCAGGGGAACGGCGTCAAGACCCCATCGTTCCTACTCAATGCACCTGTGGCGGGTGTGTGGCGAATCGTTCTTCGGGGTTCTGGTCAGGCTCTACTCGGGTAGGGTGAGATCATGCCTATCAGGAACCGTCGAGCCGCCGCGCTGCCTGCCAAGCTGTCCCGCTCTTGGCTGCTCATTAACGCTGCTAAAGAAGAGGATTTTGCCCCCGGGCTAGCCAGTGAGGCAGACTCTGTGATCTTCGATCTCGAAGCCTCCGTCCCGGACCCCCTGAAGGTATCAGCGCGCGAATCAGTTATGAGCGCGCTCAATGGTGGCATGACGGCATGGGTGCGGATTAGCCCCACGACCAGTGAGCACTGGGAAGACGATGTGGCGGCCTTGTCGAAAGCTGACGGACTGCGCGGTGTGATGTTGGCTGAGACCGAACGTCCCGATCAAGTGACGTACACCGCGATGCGCTTACGCGCTGGTACGCCGGTCATTGCACTGGTGGAGTCGGCTCTCGGCGTTGAAAATGCCACTCAGATCGCCTCAGCGCCTGGCACTTTTCGGTTGGCCTTTGGCACCAACGATTTCCGCAAGGACGTCGGCGTCTCTGCGGACCCTATGGCACTAGCCTATGCGCGTTCCCGCCTCGTTGTGGCGTCTCGGGTTGGTGGGCTGCCAGGTGCCATCGACGGTCCCACGGAAGTCAACGCTGACGAGACCGCGATTTCTCGGGCATGCCAAGTCACTGCTGACATGGGTATGACAGGCAAGCTGTCCCTCAACCGAGCCCAAGTGGAATTGGTCAACCAGGGACTCAGTCCCTCGGATGACGAGGTGGCATGGGCGTTGGAGCTCATCGCCGCCCATGAGAGTGGAGCTTCCATCGGCGACGGATCGTATTTGCCACGTTTGGCTCGAGCGCAGAAGATCGCCTCTTTGGCCGACTCCTACGGACTGTGGAACGCTTAAACTGAGTCACCTTCTCGATGTGGGCTGACCAGAGAACAAGGAGGTTCTGATGGGAAGAGAGACCTTTACTGGTGATGTCGCCTTCGAGGTGCGAGGTCATCTCGGAATCATCACACTCAACCGTCCCAAGTCGTTGAACTCCCTGACCGGACTCATGTGCGAATCGATCCGCGTGCAGTTGGAGGACTGGGCAGATGACCCCTCTGTGGCTCAGGTGCTCATTCGTGGCGCCGGGGACCGAGGACTGTGCGCAGGAGGTGACGTAGCCAGCGTCTATCGCGAGATGGTGGAACTCCAGGACGAAGATGGCGGCGGCTCACTGCCGGATGGGCGGCCCGAATACCGAGCTGACTTCAAGGCGGAGGACTTCTTCGCCTCGGAGTACGGGATGAATCAGTACATTGCCCGCTATCCCAAGCCTTACGTGGCGCTCATGGATGGTGTAGTTCTCGGAGGAGGTGTGGGTGTCTCGGCTCACGGCTCGCACCGTATCGTCACCGAACGCAGCCGGATCGGGATGCCTGAGACCACCATCGGGTTCTCGCCAGATGTGGGTGGGACCTACCTCCTCGGCCGGGCTACCGGAGAGCTCGGAGTTCACGCAGGTCTGACCGGGGTTCACCTGTCGGCCGCTGACGCGATCCATTTAGGTTTGGCAGATTCCCTGGTAACTAGTGACTCGATCGACGCGCTCGTTCAGGCGCTGACGGTGAATACCGTGGATAGTGTCTTGCCTGCTTTCGTCCGTGAGCCCGAAACCTCTGCGCTGCAGGGCGCCGGCTGGGTGGATCAGGCCTACTCCCATGGAACCGTCGTTGAGGTGCTGCACGCACTGGATGAACTGGGTGAGCACGTGCCGGAGGCCGCGGAAACGGCCCGTACTCTGCGCGGAAAATCGCCCACTATGGTTCATGTGGCATTCCATGCGATCCGCCGAGCACGGGAATTGGAGCTGGAAGGTGCGCTGAGTCAGGAGTACACGATCGCAGTCCACGCGCTGCGCTCCCATGACTTCCGGGAGGGGATCCGCGCTCAACTCATCGACAAGGATCGAACACCCTCCTGGAATCCGGGCTCACTGGAGGCGGTCGGGGATGAGCTTATCGACCATTACTTCACTCCCATTCCGTCCAAACTCTTGACCTTTTCCTAACTCACTCAGGGTCCACTCTCGAGTGCCGCATGCAACGCGGGGCCGAGAAGCTGGATATGATCTGGGCAGCGGCCTTTGTGAACATCGCCGCTCGCAGTGGACTTGCTGCCAGGATCTGGGAGGACTCGCATGGAAGGCAGGGACGACCCCGCTCCCTCTGAGTCTGCCCAGCCACTGCACATCAGTTCACCCGTGCTTATCCTTGGTGGGCCCTCCCCGGCGCGGAACGAACTCACCCAACGATTGCGCAGTCTGGACGTGAAAGTGCTGCAGTCGGCCAGTGGTGATGAGGCCCGACAGCTCCATGCTGAAGAAGCACCGGCCCTATTAGTCGTTGACGCCAGGCTGGCGAGACGTGCGCCCGCGCTTGAGGACGTCGTCGATGACCTCCGCTCGGGGAGCGACGACACCGCGGTACTGGCATGGTTTGATGCAGATGCCCCCCAGGAAGACATTCTGACTCTCTGTCACCCCGTCGATGACCACATGGTGGGCTCCATCGCGGTCGAAGAGTCCCTCAGACGCCTCCACTTCCTCACCGGCCGGCTTCCGGCTCAACGGGATGGGGAGCGGCTTATTGTGGGTGATTTGGAGCTGAACACCTCAATCCGCACCGTCACCCGTGCGGGCAGAGACATTGATCTCTCAGATACCGAATTCCGGCTACTTCGGCTTCTGATGCGTCACGCGCGCACAGTGCTCCCCAAGTCGCAGATTCTGCAAGAGGTCTGGGAGTACGAGTTTGCCGGACAGGCCAATATTGTTGAGCTTTACGTCAGCTACGTGCGGAAGAAGATCGAAGCGGGCATGCCACGCATGATTCACACGGTGCGGGGAGCAGGTTATGTGCTGCGTCCGGCACGGCCAGCTGAAGCCGAGGCTACAGGAGAGGCGTCGGGACCCTAGCGCAGTCGCCGAGAGGTGAAGAGTGCCCCTGCGCCCATTGCGATGGCGAGTCCCCCCAATACTCCAGCGCTGAGGGCCGCATAGGAGCCGCTGGTGGCAAGCGCCTCAGGGTATTGATCGGTCGCTGGCTCACGTGAGGTGTCGGTGTTGACAGGGCCGGTGCCCAGGATCGCTAGCTCAGGCAAACTCGGCATCCCCGGCACCGGTAGCATCAGCGAGCCCGCAGGGGTCTGATGCTCGCGGTGTGTTGGCGCCCCCGGAGGTGGTGCCGCAACATTCGTTGGTGGGCTGGCCTGCTCAGATGTCGCGGATTCCTCTCGGAGTGACTGTCCTGTTTCATCCATTGGGAATGTCTCCTCCTCTGCCGGACTCGTCGCAGGAGGTGAAGTCATCGTCGGTGTGGGCGGGGCTACGTCTTCCGTGGCTGGTTCCACTGTGACCGTGACCTGCGTTCTGCCGTCTTCACGGTCGGGAGTGGTGGCGATGACGGTGATGTCGTCTGTTGTGCTGTCTGCAGTATCGGATGGAGCGAGGTACGCCAATTGTTTGCCGCTGACCTCGATTGTCGCGCCAATCTGAGACACGGTGCTGACTGACAGAGTTGCTGAGGAGGGGTCAGTGCTGCAAGTGACGAACGCCGTTTGGCCTGCTGTCACGCGAGTGTTGTTGCAAGACACTTCTACAGGCGGCATTGGCGGAGGAGAGGTAGTCTCTCCATCTTCTCCATCTGGGTCGCCATTATTCAGGTCGTGGTCTGACTCCGTCTCCGTGGGAGTCGGTGTAGGTTCGGCGGTGGCCGTCTCGGTAGGTGAAGGGGAAGTCGCCGTCTCCGTAGGTGAAGGAGTTGGACTTGAGTCGTTGGCGTCGTCAGTTCCCTGCGTCGGGATGCTTGTCCGTTCGACCATGTCAGCCTCTTCGGTCTCTTTCGATTCAGGGGATGCGAAAGAGATGCTGGCAGTGCCCAGCATGAGCCCGGCCGCGAGGGTGAGGGCAGTAAAAATGCGCACGGGAGACACTGTGGATCCCCCTGCCTTTCCAGAAACCACAAGGCCAAGTGTAGGGCATGCTACAAAACGGCAGGTCAGCAGCGATTAGAGGGAGTCTGAATTACGTGAGGCGCTCTTCCGGTGACTTAGTCAGGGCCGGATCATCTTGAGCCAGATGGCCCACCACCGCGTCGATAGACTCCATGGCAGCAGAGTCCAGACTCACGCCAGCAGCAGCAACGTTGGAGGCGATCTGACCGGGCCGTGATGCCCCCACTAGGGCCGATGCGACATTGGGGTTCTGCAGTACCCACGCGATGGCCAGCTGGGCGAGGGTCAGGTCGTGGTCCTCAGCGATAGGCTTGAGTTTCTGGACGGCTTCAAGGATTTCCTCATTGAGATACCGCTCAATGAAGCGCGCGCCACCATCAGCGTCTGAGGCGCGAGAGCCCTCCGGGAACGGCTCTCCGGGCAAGTATTTTCCGGTGAGGACACCCTGCGCAATGGGGGACCAGACAATTTGGCTGATGCCCAACTCCTCGGAAGCAGGAACGACTTCAGGCTCGATGACCCGCCACAACATGTTGTACTGCGGCTGATTTGAGATGAGCTGGAATCCCAGGTCTTTGGCGAGCGCATGGCCTGCCCTCAGCTGATCCGCCGTCCACTCGGAAACGCCAATGTAGAGAGCCTTACCGGAGCGAACCACATCGGCGAAGGCCTGCATCGTCTCTTCCAGCGGGGTCTCGTGGTCGAACCGATGGGCCTGGTAGAGGTCCACGTAGTCGGTGTTCAACCGTTCCAGCGAACCGTTGATCGACTCCATGATGTGCTTACGGGAAAGACCGGTGTCATTGGGGCCTTTGGGGCCGGTAGGGAAGTAGACCTTGGTAAAAATCTCCAACGACTCCCGCCGCTGCCCCCGCAGAGCGTCACCGAGAACCTGCTCAGCGACTGTGTTGGCGTAGACATCCGCAGTGTCGAAAGTGGTGACACCGGCGTCAAGAGCGGCGTGAACGCACTCGGTGGCAACGTCGTTTTCAATCTGTGACCCGTGCGTCAGCCAATTGCCATAGGTGATTTCGGAGATCTTTAGTCCGCTGTTGCCCAAGTATCGAAATTCCATGGCTCCCACCCTATCGGTGCGTAGAGACGAGAGCCATAGAATCGGATTATGAGGATTGAGGTACTGGGTCCGGTCACTCTTCGGGGCGACGACGGCGACGTCGTGGATGTGCCCGAGCGCAAGGTCCGCGCATTACTGGTGTGTCTAGCCGCTGCTAGTGGAGAGACCATCGCCGCTGATGCCCTGATCGACCGGATCTGGGGAGAAGAACTGCCTGCCAACCCCCGGAGGGTCCTGCAAGCCAAGCTCTCTCAACTGCGGGCGCTCTTGGACTCGGCCTCGGCAGGCGGTCGGGAGGCACTCGTGCGCTCGGCCGGAGGCTACTCCCTCTCGGTGTCAGCAGAGACGTTCGACGCCGCCGCCTTTCGTCGCTCTGTCCGGGAAGCCGCTGGCTTGCCCGCTGACCAAAACCGAGTCCGATTGCTGAGAGGCGCCCTGCAGTCCTGGCGTGGACCGGCCTATGGCGAGTTTCGCGACGAACTATGGCTCGCATCTGATGTTGCTGAGTTGATGGAGGTGCGCCTGCAGGCTGTCGAACTTTGCGTCGAAGCCCTGACCGCCGTGGGAGAGGCTCAGGAGGCTGTCTCTTTGGGTGCGCCGTATATAGCGGAGCACCCAGCGAGAGAACGGCTCGTGGCGGCACTGATGCAGGCCTATTACCGCAGTCGGCGCCAACCCGATGCATTGGCAGCCTACGAGCGGTTGCGCAGCCATTTGGCAGAGGAGTACGGAATCGACCCTGCCACGGATGTCCGAGACCTGCACATAAAAATCCTGAGACAGGACCCTGGACTCGACGAACTGGTAGACCAAGCCAGAGAGCCGGACGCGGAAACAGCTCAGCCGCCAACCGCTGAGCTGGACTCAAGCGCACCCGTGGGCGCGAGTCGGCTGCCCGCATACGCCTCACCATTCCTCGGCCGTACTGATGAGGTCAAGGCCGTCCACGACCTCCTTATTCACCACCGATTGGTGACGCTGCTGGGGATCGGTGGCATCGGCAAAACGCGCTTAGCAGTCCGAGCCGCCGAAACCGTCGTAGACCACCGTCGATCTGATGCATGGTTTGTGGATCTCGCAGAGATCCCAGGGCGCAGCTCAGAAGCGATGCAAGAGCCCGGGGACCGCGTGGCGCGCGTGGTGGCGGGTGCGCTCAACCTTTCAACTCCACGGCAGGGGACCGGAGACCTCACTGCGCGCATCGCGGCTGCGCTCGAGAACCGCGACGCTCTGCTGGTGTTTGACAATTGCGAGCATGTCATCGACGAGGCCTCGATGCTGGCGAGTCAGCTGTTGGTGCGTGTGCCCCGCCTGCGCATACTTGCCACGAGCCGGGAACCGATGGCTCTTCCTGAGGAACAGCGATATGTGGTGCCACACCTCCCGGTCAACGGAGGCACCAGTCCGGCCGTGGAATTTTTCTACTCTCGGGCGCGCACTGTGAACCCCGAGCTGACCGCCGACAGGGTTAGCTTAGAAGCCGCCTCCGAGCTATGCAGGCGCCTGGACGGGCTCCCTCTGGCCTTGGAGTTGGCCGCAGCGCGCACCAACGTGCTCTCGGTGGCCGAGCTCCTGGACCGGATTACAGACAGACTGGACCTGTTGTCCAGGCCAGGCCGTGCTGCTCCACGGAGGCAGCAGACGCTTAGGGGCATGTTGGACTGGAGCTGGTCTTTGTTGGATGAACAGGAGCGCATCCTGCTGCGCCGACTCTCCGTGCACCCCGTCACATGGAAGCTCGATGTAATGGAGACGATCTGCGCCGATTCTCCACCAGATCCATCGCTGATGAGAGAACCCGCCGCTGAGGAAAGTGCCGCTGTTGGCCCGCGTCGGGTCTTACCCCGTGGGCGAATTCTGCCGACTTTGGCCCGCCTCGTAGAACGCAGCCTGGTATCGACGGTGAACGTCGACGGCGAGGTGAGGTACCGATTGCTCGAGACCGTCGGAACCTACGCCTTTGAGAAGTTGGCGGAGTCCGGAGAGCGGGAAGCCGTGGCATTGCGACACCTCTCTTACTTCCGGAACTTCGTCGAGTGCGCCAGAGAATACCTCTTCGGTCCCCGCGCTAGGGATTGGGTGCGTTCGCTCGGTGACGTTCGACCGCACCTGTCACATGCGCTGAATGAGGCGTTGCACAGCGGGGACGGCGATGCCGCTGTGGCCCTGGTTCTGAACACGTTCTGGTACCGGTGGATGACTGGCCACATCGATTCCCTGGTCGAAGAGCTACCCGCGGTGGTGGCTTGCGCTGGCTGCGGAGAAATGCCTGCTGATCGCCACGCCTATGCCCAAGTGGCGGTGCTCGCCGCAGTGCTGGAAGACCAGCAGATGGAGGGGCGTGTCGAGCGAGTTGTGGCCTCTTTGGGCAGATTCTCTGATGATGAGTCCGGGCAGTTGGCAAAAATGCAAGTCCAATGGTTCGCGGCGACGTGCCTGCTAGCCGATGAGGAACATCGGAAACTGGGCGAGCGCCTGGCTGATGAATCTATTCAGCACCTGCTCAGCGCGGGTGAGATCGCAGCAGCTGCCTTCGCCTCTACCCAGCGGGACTGGTTTCTCCTGGAGTACTGGGGGGCTGCGCCGAAAGGGTTGCCGGATGGACACAACCCTGAGCGCATTCTCCGCGACCACGGCGATGCTTACGGCCTGACTCAGGTGCTCGCAGTTCAGCATCTGCTCGCCGAGGCCGAAGGCCGTACTGAGCTTGCCCTCGAGCTCACCAACCAGGCCGCAGATCTCAGTGCTGGCCTAGGGCTCAATGGGGAGGTTGCCTATTGGCGATCGGTGCAGGCGGTCAATGCGCTGCGAAAGGGGGATCTCGCAACGGCTGAATCACACTTGGAGCGCGCCCGCGAACTCACTCAGAGTACCGCCTTCGTCTTCGCTACGGCCTCGATCGAGGCGATGGAAGCCGTAGTGGCGCACACCAGGGGAGAGCAGGAGCGCGCTGCACAAATCCTCAACGAGCTCTCCGCCGAGGATCGAGCAGTTGCCCGCCGAGGGCTTGCTCGATTCCTCGGTGAAGAGTCACTGCCGGCCGGTCTGCAGCTCAACCGATCCTGACGAATCGGCGCAGCAGCAGCACCATTGAGACCAGAACCACGCTGAAGACAGCGTAGACCAAGTACCCGGACTGAGTAGTGGTGGTGAACGCGGTCTCCGCCGCTGATACAAGCAGGGCCCCCTCATCCAAGCTGAGGTCTCGAACCACCGACGTCGGAATTCCAAAGTTTTCGCCGGCGGCGTCAACGGCCTCTGCGGGAACCTCACCGTCGACTTGGGTAGCGAGAACCCTCCGATAGACCACCAGCGCGCCCGCGCCCAGGAAGGCCAGCGAGGAGGCCATGCCGAGCCCCGCGGTGACATCTTGGACAGCGGTGGCCGAGCCGGTTTTCTCCTCTGGGACGGCACTGATGAGCATCTGGGATACCAGTGTCATGAAGGGGGCGCCCGCGATCGAAATCAAGGTCAGTGCGGTAATGATGCTCAGCAGGCTTCCGTCAGGCAGCATCAACACCAGGAAGCCCGACACAGTGCCTGCGATCGCCACAGTCGCTGCCAAGGGCAGGGCCTTTCTCCGCGCCCCCGCCAGAATCGGTGTGAGCATCGTGCCCGCAGTAGCCCCCAATGCTGGAGTCAGCAGCAGTAGCCCGGTCTGCAGCGGGCTCATACCACGGACCAGCTGGAGGTACTGAGGCAGCAGCATATCGGCCACAGTCATACCGAACATGGCAGTGAAGATCAGGATGAGCATGAGACGGAAGGTGCCGTTGCGGAACAGCGCTAGCTCCAGCAGCGGGTTCGAGCTGGTGCGCTGGCGGCGGATGAATAGCAGCAGCAGCCCAATTCCTACACCGGCGGAGGCCAAAGGCAGGCCGGCAAAGCCTCCTGCTGCCAACTCCTGAAGTCCGTAAACCAAGGCGAGGATCGTGGCGATGGAGAGGACCACTGAGAGCGTGTCGATGCGCACTTGGCGATCAGCATGATTGCGTTCCAGCAGGAACGGCCCTCCGATAAGTAGCACTGCTGCGATGGGTACGTTGATGAGGAAGACGGCGCCCCACCAGAAGTACTCCAAGATCAGTCCGCCGAAGGGTGGGCCGGCTGCCATGCCGCCGGCAAATGCGGCCATATAAGCGGCGAAGGCCACGTTGTACTGCTTGGGGTTTCTGAAGGCCCTGCGGATCAGGACCATCCCTGCCGGAGTGAAGGCTGCAGCAGCGATCCCCAATAACGCGCGACCGACGATGAGCATCTCAGCGTTGACGGCGTAGGCTGCGATCAGTGACGCCACCCCGTATACCGCGACTGCGCCCAATAGGAGTCGACGCGCTCCCACGCGTCGGGCCAGTAGGCCGAAGGTAATGATGGTTGCTGCACTGAGAAACTCACCGATATGCAAAATCCACAGCGATTGAGCCCCGACAGGCATGAGGTCGGCGGTGATCGCGGGCATCGCCAGATACAGCACAGTGATGTCAGTTGAGAGCATAAACAGCGGAATGACCATGATGATCAGTCCCGCCCACTGTCTCTTGGATGCGCGGGGAGTGTGATTGTCGGAGGCTTCGTGGTGGTCGTGTGTCACGGTGTCCTTTGTGTCGTGGGTGTTCATACCGAAACTTCCTGATCCTGCTCGGCAGTCGCCAGGTCGAAGTCCATACCTGGGTAGGGGCGGTGTCTACGAGCTTCACGAAGCATCGGCGCCCACCAGGCGAGCTCATCCAGAACCTCGGTGGCTGGTGCGCGCAACCGTTCGGTGTCTACCGGCCGGCCGTCGTGATCGAAGGTCTTCCAGAAGTTCGCCAGGGCGATGAAACTCTTGGTAGTGACCGCCGGGAACTCAGGAAAGATGCCTCGTAGATGCTCGATGGAAGTCAACCCGCCAGTGAGGCCCCCGTAGGAAATGAACGACACTGGGCGCAGTGCCCATTCGCCGTAGAACCAATCGATGGCAGTTTTCAGTGCGGCTGAATAGCTGCGGTTATACACCGGTGTGACGAGCACGAAGGCATCGGCTGCTGCCAAACGATTGCCAAGTTTCGTGACCGGGGCGGGGGGTTCTGCCTCTGGGTCATTGCCTGTGAGTTCCAACGGAAGGTCGTAGTCCGCAAGGTCGATGAGGTCGACCGTGAAGGCGCCGTGGCGTCGTGCCTCAGCCGCGAACCAGCGCGCGGGGGTGGGGCCGAATCGGTCCGGTCGGATGCTTCCGACAACGATTGCGAGAGTGGGGGTAGACATGACTTTCTCCATTCGGTGCGCGTTCTGTGCACTCTCATAATTGGTCGCCGCCGTTCCGGAAAGGTTCCGAGAATGCTCCGAAATATAGTTGAACCAACGTACAAGTAGTACTATCGTTCAACTATGAATATCGTCTCCGTATCAGAGCACCAAGAGACTGCCGGTGCCCGCCAGTGGGCCGGACTCGGGCTACTGGCGCTACCTACGTTGCTTCTGGGTTTGGACGTCACCGTCCTATATCTGGTTTTACCGAGCCTGGTTTCTGACCTGGAACCCAGTGCAACTCAGACTTTGTGGATCTTGGACGCTTATGGATTCTTTATTGCCGGCTTCTTGATCACCATGGGAACTGTGGGGGATCGGATTGGTCGCCGCCGCCTTCTGAAAATCGGCGCATTGGCGTTCGCGGCGGCATCAGTCTTTGCCGCATTCGCGCCCAGTGCAGAGCTGTTGATCCTGGCCCGCGCATTACTGGGTATCGCCGGTGCGACGCTGATGCCCTCCACCTTGTCGCTGATTTCCGCCATGTTCGTCAACGTGCGCCAGAGAGCCGTGGCGATAGGCGTGTGGGCTACCATGTTCGCCTTCGGCATGGCGGCGGGGCCCATCGTCGGTGGGTTACTGGCCGATCAGTTCTGGTGGGGTGCAGCATTCCTCATTGCCGTGCCGATTGCGTTGCTCGTCCTCGTTGGTGCCCCTGCTCTGTTGCCGGAGTTCGCAGATTCCAGCGCCCAGCGCCTCGACGTAATCAGCGGGGCGTTGTCACTGGCGGCTATCTTGCCCGTCGTATACGCAGTGAAGGAGGTGGCCGCCTATGGACCGGGGGTCCGCCCGGTGCTGCTGCTGGCTCTCGGGATCGGTGTCGGTGTGGTGTTTGTGCGCCGGCAGCGACGACTCACCGCGCCACTGTTGGATGTAACACTATTCTCCGAACGTGCCTACTCTGCTGCGCTCGCGGTTTTGTTGATTGGCCTCGTTGGAGTGGGTGGAACCATGTATCTGGTGACCCAGTACCTCCAATTTGTCGAGGAGCTGACACCGATTGTGGCTGGACTATGGATGGGTCCACCCGCCTTGGCGATGTTCGCCGCTGCCACTACCGCACCGATCATTGCCCGACGATTCCGTCCGGGGGTCGTGATGGCTCTTACGCTGGCGATTTCGACGCTCGGGTACGGACTTCTAGCCGCAGCAGGGCCGGGGCAGAAGGTTGTGGGGGTGACTGGATTCGGGTTCGTTTACCTGGGTCTCGGTGCGATTGCCGCGTTGGGAACCGACATGGTGGTAGGGGCCGCCCCGGCTAATAAATCCGGGTCTGCCGCGGCCATGTCAGAGACTGTCCAGGAACTAGGCGTCGCGTTCGGAGTGGCTGTTCTTGGGAGTCTAGCCACTGCAGTCGCGCTGGGTGGTGGTGGAGGTGCAGGTGCTTTTACCGACGGAATGAATGTAGCGTCTGCGGTTGGGGGCGCTGTTGTCTTTCTCGGTGCGCTGCTTTGCGTGGTCGCGCTTCGCCACATTCCGCCACTCGGACGGTAGTTCTCTCGACTACCCTGGGGTAGTCAGGAGGCAACATGATCATCAATGAGGACGTCAAGAGTTCAGACGGCCGCAAAGCACGCGGTGAAAGGCGGCGGGCGCAGATCATCGAAGCTGCTCTGGCGGTGGTAAATCGCGATGGAGCCGCTGGTGTAACTCATCGCACTGTTGCGAAGGAAGCCGGTATCCCCACCAGTCTGAGCACCTATTATTTTGACACTCTCGATGATTTGCTGGTTGCTGCTCTCACCAGTGTGGCGGAGGAATACACCGCGCGTATCCGGCAGATAATTGACAGCGACGACGAGAAGCTGCCCAGACTGGCCCAGCTCATCTCTGAGACTGCCGGGCCCGGCCGGGAGCGGGCACTGGCTGAACGTGAACTCTGTACCCTTGCCGCGCGGAGGGAAGCTCTGCGGCCAGTGGCTCGGGGCTGGCGTGAGGATGTGGCCGAACTGGGCAGAACGCTGACGGATTCCGAGAACGCGGTTAAGGCGCTAGTCGCTGCAGCAGATGGTCTCTGCGCCGCCATCCTCATTGGAGATGTGCCCCCCGAAACCGACCAAATCTACGCTGTGCTGAAACACACCATCGCCGCCTGAATGTGGATGAACATGGCCTGAGTTTCAGGCTGGTGTGCGTGGCTTCGCCAAGGTGACTATCACCAGGCCCGCGGTCAGGATGAGCAGAAGGCTGGCGAGTCCCGCGTAGCTCTGCACCCCATAGCTGAAGGCATTGTGGATGGCTCCCATCAGTTCGGGGTATTCTGCGGCGAGGCCGTCTGCGGTTTCGACTCCTCGGTGAATGCTGGCCTGGGCAGATTCCTCGACCGTTGCAGGCACCTCCTCCGGGAGTGTCCCGGCCAGTCGGTGCCGGTAGGCCAGAATGCTGATGGCCCCACCGACGGCAATGCCGAGAGCGCTGCCCAGCTCGCCTCCGACCTCTTGAGCTGAAGCAGCTGAACCGGTCTTATCTTCCGGGGCGCTGGAGATGATCAGATCGGAAAGCAGCGCCCCCGCTGCGCCTTGTCCCAGACCAATGATTGAGATCGCTGTTACCAGACCAGGAAATCCAACGCCGACTCCTGTGAACAATGCGAGGAACGCGGCCCCAGTTGCGGCGACCAGGAGTCCGCCGATGACAACCGTGGCTGGGCGTAGATGACGGGTGAGGGTGGGAGCTATCAGCGCTCCGGCGATGTTGAGCACAATGAATGGCAGAGTCCAGAGTCCGGCATGCAGTGGGGTGAGACCACCGACCCACTGCAAGTGCTGGGTAAAGAGGTAGAACAGGCCTGTCACGGTGGTGCCGATCAGCAGCAGCGTGACCAGGGAAACAGCGGTCGGCCGGTTCTTCAGCAACGTCATGTCGAAGAGCGGCGCAGTCAGACGCAGCTGCCGCACGACGAAAACCCCCATCAGCATTGCCCCGAGAGCGATGCTCAGCACATAAGGCCAGGTAGCGCCGTCGTTGTCTGAACTGGCCGCCAACTCTTGGAACCCGAAGACAATCGCCAGCATCCCGGCCACAGAGAGTCCGACAGAGACAAGGTCGATGCGGGCACGGTTGCGTTCGGCACGTTCGGGCAACAGGAACTTTCCACCGATCACCAGCAGCACAATGGGAGGCACATTGATGAGAAATACCGATCCCCACCAGAAGAACTCCAGCAGGGCGCCGCCGAGTACCGGACCGATTGCGCCGCCGACGGTGAAAGCGCTGAACATGATTGCGATCGCTGTGCGACGTTGCAGATCATCTCGGAACATGGTGCGCAGTAACGAAAACAGCGAAGGCATCAGGGTGGCCCCTGCGATGCCGAGGGCAGCTCGAGCCGCAATGAGCATTTCCGGGCTGGTGGAGAAGGCTGCGACAACTGAGAGCCCGGCGAATACAGCGGAGCCGATCAGCAGCAGTCGCCGTGGTCCGACCCAATCACCCACGCGACCAGCGGTGACAAGGAACCCCGCAATCAGAAAGCCGTATACATGTGTGATCCACAAAGTTTGGCTTGCACTAGGTTCCAGATCAGCGCTCAGTGTGGGCAACGCGAAGAACAGTACCGTGAGGTCGGTGGCCAGGGCGATCATTGGTAGGGAAAGCAGCACCAGGCCGGCCCATTCTTTGGCGGTTGCGTGATGGGGCTGGGAAGTCTGCGTGCTGGGGGAGGATTCGGATCTCACGGGCATGTCCTATCAGCGAGTTGCGTCTGTACACACTGATGTTCAGCAGTCCCGGCTTCAGAAAAGCTCCGGTAACATTCCGGCAGAGGTCTGCGGTGTCGTCGCCCTCGATGCACTCAGCGCTGCATGCAAAGAGTCCGGAACGTCACGAGCAGGCTCGCCACAATAGAGAAAAATCGTGACATTCGGCAAAGGGCTCTACGTGTTCCATCAGGAGGTGATTTTCCCTGTTTCGTGACCTTCTTGACGGACCCGTGGAGATACCTCACAAGGTTTTGGAATTCGCGCAAGGGGCCACTGTGGAGCCTGTGTGGCGCAATGACCTGGACGGTCTCACATTCCGGCTGAGAGACAGGCGAGGTACCCGCTTCGTGAAATGGCAACCACATGCCGGGGTGGCCTCCAGTCACTGGGCTGATGTAGACCTTGCAGTGGAGGCGGAGAAACTCGCCTGGGCAGGGCGCTATATCACGGTGCCGGAAGTCTTGGACCAAGGGGAGAACGACGACGCTGCCTGGTTGGTCACCGAGGGGATACCCGGGCAGTCGGCTGTTCATAGTGCTCGCTGGCGCGCGGATGCGGAGACGACGGTAGCAGCGATCGCCAGCGGCTTGCGGCAGCTGCACGATGCTATTCCTGTGGAGGATTGTCCCTATCCAGGGACATGGTCAGCACGGCAGCAGCACAGGATCCCGGAAGTCGATCAGCTGGTGGTCTGCCACGGGGATCCGTGTGTGCCGAATACCCTTATTGACGACCACGGGTACTTCGCCGGGCTCGTAGACCTGGCCCAACTCGGGGTCAGCGACCGGTGGGCAGACTTGGCAATTGCCACCTACAGCATCAGTTGGGACATTAACTTTGGCCGCAGCTATGACGGTCTGTTCTTCGAGGTCTATGGTGTGCAACCTGATGCCGAGCGCATTCGCGCCTACCGCAAGCTCTGGGACGAGCCCCGGTGAAGGCCGCCGAACTGGAGCTCAACCCTTCCCGGGGCGTCTGCACCGGTTTTCCAGGGTGGTCCTAGCGCAGCGGCAGGGTCATGAACACGCTGTTGGGATCTTCGGTGTAGTCACCGAAAGGAGGGCATGTTGTGAAACCGTGGGCAGCGTAGAGAGACCGGGCAGGGTGGAAGAAGTCCTGGCTGCCTGTCTCCAGACTCACTCGTGAAAAGTTCCGAGCACGCGCCTCGCTGACGATATGTTCGAGCATGAAACGCGCTGCACCCCGGCCTCGCATAGTGCGGACTGTCCGCATCGTCTTGATCTCCCCTTCTCCGTCCAGCTCCTTCAGTGCCCCGCAGCCAGCAAGGCGCTTATGAATGCCGTCGTCGTCCCATACCGTCCAGAACGAGAGTCTTGGGCTACGCAGTTCCGAGAGGTCCAGGGCGTGGATGCTGCACGCGGGGGAGTTGGCACGCATGTCCTGGAGATGTTCGGAGATGAGAGTCCGTACAGCGGGAGCGTCCAGGTCGCCAGGGATGATTTTCATGATGCAATGTTCTCCCGCGATTGTTACGACAGAATCACGAATGCGCTCAGATTCGGCAGGATCGTCGTGATCATGCTGTGCTTTTGTAGTCTGCATCGATGGCCATCTTTATCGATCCCCCGGCATGGCCAGCCCACGGGACCCTGTTTTCGCACGTCCCGGCTCATCCGGTTTGAGAGTTTCGTCGGTGGAGTCCGGCGAGGTGGGCGAGGATAGCCAGTTCTGTTCGGTCCCGGGCCTGGAGTTTGCTGAGGATCCTGCTGACGTAGGTCCGGGCGGTGGCTGGACTGAGATACAAGGCGGCACCGATCTCTGCATTGGTGTCACCGTGGGCGATGCGAGTGAGGACCTCCACCTCCCGCTCCGTCAGTGCGCTGAGGTCTACTTCCTCTGTGTCATCTGGTTGGGGTGCAGCGGCAACATGCTCCATAACTTTCCGAGCAATCGATGGGGTCAGCAGGTTACCTCCCTCTGCGGCAGTCCGTACCGCGGCACGAAGCTCCTCGGAACCGGTGTCCTTGAGTAGGTAACCAGCGGCACCGGCACGGATGGCGTCGATGATGTCCTGGTCATCGTCGAAGGTCGTGAGAATCACGACTCGTGTCCCAGCTGCAACTGGGTCTGCACAGATCTGACGGGTAGCTTCGATCCCGTCCATGATTGGCATGCGGAGGTCCATGAGCACGACGTCGGGGCGGTGAGATGTCACCGTTCGTGCAGCTTCTTTGCCAGTGCGAGCCTCAGCCACCACGCTGATTTCCGGATCATTGGTCAGCAGAGACCGGAGTCCGGCACGTACTAGGTCCTGGTCGTCGGCGATCATCACAGAGATCATTGGTCTTTCTCCCCCGCAGAGACCACGGCAGTGGGAAGGACTGCGCGAACTTCGAAACCTTCGTGCCACCTTCCGGCGGTGAACCTTCCTCCGAGAGCCTCCGCCCGTTCTCTCATTCCGTAAAGCCCCAGTCTGGTTCCGGAGTCCACTGCAATTTCATCGGAGCCCAATGCCGCAGGGCCTGGATCACGCACGCTGACCCTCAGCTGAGCGTCGGTGTGCCGGACCGATACTTCGGCCGTTTCCGCCGCAGAGTGTCTGACCACATTGGTCAGCGCTTCTTGGACGATTCGGTACGCGGCAATCTGTACCGCCTGGGAGGGAGCATTGCCCTCATCGTCCTGGGCCTGGATTTTCGCCGTCACAGTCAGGGGCAGGTGAGAGAACACCTGATCCTCCAGCGTGGCAAGAGACACAGGACCACGCGGGTCTTCACTGCGGCGCAGCATCCGGACGGTCGATCGCATCTCCTCCATCATCTCGTTGCTGGTGCTCTTGACCACTTCGAGGGCGTGAACGGCTGTTTGCCGATCCCGATCTAGAGCTTCGCGGGCCACATCGGCATGCATAGAGATGACCGTGGTGCGATGTCCGAGAGAGTCGTGCAGCTCCCTGGCGATATCTGCACGCTCGGTGGCGATGGCCGCAGCGGCCTGGCTTCGTTCCCGTTCAGCTGTCGCCTCCACCAGTTTCCGGCTGCTGCGCCGCAGGTCCCTGCGCAGGCGCATGCTGATCCCCAGAGCGATCGCAGCAGTCATTAACGCCACATGGCCGGCGAGCTCGTATCCGACTACTCGAGTGGGATCCTGTCCAGCGATGGCCAGTCTGTAGAAATAGCTGCCGGTGAGCAGAAACACTGCAGCTGAGACTGGCCACAACACCCGGCGGAACTCCGCAGCTGAAAACAGTGCGGCGGCAGTAGGAACGCTCAACCCGATGGCTGGGTAACCGGCGGCATAGTAGGCCCAGAGCCCGAGGACGGTCAGGGTCAGCACCGCCAGCGGCCACCGACGGCGCACCAGCATGAGTCCTCCCAGTACGAACGCCCACAGGTACGCCAGCGACTCTGGGTCGCGGTCGCCATCAATATTGGCCGTGATCGTCCCGGCCACGACACCGAAGACAGCCACGCCGAGCACTGCATCGAACAGCCATTGGTGGATACGTGTGTTCGGGTCGGGACCGGAACGATCGTCGAAGGACATGAGGTCAGTCTATGAAGACCGGCAGTGCTGCGCAGTCGCGGAGAGGCGACTGCGGCATACGCACTGTGACGACCCTAGACAGAGACGCAGGACGAATGTGCGCGCTGGAGCCTGCTCCGTAGCGTCGAAGACATGAACAAGGCATATGATTCACCGGTCCATTCATCATCCACGGCACAACCGCGTGCACCGCTTCCGTGGAAACTCATCCTCCTGCTTGGAAGCATCGCCCTGATACGGCCATTGATGCACATCACCGGCATCACGGACGACGCCGGAGGCATCCAGAAGGGAATGTTGGCCATCGGTGCCACTGTGGTGATCTCAGCTGTCTGGATCACCGTGGTCGTCCTCGCCAAAGTCCAACGGCCTTTTCTCACCCTCGTACTGGCCGGACTGGCGTACGCAGTGCTGAGCATGGTGCTCTCCGCCGTACTCTCTCCGATTCTCGAAGGAGAGCTGCAAGGCCCCTTCGCCCACCCAATCGCCATCCCCACAGTACTGCTGGTCAACGCAGTCTGGGGCGCAGTCACCGGCGGCATCGCTCTGGGTACCCGTGCTCTGCTCAGCACCTCCAACAGATAGTCCACGCAATACCTCCCCTCGAAAGGAAATGCCCATGTCCACCTCTGTCATTGACACAGAAGTACCAGTTCTCCAGACGGAGAACGTGGGAAAGACCTACGGGCGCGGCCCTGCGCGTTTCCACGCGCTGAAGGGTCTGAGCTGCGAAATCGACCACGGCGAATCGGTCGCCGTGATCGGAAAATCCGGATCTGGAAAATCCACTCTGATGCACGTGCTCGCTCTGCTGGACAGACCGAGCTCCGGCACGGTCTGTCTTGAAGGGGAGCAGGTCAACGATCTGAAGCCACAACACATCTCGACCCTGCGGAATGAGACATTCGGCTTCATCTTTCAGCAGTTCTTCCTCAACCCCAACCAGACGGTCCTGGAGAACGTGACTCTTCCGCTGAAGATCGCCGGTGTAGGAAGATCTGAGCGGAACAGACGCGGTATGGAAGTCCTCCGTCAGTTGGAGATGGATTCCAAGGCCAAAAACAAGGCCACCGATCTCTCAGGTGGGCAGAAGCAGCGGGTGTGCATCGCCCGGGCATTGATCAGCAACCCAACAGTGATCTTCGCCGATGAGCCCACCGGCAACCTCGATTCCGCCACCAGCGAGACCGTAGAGGACATCCTCTTTGGGCTGCACGCTCACCACGGCATCACCTTAGTGATCGTCACTCACGACGAAGACCTCGCTGCCAAGTGCCAGCGCCGGCTCATCATGCAGGACGGCGAGATCCTCTCCGAAGAGCCGGGTGCTCACACGGCGGTGAACAACAGTGAAGGTGGTGCTGCCTGATGCGTGCCATTGACGTTACTCGTACCGCGGTCGGCAATACACTGCGGTCTAAACTGCGCACCTTCTTCACTGTGCTGGCTATCGTGGTGGGTGCCTTCACCCTGGCTCTGACCATGGGGATCGGGGCCGGTGTTGGCAAGTTCGTGGACAACGTTGCCTCGGACTATGGGCAGCTGGATCAGATGTTCGTCTCTGCTGCACCTGAGGCGGATGCTGACTCCGACAGTGAGCTGACCGAATACGACCCGCAGGCTCGGCAGGATGCCGGCGAGGGCGACTTTTTCCGCGACATGATGGCCGGTGGCGCTCTCGACGATGATGACATCACCACCCTTGAGCAGATTGATGGTGTCACCGAGGTTTATCCGGTACTGAGCGTCCAGACTGAATATGTGGAAACATCCGCCTCAGATGCGTATGAGCTCCAGGAGATCGGTTTCCCCTCCATCAGTGATGCCATGCATCTGACAGCAGGCGAGGTTGCCACGGCCGGTGAAACGGAAATGACTATTCCGGAGAAATGGTTGGAAGCCTTCGGTTTGGAAGAGGCTGAGGCTAACTCTGTCGTCGGGGAAGTGGTTGACCTAGGGGTCCCGAATGCCATCGGCGGCGTTGAGACCGTCGAGGTGACGATCAGTGGAGTGTCTCAGGAAGCCATCAGTGGCGTTGGCGGCACACCGATGCCATCCATGAGTCTCTATCAGCATATTTACGATCTCAATCAGCATGGGTTGGAGCAGACGCCGGACCCTGTTTACGTCCAAGCGATTGTTGACGTCGAGAACCTCGAGGAGAACGAGCAGGCCATCAAGGCTGACCTGGAGGAAGCCGGATACCAAGGCATCACGGCGGAGGACCAGATGGGGCAGATTCAAGGCCTCATCGACGCGGTGACCTGGGTGATCGGAGGTTTCGGCCTGATCGCCCTGCTTGCCGCCAGCTTCGGGATCGTCAATACTCTGCTGATGTCGGTGCAGGAACGCACCCGCGAAATCGGCCTGATGAAGGCTCTCGGTCTGAGCCGGGCACGAGTTTTCAGTCTGTTCTCCGCCGAGGCGATCATGTTGGGCATCATGGGCGCTGCCATCGGCATCGCAGGCGGGGTGTTGACTGGTGTGATCGGCAATCGGATACTCACCGACGGTCCGCTCAGTGATGTCGTGGGACTCACACTCTACGAGGTAGCACCGGTTCCGTTGCTGATGGTGGTTGCCCTGATTCTGATCATCGCCTTTATCGCGGGCACTCTGCCAGCCTGGCGGGCAGCGAAGAAGGACCCCATCGAGGCTCTGCGCTACGAATAGGGACCGGAAGGACGATCGGATAAGCCACCTATAGTCGGAGGCTATGACGATCTTTATCGATCCCCCGGCATGGCCAGCCCACGGGACCCTGTTTTCGCACGTCATCTCGGATGACTCGCTGCATGAGCTGCACGCCTTTGCCAGCAATGCAGGAATCAGCGAACGCGCCTATGACCGCGACCACTACGACGTTCCGGCACACCGGTTCGAGGACCTAGTCCAGCTGGGTGCTGTGCCGGTGAGTGGCCATGAGCTGGCGCGCATCTTGGCGGCTTCCGGTCTCCGGATAAAGGCGCGGGAACGCCCGGAAAAGTTGCGCGGTGGCCTGTTTCGTCGCTGGCAGAAGCTAGGAGGCCATACCGATAGCGACGCCATGCGAGATGCTTGGGCGGGAGTAGGTCACGACCTATTGGCCCGCTGGAGTGAACCGCACCGTCATTACCACGCATTGCCCCATCTTTCATCGGTACTCCGGGCCAGCAGACTTCTGGAACGATCTGGTGAACTACCTGGATCAGAGCACCGACTCGTGGAGCTGGCGGCTTGGTTCCACGATGCAGTCTATGCCGGCAGGGCGGGCAAGGATGAGGAGGATTCAGCTCACTTGGCGCTGTGGAAGCTGGGCGGACTATTGCCCGAAGTGGAGGTCGCGGAGGTTGCTCGGCTGGTGAGGCTCACCGCTACTCATTCGCCACAGGAGGGCGATCTCACCGGAGCGGTGCTGACAGACGCGGATTTGGAGGTCCTCGGCCGCCCCCGTGCTGAGTACGTCCGCTATGTTGCCCAGGTACGATCCGACTATGCCCACGTCAGCGACAACGACTTCGCTCGCGGCCGCGCTGCGGTGCTGCGCACACTGCTCAAAGCCCCGCGACTGTTCCATACCAGGTCTGGTTCTCTCCTCTGGGAAGCCGCGGCTCGGCGCAATGTTGAGGCTGAACTGAACGAGTTTGAGCGGGCAGAATAGTCCCATGTCTGAGTCGAAAACAGTTCTCTGGTTGAGTGCGCACCCGGAGCCTAAGTCACTGAACGGGAGCCTGCGGCGGGACGGGATCGCTCATCTGCGGTCAACCGGGCATACGGTGCTTGAATCAGACCTCTACGCGATGAGCTGGAATCCTGTTGTTCAACGAGCGGACGCGGGTCTCCCCGAAGGGGAGCGGTTCCACGTGACGGGGGACGTTCGGCAGGCCTATCGGGAAGGGAGGCTGCCCGAAGATGTGGTGGCGGAGCAGGAGAAGCTCATCAGAGCGGATGCTGTCATCGTGCAGTTTCCGCTGTGGTGGTACGGCATGCCGGCGATCCTCAAGGGATGGTTCGACCGTATCTTCATCAGCGGCTTCGCCTTCGGCAAGGACGTTGAGTCTGGCCAGCGTCTCCGCTACGAACAGGGGCCCTTCTTAGGAAAGCGTGCGCTGGTGGCCGTCACCCTGGGGGATCGGCCGGCTTCGATCGGACCGCGCGGGAAGAGCGGCGAGATCGAGGAGCTGCTGTTCGGCCTACTGCACGGCACCTTCGCCTACACCGGCATGAACGCATTGAAACCCTGGGCGCTGCCCAGTGCGGACTTCACCGAGAATTATTCCAGCGTGTTGGTCAGCCTCATCAGTCGATTGGATTCTCTCTTTTCGGAGGTGCCGATTCCCTACCGTCCCCAATTCACTGGTCAGTACACTGACCAGTGGGAGTTGGTGCCGGACATATGGCCTGGAGAATCGGGACTTTCCGTCCACCGCGAGGATGGACAGCCGTCCCGTCGAATGTGCCGGTGAATCAGTTTTTCGACTTCTTTGGCGCGCTGTCGCGTTCCGAGCGGCGAATGTCATTCTCCAATCCGTCCAAAAGCAGCTGCAGGCCAAATTCGAAGCTCTCGTCCCAGGTGCTGTTGAACGTCTCTTCGTCAAGGGCTGCCATCATGGGGAACCGACCTGAGGTCATCTCTTTCTCAAGTGTGGGCAGTTGGTAGCTCCAGAACTCATCGTCAGTCATGCCACTATCTGCTGCCGCATTGATCCACATCATCTCTTGCCGCGCAGTACCCTGAGCGTACGAGTCCAAGACGGTGGCCAGGTCCATCTTGCGCTGATCGCTCAGCGGAAGTTCTCTCACTCCCGTCATAAAGAGTTCCAGGTCGGCTACGCTGTTGGGCCCCAACACAGGACGGCTCCAATTGGCCTGCAAAGTCCATGGGTGATCCAGATAAAGCCGTCGCCCAGCGTGCACCGTGGCGGTGAGGAAGCTCCTCCAACCACCGTCGACTGAAGAAAGGCGCTGCTGGGAGGGACCAACCACAGAGTCGAGCATGAGGTTGAGCAGCTCAGTTTTCGACGGTACATACCGATACAGCGACATTGTTCCTACGTTGAGGGCCCGGGCGAGTCTGCGCATAGACAGGGCATCCAAACCCTCGGCGTCAGCTAAAGAGACGCCTGCGCTGACAATCTGGTTCAGAGTCAGCTTGGGCTTAGGGCCCTTCTCCGGGTCGGGGAGCCCATTCCACAGCAGCTGCAAACTCGTCGTTAATGGGTTCTGCTCGCGCATCACACCTCCAGAAATACTCCCTTGCCTATTGCGCACACTGTACGCTAGTATTCTGCGTGCACCGTACGGCGTACACCGTACCCACCCACAGAGGAGGCTCGCAGATGAAGGACCATCCAGCCGTAGCGGCCCAAGGGCTCGTCAAGCGATACAAGAAGAGCACCGCCCTCGACGGCGTCGACCTTGAAGTGCCGCATGGAACGGTGCACGGGCTGCTCGGCCCGAACGGTTCGGGGAAGACCACCACGGTGCGGATTCTCACCACATTGACCATCCCCGACGGCGGACAGGCCAGCGTCGCTGGATGGGATGTTCGAACTCAGTCCAGGGAGGTTCGGCGACGCATCGGTCTCACGGGGCAACAAACGGCAGTGGACGATCTCATGACCGCTCGGCAGAATCTGACTATGTTCGGCCGGCTCTTCCGATTGAACAGAATCGACGCTCAGCGCCGTGCCGATGAACTCCTAGACACCTTCAGTCTGACCGAGGCTGCTGACCGTACTCCCAAGAAGTTCTCCGGCGGAATGCGCCGCCGGCTGGACCTGGCGGCGTCGATGATTCTGGCGCCTGAAGTGCTGTTTCTTGACGAACCCACCACTGGATTGGATCCGGCTGGACGCCGGGAGGTGTGGGAAGCAATCCGACACCTCGCAGCTCAAGGAACCACAGTACTTCTGACCACTCACTACCTCGACGAGGCCGATAAACTCTGCGACCGCATCAGCGTGATCGATCAGGGCCGGAACTTCATCGAGGACACACCCGCCGGACTGAAGCGCCGCATTGGCGATGAATGGTTGGAACTGGTAGCCAGTGATCCTGCCGACATGAAGAATCTTGAACAACTCGTGACGCGAATACTCGGCACAGAGCCGGTCCTCGAGAATGCCGAAGCACGGTTGAGCATCTCGGTGAAAGACGGTGTGGCCGCGCTGACGGCTGTGGCAGCTGAGATCAGTGCACAGCGCCTCGACATCGCTGACATCGGACTTCGGCGGCCGACCCTCGATGAAGCATTTTTGCACCTGACCACCCCGGTAGCGGAGAACTCTCTGGAGGAGACCCGATGACAACTCTGAAGCACCAAACAAAAGACGCCCACACAGAAGAAAAAACAGGCTCGCGGGTCATCTGGGGCATACGGGACTGCAGGACAATCGTTCTCCAGGAGTTCACCCACCTGCTCCGCCAACCTTCAACCTTCGCCTGGCAGATCGGCTTTCCGGTGGTGATGGTGCTGATGTTTGTCTACGTCTTCGGCTCCGCGATGGACGTCACGGGGCAGGGAGCCGGTGAAGGCTATGTGGACTTTGCCATGCCCGGAATGTTCGCGCTGACAATGGCACTAGGCTTCATGGACACTGCCTACGCGGTGACGCACAACAAGGAGAAGGGGTTCATGGACCGTTTCCGGTCTATGCCCATGTCATCCTCCGCACCGGTGACCGGGCGGGCAGTGTCCGATGTGATCCGCGCCGGGATTGACTTGGTGGTCATTGCAGGTGTGGCCCTGCTGATCGGGTGGCGCTCAGGGGGGAGTCTCGGTGCCACCCTGGCGGCGTTCGTATTGTTGCTCTGGCTGCGGTTGGCCCTGATATTCGTGGGCATCTACCTGGGTCTGTGCATCAAGAACACGGAGACAGCGGGGATGCTCTTCGCCGTGGCGTTCCCGCTCGGCTTCATTTCTTCAGTGTTCACCCCGCCGGAAATGATGCCTGGCTGGCTCGGCGCAGTGGCAGCGTGGAATCCGGTGTCCTCCACGGCGACCGCGATCCGCGACCTATTCAACACCCCGGGAATTGAGATTATGGAACCGGCCTACTGGATTGACGGGCACGCCATGGCTGCGGCCATCATCTGGCCGGCAGTGATCATGGCGGTCTTCGTACCCTTGGCAGTACGCCAGTTCAAGAGCCTGGGCCGGTAGCCGGTAAGGCTCAAATAGCGGAAGGATCGGCAGCAGCGGATTTCATCAGCGTGCGAAGCGCCTGCTGGCGGGCTTCGAAGTTACCGAGCTTGCCTTTGGACTCCGCCGGAATGTAGTACACCGCGTAGAGAGTGGCCCACACCGAATTGCTGATCCACTCCACGCTCAGCTTGGGGTCGATGCTCCCATCGGCATGCCCCCGACGCAGCATCGCGGCAATCTTGCGGTCAGTATCGTCTTCTTCCTCGAAATCTGCGGGAGCATGTTCTGCTCCGGCAGTACTCATCCACCAGATCAACGCAGGCAAGCTGTCCATGAGCTCCGTGCAGAGCCTGCGGTAGGCCTCAAGTCCACTACCTTCAGTCAGCTCTGCGCGGTCCACCGCGGTATGCCATGCGTCGATGGCCAGCTCATGAGCAGCTTCTGTCAATGCCGCCCGGTCAGAGAAATACCGGTGAAACGTGCTGCGTGCTACTCCGGCCCTGGTCGCGATCTCAGCGATGGAGGCACCGGGATTTGCTGCGAGCGTCGCAATGCCAGCTTCCAAAATGGCGCGGCGGGTGCGTTCAGCGACTGGAGTGTTCTCTGGCATGAATCAAGGGTACAAGTCCTTCTCGGCGCATTGTGCGTCATATATTGACAGGAATGGGACATATATGTCTCACTATTAACCATGAGTGAACCAATGACTCCTGTCCGCGCATCTTCTCAGAGCGATTCCACGGCACCAACCTCTGAACGGCTTGCCATTCTCTGGTCCTTCGCCCGCCCATATCTCCACGTCCTGGTTTTCGGCTTGGTGCTCTCCCTCGCTGTGTCAGCGATGGGCCTGGCCAGTCCCATGGTCACAAAATGGGTACTCGACACTCTCGCTGTGGGGGGCACTCTGCGGGACCCGGTACTGGTCCTGGTGGGGCTTCTGGTGATCGGAGCGACCGTCGGATGGTTCCAATGGGTGATGCTGGGTCGGCTGGCAGAGGACATCGTGTACGACGCACGCAAGCGCATGATGCTCCGATATCTGGGAGCACGAGTCTTCTCTCTGTTGGCTCGCGGGCCCGGGGAACTGGTCACGCGTGTCACCTCGGACACCGTGCTGCTGAACCAGGCGGCCTCAACATCGATCATCGGCCTGATCAACGGCGTGATCATGATCATCGGTTCCCTGGTTCTTATGGCCCGGTTGGATCTGGTCCTACTGGGAACCACACTGGCTGCCGTCGTCGTCATCTTTGCGCTCTTCTCCCTCCTGATGCCTCGCATCTCAGCAGTTGAGGAAAAGGCGCAGGCGGCGCTCAGTGACCTGGGCTCGGAGCTGGAGGGCACTGTGCGGGCCATCAAGACGGTGAAGTCCTCTTCGGCAGAACCACGCAGGTTCGATTCACTGATGCACCACGTCGCAGAATCGCGCCGTTTCAGCATGAAGTCAGTGCGCATCCAGGCGACCGCCTGGACTGTGGCTGGGATTGGACTCGACGGTGCCATCATTATGGTGCTGGCTTTCGGCGCCTACCGGGTGTCAGTCGGGGAGATGACCGTCTCCACCCTGGTGGCTTTCCTGCTCTACGTATGGGGCCTTACAGGCCCGATGATGGAGTTGACACAGAATCTGACCACGCTGCAGTCCGGCATGGCCGCCGCAGGAAGAATCGCCCAGATTGAAGACATGGAAGTGGAGGATGAAGCGGCTGATGTCCGAGTCCGCACGGACAACAAACATGGTGCTGATCTCAGGGCTGCGCAAGCACGGTTGAGCGCAGCGAGTTCCGAAACACCCCAGCACAATTCGTCCGGTGGCAAAGCGGGATCCTTTGGGCCACTGCTGGAATTCGACTCAGTGACGGCCCGTTACTCCAAGGACGCAGAACCAGCCGTGGCGGACGTCAGTTTCACTGTTCCTGAACATGGACACATTGCGCTTGTCGGCTCCTCGGGGGCGGGTAAGACAACAGCGCTGTCGTTGATGATGCGGTTCCTAGAGCCAGAATCAGGGGAGATTCGGCTAACCGGAAGGCCCTATTCGGAGCTTGACCATGCTGAGGTGCGCTCAGCCTTCGCATATGTGGAGCAGGAAACGCCAGTCGTCCCCGGGACTATTCGCCAGAACCTGACATTCTCCCGACCTGAAGCCACCCAGGAGCAGATTGATCGAGTCTTGGAGCAGTTGCACTTGGCAGATAAAATCGCCGAGCTGTCCGAAGGACTGGACACCAAGCTCACCGACACAAATGTCTCCGGTGGCCAGCGGCAGCGCATTTCGTTAGCGCGGGCTCTATTGGCGGCTCCGCGAATTCTGCTTCTTGATGAGGCGACCGCACAGGTCGATGGCGTGACGGAGGCAGCGGTTCAGCAAGCGATCGCCGAAGTATCACAGACATCCGCGGTAGTGACGATTGCCCACCGCCTGTCCACAGTGATTGATGCTGACGAGATTTTGGTCATGGACTCCGGGCGGGTCATCGGTCGTGGCACGCATCATGAGTTGCTGGAGAGCACTGAACTCTACCGCGACCTGGTGGCTGCCTTGAGAATCGACGCCCGCGTGTAGTGCCAGTTGCTACTGCGTAGTAACCTGGCAGAATGCATGTGATCTTCCGTACTCTGCTGATACTGCTCAAGGCCCGACGCCGCCGGCGCACCTCACCGTGGGAAGCCGCAGAGATCACGTTGCGTGCGCTCCCGACGGACGTCGACATCCTGATGCACATCAACAACGGCCAGTACTTCAGCCTCTTCGACCTAGGGCGCTACGACATGATGGTTCGTTCCGGTCTCTGGGCCGGGGCCAAGAAACGCGGGTGGCACCCGGTCGTGCAGGCTGAGCAGATCACCTTTCGCAAATCCGTGAACTTTTGGACTAAGTTCCAGATCTACACGAAGTTCATTGGAGTTGACGACCGCTGCTTCTATATTGAGCACCGAGTAGTAGTGGACGGCGAGATCTATGTCCGTGCCCATGTGGCTGGTCGACTCATCGGGAAGAACGGGCCGGTGTCGAATGAGGAAATCCTCAAGATGGCAGCCGAAACAGGCCACCCTGCTCCCGAGAATTTCCAGGTCAGCGAAGAGCTCAGAGCCTGGCGTCAGGACTTCGCGCTACCGGCGTCGCGCAAACCCGCACCCCACATCGGATTCTGAAGAAGGCGCGCACAAAGCCCCCCGGAAATCTGTGCACCGGATCCGACGGTTGACTAGTGTTGTGCCATGGAACTCACGGTCAACTCAATCCGCCGCTACCCGGTCAAAGCCATGGCCGGAGAATCTCTGACCTCAGTGCAGGTGGACCAGCGCGGGCTCGTAGGGGACCGCTGGTATGCCGTGACGGACGAGGAGGGAAAACTGGCCTCCGGCAAAGACGGGTCCCGTTTCCGTCGGCATGACGCGGTCTTTGACTATGGCGCCGAGACTGACGACGCTACGGTGAAAGTCACTGGACCGCATGGCACCTGGCACGTGGGGGAGCCTGCCCTGAGCGAAGAGCTCTCTGCGGTCTTCGGGGCCTCGGTGTCAGTGAACGCGGAGTCTCATGTGCCCCACTATGACGGGGGCCCGGTCTCGATCATCGGAAGCGCGACGCTGAACTGGATGGGCCAGCAGTGGGGAATCAACGCGGATCCGCGCCGTCTGCGCGTGAACCTTGTGCTGCAGACCCAGGAGCCCTTCGTTGAGGAGACCTGGATGGATCAGCATCTCGACATCGGCAGTGGGCCGGAGGAAATGGTGCGCTTGGCGGTGCAGCGCCGAATTCCGCGCTGCCGCACCATCGACCTCAACCAGGATGGAGCCGAGGCTGAAGGTCGGCTTCTGAAGTTGCTGGGAAAACACCGCGAGATGTGCGCTGCTATCTACGCCGGCGTCGTCGTCCCAGGAGTTATTGCCGTCGGTGATTCAGCCCGGGTGGGCCATTCCGCGCCGCAGGTGCAATCATGACGGCGATGATGTGGCTGCTTGTCGCAGTTTTTGCCGCCGTGCTGGTTGCTGGCGGTCTCCTGGCCCGTCGCAGAGAAGTTCGCATCAGAGAAGCCCACTTAGCGGCGCTGGAACGCAGAGATCAGGAACTCAGCCAGGTGCGGGAGGAATCGACGCAGCGAGCAGAGTCGAGCAACCGTCAGCTCGCTCTCGTTGAGCAGACCGCTAAGGCACGGGAGCAGGCGCTTTCCGGATATCTGGCGAAGGCCCTGGACTATGACCTGCGATCCCGCCACAGCATTCTGAATGCCTGCCATAGCGAACAGCTCGACGGCGTCCTGTTGAGCAACGTGGTCTTCCTGAGAAAGAGCCGGGCCTTTGGGGGAGACCTCTACCGGAGGCAGATCGACCACGTGGTGGTCACCTCCGAGAAGGTAGTCCTGCTTGAGAACAAGGGGTAGAAAGGGCTGGTCTTCGATGGGGTGCCTCCCGGGACCATCCATCCTGATCTGGGGGCTGTAGTGGGTCAGCTGCCTTCGACAGACACGTTCGCGGTCCATATCGGTGGCCAGGACCGGTCCATTCGCATTGCGGAGGAGGCTCCTATTGACCAAGCCGCCAAACAAGCCCGGGACCTGAAGAACATTGCAGCCGAAAGCAGTGTCGATGCAGGTTTCGTGGAGATCTGCGTGCTCTACTCGCACCCCCAAGTCCGCCTGCATGCACTTGACCGTCAGGCCTCCAGAGGATGGCACGGACGAGTCATCGACTTACCCCAATTGGGACAGGTCCTCAGGGCTGGCTCCGGCGGCCAGCGGCGGGTCGACGTCGAGCAGCTCACGGGCCTGTTGGAACCGCTGGCGGGTGACATTGCGGGCTTCGGGTCCTATGAGTCCACCTGGCCTTCACGTTTGATGCCCCGGGTTCAGGTCAGCTGATAGGTGGATGGCGCAGTTCAGTGGCCCGACGCTGCGTGGTCAACTAGGCCTGACGGTCGCTGCGCCAGCGGCGGTAAGCCATGACTGTGAGTATGCCGACGGCTGCCCATCCGACTCCGACGGTTGCGCCAGTGACCACTGAGGGATCGGCGATAAACGCACCGATCGCCACCAAGGAGAACTGACCGGGGATGCAGGAGGCCAAGCTCGCCAGCACATACGGAGTGTGCTTGACGCCGAAGGCGCCGCTTCCGTAATTGACCGGCCAATACGGGATGCCTGGTACAAGTCGAAGCGTCGCTACCGCGTAGAATCCCGAGTCGCGTAGATGCTGTTCCACAGTGCTGCGGTGCCGGCCCAGCAGCTTCCGCATAGTCTGCTTGCCTAAGGCGCGCGCTACCCAGTAAGCACTCCAGCAGCCCAGCATCACGCCCAATACCGAGAGTACAGTTCCTGCCGCGACGTCGAACAGCAGTCCGCCCGCCACCGCCATTATGGTGACGGGAATAGGAGTGGTCGCGACCAGGGCGTAGAGGCCCACAAAAGCGATCCACCCAGCCCAGCCCAGGGCTTCAATATCCTGCTGGAGCTGGTGCACCGGGGGGAGTTCCACATTGAAGACGACCCACAACAACCCTAAAACCACTACGCCCAAGGCTGTGTTACGCAGGACCGAAACCCACCGTTCCTGATCCTCAGCAGGGTATTCGGGCTCGCTGCGTTCACTGGTCATGGACGCCAGCCTACGGATAGGACGGAGGGTTTCGCCTCCTCTGGCCTATTTACCGCAGGCCCAGGTACCGTTTGCGATTTACTTTGCGGGTAGCCCGCCTGATGGTGAACAGCGAAATTATCGTACCGAGGTAGAAGAAGCCGATGGTGATCAGGAACAGGACGCCCTTGATGTACTTACCTAGGTAGAAGTATTGCAATCCCGCCACGAAGAAGAAGCCCAGGATGGTCAACACGAAAGCAAGTCCTGGATCTTTCTGTGGACCGTCGAATGCGTGGGAAGCCATGAGCATAGTCTACTCGCGTGCCTCCTCTCGGCGAGCCCGTGGAGGGTCCGCCGCTAGTATGACGCGACGGTCCGGCCCGCCGGTTTAGACCCGGTTGATCTCGCGCCGGTTCCAACCGAGGAGCCCGAGGACAATCCCGCCGACCCCGAGCGCCGTCAGGATCACTACCGGGCCCCATGCCACCTCCTCGACGGGGTATTGGGACAAGTGGCCGAAAATATTGAGTTCATGGAAAAAATCGGGAACTTCAAGAATCTGACCGAAGTTAGTCATGAAGGCGGCGTAACCGACGATCGTCCAACCGACTGGACTGGCTGTGCGCGGCCACCAGCCGAAGAGTGCAGTTACGATTCCCACCACTGCGAGGACCGCTGGTGTCTGGTGCAGACTGGCGACAACCAAGTCAAAGAAATAGTCGCCACCATCGGTCTCCAGTACGGCGGCCGCGCCAGCGCCCATGGCCAAGCCGACCAACAGCAGAATCGTCAATAAGCCTCCCAGAAGCACAGCTAAGTGTGCACGCAACCACGTGGTGCGGCTCAGCGGGGCAGATAGCCCGAACTCAGCGCGACCGCGGTGTTCCTCCCCGCGGAGCTGGGTGAGAGCGCCTACTCCAGCCGCTGCGACGAAAATGGCCATGAACAGTCCCATGTAGGCCAAATAGCCCAGCATCATGGTCTCGCCGGAGAAGATCATCGCGAACTCCTCGGGTAGATCATCGGCAGCGTCCACCAGCGCCTGAGCATAGGCCCCGAACATCAGACCGCATATCACCAATGCAATCCCCCAACCGCGCAGACCTCCCTTGAGGGTCTTGACAGCTATGCCCAGCGGAGTGCCCAATGACGGCCTGGCGGACTCCCGTCCCATGCGGGTAGGCATGAGGCTGGCCTCGAGATCACGCTTGGTGCTCAGCCAAAATCCGATCCCGGTCAACGCAACAGCAAAGACCAGCAGAAGTGCAAGCGGCCACCAGCGGTCCTCCACATAGGGGGCAGTCTGCTGAGCCCAACCAAGTGGCGAAAACCAGGAGAGAGCGCTACCACCCTGTTCGGCCATATCGCCGCCCATGCGAATGACATACGCCAGCGCCACCAGCCCACCTGCCATAGCGCTTGATCCCCGTGAGGATTCGCTCAGCTGTACAGCAACCGCCGCCGCCCCTGCGAAGAACAAACCGGTCGAGACTCCGGCCGCGGCCACCAGGAGCGAGCCCTCGAATGCGAAATCTCCAGCTAGCGCTCCAGCTAAGACCAGCAGGCCGACACCCAAGTTGGTGATGACAACCAAAATCAATGTCGCAGAGAGAGTGGCGTGGCGACCCACCACATTGGACCTCATGAGTTCCGCACGGCCGGTCTGCTCTTCAGCTCGAGTGTGGCGCACGACTGTGAATACACTCATAAGGGCGATGAGAATATACAGGAAGAGCACGTACCCTGCGGAGAAAAATCGTTCGTAAGTCGGCGTGGCCATTCCGAATGCAGGTCCCGTCATCAGACGGCCAACCGGGTCTGTGAACAGGCTTGCGAGCTCGGCAAGTTCCGCTTCGTCTTCGGCTACGAGTTGGATCGCATTGGCGAAATAGAAGCCCAGGAGCCCGATTCCGATGACCCAAGCAGTGGAGCGAATGCGATCCCGACGCAGCATGAACCTCAGCACGGTACCGGTGCCAGCGAGGGTCGCTTGGCGTTCAGCGCGGCTGGAAGACTGTCGATTCGATGGGGTCATTGTGGAAGCGCTCATCAGGAGACCTTCTTTGTGGTGTCGGGGCTGACCCCGCGCTGGGAGAGGTCGTCACCGTAGTGGCGCATCAGCAGCTGTTCAAGAGTTGGCGGATGTGCCACGATTGAATGGATCCCTAGTCCTGCGAGGTCGTTCATGACCTCCTGAACGTGATCACCGTCTACCTCGAAGACGCTGCGCTCGCTCTCGGTGCGAAAATTGTGCACAAAGCTGAGTCCTGCGATGTGCTGGGCAGAGCGCTCGGTCGCCACCTCGATGGTCGTTCGCGTCATATGCCGCAGCTCGGAAAGCGTCCCGGATTCTACAATGTGACCAGCACGGATAATGGAGACTCGGTCGGAGAGCGCCTCCACCTGCGCCAGAATGTGGCTCGAGAGCAGCACAGAGCGGCCCGCGGTCTTCGCCTCGTGGATCACGTCTTGAAACACCGTTTCCATGAGCGGGTCCAAACCTGCAGTGGGTTCGTCCAGAAGTAGCAGGTCAGTCTCGGCGGCCAATGCAGAGATCAGTGCCACCTTTTGCCGGTTGCCCTTGGAGTAGGTGCGGGTCTTCTTTCGGGGGTCTAGATCGAAGCGTTCGATCAGCTGGTCGCGCCGCTGCTTGTTGTAGGTCCCTCTGAGCCGCAGGAACATGTCAATGACTTCACCTCCTGTGAGGTTTGGCCACAGTTCTACATCACCGGGCACATAGGCAAGGCGCGTATGGAGGGTCACAGCGTCGCGCCAGGGGTCACGGCCGAAGATGTGCACAGTGCCGGAATCCGGCCGCAGCAGGCCCAGTAAAACGCGCATGGTGGTTGATTTGCCGGCCCCATTCGGGCCCAAGTAGCCGTGGACCTCCCCGGGGGCGATATTGAGATTGAGATTGTCCAGAGCGCGGACTGTGCCGAACTCCTTGACAAGATTCTCGGTGTATATGACAGGAGTAGTTTCACTCATCACTCAGGTCCTTTTCTGGCTAGAGACACCCGGAGGGCCTCAGTGCTGGCTCTCGAGTGCCTACGGGGGACTGGCGTCTGAAATCTCGCGTTCGAATGCTTGTTGCGACTCCATCAGTTCGCGGTACATTTCGGCGTTCATCAAAGGTCGGGTGTAGATCTCCGCCACCGCTGCCATATAGGGGAGAAGTCCCTCCGACTCCTCGTCCAGGGGGCTTGCTCCTAGATGGCGCTTCATTTGATGGTGCAGCATGAGTGCGCCGAATGACTGCAGGAGAAGTACCACTGCCCTGTGGCGGGGGTTAGTACTCGGATACACCAGGCCAAGCTGCTCAGCCTCAGCTGTGTATTCCAAGGAATCCTCAACGAGCGTGTCAAAGAGGTCATCCATCTCGGGCCCTCCAGCGGCGAAAGCCTGGAGCAAATACTTCAGGAGATGCCGGTGGGATTGTATGAGCTCCAGAGCATGGTTCCTGGGCATTGGCCCCGCGATCCGGACCGATTCTGTCTTGGTTCGCCGAATCTGCTCAGTGACGAACGCATCGCAGACCTTCCGCAGGTTCCTCTTTGACTCGTAGTGGTGAATGACCAGAGGTGCGGAAACTCCAGCACGGCAGGCGATCTCCTTCAGGCTTACCTCATTGAAACCGTGCTCACCGAACAGCTCGATGGCCGCGTCACGGATCCTCTCCCGTGCCTCTAATTTTGGAGGAGAGGTGTTGCCAGTGCCGGTGATGTTGTGTGTCACAGCCGCATCGAGAGGATTGTGCCGGATCCGGGATGCCCCATATTGATAGACCACCACCACCACCTTCTTCCACATGGGCAACACAGGCCTGAACGGTTGTTCAGCATCTATACTGAGACGCTAGCTGAACCGGTGTTCAGCGCACAAGAAGCCTGAACAACTACGGCACAACATTCAGCCGTGTATGCTCCGAGATCTCCCACCATGCGCGGCTCATCCTAGGTTTTCGCCGCTCATTACTATCTCGCTCTCTACGGAACTCTGGCTGAGGCCCCGGCGTTCCGTCCACCGGGGACCAGGCGGTCCAGAGCTTCCTGCATATGCTCCTCGATGGCGTCCACCAGAGCCTCTGAATCACCAGCGGCGATGGCTTCAGCGATCCGCCGGTGCTCTGCCACCTGGTCCTCAGGGTCCCGGTAGGTCCCTTGCAGCGCAGTGAGGCACATTCGGGTTTCCACCATGAGAGTCTGATGCATCCTCTGAAGTCGCGGGCTACCGGCGCTGCTGACCAATACCTCGTGAAAGTCCAAGTCAGCGTTCGAGAGCTCGGCCAGTGCACCCTGTTCGGCGACAGTCTGCATCGACTCATAGGCGGCCCGTAGTGCGAGGACGGCGTCGTGGCGATGCTGTCTTATGATGGTGCGCCCAGCTGCTGATTCGATCGCGGTGCGTGCGGCATAGAGATCTCGGATCTCATGTTCATCAAGTTCTTTGACGAACAGTCCGCGGTTGGGCTCTGCGCGCACCAAGCCCTCCTGCACCAGGCGCTGAGTGGCTTCACGGAGTGGACCGCGGCTGACCCCGAACTCGGCGGCAAGAGTGGCCTCGGACAACTGAGTTCCAGGTTCCAGTCTGCCCAACATGATGGCCTCGCGCAGTTGGCGGGTGATGAGCCCGGCAGTGGACTCCCGGTTTACCCGCTGGAACGGCTGAGGGCTGGACATTCGTGCTCCGATCGATGGATTGTTGACAATCGATTGTAGACCGTCTGCAGCTATGCCCCGTTCGGTGGGCTGAAGAGTACCCCGAGCCCGGGGAGTCCGGGGTGCTCCACACCGGCAATCCGCATGCCTTCCCAGATCGTGACCTGGTTGGCCGTGAGCACCGGTTTGCCCAGCGACTGCTCAAGGTCAGCGACCCATGTAAGAGAGTGCATGGCCGTATCTGGAACGAGCATTGCCTGCGCTGCCGGCACATCGACTTCCCGGATCATCGCAAGCAGGTCAGCACGGGCCATCTGGCCCACAGCAGCCGCAGTGAACACTCCACGTGCTTGGAAGTTCACCACATCGATGCCTCCGGCGCGGAGGAACTGGCGGAAATGCGCGGCAAGAGTTTGGGGGTAGGAAGCTGCTACGGCCACATTCTGCACTCCGAGTGCCTCTACGGCCCGGGCGAAGGCTAGGGAGGTCGAGGAGGCGGGCCGTGCAGTGGCTTGTGCCAACTGCTCAGCCTGCTCGTGCGCCCCCTGCCACCCGAAGACAAAGCTGCCTGATGTGCAGGCCCACATGACTGAATCTACGGTGTGTTCGGCCAGCAGCCGCCCCGCACCTTCGCTTAGCCGGGAGTGAGACCCGGTCTCCAGCAGTGCTTCTGGAGTGTGTTCGTCCACGCCGATTGTGGTGATGGTGACGGGCAGTCTCACAGGAGGGCTGCCGCTCTTGGGGGTCAGCCTGGCCTCGGTGGAAGGATAGTCGTCCTCTGCTGCGTGGCCGGGATAGAGAATGCCGACCGTGACTGGGCTGCTCATGTGGAAGACACTTCTTCCCAATCCGCTGACTCAACGGGTTCCGGAGCCGCGCTCAGACTGGCGCGCAATGCTGCCCCAGGGCCGTAGTAGTCGCGTTCTGCCCGTCTCAATGCAGCCCAGATGGTGGTCTGGTTGGCTGAGAGAACCGGCTTGCCGAGCTCCTGCTCCAGCTGGTCAAGGACTTCATACGTTGGCAGGTTGGTGCACGAAACCAACACCGCCTCAGCATCTTCGGAGTCTGCACGGCGAACCAAATCATAGGTCGTCTGCCAGGGGACGGTCCAAATGCGACCGGTAAGCCCAAGATTTGCCGTCTGAACAAGCTTTACTCCTGCCTCGGCGAAGAATTGGCCGAAGAGCGCCCCAATGGCCTCGTCATATGGAGTCGCAGCAGCGATGGTGGTAATTCCCAGAGCGTGGACGGCTTCCAGTAGGGCTCCCGACGTTGTGACGGCGCTGGGAGCCCGGTCCTGGACAGGAGGGGCGTGTTCTTCCGGATAGACCTGGGCTGACTCCACAGCGTAGGCGGCTTCCGATGAGGCTTTTCGGCCGGCTTCAGATATGGCGTGGAGCAGCCGACGTTCACCAGCGAGACCTCGCACAAAGCTACCGGAGGTGCAGCCGTAGATGTACCCGAAAGGATCAGTGGCTGAGACGGCCTGCACTGCCTCGGTGATCAACTCTGGACGGGAGATCTCACGAGCCTGTTGAACGGTGACGGCCAAGGGCTCAAACGGCGTTCGCGTGAAAAGCAGATCCAGCTGATCGAATCCGAAACTGTCCCGGGAGAACTGCCGCAGCTCACGGTCCAGCCCCATGTCATAGGGCACGACGACGCCCATTGGTACGGCCAGTGGAGACCTCTGGGCGGGGTGTGTCGGTGTCATAGATTCCCCTTGAATGACGGCGACAACGATCACTGCAGGATTGTTGACAATCTGCAGATTGAGTTCCTAATGTAGCACCCATGTCAGAGTCTCGTCCGGTCATCACAGTGCTTCGCCCCTCCGACCCGGATTCTCCGGCATACGAACCCCCGGGACTCGATCAGATCTCGGACCGGGCCGAGATTCGGCTCACCGACGCCGAGCACATTGTCGATGACATCGCAGGTGCCGACGCGCTCTTCCTCTGGGACTTCTTTTCTGGTGCGCTGCAGGAAGCGTGGTCCGCAGCAGATCGTTTGACATGGATTCATGTTGCTGCTGCCGGAGTGGACAAGCTGCTCTTCGACGAGCTCAACGACTCAGACGTGACGGTGACTAATGCACAAGGGATCTTCGACCGTCCGATTGCGGAGTGGGTGCTCGGAGCAGTTCTGGCACACGCCAAAGACTTCGGCGGAAACTACCGGCTCAAGACCACCAAGACTTGGGATCACCGGGAGACGAAACGAGCCCAGGGTGCTCGGGCCATGGTCATCGGTACCGGAGCCATCGGGCGTGAAATCGCGCGGCTGCTCAGCGCGGTGGGTATAGAGGTGACTGGGGCAGGTCGGACTGAACGTGACGAGGACCAGGACTTCGGCGTCGTCGTCCCGTCAGCAACTCTTGAAGAGCACTTTGGCGATTATGACATCATCGTCAACGCTGCCCCGCTGACCCCCGCAACTACCCACCTCATTGGTCCCACCACGCTGGCTGCTGTGAAGACCGGAGCTCACCTGATCAACATTGGGCGCGGTGCCTCGGTGAACGAGGACGCCCTCATCACTGCTCTGCGCGAAGGCCCCCTGGGGTACGCATCATTGGATGTGTTCGAGCAGGAGCCACTGCCTCAGGACTCCGAACTCTGGGAGTTGGACAACGTCATGATCGCCGCTCATATGTCGGGAGACGTCCACGGATGGCGGGATTCGCTGGCCGAGCTGTTCATAGACAACGCCCAACGATGGTTGGATGGGAGAGACTTGCTCAACGTGGTGGACAAGGACAAGGGATATGTCCCAGGAAAGAGGAGCGCATCATGACGGACCTGGCTGAGCTGACTGCCGCCGAGCTGCTGGACGGTTACGCCGCGGGGAGCTTCACGCCCGTGGATGCCACGGAGGCCGCCCTGAGACGTATCGATGAGTGCAACGGTGATCTCAATGCGTTTGTATTGGTGGACCGTGATTCTGCCATTGCCTCAGCTAAAGCCTCTGCCGCGCGATGGCAGGCCGGAGAGACTCTCGGTATCGGCGATGGTGTGCCGACCTCTATCAAAGACATGTTCATCACCGCGGGATGGCCTACGCTGCGCGGATCGACACTTATCGACGACGCCGGCCCATGGGAGGCCGACGCCCCCTGCGTCGCCCGGCTCCGCGAGACCGGTGCGGTGCTACTTGGCAAAGTTTCCACCCCGGAATTCGCGTGGAAAGGCACCACGGACAGTGAGCGGTTCGGTGCCACCGGGAACCCTTGGGATCCCTCCACCACTGCAGGCGGTTCATCCGGAGGCTCATCGGCTGCGGTGGGAGCCGGGATGGGGGCCTGGTCAGTGGGCACCGATGCTGGCGGCTCAGTCAGGATTCCTGCCGCCTTCACGGGGACAGTAGCCCTGAAGCCTACGTTCGGCACAGTGCCGATGTTCCCCGCCTCACCGTTCGGGACCCTTGCACACGCCGGCCCCATGACCCGCACCGTGGCGGACGCCGCTATGCTGATGGACGTCGTCACCGGATTCGACTCACGTGACTGGGCCGCCCTGCCCACGCCAACAACGTCATTCACTGCAGGGCTCGAAGAGGGCGTCCGTGGACTGCGCATTGCCTTCTCCCCAACTCTTGGGTTCGGAGAGAACGCCCCGGACATCGATCGATCGGTGCGGGAAGCGGTGGAGGAGCTCGAGGCCCTGGGCGCAGTCGTCGAAGAGGTCGATCCGGGGTTTACTGACCCAGTAGAGGCCTTCCACGTGCTGTGGTTCACTGGTGCGGCCAAGGTGGTTGCGGCCTACGGACCGGGGGCATTGGCCAAGGTGGACCCTGACCTCCGCGCAGGAATAGAGCGTTATGCGGACGCCTCAGCACAGGACTACCTTGACGCGACTGCTGTGCGGATGGAGTTGGGAGTGCTCATGGGAGCCTTCCACGAGAAGTATGACCTCCTGGTGACGCCTACAATGCCGATCACTGCTTTCGACCGCACCCGCCAGGCTCCCGAGGGTTGGAAATCTGATCTGTGGACCTCCTGGACCCCGTACACGTACCCGTTCAACATGACCCAGCAGCCTGCGGCTTCGGTGCCTTGCGGGGTGGCCGACAACGGACTGCCGGTAGGACTTCAGTTCGTGGGTGCACGCACTCAGGATCGACTCGTACTCCGTGCCGCGCGAGCTTATGAAAAAGCAACCGGAGAGAAGTTCTCCCGCCCCGTATTCGAACCAGTTGTGCAGGGCACGGCCTAGGCGTGACCAGGTTCATTACGGTCACCCTGGAACGACGGGGAGTGACTTGCCTGGCCAAGCTGCTCGACGAGGCGGCTCCCCGCACCTGTGCGGCTGTATGGGACGCCCTGCCGCGGTCAGGCCAGGTCTACCACGGCAAATACGCACGCAATGAGATCTACCATCTCCTAGAGGCTTTTGCCGCACAGGAGCCCGGTAAGGAAAATACGACCGTCACTCCCATACCTGGCGACCTTTGTTACTTTGCCTTCGACTCCGATGACTTGGGCAACCCCGCATACGGCTATGACTCCGGTGCAGACGTGCGAGCAGATGCTCCGACCGCAGCCAAGCCCATTATCGATCTTGCGGTGTTTTACGGCCGGAACAATCTGTTGATCAACGGCGACCAGGGGTGGGTCCCCGGAAATGTGTTCGGCACGATCGTCGAGGGTCTCGATGAACTGGCAGACGCTTGCCAGTCCATCTGGATGGACGGAGCGCGCGGCGAGACGCTGACCTTTGCCCGTGCACACGAAATCTAAGCAGAAGGCGTAGAAAGCCGAGCGAGTTCGCAGTTTCAGAAGCGTGCAGCGAGTTCTTTGGTGCGGGCCGCGAGATCCTCCCGGATCATCACCATCCGCTCATGACCTTCCACGCCAAAAAGAGACGGTTCCACAGTCTCCCAGCGCTCAACAACGACCCCGTCGACTTCGGGTACCTCAGCCTCGGCGCCAATAATGATGACGTATCCGGCTTCTCGCATCCCTTCCTCCGTCAGTTGCGTGGGCTGCTGGTCATGAATATCAATCCCCACCTCGCTGAGCACAGAGGCTGAGAGAGCGTTGATGCGCTGACCGGCCTTGGTGCCTGCCGAGGAAACTGTCACGGAGTCAGGCTTACCATCCTGATGGAGCTGCTTCCGGAGTAGGCCTGCGGCCATTTGGGACTTGCCGCCGTTCTTGACGCATACGAAGAGGACGCCGGGGGGCTGATCAGACATGTTTGCTCCTGGAAGCGGTTCCTATTCGGTCGTCCAAGGCGGTGAGCCGATCATCCGAACTTGCCGGAGACATACCGTTCCGTCTGCTGGTTGCTTGGATTGTTGAAGATCGTTGACGTCTCGGCGTATTCGATCATTTTGCCGGGTTTCCCTGTGCCAGCAATGTTGAAGAATGCAGTTTTCTGGCTTACCCGAGCTGCCTGCTGCATGTTGTGAGTCACGATCACGATCGTGTACTCCTGCTGGAGCTCAGAAATCAGGTCTTCGATTGCAAGCGTCGAGATGGGATCGAGCGCGGAGCACGGCTCATCCATCAGAATGACCTCGGGCTTCACTGCGACTGTCCGCGCGATGCAGAGCCTCTGCTGCTGTCCTCCGGAGAGGCCCGAGCCAGGCTTGTCCAGGCGGTCTTTGACCTCGTTCCAGAGGTTCGCACCGTGCAACGCGCCTTCCACAATGTCGTCGGCCTGAGATTTCGACATGCGGGCACCATTGAGTTTGTAGCCTGCTAGGACGTTTTCCCTGATACTCATGGTGGGAAAGGGATTGGGACGCTGGAAAACCATTCCGACCATCGAGCGCACCGTCACCGGGTCGACGCCGGGGCCATAGATATTGTCGTCGTCCAACAGCAACTGCCCCTCGACTCGCGCTCCGGGGAGCACCTCGTGCATACGGTTCAGACTGCGGAGGAAGGTCGTCTTGCCGCAACCGGAGGGGCCGATGAAGGCCGTGACCGATCTGGCTGCGATTTCGATGTTGACGCCTTCTACAGCGAGAAAGTCACCGTAGTACACGTTGAGATCCTTGGCGGTGATGCTCTTGGACATATCTTCAGCTCACTCTTTCTTGAGGTTCTTTTGATGTTGTCAGCGGCCAGTCTTCTTGGGCGCGAAGAGAGTGGCGATGATGCGTGCGGTGAGGTTCAGTCCCATGACAATAATGATGAGCACCAGAGCTGCTGCCCATGCGCGCTGGTGGGAGGGATCTGAGAAGTTCGGTGACGTCGGGTTCTGGAACTGCCTGAAGATGTATACCGGAAGGGCGGTCATCCACCCTTGGAAGAGGTTCCAGTTGTTGCTGACCACGAACCCGGCCGTCACCAGTATGGGTGCCGTTTCCCCGATGACACGGGCAATGGCCAGTGTGACACCGGCTGCGATACCGGAAATCGCCGTCGGAATGACCACCTTGATGATGGTTCGCCATTTGCGCACTCCCAAGGCGTAGGATGCCTCGCGGAGCTCATTGGGAACCACGCGGAGCATCTCTTCAGTAGTCCGGACGACCACCGGAATCATCAGCACAGACAGGGCAATCGCGGCGGTAATTCCCATGGTCGAGCGGGTCGGTAAAGGCAGTCCGAGGCTGTTACCCACTCCAAGGAACCATCCCATCGCGGCCGCCCCGAAGAGGCCCGCCACAATGGAGGGTATGCCGGTCATGACGTCCACAAAGAAGGTGATCGCTCGAGATAGCGTGCCCCCTCGCGCATATTCGACCAAGTAAATTGACGTCATCAGCCCAATGGGCACAGAGATAAATGTCGCCGTCAGGGTGATCAGAAGGGATCCGACCAGGGCGTGGCGGATACCACCCAGCACTGGTGTGCCTTCTTCTTGGCTTCGTTGATCGGTCGTTCCATCAATCCCCTGCATGTCCGAGGCCAGGAAGCCAGGTTCCAAGAGTCCGGGGATTCCGATGGACGTTACTGACCAGATGACCGAGAACAGGGGAAGCAGAGCGATGATGAAAGCCACATACACCAAGTTTTTCCACATCTTGTCTTTGGCTTGGCGTCGGTTGACCTTGACTCGTGTCACGCCGTAACTGATGAGGACATAGAGAACCGCGGTGAAGACGAACCACAACGCAAAATTGAATGAGATGAGTGAGCTCAGGGCTGCCCCGAGCGCAGCAGAGACCACAAGTATCACCAGGCCGGTCCACCAGGGTAGACGGTTCTGCGTCAGTGAAGTCGGACGGAGCACGGACGATGGATCTGGGACCTTCTGTCGGGCCGGTCCGGCGGGGCCTTCGACCGATGCGGGAGTTGGTCGCTGCTGCTGGGTCTGGCTCATCAATTGGCTCCAGAGAATTCTTTGTGACGGTTGACGATCCAGCGGGCCGTCATGTTGACGATGAGGGTGATGATGAACAGCACCAAACCGATGGCGATCAGCTGGGCTTGCCGCACTGATCCTGGCGGTGCTTCCGGGAAGCCAAGTGCGATTTCGGCTGGAATAGTGCTGTTACCGGAAGAGATGAGGGACGCCGTGAGCAGGCCGGGTGAGAGAACCAACGCCACGGCCATCGTCTCACCGAGAGCTCGCCCGAGACCCAACATCACACCAGAGATGATGCCGGCTCGAGCGAAGGGGAAGACTGCCATGGTGATCATCTCCCACCGCGTTGCGCCCAGTGCCAAAGCAGCCTCTTCGTGAAGTTTGGGTGTTTGGATGAAGATTTCCCGGCAGACTGAGGTGATGATCGGAAGAATCATCACCGCCAGCACAACTCCTGCGGTGAAGATTGTCCGCCCTGTTTGCGAGGGGTTTCCGGCGAACAAAGGAATGAACCCGAGGTTCTGGTGGAGCCAGCCATAGACCGGAACAAGCGCAGGGCCGAGAAAGCTCATTCCCCAGGCGCCGTAGACCACCGACGGTATCGCGGCAAGCAAGTCGATCAGGTAGCCGATGGACTTGCTTAACCGGGGCGGAGAAAAATGCGAAATGTAGAGCGCCACTCCCACTGCCACGGGAGTGGCGAGCACGAGAGCGATCAGCGAAGCAATCAGTGTGCCGATCACCAGGGGGTAGGCATACTCAAGGAACTGCTGAAGAATGAGTCCTTCCTCTTCACGGTATACCGCGCCTACGGAGTTGAAGCTGAGGAAGATGGCGACGAACGCGAGGGTGACGAGGATAGCAACGCCGGACAGGAGCGCCACTCCGGAAAAGACCCGGTCCCCCATGACGCCGCCGGAGTCGGCGCTCGTCAGCGCATTGGTACCGGGTTCTTGGCGACCGGATTGGTCTGTCGGCTTAGCTGGGGAGTGAGACTCGCCAGGACTGGTCACGGGGGCTCCCTGCCTCGGTGGGTATGTGTGTAGTGATCAAGAGCGCTGGCCCGACGGTTGCCTGGATTGTCATACCCCAGAGGCTGCGGCCTCTGGACTTCGGTTTCCGCCGGGCCAGGATGTGATGAACTGAGTGAGGCTATACCTACTCGGCGACGGTGATCTCAGAGATCGCGTCCATAGCATTGCTGCGCAGCTCCTCTGACATTGGAGCGTTGCCCGCAGCAGATTCAGCTGTCTGCTGTCCATCTTCGGAGACCAGATACTCGGCGAAAGCGATTGCAAGATCCGCAGTCTCCTGGTCTGGATACTCGTTGCAGAAGATGTTGTATGCAGCGAGCACGATCGGGTAGGCGCCCTCTTCTTCCGTATCGCGGTCGAGCTCAACGGCCATATTGTTCGGGGCCTGGCCCTCAACTGGAGTGGAGGAGGCTACCGCCTGCGATGCGGCCTCAGCATTGTGTTCGACGTAGTCGTTGCCGACCCACACTGCCACAGAGTTCAGTCCGCCAATCTGAGAAGCATCTGCGTATGTGATCGCGCCATCGGTCTGTGACGTCAGATCGACGACACCGGAGTTCTGCTGCGCAGACTCCGCCGAGATGTCTGCAGGCCACGCGTCACTGGCTTCCCATTCCCAGGTCCCAGCGGCGGCTTCCAAGTATTCAGTGAAGTTGTCCGTCGTACCGGAGTCATCAGCGCGGTGCACAACGGTGATGGGAGTATCCGGCAGGTCGATGTCTTCATTGTGCTCCGCGATGGCGTCGTCGTCCCACGTGGTGATTTCGCCGGAGAAGATGCTGCCGATGGTGTCAGCATCGAGGTTCAGGGTGTCGTCAATGCCCTCAACGTTGAACGCGACGGCAATCGGAGAGATGTACGCAGGAATGTGGAAAGCTCCGTCGGGACCGCAGATCTCCTTGGACTGTTCCCACTCATCGTCATCCATGGCTGAGTCTGAACCGGCCCAGTCATATTCGCCACCAAGGAAGCCATCGCGCCCGGCACCGGAGCCTACAGATGCATAGTTGACCTGCGCCTCAGGCGCTACAGAAGCAAAGCCATTCGTCCAAGCGGTCATGGCGGCCTCCTGGGATGAAGCACCGCCTCCCACCAAGGTTCCCTGCACCTCGCTGGTATCGGTGCCGCCGTTGGCCTCCCCGTTGCCGTTGTCATCGCCGTTCTCGGCACCCGGGTTGTTGGCCTCGCCGCAGGCAACAAGTGCCACCGTTGCGACCGACAGGATGGCCGCTGCGCGACCGAAACTTTCTAACTTCACGTTGTCCCTCTCTGAGGATTTGTCGTCAGCGCTATCGACGATGCGCCGCACTGCGAACTGCTGTGGCCCTATGGCTCACGCGCATGAACATAGACATGGCCGCGGAGCCGAGTGTCACGCTAAGGGGACCAGATGACAGCTAGTTGCTGTCTGAGTGAACGGAAAATGAACAGCTGGCGGCCAGAGAGTTTAGTTCCCCTCGAGCCTGTCCTGAGCCCGTACCAGCCAATATATTGATATTTCTCGATATATGCCGCAGAATACTTGCATACATCGACAATCGTCAATGAATGGAGGCTGTGATGACAAGAGGCCGTATATCGGTGGAAGAACTCCCCGTCGTCGTGATCGGGGCGGGACCGGTTGGTCTGGCCGCTGCCGCGCATCTGCTGGAGCATGGTCTCGAACCACTGGTCCTCGAAGCTGGTGGCCAACCCGGTGCTGCCGTGCAAGCCTGGAGTCACATCAAACTCTTCTCTCCGTGGCGTTTCAATATTGACAACGCGTGCCGCAGACTCCTCGACTCCGCCGGATGGAATACTCCGAGTCCGGCGCGGCTGCCCACCGGCGCGCAGCTAGTTGACGAGTACTTACGCCCGCTGGCGCGCGGGACTGTTTTGCGAGACAAGATCAGGTATGGCACGCGGGTCACAGGCATTGGCCGCGGCGAGCGAGACAAGACCCACAGCGCTGCACGACAGAACACCCCGTACATGGTTCGTGTGGCGGAAGACGGTGAAGCATCCGACCTGCAGGCCCGAGCGGTGATCGATGCATCCGGTACGTGGTCTCAGCCCAATCCTCTGGGCGCTTCTGGACTACCTGCTCTCGGGGAGGAGGACCAGACTGTGAAGCAGTATCTGCTGGGGGCATTGCCCGATGTGCTCGGTGTTGATCGCGAACGTGCGGCTGGTAAACGTGTGCTGGTCGTCGGGGCAGGCCACAGCGCGACCAATACACTGCTCAACCTAGCGGCGCTGAAGCGGGAAGAGGGGCAGACGGAGATATTGTGGGCGATTCGCGGCGAGAGCGCAGAACGCAGCTTCGGCGGTGGTGACCGCGATGGCCTGCCTGAGCGTGGTGCCCTTGGTGACCGGCTGCGCCGACTCGTTGAGGCAGGGCTCATCCAGATCATGACCTCTGCGGCCATTCAGCGTCTATCCGAAGAAACACCCGGAGCTGTCACTGTGGAATTCACCGATGGGCGGACCATCAACGTCAACGCAGTGGCGGGCGCAACCGGCTTCCGGCCAGACCTGGCCATGTTACGAGAGTTGCGGCTAGACCTGGATCCTGGTGTGGAGTCGCCGTCCCGCCTGGCTCCCCTCATCGATCCTGAGTTCCACTCCTGTGGGACAGTTCGGGCACACGGTACAGAGGTACTCGCGCATCCTGAAGACGGCTTTTTCTTAGCTGGCATAAAGTCCTACGGCAGGGCGCCCACCTTTCTGCTGGCTACCGGATATGAGCAGGTACGGTCAATTGCCGCTTATCTGGCGGGACAGGACTCCGCGCCGGCCGATCTTCAGCTGCCTGAGACAGGGGTCTGCAGTGTTGCGGACCCGGAAGACGAGGAGGCCGCCGATGGGTTCGCTGTCGCCTCATCAGCGGAACCACAGATGGTCGGCGTCCCGACTGGTCTCTTGCACGGACGCAGCGGGGCCTGATAATCCGCGCCCGAGGACGGAAGAATCTGAGCCCCACCGCGGTGTTCACCTTGGGTGGCTGCCGTTACGGTTGGTGAATGAACGTATGGAACAACCGTGCGGCCTACGAAAAATGGGTTCGGCTCACTGAATGGCCAATGGTACTCGTGGCTGTGGCGTTTCTGGGCGTGTACTCGTACGTCGTCATCGGCGACCTGCGCGAGTCAGAGTTGAATTGGCCATTCTGGGTGATCAACGCCGTATGGGTTCTGTTCGCGGTGGACTATGTGGTGTCTCTGATCCTTGTACCGCACACCCGGAAATGGTTCGTCACGCATCTGCACGAGCTAGCCATCGTGCTGCTCCCCGCTCTGCGTCCACTGAGACTGCTACGCCTTGTCACAGCAGTGGCAGTGCTTCAACGCTCTGCGGGCACAGCCCTCCGAGGAAAAGTCATCCTCTACGTCGCCTTCACATCACTACTTCTAGTGGTGATGGCATCACTTGCCATGCTGGACGCGGAGCAGAACGCTCCCGGTGCGAACATCGCGAGTATTGGTGACGCTCTGTGGTGGTCCATGGTGACCATTACCACCGTCGGTTACGGTGACTACTACCCCGTCACCGGGCTTGGACGTGGCATCGCTGTCGTACTCATGATCTGTGGGCTGGGACTGCTGGGAACCGTCACTGCGACATTGGCCAGCTGGTTCGTTGAGCGGGTTGAGGAGGCCGTTGGCACCAAGCACGACGACGCTTCCGACACTGATTAGGAAGTGACCAGGCCCCCACGGCTGAAGACATGGGTCAGGGAACTCTCTGGTTCGGCGAGAATTCTGATGTCTTCCAAAGGGTTGGCTTTCAGCAGGAGGAAATCTGCCCGAGCTCCAGGTGTGACCCTCCCAAGCTCTCCCTCCTGACGCAGAAGCCGAGCCGCAGTGGTGGTCGCAGAGCGAAGGACTGCACCAGGGGACTGCACCTCGGAGCGGATCATGAATTCGTGACTCTGCCAGCTGCGCATATCGCCCAGGAGATCGGAGCCATAGGCAATATTGACATCTCCCTGGTCAGCCAGGCGCAGGGCGTCGATGCCGGCATAGAGCACGTTTTCAACCTTGTCCTGGCTTTCGCGGGGGAGACCATTGGCGGCCCCGTCGATCCTGAGCCGCTGGTACGTCACAAGCGTTGGGACGAGAAACGCGTCATGTTCGCGGAATAGTCGCACGCTCTCCTCGTCGAGCAGGTTTCCGTGCTCTATTGACCTCACCCCTAGCCTGAGACCGCGATTGATCGCTCGAGCTGTGTAGGCATGGCCGAGAGCGTAACGATTGGCGGCCTCTGCCTCTTCTACGGCGGCACGGATCTCCTCGTCGGAGAACTGTGTCGAATCCACACGGTCAGTCGGAGAGGCAACGCCACCGGAGAGCATGAGCTTGATGTGGTCAGCCCCTGTGCGCAGTTGGTGGCGCGCTGCTCGACGAACCTCCGATACGCCGTCACATACCACTCCCATGTGGGGGCAGCACTGGTGGGTGTCCATGACCGTAGTCCCCGGCGCGCGCATATCTGCGTGGCCTCCGGTCTGGGAGATGGCTTTACCCCCGTAGAAAAGGCGCGGAGCCGTGAACAGGCCCTCCGCTGCGGCCTGTGCGAGTCCGAAATCGGCGCCACCGGCATCACGCAGGGTTGTGAAGCCTCGGCGAAGCGCATCCTGCATCGTATTGATAGCTGAAGCTGCGAGGTACGAGGGAGACTGGTCACCAAGACCCCCTAGGTTCGCTGAGTTGGCGAGCACATGGACGTGGCAGTCGATGAGTCCAGGGATGGCGATGCTGCCGCCGGCATCAAGTGGTTGGTCTCCTGGCTCCACCTGATCCCCGATCGAAACGATACGATCGTCGGAGACCCTGATCGTCGTCGGATCTGAGATGGTCTCAGTTTCGGGATCCAGGATCCGGACGTCGGTAACCGCCCGGTGCGTGGTGTCGAGTTTCATCAGCTGCCTTTCACGTATTCAGACAGGACCTGCGGTAGCCCCGCAGTCAAGATAGCTATATGCAAAGGACTTTGCAAAGTATGTCGCAAGCTCTCGCAGAGTGGGTTGATGCACTGATCGCAGATCGTCGGGTGTCTCCGGCTATGTGGAAAGTGATCACAGTCTTGCGAACGGACCCAGAGCTCAGCGCTTTTGCGACGACTCAGCAGCTGGCCGCAGTGTCTCAAGTCAACATCGCCACGGTCACGCGAACGGCTCAGTTCCTGGGGTTTTCGGGGTGGCCGGCATTCGTTCTTGACTACCGAGGTCAGTTCTTGGCGACGCTGACTGCCGACCGTGTGCTGAGTGAAGGAGGAGCCCGCGTCCGTGGGTTGGCCTCCATCATGGAGGATGTGCGCGCCCTGACTGACTTGGCCGCCACGCTGGACGAAAAGGTGATTGACCAGGGTGCGGAGCTGATCCAGAGGGCCAGGAAAGGGGTTGTCCTGGCTACCGGCACCTACGCTGGACCTGCTGCACAACTCGCCCACGGTGCACAGCTGCTGGGGAACGATCTGACGCTGCAGGCCGGAGCGGTGTCGGCGCAGATCAATGCCGTCCGTCAGCTGACAGAGGCAGATCTGCTCGTAACGTTCAACATTTGGAAGACCACGGAAGCGGTGAACCAGCTGGCGCTTATGGCGGCCGAACGGGGAGTGCCGCTGATGGCGATTGTGGACCGTACAACGCCTGTAGCCGAGCGTGCTGATGTGCGAATCTCAGTTCTCAGCGAATCCGCAAGATATCTTCCCTCGACCATCTCGGCCACTTCGGTGGTTCAGGCGCTGCTCATGGGTGTGGCCAGCAGAGACCGAGCCGGGGCTGAGGCGAGCCTTCGCGAAGCGGATGACATGTGGCGCCGCATCGGTGTGGTTGCGGACTGAACCGGCCCGGAACTGGCGCAGGCGAGTGTTCCTCGCGCTCATGTCCTCATTCCCATGTCACATGACTGAAATGCAAGAAATGTTGCAATGAGAGTCAGAGCACGTCACTATGGATGCGCTCCACATCACACTCACCCGGAATGAAAGTGCCTGTGTCTTGATAAACATCATTGTGCTCATCACATACATCTTGCTGATGGTGGCCATAGCTGCCTGGCTCGGCAAACGCTCGAAGATGAAGACGGGCACCGACTTTGTCCTTGCAGGTCAGTCCCTTCCCGCGTGGGTGTTGGCGGGAACGATGCTTACCACCTTCGTGGGGTCTGGATCGATCATCGGGGGTGCAAGTTTCGTCTTCCAGAATGGTCCTCTGGCAGGGATATTCTTCTTCCTCGGCACACTCCTCGGGGCCCTGACGCTGGGCTTCCTCGCCCAAAAGATCCGGCGTAAGTCGTTTCACACGGTTCCCCAACTTCTCCGAACCAGGTTCGGCAACAGTACTGGGGTCATCGGCACAGTCATCGTCCTGATCGCTTTCACCGGCATTGCAGCAACCCAGTTCACCGGAGCTGGCTACATCTTCAGTCTCATCACTCCGCTGAGTCAGACCCAGGGTGCAGTCATTGCAGTGCTCCTGATTACGTTTCTCGCGTTGGCTGGGGGCTTGAAGTCGGTGGCGTGGACTGACTTCCTATCAGCGGTGGTGATCATCATCGGGCTGGTCGTGGCGGTGGGATTCGTCCTCGTTCAGGACATTGGTGGATTCGGCAGCTACGTGGACCGGTTGGATCCCGCACTGAGCTCTGTCACCGGTCCGCTGACTCCGCTGCAGATTCTCGGCTACTTCCTTCCACTCTTCTTGCTCTGTCTCGGCGATCAGAACATGCATCAGCGTCTCTCTGCGGCAAAGAGTCCCCGGACCGCCCAGCGGGCAGCTTTTCTGTTCTTCGCCGGAGGGCTCATGATGGTGATTCCGATTATCCTGCTTGCTTCATCTGCCACCATCGTTAACCCAGGTTCTGACCCGGATATGGCTGTCCTAGGGCTTGCGGTGGGGGGATTCACTCCAGAGGTCGTAGGAGCAGTCATCCTCGTGACTGCGCTGGCGCTCATTGTCACCACAGGTTCGTCGTATCTGCTGACATGTTCCGGGAACATCGTGTACGACCTCATCTTCCGTGGTCGTGAGAGCACCGAGCAGGCACAACCCGGCAAGCAGGTCCTGACTGCTCGCGTGTCGGTTGTTGTGGTGGCTGTATGTGCGTACATTCTCGTGCAGTTCTTTCCGACACTGCTGGATCTCCAAATGTACGCATACACGATGTACGGAGCGGCGGTGACTCCAGCTGTGTTGGCTGCCCTATTCTGGCGCCGCGTCAGCGCTGCGGGAGCTGTCGCGTCAATGCTCACCGGCGGAGTGGCGACCGTCCTCTGGGAAGTGTTCGGAGACGGAGTCAACTCAGTCGTCGTCGCGTTCCCTATCGCCGCAGCCGTGCTGGTGATCACCTCCCTGGCGACCAAACCGGCGCCTGCGCTGGAGGAGAGTCCTGCCCAGAGGCGCGCGGCTGCGGAGGCGTAGGGTATGGAGCTTGAGATTGCGGCACCGCGAGGTTCTGCGTATCATTGTTCTTCGTCTGCTTGGCTGAGTTGCGCCTTCTCACAGGGTGCAGCGCCGGAAACAGTTCAAGCGCCGCCAAACTTTGCACCGTCCACGCGGTCTCCGCGTGTCCGTAGGCAGCTTCGGTTGGATCTCACCCAGCCTGGTCGTCCTCGTACCGGTGTCAGTGAAACGGTCCGCACCAGCGGGCCTTCAAACAGCATCTACGTACATAAACTCAAGAGGAGTGATCATGGCAGCACGTTGCCAAGTGACGGGAGTGGTGCCGCAATTCGGCAACCAGATCTCCCACTCGCACCGCCGTACCAAGCGCCGGTTCGACCCAAACATCCAGAGGAAGACCTACTGGGTTCCTTCGCTGGGACGGAAAGTAACCCTGAACCTATCGGTCAAGGGCATCAAGACCATCGACGTGCGCGGCATCGACGCTGTCGTCGCCGATATGCTGAAGCGAGGTGAGAAGCTCTAATGGCAAAAGATAAGGACGTACGTCCGATCATTAAGTTGAAGTCGACCGCCGGCACGGGTTTCACCTATGTGACGCGCAAGAACCGCCGAAACAATCCTGACCGCATCGTGTTGAAGAAATACGACCCCGTCGTCCGCAAGCACGTCGACTTCCGAGAGGAGCGCTGATCATGGCCAAGACCTCCAAGATCGTAAAGAACGAAAAGCGTAAGGTCATCGTTGAGCGCTACGCCGAAAAGCGTGCCCAGCTGAAGAAGACACTCGTCGACCCCAAGGCCTCTGATGAGGACCGCGAGGCCGCACGCGTGGGACTGCAGAAGCTGCCCCGCGACGCATCTCCTATCCGTGTGCGTAACCGCGATGCAATCGACGGTCGCCCCCGCGGTACTTTCCAGAAGTTCGGGATCTCCCGTATCCGATTCCGCGATATGGCTCACCGCGGTGAGCTTCCAGGAATCACAAAGAGCTCCTGGTAGCCAGCACGCGCTGAACTTTAGAATTTGCGGGGTCTTCCTAGGGGAAGGCCCCGCTTTTTCGTACGCTGACAGGCGAAACTCCTGGGAACACGCTGTTAAATCGCCGTTTCATGCCCTGTTGAGGGCCTGCGCGTGGTAAGTTGCCACACTGAAAGCCCTAATAGGGCCGCAGACCCGCAGAATGACGCGGAAGTTCGGCCTCACGGGATAGGAATAGATCAGTCCAGGAGGACAAATATATGGCACTGAACCGTAGCGAGCTCGTTGCAGCAGTCGCAGAGAAGTCCGGCAACTCCCAGGCAGCCGTCAACGGCGTACTGGATTCAGTCTTCGAGGTCTTCACCGAGCAGGTCTCCAAGGGCGAGAAGGTCTCCATCCCAGGTTGGCTGTCCGTGGAGCGCACAGAGCGCGCCGCACGCACCGGCCGCAACCCACAGACCGGTGAGACCATCCAGATCCCTGCCGGCTACTCCGTGAAGCTCTCCGCAGGATCCAAGCTGAAGGCTGCCGCCACCGGCAAATGAGCCAAGGCTTACCCTCGCAGTTCACCGAACTGCATTGAGCGAGCGTCACCATGAGCTCGGCTCAGAACTTCATAGTCGACGACCTCCTGCCTCTCCACAGAGCGCAGGGGGTCGTCGAGGTTTTCGACAACTTGTAGAATTTGTCCCATGTCATGGTTCCTCATACAGCAGCTGCTCGCTCAGCCCGACCTTGAGGTGGACGCTCCCGGATGGGCTCCAATCGTCTTTGCCGCCGGTGCGTTCATCGTCGTCGCTCTGGTGTTGATTCTCATGTGGAGAAAACTCCAACAGTCTGAGCAGTGGCGCGGCGAGCAAGAACCACCGGATGACCACGACAAGCGCTGAGCGGCGCATCTGGGCTGCCCCACTGCCCCTGACCGCAGCCGCACTCTCAGCGGGTCTCATCGGGCTGATCGTGGCAGGTATAGCCACTGGCATAGGGCAAGTTGGCGCCATCTCAGACCCAGGGCCGCTCACTCGATGGGGCCTCCCCGCAGCGCGCTACATCCACCACATTGCCATGGCCACGACCGTGGCAGCCGCCATACTCGCCACCGTAGCCATTCCGTTCCGTACCGGACCCCGCAACCGGCAGAACCGGCAATCGGGCCAAGAACATCCCCTCTACACCCGCACCATGCAGGTAGCGATGTCTGCTTCAGTGGTCTGGACGGTCGCAGCGCTCGCTGTGCTCGTCCTGACTTTTTCCTCCCTGGCGGGGCTTCCCATCTCAGCAGATCAGGGATTCTCAGAAGGCTTTTTCGACTACACACTGAATATTGCGACAGGCCAGGCGTGGCTGACGATCGTGCTCATCGCTGGACTGTGCGCCACGCTTCTGGCTGCGGTCCGCCAGCCTGCCGGAGTGGGCTTCATCGCGGTGGTGGGCCTGAGCGCAATCGTACCCATGGCTATGGTTGGTCACTCTGCAGGCGGGGATGACCACACTGCAGCCGTAAACTCACTTGGTTTGCACCTGCTGGGAGTCGTGGTCTGGGTCGGTGGACTCATTGTCCTAGCGCTGCTCGCCCCCCAGATTGCCCATACCGCACGGACTCTCAGCTCGCGTGATCAAGGGGGACCAGAGGTCCTGGGTACCGTACTGCGGCGTTACTCGCTGTTAGCGGGCCTGGCACTGATCACTGTCGCTGCCTCTGGGATCATCAACGCCGAGCTCCGAGTAGCTAACCTTGACCAACTCCTCGGCACTGACTACGGCCGACTACTCGTCCTGAAAACTGTCGCTACGGTTGCACTGGCTGGCATCGGATTCGCCCATAGACGGTGGATCATTCCCCGCATTCTGTCCTCAACCCGGCTGCTTTGGCAGCTGATAATCGTAGAGATTGCGCTGATGACCACCGTCATAGGGATCAGTGCAGTCCTTGGCCGCACACCGCCGCCGGTACCGGACGACCTTCCCCCCGACGCCACGCCTGCCAGGTTGCTCACCGGTTATGATCTGCCGCCTGAGCCGAACCTGATGAATTTCTTCACTCTATGGCGGCTGGACTGGCTGTGGATCGCCATCATCCTCTTCCTCGCCATCTGGTACCTGCGTGCAACGGTTCGGCTCAGGTCCCGCGGGATCAGCTGGCCGGTGATGCGAGCGGTCTCTTGGCTGTTCGGGTTAGCGGTGCTGTTGTGGATCACCTCGGGAGGACCAGCCGTCTATGGCATGGTGACCTTTTCCGGGCACATGATCCAGCACATGACGCTGACTATGGTCGCTCCAATCTTCCTTGTCATGGGATCTCCCGTCACGCTAGCTATGCGGGCGCTGCCTGTCCGCAGTGATGGCACACGGGGTGCGCGGGAGTGGATTCTTTGGTTGGTGCATTCGACGTGGTCAAAGATCCTCACCCACCCGATTGTCGCCGCAGTGAATTTCGCAGGTTCTATTCTGCTGTTCTACTACACTCCGATCTTCGGGCTGACGCTGGAATACCATTTGGGTCATATCTTCATGACAGTGCATTTCCTGCTGACCGGCTACATCTTCGCCCTGGTCCTCGTGGGACGGGATCCGCTTCCCTCGCGACCACCCCACTTCGCACGTGTGATCATTCTGCTCGCCACCATGGTCTTTCACGCTTTCTTTGCGGTAGCGCTGATGTCGTCGGATCAGCTGATCCAGCCAGAGTGGTTCGGCAACATGGGCCATGGTTGGTTCCCCGCCATTGACGATCAACACACCGGCAGCGAGCTCATGTGGGGGCTCGGTGAGATCCCAGCGGTCATACTGGGTGTCATCGTCTGTATCCAATGGGCCAGGGATGATACTCGGGACATGAAACGGCTTGACCGAGAAGCAGAGCGCACAGGCCACGCGGAGCTAGAGGCATATAACCAGATGTTTGAGGAAATGACCCAGCGCGACGCAGCCCCGCCCCGGTAACACGGAGTCATTCGCGGAACAGAACAGTTCTGTGGCTGGTTGACTCAACAGACACCCACATCCCTGACCTCGTCCGGAGGACAACGCATGACAGAGACGATTCGACGTACCAGCCGCGTGCGCGCATCCGAGCTCCTCGGCCGGAATTGGCTCAACACCGGCGGTAAGCAGCTCAGCCTTGAGCAGTTGCGCGGGAAGATCATCATCTTGGACTTCTGGACCTTCTGCTGCATCAACTGCCTGCACGTTCTTGATGAGCTGCGGCCGCTGGAAGAAAAGTATGCCGACGTCTTGGTCACTGTGGGAGTGCACTCGCCCAAGTTTGAGCACGAAGCGGACCCGGACGCTTTGGATGCTGCTGTGGAGCGCTACGAGATCGAGCATCCGGTGCTTGATGATCCAGAACTCATTACGTGGCAGGCCTACTCGGCGCGGGCCTGGCCTACCTTGGTGGTCGTGGACCCAGAAGGCTACATCGCAGCTTCCCTTTCGGGTGAGGGGCACGTGGCGGGACTGTCGTCTCTTGTGGATGAGCTGATTGCTGAACACGAGTCGAAAGGTACATTGCACCGCGGCGATGGTCCGTATGTGGCACCGGAACCAGTGTCACGTACTCTGCGTTTCCCCGGTAAGGCGCTCCCACTCAGCAGACCGCTCAACGGATCAGCAGAGGGCTTCCTTGTCGCTGACACCGGACACCACCGGATCCTGCACCTCGGCCCGGACCTGGACACGGTGATTCGATCCTGGGGCTCAGGGGAGAAGGGCCACTCCGACGGCTCGGCAGAATCAGCCCGGTTCAACGAGCCCCAAGGTGTAACTATCCTCCCCGAGCAGCTGGCCGAAGAGGTCGGCTACGATCTCGTCGTCGCAGACACGGTCAACCACAGGCTTCGCGGCATCAACGCCAGCACCGGAGAGGTCACCACTTTGGCCGGAAACGGCGTGCAGCGGCTGCTGGACGCAGAACGTACCCGCGAGGCGCAGGTTATAGGGTCCCTCGGCACTGATGCGCTGGGAGTTTCGCTCTCATCCCCCTGGGATGTTCTTTGGTCCGAAAACCTGAGCAGCGTGGTGGTGGCTATGGCTGGTACGCATCAGATCTTCCGATTCGACCCAGTTACCGGCGAACTTGGGGTGTACGCAGGCACCGGACTTGAAGGTCTGACCGACGGGCCACCAGAAGAAGCCTGGTTCGCTCAGACTTCTGGGCTGGCCGAAGACTCCACCGGGGACCTGTGGATCGCCGATTCCGAGACATCAGCCCTCCGAGTGCTCCGCACCTCTGCCAGTGCTGCCGCCCCTGAGGTGGAAACCGTCATCGGAGAGGGCCTGTTCGACTTCGGCTTCCGTGATGGAGACCCGACCCAAGCACGCCTGCAGCACCCTCTGGGTGTCACGGCCCTGCCCGACGGGTCCGTTCTTATCGCTGACACCTACAACGGTGCTATTCGCCGGTATAAAGCCGAACACGCCGCCGCTGACGGCACCACCGTTCCTGCAGCCGTGTCCACTGTGGCCCGCGGCCTCAAGGAACCTTCAGACGTGCTCCTGGACACAGACGGCACCACAATCTTGGTAGTTGAGACCAACGCTCATCAACTGGTCCGCATTGCGGTGCCAGAGGAGTACCTCACTGTCGATGAAGGAGCGACTCAGACTCAACGTCCGCGCACCCCTGTGGCATCCGGAGAGTTCGGGCTCAGCGTCAGCTTTCAGGCTCCCACAGGCCAGAAACTGGATTACCGATGGGGCGACCCGACCCAGTTGCAGGTATCCGCCACTCCCAGCGAGCTCATCACCTCCGGCGCAGGAACAACCGAAGGGTTGAACCGCACGCTCCAGCTGAATCCCGAGATCACCGAGGGTGTCCTACACATCACTGCTCGTGCAGCAGCCTGCGACGGCGATCCTGGGGAAGAGATCCCCATGCACGCGGCCTGCCACCTGTATCAACAGGATTGGGGCATCCCAGTGATCCTCGACGACGCAGGAGATCACGAGCTCACTTTGGACCTCCGAGGGGTGAAGTAGCAGGCTCAGTCATTGGAGGCGAAGGCGGCTGTGAGCTTGACGCGCTGGCCCATCTTCAGCAATGACCGACTGTAGATCTTCGCGGCGAGGGCCATCACCAGAGCAGTGGTGAGGACCAGCAGCCCCATAGAAATGATGGGTTCAAACCACTCTACGGCGTCGTCGAAAAGTCGCATTGACATCGAAACTGGTGCGGTGAAAGGAATGTAGGAGGAGACCATCATGGCGAACTCGTTGTCTAAGAAGATCAGCACGACAAAGTAGGGCACCATGACCAGCATCATGGCAGGGGTCATCACGCTGCCCGAATCCTCTTGCCGCGAGACCAGTGAAGCCGAAGCGGCGAATACGCTGGCGATGAGGACGAATCCAGGGATGAAGAACAGAAGAAACCACAGCATAGGCCAGGAGAGCATCTGCAGAAACGCTAACTGACCGGAGACGGCCAGGCCCAGGGCAGCGGAACCGCCCATAATAAGGGCCTGCATGAGGGCCAAGACGGAGTTGCCGAGGATCTTCCCAGCCAGGAGCGCCCGAGCCGGAATTGCGGACAAGAGAATTTCGACGATCCTGTTTTGTTTCTCCTGGATGGTGTTCTGCATGATCATCACTCCGGATCCCATCGCGACGAACATGAAGACCAGGCCGAACCCCATCGCTGCGAAGTAGCGCATCACAGAGTCTGTCCCGCCGGCTTCTAGAACCTCAACGGTAGGCGCGACTGAGAGTTGCTGAGCTGCAGCCGTAGGAGCCTCGTCGACACCGATCACTCGCACTCCCACTGGAGAGTCTTGATCCGCGGTGACGATAGCGTCCACATCACCATCGCGCAGCAGCTGCTCTGCCTCTGGCATGGAATCAGCCGCGGTCACGCTGAAGCCTGCCTCCTCAACCTGCTGTTGGACGTCCTGGCTGATGCCCGTGGTGACCACTGGAATCTGTTCATCATCGTCATCTCCACCGAAGAAACCGGTCGCGACGATGCCACCCACAATGATGAGCACAGTGATCAGAGTGGAAATAATGAACGACTTTGAGCGAACCTGAGTGCTGATTTCGCGCAGAGCCACCAAACGGGTGGCCGCGAGGGTACTCAGTCGTGTCTTGGAAGAGAGTTGAGACTCTCGCACAGTGGCGGTGCTCATCGGGAGGCCTCCTGGGGGACAGTCGGAGCAGAGTCGTTGGTGAACTCGCGAAATATTTCGCTGAGAGTGGGTAGCACCGGGACAAAACTCGTCACCGGACCGCGTTGTAGAGCGTCTCGGAGCAGCTCTTGGGCAGCTGACTCCTCGGCACGGAAGACCACCCTGTTCTCATGAGACTCATCGGTCCGGATGCCGGTACGGCTCTGCACCCAGCTAAGGTCGGCCTCAGAGGCAATTTCGTAGCGCAGCGTGCCGTGGCGGCGTCGCAAGTCTTCCCGGCCACCGGCAGCGAGCACCTTCCCGTCGCCAATGATCACCAGGTCGTCGCAGAGGCGCTCCACGACGTCCAGCTGGTGCGAACTGAACAGCACCACCGCACCGGAGGCTGCTTTGTCAGAGAGTACCTTCAGGACCAAGTCCACAGCGAAAGGGTCAAGCCCCGAGAACGGCTCATCGAGGATAAGGACATCAGGCTCATGCACCAGGCTGGCGGCGATTTGTACTCGCTGCTGGTTCCCAAGGGAGAGAGCCTCCAGTGGGTCCTTGAGACGTCCGCTGAGGCCCAGTTGGCTCAGCAGGTCGACGGCGCGGTGAGTTGCTTCAGGTTTGCTGTAGCCGTGAAGTCTAGCCAAGTATGTGATCTGCTCAGCAACCTTCATCTTCGGATAGAGACCACGCTCCGACGGCATGTAACCGAATCGGGAGCGCGCCTGGGAACCAAGTTCGACACCATCAAGCTGCATCTGGCCCGAATCGGGAGCTAGTACCCCCAGGATTATTCGCATCGTGGTCGTCTTGCCGGCTCCGTTGCCACCAACGAAGCCGGTCAGCTGGCCTCTCTCCGCGGTCAGGCTGACATCGTGGAGGACTTGCCTTCCCGAGAAAGACCGGCAAATGTCATGCAACTCCAGCATGTGACGTAATCGCCCCTTATATAGTGTGGACCTGTAGAAAAATTCTGCGTCGATGCCACCTTAGCGTTGGCAAAATACGGTCAACATCCTCCCCAGGAGGTATTCAGAGCATCATCCTTGCCCTTAGGTACTCCTGAGTCGGCAGAATTGGATAGGCTCAGTCACATACCTTCGACACCCAAGGCATACTGGCGAAAGGCGCGTAAACCTATGACCACCATGGTCGTCGTCGCGAGCAAGCACGGCTCCACTGCTGAGATTGGCGAGCGAATCGCCTCTGTACTGTCCGCCCGAGGGGTGAAAGCCCACGTCAAAGATGTTGGCGAAGCGCCGAAATGGCTCTATGAGACGGACAACATTGTCGTCGGGATTCCGGTATATCGGCAAAAACTCATGAGTGAAGGTACCCTCTTCCTCGAAGCCAACCGTACTGAGCTGGCCGGCAAGCCGCTCTTCCTTTTCGCCGTGGGTGGCGGGCCCACGCTGGACCCTAAACTCGTCGACCAGCTCAAGAGGTTCCCGCACCGTGAGGTCACCTACTTTCGAGGCGCGATGGACGAAGCTAAGATGAGCTTCTTCGAGAAACTCCAACTCAGAGTGGTTAAGGCCCCAAGCGACGCGGACTTCAGGGACTGGCCTGCCATCGAAGACTGGGCCAACGAACTACTGGCCTACGGCATCAACTGAGCACTCAGAGCTCCATGCCAGAATTCGATATTGAGCGACTGCGGAGCCACTTCCCGGCGCTGGACTCGGGAGTCGCTTTTTTCGACGCGCCGGGAGGGACTCAGACTCCACGCCAGGTGGGGGAAGCTATCGCGGCGACTCTCACAGCACCGCTTTCGAACCGGGGGACCAGATCTGTCTCCGAGCTGAACGCGGAGCGAGTGGTGGAGGAGTTCCGCAGCGCCTACGCCGACCTGCTGGCAGCTGATCCCCGCGGTATCGTCTACGGGCGCAGCGCCACGCAGCTGACCTACGACTTCTCCAGGCACCTTTCTAAGGACTGGGGCCCAGGTGATGAAGTCGTCGTCACACGTCTCGATCATGACTCCAACGTTCGGCCATGGGTTCAGGCTGCAGAGCATTCGGGAGCGACGCTGCGGTGGATCGATATTGACCCCGCGACGGGTGAGTTGGATCTGACGGTCATCGATACGATTCTGACAGAGCGCACACGACTCGTTGCAGTCACAGCCGCGTCAAATCTCATCGGCACCATTCCTGATGTGGCCGCGCTGGCTGACGCTGCGCACAGCGTCGGCTCTCTGGTCTACGTGGACGGTGTGCACTACACCGCACACCACCTGGTGGACATCGCCGAGTTGGGTGCAGACTTCTTTGTCTGCTCACCGTATAAGTTCATGGGGCCGCATTGCGCGGTCCTGGCAGCCGCACCGGAGCTGCTGGAATCGATCACACCGGATAAGCTGCTGCCCTCGACCAATGCCGTTCCGGAACGGTTCGAGTTCGGCACGCTGCCCTACGAAATCATGGCAGGGGCCACGGCGGCGGTCGACTTCATTGCTGGGATCGGCGGGCCGCCACTCGCGGACAGGCGGGCGTCACTGAAACGATCCCACCACCAGATAGCCGCGCACGAGCGGCGTCTTGCCAGCCATATTCTCACCGAACTGGACCGGGATCTGGGCGGTATGGCAGTGGTTCACTCGAAAGCGGAGAACCGCACGCCGACGCTATTTCTGAGCTTTCCCGGCCGACGATCACAAGAGATCTCAGCCGAACTCCATCAGGCGGGGATTCACGCACCCGCTGGTTCCTTCTACGCATACGAAACTTTCCAGCGGCTGGGGATTGACGACGCCGGGGGCCTGCGGCTGGGAATCGCGCCCTACACCAGTGCCCGCGATGTTGACCGTCTGTTGGAAGTGCTCACCTCATCAGTATCCGCTCTTTCCTGAAGGAGATATGCACATGTCGGAATCGACCGCTGGCCCCGTTGAGTCCATCGTTCTCAATGACTGCACCACGCTGCCCAAGATCGGCCTTGGCACCTATAAACTGCGGGGACGCTCTGGCGCGGCGGCCGTCGAATCCGCCATAAGGTCCGGCTACCGGCTTCTCGACTCCGCGTACAACTATGAGAACGAAGGCTCTGTAGGGGCAGGTATCGCTGCGGCAGGTGTCGACCGGAATCAGCTGAGGGTGACGACCAAGCTTCCTGGCCGCTATCACGAGCGGGATCAGGCTATACCGGCCGTGGAAGAGTCACTTTTCAGGGCAGGTCTGGAGTACTTTGACCTGTGCCTGATTCACTGGCCCAACCCGAAGCAGGGCAAGTATGTTGAGGCCTGGCGTGCGTTGATAGAATTGCGTGAACGTGGTCTGCTGCGCTCCATCGGGGTCAGCAACTTTCTCCCTGAGCATCTTGAGACTCTGCAGCAGGAGACCGGTGTGTTGCCGAGCGTCAACCAGCTCGAGATTCATCCGTGGTTTCCGCAGACCGAGACTATTGCGAAGAACCACGAGCTGGGTATCGCTGTTGAGTCATGGAGCCCTGTGGGGCGCCAGACGGACCTTCAGCAGGAACCACTGTTGGCTCAGGTTGCCGCAGAGGTTGACCGCAGCGTGGTCCAAACTCTTCTCCGCTGGCATGTCCAACGAGGAGCAGTTCCCATCCCCAAATCATCTGATCCTGAGCGCCAGCGTGAGAACCTCAGCGTCTTTGACTTCACGCTGTCGGATGAGCAGGTAGACAGGATTTCCTCCCTGGCCCGGCCCGAGGGCCGGCTGAAGGGGCAAGACCCCGCCGTCTACGAGGAGTTCTAACTCACGACGACGGCAGGGCCGCCCCGGTCTCAGCTCACTGGTTGAGGGAGCGAGTCCGGGAGCGTCTGACGAACAGCACTGTCGCTCCTAATGCGATCAGCAGCGCGCCAGCCCCCAGGATGAGGCCCATAGAGCCGCTAATACCGGTGGCGGACAAGGCGCCACGGGAAGAGCCCTGATCAGGCCCACCTGCAGAGCCCTCAGCAGATTCTGTGGAACTGTCTGGGCCGGAACTGGCGTCACCTGGCGTCTCCGATGAAGCATCTCTAGCTGAATCGCTGGTTGCTGCTGTCGGAGCAGTGGGCCCCCCATCAGCTGTGGCGTCTTCTGGGCCCTCGTCCGGAGAATCCGAAAGACTTGGCGCGGACTCCTCGGTGTCATCGTCTGTGGGGTTAGGTCCGGCGGGTGGGTTGGTGGTGTCTGTGGGGTTGGTGGTGTCTGTTGGACTGGCTGTGTCTGTGGGGTTGGTGGTGTCTGTTGG